>NZ_CP178577.1:0-3833884 GCF_051122595.1 Vibrio sp. K4
AGCTCTTTAAAAATAAGAACCTATCAATCTGTGTGGGCACTCGTTGATGATAATCCAATTAGATATTTCTTTCTTAACGGAAAGCGGTATCAAATTAGGTTTCAATGAAACGAAGTGACCATTGAATCGAAAGATTCAGCACAGTCAATTCAAACATTACTTTATGTAATGTTCAGTATTCATTGAGCCGAACAAAATCTTAAATTGAAGAGTTTGATCATGGCTCAGATTGAACGCTGGCGGCAGGCCTAACACATGCAAGTCGAGCGGAAACGAGTTATCTGAACCTTCGGGGGACGATAACGGCGTCGAGCGGCGGACGGGTGAGTAATGCCTAGGAAATTGCCCTGATGTGGGGGATAACCATTGGAAACGATGGCTAATACCGCATAATGCCTACGGGCCAAAGAGGGGGACCTTCGGGCCTCTCGCGTCAGGATATGCCTAGGTGGGATTAGCTAGTTGGTGAGGTAATGGCTCACCAAGGCGACGATCCCTAGCTGGTCTGAGAGGATGATCAGCCACACTGGAACTGAGACACGGTCCAGACTCCTACGGGAGGCAGCAGTGGGGAATATTGCACAATGGGCGCAAGCCTGATGCAGCCATGCCGCGTGTGTGAAGAAGGCCTTCGGGTTGTAAAGCACTTTCAGTCGTGAGGAAGGTAGTGTAGTTAATAGCTGCATTATTTGACGTTAGCGACAGAAGAAGCACCGGCTAACTCCGTGCCAGCAGCCGCGGTAATACGGAGGGTGCGAGCGTTAATCGGAATTACTGGGCGTAAAGCGCATGCAGGTGGTTTGTTAAGTCAGATGTGAAAGCCCGGGGCTCAACCTCGGAATAGCATTTGAAACTGGCAGACTAGAGTACTGTAGAGGGGGGTAGAATTTCAGGTGTAGCGGTGAAATGCGTAGAGATCTGAAGGAATACCGGTGGCGAAGGCGGCCCCCTGGACAGATACTGACACTCAGATGCGAAAGCGTGGGGAGCAAACAGGATTAGATACCCTGGTAGTCCACGCCGTAAACGATGTCTACTTGGAGGTTGTGGCCTTGAGCCGTGGCTTTCGGAGCTAACGCGTTAAGTAGACCGCCTGGGGAGTACGGTCGCAAGATTAAAACTCAAATGAATTGACGGGGGCCCGCACAAGCGGTGGAGCATGTGGTTTAATTCGATGCAACGCGAAGAACCTTACCTACTCTTGACATCCAGAGAACTTTCCAGAGATGGATTGGTGCCTTCGGGAACTCTGAGACAGGTGCTGCATGGCTGTCGTCAGCTCGTGTTGTGAAATGTTGGGTTAAGTCCCGCAACGAGCGCAACCCTTATCCTTGTTTGCCAGCGAGTAATGTCGGGAACTCCAGGGAGACTGCCGGTGATAAACCGGAGGAAGGTGGGGACGACGTCAAGTCATCATGGCCCTTACGAGTAGGGCTACACACGTGCTACAATGGCGCATACAGAGGGCAGCAAGCTAGCGATAGTGAGCGAATCCCAAAAAGTGCGTCGTAGTCCGGATTGGAGTCTGCAACTCGACTCCATGAAGTCGGAATCGCTAGTAATCGTGGATCAGAATGCCACGGTGAATACGTTCCCGGGCCTTGTACACACCGCCCGTCACACCATGGGAGTGGGCTGCAAAAGAAGTAGGTAGTTTAACCTTCGGGAGGACGCTTACCACTTTGTGGTTCATGACTGGGGTGAAGTCGTAACAAGGTAGCGCTAGGGGAACCTGGCGCTGGATCACCTCCTTAAACGATGATTACTCACGATGAGTGTCCACACAGATTGATAGTTCACAAGCGAAAGCTTGTAGCTAACATAGCTCTTTAACAATTTGGAAAGCTGACAAATCAACAATTTATTGTTGATTGTAAAGTTCTCAATGTTTGTCTTTATGACAAACACCAAAAAACACATTCAAGTGTTCTTGGGAATATCACTTTTACAGTGATTATTCGAAATTGAGTCCGGCAAAATCGAAATGTCTCTCGCTCATTCAAATAATGAGAGACAACTTTGGTGATTTGAACATCAACTCGAAACTCCTTCGGGTTGTATGGTTAAGTGACTAAGCGTACACGGTGGATGCCTTGGCAGTCAGAGGCGATGAAGGACGTATTAACTTGCGATAAGCCCAGATTAGGTAGTAAAAACCATTTGAGTCTGGGATTTCCGAATGGGGAAACCCACTTACATAAGTAAGTATCGCTGCGTGAATACATAGCGCAGCGAGGCGAACCGGGGGAACTGAAACATCTAAGTACCCCGAGGAAAAGAAATCAACCGAGATTCCGAAAGTAGCGGCGAGCGAAATTGGACTAGCCCTTAAGCTTTTTATGCGTCAGGTGAAACTTCTGGAAAGTTGTGCGATACAGGGTGATAGCCCCGTAACCGGCAACGCATATAAAGTGAAATCGAGTAGGGCGGGACACGTGATATCCTGTCTGAATATGGGGGGACCATCCTCCAAGGCTAAATACTACTGACTGACCGATAGTGAACCAGTACCGTGAGGGAAAGGCGAAAAGAACCCCTGTGAGGGGAGTGAAATAGAACCTGAAACCGTGTACGTACAAGCAGTAGGAGCACCTTCGTGGTGTGACTGCGTACCTTTTGTATAATGGGTCAGCGACTTATATTCAGTGGCAAGGTTAACCATCTAGGGGAGCCGTAGCGAAAGCGAGTGTTAACTGCGCGACTCAGTCGCTGGATATAGACCCGAAACCAGGTGATCTAGCCATGGGCAGGTTGAAGATTGAGTAACATCAATTGGAGGACCGAACCGACTAATGTTGAAAAATTAGCGGATGACTTGTGGCTAGGGGTGAAAGGCCAATCAAACCTGGAGATAGCTGGTTCTCCCCGAAAGCTATTTAGGTAGCGCCTCGGACGAATACTACTGGGGGTAGAGCACTGTTAAGGCTAGGGGGTCATCCCGACTTACCAACCCTTTGCAAACTCCGAATACCAGTAAGTACTATCCGGGAGACACACGGCGGGTGCTAACGTCCGTCGTGGAGAGGGAAACAACCCAGACCGCCAGCTAAGGTCCCAAATTACTACTAAGTGGGAAACGATGTGGGAAGGCTCAGACAGCCAGGATGTTGGCTTAGAAGCAGCCATCATTTAAAGAAAGCGTAATAGCTCACTGGTCGAGTCGGCCTGCGCGGAAGATGTAACGGGGCTAAGTAGTAAACCGAAGCTGCGGCAATGCACTTTAGTGCATTGGGTAGGGGAGCGTTCTGTAAGCGGTTGAAGGTGTGTGGTAACGCATGCTGGACGTATCAGAAGTGCGAATGCTGACATGAGTAACGATAAAGGGGGTGAAAAACCTCCTCGCCGGAAGACCAAGGGTTCCTGTCCAACGTTAATCGGGGCAGGGTAAGTCGACCCCTAAGGCGAGGCCGAAAGGCGTAGTCGATGGGAAACGGGTTAATATTCCCGTACTTCTTACAATTGCGATGGGGGGACGGAGAAGGCTAGGTGGGCCTGGCGACGGTTGTCCAGGTTCAAGTGCGTAGGCTGAGAAATTAGGTAAATCCGGTTTCTCTTAAGGCTGAGACACGACGTCGAGCTACTACGGTAGTGAAGTCATTGATGCCATGCTTCCAGGAAAAGCCTCTAAGCTTCAGATTGTAAGGAATCGTACCCCAAACCGACACAGGTGGTCGGGTAGAGAATACCAAGGCGCTTGAGAGAACTCGGGTGAAGGAACTAGGCAAAATGGTACCGTAACTTCGGGAGAAGGTACGCTCTTGATGGTGAAATCCCTTGCGGATGGAGCTGACGAGAGTCGCAGATACCAGGTGGCTGCAACTGTTTATTAAAAACACAGCACTGTGCAAAATCGTAAGATGACGTATACGGTGTGACGCCTGCCCGGTGCCGGAAGGTTAATTGATGGGGTTAGACTTCGGTCGAAGCTCTTGATCGAAGCCCCGGTAAACGGCGGCCGTAACTATAACGGTCCTAAGGTAGCGAAATTCCTTGTCGGGTAAGTTCCGACCTGCACGAATGGCGTAATGATGGCCACGCTGTCTCCACCCGAGACTCAGTGAAATTGAAATCGCTGTGAAGATGCAGTGTACCCGCGGCTAGACGGAAAGACCCCGTGAACCTTTACTACAGCTTGGCACTGAACATTGACCCTACATGTGTAGGATAGGTGGGAGGCTTTGAAGCAAGTACGCCAGTATTTGTGGAGCCGTCCTTGAAATACCACCCTTGTAGTGTTGATGTTCTAACGTCGACCCCTAATCGGGGTTGCGGACAGTGCCTGGTGGGTAGTTTGACTGGGGCGGTCTCCTCCCAAAGAGTAACGGAGGAGCACGAAGGTGGGCTAATCACGGTTGGACATCGTGAGGTTAGTGCAATGGCATAAGCCCGCTTGACTGCGAGAATGACAATTCGAGCAGGTGCGAAAGCAGGTCATAGTGATCCGGTGGTTCTGAATGGAAGGGCCATCGCTCAACGGATAAAAGGTACTCCGGGGATAACAGGCTGATACCGCCCAAGAGTTCATATCGACGGCGGTGTTTGGCACCTCGATGTCGGCTCATCACATCCTGGGGCTGAAGTCGGTCCCAAGGGTATGGCTGTTCGCCATTTAAAGTGGTACGCGAGCTGGGTTTAGAACGTCGTGAGACAGTTCGGTCCCTATCTGCCGTGGGCGTTGGAAGATTGAAGGGGGCTGCTCCTAGTACGAGAGGACCGGAGTGGACGAACCTCTGGTGTTCGGGTTGTGTCGCCAGACGCATTGCCCGGTAGCTAAGTTCGGAATCGATAACCGCTGAAAGCATCTAAGCGGGAAGCGAGCCCTGAGATGAGTCTTCCCTGATACTTTAAGTATCCTAAAGGGTTGTTCGAGACTAGAACGTTGATAGGCAGGGTGTGTAAGCGTTGTGAGGCGTTGAGCTAACCTGTACTAATTGCCCGTGAGGCTTAACCATACAACACCCAAGGGGTTTTGATGGACTCAATGCAAGAACATTGAATGTGTAAATAGAACGAAAAACAGCTTTCCAGATTAAAGAATTTGCTTGGCGACCATAGCGATTTGGACCCACCTGATTTCCATTCCGAACTCAGAAGTGAAACGAATTAGCGCCGATGGTAGTGTGGGGCTTCCCCATGTGAGAGTAGGACATCGCCAGGCTTTATTTCGCACTTGCTTATTTAATAAGCAAGTCACCATAAAGTTCTAAATTATTTTAGAGTTTTATGTTGACTTTCAAAGTGGAAAGCGTATTATACGCACCTCGCTTAAGTGCTAAGGCACTGAAAGCCAAGCTCTTTAACAATATAGACCTATCAATCTGTGTGGGCACTCGTTGATGATAATCCAATTAGATACCTCGGTATCAAATTAGGTTTCAATGAAACGAAGTGACCATTGAATCGAAAGATTCAGCACAGTCAATTCAAACATTACTTATGTAATGTTCAGTATTCATTGAGCCGAACAAAATCTTAAATTGAAGAGTTTGATCATGGCTCAGATTGAACGCTGGCGGCAGGCCTAACACATGCAAGTCGAGCGGAAACGAGTTATCTGAACCTTCGGGGAACGATAACGGCGTCGAGCGGCGGACGGGTGAGTAATGCCTAGGAAATTGCCCTGATGTGGGGGATAACCATTGGAAACGATGGCTAATACCGCATAATGCCTACGGGCCAAAGAGGGGGACCTTCGGGCCTCTCGCGTCAGGATATGCCTAGGTGGGATTAGCTAGTTGGTGAGGTAATGGCTCACCAAGGCGACGATCCCTAGCTGGTCTGAGAGGATGATCAGCCACACTGGAACTGAGACACGGTCCAGACTCCTACGGGAGGCAGCAGTGGGGAATATTGCACAATGGGCGCAAGCCTGATGCAGCCATGCCGCGTGTGTGAAGAAGGCCTTCGGGTTGTAAAGCACTTTCAGTCGTGAGGAAGGTGGTGTAGTTAATAGCTGCATTATTTGACGTTAGCGACAGAAGAAGCACCGGCTAACTCCGTGCCAGCAGCCGCGGTAATACGGAGGGTGCGAGCGTTAATCGGAATTACTGGGCGTAAAGCGCATGCAGGTGGTTTGTTAAGTCAGATGTGAAAGCCCGGGGCTCAACCTCGGAATAGCATTTGAAACTGGCAGACTAGAGTACTGTAGAGGGGGGTAGAATTTCAGGTGTAGCGGTGAAATGCGTAGAGATCTGAAGGAATACCGGTGGCGAAGGCGGCCCCCTGGACAGATACTGACACTCAGATGCGAAAGCGTGGGGAGCAAACAGGATTAGATACCCTGGTAGTCCACGCCGTAAACGATGTCTACTTGGAGGTTGTGGCCTTGAGCCGTGGCTTTCGGAGCTAACGCGTTAAGTAGACCGCCTGGGGAGTACGGTCGCAAGATTAAAACTCAAATGAATTGACGGGGGCCCGCACAAGCGGTGGAGCATGTGGTTTAATTCGATGCAACGCGAAGAACCTTACCTACTCTTGACATCCAGAGAACTTTCCAGAGATGGATTGGTGCCTTCGGGAACTCTGAGACAGGTGCTGCATGGCTGTCGTCAGCTCGTGTTGTGAAATGTTGGGTTAAGTCCCGCAACGAGCGCAACCCTTATCCTTGTTTGCCAGCGAGTAATGTCGGGAACTCCAGGGAGACTGCCGGTGATAAACCGGAGGAAGGTGGGGACGACGTCAAGTCATCATGGCCCTTACGAGTAGGGCTACACACGTGCTACAATGGCGCATACAGAGGGCAGCAAGCTAGCGATAGTGAGCGAATCCCAAAAAGTGCGTCGTAGTCCGGATTGGAGTCTGCAACTCGACTCCATGAAGTCGGAATCGCTAGTAATCGTGGATCAGAATGCCACGGTGAATACGTTCCCGGGCCTTGTACACACCGCCCGTCACACCATGGGAGTGGGCTGCAAAAGAAGTAGGTAGTTTAACCTTCGGGAGGACGCTTACCACTTTGTGGTTCATGACTGGGGTGAAGTCGTAACAAGGTAGCGCTAGGGGAACCTGGCGCTGGATCACCTCCTTAAACGATGATTATACACGATGAGTGTCCACACAGATTGATACGGTTTATAAGTAAAAGAGACGATACTGGGTCTGTAGCTCAGGTGGTTAGAGCGTTCGCCTGATAAGCGAGAGGTCGGTGGTTCGAGTCCACTCAGACCCACCAATTTCTTTTGAAATTGGTATGCAGTATCGACACCTTGATGGGGCTATAGCTCAGCTGGGAGAGCGCCTGCCTTGCACGCAGGAGGTCTGCGGTTCGATCCCGCATAGCTCCACCATCTTTAAGTGTTCTTGAAAAAGAATCTTTAAAAATGGTTTTCATCAGAAAATCTAGCTCTTTAACAATTTGGAAAGCTGACAAAACAAACTTTTAAGTTTGTTTGTAAAGTTCTCAATGTTTGTCTTTATGACAAACACCAAAAAACACATTCAAGTGTTCTTGGGAATGTCACTTTTAAGTGATTATTCGAAATTGAGTCCGGCAAAATCGAAATGTCTCTCGCTCATTCAAATAATGAGAGACAACTTTGGTGATTTGAACATCAACTCGAAACTCCTTCGGGTTGTATGGTTAAGTGACTAAGCGTACACGGTGGATGCCTTGGCAGTCAGAGGCGATGAAGGACGTATTAACTTGCGATAAGCCCAGATTAGGTAGTAAAAACCATTTGAGTCTGGGATTTCCGAATGGGGAAACCCACTTACATAAGTAAGTATCGCTGCGTGAATACATAGCGCAGCGAGGCGAACCGGGGGAACTGAAACATCTAAGTACCCCGAGGAAAAGAAATCAACCGAGATTCCGAAAGTAGCGGCGAGCGAAATTGGACTAGCCCTTAAGCTTTTTATGCGTCAGGTGAAACTTCTGGAAAGTTGTGCGATACAGGGTGATAGCCCCGTAACCGGCAACGCATATAAAGTGAAATCGAGTAGGGCGGGACACGTGATATCCTGTCTGAATATGGGGGGACCATCCTCCAAGGCTAAATACTACTGACTGACCGATAGTGAACCAGTACCGTGAGGGAAAGGCGAAAAGAACCCCTGTGAGGGGAGTGAAATAGAACCTGAAACCGTGTACGTACAAGCAGTAGGAGCACCTTCGTGGTGTGACTGCGTACCTTTTGTATAATGGGTCAGCGACTTATATTCAGTGGCAAGGTTAACCATCTAGGGGAGCCGTAGCGAAAGCGAGTGTTAACTGCGCGACTCAGTCGCTGGATATAGACCCGAAACCAGGTGATCTAGCCATGGGCAGGTTGAAGATTGAGTAACATCAATTGGAGGACCGAACCGACTAATGTTGAAAAATTAGCGGATGACTTGTGGCTAGGGGTGAAAGGCCAATCAAACCTGGAGATAGCTGGTTCTCCCCGAAAGCTATTTAGGTAGCGCCTCGGACGAATACTACTGGGGGTAGAGCACTGTTAAGGCTAGGGGGTCATCCCGACTTACCAACCCTTTGCAAACTCCGAATACCAGTAAGTACTATCCGGGAGACACACGGCGGGTGCTAACGTCCGTCGTGGAGAGGGAAACAACCCAGACCGCCAGCTAAGGTCCCAAATTACTACTAAGTGGGAAACGATGTGGGAAGGCTCAGACAGCCAGGATGTTGGCTTAGAAGCAGCCATCATTTAAAGAAAGCGTAATAGCTCACTGGTCGAGTCGGCCTGCGCGGAAGATGTAACGGGGCTAAGTAGTAAACCGAAGCTGCGGCAATGCACTTTAGTGCATTGGGTAGGGGAGCGTTCTGTAAGCGGTTGAAGGTGTGTGGTAACGCATGCTGGACGTATCAGAAGTGCGAATGCTGACATGAGTAACGATAAAGGGGGTGAAAAACCTCCTCGCCGGAAGACCAAGGGTTCCTGTCCAACGTTAATCGGGGCAGGGTAAGTCGACCCCTAAGGCGAGGCCGAAAGGCGTAGTCGATGGGAAACGGGTTAATATTCCCGTACTTCTTACAATTGCGATGGGGGGACGGAGAAGGCTAGGTGGGCCTGGCGACGGTTGTCCAGGTTCAAGTGCGTAGGCTGAGGAGTTAGGTAAATCCGGCTCTTCTTAAGGCTGAGACACGACGTCGAGCTACTACGGTAGTGAAGTCATTGATGCCATGCTTCCAGGAAAAGCCTCTAAGCTTCAGATTGTAAGGAATCGTACCCCAAACCGACACAGGTGGTCGGGTAGAGAATACCAAGGCGCTTGAGAGAACTCGGGTGAAGGAACTAGGCAAAATGGTACCGTAACTTCGGGAGAAGGTACGCTCTTGATGGTGAAATCCCTTGCGGATGGAGCTGACGAGAGTCGCAGATACCAGGTGGCTGCAACTGTTTATTAAAAACACAGCACTGTGCAAAATCGTAAGATGACGTATACGGTGTGACGCCTGCCCGGTGCCGGAAGGTTAATTGATGGGGTTAGACTTCGGTCGAAGCTCTTGATCGAAGCCCCGGTAAACGGCGGCCGTAACTATAACGGTCCTAAGGTAGCGAAATTCCTTGTCGGGTAAGTTCCGACCTGCACGAATGGCGTAATGATGGCCACGCTGTCTCCACCCGAGACTCAGTGAAATTGAAATCGCTGTGAAGATGCAGTGTACCCGCGGCTAGACGGAAAGACCCCGTGAACCTTTACTACAGCTTGGCACTGAACATTGACCCTACATGTGTAGGATAGGTGGGAGGCTTTGAAGCAAGTACGCCAGTATTTGTGGAGCCGTCCTTGAAATACCACCCTTGTAGTGTTGATGTTCTAACGTCGACCCCTAATCGGGGTTGCGGACAGTGCCTGGTGGGTAGTTTGACTGGGGCGGTCTCCTCCCAAAGAGTAACGGAGGAGCACGAAGGTGGGCTAATCACGGTTGGACATCGTGAGGTTAGTGCAATGGCATAAGCCCGCTTGACTGCGAGAATGACAATTCGAGCAGGTGCGAAAGCAGGTCATAGTGATCCGGTGGTTCTGAATGGAAGGGCCATCGCTCAACGGATAAAAGGTACTCCGGGGATAACAGGCTGATACCGCCCAAGAGTTCATATCGACGGCGGTGTTTGGCACCTCGATGTCGGCTCATCACATCCTGGGGCTGAAGTCGGTCCCAAGGGTATGGCTGTTCGCCATTTAAAGTGGTACGCGAGCTGGGTTTAGAACGTCGTGAGACAGTTCGGTCCCTATCTGCCGTGGGCGTTGGAAGATTGAAGGGGGCTGCTCCTAGTACGAGAGGACCGGAGTGGACGAACCTCTGGTGTTCGGGTTGTGTCGCCAGACGCATTGCCCGGTAGCTAAGTTCGGAATCGATAACCGCTGAAAGCATCTAAGCGGGAAGCGAGCCCTGAGATGAGTCTTCCCTGATACTTTAAGTATCCTAAAGGGTTGTTCGAGACTAGAACGTTGATAGGCAGGGTGTGTAAGCGTTGTGAGGCGTTGAGCTAACCTGTACTAATTGCCCGTGAGGCTTAACCATACAACACCCAAGGGGTTTTGATGGACTCAATGCAAGAACATTGAATGTGTAAATAGAACGAAAAACAGCTTTCCAGATTAAAGAATTTGCTTGGCGACCATAGCGATTTGGACCCACCTGATTTCCATTCCGAACTCAGAAGTGAAACGAATTAGCGTCGATGGTAGTGTGGGGCTTCCCCATGTGAGAGTAGAACATCGCCAGGCTTTAAATTTAGACTTAAATGTCTAACCAGTGCGGAGCGGTAGTTCAGTTGGTTAGAATACCGGCCTGTCACGCCGGGGGTCGCGGGTTCGAGTCCCGTCCGCTCCGCCACTTATTTAAAAACCCAGTCTTCGGACTGGGTTTTGTCGTTTATAAGCTCAAAAATGTTCCCTTTCAGGGAATGAGTCCCGGTTGCCCGCAACCCCGAACTAGGCGTCCCCGCCGACTCGCCGCTTATTCCAGACCTCAGCAGAAATGCTGAGGTCTTTTCGTATTACGATATTATATTTTGATCTGCGACCAACGAGTCCAATTGAGTGCAAGCCAAACCACTCCCCCACTTATTCAGACAAAGCCCTAAACTGCGCGTCCCGGCAGAAATGCTAGGGCTTTTTCGTATCTGACAATTCAATTCACCTATCGATGTATGAACCACGCTCGTGTGTGAGTCCAATTGAACGCAAGTCTAGACTCGGCATCATCACCACTCCGCTACTTATTTAGAAACCCAGCCTTTGGACTGGCTTTTGTTCTTTCTAGAGTATAATGACATTCCCTTTTAGGAAGCAGATCCCCAAAAGACGTTCTCTTAGTCGAGTGCTCCTTCAAGCTTTTCCGATTTAATTTTTCTTACTCAGAAAAACACTAAATAACGATGTGAAAGAGCGCCTTGGACTTTTCGTATCTATGGGCTTGTTAATTCTCTAATAAAGCTTAGTTAGTAAGTAATCTACGTTTCGGACTTATCAACTCATTTAGAATGCCCTATCTTAATCTAGTAATGATTTTGATGTTTGAGTCGATAAGCTCCATAGCTCTCGCTAGTCTTGTCTTCACTTATTCCTGTAAAGCAGGCCTTAATCAGAAGAACTCTATATTCCATCATTCATTAACAGCACAGCCTTGGCGTTGTTTTTATAGTATGGGGAGGGAGTACTTATTCTTTTCGATTTGGCGAGCTACTGTCGACTCTTCTCTTAGTGTTACATTGGCTATGTACATGATTATGGATTAAGAAGCGCTGTATGAAGTTACTAGAGGGAGGAAGGGAAATAGGCTTTAGTTTATTGTTTTGGCTTTAGATTCCCTAGATTTTAGGCATAAAAAAGGCAACCAAATGGCTGCCTAGTTTGATAATTGTAAAAGTACTTACTCTTGAGAAGCTTTTGCTTCTTGTGGTTCAACTGAGCCTTCTGCTTCCATTTCTTTCTCGGCTTGTTTCGCTTTCTCGATCATTGGCGTAATGGTAGAGCCTTGAATTAGGATTGAGAACACAACCACAGAGTAGGTCATCACCATTATGATTTCTTTCACATCAATCAATTTCTCTGGAATAACCAAGATACCCGATGGGATTGATAGTGCCATAGCTAGAGCCAGGCCGCCGCGCAAGCCACCCCAAGTTAAGATCTTAATAGACCAAGGATTATATTTTCTATAGCGCTTAAATCCGATGTAAGAAATGAACACGCTTAGATAGCGAGCAGCTAGCACTAGTGGTACTGAAATTGCCATCATGATCCAGTCTTCTTTGTGGAATTCGAACAGCAGCATCGACATACCAATAAGAAGGAATAGCACGCCATTTAAGAACTCATCGACCAATTCCCAAAAGTGGTCTAGATGATCTTCACTCTCTTTAGAGAAGCCAATAAAGCGTGTCCAGTTACCGATCATGATGCCCGATACTACCATTGCAAGCGGACCCGAAACGTGAAGGTATTCAGCAAATGCGTAACCAGCGGTTGGCACACCAATAGTAAGCAATAGCTCCATTGAGTGGTCATCAGTGGCGCTGATTAAGTAGTGGAAAATAAGACCTAGTACGAAGCCATAAACGATGCCGCCAATCGCTTCTTGAACAAATAGAAGTGTCACACTGCCAACGGTAGGAGCTTCAGTACCGAAGGCGATGGTGAATAGTGTTACGAAAATTACCAGACCAAAGCCGTCGTTAAACAGAGACTCACCTTCAATCTGTGTAGAGATTCGTTTTGGTGCATTAAGCTTTTTAACAATGGCGAGTACTGCAATCGGGTCGGTTGGAGAGATAAGCGCACCGAAGAGCAGACAGTAGACGAGGTCAAATTGAATGCCGATAACTTGGCAGAAGCCGTAAAGTACAAAACCGATAAAGAAGGTTGAGAAGAGTGTTGCACCTAAAGCGAGTACGGTGATTTCCCATTTTTGATCTTTGAGGTTAGGGAGTTTGATACCCAAACCACCGGCAAAAAGTAGGAATCCGAGGATACCTTTAAGAAGAAAATCCTCGAAGTTAATGCTGGTAACAGTTTCGGTCGCTATCTCGGTGAGATGAAACCAATCATTTTGACCTGCGATTAGAATGAGGAGTGAAAGAATCATCGAACCGGCAGTGATTGCGATGGTGGTTTGCATCTTTCCTATCTTACTGTTTACAAAGGCAATAACCATTGCCGCTGCAGATAGAAAACATAAAGTATGATAGACCGACATAGAGCTCTCTATTTGTAACATTTTATGAATGGAATTCTCGGACGATGTTGACTAAATAGCAAACATTTTTTCGAGATTATTTTGTAACTCGACGGAGACAAAATAATCAGTAATTCGTATTTTAGACGTCTAGACTCCTTTAATTTGTGTGATAGGATGGAGAAATAACTAAAGGAATGAGGCTGTACTGTGGGAAGTAATGTAAGACAACAGATTGAAGCTCAATTAAAGCAACGTATCTTGCTGATCGATGGTGGTATGGGCACCATGATTCAGGGATACAAACTTGAAGAGCAAGACTATCGAGGAGAGCGCTTTGCGGATTGGCATTGTGATCTAAAAGGCAACAACGATTTGTTGGTGCTCACTCAGCCTCAATTGATTAAGGAAATTCACAGCGCTTACTTAGAAGCAGGCGCTGACATTCTTGAGACCAACACCTTTAACGCGACGACAATTGCGATGGCTGACTATGAGATGGAAAGCCTGAGTGAGGAAATCAACTTTGCCGCTGCAAAGCTTGCGCGTGAAGCCGCTGATGAGTGGACGGCAAAAACGCCAGAGCGCCCACGTTATGTCGCGGGTGTGCTTGGTCCAACAAACCGTACTTGTTCTATCTCCCCTGATGTAAACGATCCGGGCTATCGTAACGTCAGCTTCGATGAGCTTGTTGAAGCTTATTCAGAATCAACTCGAGCGCTGATCAAAGGTGGCTCTGACCTTATTCTGATCGAGACCATTTTCGATACACTTAATGCTAAAGCTTGTGCCTTCGCAGTTGATAGCGTCTTTGAAGAATTAGGTATCGAGTTGCCAGTTATGATCTCCGGTACCATTACCGATGCTTCTGGACGTACGCTTTCTGGTCAAACAACGGAAGCCTTCTATAACTCTCTTCGTCATGTTAACCCTATTTCATTTGGTTTGAACTGTGCGCTTGGTCCTGATGAACTGCGCCCGTACGTAGAAGAGCTTTCTCGTATTTCGGAATCTTTTGTTTCTACTCACCCAAATGCGGGTCTACCGAATGCATTTGGTGAATATGACCTTTCGCCAGAAGATATGGCGGAACACGTTAAAGAGTGGGCGGAGAGTGGTTTCCTCAACCTAATTGGTGGTTGTTGTGGTACCACGCCAGAGCATATTCGCCATATGGCAATGGCAGTTGAAGGTGTGAAACCTCGTGATTTGCCTGAGCTTACGGTTGCTTGTCGTTTATCCGGTCTTGAGCCTCTTACTATTGAAAAAGAGACGCTGTTTATTAACGTAGGTGAGCGTACTAACGTTACTGGTTCTGCTCGATTTAAACGTTTGATCAAAGAAGAGCTCTATGATGAAGCGCTAGAGGTCGCCCGACAACAAGTTGAGAACGGCGCTCAGATTATCGACATCAACATGGATGAAGGCATGTTGGATGCAGAAGCGTGTATGGTTCGCTTCCTAAACCTATGCGCATCTGAGCCTGAGATCTCCAAAGTGCCTATCATGGTCGACTCTTCTAAATGGGAGGTGATCGAGGCGGGTCTGAAGTGTATTCAGGGCAAGGGCATCGTAAATTCCATCTCTTTGAAAGAAGGTAAAGAGAAGTTTGTTGAGCAAGCAAAACTGATTCGTCGATACGGTGCCGCAGTTATCGTTATGGCGTTTGACGAAGTTGGTCAGGCAGAAACACGTGAACGTAAGCTAGAAATCTGTACTAACGCTTACCGTATCTTGGTTGATGAAGTCGGCTTCCCACCAGAAGACATCATCTTTGACCCGAATATCTTTGCGGTTGCGACGGGGATCGAAGAACACAACAACTATGCCGTGGATTTCATCGAAGCGGTTGCTGACATCAAGCGTGACTTGCCTCACGCGATGATCTCCGGTGGTGTCTCGAACGTTTCCTTCTCATTCCGCGGCAATAACTACGTTCGTGAAGCGATTCATGCGGTGTTCCTATACCACTGTTTTAAAAACGGTATGGACATGGGCATCGTGAACGCGGGTCAATTAGAGATCTACGATAACGTTCCAGACAAACTGCGTGAAGCGGTAGAAGATGTGGTTCTTAACCGTCGTGATGACTCGACCGAGAGGCTACTAGATATTGCAGCAGAATACGCAGGTAAAGGTGTTGGCAAAGAAGAAGATGCTTCTGCACTAGAGTGGCGCAGTTGGGCGGTAGAAAAACGTCTGGAGCATGCGCTGGTTAAAGGCATTACTGAATTCATCGTTGAAGATACTGAAGAAGCTCGCCTTAATGCATCCAAACCACTGGAAGTAATCGAAGGTCCATTGATGGATGGCATGAACGTGGTGGGTGACTTATTTGGTGAAGGTAAGATGTTCCTTCCTCAGGTAGTGAAATCTGCGCGTGTTATGAAGCAGGCAGTAGCGCACTTAGAGCCTTTCATTAATAAAGAGAAGCAAGCCGGCTCTTCCAACGGTAAGATTTTATTGGCTACGGTAAAAGGTGACGTTCACGATATCGGTAAAAACATTGTTGGCGTGGTTCTGCAATGTAACAACTACGAGATCATCGATCTTGGCGTAATGGTGCCATGTGAGAAGATTCTCAAGGTAGCCAAAGAAGAAAACGTCGACATCATTGGTCTTTCTGGTTTGATTACTCCGTCCCTCGATGAAATGGTGCATGTAGCCAAAGAAATGGAGCGTCTTGACTTCGATCTTCCACTTCTGATTGGTGGTGCAACAACATCCAAAGCGCATACGGCGGTTAAGATTGAGCAGAACTACAAACATCCAGTGGTTTACGTCAATAACGCTTCTCGTGCGGTTGGTGTATGTACATCATTACTTTCAGACGAACTTCGTCCTGGCTTTGTTGAGAAGCTGGACGTGGACTATGAACGCATACGTGATCAGCATAACCGCAAGAAGCCGCGCACCAAGCCTGTTACTTTAGAAGAAGCGAGAGCGAACAAAGTCGCGATTGATTGGGATAAGTACACACCTCCTGCTCCTGCGAAGCCGGGTATCCATATTTTTGATGACTTTGAAGTGTCTACTTTGCGTAAGTACATCGACTGGACGCCTTTCTTTATGACTTGGTCGTTAGTCGGCAAGTATCCAACAATCTTTGACCATGAAGAAGTGGGTGAAGAGGCTCAACGCCTGTACAAAGATGCTAATGAACTACTAGATCGTGTTGAGCGTGAGGGGTTACTCAAAGCGCGCGGCATGTGTGGTCTGTTCCCTGCAGCAAGCGTGGGTGATGATATCGAAGTCTACACCGACGAATCGCGTACAGAAGTGGCGAAAGTGCTGCATAACTTGCGCCAGCAGACGGAGAAACCAAAAGGCTTCAACTACTGTCTATCTGATTATGTTGCACCGAAAGAGTCTGGTAAGCACGATTGGGTTGGTGCTTTTGCTGTCACCGGTGGTATCGGTGAGCGTGAACTTGCTGACGAATACAAAGCACAGGGTGATGATTACAATGCTATCATGATTCAAGCGGTAGCGGACCGTCTGGCGGAAGCATTTGCTGAGTATCTACATGAGCGTGTGCGCAAAGAGATTTGGGGTTACGCTGCGGATGAAGCTCTGTCGAATGAAGAACTAATTCGTGAGAAATATCAAGGTATTCGTCCTGCTCCGGGCTATCCAGCCTGTCCAGAGCATACTGAGAAAGGACCGCTTTGGGAGCTGATGAATGTTGAAGAAAACATTGGTATGTCACTGACATCGAGCTATGCGATGTACCCAGGAGCATCCGTATCGGGTTGGTACTTCTCGCATCCTGATTCTCGTTACTTTGCGATCGCTCAGATCCAAGAAGATCAGCTGCAAAGCTATGCTGATCGTAAAGGCTGGGATAGGATCGAAGCGGAAAAATGGTTAGGTCCCAACATTAACGGTTAACCAAACCATATCGAAACAAAAAGGGCTGCCATGTGCAGCCCTTGCTTATTAGTGAATGAAAGAGTTTTTATTGCTCGAACAATTCAGTATGCAGTTTTTGAATCGCTTGGCGAGATACGGACTCGTGAACAAGGAAGCACAGGTTATGCGGGCTTGCTCCGTAACAGATCATACGTAGGTTGAAGTCTTCTAGCGTGCCAAATACTTGCTTCGCGTAGCCTTTGCTTTCACTCATATTGTTACCAATCAGAGCAACGAGACATAGGTCGTGTTCCACCTCTACCTTACATAGCTCTTCAAGCTCTTCACGCACGGCTTGTGGCAATTGAGGAGCGCCGCCAGACGTGTCTGTTTGATCAAGAGTGAGTGACACACTGATTTCAGATGTGGTGATCAGGTCAACAGAGATTTTGTGCTTCGCTAGGATCTCAAATACTTTGGCTAAGAAGCCGTACGCGTGGAACATGTTCGCACTGCGTAATGTCACCATGGTTTGGTTGCAGCGCAGAGCAAGCGCTCGGAATAAAGGTGAGCTTTCTACTTGGTGGCGAATCCATGTACCGCCTTTTTCTGGCTCTTTAGATGATCCAACAAATACCGGAATGTCGTGACGAAGTGCCGGAACTAGCGTTGAAGGGTGTAGAATCTTGGCACCAAAGTTTGCCATCTCTGATGCTTCGCTAAAGCTGATCTCTGGGATTGGCGCTGCTTTTGAGGCGATACGTGGATCAGTGGTGTAGATGCCCGGAACATCGGTCCAAATCTCTAGACCTGCAGCTTTCACGCCTTCTGCAATGAGTGCTGCACTGTAGTCACTGCCGCCACGGCCAAGCGTAGTGGTATTACCTTCTTCATCTGAACCAATAAAACCTTGGGTGATAACCACGTATTCTTGGCAAAGTGGGACTAACTTTTCTTGTGCTAGTTGTGCAATGGTCTCGATATTAGGTTCAGCTCGACCAAAGTTTCCATCGGTTTTTAGCACGTCGCGAATATCAAAACGAATCGCATTCACTCCACGCTCTCGCATTAATTGAGCAAGGATATGAGTCGACATTAATTCACCACAAGCGACTAAATGATCGGTCAGTTTGGTGCTTGCTTGGATTGAAGCGGCCTCTGCCAAACTTGTGACGGTATCAAGAATCGAATAAACCTCTGCCGCAGCTTCGGTTGCGTCCTCAAGTTGAGACAGAATCGATTCGTGGATGCCTGCTAGTTTCTGAAGTACTTCCGCACGATGTTCTTGGTCTTGAACACCATTTGCCAGTTCAACCAATAGGTTAGTGACACCTGAGCAAGCGCTGCTAACCACAAGGCGAGTATTTGGGTTGTTTTCTATGATAGTGGAGCAACGACTCATTGCCTCAAAGTTGGCAACACTGGTTCCACCGAATTTTGCTACGTTAAATGCGCTCACTGCGTTCTCCCACGACTTCCTGAAAAAATAACAACAAATTAATAGGTTGCCTAATACATCCAATGTTTGGTGAGGAAAGGAACAGAGCAAATAGAGAGGTAGTTAGAATGTAATTTGAAAATTTACCCTCAGAAGCTCTTCATCATACGGCGCTGATGACAGTTGATGGGATTCAACCCAAGTCAACCGACAAGTCAAATCCTGCAACTTTGACTTACCTCGGCACTACTCCCCCTGAGTGATTGGTATTGGAATTGCGGCTCCACAAATCACCTGCCTGGGCAGTGCTCCTCTTCTGCATAAAGCTTAAACATTGAACGGTTTTGCTGTCACATTGTCAACCAATATCTCAACCAGAATGAAAGTTTTTATTAACGAATTTGTGACAGTGGTTTGACCTCTATACTTAGGGCTAATTGCCGATAGAGGAAAAATCTATTAGGGTGAAAACTTCGATACCTGAGCCAACCTTTTGAATAGAACTTTTATAACGCTCAGGATGAATGACTGCAATCAAGGAGCTGACATGCCGATCCAAAGCTTTATTCCCCCACACCGTATTTTGATGGGACCTGGTCCATCTGATATTTCCCCTCAGGTTTTACAAGCGCTTAGCCGTCCAACAGTTGGTCACTTAGACCCGCTTTTCATTGCCATGATGGATGAGCTAAAACAGCTGCTTAAATACGCTTTCCAAACGGAAAATGAATTTACTATCGCAGTTTCTGCACCGGGCAGTGCGGGTATGGAAACGTGCTTCGTTAACCTGATAGAAAAAGGCGACAAGGTCATCGTCTGCCGCAATGGTGTTTTCGGTGAGCGTATGCGTGAAAACGTGGTTCGTGCTGGTGGTGAAGCGGTTGTCGTCGATGATGAATGGGGAACCCCTGTATCGGTCGATAAAGTTGAAGAAGCGTTAAAGCAGCACCCTGATGCGAAGATTCTTGCTTTTGTTCATGCTGAAACATCGACGGGTGCGGTAAGTGATGCTCAAGCTCTGGGTCTACTCGCGAAGCAATACGGTCTGTTATCAATTGTTGATGCTGTGACCTCGCTTGGTGGTGTGCCCCTTAAAGTTGACGAGTGGCAGTTAGATGCAGTGTATTCGGGCAGTCAAAAATGTCTTTCGTGTGTTCCAGGTTTATCGCCTGTGACGCTTTCTCCGGCTGCTATTGAGAAGATTCAATCAAGAACGACAACGGTTCAAAGCTGGTTCTTGGATCAAAGTTTAGTATTAGGTTATTGGAGTGGAGAAGGCAAACGCAGCTATCACCACACTGCGCCCGTGAACAGCTTGTATGCACTGCATGAAGCTCTACTTATTCTTAAGAATGAAGGTTTAGAAAATGCGTGGGCACGTCACCAGTTAATGCACGAGAAGCTCAAAGCAGGTCTGCAAAAACTAGGCTTTGAATTTGTGGTAGAAGAAGAGTATCGACTACCGCAATTGAATGCGATTTATGTTCCTGAAGGAATTGATGAAGCAAAAGTGCGTAATCACTTACTCGAAACCTACAATCTAGAGATTGGTGCAGGTCTTGGTGCACTGGCTGGTAAAGCATGGCGAATTGGTTTGATGGGCTATGGTGCTCGACCTGAAAATGTAGCTTTGTGTTTGCGAGCTTTAGAAGAGTCACTGACTGAATAAATCGACTCGGTAATGAGGTAAAGAAAAGCGAAGGTTATTCCTTCGCTTTTTTGTATTTATTGCTCAGCACCTGAAGTCGGTGTTGGTGAAGCAGATATGGCTTGAGAAGGTGGCTGATAGTTGACGCCACTGAAATCAATTTTAGGGAACAGGAACTGTGCCTCTGCACGAATTTGTTCTGCCTTGCTTGTGTCCTCCAACCCTTGATATGCCAGTATCAAGTTGTTGTAAAACGCTGGGCGTGGCTTGTCTTTAATGATTTCCAAAGACCAATCAATGTAAGGCTGAATCAAAGTTGGATCTTGCTTGTATAAACCGATGTTTAAGAAAGTACTGTATACATCCCAGTCGAAACGATCTTTCCAAACCACAGGGTTCGTCACTTGATTCAAAATATCCGGGTTAGTTGGGCGCGTAGTTTCAAACTTGGTTAAGGCATAGTTGGTGTGTAATGCGCTAACCATGTAGAAAGTAAACACAGCAGGAATGACTAGGCTACATACTCGCAGTAAGCTCTTGGTCACTTTGCTAAACGGTGCTTGGCGGTAACGAGAAACACGTTGGTCGACCCAATAAAGCAGAATCACAAAGATCAGCCAATGCACCAATGAATGATAGAAGGGGTATTCTAATTGTGAGTGAAGCACGATTGGAATAAACAGAGCCAACAGTGCTAATCGAGTACCACGTTTGGCTTGGTAGATGCGATATAGCACTAGCGCGATTGCCAAAAAGATCCCCAGAATTGGCAATAGTCCGCCTTCTACCGCCCAGTACAACAACTCATTGTGTGGGTGATCCATCGATGGCAAGCCCGCAGGATAGCTTTCATTAAGTGCATGCTGACGTGCGGTATATAGCATGTATTCTGACTCAAACTTGCCGTAACCATAACCAGTGAATGGCTTCTCAATCACCATATCTAAGGTTTGAGGGAAGGTATAGGCACGTGGTGATTCCATGTTCACTTTTTCACTGGCTAATCCGCTTCCATCGGGAAAGGCTATCTGCATGATCACAATAGATAAAGCTAAACCTGTTGCCATTGCGAGTGCCCAACGTACGAACCTTGCTTTGGTGGCGAAGCGGTACATATACGGAATAACTAATAAAATTGCGATGATAGAAGCAAGCCATCCCGTTCGAGATGCCAAGGCGACAATCAACGGTAGAGTCAGTACTGGCACTGCATAAAGCAGATAGATATCGCTAAGTTTACGCGAGTATTTATAAGGTTGACGGACAAGCAGGTAACTTGCGATAACTAAACCAGTTGCAAGGAAGCTCGCCATGACATTGGGTTGCTGGAAGATGCCATAAGGGCGGTTAGCTACCGTGTCATATCCAAATACGTTTCCTGGCTTAAGATAAAGATATTGCGTTAAACCGAAAATTGCTTCGATAACGACGGCAAGCACAATAAACCACAATAACCGCTGACGATGCTTGTTACTGAAATGGAATTGCTGCAGCACGATGAAGAACAACATGCCACACCACAGGCCAATCAGCTTATTTGCCGCAAGCGCACTATCCGCATTGGGATAGAAGATAGGCAGCGTCATGATGATACAGCTGATCAACAGACCAATTGTTAATTTGGAGTAGCGTAATACACGATTGGTCGCAAGTTGGTAGCAGCCAATACCAAGTGCAAAGCTGAACGCAATCCACGTGGTCGCATTAAAAGATAGTGCTAGTCCAGAGCCACCCGGATTAGGCATGAAGAAGTGCATCGCCAGCAGAAAGAGTGCTGCTAACGCGATGAGAAACTTGCGGTTAAGAGGAACTTGCACTTTACCTGGAGAAAGCTTAGTTCCACTGACGTGTATAGTAGCCATAGTTATTGTGTTGTTTTGAATGAAAAAAGACCAGCACTGGCTGGTCTTTGTACTTTACCTGTTTTTTCTACTTCAACATAGGCTTAAGGAAGCGAGCTGTGTGCGAACCTTCGATCTGAGACACATCTTCAGGCGTTCCTTGTGCGATGATTTCACCGCCGCCTTGTCCGCCTTCGGGACCTAAGTCGATAATCCAGTCTGCTGTCTTAATCACATCGAGGTTGTGCTCAATGACGACAACGGTATTTCCATGGTCGCGCAGACGGTGCAGTACGGTTAATAACTGCTGGATATCGTGGAAGTGCAGACCTGTTGTCGGTTCATCCAAAATGTATAAGGTTTTGCCTGTATCACGCTTAGACAGCTCTCTAGCCAGTTTCACACGCTGAGCTTCACCGCCAGACAGCGTAGTTGCTGCTTGACCTAAGCGAATGTAAGACAAACCTACATCCATCAGAGTTTGCAGCTTACGAGCAATCGCAGGTACTGGATCGAAGAAAGTACGTGCATCTTCTACCGTCATTTCCAGTACTTCATCAATGGTCTTGCCTTTGTAACGTACTTCAAGTGTTTCGCGGTTGTAGCGCTTACCTTTACACACATCACAAGGAACGTAGACATCTGGTAGGAAGTGCATTTCTACTTTGATTACGCCATCACCTTGACAGGCTTCACAGCGACCGCCACGAACGTTAAAGCTAAAGCGCCCCGGTTTGTAACCGCGAGAGCGCGACTCTTGCGTGCCCGCAAACAGTTCACGAATCGGAGTAAAGATTCCAGTGTAAGTGGCTGGGTTTGAACGTGGTGTACGACCGATAGGGCTTTGGTCAATGTCGATAACTTTATCGAAGTGCTCTAAGCCTTTGATTGCTTTATATGGTGAAGGGTGTGCCGTTGTTGCACCATTCAACTGGGTATGAGCAATCTTAAAGAAGGTATCGTTAATCAGTGTTGATTTACCTGACCCAGATACCCCCGTAATACAGCTGAACAAGCCAACAGGAACGGAAAGATCGACATTCTTTAAGTTATTACCTGTCGCACCAAGTAGTTCAACGGTTTTCTTTGGATCGCGTGGTGTACGCTCTTTTGGTAGCGCAATCTCTTTCGCGCCACTGAGGTACTGACCAGTCAGTGAGTTTGGATTGGCGATAATCTCGTCCATCGTACCTTCAGCGACCACGTTACCACCGTGCACACCTGCACCTGGACCGATATCGATCACGTGATCAGCACAACGAATCGCATCTTCATCGTGCTCAACCACTAACACTGTGTTACCTAAATCTCTTAGGTGGGTCAGGGTTTTCAATAGACGTTCGTTATCACGCTGGTGGAGACCAATCGATGGCTCATCCAGTACGTACATAACACCTACCAAACCGGCACCAATTTGGCTCGCTAAACGAATGCGTTGAGCTTCACCACCTGATAAGGTTTCCGCGCTGCGTGATAAGTTGAGGTAGTTCAATCCTACGTTAACCAAGAATTGCAGGCGATCGTTGATTTCTTTCATCACTTTTTCAGCGATTTGGGCACGTTGACCTTCTAGCTTCAAAGAATGGAAGAATTCCAATGCGTCGGCGATGCTGAGTTCTACAATCTCCGGTAGTGTCGTATCGGCAATAAAGACGTTACGTGCTTCTAGGCGTAGACGTGTACCGCCACAGCTTGAGCAGGACTTAGTAGAGATGTATTTCGCAAGCTCTTCACGTACCGAGTTAGATTCGGTATCGCGGTAACGGCGTTCAAGTGTATTCAGGATCCCTTCAAAAGGATGGCGTTTAACGCGAATGTCACCACGATCATTAATGTACTTGAACTCAACTTCAGTACGCCCCGATCCTTTAAGAATGATGTCTTGGGTTTTCTTTGGTAGAGAATTAAACGGTGCGTGAAGATCGAAGCCGTAATGATCCGCCAGCGCTGTCAGCATTTGAAAGTAGTAATAGTTCTTTTGATCCCAACCACGAATTGCCCCTTGCGCCAAGCTAAGCGTTTCATCTTGAATTACTCGGCTTGGATCAAAGTATTGCTGCACGCCTAAGCCATCACAAGTGCCGCAAGCACCAGCTGGGTTGTTGAACGAGAACAAACGAGGCTCAAGTTCTTGCATGCTGTAGCCACAAATAGGGCAAGCAAAGTTAGCAGAGAAGATCACTTCTTCGCCGTTGCCGTCCATTGGTGCCACAACCGCAATACCACCAGAAAGCTCTAGTGTGGTTTCGAAGGATTCTGCCAAACGTTGCTGCAAATCTGGGCGGACTTTAAAGCGGTCTACAACCACTTCAATAGTGTGTTTCTTGTGTAGCTCTAGTGGTGGTGGATCAGAAAGATCGCAAGTTTCACCATCGATGCGTGCGCGTATGAAACCTTGAGCAGCTAGGTTCTCTAGCGTTTTAACGTGCTCACCTTTACGTTCTTTCACGATAGGAGCAAGCAGCATCATTTTGCTGCCTTCTGGCAACTCTAAGACTTTATCGACCATCTGGCTGATGGTTTGAGCGGCTAGAGGCGTATGGTGCGTCGGACAACGAGGTTCACCAACGCGAGCGTAAAGTAGACGCAGGTAATCGTATACCTCGGTAATGGTACCGACGGTAGAACGTGGGTTGTGTGATGTTGATTTCTGCTCGATCGAGATCGCAGGAGATAAACCTTCGATGTGGTCAACATCTGGTTTTTCCATTAGAGACAAAAACTGGCGTGCGTAAGCTGATAAGGATTCGACGTAACGTCTTTGACCTTCAGCGTACAAAGTATCGAATGCGAGAGAGGATTTACCAGAACCACTCAAACCAGTAATGACAATCAGTTTATCGCGGGGGATAGTGAGGTTGATGTCTTTGAGGTTATGGGTGCGGGCACCACGAACTTCTATTTTATCCATCGTTTTTGCTCTATGTATAACCAAGTGACGCAAGTATTACATAGTGTGAGAAATGTGCAAAGAAAATACTGGACAAAAAAACAGTAAACAAAAAGCCCAGCATTAAGCTGGGCTTTCTCATTAATCAGTTTGAGTTGGTTACGCTTCTTTTTTAGTTGCGTGTTTGCCTAACTCAGACTTCTTTTCGTCTTTTAGGTATAGGTTTTCAAAGCAGTAGTTTGTTGCTTCGATGTAGCCTTCTACGCTACCACAGTCGAAGCGTTGGCCTTTGAATTTGTACGCCAATACACAGCCTGCTGTTGCTTGTTTTAGCAGAGCGTCAGTGATTTGGATTTCACCGCCTTTACCTGGTTCTGTGTTTTCGATCAGCTCAAAAATATCTGGAGTCAGGATGTAACGACCAATGATCGCTAGGTTGCTTGGCGCCGTGCCTTGCTCTGGTTTCTCAACCATGTCGTCTACACGGTAGATGTCATCTTTGATCATCTCACCAGAGATAACGCCGTATTTGTGGGTTTCTTCTTCTGGCACTTCTTGAACTGCAACGATTGAGCAACGGAACTGTTTGAATAGCGCTACCATTTGAGCCAGTACGCCTTCTTGTTCGTTCACACAAAGATCATCAGCCAGTACCACAGCAAATGGTTCATCACCTACAAGCTCACGACCAGTTAGGATCGCATGGCCTAGACCTTTCATCTCACGCTGGCGAATGTAGGTAAAGTTTGCAGAGTCGATGATTTCACGGATATCAACCAACAGCTCTTCTTTATTCGTGCCGCTGATTTGGTGTTCCAGTTCGTAGTTTTTATCGAAGTGATCCATGATTGAGTGCTTACCACGGCCAGTCACAATACACATGCCGTTCATGCCAGCTTGGATCGCCTCTTCTACACCGTATTCAATCAGTGGCTTGTTCACTACAGGCATCATCTCTTTAGGCATCGACTTGGTCGCAGGGAGGAAGCGCGTACCATAGCCCGCTGCAGGGAACAGACATTTTTTAATCATCGGGGGAATATCCTTTCTCATTTTTTAATCAAGAATCTGGGCATCACTTTAACACGAGAGATGCATATGAATCATGAATTAAGTAGGAAAAAATCTGAGAATCGGAGCCTAAAGAAGCATGAGCAACTAATGTCTTTGTGAATTTGTGTCGCGCATCTAGTTTTATGACATCAGATTTTGGTCAGCCCAAGCAATGGCTTGTACGCGGTTTTTCACTGAGAGCTTCTTAAAAATTTGGTACAGGTGTGACTTGATGGTGAACTCACTAACGAACAACTCTTCCGCCATTTGATTGTTTGAGGCACCCGCTTGAAGGCAGCGTAAGACTTGCAGCTCACGAATGGTCAAATCGACGGTGGCTGGCGCTGTGTGGGTACTGATGACATTGCGATAATAATGCAGGAGTTGGCTAGTCACATTGCGAGGCAACCAGTTCTGACCGTTTACGATCTCTTTTAAACCCTCCCCAATTTGTTCTAAAGAACTATCTTGGTAGAAAATGCCTTTCAATTGCCCAAATGTGAGTAATTCATCCGTAGTCAAACGCTTAGGTACATTGAACACCACGGTTTCAAAATTTTTCCAGATCAACGGCAGATTTTTGATCGATTGAACCAGTTCTTTGTGTTCACTAAAGTCGATCAACAAGATTTTATTGCGGTGTTTCGGGTTGGCTTCCATCAAAGCTTGAGTCGAAATGACAGGGATGTTGATGTCAGTGTATTTTTCCAGAGCTTCGACCTTTTTCGCTGCACCATCTTCCATGCTGATCAGAAAAAGTTTTCTCGCATAAGCCGATTTTTTCACGCGCCTTAATCTCCTTGAGTAAAGTTTCTTGAGTTCGAAAACGCGGATACGTTGGCATCAATCATCACTCAGAGCTATAGGAAGGGAGGAGAAATGCGTTGAGATTCAAAGGTTCGCGAAACGATGTCTGCAAAACGAATCAGAAATGCTACGCCTAGAGGTTGAAGTGAGATTTCGATTCCACCAACTGTTGTCACAGAAGACAATGGGGATTAGGCTTTAATCAAAACATCAAAGCGTGTATTCTTATGCGCTAAAATTTTATATAGATCCAGAGTGAAACGGAGCACATCATGGCCAGCCGTGGAATTAACAAAGTTATTTTGGTGGGGAATCTAGGTAACGACCCTGAAATTCGTTACATGCCTAATGGCGGTGCAGTAGCAAACATCACAATTGCAACTTCTGAGTCATGGCGTGACAAAGGGACTGGCGAACAGCGCGAAAAAACAGAATGGCACCGTGTTGTGTTATTCGGCAAACTTGCTGAAGTAGCAGGTGAGTACCTACGTAAAGGTTCTCAAGTTTACGTTGAAGGCCAGCTTCAAACTCGTAAATGGCAAGACCAAAGTGGTCAAGACCGTTACTCAACAGAAGTTGTTGTTCAAGGCTTCAATGGCGTAATGCAAATGCTTGGTGGTCGTGCTCAAGGTGGCGCACCTATGGGCGGTGGTCAGCCACAACAGCAACAACAAGGTGGTTGGGGTCAGCCTCAACAGCCAGCTCAGCAGCAGCAATACAATGCTCCTCAGCAACAACAACAGGCTCCGCAGCAACCACAGCAGCAATACAACGAGCCACCAATGGACTTCGACGACGATATCCCGTTCTAAGTCGATTCAGTATTGAGTTTAAAAGGCCGCGAATTTCGCGGCTTTTTTATTATCTTCGCGCCTATATCGTGGGCTCAATCATTTCAATTTGTAATTAAAAGACAGTAACGCTCAAATATCGAATGATGTTTTGTTTCTTTCCGCCTCAGCTTCTCACATTCACACGAATGCGATTGTTTACTGAACGCTTATCAAGTATAAATATTTCAACAAGGTATATGATGAATAGAAAAGGAATTTGGTATTCATGAGGTATACCCCAACTCTTAAGCTAAGCACGCGGCTGGTGGCCTTTGTCACCATGATCGTTATTTGCGCAATGTTTATCTTGTTTGTCGGTGGCACCCTCTCTTTCAAACGACTAGGACAAGAGTATCTCAACCATTATTTGGAAGGGATCGTAGAAGTTGTTGATAAAGAGATGGAGGATCCTGACGCAGCGTATTCGATGCAACGTTGGATGCCAAAGATGCTGCAAGCAAGCAACATTGTTGAAATGACGCTCTCAACCAACAATGCTGTGGTTTATCGCTTCAAAGATACTTCCCATAAGATGGATAATTCCGTTTTGTTTGAGCACGAGTATCAGCTCAATCATAACCAAGATTACACCATCTACTTCAAAGCCATTCCTCCGTATCTAGGCTACGGCTATTCGATGCAAGCTCTTTGGTCGATCACGCTAGCGGTCATTTTGATCATTTTCTGTTTAATGCGTGGTGTTAAATGGCTCAAAGAACAGCTCGCAGGATCGGAAATGCTTGAAGAGCGTGGACGCATGATCCTCGCAGGGCGAGTCGAACAATACGCCAAAGGTGATGAGCGAGAATGGCCATATACAGCCAGTGAAGCGCTAGATGTATTGATCGAAGAGCTTCAAGATGCGCGCCAAGAGCGTAGCCGCTTTGACACCTTTATTCGTACTCAAACCTTTCTTGATAAGCTCACTGGTACTGCAAATCGTGTGCTGTTTGATAGCAAGCTTGAATCTGCTTTGTTGGAAAGTGGTGCTCGTGGTTCAGTGATGCTGATTCGTATCCAAGATTGGAAATCTGTCGAAGAAGAGCAAGATAAACAAACTTGTGATGAGTTTATTGTTGAAGTGGGCAGTTTGCTTTCAAACTTAGTTCAGCGTTACCCCGATGTCGTGTTCTCACGCTACTACAATGCTGATTTTGCCCTGTTCTTACCTCATCAAGCGGCAAAAGATGTCGCAAACTTGGCGTCTCAATGTATTCGTCAATTAGAAAAGCTTCATCCTCCTTACCCTCTCGATTCTGACAACTGGTGTCATATCGGTATCACCATGTACAAAGAGGGCGAACGTCATAGCCAAATCATTGATGAAGCTGAAACCGCATTACGTAGTGCTCAGTTACAGAATAATAACAACTGGAGTCGTTTTAAGAAGTGGAACCACGATGAAGAAGCTCGCGGTAGTGTGAGATGGCGTACGCTATTTGATTCAGCACTCACATCTGAAAATGTGATACTCTACGCACAATCGGCCTATTCAATAAGTGATGTGGCGCATAAAAAACCATTACATGAAGAGTTAACATGTCGGATTCGAGATCCGGAAAATGGCATTGTTAAAGCGTCTCGCTTTATTTCTGCTGTTCGACAAGTTGGCTATGAAGCACAAATGGATCGTGCTGTTGTTCATAAATTCTTAAAAGATTTTAAACATAGCTTTGATAGTTCCAAGTGTTATGTCGTTAATCTGCATGTTGTGCCTTTTGGCCATCGAGAATACTTCAAATGGTTCCGTGATGAACTCTTACAGTTGTCACGTGAGCAAAGAAAGTGTCTCATTTTTGAGTTTGTGGAAGCACAATTTGTAAGACACTTAGACTTTATGCGACCAGTCGCTAAAATGCTGGCCGGTTTAGAATGTCACGTCATGATTGGGCAAGCGGGACGCACGATCGTTAGCACCCATTATTTAAAAGAAGTAGACATTCGTTACCTTAAGCTTCATCGCAGCTTGGTAACAAAAATCGATCAGAGACATGAGAACCAGTTGTTTGTTCGCAGTATGTTGGGTGCGGCCGCAAACAGTAAAACAAAAATAATAGCAGTGGGAATTGAGAATAAGCACGAATTGAACACCCTGAATGAATTAGGGGTTCATGGCGGGCAGGGACGTTATTTCTCTCCAGAAGAGCAGTATCTACCTAGATCCAAACCAACGGTCATTTCTCAATCTGAATCTCAAGTAAAATTGGGACGCAGAAATCGCTGGCGAAAAAAATAAAGATAATAATCATGGATTTTAAAGCAGTACTCGATAAGCTCAAGCGGTCATCGGTTGGTGGTCGTACGTGCTTTTTGGTCATTCAGCCAGACGCAGTTTATTTATCATCACCAACGAAAAGCAGTCGACCATCTAAATTTGAGATCACAGAATCAAATTGGGAACGAGCTTGTGAGCAAGCACTCAGTGTTGCTGCCAGTTCTTATGACTCGTTGGCAGTTGTGCTTTCTCACAACTATTACCAGATGTATCAGATCGACAAGCCTGCGATGCCGCGCAATGAGTGGCCGTCGGCGTTACCGTTTCTGTTAAAAGAACTTATTTCTGAACGTGCCATCGACATTATTGCCGATGCCGCAGAGTTACCTAACTCAAATAAAGTTCAAGCTTATGTGCTTTCGCGCAAAATCCTCGACAAGATCGTACTGCTTGCAAACCGAGTTCAATTAACGCTTGAAGCAATCATTCCTGAAGATGATATCTGGGGGGATACCTCTGGTGAGCTAGGCAACTTCCTACTTCTACAACGCAGTGCGCGTGGTCATTTCCGTATTAGCGCATTCGTTGAGCACACTATTGCTTTCCATCGTTCTATTCGCAGTGTCACGCCTCCATTAACAGGTGTGCCCTCAAGCGACCTACAGATGGATAGCCTATCGCTTGAACTACAACGATCGATAGATTACCTCTCTTCTCAACTGCGTCATGTTCAATTGCATCAGCTTAAGGTGTGTTGTGATGATGAAGATGAAAAAGAACTGGTGGAGTCGCTTAACTATCGCTTAAGCACCAAAGTTTCACCATTGCTTGCAGAAGAGCACGAGCTATCAGGTCATGTACTTGCGGATACTGCATTAGCAACATCAAGTGCTCGACGTGTCAATCTCTACCCTGACTTTCTAAAGCCGAAGAAGAACCTGCTGACGTTAAAAAACGTCGCTATCTCTTGGGGTGTCGCTGCTGCGCTGATTTTCTTGTCTTACGGTTATGTCACTTGGCAGAGCCAAGGCGTTGAAGATGAAATCGCGATTGTTAAAAGCCGTGGCGATATCATGAAATCAGAGCTGACACGCCAGCAAGCTAAGTTGCGTAAACACCAGCCGGATACCAACAAGTTAGCGGCGAAAGCACGTTTAGAACGTGAGGTGAAAGCAAAACGTGACTCACTGAAAGCGGTCGGCAAATATGACGATTCCCAACGCACTGGTTATTCCGGCGTGATGCAATCTCTTGCCAAGCTTGGTAGCAATAACATTTCTTTGTCTGAAATTCGTATCGACAATACCACTTTAGATCTCAAAGGCTTGGCTCGTTCGCCAAGCTCGGTCCCAAATTGGGTGAGTCAATTTAAGAATGAAATAAGCCTTGTTGGACGTACTTTTGATGATGTGAAGATTGGCCGTAACGAAGACAACATTGTGACCTTTGAATTGAAGACGCGTGGAGACAAAGAGAAATGAACGAATTCTGGTCCTCGTTAGAAGAGCGCTTCGATGAGATGAGCGCACGAGAAAAGATATTGATTGCCTTGTGTGGTCTTGTCACTGTCGTAATGCTGCTGTTTACCTTGGTGTTAGAGCCGAAACTGAATGAAGTTACCAGCAATGACAAACAGCTACGTAACTTAAAACAGACCAATCAACAGACTGAAATCGAGATCTTACGAATCCAAGCGCAATTAAAGAAAGATCCGAACGCTGAGATTGATCAGGCTATTTCTCAATTGCTAACCGAAAGTCAGCACCTATCGATGCAGCTTTCTGAAATTATTGAACACTTGATTACGCCTTCTCAAATGGCGAGCTTGTTAGAAAGTGTATTGGAGCAGCAAAGCGGTATTCACTTATTGTCACTTCAGACATTGCCTGCGGAGCCGATAACAGAAGATAAAGAAGCGTCGCAATACTCAGGTTACTACGTGCACCCAGTTCGTATGGAACTTACCGGTGACTACTTTGCAATTGCTAATTACCTAACAAAACTTGAAAGCTTGCCTGCAAGTTATTACTGGCGAAGCTTCAGCTACAAAGTCGAAGATTATCCAAAAGCAAAACTTGTATTGGAAGTCTACACCCTAGGTTCACGAGAGGAGTTTATTGGTGGTTAAGAAACTCATTATCTCATTGGCACTTGTTTCTATTGCAGGCAGCTGTTGGGCGAACCAAGACCCAACTGCACCGCTGGGCTGGACGAAACCAGCTACCGAGCAAGCAAAGCCAAAAGCGAAACAATATCGTCTGCCAACACTGAATAGCATTGTTTGTAAGCCAAACACGCCCTGTGTAGCGATTTTGAACGACCGTATTGTTGAGCCTGGGGCAAAACTTAATGGCTACCGAGTAGCTAGCATCAACAGTGAATTTGTAACTTTAAAGCGTGGTAACCGTCAGTGGAAGCTAGAGCTTTTTGGTTTAAACGTAAAAAAATAATAATCAGAGCCTGATCAGATATGCGCAAATTAGTTGTAGGAATTGTGATTGCTTCCTTAATGGGTTGTTCTATGGGTCACCGCGATCCAGTAGAAGTGAAGCAAGCACTGAATGAATCTATCAATGAAGCAAACAGTCGTGCCCTAGAAGACATTCCATCTTCAGTGGAAGCCGATCTTATGCCAAACCTAGACGCCAACATGTCGTCTCAACAAGGAACATTGAAGCGTTTTAGAATCCAAGCCAACGCGGTTGAGGCGCGTAGCTTTTTCGCTTCTTTGGTTAAAGGCACCGAATACAGCGTGGCGATCCACCCTGCGGTACAAGGCAATATCACCGTAAACCTTTCTGATGTGACGCTGGATGAAGTGCTGAATGTTGTGCAAAACATGTACGGCTATGACGTCGTGAAGTCGGGTAAGGTAATTCAAATCTACCCTGCTGGTATGCGTACCGTAACAATCCCTGTGGATTACCTTCAGTTCAAACGTTCTGGTCGCTCGCTAACCAGCATCGTAACCGGCTCTGTAACTTCTGCGGGAACATCAAACTCAGGTGGCAGCTCTGACGATTCTGATTCTTCAGATTCAAATAACAATAACGGTGATAGCTCAACAACCTCAACGGGCGGCACTCGCATTGAAACCATAACTGAAAGCGATTTCTGGCCAATGCTACAGCAAGCGGTGGCTAACCTAATTGGCTCAGGTAAAGGCCAAAGCGTTGTTGTGACCCCACAAGCTGGTGTTATCACAGTACGTGCTTTCCCTGATGAAATCCGCGAAGTTCGCGAGTTCCTAGGTGTATCGCAAGAGCGTATGCAGCGCCAAGTGATTCTAGAAGCAAAAATCTTGGAAGTGACATTGAGTGATGGTTACCAACAAGGTATCAACTGGTCGAATCTATCTGCCTCTATCGGTAATTCGGGAAGCATCTCTATCGGTCGTCCATACCCTGGTGGCGGCTCTCCTGGTGATGGCTCTGATATCCCATTATTACCAGGACTAGATACGATCGGTTCACTACTTGGTGGACAAACGAATGTGACTATCTCTGATGGCAATTTTGATGCTGTGTTGAGTTTTATGGCAACGCAAGGCGATTTGAACGTGCTTTCTAGCCCACGTATTACCGCAGCAAACAACCAAAAGTCAGTGATCAAAGTGGGTACTGATGAGTACTTTGTCACTGAGCTTTCAAGCAACGCAGGTAACGGTGAGAACTCCAATGCCGTTCCTGAAGTTGAGTTGACACCTTTCTTCTCTGGTATCTCCCTAGATGTTACTCCGCAAATCGACAATAAAGGCAATGTGTTCCTACACGTTCACCCTGCCGTCATTGAAGTCGAAGAAGAGGTCAAGAATTTAAACCTTGGCGGTGAATTCCAAAATATTCAATTACCGCTGGCGAAAAGCTCAATTCGTGAGTCTGACTCTGTGATCCGTGCTAAAGATGGTGACGTGGTCGTGATTGGCGGCTTGATGAAGCAACAAAACCTAGAGCAAGTCTCAAAGGTGCCTTTCCTCGGTGATGTACCAGGACTTGGTAACTTATTCCGTAACATCAATAATATATCGCAAAAGACAGAACTGGTTATTCTGCTTAAGCCAACCGTTGTTGGCGTGAACACATGGCAGAAAGAGCTAGAGCGTTCACGTGACTTGTTGCAAGAGTGGTTCCCTGACGCTGAGTAATCGGTGTTAGAACTGTCGTTAAACGTGGTTTTGTGATTCGACTATGTACCTGTCGCATTTTGGATTTCGAGTTCAACCTTTCTCACTGACCCCTAATACAGAAATGTTTCTGGGGTTAGTGCCTCACTACGAGGCCATTCAAACCATTATGGCTGCAGTCAAAATGGGGGAAGGGGTGATTAAAGTGACCGGAGAGGTTGGTACGGGCAAAACCATGGTTTGTCGTAAGTTGATCGAGCAAATCGAATCTGAAGTTGAGCTTGTTTACTTACCTAACCCCGTTCTAAATGGCGAGCAGTTACAGTTTGCAGTCGCTCGTGAGTTAGGTATTGAAGATAGCGATCCGCTTAAAGTCGTTTCTTTGATTCAAGAACGTTTAATTCAAATTCATGCGCTAGGTAAAAAGACCGTACTGATTGTCGATGAAGCACAAGCACTGTCATCTGAAGCTCTCGAAACGCTGCGCTTATTCGGCAATTTGGAAACGGAACAAGACAAGCTGATTCAACTGGTCTTGTTTGGTCAGCCTGAATTGGATGAGCGACTTGGCACTCATGAATTAAGACAGTTCCGTCAGCGAATTACGTTTAGTTGCCAGCTTCGTCCTCTCTCGATTGAAGAGGGCGTCGCCTATATCAACAACCGTTTAGACAAAGCAGGAAATGGTGCGCATATCTTCTCGATTGAGCAGAAAAAAGCCATTTGGCGTTCGGCGATGGGTATCCCGAGATTGATCAACCAAATCAGTCATAAAGCCTTGCTTACGGCGTTTAATGACCGTTGCACCTTATTAAAGAATCAACACGTTTACGTTGCAATGCATGACACCTTTGATGCGCGTAAGCCTAAGTTTAAAACTCCCAAATTTTGGGGATGGAGCCAGCCTTGAGTGCCATCAATAAAGCATTATCAGAACTTGCTGAAAAAGAATCACCTTCTGCACTAACGAAAGCAGAGATTCCAAGTATCACACGAAGCAAACCGTGGCTGTGGCTAGTGGGTGGCTTCTCATTGAGCCTTGCTGTTGGAGGTTGGGCAGTCTCTCAAGGTCCGGCACCGATGGAAGACATTACATCTTCATCGAACATTTCAATGAATACCGTCAGTGTTGATAACTCACCAATCATGGCAGTGAATCACTCACCGACCAGCAAAGTGACGCCTCAGTTAGATAATGTGGTGTACACGCAAAGAATTGAGAAACCAAAGGTGACGGTTGAGTTGCCTGTGGCGAAGTCCACTCCGCAAGTAGACCAGTTCACTGCTAAAGCAGAAGTGAACCAATCAGTAGAACAACCGATGTTGTTGGCGAGCGTGAATCAGAATGTAAATACCTCGTCGAATGTGTCACAAGATAGCTCAATGCGCATTGAGCAAGTTGAACTTACGCACCAGCAGTTAGCAGAAAAAGCATTAGCACGTGCAGATAAAGCCATGGATGCAAATGATATGAAGACGGCTTTGTCTGCATTCGATGAAGCACTTCGCTATCAGCCAACGAATTTAGAGGCTCGTCAGAAGTTAGCGGCGCTGTATTTTGGAAAAGGGGATACGCGCAAAGCTTATGAGATCTTGCAGTCTGGCATCACTCTAGACACCAATAACCAAAGCCTACGTCTTGCGCTATCAAAACTGTTGATGAAAGCGGATCAAGCTGAAGCAGCATTAAGCCCGCTTGTGCATCTACCGCCAGCACCAAGCCGCGAATATTTAGCCATGCGTGCCGCGTTGGCCCAAAAGCAAAAGCAAAATGAAATTGCACTGGAAAGCTACCAATTATTGACTCAGCGTGAGCCTGAAAATGCGCGCTGGTGGCTTGGTTTAGCCATTCAACAAGAGCGAGCATTAGCTTTCACTCCGGCGATCGCTTCTTATAAGCAAGCACTTGGCAAAGTCGGTATTTCAAATCAATCTCAGGCATTTATTCGTGATCGCTTGAATATCTTAAAACAACTGGAGAGTGCGCAATGAAAATTCAGTTGAGAAAACGCTTAGGCGATCTGTTAATTGAAGAAGGTATTGTTTCTGAAGAGCAAGTTCAGCAGGCGCTGAATGCTCAGCACAGTACTGGTCAAAAGCTGGGTGATGCGCTGATTGACCTTGGGTTTATCAGTGAAAAGCAGATGCTTGAGTTCTTGTCCCAGCAGTTGAGCTTGCCTTTAATTGATTTGAGCCGTGCTCCTGTTGATGCCGATGCGGTGCAAATTCTCCCAGAAGTACACGCGCGTCGTTTACGTGCCATGGTTGTGGCCCGTAATGGTGACACATTACGTGTTGCGATGAGTGATCCGGCGGACTTGTTTATTCAAGAGTCGTTGATGAACCTGCTTGGTCAATACGACTTAGAGTTCATCATTGCACCAGAACGCCAGTTAGTGGAAAGTTTTGACCGTTATTACCGCAGAACCAAAGAGATCGCTTCGTTTGCAGAACAGCTTCAAGCAGAGCACCAAGACGTTGAAGGCTTCGACTACGGAATTGATGAAGGTGATAGCGAAGAAGTTACCGTTGTTAAACTGGTTAACTCCATGTTTGAAGATGCGGTGCAAGTCGGTGCGTCGGATATTCATATCGAGCCCGATGATAAAGTGTTGCGTTTGCGTCAGCGTGTCGATGGTGTTCTTCATGAAACACTTCTAAACGAGGTGAACATTGCCTCTGCGTTAGTATTGCGTCTAAAGTTGATGGCGCATCTCGATATCTCTGAAAAGCGCTTACCTCAAGATGGTCGATTCAATATCAAAGTTCGTGGTCAATCGATCGATATTCGTATGTCGACGCTACCGACGCAATACGGTGAATCAGTAGTAATGCGTTTGCTAAACCAATCTTCAGGCCTACGTAAGCTTGAGGATTCCGGTTTACCACCTGAGCTACTTGCTCGTCTTCGTCGTCAGCTTTCTCGCCCACACGGAATGATCTTAGTTACTGGTCCAACAGGCTCTGGTAAAACCACCACGCTTTACGGTGCATTGAGTGAATTAAACGAGCCGGGCAAGAAGATCATCACCGCAGAAGACCCAGTGGAATATCGTTTACCACGTATTACTCAGGTTCAGATCAACAGCAAGATTGATCTAACGTTTTCTCGCGTGCTACGTACCTTCCTACGCCAAGACCCAGACATTATCCTTATTGGTGAGATGCGTGACCAAGAAACGGTTGAAATTGGCCTTCGTGCCGCACTGACTGGCCATTTAGTATTGAGTACTTTGCACACCAACGATGCGGTAGACAGTGCGCTGCGAATGATTGATATGGGCGCTCCTGGTTATTTGGTGGCGAGTGCTGTTCGTGCGGTTGTGGCTCAGCGTCTTGTTCGTCGTGTTTGCCCAGATTGTAAAACCACCGATGTGCTCGATGAGTCCCGTCAGCAGTGGCTTGCTGGTCGCTTCCCTAATCAAGTAGGACAAACCTTCCACAAAGGCGCGGGTTGCCAAAACTGTAACCTAACGGGTTATCGTGGCCGAGTTGGTGTGTTTGAGATGCTTGAGTTAGAAAATGAAATGATGGACAAGCTACGCGCGAATGATGCCGTGGGCTTTGCTCAAGCAGCGCGCCGCTCAGAAAACTACAAGCCGCTATTGGCTTCTGCGATGGAACTTGCGCTGCAAGGCACTGTGAGTTTGGACGAAGTCATGACCCTTGGTGAGGGTGATGCTTCTGGTAAAACCGACCCAATTTTCATGTAGGTAAGTGAATGCCAACTTTTCGTTATCAAGGCCGCACCTTAGACGGCTCATCAACCAGTGGCAAAGTCGATGCGGTGAATTCCGAAGCGGCAGCGGAAGCATTGATGAATAAGGGGATTATTCCTCTAAACCTGCGATTAGAAAAAGAAGCGGTCAAAAGCAAAGTCAGCTTATCTAAGCTGCTCGTGCCTGCGATTCCGCTTGAAGTCATTATCCTGTTTTCACGTCAGCTATTTAGTTTGACCAAAGCGGGCGTGCCACTGTTGCGCTCCATGCGTGGTCTGCTGCAAAACTGTGAGAACAAACAGCTTAAAGAAGCCTTAGAAGATGTAGTAGCAGAGTTGAGTAATGGTCGCGGCCTTTCCTCTGCGATGCAACCGCATACCAAAGTGTTCAGCCCGTTGTTCGTTTCGATGATCAACGTGGGTGAAAACACCGGTCGCCTAGATCAAGCCTTGCTGCAGCTAGCAAACTACTACGAACAAGAACTGGAAACGCGTAAGCGCATCAAAGCAGCCATGCGCTATCCAACTTTTGTAATCGTGTTTATCACCATCGCGATGTTTATTTTGAACATTCTGGTGATCCCAGAGTTTGCTTCCATGTTTACACGCTTTGGTGTTGAGTTACCGCTGCCTACCAGAATTCTGATCGCGACGTCGAACTTCTTTGTAAATTACTGGGGCTTGCTGATCGCCGCGATCATTGGTGCGTTTATTATTTTCAGATCTTGGGTGGCCACAGCTGACGGTCGAGAGAAGTTCGACAAACTGCGTTTAAGGCTGCCTATTGTTGGTGACATTGTTAACCGAGCACAGCTATCACGATTCTCACGAACATTTTCATTGATGTTGAAATCCGGTGTGCCGCTCAACCAATCATTAGCTTTAGCTGGTGAAGCGCTCGGCAACAAGTTCTTGGAGAACCGAATTCTAGAAATGAAAGCGGCCATTGAAGCGGGCAGTACTATTTCAGTTACGGCGATCAACAGTAAGATATTTACGCCTCTGGTTATTCAGATGATTGCGGTTGGTGAAGAAACAGGTCGTATCGATGAACTACTATTGGAAGTGTCGGACTTCTATGACCGTGAAGTCGACTACGACTTAAAAACCCTAACCGCGCGAATAGAACCGTTACTTTTGGTCATTGTGGCAGGCATGGTTATGGTGTTGGCACTCGGTATCTTCCTGCCTATGTGGGGGATGCTGGACATCATCAAAGGCGGCTAACGGCGTGGTTGAAAATCAGAGCCGAGCAATGCTGATTCTAGTGGGTGTCGTCGGTATTATTGTGCTGGCAGCATTTATGCAAAAGTTGAAACCTATAGAGCAAGAAGCGCAAGAAACAGGAGCGAAACTTGCCAAGGTTTGGATGCAAGATAGCGTGCAACGATACCACCAAGCATGGCTCGTTCATGGAGAGCCTAAGTTGCTGTTAATGGACGGTTTTGAGCTCAATATGACGGAAGGGGGCTTAGTATCACCTTTCAGAACAAGCGGTGCACTTGATTGTGACTATTGGCTGACGGTCCATTACCCACAACGTAAAATTATGGCGAGCGAGTTGTTAGAAATTCGTGGAGCAATTAAAAGTAATAGTTATACATGTAACTATACTTATGAAAATGGACAGAGAGTTGTTGTTATATCAGACGCTAATTACCTGAAAATAGACGTCGAAATGTCGACGGAGTGAATTTTTTGACACTTAAGTACTATAAATAGGAATGAAAGTCGGTATAATGCAAACATTACCATAAGCAAAAGGTTGTAATAAAAAGTAAACCAAACATGGGATATCTTTTTTGCACGGCTTTAACTTAATAATGGCGAATCGTCATTCTGCTCAAGCGGTAGAAAAAGGGCTCAATGGATAAACATTGGTTTATCGTTGAGATGCCACACCGTTTTGACATTATCCAAAATGGTCGCATGACCGATAAACTTTGCAGTCACTCTGCATGCTTACATAGAGAGAGTAAACAATGAAAAGACAAGGTGGTTTCACCCTTATCGAATTGGTAGTGGTAATTGTAATCCTAGGTATTCTAGCGGTAACTGCAGCACCACGTTTCCTTAACCTGCAAGATGATGCTCGTAACTCCGGTTTGGATGGTCTGAAAGGTGCTATCACTGGTGCTGCAGGGATTGTATATGGTAAAGCAGCTATTGCTGGTGTAGAAAGCAGTGATAGCACTAATCTTGATCTTGGCGGAAATGCCGGTTCCATTGCTATCGTATATGGCTATCCAGCAGCTACTGAAAATGCTCTTAACGCTGTTGTTGATGGTTTGGAAACAGATTGGGCTGTGCTGAATGGCCCAACTAGTGGTGCGATTTCATTTGGTTATACTGGTTATACTGATAACTGTGTTGTTTACACTGAAGCAACAGCTTCAGCAGCGGCATCTGTGCAAACTTCAACTACAGCATGTGGTGACTAATAACAATAAGGCCAGCCAGTCTGGCCTTTATCTCTTTATTTTGATTAATCTCGGAATGGTACATATGCGTAAATCATCGGGTCTTAGTGCAATAGAGTTTGTGGTTGTGCTGATTATCTTGGGTGTGATCGGTTATGTGGTATTACCAAGATTTATCAGCTTTGAACCAGAAACTTACGAAGCCAAGTGGGAGCAAACCAAGCAAAACGCTGAGCATGTTTCTGAAACACTAAGCAACAAAGAAACTTACGATCGAATTGAAGAAGAATTGGAGCGTTCAAAAGGAGAGAAATGACCTTTTGGCGGTTATTTGTACACTTGCTCACAGTTCGAATTTAAAACTTATAAACCTATCATTATTCTCATAATTTCATCGTATACTTACTTCGCTTGTCCTAAGCCTAAGGTTGGGTTATGAAAATTCGCAGCTCTACATTAGGGTTTACATTAATGGAACTGATCCTAGTGATCGTCCTCCTTTCCATTCTTTCTCTCTACGCTGCTAGCCGCTTTATGGGCAAAGGTAGTGTCTCCGCGTTTGCGCTTCAAGAGCAGGCTATTTCAGTGATCCGCCAAGTACAGGTGAATCGCATGCAGTCGAATATCAATATCCCAAACAAGTCTTATCCTGAAAGATGTCTACCCAGTAGCTATAACGCTGGAGAGAACTCTAGCTACACTAACTTTTGTCTATCAATTACGAGCACTTGTATAGGTTCTAGTGCAGCGTGCAATCTAGTTAGTAATGAGCAAGATGCTCGCAGCGATGTCGTCGTCGATAACTCAGCTCAGTTTTCTATTATTGATGGTGCCTCTAGTCCCATTGAATTTGATCTATTGGGTAATCCTCTCAATGTTTCTTCTGCTGGTATTTCTATTCTTATTCAAGATAAAAACGGTCAAAGCCAGTGCCGAGTATTGATTAACCCTCAAGGTTATGTTTCGGAGGGAGCATGTTCATGAGAAAGAATATTGGTATGACGCTTATTGAGATGATCATTGCCATCATTCTTATGGGGATTGCGATGGTAGCATTTACGTCTTTTTTAGTTCCTCAAATTCGTGATTCAGCAATGCCTCATTATCAAATGCGTGCAGCAGCCTTAGGGCAGGGTTTTATGTCGCAAATATTGGCACGTGGCTTTGACCAGTGGAGTGATTTTGATGGTGGAGTTGTTCGTTGTGAGGAGCCTAGTTTTAACCCTCATCCAGATAACCCCTCTAACGGTTGTTCGGCAACATTGGGTGTCGATACAAAATATGGCGAAGTTTCTAATAATCCGAGTACTTTTAATGACGTGGATGATTACATAGGTTGTTGGAGTACACCGACGACAATAGGTCAGTGCCAAAGTGTGAAGCGTGGGAGTATTGCTGATGTATTAGGAAAGAGCGGTGAAGATAAATATCGCAATTTCCGTGTTGAGGTCGGAGTTGCGTACGACAACTTATCTGCGGCGAAAACGACAGGCATCACTAACTATAAAAAAATCACTATTACTATTTTTGCGAGCAACACTCAGCCATTAACACTCACTGCCATAAGAGGGAACTACTGATGAAAGCTCGTGGTTTTACCTTAATGGAAATGATCGTCACCATTGTGATCGGGAGTTTTATCATGCTGGGTATTGCGGGTTATGTTCAGCTTGGTATGAAAGGTTATGCAGATACAGTTGACCGACAACGTATGCAAACTCAAGCCCAGTTTGTGCTAGAGAAAATGTCGCGAGAAATTCGTCACGCAGTCCCAAACAGCTTTCATGTACCTACCGGAACTACCAATTGCTTGGAGTTTATGCCGATTGAATATTCCGGTTTTTACACGCTGACGAATAACAACTTAGAGTTTCTGTTAGGCAATGACTCTACATTGAATCCTATTCCAGTGAATCGTTGGATGGTGATTAATCCAAGTCGCTATGAAGACTTACAGCCTTCTTCTTCGCAGAGTTTGGATGTTGGTAATTTAGATAAAAGAGATGGTGTGTTTGTTGTCAGTGGTGCAGCAAGTACTATTGGTGGCTCTTCTATTTCGAGTCGTCATTACATCTATCAAGATAAGTCTGAAGTACGTTACTGCTTCGAGAACAAGCAAATCACGCGCAATGGAATTACGGTCGCGGATAGTGTCGATACTTCTGTAAGTGATATGCACTATCTAGAACCAACGCTGCAACGTGGTGGTCTTGTACACATCAATTTAGAGTTCACTCAAAACGGGGAGCGTAGTGTTTACCAACAAGACGTGCAGGTGCTCAATGTTCCGTAGAAATGTCCAACAAGGTAGTGTTCTGATCGTCGTGTTGTTTGTCATCATTGTGATGGGGTACTTAGCTGCTTCTTTGATGAGAGTAAGTTGGTCAAACCAAAGTACATTAACGAGAGAATTTTTGGGTACCAAAGCTTGGTTTATTGCTCAATCTGCCAATGAGTGGGCTCTAACTCAGCTTTATCCTTTAGATGACACTACTCCAGATGTGGCCGATTTTTGTGCCAATACGGTAAGTGGCGCTACACCAAATGTTACACAAGGCACAGGTTGTCAATTACGTGCTATGACATGTTCAAACATTGGTACCTTTAATGCGGGTACCTCTGGAGCTGAATCTCTATTTAGAGTGCAAGCCACAGCAATTTGTGGTTCCGGGGTTGCACAAGTACAGCGACAACAAGAGGTTTGGGTTAAGGAATGAATTATATGATTCGTAAAAAAATACTAGTGATGATTACATTGTTGCTCTTTTCTAGCATCTCTTGGGCCAGTCAAAGTTGTAACGTTAAAAGCAACAAAGATTCGTGGGACATAAAGTTTAAAATAACCAACGCTGAGATGTCTGAAACCGTTACGGCAAAAAAGAAAAATGGAGCGTCGGAAACAATCGTTTTTTGGACAGATGCACAAAGTGAAAAGGCAGATGCGATATTTGCTGACAATAAAGTGTTGAAAAACGAAGACTATGAAGTTTGGATTTTTTATGATCCTGAAAATGCTGAAGCTCACAAAGCTGGATTAGCAACGTATTACATCAAATCTGGAACAGATTGGGAGTTCGTTGAGAGTGAAGAAGCTGATTTTACGTCATTGAATGGCGCTAATATTAGTCTTTCGTCATCCTCTCCGAGAATTACGTCCTTAAGTTGTCACGAAAACACAGAACATCCTAACATTATTAATCGTTCTCCTAAATTTGAATTTGGCACGGTTGATTGCACTTCTGGGGCTGAGTGTGCAATCAAATTCGATAAAAAATTTAACACGGTACCCCTAGTCTTTGTTATGCCCGTTATTGATGCAAATTTAACCTCTAGAGATGGCGGGGAAAGGATTACAGAATATCCATCTACCGTCGGAGTAAAGGACGTAACCAGATCAGAAGCCACAATTTATCAAGATTTTGCTCCGGCTGAGAAAGCTGATGATGATGTCGATTTTATTGATAAGGATAAAACACCAGTAGGTAAAATTGACTACTTTGCCATTGAGCAAGGTGTCCTCGAACTTGAAAATGGCTCGAAAATTGTATCGGGAACCCTTCCTATTGGAGCGGGGGATGACTATATCGGGGACGGTGTGGCATCACATTATAGTTGCAAGAAGAATGGCTGTAATGAGACAGAGCAAAATGATGGCATTGAAATTAACTTTTCTAACTTTGGTTTATCAGAAGATTTTACTGAAAAGCCTGGAGTGTTAGTCCAAACTCAAACGACAAACAACAAAAATGCTGGAATTTCAGAGCATTGGGCAACCGCTTTGGCTCGTGATGTAACACTAAGGAGTGCTGTTATTGCCTTAGATAAATCCGAGGTTTATAAAACATTACGAAACAAAAAACTAGATGCCAGTTTTAACCCTGTTTCTGAGCCCGAAGTCGTTGCTTTTGTTGCAGGACAAGGGGAGGGGTTTAAGGATGGTTTGAAGTTTTGGTTGGGGTACGGTGTGACGGAATACACTTTGAAAAAGGATGACCCAGTCATTTCTCCAGTCTTGGATGGGTGTAAGGTTTACACCGATTTTCCTGAGGGGGTAGTTTTCGATGAACCTCCTGTTCTAGTCGCCAACAAGAACTCTCGTAAAGGTAGCAATGGCGGTTGGCTGCGTCGATGCGATGTCAGAACTTCAAGTGTCGCACTCATTAATGAAGAGGATATGCAGCGAGATAAAGAGAGGGGGCATACTGATGAGCAAGTTGGCTGGTTTATGTTTGAAAAGGCTAACCCTAACCCTATTTGTTCAGTTTTTACTTCCCCTTTGCAAACTTGGGCTGAGTATGATGATCAGGATAATATCATCGATGGTAACGGGACGCTAAGTATTCAAAATGCAACAGTTCAAATCATAGGTACAAAAAAAAATAGTTCTGGAGAACGACTCGTTGGTTTTGAACAGAATAATATATCAGTTGCAAACCCCCAAACAATGAAAGTCTGTGATGGGCAAGCCTGTGTTGGAGATGCTGGGATGATACAACCTAAAGAAGCATTGGGTGCTTTTTTAGGAGGAACTGAATCGCTGAGTTTATCTGGATACACAGGTGATACCCAGAGTAAGGAATTGAGCGGTAACGCGTTATACAAAAGTGTTAATATTCAAGAAGGTGGTTCCCTCATTTTAAAAAACGGAACCTACTGGTTTGAATCAATATCCATGAATGGAAAGAGCGCGATAGTTGTGCCTGAGGGTGAAGAGGTTGTTATCCATACCAAGAAACTTTATATGACAAATACAAGTTTTATTGGCACTGTCTCTGACGATGTAATGCAAAGCAATACATCTAAAAAGCCTGACATTTATAGATCCAGCTCTATAGATGTGGTTAAAAACGGTGGTTGGTTTGCTGATGACAGCTATTTAAGGATAAATGTGCATAAAGACAGTTCGTTAAACGGTTCGGCCCCATTTTATATGGATAGCAATGCTATTTTTATTGGTATGGCCTATAACGAAAGTAACACATACCTAACCTCTAATGTTCAGTTTTATGGGGCATTGACAACAAAGGATATCTACCTCGATAGTAACTCAAAGATAATTCGCTCGTCAGGTTGCTTAGCGCCAGTTAATAGCTATGAGCTTGCTATAACGCCAAGTACTCAATTGGCGTTGATGTGTGGCGAGGACACCCCAACATTCGATATCCTTACTCAAAACAACTCTGTTGGTGAAAGTTTAGAAGTCATTATTTCTATTCCTGATGCTGATAGTGTTGCATTTACTTTAGAAGCATCAGTTGGAAGCGGGAGTGCTTGTTCGATAACGAGTAGTGCAGATCGTTGTAAGTTTATAAGCAATCGTAATGGCGAGCTTACGATTAGCGCGAAGGTGGACAACTTTGACGCTAATTTGGCTAAAACACGTTATCAGCTTAAAGCTATGCTTCTAGAGGATACTGATAAGTCAAAAAGTGTCGATTTTAGTTTTGTCCCTTATAAATTTGATATCAAGTCTAGCAATCAAGACAAATGGGATAACTCTGCTATTCCAATGATTGCAAACAAACCTGTTGATATAGATGTTCGAGTACTTGCGTGTCCGCCATCGTCAGTTTCGTCTTCTCCGGTTGTTCTCAAATATAATCATTCATTAAAGGGTGATGATGTATCTTCTCTAATTACAATGCCATCAGCGAATCAATCCGGTGCTATCTCGCTGTCTGGTCTAGATTTTAAGGACGGCCTAGCAAAATCTTCAGTTACGTTTACGGATTCAGGGGAAGCAACGATAACCCTAAAGGATTCAGAGTTTGATTGTGATAGTTTTGATGAGCTAAAAGATCCCGATACAAAAGAATGTCAAATCGACGGCGGTATCTTAAGTGGGGAGTTTTCTGTTAAATCGCGTCCATGGAAGTTTTCTGTTTGCCCTCAGAGCACTGAAGGTGAGTATGTTTCCGCAAATGGTAACAGTAAGAGTGGTAATGCTTTTGTTGCCGCTGGTCAGCTCTTTTCTGTTCGAGTCGCACCGCTAAAATACAATAGCCCAGAGTGTAGCGAGCAAGAACAGTTAACCCACAATTACTTTTTATCTGAGGCGTCTGCTGAGTTATCGTATACGCTCGATTCTCCAGTCGGTGGTATTTTAGGCAATTTGAGTGGCACATTGGTACGCAATGTGTCTGATGATAAAAAAATTGCCTATAGCTATGTTTTTTCCGATCTAGCCTATTCAGAGGTTGGAAGCATAAATTTGTCTGCCTTGGAAACTGGGGCTTTTTATTCTTCAATAGAAGTTGATGGAGATAAAGGGGTCAAAGGTTCTCGTAAGATAGGACGCTTTTACCCTGATAGCTTTGTGATCAATTCAACGAAATGGGATGCGCCAAAAAATCAAGGAAACATTTCGTATATGGGACAGAATTTCGATTTGGCAGAAGTATCGATACTCCCATACGGTATGGGCAGTAGTGCGCCATTGAAAAACTACCACTTAATTGATGGCGGTTATCAAGCTAAGCTTGCCGTTCTGGGGGATGGAAAAGTATCAAACAGTTTAATTCTTGATACATCGCTAGGTGATTGGCGAGAGAACCCTGATGTATCGGAGACTTCACAGTGGTATTTGCAGGACGCTTTTGCATATGTGACTAAGCCCCTTGACGAAAGTGGGCCTTTCAACACAAATGATCGACTCTCAAAAGCTACAGAATTTAGTCTTGAAATATCGGGTAAAGACCCTGTTAGATTTAAAAATAGTTCTTCCGAGAGCTACAGTATATCTGCTGTACTTCCCAGCCAACCTCCCGTTAGGTTTGGGCGAATGATGTTATCTGACGTGGGGGGATATCAAGGGCAGAAGTTGACAGTTCCTCTTTCTGTGGAATTTTGGAACGGTGAGCGTTTTGTAACTAATGCAGAAGATAACAATACCTCAGTGATTAACTTCATTCAGAAACAAACACCAATTTGGCCTGATGATGGAACTGATTGTTCAGTTTTTTTAGAGGGGAATGCTACTGTTTCTGGAGGAAAAACACGGAAAATTAAAGCCCAACAAGACTTAGCTACATGTCAATCTTCGGTTCGTCAGCAAACAGAAGTTTGGCTAGGGCTCGACTCGAATGGAAGCAATGTCCCTTGGCTCAAATACGACTGGGATAAAGATGGCTCAGAAGAAAACCCATCATCAGTCGTCACGTTTGGTATTCACCGTGGCAATGACCGCGTGATTTATCGGGGTGAACCGGGGTTAACCGGACAATAACAAACTTCGGTTTCTTGCGTTAAGTAAGGAAACTGCAAGAAATTGAGGCTTTCTGCTCATGTTTGTGTACCAATGCCTTGCTGTGACAGCGAGGCATTGGTACATTTAGGACAATTTTTGTCTTCTAAATTTTTGCAGGATGAGCGAAGAATATGTTTAAAAAACTTCGTGGCATGTTTTCTAACGACCTATCTATCGATTTAGGTACTGCCAACACTCTAATTTACGTAAAAGGACAGGGCATCGTCCTTGATGAACCTTCTGTAGTTGCTATTCGCCAAGATCGTGTAGGTTCTGCAAAAAGCGTTGCTGCTGTAGGCCATGCGGCAAAACAGATGCTTGGTCGTACACCAGGCAACATCTCAGCAATCCGTCCAATGAAAGACGGCGTTATCGCTGACTTCTACGTAACAGAAAAAATGCTTCAGCACTTCATCAAGCAAGTGCACGACAACAGCATCCTTAAGCCAAGCCCTCGCGTATTGGTTTGTGTTCCTTGTGGTTCTACTCAAGTTGAGCGTCGCGCGATTCGCGAATCTGCACTAGGTGCTGGCGCGCGTGAAGTTTACCTAATTGACGAGCCTATGGCGGCGGCAATCGGTGCAGGCCTTTGTGTATCTGAGCCAACAGGTTCAATGGTGGTCGATATCGGTGGTGGTACAACGGAAGTTGCGGTTATCTCACTAAACGGTGTGGTTTACTCTTCTTCTGTACGTATCGGTGGTGACCGCTTTGATGAAGCTGTGATCAACTACGTACGTCGTAACTACGGCAGCTTGATCGGTGAAGCAACAGCTGAAAAGATCAAACACGAAATCGGTTCTGCATACCCTGGCGATGAAGTTCAAGAGATCGAAGTTCGCGGTCGCAACCTTGCAGAAGGTGTGCCACGTAGCTTTAGCCTGAACTCAAACGAGATCCTAGAAGCACTGCAAGAGCCGCTATCTGGTATCGTATCTGCAGTTATGGTTGCGCTTGAGCAATGTCCACCAGAGCTAGCGTCTGATATCTCTGAAAACGGTATGGTACTAACTGGTGGTGGTGCACTACTTAAAGACCTAGACCGTCTACTAATGGAAGAAACTGGCATTCCAGTTGTTATCGCTGAAGACCCACTAACATGTGTGGCTCGTGGCGGCGGTAAAGCTCTAGAAATGATCGACATGCACGGTGGCGATCTATTCTCTGAAGAATAAAATGCAGGGTGGAGTCCATATGGGCTTCACCTTCATTTCCGCTCTCTGTAATTTCAATCTGCTCCATACCTAGAATCCACTTACATTAGATTCTCTGGTTGCCAAGTAAGGCTCAATAATCATGGTAGCAATCAGGTTAAAAACAAGATGAAACCGATTTTTGGCAGAGGCCCATCTCTGCAATTACGTCTGTTTTTTGCTGTCATCGTGTCGGCGAGTTTGATGCTGGCTGATAACCGTCTAGATACGTTTTCCAACGTCCGATACCTATTGAACAGTATGGTTGCGCCAATTCAATACGCAGCTAATTTGCCTCGTAGCATGTTCGATGGAATGTTCGAGAGTTTAAACACTCGTCAGGCACTGATTGAAGGCAATCGCAGTTTGAAGCGAGAAGTGCTTCGCCTGAAGAGCGAGCTGATCTTGCTCGACCAATATAAAGAAGAAAACCAACGCCTGCGTAAACTGCTCGGCTCTTCATTCGTCCGTGACGAAAAGAAAGTCGTCACAGAAGTGATGGCCGTAGATACCTCACCATATCGCCACCAAGTGGTGATTGATAAAGGTCGTATTGATGGTGTTTACGTTGGTCAGCCTGTTATTAACGAGAAAGGCATCGTTGGTCAGGTAACGTTTGTTGCAGCGCACAACGCACGCGTATTGTTGCTAACAGACGCGAAAAACGCGATTCCTGTTCAAGTGATTCGTAACGATATTCGTGTGATCGCCTCCGGTAACGGTGAAGTGGATGAAATCCAATTGGAACACATCCCAACCAGTACAGACATTCAAGTGGGCGATTTGCTAGTGACGTCGGGTCTCGGTGGTATTTACCCTGAAGGCTACCCAGTCGCTACCGTCACGAATGTCGATCACGATACTCGCCAAGAGTTCGCATCAATCAAAGCGGAACCTGTGGTTGAGTTTGATCGTCTGCGCTACTTGCTATTGATTTGGCCGAATGAAGACCGTCAACACAAAGTACTGCAATCCAATGTCGAAGAAGGTTCAGAACAAGAGGTAACCGATGGCCAATAGTGTATTTAGAAGCCGAATGGTCATCGGCGTCAGCTTCTTTGTCGCGCTAGTCTTACAAACTATTCCATGGCCGGGCGTGCTCGATTTGCTGCGTCCGTCATGGCTATTTCTAGTGGCCTGTTACTGGGTGTTGGCATTGCCTCACCGTGTTAACGTTGGTACCGCTTTGATCTTAGGTTTGTTGTGGGACATATTGATTGGCTCTACGCTCGGTATCCGAGGGATGATGATGTCGATCATTATCTACTTGGTGGCCTTGAATTTCTTGGTGATCCGTAACATGGCGCTTTGGCAACAATCTATCTTGATTGCCTTTTTTACCGTGCTACTGGAACTTCTCATATTCTGTGGGGAATATTTGAACCAAGACGTAGTATTTAATCCATTATCTCTGTGGACTGCGGCAATAAACTGTATACTTTGGCCATGGATGTTTTTACTTATGCGACGCGTCCGTCGCGCATGGCACGTAAGGTAGCGTTGTGAAAAAGGGCTTATCCCTCGTTCTCGCATCGGGTTCTCCGAGAAGAAAAGAGTTGCTTGCTCAATTAGGTTATGACTTTGATATTGTGCTTCCTGATATAGAGGAAGCCAAGCAAGACCACGAGCAAGCAAAAGACTATGTTTTACGTCTCTCTCTGGAAAAAGCTCAAGCAGGCTTAGCGATGGCTAAGCCTGATTCCGTTGTATTGGGCTCAGATACCGTGGTGGTGTGCGATAACCACGTATTAGAAAAACCTAAAAATTTCGAAGATTCAAAACGCATGCTCAGCAATCTATCCGGTCGTCAGCATCAAGTGATGACCGCAGTGAGCGTCGTATCAAAAGAACAACAACATTCAGTGGTCGTTATCACTGACGTGTGGTTCAAAACACTGACTGAAGAAGAAATAGAACGATACTGGCAGTCAGGTGAACCATGCGATAAAGCTGGAAGTTATGGTATTCAAGGACTCGGTGGGCGTTTCGTCACCCGAATCGAAGGCAGTTATCACGCCGTAGTAGGCTTACCTTTGTTCGAAACCGATCAGCTAATTCAAGAATTTTTATAATTGTTTTGAGGTGTGCACATGAGTGCAGAATTGCTGCTAAACGTGACCCCGAGTGAAACTCGTGTGGCCATGATTGAAGGTGGAGTACTACAAGAAGTTCATATAGAACGTGAATCGCGCCGTGGCATTGTTGGCAATATCTACAAAGGCAAAGTGAGCCGAGTATTGCCAGGCATGCAAGCGGCGTTTGTTGATATTGGTCTTGATAAAGCGGCGTTCTTACACGCGTCAGATATTGTTCCACACACCGAATGTGTGGCAGAAAACGAAAAGCAACAATTCCAAGTACGTGATATTTCTGAGTTGGTTCGCCAAGGACAGGATATCGTTGTACAGGTTGTGAAAGATCCTCTGGGCACTAAAGGCGCACGTCTGACAACCGATATCACCTTGCCATCGCGTTATCTTGTCTTTATGCCGGGTGCTAGCCACGTCGGTGTCTCTCAGCGTATCGAAAGCGAAACAGAGCGCGAGCGTTTAAAGAAAGTTGTCAACCACTACTGTGATGAGCATGGTGGCTTCATCATTCGTACTGCCGCAGAAGGTGCAGACGAAAAAGAGCTTTCTCAAGATGCGGCATTTTTGAAGCGTTTATGGCTGAAAGTCATGGAGCGTCGCTCGAAATATAAAACCCGTTCTACCTTGTACGGTGAGCTAGGTTTAGCGCAGCGTATTCTACGTGATTTTGTTGGCACTGAGCTTGACAAAATCATGGTCGACTCTCGCCTTGAATACGAGAATCTGAAAGAGTTTACCTCTGAATACGTGCCAGAGTTGACTGAGAAGCTTGAGTTGTACGAAGGCGATAAGCCTATCTTCGATATGTACGACACAGAGAACGAAATCCAACGCTCTCTTGAACGCAAAGTCGAGCTTAAGTCCGGCGGCTACCTGATCATCGATCAAACGGAAGCGATGACTACGGTCGACATCAATACCGGCGCGTTTGTTGGCCGTCGCAATCTAGAAGAAACCATCTTCAATACCAACGTTGAAGCGACACAAGCCATCGCACGTCAACTTCGTCTGCGTAACCTTGGTGGTATCATCATTATCGATTTTATCGATATGGCATCGGATGAACACCGTAAGCGCGTTCTAAGTTCTCTTGAAGCTGCACTGTCAAAAGACCGAGTGAAAACCAACATTAATGGCTTTACTCAACTAGGCTTAGTGGAGATGACTCGTAAGCGCACGCGCGAAAGTATTGAACATATCCTGTGTTCAAGCTGTCCTACTTGTGAAGGTCGCGGCAGCGTGAAGACTGTCGAAACTGTGTGTTACGAGATCTTGCGTGAAATTACCCGTGTTAACCGTGCTTACGATGCGGACAACTTTGTTGTGTACGCGTCACCGTACGTTGCGGAGACACTACTGGGTGATGAATCTCACGCACTGGCTGAACTCGAAGTATTTATTGGTAAGCAAGTTCGTATTCAAGCTGAACCCCTGTACATTCAGGAGCAGTTTGACGTCGTCATGATGTAATTGGAAAATTTGTGAATTCTGGTTTTAACCGTTTCGGGCGCTTCTGCGCGTGGACTTTAGTTACTCTGTTGGTGCTTCTGGCCATCTTAGTAACCACACTGCGCGTAGCATTGCCACAACTTAACCACTTCCAAGATGAGATCAAAACCTGGGTCAAGCAAGGCACAGGTTTTGACTTTTCTATTACCAGCGTTGCTGGTTCTTGGCGTAACAGCCATCCCTCTATCGCCCTGCAAGGTTTAGAAGCGAATCTGCCTAATAACCAAGACGCTCGCTTTGCAGTGGATGAAATCCATATTGAATTCGATTTGATTCAATCTCTTCTGAGTTTTAAACCAGTTGTTGCTGATTTAACGATCGATGATTTAGCGTTAGACATCCGCACCGTCGACCTTTTGTCGAAATCAGAAAGCAAAGAGCCGCAAGCGAATGTCAGCAAAAATGAAACCAAGCTGATAGACCAATTAGACTCCTTGTTGCTGCGTCAGTTTGAAGACTTCACCATCACAGATTCTCGCATTTGGTATAAATCTGTTTCAGGCGAAACACGCCGTTTGGATATCGAGCAATTACGTTGGAGTAACCAAGGTAAGCACCATTTAGCAGAGGGCACGGTAAGCATTGCGGACGCCAGTCTCAACTCATTGTTAGTACGTGCTAACTTCAAAGATTACGGTTCGCTGCGTGATGTGTCTGGTGAGTTTTATGTCAGTGCGAAAGACGTCTCAGTAACGCCTTGGCTAACCACTTACATGCAAGATGAGTCTGGCGTTGAGTCAGGTAAAGTCAGCTTAAACACTTGGCTGACGCTCGATCGCAGTCAACCAAGTTATGCCTATGTTGACTTACAACCTTCCGAGTTAGTGTGGGACGAAAATGGTCGTCATGATCTGCTATTAGAGTCTGGCATTTTCAAACTGTCTCCTGATAAAGAAGGTTGGAAAGTAAATGGTCACTCACTGCAAATTCGCACCGATGACAGGCCATGGCCAGAATTGGATGTTGCCTTTGATTGGCAACCCGACGGTTGGTTGCTCAATCTTTCCCAATTGGATATTGAAGCGTTAACACCACTGGTTAAGTTGGCGCCAAAGTCTGAGTCCACCACCGATTTACTCAACAAGCTCGCACCAAAAGGACGAGTGGAAGACATTCGTCTATCAATGAATGGCGGCTTAGATACCTTGCGTTACTCTGCTGAGTTAGATGAATTGGGTTTAACGCAATGGGAACTGCTTCCTGGCTTTAGTCATGTGCAAGGTAAAGTATCGGGTAACTTAGAACAGGCAAAAGCGAAAGTTACCGTTATTGATGATGTCTTCCCTTATGGAGATGTGTTCCAAGCGCCACTGAACATTAAGCAAGGTGAGGTCGACATCATTTGGCAGCAAGATGAAGATGGCTGGCGTTTGTGGTCCGATAAAGTGACGGCGGCGACACCTGACTTACAAGTGCTGGGTGCATTCCGCCTCGATTTCCCGAAAGAGCAAAGTCCATTTCTTTCGTTTTATGCCGAAGCTGACCTCTACAATGCAGGTGAAACATGGCGCTATCTTCCGACTTTAGCGCTTGGGCAAGATCTCACTGACTACTTATCTACCGCGATTCAAGGTGGTAAGGTCAATACCGCAAAACTGCTTTGGTATGGCGAGTTGGCTGACTTCCCATACAAAGAACATAACGGCATGTTCCAAGCATGGGTTGGATTGAAGAACGCGAAGTTCAGCTTTGATACTGCATGGCCGACCATCACGGATTTACAGCTCGATTTGTTGTTTGAAAACGACGCCATGTACCTAGATTCGAAGTCTGCCACGTTAAATGGCGTGAAAGCGAAGCGAATCACAGGACGTATTCCGGAGCTTGCGGAAGGTGGCCATATTGAAATAGAAGCCAAGGCTAGCGCTCCGGGTAATGAAGTTCGCGACTACATGATGGCAACACCATTAGTTGACTCTGTTGGCGCTGCGTTGACCGCACTGCAAGTCAGTGGTCCGGTATATTCTGAATTCCAACTCAATATCCCATTTGATTCAGACCGAGATGCGAGAGCTTGGGGTTATGCCGATCTTAAGAACAATCGCGTAGATATCGATGCGCCGCCGATGACGTTAGAAAATGCGACAGGGCGTATTAAATTCGATAACGATGTAGTGACCACATCTGGCTTGTCAGCGGAACTGTTGAAGCAACCAATCTCACTGGATTTCCGAGGTGAGAATGCTGAGCAAGGCTATAACGTGACCATCAATACCCTTGGTGATTGGGATGTGGACCCGCTCAAACCTTACCTTGGCGAGCGCTGGTTAAGTTTGGTTTCTGGTCATGCGCCATGGCAAATGGACATCGATTTACAACTTAATGATGTCGGCTTTACTTACCAAGTCGATGTGCTTGCTCAGCTTAGTCAGCTCGCGAGCGAATATCCATATCCATTGGCGAAAAAACGCGGTGAGAAAGGGCAAGCGAAACTGCAAGCTTCTGGCAACCAAGAAAGCATTTCGGCACGCTTGCAAATCCCTAATGCGAAGTACCAGACGGAAATCGATATCTCTGGCGATGTACCTCAGTTAACCGCGACTAACCTGGTTATTGGCAATGGTGGTTTCAAGATAAGCCCAGTTGTGGGGCATGATGCTTCGATTCGTTTAGATGACTTGAGCCTCGATAAGTGGGCGGACTTAATGCACGTTCCACAAAGCACGACGCAATCAGTATTGTCGAGTATGAAAACGCCGACGATTCCGTTGCCAACGCGTGTCAGTATGGATGTGCAAAACCTAGAGCTCGGTGGTATTGAGTTCCACGACGTCGACTTAAATGCGCGTAAGAAGAACCTGAGTTGGCAGGTTGAAGTCGATAGCCAAGAAGTGAAAGGTAAAGCCAATTACCTCAAACCGTATGATCTGTCTGTTTCATTGGATCACCTGCACTTGTACATTCCGGGTTTCGATGAGATGACCAAGGAGCGTAGTTCTCTGTTTGCTAGCGAAGATCAAACGGCGCCACTTATCTCAAACTTTGACCGCAAGTTCCATGCAGAGATGCCAAACTTAACGCTGAGCATCGATGATTTTTGGCTGCAAGGTTACAAGGTCGGTAAGGTGAACGTGGATGTTGAACGTGGCAACAACCGACTTGAATGGAAGAATGTAAACTTTAGTAGTGGCCAGAACCGCGTTGATATGAGTGGTTGGTGGGAGCTGACGAAAGAACGCAGTCATTCAAACCTGACCATGAAAGTGAAGGGTGAAAACAACAGTGATTTAATGGAGCGATTTGGTATCACTTCAGGTATCCAGCAAGCACCGTTTGAAATCAATGCCAACCTTGATTGGGATGGTGCGCCTTGGTCGATGAAAACGCAAAGCTTGCAAGGGGATGTCTCTACCGAGTTTGGTAAAGGCGTGATCACTGAAGTGAGCGGCGCGGCGCGATTACTGGGTCTGTTTAGTCTTGATTCGATCATTCGTAAGATGCAGCTCGATTTTACTGACGTGTTCGACAAAGGGATGGCATTCAACTCAATTACGGGTACAGGCAAAATCCAAGATGGTGTGTTTATCACCAACGATATTGTGATGGATGCGTTAGCCGGTGAGATGAAGATCCGCGGCATTGCCAATATGAACACACGTTTGGTGGATGCAGAAGTGAACTTCACTCCGGATATTACTTCGGGTTTGCCTATGTTGACGGCCTTTGCGGTAGCGCCTCAAACGGCATTGTATGTACTGGCGATTTCGACGGTTATCTCTCCCGTAGTGGAAGTCTTTACACAGGTAAACTACGAGGTGAAAGGCCCGCTAGATTCACCTACCGTAAAAGAGATTTCACGAAGCAAAGGTGAATACAAGTTGCCAGAAAAACTGCGTGAGCAAGCAAAGTAATTACGCGGTCAGCCTTCTGACGAACAAGGAATTGAATACATGGAACGTGTTGGCATCATTCAAATGACATCGGGTCCAGATATCGAGCAGAATCTGGACTTCATTGCCAAGCAATGTGCATTGGCAGCTGAGCAAGGTGTGAAGCTGGTTGTGACACCAGAAAACGCGACGCAGTTTGCTAACCGAGAGGCGTATCACCAGAACGCAGAAACTTTGGGTGATGGTTCGACTCAACAGCGCTTATCTGAGATCGCACAGCACAACCAACTGACTTTAATCGTGGGCAGCATGCCGATTCGTACTGAACAAGGCGTGACTACCACGACATTGGTTTTCTCACCGCAAGGCGAGTGCATTGCTCACTACGATAAGCTGCATATGTTTGATGTGGATGTCGCTGACGGGCACGGCAGTTATCGCGAGTCGGATACTTTTACCGCTGGCAATCGCATCGTGACGGCAGAGACCAATATTGGTACGGTAGGCTTAAGTATTTGCTACGACGTACGCTTTCCTGAATTGTTTAAAGCGCTACGCTTAGCAGGAGCACAAGTTATTGTGGTGCCCGCTGCGTTTACCGCTGTCACGGGAGAAGCGCATTGGGAAGTATTACTACGAGCGCGTGCGATTGAAACCCAATGTTGGATTCTAGCCTGCGGGCAAACGGGGACGCATCCGTGTGGGCGCCAAACTTGGGGACACTCCATGGTGATTGACCCTTGGGGGCGCGTTCACCAACAATTGAATGACCAAGTAGGATTGCTGGTGGCGGAGATAGATTTGTCACACAACCAGCAAGTAAGGCAGAATATGCCGCTGACTCAACACAGTCGCTTTCAAAATGAATTGAAACGGAAATAAAAGAGCTAACTATGAGCATAAACCAAATAGAACAGGCACTCCTTGCCCCAAACGGTCTGACAGAGCAAGACATCGCTGACACACTAGCGAGCATTGCGACGCGTCAGATCGATTATGCGGACATTTACTTTCAGTCCAGCTGGCACGAGTCTCTGGTTCTAGAAGACAGCATCATTAAAGATGGCTCTTTCAATATTGACTGTGGTGTCGGTGTACGAGCAGTCACAGGCGAAAAAACCGGTTTCGCCTATTCAGACCAAATTCAACTTGACGGTTTGAAACAAAGTGCGATTGCCGCGCGTGGTATTGCGCAGCAAGGCCAAAACGGCAAAGTACACGCATTCAAACGTTCTGATAACCAAGCTTACTACGATGCGGTAAACCCACTAGCAAGCTGGGAAAAGCAACAAAAAACCGAACTGTTGTTGTCTCTCGATGCGTACATTCGTACCAAAGAGCCGATGATCAAAGAAGTATCGATCAGCATCAGTGGTGTGCATGAGCAAATGTTGGTTGCTGCAACCGACGGCACTTACGCTGGTGACATTCGCCCGCTTGTTCGTCTATCAATCAGTGTTCTTGCTGAAAAAGGCGATCGCCGTGAACGCGGCAGTGCTGGTGGTGGTGGTCGTTTTGGTTACGACTTCTTCCTATCTGAAACGAACGGCGTGAAACAAGCCTTCCAATTCGCTGATGAAGCGATTCGTATGGCGCTAGTGAATCTAGAAGCAGAAGCGGCACCTGCAGGCATGATGCCTGTGGTACTAGGCTCTGGCTGGCCGGGCGTATTGCTGCACGAAGCGGTAGGCCACGGTTTAGAAGGTGACTTCAACCGTAAAGAGTCTTCCGTATTCTCTGGCAAGATGGGTGAGCAAGTGACATCTCCGCTTTGTACGATCGTGGATGATGGCACGCTAAAAGATCTGCGCGGTTCATTGAACGTCGATGATGAAGGTGTGAACGGGCAGTACAACACGCTTATCGAAAATGGTGTGCTAAAAGGCTACATGCAAGACAAGCTAAACGCACGCCTAATGGGTGTAAACCCAACGGGTAATGGCCGCCGTGAGTCTTACGCGCATCTACCAATGCCACGCATGACCAACACTTACATGCTACCGGGGGAGCACACGCCAGAAGAGATCATCTCTACGGTGAAGAAAGGTCTGTACGCACCAAACTTTGGTGGCGGTCAGGTGGACATCACTTCTGGTAAGTTCGTATTCTCAGCATCAGAAGCGTACTTGATTGAAGATGGCAAAATCACTCGTCCAGTGAAAGGCGCAACACTAATTGGCTCAGGCATCGAGGCAATGCAGCAAGTTTCTATGGTGGGTAACGACCTAAGCATCGACAGAGGCGTTGGCGTGTGTGGTAAGGCGGGTCAAAGTGTGCCGGTTGGCGTTGGTCAGCCTACATTGAAGCTCGATTCCATCACCGTTGGTGGTACTGAATAAACTTCATCTGCAGCAGAATTAAAAAGAGCGCTCATTGAGCGCTCTTTTGTTTTAGGGGGAGAGGATTCGCTATAGGTTCTCTTCAGCAAATTCAGCCAAACGGCTGCGCACCACACCATTGAGGTGAATATTGGCACTGCCTTCAAAGTTCTTGAAGCGTTCAACCATATACGTCAAACCAGACGTCACTGGGGTTAGGTAGTGAGAGTCAATCTGTGCCAAGTTACCCGAACACACAATCTTAGTGCCTTCACCACAACGGGTGATGATGGTTTTGATTTGTGAAGCGGTTAAGTTTTGGCACTCATCGAGCAAGACAAACGCATTCTGGATAGAGCGGCCACGCATAAAGTTGATCGATTTAAACTGAATGTTGGCTTTATCACAGATGTACTTCATCGAGCCTTCGGTGCAATGGTCGTTCTTGTGCAGCGCTTCCAAGGTATCGGTCACCGCGGCTAACCAAGGCATCATTTTCTCTTCTTCTGAACCCGGCAAGAAACCAATCGACTCACCAATGTCTGGCGTGTTCCGCGTTACGATAATCTTATCAAACATGCCTTTTTCAATGGTTTGTTCCAATGCAGCTGCCATAGCAAGGAGCGTTTTACCACTACCTGCAGCACCGGTCAGAATCACCAAATCAATATCTGGGTCGAGCAGGGCATCCATCGCCATGCCTTGATAGATATTCTTAGGTGTAATGTCCCAAGCGCGGCGATGCATCATGCGCTCACGGCTGAGGTCGAGTAAGGTGAGCTTATCCTCATTGATGGTTTCTACTCGACCTACAAAATCACTCTCTTCATCAATCACGTATTGATTAATAAAGGTCGGGTCGAACGGTTCGCGGCTGAGTTTATGGAACGTTTTTCCACCCAGTGCGTAGCTCTCAACTTCATCCACGCCACTCCAAAAATCGCCTTCACGTTGTTGGAAGCCCTTGGTGAGGTATTGGATATCATCAATTAGTTGGTCCGTACGATAGTCTTCAACGAAACGCACGCCAGCACCTTTGGCTCGCAAACGCATGTTGATGTCTTTGGTTACGAGCACGACTTCGCGTGGTGCGCGTTTGTTTTGCAGATAAAGCACCGCATTGAGTATGCGGTTGTCACCGGCTTTGTCGGCGAAGGCTTTGACGGTTTCCTGCAATTCGAAGTCCGCCAAAATAGAGATGGTGCCTTGGCTTGGGTTGTCTTTAGAAACGGGAATGCCTTCTGAGATTTCATCTGGCGTGGCTTCTCTAAATAAATCCTCCAAAGCGCGAATCGCAACGCGTGCATCTCGTGCAACATCACGTTTGCTGTCTTTGATTCGGTCGAGTTCTTCCAACACAGTCATTGGGATGACGACATCGTGTTCTTGGAAAGAGAAGATGGCGAAGGGTTCATGAAGAAGAATGTTGGTATCGAGTACAAACAGTTTCCGATCGGTATCGCCCATAGCGTCTCCTTGCCGCAGCGCGGCTTTGCTGGCTAGTAGTTAAGAAGGAACAGACTTCCTAACTCTGATTGCTTGCAATAGAGGTTGTCGGGCAATGTCGGTTAGTGCGCAACCGAGTAGCAAGACAACTTACTGCAAACCCGTGTTGATCCTAATCGTGTACTTAATGCGCTCAAATCATGCACGATGACTCTAAGCGCCCCTCAATAGAAGTATACGTAATATTTACTTCTTACAACTTAATAATTGTCATGAGTTTTTTACAATTTGATTGCATTCCTAATTCAGGAAAAAAAGTTTGCCCTCTGGGCGGTTTCAGCGTGACCTAAATCACAGCTTCAAGTAAGATTAGCGACCTTTTTCTGCGTATAGGCTACGCCCGATTTATCATGTTCAGCTGGCTTAAAAATGCACAGCACAAAGTGGCATGACAAGCACGATTGGCATAGCAGAAGCCAGAATCAGATCTAAACTAATATCCATGCCCATCGGGATGGGTAGAGACCAACAAGTAACAACAACGAGGTAGTCAATTCATGACATTTGCTTTGGGGCAGCGCTGGATTAGCGATACGGAAAGCGATTTAGGTTTAGGTACCGTAGTAGCAATGGATGCTCGTACTGTGACATTGATGTTTGCAGCATCAGAGGAAAACCGAGTTTACGCACGTAACGATGCACCAGTTACCCGAGTAACGTTCAACGTCGGTGATGTCATCGATTGCCAAGAAGGTTGGTCATTAAAAGTTGAAGAAGTACTGGAAGATGAAGGTCTATACACCTACTTCGGTACTCGTGAAGACACGCAAGAAACGGCGATCGTGCTGCGTGAAATCTTCCTAAGCAACCACATTCGTTTTAACAAACCACAAGACAAGTTGTACGCAGGTCAAATCGACCGCATGGACAATTTCGTACTTCGCTACCGTGCGCTACAAAACCAATTTGAGCAACACAAGAGCCCAATGCGTGGCCTGTGTGGTATGCGCGCAGGTTTGATACCTCACCAGCTTTACATCGCACACGAAGTCGGTCGTCGTCACGCGCCTCGCGTATTGCTAGCGGATGAAGTAGGTCTTGGTAAAACCATCGAAGCAGGCATGATCATCCACCAGCAAGTGCTGGCGGGTCGTGCGGAGCGTATTCTTATCGTGGTTCCTGAGACACTACAACACCAGTGGCTCGTTGAGATGATGCGTCGTTTCAACCTGCACTTCTCTATCTTCGATGAAGAGCGCTGTATTGAAGCGTTCGCAGAAGCAGAAAACCCATTCGATACGCAGCAATACGTATTGTGCTCACTGGATTTCCTACGTAAGAGCCGCAAGCGTTTTGAACAAGCGCTAGAAGGTGAGTGGGACCTGTTGGTTGTCGATGAAGCGCACCACCTAGAGTGGAGCCAAGACAAACCAAGTCGCGAATACCAAGTGGTAGAAGGCTTGGCAGAACGCACTGCGGGTGTACTACTACTGACAGCGACACCAGAACAACTTGGTCGTGAGAGCCACTTCGCTCGTCTACGTCTTCTAGATCCAGATCGCTTCTACGATTACGACGCATTCGTTGAAGAAGAAGAGCAATACGCGCCAGTGGCGGATGCTATCACTTCGCTGTTCTCTGGAGAGAAACTGCCTGACGAAGCGAAAAACCAAATTACTGAACTGCTTTCTGAGCAAGACGTTGAGCCGCTATTCCGCATTATCGAAAGCGACAGTGATGAAGAAGCGAAAGCGTCAGCGCGCCAAGAACTGATCGACAACCTAATGGACCGTCACGGTACTGGTCGCGTTCTGTTCCGTAACACGCGCGCAGCGATCAAAGGCTTCCCGAAGCGTAACGTGCATCTAATGCCAATGGACATTCCACAGCAGTACACCACGTCAATGCGTGTATCAGGCATGATCGGTGGCAAGATGACGCCAGAAGCTCGTGCGGTGAAGAACCTTTACCCAGAAGAAATCTTCCAAGAGTTTGAAGGCGAAGATTCAAGCTGGTGGCAGTTCGACTCACGTGTGAACTGGCTGCTTGAGAAAGTGAAAGAGAAGCGCAGCGACAAAGTATTGGTTATCGCTTCTCGTGCAAGCACCGCACTGCAACTTGAGCAAGCATTGCGTGAGCGTGAAGGTATTCGTGCAACTGTATTCCACGAAGGCATGTCGATCCTTGAGCGCGATAAAGCAGCAGCTTACTTCGCGCAAGAAGAGGGCGGCGCGCAGGTTCTTATCTGTAGCGAAATCGGCTCAGAAGGTCGTAACTTCCAGTTTGCTAACCAGCTGGTGATGTTCGATTTGCCGTTCAACCCAGACTTGCTAGAGCAACGTATTGGTCGTCTGGATCGTATCGGTCAGAAGCGTGATATCGACATCCACGTGCCTTACCTAAAAGGTACATCACAAGCGATCCTTGCGCGTTGGTTCGATGAAGGCCTGAACGCGTTTGCTGAAACCTGTCCAACAGGTCGCGCGGTTTACGATAAGTACTCTGATGCGCTGATTGAAATGCTGGCGTCTGGTGATGTTTCAAACCTTGATGAAGTGATTGAAGAATCTGCGAAGATGAACAAAGAGCTGAAATCACAACTTGAGCAAGGTCGTGACCGCCTACTAGAAATGCACTCAAATGGCGGCGATAAAGCGCAACAAATCGTTGAGAAAATCGCATCAACGGATGGCGACACAAACCTAGTGACATTCGCGTTGTCTCTGTTCGACACCATTGGTTTGAACCAAGACGACAAAGGCGAGAACGCACTTGTGGTAACGCCATCTGAACACATGATGGTGCCAAGTTACCCAGGTTTGCCATACGAAGGCGCGACAATCACGTTTGATCGTGATACTGCGCTATCTCGTGAAGACATGCACTTCATCAGTTGGGAACACCCAATGATTCAAGGCGGTATCGATCTGCTGATGAGCGAAGGTGTGGGTACCTCTGCGGTTTCTCTACTGAAGAACAAAGCGCTTCCAGTCGGCACTATCCTACTTGAACTGGTATACGCGGTGGATGCACAAGCACCGAAACGCAGTGGCATTGCTCGTTTCCTACCAAAGACACCAATTCGTATGATGATGGACGGTCGTGGTAATGATCTGTCTTCTCAGGTTGAGTTTGAAGGCTTTAACCGTCAGCTTAGCCCGGTAAACCGTCACCTAGGCAGCAAGCTAGTGACATCAGTACAGAAAGACATTCACAGCTTAATCGAAGCGGGTGACGCATTGGTTGAGCAGAAAGTAGAAGAAGTTCGCAAGCAAGCGCATCAAGATATGCAGCAAAGCTTGAATGCCGAGCTTGAGCGTCTACAAGCACTGAAAGCGGTTAACCCGAACATCCGTGATGAAGAAATTGAAGCGATTGAAGAGCAAATCAAAGAGCTAACAGGTTACATCAACCAAGCTCAGGTTCAGCTAGATTCGCTACGTCTGATTGTGGTCAGCCATAACTAATCAGCGTTCATACAAACGAAAAAAGGTCTTCAATTGAAGACCTTTTTCTTTATCTGAGTTTTGTTTACCGACGAGCTAAGTTAATCGCTCGCAGCTAATTACATCAACCACTTCCACCAAATAAACAGCGCTAAGAAGCCGAATAAGTAAATCAATCCAGCAATCGACAACCACTTCAATTTACGACCCAATGCCAATGGCTTAGGTAAGTCCGTTTTACTCACGAGAATGTAGTTCAATAGCGCGAAGAACGGTGTCGTCATAAATGCCAGCACCATGGCAAAGTCCAACATTGGCAGCAGTGCCGAAGCCCAGAAAACGACAATACCTAAAGCCAGTAGCGATACGATCAGCATGATGGCTGACGTCGCTTTCGGATCGGTTTCTGGCTGTGAACGCAGCAGGCGCTGAGAGTCTGAAATGACACGAGAGTAGCCATCAATCACTGTAATCGTACTACCGAAGATACAGAAGAACGCAATCACTGCAATTAGGTAACGTGACCACTCACCAATCGTCGAAGCGTACAAGCCAACAAGCTGGTGAGAGAAACCAACACCGGAGCTCTTAAGTTCAATGCCTGAGCCGTGTAGCATCAACGCTCCTAGTGATACAAACACTAAAGCCAATACCGCTGTGCCGATGTAGCCGACGTTGAAATCAAACAGGGCAGATTTTGCCGTAACTTCTTGTTGGCTAGTTTGGCGTTTTAGCCACGCAGACGTTAAACAAGAGATTTCGATTGGTGCTGGCATCCAGCCCATGGTCACAACGATAAAGCCGATTGCTGCAATTGACCACGGAGAAGGGGATTCAAAGTTCGCTACAGGCTCTACAGGGTTACCAAATGCAATCGCCACCGCCAGCAAAGTCGCAATGGTCAGTACTGTCATGATGGCTTTAGAGAGCGTATCTAGCGCTTTGTAATGACCAGCAAATAGGATTACCAAGCACGTGACCAATACTATGATGCTGAGTGAAGCCATCGACAATGAAAAAGGAATGAAGTAACCCAACAAGCTAGCACTGAACATCAACAAGGCTGCTGTATTGATTACCGCTGAAACAGCACTAAGAAACAAGAACAACCACAAGTATGGGCGACCAAGCTTTGCATAGCCTTCAACCAGAGTTTTACCTGTGCCCATGGTGTATTGCACGCCTGCTCGGAAGAATGGGTATTTAAAAAGGTTTACCAGCAGGATGAGCGCCGCGAGTTGCCAGCCGTAGATCGCCCCAGCTTTGGTGGATGCAACAAGGTGAGAGCCACCGACGGCGGCAGAGGCCATAAGAATGCCAGGACCAAGGGAGCGGAAGAATTGCGAGACTTTGGATTGGGGTTGATCGGATACTGCGGATTCCATTTATTATTGTCCTTTTTGTGTCAACTAGTGCTTATAAATAACATTACCGCTCAGCTTGTCAATTTATATTTACGAAGTGATTTTTTTTAATTTTTCTCTTCGTTATTGACTTGGCTGTTTTCGTTATTTCTAAAAGTTATATCGATGGTAAAAAGAGGCAGGATTTAAGCGATTTTTCTGCATGCATCTTGGCATCTCTTGGGTATAATCAGCGCGTTTTTATTCTGTAGAGATCCAGCCCATGGCAATGCTTGAGTACAATCCACCAACCGACCCTTGGATTGATGTCGTTTTTGAAGATGAGCAAATTTTGGCGGTAAACAAGCCATCTGGTTTGCTTTCTGTGCCGGGGCGTCTTGCTGAGCATCATGACAGCATGTGGAGTCGCTTAACCGAGCAATACCCAGACATTCAAGTAGTGCATCGTTTAGATATGTGCACTTCTGGCTTGATGGTACTCGCTAAAAACAAACGTGCAGAAAGTGCGTTAAAAAAGCAGTTTCAATACCGATTGACGCATAAGATTTACTACGCGCGCGTTTGGGGGCATTTAGAGCAAGAAGAAGGTGAAATCGACCTGCCATTGATTTGCGACTGGCCGAATCGTCCCCTGCAGAAAGTGTGTTTTGAGGATGGCAAACCTTCTAAGACGCTGTTCCAAGTAGCGAAGCGAGAAGAACATCCTGATGGTTCAAAGACGACGATTGTACGATTACTGCCTATCACAGGTCGCTCACACCAATTACGAGTTCATATGCAGGCATTAGGTCACCCGATTGTAGGCGATGAATTTTACGCAACTGAAGAAGCGAAAGCCTTCTCTGAGCGTCTAGAACTGCATGCCGCTGAGTTGAGCTTCTACCATCCGAAATGCTATTGGCTGCGCAGCATTTTTGTTCCTTGTGATTTTTACCCGGAAGCGGAAGCGATGATCTTTGACTATTTCGACCCAGCGCGTAAATTACCAGATTACAAAACACTGCCTCGCCCATAAATTCATCTTTAGGCAGTGAACAAGGAGTTGTTATGTCACTGCCTAAAGTGGTCTTCCTCGACCGCGCGACCATCCCCGCTCAAATTCAAATACCTCGTCCAAGCTTTGCCCATGATTGGGTGGAATACGATCTGACGTCTTCTGAGCAAGTTATTGAGCGTCTCGCTGATGCGGATATCGTGATCAGCAACAAGGTGGTGCTCGACCAATCTGTTCTCATTCAACTTCCTAACCTTAAGATGATTGCCGTCGCGGCAACGGGTTTTAATAACGTCGATGTAAACTATTGCGCCGAGCACAACATCGCGGTTGCCAACGTGCGTGGCTATGCGACTCGGTCTGTACCAGAGCACGTTATCGCAATGCTGTTTGCCTTGCGTCGTAACTTGTTTGGTTATCATCAAGATATTGCTGCAGGTGAGTGGCAACGCAACAAGCAGTTCTGTTTCTTTACGCATCCGATTGGAGACGTTGCAGGTAGCACCTTAGGTGTGGTTGGCAGCGGCGCATTAGGTCAGGCGACGGCACAATTGGCAAAAGCATTGGGCATGACTGTGTTGTTTGCTGAGCGTAAAGGCGCAACAGAGTGTCGAGAAGGCTATGTTCTTTTTACCGAGATGTTGGAGCAGGCGGACGCCATCACTCTGCATTGTCCACTGAATGATGAAACACATAATTTGATTGGCGAAGCCGAACTCAAGCTGATGAAGCCTACATCAATCTTGATTAATACCGGGCGTGGCGGCTTGGTGGATGAACAAGCCTTAGTGGACAGTTTAAAGCAAGGTGAGATTGCAGGGGCTGGGTTTGATGTCTTTACCCAAGAGCCAGCTGATGAGAGTAATCCGTTGATTGCCAATATGCACTTACCGAATCTATTGCTGACGCCACACGTTGCTTGGGGTAGTGATTCATCGATTCAGCGTTTGGCTGAGATTCTGATAGAGAATATTAACGCCTTTGAACGTGGCGAAAACCTTAATCGTTTGGCGTAATGCCAGAAAATAGGCATGAAAAAAGCAGACTCAAAGGTCTGCTTTTTGCTTTCTTAAACGCCGAATTAAATTTCTTCTTCTTCGTGCGCTTTTAGAATTTGGAAGATTTCGCGGTAAGATTTTGCTGGTTTACCCGCTTTCTTCTCTTTCGCTGCTTGGCGAGCAAGTTGGCGTAGACGCTGACGATCCGCTTCTGGGTACAGTTCCATCACGTCATCAATCGCTTTATCGCCTTCTTCTACAACACGATCACGCAACGCTTCTAGCTTGTGCAGAGCGGCTGTCGCTTGTGAGTGCTTGTTGCGGACTTTGTCCAGTGCCGCTTGAATTGGTTCTGGATCTTCGTAACGCATTAACTTACCGATGCGTTGCAGTTGACGACGGCGTGCTTCGTTTTTAAAGCGCTGCGCATCAGCAATTGCTTCGCGTAGGTCTTCGCTCAATGGAAACTTTTCGAGAACTGCTGGCTTAAGGCCGACAAGCTCTTCACCAAGCTTTTGCAGCTCTTCCATGTCTCGCTTCATCTCGGATTTACTTACCCAGATGATCTCTTCTTCTGGTTCCCATGGCGCTTTTTGATTCTTACGTGCCATTTCAGTTGCCTGTGTTTTGATTAATATTATGACTATTTTAACAAGAATCGTGGGGAGAAAGCGAAATTCTTGTTATTCTATTGTACATCGAATACATGATGTGAAAGACAATGGATATTAAACAGCAGGTTGCTGAGCAACGTACCGAGCTAGAACAAGCCGTTTCACGTGCACTAGAAATCGCTGCGGCGAAGTCTGATGCCGCTGAAGTCGCAATCACCAAGAGCACGGGTTTGAGTGTTTCCACTCGCATGGGTGACGTGGAAAACGTTGAATTCAACAGCGATGGCGCACTGGGCATTACTGTCTACCGTGGTCAACGCAAAGGCAGCGCTTCCACATCTGACTTGAGCGAAGCCGCTATTGAGCAAACGGTATTAGCGGCGCTAGACATTGCTCAATACACATCAGAAGACCCATTCGCAGGTCCCGCTCCAAAAGAATACATGGTGAAAGAGGTGCCTGACTTAGACCTTTTCCACCCAGACGCACCCGATCCAGATTACGCTGCACAAGTTGCGATTGCCGCTGAAAAAGAAGCGCTGAACTACAGCGATGCGATTAAGCAAAGCGATGGTGCGAGCTACGACAGTCACTACGGTGTGAAAGTTTACGGTAACAGCCACGGCCTGTTAGCAAGTTACGCATCGAGCCGTCATAGCACCAGCTGTTGTGTGATTGGTGTCGGTCAAAACGGTGAGATGGAACGCGATTACAGCTACACCGTTGCTCGCCATCGTGACGATCTTTGGTCTCCAGAGATGGTCGGTCGCAAAGCAGCAGAGAAAACCATCAGCCGCCTTGATGCGCAAAAGCTTAAGACTGGTAAATACCCAGTAATGTTTGCGGCGGACGTAGCGACAGGCTTGATTGGTCACCTAGTGATGGCAATCAGCGGTGGTAACCTGTACCGCAAGTCTTCTTTCCTATTGGATCACCTTGGTAAGCAAGTATTGCCAGAGTGGTTCAACATTTCTGAGCGTCCACACGTACTACGTGGTCTGGCTTCAAGCCCATTTGATAGCGAAGGTGTATACACACAAGATCGTGAAATCATCACCGATGGTGTATTGGCGACTTACTTGTTAACCAGCTACGCGGCTCGCAAGATGAAGATGGATCCAACGGGTCACGCTGGTGGTATCCACAACTGGTACGTGAACTCTACCGGTCAGAACTTCGAGCAAATGCTGAAAGAGCTAGGCACAGGTCTACTGGTAACAGAAACCATGGGGCAAGGCGTGAACGTTGTGACTGGCGATTACTCTCGCGGTGCAGCTGGTTTCTGGGTCGAGAACGGTGAAATTCAATACCCAGTGTCTGAAATTACCATCGCGGGTAACCTGAAAGACATGTTCAACCAGATTGTTGCTGTGGGTAGTGATGTAGAAACACGCTCGCAAATCCAAACGGGTTCTATCTTGTTGGATACTATGAAGGTTGCTGGTGAGTAAGCTTACCACGCGCTAGATACTAAAAAGCCTGATGTGTTCATCAGGCTTTTTTATTGCTCGTTATCAGCGGCTCACTAGAAAGACTAAATCATCAAGGTTGCGAGACCGAGGAAGACCGACAGACCAATCACATCGGTTACGGTCGTCAGCGCCATACCACCTGCGAGGGCTGGGTCGATGTTCATTTTCTTCAGTAGGATTGGGATGGTAACACCGGCAACACCCGCAACCAGTAGGTTGGTCAGCATGGCTGCGGAGATAATCCCGCCAAGCATCCAGTTACCTTTCCAAGCAACCACAATACCACCGATGATCAGCGCCCACATGATGCCGTTTAGCAAGCCGATGGCGGCTTCTTTCATCAAGAGTTCGCGTTTGTTCGAGTCACCGATATGACCGAGTGCTAAGCCACGGATAACAAGTGCAACGGTTTGGTTACCTGCCACGCCCCCCATGGAAGGGACAATGGTCATCAAGACTGCAATCGCGGCCATTTGATCAAGAGTGGCTTCGAACATGTTCGACACCGAAGCGGCGGCCAGTGCAGCAAGTACGTTGGCACCTAACCAGATACTACGTTTACGCGCCGATTTAACTACCGGAGCGAAGGTATCTTCGTCGTCGTCCATACCCGCCATACTCATCATTGAGTGTTCGGCATCTTCACGGATAACGTCGACCACGTCATCGATGGTGATACGACCGACGAGGTGCTGATTTTCATCGACAACAGGAGCGGACACCCAGTTACGACGTTCAAACAGGCTGGCGACATCAGAGTCACTGGTGTCTACTGTAATTGCATCATCGGCATCTTCCATGACTTCACTGACTTTGACATCAGGCTGCGTCGTGATCAGCGTTGTGATAGGCAGTTCACCAATAAGTTTGCTGTCATCATCTATCACGTACAGTGCATCGGTCGCTTCGGGTAGTTCGCCTTTCATGCGTAGGTAACGCAGGACTACGTCGACATCAACGTCACCACGAATAGTGATTACGTCGGTGTTCATCAGTCCACCCGCGGTATCCTCAGGGTAGGATAGGGCGGTTTCCACGCGCAGACGATCGGCAGAGTCCATCTGGGAAAGAACTTCGCGTGAGACGTCGTCAGGCAAGCTACGCAGTACGTAAGCCACGTCATCGGTGTCCATGCCTTCTGTCGCTTCTGCAAGCGCTTCAGGAGCCATTTTGGACACAAGACTGTCTTTGACGTCTTCGTTTAGCTCGTCAAGAATCTCACCGTAATCTTCTGGGTCGGTAAGTTGCCAAAGAACCTCACGACTTTTACGCGGGGAAGCTTCTAAAAGGTGGGCAATATCCTCAGGCTCCATGTCCTGAAGTTGGCGACGAACATGGACGAAGCGGCCGTTTTCCAGCGCTTCAGTGACTTCTTGGAGGGCTTGGTGAGCTTGGTCGAATTCTATTTGCTCTGCCATTCATTCCTCCCAATTCCTGATATTTACAATGCTTTGAATAATAACTTAATTCTAGGCACCTTTTAATAACAACTTATGAAAGTCGACAAAATTATTTATCAGAATTTAAGCAGGAGGTGAAACTTATGTGGGATATCTGGCTAGAGATAATAAAAAAGCGAGTGAATCACTCGCCTTCATCAAACTTATCTTCAATCAAATGACACACTGCATTAAGGGCTTGCTCAGATTGATCGCCGGTCGCGTGGATAGTCACGTATTGTCCTTGGGCGGATTCCAGCATCAACAACCCCATGACGCTGTCTGCGGTCGCGGTTTTGTCTTCTTCGTTGTCGATGGTGATCACCGCATCGAAGCTTTGCGCCAGTTCTACCAGTTTAACCGCAGCACGGGCGTGCAAGCCTAAGCGGTTTTGGATCAATACTTTACGACTTATTTCCACCGTTATTCCTTAACGTTCTTTTCCAATGAAGTGTGGCGAATTTGTACTTGATGGCCTTTGTCTGCAAAGAACTCACCGATTTTTTGAGTTAAGTACACTGAGCGATGTTTACCACCAGTACAGCCAATCGCAACTGTTAGGTAGCTGCGGTTGTTTTTCTCTAGCAGTGGTAACCAAGTCTCAATGAAACTCTCAATTTGGTATTTAAGATCAAGTACAGACTGGTGTTGTTCTAGGAAAGCACCGATGGGCGCATCTAAGCCAGTCAGCGGGCGCAATGCCGGTTCCCAATGTGGGTTTGGCAAGAAGCGTACATCGAACACGTAATCGGCATCAGAAGGAAGGCCGTATTTGAAACCGAATGATTCAAACACCATCACTAAGTCTTTACGATCACGACCTTGAACGCGCATACGGATCGTTTCGCTGAGATCATGCAAAGATTGACCGCTGCTGTTCAGTACTAAATCAGCGTGCGCTTTGAGTGGCATTAAGATCTCTTGTTCAAGCTCAATGGCCTGATCAAGCGACAATGACTGACTACCAAGCGATAACGGGTGAATCCGTCGTGTTTCGCTGTAGCGAGTAAGGAGCGTTTCTTTATTCGCGTCTAAGAACAGTACTGTCACATCCAGTTCAGCTTTCAGCTTCTCTAGGGTGGTGTTCAGTTCTTTGAGTTTCTTAGGAATGTTTCGAATATCAATGCTTACTGCAACGTTCTGTTTGCTCTCTGATACAGATTGAACAAACGCGTCAAGCAAGTTTACTGGTAGGTTGTCTACACAGTAATACCCCAAGTCTTCTAGTACGCGCAGGGCAACACTCTTCCCGGCACCGGAATGCCCGCTAACAACGATTAATCGCATGGTGATCGTCCTGATTACTGATGAATCATAATGTCGTAGAGTTCTTCATCACTCTGAGCATTACGTAGGCTCTTTAGCACTTGCTTGTTGCTCAGGCGTTCTGCCATAGAGGATAGTGTTTTGAGGTGCTCTTTGCACTGTTCTTCTGGAACAAGAAGAGCAAAAAGAAGGTCGACAGGTCGGTTGTCGATAGCATCAAACTCAATCGCCTCGTCACATTGCAGTAATACGGCGATGGCTTTGTCGCTAGATTGCATTCTTGCGTGAGGGATAGCAATACCGTTGCCGATACCCGTACTACCCATTTTTTCTCTGCTGAGCATACACTCAAACAGTTCTGTAGAATCTTGGCCCGTGTTCTCAGCAACAATTTGGCTGATCATCTCTAGGGCACGTTTCTTACTTGTACAATGGACTGCACTTTTGGTGCAGTCCAGTGACAGTATCTCGCTCAATTGCATGATTAATGACTGTTTAGTTTTTCTTTGTGCTTGTTAAGTTGACGAACTAATTTATCCACCAGCGAATCAATTGCTGCATACATACTTTCGTCGTTCGATGACGCGTGGATTTCGCCCTGATTGATGTGGAGCGTAGCTTCCGCTATTTGGTTGAGTTTTTCAACTTTTAGTACGACTTGGACTTGGTTAATGTGGTCGAAGAACCTTTCGAGCTTCTGAAACTTAGATTGAACATAGTCTTGCATTGAATCGGTAAGATCAACGTGATGGCCTTGAATATTGATTTGCATAGACTTTCCTTTTCAGTTGGTGCCTTAAAGTAGGCGTTTACGCTGACTTGAAGGGGCGATACCCAAGGATTCGCGATATTTCGCTATCGTTCGTCTCGCGACTTGAATCCCTTGGTCAGCCAGAAGAGCAGCAATCTTGCTATCACTTAGTGGTTTAGCGGTATTCTCCGCTGCGACCAGTTTCTTGATAAGAGCACGAATTGCTGTGGACGAACATTCTCCACCATTGTCTGTACTAACATGGCTAGAGAAGAAGTACTTCAATTCAAAAATGCCACGTGGGGTATGCATAAACTTCTGTGTTGTCACACGAGAGATTGTCGATTCATGCATGTCCACATCCAATGCTACATCGTTTAGTACCATTGGTTTCATGGCTTCTTCACCATACTCGAAGAAATCTTGTTGATGTTCAACAATACATCTTGCAACTTTGAGAAGCGTCTCGTTTCTGCTTTCTAGGCTCTTAATCAGCCATTTTGCCTCTTGCAAATTGCTGCGAATGTACTGGCTATCCGCACTGTTGCCTTTGCCTAGTTGCGCATATTGTTGATTTACTTTTAGTTTCGGAATGCTGTCAGGGTTAATGGATACGGTCCACTTACCATGATCTTTAAATACAGACACATCCGGAATGACGTATTCAGTGTCATCAGGTGTGATACGGCTGCCTGGGCGAGGGTCAAGTTGTTGAATCAACTTCAATACTTCACGCAGATCAGCTTCTTTAAGCTTAGTCTCTTTAATAACAAGCTTGTAGTCGCGATTACCAAGGTGATCGATATGATCGCTAAGAATCATCTTCGCTTCAGCAAGCCATGGCGTGTCTTCAGGGAATGTCGCCAGTTGCAGTAGCAAGCACTCTTGTAGATTGCGAGAAGCAACGCCAAGTGGGTCAAACTGCTGAATACGCTTACGTACTGCTTCTACTTCATCCAATTCCACTTCTTCGTTGTCGAAGCTCTCGTGAATTTCTTCAGGAGAAAGGGTTAGGTAGCCGTAGTCGTCGATAGCATCGATGATCGCGAGGGCAATGGTGCGGTCGGTTTCACTGAAAGGTGTTAAGTCTAACTGCCACATAAGGTAATCATGCAGCGACTCGGTAGTTTCACCTTGGTAGACAGGCATGTCGTCATCAAGCGCTAGGCCAGTGCTGCCTGTGTTTGCGCTGTAAACGTCATCCCAAGTGGTATCGATTTCTAGCTCAGAGCTGATCTCTGATTTCTCAATTACATCTGAACTGTCTGGCAGATCGGGCTCTGAGACATCGTTGGCTTCGTTCGCACTGTTATCAGCAGATTCAGACGCTGATTTGTCTTCACCGTTTGCTTGGGGCTCTTCGTGGCCTTCTTCAACTTCCAGTAGCGGGTTGGAGTCCAGTGCTTCTTGGATTTCTTGTTGAAGATCGAGCGTCGACAATTGCAACAAACGAATCGCTTGCTGCAGCTGCGGCGTCATGGCTAACTGTTGACCTAGCTTGAGTTGTAATGAAGGTTTCATTCAGTGTTACTTACCTTGTAATGCTCAGAATCTTACCGTTCCTAATGTAATCATAGACGGAATTGTTCGCCGAGATAAACTTGTTTCACCTGCTCGTTATTGAGAACTTCATCCGGAGTTCCCGATGCAATTAGGTGTCCTTGGCTTACGATATAGGCTTTTTCACAAACGTCCAAGGTTTCACGAACGTTATGGTCAGTGATTAACACGCCAAGGCCGCGATCGCGCAAGTGTTCAATGATTTTTTTGATGTCGTTAACCGAAATTGGGTCAACACCCGCGAACGGTTCATCCAACAAAATGAATTGAGGGTTAGCGGCCAGTGCTCGAGCGATCTCTACGCGGCGGCGCTCACCACCTGATAGTGCCATACCAGCACTGGTGCGTATGTGCTGTATGTGGAATTCTTCCAACAAATCTTCAAGCTTATCTTGGCGTTCTTCTCGAGTAAGCTCTTGGCGAGTCTCTAAAACAGCCATGATGTTGTCTTCTACTGACAGCTTACGGAAGATCGACGCTTCTTGTGGTAGGTAGCCAATACCTAAACGAGAGCGGCTGTGCATCGGAAGGATACTGATATCTTGATTGTCGATAGTAATGGTGCCTTCATCACGTGGCACCAAACCCACAATCATGTAAAACGATGTGGTTTTACCCGCACCGTTTGGGCCCAAAAGACCAACAATTTGGCCAGACTCTACTTCGAGACTTACATCGGTAACGACCTTGCGCTTTTTGTAGCTCTTCGCAAGGTTCTTTGCGCTCAGTACTGCCATATTAGTTCTCGATTTGGTTCGGTTGTAGGATGGTGGTTACGCGCTCATCCTTCGAGCTGTCAGCGACGAGCTTCTGTTGACCAATTTGGTAACGGATCGACGAACCTTTGATGGTATTACCGTCTTGTGCTAGTTGCGCTTGACCTTTCATGGTCAGTTCATCAGTAGAGATTCGGTAGTCTAGCTCAGTTGCTTGACCACTGAGTGTTTTACCATCGTCCATCAACTGAGAAAACTTAGCAGGTTTGCCAAAAGCTTGGATCTGCTTAATAGACTCGGTCTTAGGATCGCGAGTCACAACGATTCTGTCAGCATCGATATTGATGCTACCTTGCTTAAGCGACACATCACCTTTAAAGATCACCTGATTACTCTTCATGTCCACCTGTTGGGTGTCTGAATTGATGTAAACCGGCTGTTGAGTATCCGACTTAAGTGCTAACGCTTGTGGCGCTGCTAAAACCAATGCCAATAGGCTAAGGTGTAACGGTTTCATATCGACCTTGAACTTCATCAGTCAGAGTCGCAGTGTGAGCTTTTAAGTTGCCCTGCATTGCGCCTCCGGTAGTTTCAAATTGCGGTCCAACCAACATCACTTGTTGATCGGCTTTAAAATCACGATTGCTTAGATTGATGACCAGTTTGTCTGTTGCCATGGTGTCGAAACTCGCATCAGGCAATAGATTCTGCATAAGTACTTTGTCGTACAAGGTCAGAATTTGGTCTTCATCTAGTACTGCTCTTGTTGCAGTAACTTTCCACTCCACAACGCTACCTTCGCGGTAAACCATAAGCGTTGGGCTTTTAAAAATCGTGTCTCCACTCTTGGCATAATGATCCAAGTTAGTAGAACGGATGATGTAACTGCGGACACCATTTTCACCATAGGTGATGTTTTCTAGTCCAGTACCACTGAACATAGGCAGTTCTAAATTTGGTGCTACTTGGATATCTTCATTACCTTTTGGTGTGAGTAGGTAATAACCACACCAAGCGACAACAAAAACCAAGAGCAAATAAATAAGGCGAGTAAAACTCATAAAATAAAGGCCTTTATCTTAGCTCAGTACTTCCCTGACCATTGCCTTAATCTGTTAAATCAATTCGTTAAGTCTTTTGGGGGCGTGATCTTACATCACGCCTGCTTTAAGTAAATCATGCATATTCAGTGCGCCAACAATTTTATTGTTATCGCACAAGATCAGAGCATTGATGTTCTTGTCTTGCATTAAGTTTAGCCCTTCCACTGCCAGCATTTCTGGGTGCGCGGTGGTAGGGTTCTTCGTCATTACGTCACCGATCGCTGTGGTATGGATATCAATGCGTTTGTCCAGAGTACGGCGCAAATCACCATCGGTGAATATACCAAGCATAGCATCGTGCTCATCGACAATAGCGGTCATACCCAAGCCTTTTTCCGAAATCTCGAGTAAGGCGTCACGAATCAGAGCATCCGGTGATACTTTTGGTAGTGCATTACCGAAGTGCATTATATCAGACAGTTTAAGCAGCAATTTTCTTCCCAGTGCACCGCCGGGATGTGACAAGGCAAAGTCTTCTGCTGAAAAACCACGAGCTTGCAATAGTGCAACTGCAAGGGCATCGCCCATTACCAACGTCGCCGTTGTGCTGCTTGTTGGAGCAAGGCCCAGCGGACAAGCTTCTTTAGGGACTGTAATTTGCAAATGCAGATCGGACAGTTTCGCCATATTTGATTCTGGCTTGCCTGTTATGCTGATGATTTTGATGTTTAGGCGTTTCAAAACTGGGAATAGAGACAAAATCTCATGAGACTCTCCCGAGTTTGAAATCGCAATAACAATATCACCCGCGCTGATCATGCCTAGGTCACCATGCGCAGCTTCACCAGGATGAACGAAAAATGCCGAAGTGCCAGTGCTCGCAAGGGTCGCAGCAATTTTGTTGCCGATATGACCTGATTTGCCCATGCCCATTACGACAACTTTGCCGTTATTGGAAAGAATCAATTCGCAAGCTTGTTCAAACTGCGCGTCAAAGTATTGGTCAAGTTGTTGTAAGGCCGTTACTTCGATATCGAGAACTTGTTTAGCAGCAGCGCGAAAATCAAATTGAGTGGACATATCAGTGCTCCAATTTGTCTTTACTTATTATGTTATTAAGCGGCCATGTTTGCGAATAGGTACACTTGGTAAGCCAAGAAACACACAAACAGGATGCCACCTTCAAGGCGGTTAATGCTGCGTGATTTACCAAGACACATCGCTACCAAGAGTAGAGATACACCTAGCATCACCCAAAAGTCACGACCCATTGCGTATTCGCTCAAGGTTGAAGGGTTAATGATGCCTGGTAGGCCCATTACCGCAAGAATATTGAATACGTTTGAGCCGATTATGTTACCCACAGCCATGTCGTCTTCGCCTTTTAGAACGCCAGCGAGAGAAGCTGCAAGTTCAGGAAGACTTGTACCAATGGCAATGATGGTTAGGCCGATCACGAGATCACTCATGCCGAAGTACTTAGCAATAACCACGGCGTTATCAACCAGCATGCTTGCTGCCAAAGGAAGCAGTATCAAGCCAATCACTACCCACATAACGGCTTTTGAGTTGCTCACACCGTCTGGAACTTCAGACTCTTGCTCATCAACGAAAGCATCGCCCGCTTTTTGTTCTTTGCGGCTGATTTGCAGCATGGCAAATAAGAAGCCACCAAACAAAACAAACAGCAGTACACCTTCGTAGAAACCTAGATGACTATCCCAAAGTAAGATACCCGCTAGAACCGTCACTGCTATCATCAAAGGCAGTTCACGACGAATAACGGCAGAACTGATAGAAAGCGGTTTAATTAGGGCTGTAATACCTAGGATCAGAGCGATGTTGGCAATGTTCGACCCCAGAACGTTACCTACAGCTGTGTCGGTTTTGCCATCCCATGCTGCAGTCGCAGAAACCATCATTTCTGGTGCCGAAGAGCCCATTGCTAGAATGGTCATACCGATCACTAGAGGTGAAATACCGACGTTGCGGGCCAGAGCGGCAGAACCAAAAACAAGTTTATCTGCACTCCAAACAAGTAAAACAAGACCGACGATAAGCAACGCTACGGCTTCGAGCATGATGATTCCTAAGTAATAAAATAAGTGAAATGAGTAACCGCTAATTTTGACCTTTTGCGGCCAAAAATGGAAGATAAACAACAAATAAATTAAAGGTTAGTAACGAAATTGTGTTTAATTGTTGCTCATATACTCGTCGTTCAGAATACGGTTAATCTGGCATGGGATATAAACACCTTCCTGTCATTTCGTCATAATTTATGAAGAATTGCTTGAATTTCGCGGGCTTTATTTAATTGAACAGTGCTTTTAATTAACGTTCAATGTGCTTATGATTGCAGCCTAATAAGTGTACCGAAGTCACTTTAGGATATTCTCGACGTAATATCTTGAAAACAATCGGGGTTGAGTTGGATTGCAACTCTGTGAGAACCGCTCACAAACAGTAGAAGAGATAGTATGTCGAACAACGATTTAGTTACCGTTAACAATCTCACTTTTTCACGTGGCGAACGCAAGATCTTCGATGGCGTTGATTTGCATGTGCCAAAAGGAAAAGTGACCGCCATTATGGGGCCGTCGGGGATTGGTAAAACGACACTGCTGCGCCTGATAGGCGGGCAGCTTTATCCTGAGCAAGGAGAGATCTGGTTTGATGGCGACAATATCCCATCACTATCTCGTAAAAAGCTTTATCACGCTCGAAAGAAGATGAGCATGTTATTTCAGTCGGGCGCTTTGTTTACTGACTTGAACGTGTTCGACAACGTGGCGTTTCCTTTACGTGAACACACAGAGCTTTCTGAAGAATTCATCCGCACCATGGTGCTGCTAAAGCTTGAGGCCGTTGGCTTACGTGGTGCGGCAAAGCTGATGCCTAGCGAATTATCTGGTGGTATGGCGCGACGTGCTGCGTTAGCGCGTGCAATTGCACTTGACCCTGACCTCATCATGTACGATGAGCCGTTTGTAGGGCAGGACCCAATCACCATGGGTGTGCTGGTCGAATTGATCAGCAATTTAAATCGAGCGCTAGGCCTGACTTCAATTGTTGTTTCTCACGACGTTCCTGAAGTGATGAGTATTGCCGATTGGGTTTACTTGATGGCCGATGGCAAAATCATAGCCTTTGGTACGCCGCAAGAACTGAGAGATAACCCTGATCCTCGCGTGCAGCAATTCTTAAAAGGTGAAGCTGATGGGCCAGTACCATTCCGCTTCCCTGCTCAAAGTATCGAAAAGGACTTATTTGATGGCCGATAGCTTTATTCAATTTGTCGCTTCTTTAGGAAGACGCACACTCGCTATCTGTGAAGCGTTTGGTCGTGCGACTTTAATGCTCATTGGCGCCTTGGTGACTCGACCTCAGCCAATAAAAAACTTTCCGTTACTGATTAAGCAGCTTTACTCGGTTGGCGTTCAGTCATTGGCGATTATCGTCGTTTCGGGTTTGTTTATCGGTATGGTGCTTAGTCTGCAAGGTTATGTTGTGCTGGTGGACTATGGTGCAGAAGGTAGCCTTGGTCAAATGGTGGCTCTATCGTTGCTACGTGAACTTGGCCCTGTTGTTACGGCGCTTTTGTTTGCTGGCCGTGCTGGCTCTGCTCTAACAGCAGAAATCGGACTCATGAAAGCAACGGAGCAGCTTTCTAGTATGGAAATGATGGCCGTCGATCCACTAAAACGTGTTATCGCACCGCGTTTTTGGGCTGGTGTCATCTCAATGCCTCTATTGGCTATGATCTTTATGGCGGTTGGCATTTGGGGAGCTCAGATTGTCGGTGTGGATTGGAAAGGCGTAGACCACGGCAGCTTTTGGGCTGCGATGCAATCTTCGGTTGAACTAGGTCAAGACATCGGTAACAGCATGATCAAATGTATTGTGTTCGCGATTACCGTTACTTGGATCGCTCTATTTAATGGCTATGACGCTATTCCAACTTCGGAAGGGATCAGCCGAGCAACGACGCGCACTGTTGTGCATTCTTCTTTAGCAGTACTGGGACTAGACTTTGTACTGACCGCATTGATGTTTGGGAATTAATCATGCAACAAACACGTAAAACAGAATTATGGGTTGGCAGCTTTGTATTAGCAGGAATTTGCGCGATTCTTGTGATGATTTTTCAGGTTGCTGACGTAAAAAGCATTGGCTCTGGCAATACTTACACCCTGAAAGCCGAGTTCGATAATATTGGTAGTTTGAAAGTTCGCTCTCCAGTGAAAGTTGGTGGCGTTGTTATCGGTCGTGTAAGTAACATTACACTTAACCCTGATAGCCTATTACCGGTCGTGAGCTTGTCGATTAACAGCCAGTATAACCAGTTCCCTGAAACTTCTAGTGTGCAAATTTTGACATCAGGATTGATTGGTGAGCAGTACATTGGCTTGGTTCCGGGCTTTGTTTTTGACGATGAAGAAATGCTTGTTGATGGTGATACCATCGAAGACACCAAATCTGCATTAGTATTAGAAGACCTGATTGGTCAGGTACTGTACAGCATTGGTGGTTCAGGCGATTCTGGTGACACGAGTAAGGAATAACCCATGTTTTCTAGACTATTACTTTCATTCGTAGCGGCGTTTACTGCTTTTGGCGCAGTGGCAGCTGAAGTAGATAAAACTCAGCCATATTCAATGATGAAGCAGGTTGCTGAAGTGACGTTTGAGCGTCTGAAAAACGAGCAACCGCAAATCAAACAAGATCCAAACTTGCTCAAAACCATTGTTGAAGAAGAGCTGATGCCTTACGTCAACGATCGCTATGCGGCATTGAAACTGCTTGGTCCAAACTTGAAAGGGGCGAAGCGTGAAGATGTGGGTGAATTCATCACAGCATTCCGTGCTTATTTGGTGACTTCATACGCGCAAGTGTTAACACAATATACGGATCAGCAAATTGAATTTGGCCCTGAGCCAAAACTGGACCCTTCTAAGCGCATCACGAGCATCAAAGTCGATATCATTGACGCGCCGCGTCCAAATATCAAACTTGAGTTCAAACTGCGTAAAGATAAGAAAACCGGTGAATGGTTAGCATTCGACATGGTTGCAGAAGGTATTAGCTTACTATCGAGCAAGCAATCAGAGTGGAATACTCAGATTCGCCAAGACGGTATTCTTGCGGTCGCAAAAGATTTAGAGAAACTGGCAGCACAGCCAATTCGCTTCGAGGCAGCAAAGTAATGGCGCAGTCTCATTCTCAGTGGCATTTACAAACAAACATTCTTAAGCTTACAGGGGCGCTGGATCGCGATACAGTGCCCGCATTGTGGGCGGTGGCACAGCAATGGCAACCTTCTCAAACCGAGCTAGAATGCTCGCTCCAAGAGATTGAACGCATTGACTCTGCGGGAATGGTGATGTTAATCCACTTATTAGAGCATGCAAAAAAGCAAAACTGTCATATAATGCTCAGTTTCGTGCCGGCGCAATTGCGCACTTTGTTTCAGCTGAGCAACGTTGAATCTTTAGTGGCCAAACATATACAGAATTATCAGGGGTAAATTGTGGATAGCGCAAAAGTACAACAGTTACTAGAAGAAGCACTAAACCTTCAAGAAGTGCATGTAAAAGGTGAAGGTAGCCACTATGAGGTGGTTGCTGTTGATGCTTGTTTCGATGGAATGAGCCGCGTTAAGAAGCAGCAGTTAATTTACGGTCCTCTGATGGATTACATCCAGCGTAACGACATTCACGCGCTATCGATCAAAGCGTTCACTCCAGAAGAGTGGGCTCGTGATAAGAAGCTAATGTCGCTTTAAGGTTTATTGATGGAAAAGTTTCGAGTTATTGGGTCAGATAAACCACTGGTTGGTGAAGTGACCATTTCAGGTGCAAAAAACGCAGCACTGCCGATTTTATTTGCGTCTATCTTGGCGGAAGAGCCTGTAGAAGTGGCGAACGTGCCACACCTTCGTGATATCGACACAACCATGGAACTGCTTAAGCGTCTTGGCGCAAAAGTAAGTCGTAATGGTTCCGTTCATGTCGATCCAAGCAGTATCAACGAATACTGTGCTCCTTACGATTTAGTAAAAACCATGCGTGCATCTATTTGGGCGCTTGGTCCTCTTGTAGCTCGATTTGGCCAAGGTCAGGTTTCTCTACCTGGTGGTTGTGCTATCGGTGCTCGTCCTGTTGATCTACACATCACTGGTCTAGAACAGCTTGGCGCAACTATCACACTAGAAGATGGTTACGTGAAAGCGGAAGTCGATGGTCGCCTTAAAGGCGCGCACATCGTGATGGACAAAGTGAGTGTTGGTGCAACGATCACTATCATGTGTGCAGCAGCGCTTGCTGAAGGCACAACAACGCTAGACAACGCAGCGCGTGAGCCTGAAATCGTTGATACAGCGGATTTCCTAAACACTCTTGGCGCAAAAATCTCTGGTGCGGGTACAGATACCATCACTATCGAAGGTGTTGAGCGTCTAGGTGGTGGTAAGCACAGCGTTGTGGCTGACCGTATCGAAACCGGTACCTTCCTAGTTGCAGCAGCGGTTTCTGGCGGCAAAGTTGTATGTCGCAACACCAATGCACATCTGCTAGAAGCGGTATTGGCGAAGCTAGAAGAAGCGGGTGCATTAGTAGAAACTGGTGAAGACTGGATTTCTGTTGATATGACTGGCCGTGAGCTGAAAGCAGTAAGCATTCGCACGGCTCCGCATCCAGGTTTCCCTACTGACATGCAGGCGCAATTTACGCTATTGAACATGATGGCGAAAGGCGGCGGCGTGATCACTGAAACTATCTTTGAAAACCGTTTCATGCACGTACCAGAATTGATGCGTATGGGCGCGAAAGCAGATATCGAAGGTAATACGGTTATCTGTGGCGACGTAGACTCTCTAAGTGGCGCACAAGTGATGGCAACTGACCTACGAGCTTCGGCAAGTTTGGTGATTGCAGGTTGTATCGCAAAAGGCGAAACCATCGTTGATCGCATCTACCACATCGACCGCGGTTACGACAAAATCGAAAATAAACTGTCTGCACTTGGCGCAAATATTGAGCGCGTGAGTGAGGCAGGTTAAACTGCATCGCAGTTGACCTAGATATAAAGAGAGCCGAAACTCAGGTTTCGGCTTTTTTATATCGCGCTTTCTGTCATAGTTCATGACTATGTTCAAAGAGACAATAATAGCTGTAGCTGGCGCAAAGCCGGTTCCTGGAGAACAACAATGATTGCACTGTTACGTGTATTTGCTGTCGCAATTTTCGCAATTGTGATGTTTATTGGTGGTTGTGGTTACTGCCTACTGAGCCCTCGAAATCCTAAGCACGTGTTCACCTTTGGTCGTCTATTCGGCAAGATGTCGCGCGTATTTGGTATCAAGCTTGAGCTGCGTCTTCCGGAAGATGCGTACTCTCGCGGTCAGCATGTTTACATTGCTAACCACCAAAACAACTGGGACCTTTTCACTGTCTCTTCTGCAGTAACACCAAAAGTGGTAACAGTAGGTAAAAAGAGCCTAGCGTGGATGCCGTTGTTTGGTCAGCTTTACTGGCTAACAGGTAACATCTTGATTGACCGTGCAAACCGCTCTAAAGCAAAAGGCACTATCGACCAAGTCGTGGACAGCATCAAAAACAGTGATGTTTCAGTATGGATGTTCCCAGAAGGTACACGTTCACGCGGCCGTGGTTTACTGCCATTCAAGACTGGTGCATTCCATGCAGCTATCGGTGCAGAAGTGCCAATCATTCCAATCGTGTGTAGCTCTACCGATCACATCAAACTCAACCGTTGGAATAACGGTCATGTGATCATTGAGATGCTGCCACCAGTTAGCTCTGAAGGTTACGGCAAAGAAGGCGTACGTGAGCTAGCGAATATTTGCCGCGAGCAAATGAAAGAGAAGTTGGCTGAGTTGGATGAAGAAGTGAAACAGCGCAACGCTGCTTAAGTTTTACTGCGATATCATTACAAAAAGACAATAAAAAACGGGTAGCCTGAGCTACCCGTTTTTTTATGCTTGTCAGCAAGTGCAATTATTTGCGAACTGCAATTGCTTCAATTTCGATACCTACATCTTTAGGCAGACGAGCTACTTCTACACAAGAACGCGCAGGGTAGTTTGCTACTTCATGCTCATCGAAGAACTTGCCGTACACTTCGTTCACTGTACCGAAGTCGTTTAGGTCTTTCACGAATACTGTCATTTTAACGATGTCAGTCACTTTAAGGCCTGATGCTTCAACAACAGCTTTTACGTTCTCTAAAGATTGACGAGCTTGCTCTGCGATGTCTGCAGACACTTCACCTGTCGCTGGGTTTACTGGGATTTGGCCAGAAGTTAGAACCATGTTGCCTAGATCTACGCCTTGAACGTAAGGACCGATTGCTGCTGGTGCAGACTCAGTGTGAAGTACTTTCGTCATTTGAATTGTTCCATCTGTTTAGGGGGAATAAAGAGTTTACTCAAGTATCTTGAGCGTTCTTAAGAAGAATCAGTTTGCCTTTAAACATGAAGCACGTAAAGAGCAAAATACCCCGCATTAGCAGGGTATCAGTCAATTTATCGTTAGCAAGAATCGAAGCGAGAAATTAACGCTCAGTCACGATCTCACGTGCGAATACTTTCTCACAGTATTTACACTTCAGACGGATTTCTTCCTTCTTCTCGAACACTTGGAAGCTGCTTGCAACCGGCTCGTTGTGGGTAATGCAGTTAGTGTTTGGGCATTCAAACACGTTTTTAACTTGCTCTGGTAACTCCAGCGCTAGCTTCTTCACAACTTCGTAGTTTTCGATTTGGTTTACGGTCGCATGTGGTGCGTAAAGTGCCAACTTGTTTGCCTGCTCTTCGTTGATGAACACGTTCTCAATCTTCAGCAAGTCTTTATGACCGAGTGCCGATGAAGGCAGGTTCAGACCGATGGTGACGCGTTGAGAAGAGTTGTGCATATCGAACAGCTTCAACACTTTAATACCAATTTGTGCTGGAATGTGGTCGATTACTGTGCCGTTTTTGATTGCTTCAACCTGCAATTGAGTTTCTTTAGCCATGTTATTCTCTCCCTCGATTACAGTGTTTCGTTAAGAACCAGTGCCAACAACGCTTGGCGCGCGTAAACGCCGTTTTCTGCTTGTTGGAAATAGTAAGCGTGTGGTGTTACGTCGACGTCTGTGGTGATTTCATCCACGCGTGGAAGTGGGTGAAGTACTTTCAAGTTCTCACGCGCACCTTCCAGTAGTGCTGCTGTTAGGATGTAAGCTGACTTGATGTGCGCGTATTCAGATTCATCGAAGCGCTCTTTCTGTACGCGAGTCATGTACAGAATGTCTAGCTCAGGAATCACGCTTTCCATATCTGTGTGCAGGCTGTATTGGATACCTGCTTCATCTAGCTCTTCGCATAGGTAGTCTGGCATCGCAAGTGCTTCTGGTGCAACGAAGAAGAAACGGATGTTATTGAACTTCGCCAATGCTTGCGTCAATGAGTGTACGGTGCGGCCGTACTTTAGGTCACCAACGAACGCAACGTTCAGGTTGTCTAGACGACCTTGTGTTTCCGCGATGGTGTATAGGTCGAGTAGCGTTTGCGTTGGGTGTTGGTTTGCACCATCACCAGCGTTGATAACTGGTACGCCGTTAGAAAACTCAGACGCCAAGCGCGCTGCGCCTTCTTGAGGGTGACGCATCACGAATGCATCGACATAAGAAGAGATCACTTGAACTGAGTCAGACAGCGTCTCGCCTTTTTTCGCCAGAGAGGTGTTACCACCGTTATCAAAACCAATAACATCGCCACCGATACGTTGAATCGCTGTTTCGAATGACAGACGAGTACGTGTGGATGGCTCAAAGAAACAGCTCGCTACAACCTTGTTTTTAATCAGTTCTGGACGAGGTTCTTTTTTTAGCTGACCTGCAGTTTCTACAATCAGTTCCAGTTCTTCACGTGAAAGCTCTGGAATAGAGATGATGTGCTTCTGGTAAAGCGAGTTCGCCATGATCTTCTTCCCTATAACAGTGGTGACTATCCCCAAAATTACCCTGATGGAATTTCGGACATAAAAAAACCTCCCCAATTGGGGAGGTTTTAAAATTCAATAGAATTAACGAAAATAACAGCACGTAAGCGTAGTCGCTTAGCTAGAGCAAATCGCGTTTTTACGTCAGCAATCGGCGTGGTCATTTCGTAATCCTCAGACAAATTGCCGAGCATTATACGCTTAACTTTCGTGAGCGCAAGCGATTACATCATGGTTTTTGTTACCATTTTTAATGCTTTGGTTTAGCTGCCTAAGGTTGTCACCATCACGGCTTTAATCGTGTGCATGCGGTTCTCGGCTTCATCGAATACGATAGAGTATTCAGACTCAAACACCTCTTCGGTGACTTCAAGCCCTTTCATTCCGTATTTCTCTGCGACCTCTTTACCCACCGTCGTTTCATCGTTGTGGAATGCTGGCAGACAGTGCATGAACTTCACATGAGGGTTACCCGTTTGCTTAATCACATCCATATTGATTTGGTAAGGTGTCATCAGCGCAACACGCTCATCCCAAGCCTCAGCCGACTCACCCATCGAGACCCAAACGTCAGTGTATAAGAAGTCACAGCCTTTGACGCCTTCTTCAACGTTTTCAGTAAGCGTGATTTTCGCGCCGGTTTGTTGGGCAATTTCTTGGCAAGTTGTCACTAATGCTTCTTCTGGCCAGAACGCTTTTGGCGCCACAAGGCGGATGTCCATGCCCATTTTTGCTGCGCCAACCATGAGTGAGTTACCCATGTTATTGCGAGCATCACCAAGGTAGGCAAACGTCATCTCATGCAGTTGTTTCCCACGTCCGTGCTCTTGCATGGTCAGGAAATCTGCAAGGATTTGGGTAGGGTGGAACTCATCCGTTAAACCATTCCAGACAGGTACACCAGCATAAGTACCAAGTTCTTCAACAATGGATTGACCAAAGCCACGGTATTCAATCCCGTCGTACATACGACCAAGAACACGAGCGGTGTCTTTCATCGATTCTTTATGACCGATCTGTGAGCCAGAAGGACCGATGTAAGAGACTTGAGCGCCTTGGTCAAAGGCCGCGACTTCAAACGCACATCGGGTACGAGTAGAAGATTTCTCAAAGATTAGTGCGATATTTTTACCTTGAAGTTTCTTCTGCTCTGTTCCTGCATATTTAGCTTTTTTCAGCTCTGCAGACAGTTCGAGCAAAAACTGGATCTCTTTAGTTGAGAAGTCCAATAGCTTCAAAAAGTTGCGATTACGTAGATTGAAAGCCATAGCTCGTCCCTTAGGTCGTTTGGTTGATAAAGAATAAAAGCATTAAAACATATAAATGCTTTTATTGTGAATAATTATTTTAATTGAAAACAAAAAAAGGTTGATGCATTCACATCAACCTTAGTCTCAATTGGTTTTATTTGGTGGGAGAGGTTTCTCAAATATCGTCACGTTCGATAGGGCAGCTCATACAACGTGCACCACCACGACCGCGACCAAGCTCGTTACCCGGAATAGTCAGGACTTCAATGCCAGCTTTGTCGTACTTCTCGTTAGTGTAGACGTTACGTTCGTAACCAATCACAACACCAGGTTTCACCGTCAGTACGTTGTTGGCATCGTTCCATTGCTCTCGCTCAGCTTCGTAGCTGTCACCACCGGTTGTGATGATCTTCAATTGGTCTAAGCTAAGTGCCGATTCAATGGCATGCAGATAGTTGTGTGATGCTTCGACATGCATTTCACCGTTGCCTTTAGGTGTTAGGCGCCAAGTGTCTAAATCTTTACGCATGATCTCTGGGTATACCGAGAAAGTGTCTACATCCATGTGCGTCATGACCGTATCAAGGTGCATGCACGAGCGGTGTTTTGGTAGGTCGATAGCAATCACTTCTTTCGCCTGACCAGATTTAAACAGGCTTGCCGCTAAGTTTTCGACACCTTGCGGGGTTGTGCGCTCAGACATACCAATTAGAACGGCACCTTTACCGATAACCAGTACATCGCCACCTTCAACGTTAGCATTGTCGTAGTGTTGGTCTTCATCACCAAAGTAGTTAATGAAGTCCTGACCCGCAAAGGTTGGGTGCCAGCGGTAAATCGCGCGTAGATGGTTGGTTTCGCGTTGACGTGCAGGCATCATCATTGGGTTAAGAGAAACGCCGCCGTATACCCAGCATGACGTGTCACGGGTAAAGAGGTGGTTAGGCAGAGGCTCGATAACGAAATCCAGTGGGCGCTTCATCTTCGGCAGCATTGATGAAGATTTGATTGGCAGTTCGGAGTAAGCCAAGCCGCCAAGAAGAATGCTTGCTAAGTGCTCATCGTCCATCTCTGCGAAGTACTGACGCAAATCACGAGCGAAAGTCGGACCGTAACGGAAATCAGAGATCTGAGTATTCAACAACCATTGTTTTGCTTCTGGAACCGCAAGGGTTTCAACCAATAGATCATGAAGCAGTAGTACTTCGACATCTTGTTCACGCAGTGTGCGCGCAAACGCGTCATGTTCTTCACCTGCCGCTTCGACCGCCAATACGTCATCAAACAGTAGCTCATGGCAGTTCGATGGCGTTAGGTGGGTGAGGGCGCGCTCTGGGCGATTTAATAGAACTCGTCTTAGTTGACCAACTTCTGATCCAACGTACAGCTTACTCATTTTGCATCCTTACAAATATTCCAGCCGTTAGTTATGACAAGCTTGGTGCAAAGATGCAAGTCCTAGAACTTTGCTTATATATTGCAAAAATATCGTTTTTTGGCGTTATGTTTTGTAAATAGTTCCTTGGTGTATTTTAATTCTATATTTTGTTGTTTGTTCATGAGTTTTAAAAAGTGCGTTTTTATTCTTTTTCGTTTGAGAAAGAACTCATACATCAAAAGTGCATAAAACGTGCATAACCATTCTGAAATATGCAGTTTTTAGCTTTCTTTTATTCGTTAGGTCAGAATTACCGAGCCGTTGCTGTATTCACTCCAAGATCATAAACACGCAAACAAGCCTAAAATTACTCGTCTTAGGTTCGATTAGGATCTTCTGAATATTAAAGATTAGCCGTTTTTGTTAATTTTTTGTTTCTGTGAGCGGGGTTTAGATTTACGAGTAAAAATTATCATCAAGAATCACCGCAGTTTGGTGTTTGTTTGTGGCTTTTCATCGCAATCCGTGCCATATTTCACCGCATTAACGTACTCAGTTTAGAGTATAGTGTTTCCATCAAGTAACTAATCTGGAGCCAAAACATGTCTCACGAAGATGAATATCTATCAGTAGAAGAATTAATTGAGATTCAAAAGGAAGAGACTCGCGATATCATTGCAGCACTGCTAGAAGACGGCAGCGATCCAGATTCACTATACGAAATCGAGCACCACCTATTTGCTGAAGACTTCGATACGCTAGAAAAAGCGGTTGTTGAAGCGTTCAAGATGGGCTTTGAAGTTCTTGAAGCTGAAGAAACAGAAGATGAAGACGGCAACAAACTGCTTTGTTGTGATGCAACAATGGAATCTGCACTAAACGCAGAAGCGATTGATGCACAGGTTGAGAAACTGGTTCATCTTGCAGAAAAATACGACATCATTTACGACGGTTGGGGTACTTACTACGAAGGCGAAGATGCGCTTTACCCTGAAGAAGATGATGAAGACGAAGAGTAATCCTCTTATTCAATCTAAGAAGCCAGCGTTTATCGCTGGCTTTTTTGTGCCTTGAAAATGATAACCGAAGATAACGATAAATAATTCTCATTGAGTTTGTCTGCTTATAGCCTGTAACCCTAAGTTAGTTGTGTATATAATGCGTGAAAATTGATCTAGCTCAAGGTGTATATGCAACTCTCACTCGCCGGTTTATGGCAAGTCTCTCCACTGACGGACCTTTCTATCCCACAGGATGACATTACTTTCCCTGCTCCTTTGAGTCAGGTATTGCCTGCTGAACTGACTGAAGAAGCGATTCGTCAGCAAGAGTGGCACCTGATGCACGACATTGAAGTGGACGAATCCATGATGGCATTCCCTGCGGTAGAAATGGTGTTGGGTGGTGTGGATTACCATGCAGAAGTGCGTTTGAACGGGGTAGCATTGTTCGACTGTGATGGCTCACAAAGCGTGTACAAAAAAGACATTCGCCCGTTCATGCAGATGGGGCGCAACCGTTTTGAGATCCTGTTCCTTGAGGAAGAAGAAGATCTTCTGTTGGATGAGGATAAACCAGAGTTGTGTTCACTTGCGGATCATGAATACCAAAAGAGTGATGAGCGCTTAGGGGTATGGCAAGAACCGTATCTGCAGTTTATTCGCAATGTGCGTTTAGACCGCGTGGCTACCGAGCAGATTTGGCACCACGGTGGTGGTTGTGAGTTTAAGGTGGATTTGTACTACCAAACTTTTGCTCCGGGTTTAGTATCAGCATCGGTTAAGTTTAATGGCATGACTTACCATATTCCTATTGATGTCCGAGCGGATCATGCGAGTGCTTTATTCCAGATCGAAGCGCCAAAGTATGCCGATCTTAACGATCCCGATCCAAAAGATCTTTACGAACTCGTGGTGGAGTTGGATGGGCAACGCCAAGCATTTACAGTGGCGCTTAGCCAAGAGCTCTGTGTTACCCACCTTGTACTTTAAGTTTGGGGATAAAGCGCTATAACGTTTTAAGCATCACGACTTCACATGCATCATGCCCTGTTTGTCCTAGCGGGGCATCGAGGTGCTCAAAGCCTAGCTTTTCATACAAGCCTACCGCTTCTCTTAGACATTCAGTCGTTTCTAAATAGCACTGCTGATACCCAAACTGTTTCGCCAGTTGTAAGCTCAATGCGACGATGCGTTTGGCTAAACCGTGCCCTCGTGTTTGAGGTAAGAAGTACATCTTTTGTAGCTCACACACATTTGGCTCGCCAGCTAAAGGTGCAAAGCCGCCGCCACCCACAATCTCGCCTTGGTACTCTACTACCCAGTAGGCTGCGCCTTGTTGGTCGTAAACCGAGTACATGTCATCAAGCGTTGGATCTGCCACACCATAACCTTTGTCTGCGGTTAAACCGTATTCTGCAGAGACTTTACGAATCACGTTTGCAACTCGCGAGTTATCTGCTTTGGTAAGAGGTCGAAGAACGTATTCCTCAGCCTGGCACACTTTCGTTAACCCTTTTAGGTAAGCCTCTAGACCAAGTTTGAGTTGCTCTTGCTCGCTGTCATCGAGTTGGGTAAGCAGTTGTTCAAAGAAGCTGTTTTGCTGCTGATCTAGTTGCGATAACGCCTGTTGCCCTTGCTCTGTAAGCGCGACAAGTTGGCTACGTTTGTCTTTTGGGTTTTCGATGCTCTCAACCAAGCCTAATTTAATCAGACCAGTAACGGTTCGGCTCGCATTGGACTTGTCGACATTAAGCTGCTGTGCCAATTGATTGATGGTTAACGGCTGCCGCTGGATTTCACCTAATGCGTGCGCTTGTACTGGAGTGAGAGCGACATCGCCGCATTGTTTATCGAGCATACCAAGCAATCGGACGGCTTGACGGGAGTAGTGTCGGAGTTGACGAGCATTCATTATCACTTACCTCTAAAAATAAAGTTGCGCACCGCAATTAAACTAATTGCGGTGCGCAACTTTGTCAATGGTAAATGTTATTTTGCTCGTTAGGAGGCGTATTGAGCCTCCATGTTTAAGCGTGTTGGTGTAAGCAGAACTGTGGTGCTTGGCTATCTGATTTACGCATCCATACTTTCTCGTGAAAGTAGTAAGCTACTGTGTTCAAGCTTGGCTCTAGCATCGCCATGATACCGCCGACAAACGCATCACCTGTTAGTAAGTAAACCACGCTAAACGCAACACTGAAGTGGATAGTGGCAAAGCTTGCGGTTTTTAATTTGGTCATCCACTGACGAGCTTTAAGCGCTGGGACTTTTGCCCATGCCTTTTCATGAAAGTAGAAAGCGACGGTGTTCACTGAAGGCTCAATCATGGCAATTAAACTACCAATTAGAATGTCGCCAGTAAGCACGTAAGCGACACTAAACGCGATTGTAAAATGGAGTGCTGCAAAGGTTAGTGTCTTTTTCATGATAATTACTCAATCGTTGTGTTGTTTCGATAACTCTATTATTGAGAATTATTATCATTAAATCTAATGGGTAGTTAAGATTAGTTTGATAGGTAAAAACTATTAAATAGGAGGGGAAGTAGGAGAGAAGAGCGAATATCGTTGAAAGCTTTCCGAGCGATAAAATGCAAAAAGGGTTGATGCTTTCACATCAACCCTTTGATTCTTTTACTCTAGTCTTTAGCGATTAAAGTGCAGCGATCGTTGTCTTCTGCTCTTCTAGCTTAGCTAGTGTCTCTTTGTAGCCTTCAAGCTTCTCACGCTCTTTAGCAACAACCGCTTCAGGAGCTTTCGCTACGAAGCCTTCGTTACCTAGTTTGCCTTCGATACGCTTGATTTCGCCGTGAGTCTTCTTGATTTCGCCATCTAGACGAGCAAGCTCAGCGTCTTTGTCGATCAGACCCGCCATTGGGATCATTAGCTCAGACTTAGCAACCAATGCTGTTGCACACGCTGGCGTTTCTTCGTCAGCAGCAAGTACGCGTACAGATTCTAGTTTCGCTAGAGACATCAGTACTTGTTTGTTTGCTTCTAGACGCGCTGCGTCTTCTGCGTTTGCTGCTTTCAGCATAACGTCAAGCGGCTTACCTGGGTTGATGTCGTATTCAGCACGTAGGTTACGGATGCTGGTAATGAACGCTTTCACCCATTCAATATCGTCTAGCGCTTCTTGGTTGAAGTTTGCTTCGTCGAATTGAGGCAGTGCTTGCAGCATGATTGTCTCGCCTTCTACACCTTCAACTAGTGGCTTGATGCTTTGCCAGATAGTTTCAGTGATGTAAGGAATCACTGGGTGAGCTAGACGTAGAGTCTTCTCAAGAACCGTGATTAGTGTACGACGAGTGCCACGCTGTTGTGCTTCAGTACCTTTCCATAGAACTGGTTTAGTTAGCTCTAGGTACCAGTCACAGAATTGGTTCCAGATGAATTCGTAAAGCGTGTTAGATGCCATATCTAGACGGAAGTTGTCGATATGGTTGTTGAACGCTTTCGCCGCTAGTTCAAACTGAGACTCGATCCATTTGTCCGCTAGTGAGTATTCAATCTCACCACCGTTGAAGCCACAATCTTGCTCTTCTGTGTTCATCATTACGTAACGGCTTGCGTTCCATAGTTTGTTACAGAAGTTACGGTAACCTTCAAGACGCTTCATATCCCAGTTGATATCGCGACCTGTTGATGCCATTGCTGCAAGAGTGAAACGTAGTGCGTCTGTACCGTATGCTTCGATACCGTTTTCAAACGTCTTGCGAGTGTTCTTCTCGATCTTCTTCGCTAGCTGAGGCTGCATCATGTTGCCACAACGCTTCTCTACTAGAGACTCTAGATCGATACCATCGATCATGTCGATTGGGTCAAGTACGTTACCTTTCGACTTAGACATCTTGTCGCCGTTTTCGTCACGGATTAGACCAGTAACGTAAACCGTCTTAAATGGTACTTGTGGTTTGCCGTTTTCGTCTTTCACGAAGTGCATGGTCATCATGATCATGCGTGCAACCCAGAAGAAGATGATGTCGAAACCAGTCACTAGTACGTCTGAAGGGTGGAATACTTTCAGATCGTCAGTTTGCTCTGGCCAACCTTGAGTACCGAACGTCCATAGTGCAGAAGAGAACCATGTATCCAGTACGTCTTCATCTTGGTGAAGTTCAATAACTGACTCTAGGTTGTTGTTCTTACGAACTTCTTCTTCGTCACGACCTACGTAAACATTACCTTGGTTGTCGTACCAAGCTGGGATGCGGTGACCCCACCATAGCTGACGAGAGATACACCAGTCTTGAACGTCACGCATCCAAGAGAAGTACATGTTTTCGTATTGCTTAGGAACGAATTGGATGTCGCCGTTTTCTACTGCTTCAACCGCTGTTTTCGCTAGAGGCGCAGTACGTACGTACCATTGGTCAGTTAGCATTGGTTCGATAACCACGCCACCACGGTCGCCGTAAGGAACTTGTAGATCGTGATCTTTCACTTCTTCAAGTAGACCTAGCTCGTCGAATTCAGCAACGATAGCTTTACGAGCAGCAAAACGCTCCATACCGTGGTACTTAGCTGGTAGCTCAGTGCTGTAAGCGTCGCTTGCTTCGCCGTTGGTGTTGAATACTTCAGAAGCGTCACGGATGTTCGCGTCGAAAGTCAGAATGTTGATCATTGGTAACTGGTGGCGCTTACCAACTTCGTAGTCGTTGAAGTCGTGCGCAGGTGTGATTTTCACACAGCCAGTACCTTTTTCCATATCTGCGTGCTCATCGCCCACGATTGGGATGCGACGATCAACGATAGGAAGGATGATTTCTTTACCGATAAGATCTTTGTAACGTGGATCTTCTGGGTTAACTGCAACACCAGTATCGCCTAGCATGGTCTCTGGACGAGTCGTTGCAACAACGATGTAGTCTTTGCCATCTGCTGTTTTAACGCCATCTGCTAGTGGGTAGCGGAAGTGCCACATGTTGCCTTTAGTGTCTTTGTTCTCTACTTCTAGATCTGAAATCGCTGTGTGTAGCTTTGGATCCCAGTTAACTAGACGCTTACCGCGGTAGATTAGGTCATCTTCGTATAGACGTACGAACACTTCTTGAACAGCGTTAGATAGACCATCGTCCATCGTAAAGCGCTCACGATCCCAGTCTACAGATGCGCCAAGACGACGAAGCTGCTTAGTGATAGTGCCGCCAGACTCGCCTTTCCATTCCCAGATTTTGTCGATGAAAGCTTCACGACCATAATCGTGTTTTGTTTTGCCTTCTTCTGCAGCGATCTTACGCTCAACAACCATCTGAGTTGCGATACCTGCGTGGTCCGTACCTACTTGCCAAAGAGTGTTTTTACCCTTCATACGTTCACAACGGATAAGCGTATCCATGATCGTATCTTGGAACGCGTGGCCCATGTGTAGGCTACCAGTGACGTTCGGTGGCGGGATCATGATGCTGTATGATTCTTTAGTAGTGTCACCGTGTGGCTTAAAGTAGCCTTTCTCTTCCCAAGTCTGATACAGAGCTTGTTCGATTGAAGTTGGGTTGTATGTCTTTTCCATAGCGCTCTTTTAATGGATACGTTGATGGTTGAATCTAAGTCAATCTTTATAAGTGAACTCTCTGAGTGGAGAGCTTAACTATAAGGATTGACCGTTAAGGATATTGAATTTCGATCGTTTGCAGTTGATAACCTGCCTGACGGTAAATTTTATACCTTTCTCTTGCGAGCTGTTTAGCTTTTTCTTCGCAAGGCACGAAGTCTACCACTTGAGCAAACTTGTTCGCAAAGGTTGTCTCATTTTCCGCCAAATTAATTACCAGCTGACGATTCCAGTTAGGTCTTACACCTTCATGGCCAATTTCAATATTGGTGGCGTATTTCGGTCCTTCGCCTACAAGATTATGTGCCATGAACTTGTCTGCATCAATTTGCCAAAAGGCTTCAGCGAGCTGCTCGGCATGCGGTTTGTCTTGGCAGTTCAGATATACTTTTGCGCCTTGGCGAGCAAAGTGCTGAGCCAAAAAAACAATGTATTCTTCAAAGCCAGCCACCGTTGCTTGTGGGCTCTCTTCGTTAATGATGTAGAAGGTTGCAGTTTGCATCATTCTCTCACTTGCCGTTGGTCTCTTCCTGAAACCATATTAAATCCGATTTTCAATCAAGAAAATCGAGGTAATAAAAAAGGGCCTTGCGGCCCTTTTAGATGTTGTTCAGAAATTACTCTTCTGTCTCTTGGCCGCTGCGGTTCAAAAGGAATTGGACAAGCATTGAGACAGGACGGCCCGTTGAGCCTTTCGCTGCGCCTGATTTCCACGCAGTACCTGCGATATCGACGTGTGCCCAGTTGTACTTTTTAGCAAACTTAGACAGGAAGCAACCCGCAGTGATAGTACCAGCAGGACGACCACCGATGTTTGCCATATCAGCAAATGGGCTCTTCAACTGCTCGTGGTACTCGTCTGCCATTGGTAGACGCCATGCGCGGTCACTTGCTTGCTCAGAAGCGTTAACTAACTCATGAGAAAGAGGGTTGTGGTTAGAGATTACGCCGCTGATATGGTGGCCTAGTGCGATAACACAAGCACCAGTTAGCGTTGCAACATCTACTACGCAGTCTGGTTCGAAACGCTCTACGTAAGTCAGTGCGTCACAAAGAACAAGACGACCTTCCGCATCCGTGTTCAGAACTTCTACAGTTTGACCAGACATGGTTGTTAGGATGTCACCTGGACGGTAAGCGTTGCTGCCCGGCATGTTTTCACAGCCTGCTAGAACACCAATAACGTTGATTGGTAGGTTTAGCTTCGCTAGCGCTTTCATTGTACCGAATACAGACGCAGCACCACACATGTCGTACTTCATCTCATCCATACCTTCACCAGGTTTTAGAGAGATACCGCCTGAATCGAACGTCAGACCTTTACCGACAAGTACGATAGGTTTTGCTTCTGACTCTGGGTTACCTTTGTATTCGATAATCGACATCATTGATTCGTTCTTCGAACCACGACCTACTGCTAGGTAAGATGTCATGCCCAGTTTTTCCATCTCTTGCTCACCAATGATCTTGGTGGTTACGGTTTCGTAATCGTCAGCAAGGCGACGTGCTTGAGAAGCAAGGTACGCTGGGTTTGCGATGTTTGGTGGCATGTTGCCAAGATCTTTTGATGCTTTCACACCAGATGCGATAGCTAGACCGTGAGTGATTGCTTTCTCACCTAGGTTTAGTTCACGACGCGTTGGTACGTTGAATACTAGCTTACGCAGTGGACGACGAGTTTCTGGCTTAACGCTCTTGAACTGATCGAATGTGTAAAGACCATCTTTAGTCGCTTCTACTGCCTGGCGAACTTTCCAGTAAGTGTCACGACCCTTAACGTGAAGTTCAGTTAGGAAACATACTGCTTCCATAGAACCTGTTTCGTTAAGTGTGCTGATCGTCTTTTGAATGATTTCCTTGTACTGGCGCTCGCCTAGCTCACGTTCTTTACCACAACCTACAAGTAGAACGCGCTCTGACAAAACACCTGGTACTTGATGCAGTAGCAGCATCTGACCAGGTTTACCCTCTAGATCACCACGGCGAAGTAGTGAACTGATGTAACCGTCACTGATTTTATCAAGTTGTTCGGCTACTGGAGAAAGGCGACGTGGTTCAAACACACCAACAACGATACATGCGCTACGTTGTTTCTCTGGACTGCCACTTTTAACACTGAACTCCATGCGTACTCCTACATCCTGAAGACAAATTGCTCTAAATGTTAGATAATGATCGCTTACTTGTTGAATTTAAGCTCAGGTCTTACCAACAGAGCTGATTTAAGCGCTAACATCTAGTTTATAATTTTTAAAAAAATAAATGGTTCAACGGGAAACTATAGTGATTCGACCAAAAAAACAAGTTTTGTATAGGTAATTTCAGCGTGATTATTGTTAGATATTTGATCCGCGAAACACTCAAGAGCCAATTTGCGATTTTCTTCGTGCTTTTTTTGGTGTTTTTGAGCCAGAAGTTTATCAGTGTTCTTGCTGACGCTTCGGACGGGGATATTCCTGCTGGATTAATTTTCTCAATTGTTGGTTTAAACATGCCAGCAATGGGGCTATTAATGCTGCCATTGAGTTTGTACATCGGCATATTGATCACGTTTGGTCGTTTATATGCAGAAAGTGAAATCGTGGTGATGAACGCAACAGGTATTGGGAATAAATTCCTAGTACAAGCGGCGTTGTACTTGGCGATCATTACTTCTGGTGTTGCGGCGTTTAACGCATTATGGCTATCACCTTGGTCGCAAGATCGCGTAGAACAGCTTTATGAACAAGTCGCTGCCGAAAACAGCGTGGATCTACTTAAGAAAGGTCAGTTCCAAGGCACGCCAGATGGTTCTTCAGTTGTTTTCATTGATGACATTAAAGACAGCACGTTGAGTAACGTGTTTGTAGCACAGATGCGCCCACGTGATTCTATTTTGCCTAGCGTGATGTTCTCTTCTTCTGGTGAAGTGAAAGAATTGTCGGATGGCCGTCAGATCATCACCATGCATGAGGGGACGCGTTATGAAGGTGTGCCGACTCGTGTTGAGTACATGGTGACTAAGTTTGATCAGTACGAAGGTGTGATTGGCCAGCGTGAGGTGAAGCAGAAAGGACGCGACTGGGAAGCATACCCAACGGCGGACTTGATTGGCCATCCAGATCCTGAAGCGCAAGCTGAGCTGCAATGGCGTATCTCATTGTTCGTATGTATTCCACTATTAACGATGCTGGTTATTCCTTTATCCGCAGTGAACCCACGTCAGGGGCGTTTCGCTAAAATGGGACCAGCCATCTTGATTTACCTAGCGTACTTCCTTGCAATCAGTGCAACGAAATCTGCGTTAGAGGATGGTGCGATTCCTGCTGCCATTGGTATGTGGCCAATCAATGCAATGTTGTTGATAGTGGCTATCTTGGCAAACATGATGGACAGCGTTCCTGTTCGACGAATGAAAGACAAATTCCGCAAGAAGAGGCTCGCGTAAGCTGTGTTTAAACTCTTAGACCTTTACATCGGTAGAACGATCATCTCTACCACTGCCTTGGTTCTGGCGACCTTCGTTGGCTTGTCGGGCATCATCAAATACGTAGAGCAGCTGCGTAAAGTCGGCCGTGGTGCTTATGACTTAATGCATGCACTTTACTTTGTACTATTGAGTATTCCTCGCGACATCGAAATGTTCTTCCCAATGGCAGCGCTACTGGGTGCCTTAATTGGCTTGGGCATGCTGGCGTCAAGCTCTGAGCTTGTGGTAATGCAAGCAGCAGGTTTCTCTAAGTTGGACATCGGCTTATCGGTGCTTAAAACGGCCGTACCATTGATGCTTATCGTTATGACCTTGGGTCAGTGGGGCGCACCAGAAGCTCAAAAGATGGCACGTGATTTACGTGCGTTTGCTTTGTCTGGCGGTAGTATTGTCTCCGTTCGGGCTGGGGTATGGGCTCGTGATGCCAATGACTTCATTTTTATCGGTAAAGTAGAAGACGACAAACTCTACGGCTTGAACATGTGGCGTTTCGATGAAGATAAGAACTTAGACAAAGTTATCTTCGCAGAAGAAGTCGACTACCAACAAGATAACAATTGGTTGATGCGTTATGTGCAAATCACCGATATGGAAAATGAAAATGTCATTACCAAGCGCGATTTAGAGCAGATGGAATGGCACACCTCATTAGCGCCAGATAAGCTGGCGGTGGTAACGGTGAAACCAGAAGAGCTTTCTTTAAGTGGCTTGTATGACTATGTGACCTACTTGAAAGCCTCGGAACAAGATGCTTCACGTTATGAACTGGCATTTTGGCGCAAGCTATCTCAACCGCTCTCTATCGCGGTAATGATGCTGATGGCGTTGTCGTTTGTTTTCGGTCCATTGCGTAGTGTAACCATGGGCGCAAGAGTCCTTTCGGGTGTGGTCGCGGGCTTTACTTTCTACATATCCAGTGAGTTCTTTGGACCTCTTACTTTGGTATACGGCATTCCACCAGTGTTCGGTGCCTTGGCCCCTAGCTTGGTGTTCTTAGCTATTGCGGTATCCTTGCTAAGAAGAAAACTGTAGGTTTTCAAAATAGATAAACATGAAAAAAGGAAGGCACTGCGCCTTCCTTTTTCTATTCTGCTTACGTAGTTTCGCTATTTTGCTTTCGGCAAGACAACGACTTCAGTTTTTGCCCAGATGTCGTGGAAGCCACGTTTTTGTGGGTCGATTGGCACAGTTAAGTTAGCCAAACCAAAGCCCGACGTACCCAAACGAATTAACGCCTGAGTGACCGTAATTGGTGCACCATCCTTACTGTTACGAATTTGCATTTTCCAAGCTCGCATCCCTAAGGTTTGCCCTGCTCGAGTCCAGAAGAAGACAAAGAAATATACCCAGACTGCCGCCAAGTAGAATGTAAATAGTGGGCTTAGTACAGGATGTTTTCCTAGCATGTCAGCTGCATCCGTATATTCCCCGTAGCTCAGCAATCCTGCTGCATTCAGCGCAAAGACGATTGCCATTACAACACCTGCAGCCATCATTTCAATCGCCAATATAATCAGCGTGTCGTAGAACAACGCCGCTAATCGACGAAAGAAGCCCGCTGGTGGAAGAGTTGTAGAAGTCGTCATAGTTCCATCACTTACCTTTAAAATTGTGCGTCAGGATATAGATTCCGCTTGTTGGTGAAAAGAGAGCTAACGCACAGAGTCTCGAATTACGAATAAATCACCGCAGCAGAAGACACTTTATATTCATCCTTCCACTTAACAAAGCTATCCAGTTCAAACTTCGCGCCACCCAGCCTGTGAAATAATCAAACATACGGTACCTTGCTGAGTTAACGAAATTACGAATGACGTGATAGAGGTACAAGATGATCGTAATTACTGGCGCGAGTAGTGGCTTAGGTGCGCAGCTAGCTAAGTTGTATGATGCTCAAGGCGAAGAAACACTGTTAACCGGACGCAGTGAAGAGAAGTTGGCGACTTTTGCTCAGCATCTCTCCAATAAAGCGCAAACACGTAGTTGTGATTTGGTGGATACATCCCAAGTCGAGAATTTGTTTGATGAGCTGCCTAAAGCGCCTTCTACGCTGATTCACTGTGCGGGAAGTGGGTATTTTGGTTTATTAGCTGAGCAAGACCCGCAAGAGATTCAAAAGCTGATTGAAAATAACCTCACTTCGGCGATTAATATTCTTCGAGAGTTGGTCAAACGTTATCAAGAGCAGCCAGTAAATGTTGTGATGGTGATGTCGACAGCAGCACAGCAGCCTAAGGCGCAAGAATCGACCTACTGCGCGGTGAAGTGGGCTGTTAAAGGTTTGATTGAATCCGTTCGTATGGAATTAAAAGGCAAACCAATGAAAATTATCGCTGTGTATCCTGGAGGTATGGCGACGGAATTTTGGGAGACGAGCGGTAAGTCTTTAGACACCAGTAGCTTTATGAGTGCAGGTGATGCAGCGCGGATGATTCATGGTGCGCTTTCTAATATTGGTAATGGTTACGTTTCGGATATTACCGTTAATCGTTTATAGGGCTAAAGGGGAGGCCTTGTTACCAAGTTAGATGGCAGACCGAACTGTGATGAGCTCTCCTTTGTCACACTTTGTGGCGAAATTATCAGCAAACGATAGTTATTTAAGGTTTTTCTGCTTGCGCAGGTCAAAAGCTTACGTATAATGCCAACCATCAAAGGGCAATAGCCCAGAGATGCCGGTGTGGTGAAATTGGTATACACGACGGATTCAAAAAAAGTTTTAAATCAAGTCGTTATAATCAAAAATAAAAACATCATCACCAAGCATTGCCAGTAAGTCGCTAACTAAAGCGGCTTTTTTTATGTCTGCAATAAACCACCTTCATACTGAGCTATGGTACATACATGGTTCATCTACTGCTTATCAAGTCCCTCATCTAAGCCAAGTAAAGCAACGACGTTACGACGCTAAAGCCTTTCAATTCCAGTATCTTCAAGCCTGATGTATCCCAAGAACCATGGTCAAAGCATGGTGACTTTACGGTAGAATGAGATTTTCTATCTCACTCTACGTACAATCCGTGATAACAAATTTAGTTTGGATGGTGGGAAGGTAAGTATTGTTAATACAAAGAAAACAAAACCCGTATTACTGAGGGTATCGCTCACTGATATGGAGGTTTCATTGAAAAACATCTCCCAAAATAGAGACACTTCTTTGTTAAATGCTAGGCTGTAATGTTGCTCTCCCAACATTAAAGCTACGGCTAGATATAGGTATAAGTACCAATTGTTTTCTCTTCCTGTCGACAGGTATTTATTCGATGTCGCATGGCATAGGTATACACCTAGTAAGCTTATTGAAATGTATAGCCACAAGATCACTCTTTACCTTCCTTAAAGTATGGAGAGCCAGCTCCACATACAGTGTTGATGTTTCCTATAGTTTCACCCAATAAACCATGAGCTTATTCTTCTCTCTTTATTGCTGAGTGAAAAGCTTCGGCAGAAATCTTAACTTGGAGCGTGGTAAGGTCAGAATAGTCAAAATCATGAAAATCGTTGCACTATACCTGTAGGTATCAGTGAAATAACTGTCGGTTGTTTTGATGAAAAACAACCAAGGGTCAATAAACTCTTTGTTAAACATGATGTTGTAGTGCTGTCCACCAAAATTACCTAAAATAAAAAGATAGCATACAAAGTATATTATTTTATTTTTTATCGAGTATAGCTCTGAAAAATAGTGACACAGTACGACGCCTATAAGGCTTAGCAATGTATATTCCCATAACTGCATTATTCTTTTTCCTCAAAATATGGGGCTACAGCACCTTGAGCAGTGAAGTAGTTCGCGGAAAACTCGACGCCTAGCGCTCCTTTACTCATTGACCTCCAACCTTTTGCGTAGTCACGCTTTGCATAATTAAATAGCATTAACTGCTTGGAGTCTGGTGCGTTTGTCCATGTTTGTACTACCTTTTTCTTGTTTGCTAAACCGTAGGCACTTGTTGCTAAGTCAACAGTAGCAAATGCAGCATCGGCATCTCGTTCTGACAATCCTATGTGCTTAGCTGCGATCCTATAACCCTTTCTCACAAAACCCGAACCATTCCCGTATTCACCTGTATAACGTCCGTTCCAGTTTTGATCAATGTTACCAGCAATATTGTAGGAGTTTTCAAATAAGTTATTGGCACCGTGTGCCATCATTGGCGCTCCAACTCCACCACACCACGACGCTCCCACAATAGAAAAAACTGAACTGGTAACGCAAAGACCGTACCCTGCTGAAAGTTGTCCTGCACCAGCAACAATCCCGATACTGTATTTCCCTAGTTCATAGGCTTGATCTATCAAGCTTTGTCTTTCTTGTCTGACAAGCTTTACTACTCTGTCCTTGACGATGATCCCACCGTCATAATCTCGTAACAAACATTTACCTAGAAAGCGATACTCTTCCCTAAAGTGATGTTGAAGTAGCGGATCGTTAAGGTGGCTCATACTGTACATGTTTGCCTGACGTATTAAACCTTTAACAGCTTGACGTACTTCGTCATCTTCCAAATCTTTGTAAGAGTTGATCATTGTGAAAACTGCTCCTTGAACTCAGATAGAGGTTGCAGCCAAGTTGTAAAAGCAGATGTGTTAGCGCCGACATGTCGCCAAGCAATATCCCTGTATGCAATTTCCACCGTTTCCTGCATCTCGGCATCATTGAAATCAATTAGGTGTGGCATATGAGTAGAAACAGAACGAATGAGAGCGCCGGAGAGTTTGATCTCGTAGAAAAATTCATTCCTGCCGTTTCCGTTCTGACGGTAAAACTTTAATGTACATTTCAGTTCTTCCCCATCAGAACAAGCTTGAGCGAGAATTGGTGAAGATTTATCGACCTTTTTAACTATTTGAATAGGTCTATGAATTGAGCGTTGGTCGTACCCAACAGTATGAGAGTAGGACAAAATGGTTATTTCATCTTCATGTCCTGTTTGAAAACTGTTTCCCATTGAGTTTAGTGTGTTACAGCCCATAGATAGACTACCTTTCGATACGCTTTCAATAGACAGATATGCTTGAGTGGTCATTGCCTTTTTTCCTCGAAGTTCAGACGCCGATAACGTAGCAACAAGATGTAAATACATCATCTTGCATACTGATGATATTTATAGGTAAATTGACTAACTTTATGAAAGTGTGAGTGCACATCTCATTTTTTGTGTGAACAGCTAATGTCAGAGAAAGCCCATCCCCTAATTAAAGGTTTATCCCGTAATAAACCACCCTTGAAGCACATATTAACTTCCTGAATAGCCCAAGACATTCAGGAGGTTAAATGAGCAAATTACAACGTCTCACCACTGCATTTCTAAACAATCTCAAGCCTAACCTTGCTAACGCTAAATCCACTGATTACGAAGTTAACTTGTCTGCTATGAAAGATAGCGGATTACCAACAGGCGTTCGTTGCCTCGTCGGTAAGTCAGGTAACAAGCGTTTCCTTTTGCGATACACCAGTCCCGTTACAGGTAAGAAAGCTTCCATCGGGCTTGGTAAACATCCTGAAACAGACATACTGACCTTGAGGAAGGTCGCTAAAGAATATCGGCAACAAATTCTTGAGGGTATTGATCCGAAGATTGAGCGTGATACTGAAAAGGTCGATTCTTCTATGACCCTTGAACGATTCTTCAATGAGGTTTATTTGCCGTTAGCCAAGCAAAAACGATCTTGGAAAGATGAAGTCGCAAGGTTTCGTCATGCTAAATCAATCCATCATGTTTCCATCCATGACCTGACCGCTGCCCATATCATTAAGATCCAAATGGAAATGCAGGAGGCGATCAGTAAAACCACTGGTAAGCCTTATGCCGTAGCTTCAATCAATCGAGTCTTGGCACTATTGAAAACGATCAATCGCCAAGCTTACAAGTTGATGGATGCACCATTGGTTGCGGACAAGGTGAGCTTGATGAAAGAAGACAACGTTCGCACTGGTTATTTTACCGAAGTGCAGCTGAAAGAGTTCATAGGTCATGCTCTCAATCATGAAGATAAAAGTATTAGTGCGTACCTAATTGTTCTGTTTTTGACCGGATTACGCGATAAGGAGCTCCGACTCCGTTTAAAATCCGATATCAATTGGGAGGAGAAAACGCTCACTATTCCCCATACGAAAAATGGTAGTAGTCACGTTATTTACTTGAGTGATTACATGATTGAGATTTTAAGAACGGTGCCTCATGTGGCAAATAATCCGTATCTCTTTCCTGGACGCAAAAAAGGAAAACCAGTAGGACAACCTAGGCATGCTTTCAAGGCTATCAAAGCCAAGATGGGACTGCCTGACATACCCGGTGATAAAGCGAATCTAACCCTACACAGTGCTCGTCATACTGTTGGGAGTTTGTTAGCTAGCCAAGGCGTCTCGTTACACGACATAGCCAAGCAATTGAATCACGCTGACCTTTCATCAACAAGGCGTTACTCGAAGTTGACTGTAGGGCGTAGGAGGGAGATTGGCTCTCGATTGTCGGATATGGTGACTGCGAAACCTGAGATACATTGGGAATGAACAAGTTAGGTTTAACCAGTTAATTTAGAAATGACATTAGAAAAGCCCCTGTTTAGCTCATCGCTAAACAGGGGCTTTTTCATTATTAGAAGGAAAATCATCTGACACGTCTCGATAGAGAGTGGAAAGATGGTTTTCGTTAGTTATTAGGAAATTATTGATGAAGAGAGTAAACAAGTTTGAAGAAGTCGAAGCACTGCCAATGCCTGATGGTGTGAAAGCACAGTTGCTAGAACACCTGATGGAACCATTCGGCTCATATGACGCAACCAAAGCGTTCTGGGATGAGGTCGGCACTACCTTGTACTTGATTGAGGACAGTGATACCGATGTAACCCTGCAAGAAGAATCTGAGGAAGATCTGCACTTCCTTCGCTTTGTCACTAATTACCCTGAATGGGTTCTGTTATTAAACGACGATGGCTGTCCTTGGCTATTAGCGGTTGCCATAGTGACCATGGAGGGAGCTGGTGTGTACTGTTGCGCTCCAATAAACAGCCCAACATTCCCTGTCGCCAAGCTTGCAGATCAAGCTGAATCTTAATCTCGAATTTAACCTTAATAGTCACTAATAGTATGGAGGTGTCCTATGGCACGTAAACCAAGTAATAAACAAGCAGCATTTGAAGCTGAGGTTGAAACGAAGAATGAAGAAATCACGGTTAAATCTGAGACTGAAACGGATAAACCAGATGCAACTGAGCTGGTAGAAAGCGGAGTAGAGGAAAAAGATACCAATGATCCTAAACCTGCTGAGGTAGATCCTTTCGCTAATGTGGTTCTCGAAGGCAAGGCGAAAAAACTAAGCCCGAAAACAACAAATCATGTGTTCTATGAAGTCTTACATGATGAGGAAAGTCAGCTTTATATCCGTATAGTTGGGAATGAAGGTGGTGGTTTGTTCAGTCGTGAGGTAATAGGCTTAGTTGATTTAATAAGCCTACTTAGTGAGCAAGGAGATAAGCCGTTTAAGAGTACTGTGGTGAAAAGTCTATTCAAATCTGGCTCCGCTAATAACAGCGGTTTCTTGGCTGCTTGTTGTCGTGGCCTTGGTCTTATCATCCAGTCAGAGAAATCAGTCTTCCTTCACGTTCTTGCGCCAGATTTCGAGCAACGCCGTGATGAGTTGCTGTCATTAGTTGACGCTGAGACCAAAGCGAAATAACCCCCAAAGCACATCAATTCTTACCCACCAAGCCAACTCTGGCTTTCATACCGCACACTACACAAGAGTGCTTCCCTAACAACTTAAAAGAGACTTTATTATGAACTTAACTTTTGACGTTGAGCGATTGCTGCTGCCTGTCAGTGTCGATCTTCAAGATGTTTTAAACCGAGTGATCAGTGGATCAGGTAAATGGACACCAATGATCCAATCGATGGTGATTAACTTTCGAGACAAAGCATACTGTCCTGAGAATGGTGGTTATCACCCTGTGGAGATCCGTATCACTAGGCTTAATGACCAATGGGTTTTTGATTACATCACTGACTTTAGTTACTGCGGATTGATGCCTGAACTAGAGAAAGAAATCGACTTTGATTTGGGACATGGTGTGGCTTACATCCGATACATGGGTGAAGTTCCCATTACTGAATCCAGTGTCGCTGAGTTCTATTCGATGTGGGAAACCAATTTTCTCAGTTACATTGGAATGGACTGCTTCGATGAGATAAAAGTCACGGTAGATTAGTCCATCACTAACCAATCAAGTTGAAAGCACCATGTATGCACCATAAAATTCGCCTCTCACTTCCTAGTGAAATCAAGGCTTCCCATTGTTCCATGTAACTCATGGTGTGATGGGAAGCCTTTTTCATTTGGGTAACGTTCTACAACGGATTACTTAAACGTTGCAGTCGGGATTCAGAGGGGAGTGGTTCAATGGAGCTAGAGAAATGGTGTTTTAAACCAAGGGGGAGGATTTTAATTCTAACCAGTCTGGTTGGTTTGTACCGACCTTTTGACATTAATGACTCCCATTGCTTCAACGAGCAATGGGAGTGAGTGCGGTGTTTCCTTTAGGGCGAGTATGGAGAGTGGGTCAGGAGCTCAATTTATCCTGAGTTTGTCTATATTCATCCGTTCTAATTACAGCGCCAAGAGCGCACTTAGTTAATAGTTTACGTTTTGGTGTCGAAAAATGAGCATTTTGAAATTTACTAAGTTTTGAAATGAGTTTCTGCAATAGGTATCTATCACCACTTATCAATCGCTTTTCAGCTATAGCCTTTCCAGTGAGGCATTGAGCTCACGTATTAACTCTAGCTTTAAACTCACCGGGGAGAGCACTTCTACTTTGGGCATCCAAGCCTTGAGAGTCGGTATCACATCACCAAGTTTGGTTACACGAGAGCTGATGAGCAAACTACCGTCCTCTAGCTCTTTCAGTATCTGCTGATTAGGCAGGATCATACCATCAAGAAAAAACTCCGTTATATCCGCATCAACCTGTAATAAGACATCTGCCTTTTCTGCTGTTAACCATTCCATTCCCTGACTGGTGATAGATTCTCGGACTTTGGGGCTAGGATGGTATTTATCCTCACGACGATAAATCTGTGAAATCTTGCTCAGTCTGTACGAATAAAGAATGTCTGAGTGAGTAGCCGCTAAGTACCAGAGTCCACGGTCGTTGACGAGTTTGTATGGGTGAACAGATTCGACAACTTGCCCTTGATAAGCAAGGTCTATGATGGACTTTGAGGTGATGGCATCCGATAAGGTTCTAAATACCACATCAAGTGTTTCTGTATTCTCAGTCCGTGGATTCTTAAATAAGAGGTTCTGATATGCGCTATTGAAGGTGAGTCCTTTGGGGATCATGACCGATAACCCAGATTCGTTCATTATCTTTTGAATATTTGGGACAGTCACTCTACTGACGGGGGCAAGGCGATAACCGTCGTCACCTTTTGTAATAGGTGCTTTGATGAGCCTTTCATTGAAGTCACGGCGCAAGGTCTTTTCGCTGACCTGATAATCCCTCATTAGCTGTTCGATAGAAAGCACCTCACCCATAAATAAACGGGTCAGGATGTCACTTAATCGAAAGGCTAACTTTTCACTCTTATCACTCATTTCTACATCGTAACGGTCGGCTTGGACAGGTTGCGTCCGTTTGATTTTTAAATGAATGAAAACGTTAAGCACCTAGAACTGACATAGGTTTTATAAGCCTTGCGGGTTCTAGGTTTTCCTAATGAAAGCAGAAGGTTGGCGTCGCTGGACACGACCTGTCTTGCTATCCACTGATAATGCTCAGCCACAAATCAATCTTTATCTTATTGGAGAAAAATTATGACGAATATCGTATTCGAACAAACTGATACCGCCGTTCTGACGACGCACAATGATTACTCAGAAGTGTTTGAGTATTGCAAGGCAGCATTGATCCAACTGAAAGGTTCTATCAAGAAAGAAGACGCAAGCAATGGTGTATTGGAAGCTGCTTGGCGTTACGGCATCAACCCGTTTGGATTGTGTGGGACGCTAGTTTTTCGAACTATGGAAGACGGTGCGATTTCTATCACGGTGAAGTCGGGATTTAAAGACAGCTTTAATACCACATCAGCCGTTGAGAAAAAGACGCAGGAAATCATTCAGACACTCATGAATGTGGAAGATAAAAACGTGAGTTCACCAACGTCGACAAATCCACCTTCGTTTAGCTCATCACCTGTAAACCCAAGTCGCAATAAAACGAAGTTGGCTACATCACTATTGGCATTCTTTGTTGGTGGTTTGGGTGGTCATAAATTCTATGCAGGATGTTGGGGGTGGGGGATTGTCTATCTAGTGAGTTGTTTCATCTTACCGGGGCTTTCGGCAATCGTTGCACTTATTGAATTTATTCGAGTTTTAACGTTATCCGCTGAACGTTTCGATGAGAAATATAACCAAGTAACACCGAAGCCGTTCACCTTTATTTGGTAATTGAAAATGTTAAAAATACCATTACTTATTTTCCTTACGGCTTACTCTGTGTCGGTCAATGCCAGTTGGTTTGATTCAGACGATGTTAAAGCGGTAAAAGGAGCAGAGCTTAATGCATGTCCCAATGTCTCCGTTGAGCAGATGATTGATGGCTTTCTTTCCTCTCCATCATGGGACTCGTTCACGACAGAGGGGAGAACGTTTGTCAATATCGAAGGGGGTCTTGAGTTCAATGATAAACCTGTAGATGGCTTAATCCAGTTTGAAGTATTTGAAGATGATTCATTGAACATTAATGCATTTGAGCTTAATGAAATCGCACAGAATCATTTCATGACGATAGCTTTGGTCGAGAAAATGTGTGAATCAGCAAAGCAAGCTCACTCGGTAGTACCTAAATCATTACCGGATAACAAGGTGATTGCGCAAGTTCTATCATTCGAGATGTACGGAGAGGAGGCGCTAAAAATCGAGACGAGCAAGGGCGGTTTCATCATGAATAGTTTTGCCATGTCGAATGATGAGTTCCAACTGCTTGAGAAAGCGAGCTTAAATAAAACAGAGCTATGTTTTGAAGGTGAAGATAGCACATTTAAAGATAAGGTTTCAGCGAGCTGTTTTTAAAGCTTGTTGATAGTGTAAAGGCGATATCAGTGATGGTATCGCCTTTTTTCATTCCTGAAATAAGGAGAGGGTATGCAGAGTAAAGCTGTTTCTATTTATCTACCGGAACGTGACGTTCCACATAAATATGAGGTTGAGTTGAGTATTGAAGGAGCAAAGCGAGGTTGTGTGATTGGCGCGGTGATTGGCTCAAAAGTGCCACATCCACTAGCAACACCCGTAGGTATCATCATTGGCGGGGTTATAGGTGCAGTGCTAGGAAAGCTTGAGTAAAGAGCGAATGAAGAAGTGGAGAATCAATCCGCTTCTTTTTTTCTTACAACCGTTGAATAGGGATAAGTATTGCTCATAGGCTTAAATACCTGAGTATCACTGACTTTAGGAATAAATTTCACAACTGGTTGTGCAATGTAGAAGTGTTGCTGATGTTCGTGTATCTGTTTTTCTTGCTGTGATTCACTTTGCCATTGTTGTGCTTATCCCACTCAAAATTCAGCAATGTACCATTGCACTAATATCAGGTTTTGAAATCTAGCTTGTAAGCTTTCTATTTTCTAACTTCTTACTGGACTTGTTAGACGTTATGTAAGAGTCCATAGTCACCGAAGAACTCCTTTTTGTTTAATATTTGATCATTTAGATAGGTGGCTGAAAATAATTTCCCAAACTTTGTTTTGATTATTCATTCAAAAAGAGGGTGTGCATTTTTTATTCAAAGAAGTTTTACGCCAAGAAGAAGGCGTAAACCATCGTGATTAAAAAGTGGTTATTCATGGTTTTGTTTTTTTAATCAATAATTCTATTTTAAAGCCTTTTAAATCATGGGTTTATGTTGTTTTTGGCTGTTGATATTAAATTTTTAGAGGCTAATATGATCTGACTTTAAACAACACAAAGGCTCATAGCTATGACACATAAGAAGAGTAAGAAAGGATTCATCCAAACCCTTGATGGGCATACTTTGGCATTGAAGCTCATCGCTTCAATTATCCGACTTGAAAACTTATACATACTTCTAGACGGTAAAGGACGTCAAATATCCTATGCCAAGCTGACGGAGAAAGAAGGTAAGACGGTTGCCGTTGCCGATGCTTGCTCTGATGAGGTGATTGACTCAGATAGCTTTATCAATCTGGGTAATGGTAACTACGTCCGCTGCTCTAATGTTGAAGCTGTTGAAATCTGTAATGGTCGTGATCATAAAGGCATTCTGATTCGTGGTGAGGGTGATGCGATACTTGGTTTCTTACCTATTACCCAATCGGAAGCCCGTGAAAAGGTCGCTGATGCATTACATGATGCATTGGTTTCTTATGAAGCCGGAAAGTTTGTAAACCCAGATCTAACTAAAATCTTATCCACTCACCAATCGTAAGAAGGCAAATGATATGAACACTCAAAACCTGAAATACTTAATCGAAATGATCAAAAAATGTGGTCAAGACTGTCCGCAGGGTAATCGCAGAACAATGGGAGGGCTGCTTGCTCACTGTATTGAGAGTTTCGAAGATGAACACGGAACAATGCTGCAATCTGCGTATTTAATGAAATATGTTCGTACCTGTATGAATAACAACGTTGAAAAGAAAGGTGTCGATAGCATTGGCTATTTGCAACTAATCAAGTTTGTTAAGTCATGGGCTCGCACAGCAAAGTTTAATTAAGGATAACATCGCTGTAATACGGTCTAGCAAGCCACTGCCTTCGTGCGCACCATTCTGTACCAGCCTTTTCTAAACTAGTCTCATCTCCGAGCACCTCTTTATTACCAGTCTTTCTATATCCGATAACCGACGAAGTATGTCCGGTCATGGATGTACTTCGTTTTTGTTATACCGAGCTGATGGGTAATTAAAGATGAACATTTTCGAGCAAGAAGCCAAGACCAACTATCAACTTATGCGTCAGACAGACCGTGAAGTTGAAGATTTCTTAGTAAATACATTCTCTAACAACCGTTCCTACATACTAGATGATCAAGTCGCCAAATTTCAGGAAGAGTTGTGCTCTCGTGAGGGTGCGAAGAAAACCGTCAATGAGCAGGTGAAACGTTATTTAGAGGGACTACGTTCTGCGCCATGGGCTGCGATGCGTGGAAAAGGTAAGGCAGTACATATCGCTATTGATTCTGAGTGGGTCTTTAACCCTGAGACGGGGAAAAATGACATTTTATGTTATTCGTATTGTGTTCAGGTCGGTGACAAGTCCTTTAAAGGCGTGAAGCACACGGAGATGGCGAAACTGATTAAGCAGTGTCGTGATCAGGGACTAATGAAAGATGAGGAAATGCTGAAGCGTAAACAACTAGCTAACAGCACCAAGGGCTACAAGGTCAATTTCGACAAGTTCATTCAGGAGTTGCTAATCAAGGCAAAAGCTCGTGGATTTATCGACGAGTGGCCTGAGCATACCTTTATTTATGCTCACTTTTTACGTGCTGACATTGCCTCATTTGAAGAGTTTTGGAATATCGGTGCGAAGAGTAAAAACCATAAGAACTCTTTCACTGCGGTACAAGGCTCGATCACTTCCGGTCGTGGTTCTTATGGCATTGACTTAGCATCTATTGGGCGCAGTAAGTACAAGACTGAAAACACCAAGTTCTATACAGGTTCGAACAATACCTTTGAAACCAAGGTTCGCTTTATCGACACGTTGCTGTTAAGCAGTAAAGCATCGCTTGATGACATCGGCGAGTTGGTGGGCATCCCTAAAATGACACTGGCTGACGGTATGATCTCTCGTATGGATGAACTGTATTGTGAAGATCAGAGCTTGTTTGATCGCTATGCCGTTCGTGATGCGGAAATTGCCTTGAAGTATGGCTTGCAAATGCAGAGGTTCGCACTGGTTGATATGCGTGAAGATACGGGGCTAGAGCTGAAGCAGTTGCCCTCGACACTTGGAAACTTTGCTGTGTCGTTGTTCAAGCATACGTGCGGTGGTGTGAATGAGATGCATGAGTTCTTAGGGTACGAGAAACGTAAGGGTGAGTATTACCATGCTAAGAGTAATGGGACACGCAAATCTGTCACGATAGCTAAGACAGTGAGCCGTGAGTATACCGATGCACTAGCCGTGTCCGCATTCTATGGTGGCGCTAATTTTGGCGCGTACTTTGGTATTACTGAACTGGGTGACTATAACGATTATGACTTATCGGGTGCTTACACTACAGCATTGGTCGATATTCTCGAAGCTGACTACCCGAACTCGTTTGAATCGAAGAACATTGAAGATTATCTCGGTCATACCATGGGCTTTGCTTATGTACGCTTTAAGCATCCAGAGGGTACTCAGTGGGGGCTATTACCGTGTCGTACTGACTTGCGTGGTATTTATTACCCGTTAGAGGGGGCAACGTACGTGACAGCTCCAGAGTTGCAATTGGCTCATGATGCTGGTGTAGAAATTGAGATTCTTCACGGTCAGGTGATCCCTTGGAAACAAGGCTCGGTATCTCAGTTCAAGGCGTTTACTAAGATCATCCGTAAGCAACGTTCTAAGTATAAAAAAGAGGGTAATGAACTATATGACCAACTTTGGAAGTTGATTGGGAATACCCTTTACGGAAAGGTCGGGCAGGGACTTCGGGAAAAGACTGGCTTCGACATATCATCAGGGTTAAGCAGTAAGATCCCATACTCACCAGTGACCAATGCGCATTATGCTGCTCATGCGACGGGCTTTGTTCGTGCCACTATGATGGAAATTATCCGCAAGCTAACGATGGATAATAAGGTTCAAATCGTCAGCGCAACGACAGACGGTTTTCTTACCAATGCTACTCCTGAGCAGCTGGAGCGTTGTCTAGACGGTCCATTAGCAAAACGCTTCCAACGTATCTGTAAAGAGGTCAGTGGTGAAGACATGATGCAACTCAAGCACCATGCCAAGCAAATTATCTCAATGAAGACTCGTGGACAGTTAACCTCGGAACTCGGTAACACCAAGCCAGTATGCGCTAAGGCTGGAGTTAAACCGCCGAAAGGCGTTAACGAGAATGCTTGGATGGTTGAGCTGTTCTTAGACCGTTATCCGAAACAGAAGATTGAACGCAGTCATTTGGCTTCGGCTCGTGATATGTGGTTAAAGGAAATGGACTTGGTCAGCATCCACACGGAGCAAACGCTGAACCTTGAGTGGGACTTTAAGCGTTGCCCCATAAACCCTCGTATGGTGAAAGTTCGTCACCCTGTTAGCGGTGAAATGGTAGAGCATCTATCGTTCGATACCGTTCCATGGAATACCGTTGATGAGGGTTTAGATGCTCGTACTTACTTCGACGAGTTCCGCGTAAACAACTGCTTCAAGACCATGGATGATTGGGATAACTGGATGGACTTCTACAAGGTTCGCCGTTATCTCAAGGGGGCAGGTGTTAAGTACTTAGAAGATGGTTCAGAGGGTATTTTCAAAGTGCAGATGTTACGTGCTATCACACAAGGTGGTTGGAGCTTACCTGCTGTACCACAACGAGCTCCACGAGGTCACTATGACAAGTTGGTAGCGATGTTTGATACTGATGGTATCGAGGGTGTCACCAAGCAAGACTTAGCGAACAGTAAGGGACGTAAGTTGCTTGAATCAGCTTTACCAATGACGACTCGTATGTTGCCACTCTTATCTTGGTTTGTTCGTAAGTATCCGACTGTAGATTTGACCTTGGTATTTCACCCTGAAGAGGTTGATGAAGCTGTAATGATGTTGGAAGAATACAACCTAAAATGCACTGAAAAACTTGTTGCTTAGTATGCGGTAATGAGCTGAAAGCCTGATTTCGTAAGGGATCAGGCTTTCTATTTCATAACTGGTAGTAGCAATGTAGTGATAGCGATTGCTGTCATTCCTTGCTGACGTGGTGATGATATTGCCCCCGTGATGGTTGTACTAATGCTGGAGGATAATTGCAGCAATGTATCCACTGCTATAACTGGTTCTGAAATTGATAGTGTTACATTAAAAGAATAGCTCGTGCAGAGGGATGAATATACTGTATAAGTGTTAATGTGCTCAGTTGAATATCAGTGCTGTTACGCGTAAAATTTGCAAATCTGGATAGCATCAACAATTGATTGAGGAATGTATGCTTAACGAGCTTCGTTTAAAGACTGCAATGGTTTTGCATCAGCTTGAAGAATCTTTAGGGTCTTTTGTGTTGAATGAGGGTAACCTTGATAACTTGAGTGTTGAATCTCTTGAAAATATTCATAAAAGGGAGGCTGCAAAGGGTAGAAAGTTTAACAAAGATTCTATAAAAGATATTGTAGAAGCGACCTACCTTGATGAGTTGTTTGGTTTTGCTTTGGATATTACTGAAGACTCTTCGACTTTAGATTCTATCAACTACCTGTATTCTCTTTTTCATCATCTTGATATATATGAGATTCGTAATGCAGTATCACATCCCAATAGACCATTTTGGGACTGTTACTGGTATCGCGTCGCGTCTATAGCTAGTGATCCTGTTAATGAGATGCTTGGTTTTACGGAAGTGAAGAAAGCGTTGATAAGTGCTGAAGAAGGTGTGATTTCTGAGCCTCCAGAGGAGTGGCTGAATAAAGTCATTTGGGAGATTCCCAACAACCTTCCTGATACATTTGAACATGAATTAACGGGTTTAATTGGGCGAGCGAAGGAACTGCAAGAGTTGAAAAAACATATTTCAAATCCTCGCGTGAATACTGTTGCCTTAGTTGCTCCGGGAGGAGCTGGGAAAACTGCACTTGCTCTTGATTTATTGAATACAATCATATCTACGCCTTCGTATACTAAATCTGTAAATTCTGTCATTTACGTGTCAATGAAAGCGGAAAAACTTACGTCCAATGGTGTAATTCCCCTCAGTGCAATTGAAACCATCCAAGAACTAAAGCAAGCTATCTTAGAAGCTGTAAATGATGTTTATGATGAAGATTACTCTAGCTTTGAACAGGCATTGAAGGATAAGTCTGAAGAGAGGATTTTGCTTTGTGTAGACAATCTAGAAACTTTATTGCGTGAGAGCCCTTCTAGCTTTGATGAGCTCAATTACACCTTGCCTGGAAATTGGCAAGTGCTTGTGACAAGTCGAGTCACTATTTCCAACGCTACAATCATATCTCTAGAAAACTTACAAAAGAAATCAGCAGTCCATTTAGCTCGCACTTATCATAACAAGAGAGGTGGGAGATTTGAGCGTTTAAGTGATTATGAAAAATTAACAGAAAAGTGTTTCCACAATCCATTAGCGATACGGTTATCAATTGATTTAGTTCTTAAAGGGAAAGATATTCCCGAATCTCTAACGGTTGCCAATAAAGAAATTGCTGAATTTTCATACAACAATTTGATCGATGTGTTGACAACTACTGGCGTGGAAATTTTAGAGTGCATTTTTGTTGAGGGATCATCCAGTCGATTGAGTTTATGTGAGCTATTGGGTAAATCTTTAGATGAGGTATCTGAGGGGGTAAGTGAGCTATCACGCACAAGTTTAATAACGCGCTCTTCACACGATGAAGGAGAAAGTTATGCGTTGAATGATTCGGTAAGAGAGTTGTTACTATTATCACCGCGTAACTTGACCATTCGGACTAAAGTGCAAGCGAGTGTTGAAAAACGTAGGGTGCTTTCTAAAGAAATTGACAATAGACAGACTGCTGAAGACTTCCCTGTTTGGCATACTGATCATATAGATAAAGCTACGAATGAAAATTTGAAGATCTTAGTTACTAGCTTTAATAGAGAGTATAGAAAGGCAAGGAAAAATAATGAGTTGGCGATAAGTATTTATCGACGTCTTAAAGATGCGCAGTTTATGCACGATGATAGCGCTTTGTACCATCGTACACTTGCTCGCTCTTTAGAGTTGTTAAAAGACGTTCATTCAGCTGAAAAACATTATAAGAAAGCTCAGCATATTGAACCTGAAAATCCTACTAGCACCTATTTGCTAGGGCGTCTTTACCATGCAACAAAGCGCTATGATATAGCATGTGTACAAATGTCTAGCCTCTTAAAGACTGAATGGATGGAACCTAGTTCGGATAATTTGCAGTTTGGTAAATCTGTATACCAAACCTATTTTTTGTCACTATTGTATGATGGGAAATGGCAACAAGTTCTAGATGAAACAAAAGACTGGAAAAATTCAGACGGATTTAGAAGTACACTAGGAACATATCGGGCTGCTGCATGGAAACGAAAAATGGAGCACACAGTGGATAGTGATAGAAAAGCAACAATGGACTCTCTAATTAGCGCTATTCGAATTCTAGGCGATGTTTTTCGAACTAATGGATACTCAATGCAAGCAACGGTTCAAGCCGCGAAAATATTTGAAGAGATTGAATTTTGTTGTTCGAGAACAAAATATCAATCTGAGTTTAGAGAGCAAACTATTGAGCTCTTGAAATTTGTATTTACCCATATTTCAGGTGTGAATGAGACTTTAACTCGCAAAGATATGTCTCTGCTAATCAAAAAACTTATGAAAATTAATATCTTGGGAAATCCATTTTCCGGGAGAAGTTTTGAGTCTTATGTGGATAGTGTTGAGGCGGTTCTTGATGATGAAGTGTTGAGTGGTGGGTTAGTTGAGGTCGTGATAAAAAGGAGACCTAAAAGCCCTTCTTTCCTTTTCGCTCATGATTCGAAAAACCAAGAGTATTTTTTGCACTACGATAACTTTAAAGATGGAGGTTGGCGTCGTTGGATACATTTGAGTTTAGGGGAGCGTTTACACGTAGTTCCAGAGCTTGAAAATGTGAAGCGCGATAAAGCTATCGATACAAAAGAGATTTATTTAGTTGATTGATATTAGCTTCATCATCATCGGACGCTTGAACCTCACGCCCGTAGCAACGAGATTTTGAATCCGAAAGTGACCAAGGAGATTCATGGTGCATTCATGGTCTTTTATCGCTGATTTACCAAGTTAGATGGCAGACTGGACTGTGATGGGATCTTCTTTGTCACACTTTGTGGCGAAATTATCAGCAAACGATAGTTATTTAAGGTTTTTCTGCTTGCGCAGGTCAAAAGCTTACGTATAATGCCAACCATCAAAGGGCAATAGCCCAGAGATGCCGGTGTGGTGAAATTGGTATACACGACGGATTCAAAATCCGTTTCCTTCGGGAGTGGCGGTTCAAGTCCGCCCACCGGTACCATATAAAGAAAGGTCGCTTTTATAGCGGCCTTTCGTCGTTTTAGGTGTTTGAAAGTATTCGAATTTTCAGAAGCTTAGCTCATTTCCCTTTCCTTGTTATCGACGCTTTTCTCGCTCCATTTTACTCCCTTTATCCGTCTTAAAATTTCTCCCATGGTCCATATATGGTTCATCGCATGACGATTCTGTGCGCAAGGGAATCCCAGTAAATCCAACAAATGCAAAAAACAGCCGTCGTGAAAGCCAGTATTACCAAGGGCTTCGAGCGAGAAGAACCATGGTACGACCATGGTGACTTTACGGTGCTATGCGGTTTTGGTTTTTCTTCTATGGGACAACTGATCGTTTTGATGGATATGTCGAAAAGTCGGTTTTAGGCGGTTTTGCAGTGTGCTTTGGAAGGGCATTGGGGTATTTATGTATGAATGTTGTACTTAAGTCAAAGATATGTATATGAAATCAAATTATTATCTATTGATGTCAATCAGTATGGATATGTATGGTAATGGCACAATCAGATGAAGTTTCTCAGTTTTTAGACTTTCTGGTAGATGCAATTTTGATTGTTGATCAATACTCTAATATTGTGTTTGCGAATAAGTCATGTGCTCTGTTATTTGGTTATGAAAGAGATGTATTGTTAACTCTTAGGCTGAACGACTTGATGCAACCGAATGTTGTCAATCATCACGATGCGAAGGTTAGTAACTTTGTACTTAACCAGTCACAAGCAAGAGCTATGATGTCTAGAAGTATTGTGCCTTGTCGAAATTCTAGTGGTGATGGGTTTAACGCCGGGATTTCTATAGCAAACATTGTCTTTAATGGCATGCAATGCGGGATAGCGACTTTACATGATTACTCTAGAGTTCAAGAGTTAATTGATGAGCTAAAGGAAGAGGCAAATACTGACGCACTAACAGGCTTATTTAATAAGCGTCACCTTGAGAGTGTATTGGAAAATCAGTCATTAAGCGTACTTGATTCTGGCTGCTTGGGGGTTGCCTATCTTGATTTAAACGGATTTAAGTTAATTAATGATACGTTTGGACATGATATTGGTGACCAGCTTCTTGTTGAGATATCTACTCGCTTGAAAGGGAAGTTACGTAGTAGTGATATCTGTTTTCGAGTCGGTGGGGATGAATTCCTTATATTGTTTAATATTAATGACCACAAGAACTATGAACAAGAAGCTAAAGGCATAGCTAATAAACTACATGAACTAATTTCAGAGCCTGTTTCAGTCGATAAGGTCGATGGTGATATTGCGGTTGGAGTCAGTATTGGAATTGGCATTTATCCGCATGATGACCGTGAATTATCAGTGTTAATAGATAAGACGGATAGAGCTATGTATGTAGCTAAAAAACAAAAACTACCGTATGTGCTTACTTCAACTTTAAGTTGATCTGTATTAGTAAATAAAGTGATTGATCGTTTTGATTGGGTTGTCGTTAAGCCTTTTGTCATGGGCGTTGTTGGGTAGTGTGTGGTTAGTTCGTCGGGGATAGACATTAACAACCAATCACACAAATGAATTAACTCCAAGTTGATATCGATATGCAACTGTGTAATCTTCTTTATAGTGGTGAACAAATGGAGCTTGGCCAACTATGAAGATGATTTTCGTCGATGCTGAAAATGTAGGACTGAAGGAGCTAGAAAAAATTAATGCTTCGGTCGTTGATAAAGTCTTTGTTTTTTCTAAGTCAGATTCAGTCAAGCTTGTTTGTGAAAAGTCGTTGTATCTGTTCTTATCTGACTATCCGACAGGTCAGAACCAAGCCGATTTCTATATCATTGCATATCTGTCTAGGGTGCTACTTGCTTTAGATAAAAAGCAGTTGGGCTCTGTTCATTTTGAGCTATACAGTAACGATGAAAGTTTGATTTCAGCATTTGAGTTTCAGTGCAAGCAATTAGGCGCACCTTGTCAAAGCATCAGAACTAGAGACAACACCGTTGTTCCAATTATTAAGTCACAACAGACACCCCAAAAATCCCCTGAAGACAAGCTTCTTCATGCTTTGAAGTCTCCTCGTGCTTTAGATCCTAGCTTTCAAAAGCAGCTAGGGCTGTCAAAGTCAGATTTTACCAAGGCAATCAATGAGCTTTCCAAAAATAACCAAATCAAGCGTAGTCCTCAGTCCAAGAAAAAATGGGTTAGGTGTTAGTCGGCTGACTTACCGACCTCATTAAAGAGTAATAAATGGCGGTATTCTCCATCGCTACTACTAACCATCAGGGTATGAATATCGCTGCTCTAAGCTTGCTGAGTGATGATCTCGGTACTCTCTGATGAGTTGCGTGCGAGATTAGTGTTGATGTGGCTTGATAGATGAGGTCTAGATCTTGGATGGGATTTTTATATTTAATATATAATAACCAGTACAACAGCTTGCCATAGGCTGCTGTTGTACTGGTTATTATTAATACTATGTTAGTGGCTCTGGTGGCGAAATCTGTAGGTAATACAGTGGTAGTTTCCATTTTAAGCTATGACATTTTCCACTCATTCGTCCAAAATCACTGAATATCACTAAGAATCACTGAACAATCACCGTCCCATCATCGTCGCTACTAAACCACCTCTCATACAATGTCATCGTTCATTCAACAAAGGAGATAGAACGATGAGCAACAAACAGAACAACCATAAAGCAAATCAAGCTAACAGCAACAAAGGTACATCTGGACATAACACCACGTACCAAAAGGCTCAAGATAATCGAGCAAATCAACTAAACCCAAACAACTCACGTTATCAAGGAAAGAAATAATTATGATGGATCCTTCAGATATGTCACAAGACGAGCTAGACCTGTGGTCTGATATTAATAACCCTAATAATGATTCTGATATGGATGACTGGGCGGATGCTCACAATCCAAATAATGATGACTACTTAGGGGATGACTAAGTCTAAAGCCGATGGTTTAATGCCATCGGCTTTCTATTAAATAACAGTTGGTTAGCATGACAAAAGTGACGGTAAAAAATACAAATATACAAGGCAGTTGTTGAAAATTGCTAAGCAATTAGCTGCCCCCCCACATTTAGGGCAGTTATATGCAGAAGTACTAACTTCTGTATAGCATTCAGGACATTTGATCAGAGCCATAGCTACCACCTTATACTAGGTGTGTTATTGAAATTAGGCCAAAGACTAACCTATACAATTGTTGAAAATTGAAGCTCTAGCAAAAAGTTTCTATTGATTTCTTTGACACTTAACCTTCAGCTCAATAAAACTCTTTGTCCCTCACATTCTGCAAGTAGCGATAAATGTCAATATGTAAACAAACGCAGTGCTAGAACTACCTAGTCCTCAAGCTCATATTCGTTCAACATTTCTTCAAAAACTCTTATAACATACCCATCCATAATGAGCTTATCGCGCAATGATGTATAGTAGGATTCATCCGACAATTCATCTACAGAAACAATAGCAGTACCCAACGGTGGGTTTGACTTGAATGTAGTCTTGGTTGGCTGAGGCAACTCATCACAAAAGATAGTGCATTGAGTCTCAAGTGGCTTATCAGTTTTAATTAGTACATACCCATCTGCTTCTAAATTGGTTTGCGCTTGCAGGCGGTTTACACTCCAATTGATGTAGTAGTTTTTAGTATCAGATGACACACTCAAGTCTGGTAGATTATTAAGACTATGAATACCTTTAATTTTTAATCTATCGTAAGGTTCGTATTCTGCTTTAGGCTCTTCTGGATACTTATTCTTGGGTACGTGAAGTGATGACCCTTTGTGGCGTGGAATTATTAGCTCTACAGACACGCCATTTGCCAAGATACTACTATCGTTAAATATGGTTAGGTAAAGAATCTCTGCACCAGCCCACTCTCTGAGCACATCGGCTCGCTCTCGGTATAAATCTTTATTAAGCTGTTTTCCAGTATTCTCCCCATGCTCCCACGGGGCGGATACGCTCAATATCGCCAATAGACAAGAAATTGCAGAAAATATTTAGCCTAGCCTGTGTAAAAATCCTACATAAATCTACCTTCAACCTACCGCTGCCAACTTTATCCAACCGCCTATTTAACATTAAATTATGCGGCAAAGATCACATCAAAAAACAAAAACTTGAAGTAATGTCATGCATATAACCAAGTTTCATATCAATTTGGGTATGAATAAAATATTGTCCGTTCGTCAGTAGGCTAATTTATATGCAACTTTATGGGGTGTGCCCTTCGTGTAATAAGAGTACGGTGTTTAATCGAATACACCGCTCATTCATAGAAAAAGTATTCCGCAAAAAATACTTCAAATATGAGTGTGTAAATTGTTCAGCAGAAGTTTTTTCTCATCAAACTCAAATAGATATAGTTCTTCATCGAAATGGGAGATTAAATGAACAATGACATCAGATCTATGGATCAAGCTGATGGTTTGCGTCGTCTTGCGAAACCTCCAACTGGCTTAGATAAATTGAAGGCTCTACAGGTCGAATTACGCAGTGCCATCATCGCAGGGAAATACAAAGATGCAGACAGACTAATGGCGTTGCTAGATAAAGCTCAAAAAGAGCTAGAAGAAACACATTGGAGGTAAACTGTCTTTCGATCTGGTAAGCAAAACTCTGATCTGCTCCAGCTAGACTGGACACTTCATTAAGCGACATTTTGCTGTTCAAAGTTAACTGGGCTTAGATACCCAAGAGCACTGTGCCTTCTCGTCCGATTATATACTCGCTCAACTTGAAGATGCAGGTTTCAAAATCTGAAAATTATCCGTAATTCGGGATACCAGTGAGCCTGCAACTTCTGGCAACGTTACATTGAAAAATTCATTAATAGCCGTTGTAAATTCAGCCTTCGAGGAGAAGTAAATATTGTTCCTCGCATGCTCATTCATCACTTTCCATAACCGCTCGATTGGATTTAAATTTGCCTTCCCATTTTTTTAATCTCAAGCATACTTCACCGATGAGATTTTCTTTTTATCAAAAGCTAATGAAACTTGGTTTGCATAGCGATCTGTTGCCGTTTTAAGATGTAGCCGAAAACCCAATAGCCAAAGAGGGGCTTAATCCTCAAAGCAGAACTGGATGTCAGTTCAACAACAAGTACCTTTCATCATGAGCACCACCTTAGCTTTAAAGTTGAGGTCGTGTATAGGTATTCGGATAACCTTGTAACCTGTCACTGACTAAGTGAAAACGCTGAGGCAAGTAGCTGAAACGGTTCAAGGTTTATTAGGGATAGGGGTGGGTAAAGCCGAACCATATAACTTCATGTTGTATCGTTCGGCTTTTATTTAGCTGTAACAAACACCCATTCAAACACATATTAACTAATTGAATATCTAGTTAATGGAGGTTTGAATGAGTAAATCACAGCGACTCACCACCACTTTCCTCAACAACCTTAAACCCAACCCTAGAACTGCAAAATCCGCTGATTACGAAGTCAATTTATCTGCTATGAGAGATAGTGGCTTACCTACTGGCGTACGTTGCTTAGTGGGTAAATCTGGCGGGAAACGCTTCTTGCTTAGGTATATTAGCCCTCAGGTTCCGGGTAAAAAATCTGCGATTGGTCTTGGCCGTCACCCTGAGACAGATCTTGTAACCTTGAGAAAGATCGCTAAGGAATACCGCCAGAAGATCCTGGAAGGCATTGATCCCAAGCTTGAGCGTGACAATCAGACTACCGAGAAGACGATGACTCTGGAACGGTTCTTTGATGAAGTTTACCTGCCATTGGCTAAACAGAAACGCAGTTGGAAAGATGATGTAGCGCGATTTCGTTTAGCAAAGTCAATACATCACATATCAATTCACGACCTAACTGCCGCCGATATCATCAAAGTCCAAATGGAGATGCAGAATGCCGTTACGATTAAAGGCAAGCCTTATGCTCCTGCTTCGATTAATCGCGTTTTGGCTCTATTGAAAACGATCAATCGTCAAGCATACAAGTTGATGGACGCGCCGCTCATTGCTGACAAGGTGAGCTTGTTGAAAGAAGATAACGTGCGAACTGGGTACTTGTCCGAATCACAGCTAAAGGAGTTTATAGGTCACGCTCTGAACCATGAAGACAAAAGTATTGGCGCGTACCTAGCTTTGTTGTTTTTGACTGGCGCGAGGGATAAGGAACTGCGTTTGCGCTTGAAATCCGATGTGAATTGGGAGGAGAAAACACTCACTATTCCACATACGAAAAACGGTACTAGTCACGTTTTATTCCTAAGTGACTACATGCTTGATATTTTGAGGTCGGTGCCTCATGTGGCGAATAATCCGTATCTCTTTCCTGGACGCAAAAAGGGTAAACCAGTAGGGCAACCTAGGCATGCTTTCAAGGCTATCAAAGCTAAGATGGGACTGCCCGACATACCCGGTGATAAAGCGAATCTAACCCTGCACAGTGCTCGCCATACAGTTGGGTCGCTTTTGGCGTCACAAGGAGTCTCGTTACACGACATAGCCAAGCAGTTGAATCACGCTGACCTTTCATCAACAAGGCGCTACTCAAAATTGACTGTAGGGCGTCGGAGGGAGATTGGCTCTCGTTTGTCGGATATGGTGACTGCGAAGCCAGAGATACTTTGGGAATGAAGAAGTTACGTTTAACCAGTTAATTTAGAAATACATTAGAAAGGCCCCTGTTTAGCGATGAGCTAAACAGGGGCTTTTTCATTATTAGAAGGAAATTCACGATGAAAACAGTAAACAAGTTTGAAGACATTCAATCATTGACAATGCCTGATGGCGTGAAAGCAAAACTGCTAGAGCACCTGATAGAACCATTCGGTGATGAAGAAAGCACAAAAACGTTTTGGGATGAGGTCGGTACGACCTTGTACTTGATTGAGGAAGGGGATACCAACGAAACCTTGAGTGAAGAATCTGAGGAAGATCTGCACTTCCTTCGCTTTGTTACTAACTACCCTGAATGGGTGCTGTTGTTAAACGATGATGACTGTCCTTGGTTGCTGGCGGTCGCCATAGTGACCATGGAAGGCTCTGGCGTGTACTGCTGTGCTCCTATGAACAGTCCCACGTTCCCTGTCGTGATGTTAGCAGACCAAACTGAATCTTAAAACCAAATTAAACCTGAACAATTCCATCTTAAAGGAGGTGTCCTATGGCACGTAAACCAAGCAATAAACAAGAAACGGTTCAACCTGAAATCTTAGAGGGCAATGAACAAGTCACGGTCACTGACGATCAACCAGTAGACCATTTCACTTATATCGTGCGTGAGGGCAAAGCTAAGAAGCTATCACCGAAAACAGAGAATCATGTGTTCTACGAAATCGCCATTCATGATGAAGAAAACGAGCTCTATATCCGTATGACTGGAAATCAGGGCTCTGGACTGCATAGTAAAGAGATGATCCCGCTTAAAGATATCATCGCTGTTCTAGATGTGCAGGGTGATAAGCCGTTCAAGAGTTCTGTGCTGAAGTGTGTATTTTCTGGACAGTCAGCGAACAACGCGGGTTTTATGGCGGCTTGTTGCAGGGGGCTTGGTCTTATCATCCAGTCGGAGAAATCGGTGTTTCTTCACGTTCTTGCGCCAGACTACGTGACGATTCGAGAGGAAATCCTAGCTCTAGTGGACGCTGAACCCAAAGCTGAATAACCACAAATCCACATCAACCCTTACTCACTAAGCCAACACCGGCTTTCATACCGAGCACTTAGCAAGAGTGCTTCCTTAGCAAATTTAACGAGATTTTATTATGAACTTAACTTTTGACGTTGAGCGATTACTGCTGCCTGTCAGTGTCGATCTTCAAGATGCTTTAAACCGAGTGATCAGCGAATCAGGCAAATGGACACCCATGATCCAATCGGTAATGTTTAACTTCCGAGATTCATCTTATAGTTCGGAAAACGGCGGTTGGCACCCAGTTGAAATCAGGCTTGTCCGCCTCTACGACCAGTGGATCTTTGATTACATCACTGACTTTGCGTATTGTGGTGGTCCTTATCCCGAACTGGTTAAAGAGGTGGACTTTAACTTCTCATCTGGAACAGCGAGTTTTTCCTATGTTCCAGAACTGCCGATAACAAGTAGTGAGGTAATGGAGTTCTACTCGATGTGGGAATCCAACTTTCTTAGCTACGTCGAAATGGGCGTGTTCGATGAGATAAAAGTCACTGTGGATTAGTCCATCGGCAACAAACCAAGTAGAAAGCACCATGTATGTACCATAAAATAGTTGACTCACTTCCTAGTGAAACTAAGGCTTCCCATTGCTCCATGTTAATCATGGTGTGATGGGAAGCCTTTTTCATTGGGGCAAGTTTTAGCAACGTTTACCCAATCCGTTGCCTTCGGGATTCAGAGGGGATGAAGTTGCTGGATTGCAATGGACGGTGGAAACACCAAGGAAAGGAGTCTTAATTTTAACGACTTTGGTTGGTTTACACTGGTGTTTTGTTATTAAAAGCTCCCATTGCTATGTCGAAGCAATGGGAGCAGTAAGGGACGGGAAGCCTATAGAAAATACCGAGAGAATGATTTGTCTGATGCTATCTCTGCAACTAGGGGTAAAGGCTAGCCCTTATTATGCGACGAGAGGCGCCCCTTAATCTTATGTTCGTAGTTTGGTGCGAAAACTTGGTCATTTTCAACGTTGCCATGCACTGTAAGCGGTAATCCACGATTCTCACACATTAGTCTCAAACCCGTTGAGTTAAAAAGGAACTTGTCACCGGAATCTATAGTGACAAGTTCAATTCATGGCTCTGTTTATCCAGTCATCATACCCAGTAGAAAGCCAACGGCGGTGAAGCTTAACAAGTTAGCGATATCAACTAGGTAAAGATACGGACTGGACTGAGTGATTTGGAGCAGAGTTCGTGCATCAGACATCATGGTTATACCCCTATTTAAATTTCACCTTCTATCGAAGTTATTTATTAGTTAGTCTCAACCCGACCAAAAACGGCATCATTTTGAGTTTTCCCTTGCGCGGTATCGGTTTGAGGTTTCGTTAAATCGTCTCTTTCGCTTATCTCACATAGGTAAGCTCAAAATCGGTACATAGTGGCAAGTTGATGGTTAGGGCGGTCGGTCTCGGCGTAGTGAAACGACATTATGTCGTGGTTCTTTGTTGTCATGTGGCTGTGCTTCTAGAGGGAGCGCTAGGGCGTTATTTATCAACGTGGCAACGTCATGACACAATACTCACGTACAGCAAATAAAGTATTTGGATCATCATGATCTAATTGCTCAGTAAGCTGATCGGTTTCGGTAGTCTGAAACGTGTCGACTACTTGTAACGATCCAATGTAGCGTGAAGGTCGCGTATAAGTTCAAGCTTGAGACTGACAGGGGAGAGAACCTCGACTTGAGGTATCCAAGACTTCAACAAGGGCAAGATATCGCTCAATCTTGATACTCGACTGCTAACCAACAAACTACCGTCGCTCAGTTCTTTCAATAGCTGCTGGTGGGGAAGAATCATACCTTCAAGAAAGCGAGGGGCAACTTCCCTATCAACCTGTACAAGCACTTCAGCATCATCCGGAGTTAGCCACTCCATCCCTTGTTTATGTATCTCCTCGTGGACCTTTTGATTCGGTTTGTATTTATCTTCCCGGCGGTGAATCCGTGAAATATCCGGTAATCGGTACGAATGTAACTGGTCACAGTAGGTCGCAGCAAGGAACCAGATACCCCGGTCGTTCACCAAACGATAGGGATGGACAGATTCAAACATTTTGCCATTGTACACAAGGTCAATCACAGAGTGAGTGGTGATAACTTCGGTCAACTGTCTAAACAGCGCATCGAACTTCTCGATGGGTTCGGAGCGTGGGTTTTTAAACAGAACGGGAGTGTGACCGTTGAACTTGTAATGATTAGGTAGTAGCGCGGACAAACCCGTATCGTGCAGTACCTTGTTGGTATTCGCATTAGTATTATTTCGAGTTACCGGATCTAACCGATAACCCTCATTGGTGCGGATAATTGGAGCGTTGACTAGCCTTTCATTGAAATCGCGTCTCAGGGTTTTCTCGCTTACCTGATAATCCGCGACCAACTGCTCAGGGGAGAGCACTTCTCCCATAAACAATCTCGTCAATATGTCACCTAGCCTTAAAGCTAGCTTTTCACTCTTATCGCTCATGCTACTAGCGTACGGTTTCCACCGGACAGGTTGAGGGCAAAACATTTTTAAATGTTTCAAACCGTCGCGCACTGAGATTTGGCATAGCTTTCATTGGATAAGGCAGGGCAATGACGATGACTATTTTCACACTCATTCTGCGGTCTTGGACACATCCTGTCCGAGCGCAGTGGGATACTACACAACGTAGATTTACTACAACGTCAATTAAAGGAAACTATAATGAAAGTGACATTCATTAAGCCACTTATGGCATCAGGTTATTCATGCCGCTCTTTAGGTTGTCCAGGTTGGGTCACCAAGGGTGGGTCATGCGATACATGTGGCGCAATGGATTACAGTTAAGAAGGAGTATTCGTTATGGGCGGTTGGACAGAAGACCAAGGTGACTATGATGATGGCACAGAAGATTCTGGCTTCAGTCAGGACTTCGACATGGAACCGGGCGACGATGGTTGGCTCGGTGGCGACTTCATGGCCGATGATGACGATGACTAAGTCCCATCATTAAATTTGGCTTATCAACAAGGGCGATATCGAAAGGTATCGCCCTTTTCTGTATCTAGAGAAAAGGAAAAAATTATGACGAAAACACATTTTCACCCTAACCCACAACAGCGCTGGTTTAAGCCTAGCTCGTCAACAGGTGTTCGATTCGCGAAGTACGGTGCCACACTCGGTACCCGCTATGGTCCCCAAGGGGTCGTGATTGGCGGGGCGCTCGGGTTTGTCGCAGGTGCATTAATCGGAGGAGCGTTGGATGAGCTAGATGTTATCTAGTGAAAAAGTAGAGGCGAAACTGCCTCTACTTTTTTCTTTATCGTAACTTATGGGAAGTGGTTTCCCTTTATCTCGTCGGGCTTTTCCCTCTGTGTTCATTTAGCCCGTTGGGGAATTAATAACATTCCAAATTCGCACTACCATCCGTTACTTCGACTATCGGTATATCACTGTCGCTATTTACTTCTGCAAGTATGAGGTCTTTGCGCTGCTTTAAATCGAACACCGATAGCCGCTCATGAAACTGATACCAAGTAAGCTCAATGTTGCGAGTGTCAGTCCCGCCTGTTTTGGAAACGATGTTTACTTGTGTGCTCGATAGGGGGGCATCTTTTATTATCAAGTATTCCTTGTCCGGTAGCTTTTCATTCCATACATAGTCAGGCTTGAACACTGGCGCATTTCCGAACGGCGTATTGACCTGCCGAATCGCTTGCTTGAGTTTTAACGCATAGCGACAACGGTCACCATCTTTGTCTTTGAAGTCTATGTAGAGCGTACAAACCTTACCCTCTTTCTGTATACCGAGGGTGTACTTGTATTCGTCGTGCTTAAGCTTGCCGCTTTCGAAGAATGGGTTGTCCCGTAGGTGTAATTTGCAAGGGATATAGCCGATGTGGTCGTAGGGCTTGAACAGCAAGGTCATTTCTATCGGATCTTCTTCAAGCTTACCTGTGGCTATCGTGGTGAACAACGCTGCATGAAAAGGTTTGTTCTTTGTCTTGGGCAGTACGGAATCTTTGCTTATGTTCTTACGGAACCATCGTTTGGTTGGCTCAATGAGGTGCTTTTCATTCGTTGGCGAGTAACTTTGGAGTATTTGTAAGATGATCTCTAAGCACTCATCTTCGTACTTCGTATCGTCATTGGCTAGCCCATTCACTTTGGCGATAAATGCTTGGTTCATCTCGTACCACAACGGGAACTGGGTACTTTTGATAGAAAACGTTACCGGAACATGCGTGTATGCTTTGGCACGATTATCGTTAATTTTTTCGTGCATTTCAGCTTGTGTATTACGTGTTTCATCCTCGCTTTTCTTGAACGGTTTTACGGCGAGTGGGCGGTACGGGTAATCTTCGACAATGTTGTTTTTGTCGATAGCGATGTGGATATCGATTGTATTAGTGAGTTTATCGATAGCTGGTTTTACTGAGTACTTCTTTACGAACGAAGAATGTGCAGATCTGTTTGTAAAACGTGCGCTGATACCTGCCTGAGCACAGGCAAGAGAGAGTTGGTTGGTGACCTTATCGATACTTAAACCGAGTAGGTGTGCTAGTGTCTCAATCAGCTCATGTTTTTGATGAGATGTCTTTAGGCTATCGCGATGAATATGTAGATTGACGATCTTATCGAGGTAGTGAGTCTTTTTTCTTTGCATGTCAAATCAAACAAATGTGTTCCTTTTCGAGTACTTTACTCTTTCTTATCCCCTTATGTCTCCTAGGTTTTTACTTCAATGATGGCGTTGTGGGTTATTGGATGAGGTGACTCACTCAAAACCTACAAGGTATTGAAAGCAATAACTTAGTGCTTACGATTTACTTATACGGAGTGAGATATTGTGAGCACTACACCGATAGAAATGAACCAGAAGGTACTTAACGCCTTGCCTCGTCCTGCTAAGGGCGAGCAAGGTGTTGAGTATCCTTGGAAGAAAAACCCGCGACTACGCGTACTTGTGACCGCGAAGAGTATGCGCTGGATTGTTCGCCTTGGCTGGAAAGGAAAGCGTTACTACGAGTCGTTTGGCACTTATCCCGAAATGAAGTTTGCTGAATTCAATCAGTTGGCTTACCAATTTATCGCTGATGTTCAGTCTGGGGCATACCAGAAGGGGTCGCGTTTGACGGTTCAGCAGTTCTTTGATGACGTTGTACTTCCATACAGTCGTAATCATCACCGCGATTCTAAGACCTTTTTATCCCGTTCTAAGCGCGTAATGGCTGCGTTTGGTAAAGAGCGTGTTACGGACGTGACTCGCCGTGATGTTGAGCGGTTTCTCAATTCACTTACTGACTTAAGTCATGCGTCCATTAACCGTTATCACGCCTTCTTGTCGAAATTTTTCTCGATGACAGTTGACCATGAAATTATCGAGAAAAGTCCAGTAAAGGGTATTAAAAAGCGGGTGGAGAACAATGCGAAAGACCGAGTGTTGTCCTCTAAAGAGGTGGAAAGCTTTTGTCGTCATGCGTGTGCTGAGCCGAACTTTCTACATGCGAGTGCGCTGATGTTGAGTTTGTTGACAGGTATGCGCATTGGCAACGTGATGAGTTTAACTCGCTCCATGCTTGCAGATGACCTTTCTTCTGCGCTCCTGCTGATGACTAAGTCTGGTAAATCGCAGCGCGTCTATTTCTCCGAGCCAGCAAAACGCCTGATCCGTAAATGTCTCAAAGTGTCGTTCAATGATTGGGTGTTCCCCTCGTTAAAGAACCAAGGCGAGCACATTGCCTACCCACGCGCTTGTATGGAGCGAATTCAGCTTGCCATGAAGCAAGAAGGCTGTCTGGACGCACCTTTTACTATCCACGATCTTCGCCGCACTTACGCAACCCAAATGTTGATTGCGACGAACGATATCCGTCTCGCGCAGCAAAGCCTTGGTCATTCCAATGTGAATGTCACCGAGCGTTACGCCTACTATCAAAATACCCATTTAGCGCAAGCCTCTCAGCAGACCGTTGACGCTATGCTACCTAACTTACAAATCGATTAAGGAGTTCGACATGTCCAGAGTACTAACTATTGAAGAATTTGCGGAAATGTACGGCTTAAACCCGGCAACCGTGCGAACCAATGTAACTCGCAACCCTAAAAGCTTACCGCCAGTGATGCGCATAGGTCGCAGTGTGCGCTTTTTGCGTAGTGAGGTTGAGCGTTGGGAAAAAGAGATGACAATGCATTAACACAGTAATATTTCTTAATACAGATAAAAGCCCAAAGGCGTCCGTTAGGACGTCTTTGGGCTTTTTAGTATCTGTCTATAAAATCAAACAAAAGTGTACCTAAACTTTATATTTTTGCTATCACAGCCTTGACGATTGATATTTCTTCTAGTGCCTTTCGTGACTTAGGTTCTGCGTTAAATCCTCGCTGGACTTTGAGCGACGAGTTAATTGTTTTGTGGCTTGTCGACTCGATTCCCTTCTTCGTTGAGTGCTTTCTTTCATCCCTAATATGGACCTCAGCAACGCAGCGATTCTCTCGCTTGGTTGTTTTCGAGGGGGCAGCGAGCTTCTTCGCTGCTCTTTAACAATTAAATGATTTGAGGTATCAAAATGAGTAACTCTATTTTTGTTCGTAGTAAGTTAGGTGTAGCTAATGTATTTGGTGGCAAAACGGTTCTTCCATCTGAAGATCTGCTGCTTATTCTGGGTGCAAGAGGTAATCTAATCGTTGCTGAAACTGGTGAAGAGGCTGACGCACTCTTTAAACAGGTATCGAAGAAGATGAAACCTGAGAAGAATAAATGCTTCATGTTGGAAAGCGGTGGCTGGATCCATGCGGATACGGTTGGTAGTGCTTTCATCTCTCCTAAGTCGGGTGCATTGTTGATGACGGTGGTAAACAGCGACAATTTGCTTGCTATGTTTACGCCTGAAGAATTCAGTGACCTCGAAGGTTTGCGTGACGCGATTACAGAAGCCTTACTGACGTACAGTGAGGGTAATGACCTGCCTAAGATTGCTTGGTCAGACTTTAAGTAATCATCATTGTAAACCTTGCAAAAAGACGCCTTAGTGCGTCTTTTTGCGTTTCTGGAGAGTAGTTATATGAACGAAACATATGATTGGTTAGAGCAGTCTTCTGACTTAAACATGGACAACCTAGCAACATCTGGTTGGACTGAGGACGAAGCGGTAAGTGCTTGGGGTGAAGCTCAACCTAGTGAGCCTGCTTCTTTTGATAGCGTTAAGCGCAAAGCCAAACCCCTGGTGGGTCGTAAGCCCAAAAAGAAGAAGCAAACTAAGCGAAAGCGACGAGAGGCAACACCGTTCTTTGAACGTCCCGTGATAGCTATGGATACTGAGTATGTAGAGTCTGAATGCGGAACCTACAACCGTATCTTGAGTTATCAATTCGCGGTTCTATTCAAGGGCAAGTTATCAACGATTATCTTGTTTCCTGAATCGACCAAAAAATCGGGACGACTAGCACTGGACAAATGCTTGGTTCAGGCTATCGAAAAAGCGATGGAAGATGAAGTACTTGATAAGTGGCCGACTGACATCATTTTGTGTGCTCATTGGCTATCGGCTGATTTGTTTAACTTCAGCCAAGCTTTTGACCAACTCAAGACACATGTCAAAGGTTTACGTAAGACGGTGGCGAGTCTTGATGACGTATACGGACTGGAACTTGATAAAGTCATGTCTCGACGTATCGATAAAGAGCCTCTCAATGTTCACGACAAATCCCGCAACCGACACACCTTGTATATCACGTTCTACGACACCATGCTGCTTTCGCCCAATGGATCGTCACTAGCCTCTGTCGGAGAGCTATTGAAGATTCCAAAGGTGGAAATTCCAGAGCCGTACTCTATCTCTCGAATGGATGAGTTTCTGGAAGCACAACCGGAGAAATTCGCTGAGTATGCAATTACTGATTCAATTATCAGTGCTCGTCATTTCGAGCGGGTTTCTTCCTTCTGTCAAAATACACTCGGTCTAAATTCGGTTCCGTTCACCATCGGCGGTATCGCCGTTAAAGCCTTTGTGAATAGCTTAGAGGATAAGCGCGGTTATCGTGGTTTGTTTGGCTTTGAGAAGGTGACTAAAGAAGTGTGGCCCTCTGACCGAAGTAAACCGCTAACGATAACTCGTGATGTGCCTGCAACGGCTCGTATGACGTTGGAAAACTTTGCGACTCAGTGTTACCACGGTGGTCGCAATGAGTCATTTATTGCTGGCCCGTCAGATATTGATACATGGCGAGACTATGATGTTCCATCATGTTATTCGGCGATTACGCTAGGTCTGCGCGAGTTAGATTACGATCAGATGTACATGACTCGAGATCTGAAAGAGCTGTTTGGAGACAAATGTGCTTTGGCTTGGGTCGAGTTTAAGTTCCCTGAACATATTCGCTTCCCAAGTTTAGCCGTTCGATCTGAGTATGGATTGATATTTCCGCTATCGGGTGAGACGCATTGTACAGGTCATGAGCTTGAAGTTGCTTACAACCAAGGTGCAAAAATCAAGGTTAAGCAGGGTTTTGTTATTCCATGGAAAAATGATACCCGCATCTTTGAAGGGTATATGTCTTGGATTCGGGAGAATCGGAAGAAATTAGTAAAAGGTAGTTTTGACGAGCGACTTTTCAAAGAGCTAGCCAACACTGTTTATGGTCGGTTCTCACAAGCTTTGAGACCCAAGACTTCATTCGATATTCAGGCTGGATACTCAAAGCAGATGCCTCCATCTACATTAACCAATCCGTACTTTGCTGCATATACCACGGGTTTGGCGAGAGCTTTGATGGGGGAAATGTTAGCAGGTATACCGAAGCATAGAGTAGTTGTTTCAACAACAACTGATGGAATATTAACCAATGCTACGCTGGGCGAAATTGATTTAACAGGTCCCATTTGTCAACGATTCAGGAGTCACTTTCATCGAATTGAGCCTGACGGTGGTGAAATTTTGGAGCTCAAGCATCAAGCGTCCCAGCTGATCGGTGCTAAGACTCGTGCTCAGTACACCGTTATCGAAAGTGAAGGCCATGAGCCGATACTGGCGAAAGGTGGCGTTAAGGTCGACCCGATGGTCACTGACCAAAGTGCTTACATGGTTAACAAGTATCTCACCCGAAAGCCCGGTGACAAAGTTGATGGTAGCTACCTGACACCGAACCGAATGCGCTTTTTAGAGCATAAGGATCTGATGTTGGAAAAGCGGTCTATCTTCTTGAATATGGAGTTCGACCAGAAACGTGAAATGTTGAATCCGGTAATGGTTGAAGTGAAAGGACGGGAGCATATTGCGCTTGAAACCAAGCCACACAAGTCGTTGGATGAGATGTTGTTTACACGATTGCGCTTTGATCGATGGCGGAAGACGCATTGTCTTAAAACGTTTGATGATTGGTGCTCATGGCAAGACCGTTTGGTAATGGCAGAAAGCACGAGTCACAAGGACCTGCGTTTAAAGGCTGATGAGACTTCGGATAGCTTAATGGCGCGCTTATTCTTGCGTTTCTACGCGCATGAGCAAGGTGGTATGAGCAAGAAGCAGATTAGCGCTAAAGCATTAGCTGAGTGGATGACCGATATTGGCTATCCAACCAAAGCGACCGCAGTACGTAGTGCTAAGAATACCAAATTGATTGAAGGCGCTGTACCGATGACAGAGCTGACCATCAACTTAGCTCGCTTAATAGTCTCGAAGTTTCCTGACTTCGAAGTTGAAATCCTCTTCAACCCTGAATCTCGTTCCTCACTGCGAGAAGCTCTCAACGCCCGTTGAGATCGTAAATATTGACCTATCGAAAGCCCTTATCTCAAAGGGCTTTTTTACCAATCAACCATTGCACCGTTGGGGATATAAGAAACCCAACCTCACACGCAATGACATTTATTCAAATCCACAGCCGTCATTCCGGCGGCTAACTCAATAAAATTTTAAGGAGCATTATTATGGCTAAGTCACATTGTAATTATTATTTGGCGATTACTGATGAAGCGATCGTACCTGTTAAAACCTTCGATGAGGCTCGCGCTTTATCTCACGGTAAACCGGGCGGCAATGTTAAAGGTTTTAATAGCTATCAGGAGGCGGTTGATACAATTCCCGAAATCCGCAAAGCAAACAATAAGCGCTTGAAGAAAAAAGCCCCGAAGCGACCACGTAATAACGGTATGCCGAAAGTGAAAGAAGACCTAAGTTACCTTCTCAATCTTCAGACGTCATCGAAACCTAAGAAGGTCACTCTGAACTGCCATCTTGGTACAGGCGGTAAAGCCTCAACAATATCGGTGTTGGATGGTGAAACTCATGTGACCGAAGCTCTGAAGGGGACTGCTGCCACTATGCAACTACAACTTGGTTTTTATGCTCTAAAGCGTGCTAAAGCAGAGCTTAATAATGGTGCTGGTTCCGTTGAAGTGTTGGGTCTGAACATCACTGTGGTGAACACTCTGACGTTATGGGCACCGAAGTGGAAGCAACAGAACTGGGTGAAACCTAACGGACAGCCGAGACCAAACGCTAAACTGGTGCGCGATATGCTGGCGTTATATGAGCAGATTAAATCTAAGGTTAGCTTTGGTGACAGTAACAGCCCTGAACATGACGACGCGCCATTCTAACTAAACATTAAGTAGCCCAACAGGGGATGAGAGGCTTGTCCTCTCGGCTCCTGTTGGGTTTTTTACTATCTGATTTACAGGAATAATTCTGATGAAAAATACTAAAACATTGACCGTTGAGGGTGTTGAGTTCCCTTCTCGCACTGCTGCTGCACTTCACTATGGCTTAAACCCTAAGCTGGTTAATGAGCGCGTTACCAAGTTTGGGTGGACACTAGAGCAAGCCCTTGAGCTAGAAGCGCGCCCTAAAGGTGACTACCGCAAGAAAGTTGTTATAGACGGCACCGAGTACTCAAGTATGCGCCAAGCGGGTAGAGAGCTAGGTGTGGCGCAAAGTACGCTGATGAACCGCATAAAGGCTGGCATATCTGTAGAGGAAGCGCTGTCTGCTGCGCAGACTGAGCGTGAGAAACTAAAGGGGCAATCTAAGCCCATGTTCTACGGTAACAAACTTTACCCGTCTGCGCGCCATTTGTTGCTTGCTAATCCCGCGCTGGTTGCTGGTGGTGATTTGGGTAAAGCCGTTACCTCGCTAAATGACAAGGCTCGTCGAGCTAAGAATAAGGGTAAGGTTCGTAACCTATCGTTGGATCAAGTTTCCGCTGAGTATGACTTGGCGAAAATTGGGTTTGCTGATGAGTTTGATGGTTTTGTTGAACGGTTAGTGGAACAAGTTGGTGAAGCTGTTTTGACCGAATTGTTCTATGAGCTGAAGTAGTCCGAATTGGTGTTTTGAAGGGAGTAGTTGCGTTGAGTGACTGCTCCCTTTTTTGTTGAGTTAGATTGGTGCAGGTGTGTTCGTTCCCTGATGACTCGTTCAAAATCTCAGCTGTTCAGTTAGGTTGGCCAATATTAGTGGGCGATCTTCGTATACTCCGCTTGTTTTTTGTAATTGAACTTCAAGATTTTCTAAACCATATACAACCATGAATTGAGATTCTGAATTCATATGAGGTAGTATTGTTGTTATTTTCAAGTCATATAAGGCTGGGGTATGTGTGACCATCGAGCAGCATTTTCTAAGTTAGGTTATCTCTATCAGATTAGGTATGCATTATATAGAGCTGTTGAAGATACAGATGCTTATTTCATCAAGTTAGAATCTCTTGATGATGTAGAGGTAAAGAAGACGACTGAACACGAGCTGTTTCAGCTTAAACATCACACTGGAGATGATCGGCTCAGCAATAAGTCTGTCGACTTATGGAAGACTATTGGCATTTGGTCTGAACAAATCATTAAAGGTAGTGTAGTTCAAGAAGAACTAAAATATTACTTAGCTACAACGTCGGAAATACCAGAAAAATCAATAGCTAGCTTGCTAACTACACGAAATAGGGATGTAAAGGAAGCTATACATAAACTGGATGCCACGGCGAAAGAAATAAATAACAAGCGACTGGCTGACTCAGTGTCCAATTTTTCCAAGCTAACCCCCGAACAGAAGGAAGTTATGTGTCAGTCTATTTTCATTCTTGGCAAAGAAGAAAATAGTCGTGACATAGTTAAAAAAATTAAGCGTAGATTAGAGTTGACAGTAAACTCTAACTTTATTGATTCTCTTTATGAAAGGCTTGAGGGGTGGTGGTTCAATATTGTTATTTCATTTCTTCTTGGCGATAAAGATAAAATTTGGCGGAATGAAGTTGTTCAAAAAGTCATAGATTTGTCATATGACTATCACCCTGATTCTTTACCTGTGGACTTTGAGTTTTTAGAGATTGAAGATGAAGAAAGAGATGGGTTTCTTGATTATCAATTTGTAAAGCAGTTGGAACTAATTGGAGTTGGAACAGAGCGAATTCATAATGCTATTTTAGATTATTATCGAGCTTATCATCAGCGTTCTAAGTGGGTTACTGATGACTTGTCTATAGAGCATGATGTTGCTAATTATGAGAAGAGGTTGAAAGATGACTGGTCTAGATTTCGGTTGTCTATTATTGATGAGCTTGAAGATGCGGATGAGAAAGAAATTAAAAAAGCGGGTAGAACAATTCTAAATTGGGTCGAAACTCAGGCTGATATAAGAATTAGAAAGAAAGTCTCTCAACGTTTTATTATGTTAGGTAGCTATCATATTTTGGCAAATAAGACACCACCATTATTAGGGTGGCATCCTCATTTTAAGACGAAGTTAGAAGAGATTCTATGTCCACCAGAGGTCTCTCATGCAAACCAATGAAGTTACAGAATTATTAAACCCAGCGTTTTGTGCGTTGATATATGCATCTATAGTGGAAGGGTATAACTCTAAAAGTAAGTCAAAAATCCCTATATACTTGCCTTACGTTTTAATGCCAATAGTTCTCCATAAAGAGTCTAGGAGAGCCATCCCCAGAACTACGAGATCAAAATTTCATATTTGGCTTCAAAACGAACCTCAAATAGTTGTTGGTCTGACGGAGCGTGTGAATAGTTTAGAAAATTACGTCTCGAAAGGTAGTATGCTTTTAAAAAGTAATGGTTTTATTAGTCTAGATGATGAGTTCCGAGTTTTATTGGCAAATTCAATGAAATTAAGGAAGTTTATAAGGAATGCAGAATATATTTCTGAATACACTGATAGCGCTAAGCGCTTAGGAACTATTTGTGGTAATTTTAACAGCGAATCTACGATTCTAGCGCTATTGGGAGTTAATTTGTAATGCAAGTTCTAAATATTGCTTTATATAATAATAATGGTGAAACTAGAAAAGTCATCTTCAAGCCTAATTCTTTAAATGTTATTACTGGTAAGTCTAGAACAGGTAAGTCAGCAATAATTAGTATTATTGATTATTGTATGGGTAGATCAAGCTTTGAGATCTTTGATGGTGTAAATCGAGAGGTAATAAGTTGGTACTCTGTTACATATTTAATTAATGGTAAGAATTTCTTTATTGCTAAAAAACCACCCAAAAGAGATAAAAACTCAAACTCTGAGGTGTGCTTACTGATTGGAGATAATCTTGAGTTACCGAATATATCTGAGTTACATATTAATTCTAATGATGATGGCGTTCTTTACGAAATAGAGCGTGAGTTAGGGTTTGAAAATAACAGTATATTTAGAAAAGAGAATACTAGTGAGGGGTATAGGGCCAACTTAAAGCATGCGAAAAGTTTCATTTTTCTAGAACAGCATGAAGTTGCCAACAAAAAAGTACTATTCCACAGGCAGGATGAAGCTCATTTGGCGCAGTCAATCAAGGACACTTTTCCTTACTTCCTCGGTGCAATCTCTCACGAGAGACTCGAAAAGATAGAAACTCTCAGAGAGAATAAGCGTGCCTTGAAAAAGAAGGAGTCCATACTGGAACAACATAACAATGTTGCGTCGCAAGGTACTACTCGAGCTTTACAGTTATTAAGTGAAGCCTCTGATGTAGGTTTGATTGGTAGAGACGTTGTTAGCCAAGATTTATCTCTGAACCAATGTCTGCACTTGCTTAATGATGTTTCAAATTGGCTTCCTGATGAAGAAGTACTTGATTCACATGATGACTTGTCTATCTTGCAGAGTATGCTAATGGAGGCAAAGCAGGAGCAAGTTGAGTTTAAAGAAAAAATTGCCAAGACAAGACTCTTTGAAAAACACCATAGTGGTCATTTAGATAATGTAATAGAACGTAAAGCTCGCCTGAAGCCAATAGATCTATTTGATTCAAGCAAAGGTTTGGAGTGTCCTGTATGTGGTAATTGCGATGATAAAGGTGTGGAACTTATTAACTCATTGCATAATTCACTGGAAGGGGTTCAGAGTGAAATTAGAGCAATAACGCAGAGTTCTCCAAAGCTAAAAGGTTACATATCTAAGCTTGCAAGCAAAGAGAATGAAATTCAAATTCTTATTGACGACTTGCAACTTAAGATAAGAGCTATCCTTTCTCGCCGTAAAGAAAGTGTATTGCTTAAAGAAAAGAACGCCTATATTTCAAAGATTTTGGGGCGTATATCGTTATTTTTGGAAAGTGTTGAAGAGATCGCACCAAGCTCAGAATTAGCCAGTGAAATTGAAGAGCTCAAACATAAGATTGCCACTCTCAATAAGGAACTCGATGATGACACTGTGAAAGATAGGCTTTCATCTTCACTTAATATCATCAACTCCGATATGGCAAAGTACGCTAATGTACTCCACTTAGAGTATGCTAAAAATCCATATAGATTAGACATTTCTAGACTTACTGTATTTGCGGATAACGCATACGGATCCATACCTATGTATAGACAAGGTAGTGCTCAGAACTGGCTTGGGTGTCATGTTATAGCGTATTTGTCCTTACATAAATTCTTTAAGATGAGGAAAGCACCGGTACCGTCAATGTTTCTCTTGGATCAGCCATCCCAGGTTCACTTTCCTGATTTGCAAAGGTATAAGGGACTTGAGGGGGAAAGTTTCAATGAGGCTGACGCTGATATCCAAGATGTCACGAGGTTATTTAAGCTCTTCTATGACTATTGCAAAGAAGAAAATGCTAACTTCCAAATAATTGTTACAGAGCATGCCAACTTGGATGACCAATGGTTTCAAGACTCGCTGGTAGAGTTACCTTGGCGCGGTGATCGTGCTTTGATACCTTACTCATGGATTGAACAAGCTTCCGAGAATGAATAACTATGGGAGGTAGTGAGCGGCTCCTATGGTTTAAAAATTGGCGGTAGTGTTTGCAGGTTAAGTTTTATATCGAGTAAAAGTATCTTTCGTCGATAGTGAAAAATGTTTTGTCGAACTGTTGAGGTCATATCTCCCATCAGGAATGACAGATATGTTTCAAATCTGTGCTCGACGCGTGCTAAAAAGATCCAATGAAATCCTATTTTATGGTCCTTGATATCCAAAAAAAACCTCTTAAATGCAAGTAATTACAAGTGGTTAAGAGGAATTCAAAATCCGTTGCCTTCGGGCGTGGCGGTTCAAGTCCGCCCACCGGTACCATATTCTAAGACAGAGCCTCGACGAAAGTCGGGGCTTTGTTGTATCTAGGGTTTGTGAATTCAAATCTAGCGTAGCGTCAGGAGTGTTTGCACAGTCAAGTCACCCACCGGTACGATATATAAAAAGGTCGCTTTTATAGCGGCCTTTCGTCGTTTTGGGCGTTTGAAAATTGCGCGAGAAGGTTAGTGTTGCCTTCGCGTTAGCAGCAGGAATGTTTGTCCAGTCAGGTCGGTACGCCGATACGGTAGCTCAAGGCGGTGCCTCGAAGTTTCTGAATCCTCAAAACAAAAAAAGCGCGAGGGGTATGCCTCGCGCAAACTACTACATGGTGATAGTAGGAACAGCCTATAGAGCTGTGAACAAGGTGTTCTGTGTATTCGGAGTCCAGTCTGCTTGTGATACGTGCGGTACGTTGACTAGATAGCGTAGGCCTTGGTAAGTCACGACATCACCTGCTTCATAAGAAACGTTAAGTGTCCAGTTGGTAGCAGGATCTGCATTGGTCCAAAGGCTAGAGGTAGAAGATGGTGCCCAGTCTTGTTGCGCGATGTGTGCTGTCACTGCTTTGTAAACAGTGCCAGAATGCGTTACGTAATCACCGGCAGCATACGCGTTGCCGACCTGCCAAATAGGCGTGTAGTTATCAATGGTATCGAATACGTAACCTGCTTCTTTAGCGATTCGAAGGAATTTTGCTAGTTTAGGAAGGTTTTGAGTAGCCCCCATACCACGCTTGCCATCTTCGTATAGGAATTCGTGTGTTAAGACCACGACTTTGTCAGCATGCAAGGGCGTGCCACAAGGGAAGCCATGGGCTTTTGAGTTGATCGGATTGATCGTTGTTGGTGCGCAGCTGTTTAATGCGGCATCAACGTAGCCAAGAAATGCTTCTGCTTCCGTTAAACTGTTAGCTGGCATTGGAATTCCCCAGTTTTCTGGTGCCCAATCTACATCCCAACCATGTGTTTGATATCCTTTATTCGCCAAGATGTTTTGTACTTCAATGGAAGCTTTTACACTGTTTGATGGATTATCAAGATCGCAGACGTAGCCAGGTTCCCAAGGCTTTAAGTCATCAGAGGTTGCACACAATCCGTCGGCTTTAAAATCTTTTGTGATACGCCAGCCATTGGTATAAGGCAAGCGAGCCAGTTCTTCGCCAAGGTAGTTCGGGTAACTGTTGATGTTAGGCAGGTATCTCTCAAACACGACTAAGTTATCTGCAAATGTCGAAGCATCGTAAGCAGGATCTTGGTAAGCATTGATTTGGTGATCGCCGGTTGCATTACATTCTGCACCACTCGTTGGGCCAAATTCATCAACACAGTTGTGCACCATATGAGCATAGCTGTGGTTCGCGACGACATGCCCTGTATCAAGTGCCAGTTTTAAAGCTTCCAATGCGCGATCTTCGTTCTCATCACCAATGCCATCTAAGTGCCAAGCATTAAAGTAGAAAGTGCCTTTAACGCCTTGTTCATTAAGCACATTAATCACATCAATAGAAGCGTTAATAGGACCGTCATCAAACGTTAAATATATCGTGCCTTTTGGTGCAGTTTGGGCAAATGAAAATTGAGATAGCGCAGTACCTAAAAGTGTAACCATAGCCAGTTTATTTAATTTCATTTTCTATTCCTTTTTAGAAATTAATTATGACGTTGTCAGTAGTAATATATTGATAGTTATAAATATAAATTAATGCATTTCGTTATTTTGTTGGCTTTTATCCTAGACCTAAATAATTAATAAAAAATAGGCTGTATTTTCTAAAATGAGATTTGGTTCACGAACAATGCAACCGGTTGCGCTTTTTTGCGTTGGCTATTTTTGCTACAGTTTTTGTAGATTGAAATTTACACAACGGGAGTAAGGCTATGAAAAAAATTCTTTTGTGCTGTAGTGCTGGGATGTCGACCAGTATGTTGGTTAAGAAAATGGAGCAAGCAGCTGAAAAACAAGGCATTGAATGCAAGATAGATGCGCTATCAGTGAATGCGTTTGATGAAGCAATTAAAGAATATGACGTTTGCTTATTGGGACCACAAGTGCGATTCCAGCTAGAAGAGCTTCGTAAAACAGCAAATGAACACGGCAAAAATATTGAAGCGATTTCCCCTCAAGCTTACGGAATGATGAAAGGGGAAGAAGTACTACAACAAGCATTAGAACTTATTAACTAATTCAATAATCTAAATAAAAGTAAGAATTTTAACTGAATATAAATGTTCGGTAGGGAATTCTTTTGTCTGAAATAAGGATGGAATCTATGAAGCTTTATGATGCGATTATCGGAATCGTCGAAAAGCATATAGCCCCAATTGCGGCTAAAGTGGGTAATCAACCTCATGTTAGAGCAATGAGAGACGGATTTATTGTGGCAATGCCGTTTATTATTGTCGGCAGTTTTATCTTAATTTTTGCGTTTCCCCCATTTGCTGAAGGTACCACGTTTACTTTAGGGCAAATATGGTTGGATTTCGCGACAACGCATTTCGATACCATAATGATGCCCTTTAATATGTCGATGGGGATCATGACCATATTTGTCTCGCTTGGGGTCGCCTACAGTTTGGCGAAGGCGTACAAGATGGACGGTATTACCAGTGCAGTTTTGTCACTCATGAGCTTTTTATTGGTTGCTGCTCCTGCCAAAGATGGTGCTTTAGCGATGAATCACATGGGAGGAACAGGGATCTTTACAGCGGTTATGTGTGCTTTCTTCTCAGTTGAACTGTACCGATTTATGAAGAAGCATAACATTACTATTCGTATGCCAGAGCAGGTACCGCCAGCTATTGCACGTTCTTTTGAAGTTTTACTGCCAGTCTTGGCAATTTTCATTACGCTCTACCCGTTGAGTATTTTTGTTCAAACTCAATATGACATGTTGATCCCTGATGCCGTGATGGCAATGTTCAAACCATTGATCAGTGCTTCTAATACTTTACCAGCGATCATTGGTGCGCTGCTTGTGTGTCAGTTGTTGTGGTTTGCAGGTATCCACGGGGCTGCAATCGTTGTTGGTCTGTTATCCCCAATCTTCTTAACTAATATCAGTGCGAATATTGATGCGTTTGTTGCTGGTCAGCCTATTCCAAACGTATTCACTCAACCTTTCTGGGATTTCTATATCTTCATTGGTGGTTCGGGTGCAACACTGGCGCTAGTCCTGCTGATGTCTTTCAGTCGTTCAGCTCACCTCAAAAGTATTGGTCGCATGAGTGCTGTTCCGGGGTTCTTCCAAATCAATGAACCAGTCATTTTTGGTAGCCCTGTAGTGATGAACCCAATTCTATTTATTCCATTCGTATTTGCTCCAATCTTGAACGCAACCATCGCATATTTTGCTGTGCATCTTGGTTTTGTTGGTATGGGTGTCGCGACCACGCCTTGGACAACGCCTGCGATTATCGGTGCGTCATGGGGAAGTGGTTGGACATTCTCACCTGTTTTGTTGGTGATTGGCCTGCTTATTCTTGACCTCTTTATTTACCTGCCGTTCTTCAAGATGTTTGAGAAACAGGTACTTGAGCAAGAATTACCGACCAATAAAGAATCCAAAGAAGCAGAGCAGCCTTCGGGTGAAGGCGTGACGGCTTAACTATTAATTGGGCTGTGACTTGGCAGCCCTTCTTTTCGGAGAGAAGACATGGAACAAGAATTAATTGTGATGGAAATCATCTGCAATGCTGGTGAGGCTAGAAGTCTAAGTTACGAAGCGTTACGTCTATCGAGAGAGAAAGATTTCGTTGCTGCAGGGGAAAAGCTTTCTCAAGCTAGAGAGTGCATTAACAAAGCACACTTGATTCAAACTCAATTGATCGAAGAAGACCAAGGAGAAGGCAAAGTACCAATGACGTTAGTGATGGTACATGCTCAAGACCATTTGATGACCACAATATTGGCGCAAGAAATGGCCGTTGAAATCGTCGCGCTGAATAAGCAACTCGCTGAGAAGTAAGGAAACCATTATGCCAAGAGATGCAATAAAGCTTGCCATTATTGGTGGCGGCAGCAGTTATACACCGGAACTGGTAGAAGGGGTGATCAAACGCTTGGAGTTTTTGCCAGTCAAACAGATGCACTTTGTGGATATTGAAGCAGGCGCTGAGAAGCTAGAGATCATCAAGGGCTTAGCTCAGCGTATGGTGGATAAAGCTGGTGCAGATATTGAAATCAAAGCTGGATTTGACCGACGTGAGGCGATCAACGGAGCTGATTTTGTTATGACTCAATTCCGAGTCGGGGGGTTAGCTGCACGAGCTAACGATGAGCGTATCCCAATTAAGTACGATGTCATCGGTCAAGAAACAACAGGCCCTGGTGGATTTGCAAAAGCATTACGAACTATTCCCGTGATTCTGGATATTTGTAAAGATATTGAGGAGCTTGCGCCAAATGCTTGGATGCTAAATTTTACCAATCCAGCAGGTTTAGTCTCTGAAGCGGTGAGCAAGTATTCTAAGGTTAAGAGTATTGGTTTGTGCAATGTCCCTGTCTCGATGGAGATGATGATAGCTGAAATGATGGAGTGTGAGCCGAAGGAGCTTCAACTCGAGTTTGCAGGCTTGAACCATCTTGTTTGGGTGCTAAAAGCTTGGCTGAAAGGCGAAGACATTACTCAAACGGTACTAGAGAAAGTCGGTGACGGTGCCAATTTCAGTATGAAGAACATTTGGGAAGAACCATGGGATCCTGCATTTCTAAAAGCGTTAGGCGCAATACCGTGTCCTTATCATCGTTACTTCTATCAAACTGACGCGATGCTAGCAGAAGAAAAGCAAAGTGCAGGGGAGCAGGGGACACGTGCTGAGCAGGTAATGGAAACAGAAAGTGCACTCTTCAAACTTTACCAAGATCCAAATTTAGACCACAAACCTAAGGAATTAGAAGAGAGAGGTGGCGCTTATTACTCTGATGCTTCTTTAAATCTTGTGGATTCGATTTACAACAATCGTAACAGTATTCACGTTGTTAATGTGCTAAACAATGGTGCAATCAATGGCTTAGCTGATGATGCCGTTATTGAATGCAGTGCCGTTATCGGAAGTTGGGGGGCAAAACCTCTGGCTGTTGGTAATTTATCTACCAATATCAGTGGATTGCTTCATCAAGTAAAAGCCTATGAACAACTCGCAATAGAAGCGGCGGTTGAGGGGAGTTATGACAAAGCCTTAATAGCATTAACTAACAACCCGTTGGTTCCAGACATTGGTCGTGCGAAATCCATCTTAGATGAAATATTGGAAGTGAATGCGCCATACCTGCCGCAGTTTAAACTGACGACTTTGTAACTTGAGGAACATCGCGAATGAAAGTGATTTTTAACGCAGATGATTTTGGTTTAACTCAAGGTGTAAACAACGGCATTATCAAAGCGCATCAACAGGGTGTTGTTCTATCGACAACCATGATGATGGGTATGGACGCAGAGCAACACGCTGTTGAGTTAGCGAATCAGAATCCGAACTTAAAAATTGGCGTCCACCTTCGTTTTACTGCAGGGAACCCTCTAACTGGGCACCCAAATCTTACCAGTGGTGGGGAGCAGTTTGTTCGTTTTAATGAGTTGTGGAAGAAGCGTGATTTCCAAGAAGAGGCGGTTTACCAAGAAGCCGTTGCTCAAGTTGAGCATTTTCTTTCATTGGGATTACCGCTTAGCCATATAGATAGTCATCATCATGCTCATACTCATCCTCAATTATTGCCAGTGATTCGAAGAGTGGCTGAGCAGTATCGAGTGCCGTTGCGTGGTAGCGGTTTGTGTCATATCGACTGCGATACCACGTATCATTTTACCGATGAGTTCTATGATCAGGGAGTGAGTTTAGATGGTGTTATGGCGCATCTAAAAAGTCTCAAGTCTCAATATGATGTGGTTGAAGTGATGTGTCACCCTGCTGATGTCGATCAACACTTATTGTCTATTAGCGGCTACGCTCTGCAGCGAGAGTTAGAACTTCAGGTGCTGACCTCTCCAATATTAAAACAAGAGCTGACCGAGCACGGTATGAGCATCACGGATTATTCCACTCTCATTTCTACTCGTAAATTTGCCAGTGTATGATTAAGGCTGCCAGCATCGCCCCCCTACACACCTTACGATTTGCTGGCAGTCACTTTCTGGTATTGTCTCCATTAACAAAAAGCAGTTGGATTGAATAAGCACGATGGCAAGGATTAAAGATGTCGCTGAACTTGCGGGAGTAAACCGCTCTACCGTTTCTCGCATTATTAATGGAGAGGGGAAGTTCAGAGAAGAAACAAAGAAAAAAGTTGAAGCTGCGATGGCTGAACTTAACTACCGCCCAAGTGCTATTGCCCGTTCGCTTGCAACTTCATCTAGCAACATGGTTGGTTTGTTGGTGACGTACTATACCGGTGGATTCTTTGGTGAGATGATGGAGCAAGTGCAGACCGAATTGGACATGCATAAGAAGTTCCTAATTACAGCGCAAGGGCACCATTCGGCGGAAGGGGAAAAGGAAGCCATTCAGCGTTTTAATGATCTGAGGTGTGATGGTTATGTGCTTCATAGCCGCTATCTATCTGATGATGATTTACGAGAACTCGCCAAGTTGCCAACGCCGTTTGTGTTACTCGATCGTTATGTCGAAGGCATAGAAGAGCGTTGTGTCACCTTCAACCATCATCACGCCAGTCGAATTGCCGTTGAACATCTAATTGCTGGTGGTCATAAGCATATCGCTTGTATCAGCGGTCCTTCTCAACGTCATAACAGTTTATTGCGAAAACTCGGCTATGTAGATGCAATGAAAACGGCTGGCATTAATATAGACGAAAGCTGGTGTGAAGAAGGCAATTACGGACGCCAAAGTGGTTATGATGCAATGGCCGCTATTTATCGCCGCCATCCTGAAGTGACGGCTGTGTTTTCATGTAGTGAAGAGATGACGGTCGGAGCGATGCAGTTCTTGCATGAAAAACGTATCCCAGTGCCAGAACAAATCTCATTGGTGAGTTTTGATAGTGTGGATTTGTGTGAAAGCTTATATCCAACGGTGTCTGCCGTACACTTCCCAATCAGCGAGATGGCTAGAGTGGCAGTTCAAACATTAATGGGGTTAATCAAAGATCAGCAACCACACACCAAGCCAGTATTTGAAGCGGAGTTAAAACTACGCAAAGCGGATCGAACTCTTTTCTAACACCTCTTTATTACTCTCTGTGCGAGTTTGTTGATGACATGCACAGAGAAGCTTTATTCATCTCCCTTATTGATGAATTCATTTACAAAATCTACTAGTATTAGAGGCTTATCAATAAAGCCTTATCAGCAGTGGAACAGTGGCAGCAATTAAACTTACAGTGGATCGTATTCAGCCCGGGTTACATATCCGTCTTCCGCTAAAGTGGAACGATCACCCATTCCTACTTAATAGCTTCAAGATTAAAGACCAAGAGCAAGTGGAGATGATTCGTCATCTTGGTGTGAAGTTTGTGTACTTTAATCCGGAGCAAAGCGATGCATCTCCTCTTCCTGCGAATCAGCCTCAAGTCGAGGTAAAAAAAGACGATGCCTTAGATCTTGAGGCCCAAAAATTATGGCAAGAGAAGCAAAAACGAATTGAAAAGCTGAGTGCTTATCGTCGTCGCGTTATTCAATGTGAAAAAGAATTTGAACGATCACTCGCTCGAATGCGTTCGGTGATGACGAAAATTCGTAACCGTCCCGCAGATGCGGTAGGGGAAGCGAAGCAACTGATCGACGACATTGTTGAGAAGTTAATGTGTGATGACAATGTGACTTTGCACTTAATGAACGGGAAGAACGAGTTCGAAGATATCTACTTCCACTCTCTTAACGTTGCCGTTATTGCCATGATGATTGGGCGAGCGAAAGGCTATTCTGCCGAGCAACTAAAAGCACTTTCGTTTGCTGCTTTGTTTCATGACATGGGCAAGATCAAAATCCCAACCGCTATATTAAGGAAGCAAACGCCACTGAGTGAGCCCGAAAGCAACTATCTAAAGCTGCATACCAAGTACGGCTTAGACATGGCTAACCAGATTGAAGATTTTCCTGATAGCGCAAAAACCGTGATTGCTCAACATCATGAACTACGCGACGGCTCTGGCTACCCTGAGGGTTTGAAGGGGGATGAGATTGATGAGCTTGCACAGGTGATTATTGTTGCTAACGCTTTTGATAATCTGTGCCATACCCCAATCGCTTCTGAACAGAAAATTCCATATACAGCACTTTCCCACTTATATAAGAACTGCAAGCACCTATATAAAGAAGAGAACCTTAATATCTTAATTAAGTTTATGGGCGTATTCCCCCCAGGGACGGTAGTTCAGCTTTCTAACAATATGGTGGGCTTGGTTATCTCAGTGAACGCATCTCACTTATTGTTCCCGAATGTACTGGTCTATGATCCTGCTGTTCCAAGAACGCAAGCGCCAATCATTGACCTTGCATCTAAGGATATAAAGATAGTTAATGCGATTCACCCGTCTAAATTGCCGGAAAAAATCAAAGAGTATCTTAATCCGCGCTCACGCATTTCCTACTTCTTTGATAGCGACGAATAGTTATCCACAGCTTTTTGTGGGTAAATTGTAGAGATCCTGAGTGTTATTTCTGGGTAATTTTAAGGTTGGATGGAAAGTGTTCGCTTGGCATGTTTTTTTAGAAAAAATGCATTTTTAGTCTTGCCAAAGAAAATCTTCTCCCTATAATGCGCATCCATCGACACGGCAGACGCCACAAGGCTTCAGCAGGGTCGAAGAGGTGAAAAGCTTCTACGAAAATTAGTTGAAAAAAGTGTTTGACACTCTCAATTATCTCGCTAGAATGCACCTCCGCTTTGAGAGAAAAACTTCTTGATAAGCAAGCTCTTTAACAATATAGACCTATCAATCTGTGTGGGCACTCGTTGATGATAATCCAATTAGAAGCTTCGGCTTCAAATTAGGTTTCAATGAAACGAAGTGACCATTGAATCGAAAGATTCAGCACAGTCAATTCAAACATTACTTATGCTATTTATTAGCGAAAGGAATGTTCAGTATTCATTGAGCCGACAAAATCTTAAATTGAAGAGTTTGATCATGGCTCAGATTGAACGCTGGCGGCAGGCCTAACACATGCAAGTCGAGCGGAAACGAGTTATCTGAACCTTCGGGGAACGATAACGGCGTCGAGCGGCGGACGGGTGAGTAATGCCTAGGAAATTGCCCTGATGTGGGGGATAACCATTGGAAACGATGGCTAATACCGCATAATGCCTACGGGCCAAAGAGGGGGACCTTCGGGCCTCTCGCGTCAGGATATGCCTAGGTGGGATTAGCTAGTTGGTGAGGTAATGGCTCACCAAGGCGACGATCCCTAGCTGGTCTGAGAGGATGATCAGCCACACTGGAACTGAGACACGGTCCAGACTCCTACGGGAGGCAGCAGTGGGGAATATTGCACAATGGGCGCAAGCCTGATGCAGCCATGCCGCGTGTGTGAAGAAGGCCTTCGGGTTGTAAAGCACTTTCAGTTGTGAGGAAGGTAGTGTAGTTAATAGCTGCATTACTTGACGTTAGCGACAGAAGAAGCACCGGCTAACTCCGTGCCAGCAGCCGCGGTAATACGGAGGGTGCGAGCGTTAATCGGAATTACTGGGCGTAAAGCGCATGCAGGTGGTTTGTTAAGTCAGATGTGAAAGCCCGGGGCTCAACCTCGGAATAGCATTTGAAACTGGCAGACTAGAGTACTGTAGAGGGGGGTAGAATTTCAGGTGTAGCGGTGAAATGCGTAGAGATCTGAAGGAATACCGGTGGCGAAGGCGGCCCCCTGGACAGATACTGACACTCAGATGCGAAAGCGTGGGGAGCAAACAGGATTAGATACCCTGGTAGTCCACGCCGTAAACGATGTCTACTTGGAGGTTGTGGCCTTGAGCCGTGGCTTTCGGAGCTAACGCGTTAAGTAGACCGCCTGGGGAGTACGGTCGCAAGATTAAAACTCAAATGAATTGACGGGGGCCCGCACAAGCGGTGGAGCATGTGGTTTAATTCGATGCAACGCGAAGAACCTTACCTACTCTTGACATCCAGAGAACTTTCCAGAGATGGATTGGTGCCTTCGGGAACTCTGAGACAGGTGCTGCATGGCTGTCGTCAGCTCGTGTTGTGAAATGTTGGGTTAAGTCCCGCAACGAGCGCAACCCTTATCCTTGTTTGCCAGCGAGTAATGTCGGGAACTCCAGGGAGACTGCCGGTGATAAACCGGAGGAAGGTGGGGACGACGTCAAGTCATCATGGCCCTTACGAGTAGGGCTACACACGTGCTACAATGGCGCATACAGAGGGCAGCAAGCTAGCGATAGTGAGCGAATCCCAAAAAGTGCGTCGTAGTCCGGATTGGAGTCTGCAACTCGACTCCATGAAGTCGGAATCGCTAGTAATCGTGGATCAGAATGCCACGGTGAATACGTTCCCGGGCCTTGTACACACCGCCCGTCACACCATGGGAGTGGGCTGCAAAAGAAGTAGGTAGTTTAACCTTCGGGAGGACGCTTACCACTTTGTGGTTCATGACTGGGGTGAAGTCGTAACAAGGTAGCGCTAGGGGAACCTGGCGCTGGATCACCTCCTTAAACGATGATTATTCACGATGAGTGTCCACACAGATTGATACGGTTTATAAGTAAAAGAGACGATACTGGGTCTGTAGCTCAGGTGGTTAGAGCGTTCGCCTGATAAGCGAGAGGTCGGTGGTTCGAGTCCACTCAGACCCACCAATTTCTTTTGAAATTGGTATGCAGTATCGACACCTTGATGGGGCTATAGCTCAGCTGGGAGAGCGCCTGCCTTGCACGCAGGAGGTCTGCGGTTCGATCCCGCATAGCTCCACCATCTTTAAGCATTCTTACGAGTGTGTTTAAAAATGGTTTCATTAAGAAATCTAGCTCTTTAACAATTTGGAAAGCTGACAAAACAATCCTTGTCTTTAAATAGATAGGAGATTGTTTGTAAAGTTCTCAATGTTTGTCTTTATGACAAACACCAAAAAACACATTCAAGTGTTCTTGGGAATATCACTTTTACAGTGATTATTCGAAATTGAGTCCGGCAAAATCGAAATGTCTCTCGCTCATTCAAATAATGAGAGACAACTTTGGTGATTTGAACATCAACTCGAAACTCCTTCGGGTTGTATGGTTAAGTGACTAAGCGTACACGGTGGATGCCTTGGCAGTCAGAGGCGATGAAGGACGTATTAACTTGCGATAAGCCCAGATTAGGTAGTAAAAACCATTTGAGTCTGGGATTTCCGAATGGGGAAACCCACTTGCATAAGCAAGTATCGCTGCGTGAATACATAGCGCAGCGAGGCGAACCGGGGGAACTGAAACATCTAAGTACCCCGAGGAAAAGAAATCAACCGAGATTCCGAAAGTAGCGGCGAGCGAAATTGGACTAGCCCTTAAGCTTTTTATGCGTCAGGTGAAACTTCTGGAAAGTTGTGCGATACAGGGTGATAGCCCCGTAACCGGCAACGCATATAAAGTGAAATCGAGTAGGGCGGGACACGTGATATCCTGTCTGAATATGGGGGGACCATCCTCCAAGGCTAAATACTACTGACTGACCGATAGTGAACCAGTACCGTGAGGGAAAGGCGAAAAGAACCCCTGTGAGGGGAGTGAAATAGAACCTGAAACCGTGTACGTACAAGCAGTAGGAGCACCTTCGTGGTGTGACTGCGTACCTTTTGTATAATGGGTCAGCGACTTATATTCAGTGGCAAGGTTAACCATCTAGGGGAGCCGTAGCGAAAGCGAGTGTTAACTGCGCGACTCAGTCGCTGGATATAGACCCGAAACCAGGTGATCTAGCCATGGGCAGGTTGAAGATTGAGTAACATCAATTGGAGGACCGAACCGACTAATGTTGAAAAATTAGCGGATGACTTGTGGCTAGGGGTGAAAGGCCAATCAAACCTGGAGATAGCTGGTTCTCCCCGAAAGCTATTTAGGTAGCGCCTCGGACGAATACTACTGGGGGTAGAGCACTGTTAAGGCTAGGGGGTCATCCCGACTTACCAACCCTTTGCAAACTCCGAATACCAGTAAGTACTATCCGGGAGACACACGGCGGGTGCTAACGTCCGTCGTGGAGAGGGAAACAACCCAGACCGCCAGCTAAGGTCCCAAATTACTACTAAGTGGGAAACGATGTGGGAAGGCTCAGACAGCCAGGATGTTGGCTTAGAAGCAGCCATCATTTAAAGAAAGCGTAATAGCTCACTGGTCGAGTCGGCCTGCGCGGAAGATGTAACGGGGCTAAGTAGTAAACCGAAGCTGCGGCAATGCACTTTGTGCATTGGGTAGGGGAGCGTTCTGTAAGCGGTTGAAGGTGTGTGGTAACGCATGCTGGACGTATCAGAAGTGCGAATGCTGACATGAGTAACGATAAAGGGGGTGAAAAACCTCCTCGCCGGAAGACCAAGGGTTCCTGTCCAACGTTAATCGGGGCAGGGTAAGTCGACCCCTAAGGCGAGGCCGAAAGGCGTAGTCGATGGGAAACGGGTTAATATTCCCGTACTTCTTACAATTGCGATGGGGGGACGGAGAAGGCTAGGTGGGCCTGGCGACGGTTGTCCAGGTTCAAGTGCGTAGGCTGAAGAGTTAGGTAAATCCGGCTCTTCTTAAGGCTGAGACACGACGTCGAGCTACTACGGTAGTGAAGTCATTGATGCCATGCTTCCAGGAAAAGCCTCTAAGCTTCAGATTGTAAGGAATCGTACCCCAAACCGACACAGGTGGTCGGGTAGAGAATACCAAGGCGCTTGAGAGAACTCGGGTGAAGGAACTAGGCAAAATGGTACCGTAACTTCGGGAGAAGGTACGCTCTTGATGGTGAAGTCCCTTGCGGATGGAGCTGACGAGAGTCGCAGATACCAGGTGGCTGCAACTGTTTATTAAAAACACAGCACTGTGCAAAATCGTAAGATGACGTATACGGTGTGACGCCTGCCCGGTGCCGGAAGGTTAATTGATGGGGTTAGACTTCGGTCGAAGCTCTTGATCGAAGCCCCGGTAAACGGCGGCCGTAACTATAACGGTCCTAAGGTAGCGAAATTCCTTGTCGGGTAAGTTCCGACCTGCACGAATGGCGTAATGATGGCCACGCTGTCTCCACCCGAGACTCAGTGAAATTGAAATCGCTGTGAAGATGCAGTGTACCCGCGGCTAGACGGAAAGACCCCGTGAACCTTTACTACAGCTTGGCACTGAACATTGACCCTACATGTGTAGGATAGGTGGGAGGCTTTGAAGCAAGTACGCCAGTATTTGTGGAGCCGTCCTTGAAATACCACCCTTGTAGTGTTGATGTTCTAACGTCGACCCCTAATCGGGGTTGCGGACAGTGCCTGGTGGGTAGTTTGACTGGGGCGGTCTCCTCCCAAAGAGTAACGGAGGAGCACGAAGGTGGGCTAATCACGGTTGGACATCGTGAGGTTAGTGCAATGGCATAAGCCCGCTTAACTGCGAGAATGACAATTCGAGCAGGTGCGAAAGCAGGTCATAGTGATCCGGTGGTTCTGAATGGAAGGGCCATCGCTCAACGGATAAAAGGTACTCCGGGGATAACAGGCTGATACCGCCCAAGAGTTCATATCGACGGCGGTGTTTGGCACCTCGATGTCGGCTCATCACATCCTGGGGCTGAAGTCGGTCCCAAGGGTATGGCTGTTCGCCATTTAAAGTGGTACGCGAGCTGGGTTTAGAACGTCGTGAGACAGTTCGGTCCCTATCTGCCGTGGGCGTTGGAAGATTGAAGGGGGCTGCTCCTAGTACGAGAGGACCGGAGTGGACGAACCTCTGGTGTTCGGGTTGTGTCGCCAGACGCATTGCCCGGTAGCTAAGTTCGGAATCGATAACCGCTGAAAGCATCTAAGCGGGAAGCGAGCCCTGAGATGAGTCTTCCCTGATACTTTAAGTATCCTAAAGGGTTGTTCGAGACTAGAACGTTGATAGGCAGGGTGTGTAAGCGTTGTGAGGCGTTGAGCTAACCTGTACTAATTGCCCGTGAGGCTTAACCATACAACACCCAAGGGGTTTTGATGGACTCAATGCAAGAACATTGAATGTGTAAATAGAACGAAAAACAGCTTTCCAGATTAAAGAATTTGCTTGGCGACCATAGCGATTTGGACCCACCTGACTTCCATTCCGAACTCAGAAGTGAAACGAATTAGCGCCGATGGTAGTGTGGGGCTTCCCCATGTGAGAGTAGGACATCGCCAGGCTTTAAATTTAGTTTTTGCCTTTTTAAGAAGGTGAAGACAAAAGTTAAGAGAGCCCGTTTGAAAAAGCGGGCTTTTTTAGTCCTCACGGACACAGATAATGTGCTGATATGGCTCAGTCGGTAGAGCGCATCCTTGGTAAGGATGAGGTCCCCAGTTCGATTCTGGGTATCAGCACCATTTACTGTTTGTTTTACGCTTTAAGTTAAAGCTTAAAACAAAACGTAAAGAATTTTGCTTGGCGACCATAGCGCTTTGGACCCACCTGACTTCCATTCCGAACTCAGAAGTGAAACGAAGTAGCGTCGATGGTAGTGTGGGGCTTCCCCATGTGAGAGTAGAACATCGCCAGGTTCTTATTTAGACTTCAGAGTCTAACCAGTGCGGAGCGGTAGTTCAGTTGGTTAGAATACCGGCCTGTCACGCCGGGGGTCGCGGGTTCGAGTCCCGTCCGCTCCGCCACTTATTTAAAAACCCAGTCTTCGGACTGGGTTTTGTCGTTTTTGAGCATAATAATTTCCCTTTCAGGGAATGAGTCCCGGTTGCCCGCAACCCCGAACTAGGCGTCCCCGCCGACTAGCCACTTATTCCAGACCTCAGCAGGAATGCTGAGGTCTTTTCGTATTGGCGATATTCTTTTGGTCTACGACCAATGAGTCCCGCTCGTGTGCGAGTCCAATTGCGTGCAAGCCCAGCCACTCCGCCACTTATTTAAAAAACCAGTCTTCGGGCTGGGTTTTGCGTTTTAGGGAATATGATTTTCGTTTATAGGAAAGTAAGTCTCACAAGGCATTGTCTGAAGCCTACAAGCTCAAGCATTTATTCAGATAAAGATTCAGATAAAGCTTCCAGTTTATCCACGCTTATTGAAAATCTACTCTGTCATTTGGTTACGTTAGAGATGCCCTCTAATGCTTTGTCTATCAAAGAGTTGGGGTATTCAATAACACCGAGCTTATGATGACCTACCAAATGGCTGCTTTCTTCAATCATAGCTATCTCTGTTGGTGTTCTCTTCTCTGTATCACCGGTTAATCCTACAGGGTAATCACTTCTCATATTTACGCTGAATAAAACTTTGTTTGCTTTACTCTTATTTGCCAGAAGGATTAACCTAGTAACGGTTCTTATGGGAGTACAACCTAATGATGCAGCAGATAGAAAGTGAAACGCTAAGAGTCTTATTCGAAAGCCTGTCTTCTCAAGATGGGATTGCCGTTATTAACCCTGCGACTGAGCAAGAACTGATTCGCTTAAAGCCTAGCTCTTTGGATGAGTTAGATGCGCAAATAGAAGCGTGTAAATCGGCTCAAGTCGAGTGGGCAAAACTCAGTGCTAAAGCACGCTCCGCTTTCCTAAAAAAGTGGTTCCAATTGGTTGTAGAGCATGCTGAAGACATCGCGAACATCATTACCTTAGAACAAGGTAAACCTCTTACTGAAAGCCGTGGGGAAGTCGCATACGGCGCATCGTTTGTTGAATGGTTCGCAGAAGAGGCTAAACGTGCTTATGGTGAGGTAATTCCTGCACCGGCGGTAGATAGACGCCTCTCTACCATCAAACAGCCTGTTGGTGTGTGTGCTGCGATTACACCATGGAATTTCCCTATTGCAATGATCACTCGAAAAGCGGCTCCTGCTCTGGCTGCAGGATGTGGGATGATCATTAAACCTTCTGAATTAACGCCTTTAACTGCTCTGGCTGTGGTGGAGCTTGCTCATCAGGCTGGCATCCCTAAAGCTCTATTGTCTACCGTTGTTTCTGAGCAAGCGGCAGAATTTGGTTTGGTATTAAGTACCGATCCGCGTATTAAGAAGATCTCTTTCACTGGTTCGACACGTGTCGGCAAGATCTTGATGAAGCAGGCAAGTGATACGGTTAAAGCCGCTTCTATGGAATTGGGTGGTAACGCACCTTTTATTGTTTTTGACGATGCAGATTTAGATGCTGCAGCGAATGGCTTAATTGCCTCTAAGTTCCGTAATGCCGGACAAACTTGTGTGTGTACCAACCGCTTGTATGTGCATCAGAGCGTAAAAGAGGCATTCTTAGCTAAGCTTCTGGATAAAGCAGCGGGCCTAACGGTCGGTAATGGCCTTGATGAAAAGACAACTCTTGGTCCTGTGATTACAATGGCTTCTAAGCATCGTCTAGAGGCAGTGATCGATCAGGCAGTACAAGAAGGGGCAACTATACTTAACCAGCCTCAAAAACGCTCTGGGCGCTTTATGGAGCCTGTTATCTTAGATAATGTGGAACAGAGTATGGCGATCGTGCAACAAGAGCTGTTTGGCCCAGTTCTGCCAGTTATTAGTTTTGATGCCGATGAACAAGTGCTCTCGATGGCGAATGACACAGAATATGGTTTAGCTTGTTACTTCTACACTGACAGCTTGAAGCGCATCATCAAATTTAGTGAAGGTTTGGAATATGGCATGGTGGGGGTAAACGAAGGAATTATCTCTACGGAAGTGGCACCGTTTGGTGGGATCAAAGAATCAGGTATTGGTCGTGAAGGGGCCAAGCAAGGCATGGATGAGTATCTAGAGACAAAGTACATCTGCCTTGGAGGTTTGAGCTAGCCTTCCGCTTAGACACTCATTGATACGATACAAAAAGAGAAAGCTAGGTACATCACCTGGCTTTTTGTTTATTGAGATAAAGTTGGATGAAGAGGGGAGCGGTGAGTTTTCTTCAGATGCAAAAAAGCCGCATCAAGTGATGCGGCTTTTTCTAATATGGCTCCTCCTACTGGACTTGAACCAGTGACCTGCGGATTAACAGTCCGTCGCTCTACCAACTGAGCTAAGGAGGAACAAATTTTAATAAGTGGTGCCGACTACCGGAATCGAACTGGTGACCTACTGATTACAAGTCAGTTGCTCTACCTACTGAGCTAAGTCGGCACATTTTCGTTAATAAGTAATCGACTTACTAACTGAAAGATGGCTCCTCCTACTGGACTTGAACCAGTGACCTGCGGATTAACAGTCCGTCGCTCTACCAACTGAGCTAAGGAGGAATTATCTTGTTTAAGAATAAATGGTGCCGACTACCGGAATCGAACTGGTGACCTACTGATTACAAGTCAGTTGCTCTACCTACTGAGCTAAGTCGGCGTACCGTTATTCTTTCTATTGTTCGTGTTAGACACCAACAATTTTAAATTGTGGTGCCCGGAGGCGGAATCGAACCACCGACACGAGGATTTTCAATCCTCTGCTCTACCGACTGAGCTATCCGGGCGACGAGGTGTATTAAAAGGCTTTTCGGCTTTCAGGTCAACAATAAAATTAAAATAAAATATCGTTTGATGAATTTGTGCTCGGAGTGGGCTGTTTTTATGCATTTTGAGCAGCAATGCACCATGCTTTAAGCGCTGTTTTAAGAAAAGTAGGGCGCTCTGTCGCAAAATAAAGGCGATAAAAACAAAAAAGCACGTCTGAAAACGTGCTTTTTATTGAACAATTGACTTTAAACTAGTGCTTTACTGAGAACTTGTTCACCCAACCTTCAAGTTCATCCGCTAAAGATGCCAATGTTTGCGTACTTGATTGGCTTTCTGTTACCACCGTATTTAGTTGGCTACCACTTTCTTCAATTAGGTTGATGCGGTGTGCAATGTCATCACTCACTTGAGTTTGTTCTGCCGCCGCAGTTGCGATCTGTTGGCTCATCGCTGTGATTGATTCTAGTGCTGTCACTATCTGTTGTAGCGCTTCTGAGGCATTCATAGACTCAGTTACCGTGCTTTCACTGGTTTCTGCACAGATTTCCATTGTATGGATAGCATTGCGCGAACCTTCTTGAAGGTTAGAGATCATCTGTTGAATCTCTTTTGTGCTGTCTTGCGTGCGTCCTGCTAGGTTGCGCACCTCATCTGCTACTACCGCAAAGCCTCGACCTTGTTCACCCGCACGAGCTGCTTCAATGGCGGCATTCAACGCCAGTAGGTTAGTTTGCTCAGCAATATCGCCGATTACGTCGAGAACTTTCACGATGCTGTTTACATCTTGGTCAAGATCCGCAACCGCTTTGCTGGCCGTATTGAGCTGAGTCGCCAAGCCTTGAATATTATCTACCGTACTGTGGATCAATGATTGCGTGTGTTGGCTCTGTTTGTCTGCTTCATCGGTGTTATGTGCAGTGTCACTTGCCGAACTTGCAACATGGTTGGCTGAAGAAGCCATTTCTGTCATCGCTGTTGCGATCATCGCTGTCGATTGCTGCTGAGACATGGTTAGGTCAGCGATTGAATTAGAGCGAGATTCTACCGCTGATAGCTCTGAACGCAATGCATGCATTGATTCATCCAAGTTAGTTACCATCTTAGCCAGAGATTGGCTCATCTCTTGTACGGCGCCATAGATGCTGTCTTTAGGGGCTGTGTATTCAAAGCTGGTTTGGATATTACCCTGAGCGACGGCCTGAACGGCTTGTCTTACGTCATTTGGCTCACCACCAAGCAGATTAAGCATCTTACGGATAGAGATGATCAAGCCACCTAGAATCGCGCCAGCAATCGCCAGACACAGCGCTAGCTGCCATTGTGCTGTTGACCAGAAGCGTGCATTAACTTCATTAAAGCCGATACCAGTACCAACCACCCAGTTCCAATGCGGTGTTTTCTCTGCGATAGAGTGCTTTTCTTCGATCGTGCCGTCAGGCAATTTTTGTGTCCAAGTGTATTCAACGATCTGACCTGTTTTACGGCCCAGCACATCTAAAATTAATTGACCGACACTGTTGCCATCACCATCGCGGAAATCGTGGAAACTTGTTCCATGCAGTTGAGGGTCAAGTGGGGCCGCAACGAACATCATGTTCTCATCGGCAACATAAACGTATTCGTTGTCTTTGTAGATATTGTTACGAAGTAGGCGGGTAGCCAGAGCTTTGGCTTCAGCTTCGGGCATTTTGCCTTCCACTGCCATTTGCTCAACTTCGGTCAGAATGCTGTAGGCACTCTTAAATAGCTCAGTAACTCGAGCTTTGTTATCAAGGTTACTTGCTACACGTAATGTCCATAGACCAGTAGCGGTTAGAGCAAGTAGGGCAACCAATATGATTGCAGATAATAAATAGGCTTGAGTTTTTAATTTCATAGTTAGCTCACGAGACGTATTTCATACTATGCAATGCATAGCTTATAAGGGGGCGCAATAATAAATTCATCATATTGAACTTGTATACAAGCGCCTATGCGGTCGTGTTGAAACTATGAGTTGGATTAAATTTTTAGCGTGAAATAAGTGTTTTTTATCAAATAAGCCTGGAGTTAATTGGGATGCTTCTTGGTGGAGGTGAAGAAGAAGATTCGATGGAATTAGAAAATAGGGGAGAGAGTTTTTTATTGCAGATAAGAAAAAAGCCAAGTCCGAAGACTTGGCTTTCTAATTTGGCTCCTCCTACTGGACTTGAACCAGTGACCTGCGGATTAACAGTCCGTCGCTCTACCAACTGAGCTAAGGAGGAACTATTCTGTTTGTGTCTTGCTTAAAGCAAGTGCACCAAATATGGTGCCTCGAGGCGGAATCGAACCACCGACACGAGGATTTTCAATCCTCTGCTCTACCGACTGAGCTATCGAGGCAAAAGAAGAATGGTGCCGACTACCGGAATCGAACTGGTGACCTACTGATTACAAGTCACTTGCTCTACCTACTGAGCTAAGTCGGCGTACCGTTTTCTTTTTTGAAGAGTAAACTCTTCATTTTTTAGAATCTCATTTACATGAAACTCTAGAAGTTGGCTCCTCCTACTGGACTTGAACCAGTGACCTGCGGATTAACAGTCCGTCGCTCTACCAACTGAGCTAAGGAGGAACTATTCTGTTTGTGTCTTACTTTAAGCAAGCGCACCAAATATGGTGCCTCGAGGCGGAATCGAACCACCGACACGAGGATTTTCAATCCTCTGCTCTACCGACTGAGCTATCGAGGCAAAAGAAGAATGGTGCCGACTACCGGAATCGAACTGGTGACCTACTGATTACAAGTCAGTTGCTCTACCTACTGAGCTAAGTCGGCGTACCGTTTTCTTTTTAACTGTTCGTGCTAAGCACCAACAATTTTAAATCGTGGTGCCCGGAGGCGGAATCGAACCACCGACACGAGGATTTTCAATCCTCTGCTCTACCGACTGAGCTATCCGGGCAACGGAGCGCTATTAAACGGATTTTCCCGCTTTTCGTCAACCACTTTTTTTAAATAATTTCAAAAAAGTGGTTGTTCGAACGCTTTTTATTCAACTGTCGGTAAAAAGTTTATCCTGCGTTAAATTCCTTTTTGAAATTTGTAACTTTTTCTAGGTAACGGCGTGCTTCTGCATTCGGATGTTTCTTGGTTAGCGCCCAATAAACTTGGTTTGGTTGTAAAGAATTCAAATCTTGCATCGCACGTTTGCGATCTGTGCGGTGGAAAGTGTTCAAAACACCACCAGTTCCGCCGTTGTAAGCAGAAATCATGCTGTACTCCAACGAGGTTGGGTGTTGTACATCTTTCAAATAACGGTTTTTAAGGATGTAAAAGTAAGCCGTTCCAGTATCAATGTTGTTTTCTGGGTTAAACAAATACTCGGGACTTGGTTGCCCTGAACGATTCTTCACTAGCTTAAATACATCACGACCCGCGGTTTTTGGTACAACCTGCATCAATCCATACGCATTTGCCCAACTTACCGCGTACGGGTTAAAGCTACTTTCGGTTTTGATGATGGCGTAAATCAGATCTTCAGGAATATCGTATTTCTTCGATGCACGGCGCACGATGTCTGCGTATTGGTAACTACGCTGTGAGAAGTGGTCTTCTACCATAGGGATTTCGACGTAGTAAGCTTTCTTGAAATCGACATCCTTGGTTTTGACTTGGTTAGCAATCAAGTAATCGGCAAAGCGATTCGCGCGCCATGACCATTGAATGGGCTTTTTGTCTTGATCAACGACCTGATTGTAAAGAAAGGGCTGGCCTTCCAGTTTGATCTCTTTGGAGGAGAATAGGTCGACACTGGCTGGATCGTCCGGTGTCAAAAGGGTTGTGATGATAGCGTTCTTGAGGTGTTTTTGTGGTTCGGTTGGAGAAACCGTCTCGATAGTAATCACACCTTTTTGGAAATCGACTTCGGCACGGCTCAAATAGTTATCGATATATTTGACGTAATTGCTTTTACCCGCGACTTTAACTTCGCGTTGACCCCATCGTTTTTTGATGTTGCCAGAGAAACTACTGATCAGTGAATCTAAGGCATCGGTGTCTTTTTCAAACTGTCCTGGCAGTTCTGCTAGATTGTTGGCAAAACGGTTGGTCGGCTCGTAATCGACGTCATAAATCTTTTCTACGAACTCACGGCTACAACCTGCCATTAAAAGGGCAGTAGCGATAAAGGCGATTTTTTTCATAACTATTGAGATGGCTTTGTGGTCTCTAATATAAAAATGACACCACAAGTTTGGTTGTGATGTCATTGTTTTAAAACAAATTTGCTTTATTCGCTTGGTGGCGTGTAGCCCTCAATGTGAACCTCTTTACCTTCGAACAGGAAGTTCACCATTTCTGTTTCAAGCTGTTTGCGGTGCTCTGGATCCATCATGTTGAGCTTCTTCTCGTTGATCAACATGGTTTGTTTCTGTTGCCATTGAGCCCAAGCTTCTTTCGAGATGTTATCGAAAATGCGTTTACCTAGTTCACCTGGGTAAAGTTGAAAGTCTAGACCTTCGCCTTCTTTCTTTAGTCGAGCACAAAAAACAGTGCGGCTCATAATGACTCCTTGCAATTAATTAACGAAGTTCGTGGGGTAGCGCTTCCAGTAGCAGTTTTACTGGTGCGGCTAAACCGACTTCTTCAGGTTTAGATAAGTTATACCAAAGACCTTTGTTACCTTCCATCACCACATTGGGTCGCTTTGACAGGTCAATCAAAATCGGTGTGATATCGAGATGGTAATGGCTGAATGTATGACGAAACGTTATCAGCGTCTCTTGACGTCTAATATCGTTGGCTTGAATTCCACGTTGTTCCAGTAGCAATTCAATATCACTTTCAACGTCAATGTGCTCAGTTTGTGGGAAGCAAAATAGCCCGCCCCAAATACCTGTCTGCGGTCTTTGTTCTAGCCACACTTCGTGACTATCACCATTTTTGTGGTGAAGCATAACGAAACGTGTTTGCTTAACCGGTTTGTCTTTTTTCGGCTTTTTACCCGGATAATCAAGCACATTACCTTGTTTCTTTGCCACACAAAGAGCGCTGACTGGACACAAGGTGCATTTAGGCTTGCTGCGGGTACACATCATGGCACCCATATCCATCATGGCTTGATTGTACTTGTCTACGTCTGTTTGTGGCGTGTGCGTTTCTGCGATTTCCCACAATTGGTTTTCGACTTTCTTTTGTCCAGGCCATCCATCCACGGCAAAACAGCGTGAAAGTGTGCGCTTTACGTTGCCGTCTAATATCGCATGTGGCTGTTTATAGACAGACGAAAGAACCGCAGCGGCGGTGGAGCGACCAATCCCCGGTAGGGCATTCATCTGCTCTAGGTCTAGAGGAAACTCACCATTGTATTTATGGGCGACCTCTTTTGCGGCTTTATGAAGGTTACGAGCACGTGCGTAATAACCCAAGCCGGTCCAAAGGTGCAGCACTTCATCTTGCTCAGCATTGGCAAGATCGACCACGGTCGGGAAGCGCTCCAAAAAGCGTTGGTAATAAGGGATAACCGTAGTGACCTGAGTTTGCTGAAGCATGATTTCAGACAACCAGACACTATAAGCGGTCTTGTTTTGTTGCCACGGAAGATCTTTTCTTCCATATGCGTCATACCATTCTAAGATGGCACTGGCGAAAGGTGTCACGACTTGCTCTGTATTCTATTATTGGTTAGGAGCAAAATTGCACCACAGATTGTGGTGTAAGTACAACATATAAACTGTGGGGATATTGTGTCTAGTTTGTTTGCTTTTGGGCTGCCATAGTCCGATAGCTCAACAAATACTTGCACCTAAGTGAATTCTTTGGATAATCCCCGCTTTGATTAATCAATGTGCAGGCAAAATCAATGAGTGAAGTAACCACTAACGAATACAACGAAGACGGTAAAATGATCCGTAAAATCCGCAGTTTCGTGCGTCGCGAAGGTCGTCTAACTAAGGGCCAAGAGAATGCGATGAACGAGTGCTGGCCAACAATGGGTATCGACTACAAAGCTGAACTTCTTGATTGGAAAGAAGTGTTTGGCAACGATAACCCAGTAGTGCTTGAGATCGGTTTTGGTATGGGTGCTTCATTGGTTGAAATGGCAAAGAACGCGCCAGAGAAAAACTTCATCGGTATCGAAGTGCATAGTCCAGGCGTTGGTGCTTGTCTTGCAGATGCTCGCGAAGCCGGTATCACGAACCTACGTGTAATGTGCCACGATGCGGTAGAAGTATTCGAACACATGATCCCAAATGGCAGCCTAGCAACGCTACAACTGTTCTTCCCAGACCCATGGCACAAAAAGCGTCACCACAAGCGTCGTATCGTACAGCTTGAGTTCGCTGAAATGGTTCGTCAGAAGCTTATCCTGAATGAAGGTATCTTCCACATGGCGACAGACTGGGAAAACTACGCTGAACACATGATTGAAATCATGAACCAAGCGCCTGGTTTCGAAAACATCGCTGAAGAAGGCAACTTCATTCCTCGTCCAGAAGAACGTCCACTGACTAAGTTTGAAGCTCGCGGTCACCGTCTAGGTCACGGTGTGTGGGATATCAAATTCAAGCGTACTGCTTAAGGAGCCAGTAGATGTACCACTACGCGATATTAGCGAATCCTGGTCATAACCGTATTTACTTTGATAGCGCAATGACGATTGCATGTTCTGAGCTGAAAGCGATTTTGGCGTCGGAAGGTGTTGAAGTAACTGAAATTGGCAACAAAGACGTGGGTCTGCCTGCTGCACTTGTGTTCTCTTGCGAAACAGAACTAAGTGAAGCACAGGCTGGCAAGATTGCTGCGTCATCTATCTACTACGCGCTATTTGAAGTGCGTGAAGATGGTTTATTACGTCCAATTCAGGCGCCTGCATTCAATACTTTCCCTGAGAGCATGAGTCAGATCCTGCGTTACACAGGTAAAACAAACGAGCAGTTTACGCGTTTGATGGTGAACCTAGGCGTCAGTGCTGCCAACACGGGCAGTGCGCAATTGACGCTAATGGATCCTATGTGTGGTAAAGGTACAACACTGTTTGAAGGTTTGATCCACGGCTTGAATGTTGTGGGTGTTGAGATCAATCAGAAATGGGTTCAAGAGATCCAAACCTTCATCGTTAAGTTCATGAAGAACGGTCGCTTTAAGCACAAAGTGAGCAAAGAAAAGCGCACTTCTGGTGGTAAAAAAGTGGCAGATGGCTTCGTGGTTGAGGCAGCAGCAGACAAAGACGATTACAACAAAGGTAATCTTCAAACGATGAAGCTGTACTCAGCAGATACGCGTATTGCTGACCAAGTTGTGAAGAAGAACTCGGTAGATGTGATGGTGTCTGACTTGCCTTACGGCGTGCAGCACGGCAGCAAAAATGCCAAAGACAGCAAGCTGAACCGCAGCCCACTGGAGCTTCTAAAAGAGGCTCTGCCTGCATGGAAAGTGGTGTTGAAGAAACAAGGTTCTGTGGTGCTGTCTTTCAACGAATTCACTTTGAAGTGGAAAGACGTGGCGGCATTATTTGAAGAGCAAGGGTGGAAGGTACTTTCAGAAGAGCCTTACATCGGTTATCTTCACCGTGTTGATCAATCCATCAACCGCAACATCATTGTGGCAATAAAACCATAATCGACTTGAGTCGAATAAATTCCATGGAAAAGCCAACGTCCGCGTTGGCTTTTTTTACCTCTGAACTCAGCCATTTGGGTTCTTGTGACAAGAAGGTAGAAGATGAAACCTACAGCGCAAATTTTGACAGACATTCTAGCGGAAGTTCGCCCTTTAATTGGTCAAGGCAAAGTCGCCGACTACATTCCCGCATTGGCAAAAGTACCCAATACCAAACTGGGTATTGCGGTATACACCAATGAAGGTGAAGTGATTAAAGCGGGCGATGCAGAAGAGTCGTTTTCGATTCAGTCGATCTCAAAAGCGTTGAGCCTGACTCTGGCTATGTGTTTGTACAAGCAAGAAGAGATCTGGTGTCGTGTAGGTAAAGAGCCTTCTGGTCAGGCGTTTAACTCGATGATCCAGTTAGAGATGGAGCAGGGCATTCCACGTAACCCGTTTATTAACGCTGGTGCTATTGTGGTTGCTGATTTGCTACAAAGCCGTCTCTCTGCGCCTCGTCAGCGTCTATTGGAATTTGCTCGTCAGCTGTCTGGTGATACTCATATCGTGTACGACAAAGTGGTTGCCGCGTCTGAAATGATGCATGGTGACCGCAATGCTGCGATTGCGTACTTGATGCGTTCATTTGGTAACTTCGAGAACGAGGTTATCCCAGTGCTGCAAAACTACTTCCATGCTTGTGCGTTGAAGATGAGTTGTGTCGATCTGGCGAAGACCTTTAGCTACTTAGCCAATAAAGGCACGTCGGTACAAACGGGTAAGCTTGTCGTATCACCAACACAAACCAAGCAGTTGAATGCATTGCTAGCAACATGTGGTTTGTATGATGGTGCTGGTGAATTTGCTTACCGTGTTGGTATGCCGGGTAAGTCAGGTGTTGGTGGTGGCATCATCGCTGTCGTACCGGGTGAAATGACGATTGCTGTTTGGTCTCCAGAGCTTGATGCATCTGGTAACTCACTCGCTGGTACCAAAGCACTGGAGCTACTTGCTGAGCGTATTGGTCGTTCGATTTTTTAGAAGAAAGATGCGAGATGCGAGATGCGAGCACGGACTTCATCCTATAGAGCGCTTTGCTTCGAGAAAGGTTCTTACAATCAAAAGGGTTGACCCTAAAGCCAACCCTTCCATCATTTTTCTCGAATCTCGAATCTCGAATCTCGAATCTCGAATCTCGAATCTCGAATCTCGAATCTCGAATCTCGAATCTCGAATCTCGAATCTCGGCTCCCTTTCTTATTCCTCTTCCGCCATAAAGGCTTCAAGCAAATCATTCAGGAACAGCTTACCTTTCTCGGTAATTTGCCAGTGAGTCTCTGTTTCACTCAGGTAGCCCATCTCAAGCGCCCAATCGATAGTCTCTTGAATTGAGCTCAACGGCAGACCGGTTGTATCGATGTAGTCTTGTTTCGGGCAGGCTTCCATTAAGCGGAAACGGTTCATAAAGAACTCAAACGGACGATCTTCATCAGCCACAAGCTGTTCACTATCCAGATATGGCTTCACCATATTTTGGTATGCCATCAGATAGCCACGCGGGTGCTTGACCTTAGTGGTGCGAACGATGCGGCCATCTGCAAAGCTCAGCTTACCGTGTGAGCCGCAACCAATGCCAAGGTAGTCACCAAAGCGCCAATAGTTCAGGTTGTGCTGGCATTGATAGTCCGGCTTGCTGTAACCAGAAATCTCGTATTGAACATAACCCGCCGCTGCGAGTTTCTCATGTCCTTGTTCGAAGATATCCCACAAGTCATCGTCATCTGGCAGAGTCGGTGGCTTGTAGTAGAACATGGTATTTGGTTCGATGGTCAGCTGATACCAAGACAGGTGCGGTGGCGCCAACTCAATCGCTTTGTCCAAATCAGCCAAGGCTTGTTCGATGCTTTGATCTGGTAAGCCGTGCATGAGATCGAGGTTAAAGCTATTCAAGCCGATTTGGTGCGCCAGTTTAGCGGCATTGACGGCTTCGTCTTGACCGTGAATGCGCCCCAAACGCTCAAGCTTCTGTTGCTCAAAGCTTTGCACACCGATAGAGATGCGCGTTACACCAGCCTTGCGGTAGCCAACAAAACGCTCAGCTTCAATGGTGCCTGGGTTAGCTTCCATGGTGATTTCGATTTCAGGCTTGAACGGAATACGCGCTTCAATGCCCTTAAGTAGGCGCTCGATGCCTTCTGCCGAAATCAAACTCGGCGTACCACCACCAATGAAGATTGAATGCAGTGGACGTGGTGCTTCGTTAAGACGGTATTTCTCAATGTCGGTATCCAAGTCTTCAAGAAGGGCATTGATGTACTCTTCTTCTGGGATCTTGGCTTTAAGTGCGTGAGAGTTAAAGTCGCAATACGGGCACTTTTGTACACACCACGGGATGTGTACATACAAGCTCAGTGCTGGGGGCGTTAACATGGTCTAATTCGCTCGCGATTACTGAGACACTTGCTCAGACAGTTGAGCAAACAACGACTTGAGTGCTTTACCGCGGTGAGACAGTTGCTTCTTACGTGCTGGCTCAAGTTCGGCAGACGCGCAGTTGTCTTCAGGAACGAAGAAGACTGGGTCGTAGCCAAAGCCATTTTCACCGTGTGCTTCAGTGAGAATGCGACCTTCCCATTTACCGTGACAAACGATAGGGGTTGGATCGTTCTCGTGACGCATCAAAACCAATACGCAGTGGAAACGAGCGGTGCGCTCTGCTTCTGGTACGCCTTCCATTGCTTTAAGCAGCTTCTCTAGGTTCTCTTGGTCAGAGGCTTTTTCACCTGCATAACGCGCAGAGTAAATGCCCGGAGCGCCTTTCAAGAAATCGACTTCTAAGCCAGAGTCGTCCGCAATCGCAGGAAGACCCGTTTCTTGTGCGGCATGGCGAGCTTTGATGATCGCGTTTTCGATGAAAGTCGTGCCAGTTTCTGCTACTTCAGATACGTTGAATTCACTTTGCGCCAATACTTCAAAACCGAAGTCAGACAGCAGATCTGCCATCTCACGAACTTTGCCTTGGTTGCCTGTTGCTAGCACTATCTTTTTCATGGTCGTCTCTTTCTGTAGCGATAAAGGGAGAACGCAGTGTTCTCCCTGATTAAATTAGTTCTAGGGCTATGATGTTCTAAAAGCTTTTAGATCATCACAACCCAATTACTCTTCGACATAAAATTTCTGGGTGAATTTAAGCTTACCTGAGCCTTTGTTTCCAGCTTTAACGTCAATATCGAAGGTAAAAGTTTCTTCGTTAGTAATACCGAGCTCTGCTAGGTAGTAAATCGCATCGCCTTCTTTCACTTCACGGAAGGTGAGCTTTTGCGTTTGACCGATAAGGTTCTTCGCCTGACCACTGATTTTAGCTTCAACTGCCGGTTTACCAAGAGAGGCACCGTCGAGCACACTGATGTTCAGTACTGCATTGTAGCCATTACGCTTGATGTCGTAGCTACGGGCGATCTTGGGAGTTAAAAAGGTCGAGTTAAACGCAATGTAGTGGACCTCGATGTCTTTCATGGTTTTGAACTGACCTGCCATGCTTGGTAAAGACAATAGGCTGATCAGTAGGGCGGTAATCCATTTGCTCATTATCACTTCCTCGAATCGGGCGTTTTATTATTGGTACGAATTTCGTAAATAAAAAGCCATCAAATGATGGCTTTAATTTCTGTTGGTATTTGTACTGGGGATTCTATCCGAATTTGTTTATGACGTCCCAGTTCACCTTTTTCTATGTGAACCAAACCTTTAGCAACTTTAAATTGTTTGGCTAAAAACTTAGTTAGGTGTGCATTCGCTTTACCATCGACAGGCGGTGCGGTGATGGCAATTTTGAGCTCTTCACCATGCAAGCCGACGATCTTGTCGCGGCTTGCTTTTGGTTGGATGTAGAGCCGAAGCACCACATCCTCGCCGTCATGCCAAACTGCTTCTGACATTATAGTTGGTACCAGATAGGACCAATCATGTCGCCCATCAGGAAGTTAGCAAATTGCAGACCAATGAACAGCACTAGCACGCTCAAGTCGAAGCCGCCCATTGCAGGGATGATGCGACGGATTGGCGCTAGCATTGGCTCAGTTAGTTGATGGAATACGTACTCGATAGGGCTGCGACCTTGGCTAACCCAGCTTAGGATTGCACGGATCAGTAGTACCCAGAACAATAAGCCGCCAGCGGCCTTAATCAGAGACAATAAGCCTAGGAATAAGAAGTCCATGCTGAATGAGACAGACCCGCTAGAAGCGATCAGGATCAGTGCAACAAACTTAAGCACACAAAGTACGTAAGCGAACAGTACCGTTGCTAGGTCGATGCTGCCGATAGATGGGATCACGCGGCGCAGCGGTCCTACAACCGGTTGGGTTGCTTTGACGATGAACTGCGAGAATGGGTTGTAGAAATCTGCGCGAGCAGCTTGCAACCAAATACGCAAAATCACGACCATGATGTACAGGTCAAATAGGGTTGAGATGAGAAAACTCATTGAATTCATAAGGTACCCTTAACAAGTAAGTGAGTGACACAGAGTGGGTATCACTCAAGTCATTAAAACAGTTTTTCCATTTCTTCAGCACGAGCAATCGCAGCTTGCATTGCTTTTGCCACAATATCAGACAGTTGGTGCTCGTTGAACGTACGTAGCGCTTCTGCCGTTGTGCCACCTTTTGATGTCACGTTCTCGCGTAGCGTTGAAAGCTCAGTTTCTGGATTTTCCACTACCATGCTTGCTGCGCCAAGTGCAGCTTGCTGAACTAACGTGCGAGCAGTGTCTTTATCAAAGCCTTGAGCAATCGCTTCTGCTTGCATCGCTTCCATAAACAGGAAGAAGTAAGCCGGTGCGCTGCCTGCCGCTGCAATTACGTTATTGATGCCAGATTCTTGCTCAACCCAACATACCTTACCGCAGGCTTGCATTAGCTCTGCCGCGAAAGCTTTATCTTGTTCTTGCACATGTTCAGGCGCATAAAGTCCACTCATGCCCAAACCAAGTTGCGATGGTGTGTTTGGCATCACGCGAACCAAGTTGAGCTTAGTCGCTAGCATGTCATTCAAACGTGAACAGTTGATACCAGCCGCAATAGAGATAACCAGTTTATTGCTGAAGTCGATAGATTGCAGTGGTTTACACACTTCTTCCATCATTTGTGGCTTCACAGACAATACCACAACATCCGCTTCTGTCGCGGCTGCGATGTTATCGCTGGTGGTACGGATACCAAAGTCTTGCTCAAGAGGTTGGCGACGCGTCTCTGATGGGGCAGTCGCAATGATGCTCTGTGCAGGGTAGCCATTTGCTACAAGGCCAGAAACAATCGCTCGCACCATGTTTCCCGCGCCGATAAAGGCAATCTTTTTATGTTCCATATGTCTGATTTCCAAATATAAATTCTTACAATTTGTTGTGCGCTCAGGTGTATAATTGCGTCACTTTATTCTGGCTACCGAAAGAGACGGCAGTCAGACTCAAATTCACAGTGTCTAACAACGATTCGCTTTATTGCTGTTTGCTGTAGTCGCGCGCGCCAAAAATCGCTGTGCCGATGCGCACCATGGTACTACCTGCTTCGATTGCTGCATCCATGTCGCCGCTCATTCCCATAGATAGCGTATCGACATCAGGGTATTGCTGAGCTAGCTTTTGCTTTAGCGCTTCCAGTTGCTTAAATGCACGAAGTTGTGATTCGTAATCTGGCACGTTGGCAGGAATCGACATCAACCCTCTTAACGTGAGGTTTGGAAGGCGAGAAATCAACTCAGCTAGCTCGAATATTTCTGCATCGCTGACGCCTGATTTTGATTCTTCACCACTGGTGTTTACTTGAATCAGAACTTGCAGCGGTTTTAGTTCGCTAGGACGTTGGTCATTGAGGCGCTGAGCGATCTTAGCGCGATCAACGGTGTGAACCCAATCGAAATGTTCGGCAACAGGACGTGATTTATTGGATTGAATTGGACCAATGAAGTGCCATTCGATTCGATTATCTGGATAATGCTCGGCAAAGTGCTGAACTTTACTGACGCCCTCTTGGACGTAGTTCTCACCAAATGCCAGTTGGCCACCTTGGTAAGCTTCGAGAATTGCCTCGACAGGTTTAGTTTTGCTTACTGCTAGAAGTTGCACGGACTCTGGAGAACGACCGCATTTTTGTTCGTCGTGTCGAATTTGAGAGGTGATATGTTCAATGTTTTGTTGAATACTACTCATAGCTGTACTTTAGACTTAAGGATTTTAAATGGATATCACTGAGTTACTGGATTTTAGTGTAAAACATAATGCTTCGGATCTACATCTTTCTGCAGGTGTACCACCAATGGTTCGTATTGATGGTGATGTGAGAAAGCTGGGCATTCCAGCGTTTACACACCAAGAAGTGCACCGTTTGGTTTTTGAAATCATGAACGATGCGCAGCGCAGTGAGTTCGAAGAAAAACTCGAAGTCGATTTCTCATTTGAATTGCATAACGTTGGCCGTTTTCGTGTCAACGCTTTCAACCAATCTCGCGGTTGTGCGGCTGTGTTCCGTACCATCCCAAGCAGTATTCCAACACTGGAAGAGCTAGAAGCTCCAGAGATCTTCAGAAAAATCGCTAACGCCGAGAAAGGTCTGGTACTGGTTACTGGCCCAACGGGTTCTGGTAAATCGACGACCTTGGCAGCCATTGTTGACTACATTAACCGTAATCACAATAAGCACATCCTAACAATTGAAGATCCAATTGAATTTGTTCACAACAACAATAAGTGTCTGATCAACCAACGTGAAGTACACCGTGATACACACAGCTTCCAAAACGCGCTGCGTAGCGCATTGCGTGAAGACCCGGATGTGATTCTAGTAGGTGAGATGCGTGACAAAGAAACCATCAGTCTAGCGCTGACAGCGGCTGAAACCGGTCACCTTGTTTTCGGTACGTTGCACACGAGCTCTGCAGCGAAAACCATCGACCGTATTATCGATGTCTTCCCGGGGAGTGACAAAGACATGGTGCGCTCGATGTTGTCGGAATCGCTGCGTTCGGTTATCGCGCAAAAACTTTTGAAACGTAACGGCGGTGGTCGTATTGCGTGCCATGAAATCATGATGGCGACACCTGCGATCCGAAACCTTATCCGTGAAGATAAAGTCGCGCAGATGTACTCGATCATTCAGACCGGTGCGGCGCACGGCATGCAGACCATGGAACAAAATGCTCGTCAATTGATGGCGCAAGGCATGGTCTCGCGTGAAGAAGTGGACAAGAAAGTTGAAATTGAAGCGCAGCAATTCTCGTAACGAATCACACAGGTAATAGCGAATACGGACGATGGATCTGAATAAATTTCTTGAAGGCATGTTGGCGTTAAAAGCGTCGGATCTCTACATCACTGTTGGTGCGCCGATCTTGTTTCGTGTCGATGGCGAACTGCGCCCGCAAGGCGATAAGTTGACTGAAAATGATGTCGCTGTGTTACTTGATAGTGCGATGGATCCGGAGCGACGTCAGGAGTTTCGTAAAAGCCGTGAATCGAACTTTGCTATTGTCCGTGATTGCGGTCGTTTCCGTGTCAGTGCCTTCTTCCAACGTGAATTGCCTGGCGCGGTGATTCGTCGTATCGAGACCAATATTCCTACTTTTGAAGAACTTAAACTTCCTTTGGTTCTGCAAGATCTTGCGATTGCAAAGCGTGGTTTGGTGCTGGTGGTTGGTGCAACAGGTTCTGGTAAATCAACGACTATGGCCGCGATGACTGGCTACCGTAACAGCAATAAAACGGGGCATATTCTTACGGTAGAAGACCCAATTGAGTTTGTGCACGAGCATAAGCGTTGTATCGTGACCCAGCGTGAAGTGGGCTTGGATACCGACAGCTATGAAGTGGCGTTGAAGAACTCATTACGTCAAGCACCAGACATGATTTTGATTGGTGAGATTCGTAGCCGAGAAACGATGGAATACGCAATGACCTTTGCTGAGACGGGTCACTTGTGTATGGCGACACTGCACGCCAACAATGCAAACCAAGCGCTTGAGCGTATTCTGCACTTGGTGCCGAAAGACCAGAAAGATCAGTTCCTGTTTGATCTATCGATGAACTTAAAAGGCGTGGTAGGTCAGCAGTTGATCCGTGATAAGAACGGTCAAGGTCGTCATGGTGTGTTTGAGATCTTGTTAAACAGTCCACGCGTTTCGGATCTGATCCGCCGTGGCGATCTGCATGAGTTGAAAACCACCATGGCACGTTCGAATGAATTTGGGATGCTGACCTTTGACCAGTCACTCTACAAGCTAGTGATGCAAGGTAAGATCAGTGAAGAAGATGCATTGCACAGTGCTGATTCCGCTAACGATCTGCGTTTGATGTTGAAGACGCAGCGCGGTGAAGGCTTCTCTACAGGCACGCTGGCGAACGTTAAGATCGATATGGATTAATCCATTCCAGAAACGAAAAAGGTTGGCAGAAGCCAACCTTTTTTAATTGTGTTAATTGAGCTGGAAGCGTCTACTCACCCCAAAGGCTTTCAAACCAGCTTTCAAGAATCACGACCGCTGATTGGCAGTCGATATTGCCTTTCGATAGCGCTTTGTAGCCACCCATACTGAATAGCTCTGAGCGTGCTTCGGCTGTCGATAGGCGTTCATCATGCAATTCAACGGGTAAGCCGTAGCGACCTTGAAGACGATTAGCGAACTTCTTCGCTCGTGGCGTGATGGTTTCTAGGGCTTTACCGTGCAAATCGGTAGGCAAGCCAACGACCAATAAATCCGGTTGCCACTCTTTAATTTGCTTCTCTATATCATCCCAGTTTGGAATGCCGTCATTCGCTTTGAACGCTTTGAGCGGGGAAGCGGTTCCTGTGATTTCTTGTCCGATGGCGCTACCAATGCTCTTGGTACCGAAATCGAAAGCCATAATAGTGCGTGACATAAGGTGTCTCGAATCTAAATCAATAAAAATAGGTTGTCGCGGGAGAGCGCGCTAAGCGTGTCCAGCATCGGAAGATAACTGGCTTGGATCGATGCCCAATTTCTCAACGGCTTTTTTCCAACGGTCGATGATAGGTGTCTCAAAGATGATCTCTGGCGTCGCCTCAATGGTCAACCAAGAGTTCTCTACTAGCTCAGCTTCTAACTGTCCTGCACTCCAACCGGAGTAACCCAGCGCCACGAGGTAATCACTTGGTTCCGCTTCAGTACCGAGTACCGACAAGATGTCTTTAGACGTGGTAACCGTGAGCTCATCAGTCATTTGAATGCTTGATTCGTAGTAGTCTTTTGGTTTGTGCAGGATGAACCCGCGATCTTCAGAAACAGGTCCACCATTGTAGACAGGTCTATCTAAACTTGCTTCGAACAATCTAGGGTGCACGGGTTGCACTTCGACTTGCTTGAGCATGTTACCAACCGTGATATCGACGGGTGCATTGATCATTAACCCCATCGCGCCCTCTTCGTTGTGTTCACAGACGTAGATAACGCTATTCTGGAAGTAGGGATCTTTCATTCCCGGCATCGCAACTAAGAAATGGTTTGTGAGGTTCATTCTCATCTCGACCTTATAAGGCTATTAGAAACACTTAAGCAAACACCATGCTTGCAACCCTAGGGTATGTGCATGAGTTTGCTTAAGTTAATGCACAACGCTCTCTATTAACTGTAATACAGTTTGAGTTATTCGCCTTTTACGCGGCGCTCAATTGCGTCCATTAGCTTGCCAGTGATGGAAATATCAAAAGCTGCTTCGATTTCGCGAATACAAGTTGGGCTCGTTACGTTGATTTCTGTTAGCTTGTCGCCAATCACGTCAAGGCCAACAAAGATAAGCCCTTTTTCTTTCAGTGTTGGTGCGACTGCTTGAGCGATCTTCATATCAGTTTCGCTCAGTGGACGAGCTTCACCCGTGCCGCCTGCCGCTAGGTTACCGCGCGTTTCGCCTTTTGCAGGGATACGAGCAAGGCAGTAAGGCATTGGCTCACCGTCAACCACTAGGATACGCTTATCACCGTTGCTGATGTCTGGCACGAAGGTTTGCGCCATTGCGTAGTTCTGGCCATGGTTTGTTAGTGTCTCGATGATTACCGATACGTTTGGATCGTTCTCTTTCACGCGGAAGATAGATGCGCCGCCCATACCATCAAGTGGCTTTAGGATTACATCACCGTGTTCTTCACGGAAGGCTTTAATCTTCTCTGCTTTACGCGTCACGATGGTGGTTGGTGTTAGCTCTGGGAACCAAGCGGTGAACAGTTTTTCGTTACAGTCGCGTAGGCTTTGTGGCTTGTTCACGATCAGTGCGCCTTGCTCTTCAGCACGCTCAAGGATGTAAGTTGCGTAGATGTACTCAGTGTCGAACGGAGGATCTTTACGCATTAGCACGGCATCAAGCTCAGACAGTTCGATAGTTTGCTCAGATTTGAATTCGTACCAGCCCGTTGGATCTTCTTTAAGCTCAACTACTTTGGTGTCTGCGATCGCTTTACCTTGGTCTAGGTGCAGATCGTTCATTTCCATGTAGTGGATTTCGTAGCCGCGGCGTTGCGCTTCAAGCATCATGGCAAAGCTAGAGTCTTTCTTGATGTTAATGGACGAGATTGGGTCCATTACAATACCGAGTTTGATCATTATTTTTCTCCGTTTTAACCAAGATCGCCGAAACGAACTTGTAAGGCTGTAATTGCTGTCAGAGCCGCAGTTTCGGTGCGCAGAACGCGAGGGCCGAGTAGCGTCTCTTCAAATTGGTATTCGCGAGTCATGTCGATTTCGTCAGAAGATAGACCGCCTTCAGGGCCAATCAATAGACGAACTTTTTCAACCGGTGTTGGCAGGGTGTTGATCGAGTATTTCGCTCGTGGATGTAGGTTAAGCTTCAAGCCATCGTATTCTTCCTGACACCACTCTTCTAAGCTCATGATAGGGCGAATTTCAGGTACTACATTACGGCCACATTGCTCACAAGCACTGACCGCGATTTTTTGCCACTGAGCGAGTTTCTTCTCGAAACGTTTTTGATCCAGTTTTACGCCACAACGTTCAGAGATAAGCGGTGTAATCGTATTTACGCCAAGCTCTACGGATTTTTGGATGGTGAATTCCATCTTGTCGCCACGAGAAATCACCTGACCAAGGTGAAGGTCCAGTGGTGATTCAATGCTGCTTTCTACGCGTTCAGAGATCTCAACCATCACATTCTTTTTGCTGACTTCGCTGATGACCGCTGGGAATTCTGCGCCGCTGCCGTCAAAGAGCAGGACTTCTTGACCTTCTTTCATGCGAAGTACACGACCAATATGGCCAGCTGCATCGTCGCTAAGAGCAATAACGCCAAGTTGTTGAATGGTTTCTGGATGATAAATTCGAGGGATACGCATTGTGTTTCGATTTCCTGCATACGCGAGTGTTTAGACACTAACATGGATGCTTTCCACCGAAAAAACAAGGGGCAAGAGGCGTTTCCATTACAGTAAATGACAACGCCTCGAATAGCGGAGGTGTACTGCGGTAATTGCGGGAAGAATTACAGCGCGCGACAAGCCTCTTGAACGAATGGGTTGTGGTTGCCTTGAATCTTCGCAATGCGTTTATCACGCTCGCATTCCCACTTGTCTACAGGGTAGGTTTTGTTCCAAGCACTCATCAATTGAGTTTGCTGCTTCGAAAGTTTAAAACCGTACTCTTTGCTCATGTACAAGTAAGTTCGAGCAATCGAACCACGTGCGCGATCGGGCGGCATTACTTTACGTTGCTTAAAGTTCACTTGCATTTCACAACGGCCGTAGCTGACGCCATCCATGCCATTCCACTGACTGAAGTTGTAGTTAGAGCGGTCACCGTTTACCTCTCCGATAGCTGGAGTTAGGTTGTGGAGATCGGCTTCCATAGATTTGAAGACTTTGTCGTTTCTTGTGCAGTTTTTACGTCCACCATTTTGCCAACACTGACGCTGGTGGCCGAACTGCCATGCAGGAACCACGTGCTCCCATTCGATGCGTGATGCGCGTTTTTCTTGCTTACGAACTTGATAGCCACAAGAAGAGAGATCCGGCACGCCCTTTTTGCCTTGCCATTTAATGTCACAACCACAGTAGAAGCTGGTTGGGTGATCGGCGTAGATTTTTACCGCTTCGCGCTTGGCCGCGGAAAAAGAGCTTGGAGGTGCAGCAATCGCTGCACTAGAAAGTGCAAGCAGGAATAAAGAGAAAAGATATTTCATGATTAAAGTCTTTATAAAGTATGACCTTATTCATTCTAACACGCACAAATTAGCTTTAGTGATGAGTAAACCAACAATAACAGGCAAAAAGAGACACTTTGAGAGCGAATGTCTCTCTTTCTGGAATAGAAAAGTAGGAAATTTGTACTGTTAGGAGAGCTGAATTCCCGTGAAGTTCAGAGGTTGGCGGCACTTTTGGCATGAGTATACCGCTTCTTTACGCTGCACCTTGTTGTGACGACGAATTGAAAGTGGGTAGGTCATGCAACCACATCGGTATTCAAAGGTTTTACCTTGAACAGAGGCCACGTCAAAGCTGTGAGTGGTTTTAGCTGGTACTTTGAATACCGCCTCCATAACACCTTGCCATTCTTTCCCGTGTGGGCGAACGCGACCGTAAACTTGGTAGGTAATCAAGTGGGCGACTTCGTGAGGAATAACCTCTTGGATAAACGCTTGTGGATTTTCGTTGAACAGTTTTGGGTTTAAACGGACTTCATTCAATTGCAAATACGCTTTACCCGCAGCTTTGCCACGTACATTGAAAGTCAGAGAAGGAATAGGAAAAGAACGCTTGAAAGCTTGCTCTGCCATCGCGATGCAATCTGCCATCACTTGCTTGGCTTTGTAGCTCAGTTCTATATCCACGATTCACCCCATTTACTCAATAAAAAAGCCCCCGCGTTTGCGAGGGCCGGATCATAACATCTGTTTTCTAAGGCGTGTGTTTTTTCTTAATCGTTGCATGGTAAGCATGCCATGTACCGTACCCGAGGATTGGCATGGTGAAGAGCATACCAATACCGTAAGTCGCAAAGCCGATTAAGATACCGCCACAAATAATCGCAGCCCAAACAATCATCGCTGGGATGTTGGACTTCACTGCGTTAAAGCTGGTGAATACTGCGGTCATCATATCGACACGGCGCTCCATCATCAGCGGTATTGAGAAAGCAGAAATGCTGAACACTACGCACGCCAAGACAAAACCGACGATCGAGCCAATAACCAAGAAAGGCAAGAACTCAGTCAGCGGCGCGCCTTGTACAGAAGGGTATAGTGCATGGAGCAGGGCAGCAATTCGCATCCAGAAAATCATACATACCGCGAGCATCACAGCAAATGCCCACTGAGAGCTGGAGTTTCGTCCGATGGCTTTCATTGAATGGAACAAACTTGGTTTGTGTCCGCGTTCTCTCTCCCAACTCGCATCATATAATCCGAGCGCTAAGAAAGGGCCGATTAACATGTAAACAATCAGGCTTGGCATCACGACAAGATGCGTGCCTTGCCACTGAACCAGAAGCACGATACCAATCGCAGCAGCCATAAAGCAGATGCCGTAAAAGGCACTGATGAGCGGCATGCGTACAAAGTCATGCAGACCTAACGCGAGCCAATGGAACGGTGCCGATATACTAACGGTATTACACGGAATGGTTCTGGCGTATTCATTATCTGGAACTTCCTTTCGTTTACCCTGGAAGTCAGATGGGTTCACGGTACGAGGCATAACTCCTCCTTGATTTATTCCCACGGTGGCACCTAGGCCATATAAAGATGTTTGGCTGACGTTTTTCATGACTTTTTTAGCCACGTGAGCCTGCATCATAGTTCTTTACGTTATATACATCGAAAAGTGCATTTAACATTATGTTAACTATTGGCGGAGATGGGGCAATTTACAAATAATTGCTGAATTTTTGTTCAGGGAAAAAGTGAGAAGGCAGAGAAGGGGGGCAGAAACAAAAAGCCCCCGCCAGAGGCGAGGGCTTTATCGATTCTTGTGTGGCTCGATTACTTGATGCCAGCGAAATCGCGTAGGATAGCTGCTTTATCTGTAGCTTCCCATGGGAACTCTTCGCGACCGAAGTGACCGTATGCTGCTGTCTGCTTGTAGATAGGTTGAAGCAGGTTAAGCATTTCTTGTAGGCCGTATGGACGTAGGTCGAAGTTTTGACGAACCGCTTCAATGATGATTTCGTGTGATACTTTCTCAGTACCGAACGTTTCAACCATGATAGACGTTGGATCAGCAACACCGATAGCGTATGAAAGTTGGATTTCACAACGGTCAGCCATGCCAGCTGCTACGATGTTTTTCGCTACGTAACGTGCTGCGTAAGCCGCGCTGCGGTCTACTTTCGATGGATCTTTACCAGAGAATGCACCACCACCGTGACGAGCTGCGCCGCCGTATGTATCTACGATGATTTTACGACCAGTTAGACCACAGTCACCCATTGGACCACCGATAACGAAACGACCGGTTGGGTTGATGAAGAAGTTAGTGTCTTTAGTGATCCACTCTGAAGGTAGTACTGGCTTGATGATCTCTTCCATTACTGCTTCACGTAGATCAGGTGTTGTTACTGAATCACAGTGCTGAGTTGAAAGAACAACAGCATCGATACCAACAATCTTACCTTGGTCGTATTGGAACGTTACCTGAGATTTCGCATCTGGGCGAAGGAAGTCTAGTTTACCGCTCTTACGAACTTCAGCTTGTTTCTTAACAAGTAGGTGAGAGTAAGTAATTGGAGCTGGCATTAGAATGTCAGTTTCGTTCGTTGCGTAACCAAACATGATGCCTTGGTCGCCAGCGCCTTGCTCTTTAGGGTCCGCTTTATCAACGCCTTGGTTGATGTCTGGAGACTGCTTACCGATGGTGTTTAGAACCGCACACGAGTTCGCATCAAAGCCCATGTCTGAGTGAACGTAGCCGATTTCACGAACTGTTTCACGAGTGATTTCTTCGATATCAACCCATGCAGAAGTCGTTACTTCACCACCAACCATAACCATGCCAGTTTTAACGTAAGTTTCACAAGCCACGCGTGCTTTTGGGTCTTGCTCAAGAATTGCATCAAGAACTGCGTCAGAGATTTGGTCTGCGATTTTATCTGGATGACCTTCTGATACCGACTCAGAAGTGAACAGGTGCTTAGCCATGATAGCTCCAATCTTAAGGTTTACTCATGGCTAACTAACGCAAGCTTGCCACGAAAAATACAATACAGTTTGTAGGTGTTTCTACATCTAGACGTCTATTTTAATTTCCCACAGTCGAATTACAAGCTCTTTTTCGATTTGAATTCGTCTAGCTTATTACCCAATCGTTTGCTTTTGACGGGGTGAATTTTTCATAAATTGCCCATTAACTGCGAAAAGATTGAGTTAAAACCTCAAAAATGGTGAGTAAAACGTTTGCAGTCAGATTTTGGCTCTGAGAGAATATTGCCCGCACTTTTGTACTTGGTTCACTCAGTGAAAGTGCCCACATTCCTTTATCAATTCGCTTAATGCACTCAGGAGCAGACATGTCTTCTCGTAAACATCTGGCAAATGCAATCCGCGCTCTTAGCATGGATGGTGTTCAACAAGCTAACTCTGGCCACCCAGGCGCACCTATGGGTATGGCTGATATCGCTGAAGTTCTTTGGCGTTCTCACCTAAACCACAACCCAGCTAACCCAGAGTGGGCTGACCGCGACCGTTTCGTACTGTCTAACGGCCACGGCTCTATGCTGATTTACTCTCTACTGCACCTGAGCGGTTACGAGCTGTCTATCGACGATCTTAAGAACTTCCGTCAGCTTCACTCTAAGACTCCTGGTCATCCAGAGTACGGCTACGCACCTGGTATCGAGACAACAACGGGTCCTCTAGGTCAAGGCATCACTAACGCTGTTGGTATGGCAATGGCTGAGAAAGCACTAGCGGCTCAGTTCAACAAAGAAGGCCACGACATCGTTGACCACTTCACTTACGTGTTCATGGGCGATGGCTGTCTAATGGAAGGTATCTCGCACGAGGCTTGTTCTCTTGCTGGTACACTAGGCCTTGGCAAACTGATCGCATTCTGGGATGACAACGGCATCTCTATCGATGGTCACGTTGAAGGTTGGTTCTCTGACGACACGCCTAAGCGTTTTGAATCTTACGGCTGGCACGTAATCCCTGCTGTAGATGGTCACGACTCTGAAGCGATCAACGCAGCAATCGAAGCGGCAAAAGCAGATCCACGCCCTACGCTTATCTGTACTAAAACGATTATCGGTTTTGGTTCTCCAAACAAATCAGGTTCTCACGACTGTCACGGTGCACCACTAGGTGCGGAAGAAATCGCAGCAGCACGTGAATTCCTAGGTTGGGAACACCCAGCATTTGAAATCCCTGCAGACGTATACGCTGAGTGGGATGCGAAAGCGGCAGGCACCGAGAAAGAAGCGGCTTGGAACGCGAAGTTCGAAGCGTACGCAGCAGCTTACCCAGCAGAAGCAGCAGAGCTTAAGCGTCGTCTAAACGGTGAACTTCCTGCACAGTGGGAAGAGAAGACAAGCCAAATCATTGCTGACCTTCAAGCTAACCCAGCAAACATCGCATCACGTAAAGCATCTCAAAACGCACTAGAAGCGTTTGGTCAAATGCTTCCAGAATTCATGGGCGGCTCTGCTGACCTAGCGCCTTCTAACCTAACCATGTGGTCTGGTTCTAAGTCTCTAGAAGCGAATGACTTCTCTGGTAACTACATCCACTACGGTGTACGTGAATTCGGTATGACTGCGATCATGAACGGTATCGCACTACACGGTGGTTTCGTTCCTTACGGCGCAACATTCCTAATGTTCATGGAATACGCACGTAACGCTATGCGTATGGCTGCTCTGATGAAAGTTCAGAACATCCAAGTTTACACGCACGACTCTATCGGTCTTGGCGAAGATGGCCCAACTCACCAACCAGTTGAGCAAATGGCATCTCTACGCCTGACTCCAAACATGAGCACATGGCGTCCATGTGACCAAGTTGAGTCTGCAGTAGCATGGAAACTAGCGATTGAACGTAAAGATGGCCCATCGGCACTTATCTTCTCTCGTCAAAACCTAGCGCAACAAGAACGTACTGCTGAGCAAGTAGCGGACATCGCGAAAGGTGCTTACATCTTGAAAGACAGCGATGGCAAGCCTGAGCTAATCCTAATCGCGACAGGTTCTGAAGTTGAACTAGCAGTGAAAGCAGCTGAGCAACTAACGGCTGAAGGTAAGAAAGTACGCGTTGTTTCAATGCCATCAACAGATGCATTCGACAAGCAAGACGCAGCTTACCGTGAATCAGTACTGCCATCAGACGTAACAGCTCGTATTGCTGTAGAAGCGGGCATTGCTGACTTCTGGTACAAGTACGTTGGCTTCGACGGTCGCATCATCGGTATGACAACATTCGGTGAATCTGCGCCAGCTGACCAACTGTTCGAAATGTTTGGTTTCACTGTAGAAAACGTAGTGAACACAGCAAAAGAACTGCTAGCGTAAGCTTTCGAAGATAAAAGAAAAACCGAGCGTTAATGCTCGGTTTTTTTGTGCCTACTCAAATTCTTTTCCCCAGTTATCCTTCTCTTTGTGTCCACATTCCTTACAGGTGACATAGCGATCCATATCGTAATAGTGACCGCCGTTCAGCAGGGTATGAGCCCAAAGCTTTAACGTTCCAAGAATTGATTTATCCGTATCATAACGACTTGGTTTACGGACCAGCACTTCAGAGTGTGGTGTTTCTCTATTGCATCGCTTGCAAAAGTGAGCAGCGGGAAAACCTGACATACGCATTTCCTTTGGTGGTCAAACAAGGAGCTAAAGTGCCAAGCGAAACACGTAACGTCAGAACTCAATATATTGGTGATATGAATATTCCGGGAAGTGAAAAGATAGTTTACCGCGAGTGAGATCACTTACTTAATGCGCTCAGCCTCCGTATCAGGTACTATCTGTGACACGAATTTTTGGTGAGGCGAAGGATAAATGCTAAAAGTTGCGATCAATGGATTTGGACGTATCGGTCGTAATGTACTGCGAGCAGTATATGAGAGCGGTAAGCATCAGCAGATAAAAGTTGTGGCGGTTAATGAACTCGCGCAACCCGAAGCGATGGCACATCTTCTTCAATATGACACCAGTCATGGCCGCTTCGGAAAGAAAATCTCGCACGACCAAGAACACCTCTATGTTCACCACGACAGTGGCGAATTCGATCCCATTAGAATCCTTCACCTAGCTGAAATTGAACTCTTGCCATGGCGTGACTTAGAAGTCGACATCGTGCTCGATTGTACTGGTGTTTTCGGCTCACAAGCTGATGGCCAAGCTCATATTGAAGCTGGCGCGCAAAAAGTTCTGTTTTCACACCCTGGCGCAAGCGATCTCGATAACACCATTATCTACGGCGTGAACCACGAAACCCTCAAAGGTGAACACCGCGTGGTGTCCAATGGTTCATGTACCACCAACTGTATCGTTCCTATCATCAAAGTATTAGATGAGGCCTTTGGCATTGAGTCTGGCACTATCACCACGATTCACTCTTCAATGAACGATCAGCAAGTTATCGACGCTTACCACAATGATTTACGCCGTACGCGTGCGGCTAGTCAATCCATCATTCCAGTCGATACTAAGTTGCATAAGGGTATTGAAAGAATCTTCCCGAAATTTTCCAACAAATTCGAAGCAATTTCGGTCCGTGTTCCGACAGTTAACGTCACTGCGATGGATTTAAGTGTCACAATTAGTACAAATGTGAAAGTTAATGACGTAAATCAAACCATTGTTAACGCATCTCAGTGTACATTACGTGACATTGTTGACTATACTGAATCGCCGCTCGTTTCCATCGACTTTAACCACGATCCCCATAGTGCAATTGTGGATGGAACTCAGACAAGAGTGAGTAACGGGCAACTCGTTAAAATGCTCGTTTGGTGCGATAACGAATGGGGCTTTGCTAACCGGATGCTGGATACCGCCTTAGCAATGCAAGCTTCTTCACAAGTGGAGCAATAATGGTGAAGAAGCGATGGAGAAATTTTTTATTTTAAGCCTTGAAATAAATCTGACGTATCTCCATATCAGTAACCAGTTTGAAGAATTAACGGGCTTGGCAGGATTGCCGAGTTTTTAAAAACTTTAATTATTTAATATTTGAGAGGACACATCATGTCTGTAATCAAGATGACTGACCTGGATCTTGCAGGTAAACGTGTATTTATCCGTGCTGACCTAAACGTGCCAGTAAAAGACGGTAAAGTAACTTCAGATGCACGTATCATCGCATCTCTTCCAACTATCAAGCACTGTCTAGAAGCAGGCGCTAAAGTTATGGTTACTTCTCACCTAGGTCGCCCAACTGAAGGTGAATACGCTGAAGAGTTCTCTCTACAACCAGTAGTTAACTACCTAAACGACGCACTAGACTGCGAAGTTAAACTAGCGAAAGACTACCTAAACGGTCTAGAACTAAACGCTGGTGAACTAGTTGTTCTAGAAAACGTTCGCTTCAACAAAGGCGAGAAGAAAAACGAAGAAGAACTGTCTAAGCAATACGCTTCTCTATGTGACATCTTCGTAATGGACGCATTCGGTACAGCTCACCGTGCACAAGCATCTACTCACGGTGTTGGTATGCACGCAGACGTAGCATGTGCGGGTCCTCTACTAGCGAACGAACTAGAAGCTCTAGGTAAAGCAATGGACAAGCCAGCTCGTCCAATGGTTGCTATCGTAGGTGGTTCAAAAGTTTCTACTAAGCTAACTGTTCTTGAGTCTCTATCTAAAATCGCTGACCAACTAGTTGTTGGTGGTGGTATTGCTAACACATTCATCGCAGCTGCTGGCCACAACGTTGGTAAGTCTCTATACGAAGCAGACCTAGTTGAAACAGCTAAGAAGCTAATGGACGAGTGTGCAATTCCAGTAGCAACTGACGTTGCATGTGCGAAAGCATTCGACGAGAACGCAGAAGCTGAAATCAAGCACGTTTCTGAAGTACAAGACGACGACATGATCTTCGACCTTGGTCCAGATTCAACTGCTGAACTAGCAGAAATCCTTAAGAACGCTAAGACTATCCTATGGAACGGTCCAGTAGGCGTATTCGAATTCAAGAACTTCGAAGCAGGTACTAAAGGTATCTCTGAAGCTATCGCAGCTTCTGAAGGTTTCTCTGTTGCAGGTGGTGGTGACACGCTAGCAGCTATCGACAAGTTCGGTATCAAAGCTGACGTATCTTACATCTCTACTGGCGGCGGCGCTTTCCTTGAGTTTGTAGAAGGTAAAGTACTTCCAGCAGTTGAAATGCTAGAAGCACGCGCTAAGTAATAATCGCAAAGCGGGGGAGTCATCTCCCGCTTTCTTGTTTGCTGCAACGAGAGTGGAACTCTGCTAGAATAGCCTCAGTTGTGAGCAAACGTTTGCAAGATTTTTCAATTTAACAAGTTTTGTTTAAAAAACGACAGATAAATAGGATTACATCCATGTCTAAGATCTTCGACTTCGTAAAACCAGGTGTTATCTCTGGCGATGACGTTCAGAAAGTATTTGAAGTAGCAAAAGAAAACAAATTTGCTCTTCCTGCAGTAAACGTTGTTGGTACTGATTCTGTAAACGCAGTACTAGAAGCAGCTGCAAAAGTTAAAGCTCCAGTTGTTGTTCAGTTCTCTAACGGCGGTGCTGGTTTCTTCGCTGGTAAAGGCGTGAAACTTGAAGGTCAAGGTGCTCAAATCCTTGGTGCTGTAGCTGGTGCTAAATACGTTCACACTGTAGCTGAAGCTTACGGTGTGCCAGTAATCCTACACACTGACCACGCTGCTAAGAAACTTCTTCCATGGATCGACGGTCTACTAGACGCTGGTGAAGAGTTCTTCGCTCAAACTGGTAAACCTCTATTCTCTTCTCACATGCTAGACCTTTCTGAAGAGTCTCTAGAAGAAAACATCGAAACATGTGCTAAGTACCTAGAGCGCATGGCTAAGATGAACATGACAATCGAGATCGAACTTGGTTGTACTGGTGGTGAAGAAGATGGCGTTGATAACTCTCACATGGACGCATCTGAGCTATACACTTCTCCAGAAGACGTTGCTTACGCATACGAGAAACTAAGCGCTGTTTCACACCGCTTCACTATCGCAGCTTCTTTCGGTAACGTACACGGCGTTTACAAGCCAGGTAACGTTGTTCTAACTCCAACTATCCTACGTGACTCTCAAGCATACTGTGCAGAGAAGTTCGGTATCGCACCAAACGCTCTAAACTTCGTATTCCACGGTGGTTCTGGTTCTACTGAAGCAGAAATCCAAGAGTCTATCGGCTACGGTGTTATCAAAATGAACATCGATACTGATACACAGTGGGCTACATGGGACGGTATCCGTGCATACGAAGCGGAAAACCGCGATTACCTACAAGGTCAAATCGGTAACCCAACTGGCGAAGACGCTCCAAACAAGAAGTACTACGATCCACGCGTATGGCTACGTGCTGGTCAAGCTTCAATGGTAGCTCGTCTAGAGAAAGCATTTGCTGACCTAAACGCAGTAGACGTACTATAATTCGTCTCAACTGAGTTTCTAAAAACCCGCTCTTAGAGCGGGTTTTTTTATGTCTAAACAATGAGACAACCCAGAATCTCCTTCCTGTAGCAATTGATAACTAAATCAACTGCTATATGATCACCGCACTTCATATCCCTTCTGTTTTTGGCGCAAATTTCGAAACTCAGCGCATTTCCGCACCAAGTGGCATAAAACCAAGTAAAAAGTGTGGCGAAATGTAAATCCATTGCGTACTCTGTAACATGCCAGTATCAGAAAAATCTGATAAAGCTTTGTTTTGTAGGTCTTTGCTAAACTCTGACTTTGCAAAATTTCAGTTTTGAGATATTGTGCCAAAAATCTGACACTGTTCAGGAAAACAATAGGGATGTTGTTGTGAATAAGAACCTATAAAAAACAAGGTTCATAAATTAACGGCAATTAGATTTAATATCTTTATTTTGAGGATACGAATTATGGCAGGTGAATCGATGGGTATCGATACCTCTTTAACGGATGGTTTGAGCAAAGCTGAAACATGGCTAAATAACAACTCAGATCTTCTTATTCAGTACGGTGTGAACATCATTTCTGCACTGCTGATCCTATTTATCGGTAACATTATCGTTAAAACGGTAGCAAACAGCGTTTCAAAAGTGCTTGAAAAGAAAAAGATGGACAAAGCTGTTGTTGAATTCGTCAATGGTTTAGTTCGTTACCTTCTATTTGTTATCGTACTTATCGCGGCACTAGGCCGTGTAGGTGTTCAAACTGCATCTGTAGTTGCGGTAATCGGTGCGGCAGGTCTTGCTGTTGGTCTTGCTCTACAAGGCTCACTATCTAACTTTGCAGCGGGCGTACTAATTGTTGCATTCCGTCCATTCAAGTCTGGTGACTACGTAGAAATCGGCGGTGTAGCAGGTAGTGTTGAAGCAATTCAAATCTTCCAAACTGTACTAAAAACACCTGACAACAAAATGGTTGTTGTACCGAACTCATCAGTTATCGGCGGCGCAATTACGAACTACTCTCGCCACGCTACGCGTCGTGTAGACCTAGTTATCGGTGTTTCTTACAGCGCTGACCTTAAACAAACTAAGCAAGTTATCCGTGACGTGCTAGAAAAAGATGAGCGTATCCTTAAAGATCCAGCAATCCAAATTGGTGTACTGGCTCTAGCAGATTCTTCAGTAAACTTCGTGGTTCGTCCATGGTGTAAAACTGCTGATTACTGGGACGTTTACTTCGATTCTACTCAAGCAATCAAAGAAGCGTTGGATGAAGCAGGCATCGAAATTCCATTCCCACAAATGGATGTTCACTTGAACAAAGTAGAAGCTTAATCCCTTCGATTGAGAACATGAAAAAGCGAGGCAATGGCCTCGCTTTTTTTATATTCCAATGTTCTAAAGTTCTAACAGAGTGTTACTGCCAGCAAGGAGCAGGCGTTTAAGCTCGCTACCTGCAAAGCCAAAGGTTAACTCGGGTAAACCTGGTGTATAGAGCAACTCATCATGTTGGTAGAGTGCTGTATCAACGATAATGGTGACATGCTCAGGTAAGCCAATAGGACAAACTGCGCCGGGCACACAGCCTAGCTGCTCAATCATTTCATCGTCATTGCAAATTGAAGGTCGTTTACCAGTGATGGCTTTGATTTGCTTTGAGTCTAGACGCGAGTCCTTGTCGGTTAGGTATACTGCATAACCTTGCCCTTTCAGCTTGAGAAAAAGACTCTTAGTATGCGTGCCTGTCCAACCGAGTTGTGCGGCGACTTTGACGTCGGTTTCGAAGTCGAGAATGGCTTCGTGTTGCCATTCTCTAAAGGGGATGGAGAGCGCATTGAATCGCTCTCGGTTGATTTGATGGATTTTTTCCAGTGACTCCATGTCGTGTTTCTTTCCTATTTGTCTTTACCAGTATTTGGTGACTAACTCATTCGCAAGTACAAAAGCGATAGTAAACATCATAGCGGCAACCGCAATATCAATGCCTTTCTTCACTTTCGGTTTTGAGAGCGTCGGACCTAATTTCGCAGCACCTAATGAGAGTGTGTAGAACCACACAAATGAAGCCATGATGGTGCCCATAGCAAATGCGATGCGATCGTTGCCTTCGAATTGACCGCCAATTGAACCCAAGATTACTACGGTATCTAAGTAAAGATGTGGGTTCAACACTGTGACGGCAAGTGCGCCAAGAATCACGGTACGACGGCCTCGAGCGACGACTTCCCCTTTCGATTCAGAGGCGTTTGCTGGCTTGAATGCGCTTTTTAGTGACAGTAAACCGTAAACACTTAAGAAGGCAATACCACCTAAAGTGACTGAGGTAAGCAGGATTTCATTTTGCGATAGGATCGCACCACCACCAAAGATACCAAGCGATATGAAGATCATATCTAGGATGCTACAGATGGTCGCGGTCGTCAGGTGATGTTGACGCTTAATACCTTGGTTAAGGACGTACGCATTCTGCGCACCGATTGGAATGATCATCGTCGCACCTAAACCGAATCCTTGTAATAACACCCAAAAGCTCACAACACACCTCAAAAATTAGCAATAGAACAACAGAGGAATGGAAGATAAAGCTTTTATTGAAATAAGTATAATTAATGATTTTAATATATTATTAGTAACACTTATCTGGTGTTTTGGGCGTTTATTAAGGAGGAAAAACACGTGCGAGGATTGGACTATAAATGGATTGAAGCGTTAGATGCGGTGGTACATCAAGGCAGTTTTGACCGAGCGGCTGAGCACCTTTTTGTCTCACAATCCGCCATTTCCCAGCGTATCAAGCAGCTAGAGAAGTACCTTGCCCAACCGGTTCTTATTCGCGAGCAACCACCAAAACCAACCCCGATTGGTAAGAAGTTACTCGGGTTGTATCGCCGAGTAAGATTGCTTGAGCATGAAATCCTCCCTGAACTAAAAAACGACACGACAACACGTCCTGTGCAGCTTTCATTAGCAACCAATGCAGACAGTCTCGCAACTTGGCTCTTACCTGCGTTGCAAGACGTGATGAAGCATCGCCAAGTGGAACTAAAACTGACTATCTATGGCGAGTCGCGTTCGATTGAGAAGCTAAGAAGTGGTGAAGTTGCAGGGGCGATCAGTTTAGAGTCTCAAGCCATCCCGGGCTGTCGAGCAGACTATCTTGGTCGCATCGATTATGTTTGTGTCGCCAACCCAGAGTTTTATCAACGTTACTTCTCGGAAGGAGTCAACAACCAGACTTTGACCAAAGCGCCGGCGGTGTCTTATGACCAATATGATGATCTGCATAAGAAGTTTTTAACGGAACACTTCAACGTGAGGCCAGATAGCGTGATTCATCACAACATCAGTAGCTCAGAAGCTTTCCTTAAGATGGCGTTAGCAGGCGTGGCTTATTGTTTGATTCCCCGATTGCAGATCACTGATGAACTGGAGAAAGGTGAGTTGATTGATATTACGCCGGGCTTTTTGATGTCCTATCGAATTTACTGGCATCACTGGCAGTTAGAAACGGGTGTGCTTCAAGAAATCTCACAGGCGATTGTTGGCTACGCGCAACAGCATTTGCCACAATAAGTTCCCGCTTGGCTCGCGTTTTAAGCTGAAATTACGGCGAAGTAACACAGTCAAAGTTGTGTTAGAAGTCGCTTAGGGCGCTTGGATAATTGGCAGAAGTTTCTATGATGAAGCTATATACACTCCAGTTCATTGGTGCCTCTTATCTTTCTGGTTTTGATGAGGCATCAACTTAATCCGCCATGGCATTCATCGAGTATCTCGTCTTGAACTCCGGCATTTGGAGTGACTTTTCTATTTCAATACGGATGGATTTATCGAATGAAACTGTCTTCAATTTTTCTGGCTTCGGCACTAAGCCTTACTAGCGTTTCTGTACTTGCGAATGATGCACCTGATTTTGCTCATGTGAGTACGACTGGATACGGTGAAGTTGTTGCAACTCCAGATATGGCCACTTTCTCTGTGAAGGTAGTTGATACGACAATGACTGCGGAGCAAGCGAAGCAATCGGTCGATAATACCGTTGATGCGTTTCTAAAAAGCTTAGCAGATGCAGGGTTGTCAAAAGATAACATCACCAGTTCAAACTTATACTTAGCACCGCAGTACCACTATCCGAAATCGGGCAAAGCAGAGCTAGTTGGCTATCGTGCATCACGTAGTATTGATGTGACAGTTAACGATCTTGCTAACTTGAATGAATACTTGGACATGGCGTTAAAAGCTGGCATTAATCAAGTTGATAATATTCAGCTTAAAGTGAGTAATCAGTCTGAGTACCAGCAAAAAGCGCGTATGGAAGCAATCAAAGATGCGCAAAGCAAGGCGGCATCTTTAGCGACTGGTTTTGATAAAAAGTTGGGTGATGTTTGGCAGATTAACTACAACCAAATGCACGCTCGTCCAGTACTTTTACGTTCAATGGCAATGGATGCAAGAGAGAGTTCGAATAGCTACCAAGACTCTACGCTTGTGATTCGTGACCAAGTGGATGTGGTTTACAAGCTGAAATAGTAATAAGAATATTACGACGAATAGAAACAGAAAAGGCAGGGGAGTCCCTGCCTTTTTTATGTCGAGTAATCAGTGATTAATGAAGGATACGAGCACGGATTGTGCCTTCGATGCCTTTTAGTTTCACTAATGCTTCTTCTGCGCGAGAAGTCTCTACGTCGATAACTACGTAACCGATCTCAGCTGCCGTTTGTAGGTACTGACCTGCGATGTTGATGCCGTCTTCCGCAAAGATGGTGTTGATTTGGGTCAGGATACCAGGGCGGTTTTTGTGGATGTGCAACAGACGTGAACATTCACGATGCTCAGGAAGAGATACCTCTGGGAAGTTCACACTTGATAGCGTTGAACCGTTGTCAGAGTATTTCGCCAGTTTACCAGCAACTTCAACACCAATGTTTTCTTGTGCTTCTTGCGTTGAACCACCGACGTGTGGCGTTAGGATGACGTTGTCGAACTTCTGCAGTGGAGACTCAAATGCATCAGCATTGGTTTTTGGTTCTACTGGGAAGACGTCAACCGCAGCGCCCGAGATATGACCAGACTCTAGACTGTGGCATAGAGCAGGGATGTCTACGACGGTACCACGCGCAGCGTTGATAAATATTGCGCCTGGCTTCATGCGTGCGAATTCTTCTGCACCCATCATGTTCTTGGTCTCTGGCGTTTCAGGAACGTGCAAAGAAATGACGTCACACTTGTTCAGCAGCTCGCTCATGGTGAACACTTGCGTTGCGTTACCTAACGACAGTTTGTTTTCAATGTCGTAGTAGTAAACGCGCATGCCTAAGTTTTCTGCGATGATACCCAGCTGAGTACCGATGTGGCCGTAACCGATGATACCCAGGCGTTTACCTCGAGCTTCGTAAGAGCTGTCTGCACTCTTCTTCCAAATACCACGGTGTGCGAGTGCATTTTTCTCAGGGATGCCACGAAGAAGCAGTAGTACTTGGCCTAACACCAACTCGGCAACACTGCGCGTGTTTGAGAATGGTGCATTAAATACAGGGACACCGCGTCGAGCGGCAGCACTTAGGTCAACTTGGTTGGTACCGATACAAAAACAGCCAATTGCAACTAGCTTGTTCGCCGCATTGATCACTTCTTCCGATAGGTTCGTTCGGGAACGGATACCGATGAAGTGTACGTCTTTTACTGCTTCAATCAGCTCTTCTTCTGAAAGGGAACCTTTGTGATATTCAATGTTGCTGTAGCCAGCTGCTTGAAGAACTTCAACTGAAGAAGGGTGGAGTCCCTCTAGCAAGAGGATCTTAATCTTTTCTTTTTCCAGTGAAACTTTGGCCATTTTTCTCGTCCTTAAAATGGAAAGGTGGGCTAATGTGGCGCACATAAAGCAAAACCATTAAAAAGGGGATAATTAACAGTTTTGTCGGAAGACAAACGTTTCCCTGTGCGTCTTCTGTTCAATAAAGTAACAAAAAATTTTTGCTTTGGGTAAGAAAATTACGGAATAAGGCATGCTTTTCTTAGAAAAAGGAAGAAAAAACGGCGCCCTAGGGCGCCGTCTGTAATGAAATAACAGAAAATTTAAATCATCTAATGATTTATTCTTCTATTTTCGCACCTTCTGGTGTGCCAGTGATAACCACGTCTGCACCACGGTGAGCGAACAGACCTACCGTTACCACACCTGCGATGCCGTTGATCTTGTCTTCAAGCTCTTTCGGGTTAGTGATTTGCATGTTGTGCACGTCTAGGATTACGTTGCCGTTGTCCGTAGTTACGCCTTCACGGTATGCAGGGTCACCACCTAGTTTTACCAATTCACGAGCAACGTATGAGCGCGCCATTGGGATAACTTCAACAGGAAGTGGGAACTGACCAAGTACGTCAACTGCTTTTGTGCCGTCAACGATACATACGAATTTTTCTGAAATAGCCGCAACGATCTTTTCACGAGTCAGAGCAGCACCGCCGCCTTTGATCATTTCACGTGCTGCGTTGATTTCATCTGCACCATCAACGTAGATATCCAGCATTGCTACGTCGTTACACTCGTAAACCTCAATACCAAGCTCTTTTAGACGCTCAGTAGAAGCAACAGAGCTAGACACTGCGCCTTTGATATCATCTTTGATACTGCCTAGGGCATCGATGAAGTGATTCACGGTAGAGCCAGTACCAACACCGACAATGCTGCCTTTCTCAACATACTTAAGTGCTGCCCAACCAGCCGCTTTCTTCATTTCATCTTGAGTCATGCCAATCTCCTGAATAGATGTTCGTTAACGTTTGCGGCGTGATTATAGCGGGTAAGTGTTACTTTTCCCATTGCCAGATTTGGCTTGGAGTCACGATCTTAGGTAATGGAATATCCCAACTTTCAACGGGTAGGCGCTCTACATGCTGGCAATCGTGGGCGATACCGATCGGTTTAGCACCTTCGCCAGTGCTAAACCAGCGTGAGAGTGTCCGGTCGTAGTAGCCTCCGCCCATACCTAAGCGATGGCCGACACTGTCAAACCCGACTAACGGCGTACAAATGACATCCAGTTCACGGACCGGTTTGAGGAAGCGGATATCAAGCGCAGGTTCTAAGATTCCGTATTTGTTGTACACCAACTGTTCATCATTGACGTATTGCAAGAACAGTAATTGGCCTTTAGAGAAAGGATGAATGACGGGCAGGTAAATCGACTTACCTTGCTGCCATAGTGATTCAATCAAAGGTTTGGTGTCTAACTCACCATCGGCAGACAAATAGATGGCAATGTGCTGCGCGGTTTTGATTTCTGCTAACTGCGAAAACTGCTGAACGAGATCGAGCCCAGCTTGGAACTGAGTATCACTACTAAGGGCGTTGCGTTTTTCACGGATGAGTTTACGGAATTCTTGTCGAGATAGGTCTGACATAGAGAGGATACCCCAGGGTGCCGTTGAGGATTGTGGCCCTTGAACCAGCTGGTTCAAGGCGGATCAGCAATGATAACCGTAGGCTTCTCGGTGCATGCCAAGCTTGCTCAATAGCTATCAAGTACTAACCCTTTGGTATTGCTTATCGGCTCAGGGACTTAAATCCAACTGACGCACACCCCAGGGTAAATTTTGTATCTACTGCTGTCCTTGCTTTACCTTACTAAGCGCACTTTCTAAAGACGCGGTGAGCTTTTCCATTCGCTCAGTAATTTCTTGTTGCTGATCGTTAGATTCGTATGATTTGGTATGCAATTCATAACAAATGTTCAACGCAGCAAAGGTCAGCAGCTGAATTTCATTGGTTACCTTAGTACGCTCGCTCATCTCTTTCAATCGACGATCAAGATCTTTAGCCGCTGTAATTAGTGACTCTTCTTGCCCCGCAGGACAATTGACTCGTGTCATTTTGCCAAGGATTTCAACGTCGATCGCTTGATTGCTCATGATGAATAAACTCTATATTCGCGCTATCTAAGGCGTTGCGTTATACAACTACCGAGGAGGAAACTATAGGAAAACCGCTATTAAGATTCAAGCATTTCCCATCACAGAAAGAAAAATGGTGAAGTGATCACACAGGAATTGGGCAAATTGATTAAATGCTGTCCAAAATTGAATTTGATAGCCGTTTCAGCCGACTAGGCTTGATGGTAGGATATGTCGATACATTATTACGCAAGAATGAGCCAAGATTATGAGTGAAATCACCCTTCCTGAATACCAATCTATTGCTGCTGAACTGAAATCTGCAAGCCTTGCTGTGACCCCAGCAGAATTGCATGGTCTACTTGTTGGCATGCTAAGTGGTGGATTGGCGATTAACGACCAAACCTGGCAACCGATTCTGTTTGATTACACCAACGAAGGCATGGGCTGGCCATCAAGCGCATTAGCACTGGCACAAAGCGTGTTCCAAGTAACTGTTAACGAGCTAACTGGCACTTCTATGGAGGTGTCTCTGCTGCTTCCAGATGAAGCGGGCGAAGAAGGTTTGTTTGCACTAGCAGATGGTGTGTCAGACTTTGTTAACCACTTTATCTCAGGTATGGGCTTAGCGGGCATTGCGATCGATAAGGCATCAGATGATGCAAAAGAAGCCTTGGCTGATCTAGAAGAAATTGCCAAGCTTGGTATTGATGAAAACGATGACCTAGGCGAGCAAGCACTATTACTAGAGCAAGTAATCGAACACGTTAAAGCCTGCGTATTAACTATTCATGCAGAGTTTGGTGCTCGTCCTGAAAGCAACGAAAACAAACCAACGATTCATTAATCACTCGTTCCCCATTATCGAATAGTTTCTAGAGGTTAGCATGAGGCAATATGACGTTGTAATTGCTGGTGGTGCCATGGCTGGTGCCACACTTGCGTTAGCAATCGACCGTTTATCTAAAGGCGCGCTGCAAATTGCGGTTGTTGAGCCTTTTAAAGCCCAATCGGATCAACATCCGGGCTTTGATTCGCGCTCGATTGCTCTGTCCTACGGTACGGTCAACATTCTGCGTCACTTGCAGTTGTGGTCTGCTATTGAGCCTTGTGCAACCCCAATTGAACACATTCATGTTTCTGACCGCTCTCATGCGGGCATGACTGAGATTACCAAGCACGAAGTTGGCGTTGAAGCCCTTGGCTACGTAGTCGAACTCGCCGATGTTGGCCGCGTCTACCAAGATCTCTTGGATAAGAGTGAGGCGATCACTCTGTTTTGCCCTGATTCGGTTGCGAACATCGAACGTGAGCAAGACAAAGCACACATTGAACTGAGCAGCGGTGAGAAGCTGGAAGCTAAGTTGCTGGTGGCTGCCGATGGGGCAGTATCGCAATGTTGTCAGCAAATCGGCTTAGAGTTGTCTGAGCATGATTTCGACCAAGTGGCAGTGATTGCGAATATCGTGACGCAAGAACCTCATCAAGGTCGCGCTTTTGAACGCTTTACCGAGAATGGCCCAGTCGCACTGCTGCCAATGAGTGACAACCGCATGTCGCTGGTGTGGTGTCTGCGTCCTGAAGAAGCACAGACCGTGGTGAACTTATCTGACGCGGAGTTCCTTGAGCGTTTGCAGAACGATTTTGGTTGGCGATTAGGTGCGATGCAGAAAGTCGGACAACGCGCGAGCTATCCTCTTCTTTTGCGTCATCGTAAGCAGAACATTTCTCACCGCTTTGCTATTGTCGGCAATGCTGCACAAACGCTTCACCCGATTGCTGGGCAAGGCTTCAACCTTGGTATTCGTGATGTGGCATCGTTAGCGGAAGAGGTTGTTAAGCAAACTGAAGACGCGGGTCGTTACCAAGGCTTAATGCGATTTAGCCAGCGCCGTGAAGATGATCGCAGCGAAACAATTTGGCTAACCAGCTCTCTCGTGCATATTTTCTCAAATGATTTACCGGCGATGCGAATTGGGCGTAACCTCGCTCTCGCAACGATGGATAACCTTTCTACTTTTAAGCAGCCGCTGCTACGCCATACGCTTGGCCTAGTGAAACGATAAACGGCAACGAATTAGGTAACAAAAGCAATGATGCAAAGTGTAGATATCGCCATCATCGGTGGTGGAATGGTGGGTTTAGCATTAGCTGCCGCTTTTAAGGACAGTGACCTGCGAGTAGCCGTTATCGAAGGCGCAGTACCAAACGACACACTAAATGAACTGCCAGATGTACGCGTATCGGCGTTGAGCCGTTCAAGTGAAACTATCCTTCGTAAGCTTGGTGCTTGGCAAGGTATCGAGCAGCGTCGTGCTTCTCCGTACCATGCGATGGAAGTCTGGGAGCAAGACAGTTTCGCTAACATCGCATTTGATGCACAAAGCATGGCTCAACCAGACCTTGGTCATATCGTTGAAAACCGCGTGATTCAATTGGCGCTGCTAGAACAAGTTCAAAAGCTGGATAACGTAACACTGTTTATGCCTGCTCGTTGTGCAACGCTTGCGGTGGGTGAGCAAGAAAGCTGGCTAACGCTCGACAATGGTCAAGCTATGACAGCTAAGTTGGTTGTTGGCGCAGATGGTGCAAACTCTTGGCTGCGTAACCAAATGGATATCCCACTAACGCATTGGGATTACGGTCATAGTGCGCTTGTCGCGAACGTGAAAACCGCTGATCCACACAATAGTGTTGCGCGTCAGATCTTTACACCACAAGGTCCATTGGCTTTCCTTCCAATGTCTGATCCGCACATGTGTTCGATTGTTTGGTCTACCGAGCCAAATCGTGCCGAGCAATTGCTGGCGATGAATGGGCAAGAGTTCAATAAAGCACTGACTAGCGAATTTGATGCGCGTTTAGGTTTGTGTGAAGTGGTTGGTGAACGTGCAGCATTCCCACTTAAGATGCGTTATGCGCGTGACTTTGTGGTTGAACGCGTGGCGTTAGTTGGCGATGCAGCACACACAATTCATCCACTAGCAGGGCAGGGTGTGAACCTTGGGTTATTAGATGCGGCGAGCTTAGCGCAAGAAGTGTTGGCGCTGTGGAAACAAGGGCAAGACATTGGCACCAAACGTAACCTACGTGGTTACGAACGTTGGCGCAAAGCCGAAGCGGCGAAGATGATAGCGGCGATGCAAGGCTTCCGTGATCTGTTCTCCGGTGAGAACCCTGCCAAGAAGCTAGTTCGTGGTATTGGTTTGAGCCTAGCAGGACAACTGCCGGGTGCGAAAGATGAAATCATGAAGCGTGCACTAGGTTTGAAAGGCAATTTGCCGGAACTAGCGCGTCAATAAATGCGTTTCTCGATTCACGAATAGAAGACACAAAAAAGGCTGGTTAATCCAGCCTTTCTTATTACATCGATGTTTAAGCTAAGCGTATGCGCATCTGAGCTTCATAATCTCTTGGTTAATCTCTTTTACTGCCTGAAAGTGACGTTTCTCAGCTTTCTCTGGCAACATCAATTTTCCGTTATCAAACTCGAACTTACCGACTCCGTAAATATAAATTCTTCCTTTAAAAAGACGACTTATGTGTTTAGCAATCATACCTGGTGTATAGCGCTTAAACAGTCTCATATTTACTCTTCCTTATCTCTTACCTAGCCCAGTTATTCTACGTTTTTCGCGTAAAAATTATTGTGACAGCAATAGTATTAAGTGCAGTTGAGGTACTTGGCTTTAGAGATTTGTGCTGCCTTAGACAAATTGACAGAGTCATATCTCAAATAGCGTGAGGATTACCTCAAAAAATCATTATCGAAGGAACCAGTCCTTGAGTCCTCCTGTTCTTACGTGGTGCATTAAGCAACAGTTTTGTTACAGAAATAAGAATAGAAGGAAAATGATTGTTTGCTAAATGTTTTTACTCAATGGGTTGCATTTTGTTCGTTTTGACGAGGTTGAAACCTCAAATGCATTGCTTTCATTGAGTTAGAGGAAGGAAAAGGGAAAAAGTTCCACGCAAAAAAAAGCCCGCTTCGGCGGGCGAATAGTCACAGATGCATTACACAAAAGTGGACGACTGACTTAATGAACGCTGTCATACAAGTCAGCAGATTCACTTTACGTTGGCTGAGTCGTTGTTGAAAACTTAACCAACGAATTCAGCATATACGAGTTTTTCATTTGTGACTATTTATGTTTTAAAAATGATTAAAAATTCTCAGGTGTAATCGGAGAGATATGAGTGAGATCACGCAGGAGTGAGAATCCTGCGCTTGATTACATGTTAGCGACAGATATCAGCCATGGTTGGTTGGCATAATTGGATTAGATCATCGATGGATAGCGCTAAGCCAGCCATACGATCTCCGCTGCTAATGGTGATTTCTTTTTCTTCAAGCAAACTTGGATCAAATATGATCGGCATGTAGCGCTTTAGGAGGAGTGGTGTGACAGTACCAATCTTGTATCCGGTAATCGCTTCTACGTCCGCTTGATCAACACACGTCATGCGACGGCACTGCAGTAATGCGCGCACCTTCTTTGGATCAACGCTACGATCACCTGGTGTACAAGCAAGCGCATATTGGTTCCCCATATCGCGCAAAAGAATCGCTTTGACCATTTGAGAAGGGCGAATGCCGCGTTGTTGCGCGGCATCCTCAATGGTTGTTGCAGGTCTTTGATGAGGAAGAAGGCGAAACTCGATGTTCTGGTCCGCCAAAAACTGCATCAAAGGGGTATGAATGGTATTACTCATTGTCAAGGCTGTACGGCAGTGGTGCGATTTCCCATTCACACTCAGGTTGAGCAACCAAGCGCAGACGAGTGTCATCGTCTAGGTTGTTTGGCAATACAATGAGCCCCATCGCTTGGTTGTCGCTGAATTGGTAATGTGTGAGCAAGGCGCCTACTGAACGCCAGTTTTCACCGACACTACGTTCCAGTTCGATCACACCTTCACCTAAGGCTTCAGCGGTTGCACCTTTAACAATGTACATTGCACGTTTGTTGGTGCCGCGGTATTTCGCGCGCGCTACGGTTTCTTGACCTGTGTAGCAGCCTTTCGTAAAGCTGATGCCCCCAAGCGCTTGTACGTTTAGTGCTTGTGGAATGTGCTCGTTTTGCGCGTCTGCTGCCACGTATGGTAGTGCTGCTTCAATATCGAAACGGGTCCAAAGCTCATGGGTTGTTAGTGTTGCTTGGCTATCTTCCACTAACGATTGTGCTGCTTCTGCTGTAAGCGCAAGCAACCAGCGGTTTGAAGCCACTTTGACTGCAGTGCCTCCTTCAACTGCACGCACGTCGCCAGAATCAGCATTTAGTGTTGAGATGAACGCATCTGCATTCTCACCAGCAACACCCAGCACAACGTCGCTAGACTCTTCGATGGTCACTTTCGAGAACACCGCGTACTTTTTGATTTCTTTTAGTTCCACTTCAATCGCAGATTTCGGCTGAACCATTGCATAGCCATCGTTATGGTGGAATAGGCGGAAGACACTCCACACTTTACCTTTCGCATCACAATGGGCACCCAACATTGATTGGTCTTTCTCAAGAGAAACCACATCGCAGGTAACTTGACCGTGTAGGTACGACTTTTTGTCGTCTCCAACCATGGTGATCATGCCCAGGTTATCCAATAGCGAGATAGACAGCTCAGGTAGTGCGTCTTGTGTCGATAGGTTCAGCGGTGAAAAGCGAGTTTGCCATTCCATGATTACAATGCCTTTTGAAGATATTTTTCAGCTATGTTAAATGCAGAATCGGCATTTGTCAGCACTCAATATATCCACTCAATTTTAAGGTGTTTGGCTTTGCTGAACGTTTGTTTATTAAATGCGTTCAGGATTTGCAGCGACTTGGCTACATATTGTGACCCGCACACTAGTGACGTTGCACATCCCTTGTTACACTCCGCACTAAGAACAAGACATCTATGAAGGAATACTGAATGTACACTGCGGAAGAAAAGGCGCGTATTAAATGGGCTTGTCGTCGTGGCATGCTTGAGCTTGACGTGGTGATTATGCCGTTTTTTGAAGAGTGCTTTGATGCACTAAATGAGCAAGAGCAGCGTGATTTCGTCTCACTACTAGAATGCGATGATCCCGATCTGTTTACTTGGGTGATGGGCCACGGTCGTAGCGAAAATCTAGGTCACGCTTCGATGGTCGATAAAATTGTCGCACACAACCTCAGCAAGGTTCGTTAATCTTAAGGTTAACACTTCTCTATACGCCCAAATTGCCAACCAACTTCTTCTCCTAGGTTGCGTTTGGGCGGTTATCTGCTCTGATATCCCACTCGTCTTATCAACTTATCTGTTACTACTGATTATCCGTTGCCACATGCAAGGTGGCTTTGTCGTGCCTTCAGCCTGCGGCGGTTGGTATTTGCATCGTGATGGCACAGTACGCAATGACAAACAAACTTCGACAATATCGAGTGTTGATGTGTCGGCGGCGGCGTTCAAAGTCACGTTTGAATTAGTGTCGGGTGAGAAAGTCACGATTTGGCGAGACAGTTGTGAAGATGTGGAATATCGTCAACTGTGTTTGATATTACGACAATGGAAAATGGGAGCCGAAGCTCCCATTTGATCTTGTATCTGACGGTTACTTTTTAGTGTCAGAGCTATTTGTTTGGTGTAAGAATCGTTGGGCCGCTGTTTTCTAGCTGGTTTGGATAATCCAAGGTGTAGTGCAGACCACGGCTCTCCTTACGCTGCATCGCACAACGCACCATCAACTCTGCGACTTGCAGCAGGTTACGCAACTCTAGCAAGTTGTTTGATACGCGGAAATGGCTGTAGTACTCATGCGTCTCTTGTTGCAGCATCTGGATACGGCGCAGTGCGCGTTCAAGACGTTTATCGGTACGAACGATACCCATGTAATCCCACATAAATAGGCGCAGCTCATGCCAGTTGTGTTGGATGATCACTTCTTCATCACTGTTGGTCACTTGGCTTTCATCCCAACATGGAACCTGCGGTGCTAGTTCTACTTCGTTGTGATGTTTAAGAATATCTTTGGCTGCCGACCATGCGTAAACCACACACTCAAGTAGCGAGTTCGATGCCATACGGTTCGCGCCGTGCAAGCCTGTGTAGCTCACTTCACCAATCGCGTAGAGGTTCTTCAGATCGGTATGACCGTTTTGATCGACCATGACGCCGCCGCATGTATAGTGCGCCGCAGGTACGATTGGGATTGGCTCTTTAGTCATGTCGATACCCAAATCCATCAAACGAGAGTAGATGGTTGGGAAATGCTTGGTAATGAAATCAGCTGGCTTATGGCTGATGTCGAGATACATGCAATCAGCACCTAAGCGCTTCATCTCGAAGTCGATAGCGCGAGCCACGACATCGCGTGGAGCAAGCTCTTTACGCTCATCAAAATCTGGCATAAATCGTGAGCCATCAGGACGACGTAAATACGCCCCCTCACCACGCAATGCTTCTGTTAGTAAGAAGTTGCGCGCTTCTGGATGGAACAGACAGGTCGGGTGAAATTGGTTGAATTCCATGTTCGCAACGCGACAACCTGCGCGCCACGCGATTGCAATACCATCACCAGATGAGACGTCTGGGTTAGACGTGTATTGGTAAACTTTGGAAGCGCCGCCCGTTGCGAGAACAACAAATTTTGCACGAACAGTTTCAACTTGCTCTTCGTTGCGGTTCCAAATATAAGCGCCAATGATCTTGTTTTTGTCGCCGCCAATTTTATCTTCGGTGATCAAATCCAGAGCATTGTGACGTTCAAGAACATGAATGTTTGGGTGGCTGTGTGCGTTGTCTTGAAGAGAAGTTTGCATTGCCATACCAGTTGCATCGGCTGCGTGCAAAATACGGCGACGGCTGTGTCCGCCTTCGCGAGTTAGGTGATAACGTGGTTCGTCGTCAGAATCATCGTCTTCACGGTCAAATGGCACGCCGCCATCAATCAACCATTGCACGCACTCTTTTGAGTTTTCCGCGATGAATTTAACCGTCTCTTCATCACAGATTCCATCCCCGGCAATTTGCGTATCTTCAACGTGAGACTCAATGGTGTCCGATTCATCAAATACCGCAGCAATACCACCTTGCGCGTAAAACGTCGCGCCTTCGCTACGTGGTCCTTTACTTAGAACCATCACCTTACAGTGGTTTGCAACACGCAAAGCCAACGACAAGCCCGCGGCGCCACTCCCTACCACTAACACATCACATTCATGTTCACGATTTGTGTTCATATTACTTTTACAATCCCAAGCTAAGGTAACAAGGCTACCTTGTGTATATTTTGCACACCATGTGCATCCATTAACGCGACATCCGTCGCTAAGGGCTAAGTTGGGAGGTATCTAAATCACCGCAACTCTGGTGACTTGTGCCACTCTTATTTTTGCATGTCGATGACATGCGAATGCTTCCTGAGTTTTATTTTAAACGCGTTGTTCAGATAGCCATTAGCCGTGCCAACAAAAAGTAATAGTTTGTCAATGCCATTGCTTTTCTAGGCTCTACCCAGCACAATCTGGGACAGAGATCATCCATTATACCCATTTCCCCAACACTATGCTCGCTTGTCAAAACGAGACGTAATTCAGACGTGGCGAGGGATTTGGCTAGTGACATCACACTGTGAAAAAACAATGACAAAAAATTTGAGAAACTATGGAACTTTCTCATTCACGTCGGAGTCACAATAGTGCTCAAGTAAGCAGTGGTGTCAATACTACGTTTTGCATAATTAGTACCCATATCTGAGAAGAGTAGGGGCATAACAAATAGGAGTATCCGCTCGAATGAACGAGCAGCTGACCGATCAAGTATTGATTGAGCGAGTTCAGAATGGAGATAAGCAAGCATTCAACCTGCTGGTAACAAAGTATCAGAACAAGGTATGTAATCTTATTTCCAGATACGTAAGTAATCCTGGCGATGTTCCAGATGTAGCACAAGAAGCGTTTATCAAGGCTTACCGAGCTATCCCTAGCTTTCGCGGGGAGAGTGCGTTTTACACTTGGCTGTATCGCATTGCGGTGAATACTGCGAAGAATCATATCGTTGCTCAGGGTCGTAGACCGCCTGCGACGGATGTTGATGCTGAAGATGCTGAATTTTACGAAACAGGTAATGCACTGAAAGAAATTTCGAACCCTGAGAACTTAACGTTGTCCAAAGAATTGCAACGGGTAGTGTTCAGCGCAATCGAAGCCTTACCTGAAGATTTGAAAACGGCAATGACTCTGCGTGAGCTTGACGGCTTAAGCTATGAGGAAATTGCTGAAGTAATGGATTGCCCGGTGGGAACGGTACGATCACGTATCTTCCGTGCTCGTGAGGCGGTGGAAAAGAAAATCAAACCTCTTTTGCAGCGCTAGTACAAGTGATAACTATGGTGAAAACAATGGCTGACAAAGAAAAACTTTCAGCTCTCATGGATGGAGAATTGGTCGATAAGGCTTTAATTCAAGAATTAGAGCAAGACCAAGAGAGCCGTGATGCTTGGCAGAACTATCACCTGATTGGTGATGTGATGCGAGGCGAAGCGCCAGCAAAGCCTGAGTGGAATATTGCTGAAAGCGTAGCGTTAGCGTTAGAAGACGAGCCTGTGCATCGTGCTATCGATTCGCGCAGTGCAAACGTGATTTCAATTAACGACGCGCCAAAAGAGTCGCAACCAGAGCCACAAAAAGCGAAACGCCAATTGCCAGCTTGGTTGACCCAGTTTGGTCAAGTTGCAGTCGCTGCGTGTGTGTCACTCGTTGTGATTTTAGGTGTGCAACAATACGGTGGTAGTGACCCAATGTCGCCACAAGCCGATCAACTTCCTGTGCTTCAAACCGTGCCATTCGCTGGCAGTGCTGAACCAGTAAGCTTGACGCGTGAATCCGTAGAGCGTTCGGTTGGTGAAGCAAATATGCAAGAGCAACGCAAACGCGTTCATGCTATGCTTCGTGACTACGAACTGCAGCTAAGAATTAACAGTGATGCGTCTCAGCAAGATGCACATCTGACTCCGGATATTGAATGAAAAAATTTCTGATCAGCGCTTGCGCTCTGTTCAGTCTGATGTCTTCGCAAGCCTTTGCTGGTGATAAGCCAGCGGAGGCTTTATTGCATCAAATGAGCGAGGCGAGCAAGAATTTAAGCTACGAACTCTCTTATATCCTTATCAAAAAGAACAGCATTGAACCTTTGCTGTATCGTCATGCGACTCACGACAAAGACCAGTACGCACATCTTGTGTATCTGAGCGGTCCTGTGCGTGAGGTTATTCGTCGCGGCACTGAAGTAAGCTACATCGAAACTGGCGCGGAGCCGTTTACCATCGAATCGGGTAAAATGGTTGCTCCAATCATGCCAATGCTGAACGCGAACATTGACGAGCTAAACTTGTACTACGACTACGTAAAAGTAGGTCGTGCCCGTGAAGCAGGTGTACCAACACAAGTGCTACGTATCGTGCCAAAAGATGGCCTGCGTTACTCTTACGTGTTGTGGATTGATGAGAAGAGTAAGTTGCCACTGCGTGCTGATCTTGTCGATCGCGATGGTGAAATGCTTGAACAGTACCGAACTATCTCTTACTCAGTGAACCCTAAAATTGGCGAGCTGATGAGTGGTTTGGAAGAGGTTCAGTTACCTGGTGTTTTGACTATGCCGAAAGGCGATATCGGCACCAGCGATTGGACTGTGGGTTGGATACCAGAAGGTTTCCAACCAAATGAACTGAATCGCTACCGTATGGCGGTGACCGACCAAATGGTAGAAAGCCAATTGTACTCAGATGGGCTGTTTAGTTTCTCTGTGTATGTGGCGAACAAAGATGAGCATTCGCTGAAAGGTCAGCTGGTTCGTCAAGGTCGTCGCACTCTACATAGCTTTATTAACGGCAACCACGAAATCTCTGTTGTAGGTGATATCCCACCAACAACGGCTCAGCGCATCGCACAATCGGTCACTTTTAATGTAACAAAGAGTGAAGTGCAATGATGACTGCATTGGCTACTGTGACGGGTGTTCATCGTCACGGTCAGCAATATGATGTCGATCTCAGCTGCGAGCAACAGACCAGTTGCAGCAGCTGTTCATCGCAAAAAAGCTGCGGCACTGGCGTGGTTACCAAAGCCTTCGGTAACAAAACGCTGTCGTGGCATTTGCGTACCCCAAAGTCCGTCAAAGTAGGCCAGGTGGTGGAAATTGGCTTCCCTGAAGCAAGCCTGATCAAATCAGCCATGGCGGTCTACCTTCTTCCTTTATTTGGTTTGATTCTCGGTGCCGTGATTGGCAACTTCCTGCTTGCGCCTTTAACGGCTGGCGGTGAGGGTATTACCATCCTCGCTTCGGTATTGTTTGCCGCTGGTGGTATGTGGCTCGCAAAACGTGTGTCACGCCCGCTAGAAGATGAGTCCAAACGTCAAGTCACCCTCATTCGAGTTCTCGGTGAACCTATTCAATAAGTTCTAAACTTTAAATAAGGTGCGCCCGTTAACGAAATTGGGTAGAATCTGCCAACTTGATTGAAATGCCGTCAACTGACGGCTTTCTTACTGTCCCTATTTGTAAAGAGTTAGTCACCCTAAATCTATGAAGCACATTCGTAACTTTTCGATTATCGCCCACATCGACCATGGTAAGTCGACCCTATCTGACCGTCTAATCCAAGTTTGTGGTGGATTAAGCGATCGTGAAATGGCCGCACAGGTTCTGGATTCTATGGATCTTGAACGTGAGCGTGGTATCACCATCAAATCTCAGAGTGTGACGCTGAACTACACCGCTAAAGACGGCGAAACGTACCAGTTGAACTTCATCGATACTCCGGGACACGTTGACTTTGCGTACGAAGTATCACGTTCTCTAGCCGCTTGTGAAGGTGCGCTACTGGTGGTTGACGCAGGTCAGGGTGTAGAGGCTCAAACGCTAGCTAACTGTTACACCGCGATCGAAATGGATCTAGAGGTTGTGCCAATCCTGAACAAGATTGACCTACCAGCAGCCGATCCTGAGCGTGTAGCGGAAGAAATTGAAGAAATCGTTGGTATTGATGCAATGGAAGCTACTCGCTGTTCTGCAAAGACAGGTATCGGTGTAGATGACGTTCTAGAAAACATCGTATCAGCAATTCCAGCACCAGAAGGTGATCCAGACGCGCCACTTCAAGCGCTGATCATCGACTCATGGTTCGATAACTACCTTGGCGTTGTTTCTTTGGTTCGTATTAAAAACGGCTCACTGAAGAAAAACGACAAAATCAAAGTAATGAGCACAGGCCAAACTTGGGGTGTAGACCGTCTAGGTATCTTCACGCCTAAGCAAGTGGACACTGATGTTCTGCGTACTGGCGAAGTAGGCTGGGTAGTTTGTGGTATCAAAGACATCCTAGGTGCACCAGTAGGTGATACGCTGACACTAGCGAAAAACGGCAGCGAGAAGCCACTGCCAGGCTTTAAGAAAGTAAAACCTCAGGTATACGCGGGTCTGTTCCCAGTATCTTCTGATGATTACGAAAACTTCCGTGACGCACTAGGTAAACTGAGCCTTAACGACGCATCGCTATTCTACGAGCCAGAAAACTCTGCAGCACTAGGCTTTGGTTTCCGTTGTGGTTTCCTTGGCATGTTGCACATGGAAATCATCCAAGAGCGTCTAGAACGTGAATACGACCTAGACCTGATTACAACGGCACCAACCGTAGTTTACGAAGTTGAGCAAACAAACGGCGAGACTCTGTATGTTGATAGCCCGGCAAAACTGCCAGCGGTTAACGACATCGAAGAGATCCGTGAGCCTATCGCGCGCTGTAACATCCTAGTACCTGCGGATTACCTAGGTAACGTAATCACACTATGTGTTGAGAAACGTGGTACTCAGGTAGATATGGTTTACCACGGTAACCAAGTAGCCGTTACTTACGATATTCCAATGGCAGAAGTAGTACTGGATTTCTTTGACCGTCTGAAGTCTACATCACGTGGTTATGCGTCTCTGGATTACAACTTCCAACGCTTTGAAGCATCGAACATGGTACGCGTAGACGTGCTACTGAACGGCGACAAAGTGGATGCGCTAGCGTTGATTACGCACAAAGACCAGTCTCAGACTCGTGGTCGTCAGCTTGTAGAGAAGATGAAAGAATTCATCCCTCGTCAGATGTTCGACATTGCGATCCAAGCGGCCATCGGTAACCACATCATCGCGCGTTCTACCGTGAAACAGCTACGTAAGAACGTAATCGCGAAATGTTACGGTGGTGACGTAAGCCGTAAGAAGAAACTTCTGAAGAAACAGAAAGAAGGTAAGAAACGTATGAAGCAGATCGGTAACGTAGAGCTGCCTCAAGAAGCGTTCCTAGCAATTCTTCACGTTGGTAAAGACTAGAGTTGAACTATCTCGTACTCTTGTCTGTCATAAGACGTTAGATAGTAAAATAAGTGAAAGGGTTTCGGCTCTTTCACTTTCGTATTTTTAGATAAGGGAATTTAATGGCGAATACATTCTCACTGATTCTAGTTATCGTGACTTTGGTAACTGGCGTAGTTTGGCTACTAGAAAAGCTGGTGTTTGCGAAAAAACGTCAAGCAAAGGTAGCGGAGATCCAAGCGCAAACAGCAAATGGTCTGGATGCGGTGACGCTACAAAAAGTAGAAAGCCAACCTTGGTGGGTAGAGAACAGCGTCTCTATCTTTCCAGTGATTGCATTCGTTCTGGTATTACGTTCTTTTATCTATGAACCGTTCCAAATCCCTTCAGGCTCAATGATGCCAACCCTACTAGTGGGTGACTTCATTTTGGTTGAGAAATACGCATACGGCTTGAAAGACCCAGTATGGCGCACGCAGCTAGTGGAAACTGGCAAGCCTGAGCGTGGCGACATCGTGGTATTCAAATACCCACCACAGCCAAACATTGACTACATTAAACGTGTGGTTGGTTTGCCTGGTGATACCGTGCGTTACTCTGCGGACAAACAGGTATGTATTCAATCGAAAGGTGAATCATCTTGTAAGCCAGTCAAATTGAGCAATGTTGAAGAGAGCCAATTCATCCAAAATGGCATTCCTCTGATTCAGATGAATGAAAAACTGGGTGAAGTTGAACACCAAGTTTTGGTGAACCCGCTTGCTCGTGACCGTGTGCAGAACTATCAGCCACGTCCAGGAGTTAACGAATGGGTTGTACCACAAGGTCAGTACTTTGTTATGGGTGATAACCGTGATAACAGTGCTGATAGCCGTTACTGGGGCTTTGTTCCAGAAGCAAACTTAGTCGGTAAAGCTGTCGCGATCTGGATCAGCTTCGAGTTTGATCGTGGCGCGGACAGCGTTCTACCTTCATGGATTCCAACTGGTGTGCGTTTTAACCGCGTCGGTGGTATTCACTAACCATTACATATCGAGAGAGTATGAATTCTCCAATTGATAAACTAGAGAGAAAGCTCGGCTACCAATTTAAGGACGCTGGGCTTATCAACTTGGCGCTGACTCACCGCAGCGCCAACAGCAAGCATAATGAACGTCTTGAGTTTCTGGGCGATTCAATTTTAAGTTTTGTCATCGCTGATGATCTGTACCATCGTTTCCCGAAAGTGAACGAAGGTGACATGAGCCGTATGCGCGCTACTTTGGTACGTGGGCACACATTGGCGGAACTGGGTCGTGAATTCGATCTAGGAGATTATTTAAAATTAGGTCCAGGTGAATTGAAGAGTGGCGGATTCCGCCGAGACTCTATTCTAGCCGATGCGGTAGAAGCCATTATTGGTGCGATTTACCTTGATAGTGATATTGAAGCCGTGCGCGGTATTGTACTGAGTTGGTACAACTCGCGTCTTGAAGCCATCAAGCCAGGCGTATCACAAAAAGATCCAAAAACTCGCCTACAAGAGTTCCTGCAAGGCAGAAGAAAACCACTGCCTGTCTACACAGTGACTAATATTAAAGGTGAAGCGCACAACCAAGAGTTCACGGTTGAGTGTGACGTAGCAGGTGTGGATAAGCCTGTCATTGGTAAAGGCACCAGCCGCCGCAAGGCAGAACAAGCGGCTGCTGAAACAGCACTTGAGCAATTAACAAATGGCTGATAACGAATTCGATATCGATGCATTTTTTGCATCCAATGGTGAAGTAAGTTCACCAGAAAACCAGCACTGTGGCTTTATTGCGATTGTTGGTCGCCCAAACGTTGGTAAATCGACGCTTCTAAACAAAATTCTTGGTCAGAAGATTTCGATTACATCTCGTAAGCCGCAAACGACTCGTCACCGCATCATGGGTGTGGACACAGACGGCGATTACCAAGCGATCTACGTAGATACGCCAGGACTTCACATTGAAGAGAAGCGCGCGATTAACCGCTTGATGAACCGTGCAGCAAACTCATCTCTAAGTGATGTGAACCTAGTATTCTTCTTGGTCGACGGTACACATTGGACAAAAGACGACGAGATGGTGCTGACTAAGCTTCAAAAGTCGAACTTCCCAGTTGTACTTTGTGTGAACAAAGTAGACAACGTGCAAGATCGTAACGAAGTGATGATGCACATGGCCGACATGTCTAAGAAGATGGACTTCGTTGATGTTGTGCCAATCTCTGCAAAGCAAGGTAAGAACATCGACGTACTACGCAAGCACGTTCGCGATCACTTGCCAGAAGCAACGCATCACTTCCCAGAAGAATACGTAACAGACCGTTCTCAGCGTTTCATGGCGTCTGAAATCGTGCGTGAAAAGCTGATGCGTTTTACTGGTGAAGAGCTGCCATATTCAGTAACGGTTGAGATTGAGCGTTTTGATTACAACCCAGAAACGGACGGTTTCCATATCAACGCCCTGATTCTTGTTGAACGTAATGGTCAGAAGAAAATGGTGATTGGTAAAGGCGGCGAGAAGATCAAGACAATTGGTCGTGAAGCGCGCCTAGATATGGAAGAACTATTCGGTCGTAAGGTTTACCTAGAGACTTGGGTAAAAGTGAAATCTGGTTGGGCAGACGACGAACGTGCGCTGCGCTCACTAGGTTACATCGACGACCTATAAGTTTGGTTGCTTGTACGTTTGGTAACGAAGACACTTCGTTCCAACATCGACTAAAATATAATATCGATTAAAATAAGGAGCCACTTGGCTCCTTATTTTTTATTACCGACTTAGGCACACTGATTGAAATGAGCAACCAGTCTTCAGAAGGCTTCCAGCGCTGCTTTGTATTGCACCGACGCCCTTACAGTGAATCGAGCTTAATCCTTGATGTATTCAGCGAGGAGTATGGTCGTATCACGTTGATGGCGAAAGGTGCGCGCAGCAAACGCTCCAATCTAAAAGGGGCATTGCAGCCCTTCACACCGCTATTGCTGAAATGGTCCGGAAAAGGTTCGATGAAAACCTTACGTCAGGCAGAGCCAATCAGTTTAGGCTTGCCGTTGTTCGGGATAAACCTTTACTCCGCAATGTACGTAAATGAATTAGTCGGGCGCGTGTTAATGGCGGAAGTGCCGATGCCAGCCCTGTTTCATGATTATCTGCATGCACTAACGGAATTGGCTCAGAGTGATAACCCTGAACCGGGCTTGCGTCGTTTTGAATTGGCCCTGCTGTCTTCAATGGGCTATGGCGTCGATTTCTTACATTGTGCCGGGACGGGGGAGCCTGTCGATCCTGAGATGACTTACCGTTATCGTGAACAAAAGGGATTCATAGCTTCAGTAAGGCGCGACAACCTGACATTTTTAGGTAATGAATTGATTGCGATTAGTGAGCGGCGATTCGTCACTAAAGAGCAATTAAAAGCGGCGAAACGCTTTACACGTATGGCATTAAAGCCGTATCTTGGCGGCAAACCTTTAAAAAGTCGCGAATTATTCATTCAGACATATCGAGCACGGAGTAACGGAAAATGAGCTCAATCTACTTAGGCGTTAATATCGACCATATTGCCACTCTACGTAATGCACGTGGTACTAAATACCCAGATCCAGTTCATGCTGCTGAGATCGCAGAGCGTGCAGGTGCTGACGGTATTACCATCCACCTACGTGAAGACCGTCGCCACATTCTAGATCGTGACGTTCGCATCCTACGTGAAACCATTCAAACTCGTATGAACCTTGAAATGGCAGTAACGGACGAGATGGTTGAGATTGCGCTACAAACTAAGCCTGAGTTCGTTTGTCTGGTTCCTGAAAAACGTGAAGAGTTGACAACAGAAGGTGGTCTGGACGTTGTCGGTCAACTTGAGAAAGTGAAAGCGGCAACGCAAAAGCTAACTGAAGCGGGCATCAAAGTATCTTTGTTCATCGATGCTGACCGTCAACAGATCGATGCGGCAAAAGCTTGTGGCGCTCCTTATATTGAGCTTCACACTGGTCACTACGCAGACGCGACAACAGAAGAAGATCAGCAAGATGAACTGAAGAAGATCGCAGCTGGCGCTAGCTACGCTGATGACCTAGGTATCATCGTAAACGCAGGTCACGGTCTGACTTACCACAACGTTGCACCAATCGCAGCACTGCCAGAAATCTACGAGCTAAACATCGGTCACTCGATCATTGGTCGTGCCGTTTTCGATGGTCTAGAAAAATCTGTGGCAGAAATGAAAGCCATTATGGTTGCGGCTCGTAAGTAATCAGATTAAAGCATGGCAATTTTAGGATTAGGCACTGACATCGCAGAGATTGAGCGCATTGAAAAAGCGCTCGGTCGTACTGGTGAACCATTCGCAAAGCGCATTTTGTCGCATGATGAAATGATAAAGTTTGCTGAATTGAAGCAAAAAGGGCGTTACCTTGCGAAGCGTTTCGCAGTAAAAGAGGCGGCCTCAAAAGCGTTAGGAACTGGCATCGCAAAAGGCGTGACCTTTCATGATTTTACGGTTTCGAATGATGAGTTTGGTAAACCAGTACTGACCTTATCCGGTGTGGCGAAGCAAATCGCTGAGTCGATGGGCGTCAATCATGTTCATCTGTCCATTTCGGATGAACGTCATTACGCCGTTGCGACGGTGATTTTTGAATCCTAACTTAGCCTGATTACGGATTAATAACCGAATACGAAAAAGCCAGAGTCGATGCTCTGGCTTTTTTATTACTCTGATTTATGCTGTCATTCTCTACTGCTCAAGATAGAGTTTCGCGGTGCTAGTAACCTTTATCATCTCATCTTGCAGTTCAAACATTTCTGGCTCGATGTCTTCAATGCTAGCCCCTGAGCGCAGCGCTTGTTCCAAGGTTGCACACAATGACTTCAATCTTGGCACACCGCAGTAAGAGCTGCTGCCGTGAAGTTTATGCACCACATGGATAAGGTCATCACGCGAGAAGTCTTCTTGCTCTAATGCTTGATCGACCACTTCTTCCACCTCAGGAATAAAATCAATCAGCATGCGCAGCATGTCTTTGGCTAGGTCTTCTTTGTTGGCACTCTGCTTTAACGCTGCTTGCCAGTCGATGATGACATCTTGCTGTGGTTTTTCTGGTGCTGGTGGCGCAGTCTCCACAACAGGCTCGACATAAGAAGGCGCGATTTTGTCGACACTTTCAGTACAAGTATTTGGGTTCCAATGAACCAAAACCTGTTGCAGTACATGTTCTTCAATTGGCTTGGTTAGGTAGTCATCCATACCCGCTGCCAGTAGTCGGTCACGTTCGCCCGCCATGGCATGCGCGGTTACCGCAATCACTGGGGTGTCTTTGTTCAGCTCTAGCTCTTTAATGTGCTGGCAAGCGGTCACGCCGTCCATCAATGGCATTTGAATGTCCATAAAGATGAGATCGTATTTCTTCTCAGTCGCGAGATTCACCGCTTGCTGACCATTGCTGCACGCTGTTACCGTTTCTACACGCTCTTTTAGTAGCGCAGAGATCAATTTCAAGTTGGCAGGGTTATCATCAACCGCAAGCACCGTAAGTGGTAAGCGTTCATTCACCACTGGATCAATTGGAGCAATTACCGCTTGTGGTGTTTCAACATGGTCCGTGATCAGGCTTTGTAAAAGCTTACGGCGTGATAATGGCTTGGTCAGACATTGGATCTGATGATCGTTCATCACTTGATCTGCCAGGGCCAATTCGGTACTTGGTGTACCCATGATCACACTCGGCGCCATGCGTTTGGCTTGTTCAATCCAAGCTGCTACCGATTGTTCGTCGTAGGTTTGGTTGGCAGCCAAGTTCAACAAGACGTAATCGTAGTTCTCGTCGTTTTCTGGCAACGAAGAGCGGTAGGTCACCAGAATGCCTTCTTGGCTTAGGATCTGCTGTGTCACTGACGCCGCTTGCATGTTTGGTTCAACCAACAGCAATTGCTTACCAGTTAGTAGTTCGACTTCAATCAGATCGCTCATTGGCATTTCAGTCGAGTGCAAGCGAACCGTAAACCAGAAGGTAGAACCTTGGTGTAGGCGACTGGTTAGGCTGATTTCACCGCCCATCTGGCTTACCAGTTTTTGAGTGATAACCAGACCAAGACCGGTACCACCATAGCGACGTGAAATACTTGCATCTGCTTGGCTAAACGCTTGGAACAACTGCGCTTGCTGACGTTCGGAGATACCAATACCAGTATCGCGCACCATGAATTGCAGTTCGACCGAATCACCAGATTGTGAGCGCATCTCAACGCTGATGTCGATGTTACCGCGCTCAGTAAACTTGATGGAGTTGCCGACCAAGTTAGTGAGGATTTGTTGGATACGAAGTGGGTCACCCACCAAGCCTTGCGGGATCTTCGGATCCACTTTCAAGGTGATTTCTAAACCTTTCTCGTGCGCGCTGGTAGCTTGTAGGTTGATTACTTCTTCTAAGCTCTCGCGGAATTCAAACGGAATGTTTTCCAGTGCCAGCTTACCGGCTTCCAGTTTCGAGAAGTCGAGGATGTCGTTGATGATGTTCAGTAGGTTGTTTGCGGACTTCTCAATAGTCTGCAAGTAATCCGTTTGGCTATTCGAAAGCTGTGTTTTCAGCATTTGGCGGGTAAAGCCAATCACGCCATTCAATGGAGTACGAAGTTCGTGAGACATATTCGCTAAGAATTCTGACTTCACACGTGCTGCTTCTTGGGCACGCTTCTTCGCGATGTCTAACTCCACGTTCTGAATCTCTAGCTGTTCCAGAGTCTCACGTAAGTCTGATGTCGCTTGGTCTATACTGTGCTGCATCTCAACGTGGTATTCCGACAGCGAGACCGCCATGGCGTTGATACCGTTTTTCAGTTGGTCCAACTCACCGTGCATTTTGCCTTCGATACGCACATCAAGGTGGCCGCGACGAATGCGGTCAACCACGTTCTTCATGTGCGTGATCGGCTGAGTAACGTCATGCATTAGACGAGAAGCGAACACACTCGCGAGACCAAGACCGAGGATCAACACCAAGAACGCAGAGAACACTTCTTGGTATTGCTGCAATCGAAGTGACGAAAGATCCATTTCCACTGCGATGTAGCCGATGGCTTTTGTGCCCTGATTCTCATTTGAGAGCTCCGAAAGATAGTGACCTTCAGATAGAATCGGCACGCGCAGAATAAGCGAGTTATCGAAGATTTCCGAATTGCCTAATTGAGGGATAGGCTTATCCTTCGGGAACATCAGAGCTTCAAAATTGGGGTGGAAGTTAGAAGTGACGAAAAGCTCATGATTTTCATCGAACACCGCGATACTACGAACCAGTTTCGAGTTTTTGCGGTGGGCGTAACTGATAAGGCGACGAACGGCTTCGCGACTTTCGGAAAGTAGGTGAGTTTCACTGGCAATCGCAAGCGGTTCGATAATGCTATTGCCTGTGGTGATAACTTGTTTCTCGAGGTCTTGGTAGCGGTTAAATGAGAAAAAGCCGCTCAGTAATAAACCAATAATGAGAGTGGGAGCGAGAGTTAGTGTAATTACACGTGCTCTTAAGCCATATCTGGTCATGTTATCTAATTACATCGGAGTCTGGATATGGGAAAATAACGCATTATTTCTCAAGCGCACGATAAAGCCTTGAGCAAAGAAGTGACGTCACCGGATAAACGGTAAGCATAATCAAGTCACTCGAATCACACAACGGCTGCAATCAAGAATAGTGAAGCAGTAGAGCAATTAGACACAAATCAGGCACAGAGCATGGCACGTATCTTTCAACCTAAAAAGAAAACGCAACTGAATACCCGTCACCAAGCGGTACAAGTAGAGCGTTTGGATCACCACGGCGCAGGCATTGCTTACCTTAAGAAGAAACCATTGTTTATTGATGGTGCGCTACCGGGTGAGGAAGTGGTAACCCAATTGGTGGAAGAAAAGAGCAAGTTCGCTCGTGGTAAGTTGATTAAAATCCTTAAACCGAGTGACGCTCGCGTGGAGTCATTTTGTCCGCACTACCATGAATGCGGTGGCTGTGACCTGCAGCACCTGAACTATGACCAACAATTGACGCACAAGCAGCAAACGCTTCGTCAGTTGATGAGAAAATTTGCCGGCAGTGATATCGAGTTGGATGCGCCTGTATTGGGAGAGTCTCTTGGCTATCGTCGCCGTGCTCGTGTGAGCTTGTTCGTAGATAAAAAGACTCGTCAGTTGCACTTTGGTTTCCGCAAGAAACAGAGTAAGCAAATCGCGCAAGTGACGGATTGTCCAGTGCTCGCACCTGAGTTAAATGTGCTATTGCCAGAAATCTACTCGACGTTAAAAGCGTTTAAGAAGCCAGAGCAACTTGGTCACGTAGAGTTGGTGCTAGGCGACAACGGTCCATGCATCACATTGCGTCATCTAAGCAAACTGACTGAAAAAGAAACCAACTCGTTGGTGGAATTGGCGAAGCGTCACGATGCATCGCTCTACTTGATGCCAGAAACCGATCAGCTTGATTTGATTGAAGGTGAGGTGCCTTTCTATCAAGAAGCGGGTGTCACCGTGCCATTTACGCCAAATAACTTTATTCAAGTGAACCAAGCGGTAAACCAGAAAATGGTCGCTCAGGCAGTAGAGTGGTTAGACCCACAAAGTGACGAACGAGTGTTAGATTTGTTCTGTGGCTTGGGTAACTTTAGTTTACCTATCGCAAAACGTGCAAAACACGTGGTTGGCGTAGAAGGTGTGGCAGAAATGGTGGAAAAGGCGGCAAATAATGCATCTTTGAACCAAATCAATAACGCGCAATTTTATCACGCTAACCTTGAGCAAGATTTTGAAGGGCAAGTTTGGGCGGCTGAACAATTCGACAAAGTGCTGCTTGATCCGGCACGCGCTGGCGCGAGTGGGATCATCGATCAAGTTTCTGCGCTTGGCGCACAGCGTGTAGTTTATGTTTCGTGTAATCCTGCTACCCTTGCAAGGGATAGTCAGAGCTTGCTGGAGCAAGGCTACCAATTAACCAAATTAGGTATGCTGGACATGTTCCCTCATACCAGCCATCTAGAATCGATGGCACTGTTTGAAAAGTCCTGATAATTGGGACTTTGTTGATCACTTACACGTGGTGGGTGGTCAATAAGCCAACGCTTAAAGCTTGGCACAAGAACTAACCTGGATGGTGTTAGTCAAACCACACAAATATAATAATTAGGATGATGAGATGGTTGCGGTAAGAAGCGCGCATTTAAACCAAGATGAACAGTTTGAACTTGAAAACTGGGTGGCTAGCCTAGGTCAAGAGAAAAACACAGCGAAACGCTTAACCGAAGTGTATCGTGATTGCCAATCGATTTTGGCGAACCACGAGCAGGCGGAGCTTTTGTTGTGGCGTGGACGAGAGATGATTGAAATCTTGATCACCTTGTCGATGGATAAAGCGACACTCGTCGCTGCGCAACTGTTCCCTTTGGTCTCAAGTGGTGCTTTTGATAGAGAACTCCTTGAGGAAAAATACAGCAAAGAAATCATTAAGCTGATCGATGGCGTCGATGAAATGGCGGCAATTGGTCAACTGAATGTAACAATGGATGGTGGTGCTGCCTCGTCTCAAGTAGATAACGTTCGTCGTATGTTGTTGGCCATGGTGGATGATTTCCGCTGCGTGGTCATCAAGCTGGCAGAACGTATCTGCAACCTGATTGAAGTAAAAAAAGCGCCGGACGAAGTTCGTCGTGCAGCGGCAAAAGAGTGTGCAAATATTTATGCGCCTCTGGCAAACCGCCTTGGTATTGGTCAGTTGAAGTGGGAAATCGAAGATTACGCCTTCCGCTACCAACAACCAGAAACCTACAAGCAAATCGCGAAGCAATTGGCTGAGCGTCGTATTGTCCGTGAACAATACATCAAAGACTTTGTCGACGACCTTACTCAAGAAATGACCGTATGCGGCATCAACGCAGAAGTCAGTGGTCGTCCAAAGCACATCTACAGTATCTGGCGCAAAATGCAGAAGAAGAGTCTGGCGTTTGATGAATTGTTTGACGTACGTGCGGTACGTATCATCGCTGACAAACTTCAAGACTGCTATGCCGCTCTGGGTGTGGTTCACACCAAATACAAACACTTACCAAGTGAGTTCGACGATTACGTAGCGAACCCTAAACCAAATGGCTACCAGTCCATCCATACCGTAATTCTTGGCCCTGAAGGCAAGACCATCGAGATCCAGATTCGTACTAAAGAGATGCACGAAGACTCGGAGCTAGGTGTTGCAGCGCACTGGAAATACAAAGAAGGCGCAAGCAGCCGCAGCGGTTACGATGAGAAGATCACGTGGCTGCGTAAGCTACTGGATTGGCAAGAAGAGATGTCTGACTCTGGCGAGATGTTGGATGAGCTGCGTAGTCAGGTATTTGATGACCGCGTGTATGCCTTTACTCCACGTGGTGATGTCGTCGACCTACCGATGGGCGCAACTCCATTAGACTTCGCTTACCACATTCACTCAGAAGTGGGGCATCGCTGTATCGGTGCCAAAGTAGCGGGTCGTATCGTACCGTTCACTCATAAACTGCAAATGGGTGATCAGGTTGAAATCATCACCCAGAAAGAACCAAACCCTTCGCGAGACTGGTTAAACCCGTCGCTAGGCTTTGTGACTTCAAGCCGAGCGCGTGCGAAGATCAACGCATGGTTCCGCAAGCAAAGCCGTGAGAAGAACCTAGAAGCGGGTCGTGAAATTCTAGAACACGAATTGGCGAAAATCGGCGCAACACTGAAAGACGCTGATAACTACGCATTGAAACGCTTTAACGTTAATAGTGCTGATGAGTTGTATGTTGGTATTGGTAGTGGTGACTTACGTATCAACCAGATCATCAACCACATCAACGCATTGGTGAACAAACCAACCGCGGAAGAAGAAGACCAGCAAGCGCTAGAAAAACTGCAAGAAGCAGAAAGTCGCGCGCCAGCACAGAGTCGTCCGAAGAAAGATGCGGTCGTAGTGGAAGGCGTTGATAACTTAATGACGCATCTAGCGCGCTGTTGTCAGCCTATCCCTGGTGATGAAATCGCAGGTTACATCACCCAAGGCCGCGGAATTTCGGTCCACCGCAGTGACTGTGAGCAACTTGAGGAGCTTCGTCATCACGCACCAGAACGTATCATCGATACCGTCTGGGGCAGCGGCTTTGTCGGTTCTTACATCTTGACGGTTCGTGTTGAAGCAATGGAGCGCGGCGGTCTACTTAAAGACATCACAACGCTATTTGCGAACGAGAAAATCAAAGTCACCAGCATGAAGAGCCGCGTCGATTACCGCACGCAAATGTCGATCATGGACTTTGACCTTGAAGTGACCAACCTTGAAGTGTTCTCACGCGTTTCGAAGCGTGTTGAGCAGATCAAGGATGTAATGTCGGTTAAACGCCTAGGCTAAAATTCTCGTCATACTTGAAGCTGATAGCGTTGTTGCCTACGCTCACTCGCTCCATCACATAGGCAAGCTATGCTCAGGAGTCTCGCTCGCTTGCCGCCTAGCTACAGCTTCAATTATTTAGAGAATTGATCAACACATAACAAAGGTGAGTGGTTTTGGCTGCTCACCTTTTTCTTTAGATAGAAAGGTTTAAAGGAACAGAAAATGAGTCATCCAATTGAACAGTTAGAACAAATCATGGCGAAGTTGCGTGACCCAGAAAGCGGTTGCCCTTGGGATTTAAAGCAGACCTTCGACACCATTGTTCCGCACACTATCGAAGAAACCTACGAAGTGGTGGATGCAATTCAAAACCGCGATTGGCCGAACTTGCAAGAAGAGTTGGGTGACTTATTGTTCCAAGTTATTTTCTACAGCCAAATGGCGAAAGAGCAGGGACTATTCGACTTTTCTGATGTGGTGGAAACTGTCAATGAGAAACTGACGCGTCGCCACCCGCATGTTTTTTCAGAAGTAGAATTCGATTCTGAAGAAGCGATTAACGCAAACTGGGAAGCAGAAAAAGCCAAAGAGAAAGCGCAAGTAGGCAAAGCTGAAGAAAGTATTCTAGACTCAATACCAAACTCTCTACCTGCGCTTTCGCGTGCTACAAAGATCCAGAAAAAGTGCGCGAAATTTGGTTTCGATTGGGACTCGCTTGGCCCTGTCGTCGGAAAAGTGCAGGAAGAAATTGAAGAGGTGATGGAAGAAGCGCTTCAAATTACTCCGGATGAGGAAAAAGTCGAACTTGAATTAGGCGATCTTTTATTTGCTACTGTGAACCTGTCTCGTCACCTAGGGAAAGACCCTGAAGTGGCACTGGCAAAAGCCAACTTAAAGTTCTCGAAACGCTTTAAAGGCGTGGAAACTAAAGTTGCAGCGCACGGTAAGCAGCTCACAGACTTTACTCTAGATGAACTCGATTCCATGTGGGATGAAGTGAAACGAGAAGAGCAAAGCTGAAATTGCATGAATACTCGACTTTGATTTGAAGCAAAAAATAAAAAATTACGGTGTGATAGATTTCACGTTGTGGCGGTTAGGAGCTTCTGGTATATTTACGTCCCGTCCAGAAGCACTCCATTTCCCTCATTCAACCAATTTCAGGTTAAACATGACGACAAATTACATTTTTGTTACTGGCGGGGTTGTATCCTCTCTAGGTAAAGGTATTGCAGCAGCATCTCTTGCAGCTATTCTAGAAGCTCGTGGTCTAAAAGTGACTATGATGAAGCTTGACCCTTACATCAACGTTGATCCAGGCACAATGAGCCCAACTCAACACGGTGAAGTGTTCGTTACGGAAGATGGCGCAGAGACTGACCTTGACCTTGGTCACTACGAGCGTTTCATCCGCACCAAGATGACTAAGCGTAACAACTTCACTGCTGGTCGTGTTTATGCAGACGTACTACGTAAAGAACGTCGCGGCGATTACCTAGGTGCAACCATTCAGGTTATCCCTCACATCACTAACGCTATCAAAGACCGCGTAATCGCAGGTTCTGAAGGCCATGATGTTGCTATCGTTGAAGTCGGTGGTACGGTAGGTGATATCGAATCACTACCATTTATGGAAGCTATCCGTCAGCTTGCTGTAGAACTAGGCCGTGAACGCGCAATGTTCATGCACCTAACGCTAGTTCCTTACCTAGCAGCTGCAGGTGAAGTGAAAACTAAGCCAACTCAGCACTCTGTTAAAGAGCTGCTATCTATCGGTATCCAACCAGATATTCTTGTTTGCCGCTCAGATCGTATGATCCCAGCGAACGAGCGTAAGAAAATTGCGCTATTCTGTAACGTTCCTGAGAAAGCGGTAATCTCAATGAAGGACGTAGATTCAATCTACAAGATCCCTCAACTTGTTAAGTCTCAAGGTCTAGATGACCTAGTTTGTGCTCGCTTTGGTATCAACGCACCAGAAGCTGACCTGTCTGAATGGGAACAGGTTATCTATGAAGAAGCGAACCCAACTGGCGAAGTAACTATCGGTATGGTCGGTAAATACATCGAACTACCAGATGCTTACAAGTCAGTAAACGAAGCACTTAAACACGCAGGCTTGAAAAACCGTCTAAACGTCACAATTAAATACGTAGACTCTCAAGATGTTGAGACGAAAGGCGTAGAAGTGCTTGAAGGTCTAGATGCAATCCTAGTACCTGGTGGCTTCGGTGACCGTGGTATCGAAGGTAAGATTCGCGCAGCACAATACGCTCGTGAAAACAAAGTACCTTACCTAGGCATCTGTCTAGGCATGCAAGTAGCACTTATCGAATACGCGCGTAACGTAGCGGGTATGGAAGGTGCACATTCAACAGAATTTAACAAAGACACTAAGTACCCTGTGGTAGGTTTGATCACTGAATGGGTAGACGGCGAAGGTAAAGTTGAAGAACGTACTGAAACGTCTGACCTAGGTGGTACGATGCGTCTTGGTTCACAGCTATGTCACCTAGAGAAAGGTACGAAAGCTCGTGAACTATACGGCAACGCGACAATTCATGAGCGTCACCGTCACCGTTACGAAGTAAACAACAATCTTCGTCCGCAAATCGAAAAAGCGGGTCTGAAAGTATCTGGCCTATCAGCGGACAAGAAACTAGTGGAAATGATTGAGAACCCAGCTCACCCATGGTTTGTAGCGGCTCAATTCCACCCAGAATTCACCTCGACGCCTCGCGATGGTCACCCACTATTCGCAGGTTTCGTTAAAGCTGCAGGCCAAAACGCTCGCGGCGAATTCGAGAAGTAAAAGGATACGGGCAGCGGCAAAGGTTGTACTGCTGCCCTTTAAAATTGACATTTATATTTGAAACGAGAGGAAACATTAATGTCTAAGATCGTTAAAGTTCTAGGTCGTGAAATCATCGACTCACGTGGTAACCCAACTGTAGAAGCTGAAGTACACCTAGAAGGCGGTTTCGTAGGTATGGCAGCAGCTCCATCTGGCGCATCTACTGGTTCTCGCGAAGCTCTTGAGCTACGTGACGGTGACAAAGCACGTTTCCTAGGTAAAGGTGTTCTTAAAGCTGTTGAAGCTGTAAACGGCGCAATCGCTGAAGCTCTAGTTGGCAAAGACGCTAAAGACCAAGCTGCAATCGACGCAGTAATGATCGAACTAGACGGCACTGAAAACAAATCTAAGTTCGGTGCGAACGCTATCCTAGCTGTTTCTCTAGCAAACGCTAAAGCTGCAGCAGCAGCTAAAGGCATGCCTCTATACGAGCACATCGCTGAGCTAAACGGCACAGCTGGTCAGTTCTCTATGCCTCTACCAATGATGAACATCATCAACGGTGGTGAGCACGCAGACAACAACGTTGACATCCAAGAGTTCATGATCCAACCAGTTGGTGCTAAAACTCTTAAAGAAGGTCTACGTATCGGTGCTGAAGTATTCCACAACCTAGCTAAAGTTCTTAAGTCTAAAGGCTACAGCACTGCAGTTGGTGACGAAGGTGGTTTCGCTCCTAACCTTAAGTCTAACGCTGAAGCTCTAGAAGTTATCGCAGAAGCTGTTGCAGCTGCTGGTTACGAACTAGGTAAAGACGTTACTCTAGCTATGGACTGTGCTGCATCTGAGTTCTTCGACAAAGAAGCTGGCATCTACAACATGAAAGGCGAAGGTAAAACTTTCACTTCTGAAGAGTTCAACCACTACCTAGCTGAGCTAGCTAACCAATTCCCAATCGTTTCTATCGAAGACGGTCTAGACGAGTCTGATTGGACTGGCTTCAAGCACCAAACTGAACTACTAGGTGACAAGCTTCAACTAGTAGGTGACGACCTATTCGTTACTAACACTAAGATCCTTGCTGAAGGTATCGAGAAAGGCGTAGCTAACTCTATCCTTATCAAGTTCAACCAAATCGGTTCTCTAACTGAGACTCTAGCTGCAATCAAGATGGCTAAAGACGCAGGTTACACAGCAGTAATCTCTCACCGTTCTGGCGAAACTGAAGATGCAACTATCGCTGACCTAGCGGTAGGTACAGCTGCAGGTCAAATCAAAACTGGTTCTATGAGCCGTTCTGACCGTGTTGCTAAGTACAACCAACTAATCCGTATCGAGGAAGCTCTAGGTGAGCGCGCTCCTTTCAACGGTCTTAAAGAAGTTAAAGGTCAAGCTTAATTCTTAACTGAATTAACCGCTTAACTTAAAGCTTTTGAAAACGCCTCGCACTTGCGGGGCGTTTTTTTATATGACGGAAGCTTTAGGTGAGCGCGCTCCTCCATGTTTCAAGGAAGCGGCCTTAAAGAAGTTAAAGGTCAAGCTTAATTCTTAATTGAATTAACCGCTTAACTTAAAGCTTTTGAAAACGCCTCGCACTTGCGGGGCGTTTTTTATATGGCGGAAGCTATAAGTGAGAGGGCTCCTCCATGTTTCAAGGAAGCGGTCTCAAAGAAGTTAAAGGTCAAGCTTAATTCTTAACTGAGTTAACCGCTTAACTTAAAGCTTTTAAAAACACTCTGCCTTGGCGGGGGGGGGTTGTATCTGACATATGGGAACGCTTCGCTTACGTTCATTTTTGATTCCATAGAACGAGGAAGGAGAGAGTAGGGAAGTCTCTTTGTTTCATTTTGCTGCTTTTTTCCTGTAAGGAGCGTGTGAGTCTCTTTTTCTGCCCTAGAGCCAACCACGCATTTATGCTATATATGTCACCTTATCTAATCCCTTCCGGTACAGAATGTTAGCAACGATATGCGAATCTTTGTTATAGCCCTTACGTTACTGTTTGGCTGGCTTCAATATACCCTCTGGTTTGGCAAAAACGGGGTGTCTGACTACTACACAGTAGAAGATGAAATTGAAGTGCAGCAGCAAGTAAACAGCAAGCTGCAAGCTCGTAATAACGAGATGTTCGCTGAGATTGATGACTTACGACAAGGTCTTGATGCGATCGAAGAACGTGCGCGTCACGAACTTGGTTTGGTTAAAGATGGCGAAACCTTCTACCGAATCGTAGGTGAGGATGAACAATAAGATGTTGGATACTTCACCATCTCATATTGCTATCGTGCCAGCTGCTGGCGTTGGTAGTCGAATGAAGGCAGACCGTCCAAAACAGTACCTGTTGATTGACGGCAAAGCGGTATTGGAACATACCGTGGAAAAACTGCTTTCTCACCCAAAAATTTCTAAGGTTGTCGTGGCTATTACCGACGGCGACCCATACTACCCTGAACTCTCCATTGCTCAGCACCCAGACGTGGTTCGTGTGGCTGGTGGTAAAGAAAGGGCAGACTCTGTGTTATCAGGGCTAAACTATGTAAGTACACATCTGGAAAGCGAGTGGGTTTTAGTTCACGACGCAGCAAGGCCATGTATACTCACATCCGATATTGACCATTTGATCGACGTTTGTAGCGCACACTCAACAGGTGGCATCCTTGCCTCTCCAGTGAGAGACACAATGAAGCGAGCAAACGTGGCACAAGATATCGATCATACGGTAGATAGAGAAGCATTGTGGCATGCATTAACTCCACAAATGTTTAAAACTCAGCAGCTTACTCAAGCACTGGCTGACGCATTAGAACAAGGTGCAACTATCACTGATGAAGCCTCGGCTTTGGAATGGTTAGGCGAAAAGCCGGCACTTGTTCAAGGGAATGCGAATAATATAAAAATTACTCAGCCAGAAGATCTTGCGTTAGCCGAGTTTTATCTCAGCCGTGAGCGCGGCGAATAAAGAAAGGATAGAAAATGATTCGAATTGGTCATGGTTTCGACGTACATAAATTCGGCGGTGAAGGTCCGGTAATCATCGGTGGTGTAACGATTCCTTACGAACAAGGTTTGATTGCTCATTCTGATGGTGATGTCGCACTGCATGCGTTGAGCGATGCTTTGTTAGGAGCAATTGCTGCGGGTGATATTGGTCGCCACTTCCCTGATACGGATGACAAATGGAAAGGCGCGGATAGCCGTGAATTATTGAAAGACGTATACCGTCGAGTCAAAGAACAAGGCTACCGACTTGGTAATGCTGACATTACTATCATTGCACAAGCGCCGAAGATGGCTCCGTACATTGAAGCCATGTGTGCAGCGATTGCCGAAGACTTGGAAACCGACATTAACAACATTAACGTAAAAGCGACGACGACAGAACGTCTTGGTTTTACTGGACGCAAAGAAGGCATTGCAACGGAAGCAGTTGTACTTCTGTTTAAGCAATAACTAGCAATTTGCTCCTCTAAGCTGTGATATCAGCGGAAACACATCATGTCAGACATTTTATCTTCATTGGCTTACCTAACAGGTAAGCCAGTTGCATCTGCAAAAATCAAAGCGCAACCAGAGCACTTTCAGGTTCGCGAAGATTTAGGTTTTGCCTTTACGGGTGAAGGCGAGCACTTAATGGTTCGTATCCGTAAAACCGGTGAGAACACCAGCTTTGTTGCTAACGAGTTAGCTAAAGCCTGTGGTGTTAAGTCGAAAGACGTCAGCTGGGCAGGTCTTAAAGACCGTCATGCTGTGACTGAACAGTGGCTAAGCGTGCATTTACCAAAAGGTGAAACACCAGACTTTTCAGCATTTTTGGCGCAATACCCGAGCATCGAAATCCTTGCAACGGATCGTCACAACAAAAAACTGCGTCCTGGTGACTTAGTAGGGAACGAGTTCGTGGTTACTTTGTCTGAAGTGACAGATGTAGCGGATGTTGAGCAACGTCTTGAAAAAGTGAAACAAGTGGGTGTGCCAAACTACTTTGGTAGTCAGCGTTTTGGTAACGATGGCAACAACCTTGAAGAAGCACGTCGATGGGGACGCGAGAACGTTCGTACCCGCAACCAAAACAAGCGCAGCATGTACTTGTCAGCGGCTCGTTCATGGATCTTTAACCGTATTGTTTCAGCTCGCCTAGAGAACGGTGTGTTTGATAAGTTTATCGACGGTGATGTGGCGCAGACAGCTTCTGGCACTCAGTTGGTTGATGCAAGTAACATGGCAGATCTACAAGCACAGTTTGCTCAAGGCGAAGTGGCGATCACTGCTGCACTGGCGGGCGATAACGCACTTCCGACTCAAGCGGATGCGCTAACCTTAGAGCAACCGTTCTTAGATGAAGAACCAGATTTGATGGCACTGATTCGCGGTAACCGTATGCGTCATGACCGTCGTGACATCGCACTCAAGCCACAAGACTTAGCTTGGACTGTCGATGGTAACAACATCACACTGACGTTCTCGCTGGATGCGGGCTCCTTTGCGACTTCAATCGTGCGCGAATTGGTTATCGAAGAAAAGGTAGAAAGAGAATATTAATGGAAATGGATTCACACAACGCGAAGCCATTAAGAATACTGCTCAGTAATGATGACGGTGTTCATGCTCAGGGAATTCATGCGCTTGCTGATGAGCTAAGAAGCATTGCTGAAGTGACAATCGTAGCACCAGACAGAAACCGCTCTGGTGCTTCTAACTCGCTCACGTTGGAGCAGCCACTACGCGTTACTGAGATTGCGCCGAAAACCTTCTCTGTGCAGGGAACGCCAACTGACTGTGTCCACTTCGCGCTGAATGAGTTGATGAAAGATGACCTGCCAGACCTTGTGCTGTCAGGCATTAATCATGGTGCCAACTTAGGTGACGACGTGCTGTACTCTGGTACAGTCGCTGCGGCGATGGAAGGGCACTTCCTTGGTGTGCAGGCCATTGCTTTCTCCCTCGTCGGCAAACAGCATTTTGAATCTGCTGCGAAAGTTGCGCGTCAGCTGGTTGAGCAACACTTGGTTCGTCCGATCCCAACTAACCGTTTATTGAATGTAAACGTGCCCGATCTTCCATTTGAAGAGCTTGGTGAGATTGAAGTGACTCGCTTAGGTGCTCGTCATCACGCTGAGAATATGATCAAGCAGAAAGATCCGCGCGGACATGATATTTATTGGCTCGGCCCTCCGGGTAAAGAACAAGATGCTGGTATTGGTACAGACTTTTACGCGATTGAACATGGCTTTGTTTCAATCACGCCGCTACAAGTCGACTTAACAGCTCATGAGTCATTGCGTGCAATGGATAGTTGGTTAAAGGAAGAGAATTAATGAGTAACCCACATGCTGACAGGTTGATAGCGTTTCTTATCTCCAGTGGCATCAGTGATCAACGCGTGTTGGATGCAATTTATCGTTTGCCACGTGAGAGCTTTGTCTCACAAGCGATGATGCACCAAGCATACGACAACAATGCGTTGCCGATTGGTCAGGGACAAACTATTTCTCAACCTTACATCGTCGCGAAAATGACAGAACTGTTGGATCTAAAGTCGAACAGCAATGTATTAGAAATTGGTACCGGCTCAGGTTACCAAACCGCTGTCCTCGCTCAAATTGTCGATCATGTTTATTCCGTTGAACGCATCAAATCCTTGCAATGGGATGCGAAGCGCCGTCTGAAACAACTCGATATTTATAATGTATCGACTAAACATGGTGATGGTTGGCTTGGTTGGGAAGGCAAAGGTCCTTTCGATGCGATTATCGTCACTGCCGCCGCGGAGAGTGTTCCCCAAGCACTTTTATCGCAGCTAAAAGAAGGCGGTAAGATGGTCATTCCGGTGGGTGACGATGAGCAACAACTATTAAAAATTGAACGTCAGGGTGAACAATATCTGTCGACCGTGGTAGAAATGGTAAGATTTGTGCCACTAGTTGCAGGTGATTTAGCTTAAAGGTTAAAGACTAGGTGAAGAAGTTATTACATCGTTTTGTTATTAGCTGTTTGTTGGCTGCGGGACTTGTTGGTTGCGCGGCTCATTCACCTGCACCTGTTTCAAGCCTAAATAAAGATTACTCGACGGTTGAGCGTGGCAGTTATAGAGGGAGTTATTACGAAGTAAAGAAAGGTGACACCCTTTATTTTATAGCCTACGTCACAGATAAGAATGTAAATGATCTAGTTCGTTACAATGAATTGTCTGCTCCTTACACGATTTTTCCGGGCCAGAGGTTGAAACTTTGGGCTCCGAAATATGTGGCCCCTAAATATGGCCACAAAGTGGAACCCGTTGTCGCTCCTGTTGTTGCAGCAAAACCTGCTCCGGTGACTAAAACATCAACAACGTCAAAGGCGTCAAATTCAAGTAAAAGCTCTACTCAGAAACCTAAGACAACTACGACTCAGGTTGCACAAAAACAGCCGCCAAAGAAGGTTGAACAATCCAAACCAAAGGAGTATGTTGGGTCAAAAGGTAATCAGAATGTTAAACCGAAACCGCCAACAACCACCGCGAAAAACGAAAAAGTCTCGAAGTGGTTATGGCCGACAAAAGGGAGAGTAATCAGTAACTTCTCAGCGGGAGAACAAGGAAATAAAGGTATCGACATCGCAGGACAGCGTGGTCAACCTATCGTTTCAACCGCAGCTGGCACCGTCGTTTATTCGGGTAATGCGCTACGAGGTTATGGCAACCTAATTATAGTGAAGCATAACGACAATTATTTAAGCGCATACGCACACAACGACAGACTGCTGGTATCAGAAGGACAAAGTGTTAAGAGCGGACAAAAAATAGCAACCATGGGTAGTTCAGGTGCTAAATCCGTCAAACTACATTTTGAAATTCGCTATCAAGGTAAATCAGTGAATCCAAAGCGCTATTTACCGTAAAACTTTGAATAACAACTTGCGACATCATTTAGCGGCATATTGAGTTGTCATGTCTTGCTAACTCGCCAGGGGGAGGCGTTATGAGTATCAGCAACACAGTAACCAAAGTTGAAGAGTTCGACTACGACAATGCACAATCGGAAGGCATTTCAAACGAACCTGCAAAAACATCTACTGGAACCAAATCAGCGGCGCGCGAAGAATTTGACGCGAGCAGTAAGAGCTTAGACGCAACACAGCTCTACTTGGGCGAAATTGGTTTCTCACCACTACTCACTGCAGAAGAAGAAGTACTTTATGCTCGACGTGCGCTGCGTGGCGATGAAGCTGCTCGCAAACGTATGATCGAAAGTAACTTGCGTCTTGTAGTGAAAATCTCTCGTCGATACAGCAACCGTGGTCTTGCACTTCTTGATCTCATCGAAGAAGGTAACCTAGGTTTGATCCGTGCGGTCGAGAAGTTCGATCCAGAACGCGGTTTCCGTTTCTCAACTTACGCGACGTGGTGGATTCGCCAAACGATCGAACGTGCGTTGATGAACCAAACTCGTACCATCCGTCTGCCAATTCATGTGGTTAAAGAGCTGAACATTTATCTGCGTACTGCGCGTGAACTTTCTCAGAAGCTCGACCATGAACCAACAGCAGAAGAGATCGCTGCACAGTTAGATATCCCAGTCGAAGACGTGAGCAAAATGCTACGCCTCAACGAGCGCATTAGTTCAGTTGACACACCTATCGGTGGTGATGGCGAGAAAGCGCTACTGGATATCATTCCTGATGCAAACAATTCAGACCCTGAAGTTTCCACTCAAGACGATGACATCAAATCTTCATTGATCCATTGGCTGGAAGAGCTGAATCCAAAACAGAAAGAAGTGCTGGCACGTCGTTTTGGTCTGCTTGGCTACGAGCCATCTACGCTTGAAGAAGTGGGACGTGAAATTGGTCTAACACGCGAACGTGTTCGTCAGATCCAAGTGGAAGGTTTACGTCGACTACGCGAGATCTTAATTAAGCAAGGTTTAAACATGGAAAACCTGTTTAACGTTGAAGACGACTAAACAAGTCAGCTTTAAAAGCGAGTTCAGAATAAACAAAAGGCTATGGGTGACCATAGCCTTTTTGCGTTTTCCTGTATCAGTACAGGAACTAGAGCATTTTCTTCAAGCGATATAACTCTTCCAGTGCCTGACGCGGTGTTAGATCGTCAGGATCGATGTTCGACAATGCTTGTTCAACATCGCTTGGTTCTGGGATCAGGCTGAGTTGGTTTGCCACATCAACGGTACTCGGACGAGGTGAGTCTGTTCCCTGACCTAATTGTTCAAGCTGAGACAGTTTGTGACGCGCATTCTTGATTACTGGTTTTGGAACGCCCGCTAAACCAGCAACCGCTAAACCATAAGACTTGCTTGCTGCGCCTTCTTGTACCGCGTGCATAAAGGCAATGCTGTCACCGTGCTCTACTGCATCAAGGTGAACGTTGGCTAGATTTGGCAGTAAGTTTGGCAGCTCAGTCAGTTCGAAGTAGTGGGTGGCGAACAGGGTCATTGCTCCAATTTGAGTTGCAAGCCATTCTGCACTTGCCCATGCTAAAGACAGACCATCGTAAGTGCTGGTACCGCGACCGATCTCATCCATCAGCACCAAGCTGTTCTTGGTCGCGTTATGAAGAATGTTGGCTGTTTCAGTCATTTCTACCATGAAGGTTGAGCGACCAGAGGCCAAATCATCAGATGCACCGATACGAGTAAAGATACGGTCTAGAGAGCCAATATGAGCTGATTCTGCAGGTACGTATGAACCAATGTGAGCCATCAAAGCAATCAGTGCGGTTTGGCGCATATAGGTCGATTTACCACCCATGTTTGGACCAGTGATGATCAGCATCTTACGAGCTGAGCTGAGTTCAATTGGGTTGGCAATAAACGGTTCGCTTGTTACTTGCTCCACGACAGGGTGACGACCTGCTTGAATGCTAATGCCTGCTTCTTTGTCCAACGTTGGGCGACAGTAATCAAGTGAATCTGCACGTTCAGCTAGGTTTTGTAGTACGTCTAACTGAGAAATCGCCGAAGCAAGGTTTTGCATCTTCTCAAGGTTTGGCATCAACAAATCAAACAGCTCTTCCCACAGTTTTTTCTCAACTGCTAGCGCTTTTGACTTAGAGTTTAGTACCTTGTCTTCGTGCTCTTTCAACTCAGGAATGATGTAGCGTTCTGCGTTTTTCAGCGTTTGGCGACGCACATAGTGTGGTGGCACTAAGTGGCTCTGACCACGGCTAACCTGAATGAAGAAGCCGTGTACAGCATTGTAGCCAACTTTTAGGGTGTCGATACCATGACGTTCACGCTCGTCTGCTTCGAGCTTTTCTAGATACTCGGTTGCGCCGTCTGCAAGCTTGCGCCATTCATCAAGCTCCGCATTGTAGCCTTCTGCGATCACGCCACCTTCGCGAATCACCACTGGTGGGTTTTCTTTGATTGCGCGCTCAAGTAAGTCACATACCTCATCCATTGGCGCAGCAAATTGAGCCAATTTTTTAAGGTATGGGTGAGCTAGAGAAGAAGTGGCGGCTTCCAACTCTGGCAACTGCTGCATTGCATGGCGTAGACGAGCCATATCGCGCGGACGTGCCGAGCGAAGCGCCAAACGAGCAAGGATACGCTCAATATCACCAATCTGTTTGAAGATCGGTTGAATGTCGGTAAACAAGCTTTGGTCTTTGATTTCACCAATTGCATCAAGACGGTTGTTGAGAGTATCGACACAGCGCATTGGCTGATGCAACCAACGTTTCAGCATACGGCTGCCCATTGGGGTCGCACAGTGATCGAGCACTTCAGCTAGCGTGTTATCAGTGCCGCCTGACAGGTTTTGCGTCAGCTCTAAGTTGCGACGTGTAGCGGCATCAAGAATGACTGAGTGATCTTGGCGATCAAACGTTAACGAACGAATGTGCGGTAGGGCAGTACGCTGAGTATCTTTTACGTATTGAATCAAACAACCCGCAGCACACAGGCCTAGTGAAGCGTGCTCAACACCAAAGCCTACTAAATCGCGCGTACCAAATTGTTGGTTCAACTGCTGCTTCGCGGTATCTAGCTCAAATTCCCAGACCGGGCGACGACGGTTGCCGTTGCGGCTAGACATGAGGTGAACTGCTTCAAAATCCTCAGGGAAGAGTAATTCACGAGGAGCTGTGCGCTGCAACTCAGCAGCCATTGCTTCTTCGGTCTCTGGCTCGACTAGTTGGAAACGACCCGAAGTCACATCCAATGTCGCGTAACCGAATTTACCATTGTGTTGGTAAATCGCTGCAATCAGGTTGTCGAGACGCTCAGACAGCAGTGCTTCGTCGGTCACCGTACCAGGGGTGACGATACGCACTACTTTACGCTCAACCGGACCTTTGCTTGTCGCTGGATCGCCAATCTGTTCACAGATCGCGACAGACTCACCTAGTTGAACAAGTTTAGCCAGATAACCTTCAACAGCGTGGAATGGGACGCCAGCCATAGGTATTGGTTCACCTGCCGATGCGCCGCGTTTGGTCAACGAGATATCTAACAATTGAGATGCACGTTTTGCATCGTCGTAGAAGAGTTCGTAGAAGTCGCCCATGCGATAGAACAGCAAGATTTCTGGGTTCTCAGCCTTTAGCTTGAGATATTGCTGCATCATAGGGGTATGCGTTTGGCTTAAATCTTTGTTTTTTGTGGTGTTTTTTTTCATTTAATTCTATCTTTTCAATAAGTTATGAAAATTATGAAGATCCCATTAAATCCCACTAGATTTCAAAGAATTCCACCTAAGCGCAGCAATTAGTGTAGGTAAAAGTGTAGGTTTTTATTTCCTATACAACGGAATAGAATTGTCAAATCACCTAGCGATATGGGAGCCAGAAATGGCAGAGAGTAAGAATAGCAAACCTCTAACTAATAGAGCAATTGAGACATTAACTACTAAGAAAGGAGTTGTGGCTGACGTTGGCGAAAACCGAGGCTTAAGGATCGCCTGCGGTAAGACAGGAAGGAAAACATTTACTTATCGTTTTCGAAGTCCAGAGAATGAAGGAAAGATTACTCAAATTAAGCTAGGCGTTTTTCCCGAGTTGTCGTTAGAACAAGCTAGGATCAAGCTAAGAGAGTTTAAGGCTATGCGTGATGCAGGTATATGCCCTAAAGCTGAGCTTGATAGAATAGAAGAAAAGCGTAGGAAAAGTGAACAAAAAGGTACAGTAAAGCAAATTCAGGTTAAAGATATCGTTGATCTATACTTGGAGCAATACATTGAAGATAGGGTAAATGCGGTAGGAAAAAGAATTTCTGGAGCTAGAAAACCTAAAGGTCAAAAAGAGGTGCGACGGACACTATATGTTGATGTAGTTAATGCTGTTGGGAATTGTTCTGTCAGCAATTTCAAGAAGAATGATGTTGTTTCTCTGATTCAAGGCATTATAGACCGTGGTGCTCCTGTGCAAGCTGGTTCAGTGATTAGAGAACTATCTAGTGCTTATGACTTTGCTATCAGTATGGATTTTTTACCTGAAGATTTTGTTAACCCTGCGCTCCTTGCATTGAATACATTTAAAATGAGGAAAGTTAAGTTAACTTGTTCAAAGGGAAAAAGGGTACTGGATCACTCTGAGTTGATTAAAGTCCTTCATTGGTTACCTACGTCTGGATTCACCGACAATCAAAAGGGAATTCTAAAGTTAACTTTATGGACTGGTTGTCGAACGGGGGAACTGTGTGGATTAAAATGGAACCAGATCGATTTTGACAAAGGTACAATCTTTCTTGAAGAAACCAAAAATGGTAATTCAAGATATGTACAGTTAGTCTCTCAAGCTCTTGTTTGGTTGAAACAATGGCAACATACGCGATTGCCATCAAAGTCTCCTTTAGTTTTTCCATTGAGAAGTGATTGGAAAAGGCGACATGTTGCTCAAAAGCAACTATCTGAAAATATGTGGCGAATGCGACAAAATAATACAATGCTCTCAATCCCTCAATGGACTGCCCATGATCTTAGGCGCACCGTTCGAACTGAGCTTGCTAGACTTGGCTGCCCTACTTCAGTTGCGGAGGCTGTTCTTGGTCACAGTCCTAAGGGAATTGAGGGAACATATAATTTGCACCGTTATGAGAATGAGTGCCGAGAGTGGCTTCAGCGTTGGGCCAATTTTCTTGATAGCTTAGTGTGTTCGGATGATAACGTGATTGAATTATCACGAGTTAGCTGACCTTTATCATATATACCCGTGATCATTGAAGAAGCTTGATTTTCAATAGAATTAGGATCATGCTACACACCATGAAAATTGCACTGACTCCTCAACAGAAAATACAACTCGAACAAACACACGATTCGACTCGTGATGGCCGAGTACGTGACCGTATTAAAGCTGTTTTGCTGGCTTCTGAAGGTTGGAGTCAGACCATGATTGCTCAAGCTCTTCGTATCCATGAATCGACCGTTGCACGCCATCTTAGCGACTACGTTCTGTCTGAAAAACTGAAGCCTGAAAATGGTGGAAGTCAAAGCAAACTTTCTGCGGCTCAAACCGTGCAGTTAATCGAGCATTTGACTGAGAAAACCTATTCTCACACGTATCAAATTGTCGTATACGTTAAAGAGACATTTGGACTTGATTACACGGTTTCTGGCATGAACAAATGGCTTCACCATAATGGCTTTAGCTACAAGCAACCTAAAGGCGTTCCACACAAGTTTGATGAAGCAAAACAACAAGCATTCATAGATGCTTATGAGGCGCTAAAGGCAAGCTGTGGCAAGGATGAATCGATAGTCTTTATTGATGCAGTTCACCCTACACTATCAACAAAAATATCTCATGGTTGGATACGAACTGGTCAGGATAAAGTGATTGAAACAACGGGCAATCGCAGCCGATTGAACATTATTGGCGCACTGAACTTGTCGGATATCGGTGCAACCATTACACAAGATTATGAGAGCATTAATAGTGAAACAGTTGTTCGTTTCTTCTGTAAGTTAAGAGAAAGTTACCCGTTAGCTCATAAACTCCATATCATCTTGGATGGTGCGGGATATCACCGTAGTGACCTAGTTAAAGATGCGGCGTTTGTCCTGAATATTGAACTGCATTTCCTTCCGCCTTACAGTCCAAATCTCAACCCAATAGAGCGACTATGGAAAGTCATAAACGAGAAGTCGAGGAACAACGTTTACTACAAAAGAAAGCGGGATTTCAAGGCTGCGATAGAGCAATTTTTTGCTGTGACTCTTCCAGAGCTCGCAGGCTCTTTGGCATCGAGAATTAATGATAATTTTCAGGTTCTCAAGCCTGCATCTTCAAGTTGATTGGGTATATTTATTAGTAATTAAATTAAGAACCTATCTCAATAGGTGTTGTCTGAGTTAAATCGACACATATTGAAAACACTGTAAATGAGTTCAGCGCAATACCTAATCTCCGATGCTCTTTGGGCAAAAATTGAGCCGCTTTTACCAATCCACAAGACGAACCATCCTCTAGGAACACATCGAAAGAGAGTCGATAATCGTGATGCTATGAACGGCATCCTCTTTGTTCTCAGAACTGGTTGTCAGTGGAATGCGCTTAACGCGACAGGTATTTGTTCCTCTAGCTCTGCACATCGTCGTTTTCAAGAGTGGCGAGATGCAGGAGTCTTTGAGCGATTTTGGCAAAATGGCCTGATTTACGAAGGGGTTGATTGGAGTTCCATATCAATGGACGGGAGCCAAACTAAAGCACCTTTAGCTGGCTCAAAAAAACAGGTAAGAACCCAACAGACCGTGCGAAACAAGGCGTAAAACGCAGTTTGTTGACGGATGCGAATGGATTGCCACTGGCTGTTGTTAGCGATGGCGCAAACGTCCACGACATTAAGCTGGTACTTCAAACATTAGATGCACTAGAGTGTTATCGGCCGCCGCTGAAAGTACCTTTGTACCTAGACAAAGGTTATACAGGCCAGTGGTTACATGATGAACTGGTTGCTTTGAACTACATTCCCCATGTTCAATCACGTGCTGAAGAGGCCGCGAGCTTGAAGCAATCGGATGATTTTAAGGCTCATCGTTGAGTTGTGGAGCGAACTCATAGCTGGCTAAACCGTTATCGTAGATTGCTTGTTCGCTGGGAAAAGAAAATCGAAAACTACGAGGCCATGTTGCATTTTGCTTGTGGCCTCATTGTTTGGAATAAATCCCTTTTGGGATAGGTTCTAAGTTCTATATTTTTTTCTATTAGTTATTTACGAGTTGCTCGGTTACCAGTTTAAATTGTTTTATTTTTAGATAATGAATTGTTTGACTTTTTAAACAACCTTTCATGCTCTTGGTCGATGATTTTCTGTAACGTAATGCTGATATTGCTATAGCTATGATTGACTATTTGGTCTAGCTTATTCTTTGTCTCAGGTAGCATAGTCGTCGAAAAAGAAACCTTTCCATTGTGTCGGTTTTTCTTGCTGCTCCACTTCTTGCTTATTTTAGAAATAATTGCTTGTTGTTCAAGATTAGAATTCAGGAGATCTAAAATTGCTTGAGATAACGCAGTTGAGTCATTAACTGTGCAGTGTTCAAAGATTGAAATTTCTTTATCTATATCATCTATCTTGATTAATTCATCATAGAAGAATTGGGTCTTTTTAAATAACTCATCCTTATTTTTGCATTTGGTTATGAATTGTTCAAATTTTTTGTTTGCAAAAACTCGCAGCCATTCATCATGTAAATCTCTTAAATAATCATCTATAACATTAAATAACAAACACTTATCGTTTATAAAATTAATGACTTGATCTAACTTACAATCTAACTTGTTACTTTTTTTATTGAAATAATCATTTGCTTCTTTGCTAATTATTAAGTCTGGCAATCGATTGATTTTATCCTCGTTCCTTTCATAGAAATCATTCTCATACAAAACGCCCTCTAGGTAATTAATTTCATGATCAAAGTTAATTTGTATATATCCCCAAAGCCAATTAATTGCTCTTGATGATTGTTGTAGATTATTTGGATTAATGTCAAATAAATCTAGTACTTTGTCTCTTGTGTTATTTTTTATTAAAAAAGAATTAACTTCAGTGATTGTTATTTTTTTATCGTCTGTTAACCATTTATTGTATCGAATAAATTTATTCATGAATTTGTTTGAATTATCAACTAGAAGATTGATGGATCTATTTCTTCCTTCGTCAGTGTAAGAGTTGCTTTTAATATAAATAAAATGTGTAGCATTAATAATGTCGATGTTTTGTTTTATTTTTATCTCTTGAACTGCCATGAGTCATTCACCTTGTTGTTAATTTTATGTTGCAAAATGTGCTGGTTATACTATGGTTATATGCGAAAGATAGTGCAAGTATTTGTGAGGTATTTGTTCAGAATTTGTGATGCTTTTTCACAGATTTATAAGCTGCTTACAATCGGTTTTCTTAGGTTTTATAGTGATGTGTCATCACTTTCTATGACTCTAACTTCCGAGTTGATGAACAGTGTAAGCCCTTTTCATTTACTACCTTCACTGAAAGAAACCCTGTCGGTAATGTTTAATATATATCACTACCTATATCTACCTATCACGACTCATCTATACCGATATCTACTATATCTCTAAGATAACAACTCATTGGGTATCTACTAAAAAATAACAGAGCTCTCTCCTCTATGAACAAAAGGAGAACTCACATGACAAACCGTAAAAACAAACTACTTAAACAAAAAGAATTCAAAGGAATAAATTTAACGTCTAGAGAAAATGAATTGTTAGAGGATAGAGTAAACAAGATTTATGAAGTACTAGTTCAAGCTACAAACAGCTTTCCTAGAACGTTTGCTTTTAGAGTGGATCTTAGATTTCCTCATAGTTATAAGTTTGGTGAGACATTCCCTTATATGAAGAAATTCTTTGGTTCTTTAGAAAGCCAAATAACAGAAGAATTAAAAAGAAGAAAACGGAGGTTTAGCTCTGTTAGTGAAGAGAGGCTTCGATATGTATGGTGTAAAGAAATCGATAAATCAAAGAATCCACACTATCATCTGGTGATTTTCCTCAACAAAGATAACTTCCAAAGTTTAGGCGATTTTAAACGAGTGATTAGAGATGAGCGAAAATGTAAGCACTTATACCAAATGTTATTATGTGCTTGGTCACGAGTATTAGGTATTGAACTTGAAGAGGCTCATAAAGCGGTATACATACCAGAAAATGCAACTTATATAGTTCAGACTTTTGAGGGAGAAGTGGTAGCAGGAAATGAAGTATTCACAAAGTTGTTTAATCGTTCTGTTTATTTAGCTAAAGCACGTACTCAATCAATAGGGGTGTCTAGGAGTTTTGGCAGAAGTAGTAAATAATTTATCGTATATTATGACGAGTGTGCATACAGCAGTAGATAATGATGTGTTGGGTGTGAAAAAAGAAAGGAGCCTAAGCCCCTTTCTTTTTATCTATCAGTTATTCTTAACGATTGTTACACATGCTTTCCATGGAAAGTTAGCAGGTGCAGGTTTTACTGTATTAACCGTAACGCAGTCTTCGAATGACTGACCTTCGAAGTCTACATCTGTTAGGCGATACCAAATATTAACGCCAGTATCAGTGTATTTAATATCTGCGATTTCACCGTGCTGGAATTCACCTGTCACTTCGAACGTCATCGGGCGACCTTGGTAGTCGATAGCCCATGCACCAGCTGGACGTAGTCCTCCGATTTCATCAGAGCCGATATTAACACCTGAAGTGTAGCGGAACACAGGTAGGTCTTTGCTAGGCAGTACGCCATCACCATCAACATCGATAAAGTAATCGATGTGTGGAATATCGAACTCAAGACCGTTATCAGCGAAATACTTTTGGGTGTTTTCATAAGCGTCAGTTTTGTACAGTGCAAGACTGTACTTGGTTAGTGTTTGTTTCATTTCTTCAAACTGGACCGACTCAGGCTCTAACAACACCTGACCAATTTCATCAATTTGTTCCTCTAACGTGAGTCCGTTATCGGTAGCCATTTTTAAAGTACTGGTAGAGATCACCAGTAGTAGCGTACTGGTATCGCCAGAATTAGATAGGTTGGTGTTGTAGAAGTTAATATGACCTGACCATTGTTCAGGGGCATAGCTGTAAAGTTTCATCAAATCTGACGTTGCTTTGTCTACCGCTTCGTTAAACTCAGTGCCAGCTTGTACTTGTGCCATGACAGATTGCTTCATCGCGGCAGTTGCAACGTTGAAGTTCACTTGTGTGGTTGCATTCATATCGACGAATGCACTCATACTCATCTGTTCGTCAGCATGGTTTGTTAGTTCGTTAAAGTAATAGCCGTGGGCAACGAGCTCAGTATACGGAGTGCTAAATCGCTCTTTCACGCTGTAGTTACCTTCATAATCTTCGATTTGAGTTGTGTAGCTGCGACCAGTTGGCTGGAGGTCTTGATTAAGTTCGTTGATGGTTACAACAGAGCCCGGCTGTAGAGGACCTTTCTGAACAGCACCACTAAATTGATACTGCTGACCAGAACCACTGTTATGTCCGTCTGATGAGCCTCCACACCCTGTTAAGGCGACAGGTACAACAAGCGCGGTGGCAAGTAAGGTTTTAGATAGGTTCATTCTATTTCTCCATAATGAGTGTAAGAGGGTGGTATCGTGTTGAGTTCAACGTGAATGTCAGTCACATCAAATAGTTGCTGAACGTCCAAAGACAGTAGCGTTGCGTCGGTTTGGAGATCGAAGCGAAAGCTCGACATCGTGGCTTCATGGATGTTGCTTAGGGCGAGGGTGTTTAGTTTGGTATGTGCGTGTTTACGCCAAATGAGATAAGCGTTTCCGTGATGAAGTACAAGACCGACTGGTTGAACGTTAGTTAGATGTAGATTCTGGTCACCGTCGTTTATCTTTAATGAGATAAGACGTTGCTGAAGCGTCGCCAAACAAACAATTTGGAATACACCAACGTTAATGTATAGCGGCTCACCGCTCATCGCAGTGTCAGTAACATGCACTTTGGATGACCAATGACTTTGAATGTCTTTTATGTTTTCAGGTGCAATACCTGAGAGAAAGTTATCCAGTAGAGAAGTAAGGCTGTTAGGCAGTTGATGTTTGGTTGACTCGATTAACCAATAGAGCAGCACTGCTTCATGAGCAGTGGTACTCAATGCAAGCGTTTCGGCTTTTTGGTAACCAAAAGGTTTATCGCGGTCATCTATCATGACATCTGGAAACATGGCACAAATAGCGGACAGATTGCGTTGGATAGTACGTAAGGAGCGCTCTAAACCAAGCGGTGAAAGTTGAGCTTGGATTTGTTTCGCGGTGATTTTCTTATTGTATGGAATAAGGTTGTAAATCGCCAAGATAAGCTCAAGGTGGTACTGAGTTTGGTTAGGTTGCGTCATGGTAAGCTCAACGAGGTTCGTTCTGTTGGGCATGACGATATCAAAAAGGTGCGACAAAGCCTGTCGTATCAATGTCTTAGGCTAAATTGCTGCGACGAGCTCTATCGCACTTGCGTCATGATGTGTCGTAATGAAGGGGAAGAAGGTCACTTTCCAACGATAGATAAATGGATCTCATCAAAAACTACTTTTGAAAGGTGACGAGCGAACGTTTTCATCCATATCTGCAAAAGATCTAGAACCTCTGGATGGTTAAGGTTAGCTGAGCCAGTATCCGGTTGGTAACACCAACCATTTGCTAAATGGAAATAAAGCTCAGGCTCTACTGAGTGCGCGCCTTCAAATGGGTAAGAAAAGCTAGCAAAGAAGACAACTTGCCAAGGCTCTGAACTTGAAGCGCGTTTGAACTGCACTTCAACAGGATGTATTCCTTGACCATTCCGATAATAGTTCAGTTGACGACAATTCAAGACTAGCCGCTTTGCCTCATCGGATAAGTTGTAACGCGTGAACAACGCTTCTAGTTGTTGATGAAGTTGAGGTACTAACGAAACGTCCCCATAAGTTGAATTGATCATAACCATCCCTTCTCTGCAAAAGAGACACTGCTTTCTCCAACCACAATGTGATCCAGAACCCTGACATCCACCAGCGCTAAAGTATCGACAAGCTTACGTGTAATGCGTTTATCTGCTTGAGATGGCGATGGGTCACCGGATGGATGGTTGTGCGCCAGAATGACGGCGGCTGCGTTGCTCTCTAAGACGGTTTTGACAACCTCACGTGGATAAATACTGGCAGAGTCAATGGTTCCTTTGAAGAGCGGCTTGAACTCAATGACGCGGTGCTGACTATCAAGCAATAGTAGCGCAAATACTTCGTGTTCTGCGCTGGCTAATTTGAATCGAACATACTCTTTTGTTGCATCCGGATTACAAAGGGCATCGCCGCGGACATAGCGGTTAGCTAGGATTTCGGCGGCATGCTCTAGGATTTCATTTTCTTGGTATTTCTGTTGTTTTTGGTAGTGAAGGTTATCGGTCGACATAGGTCCTCCAAGAGTGAAACGATAGGAACTTCACTAAGAGGACATATATCTGAAAGTGATTGATTTGATGGGAGAGAAAGAGCTCTGAACGTTTTTTCTAACACACTGCGTTATCCCATGGGTAAAAGAAATAGGAGTCAATCCCATGAGATTTTTAAAGCTGAAAGAAGTAATGGAAAAGACCGCACTGAGTCGCTCGGCCATCTATAGAAAAATGAGCGAAGATGCTTTCCCTAAATCAGTCAATTTAGGTGATCGCGCAGTAGCGTGGGTAGAAAGTGAAGTCGACGATTGGATGGAAAGCATTCTATTGACACGTTGAGGTGAGGGAAGTCAGCTACTTTGATTTGAGCTATTTATGAATATATATTATCTAGATGTGCAAACTTCTCTTACAAGAAAGAGAGAAGCTCAACATTATGTTATTTCACAGAAGGGGTTGCCGATGGCAACCCCTTTTTAATGCTCAATGATAAAGGAGTTTTTATGTCTTGGTATCAAACAGTTGGTAAAGCGGTCGCTGGTACAGCAAGCGTAGCAGGAGTGATCACCGCAGCCCCAGTATTTGGTGCAATTGGAACCATAACCGCTGGCGGTATTGTTGTGTCTGCTTTTGTTGGCACATCCGCAGCGTTAATCGATAAAGCGGTGCAATCGACACGCACACCACATCCCATGGTGACATCGAATGAATACTCTGACGACCAATAGGAGGACTCATTATGTCCAAACAATCTTCAATCCGAACTCAAATAGGTTTCCTCACTCATCGTATTTCAGGCAAAGCGTTTCCAGTATCGGACCGCTTAGCGACATGCCTTGTCAAGACACTCGCATCTTATATCACGCTTAAGGGAGAAGTTGCAGAGTCCTTACTCTCTAGTCATCGCGTGGTATTTAACTTTCGTAACAAAAACTACAGTGCGGAAGGAGGCGGTTTTCGCCCTGTTGAAATCTGTTTGCTTCGAAGCGCTGATGGCGATTGGCAATACCAATACGTGACCGAGTTTGCTTATATTGGCAATTATTATCCGGAGTTAGAAAAAGCACTGGATTTTGATTTCCACAGTTGCGGAGCGTATTCGTGCGGTATTCCTATGCGAAACCAACAAGAGGCAAATGAACTTTATCAATTGTGGGAGCATAACTTTTTGGCGTATTTTGAAATGGACGCTTACGACGATATCAGCATAACGTCAGCTTAAGTACTGGCTCTTTTTCATCGATTTAACCGTGACACAACGTCACGGTTTTTTTATGCCCGGACATCAAGGGAGCTTTATTTTGAATACATCTATAGAAGCGTCGAGAACGCAAGAGAAAATCAAACCGATATCGGTCAAGGTGCATTGGTCAGAATCGCATGAGTTTGATGAAGACACCCACTATGACTTTATGGACTTTGAGCGCAAAGCCTTAGAGGTCGCCAAGACCAATCCACGAGGTGGTTACGATAAAACAAAAGTCACGGTGCTTTTTGATAATGAAGACCGTTACGAATGCCGCTTAGATTTAGGCTGTGGTGGTAATGATGCTGGATTTGCGTCGCACTGCCTTAATATGCTGGCTTACTATCTACGCCACCAACACGACGTAGATAAACCGTGGTTGCACGACCAGCACCACCTGTCGCTCATTGAAGCCATTCAAAACTACGAGTTCGATACGGCGTTTGTAGAAAATGCCAAACAAGACCTTGAACAAGCAGAAATGAACGCTAAAGCCGAAGATGAAGCCAAAGCGCAAGCAGAGCAACAAGAATGGGAGCGACAAAACAGAGAGCATCAAGAGAAGGAGAAAGCGTTTCAAGCATCACTGACTATTCCACCGTGGGCAAAGGCGGTCATTGTCGCCACCTACACGGATTACGATGCAGAAAATAGTGACCCGTACTCAGGCTACCACGTAACCAAGACTGTCAGAACCTTGATACTGGCGTGGTCCAAACACACTCGTAATTTGTTTCCTGAACTTCGTAAGGCGTGCTTGAATCATCCATCCACCGCTTTTCTTAATCATCCAGAGCAAAGCAATGAACACCGTGAAACGCATTGGTCAGGCGATGGTTACTACCTGACGGACATTAAATACCTTCGCTATGGTTGGTCAGTTCGAAAGCGTGTCTTTTATAACGAAGCGCAGAAAGCGAAGTATGTGCCATTGGGTGAGTTGGTTGTACCTGATTAGTCAGCGATTGAGGTGAAGCGCTTTATGCTTCACCTCAAGTCGTATTATTTTTTTGTCGAAATATAGCTATCATATCCACGTTTTACCCCGTCTATTGCTTGAATTGATTGCCCTTGAAATTCGAAAAGCCCCTCCCCATATGGTGGGTATCACTTACAGACTAAAAAACATCCATGCAAATCAAACGAGATTTTGATTATTACTACAACTTACATCATGTGGTGACCCACTCTTTGCTTCACTTGCTTTGTAAAGTCTCTGCGACCGAGCGCTATGTTCCAGTGACGACTCGAAATGATATTCTCATTAAGTTCTTGAAGCCTAAGCTAACGGATAAATCGCTTGCCAATGTAAAGAAAGACATCAAATTGATGCTTAATGTGGCGAGAAGAAAAGGAGGGAACTTAGAAATGAAATTGCATGAACTTAACTCTCAAGCGAATAAAACGAAGCTCGTTGGGGCAGAAAAACTCTACAACTTACTGGTTTATCTCTACGATGCTGAAGGGATTGAATCTCGTTTATTCGATGAGGGGATGGAAGCGGAGGCGGGCATCCTATATATGCTTGATGAGCAAATAGAATACGGCTTTGATGAAAGTCATAAACAAGTTACACCTCTCTCTATGCTTATCCAGCTAGAAAGGGCTTCAGAGCTCATTGATGTGATTAATCAACATGGTTTTTTTGTCGCAGAGATGAAAGAGTGGAATTTAGATACACACCAAGCGCATATCTTGGTACATCCAGTTAAGTAAATCGCAGAAATGCCTTTTGATGAAAAGCATAGAGCTCAGCAGTTTTTAATAAAAGCGCAAGCTAAATACGGTGACCTGTACGATTACTCTCAGGTTGAGTATGTAAACAAAACCACTCACGTCAAGATTGGTTGTTCAAAGCATGGTGTATTCTACTCTTCGCCGAAAAATTTTCTCGCTACAGTGAAGAAAATAGGGTGCCCCTATTGTAGCCGTGAAAAACGGTTTCAATATGAAATGAAGGACAATACACCAGCAAAAGAAACAAAAGGGTGTGAAACGGATCATTTTAATGTGCGTGGAGGTACAAAGAAGTATCCACATTTATTACTCAAAGTGTTTAATTGATAAAAGCTATTTATAACAAGCTTTGCGATTGACTTCACATGCCCAACTTTAAATGTGCTCTCTGATGGTGGCAAGATATTGACTTGGTATGCCATATCATCGGTTAGGTCAGTAATGCCCAAGTATAATGAATCACAGATAAAGCTCCGTATTGAACGAGTCCTACAACGATATCCAACTTCAACATCACAAGACGTACGACAGCGTTTAATGCTTACTGTAAAACCGAGCTATCTATACTCTTATTTTGTCCCATTTTACGAGAGCGGGCGAATTGATGACCGTGCAGATATTCAACGAGCAATAAGAGCTATGATGAAAGAACATTTAGGGTTTAGTGTGATAGCGCAAAAGTTGGCTAGTGGACGTTATAATTTTTTGCAAGTGGAGCAAGCTTTGAGGCTTCTTCAAGCGGAATTTGACCATGTGGCGCAAACTAAGCGTTGTAAAGTAGCTCGCTTCGGTTCAGAGCGACCAATAGATGAACATCATCAATCTCAAGTTGTTATGTATTTACAAAAGAAAGGGCACCGATTAACGGATATCTGGAGTGTGCTGAGAGATGAGCGTTTTGAATTTGGAACTGGAGCGTACAGCGGGAACCCGCATCATCAGCTTGGAAGGCTGAGGTAATAGCCATTATACGATGTACGCGATGCTAATGTATCTTCCTTGAAGAACAATGTGGTGTCTAGTGCTTTTTACGTTCGATGCCTTTTTGTTGCTTCAGATGTCTCGCTACAAAGATTTAATGTGAATAACTTCTCATAATGAGAGCAAGCGAAAATTAAGTCGCCGCTCTTATCACTAATGCATCCTTTCTTTATTGAATGCCGACAATCAATATAAGTCTGTGTTTAGATAAATAGCCTCTTTGAAAGGGCGTTTATCCTGTCAGTTCGTCACGATGCCCTTGCTGCATTACCTTGATACAGTTTGACTATTTAACGTGTGGCGGTGAACCTTTTCCGCTCAATTCCTCGTTGTCATAAGAGCCGAATGGTATGGTTAATGATGTAAATTTCACCTTTGATGTTTCTGGGTTCTCCGGTGCATTTAAAGTCGAAAGCTTTCGAATAACAGAGACAATCTCTTCTCCCTTTGAAATGAATCTGACGGTATTGTCCGATGATGATGCCATTACATTTGATATGTTAAGCCGAAAAATGGGTGTTCTGAGCTTGTTTGGTCAAGGTGTGGGGACTGCTCGTCAGTTTAACGGCAGTATCTCTGAGCTTCGCTATTTAGGTTCTGGTCGCCGCTTCTCGCGCTATCATATTACCTTGGTTCCGCACCTTTGGTTTCTCACTCAACGGCAAGACTGTCGCATCTTCCAGATGCAAAACGCTCCCGACATCATTCGTCAGGTTTTTGATGATGCAGGCATGAGCGATTACCGCTTTGAACTGTCAGAGCAATATGAAGCGAAAGAGTACGTTCTTCAATACCGTGAGAATGACCAGCACTTTGTGCAGCGATTAATGGCAGAGCATGGCCTTTGGTACTATTTCGAACATAGCGACGCTGGACATTCCATGGTCATTGTCGATAGCAACGATGCGATACCAGAGCTTATCAGCTCGCCTATTAACGCTTCGTACCTAGGGCCAGTGATTTATCACACTCAAGGTGGTGGCACGCCAGACCGAGAGCATATTTTCGACCTTGAGCAAATCCATCGTACTCGTACTGGCATCGTCAGTTATGGCGATTACAACTATCTCACACCGAAAATCCCACAAGGAAAAAGTGCGGATGAAGGCCCGAACTTTGATTTGCAGCGCTACGACTATCTTGGTCGTTACACAACGCCAGAATTAGGTCAGCAGCGTGTAACAGAGTGGATGTCCGAATACACAGTGGACAGCCATCAGATTGAAGCTGCGAGCGATATCATGCGTCTTACTTCAGGCTACAGCTTCGATATCAGCCAGCACCCTCGTTCCAACATCAACCGTGATTACCTCATGTTGACGGTGATGCACACGGGCTTTAACCCTCGTGTACACGAAGAAGAGTCGAGCGATGAGCCTACGACTTATCACAATCAGTTTGTCTGCTTACCACGAGATGTGACATTCCGTGCACCTAAAATGGCGTCACCTGTCGTTGATGGTCCTCAAACTGCCGTTGTGGTTGGTCCTGCGGGTGAAGAAATCTACACCGATGAATATGGCCGCATCAAAGTTCAGTTCCATTGGGACCGCTACGCACAAAGCGATGAGCATAGCTCATGTTGGCTACGTGTCAGTCAGTCAATGGCAGCACCAAACTGGGGCGCTGTTTATTTGCCGCGCATTGGTCATGAAGTGATCGTGACCTTCCTAGAAGGCGACCCAGACCGTCCACTGGTGACGGGTGCGGTGTACAACGGTTTACACACGCCACCATACCCGCTACCAGAGAATAAAACGCGCACTGTGTTTAGAACCCAAAGCCATAAGGCTGAAGGTTACAACGAAATGTACTTTGAGGATGAGAGTGACCAAGAAGAGGTTCACTTCCGTGCTCAAAAAGATATGAAGACCAAAGTGCTCAATAACCGTTACCGAGATATCGGTAATGATGAAGAGTTAAAAGTCGGCAACAACCAAGAAAACAACATCTTAGGCGACCGTAAAGAAGTCATTGATGGGCATAAAACTTCCATTACCAAGCAGACCTTTATGGAGCGAGTTGAGAAAGACGTTCACGTTACTTACAACGCCAACGAATCCGAGAAAATAGCCAACAACCGAGACTTGTACATTGACGAAAATCGTCAGACCTTGATTGGTAAAGACGATTCATTGGACGTAGGTCAAGACCAAAATACGGTTATAAAAGCATCGCGCTCCATCGATGTGGGCGCAGACGACACACACAGTGTCGGTAATCACCTCAGTGTCGAAGTCAACGGTAATACCTCTACCCGCTCTGATGGCGAAACAGCGGTGGTCTCTGCGGATGAAATCAAGGTGCAAGTTGGAGCTTCCAGCCTCGTACTCAAAAGCAGTGGCAACATCCATTTTAACGGCACCTCAATCACGATTGATGGTGCAAGTAACGTTACCGCTACGGGTGGCAAGGTAGACATCAATCCGGGCGGCGCGGCAAACGGCAACAGCAACGTTTCCACAAGAAGGCCAAAGAAACCATCGTTGGCGATGAAAGCGATGCCTGTGATGTCACCAGCGGCGTATACCGGATTGGTTGAAGACGGCACGTTACTGCAAGAAATTTGTGATTGTGGGAGTGGAAGAACATGCCAACTGCACAGCTAAACCCAGAATGGGGCATTCAACTTAACAAGCCGCTATTTCCATCCGCGGATGAAAAGCTTTATGTACTGCTTGAACCTACGTTGTGGTCGGACTGGGAGGAAACCCTATCGGAAGGCGAAAGTGTTCCACTTTTTGCCAACACTCGATTCGCTGCCTTGGGTAATGGGCCGGTATTGGCGGAGGTTGTCAGTAAACAAACACTCGAAAGCGTTAAAAGCCACCTAGAAATGACGCCTTCAGGCTCTCTTCTCTTTACCCCTAGCTCGATGGATATGGCGAGTGTGGCCGAGTCCTTGCGCCGACGACTTGTCGTGCAGTATGGTAAGACACAGGCGATGATGCGTTTTTATGAACCTCGCAAACTGGTCTCCCTCATCGGGTCAATGACATCCCATCAAAGGCAGCAGTTCTTTCCATCGTTGACTCGTATCCAATGGTTTGACCGCGATTGGCTAGACGCCTCCTGGCACACACCAGAGCAGAGCACACCATCCATTTGGGATTTAACGTCGTCGCAAACTCAACTCATGAACTTAATCTCAGCCCATTGGCAAGGAGTAAACGCCTAATGAGCCAAATTTACACTATCAAATCCGGTGACACATTGCTACAAATTGCGATTGAGCAAGAGGTGGACTTCACGACATTGCTTGAACTGAATCCTCAATATCAAGCGAACCCTGATTTTATTCGTATCGGTGAGGCGCTTATCTTGCCGGATGAATCGGCGGTTGAACCTGTTGAGCCTACCTACCCAGTAGAACCTGTATCAGCGATGCGTCCGTGCTCTAACGACGGCACATTGTTTGCGCCTCCGCTGTGTAAGAAGGGAGAGAGTGTTTATGATGTGGTCTTTATTACAGGCGATGGTCCGCTGGAATATTATTTATTAGACGAGAAAGCCAGCAATCAGCTAGAGCATGAAGCAAAGGAAACCGACCGCTTAGTCGAAAGCTATAAAGTGTTGCTAAGCTCTGCCCCTAGCGATAAAGAGGCGACCCGAGAAGCACTTGAGCAACATACCTTGAAGAGAACTGCGTGGTTTGAAGATGCCATGCACGCGGGTATTTTCGGTGATAACAGCCGCCCTTTAAGCCCAGCTTCACAACGTGCCGCCGCCATGAGAGCAGCGCAGCCCAAGCCAAACCCGAACCTCGATTTAACTCAAGACAGACTCACTTCACTGCAACAGCGAAAAGCTTTTGTAGAGCAATACCGCTACCGTTGGCTTGAAGAAACCTCGATGGAAACACTGAGAAAAGAAACCCTTCGTCAGTTAGACCGTAAAATTGATGAATTCAAAAAGCTAGAAACGAAAGCAAAACCCAAAGAAGAAAGTCCAACCAAACTTGGCATTGAGGCGAACAATTTCACCAATGATAAAACTCAGCTTGTGACACAAAAGGCCAAGCGCCATGTTGTTGAAGCCTACTCCATCAACCAAGGTCGTTACGTGTACATTCGTCACGCCTTTTTTGAACGAGAAAAGCCACGTTGGAGCCAGTCTTACCATCACAGTAATGCCCACGCGGCGCTCAAGCGAGGGGACTTAAATCGTCTGAGTCAGGAGATTGCGAAAGACATCAAAGAGAGCACCAAAGAGTTTAAGGTCGAAGCGAAGTTTGCCGAATGGAAAGCAGACGGCGGTAAATTCCACGAATGGAAGTCCACTCAGAAATACTTAACGGAAAGTGGTGAAACACGATTTGCGATTAGCCCAGAAGCGCAGTTGCTTCGCTGGGGTGCTCAGGTCAGTGTTGCGACCGTGTTTGAACCCACGAACGGGCGAGTCGACATCGGTATTGGCACAGAGGCCAGTGTATCGCTCGCAGAAGCCAAAGTCGAAGCCAATCTTTACCTTCCGTACGAGAAAGGTTGGCACATCCGACTCACTTACCTCGATGCAAATAAAAAAACGGCGACTTATTCATTTGGTCGCTTCCGTTTTGTCGGCAAAGTTGCCATTGGCTGCTTTACTGGTGCAATGGCGGAAGGCAGAGCAAGCGTTGCAGTGGGTGCGCGTCAACAAAGCAGAGAGGTCAATGAATATGGCGAGAGCGTTGGCGTCATGTATTCACCGAAAGTGAACCTTGCCCAAGGGGCTAAAGGTGACGTCGGTTTTAAGGTACAAGGGTTTGCGGGAATGCAGGCCAATGGTCAGTTAGTGGGTGGCGTTGAGTGGCTACCACCTAAAAATGCCTCTTCCTCAACAGATGAGCCGGAAGGTGGTAAAAAGGAAAGCAAAGAAACGGAGTTTCAAGCATTAGCCGAAGTTAAACCAGAGGGTAATATTGCGTGGGGTGTGGGCGTCAACGCTGAGTTTCAACTGGCTCTAGAGGGCGGTAAATTTTATGTCAAATGCTCAGGTCAAATTGTTTGTGGTTTTGGTGCTGGCGGCGGTTTTGGTGCGATGTTAGACACGACCCAACTCTGGGCATTGACCAAAATCATATTGCAAGGATTGCAGTATGTTGATTATCGGATGCTTAACAATATTAACCCGCTTGCTTACGAATATTTGGTGAACTCAACACTGGTTGCATTTGCTAGAGACTTGATTGCAGACCCGATACAGTCTTTTGAAGATGTCATTTTTGCGGGTGAAGAGCGTGTGGCTCGCTGGAAACGTGAATTTGAGTCTCTAAATGAGCGTCAACAACAAGCCACTGCACTGGCTAATCGTATTCTTGATGAATCGACCTTGTCAGGAGTGCCATTTGAGCAACTCCTGCCTGAGGCCATTGGAATTATGCTTGATGTATTGGTAGAGGAATTTCCTCTGAGTTTTAATGAACAGCAAGAGAGTGCGATACATAAATTGCTGTGTAAAAGCACTTACAGTTGGCACAAGTTTGAAGAGATTTTGCAACGCATGAACCCAGATGGGCATGCTATTGCTGGTGAGAAAGCGATGTTTGATAACCTTGCGCGCATTAATGCGATTTTGGACAACATCCAGCAGCATGACTTTAACTTGTGGGTGACGCAGCTAGCAGAGAAAAATAAACTGGATGCTACCAGCAAGCCTTACACGCCGTTAAGTGGTGAGGCACTTGCACGCAAGAAAGCCCAAATTACCGCACCTAGCGATGAATACATGCCGTATCAATAAACCTAACGAGAGGAAGTAGGTCGTTGTGACCTATTTCCTCTCTTTCGCGTCATTACTTGGCTGGCGAGGTTTGCTGAAGTGCACAGCGAAAGCTCACCGACGGAAAGTATGCTTCTTTCTCTGGCTTGTCATGCATACGAGAGAAAACCATAGTCGTTCCTCCGGCATCGCGAAGCACTTTTTCTGTGCCTGACTCAGGACCTTGCGGATTACGCTCTGGTGAGACAAGATAATAATCTTTCGCATACCAATCATTTACCCACTCACTTATTTGGTTCGACATGCCTGCTACACCTAGAGGGTTGGGTGGATACGCATCCACATCTTCGATACGCTTAGCTGCATTCACCTCTTCATCGGTATACTCAATATAACGATCGGATGCAGGATCAAAGTAATAGCCATCTTGGAGTTGGGCATAGCCATTATTGGTGGCGAAATACACTTTTTTTCCACGACTTCTTGCAGCATACTCCCACTGTGCTTCCGTTGGCAGATCAAACGGTAATGTGCTGACATCACCTAGCCATTGGCAGTAGTCTTTCGCTTCTTGCCACTGCTTTGCTGACGCCGCATTATTTTTCCATTTTGAAATTACTTTTTTATACAGTTCGGAATTTCGCTCTATTATGTGTATCCCTCGATCGGCAGCCACCGGAAACCCATTGATTTGACGCATCCACTCCATATCAATAAAACGCGTTTCAAATTTTGCAATCGAGTATGAGTCCAATGTTACCTTGTGCAGGTTATAAGCACCGGTTTCTCCGGTACTAGGGGAGCTAAAACACTGCACATCTGGTGACCAATCCATTCGACTTGGTGTGCCGCTTGGAATTTCGCATGGCGCACCAAAGTCCCCCATCTCGAAGCTACCACCTTCAACAAACACAAGTTCTTCAATCGCTCGTACTACGGTTTTTGCTGCTCTCAATTTTTGCTCTTGAGTTGCCTCTGGATAAAGCTTATTGATGTTCGACACAATCGTATCGATTTGCTTTTGAGATACGGTCTCGCTAGACACTGGGATTGCTGAACTCTCGCTATTGCACGCAACCAATAAAGGAAGCGTACAAGCCATACCTAACCATCTGTTTTTCATTTGGTATTCCTTTTACTTTATGTGCATATTTTACGCAAAAATAAAAGGCGAAAACAGTTTCAAAGACACTGTATGACTAGTTATAACGACTTCATTCCTGTTTTAGGGGGGACATTGTCTTAGAAGCTACTTTGTGGTCAAACACACGAATACTCCAAAGACAAGGAGTATTCAGTGCCATCAAATAGCAACCTTAAACTGAACCAGATTATGATGGCTAGGGGAATAAGTCATAGCTTGCCCTCTAAGTAACATAGGGAAAGAGATTCACAGCGATGACATATATTTGAAGTACAAGATTGGATGATAGCTAGGAGGGAGGGGGCGCGATGAGCGAATAAGTGCTTTATCGTGTGTTTATTGATAAGTTTAGAGTGAATAGCCATCGTTAAATACTTTTGCTATGTGCTAGCTGCGCGAGAGTTTACAAACGAATATTAGAGTATGACTTTAATTTCGTCATAACCTCCCTCTCGGACATGCTTAATAAAGCTTTTCTCCCATATTCGATATAAGTCCTCCACTTTGGATGATTGGATACGCTGCCAACCAGCTTCAACAGTGAAATAGAGTTGATGACTAAAATCGAAGTCAATATGACGTTTTATCTCTGGATACAGATTTCCTACATAAGCAAAATCAGTGATGTAAATGATCGTTACATTTACCTTATTGGTTATGTTTAGACCAACTTCAACTGGATGGGAACCGCCGTTTTCTACGCTATAGCTTTTATCACGAAAGCTGAGAGTCAAGCGCTTGCTGGTGGCTTCCCAACTATCTGAAGCAAGTAATGTTTGACAGTGTTCGCTTAATAATTGTTGAAACTGCTTGGATACTGGTAATGAAACGGAAGTGAAGTTTAGTGTTGTCATGTGAGCTTCCTAAGAAAGAAATTCATCGTCAAAGTTATTGAAGGAGGGGATATTTTGTTTTGGATTGGTAACATCGGGAATTAACAGGCGAGGAATTAGAATGTTTACGTTGGAGAGTGTCTTGTGCATAAAAACTCCTAAAAATTAATTGGTTAAGGTATGCACGAAGGTAATATATATCTAAGTTTATTTTGTTTAGATGGGCTAGTCATAAGCGTTGTTTGTGCTAGAGGTTGGTGAAGCTACAAGTGTAGCTTTCTTATTGAGAAACCTTGGGAATCACTAAATTCATTGATGATCAAATAGACGATAGAAAAGGAAGATCAGAGTGTGGCGTGCTTTACGGATTTTACGGTTAGTTTGTTCGTTAACCAGAGAGTGCTATTAGTCATTCCATTCGATTCATAGTTCGATGTGGTTAGGGTACAATGCCCATCAGTCGAGACCAGTCATTATGACGTATTTATTCATTTACGTATTTGGTAGCAAAAAATGATAACGAAAGAAGCTCAAATTGAACAAGCGCTCATAGATAAGTTGGGCGATCTAAAGTATTCGTACCGGAAAGATATCCGAACAGAGCGAGCTCTCAAGCAGAACTTTCGTGAAAAGTTTGAGGCGTTAAACTTCGTCAGTCTTACTGACAATGAATTTGAGCGCTTGTACCAAGACATCATTACAGCTGATGTTTTTGAAGCAGCTCAAACTCTGCGTGAACGTGGTTACTTTCAGCGTGAAGATGGCACACCATTACATTACACCTTAGTGAACATTAAAGATTGGTGTAAAAATGAGTTTGAAGTCATTAACCAATTGCGCATGAATACGGATGAAAGCAATCACCGTTACGATGTGATTTTATTGATTAATGGCGTTCCTACGGTTCAGATTGAGCTTAAGGCTTACGATATTGTAACTCGTAGAGCCATGGAACAGATCGTTGATTACAAAAGCGATATTGGTAATGGCTACACCAATACGCTGATGTGCTTCATTCAAATGTTTATTGTCAGTAATGAGCACCATACTTATTACTTTGCTAACAACCGTAATGAGCATTTTAGCTTCAATGCTGATGAACGTTTTTTACCTGTTTATCAACTAGCTAATGAGAATAACCGCAAAATTTCGCATTTACATGACTTTGCTGATGCCTTCTTAGCGAAGTGTACTCTCGGTCAAATGATTAGCCGCTATATGGTACTAGTTCAGTCGGAACAAAAGCTTCTGGTTATGCGTCCGTATCAAATATATGCGGTGGAAGCTATTGTTGACTGTATCCATGAAGGGCGAGGAAATGGCTACATTTGGCACACAACAGGATCAGGTAAAACACTAACGTCGTTTAAAGCGTCAACGTTACTTAAAGATAACCCTGATATTGAAAAGTGCTTGTTCGTGGTTGACAGAAAAGACTTGGATCGTCAAACCCGAGAAGAATTTAACAAGTTTCAAGATGGCTGTGTGGAAGAGAACACCAATACAGAAACGTTAGTTCGTCGTATGTTGTCAGAAGACTATGCGGATAAAGTCATCGTTACAACGATCCAGAAACTCGGCTTAGCGTTAGATGAAAACAGCAAGCGCAACCAGAGTAAATTGAAAGAGGGTAAGAAAACCTTCAAAGAGCGATTAGAACCATTACGAGATAAACGTATTGTTTTTATCTTTGATGAATGTCACCGCTCTCAGTTTGGTGAAAACCATAAAGCGATTAAAGAGTTTTTCCCTGAAGCACAACTGTTTGGCTTTACGGGTACTCCTATATTCGAGAAAAACTCAACGTATACTCAAATCGATGGCAATGTGGGTTCCTTTAAAACTACTGAGAGTATCTTTGAACAAGAGCTACACCACTATACGATTACTCATGCAATTGAAGATAAGAACGTTCTAAGCTTCCATATTGACTTTTTTGGCAAACATTCTGAGAGCAAGCAACGAGCAGACGCTAGCAATGATGAAGCTGAAGCAGCGGTGACAAGAGTTACACCACCACCACGGGCTGTCGTTCAAGAGATATTAGAGAAACATGATGCTGTGACGAATCACCGTCGATTCAATGCCATTCTAGCAACGGCTTCTATCAACCATGCGATTGAATACTTCGAAGAGTTTAAGAGCCAGCAAGAGCTTAAAGCGTCAGAATCTGAAGACTATATTCCGTTAAATATTGCTTGTGTGTTTTCGCCACCAGCTCAGCTTAGTGATAAGGACAAAGAAAACTCAGATTTAAATACATTCGCTCGAAATGTGAAAGATATCCAGCAATTACAGGAAGATCTACCACAAGAAAAAGCCGATAACGAAGTTGAGCCTGAGCGCAAGAAGCAAGCACTAATCGATATTATTAATAGCTACAACCATCAGTATTCAACGAATCATACTATTAATGAGTTTGACCTTTATTACCAAGACGTTCAGCAGCGGATTAAAGATCAGCAATATGACAATGCTGATTATCCACATAAAAACAAGATCGATATCGTCATCGTCGTTGATATGTTATTGACAGGTTTTGACTCCAAATACCTGAACACCTTATACGTGGATAAGAACCTAAAACACCATGGTCTTATACAAGCATTTTCACGTACTAACCGTGTATTAAATGATAGTAAGCCTTGGGGGAATATTTTAGATTTCCGAGGTCAAGAAAAAGAAGTCAATGAAGCGATTAAACTTTTCTCTGGTAAAAAAGAAGAAGGTGCTGAACAGATTTGGTTGGTAGATCCTGCGCCTGTTGTCGTTGAGAAATATAAAGCAGCGGTCGATAAGCTAGAAGCTTTTATGCAAAAGCAAGGCTTAGCATGTGAGCCTTCCGAAGTAACAAATCTTCAAGGTGACGCGCAAAGAGCTTCTTTTATTAATCACTTCAAAGAAGTACAAAAATTTAAAAACCAACTAGAGCAGTACACAGAACTGGATGACGAACAGAAAGCTCAGGTAGCAGCGACATTACCGATTGATACCTTACGTGGCTTTAAAGGAGCGTATTTAGAAACAGCCAAAGACTTGAAACGCAAGCTAGACACGAATAAAGGCGCAGGAGACTTGCCTGAAGAGGTCGAACAGCTAGAGTTTGAATTTGTGTTGTTTGCATCCGCTTTAATCGATTATGACTACATCATGGGATTAATTGCTAAATCGACTCAGGGAACAAGTAAGCAAAGCATGACGCGTCAGCAACTCATCGATTTAATTTGCTCGCAATCGAATCTGATGTCTGAACGAGATGAGTTAATTGCTTATATACATAGTTTACCTTCTGGTGAGGCATTGGATGTGTCACAAATTCACGCTGGCTACCAAGCATTTAAAATGAAAAAGGCTACCAGCGAACTCAATGACATGGCTAAAAAGCACGGTTTAACTACTGAGAGTTTGCAGACGTTTGTTGATGGAATTATGGGACGAATGATCTTTGATGGCGAGAAGCTGGGGGATCTGTTGGAGCCACTAGAACTTGGCTGGAAAGAACGTACGAAGAAAGAGTTAGCATTAATGGAAGACTTGATTCCTTATCTACATAAACTAGCCCAAGGGCGTGAGATTTCAGGATTAGCAGCATATGAGTAAGTTAGAGTTTAAAGAGCTAGTGCCGGAATTAAGATTTAGTCAGACGGAATGGCAGAAAAAGCCGTTTAATAAAATATACACATTGAAGACCACTAATTCATTATCTAGGGATAAACTTAATTACGATGATGGCTTAGTTAAAAATATTCACTATGGAGATATCCATACTAAGTTTTCAACACTGTTTGATATAACGAAAGAATATGTTCCATTTATTAATACAGAAATATCTTTGGATAAAGTTAAAGAAGAGTCTTATTGCCAAGAGGGTGATATGATTTTTGCTGATGCTTCAGAAGATATAGATGATGTTGGTAAAAGCATCGAGTTAGTTAATCTAAATGGAGAAAGATTACTTTCTGGGCTCCATACAATATTGGCTCGACCAAAAAAAAATGATTTAGTTAAAGGTTTTGGTGGATATCTTTTTAAATCAGAAGTAATGCGAAAACAGATCCAGAAAGAATCTCAAGGAGCCAAAGTTCTTGGTATATCAGCAAGTAGAATATCTAATATTGAGGTCATATATCCAATAGATCATGATGAACAACAAAAAATAGCTGATTGTTTGTCTTCGATGGATAATTTAATTACGGTAAATAATAAAAAATTGGACTCGTTAAATTTACACAAAAAAGGCTTAATGAAAAAACTTTTTCCTGCTGAGGGAAAGAGTGCTCCAGAGTTGAGATTTGCTGAGTTCAAAGAAAACTGGGAGATTAATAAATTAGGTTCGCTAGTCTATTATGAAAATGGGAAAGCGCATGAACAAGATATAGTTGATAGTGGAATATATACAGTCGTAAATTCAAAATTTATTTCTTCAAATGGTAAAGTTAAGAAATATACTAATAGTGGTAATCTAATTGCATCAAAAGATGACATTTTAATGGTTTTAAGTGATGTTCCTAATGGACGTGCAATAGCTAAATGTTTTTATGTAAAAAAAGATAATACTTATACAGTGAACCAGCGTGTTTGTAAGTTGAGTTCTAAGGACGTAAATAGTCAGTTTTTATTCTATCTATTGAATAGAAATGCTTATTTTCTTAGTTTTGATGATGGGGTGAAACAGACGAACTTAAAAAAAGATGATGTGTTGAATTGTCCATTATTTATTCCTAATAGTTTTAAAGAACAGGAAAAAATAGCTAGCTGTTTATCATCTCTAGATGAATTTATTTATATACAATCCCAAAAAATTGAAACATTGAAGGAATATAAAAAAGGTTTAATGCAGAAATTATTTCCAGAAATTAAGGAATCTATTGCATGAGCGAACTGATTTATTCTGATCTTGGTAAGGTGTCTGAAAAGTTTAGAGATGTATTTGAAAATGGTGTTCCTAGAGGGAAAAAAACTCAAACAGTAAATCAAATACTAGTCTTTGCTTATAATGGTACAGGGAAAACTCGCTTATCTATGGCGTTTAAAGAGTTTGGTAAAGATGTTGCTACTCGTCCTGCTAATGTAATGGACGATGTTACGATGCCGTTAGTAGTAAAGGAAACAACAAGAGATACTCTTTATTTTAATGCCTTCACAGAAGATTTGTTTTCTTGGGATAATGATCTAAATAATGATCAGCAACGAGTACTAAAGATTAATCGGGATTCTCATTTTTTTGATGGCTTACAAGAACTTGAAATGGAGAATCGTATTCGCCCTTTATTACAGCGTTATGCTGATTTTGACTTTCAAATTGATTATGCAAAGTGGACGGTTAATTTTAAACGAGAGATTCATAATGACGATGATTCACATGAAATTGTTGAACATATTAAAGTTTCTCGTGGTGAAGAAAATATTTTTGTTTGGTGTTTCTTTTTAGCAGTCGCACAATTGGCTATTGACGGGCAAGAAGCTTATAGCTGGGTGAAGTATCTATATATAGATGATCCTATTTCTTCATTAGATGATCACAATGCTATTTCTGTTGCAAGTCATCTTGCTCAATTATTAAAAGCAGCTAACGGTTCAATTAAAACTGTAATTTCATCCCATCATGCGCTATTTTTTAATGTGATGTGGAATGAGTTGAATGAGAAAGGAAAATTACAACCGTATTTTCTAAAACACGATAAAGATAATAATCAATATTCTTTAAAATACACTAGAGATACGCCATTTTTCCACCATGTAGCATTGTTAGAACAACTTCACCAAGCTTCTGAATCTGGAAGTTTGTTTACCTATCATTTTACAATACTACGAAGCATATTGGAAAAGACGGCTACATTTCATGGATTTAATAATTTTTCAGCTTGTATTAAAAAGCATGCTAACGACCCTGAAGGAATATTGCATACTAGATTAGTTAATATTTTAAGCCATGGAAATTATTCTCTATTTGAGCCAATGGAAATGACAGAAGAAAACAAAGGTCATTTCAGAAATATTCTAAGCGATTTTATGGCAAATTATCGGTTTAACCCAGATCTGTTTCCTGATATAGCAGAGCAAAAAAAATAACAGATCAATAAGTAGAGATATATTGAGATGACTCAAGAACAATTAAACAAGTTAGGTAAAACTCTGTGGGATATCGCGGACACTTTGCGTGGTGCAATGAATGCTGATGATTTCCGTGACTATATGTTGTCGTTCTTATTTTTACGGTATTTATCGGATAACTTTGAAGAAGCGGCTAAGAAAGAGTTAGGTCGAGATTATCCGGTGCTTGAGAAGGATTGCAAATCAGCACCTTTAGCCATTTGGTATCAGCAGAACCCTGACGATGTTCCATTTTTAGAAAAACAAATGCGTCGTAAATTGCATTACATTATTAAGCCTGAGCATCTGTGGTCAAGTATCGCTGAAATGGCAAGAGTGCAAGATGATGAATTGCTCAAAACGTTGGAAGAAGGGTTTAAGTACATTGAAAATGAAAGCTTCAATAGTAGTTTTCAAGGTCTGTTTTCCGAGATTAACTTAAACTCAGAAAAGTTAGGCAAAAAGCCATCAGATCGTAATGCGAAGTTATGTACAATTATTCAGAAGGTTTCTGAAGGTATTGCTCAGTTCTCTACTGATACTGATATTTTAGGGGATGCTTACGAATATCTTATTGGCGAGTTTGCTGCCAACGGTGGCAAAAAAGCAGGGGAATTTTATACCCCGCAACCAATATCAACCATCCTTTCGGAAATTGTCACATTAGACAGTCAAGAACCAAAGATGGGCAAAAAGAAGAACTTAAACCGAGTATTGGATTTTACTTGTGGTTCAGGTTCTTTGCTATTGAATGTGCGTAAACATATCACATCTGCTGGTGGTAGCATCGGTAAGATTTACGGACAAGAAAAAAATATCACCACCTATAACTTAGCCCGCATGAACATGCTGCTCCATGGGGTAAAAGATACAGAATTTGATATTTTTCATGGTGATACGTTATTCAATGATTGGGACGTGCTTAATGAAAAGAACCCTGCTAAAAAGCTTAAGTTCGATGCTGTAGTTGCTAACCCACCATTTAGTTATCGATGGGAATCAGATAGAGCCGAGTTTAAGGAAGATTTTCGTTTCAAAAATCACGGTATAGCTCCTAAATCTGCTGCTGATTTCGCTTTTCTTTTACATGGTTTCCACTTTTTAAGTGATGAAGGCACGATGGCTATTATCTTGCCTCATGGTGTCTTGTTTAGAGGCGGGGCTGAGCAACGCATACGCAGTAAGCTATTAAAAGATGGGCACATTGATACTGTTATCGGTTTACCTTCTAATCTGTTCTTCTCAACAGGTATCCCTGTTTGCATTTTAGTGCTCAAAAAATGTAAGAAGTATGATGATGTTTTGTTTATCAACGCTAGTGATGAAGAGAACTTCGAAAAAGGTAAACGCCAGAATAAGCTTCGCCCAGAAGACATTCAAAAGATAGTCGATACGTATAGATTTAGAGATCAAGAGGAACGCTATTCTCGTCGAGTCTCAATGGAAGAGATCGAGAAGAATGATTTCAATTTAAATATCTCGCGATACGTAAGTACGGCTAAAGCTGAACCTAAAGTGGATTTAGAAGCGGAGCACCAGAAGTTAGTGAACATTGAGAAAGACATCAATGAGGCTTTAGACAAACATAACAGTTTCCTCAAAGAACTAGGTTTGCCTCCATTGCCTAGATAGCAATAATTTTCAATCTATTACGGGCTGTATACACAATAAAGTGATGCAGCCTTTGTTTTTTCTGTCGTTAGTTAAATTTAAACAACCTTCAATTGCTTCATACCAGTTACTGAGAGACTGCCTTTGGCAGCCTCTCCTATATGCCCACTCCACCAGCACATCATTGGCTTTCTTCGCTCAAGGTAGTCTGTACTGCGGACCTGATCGATTGGCAATTTAGGATTCTTTAATATCGCTGCTTACTGACAGCCATTTCCTCACGAATCTCTAGGACTTTTTGTGAACTTGAGTGCTTTTGCCTAACCTCGGAATCCCCGATAATCCTGAGAAAAATCAAGTGTAGCTAAAAGTGTAGTTTTTAATTTGCTTGAGTTTTAATTATATGATTTGACAGGTTTTACACGCTAATGCATCATCGGAGTATGTTTTTGTTCAGCTTTCACAGGTAAGTACTTTTGTTTATTTCCGTAGCGGCTTAGGATACGTGAATCCCTATCAAGTAAAAAGAGACAAAGGGCATTTTTGGCTATGGAAAGAGCAACAAAATTGAGTGCCGATCTCGGCGCATTATTGGCTAAGCATGGACATGTTTTAACCACCGCAGAATCATGCACGGGTGGCGGTGTTGCAACCGCTATTACTGATATTGCTGGTAGTTCAGCTTGGCTTGATCGCGCGTTCGTTACTTATAGTAATGAAGCCAAAATGGAGATGCTTGGTGTACAAGCTTCAACGTTAGAAGCGCACGGTGCAGTGAGTGAGCCTGTTGTGATTGAAATGGTGCAGGGCGCAATTAAAAACTCCAACGCAACCATCGGCGTATCCATCAGTGGTATCGCTGGCCCGGGAGGAGGCAGTGAAGAGAAACCTGTCGGAACGGTCTGCTTTGCTTTTGCTGATAATCAAAATTGGCAGCAAGTAGAAACCATGCATTTTACTGGTGACCGTGCAGAAGTTCGCAAAAAAGCGGTCGAGCATGCACTGACTCAATTGCATCAACATCTGATTTAGAATTTGTGAAATTGTCTTAGCCCAGCGTTGATAAGGGCTAGAGCAAATCACAGCTTTAGGTCAGCCAAATTTTTTTCATACAGGTATAGACACTGTATGAATCAACAGTATAATAACTTTCATTGCTGAGCAGTTCTTCTGCTTAAGAAAAATGAATTACTATTCGTCGCCCAAAGAAGATGAATAAATCGGAGAAAGTAATGGACGAGAACAAACAGAAAGCGCTCGCCGCTGCGCTAGGTCAAATTGAAAAGCAATTCGGTAAAGGCTCTATCATGCGCCTTGGTGATAACCGCGCAATGGACGTAGAAACCATCTCAACGGGTTCTCTTTCTCTTGATATCGCTTTGGGTGCTGGTGGTCTACCAATGGGTCGTATCGTAGAAATCTACGGTCCAGAATCTTCAGGTAAAACAACGCTAACTCTTGAACTTATTGCTGCTGCGCAACGCGAAGGCAAAACTTGTGCGTTTATCGATGCAGAGCACGCTCTAGATCCTGTGTACGCAAAGAAACTTGGCGTTGATATCGATGCACTATTGGTTTCTCAGCCAGACACTGGTGAGCAAGCGCTAGAAATCTGTGACGCACTTGCACGCTCTGGTGCGATTGACGTTATGGTTGTCGACTCAGTTGCAGCACTAACACCAAAAGCAGAGATCGAAGGCGAAATGGGCGACAGCCACATGGGTCTTCAAGCACGTATGCTTTCTCAAGCGATGCGTAAGCTAACGGGTAACCTAAAGCAATCTAACTGTATGTGTATCTTCATCAACCAAATCCGTATGAAGATTGGTGTGATGTTCGGTAACCCAGAAACAACAACAGGTGGTAACGCACTTAAGTTCTACGCTTCTGTTCGTCTAGATATCCGTCGTACTGGCGCAATCAAAGAAGGTGACGAAGTAGTAGGTAACGAAACGCGCATCAAAGTTGTTAAGAACAAGATTGCTGCACCGTTTAAAGAAGCAAACACGCAAATCATGTACGGCCAAGGCTTCAACCGTGAAGGCGAACTGATTGATCTAGGCGTGAAGCACAAGCTAGTTGAAAAAGCGGGTGCATGGTACAGCTACCAAGGCGACAAGATTGGCCAAGGTAAAGCAAACGCTTGTAACTACCTACGCGAAAACCCAGAAATCGGTAAGACTATCGATACTAAACTGCGTGAAATGCTACTTTCACCAGCACTACCTGAAGCACCAGAATCAGGTGAAAAATCAGAGCAAGAAGAAGAGTTTTAAGCTTCTGATTGAATCATATTGAACAAAGCCCTGCTATGCGGGGCTTTGTTGTATCTGCTGAAATCAAAATCGAAAAAACAAAGGCTAGGTTAATATCAATTCGGGTAGGTAAGCGAGCAGTTCTAGTGCTTTAAAGAGCTAGAGTAAGCCGCGATTTACTACGATTGTTATAAAGCCTGTACAGCAAAAACAGTTTTAGGATCACCATGTACCAAAAGCGTCAAGCACCGACTCTATCTAGCAAAGAAGCGGCTATCCAATTATTGAGCCGTCGAGACCATGGGCAATACGAGTTATACCAAAAGCTGGCTCTAAAAGGGTATGAAGAGGCTGACATCGAAGCGGCCATTAATTTTTGTCTCGCCCACAACTATTTGGATGACCTGCGTTATGCCAAAAGCCAAGTGCGCCAGCATGTTTACAAAGGTCATGGTGAGCGCCGCATTCGTCAAGAACTGAACCAAAAACGTGTCGCAGAATCCATCATTGATATGGCGATGGCAGAAGAACCCCAAGACTGGTTTGAACTGGCAAGAATGGCTGCTGAGAAGAAATTCAAAGGAATAAAAGCCAAAGACCAGAAAGAGTACGCTAAACAAGTGCGATTTCTGCAATATCGTGGCTACAGTTTTGACCAAATCAGCTATGCGCTGAGCTTTGAGGACGAAGATTAGCGGTCAGCCGTTCGCACTGTTTTTTGTTTTGATTCAAATTTTTTCTTCTAATGCCTCTTTTCCGCAAGAAAACTAGTCGTAGCTGATTGCATGATCTACAATACGGCAAAATTCTAACTCGACTATTTTCAGGAAGAGCTGCATGTACATGAGCACTGATGAGGTTCGTAACGCGTTCCTCAAGTTCTTTGAGAGCAAAGGACACCAAATCGTAGAAAGTTCATCGTTAGTTCCACATAACGACCCAACCCTGCTGTTCACAAACGCGGGTATGAACCAATTTAAAGATTGTTTCTTAGGCTTAGAAAAACGAGCCTACACTCGAGCGACTACGGCTCAACGTTGTGTACGTGCTGGTGGTAAACACAACGACCTGGAAAACGTTGGCTTCACTGCTCGTCACCACACATTCTTTGAAATGCTAGGTAACTTCAGCTTTGGCGATTACTTCAAAGAAGACGCTATCGCGTTCGCTTGGGAATTCCTAACAGTAACCCTTAAGCTACCAGCAGACCGTCTACTTGTTACAGTTTACGAGACAGACGACGAAGCATTCGATATCTGGAACCAAAAAGTAGGTGTTCCAGCAGACCGCATTATTCGCATCGGCGACAAGAAAGGTGGTAAACCATACGAGTCAGATAACTTCTGGCAAATGGGTGACACAGGTCCTTGTGGTCCATGTACTGAAATCTTCTACGATCACGGTGAGCACATCTGGGGTGGCCGTCCTGGGACACCTGAAGAAGATGGTGACCGTTTCATCGAGATCTGGAACAACGTATTCATGCAGTTCAACCGTCACGCAGACGGCACTATGGAACCGCTACCAAAACCATCGGTAGATACTGGTATGGGTATTGAGCGTATCTCTGCAATCATGCAAGGCGTTCACTCAAACTACGAAATCGATGTATTCCAAGCTCTTATCAAAGCTGCTGCTGAAGTGATTGGCTACGAAGATCTATCAAACCAATCGCTACGCGTTATCGCTGACCACATCCGTTCATGTTCATTCCTGATCGTTGATGGCGTTATGCCTTCAAACGAAGGCCGCGGTTACGTTCTACGTCGTATCATCCGTCGCGCAGTTCGTCACGGTAACAAGCTGGGCGCACAAGGTGCATTCTTCCACAAACTGGTTGGTGTACTAGCGGAAATCATGGGTACGGCTGGTGAAGAGCTGAAGCGTCAACAAGCTGTGGTTGAAAAAGTACTGCGTATCGAAGAAGAAAACTTTGGTCGTACACTTGAGCGCGGTATGGCGATTCTAAACGAAGCACTAGATAACCTAGACGGTAAAGTACTAGACGGCGAAACCGTATTTAAACTTTACGATACTTACGGCTTCCCAGCTGACTTAACTAACGACGTTGCACGTGAGCGTGAGTTCGCAATCGACGAAGAAGGTTTCGAGAAAGCGATGGAAGAGCAGCGTCAACGTGCGCGTGAAGCTGGTAACTTCGGTACTGACTACAACGCAGCAATCAAAGTTGATACGCAAACAGAATTCTGTGGTTACACAGGTACTAAAGGCTCTAGCTCTGTAGCGGCGATGTTCGTTGAAGGTAACGAAGTAGAATCTCTATCTGCAGGCGACAAAGCAATCATCGTGCTTGGTGAGACACCATTCTACGCAGAGTCAGGTGGTCAATGTGGTGACGCTGGTGAAATCCGTACTGAAGCTGGTGTATTCCGTGTTGAAGACACTCAAAAGCTAGGTAACGCAATCGCACACCACGGTGTAATGGCAGAAGGCGTTCTAGCGAAAGGCGACGAAGTAGCAACTATCGTTGACGCAGAGCGTCGCGCAGCTATCTCTCTAAACCACTCAGCAACGCACTTACTACACGCAGCTCTTCGCCAAGTTCTTGGTGAGCACGTAACGCAGAAAGGCTCTCTAGTGAAAGCTGACAGCCTACGTTTCGACTTCTCACACCTAGAAGCAGTAACTGCAGCAGAACTGAAAGAAGTTGAGCGTCTAGTTAACGCGCAAATTCGTCGTAACCACACGATTGAAACCAACGTGATGGACATTGAGTCTGCTAAGAAGAAAGGCGCAATGGCTCTATTCGGCGAGAAGTACGATGACGAAGTACGCGTACTGTCTATGGGCGACTTCTCTACTGAGCTTTGTGGTGGTATCCACGCTTCAAACACAGGTGACATCGGTCTATTCAAGATCACATCTGAAGGTGGTATCGCAGCAGGTATCCGTCGTATCGAAGCGGTAACGGGTGAAGGTGCGCTAGACGCAATCGAAGCTCAAGCGGCTAAGTACGAAGAGAAACTGGCTGAATCAGCGCAGAAAGCAAAATCTCTAGAGAAAGAAATCCAGAAACTGAAAGACAAGATGGCTGCGGCAGAAAGCGCAAACATCATGGGTAAAGTTCAGGACATCAACGGTACTAAAGTACTGATCGCTGCTCTAGAAGGCGCAGATAACAAGAACCTACGTACTATGGTTGATGACATCAAGAACCAAGTAGGTAGCGGTGTAATCCTTCTTGCTAACGTGAACGATGACAAGATCGGTCTGATTGCAGGCGTAACCAAAGACCTTATCGGTAAAGTGAAAGCGGGTGACCTAGTTAAGATGGTTGCTGAGCAAGTTGGCGGTAAAGGCGGCGGTCGTCCTGACATGGCGCAAGCGGGTGGTACTGATGTTGCCGCGCTGCCTGCGGCGATTCAGTCCGTACAGCCTTGGCTAGAAGAACGCCTATAAGCTTTTAAAATAATGAATTACGCTCAATCAAGCTTCTTTGATTGAGCGTAATTTTTTTATGGTAACCAAGTGGTTTAATTGACCGTATTTTAACCAGGTCATTTACGCTGCTTGGTTTTTGTTGTAACTACCGCTTATATAATTTATCTCAATGGAGTATGAGTGGTCCTAATGAGACTTTGGTCTTGGGAAGGTGAAGACTGGTGAAAAAGCCCCTTATCGTGCAAAAGTTTGGCGGAACCTCAGTGGGTTCAATTGAAAGAATCCACCAGGTAGCTGAACACATCATTAAGGCGAAAAATGATGGTAATCAAGTTGTCGTTGTTGTGTCTGCAATGTCAGGCGAAACAAATCGACTAATGGATCTCGCTAAGCAAGTAGATAGCGTTCCAACGGCTCGAGAACTTGATGTTTTGCTCTCTGCTGGTGAGCAAGTGTCGATGGCACTGCTGGCGATGACTCTGAATAAATTGGGTTATGCAGCGCGCTCACTTACCGGAGCACAAGCGAACATTGTGACGGACAATCAACACAATGACGCGACGATTAAACACATTGATACTTCTGCGATTATGGATTTGCTTGAACAAGACCAAATCGTCATCGTAGCTGGCTTCCAAGGTGTGAATGAAAATGGGGATATCACCACATTAGGTCGAGGTGGCTCAGATACGAGCGCAGTGACACTGGCTGGCGCATTATGCGCGGATGAGTGTCAAATCTTTACCGACGTTGATGGTATATATACTTGTGATCCACGTGTAGTGAAAAACGCTCAAAAGATGGCGGTTATCGATTTTCCTTCAATGGAAGCGATGGCGAGCCGTGGAGCGAAAGTGTTACATCTACCTTCTGTGCAGTATGCATGGAAGAATAATGTTCCACTACGCGTGCTTTCGACATTTGAACTGAATGAAGGCAGTTTGGTGAAAGGGGAGTCAGGCTCAAAAGCCGTCTCTGGTCTAGCCATTCAACGTGACCTTGCCATTATTGAAGTTGACGACGAACATTTGCCCAGCGTTACAAAGCAATGTCAGATGTTAGGTATCGACATTTGGAATGTGATCGAGGAAACAGAACGAACAGGTATCATGATAAAACAAGATGCATGTGCCAAGTTGGATCTGGTGTTCAGCGATAAAATCCGTAATAGTGAAGTAGTAAGCCTGTTGACCGCTGTGGGGCTAGAAGCCAATGGAATGGTTGACCATGCCTGTGAATTGTTGGCACAGCAAGATATTGCGATCAATTTCTGCTCAACGAATGCACTCACTATGATGCTAGTCTTACCACCTGAGAGTGTGGATGCAGCAGCAAACATTCTTCATAATGCTTACGTTACATCTAGTGAAGTATTAAACATTCAGCAAAAACATGCCTTTTTGGGCTAATTTTCGGTAACAAGGTAGTTTACGAAAATATAACTTTTGTTGGATAATAGCTTTGTAGCAAGAAAATTTAGAGATTACTCAAGGAGCAAAGAATGCTAATTTTGACTCGCCGCGTAGGCGAAACACTTATGATTGGTGATGAAGTGACTGTAACTGTACTAGGTGTTAAAGGTAACCAAGTACGTATCGGCGTTAACGCTCCGAAAGAGGTTTCTGTTCACCGTGAAGAAATCTACATGCGCATTCAAGCTGAAAAAGGCAACGGTAACGTTGCTTCAGGTAACTACTAAGCCGCTCCTGTTTACAGAGCTTAGTTTGAATGAAAAAGGCTAGCCATTCGGCTAGCCTTTTTAGTTTCGAAAAAATGTCCTTTTTTAAGGGAAGACTCTCTTTTTTTCATCATAATAGAGTGATAAAGTTTGTTTAATAATCACTTTGATTAAATCCGCATCGGTTAAGCGATTTTTGCGTTTTTTTTCAAAGAAAGTGTTTGACATATTTTCGGTAAAACGTAATATGTGCCTCCGCAAGACGGTGAGGTGGCCGAGAGGCTGAAGGCGCTCCCCTGCTAAGGGAGTATACGGTTTATCCCGTATCGAGGGTTCGAATCCCTCCTTCACCGCCATTCTTGCAACGTTGATTTATCAACAAAAAGTGCGTCCTTAGCTCAGCTGGATAGAGTACCTGGCTACGAACCAGGCGGTCGGAGGTTCGAATCCTCCAGGACGCGCCATATCTCTTCTGAGATATAACAATGAAAACGGTGAGGTGGCCGAGAGGCTGAAGGCGCTCCCCTGCTAAGGGAGTATACGGTTTATCCCGTATCGAGGGTTCGAATCCCTCCTTCACCGCCATTCATTGACTGGCCCGACGGCCTTTTTTTTGTTTCGTAAGAAATGAATGTGATTTACTTCACAACTTCCTAGCAAGAAGATCTGCGCGTCCTTAGCTCAGCTGGATAGAGTACCTGGCTACGAACCAGGCGGTCGGAGGTTCGAATCCTCCAGGACGCGCCACTATTTAATAATTCGTTTGATAAACGGGTTATACAAAGTAAAATAAAGATTACTGCGCGTCCTTAGCTCAGCTGGATAGAGTACCTGGCTACGAACCAGGCGGTCGGAGGTTCGAATCCTCCAGGACGCGCCACTCTTTAGGGTTTCCTTGTGAACTCCTGATATTGGTAACGCTGATATCGAAAACTGCGCGTCCTTAGCTCAGCTGGATAGAGTACCTGGCTACGAACCAGGCGGTCGGAGGTTCGAATCCTCCAGGACGCGCCACTCTTTAGGGTTTCCTTGTGAACTCCTGATATTGGTAATACTGATATCGAAAACTGCGCGTCCTTAGCTCAGCTGGATAGAGTACCTGGCTACGAACCAGGCGGTCGGAGGTTCGAATCCTCCAGGACGCGCCACTCTTTAGGGTTTCCTTGTGAACTCCTGATATTGGTAACACTGATATCGAAAACTGCGCGTCCTTAGCTCAGCTGGATAGAGTACCTGGCTACGAACCAGGCGGTCGGAGGTTCGAATCCTCCAGGACGCGCCACTCTTTAGGGTTTCCTTGTGAACTCCTGATATTGGTAATACTGATATCGAAAACTGCGCGTCCTTAGCTCAGCTGGATAGAGTACCTGGCTACGAACCAGGCGGTCGGAGGTTCGAATCCTCCAGGACGCGCCACTCTTTAGGGTTTCCTTGTGAACTCCTGATATTGGTAATACTGATATCGAAAACCGTGCGTCCTTAGCTCAGCTGGATAGAGTACCTGGCTACGAACCAGGCGGTCGGAGGTTCGAATCCTCCAGGACGCGCCACTCTTTAGAAAAAGCCTCGCTTATGCGGGGCTTTTTTGTATTTGAGATCTGACCTCTTCCTTAAGCTAAACTCCCATAAGCCATTCAAGCGTTTCTGTTTTAAGACTGCGCAACTTCTTGCTATCAACAAATTGCGAAACCTCAAAATCTAACCTAATCGTTTATAACCGCCACAAGAAAGGATAATTCGATGTTAGGGAAGACACTGATTGGCTGCACTCTTGGGTTGGTATGTGTAGCTCAAACTGCTTACGGTGCTGAAGGAGATGAGATTCCTCAACGGGCACAAACGGTAAGTGATGTCATAGACCGCCCTGGCGTGCTCACGCCACGAGGACAGTGGTCATTCGATACATCACTTAGCTACACACAAAACTCTTCAAATAAGGTCTCTGTCGTCGGTTATACCGTGTTACCGACACTGATTGTCGGTCGAATTGAAGTCAGTGATGCGGATCGGACAACAGTAACGGTTGGTTTAACGGCTCGATATGGCTTAACCAATGCAACGGAATTGGAAGTTCGGCTACCCTACGTTTATCGCAATGACCAGATTGCAACGCGACCTATTCAGGACGGTTCGAATGCTGACGTGGTGAATACCACAATCGATGGTGGTGGGATGGGAGATGTGGAGCTTGCAATTCGTCACCAGTTTAATTTTGACAGTGCGCCTTATTGGGTTGGCGGACTACGGGTGAAATCAGACACTGGCCGCTCTCCTTATGATGTATCGATTGATGAAGGTAGTAACTCTTTTAGTGATGTACCAACAGGCTCAGGTTTTTGGAGTTTTGAACCGAGTATCTCGATGATTTATCCAACTGACCCTGCGGTCTTGTATGCCAACCTCAGCTATATCTACAACTTGGAAGACAATGTCACTGTAGGGGATACCAAAGCTGATGTTGACCTTGGCGACACCATTTCCTTAGCGGGTGGTATGGGCTTTGCGGTGAACCCGGATCTGTCTTTCTCGCTCGGACTCAGCCATAAAACGATCATGAAAAGTAAAGTTAATGGCAGCTCGGCCGATGATGCGAAGCTACTTCAACTCGATGCGTTAACACTTGGGGTCAATTACGCGTTTAGCCCGCGAGCGTCGATCAATGTCAGCGCTCAAGCAGGCTTAACGGAAGATACTCCGGATTTCCAATTGACGATTCGAGTACCGTTTAATTTATAGCGCAACTCAATTTACTCAGTGAACCAAAGACATGCTCAAAGGATTACTAAAACGGTAATCCTTTTTTGATGCTCCATTAAGGAATTTCATTGAAGGTGATTAAGGAGTGCATCCTCAAGTTGCTGGTTTGCGCGTATCTGCTGCATGACACCACTGACTTGCGCATCGATATCGACTAATGTGCTCAAGCCAATCACGCTGTTGTCAGTCGTGTTCTGAATGATATTGATGATACTGGAGTTAATGAAATCAGAACTGATGATGTTAGGTTGATTAGAGCTGGGCATATCAGGCGTATTGGCCGTATTGTCGCCAATAAAGTTCCCTTCACCAAATTGAATGATGTTGACGATACCCTGATCGAGAGCGCCGCTACCGTTGGGATTATTACTGCCACTGATATTGGTAAGAGAGCCGTTTTCGATTACGAGGTTTGCTATCGTCGTGTTGAGGATATCTTGCCCATTAATTGTCGTAGTAATGCTCAGACCAATGTTAATCACGTAATCATCAGTCAATTGAAACCCACCTCGCATCTCGGCAAGGGATTCATCCGGGACTGGTTTTAAAGCACCTAGTTCAATCACATTTGCCAGCGCGACAGAAGGCATGCTAAGGCAAAACGCGAGCAATACTTTTGATATTCTCATAACCACGCCTCCATTAGTTCTCACCAGCAACGGGCAAGGTAATACTGAATACTCCGAGTGAGTCTCTCGGTACGCCACTCTCAACAGGCGAGGCATGATAGATGGCAAATTTGTCATCGGTAATAAATCCCGAGCGTCCCATCTCAGCTTCGTTTCGAATCAGCAGTACGATCCCCTGATAATATTTCTCAAACTCTTCATATTTCATGATCATGGTGCCTCGGGAGGGATCGCCTAAGATCACTGAGTCGGTGTTCATACCTCTGATCACGACAAAGTGCATGTATCCATCGAAATTCACTAATGTGATGCCCGGAACTCCAACTTTGCGGATCTTTTCTAACCCAACTTGAAAGCCGTCGGAATTTAGTCCGATAGAATCGAGGTAGAGCTTCATGTCTAACAACGAGAAGCCTTTCTCTTTTATCTGCTCCTTATCTCCTTTGTCGTACATGATTTTGAAGATGTCTTGTTCCGTTGAAGGAGTGCCATAGTGATAGGTGAGTAATGAAGCTAGTGCCGCAGAACCACAACTAAAATCGTATTGTTGACGGAAGACATCACCAAACACGATTTCCTTGTAGCTTTTTACCGGCACAGAAAAATGCCCTCGATGAGGAAGGAATTCTAAGGAGTTGGCTGAAGCTGACATTGCCAGCAACAGCCAAGTTAAGTTTTGCCAAACTTTCATATTGATAGTTACTTGAGTGTCAGGTTAACGACGGTTGAGTTCTGGATAAGCACGTTATTCCCTGTATTTTGAATCACGCTCGATATCCCTGAACTGTCTGCGAACGCACCTGGTGATAGTATGTTGTTTCCGCTTACCGTATTGGTCGCAACGTTATCTGACGAAATGCCGTCCACATCTGATTCCGCATAGAAGAGGTCTAACTCAACGTTTTGCCCACCTCTGGCTTCATTCATTGCTTCTAAGCTGACGGTTTCATCAGATAACGTTATGTCCTCTGCGTTTACAGAAACGGCCACTACCATACCCAAGGTACACAGTGCCAAACGCATCGCTTTCTCCTAGGTTCCTAGTTACTCGCCACCTGTAAATACACTCGCATTGGTAGCAACAGATTGTTGAATAAGTGAGTTAGAGCCGGCGTTTTGTGCCACGGTAGTTATACCTGCCGCACCACCTAAACCACCTAGGTTATTCACGTTTTCAACTTTCACTTTGGCATCTTTTGCATCCGCTTTGTAAGTCACAGATGCAGAATGAACACCACCCATCACTTTGGAATCAGCCACCACCATATCGACGTCCATATTTACTTGGTTGAAACTGTCAGTATTGGTAGAGCTTGAGTCGCTGTTGTCGTTGTAGCTGTCTTTTGTACTGTTGTCGCTGTTGTCATTAGCGAAACTACGGTTGTCACTTTGATCACGATTGTCGCTTTGATCTCGGTTATCAGAGTTGTTATCGGCATAGCTACGGTTGTCGCTGTTGTCGTTGTAGCTATCGTTGGTGCTTGAATCACTGTTATCGTTGTTACTACGACGAGTGGTAGTACTTGAGTCACTGTTGTCGTTGTTGCTACGTGTCGTATTCATGCTTGAATCAGAGTTGTCGTTTGCATAGCTACTGCTGTTGTCACTGCTATCACTTTGGTCACGATTGTCTGATTGATTTCGGTAGTCAGCTTGATCACGGTTGTCGCTATTGTCGTTGTAACTGCCACTGGTGCTTGAGTCGGAGTTATCATTTGCATAGCTACTGCTGTTGTCATTGTTACTGTGATTGGTACTCGCGTTGTGATCACTATTGTCGTTATTACTACGCGTGGTGTTCATGCTTGAATCTGAGTTGTCATTCGCGTTATTGGTACTGCTGTTGTTGTAGCTACCATTAGTACTTGCGTTATGATCACTGTTGTCGTTGTTACTACGCGTAGTGTTCATACTTGAATCTGAACTGTCGTTAGCGTTGTTAGTGCTCGAATTCGAACTATCAGCATGATTGAAACTGTTATTCGCAGTTGCATCATTTGAACTATTATTTGTGTTCGCGCTTTCAGACCACTGGCTATTTCCATTCCCGTCATCCACTTCATTAACTGAAGGGAAAGCTAACACTGAACCACTAAATAGAATCGCCGACATAGCGATAGCAAGCCCTGTTTTGTTAAGAGTCATATTGATTACTCCATTTCCTGATTTTCCTGATTAAAAATGACTGCATGTTTACTTCTTGCTGGCTCCATCGTTGCGGAAGCGAAGGAAGTATAGGTAAGGGTTTTAGGGCGAGTTTCTTACTATTGAGAAAACTACCAGTAGCAGATAAGTGAATCTCTCGATTGTTTATTGAGCGATTACAAAATCGGAGTTGAATCATTTATTTAGTGAGAATGGATCTCATTAGGGTGCTTCAAGTATGAAATTCCACACAGAAATAGGCTTAAAAAGTAGGCTTTTTCTCCTCCGACGAGTAACCCTAAAATAAAAACGACAAATTGATTGGGAGCCTTTGTTTTAAAAGGGTGTCGTAAAAACAGTGACTTAGCTTTGATAGGCTGAAGAGGTAGTGCGAAATCGTTTATTACCGCTCAAACCTTTTCATTACTTTTGTCTCTTTGTCGCGACGGTAAAGTCAGCCTGAACTGCTATATTTTTTCTATTGATAAATTTATCGACTTTGAATTTGTCGTGAGAAAACTCTGGCACACGGAGGTAAGTGGTATAAGTGCCAGCAAACAGTGGTGGATACTATGGGAACCAAGCATCTTCTCCTGCTAGCGGAGAACAATCTTCAAACCAGTTTAATAGAAGGACAACTATCAACTTTACCTGACATCTACGTCAAAACATGTTTACCAGAAGAAGCAGTGTTTCGCAGTCATACCATGCACGTTGATCTGGTGTTCATTGACTATGACTTCATGAGGCTACTTGAAGCGAGAGCATTGTTGCCCGATTTCGACCTATTTGGTTGGTCTCTTATGATTCACAATGTACCTAATGAAAGGGTGGATAATGAGTTGCTTCGATGGAAATTGCTCAAAGGTATTTTATTGCGAAACGCTTCGGTCACACACATCAGTGAAAGTGTGGAATACATATTTCAAGGAGGACTATGGCTGCCAAGAGTGTACTTAGAGAAGCTGATCAGCAATTATCGCCACTCAAATCTTTCCATGGATTGTCAGCATGACTCATTAACCAGCCGGGAGAGGCAGATACTTGAGCTGCTCGCCTATGGGATATCAAATCAGCAAATTGCCTCTCAATTGTTCTTATCTGAGAGCACGGTGAAAAGTCATATCTACAAGTTGTACAAGAAACTCGACGTGCATTGTCGTCATGACGCGATAAAAATGGTTCGAATGAATGGAGGGTTAACGGCGCAGTGATGGCCTGTAAAATAAAGAATGAGAAAAATCAATAAGTGCTTAAATAATCATAAGTTCTTCTAAGAACGGCTAGTTAAAATACCCGAGGGGCAAACCTTTGCCTGCAATTCCTAAAATCATTGCCCTACTTATTTCTTGTCACTCCACTACCACATTAGTTTTGTGTAAATGAAATGTTTAAATTTGGTTAATTTAAGCTAGGTTTATGTTTTTATTTTAGTTTTCATTCCATATGCTGTTTTCGTTTTGAAATCCCAATCGCAGTTTTTACAATCACTTTCATTTAGTGTGGTGATAGATTAAACAATCTCATGAGAAAAGTGGATTTTCGTATAATTTGTGATCTGGGTAGTGAATAAATAATCAATATTAAGGATTATTTAAAAGCTTCCTTAAACAAAATTGACAAAATTTAACCAATCGAGATAATCCATTGGTCGGGATTTGACGCTATTAAAGTCCTGCACATTGTCAGGATGACAAAGAAAGGAAGCAACATGACGAATATAGGAAGCCTGCTAGTAGATGCGGCCACCCTGATGTTAACAGGGATGGCGGTCGTATTTATTTTCCTCACCATTCTAGTTTATCTCGTTCGGCTGATGTCCAAATTGGTACCGGAAGAAGTACCAGCGCCGATCGCAGCACCGAAAACAAATACCAACGTTCAATCAACCTCTTCAGCTGTTAGTCCACAAGTAGTGGCGGCGATCTCGGCTGCGATTCATAAACATCGCGCCTCTGTCGCGAAGTAGCCGAAAGATAGGATTAAAAAGGAGTTTAAGAACATGTCTAAACCACTCGCTATTACAGATGTGGTCCTTCGTGACGCCCATCAGTCTCTATTCGCAACGCGTATGCGTATCGAAGATATGCTGCCTATCGCAGCTGAGTTAGATAAAGTTGGTTACTGGTCGCTAGAGACTTGGGGTGGCGCAACCTTTGATGCGTGTATCCGCTTCTTGGGTGAAGACCCATGGGAGCGCCTACGCGAACTGAAAAAGGCCATGCCAAATACACCAATGCAAATGCTACTGCGTGGTCAAAACCTTTTAGGATACCGCCACTATGCCGATGACGTGGTAGAGAAGTTTGTTGAACGCGCGCACGCAAATGGTATGGATGTGTTCCGTATCTTTGATGCAATGAACGATGTACGTAACTTCCAAAAAGCGGTGAAAGCCACTGTTGATGTTGGTGCGCATGCACAAGGAACATTGTCTTACACCACCAGCCCAGTGCATAACGCAGACACATGGGTTGACCTTGCTAAACGTCTTGAAGACTTAGGCTGCCACTCTCTATGTATCAAGGACATGTCTGGTCTGCTTAAACCTTATGAAGCCGAAGAGCTGATCACTCGCATCAAAGCGTCTTGTGATGTGCCATTGGCGCTTCATTGTCACGCAACAACCGGTCTATCTACTGCGACTGCTGTGAAAGCGGTAGAAGCAGGCATTGATATTCTTGATACCGCGATTTCTTCGATGAGCTGCACATACGGTCACACGCCTACAGAGACAGTGGTTGCGATGCTGCAAGGTACAGAACGCGACACGAATCTAAAACTAGACCAAATCGAGCCTATCGCGGCTTACTTCCGTGAAGTACGTAAGAAATACGCGAAATGGGAAGGTCAGCTAAAAGGTGTGGATTCACGCATTTTGATCGCTCAAGTACCAGGTGGCATGTTGACTAACATGGAAGGTCAGCTCAAAGAACAAGGCGCTGCAGATCGTATCGATGAAGTATTGGAAGAGATCCCACGTGTACGTGAAGATCTTGGCTTTATCCCATTAGTGACCCCGACGTCTCAGATCGTCGGTACTCAAGCGGTGATCAACGTACTAACAGGCGAGCGCTACAAGAGCATCACTAAAGAAACTGCGGGTGTTCTAAAAGGCGAATACGGTGCAGCTCCAGCAGCAGTAAACGCCGAGCTACAAGCAAAAGTGCTGGATGGCAAAGAAGCCATTACTTGTCGTCCTGCTGATTTACTTGAAGCAGAAATGGAAACCCTAACCGTTGATTTGATGGAGAAAGCGCAATCTGAAGGCATTAAGCTAGCAAGCGAACGTGTCGACGATGTCCTAACTTACGCGCTGTTCCCTCAAGTCGGTCTGAAATTCCTGAAAAACCGTGGCAATCCAGATGCCTTTGAGCCAGCACCAACCTTAGAAGCTGCGAAACCAGTTGCATCACCTGTAGCGCAACCTGCTACTGGCGGTGTAGAAACCTACAGCGTGCGTGTTGATGGTCAAGTGTATGAAGTAGAAGTTGGGCCGCAAGGTCAATTAACTTCTGTGACGCCAAATGTGGCGGCAGCACCTGTTCAACCTGCAGCGCCAGTTGCTGCCAATAGTGCTGCGGAAGCAGTACCAGCGCCACTTGCGGGCAACATCTTTAAAGTCAATGTTCAGCCGGGTGCTGAAGTGGCGGAAGGTGACGTACTTTTGATTCTTGAAGCGATGAAGATGGAAACAGAAGTACGCGCTGCACGTGGTGGTGTGGTTCAAGAGTTGAACGTGAAAGAAGGGGACGCAGTTACCGTTGGTTCACCTCTTCTTAGCCTGGCGTAAGGGAGTATCATGGACGGATTGATGACCTTATGGTCAGAAACAGGGATCGCGAACTTTGAGTTCGGCCAAATCTGTATGATGTTGGTTGGCTGTACCTTGCTGTTTTTGGCGATCAAAAAAGGCTTTGAACCCTTACTGTTATTGCCAATTGGTTTTGGCGCTATCTTAGCGAACATTCCAAACGCTGGCTTTACCGATCCGGGCGGCTTGTTGTACTACGTCTACTACATTGGGATCGAGTCGGGTGTGTTCCCGCTGCTGATCTTCATGGGCGTAGGTGCGATGACCGACTTTGGTGCTTTGATTGCGAACCCGAAAACCTTGTGGTTAGGTGCTGCAGCGCAGTTTGGTATCTTCGCAACATTATTTGGTGCGATTCTACTTAACTACGTGCCGGGTATGGAGTTCTCCATGGCGGATGCATCGTCTATCGCGATCATCGGTGGTGCGGATGGCCCAACGGCTATTTTCTTGGCAAGTAAACTCTCTCCAGATTTGTTAGGTGCGATTGCTGTGGCAGCATACAGCTACATGGCCTTAGTACCGATCATTCAGCCACCAATCATGAAAGCTCTGACAACCAAAGAAGAGCGCCAGATCAAGATGGCTCAGCTTCGCCATGTGGGTAAGTGGGAGAAAGTGGTCTTCCCACTTGCTGTTCTACTGATGACGATTCTGTTCTTACCTTCGGCAACGCCTTTAGTTGGTATGTTCTGTTTGGGTAACCTGATGCGTGAAGCCGGTGTAGTGGATCGTTTATCGAAAACTGCTCAAAACGAACTGATCAACATTGTGACCATTTTCTTGGGGCTTGGTGTTGGTTCTAAGCTGCAAGCTGAGCAGTTCCTGAACCTAGAAACGCTGGGCATCTTGGGACTTGGCGCGGTTGCGTTCAGTATCGGTACTGGCGCGGGTGTTCTGATGGCGAAACTGCTTAACAAGTTCTCGAAAGAAGACATCAACCCACTTATTGGCGCGGCAGGCGTTTCTGCAGTACCAATGGCGGCACGTGTTGTGAATAAGGTTGGCCTAGAAGCAAACCCACAAAACTTCTTGTTAATGCACGCAATGGGACCAAACGTTGCAGGGGTACTCGGTTCAGCGGTAGCGGCCGGTATATTGCTCGCACTTGTTGGCTAGTGTGTCATCGTAAGTAGAGCCTGAAAGTTGGTGGATATTCTATGAAATGGAATTAGCTATCAATTTACAAATTGGCGATTAACTTCGACAAACAAAATGGTTTATAGTCAAAGGGATGCTCTTGCATCCCTTTTTGTTTTCTCGCAGGGAATGGGTTATGGAACACAAACAGATAGCGATTACCGAATTTGGCGACGCAGACGTTCTTGCACTGCAAACCACCACAACACCGGCACCACAAGCGGGTGAAATCCTCATTAAAGTTGCCTACTCAGGCATAAATCCAATTGATGTTAAAACTCGAGCTGGGCTTGGATGGGCTGCCGCACAAAATAAAGATAACTTACCTTGGGTTCCGGGTTATGACATCTCAGGAAAAGTTGTTTCCTGTGGAGAGGGTACGTCGCGTTTTAATGAAGGCGACGAGGTCGCGGGGTTTATCGGCTTCCCTATCCGAGGCGGTGGTTACAGCCAATACGTTTGTGTTCCTGAGTCTGAACTCAGCCATGTTCCAAATACTGTCACTTTAGAAGCGGCTGCGGTGCTACCTCTTGCGGGACAAACGGCGGCTCAAGCATTAAGCAAGGCCAATGTTACTGAAGGCGACCGAGTATTGATTCTTGCTGGCGCTGGGGGCGTTGGACATATAGCGGTACAAATCGCCGTGGCAACCAAAGCTGAAGTCTTTACCACCTGTAGTGAGCGAAATTTAGACTACCTCGCCACATTGGGGGCGCATGCAGTGAACTATCAATTTGCGCCAGTGTCAGAACGTGTTGAAGATGTGGATGTTTTGATTGATCTTGTTGGTGGCGATGCTGCACTTGATGCTCTCAAATGTCTGACTGATGATGCTCGAGTCATCACCGTTCCAACCATTACCGCCGAACTGATCTGCGAAAAGGCGAAGCTGCTTGGCTTTGAGGCGAGCGGCATGTTGGTGGAACCCGATCGCGAACAACTCGATACCTTACTTTACATGGTTGGGGTCGGATTGTTGAAAACAGAAATACAACACGTCTATCCGATGAATGAGGTTGTGGAAGCACACAAACAAGTCGAATCCGGACGGACGCGAGGCAAGATCTTGCTTGATATGACATGTTAGAAGCCTTTAATGCGGCTTTCGAAAACCTAGCTCTGTGGTTTTCTGACTCTGCATTGTGGGTGCTATTCATTACCGGCTTTCTCAGTGCCACTTTGTTACCGGGCGGCTCTGAAGCGGGATTGATAGCCACTTTATCGTTAAACCAGTACTCCGTTTCTTCCATTATTATTGTCGCCACGATCGGTAATACGCTTGGTGGTTTGACTAACTATTGGCTTGGGTTGTGGATTCCTAATAAAACTCAAGATGAAAAGCACGGTCACACCGCATTGAAGTGGCTGTCAAAATACGGTTACTGGGGATTATTCTTTAGTTGGTTGCCTGTTATTGGCGACCCACTATGTTTAGCGGCAGGATGGTTAAGGATGAAGTTTCTGCCGTGTTTAGTTCTTATATTTTTAGGCAAAGCCGCAAGATATAGCGTGCTAGCTGCCATCTATCTCGGTTTATTTTAAGGAAAGCGCATGAGAATGTTTTGGGTAAGTGCGTGCTCACTTTTAGTGATCACGGGCTGCGCATCAAACGCCCCTGTTTCGTCATTACCTGATGGGGTGACTTTCGTTGAGTCATCAAAAGCAGAAGAAGGCAAAGTAAAAATCCCATACCAGAAATATCAGCTCGATAACGGCCTTACGGTGATTCTGGCTCCTGAAGATTCAGACCCACTTGTGCATGTGGATGTTACTTACCACGTGGGTTCTGCACGTGAAGAGATCGGTAAATCAGGCTTTGCGCACTTTTTCGAGCACATGATGTTCCAAGGCTCTGAGAACGTGGGTGACCAAGAGCACTTCAAAATTATCACGGAAGCGGGTGGCACCCTAAATGGTACAACTAACCGTGACCGCACCAACTACTTCGAAACTGTTCCGGCTAACCAGTTAGAAAAAATGCTATGGCTCGAATCGGATCGCATGGGCTTTTTGCTCGATGCTGTGTCTCAACGTAAGTTTGAGATCCAACGTTCTACGGTGAAGAACGAACGAGCTCAGCGTTACGACAATCGACCTTATGGTTTGATTTGGGAACGCATGTCTGAAGCCTTGTACCCAGAAGGTCATCCGTATTCATGGCAAACCATCGGTTACGTAGAAGACCTTGATCGCGTGGATGTGAACGACCTGAAAGCTTTCTTCTTACGTTGGTATGGCCCAAACAACGCGGTATTGACCATTGGTGGTGATATCGATGTAGAACAGACGTTGGCGTGGGTGAACAAATACTTTGGCTCGATCCCTCGTGGCCCAGAGGTGGAAAACGCTCCTAAGCAACCTGCTAAGCTTGCTGAAAGCAAATACATCACATTAGAAGATCGTATCCAGCAGCCTATGGTCATGATCGCATGGCCGACAACTTATAGCGGTGAAGCGAATCAAGCCTCGCTGGATACTTTAGCTAGTGTGTTGGGCAGCGGCACGAACAGCGTGCTTTACCAAGACTTGGTCAAAACACAGAAAGCTGTCGATGCGGGATCATTCCAAGATTGTGCTGAGCTATCGTGTAATTTCTATGTTTATGCGATGGGGGATTCTGGCGACAAAGGTGACTTATCCAAGCTCTATGATGAGTTAATGGCATCGTTGGATAAGTTCGCCAAAGATGGGGTAACTAAAGATCGTCTTGAGCAACTGAAAGGCAAAACCGAAGCCGACGCGATTTTTGCTCTAGAAAGTGTAAAAGGCAAGGTAACGCAGTTAGCATCAAACCAAACGTTCTTTGGTAAGCCAGATCTGATTGAACAGCAGCTTGAACAACTTCGTGCTGTTACGCCTGAATCGGTAGAAAAAGCATACAGTGACTTTATTCAAGGCAAGAACAAGGTAACGCTGAGCGTTGTGCCAAAAGGTAAGACAGAGCTAGCTGTGAAGCCTGCAACCTTCGTAACGCCAAAACGCACATTACCTGAGTACGAAAAGATCACCGATGACCAATTGGCTTATCGTCGTGCAACGGACAATTTCGACCGCTCTGTCCAACCGCCAGCGGGCGCGCCTGTTGAAGCGACGATGCCAAAACTGTACGACATTCACTTCAAAAACGGTTCGGAATTACTTGGAACCGTAAGCAGTGAAACACCAACAGTGACAATGCAGTTTAGTCTGCCTGCTGGTACGCGTTTTGTTGAAAGAGGTAAAGAAGGTCTTGCTCAGCTTACCGCAGCGATGTTGCAAGAGGGCACAACTAAGCGCTCTGCAGAAGACATCCAAGCTGAGCTAGACAAGCTTGGCAGCGTTATTTCTGTCGATGCGAGTGGTTACACGACGGACATCAGCGTTTCTGCACTTGAGAAGAACCTTGCCCCAACGTTGAAGATCGTTGAGGAGATGTTGTTGTCTCCGGCATTCAAGCAAGAAGATTTTGACCGAGTGAAAACACAAGCGTTAGAAGGTCTGGTTTATGAACACCAAAAACCAAGCTGGATGGCATCACAGGCAAGTCGCCAAGTGTTGTATGGTAACTCTATCTTTGCACGCCCGAAAGATGGCACCAAGGCGGGGCTTCAAGCGCTGACGTTGGATGATGTTCGTGATTTCTATGCGAAGCATTACACGCCACAAAGTGCACAGATCATTGCCGTTGGTGATATCAGCAAAGCGGACTTAGAGAAACAACTGTCTTTCTGGGCAAATTGGGAAGATGACGCCGCTCCACTTTACGCGCCGCAAACTATCGCACCACTCGGTACGCAAAAAGTGCACTTGGTGGATAAGCCAGGGGCACCACAAAGTGTGGTCATGATGGTTCGTCAAGGCATGCCCTACGATGCAGCTGGCGATTTCTATCTGGGTCAATTAGCGAACTTTAACTTAGCGGGTAACTTTAATAGCCGTATCAACCAAAACCTTCGTGAAGACAAAGGCTACACTTATGGTGCTTATGGTTATTTCTCCGGTAATGTAGAAACGGGGTCGGTTGTATTTACTGCGCAAGTGCGTGCGGATTCGACGGTGGCGTCTATCATCGAGATGGAGAATGAGTTGAACGAGTTCTCACAATCGGGCATGACTGACGATGAATTGAAATTTATGCGCCAAGCAGTCGGTCAAAAAGATGCACTGAAATATGAAACGCCAACACAGAAAGGCAAACTCATCAGTGATATTTTGAAATACAACTTAGATAAAGATTATCTACAACAACGAAACGCTATTGTTGAGACCGTCGATAAGCAGACGCTCAACGCTCTAGCACAGAAATGGTTTGACCCGAACGACTATCAAATCGTGGTCGTCGGAGATGCGACTTCCCTTCGCCCTCAACTAGAAAAGTTAGGGAAAGACGTGGAAGAGCTTGAAATCATTCGATAGAGTACACATTTAATAGCGGAGAGGAGACTCTCCGCTATTCGTTTCTAACTAGATAAATGACTTTTTGATGGGTTATTTATCTAGATGGATTATATATCAATAACTTAGCTTTCACTTGCCACGCTTGGCGAGTGTCCTGCTCCCAATATAAGCGAACCTCATTTTGACTGATTTTGCTGCGCGACTAAAACAAGTTGCATCAAACCCAGAAGTATTTAAGCAGTTTGGACGCGGTGTTGAGCGAGAAACTTTGCGCTATCGTCAGGATGGACACCTAGCAACAACACCTCATCCAGAGGGTTTGGGCTCAGCGTTCACAAACAAATGGATCACGACAGACTTTTCAGAATCTCTACTGGAATTCATTACGCCTGTATCACATGAGATTCCTGAATTGATGGGACAGTTGAAAGACATCCATCACTTCACTCAAACCAAAATGGGTGAAGAAAAAATGTGGCCACTTTCGATGCCATGTTATGTAGGCACTGAAGATGATATTCAGCTAGCTCAATATGGCTCATCAAACTCAGCAAAAATGAAAACGCTTTACCGTGAAGGTCTAAAACGCCGCTACGGTAGCTTGATGCAAATTATCTCGGGTGTGCACTTCAATTTCTCTTTCCCTGAATCGTTCTGGGATGCGCTGCATGGTGAGCAAGATGAAGAAGCTCGCCAAGAAACGAAATCCGCAGCGTACTTTGCTCTAATCCGTAACTACTACCGTTTTGGTTGGATGATCCCGTACTTCTTTGGTGCGTCACCAGCATTGTGTGGCTCGTTCATTCAAGGACGTGAAACGGATCTGCCATTTGAGAAAATTGGTGGCACCTTATACCTACCAAAAGCGACCTCTCTGCGTCTGAGTGATCTCGGTTACACCAACAGCGCTCAAAGCGTGCTAAAGATTGGCTTTAATAGTATCGACCAGTATCTTGAAGGTTTGAGTGACGCGATTCGTCGTCCATCTGAAGAATTTGCTGAGATTGGTGTGAAAGTCGATGGTGAATATCGTCAGCTTAACTCAAACATTCTGCAAATTGAGAATGAATTGTATGCCCCAATTCGTCCGAAACGTGTAACGAAGAGCGGTGAAAAGCCTTCGGAAGCGCTTAAACGTGGCGGTGTGGAATACATTGAAGTTCGCTCGCTCGATGTGAACCCATTCAGTGCTGTTGGTGTGAGTGAAGAGCAAGTTCGCTTCCTTGACCTATTCCTAACGTGGGCAGCGCTTTCAGACTCAGACCCGATGGATAACTGCGAGCTAGAATGCTGGCGTGACAACTGGAACAAAGTCATTGTTTCTGGCCGCGAGAAAGGCTTGATGCTGCAAATCGGTTGCCAAGGCGAGCGTCTGTCTTTACAAGATTGGGCTCATCGTGTGTTCGCTGACCTTCGTCTGATTGCGGTTGAAATGGATGCCGCAGCTGGTGGCAATGCGTACCAAGCGGTTTGTGACAAACTAGAATCTTGGATTGATGAACCTGAGCTTACCATTTCTGGCCAACTGCTTGAGCTGACAAAAGAGCACGGCGGTTTAGGTAAAGTGGGTTGTGCGCTTGGCATGAAGTTCCGTGAAGAAAACCTGGCACACAGCTATGAGCAATATTCAGCTGACGCAATGGAAACGGAAGTTGCGACATCGGTAGAAAAGCAAAAACAAGCAGAGCAAAGTGATACGTTATCCTTTGATGACTTCTTAGAAGATTACTTTGCTTACCTAAAACAATAATCAGCAGTAAGGGCAGGGATTGGACATTAAGCCGTTAGTTGTGTCTGTACTTGGGAGCGTGATGTTAGCCGGTTGTGCGACGGCGCCCCCAAAGCAACAAGACAACCTATGTGAAATATTCCGAGAAAAATCCGGTTGGTATGAAGATGCCAAAGACATGGAAGAAGAGTGGGGCACGCCAATCAATGTGGCGATGGCGATCATTAAGCAAGAAAGTAGCTTTCGTCATGATGCTCGACCACCTAAAGACTATATTCTCGGCTTTATTCCGTGGGGACGCGTTAGCAGCGCTTACGGTTATGCTCAAGCCCAAGACCCTGCTTGGGATGATTTCCAAGATGCGACGGGACAAGGTGGCTCACGTACGAACTTCGACGACTCAATGATGTTTGTCGGTTGGTACACCCATGAAACTCGTCGCCAATTGGGCATCTCATTATGGGATCCTTACAATCAGTACCTTGCGTATCATGAAGGACGTGGCGGCTACAAACGCGGCACTTATAACAGCAAACCAAGCTTGATTAAGGTTGCTAGGCGCGTAGAGCAAACCGCAAAGACTTATGGCTGGCAGCTGAAACAATGTCGTCAGGAATTGGAAGACAACAGCGGCTGGTTCTTTTAGCTCACTCAATCCATGGGTTATGAGTGAGGGAATGAACAGAAATAACGACCAATACTTGTGAGTGTTGGTGATTACAATCAGGAGAGATGTAATGCCTTTATTAGACAGTTTTACCGTAGACCACACACGCATGAATGCACCAGCAGTCCGTGTGGCTAAAACGATGCAAACTCCAAAAGGAGACACCATCACGGTATTCGACCTACGTTTCACTGCGCCAAACAAAGACATCCTTTCTGAGAAAGGGATTCATACATTAGAACACTTGTACGCAGGCTTTATGCGTAACCACTTAAATGGTGAGAGTGTTGAGATCATTGATATTTCACCAATGGGCTGTCGCACTGGTTTCTACATGAGTTTGATTGGCACGCCTTCAGAGCAACAAGTGGCTGACGCTTGGATTGCCGCGATGGAAGATGTTTTGAAAGTAGAAAACCAAAACAAGATCCCTGAGTTGAACGAATACCAATGTGGCACGGCAGCAATGCACTCTCTGGATGAAGCAAAGCAAATCGCGAAGAACATTCTAGAAGCCGGTGTATCAGTCAATAAGAATGATGAGCTTGCGCTGCCAGAGTCAATGCTTAAAGAACTACGTATCGACTAACCTGTCTTTCAGTTCAGAGCGTAGAGTTCGAAACGCATAAAAAGAAAGAGCCTGACAATGTCAGGCTCTTTTTTGTTTTTTCGACGCTATTTATCACTACTTTTCTTGAGTTTTGGGTACACCTTAACAAGCTTTATGCGATTCTCTTCAATATCGACAATTTCCATTGGATGCCCTGCGACTTGCACGCTTAAATGGCTTTCAGGAATGTCTTCTAAATGTTCTAGAATCAGACCGTTCAATGTACGTGGACCGTCGGTCGGTAGTTTCCACTTCAAGCCTTTGTTGATATCACGAATGTTGGCACTGCCTTCAATCAAGAAGCTGCCATCACCTTGTGGTGTGATCTCTTCCGATAAGCTCGGTGCAATGGATGTGGTAAATTCGCCCACAATCTCTTCCAAGATATCTTCCAACGTCACCAGACCGTTAATGTCGCCATACTCATCGACAATCAAACCAATGCGCTGTTTGTTGCGTTGGAACTTCAGCATCTGCACGTTCAGAGGTGTGCCTTCTGGGATGTAGTACACCTCATCGGCAGCACGTAGCAGTGTTTCTTTGTTGAACTCGTTCTTCTCTAGCATCAAACGGTACGCTTCGCGCAGACGCAGCATACCAACCACTTCATCAATCTGATCACGGTACAGCACAATGCGGCCATGAGGAGAGTGAGTCAGCTGACGTACGATAGATTTCCAATCGTCATTGATGTCGATGCCAGTGATCTCATTACGTGGCACCATGATGTCGTTCACGGTGACGTGTTCAAGATCCAAAATCGAAACCAGCATGTCTTGGTGACGGCGCGGAATCATGCCACCCGCTTCATTTACAACCGTACGCAACTCTTCTGAACTAAGGTGATCTTCTGTGTTGTGATCGGCTTTCACACCAATAAGGCGGATAAAACCATTAGTAATAAAGTTCACTAACATCACCAAAGGTGACAGAACTTTCATCAGAATCGTGAGGAGAATACTACTCGCGTAGGACACGCGTTCAGGGTAGAGGGCGGCGATGGTTTTCGGTGTGACTTCTGCAAATACGAGCACCACCATAGTCAGTGCACCAGTTGCGATGGCAACACCGATATCACCGTATAATCGCATACCCAAAATGGTCGCGATGGCAGACGCCAAAATATTAACAAGGTTGTTGCCGATAAGGATAAGACCAATCAAACGATCTGGACGGTCTAATAGCTTTTCGACTCGCTTCGCCCCTTTATGCCCATTATTGGCTAAGTGCTTTAAGCGGTAACGGTTCAAAGACATCATCCCTGTTTCTGAACCTGAGAAGTAACCTGATATGACGATAAGACACGCGAGTAGCGCAAATAAGATACCCGTAGATATGTCGTCCAAAACGCAGCAGTTCCTTGTATGTGTTTGGTTAATTTATGACCGAGCTTGGCCGTTAAGTCAATGGAATAAGGGGTACTCTATTTTATTTACCCATCAATATAAAGGATAAGGAGCACAAGGCTCCTTATTAATTGAATTTAATAGATGGATTACATCAACTTAAAATGATCTCTTTCACGAAGCGACTGCCAAAGTAAGCCAAGGTCAGCAGTGTCGCACCCGCGACTGCAAACCAAGTCACTTTCTTACCACGCCAGCCTTTTTGGTAATGGCCCCAAAGCAAGATGGAATACACAATCCAAGCGATGAAAGAAAGAATGCCTTTGTGTGCTTTACCTTGAGCAAACATGTCTTGTACGAAGACAAAACCAGTAATCAATGTGCCTGTGAGTAATAAGTTACCAATCAAGATAATCTTGAACAGTTGTCGTTCAACCATCATCAATGGTGGCAAGTTCGGATTAATTGCCAACGACTTCTTGGCTTTGAGCTTGTGGTCGAGCCACGCCAGTTGCAGCGCGTATAGCGCACCAATGGTCAAAGTCGCGTAGGAGAACAGCGCAAAAGAAATGTGAATAAGTAGCTTAGGGTCGTTCTCTAAATGCTTAATAAACGTGCTTGGTAAGAAGGTAGCAGCAGTTAAGTTGATGGCAGCAAAGCTATAAACCACAGGAAGAAGGAACCACAAACGATTCTTGAGCATCGCCACACTCATTACCAGCGAGATGATAAAGCTGATCAAAGAAGCGACGTTAAGAATGCTGAGGTTTTGCCCTGAACCGTCGAAAATCAGATCGCTCAGAATCCAAGCGTGAAAAACCAACGCACATGCCGCACTGGCAAATACGGTTTTTGCTTTGATTCCTGACTGCTGAGAGAGTCCGGGAATGATGGTCGCAATTGCCAAAACGTAAAGAATGGCGGCTGCGATGGCAATTAAGCTATCCATGAATCTTAAGAGTTATTGTGCACAATGGTGAAAATTATACCTTGCATTACTCTTTGGGGCTATGGGCGATGCCTCATCAATCACGAGAGATGAGATATTGAAATTAACAAGTTAGCCCTCAAGTTAAGGATAAGAGCAGTGTTCGGGTATGACTGTGACGTTGGCTAAGGTATACTCACACTAATTAATCGCCATTTTAGCGAAGAGACAAAGATGTTTGAGAATTTAACGGATCGATTATCCAAAACGCTGAAGAATATCAGCGGTAAAGGTCGTCTGACCGAAGACAACATTAAAGAAACCCTACGTGAAGTACGCATGGCACTATTGGAAGCGGACGTTGCGCTTCCTGTTGTACGTGAATTTGTAAACCGCGTTAAAGAAAAAGCGGTGGGCGTAGAAGTTTCTAAATCCCTAACACCGGGTCAAGAGTTCATCAAGATCGTTCAAGCTGAGCTTGAAGCGGTTATGGGTGAATCTAACGAAGCTCTTAACCTAGCAGCACAGCCGCCAGCAGTGCTTTTGATGGCAGGTCTACAAGGTGCGGGTAAAACCACATCGGTAGGTAAGCTTTCTAAGCTACTAAAAGAGCGTGATAAGAAGAAAGTCTTGGTTGTGTCTGCCGACGTTTACCGTCCAGCGGCAATCAAACAGCTAGAAACCCTAGCATCAGACATCGGTGTCGACTTCTTCCCATCTTCACCAGATCAAAAGCCAATTGATATTGCTAACGCAGCTATCGATCACGCGAAGAAGAAATTCTACGACGTGTTGATTGTCGATACCGCGGGTCGTTTGGCTATCGATGAAGAAATGATGGGTGAGATTAAAGATCTTCACTCAGCGATTAACCCTGTTGAGACGCTGTTTGTTGTCGATGCAATGACAGGTCAAGATGCGGCGAATACAGCAAAAGCATTCGGTGATGCGCTACCGCTAACTGGTGTGATTCTGACTAAAGTTGATGGTGATGCACGTGGTGGTGCGGCGCTATCAGTTCGTCACATCACAGGTAAGCCAATCAAATTCCTAGGTGTGGGTGAGAAAACCGACGCACTAGAACCGTTCCACCCTGATCGTGTTGCATCGCGCATTCTAGGTATGGGTGACGTACTGTCACTTATCGAAGACCTACAACGCAATGTAGACCAAGAAAAAGCAGAGAAGCTAGCGAAGAAGTTCAAAGAGAAGAAAGGTTTTGACCTTGAAGACTTCCGTGAACAGTTAGGTCAAATGCAAAACATGGGTGGCATGATGGGCATGCTAGACAAGCTACCAGGCATGTCTCAGCTACCATCAGACGTGAAAGACAAAGTTGACGACAAGATGTTTAAGCAGATGGAAGCGATCATCAGCTCAATGACAATGAAAGAACGTCAACGCCCAGAAATCATCAAAGGTTCGCGTAAAAAGCGTATCGCCGCAGGTTCTGGTGTTCAGGTTCAAGACGTTAACCGTCTATTGAAGCAGTTCACCCAAATGCAGAAGATGATGAAGAAAATGCAAAAGGGCGGCATGAAAGGCATGATGCGCAACATGCAAGGCATGATGGGCGGTGGCGGCATGGGTGGAGGCGGTGGCTTCAATCCATTTGGTCGTTAAACGATTGCCTAGACTTTAGTTTCAGGGTGTTAGCTACATCACAAACTTGAATTTCAATTTATGTTGGTGAAAAAGTAACTAAATCCCTTGCATTGCTTCGGGATAAGAGTAAAATTCCGGAGCTTTATTTTGGCACGAGACCCCAGATTGTTCAGTTTTATGAATGATTATTGGGGTTAATTTTATTTTTGAGAAAGCAAAGAGGACGACATGGTAACCATTCGTTTGGCACGTCACGGCGCTAAAAAGCGTCCATTTTATCAAATCGTAGTAGCGGACAGCCGCAACGCTGCAACTGGCCGTTTCATCGAGAAAGTTGGTTTCTTTAACCCAACTGCAAAAGGTCAAGAAGAAGGTCTACGTCTAGACCTAGACCGCGTTAACCACTGGGTTGGTCAAGGCGCGTCTCTATCTGACCGCGTTGCTAAGCTAGTTAAAGACGCTCAAAAAGCGGCTTAATTTTTTTACTTTAGAAGTAGAAACTAGTTTATGTCGATGAAAGGTAAAGAAACAATGAGCAACGAAAAGATTGTTGTAGGCAAGTTTGGTGCTACTTACGGCATTCGTGGTTGGCTTAAAGTTTTTTCCTACACAGACAATGCTGAAAGCATTTTCGATTACAGCCCTTGGTTTATTAACCAAAAGGGTACGTGGGTTGAGTACAAAGTAGAAAGCTGGAAGCGCCATAACAAAGGTATGGTGGCTAAGCTGGAAGGTCTAGATATTCGTGAAGACGCGCATCTAATGACAAACTTTGAAATTGCTATCGACCCTGCGGTACTCCCTGAATTGTCAGAAGATGAGTTCTACTGGCGTGAATTGTTTGGGATGCAAGTAGTAACCACTAAAGGTTACGATCTAGGTGTCGTATCTGACATTTTAGAAACTGGCTCAAACGATGTTCTGGTTGTTAAAGCAAATCTTAAAGATGCTTTCGGGCAGAAGGAACGATTAATCCCGTTCCTTGAAGAGCAAGTGATCATCAAAGTTGATCGCGAAGCTCAACGGATCGAAGTTGACTGGGATCCTGGATTCTAATCTCAAAAATTACAGAGCGAGATAAACATGTGGGTTGGCGTAATTAGCCTGTTTCCTGAAATGTTCCGTTCTGTTACTGATTTTGGGGTAACAGGTCAAGCGGTTAAAAAAGGTCTTTTGTCGATTGAGACTTGGAATCCTCGCGATTTCACTCACGACAAGCATCGCACTGTCGATGACCGACCTTACGGTGGTGGCCCTGGTATGCTAATGATGGTTCAGCCTTTGCGCGATGCCATTCATACCGCGAAAGCAGCCTCACCGGGTAAGACGAAAGTCATTTACCTTTCTCCTCAAGGTCGCAAGCTCGACCAAAAAGGAGTAGAAGAACTGGCAACAAACGAGAATTTACTTCTGATTTGTGGCCGTTACGAAGGGGTAGATGAGCGCATCATTCAATCTGAAGTCGACGAAGAATGGTCGATTGGTGATTTTGTGATGACGGGTGGTGAGATACCAGCCATGACGTTAATCGATTCTGTCTCTCGGTTTGTTCCGGGTGTACTAGGGGATTTCGCGTCAGCAGAAGAAGACTCTTTTGCAAATGGCTTGTTAGATTGCCCTCACTATACGCGTCCTGAAGTGTTGGATGATAAAGAAGTGCCAGCGGTACTGATGTCAGGCAACCACAAGGACATTCGTCAATGGCGACTAAAGCAGTCGCTAGGCCGAACTTGGCTAAGAAGACCAGAGCTCCTGGAAAACCTAGCTCTGACTGACGAACAGGAACAATTACTTGCTGAGTTCATTAGTGAACATAACGCAAAGTAACCTAATTTATTTAGTATCAGTTTATTCTAGGAATTTAAAAAATGAGTAACATCATCAAGGCTCTTGAAGAAGAGCAAATGAAATCAGGCCTGCCTAAATTTGCACCAGGTGACACTGTTGTAGTTCAGGTTAAAGTTAAAGAAGGTGAGCGTGAGCGTCTACAGGCTTTTGAAGGCGTTGTAATCGCAATCCGTAACCGTGGTCTTCACTCTGCTTTCACTGTACGTAAGATCTCTAACGGTGAAGGTGTTGAGCGTACGTTCCAAACTCACTCTCCAGTTGTTGATAGCATCGAAGTTAAACGCCGTGGTGCAGTACGTCGTGCCAAGTTGTACTACCTACGTGAGCGTTCTGGTAAGTCAGCTCGTATCAAAGAGAAACTTGCTAAGAAGTAATGCTATAACTAGCGTTCTCATAGTAAACGGAGCTCATTTGGGCTCCGTTTTTTTATGCGCGGAAAAGAACGGACTTCGTCCTTCGAGAATCGGGAACGCTACGCTTCGAGATTTGAGAGCGCTTCGCTTTAGGAACCGAGAGGTGTGGTTGGATGGTTAGTGCAAGAAGTTTGGTCTCGAAGGTGTTGACAGAATTTGTCCTTAGAAAGACAAAATGAACCGAATCCCGAATCCCGAATCCCGAATCCCGAATCCCGAATCCCGAATCCCGAATCCCGAATCCCGAATCCCGAATCCCGAATCCCGAATCCCGAATCCCGAAAAACAAAAAGGGTCGATGCTCTCACATCAACCCCTTAATTATTCTCAAAGCTTAGCGTCCTTGTTTCTCGACTCTAGCTTCTCAATTCTTTAGTACTGGTCTTCAGACCAACCATCGCTGTCCGACATATCCGGAGCACCGGCGATGGCGTTTTCTTCATCAGCCCATTCGCCAAAATCAATCATTTGGCACTGCTTGCTACAGAAAGGGCGGTGAGGGCTTTGTTCGCCCCACTCAACGTCAGCGCCACATTGTGGGCATGGAACGACTGTAATTTTAGACATCGTCATTCGTCCTATTTATTCGGTGTTCAAAGGTATTAAGGCAATAGTAGTGCTTGTTGAGCTTAGCTACAAACAGCAAGTTCAAACTCGACATCTTGCGTGCAAGCTTGACCACTTTCGAAAGCCATAAACTTGATGGCGAAACGGTTCTTATGACCCGAAATCATCGGGTAGACACCGTATTCCATTGGGATGTGCAAACGTAAAATATTGGCTTCATCAGCATCACTTTGGAAAAAGCCTGCGCGGGCGATTTGCGCTTTGAAGTGACCCGTTTCGCGAGTAAGTTTTAGCCAAAGCGCTAACGCATCAGAAAGCGGCTTTAAGCTGGCTTGCCATTGGTTAGCATCGTGCTTTTTACGCTCAATCGGTAAGTGAAGCCAATAATGCAAAGCGGGTAGGTCGAAACAACATGAACCACCAGGTAGATTGAAACGCTGGCGAATTGAACTTAAGAAGCGGTCTTCTTTTAATGCTTGGCCGAAGCGCTCAGCTGCCATCAATTGGCTGTGTACGACATCGATCTCTTTTAGAAGCTCATTCAGTGCTTGTTGATCTACGCCATCAACATTGAGCCAGTTACGATAAGCTAAGCGCTGCTTTTCAAGATCTTTAGCCAGTTCGCTTTTGAGCTGGATTTGCTCGAAGATCTCGACCATATCGAAAAGGGCACGAAAGAACAGCTGATATTGATGGTTATCAGCAAAACTTGAGGCTAGATGAGCCTGACGCAGCAAAGACTCAACTCTTAAATAGATGCGAGTTTTTTCATTTAACGGATGTTCAAATTTGTGCGTGGTCATCGACATTAGCCTTGGTGAGTTTCATTCCTATTTTCGCAGATTTTTCTTACACATGGCTAGGTACTTTTCGTGTAAATCTGTGATTTGAAGCAAAAGATCTGGGTCATCTGGATTATTCTTCACCACATCATCCGCCAGAGCAAGCCGTTGCTCACGAGAAGCCTGGGACGCCAAGATCGCATTTGCCTGCTCTTCGCTTACGTTATCGCGTTTTACGGTTCTGGAGATCTGGGTTTGTGGGTCAACATCGACGACAAGAACTCGATCACATAAGCTATCAAGCTTGTTCTCTACCAATAAAGGTACAACCAAGAGGGCATAGTCCGATGTGACTTGCTCCAAATCTTCGATCATCTTTTCACGAATCATCGGATGCAATAAACCATTAAGCCATGCTTTCTCTTCTGGATTAGAGAAAATCTTTTCTCTTAATTTGGCTCTATCAAGTGTCTGATCATCGCGAACAATATCCGCACCAAAGTGTTCAACGATAGCATTAAGTCCGGGAGTTCCCGGCTCAACAACTTCGCGAGCTACGATATCAGCATCGACAATGTCGATTTTGAACTGCTGTTTGAATAGGTTTGCCACCGTGGTTTTGCCACTTGCAATACCGCCGGTTAAGCCAATAACAAAAGCCATTTACACTCCTAGAATCGACGTAAAGTACCAGTTGAGGATTTGATGGCCCCAAATTAGGCTCACCCATCCCGCAATTGCAAGGTAAGGGCCGAAAGGAAAGGCTTTCTCGATACCTTGTTTTTGCAAACGCAGTTGGATAAGACCAAAGATGACGCCCACTACTGATGAAAGCAGAATGATCATCGGTAGCGATTGCCAACCCAACCAAGCACCTAATGCGGCAAGGAGTTTAAAGTCACCATAACCCATGCCTTCTTTGCCTGTAAGGAGCTTAAACAACCAGTAAACACTCCAAAGACACAGATAACCTGCCATTGCACCAATGACGGAATCTTGTAGGCTCACAGGACTGATACCAGAAAGCGCGAGCGCAATACCTGCCCACATTAATGGCAATGTAAGCTGGTCTGGCAACAGCATGGTATCGAGATCGATAAATGTGGCGGCAATCAATACAAAGGTAAAGAAAACCAGCGCGACAGTGAAGTAGCTAAAACCGAAGTGAAAAGCGATAAAACCCGAACAAAAGGCAGTAAGCAGTTCGATAAGAGGGTAGCGTGTACTGATAGGAGATTGGCAGTTGTGACATTTACCGCGCAGAAGCAACCAACTAATCACTGGGATATTGTCACGAATACGAATTTGTGTCCCACATTGCTGACAAGATGAGCGTGGTACGCTTAATGTCAGTTTCTCTTTTGGTGGTTCGATTTTGTATTCAGGGAACGATTCCGCGCATTCGCGTCGCCATTCTAATTCCATGATTTTGGGTAATCGATAAATAACAACGTTGAGGAAACTACCCACGATCAAACCGAAAACCGTGGCAAATACAACGAATAGCCATGGGTAGTACTGGAATACTTCCATATCTGTCTCTTGAGCGATGAATCAAACAAGCAAGGTGCTGTTTTGAAGGAATTAATTTGCTAAAGGATCATTCTATCCCAATACGCTCATCAAGTTAAAGATTGGCAAGTACATTGCTGTGACCAAACCGCCAACAACGACACCGAGAAAAACGATGATAAGTGGCTCTAAAATCTTACTTAGGTTATCGACGGTATTGTCGACCTCAAACTCGTAAATTGCTGCAATCTTGTTGAGCATGTCATCCAAGCGGCCAGATTCTTCGCCAATCATGACCATTTGCAATACTAGCTCGGGGAAGACATCGCAGTTGCGCATAGCAATATACATTGGCATACCCGCAGCCGTATCTCGGTATACCTCTTCTATTGCAAGTTGATAGTGCATGTTACCCGAGGTTTTTGAGGTGGTTTTTAACGCGGTGAGAATTGGGATGCCGGCACTGAAACTGGTGGCAAGCGTACGGCTAAACTTGGCAATGGCGGCTTTGGATAAAACAGGCCCCAAGATGGGAATCTTTAAACTGGAGCGAGTGAGCAATAGCTTGAAAGAATCAGAGCGGTTCGATATGACTTTTGAGGCGATCAAGAGACTCAAGAAACCGAGTCCAATGAAAGGGCCCCAGTTTTGAGTCCAAGCAGAGAGGTCTAATACCATCTTAGTAAAAGCAGGTAAATCCGCACCAAAGCCTACAAACATCTTTTCAAACTCAGGAATAACCCGAGTCAGCATTAGGTAGGAAACCCCTAAGGCAACCAAGACAACCATGGCCGGATAAATAAGCGCTTTGATCACTTTCGCGCGCAACTGTTCGCTTTTTTCTCTGTAGGTTGCCAAACGCTCGAAGACTTGGGATAAGTTACCAGACTGCTCACCCGTTGCGATTAAATCGGTATAAAGCGGGTCGAAATGCGTGCTAGCTGTACGCATGGCTTTCGACATTGGTGTTCCGGCCTCTACCGCCCTTGTGACACTCATTAAAATCGATTTCATTTCAGCTTTTTTATGATTCTCTGAAACCAATTTAAGTGCTTGAACGATTGGTACACCCGTCATTAGCATGGTAGCAATTTGGCGGGTAAACACCGTGATGTCTTTCCCTTTGACTCTGTGGCTCAGTTTGGTGACAAAAGAAATACTGCCTTTTTTCAGTTTCTTAATTTTTATGTGCTGCGCGTCGAGGCGTTCTCTCACTTCAATTTCGGTCATGGCGAGGACATTACCTGAGGTCTTTTTGCCCGAGCTATTGATGCCTTTCCAACGGTAGTTCTTAAGTTGAGGAGTGATGGTTTTCATAAGCGGAGTGACTGCCTAAAATTTCTGAAAAAGTTAAAAGTAGAGAACGCGTTGTAATTCACTGAAGCTAGTGACGCCTTGTTTGAGTTTTTCTATGCCAGACATTTGTAGGGTTTGCATCCCTTTGGCGATAGCAAGTTTTTCTAATTCGTGTACTGAAGCTCCTTTTATGAGCGCCTCGGATAGGGATTCATCAAACTTCATCACTTCATAGATGCCCGTTCGACCTGAATAACCGTGGGTACACTCGTTACAACCATCTGGATTGGCTTTAAAAACATGCTCTGTGCTGATGATCCCAATATGCTGCAGTTGGGCATTTGGTTCTTGCGGCTGTCTGCAGTGTGGGCAGAGTTTACGTGCTAACCGCTGGGCGATGATCAAACTGAGTGAGGAGGCAAGGTTAAAGCTTTCCACCCCCATGTTGGATAAGCGGATTACGGTTTCAGCGGCCGAGTTGGTATGTAAAGTGGAAAGAACCAAGTGACCAGTTTGCGATGCTTTGATCGCGATTTCTGCCGTATCGAGGTCCCGGATCTCGCCCACCATGACCACATCAGGATCCTGACGTAAGAAAGAACGAAGTGCTTCGGCAAAACCAAAACCGATCTTAGGCTGTACTTGAACTTGGTTAATGCCGGGTAAATTAATCTCCACTGGGTCTTCCGCAGTCGAGATGTTGATCTCTGTTTTATTAAGAATGCTTAGCCCTGTGTAAAGAGAAACGGTCTTACCACTACCTGTCGGCCCCGTCATCAAAATCATACCTTGTGGCCGTTTTAGCGCATCCAGATAAAGTTGCTTCTGCTCATCACTGTAACCCAAGCGGTCAATATTTAGCGAGGCAGAGCTACTGTCGAGTAAACGCAGTACGATCTTTTCTCCAAACAGAGTTGGCAGTGTGGAGACACGCATATCAATTGCGGTGTCTTGGTTTAATTTGAGCTTGATGCGCCCATCCTGCGGCAAACGGCGCTCAGCAATATCAAGCTTAGATAGGATCTTTATTCGGGCAGAGAGACGACGGCTTAAGTGGCTAGGTGGTTGTTGAATTTCAATCAAGATGCCGTCGCAGCGTAAACGCACTCGATACATGTTTTCGTAGGGTTCGAAGTGAATATCGGAAGCGCCTTTACGAACCGCATCGAGTAAGATTTGGTTGATATAACGACTGACGGGGGATTCGTCTTGACTGAGATCTTCAATGTTCTCAATCTCATCATCTCCAATCTCAACCAAGCTTGCGAGCTCATCTTGGTTTATTTCTTTTAATCCCGACTTCTCCTGCTCAAGTGCTCGGCCATATAAGCGCCGAATTGCAGCGGTCAGCTCGCGAAAATCAGCCAAAACAAGCTCGACTTGCAAACCTGTTGCAAAACGAAAGTCGTCTTCGGCTTGAAGGTTGGTTGGGTCAGCAACCGCGAGAATCAAAGTTGATGAGGTGCGATTAAGCGGCAGAGCGTTGTGCCGAGTGATCAAATCTCGCAAACCTAGCGTTTGGCATAACGAAGCGTACTCGTACTGATTGAGAGAAGTGCAAGAAAGCCCGAAAACAGAGCTCAGGTGCTCCGTTAATTCATGAGATTGGAAAAAGCCAGAATTGAGTAAAGCTTCTGGCATTGATATACCAGAAGCTTTAGCTTGCTCAAGTAACAGCTCTTCTTGAGAAAAGGTCAGTATCCCAGCTTGGCGAAGAACTGTTGAGAGGTTGGTTAGCATTTAACTTTTAGGGCAGAAGTCATTACTACCAAGATCACACGTTACAGCCCATGTAACTCCTGACATAGTTAACGTAGGCGTCAATTTAATCGTTCCGTTCTTTTTAAGACCAGCTTTACCTTTTGTTCCATCTACAGTTGCAGTAACTGTTCCTGTGATAGTCGCGGCTGCTGATGAGGTTGCAGCAGCAGTGACTGCAACGTCAGACGTTATGGCAAATGCATTTCCTGTACCCTTATCAAAGTCCTGAGCTGCGGGAACATTGGGTTGTCCAGCTGCGCAATTAGTTCCTCCACTTAACAGACAAACACCTACACCAGCTTTCATAGCTGAAGCAGTGCTGAGCATTTCAGAAGCGTGAGTTTTGTTAGTGTAATTTTGGTAAGCAGGCACTGCAAACGCAGCCAAGATACCGATAATCGCCACGACAATCATCAATTCAATCAGCGTAAAACCTTGCTGCTTTTTCTGTTTATTCGTTTTCATCTTCTTTCCTTAAGATAAATTTAGTTAATGCTTATGCATGGGGCAGAAGAGTAAAAAGAGTAGAAACAAGTGGAAACTGGAAACGAAGTGGCTCTCGAGTGAGATAAAGATCTTTGCACTGTAGTTGCATATTGCATGCAAGGTTTTGCGAGTGGTGTTATTTTTTAAGCGGATAAAAATAAAGAGCCTTGCGGCTCTTTATTGCGGTTTGAAAAGCGTAACTCTATGAGATTAAGAGAGTTAGTCTCGCTTGGTTCTCTGGAATTACTTGAAGCGCATCGAAAGATCCATCGCTTTTAGGTGCTTAGTCAAAGCACCTACCGAGATGTAATCGACGCCAGTTTCTGCATATTCAGCGATGGTTTCTAGAGTTACGTTGCCTGAGTTTTCTAATGCTGCACGACCTGCGTTGATCGCGACCGCTTCACGCATCATATCTGTAGTAAAGTTATCTAGCATGATGATGTCTGCACCCGCTTCGATCGCTTCTTTTAGCTCTTCCAAGCTTTCCGTCTCAACTTCAACAGGCTTGCCTGGGTTTAATTCTTTTGCGGTAGTGATCGCTTGAGTAATGCCGCCACAAGCAATGATGTGGTTTTCTTTAATAAGGTAGGCATCGAACACACCGATACGATGGTTGAAACCACCGCCACAAGCTACTGCGTATTTAAGCGCACTACGTAGACCAGGAATCGTTTTACGTGTATCTAATAGACGGCATTCAGTGTGAGCAATTTTCTCTGCGTATTCAGCGGTAATGGTCGCGCAACCTGAAAGGGTTTGAATAAAGTTCATTGCATTGCGCTCGCCAGTGAGCAAATCACGAGCAGGACCTGTCAGTGTACAAAGTGTTTGGTTTGGTTCAACCTTGTCGCCATCTTTTACATGCCACTCGATGGTTACTTTGCTACCCAGTTGCTTAAATACTTCATCTGCCCAAGCTTGGCCACAAAACACACCGTGTTCACGAGTGATGATGGTTGCGGTGTTAATAGCGTCAGCTGGGATAAGCGATGCGGTGATGTCTTTGTCTGCATCCAATGTGCCACCTAGATCTTCTTTTAGGGTATCGGCTACGGCGCGAGTGATTTCTAATGGAAGTTGTTGCTTAAGGTATTCTAGGCGTTCTTGGCTGTTGTGTGTGTTCTTCATCGCAAATCTTGTCTTGAAAGGGAGATGGCAACGAATGATACTCTCCGGTGTCAATAATTTCAGCAGTTAATTTGCAAAGTAGAGAGGTTGATATGTGCCTAAAAATCGAGAATGGTTGGTTGACGGAGGCTAAGCACGTCCCATCGCCATTTTTTGATGCTCGTTCTGATAAAGATGACATCTCTCTGCTGGTGGTTCACAACATCAGCCTGCCACCAGGTCAATTTGGTGGCTCTTATATAGAAGACTTTTTCTCGGGCAACCTTGACCCCAATGCATGCCCATTTTTTGAAGTAATTCACAAAATGGGCGTTTCGGCACATTGTTTAATTAAGCGTGATGGCGAGATTGTTCAGTTTGTTTCTTTTTTAGACAGAGCATGGCATGCAGGACAATCCAGTTTCGCTGGCCGAGAACGCTGTAATGACTATTCAATTGGTATTGAGTTGGAAGGTACTGAGTTTGTTGCGTACACAGAAGAGCAATATCAATCACTTACTGCATTGACCCAAGCTGTTATGCATTCCTATCCAAAAATCACCTTGCCGAGAATCACGGGGCATCAGTATATCGCTCCCTTGAGAAAAGCCGATCCTGGTCTAAGCTTTGACTGGGTCAAGTTCCGGCACCAGATAAAACGCTAACTTGTAGCGAAAGTGTAAATTCAAAAAACAGAAATAAATAAGGCATACACTCAGGTATGCCTTTTTTCGATACAAGAAATATGAGCGCTTGTTAAAAGTTAACTACATTTTGAACGCTTAAATCGGCGATCGGTGCAAAAGTGTACAGATAATTTTGTCATTTTTTGTTTTTGTTGATCAAATTTACTAGCACGCAGAGCTCCCATCTGTTTTGTTTATGTAATTGGTCATACCAATTTTATTGCCGTTTTAATAGTCGATTGTTATCAGAGTGTTGGTTGCAAGTCCATTCTATGATTTAGGTCAATTTTTGGCTGGACAGTGGCGTTTTAATTATGTTAATTTCTGCACCATCTTAAAATTGGTATTACCAATTACCTGCAAGAGTAGAAGAACAATAAATTATGGCTTATCAAAGGATTCGTCAGCCAAAACTCTCTGATGTTATTGAACAAGAGTTAGAAAGGTTGATTGTGGAAGGAACATTGTCTCCGGGGCAGCAGTTGCCACCAGAGCGCGAACTCGCTAAGCAGTTCGATGTGTCTCGTCCATCTGTCCGTGAAGCCATTCAACGCTTGGAAGCAAAGCGTTTGCTTACTCGCCGTCAAGGCGGTGGCACATTTGTTAGCGAAAACATCTGGAAAAGCTTTTCAGATCCTTTGTTGAACTTATTGTCGACTCACTCCGAAACGCAGTTAGACCTACTTGAATCGCGTCATGCGATGGAAGGAATTTCGGCGTACTTTGCAGCATTGCGTGGTACCGAAGAAGATTTTGCACGCATTCAAGCTTGCCTGAATCAAATCAGTGAAGAGCAAAAAAGCGACAACGTTGAAGCAGAAGCAGCGGCAGTAATGCAGTTTCTTATTGCTTTAACAGAAGCGGCACACAACGTTGTTCTGCTTCATATTGTTCGTAGCCTTGCGCCTTTGCTTGAGCAAAATGTTCTACAGAATCTAAAGCTCTTACATCGCCGCGAAGAAGTGGTCGATAAAGTAAGTAAACACAGAGCTAATATCGTGGATGCGATTGTTTCTGGTCAGCCTGAAAAGGCGCGTGAAATGTCTCACTCACATTTAGCTTATATCGAAGAAACATTGTTGGATTTGACTCGAGAAGAGTCTCGACGAGAGCGTTCTCTGCGTCGAATTCAGCAAGGTAACGATTCTTAATACAAGAACCGCTTACTTAAATAAGTAGATCCAACCAACAGAAGGATAGATCGCCATGTCTGACATGAAGCATGACGTAGATGCACTGGAAACTCAAGATTGGCTACAAGCCCTTGAATCAGTTGTTCGTGAAGAAGGTGTAGAACGTGCACAGTTTCTACTAGAAACCGTTCTAGAAAAAGCACGTCTAGACGGCGTTGATATGCCAACTGGCATCAACACAAACTACATCAACACTATTCCAGCTGCACAAGAACCAGCTTACCCTGGTGACGTAACTCTTGAGCGTCGTATTCGTTCGATTATTCGCTGGAACGCAATCATGATCGTATTGCGTGCTTCTAAGAAAGACCTAGACCTAGGTGGTCACATGGCTTCTTACCAGTCAGCTGCAGCGTTCTACGAAGTTTGTTTCAACCACTTCTTCCGTGCTCCAAACGAGACGGACGGTGGCGATCTAGTTTACTACCAAGGTCACATCTCACCAGGTATCTACTCTCGTGCGTTCGTTGAAGGCCGTCTAACTGAAGAGCAGCTAGACAACTTCCGTCAAGAAGTAGACGGTAAAGGTGTTCCTTCATACCCACACCCTAAACTGATGCCTGAGTTCTGGCAGTTCCCAACAGTATCTATGGGTCTTGGTCCTATCTCTGCTATTTACCAAGCACGTTTCCTTAAGTACCTAAACGGCCGTGGCCTTAAAGATACTTCTGCTCAACGTGTATACGCTTTCCTAGGCGACGGTGAGATGGATGAGCCAGAATCACGTGGTGCAATTTCTTTCGCTGCGCGTGAGAAGCTAGACAACCTATGTTTCCTAATCAACTGTAACCTACAGCGTCTAGATGGCCCTGTAATGGGTAACGGTAAGATCATTCAAGAGCTTGAAGGTCTATTCAAAGGTGCAGGTTGGAACGTAGTTAAAGTTATCTGGGGTAACAACTGGGATGCACTACTAGCTAAAGATACGACTGGTAAGCTACTACAGCTTATGAACGAAACGATCGATGGCGACTACCAAACATTCAAATCTAAAGATGGCGCATACGTACGTGAGCACTTCTTTGGTAAGTACCCTGAGACTGCTGCACTAGTTGCAGACATGACTGATGACCAAATCTTCGAATTGAAGCGTGGTGGTCACGATTCTTCTAAGCTGTTTGCTGCATTTAACAATGCAAAAGAAACAAGCGGCAAGCCAACGGTAATCCTAGCTAAGACTGTTAAAGGTTACGGCATGGGTGAAGCGGCTGAAGGTAAGAACATCGCTCACGGTGTTAAGAAGATGGACATGACTCACGTACAATACCTACGTGATCGTCTAGGTCTACAAGACATTCTTTCTGACGAGAAAGTAGCTGAACTGCCTTACCTAAAACTGGAAGAAGGTTCTGCTGAGTACGAATACCTACATGCTCGTCGTAAAGCACTGAAAGGTTACACGCCACAGCGTCTACCTAAGTTTACACAAGAGTTCAAAGTACCAGAGCTAGAAGAGTTTGCTCCTCTACTTGGTGCTCAGAAGCGTGAAATCTCAACGACTATGGCTTACGTACGTACGTTGAACATCCTGCTTAAAGACAAGAACATCGGTAAGAACATCGTTCCTATCATCTGTGATGAAGCGCGTACGTTCGGTATGGAAGGTCTATTCCGTCAAGTGGGTATCTACAACCCAGACGGTCAAGAATACACACCTGAAGATAAAGGCATCGTTTCTTACTACAAAGAAGCAACATCAGGCCAAGTTCTTCAAGAAGGTATCAACGAACTAGGTTCAATGGCATCTTGGGTTGCTGCTGCTACTTCTTACAGCACAAACGATCTGCCAATGATCCCGTTCTACATCTACTACTCAATGTTCGGTTTCCAACGTATTGGTGACATGGCATGGCTAGCAGGTGACCAACAAGCTCGTGGCTTCCTACTAGGCGCTACAGCTGGTCGTACAACACTGAACGGTGAAGGTCTACAGCACGAAGATGGTCACTCGCACATTCAAGCGAACACTATCCCGAACTGTATCTCTTACGACCCAACATTCGCTTACGAGCTAGCAGTAATCATGCAAGATGGTATCCGTCGTATGTACGGTCCTGAGCAAGAAAACATTTACTACTACCTAACAGTAATGAATGAAAACTACGCAATGCCAGCAATGCCAGAAGGCGCTGAAGAAGGCATTCGTAAAGGTATTTACAAGCTTGAGTCTCACGAGGGTGCTAAGGGTAAAGTTCAGCTAATGAGCTCTGGTACTATCATGAACGAAGTACGTAAAGCAGCGACTATCCTAAGTGAAGAGTACGGCGTAGCATCTGATGTGTTCTCTGTAACTTCATTCAACGAGCTAACTCGTGATGGTCAAAATGCAGAGCGTTACAACATGCTTCACCCAGAAGCTGAAGCGAAAGTACCTTACATCACTACTGTTCTTGGTAACGAACCAGCAATCGCTGCGACGGATTACATGAAGAACTACGCTGAGCAAGTACGTGCATTCATGCCAACTGAGTCTTACAAAGTTCTTGGTACTGACGGCTTCGGTCGTTCAGACAGCCGTGAGAACTTACGTCGTCACTTCGAAGTTAATGCAGGCTACGTGGTAGTTGCAGCACTAACTGAACTAGCGAAACGTGGTGATGTTGAGAAGTCTGTTGTTTCTGAAGCAATTGCTAAGTTCAACATCGACACTGAAAAAACTAACCCACTTTACGCTTAATACAGCGCTTAACTAGAAGGTAAATAAGCAATGGCAATCGAAATTAATGTACCTGACATCGGTGCGGATGAGGTTGAAGTTACTGAGATTCTTGTAAGCGTTGGCGACAAGGTTGAAGAAGAACAGTCTCTGATCACTGTTGAAGGCGACAAAGCTTCTATGGAAGTTCCAGCGTCTCAAGCAGGTATTGTAAAAGAAATCAAAGTTGCAGAAGGCGATTCAGTAACAACTGGTTCTCTTATCATGATTTTCGAAGCCGAGGGTGCAGCTGACGCTGCACCTGCTCCTGCGGCGGAAGCGGCTCCAGCAGCAGCTCCAGCTCCAGCAGCGGCGGCAGCAGAACTAAAAGAAGTTCACGTTCCTGATATCGGTGGCGACGAAGTAGAAGTTACTGAGATCATGGTTAAAGTTGGCGATGCAGTAGAAGAAGAGCAATCACTTCTAACTGTAGAAGGCGACAAAGCTTCTATGGAAGTACCAGCACCATTTGCAGGTACGGTTAAAGAGATCAAGATTGCTGAAGGCGATTCAGTAACAACTGGCTCTCTTGTGATGGTATTTGAAGTAGCAGGCTCAGGCGCAGCGGCTCCAGCTCCTGCAGCGGTTGAAGCGCCAGCAGCACCTGCGGCGGCTCCTGCGGTAGCTGCGGACAAAGAAGTTAACGTTCCAGATATCGGCGGTGACGAAGTAGAAGTTACTGAGATCATGGTTAAAGTTGGCGATACAGTAGAAGAAGAGCAATCTCTAATTACTGTAGAAGGCGACAAAGCTTCTATGGAAGTACCTGCACCATTCGCAGGTACAGTTAAAGAGATCAAGATTGCTGAAGGCGACAAAGTAACGACTGGCTCTCTAATCATGACTTTCGTTGTTGAAGGCGCAGCACCTGCTCCTGCAGCTCCAGTTGCAGCAGCGGCTCCTGCGGCAGCACCTGCTCCAGCAGCATCTCCTGCACCAAAAGCTGAAGCTCCAGCGGCGGCACCTGCAGCGAATGATTTCCAAGAAAACAACGAATACGCACATGCGTCTCCAGTTGTTCGTCGTCTAGCTCGTGAGTTTGGCGTAAACCTATCTAAGGTTAAAGGTTCTGGTCGTAAGAGCCGTATCCTAAAAGAAGACGTTCAAAACTACGTGAAAGATGCGCTTAAGCGTCTTGAGTCTGGCGCAGGTGCAGCAGCATCTGGCAAAGGCGACGGTGCAGCGCTTGGTCTACTACCTTGGCCAAAAGTTGACTTCAGCAAGTTCGGCGAAACTGAAGTTCAGAAGCTGTCTAAGATCAAGAAGATCTCTGGTGCAAACCTACATCGTAACTGGGTGATGATCCCTCACGTTACACAGTGGGACAACGCTGACATCACTGAGCTAGAAGCATTCCGTAAAGAACAGAACGCAATCGAAGCGAAGAAAGACACTGGCATGAAGATCACTCCTCTTGTGTTCATCATGAAAGCGGTAGCGAAAGCACTAGAAGCGTTCCCAGCGTTTAACTCTTCACTTTCTGAAGATGGCGAAAGCATCATTCTTAAGAAGTACGTGAACGTAGGTATTGCAGTAGATACGCCAAACGGCCTTGTTGTTCCAGTATTTAAAGACGTGAACAAGAAAGGTATCTACGAGCTATCTGAAGAACTAATGGCAGTTTCTAAGAAAGCACGTGCAGGCAAGCTAACAGCTGCTGATATGCAAGGCGGTTGTTTCACAATCTCTAGCCTTGGCGGTATCGGCGGTACAGCGTTTACACCAATCGTAAACGCGCCAGAAGTTGGTATCCTAGGTGTATCTAAATCTGAAATGAAGCCAGTGTGGAACGGCAAAGAGTTCGAACCACGTCTACAGCTTCCACTGTCTCTATCATACGACCACCGTGTGATCGATGGTGCAGAAGGTGCACGCTTCATTACTTTCCTAAACGGTGCACTATCAGACATTCGTCGCCTAGTACTGTAATATAGAAAGTAATAGTTAAGGTGGCTTTCGGGTCACCTTACTTCTTTATATAAAAGACTATTTTTAGACGACAATTTCTCACATCGTTCAGAATCTGAAAGATGAATTGTTGTCTAGCTCACAGGCTAACTTAAAGCTGCTTTCACACTGTTAACATCTCTGTAAAATATTGACCGTTTGAAAGCCTAATAATTTAAGAACATCTACTCAGCCTGTTAGGGATAATGACTACAAGAGGTCACAATGAGCAAAGAAATTAAAGCCCAAGTTGTTGTACTTGGTTCTGGTCCTGCTGGTTACTCAGCTGCATTCCGTTGTGCGGACTTAGGTCTAGAAACAGTACTAGTTGAACGTTACAGCACTCTTGGCGGTGTATGTCTAAACGTTGGTTGTATTCCATCTAAAGCACTTCTTCACGTTTCAAAAGTTATCGAAGAAGCGAAAGCGATGGCTGAGCACGGTGTTGTGTTTGGCGAACCACAAACAGACATCAGCAAAATCCGTATCTGGAAAGAGAAAGTTGTAAACCAACTGACTGGCGGTCTTAGCGGTATGGCTAAGATGCGTAACGTTACTGTAGTAAACGGCTACGGTAAGTTCACAAGCCCTAACTCTATCCTTGTAGAAGGCGAAGGCGAAGCAACAACGGTTAACTTCGACAACGCTATCATTGCTGCGGGTTCTCGCCCAATCAAACTGCCATTCATCCCGCATGAAGACCCACGTATTTGGGATTCAACGGATGCGCTAGAACTGAAAGAAGTACCAGAAAAACTGCTTATCATGGGTGGTGGTATCATCGGTCTAGAAATGGGTACGGTTTACCACTCACTAGGTTCTAAAGTAGACGTAGTAGAGATGTTTGACCAAGTTATCCCAGCTGCGGATAAAGACATCGTTAAAGTCTTCACTAAGCGTATTAAAGACAAGTTCAAGCTAATGCTTGAGACTAAAGTAACTGCAGTTGAAGCGAAAGAAGATGGTATCTACGTTTCAATGGAAGGCAAAAAAGCGCCAGCAGAAGCTGAGCGTTACGATGCGGTTCTTGTTGCTATCGGTCGTGTACCAAACGGTGCGCTTATCGATGCTGAAAAAGCAGGTATTGAAGTGGACGAGCGCGGCTTTATCAACGTTGATAAGCAAATGCGTACTAACGTTCCTCACATCCACGCAATCGGCGACGTAGTTGGCCAACCAATGCTTGCTCACAAAGGTGTGCATGAAGGTCACGTTGCTGCAGAAGTTATCTCTGGTAAGAAGCATTACTTCGATCCTAAAGTTATTCCATCAATCGCTTACACTGAGCCAGAAGTGGCATGGGTTGGTAAGACAGAGAAAGAAGCGAAAGCAGAAGGCATCAACTACGAAGTGGCAACATTCCCATGGGCAGCATCAGGTCGTGCAATCGCGTCTGACTGTGCAGACGGTATGACTAAGCTAATCTTCGATAAAGAAACTCACCGCGTAATCGGTGGTGCTATCGTTGGTACTAACGGTGGTGAACTACTTGGTGAAATCGGCCTAGCTATCGAGATGGGTTGTGATGCTGAAGATATCGCACTAACTATTCACGCTCACCCAACTCTACACGAGTCTGTGGGTCTAGCTGCTGAAGTATTTGAAGGTTCAATCACTGACCTTCCAAACAAAAAAGCAGTTAAAAAGAAAAAGTAATTTTTCTTGAACGTTGAATGATAAAAACCGCTGATTCGTCAGCGGTTTTTTTATTGGAAGAAAAGAATGCTGTGCTTGGAGATTCGGGAGCGCTCCGGTTTATAAATCGAGAGGAGGCTATTGAAAGAGACCCTGCTCAAAAAGGAGTTGACGGAATTTGTCCCTCGAAAGACAAAATAAGGTCGCTTCTCGCTTCTCGCTTCTCGCTTCTCGCTTCTCGCTTCTCGCTTCTCGCTTCTCGCTTCTCGCTTCTCGCTTCTCGCTTCCCAAAAACAAAAAAGGCCGATACCTAAGTATCAGCCTTTATTTTAAGCCTAATTATTTTTAGTGATGCTCACGGTTGTAGATGCACAGCATATCTAGATAAGCGCTAACGAGCGTTGATAGCTCAGCTTCGCTCTTAGAGCGGTTCGCTTGTACGAAGATAGAGTAGCAAATACCGTGGAACAGATTCGCCAAATGTTCCGGTTCATGTTGGTCACAAACTTCACCACGTTCGATCGCTTTGATGAACATGTTTTGCACCAATAGTTGGTTTGTGCGGTTTGTGGTCACGAACAGCGGCCATACTTCATCACGTGTTGATGCACTCCACTCAAACCAAACCTTCAGCCAATGGCAATCTTGGCTTACTAGCTCAATCATTGCATTAGTGATGTTGGCGATGTTCTCACGTGCATGGATGTCTAAGTCGATGTTATCAGACAAGAAGTTCGAGAATTGACGAACAACGTGGTTCAGAACTTCATCCACTAAGTCTTCACGAGTAGGGAAGTAGTTAAATACTGTCGCAACAGAAACTTGAGCGATCTCTGCAATATCTGCGTGACCACCACGACCAATGCCGCGACGAGCAAACACTTCAAGAGCGATTTCCATCAGTTGCTGTTTACGTTTTAGAGGGGAAAGCCTAGTACGAGGTCTCTTTGCTATTGAGTCCATATCCATTTTCCTTGCCATTTGAGTTGATGTTTTGGGGATGATCCCCTAATTGATTATTTTAATAGTTGCTTAAAGCATTGATGAGTGTAATGGTGCATATGTGCAAGGTCAACATCTGATGCGTAATTTATAGACAGTAATGTCATTATTGATGTTTCATTCAACTAGATAAGTTCTAAAATTAAGACTTTCATCCAAGAATTCAATGGAATGGGAAGCGGCTTTTAACCCATGGTGCAGGGTGTTACACTACACGCCGCAAGATAAGGTGATCGTTTGCGTACGACCAACCTCAACCCACAAAGAAAATTGAGCACAGTATGAAACATACAATAGAAGTGATGATTTCTGAGCAAGAAGTTCAGGAACGTATTCGTGAATTAGGCAAACAAATTACTGAACGTTACCAAGGTAGCGAAGATCTGGTAATGGTTGGTTTGCTGCGTGGTTCATTTGTATTTATGGCAGATTTGGCACGTGCAATCGAACTGACTCACCAAGTCGACTTTATGACCGCTTCTAGCTACGGCAACACAATGGAAAGCTCTCGTGACGTGCGTATCCTGAAAGACCTAGATGACGACATCAAAGGCAAAGACGTACTGATCGTAGAAGACATCATCGACACAGGTAACACGCTAAACAAGATCCGTGAAATCCTATCTCTACGCGAGCCTAAGTCTATTGCGATTTGTACATTGCTAGACAAGCCGTCACGTCGCGAAGTTGAAGTGCCAGTTGATTACGTTGGTTTTGCTATTCCTGATGAGTTCGTTGTTGGTGTGGGTATCGACTACGCTCAGAAATACCGTCACCTACCGTTCATCGGCAAAGTGGTACCTCAAGAGTAATCATTACTCTTTTGCAAAGAATACAAAAACGCCCGTTAATCACTTAACGGGCGTTTTCTTTTATTCAGTCTGGCTGATACTTCTCAACTCATCGACACAGTAGTTTGTTATCTGTGTTCAGGATAGTAGAGAGTGCTTTTTGGTAAGACGCTTCCACCGTTTCTTTCGAGTTTGAGCGAATGCCCAAGTACTCTAAGCGTCCATCTTCAATCCCATATACCACGCCATGAATCTCTACGTCTTGCCCACGCTCCCATGCGTTTTGCATGATGGTCGAGTTACCCAAGTTGTAAACTTGCTCTGCAACGTTGATTTCACCAAGTTTGTCAGCTCGGTCCTCAAGTGGCATTTGGTCTAGGTAAGGGCGGTGTTTGAAGTAAAGATCACGAATGTGAAGTAGCCAGTTGTTGATGAGGCCAAGTTGAGGATTATCGATTGCAGCGTTGACGCCGCCACAGCCATAGTGACCACAGACAATAATGTGCTTCACTTTTAATACGTCGACCGCGTATTGCACCACAGATAGGCAGTTTAGGTCGGTGTGGATGACCTGGTTTGCAACATTTCGGTGAACAAATAACTCGCCCGAGAACAGCCCTGTTAGTCGCTCTGCAGGAACACGACTGTCTGAACAACCAATCCATAGAAAGTCGGGCTTTTGACCTTCCGCTAGTTTTGCGAAATATTCTGGGCGATCAGATTTGATTTCTTCTGACCACTTAGAGTTATTTTCGAATAATTGTTTAATTTCCGGCATCTGACATCTACTTCCCTAAAAATTAAAAAAACCAACCACTCACCAGTGCTTATAAAGCGATCAGCGCTGTAACTATACACAATGTTACAATTTCGATCCCGTTAAATATTCATTCAAGATGACTCATCTGACTAGTTCTCGCTGTGAAAATCATAAAATATGCAGACATCATTCAGTATGCGAATAAGCCTAGCGAATTCGTGGTTTTATTGTGTTTTTTTCTTTGACGAAATATTTGTTAGATTGATGGCATTTTGTCTTTTTAATGCAGGGAGCAAATTCAATGTTCGGTAGTCGCTTTAAGGATATCAACTTGAAAGGGGATCTGTTTGGTGGCGTCACCACGGCCATTATTTCACTTCCTCTTGCGTTAGCCTTTGGTGTCGCATCTGGTGCTGGCGCAGAAGCAGGCTTATGGGGCGCGATCATGGTGGGGCTTTTTGCTTCGCTGTTTGGTGGCTCAAACACCCTGATATCGGAACCAACCGGTCCAATGACAGTGATCATGACCGCCGTACTGACCAGCATGATGGCCAAGTACCCTGAAACGGGGATGGCAATGACCTTTACCGTTGTAATGATGGCGGGGGCATTCCAGATTGTGCTCGGTACATTAAAGCTCGGTAAGTACGTTACGCTGATGCCTTACAGTGTCATCTCCGGCTTTATGTCGGGTATTGGTGTCATTTTGATTATCTTGCAGCTTTCGCCCCTGTTAGGCCATGCCGCGCCCTCTGGTGGGGTTATCGGGACGTTATCGGCACTGCCAGACACCATTTCTAACCTGAAGTTTAGCGAGTTATTTTTGGGCTTGCTGACGCTAGGTATCCTGTTTTTCTTCCCTAAGCAGTACCGTAAATACGTCCCAGCTCAGTTAGTGGCATTGGTTGCAGTCACATTGCTTTCGGTCATCCTATTTGATGCTGAAGATATTCGCCGAATTGGTGAAATCCCAGCAGGTTTGCCGTCTTTAGTTGTGCCGCACATTGATCCGGCGATGTTTACCGAAATGGTCATTGATGCCTTAGTGCTGGGCACATTAGGTTGTATTGATACCTTGCTCACGGCTGTTATTGGTGACTCTTTGACGCGTAAAGAGCACGACTCAGACAAGGAATTGCGCGGCCAAGGCTTGGCAAACATGATTTCTGGTCTGTTTGGTGCACTACCTGGTGCTGGCGCGACAATGGGAACCGTAACCAACATTCAAGTTGGTGCTCGCTCGCCCTTATCTGGTGTGATTCGTGCTTTGATTCTGGCGCTGGTGGTATTGGTTGCAAGTGGGTTAACCGAGCCGATTCCGATGGCGGTGCTAGCGGGTATTGCAGTGTATGTTGGCTTTAACATTCTTGACTGGAGCTTTATTCAACGCGCGCACAAGGTCAGTTTCCCAGGCATGGCCGTGATGTATGGCGTAATGCTATTAACGGTGTTTGTTGATTTGATTGTCGCCGTTGGCCTTGGTGTATTTATCTCTAACATCATCATTATTGAACGTTTAAGCCGTGAACAAGCACGCCAAGTTAAGGCGATCAGTGATGCGGATGAAGACGATGTTCCGCTGACAGACAGCGAGAGAGGATTGTTAGATAGAGCCAATGGCAAAGTATTGTTCTTCTATCTTTCTGGGCCAATGATCTTCAGTGTTTCGAAGGCGATTTCGCGTCAGCATTCCAGCATCTCGGATTACGAAGTGATGATTCTCGATCTGACGGATGTCCCTATGATTGATGTGACCGTTGGCTTGGCGCTAGAGAACGCCATCAAAGATGCTTTGGATGCAGAGTGTGAAGTTTATTTACTGTGTCCAAACCAACGTACGCGTGAGCAGTTAGAGAAATTCCACGTGATTGATTTGGTACCTGATGAGAACACCTACAAGTTCCGCTACGAAGCATTGAATGCTGCGGTAAAACATGTAGAAACCGATGAACATCAAATGCTAACCATGTAGTCTAAGTGACTTATTTAAAAGCGCTACCAGAGAGATCTGGTGGCGCTTTTTGGTAAATGGAATCGAGGATTTATAGTTATTTCTAATTTTATAGAAAGGTTTATTTGTATTCATCGTTATTCAACGATAAACTAATTCAACTTCAGTGCAATACCGCTTTCGACTCTTGAGTCGCTATCAATGATCCCCACGGTATTGGCATTCACGATTCATCAACAGATGGCAATTATTACGCAATGTACGCATTAGAAATTGAACAGCTTCGCAAGACCTATGCGGGCGGATTTGAAGCGTTGAAGGGCATCAGCCTACAAGTCGAAAAAGGTGACTTCTACGCGCTTCTAGGGCCGAATGGTGCAGGTAAATCAACCACTATTGGCATTATCTCTTCTTTGGTAAACAAAACCTCGGGTACGACTAAGGTTTTTGGTTACGACATCGATACGCATCTTGAATTAGCGAAGCAGAACCTAGGCTTGGTGCCACAAGAATTCAACTTCAACCAATTTGAAACGGTTGAGCAAATTGTAATGCAGCAAGCGGGCTACTATGGCGTATCCAAAGAGCTTGCTAAAGTTCGTGCGGAAAAATACCTAACTAAGCTCGATTTGTGGGAAAAACGCAAAGAGCGCGCACGTAATTTATCAGGTGGTATGAAGCGTCGCTTGATGATTGCCCGTGCTCTGATGCATGAGCCTCAGCTGTTGATCCTTGATGAACCAACGGCGGGTGTGGATATCGAATTGCGCCGCTCTATGTGGGATTTCTTGAAAGAGATTAACCAAGAGCAGGGCATTACTATCATCCTAACAACCCACTACCTTGAAGAGGCAGAAATGCTGTGTCGCAACATCGGTATCATCAATAAAGGTGAGCTGATCGAGAACACGACGATGAAAGCGCTGCTAGGTAAACTTCGTGTTGAAACCTTTATTTTCGATGTCGAGTTTGAAGGTGAAATGCCGATGTTAGAAGGGGTAAATAGCCAGATGATGGTGAACGGCTCTTTAGAAATTGAGCTGGATAAGAGCCAAGGTTTGAACTCGGTATTTAGTCAGCTTTCTGAGCATGATGTGAAAGTGCTTTCAATGCGTAACAAAGCCAACCGTTTGGAAGAGCTGTTTGTCAGCATTGTACGTGGAGGTAACCAATAATGTATAAGTTGTATTGGACAGCTTTCTGTAGCTTGTTGACCAAAGAGATAAACCGCTTTACTCGTATTTGGGTGCAAACCTTAGTTCCGCCAGCGATCACTATGACATTGTACTTCATCATCTTCGGTAGCCTGATTGGTTCTCGTATCGGTGAAATGAACGGCTTTAGCTACATGGAATACATCGTGCCAGGTTTGATCATGATGTCGGTGATCACTAACTCGTATTCGAACGTCGCATCGTCATTCTTTAGCTCCAAATTCCAACGCAATATCGAAGAGCTGCTCGTTGCACCGGTACCAAACTACATCATCATCCTTGGTTTTGTTATGGGAGGCGTGGTTCGTGGCTTGCTGGTGGGCACCATCGTTACTTTCGTATCGCTGTTCTTTGTTGATCTGCAAGTTGACCATTGGGGCATCATTATCGCAACGGTGTTTATGACGTCTGTTGTGTTCTCACTAGGCGGTTTGATCAATGCGGTATACGCAAGAACGTTTGATGATATCTCTATCATCCCTACGTTTGTTTTAACGCCGCTGACCTACCTTGGTGGTGTATTCTACTCAATCAGCCTATTGCCAGAATTCTGGCAAGGCGTGTCTAAGTTGAATCCAATCGTCTACATGGTGAATGCGTTCCGCTACGGTTTCTTAGGCGTGTCTGATGTAGGCATTGTCACCTCATTTAGTGTTCTGACCGTATTTGTTATCGCACTTTACGCTGTGGCGCATTACCTCGTGACTAAAGGTATTGGCTTGAGAAGCTAAAACACAAGAACAGAAAAGAGCAGTCATAAGAGCTGCTCTTTCTTTATGCACATCGATACATTCCCATACAAATTTTCGACTTCTAACATGCTAGGTTTCATTCAACTGTCGTAAATGCATTTGATGCAAATGAGTGAAGCCATGAATATTGTCCCCTCTCCATCTTTCTCTTTTAAATTGCTTCTTCCTAAATACTGGTCTGTTTGGTTCGCCTTTGGTCTTTTGGCGCTGATCGTCAATCTGCTTCCATACTCAGCCTTACGTTTTCTGGGGCGAGGTATTGGCTCGCTTGCGATGCCGGCCATGAAACGTCGTAGAGGCATTGCTAAGCAAAACTTAAAACTCTGTTTTCCAGAGTACAGCGCTCAAGAATGCGATGAATTGGTAAAGACAAACTTTAAATACACGGGTATGGCGCTTATCGAGACGGGAATGGCTTGGTTTTGGCCTGATTGGCGAGTGAAGCGTCTAGCCAAGGTGGTCGGAAAAGAGCGTTTACTTGAGCAAGAGAGAAATGGACGAGGTGTGCTGGTGGTGTGTAGTCATCACCTTAACCTTGAAATGACGGCGCGTATTTTTAGCCAGTTTGCTAAAGGTTATGGGGTGTATCGACCGAACTCGAACCCAGTTTATGAATTCGTCCAGCATCGTGGACGCACTCGCTGCGGGCACCAAATGATTGATCGCAAAGACGTGAAATCGATGCTCAAAGTTCTGAAAAATGGACAGCGATTGTGGTACTTACCGGACCATGATTACGGGGTAAATAATTCTGTTTTTGCGCCGTTTTTTGCGGTTGAACAAGCGGCAAGTACGGTGGGTTCGAGCGTGTTGATTGATGCGACTAAGTGCGCTGTGATGTCCGGAGTGACGGTCATGAGTGGAAACCAATATACGCTTTATATCGGTCATGATCTTAGCCAGCAGTTTGAGCGACGTAATCCTGTCAAAGCGGCCAGTATTTTGAATCAAGAATTAGAAGGAATGATCAGAAGAGATATTCCAGCATGGATGTGGCTGCATAAGCGATTCAAAACGCGTCCTGAAGGGCTTGAATGCGTTTACTCATAAATCCATTCATGAGATACAAAAAAGGTCGGTGTAGTGCCGACCTTTTCGTTTATGCATTTCGCTTATTCAGCGCTTGTTGAATTCGCTTCGCTTGATTCTTCTTCTTTGGTTTCGACAACCATATCAACCGTTTGGTTGTCGATAAGGCGAGCTTTACCTAAGAATGCAGACATCAAGATCACCGCTTGAGTGGTCTCTGCAGTAATAGCTTGAAGTGTGCGAGCATCACGAATGAAGATTTCATCAGGCTGTAGACCTGCTGCACGCAGTTGGTCGTTCGCATCTTCAATCACAGAAGCATAATCGTCACGGCCGCCGCGCATAGCACTGCTGATCCAACGCATAGTGCGAGCGAGAACTGGAGCACGTTGGCGCTCATCAATCGTCAGCAGACCATTACGAGAACTCATCGCTAGGCCATCCATTTCACGTACAGTTGGTACGCCAATGATTTCGATGTCCATTGCTAGGTCATCCACCATCTTGCGAATCACAGCAAGCTGTTGGAAGTCTTTCTCACCAAAGCAAGCCACATCAGGCTGAACGATATTGAAGAGCTTGTTTACGATGGTGGTAACACCACGGAAGTGACCCGGACGAGAAGCACCTTCAAGGATGGTTGATAAGCCTGGTACGTCAACAAACGTTTGTTTGTCCAAGCCTTCTGGGTAGATGATTTCTGGTGTAGGAGTGAACACCATTTCTACGCCTTCGCCACCTAGCTTGCTTAAATCTTCTTCTAGAGTGCGAGGGTAGTTATTTAAATCGTCTGCACGGTCAAACTGCATCGGGTTTACAAAGATGCTTACGACAACGACATCAGCGTATTCACGAGCCTTACGAACAAGCGTCAAGTGACCTTCGTGTAGATTGCCCATGGTTGGAACAAACGCCACTTTGCGACCTTCACGCTTAAAGGTTTTCACCTGTTCACGAATCGCTGAGATTTCCGCAAAAGTTTGCATGCATTTATCCTCTAGGCAATAGTGTGAGCTGCGTCTGGGAATGCACCGCTTTCGACATCAGCCATGTATTGAGCCACGGCTTTGCGCATATCGCCTGTTTCAGCAAGGAAGTTTTTCGAGAATTTTGGCATGTAGTTCGCCGAAATTCCAAACATATCGTGCATTACAAGAATTTGACCATCAGTCACGTTACCAGCACCGATACCAATCACAGGTACATCAAGTACTTGAGTAATACGGTCCGCCAATTCAGCTGGAACACACTCTAGCAAAACAATTTGAGCGCCAGCTTCTTGCAGTGCCAGTGCGTCTTTCACCATGCGATCCGCTTTTTCTTGGTCGCGGCCTTGTACTTTGTAACCACCAAAGATGTTTACAGATTGAGGTGTTAGGCCTAGGTGAGCACAAACAGGAACTGCACGTTCAGTTAGCATCTTAACCGTATCAACTAACCAATCGCCGCCTTCGATTTTTACCATATTTGCACCAGCACGCATTAGCGTTGCTGCGTTCTCACACGCTTGCTCTGGCGTTGCGTAGCTCATAAATGGCATATCAGCCATCAATAGGCAATTCGGGCTACCAGCGCGTACACAGCGCGTGTGATAAGCAATATCTTCAACGGTTACCGGTAATGTATCGTTTTTACCTTGCAGAACCATGCCTAGAGAGTCACCGACCAATAGAACTGGCATTTCTTGGCTTTCAAAAAGTTGGGCAAAGCTTGCATCGTATGCAGTTGAAGTAGCAAATTTACGACCTTCTTGCTTCCACTTAATCAGGTCGTTAATGGTCATTTTTTTCATTGTTTTATCCTCACTAGGAGTTGGCTATGACTGCCAAATATTGAGGCCGTTACGATCTACTTGTGAAAGTAGTGACGACACCTCGGTCCCGTCTGGGAGTTGTAAACTTGGTGCAATTTCCGCAAGAGGGTAGAGTACGAACTCGCGCTCTCTCATTCCATAGTGTGGAACTGTCAGTCTTTCGGAATCGATCACCTCATTGCCATAAAGAATTATGTCGAGGTCCAAAGTTCTTGGACCCCAGCGTTCATCTTTACGGACACGCCCTTGCTCTTGCTCAATCGCTTGGGTGCAATCGAGTAGCTCAAGAGGCGTCAAATTGGTTTTTATCGCCACAACCGCATTGATGTAATCCGGTTGGTTTTGTGGTCCCATCGGTGTACTGCTGTAAAGTGATGAAGCCTGAACAAACTCAGAGTTTGGTAATGTTTTAAGGGCTTCGATCGCTTGCTTCGCTTGGCTGACAGGATCAGCCAAGTTACTGCCTACCGCAATGTACGCTGTGATCATGACCTTGGCTTACTCTTTTTCTTGCGGTAAGTTTTACGGCGGCGTTGACCGGTTTTAGGCGCTTGGCCGTCTAGGTCCGCAGCCATAGCTTGGCGCATTTCTCGGCCAGCATTTTGGAAAGTTTCCCACCACTTGGCAAGCTTCTGAGTATCACCGCCTTCAATTTCACCGCGCATTTCAAGAAAATCAAAGCCAGCTCTAAATTTGTTGAGCTCCATTAGGCGGAATGCACGTTTACCGTTGCGTCGTGGAAGGCGTAATTGCAGTTGCCAAATTTCACGAATCGTTGCTGTGTGACGGCGTGGAATGGCAATGGTACGAACTTGGTCATCAAGAATGATGTTGCTCGCTTCCATGATGGCATCGTAATGGCACAGGTTACGCTGTTCCATTAGTTTATCTGCCATGGCACATAGCGGGTACCACAGCATCGCTGCAAACATGAACGCAGGATTGATGCGCTTGCCTTCTTCGATTCGCATATCGGTCGAATCAAGCACTAAATCTAGCATTTGTTCGGTATGAGATTCGTAATCTTCAGTGAAGTGCTCAGCAATTACAGGGAACAGCTGTTGGAACAGGTTGTATTCGCGCAGCAGGTGATAAGTCTCTAAGCCGTGACCAGATTGAAGCATCTTCAACGATTCTTCGAAAAGACGTGCTGATGGGATATCACGCAGTAGCGGTGCCATCTCTTCAATCGGTGCTGCGGTGTCTTCTTCGATATCGAAGTCGAGTTTCACAGCGAAGCGAACAGCACGCAGCATGCGCACAGGGTCTTCACGGTAACGGGTTTCTGGGTCACCGATTAGACGAACAAGACGGTCCTCTAGATCTTCAATACCACGAGCGTAGTCGTGAATAGAGTAATCTGCGATGTTGTAGTACATCGAGTTAATCGTGAAGTCACGGCGCTCTGCATCTTCATCAATAGTGCCGTAAACATTGTCACGAAGCAGCATGCCTTCTTTAGACTGCTGGGAAACGTTCTTGTTCTTTTGCTCTTGGTGGTGACCACGGAAGGTCGCAACTTCGATGATGTCTCGGCCAAACATAATGTGGGCAAGACGGAAGCGACGGCCAATCAAACGGCAGTTTCTAAACAGCTGTTTGATTTGTTCTGGTGTCGCGTTAGTTGCGATATCAAAGTCTTTTGGTTTTTGTCCAAGCAGTAAGTCTCGAACCCCGCCACCCACAAGAAAAGCATCGAAACCGGCACCGTTTAGTCGGTATAGCACCTTCAGTGCATTATCACTGATCTGCTTACGCGAAATGTTGTGCTCTTCACGAGTAAGTACATTGAGAGCGAGTTCTGGGATCATGGCAGATTCGCTTGTTGTATTGTCGTTTGTATTCATGTGCATCTGGCAATAACTGGGTTTAATCCAATCTTGCTTTGGTTAGTTTTTACGCCTCTAGGGCCAATTTTGCGGCTAATGATAGCCTACACAGTGCCGTTTGAGAATCACGGTGTGATCTCGATCTCCGCTGGAAGCTGTTGCAAACGCCAATTTTCACAGCCCCAACGTAGGATTTCGTCTACGTTAGCGGCTCGAATGTCGTCAGGAATATCGAATCCTAAAAACGTCATTGCATGCAGCAGAGCTGGCTTCGGATTAGCGACATCAATGGCTGTCGCATGGTTTTGTTTCGACAGTTTGTTGCCGTTAGTGTCCATCGCCAATGGTAAATGCAAGTAGCTAACTTCCGGTTGTCCAAGAATTTGGTACAAGCTGATTTGACGACCTGTGGGCTCAATTAAGTCGGCACCACGGACGACTTCAGTCACCCCTTGGTCGATATCGTCTAATACTACCGCAAGATTATAGGCAAATAATCCATCTCGACGTTTAATAATGAAATCTTCATTTACTAACGCTTCAGGAATGGTCATCAAACCATGCTTCTGATCGAGGAAGTTGGCGATGGGCTTGGTCATTTTTAGGCGAATCGCACCTTCTTTCAAGCCTTTGTCGCGGCAAGTGCCGAGATAATAACCACCATGTTCTTTTATTTGCTTGCGTGTACATTGGCAATAATAAGCATCGCCATTCTCCAACCACGCATCAATTTGTGCTTGATATAAGTGGTGTCGTTCACTTTGATACACCACTTCACCATCCCAGTGGAGTTGATAAGCTTGGAGCGCATTAAGAATATCTTCTGCTGCACCAGGCATTTCTCTCGGCGGGTCAAGATCTTCGATACGAACGAGCCAAGTCCCTTGATTGGCTTTTGCTTGAAAGTAGCTGCCAAGAGCGGCAACTAAGGAACCAAAATGTAATGGTCCTGAAGGGGATGGGGCAAATCGACCTACATAGCGTGTCATGCGTGTATCTCGAAAGTATTCGGGTAAAACTAGAAGTTTAGCGTTAAAAAGCTAGTCAAAACAAAAAGGGAGCCTGAGCTCCCTTTCAATAATCATAATGCGTGGTTGATTAACCTTGCATCTGTTTCTCTTTGATTTCTGCAAGTGTTTTACAGTCAATACAAAGGTCAGCAGTTGGACGCGCTTCTAGGCGACGAACGCCAATCTCTACGCCACAAGATTCACAGAAGCCGAAATCGTCTTCAGTAATTTTGTCTAGAGTCTTTTCGATCTTCTTGATCAGGCGACGCTCACGGTCACGGTTACGCAGTTCTAAGCTGAACTCTTCCTCTTGAGAGGCACGGTCAACTGGATCTGGGAAGTTCGCTGCTTCGTCCTGCATGTGGTGTACAGTGCGATCGACTTCTTCCCTGAGCTGATTACGCCAAGCTGTTAAGATCTTTGTAAAGTGTTCAACCTGCTCTGGTGACATGTATTCTTCACCAGGCTTTTCCTGATATGGCTCCACACCGGCAATGGCTAGGATGCCTATCGTTTTCTTCTTTGATTCTGGCATACAGCATCTCCTACTTACACCTAGTCAACTGCATCGCAGTCAATTTAAGGCGGGTATCTATAGCAAAAAGAGGCGGTGCAGGCAATTACTGAATCGCAAACTTATCGTCAATGTGAAGACGACATCATTTTTTCTCTCAATTGATAAATTCAATAGCAGAGATTAGCTTGACTTCAGTGTTGCTCAGTTCGGCTTTGTAGCAGAGAACTTCTACTCCAGCGTCTTGTGCTTGTTTTAGTAACGTTGAATATTTCGCGTCTATATGGTGCGCCGCAGATACTTTTTCAATACCTGAATGTAAAACAGTGAATAAAAGTATGGCTCTACTTCCAGTTTGTGCCATTTCTGTGAGCTCTCGCAGGTGCTTTTGTCCTCGCGTGGTCACGGCATCAGGGAAATAACCTTGTCCCGATGAACTTTCCTCATCAAGTAGGGTGACGCTCTTCACTTCTATATAACACTTTGATTTATCACTTGCGCTGAGCAAGATATCAATTCGGCTATTTTCATTGCCGTATTTCACTTCAGTTTGAAGTTGGTCATATCCCGACAGTTCCGAAATGACATTATTTTCAATTGCTTCTACCGCCAGTTGATTGGCACGAGCGGTATTTATACAAATACGATGCCCTTGTGGCGTTTCGCTCAGCTCCCAACTGTTCGGGTATTTGCGTTTCGGGTTATCAGAAGTGGAATACCAAACTTTATTGCCTGGAGTGGCACAGCCTGTCATTGCGCCAGTGTTCGCACAGTGAATTGTTCGAATCTCACCGTTATCCAATTCGATATCGGCAAGGAAGCGTTTGTAGCGTTTGAGTAGAGTCGCTGACTCTAGAGCAGGTTCGAATTGCATTTGCTTATTTAGCCAAGAGTGTTTTTATGTACAATGTGCCCAACATTACAACATAGGGTATTTCCTTTGTCACAATTGCCGATCGAAGCCGTGATGCCACAATTACTTACGGCGGTCAAACATCAACACCAAGTGATCCTCAAGGCCGCTCCTGGTGCCGGTAAATCCACTTACTTCCCACTACAACTTCTTAAAAGCCAAGCCGTGACAGGCAAGATTGTAATGCTAGAGCCTCGACGTCTGGCGGCGCGCAATATTGCACGTTATTTGGCGCAGCAGTTGGGAGAGCAAGTCGGAGAGCGTGTGGGTTACCGAGTACGCGGCGAGACAAAAGTGAGTAAGCACACTCAACTTGAAATTGTGACAGAAGGGATCATGACGCGCATGATCCAAAGTGACCCTGAATTAGACGGCATTGATCTACTGATTTTTGATGAATTTCACGAGCGTAGCATTCATGCCGATACCGCATTAGCGTTCAGTTTAGAAGTTCAAGAAGCACTGCGAGACGACTTAAAGCTGGTTGTGATGTCGGCAACGCTTGACCAAGATGCCTTGCAATCCTTATTACCGGAGGCGGTTTACATTGAGTCGGAAGGTCGTAGTTTTGAGGTAGAAACGCGTTATTTACCGCTTGGGGCGAATGATCATTTGCCGACCTCCATGGCAAAAACGATCGAGCACTTGATGAGCAAAGAGTCTGGTTCTTTGCTTGCTTTTCTTCCCGGTGTGGCGGCGATCAAACAAGTCGAAGAGCGTTTGTCCCATCTACCTGATAACGTTGAAGTGTGCCCTCTTTATGGTCAACTCAGCTTCGCTGAACAGCAAAAAGCCATCGCTCCCGCTTCTGGAGGTAAACGCAAAGTCGTGCTCGCGACTAACATTGCTGAAACTTCTTTGACCATTGAAGGCATTCGATTGGTCATCGATTCTGGATTAGAGCGTGTGGCGCGTTTTGATTTGAAGAATGGACTTACGCGATTAGAGCAAGTGCGAGTGGCACAATCGTCTGCGATTCAACGTGCTGGCCGTGCAGGGCGTATTGAAGAGGGCATTTGCGTCCGATTGTATTCGGAAAGCCAATTCAAGCAACAACCGCAAGTGCCCCAACCAGAAATCCTGCACTCAGATTTAGCAAGCTTAGTAATGGAACTGGCATTCTGGGGAGCAGGGGATATCGCTGAGCTTAAATGGTTGAATATTCCTTCTTCAGCATCGCTTGCTCAGGCTAAACAGCTGCTGATTTCTTTAGGGTTACTTACCGAGCAAGGCCAACTTACTTCTGCAGGTAAGACGGCCCACGCTCTTGGTGTAGAGCCGCGCTCTGCAGCAATGCTGATTCAAGCACAGCAGCGCAGTGAAAAAATGCTAAATACCGCTTTGGCTGCGGTCGCCCTAATTGAAGAGCCTGAGCGCAATGTGACTAACATCGCGCATAGCCTACATCGCTGGATAAGTGGTATACATGCAAAGAAAGCGATATTGCACAAGCGATCTCAAGCGCTGGCGCACAAACTGGATACGGTATTCAGCCTACCTAATGTAGATGAGCGAGTGCTGGCGCTAGTATTGAGCTTAGCTTTCCCAGATCGCATTGCGCAGCAGCGTGTTAACCAATATGGTCGTTTTACTTTGTCGAACGGGCATGGTGCTGAGTGTCGACCAGAAGAGACACTCGGTGGTTGTGATTACTTAGTTACGATTGATTTGATGCGCTCGCATTCTAACTCAAGCCAAATTAACCTAGCTTGTGACTTAGATATCAACGCATTACAAGAAACGTTCGAGCACCTTTTCACGGTGGCTGAGCTGGTTGATTGGGATGAGAAAAAAGGCCGTTTGATTGCCGAACGCCAAATCAAACTTGGTCAACTGGTGATTAAGCGCGAAGCGTTGCCGAGTCCAGGTAAAGAAAAAATGACACAAGCTTTACTCACTTATGTCCGCCGTCAGGGCTTACAGAGTCTAAACTGGACGTCGGCAGCGGAAAATTTGTTAGAACGTATTCGCTGCGCAGTGGAATGGTTACCTGAGCAAGCTTGGCCAAGTTTTGATGAGACCAGTTTGCTTAATGGCCTAGAAGAGTGGCTAGAGCCGTACATGAGCACGGTATCATCGGTGAAAGATTTGGCGAAAGTGAACCTAGTGGAAGCGTTGAACGCTCGATTAGGTTGGCCGTTGAATCAACAGATTGATGAGTGGTTACCAGAAGATTATCGCTTACCAACAGGTTCGAAAAAGCGCATTCGTTACCAATTTGGTCATGAACCAGTACTGTCAGTGCGTATGCAAGAAGTGTTTGGAGAGAGCACTTCTCCAACCGTGGCACAAGGTCGCAAGCGATTGGTGTTAGAGTTACTTTCTCCAGCACAGCGTCCTCTTCAGGTGACAACGGATTTAGCTGCCTTTTGGGCAGGAAGCTACAAAGAAGTGCAAAAAGAGATGAAAGGCCGATATCCAAAACACGTTTGGCCTGACGATCCTGCCACTCATGTAGCGACAACAAAAACAAAAAGACAATTGAATAATGACTGATACAAAAAAGCCCGGTGCAAAAAGAGCACCAGCCAAGAAAACAACGTCAAGTAAAACGACTGCCGCTAAGAAAAGCGGTGCAAAGCGACCGAGAAAATCGCCATCGAAAAAAACGAACAATGGCAAGCGCTCTTGGCTTAAGGTCATTTGGTCATTTAGCTGGAAAGCGGGTGTCGCGCTTGCGGCGGTATTGCTGTTTGTCGGTATCTATCTTGATAGTGTGGTGAAAGATCGCTTTGACGGCCAGCTGTTTGATCTGCCAACTGTCGTTTATGCGCGTATCCTCAATTTGAGTCCGGGTGAGAACATTACTATCAAAGAGATGCGTAATGAGCTTGATGTATTGAACTACCGTAAGGTAAGTCAGCCTCGTTACCCTGGTGAATACTCTTCTTCTTCAACGCGTATTGAGCTTATTCGTCGTCCGTTCGAGTTTGCTGATGGCCCTGAGCCTGATCGTCACGTTATGCTGCATTTCTCAAGCAGTGGTTTACAACGAATTCAATCTTTGGAATCTAAAGGCGATCTTGGTTACCTGCGTATTGAACCTAAGATGCTAGGGATGTTGGAAAAAGATCAGAATGAACAGCGCCTGTTCTTACGTCGTGATCAATTCCCAGAAGTGCTTGTCGATGCACTGTTAGCAACCGAAGACCGTGATTTTTATCAGCATGATGGCGTTTCGCCGCTGGCGATTGGCCGTGCCCTTGTTGCTAACATCAAAGCAGGTCGTACTGTTCAAGGTGGTAGTACACTTACTCAGCAGCTCGCGAAAAACTTATTCCTGACACGTGATAAAACCTTGTGGCGAAAAGTCCGTGAGGCGTACATTGCTCTGATTCTGGACTACCGCTATAGCAAAGACCGTATTCTTGAAGCTTACCTGAATGAAGTCTACTTGGGTCAGAGCGGTGGGGATGCAATCCATGGTTTTGCTTTGGCATCACGTTACTACTTCGGTCAACCGATTCAAGAGCTTCGTATTGACCAACTTGCCATGTTGGTTGGTATGGTGAAAGGACCGTCTTACTACAACCCAATTCGTTACCCTGAGCGCACTAAAACCCGTCGTGACTTGGTATTGCGTCTGTTGATGCAACAAGACATGTTAACCGCGCAGCAATATGAACAAGCGGTAAATCGTCCATTAGATACACAAAGTAAACCTCGTATCGCGAGTCGTCAACCAGCGTACTTCCAACAACTGAACATTGAGCTGAAAGAAAAAGTAGGTGACAACTTCAAAGCTGAAACAGGCTTACGTTTGTTTACTTCTCTCGACCCGGTATCGCAAAGCAAGTTAGAGCAAGCTATCGCGAAGAAAGTCCCGGAGCTTGCAAAACGTGCCGGTAAAGAGTTGGAAGCCGCAGCGGTTGCGGTTGACCGTCATAGTGGCGAGATTCGTGCTATGGTCGGTGGTAAACGTGTTGGCTATGAAGGTTTTAACCGCGCCTTGAATGCAAGTCGTCCGATTGGCTCTTTGGTAAAACCTGCGATCTATTTAACTGCGCTAGAGCAGCCAGAGAAGTACAACCTTGCAACCACGCTTCACGATACTCCGCTTAGCTTGAAAGGCAGTAAAGGCTCGGTTTGGTCGCCACGTAACTTCGACCGTAAGTTCCGTGGTGATGTGCCGCTGTACTTAGCGTTGGCGAAATCACTCAATGTGCCTACCGTGCGTTTGGGTATGGAGCTGGGTATTCCAGAAGTTTCGGCTACGCTAGAGCGTTTGGGCGTGGATAAGAATGAAATTCGTCCAGTACCTTCTATGTTCCTTGGTTCCTTCTCGTTGACGCCATTTGAAGTCGCGCAGATGTACCAAACAGTCACTAACTCAGGTAAGCGCGCCAAGTTATCGGCATTACGTTCCGTGATCGATATGGATGGCAATGTGCTTTATCAATCGCTACCTCGCTCATCTCAAGCGGTGGACCAACAAGCGGCTTGGTTGACGACTTACGCGATGAAGCAAGGTGTTGCTCAAGGGACAGGCCGATTCCTACAAAGTCAGTTCGCGTGGGCTGCTCTGGCAGGCAAAACCGGTACCAGTAACGACAGCCGTGACAGTTGGTTTGTGGGTGTTGACGGCCGTGAAGTGACAACCGTTTGGCTTGGTCGCGACGATAACAAGTCGACCAAGCTAACTGGTTCAAGTGGTGCATTGCGTGTCTACGCGGAATACCTGAAACAACGTATCCCTGAGCGACTAGAGCTGCCTTGGCCAAAAGAAGTGACCACTTTAGGCTTCCAAAAAGCCGCTAATGGTGCGCTGGAAATGAACTGTCGCAGTGAATACAAGCTGCCAGTGTGGGACAAGTCTGGGCAAATCAAACAGCAGTGTGAGAAAAAATCTAATTGGTTGAATAACCTATTTGATTGGTAAGACCACCAAAAACGCCATCACTGACTTGTGAAGTTGTTCAAATCTTAGTAAAAGTAGGTGTTCAATATTCAGTAAAGGAAGAAGTGAATGTTCAAAAAGTCGATTTCAAACCCATGGAAGCGTTGTGTTGCGCTCTGGGTCTGTTCCTTTTTGATTGCAACGCCTTCCTTTGCTAAGCAAGTCAGTGATGATCAATCTCGTCCTAAAATCGCCGTCGTACTGGCTGGTGGTGGGGCAAAAGGAGCCGCTCACATCGGGGTTTTGAAGGCTCTGGAAGAGATGAATATTCCCGTCGATATCATTACTGGCACTAGCATGGGTGCCTATGTCGGTGGCCTATATGCCACGGGGATGAGCGCCGATGAAATCGAAAGTTTTATCTACAGTGTCGATTGGAACAGCGGTTATCGAGACCGTGTCGACCGCAGCCAACGTCGCGTTCGCGATAAAGAATACGAAGACCGTTATCAAATCACCACTGACCTAGGTTTGAGGTTTGGTGAAGTGCGTTCGCCAACAGGCGTGGTGCAAGGTCAAAACATGTTGCGCATTCTGCGTGAAACCACAGGCAATCTTGGCCGATTTAACTCCTTTGATGATCTTGCCATTCCATACCGCTCAGTCGCGACTGATATCGTCGAGCTAGAAGAGGTCGTCCTAGATAACGGTTATCTAGTTGATGCCATGATGGCGAGTATGTCAGTGCCTGGCGCCCTTCCTCCATACGAGCTGAATGGTCATATGCTGGTGGACGGTGGGGTCGTCAATAACATGCCTGTTGATGTTGCTCGTGCAATGGGTGCCGACGTGGTGATTGCCGTTGATATTAGTACCGATTACAAAAGTGAAGAGGACTTTACTGGCTTATTTGCCGTCGCAGACCAACTCTCCAACTACCTAGTTCGCCGCAGTACTCAAGAGCAAGCCGAAACGCTAAGCGGTGATGACGTCTACATTCGTCCTGATGTTGGGCAAATGGAAACGGTAGAATTCGAAAAAATGCCAGACGCTTTTAAAGCGGGTTATGAGATCACTCGAGGACTAAAGTCAAAACTTGAAGGGCTGAGTGTATCGAATGCGGAGTACCAGAAATACATCGAGCATAAACAAGACATGCGCAAGAACCTTGAGTATGGGGATGAGCGCGTCGTCGACCAAATCGTTCTTGTGAACAATACCCACTACAGTGATGTGCTGTTGACTAACCGACTTGAGTTAGACACAGGACGCCCTCTAGAAACGGCTGAGATAGAGAAAGCGGTAGAAAATCTCTATGCACTGGATCGTTTTGAGCTGATCACTTATCACTTTGAAGAAATCGATGGGGTGAACTTACTCGTCTTTGAAGTGAACGAAAAATCTTGGGGCCCAAACTACTTAAACTTCCGCTTCTTCTTAGAAGATGATTTCAATACCGATAGTCAATATGGCATCGGCATGTCGGCTAATTTCACCAACTTGAACTCTCACGGCGCCGAGCTGACCTTTAATGTGGATATGGGCACGGATAAATTGATTGAGGCGGAGCTTTACTCTCCGGTGCTTTCGAGTCAGCAGTTGTTTGTTTCTAGCAAAGTGAATTACAACACAGAGAACAGAAACCTCTCTGATAACTTTGAAAACCCCGATATTGGATCCGTCTACGATTACCTGCCGGTTTCTTACACTGAGTTTATTACAGAGCTTGCTGCGGGGGTGCAACCAACGTTGTGGCAAGAGTTCCGAGTTGGCGGGCGCTATACCAAAGGGGCGATTGAAGCATCTACTTTTCAGTCTTTCGGTGAGCTTGATTATGAGCGTTTGGGTGTATTTGCCAATTACCGCCTAGATACTTTGGACGATTTCGCTTTCCCAACGCACGGTATGTTGATCGATTTGGATTACCTGGTTTCTCACGATAAAACTCCAGAGGATTTTCGTCAGTTAAACCCAGACGGCAATATTGAAGATACCGTTTACGAGATTACCGCGCGTTTCAAGGGAGCTGTGACTCATAGTCGTCATACTTTAGTCGGACAAGCGGAATACAGCTTTGTTGAGAGCAAAAACTCGTCTGTGCCTTTAGACCCTCGTGAGCTTGGTGGTTTCTTGAATCTCTCGGGTATTCCACGTAACAGCCTGATTGGGCAGAACTTATTCTATACTAGTCTGGTGTATCGTTATAAATGGATGGATAACGACTTCGGGCTGTTTGAAGCACCAGTGTATTTAGGTGCATCCCTTGAACACGGTGGTGTTTGGTCAGATAACGATCTGAAGCTCAATGAAGCGCCGCTGTACAATGCCGCATCGATTTTCTTTGGGGTAGATTCTCCAATAGGACCGATCATGTTGGCATACGGTCGTACCGAGCAAGATTTAGATGCCGTGTACTTGATCGTTGGAACATCATTTAAATAACCGGGAATAGGACAGCAAGATCTCCGCATATTTAGCCAAAATTTACCGGACTTTAGTCGTAAGTTGCTATGTTGGTCAAAATGATGAGATTTTAATTTAACGTTAAATTTGCTATTCTTTCGCCCACAGTTTGGCCTCTACGGCGCTGTTTCTCAATCAGAATTGAATGAAAACAAGGGCAATGGAGAGCCAAGTTTCCAAGGATGTTCACTCCTTTACTTTGAAAAATAGTAAGAAAAAAGGAGGAACCGCAATGAGAGGAAAAAGTCGTGCTTGAAGCCTACCGTAAACACGTCGAAGAGCGTGCTGCCGAAGGAGTTGTTCCTAAACCGCTAGACGCTGAACAAGTTGCTGGACTTGTTGAGCTTCTGAAAAATCCCCCGCAAGGTGAAGAAGCCTTTATTCTTGACCTACTAGAGAACCGTATCCCACCAGGTGTAGATGAAGCTGCTTATGTAAAAGCAGGTTTCTTGACGGCTGTTGCTAAAAGTGAAGTGGCATCACCGCTTGTAAGCCGTGAAAAAGCCGCAGAGCTACTAGGTACGATGCAAGGTGGTTACAACATCGCGCCTCTAGTCGAGTTCCTAGATGATGATGCGCTTGCCCCAATTGCTGTAAAAGCGTTATCTCACACTCTATTGATGTTCGATGCTTTCTACGATGTAGAAGAGAAAGCCAAAGCAGGCAATGCATTCGCGAAACAAGTTCTACAATCTTGGGCGGATGCTGAATGGTTCACATCAAAAGAGAAAGTAGCGGAAAAGATTACCGTTAAAGTCTTTAAAGTGACCGGTGAAACCAACACCGATGACTTATCTCCAGCACCAGATGCATGGTCCCGTCCTGATATTCCAGTACACGCGAAAGCGATGCTGAAGATGGAACGTGATGGTATCGTTCCAGACCAACCAGGCAGCGTTGGTCCTATTAATCAAATCGAAGAACTGCAAAAAGATGGTATTCCACTAGCGTATGTTGGTGATGTTGTTGGTACGGGTTCTTCACGTAAATCTGCAACGAACTCTGTTCTTTGGTTCATGGGGGAAGACATCCCATTCGTACCAAACAAGCGCACTGGTGGTATCTGTCTAGGTGGTAAGATTGCTCCTATCTTCTACAACACAATGGAAGATTCTGGCGCACTACCTATCGAGTTAGACGTACAAAATATGAACATGGGCGATGTAATTGACATCTTCCCATACGAAGGCGTTGTACGTAAAAACGGCGAAGACATTTCTAGCTTTACGCTAAGCAAAGTACTACTTGATGAAGTTCGCGCGGGTGGCCGTATTCCACTGATTATCGGTCGTGGTTTAACAAGCCGTGCTCGTACTTCTCTTGGTTTAGAAGAAACCGATCTATTTGCTAAGCCAGTTGATCCTTCTGCATCTGACAAAGGCTACACGCTAGCTCAGAAGATGGTTGGTAAAGCATGTGGTGTTGAAGGTGTACGTGCAGGTCAGTACTGCGAGCCTAAGATGACAACCGTAGGTTCTCAGGACACCACAGGCCCAATGACGCGTGATGAGCTGAAAGACCTTGCGTGTCTTGGTTTCTCTGCTGATCTAGTGATGCAGTCATTCTGTCACACGTCTGCTTATCCAAAACCAGTCGATGTAAACACGCACCACACGCTACCGGATTTCATCATGAACCGTGGCGGTGTATCGCTTCGTCCGGGTGATGGTGTAATTCACTCATGGCTAAACCGTATGCTTCTGCCTGATACGGTAGGTACAGGTGGTGACTCGCATACTCGTTTCCCGCTAGGTATTTCATTCCCAGCAGGTTCAGGTCTTGTTGCGTTCGCAGCAGCGACAGGTGTAATGCCACTGGATATGCCAGAGTCAATTTTGGTGCGCTTTAAAGGCGAAATGCAGCCAGGTATCACGCTACGTGACCTTGTGCATGCCATTCCTTTATACGGCATCAAGCAAGGCCTTCTAACAGTAGAGAAAGCAGGTAAGATCAACGAGTTCTCAGGTCGTGTACTTGAGATTGAAGGTGTTGAGCACTTAACAGTAGAGCAAGCATTTGAGCTATCTGATGCTTCTGCAGAACGTTCTGCGGCAGGTTGTACCGTTAAGCTATCTCAAGAGTCTATTGAGGAATACCTAAACTCAAACATCACTATGCTGAAATGGATGATCTCGGAAGGTTACGGCGACCGTCGTACTATCGAGCGTCGTATTACTGCTATGGAAGAGTGGTTGGCAAATCCTGAGCTTATGGAAGCAGACTCAGATGCGGAATACGCTCACGTGATTGAGATTGACCTAGCTGAAATCAACGAACCAATTCTTTGTGCGCCAAACGATCCAGATGATGCGCGTCTTCTGTCTGACGTTCAAGGTACACAGATTGATGAAGTGTTCATCGGTTCTTGTATGACGAACATTGGCCATTTCCGTGCAGCGGGTAAGCTACTTGAGAAGTTCAATGGTCAATTAGACACTCGTCTATGGGTAGCGCCGCCAACGAAGATGGACCGTGACCAACTTACAGAAGAAGGTTACTACGGTATTTACGGCCGCGCTGGCGTTCGTATTGAAACTCCTGGTTGTTCGCTATGTATGGGTAACCAAGCACGAGTTGCAGACAAAGCAACAGTAATGTCGACCTCAACACGTAACTTCCCGAACCGTCTAGGTACAGGTGCAAATGTGTATCTATCTTCAGCGGAACTTGCGGCAGTGGGTGCGATTCTAGGTAAGATTCCAACTAAGGAAGAGTACTTAGCGTACATGGAGCAAATTGATGCGACAGCTGCGGATACTTACCGTTACTTGAACTTCCACAAAATGGAACAGTACACCAAGAAAGCCGATAACGTGATCTTCCAAGAGCCAGCGTAATCTTAGCGAGCTCTGTGAATACTTAGTTAAGCGCCCACCTTTTGGTGGGCGCTTTCTTTTTTGGAATGCTGCGCTTCGAGATATTAGAACTACGTCATTTCCTAGACTGAGGGAATAGAAATCTCTTTTAGACAAAGTCTTGAGAGATCCCCAACTCGCTCGTGCCTCACTCTTGAGGATGACGATTAAATAGCTAAGAGTAAAACGATGTCATTCCCGAAAGCGACGAAGGAGTGCAGTCGGGAATCTCTTTAAACAAGCCATTGAGAGAGCTCTCGTCTCTCACTTCTCCCATTCAACATCTACCTGTATACTCCGCACCAAATTGATACGAAAAGGCGATCACGATGGAATTTGAATTCATCCGTAACACATTGATGGGCGAATACTATGTCAAATGCAGCATGGGGCATGAGATTGTGGGTCGTTGGTTGCAAGAAGAAATAGGCAAAGACCCAGCCAAAATTGCTCAGGTAGAAGCTTTAATTGATCAGGCATTTTCTTCGCCATCTCAAGAGCATAGGTTAACTGGTGCAGAGATCAGTTTGATGATCCACGGTGATGAGGTGCTAGTGCAAGAAAACGCACTGGGCCATGAGTATGAACTGGAAATGGAAAGCGAGTTTGATTTCTACGATGCAGAGAGTACAGCCAGCTGTGGTATTGAAGACTTTTGTGCCTTGATAGAGCAATGGAAAGACTTTTTGAACATTTAATGCACAGTTTTGGGTAGTCTGACTTGAGTTGCCTTATATTTGTGAAAAGGGCGCACTGATATGGTGCGCCCTTTTTGTTTATAAGTTTGTTAATTTTACTAATTCTATATAAATCAATGAGATAAAAAGTTGGCACGCCGCTTGGATTAATAAAACTGTTTCAGGATGAAAGCTGCGGAGAAGATTCAATGAAAATCATTAATGCCATTATAAAACCTTTTAAGTTAGACGATGTTCGCGAAGCATTGGCTGATGTTGGTATTGAAGGGATGACAGTATCAGAGGTTAAGGGTTTTGGTCGTCAGAAAGGCCACACGGAGCTATACCGTGGCGCTGAGTATCAAGTCGACTTTCTACCAAAAGTAAAACTAGAAATCGCAACCCACGCAGACAATGTGGAACGTGTGGTAGAAGCCATCACAAAAGCGGCGCAGACCGGAAAGATTGGTGACGGCAAAATTTTTGTTTACGACCTGAACCAAGCGGTGCGTATCCGTACTGGTGAAATGGACGCAGAAGCACTTTAAGAATTCAAGGGATTGGAGAATTATCATGGAATTAACAACAACAGTAACTGAATTACGTTACGCACTCGACACCTTTTTCTTCCTCATTTCCGGTGCGTTGGTAATGTGGATGGCTGCAGGCTTTGCCATGCTAGAAGCGGGCTTAGTTCGCTCTAAAAACACAACAGAAATTCTAACTAAAAACATCTGTCTTTACGCGATCGCTTGTACCATGTTCCTATTGGTTGGCTACAACATTATGTATGTCGATAACGGTGAAGGCGGTTGGTTACCATCATTTGGTGCACTAATTGGCACACAAGGTGAAGGTGCAGACCACTCTCTAGAGTCGGACTTCTTCTTCCAAGTAGTATTTGTAGCAACAGCAATGTCAGTGGTTTCTGGCGCGGTTGCAGAGCGTATGAAGCTTTGGTCTTTCCTAATTTTCTCAGCGGTACTGACGGCATTTATCTACCCAATGGAAGGTTACTGGACTTGGGGTGGTGGTTTCCTATCAGAGGCTGGCTTTAGTGACTTTGCGGGCTCAGGTATCGTACACATGGCCGGTGCTTCAGCAGCATTAGCAGGTGTTCTATTACTGGGTGCACGTAAAGGTAAATACGGTAAAAACGGCGAAATCTACCCAATCCCTGGTTCAAACATGCCTCTCGCTACATTGGGTACGTTCATCCTTTGGTTCGGTTGGTTCGGTTTCAACGGCGGCTCTCAACTTATGGTTTCGGATTTTGAGAACGCGACTGCAGTTGGTCAAATTTTCCTAAACACAAACGCTGCAGCTGCAGCAGGTGCAATTGCCGCACTATTTGTATGTAAGACAACTTGGGGTAAAGCAGACCTGACTATGATTCTTAACGGTGCGTTAGCTGGTCTTGTTGCTATCACGGCTGACCCTCTATCTCCATCACCGCTATATGCTGTGGCGATTGGTGCGGTATCAGGCGCGCTAGTAGTATTCAGCATCATCGGTTTGGATAAGATTAAGATTGATGACCCAGTAGGTGCTATCTCTGTTCACGGTGTGTGTGGTTTCTTCGGCCTAATGGTTGTGCCACTGAGCAACGGTGATGCAACGTTTGGTGCACAGCTTCTAGGTGCGGCAGTTATCTTTGCTTGGGTATTTGGTGCAAGCCTAGTGGTATGGGCAATCCTGAAAGCGACAATCGGTATCCGTGTATCGGAAGACGAAGAGCTAGAAGGTATGGATATGCATGACTGTGGTGTTGGTGCTTACCCAGAATTCGTGACTGTGAAATAACACTCACAATGTAATAAATAGTTACAAACTTAACATTAAAAAACCTGCTCCAATGAGCAGGTTTTTTTATTGATTAATTGTTTTCTTATTGAACATGCATATAATAACGCAACTGATAAACGTTATCATTAGCATGGTAAAGGATTAAACAATGAAAAAACTGCTAACTCTTTCAGCGATTACTTGCGCTACTCTGGCTCCAACGGCAATGGCTGCTGAAGAAGTGAACGTGTACTCTTACCGTCAACCTTTCCTAGTTGAACCTATGTTCAACGAGTTCACTAAAGAAACTGGCATTAAAGTAAACGTTAAGTTTGCGAAAAAAGGTCTAGCAGAGAAGTTGGCTCAAGAGGGCGAATACAGCCCAGCTGACGTAATCCTTACTACAGATATCAGCCGTCTAGCTGAACTGACAAACAAAGGTCTGGTTCAAAAGGTAGACAGCAAAATCATCGAAGAAAATGTACCAGCACAGTACCAAGACAAAGAAAACGAGTGGTTCGCTCTGACTCTACGTACTCGTAACGTTTACTCTTCACGTGACCGTGTTGGCAAACTAGGTAACGACTTCAACTACGCGGACCTAGCAAAGCCTGAGTTCAAAGGCAAAATCTGTACTCGTAGCGGTAAGCACCCTTACAACGTATCTCTAGTATCTTCTATGATCGCTCACCACGGTGAAGCTGAGACTAAAGAGTGGCTAGAAGGCGTAAAAGCGAACCTAGCTCGTAAGCCTCAAGGTAACGATCGTGCTCAAGTTAAAGCAATCAAAGAAGGTCTATGTGACGTTTCTCTAGGTAACAGCTACTACCTAGGTAAGATGGTTAACGACAAAGAGCAAAAAGCTTGGGCTGATGCGGTATACATCAACTTCCCTAACCAAGAGACAACAGGTACGCACGTAAACATTTCTGGTATGGCGATGGCGAAGTTCTCTCCAAACAAAGACAACGCTGTGAAGCTTATGGAATTCCTAACGGGTGACAAAGCGCAGCAAATGTACGCAGAAGTAAACTACGAGTACCCAGTGAAGGAAGGTGTTAAGCGTTCTGAGCTTGTGGAATCTTGGGGTGACTTCAAAGCGGATTCGATTTCTCTAGATGACATCGCTTCTCACCATGAAGCAGCAATCAAGCTACTAGATGAAGTGAAATTTGACCTTTAATTCCATGTGGGGGTATAACTGTACCCCCATTTTATTAAAGGATATGAGATGTATTTGCAGCCGCATTTGTATTTCATAAAGCCTTGCAGTATTTAGGCAATGAAGAATAAACATTCTCTATGGAAAACCAGTAGTGGGGCTATCACCCTGTTACTGGTTTTGCCGATCTTAGCGATCTTCTATACCGCCATTGGCGAAACGGATGACTTGTTTACACATTTGATGTCGACAGTCATGCCTACCTACATATACAACACCGTTGCATTGACTGCAGGTGTGATGCTTCTTTCTTTGATTCTGGGTATTCCAAGTGCTTGGTTTATGGCGATGTGCAAACTGCCAACTGAGAAGTGGTTGCAGTGGGCCTTAGTTCTACCACTTGCGATGCCGGGTTATATCATTGGTTACATTTTTACGGATTGGTTTGATTTTGCTGGGCCAATTCAAATCTTCTTACGTGATATAACGGGATGGGGGCCGGGTGAGTATTGGTTCCCTGATATTCGTACCTTAGGTGGTGCGACTTTCGTTCTTTCTCTTGTTCTTTACCCATACGTTTACTTGCTTTGTCGTGCTGCATTTATGGAGCAGAACGTTTCTCTACTGCAGAGTGCTCGCTTGTTAAAATGCTCACCTTGGGAAAGCTTTTGGCGTATCTCTTTACCGCTTGTAAGACCCTCTATCGCTGTTGGTTTGTCTCTGGTAGCGATGGAAACCATCGGTGACTTCGGAACCGTCAGCTATTTTGCTGTAAACACGCTTACTACTGCGGTTTACGATACTTGGCTTGGGTATTCGAACCTCAATGCAGCCGCGAAAATCTCAGCTATGATGTTGATGATCGTGGTGTTGTTACTGAGTGCAGAGCGCTACAGTCGCCGCAAACAAAAGCTGTTCCAAAGCCAGTTTAATAGTCATGAAGATTTCCGTTATGAGCTACGAGGCTGGCGAAAGTGGGGCGCATTGATTTGGTGTTGGGGATTGGTGGCAATCGCTTTTATCTTCCCATTGCTACAGTTAATTGATTACGCCATCACTTACTTTGCACAAAGTTGGACGCCTGAGTTTCGTGAATATGCATGGAACAGTTTGGTGGTGTCAGTCGTGGCTGCCATCATCGGTGTTGCGATTGCTTTGACAGTGAACTTCAGTCAACGCGTAAACGGTGGTCGTTCGAGCTTAGCGTTTATGCGTCTGTCTTCGATGGGCTATGCCGTCCCTGGCACAGTATTGGCTATCGGTGTAATGGTTGCTGTGTTGTTTATGGATCACCGGGTTAACGATATTGCTAAAGCGATGGAATGGGGCAGACCTGGGCTTATTTTCTCCGGATCTATGTTTGCGCTGATTTTCGCGATGGTGGTACGTTTCTCCGCTGTTGCAATTGGCAGTGTGGAAAGTAACTTAAATAAGATCTCTCCATCGCTGGATATGGCTTCCCGTACCATGGGCTGTACGCCAAATACCATGCTTTGGCGAGTGCATTTCCCTCTGGTTAAACGCGGTGCGCTGATAGCTGGTCTTTTGGTGTTTATTGAGTCGATGAAAGAGCTCAATGCTGCACTACTATTGCGACCATTTAACTTTGAAACCTTGGCGACGTATGTGTACAACTTCGCTTCGGATGAGCATTTAGAGCTTGCCGCACTTCCGGCAGTATTACTGGTTCTCGTTGGGTTGATCCCGCTTGTTGTTGTTAACCGTTCACTGGAGCAAAGTCACTGATGAGCTGCGCATTATCGATTAAAAACCTAACTTGTCAGTATGACGATCAGACTGTTCTTGAGTCTCTTTCTCTAGAGGTTGAACAAGGACAGATCGTCTGTCTACTCGGTGCGAGTGGCTGTGGTAAGACGACACTTTTGAAAGCCATTGCTGGGCTGCTTCCTCTGAGTTCCGGCCAAATGAGCTTGAACTGCCTGACTATTGATGACGGAAAAAACTGGTTGCCACCAGAGCAGCGTAATATTGGTATGATTTTCCAAGATTACGCTTTGTTCCCACATCTAACAGTCGCTGAGAACATTGCTTTTGGCTTAAAGAACGAATCGGCGCAGCAAAAGCTGATTAAAGTCGAAGAGATGCTCAGCTTGGTTCATCTTAAAGGTTACGGTGACCGTTATCCTCACCAGCTTTCTGGCGGTCAGCAGCAGCGTGTGGCGATTGCTCGTTCACTGGCTTACAAACCAGACCTTCTGTTGTTGGATGAACCGTTTTCCAACATTGACACCCAAGTGCGTCATGAACTGATCCGTGAAATTCGTAAGATCTTTAAAGAGCAAGGCGTTACCGCAATTTTTGTAACCCACAGTCGTGAAGAAGCGTTTGCTTTTGCCGATAAGATGGCCGTGATGAACCATGGTGTGATTGAGCAGTACGGCACAGCCTCTGAGCTTTACTACCAACCTTCAAGTAAGTTTGTTGCTGACTTCTTAGGTGGTGGCAGCTACCTTGCAGCGAAGCGAATTTCCGACAATGAATACGAAACCCACCTTGGTGTAGTAGAAGCGAATGCTCAGCAGGAAATTCAACGCGATAGTGAGTGTGCATTGCTGCTTCGCCCTCAGCATGTACAAATTAAGGTTGATGATGAGAGTGCAGTAAAAGTGCTTGAACAACACTTTATGGGGGATCATTGTCGCTACGTGATTGATGTCAATGGTGACCGATTGTTAGCGACGTCAACTCAAGCATTAAATGTGGGTGATAGTGTGGCAGTAGAAGTTGAAACTCAAGGCGTATTAGCTTTCGCCTAGTTTATAAAGGCCAGATAGAAAAAGGCCCGGCGGTGATGCCGGGCAAGTGTTCTTCACCTATAGGTTATGTGCTCGAAGCGGGCACAAGGTTCAGTTATAAAGACAAGAAGTCCTTAAACTGTTGAAGAACACGTTCCGCAGTGTCCTTATCTTGCATCTCTGCAAAAATTCGTAGCAGTGGCTCGGTGCCAGAGAAGCGAGCGATGATCCAACCGCCGTTCTTGAAGTAGACTTTCGCACCATCCTCATAGCTGACTTTTTCGATTTCAAACTCAAACTCAGGCAACTGCTTTTCAACATAAATCTTGTTGAACAGTACGTCTTTTTGCGCTGGTTTGAACTTGCAATCGCCTTCTGCCATGTAGGCATAGCCGTACTTGCCGTAGATTTCATCCAGCAACTCAGACAGCTTCTTGCCGGTTACTGAAATCATTTCTACCAACAGGCTTGATGCGAATACGCCGTCTTTGCCTTTGATATGACCACGAATAGTCAGACCGCCAGAGCTTTCACCGCCAATCAGTGAATCGTCAGCTTCCATTTGAGAACTGATGTGCTTAAAGCCTACAGGAACCTCAAAGCATTTTTCGCCATGATCTTCTGCAACTTTATCTAACAGGTGAGTGGTTGCGATGTTACGTACCACTGAGCCTGTCCAGCCTTTGTATTCAAGTAGGTAGTAGTAAAGCAACAGCAGTACTTCATTTGGATGAATGAAGTTACCTTTCTCGTCGATAATACCAAGGCGGTCTGCGTCTCCATCGGTACCAATACCAATGTCATAGCCTTCTTGTTCTACTAGATGCATCAAGCGGTAAAGCGTTGCTGCACTTGGTGATGGCATCAAGCCGCCGAAGTCTGGGTTCTTGCCATCGTTGATGACATCGACTTCACAACGACCGTTGATCAATACGGTCTGTAGCGCGTTTTTCGCAACACCAAACATTGGGTCGATCAACACACGTAGATTCGCCTTTTTGATCGCTTCGATGTCGATAAAGTCGATGATTGAGTCAACGAATTCGTTCATTGGGTTGATGATTTCAATCAGCTTATCTTCAACCGCTTGTTCAAAATCGACGCTTTTAACATCTTGCGCAGTTAGTGTGGCAATTTGCGATTCGATCTTTTCAGTGATGATTTCATCTGCGTCACGACCGCCTTCAATGAAGACTTTAATGCCATTGTAATCGGCAGGGTTGTGCGATGCGGTAATACATGCAGAGTACGCACAGCCCATTTCCTTCGCTTTAAACATTACGATAGGCGTTGGGACAAATTTGTCGATAAAGCTAACCACAATGCCGTTTGCTGCTAGAACTTCAGCGAACCAACGACCGGCTTTATCGGAAAGAAAACGACGGTCATAGCCAATCACAAAACCGCGATCAGCAACCGATTCGTTATTAGTGATGTTTGCAACTGCTTGAGCGACCAAACGTACATTATCTTTAGTGAACTCCTCACCGATAAATGCACGCCAACCGCCTGTACCAAATTTGATCATGATTCGATCCTCGATAAGAGCGGCATCCCACCGCCTCTTAAACCTTTGCTAGCGAACCGATGCACTCATCAAACTCAGTGCATCGGATAAATCAAAAGGGGAGAAGCTCTCCCCTAAAAGATGATTAACCTAGAGTAACGATAACTTCGTTTACTGAACCTTCCGCTTGAACTGGTACAGAAGCACCATTTACTGCTTCACCGTTCACAGTAATCGACTTAACGCCTTTGCTTACTGAGTCTGGGTTAACGACTTTGATGTTGTACGTTGCACCTAGCCATTGGCGAGTCACTTCGAAACCTGGCCAGTTCGTTGGGATACATGGGTCAATAGTCAGACCATCGAAGCCTGTACGCACACCAAGGATAAAGTTGGTAACAGCGAAGTAAGCCCAGCCAGATGTACCTGTTAACCATGGGTGGTTTGCACGACCGTGGTCTTGGTGGTCACGACCCATAATGAACTGAACGTATGAGTATGGTTCTGCAATACGTTTTTCGATGATATCGTTCTGGTTGTATGGGTTTAGTGCATCGTAGAACTTCATTGCACGATCACCACGACCCAGTTTCGCTTCAGCTACCCAAGCCCATGGGTTTGGATGCGAGAAGATAGCACCGTTCTCTTTTACGCCTTGGTAAACGCGAGTTACGAAGCCGATATCATCATTCGGTGTTGCAAAAGATGGTGAGTTTAGGTGCAGGCCGTATTCAGAGAACAGGTTCTCATCGACTGCGTCCATCGCTTTTTCGCCGCGCTCTTGAGATACCGCACCAGAAAGTACCGCAAGCGTGTTTGACTCTAGGTGTACTCGGCCTTCAGCTTGTTGCGCTGTACCGATCTTGTCGCCATTTTTCGTCAGACCACGGATGTACCAACCGCCTTCGTCGTCCCAAAGGTGTGTTTCACACGCTTCACGAACGTTTGCTGCCATTTCCGTGTATTTTTCAACGTCGGCTTCTTTACCTAGGTATTTCGCTAGGTCGATGAACTCTTGTAGTGCCCAGAAGTGCAGGAACGACACCATTGAAGATTCACCACCACCTAGGTTCAGACAGTCATTCCAGTCTGCACGCAGGCCTTTACAGATACCGGTTTGACCGACGTATTCAGCCGAGAAGTCTAGCGCTGCTTTCATGTGGTCATAAACGGTTGCATCGCCACCGTCTGCGTAAGGGATCACTTCGTCAAAGAAGCTGTGCTCACCCGTTTCCATCACGTACTTACAGATGGTTGGAACTAGCCATAGGTGATCATCAGAACATGTGTCTTCGATACCGTGAATTTTATCTTCATCAGAAGGTGTTGGAACTACGGTTGGAGATTTAGATGGTTTAACATCTGCTTTTTCTGGATCGAACCAATCTGGATCGAATAGGTGTAGACCGTAACCCGCCTTCACTTGACCGCGCAGTAGGTCAACGATACGTTTACGCGTCATTGCAGGGTTAGCGTGAGGAACTGAGATCGCATCTTGTGCTGTATCGCGGTAACCAAGACCAGTACGACCACCCACCTCGATGAACGAAGCAAAACGAGACCACACCACACAAGTTTCTGCTTGGTATAGTGTCCAAGCGTTGATCATGGTATCTAGACCTTCGTTTGGTGATTTCACTTGGAACTTGCCACAACGCTCATCCCAGTGTGCTTTGATACCCGCAAATGCATTGTCGACTTCTGAAAGGTCTTGGTACTTAGCACGTAGACGCTCACCATTGCCTTTACCGATACCTAGAATGTAAGCAAAGCGAACTTCTTCACCCGGTTGGATAGTAAATTGCTTATGTAGAGAGCCACAGTGGTTGTAACAAGTTTGCGCTGTATTGAAACACTTACCTTGTTCTACCGCTAACGGGTTTGCTTCGTCACGGTATAGACCAAGGAAGCTGTCACGTTGGCCGTCGTATGAATCTGGGTCAAATGTTGAAGCTAGGTAGTAGAAGCCTTCGAAATCGTTGGTGTTGTAGTACAGGTCGTACTCAATCACGCCTTCGTTGTAAGCCGTACCTGCTGAGTACAGAGACATCTGATGGTTTTGGTTATCAGATTGAATGTGGCTGAATGAGAACTCAACAAATGAGAATGCGCTGATCGTGCGTGGTTTGTCTGAGGTGTTTTTAATCACTACATCCCAGATTTCAGCGTCTTCGCCTTTTGGCACGAAAAGAGTTTTCGTTGCGGTAATACCGCTGTATTCACATTTGAACTTAGAGTAAGACAAGCCGTGACGAACTTCGTAGTTTGCTTCGTCTAGGCTTTTCGCAACAGGTTGCCAAGAGATTGACCAGTAATCACCTGTCTCATCATCACGTAGGTAAACGTAGTGTCCTGGGCGATCGAATGTCGCGTTTGGACGGAATTTAGTAACACGGTTGTATTCTGGAGAGTTGTAGAACGAGTAGCCACCCGCGTTGTGCGAGATAACCGTACAAAACTTCTCAGTACCTAGGTAGTTTGTCCATGGTGCTGGTACGTCAGGGCGAGTGATGACGTATTCGCGATTCTCGTTATCGAAATAGCCGTATTTCATTTGTGTATTTCCTTTTTACTAAGCTGCGCCTGCAGCCAAAAATTTAAAAACTCTTTAAGCGTGATGCGTTGGCATCTAGCTTGGTATTACTTCCACGGTTTACGGTAATTCACTCCCTGCAAGTCGAGCAGAGGAAGGTGACCTTTCAAACGTGATAAATAGTCGGTCCAATCGCGGTGTTGTTTTTCAGTCCAACATGCTTCTGCCATGGCAGTCAGGCGAGGGAAAATCATGTAGTCCATGCGCGATGGGTTGTTGATGATTTCGCACCATAGAGCGGTTTGAATGCCCCAAATGCGTTTTCTGATTGGGTCGTCAGCAGGGACTTCTGCTAACGGCTCGTAGTTGTAAGCCTTCTCTAATGGCAGTGGATTTGCCCAGTCCACGCCCGGTTCTTCAGGTGCGTAGTCTTGGGTCATATCTAGGTAAGTGGTTTGTGCTGGTTGCAGCACCACATCAAAGCCTTGGCGAGCACAGTTCAATGCCGCTTCTTCGCTTAGCCATGAGTAGATCACCGTATCTTTACTGACCTTGTTGCCGTGTTGAGCTTCTTCCCAGCCCAGCATTCGTTTACCCAGTTTGCGCAGTTTGTCTTCTGCATGGCGAAGGAAATGGCCTTGTAGTTCCTTGTAATCGGTGTAACCCAACTTCTCCATAAACGCTTGGCAAGCAGGACTTTTCGACCAGACGCCGTTAGGCACTTCGTCAGCACCAATGTGGACATAAGGGGCAGGGAAGAGCCCTGCGATTTCCTCAAGCACTTTGTCGATAAACTCGTAACTACCCGGCAGAGCAGGGTTGATGACGTTGTCGTTGTAGTGCTGAATGCTGCGATATTCCGTCGTATCCTCTGCTTCAACTAATAGGTGTGGCAGAGCCTTAATCGCGGCACGACAATGACCAGGTACATCAATTTCAGGAATGATGGTGATGCCACGTTGTGCTGCAAATTCGATAACGTCTTTGATTTCTTCTTGCGAGTAGAAACCGCCGTAGCGTTGAGACAAATGGGTGTATTGCGGCTCGATGGTTTCATCAATACCGCGCCACGCACCAATATCGGTAAGCTGAGGCAGAGATTTGATCTCGACACGCCAGCCTTCATCGTCAGTGAGGTGCCAATGGAACGTGTTGAACTTGTAGTGTGCCAATAAATTGATCAGGCGTTTTACTTGCTCTACCGAGTGGAAATGGCGAGCGCAATCCAGCATCATGCCGCGGTATCTAAAACGAGGGCTGTCTTTGATAGAGCAGCACACCACTTCCATGGTGTTGGTATTCTCGTCTCGTTTTAGTAGTTGCAATAAGGTTGCACAAGCATGGGTAAAGCCAGACGAAGACCCTGCCTCAATCTTGATCGACTCTTCTGATACTTTTAACTTGTAAGCGCCTTCATCTAGCGTTGGGTTACTTTTGAACAGGATTTTTCCGCTGTTGGATGAAGAAAGCTCAAACTGATGAATACGCTGGAGTTCTTCCAGTAACCACGTTTTTGCTGAGTTGGCTAAGTCAGTATAAATTGCCACGCCAGCTTGCTCGTCAAACGTGAACGAGTGGTCGCTGACCTCAATATGATTAGGCTTTGGCAGCAACGGTTGTGCATGGGTTAAGCTTGCAGGAATCTCACTGCGTTCACGGTAAGGTGACGCTAAAACGATAGGAGTCACATCCACTTGTGCGCGCTGTGGGTTTCCATCAACGATAAAGTCGATCATCGCTTCGTTAAAGCCATCCGAGTAATAACGGAATGGGTTTGAACCAATACTGAATTCACAGTAATAGTGATGGTTGGCAGCCAGCACCATACCTTCCGGTTTTAGTGTGCAAAAGCTACCAATTTGAGTCAGTTGACCATTTGAAACGCTGTCTGGAAGAATGTAACGATCGAAAGCGAAAGTTAAGCTCCAGCTGTTTAGGTCTTGGTCGCTCAAGTTATGAAAGGTGAGTCCAAAGCGGCAGTTTTGTTTTTGCTCAGAAAGGACTACTAGATCAACACGATATTCCATGTTCACTCCTACTCAACACTCACGGCGTAAAGGTTATGCTCTGGTTTGCTAGCAAACATAATGGCTCCTTCAATCGCATCAAACTGAGGTTCAACCACCCACTGTTGAACTGGTGGAGACAACCAGTTCAAAATTCGCTCTGCGATACTGCCCATTAGGCAGATACGAGTAGCCCCACGCTTATTCAGCGCGACTAAGAACATTTCTATATCAGCTGCGGTTTGCTTAAGCATTTCAATCGCCAGTGAATCGCCTTGTTCCGCATGTTGGAAAATAGCAGGAGAAAATTGACCGTAATCGCGAGGCAAAGCTTGTTTAGACCACGCCACTACGTTGTCGATGTCATTTTCAAAATGATTCATAACGTGCGCGGCTAGAGGTGTTTTTTCACGGATGCCATCTTCTGCTAGCAATACCTGTTGGATCAGGCGCAACCCCATGACTGCGCCGCCACCTTGATCGGAGATTGGGAACTCGCGACCACCAACGACATGTTGCTCGAGACCTTTAAGGAAAATGCCGCATGAACCGGTTCCTGCAATCATGATTGCGCCATCTTCACCGTTATGCGCACCAATACATGCTCCGTAAGCATCGGTATTGAGTGTCATACTGGCAAATGGGTGCTCTAAAGCCATGAACGCTTGCCAAGAGGTTTTATGTTCAGCGCCCGCAAGTGCTAAGCCAACGTGCATAGAAGCAAAGTCTTGTTGAGAGAGACCGCCTTGTTGTGCCGCTGAAGCGATGGATTCAAGAATCGACGCCATCGCGACTTCTGCACCTAACATAATGTTAGCGCTGCCGCTTTTAGCTTCTCCAACGAAGTTGCCTTGCGCGTCTTTGATACGGGCGCGACAGGAAGTGCCACCGCCATCAATACCTACAAAATACATCCCCATGTTTATTGCTCCTTGAAGGCTTGAGAGTTCGCTAAAGTCGAGATGTGCTGAGCCTGACTCATTACTGCGAGTAGGTACCACGCACCATGCGGGATCCATTGTTCTCCCCAGCGCCAGTTTTGAAGCATGTCGTCTTTCTGTGCTGGTGGATTAAATGCAATGTCTTCCTCATCTTCGAAACCGCCGGTGATGCCGTTACACACGCCACCTTTTGCATTGAAGAAACCATATTGAGGAAGGTAGTCCGGATTGTTACGACCATGACCGTCCAACATGCACATGTCGTACGGGTTCAGACCCACAATCCAGTTGATAGAATCTTGTGCGAGTTTAGAAAGCTGCTGCTTTAGAATTTCTGACTCAATAAATGGTTGCGCCAAATATGCCATGGTTGCCAGTGAACCTAAGCGAGCATTCTCACCTTGCCACCAGTAACCCGATTCATTGTTGTGTGCCACAAAGAATGCATCGCGTTTCGCTTCGTCCACACCTTTTACGTATTGGCGTGGGTAACCAAATGGGTTCTTCACTCTATTGGTGATAGAGACTTCAAACTCACAGGCTTGAGTGATGATTTGTTTTGCTACTGAAGCGCGCTCAGAGTCGTCTTCAATCGCCAAGTATTCGCACAGCGCGATAACAGGAAGTCCTGCTTCTGCCGCATGGAAATAAGGGCGGCTGCCATCTTGACTGGCTGCCCAGAAATGTTGAATGTGCTCATCATTCATTTGACGAGCAGAAAGGCGGTTTGCCCACACGCGGCTTTCTTCTAGGTAGCGTGTTTCTTTAGTGGTCTTAAATAGCTCAACCGCTGCAAGTAATGCGCAGTATTCATCGATGATGTTCTCTTCACCATCGTTTAGGTATTGGGTGTTGTGCTCTTTTAAGTGCCAGTAGCCATTTTCTGCTGCATTACGGTATTTTTGTTGGTCGAATTCACCATGAACCTCTAAACGTGCTGCTGAAGCTAATGCCGCAATGCTAACGCCAGCTCCTTGTCGGTAACCAGCTTGGTAGTCATCAAACTTATGACCAAGTTGTGTTTCGTAGGCACAGATTTCACGTTGAGCTGTGTCTTTACTCCACTTGTCGAACACGGTCATGTAGAAGAAACCTTTTTCGTTTTGCATACGAACAAGGAAGTCTGCACCGAACAGGGCTTCTTCAATAAGGCGAGTAGCAGTGAATTTAGCCAGTTTGTCGTTGCCGTCTAGCAGGGACAAACCTTTCAACATGTTCCACACCACCATAGGGGTCTGCTGTGGGTTTAGGTAGTTTGCGTATGACAAATGGCTCAAATATTTGCTGACATCGCCTGAAGCGTCATACCAACCGCCATGAACATCTGCGGTTTCGTCGGAATTTAGCAGTGGAGCCTGACGATCTTGCTGATCGAAAATGCCTCCGCAGCGCTGAGATTTAAAATAATGGATCACATCTGAAAGCGTGCGATCGAAAAGAATATGTTCGCCGATCTCAAAGTGAGATGAACGCAAATGGTCGAAACGAAGGTAATAGTTACCTGGAGTGTTAAATGAAGAAAAGTCGATAAGGTAGAAATGACCTTGATGCCAGTTCGCTACTTTGCCTTGCTTTTCTACCGTCAAGGTTGCAACGGTTTGATGGCTATCGGCACAAACCAACAAAGCCGTATAAGAAGACAGGCGTGGTCGGCTCGTCTGGATGATCGCTTTCTTAGGGCCCAGACGCTCGTAACCAATGTGGTTAGTCAGTAGCAGCATTCAATCTCTCCGGGAAACAATAAAATATAAAGGGAAAAAGGGGTCAGGTTGATACCTGACCCTCGTTATGATTAATCTTCGAATAAGTAACAACGAACAAAGTGGTTATCAGACAGTTGCGTCACACCAGGCAGTCGCTCGCGACATTTTTCTGTGGCATGAACACAGCGTCCTGCGAATGGACAACCGACTGATTCAGGCGTCCAAAGTGGGATCTCACCTTTGTTGCCTTTCAACTTCTCGTGAATTGACTTTGATGGATCTGGCACGGCTGAAACCAGTAGTTGCGTATATGGGTGTTGAGGATCGTGAATGATTTCCTCTGTGTCACCCCACTCAACCATGTGGCCCACGTACATAACCGCAAGATCTTCAGCAATATAACGCGCTGTCGCGATGTCGTGAGTGATGTAAAGAAGAGACATTTGCTTCTCAAACTTCATCTCTTCCATCAGGTTAAGAACACCAGCACGGATCGATACGTCAAGCATGGATGTTGGTTCGTCAGCCAGTACCACTTCTGCACCAACCGCAATGTTACGAGCCAAGTTCACGCGCTGACGTTGACCACCAGAAAGTTGGTGCGGGAACTTCTGCGCCGTCTCTTTTGGTGGAATCAGGCCAACTTGTTCTAGTAGGTCATACACGCGCTCTTCCAGTTCCTTCTTGTTGCCCGGAGAAACCTTCTTGTGGATCAGAAGAGGACGAGCAATATGGTGGAAGATGTTGTGTGTTGGGTTTAGCGAGCCAAACGGGTCTTGCCATACCATTTGCACGCCTTCACGGTAAGTCATCAAATCGTGACGAGAAGTGATGTCTTGAATATCACGACCTTTGTACTCGATGATGCCATCCGTTGGTGCGTACATTTTCGCAATCATTTTTGCGGTAGTAGATTTACCTGAGCCAGACTCACCTACTACGGATAAACCGCGGCTTTTGTACATTTTGAAAGATACGTCGTTGATTGCACGCATCTTAGATTGTTTGATTGAGTTACTGTTTAAAGGGAAGTCCTTAACGACATTTTTACCTTCAACCAGCAATTCGCCGAATTGTTTGCTCATAATTCTCTCCAGTGTAATTTTCTTCTTAGCTAGCGTTATTTTTTGTTGTTAAACCTTAGCTTGAGCAATCGTGTCGCCATACAAGTGGCAGTTTGAGAGACGACCAGGTTCAATTTGACGCAGCTGAGTTGGTACTCGCGTACAAGCTTCATGGACACGGTCACAACGAGCTTGGAATCGACAACCTTGAGGAACTTCTAATAGGTTCAAAGGGTTGCCTGGAATACCAGTCAATTTGGTCTTAGGACCAGTTAGTGGAGGGAAAGAGCTACCCAAACCTTTTGTGTAAGGGTGGTAAGGACTTTCCAGAATTTGTTTAGAAGGAGCGACTTCAATCAGTTCACCTGAGTACATGATGCCGATGCGGTCAGAGAACTCGACCATCAATGACAAGTCATGAGTGATGAACAGAATCGAGAAGCCAAATTCTTCTTTAAGTGCATAGATTTTTTGCAGAATCTCACGTTGAACTACCACGTCTAGTGCCGTTGTAGGTTCATCCATGATGATCATTTTTGGGTTCAGAGCCAAAGCGATAGCAATAACCAGACGCTGACGCATACCACCAGAGAATTGGTGTGGGTAATCGCTTAGTCGACTAGGGTGGATATCAACGATTTCCAATAGGCCTTCTGCACGAACTTTCGCTTGAGCGCGAGTCATGTTGGTGTGACGCATGATTACGTCACAGAACTGCTCTTCCATCGTTAGTACTGGGTTCAAAGCGTTCATCGCACTTTGGAATACCATCGACATTTCGCTCCAGCGGAACGACTGCATACGCTCATCGCTGTATTGAAGGATATCTTCGCCATTGAAGATAACCTCACCACCAGTGATAAACGCTGGCGGCTTATGAAGGCGCATTAGCGAGAATGCAACGGTTGATTTACCACAGCCAGATTCACCTGCTAGGCCAAATACTTCGCCTGGTGCAATGTCGAAGCTGACGTTGTTACAGGCGCGGACATCGCCCGCATCTGTAATGTAGTCTACGCATAGGTTACGGATAGAAATTAGTGGTGCAGTCATGATTATTTATCTCCGCTCCATAGTGCATTTTGTGGTGCCAATTCTGGCTCACGTTCTTTCTTGTCTTGTGCTGCCATTTTCTTCCAGCGCTTCATGCCTTTGTGTGAACGAAGCTGCGGGTTAGCAATTTCATCGACTGCGAAGTTCAGTAGAGCAAGGCCAGTAACCAATAGAGTTAGTGCAATACAAGGTGCTAGAACTTCCCACCACGCGCCGATAAGCATCGCTGATGAAGTCTGTACGTTGTACAGCATGATGCCCCAACTGATGGTGTTTGCATCGCCTAGGCCTAGGAATGAAATTACCGCTTCCGTGTTGATTGCTAGCATTACTGAACCGATGAAGCTTGCACCAACGATTGGGATTAGGTTTGGCAAAATCTCAACGAAGATGATGCGAATTGGTGATTCACCCAGTACTTCTGCAGCTTTAACGAATTCTTTTTCTCGTAGTGCCATGGTTTGAGCTCGCACAACACGTGCACCCCAAGCCCAGGAAGTACCGGCGATAATCAAGGCAATGGTGAGCGGCCCTGCCTCCCCGATAAATGCAGCGAGTACGAACAGGAGTGGTAACTGTGGAATAACCAGCATGATGTTCATTGCAGCACTCAGTACGTCATCGACACGGCCGCCGAAGTAACCTGCTGAGATACCAATAACCGTTGCTAAGAAACACACGATAACACCCGCACCAAAACCCACACCTAGAGATACTCGAGCGCCGTAAGCAACTTGAGACCAGATATCACGCCCCATACGAGATGTACCTAGAACGTGGTCTGCTTTTTTCGACATCAGCAGCGTGCGACGATCATCTGCTAGGTTTTTTGCAACCCAGCCATCAGGGTTACTTTGTGCTTGTTTTACAACAAAGCCAGGGTATTCATGTGGGTTACCAGTGCGCTTATCTGGCGCATGTTGAGTAATCAAAGGTGCAGCTACTGCTACAAAGATGAATACCGAGATAATTGCCAAACCAACACGTGCGAACGCGTTACCTAAAATCAGTTTTAATAGTTCTTTCATGATTATTTGCCTCCCTTACGTAGGCGAGGGTCTAGAATCATGTACAGCATGTCAGCCATTAGGTTGAAGCACAGCATGAACATCGTCATGATGATTAGCTGACCTTGAAGTACTTGGTAGTCACGTGCGTGAATTGCGTTTAGAAGAACCGTACCTAGACCTGGGTAGTTGAAGATCATCTCGATGATTAGCTGACCACCGATTGCCATACCTAGAGACATTGAAAGTGCGGTTACACTTGGTAAAAGTGCGTTACGAGCTGCGTAGTTGAATACTACTCGGTTTTCGCTCAGACCCTTACCTTTTGCCATTGTGATGTAATCTTCAGCAAGAAGGTTGATCATGTTGTTACGCATGTTTACTAGGAAGCCACCAATCTGAACAATCGTCGCACAGAACAATGGAAGAATAGCGTGGTAACCCACGTCTTTTAGAAACTCCCAGCTTGTCCAATCTGGCACAGTACCCGGGGTGTAGGCGTAGCCTGATGGGAACCACTTAAGACCGATGGCAAAGATGAACAGCGCTAGCATCGCGATAACCATTTGTGGAATCGCTTGAATGATCAGTGTGCCCGGTGTTACGAATGCATCGTATCGGCTACCACGTTTCCAAGCTGCGAAGATACCTAGTACAGAAGCAATCGAGAACGATAGTACAACTGCAGTACCTGCTAGGAACAATGACCAACCGAATGCGCCACCTAGAAGAGAGTTAACTGAAAGCGGGTAGAACTGGATAGAAGTACCTAGCTCCCAGCTTAGAATGTTTTTGATGTACGACAGGTACTGAATGTAGATTGGACCATCTACGAAACCCAGCAGCTCTTTCATTGCTGCGATTCGCTCTGGTGTTACCTGTACTGATGCGTTAGCAAACATCATGGTAACTGGGTCACCAGGCATTGCTCGCGGAATAATGAAGTTTAACGTCGCTGCAACCAAGAGCGCGACAAGATAGAACGACAAACGTCTTAAAAAATAACCCATAACTCACACCTTACTCACCCAGATTTTTTCCCTGTTTCTGGTTTCAGGTCGCTCCTAGCAAAATTTAGAGCGAAAAATCCCCTGACGACGAGCGCCATATGTTGGTTTAGTAACAAGGGGATTTTTATAGGCGGCACACGGGATGTGCGCCGCTAGACATGAACTTCTACTTATTTAACTGGTTTTAGGTCCAGTACGTGAAGTAGACGCTCTGGGATACCAGCCCAAATGTTTGGACGGCCCTTAGGATTTTCTTCGTTCCACCAACCAGTGAAGCGAGTTGTGTTGTATTGGTACATGTAAGCACCAGACATCACAGGGATAGTCACTTGGTCTTGAGCGATGATTTGCTGAATACCGTGAGCGATTTCTAGCTGCTCTTGCTTGTCAGCTGTTTTGTAGAAGCTGTTTAGAAGACCATCTAGTTTCTCGTTCTTGTAGAAGTGCATCGCGAAGCGAGGCATACCGTCACCAGATTGTAGCGCTGAGTTGTAAGCACTGTTCCAGTAAGTGTATGGGTCTGCGCCGTGGAAGTAGTTGGTGTACGCGACGTCGTAAGTACCTTCAAGCATTGCTTGGTTGTACACAGAGAAATCTGGTGTACGAGCACGTGCTTTGATGCCTACTTCAGCAAGTTGCTCAACAGCAAGTTGTACAGTGTTGTTGAAGTCAGTCCAACCGTTTGGAGATTGGATTAGAAGCTCAAAAGACTTACCTGATGGCGTATCAACGAAACCGTCTTTGTTTACATCTTTAAAGCCAGCTTTCGCTAGAAGTTTCTTAGCGCCTTCAGCGTTGTAAGAGTTGTAACCCTTGAACTTGTCGTGAGTCTTCTCGTCAGACCAAGCTTCGAATGCGTAGCCAAGACCAGATGCGAAGTCGTTCACAGTACCGCCGCCGTAGAATGCGATATCAATGATAGTTTGACGGTCAAGAGCCATAGAGAATGCGCGACGGAAGTCAACGTTAGTTAGTGCTTCGTTCTTCGCTGCATCTGGGTTCTTGAAGTTTACTACGAACGCTTGAGTACCTGCTGGCGGGTACCAGTAGTGGTGTTTAGGGCTTGCTGCTGCGTAAGTGCGGTCGATGTCTGGAACGAATGAAGAAGTCCAGTCCATTTCGCCGTTAACAATCTTACCTAGGAACTGGTCGTTGTTCGCTATTTGAGGAACACGCAGACAGTCAACGTCTAGGTTAGCTGCATCCCAGTAGTTCGGGTTTTCACACTGGATGTACAGTTGAGGAGTGAAAGTGTCGATTACTGTGAATGGGCCAGAACCTACTGGATTTTCGTTAGTGAATGTTGATGGATCTTTCACTTTGCTCCATACGTGCTTAGGTACAACTGGTACTTTAGCAATTTCGTAAGGAACGTTTGAGTTTGCTTCGCTTAGACGGAACTTAACTTGGTAATCGTTAACTTTCTCTACGCCAGTTACCCAAGAGTTGATACCAGATTGGTCTAGCTCTGGCTTCTCTTTAACTAGGTTGAAAGAGTAAACAACGTCATCAGCGGTAAACGCTTCGCCGTCAGACCATTTTACGCCTTTACGAATATCGAAAGTTACGCTCATTAGGTCGTCAGACATTTGGAAGTTTTCTGCTAGACGGAATACCGGTGTGTTACCGTGCATTTCGTTGAAAACAACTAGTGGCTCGTAGATAAAGTCAGTAGTTGTGTGCAGGTTTGTTGCACCCAAGAAAGGGTTAAAGTTACGAACAAAAGTTGTAAACTCTTTAGGGTGGATAGTCAGTTCACTGCGCTCAGCGGCTGTAGCTACTGATGCAAAACCTGTAGTAGCCGTTGCAATAATTGCTGTTGCTAGTGCTGTTTTTTTAATATTGGCAAGCATAGCTGTTCCTTACTATTTGCTTTCATTTCACTAATGGAATTGAATGTCATCAATTGATAAACACTCTCCAAGGCCCACCTCTTCGCTCCACATTAAATTTGTTTCGCTCTAAGAGTGGCCTGTAGGCCTTAGGCAGGAGTAAGAAAACACCTTATCCACAAAATAATCAAACTCGATTCCCGTTAAAAACGTTAAAAACTGCACCAACTCCGTCATAAACGTCATTTTGTTCGTTTTTAAGCCTGGTGAGGCTAAAAAGTAAACGTTGATATGCGTCGCAGTTTATATCCACTTTAACTTTGTGTGTTAGTGTATACTTACTCTTAATCTCTTTTAACTTAATGGTTTTGTGGGCTTGTAATGCTTTGGCGATCTGGCTCACACACGATTTTTTTGTTAATTAACTAGGTGAAATTTAATCTGCCGTTCTGTTGTGATTGACTTCGCAATCTCCATCAAATGTTGGCCTAATTTCCCTTGCTGAGTAAAAAATAGAGGTTTTTAACAGCAAAATTTGGCTGCTGATTATGCTTTTTTTATGAGGGAAAGGAAGTGTTTTTAGAGGACTTTAGGGTAATAAATTCCGTTTGTAATTATCCAGAAAGTAGCCGCTCAAATTCGTACGTAGAGGGTGTCTAGAATGGCTTTTTTGATAGCTTGCTTCCAACTCTACATGAACTGATAAAAGATGAGCTAAGTGGGATATGTGAGTGACTGAGTAGATATAGATTAGAGCTTGAGTGGGCGTCTTGCTATCTAAGTCGGTAAGCGTGAGTTTTGGTCGAATATAAAAAAGCCCCGCTAAATGCGGGGCTGTCATTTGTGTGTTGTGTAGCTAGCTTGTTAAAAGCCTCTGCATTTTGTCGCGCTGAGCTTCAATGTATGCACGTTCTGGGCTCTGTTCTTTACAGTGCTCCAAGATAAACTCAATCGAGCTTAATACCGTTCTCCAACGTGGTGTTTTAGGTAATGTCTCGATACGCATGTATTTATCTAGGGTACGGGTCTGCAAGGTACTGCGGTCTAGGTAAACACGCCACAAGCCACTTTGCTCAGCAAACGCAAACTTGGTTTCTCCGGTAACAGACTCCCAGTATTCCAATGCATGGGTCATGGTATCGACAAGAACCTCACGAAGAAGCTCTTGTTTGTCTTTCTTGTTACCCAAAGCTTTATCTGCCAAGCGTGTAAACTCTCCGCCAAGCTCTTTTAGCTTCTGAAGTTGGTCTTTGTCGCCATCGAATGCGTAGCATGAAAGCACTTCAACAGCCGTCTCTAGGTTGTGGATACGAGCAGCGTTAGCACCGCCGCCGACATTAAAGATGTACATTACATCCAAACCAGAGCCTTCTGGAAGTTTTAGAATGTCGGCTTCGATGTTTTGGCGAATATCTTCAATGTAGATATCAATCTTGCCACAGTAGTGAGGCTGCTTAACCGTCAAGAACTTAGGTGCGATCAATTCGTCTGCTGAAGAGCGCTTCAACTGTTCTAAGCTGCGTTTAAACAGCTTACAGGCCGCTTCATTAGCAAAGCGAATGCGTTGATCTTCACGAAGACAAATAATGGCTTCTGGTGCAGATTCTAGTTGCTCTAGTAATCGGCCTTGGGTCTCCAACAAGCTCGCTTCGACTTCTGCACGTTGGCGCAGTTCCGACTCTAATAACTTGTTTTCGATGTGTCGCATTTCCGCTTTACTTGCCGTTAGGTGCGCCTGAATACGTGCCGCTAGCTCTTGTTTGTTGAATGGTTTTGTCAGGTAATCATTCGCGCCCGCTTCAAAGCCTCTCACTCGGTCCTCTGTTTGGCTTAATGCGGTTAACATGATGATTGGCAGCTCTGCATGATCGTAAGTTTTACGAAGCTCGCTACAGACTTGGTATCCACTCATCCCCGGCATCATGATGTCCAATAAAAGCAATTCTGGCTTTTCTTGTTCAATCAGCGCCAGCGTTTCTGGACCATCAGAAATTGTACGAACGCGATAGCCTTCCAACCTTAGGAAGCTTTCTAGAACACGCAAGTTAACTGGTTCATCATCGGCAACGTAAAGCAATGGACCGTCTGGGTTCTCTGGCAGAGACAAGTCATCGTTGTTCTCAAAATTTGCCTCAGGGATTTGGAAGTGCCCACGAGCGGCAAGGCTCTGTGTAGCTTGGATCTCTTCTTCACTTGCCAGCGGCAGGGTAAAGCTGAATGTGGTGCCTACCATAGGTTGGCTGCTCACATACAATGACCCGCCCATCAACTCAATAAGTTGACGGCTGATTGATAGACCCAGTCCTGCACCTTGACGGTAGCGGCTTGCGTCTTGGCCTGCTTGAATCAGAGGTTCGAAGATATGTTCTAGATGCTCTGCAGGGATGCCTTGACCTGTATCCACGACTTGCACTCGAACTTGATCGTCAACAACCATTGCTGAAATGACGATCTTACCTTCAGAGGTGTACTTGATGGCATTACCGATCAAATTGTACAGCACTTGTTCTAAGCGCTGAGGATCCGCTGAGACAGCTTTCAAATCCGCAGGCACTTGGTTAATGATGCGGATAGTCTTGTTACCCAATAGGTGACCGGAAAGCTCTAATACTAAGCGTGTGGCACTGGCTAAACTCACTGCTGACTTTTGGATATCCATGCTGCCATAGCGCATCTTGTGGTAATCCAATAAGTCATCAACGAGGTTCGCTAAGCGTTGACCACTCTTGATGATGATGTCCAATTGATATTTCTGGCTAGCCGGAATAGCCCCATTTGCGCCAGATACCAAGGTTTCTGCAATACCAACCATGCCGTGTAATGGCGTGCGAAGTTCATGGGAGGTTGTCGCGAGGAACTCATCTTTCAGCTTATCAGCCAGCTGTAATTCTTCGTTTTGCTTTTGGATCAGCTTGATGTTGCTTTCTAACTCTTCATTTTGCTGCTTGATGGTTTGAATCTTTTCACGAATAGAGCGTTGCATACGCTCAAAGCTGATCGCAAGACGCCCAATCTCGTCTTTTCGCTCGGTGTTAAAGGTCGTTTCATCCAAATCGCCTGCAGACACTTTCTCTGCTGCCCAAGTCAGTTTTAGCAGTGGTGAAGTGATGAAGTTCGATAAGTAATGTGAGGCGATAACTACCAATACGATGGCAATTAACATCGCAATCACAAACAGTTTTTCAAGTTGGTGGACACGAGCAAAGGCTTCTTTTTCCGGAAGTTGCACGACTAGCGCCCAAGTTAGGCCACGAGTTTCAATTGGCGAAAACGCCGCAATCATCTCTTCACCTAAGCGGTTACTGTAAGTACCTACTTCAGTGTCACCAGCCAACGCTTTATCCACGATTTCTAAGCTGTTTTGGATATCTTCTTGTTTGGTATTGATCGTTCTAGGTTTGTGGTCACTACCAACGAGCAAGGTTTCAATGGATGAATCACGGTTAATTTCCGCAATAAGCTTGGTAATGCCGTTATTTGGCAAACGGAACATTGCGTAACTGTGGAGGTAGCCTTGCTGAACAATAGGCGCACCTAACCAAGCAACTTGCTTTCCGTTTTCGATATCAAAGTCAGACACGACCACTGGGGTGTAATCTTCATTGACTTTTCGGCGTGCACTGACGTCTTCTGATAAACGTTTAAAGGTACGACCTAACGCCGTCTCTTTATAGCGACCGGTTAGTAGGTTTGTGCCGTAGTTGTCATCTTTATTGATGGAGTACGTGACATTACCGTCAATGTCGACCAACAAAATATCATTGAAATCAGAACGTTTTAGCAGTTCTAGGTACGCCCAATGGTAGCGTTTGTGGAGTAGGCGGTAGCGTTCACTACCAACATAGTTGGACGACTCCGGCAAAATCGACGTTTTGATTTGATCGCCACTGCCTTTGATGTAGCGGTGCTGTGCGTTTTCTCTCGCTTCGTCAATATCGTGCCCTAAACGGCTAAATGCGTTGACCAAGCCGTAGAAGCGTCCGCCACTGGCATAGGCAAGTTCTGAGCGTACGAAGCCCATCACTTCCGTTTCTTGCGCAGCGAAGTAGTCAATGATCTGCTGTTGCTTAGTATCACGAACAGAGAGTAGGTGCGATGTACTCTGCTCTTGGAGATCTTTACTGTGTGATTGCAGGAAGAAAATCGCAGTGATCGTCAGGGGCGTAATACTAAGAACCAAAAATGCGGTCATTAGCGTGCTTTGCAGGCGCTTAAATTTCTGCTTTTTGTAGAATTTAAACATGGATAAGATTACAACTCGTTAAAGGGCAGCGACCGATTGGTTGGCGCTTGCCAAGGTTCCCGTTAAAAACGGGCAAGAAGTTAAATTCGATAGAATTAACAAAATTAACGAGTTTTTTTTCTTTGACAAGAAAGTTGATTGCAAAGCGTGGGTAGCGACGCAGTTTTTCTTTGAGTTGTGTAAAATTCAGCAATGGATTGCGCAGGAATTCACCTGCGCAAGGGAGTGTTACGATTTTTTAGCGTAGTAGATAGAGAATTTATTGGTCTTATTTAGCGTCTCGCAATTATTGAATGCTTTCTCAATAATTGGCGGATACTGCAAGAAACTGTTCGCCACAATGACCATCTCACCATTGGCCGTCATATACTTTGGTGCTTGACCTAAAAGAGTTTCTGCTGCGTTGTAGTTGGTGTCTAAGCCACTATGGAATGGAGGGTTACTGACAATAAAACGGTAGTCTTGAGCCGTGTCTGAGTAGATATCTGAGGCAAAAACACGACCTGACAACCCATTCGCCTCGAGTGTTGCTTGGCTAGAGGTAATGGCATAAGCGTTGATATCACACATCTCAATCGCGATCTCTGGGTTTGCTTGAGCCATAAATGCGCCTAGCACACCAGCACCACAACCAAAGTCGAGTACCTTGCCTGAAAGTTTCGGTAAGTTTTCCAGCAGAAGACGACTGCCTAGGTCAAACTCACCATGGCTGAATACGCCAGGTAGACTCTTAACGGTAAGTGATTGTTCACCGAGTGTAATTTCGTAAGATTTAAACCAGTCGGCCTGATTGAAAGGCTTTGGCTGGTTAAGGCAAGTTCCCCAGTAAAATGAACAGCGACGAGCGGTGTCGTACTTCTTCACGGGACCGTACTCTTTGAACATCTTCTCGATGCTCTTTACACCTGAACGGTTTTCACCAACCACAACGATTTCTGTATTGATGCCGAGCTTAGCCATCAACATCGCTAGCAGATATTCCGCTTCAGCTTTAGCTTTTGGCCAGTACAAAAGGACCATGTCTGCTTGTGTTTCAACGTCAAACTCAGATCCAAAATGACTTTTCACTTTGTCAGAGGTTTGAATTTGGCGATAGTAACTGTAGTTGGAAGTAAACACTTCTACAGATTCGCAATGCTCCACTAACTCTAGCGGGAACAAGTCTTCAACTTCTCCTGCGACTAAAACGTGTTTTCCGTTGAAATACTCAAGTTGGCGCTGAGCAATTTGGCTAGGTGCGATGTAAGCAGACATAAATTAGGTTCATTAGAAATAATTAGGGGCAGATTTTCGCACAATCTGCCCCAAGCTTGAAGTGCTTAAGCGATGACTAGCTGTTGTCTTGTTGGTTGAGGAAGTCTTTGAACTCTTCTTCGTAGATATTAAACAGCACCATGGTCACGGCAAAGATCAATGGACCGTAGATAAGGCCAATCAAACCAAACAGATGCAGACCACCCAGTAATGAGAAGAAGATCATAAGGGTGTTCATGCCGGCGCTACCTTGCATTAGCAGCGGACGCAACAGGTTATCAATAGAGCCAACCACGACAACGCTCCACACCGTTAGGAAAATGGCCCAAGTGGTATCACCAGTTAGGAATAAGTAAGCGGCTGCCGGAATCCAAATTAACGCGGTACCAACGACCGGAATGAAAGATGCGAAGCCCATCATGGTGCCCCAGAACAGGCCAGGGAAGCCAGCCAACCACATGCCAATACCGCCCGCAAAACCTTGAGCTATTGCGGTCAAAAATGACCCCATAACTGCAGATTTCGATACTTGTTCAATCTCGGTCAGAATCTTGTCTTCCTGGCTACGAGAAAGCGGCAAGATGTGGCGCATTGCTGAGATGATCTTATCGTGATCACGCAACAGGAAGAACAACACAAACAGCATCAGGAAGAAGTCCATCAGGAAGTTCGTCGCATCACCAAGGATTTTTGCACTGATAGCAACAAGGTTTGAACCAAATGATGTGGCGAATTGACCAATCTTCTCTGCGATAGCTTGAGGTTCTATTTTATCGAAAGGTAAGTACTCATTAACCAGCGCTAAACCTTTGACTACCCAAGGGTGTTGGAAGATATCTTGGATACCACCATTGGTCACCCATTTATAGGTATTTTGAGAAAAGACGGAACCTTGCTGAACGATGGCAGCAAAGACAAACAACAATGGAATCACAATAATAAAGGTTAGAACTACACAAGAGAGTAGTGAGACCAAGTTTTTATGGTTAGGCATTTTGCTCTCAAACCACTCGTGTATTGGGAACATAAGTAGTGAGATAATAAAGGCCATTACGATTGAGTTTACGTAGGGTTCAACCAATAAATAGCAGGCAAAAGCAGCGGCGAGTAGTGCAACAACTAACACTCGGTGACTCGACGTGATTTTTACATTGTTCGGCATGGGATTAATCCAACTTACGGATGATGTTACGGCTAGCGCTTTATACCACAGCGTCAAACCTTTATTACTTTGCACCGACGATTCTTTCAAGCTTATGACATAGCCGAATTGGGAAGGTGCAACGGACCTTGTTATAATGACCACAAATCAGGCAGTTATCAATCAAGAGATAGAAAAATGGGTTGTTGTAACGGTGACAAGAAGTGTCAGAGTGAGAAGAAAAACAAACGCATACCGTGGTTTGGTATTGTTATTGGCGTACTCGCTATTCTCGTAATTTTTAATTGGCAAGCATAGTTCAGATAATAAAAAAGGACCCTGAAGGTCCTTTTTTGCTTTTGGTGTGCGAGTAAAAAGCTTACTTAGCTTCTTCTGCCAGAATCGCGAAACAGCGATCTGCAGCTTCTAGTGTTGCGTCGATTTCTTTTGAACCATGAGCAAGTGAAGTAAAGCTTGCTTCAAATGCTGATGGTGCAAGGTATACACCGTGTTTTAGCATTAGGTGGAAGAAACGTTTGAAGCGCTCAACGTCGCACTTAGTCACGTCTTCGTAGCACGTTACGGTTTCTTGGTCTGTGAAGAAGAAGCCAAACATGCCGCCCACTTGGTTTACTACCATTGGGATACCGTGTTTCTCAGCAAGTGCTTTGAAGCCTTCAGCAAGCTGTTTTGTTTTCGCCGCAAGACGTTTCTCGTTGCCTTCTTCTTTTAGAAGGTTCAAGCATGCAAAGCCCGCAGCCATCGCCACAGGGTTACCTGAAAGCGTACCAGCTTGGTAAACAGGACCTGTCGGCGCTACGTATTGCATTACTTCTTTACGACCACCGAAAGCGCCCACTGGCATGCCGCCACCGATCACTTTACCTAGGGTCGTTAGATCTGGTTTGATGTTGTAGTGTGCTTGTGCGCCGCCTAGTGCTACGCGGAAGCCTGTCATTACTTCATCAAAAATCAGTAGCGCGCCTTCTTGGTCACAGATTTCACGAAGACCTTCGTGGAAACCTTCTACTGGTGGGATACAGTTCATGTTGCCCGCAACTGGCTCAACGATGATACATGCGATTTCGCCTTTGTTTGCTGCGAATAGTTCACGTACTGAATCTAGGTCGTTGAATGTTGCTGTTAGCGTGTGCTTAGCAAAATCTGCAGGAACGCCAGGAGAGCTTGGTTGACCTAAAGTTAGTGCGCCAGAGCCTGCTTTTACTAGCAAACTGTCAGCGTGGCCGTGGTAACAACCTTCAAATTTCATGATCTTGTCACGACCAGTGAAGCCACGAGCAAGACGGATAGCACTCATGGTCGCTTCTGTACCAGAGCTCACCATACGGATTTGTTCCATTGATGGCACTAGCTCAGATACGAGCTCAGCCATCGCAATTTCCATCTCAGTTGGTGCACCGAAACTTAGACCGCGTTGTGCTGCATCGATAACCGCTTCACGGATTACTGCGTGGTTATGACCTAGAATCATAGGACCCCAAGAGCCAACGTAATCAATGTACGCTTTACCATCGGCATCAAAAATCAGGGCACCGTCTGCTCGTTCGATAAATAGCGGAGAACCGCCAACGCCGTTGAATGCACGAACTGGTGAGTTCACACCGCCAGGAATGGTTTGCTGAGCCTTTTGATATAGCTCTGATGATTTGGTCATGGGGTTATCCTCTTTTGATTGCTCGGACCAAGTGGAGCGCATTGTACCTAGCTAAACTCAAGTTAGAAACGTTTTGGGTAATTTATGTGTAGTCTGGCGTTGTAATCTTACATATCAGCATCGGATATAAAGAATCGGCGGTGAATACTTGAACGAGTTGGTCAGGTATTGGATAATCGCTCTAATTAGCACAAATTTGACGTCTTGCTTCAGGCTTGACGCATTACACGAGTGAGAGAGGTCTTCGTGAGCGAAGTAAACGTACCATTATCTTTTTCTGATGCCGCGGCATCTCGCGTTCAAACGTTGATTGCGGAAGAAGAAAACCCAGCGCTGAAATTACGCGTATACATTACTGGTGGCGGCTGTAGTGGTTTCCAATACGGCTTCACATTTGATGAGAACGTAAATGAAGGCGACACAACAATCGTAAACAGTGGTGTAACACTGGTTGTAGACCCAATGAGCCTGCAATACCTAATCGGTGGCGTGGTTGATTACACAGAAGGTTTAGAAGGAGCTCGCTTCTTCGTTAATAACCCAAATGCGACGACAACTTGTGGTTGTGGTGCATCATTCAGTGTTTAATTAACACGACAACAGGCAGCCAATTGGCTGCCTGAGTTTTACGTAGCAGGAAGTCACGTAAACGCACTCCCAGTTCCAAAGAGAGCTGCGAGTTAAAAATAAAAAGGACTTTGTATGTCTGGATCTTCTTTTGGACGTCGTATTGTAGAGCGTCCATGGCTAGTCTCTCTAACGCTTGTGATCGCTTTAGCTGCTTGGCTCGCAATGGGTCAACTTAAAGCACAAGACGAAACGATTTCTCCTTCAAACTCTCAATCTGAAGACACACCTGTTGCTAAGGTGATGTTCAACTCTTTTACCGCCCAACCAACCAGCAAAACCATTGAACTGTACGGCCGTACTGCGCCAAATCGACAAGCTCGTCTAGGGGCTGAGGTCGCAGGTAAGATCATCAGTTTGAATGTGCAAAAAGGGCAAAGAGTAAAGCAAGGGCAGGTGATTGCCAATATTGATGAGCGTGACCTCGATATTCAGCTTAAACGCGCCAAAGCGATGCTGCGTGTTAAAGAAAAAGAGTTTAAAGCCGCAGAGTCTCTGAAAAATCGAGGCTTACAGGGTGAAGTTGCGTTTGCCACAGCGCAAGCTGCCTTGGTTGATGCACGAGCAAATCTAAGTAACGTTGAAACTGCACTCAAAAACACCAAAGTAAGAGCGCCTTTCGATGGCATTCTTGACCATAGATTCGTTGAAGTTGGTGACTTTGTTGGTGTTGGCGATCCGATTGCCACCGTTATTGACCTTGAAAAGTTAGTCATCGAAGCGGATGTGAGCGAGCGTCACATTCAGTATTTAAAAGAAGGCCAAGCCGCTGACGTTCGCACTATCAACAACCTTCATCACCAAGGCACAATTCGTTATATCGGACGTGTGTCTTCTACTTTAACCAATACGTTCCCCATTGAGATTGAAATTGATAACCGTGAGAGTGCAATGCCGGCGGGGATCAGTGCCGAAGTCGTGTTGTCTTTGAGCGAAGTGTTGGCTGTAAAAGTGACCGCAGCCATGCTCGCGCTCGATGAAGAAGGCAACCTTGGCATCAAGACACTACGCGATCAGCATGTCCATTTTGTTCCTATTCAACTTGTGAAAGCCGAAAAAGATGGCGTTTGGTTGTCTGGATTAGGCGACCAAGTGGACATCATTGTACTCGGACAAGGTTTTGCGCGTGATGGTGATTTAGTGATGGCGACCAAGGTGGATGATGCCATCGAAGCCGCGAATCAGCAGTAAGGAGGCAATATGTTTGCTTTGATTGATGCTGCGTTATCGCGTGCACGTACCATGCTCACCTTATTGGTGATGATTTTGATTGCTGGTGTGATCACCTACATCACGATCCCCAAAGAGTCGAGCCCTGACATCACCATCCCAATTATTTATGTTTCCGTTGGGCACCAAGGCATTTCGCCAACTGATGCAGAACGCTTATTGGTGCGCCCAATAGAGCAGGAGTTGCGTTCGATTGAAGGCGTAAAAGAAATGACTGCTGTAGCTTCAGAAGGTCATGCCTCGGTCACGCTTGAGTTTAGTGTAGGTGTCGATCTGGCCGAAGCCATGGCGGATGTGCGCGATGCTGTGGATCTTGCCAAACCTAAATTGCCCGAAGACAGTGATGAGCCAACCGTAAATGAAGTGACGTTCGCATCAGAAGAGCCGGTTTTGACAGTGGTCTTGTATGGAACAGTCCCCGAGCGCACTACGGTACAAATCGCTCGTGCACTGCGTGATAAGTTAGAAAGCTATCGTCAGGTGCTCGAAGTCGATATTGCAGGTGATCGCGAGGATATCGTAGAGATCGTGGTCGATCCGCTGTTGATGGAAAGCTATGGCTTAGATCAAGCTGACATCTACAACTTGATTGCTCTCAACAACCGAGTTGTGGCTGCGGGTTTTGTTGATACGGGATATGGTCGTTTCTCGGTTAAAGTTCCTTCTGTGTTTGACTCTCTTAAAGACGTACTAGAGCTACCTATCAAGGTGAATGGTAAAGAGGTGATTACCTTTGGTGATGTCGCGACGGTGCGTAGGGCATTTCGAGATCCTGAGAGTTTTGCTCGCTTAGATGGTAACCCTGCTGTTGTACTCAACGTAAAAAAGCGCGCGGGTGAAAACATCATTGAAACGGTTGAGTTAGTCAAACAAGTGATGCTCGAGGCTCAAAAGCGTTCAGAGTGGCCGAATAACCTACAAGTCAAATACACTTGGGATCAGTCTGATGACGTCAAACTGATGCTCAACGATCTGCAAAACAACATTCTCTCTGCCATCATTCTTGTCGTCATTGTTATCATCGCGATACTTGGTGTGCGAACCGCTCTCTTGGTTGGTATCTCGATTCCGGGTTCTTTCCTTACAGGTTTGTTAGTGCTGTCTGTGTTTGGCTTAACGGTCAACATAGTGGTGCTCTTCGCTCTGATTATGGCGGTAGGTATGCTGGTGGATGGCGCTATCGTAGTGACCGAATTTGCTGATAGACGGATGCAAGAAGGTACGCCACGTAAAGAAGCCTATCGAGACGCGGCAAAACGTATGGCTTGGCCTATTACGGCATCGACTGCGACGACCCTTGCTGCGTTTGCCCCTTTACTGTTTTGGCCTGATATTACTGGCGAATTCATGAAGTACTTGCCGTTAACGTTGATCGCAACACTGACCGCTTCATTAATGATGGCGCTGCTGTTTGTTCCGGTGATTGGTGGGATTATTGGTAAGCCTCAAGTTGTGAATCCCAAAAGCCAGCAAGAGATGGTTGATCTGCATAACGGTGAGTTTGATAAAGCCACTGGCATCACCAAGCTCTATTACAAGACGCTTTCGATTGCGATTCGTCACCCGTTAAAAGTATTGTTCAGTGCGATTTTGCTCGCGGGTGGTGTTGGCTTTACTTATAGCAAAGCGGGTTTAGGAGCTGAATTCTTCCCAGAAGTTGACCCTGCATTCTTTACCGTCAAGGTGCGTTCTTACGGTGACTTATCGATCAACGAAAAAGACGTCGTGATGAAAGAGATCGAAAAAGTCATGCTAGGACACGATGAGTTTGAAAGTGTCTACACGCGTACCGGAACGGATTCAAATGATGGTGATGAGATTGGTCAGATTCAGATTACGCCTGTCGATTGGCAATATCGCCGCAAAGTGAAAGACATCATTGAAGAGCTCAAACAGACTACCAATCAATTCTCAGGCGTGGAGTTGGAGTACAAATTCCCCGATGCTGGTCCGCCAGTAGAGCATGATCTCGTTATTGAAATGTCGGCGCAAAATTCAAGCATTGACCAGTTAGACAGTGCAGCCAAAATGGTTCGTTACTGGGCTGATCGTAATCCAGCTTTAACTAACTTGAGTGATACCACTAATAAAGAAGGGATTGATTGGCAGATTGATATCCGCAGAGACGATGCTTCTCGCTTTGCCGCTGATGCGACTCTGGTTGGTAACACTGTCCAGTTTGTGACTAACGGTTTGAAGATTGGTGATTATTTGCCAGATGATGCCGATGAAGAAGTCGACATCTTAGTGCGTTATCCGCAAGATAAGCGGGATATCGGGCGCTTTGATCAATTACGCGTAAAAACGGCGGCTGGCTTAGTTCCGATCACTAACTTTGCGCAGATTAAGCCGGACCATAAGCAAGATACAATTCGACGTGTTGATGGTCGACGCGTGGTGAACATCAAAGCAGACATGGTTGAAGGTTATAACCTTGCCCTTGAATTACCAAAGATAACTGCAGAAGTAGAGCAGTTGGGCTTGCCTGCTGGTATTGAGTTTAAAATTCGCGGTCAAAACGAGGAGCAAGAAAACTCTTCTGCGTTTTTACAAAGTGCTTTCATGGTTGCACTCGGTGTGATGGCTTTGATCCTGATTACTCAATTCAACAGCTTCTACCAAGCATTTTTGATTTTAAGCGCAGTTCTGTTCTCTACGGTTGGCGTGTTTGCTGGCTTGCTTATTTTCCAGAAGCCTTTCGGTATTATTATGTCGGGGATTGGGGTGATTGCGCTGGCTGGAATTGTTGTAAACAACAACATCGTACTGATCGATACTTACAACCAAATGCGTAGACGTGGTTTAGAGAAATCAGATGCGATTTTACGTACTGGGGTGCAGCGTCTTCGTCCTGTGCTGTTAACCACGGTCACTACCATTCTTGGCTTACTGCCAATGGTGTTAGAGATGAACATCGACTTAGTGAATCAGAAGATTGAATTTGGTGCGCCGAGTACGCAATGGTGGTCTCAATTAGCAACCGCAGTTGCTGGAGGTCTGGCTTTTGCCACGGTGTTGACGCTGGTGCTTACGCCTTGTCTTCTCATGCTTGGTCGTGAACACAACCTTGATGAAAAAGAACCAGAAACAAAAGAGGCAGCTTAAGCTGCCTCTTGGGTGTTGTTCTAATCAATCATGTTTTTTTACTTCATCGCGAGTAACTTACTGTAGCGATCCAGCTTCGCCATGCTGATTTTTGCATTCGCCATGAAGGTTTGCTTCGCTTTACCCGTCAAGGACTTCGATTGCGGCAGCTTCACGGTTCTTGGGTTCTTATGAACACCGTTAACCAAGAACTCGTAGTGCAGGTGTGGACCGGTTACACGGCCAGTACCGCCTAAAGTACCGATGGTTTGCCCTTGTTTCACTCGTTGCCCTGTTTTCACTGTGCGTTTCGTCAAGTGCAGATACTTAGTGATGTAGGTGTTGCTGTGTTTGATAAACACGTAGTTGCCGTTGAATTTGTTATAAGCTGACTTTTGTACCACACCATTACCAGCTGCCCAAATTGGCGTACCAACTGGTGCAGCGTAATCGGTGCCTCGGTGAGGACGAACTCTGCCTGTTACTGGGTGTAAACGACGAGGGTTAAAGTTAGAGCTCACACGGCGGAAATCCAGAGGAGCGCGCAAGAACGCTTTCTTCATCGCTCGACCATTTTCATCGAAGTACTTACCACTCTTCTCATCTAAAATCGCAGTGAAGGTATCACCTTGGTTTTTAAAGACCGCGGCGATAATCTTGCCACGCCCAATGACTTCGCCTTCGACGACTTCTTCTTGATAAAGCACGCGGAAGGTGTCGTTTTTACGAATGTCCAAAGCAAAGTCGATGTCCCAGCCAAAGATGCCGGCTAATTCCATGATTTGGTTCGCATTCAAGCCTGATGAGATGCCTGCATTCCAGAAGTTGGATTTGATGGTCGCTTCTGCGTAGTTGAATTGGTAATCGACTTCTTTCTTGTCCACTTCAGAAATGTATTTGCTGCCTTGCAGTTTGATACGGAAAGTTTCGAAGGCATTGAGTGTACGTTTAAGTTGAATAAAGTCGTTGTTTTCATCAAAGCCAAACTGGAGTCTATCGCCAGGACGAAGTCGAGTGAGCTGTTGTTTGATTTCTTTATCGGAAGTAATCAGTTCATGCAAAAGGCGAGGAGATAGACCAACGCGCTGAAACAGAACCGCAGCACTCTCACCATTTTTGACTTTATACGTTTCCCAGCGCAAAACAGAAGGGAGGTTAGAAGAAGTGCTGCGCTCGGGTGATTCTACGGAAATCGGTACCGAATAATGCTCACCAACTTTGAGTCGGCTTTGCTGCGGATCGAGGTCTTGCGGATCGGGTAAGAAAAACAGCGCGACAATGATAAGCGCACTAAAAAAACCGATCAGTACTTTGTGCAAGAGTGGTAGTCGGACAAAAATCGAATGCATGAGGTACTTGATTACTAAATTAAACGTAAAAATTGACAACTACCTAGTCTAACGTGTTTCAAAATGCATCGCTATTCAAGTAAGATGTTCAGCTATTATATTTTTGCCAAATCTGTGGGAGTGAACAAGAATGGCGAGCATTGAAGCTGCATTAGCCGAGATTAAGCGCGGTGTTGAAGAGCTGATTCCAGAAGAAGAGCTGATCGCAAAACTAAAAGAAGGTCGTCCTCTACGTATTAAATTGGGCGCCGATCCAACAGCACCTGACATTCACCTAGGCCATACGGTTATTTTCAATAAGCTTCGCTTGTTCCAAGAACTAGGTCATGAAGTGACGTTCCTAATCGGTGACTTCACTGCGATGGTTGGTGACCCAACAGGTAAGAACACAACTCGTCCACCACTAAGTCGTGAAGACGTTCTACGCAACGCTGAAACGTACAAAGAGCAGGTGTTCAAAATCCTAGATCCAGCTAAGACAAAAATTCAGTTCAACTCTGAGTGGTTATCTGAGCTTGGCGCAGAAGGCATGATTCGTCTTGCTGCGAACCAAACTGTTGCTCGTATGCTAGAACGTGATGACTTTAAAAAGCGTTACGCTGGTGGTCAACCAATCGCTATCCACGAGTTCATGTACCCGCTACTTCAAGGTTGGGACTCAGTAGCAATGGAAACGGACGTTGAACTTGGTGGTACTGACCAAAAATTCAACCTGCTAATGGGGCGTGAGCTGCAAAAATCTCACGGTCAAAAACCTCAAGTTGTACTGATGATGCCTCTTCTAGTTGGTCTAGATGGCGAGAAGAAGATGTCTAAATCTTCAGGCAACTACATTGGTATCAGCGAAGCGCCAAGCGAAATGTTTGGTAAGATCATGTCTATCTCTGACGATCTAATGTGGAGCTACTACGAGCTACTGTCTTTCCGTCCATTGGAAGAAATTGCACAGTTCAAAGCTGACGTAGAAGCAGGTAAGAACCCTCGCGATATCAAAGTACTGCTAGCGAAAGAAATCATTGCTCGTTTCCATAGTGAAGCGGATGCCGATGCGGCAGAGCAAGAATTCGTGAACCGTTTTGCTAAGAACCAAATTCCAGATGAAATGCCTGAGTTTGATTTTGAAGCGGGTACACCAGTAGCAAACCTACTGAAAGAAGCCGGTCTATGTGCTTCAACTTCTGAAGCAATGCGCATGGTTAAGCAAGGCGCAGCTAAGATCGAAGGCGAGAAAGTTGCTGATGCGAAGTTTGCACCTGAAGCAGGTACTTACGTATTCCAAGTTGGTAAACGTAAATTCGCACGAATTACTATTAAGTAATCAATAACTGTTCAAAATGAAAGCGCCTACTGGGCGCTTTTTTTGTATGAAAATTTGGCGAATCCGCAAGAGATTGACTGTAAAAGTGACTCGTTTTTGCTACTATACGCGCGCTGCTAGATGAGTAGCTTTATCGGAGATTTACATGAACAATACCGACCATCCTCCCAGTTGCTGGGTGAGTAAGATTAAGGGAGCGAAATAACCCGCTTCGGTATTGGCGATCTCCGCCTTACCTGAGTGGTGAGGCATCTTTTCTAATTTTTCCTTCTTGTTATTTCCCTTCATAAATTCTGAATAGACAGTGCTTTTGCATTGATGTTTTCGTGCATCCAGTGTTTCTAATACACGTAATGGATTGTGCCTAAGGCTATTTGCGCGCGTTGTCGATGGTCGTTACCAATGCCAATCGGGAGATTCGCCATGACGGTAATGAACAACACTTTTATTGAAACAACACCAAACTTCTCAGAAGTAGAAATTGGTGCCGCTCGTAATGCTTTTTTGCGATACGAGCAAGAGCAACAACTGCATTTACTCACGGTTATGCCTATTGATGAGGCGGTGGGTATTTTGCAGCATTGCTCGGTAGGTTATGTGAATAGCCTGATCGCTCAACTTGAACAAGCAGGACATGACAAACGTGCGCGTCATTATGCTCACCAATTAGGTCTGCACATGTCTGAGGTTGATACGCCAGACGGTTATCTTTCTACGAGCGTGCTGGGGCATGTGAAACAGCGTATTGGCTGGATCATTGCGCTTGCGCTGCTCGGAATTGTGTCTGGCTTAATCATCGCTCAGTATGAAGACACATTGAGCCAGCTTGTATTGCTAGCGGTTTACATGCCGGTTATCGCGGCTGCTGGTGGTAATACAGGAACGCAAGCAGCAACCTTGGTGATTCGAGCTCTAGCAACAGGTGAGCTTAAGAAGCGACAATGGTTGGAAGTGCTATGGAAAGAAAGCCGCGTCGCTTTGTTTATCGCGTTAGCAATTGCTATCGTTATGGTAGGTCGCATCATGCTATTTAGTGGTGGGCAATCGACAGGAGGCTTTGCGCTTGAGGATATCGCGTTGGCGATTGCCGTCGCGTTGTTTATTCAGGTGACCATTTCAACCACGCTAGGCGGATTACTGCCTATTATTGCTCGAGCTTGTAAACTGGACCCAGCCGTATTGGTGAGCCCAGTTTTAGCATCGATTGTCGATATATCAGGGATGTGGATCTACTTTACTGTGGTGAACTACTTCTTAGGCATTGCCTGACTAAAGCTCACAATGTCTTGGTAGAACAATTTCTCAAACTGAGTAATAGGGGCGACAACAGGTTTGTTATCGTCCCTTTTTTCTGGGAAATAGTCCGAGACAAATTGAACAAAGACCGTGTTTGGTTTGCCATTCTTATCTAATCCATACCCAGCCATGTTGTAGGTTCCGTAAAGTGAACCGCTCTTCGCAATCAATTGTCCTTTAATTGGCGCCTTACGCATACTTTTGCGGTATTGCAAGGTCCCTGACTCACCAGACTTAGGCATGATTGCGATCAGGTTAAGTTCCTTCTCATGCTGCCAAATGTAACGCAAAATAGCCGCCATAGAAGTGGCTGAAATTCGGTTGTTGCGTGATAAGCCAGAGCCGTCTTCTAATCTTGCATTACGAATATCGATACCTGTATTGGCAAAGATGATCTGTTTGATGGCTTCTGTGCCATTAGTAAAGCTTCCCGGTTGAACAAAAAACTTCGCGCCAAGTGTTTTAGTCAACGTATCAGCAATCAAGTTGTCTGAGCGTTTGAGCATCTGATCCAATAATTGCGGTAACGGTTTAGATTTGTGCACAGCAAGCAATTTACGCTGCTTTTCCGGAGCTTTACCAATAAGGACATTCCCTTTTAATGAAATGCCAACTTGTTTGAGGAGTTTTTGCACTTTTTGGCTGGTGTAGCGCTCAGGATCTTGCACGGCGAATTTAAGAGGAAGGGGCTTGTCGCCACGGTCGACCAGACAGCCGGTTAGTTCATATTTGTTGTCTGGGTTAGCAATAAGGTCTAAATCACAGTGACGGCTCTTCTGAACGCTTCTAGAGACGGTTTTTACACTCGTGCTGACATTAATTGGTTGATGTTCAGGGACATAAACCCGTGTTGAGCCGTTTTTCTTAGTGTAGATGGAAGCTTGAACACAGTTGTCGTTTAGAGTGATTGCGGACGCTGGCGCGCTATAACAAACCCCCAGAATATCCCATGGCCAGCCTACAGCGCGGTTGTACCCAGTAAAGGCGCTATTATCTAACCAAAGATCGCCTTTAATTTGGCTTAGTCCATTTTTCTTTGCTCGCGTCAGCATCGTTTTTAGATCTTGAGTGAGCAGGGTTGGGTCGCCAGAGAAGGTAAGTACAGCATCTGAGCTCGAGCTTTCTAATGTGGTACGAAATGCGAAGCTATTCCCCAGTTCAAGTTTTGCCGCTAAAGCCGTGACCACTTTTAAGGTGCTGGCTGGTGGGAAATACTGATCGGTTGGGTGAATACCAGTTAGCTCGCTTTGGTCGTTGAGCTTTTCAGCAATCAAGCTGACACGAGAACCTTCTGGCAAAACCTCTTGATGAGGATAAGCCATTGATGTGAGTGGGGCGAGACTAGAAAAAAGTAATAAAGACCAAGGTAAGCGCATAGTGACAGTTCGTGAGGTTAGTTATGCAATTGAGTATATACCGAAAAATCGCAGAATTCTGGATATAAAAAATGCCCGCATAGTGCGAGCATTTTATCTTCAAGTCTTAAGACTTAATTAGAAGTCGTAACGTAGACCTAGAGCTAGCTCGTCTTCTGCATCAGCTTTAGTAGCTTTGTAGTTAGAAGCAGTAGTTGAGCCCATTGAATCGCCAGCATCAATTAGGTTGAAGTTGTACGATACGTAGCCACGGAAGTTAGGCTTGAAGTAGTAAGACGCGTCTACAGCGAAGTTGTTTGCTGAAGTTTCGCCGTTTGTCTCTGCGTTGTTGTATGTAGAAGTGAACACAGTTTGACCTAGAGTGTAAGCACCCGCTAGTTCGTAACCTGTGTAGTCTACAGTGTTCTTGAAGTCAGCTTCTTTTTCGCCGTCAGTGAATACACCAGCGAAGTATAGGTCGCTCATAGTGTAAGAAGCAGCAAGCATGTATTCGTTAGCGTCAGCTTGGTCTGCGTAACCAGCACCTAGGTCAAGACCAGTGTCGCCTAGAGTGTAGATTGCAGATAGAGAGTAGCCATCTTCGCCGTTGTCTTTGTATTCGCCGTTTACTTCTTCACGGTCAGCAAAACGGTAGCTAGCTTTAACAGCTAGGTTTTCGAATTGGCCTTTGTAAGAGAACATGTTGTCAGAACGGTCAGCTGCAGCTAGTTTGTCAGCAGCAGAGTTACCGTGGTAAGCCATGATATCTGTGAAGTCAGTAATAACGCCTAGCGCACCGTCGTTTTTACCGTAAGTCATTTCACCGAAAGCACCGCCTAGACCAGCGTATGCGTAACGAGTGTCTAGATTGCTGTTGCCGTCTACGCCGCCGTTTTCAGCTGTAGTGAACTCACCTTCCCAGAAACCAACACCGTATAGGTTGTCGTTGATTGCTTGAGTACCAAGGAAGTTTAGACGGATACGAGAGTTGTCCGCTACGTCGCCATCTTTCATAGATAGACGTGCTTCAGCACGGCCGCCCATTTCTAGAGAAGTGCCGTCTTGGTTGTAAAGCTCAGCTGCGTTAACGCCAGTTGCCATAGCTGCTGCAGATACAGAAAGAGCAATTAGAGTCTTTTTCATCTTATTTGTCCTAGTTAGCTGTCCATAATCATTGTTTTATGGGGGAGAGGTTATCTCTCACAAGTTGTTGTTGTGCGTATAGTTTCACTCGTGAGAATCGCCCACATTCGAAAAAGCTATGACGTAACAACTTGCCGGACATGTTTTACTGCTAAAGTTTCCTTATGAGTTAGTAAAATGATATAAATCCAACTAATGAACAGTGTTCAATTATATTGTTGGTTGCCTCAAGTGATTGTATTTTAATGCTTTATGTTGGCATGACATTGGTCTGACATTGATTTGTTTTTATCTTTCTTGAGGTTTTTTATGTAATGAACAGTGTTGTTTTTCAATAAATTGCGATGATGGTTAAATCTAAAAACAATTGATGGCGTGTTATTAACCACACAACTAAGCAGCAAAATCGAATTAGGGTGATTTCATACCCTAGTTTGTTTAAACTAATCAAAACAGAATCTTTGAACGTACTACCCAGTCACCATGATTGGGTGGGCTTTTTTTGTCCAAAGACACCTTTGGCCTTGAGGTTATATAATGGAAAAAGTTCCAATGACACTGCGTGGCGAACAATTGCTACGTACTGAGCTAGATCGTCTACTAAAGCTTCGCCCACAAATTTCAGAAGCAATCGCAGAAGCGCGTGAACTAGGCGACTTGAAGGAAAACGCAGAATACCACGCAGCTCGTGAAGAGCAGGGTATCTGTGAAGCACAAATCCGTGACATTGAATACAAGCTATCTGTAGCTCAAGTCATTGACGTAACAACGATGGACAACACTGGTAAAGTGATTTTTGGTTCAACGGTTACTCTAATTGACTGTGATACAGAAGAAGAGAAAACGTACCAAATCGTTGGTGACGATGAAGCAGATATCAAAGCCGGCCGCATTTCAATCAGTTCTCCAATCGCACGTGGCTTGATCGGTAAGATGGAAGGTGACGAAGTCGTTATTCAAACCCCAGGCGGTGCGAAAGACTTCGAAATCGATAGCGTTGAATATATCTAATTAAAACCAGTCTGTTTTAATTAGGCTTAAATAGTAGATGCAAAAAAGGTCGCCCATGGCGACCTTTTCTTCTTCCTCTGCGTAAGTAGGGATTACTTACGTGGGATTTCGATTTTACGCTCTTCAGACTGGCGGTATAGCACAAGTACTTTACCAATTGTCTGAACTTTTTCAGCGCCCGTCTCACGTACGATAGCGTCGATGATCAGCTGTTTTGTCTCACGGTCTTCTGATGCAACTTTAATTTTGATCAGTTCGTGGTGGTCAAGAGCGATTTCAATTTCTGCTAGCACGGCTTCTGTAAGTCCATTTGCGCCCATTAGCACAACAGGTTTTAAACTGTGAGCCAGGCCTTTTAGGTGCTGCTTTTGTTTGGTGCTTAGGTTCATTACGCGGCCAATTTTCTTTAAAATAAGGGTTGAAAAAAGCTATTTTAACGCCATCTATTGCTGAAGACTATAATTTATTGAGTAATAGGTTGAGCCTATTAAAACAATAGCTCCTAATTACGCCTTGTTGGGATTAAAATGAGTAAACAAAAACATTCGGCTAGTTCTGGTCGTTGGTTGAAAGAACACTTTGATGATAAATACGCAAACGAAGCTCGTAAAAAAGGCTACCGTTCTCGTGCTTACTTCAAAATCGAAGAGATCCAAACGAAAGATAAATTGTTGAAATCTGGGATGACTGTCGTCGATTTAGGTGCAGCTCCAGGTGGATGGTCTCAATATGCTGCTAAGATAATAGGTGAAGAGGGTCAAATCATTGCGTGTGACTTACTGCCTATGGATCCAATCGCTGGTGTAAGCTTCCTGCAAGGTGACTTTCGTGACGAGGCGGTTTTAGATGCTCTATTAGAAAGAATCCAACCTTCGATGGTTGACGTAGTAATGTCTGATATGGCTCCTAACATCGCTGGTAATAACTCTGTAGATCAGCCACGAGCTATGTATTTAGTTGAATTGGCTTTAGATATGTGTCGACAAGTTCTAGCACCTAATGGTAGCTTTGTCGTAAAGGTTTTCCAGGGTGAAGGCTTCGATCAATTTGTGAAAGAAGTCCGAGACATGTTTAAAGTCGTAAAAATCAGAAAACCAGACTCATCGCGAGCTCGCTCCCGAGAAGTCTTCGTTGTAGCCACTGGTTACAAAGGTTAACTATTTCGCTCGTTTAGAGCATGGTTAACACTATAGCTACAGGAAATGAACTGTAGTACCCTACCTTTAATTACAATTAGTTATCGAGAGGCTGACACCTTGAGTGACATGGCAAAAAATTTAATTCTGTGGCTTGTTATCGCTGTCGTATTGATGTCGGTATTCCAGAGCTTTGGCCCTGGAGAGAGCAATGGCAGAACCGTGGATTACACCACGTTTGTACAGGAAGTTGGCCAAGGCCAGATTCAAGAAGCAACTTTTAAAGACGGTGAGATTAGCTTTGTTCGTCGCGGCGGCGGTGCCAAAATGGTCACTTACATGCCTGTGTATGACCAAAAGCTTCTAGATGACCTAATTAATCAAAACGTGAAAGTGCAAGGTACGCCTCCTGAAGAGCAAAGCCTGCTAGGCACTATTTTCATTTCTTGGTTCCCAATGATCTTATTGATTGGTGTATGGATTTTCTTCATGCGTCAAATGCAAGGCGGCGGCGGTAAAGGCGCTATGTCTTTCGGTAAGAGCAAAGCTCGTATGATGAGCGAAGAGCAGATCAAGACAACTTTTGCGGACGTTGCAGGCTGTGACGAAGCAAAAGAAGACGTAAAAGAATTGGTGGACTACCTGCGTGATCCAAGCCGCTTCCAAAAACTGGGCGGTAAGATTCCAACAGGTGTATTAATGGTTGGTCCTCCTGGTACTGGTAAAACGCTACTAGCGAAAGCCATTGCTGGTGAAGCAAAAGTACCATTCTTTACTATCTCTGGTTCTGACTTCGTAGAAATGTTCGTAGGTGTTGGTGCATCTCGTGTACGTGACATGTTTGAACAAGCGAAGAAAGCGGCACCTTGTATCATCTTTATCGATGAGATCGATGCGGTTGGTCGTCAACGTGGTGCAGGTGTTGGTGGTGGTCACGATGAACGTGAACAAACACTAAACCAAATGCTTGTAGAGATGGATGGTTTTGAAGGTAACGAAGGTATCATTGTTATCGCTGCGACTAACCGTCCTGACGTACTTGACCCTGCGCTATTGCGTCCTGGCCGTTTTGACCGCCAAGTCGTTGTTGGTCTTCCAGACGTACGTGGTCGTGAGCAAATTCTTAAAGTACACATGCGTAAAGTGCCTCTAGCGGGTGACGTAGAGCCATCTCTAATTGCACGTGGTACTCCGGGTTTCTCTGGTGCAGACCTAGCAAACTTAGTTAACGAAGCGGCTCTATTTGCTGCACGCGGCAACAAGCGCAACGTTTCTATGGTTGAGTTTGAACTGGCTAAAGACAAAATCATGATGGGTGCAGAGCGCCGTTCAATGGTGATGTCTGAGGAAGTGAAAGAATCAACAGCATACCACGAAGCAGGGCACGCAATTGTTGGTCGCTTGGTTCCTGAACACGATCCAGTGTACAAAGTGTCTATCATTCCACGTGGTCGTGCGTTGGGTGTGACTATGTACCTACCTGAGCAAGACCGTGTGAGTATGTCTCGCCAACACCTAGAGTCAATGGTTTCTAGCTTGTACGGTGGTCGTCTAGCGGAAGAGCTGATCTACGGTGCTGACAAAGTATCGACAGGTGCATCGAACGATATCGAACGTGCAACAGACATCGCTCGTAAGATGGTTACGCAGTGGGGCTTCTCTGAGAAACTTGGTCCGCTACTGTATGCGGAAGAAGAAGGTGAAGTGTTCCTAGGACGTAGTGTGACTCAGACTAAACACATGTCTGATGACACAGCGAAGCTAATCGATGATGAAGTTCGCAAGATCATCGACCGTAACTACGACCGTGCGAAACAAATCTTGCAAGACAACATGGATATCATGCATGCGATGAAAGACGCGCTAATGAAGTATGAAACCATTGATGCTGGCCAGATTGATGACCTGATGGAGCGTAAGACGGACATTCGTGAGCCTGCTGGTTGGGGTGACAAACCTGCAAACAAACCAGAAGACAACGATAAGCCTCAAGCGAAACCTGAAGTAAAAGCTGAAGAGAAATCAGAAGAGCCTACAAAACCAGTAGAGCAACCTGCTTCTCAAGAAGCGACTTCAAGCGAAGCGCCAGAAAAGAAAGACTCTGAATAAAGAGTAGCCTTTGATAATAAACCCCGAGTTAAGCTCGGGGTTTTTGTATATGTTGTGATTATTAAAGCTATGATTATTAAAGCAAACAACAAATCTCTCGACCTTTCTCGCCCTCACGTCATGGCGATTCTCAATGTAACCCCTGACTCCTTCTCCGATGGCGGTAAGTTCAACTCACTCGATCTTGCGCTTGCCCAAGCTGAGAAAATGATTGCTGCTGGCGTCAGTATTATCGATATCGGTGGCGAGTCGACGCGTCCTGGCGCCCCAGATGTTGAGCTCGAGGAAGAACTACAACGCGTCATTCCAGTTATCAAAGCGATTCGCAAAAAATACGATGTTTGGATTTCTGTCGACACCAGTAAAGCTGAAGTGATGCGCCAAGCGGTTGCTGCTGGTGCTGACCTCATTAACGATGTTCGTGCACTTCAAGAGCCAGGAGCATTAGAGGTAGCAGCAGAAGCTAAATTGCCAATTTGCTTGATGCACATGAAAGGTCAACCTAGAACGATGCAGGCAAATCCACAGTATGATGATCTGATGGAAGATGTCTCAGAATTTCTCAAAGAACGCATTGCTGCTTGTGAAGCGGTGGGTATTGATAAGTCTCAACTTATCCTAGACCCAGGTTTTGGCTTTGGCAAAACCATAGAACACAATTATCATATGCTCGCTCATCTCGATAAGTTCCATGAATTCGGTTTACCAATACTTGCTGGTATGTCGCGTAAGTCAATGATCTTTAAGTTGTTGGATAAACCAGCAGCGGAATGTACTAATGCAAGCGTGGTCTGTGCGACTATCGCTGCAATGAAAGGTGCGCAGATCATTCGAGTTCATGACTTTGAAGAAACCATTGAAGCAATGAAGGTGGTTGAGATGACGAACAAAAATATCAAAAAGAATTAAGGAAAGTTTTATGTCTGATAAAAGACGTTATTTTGGTACTGACGGTGTGCGCGGTAAAGTTGGTCAATACCCGATTACTCCGGATTTCGTACTAAAGCTTGGCTGGGCAGCTGGTCGTGTACTAGCAAAACAAGGTACAAAGAAAGTTATTATCGGCAAAGATACGCGTATCTCTGGTTACATGCTTGAATCTGCTCTTGAAGCCGGTCTTGCAGCAGCTGGTCTGAAAGCTACCTTTACGGGGCCAATGCCAACCCCTGCAGTTGCTTACCTAACGCAAACCTTCCGTGCGGAAGCGGGTATCGTTATTTCAGCGTCTCACAACCCTTACTACGACAACGGTATTAAGTTCTTCTCGTCTGAAGGTACTAAGCTTCCTGATGATATCGAGCTTGCTATTGAAGCTGAGCTAGACAAAGACATCGAATGTGTTGAATCTGCTGAACTAGGTAAAGCGACTCGTCTAAACGATGCAGCAGGTCGTTACATCGAATTTTGTAAGAGCACTTTCCCTTCTGAGTTGAGCCTTGCAAACCTAAAAATTGTTGTTGACTGTGCACACGGTGCGACTTACCACATTGCTCCTAACGTATTCAAAGAGTTAGGCGCAGAAGTTGTCGCAATGGGTGTTGAGCCAAACGGCACTAACATCAACGCTGAAGTGGGCGCGACTGACGTTCGTGCGTTACAAAAGCGTGTGGTAGAAGAGCAAGCTCATCTTGGCCTAGCGTTCGATGGTGATGGTGACCGTATCATCATGGTTGACCATTTAGGTAACAAGATCGACGGTGACCAAATCGCTTACATCATCGCACGCGATGCATTGCGTCGTGGTGAACTAAAAGGTGGTGTTGTTGGTACGCTAATGACAAACCTAGGTATGGAAAATGGCTTAAAGCAATTAGGTATTCCATTTGTACGTGCAGCAGTAGGTGACCGCTACGTAATGGAGCAGCTACTTGCGAAAGGCTGGAAGATTGGCGCGGAAAACTCAGGCCACGTTATCTTGCTAGACAAAGTCACAACGGGTGATGCAATTGTTGCCGCGTTGCAAGTTCTTGCTTCTGTAGTTGGCAGTGATATGTCGCTGCATGACTTATCTCAAGGGATGACGCTTTACCCACAAGTGCTAGAAAACGTGCGCTTTGCTGGTGAAAGCAACCCACTTGAAGCTCAAGCTGTACTAGACTCAGTAGCAGCGGTTGAAGCTGAGCTTGGTGACAAAGGTCGCGTGCTGCTTCGCAAATCAGGCACTGAACCTCTGATCCGAGTGATGGTTGAAGGTGAAGATGCCGAGCTTGTTCAAAGCTCTGCGCTTAAAATTGCAGATGCAGTAAAAGCAAGTTGTTAATCATTGCGTTAACCTATTTTGAGAGAGAAAAGGGCATCTTTTGCCCTTTTTTTGAGCGCTTAATGCGTTAGCGCTGACTTTTTGCTAATTTTCCCTTGTCAGCGTTACTGGCTTTCGCTAGTATTGCTCCGCCTCCCGTTAGGAGGTCGCTAGCCTTGTTCATAAATAAATATTATTGTTTTTGAACGGCGCTGGCTCAACAATTTGGAACATAGGTGGAAAAAAATGTTTTCAGTTCTACTTGTGATTTACCTGTTGGCGGCGCTTGGTGTGATTGGCCTTGTGTTGATTCAACAAGGTAAAGGCGCAGATATGGGAGCCTCGTTCGGTGCAGGTGCTTCAAACACAGTGTTTGGTGCAAGCGGCTCAGGTAATTTCTTAACCCGAACAACTGCTATTTTAGCAACCGTATTTTTTATCATTAGCTTGTTACTTGGCCGTATGTCTACGCACAAGACTGAGTCACAATGGGTAGACCCAACACTAGGTCAGCCAGTTGTAGAACAAGTTAAAGATGCAGCAAGTGAAGTTCCAGCACCAGCAGGTGATGAGATTCCACAATAAGCTGTAAAGGTTTATGTAGCCGAGATGGTGAAATTGGTAGACACGCTAGCATGAGGTGCTAGTGCCTTTGGTGTGAGGGTTCGAGTCCCTCTCTCGGCACCATGAATTTACAAACTTGTAAATCACTTAGTTGAGCGTATAATGCTCAGCAAGTCGGACGCGGGGTGGAGCAGCTTGGTAGCTCGTCGGGCTCATAACCCGAAGGTCGTCGGTTCAAATCCGGCCCCCGCAACCAATCTCTTCTTTCATTGGAAAGAATGATTCGATTGGCAAGTTTGCACAGTGCTAACCACACTGTGAGTTAAGAAAAGCAAATTTTTGGCTATTCTTAACGTATCAGGGTCCAGCAGCATAAAACCCCGACTTTCGGGGTTTTTTGTTATCTGAGTTTTTGTAATTTAACTCGGATCACTGCTTGGTTTTTTGATTGGGCTCTGAGCCCTTTTTTTGTTTCTGGAGTGGTTCAAATGACTGGTTTAGAAAGACAACTTACTGAAATGCTTGAAGCTCCAGTAGAGGCATCAGGCTATGAGTTGGTTGGATTAGAATTTATTCGTGCGGGTGCGCACTCAACGTTACGTATCTACATCGACCACGAAAATGGCATCAATGTAGACGCTTGTGCAGAAGTAAGCCATCAGGTTAGCGCAGTACTAGACGTTGAAGATCCAATTTCTGTTGCTTACAGCCTAGAAGTTTCTTCTCCAGGCTTAGAAAGACCACTTTTCAAAGCAGCACATTACGAGCAATTTATTGGTCACGAGGTCAGCATCGTTTTGAAAATGGCTGTTGCAAACCGTCGTAAGTGGGCAGGTATTATCCACAGCGTAGATGGTGAGACAATTGCAGTTACTGTTGATGGGCAACAAGAAGAGTTTGCTCTAAGTAACATTTCAAAAGCTAACCTGATCCCTAAATTTTAGTTCCCTAAAAAATTTGAAGCTTAGAGGCTAAATACAATGAGTAAAGAAATTTTAGCGGTAGCAGAAGCGGTATCGAACGAAAAAGCGGTACCTCGTGAGCGTATCTTTGAAGCTCTTGAGATTGCTCTAGCAACTTCTACAAAGAAAAAATACGAAATCGAAATCGATGTACGTGTCGCTATCGACCGTAAAACGGGTGAGTTTGAAACTTTCCGCCGTTGGTTGGTTGTAGAAGATGTAGAAAACCCAACAAAAGAAATCTCTCTAGAAGCTGCACAGTATGAAGATGCAGACATTCAACTAGGTGATTTCGTAGAAGACGATATCCCATCGGTTACATTTGACCGTATTACGACTCAAACTGCTAAGCAAGTTATCGTACAAAAAGTACGTGAAGCTGAGCGTGCACAAATCGTAGAACAGTTTATCGACAACGAAGGTGATCTAATCACTGGTGTTGTTAAGAAAGTAAACCGTGAAACAGTTGTAATGGATCTAGGTAACAACGCAGAAGCGGTAATCCTACGTGATGACCAACTTCCTCGTGAAAACTTCCGTCCAGGTGACCGTGTTCGTGGTCTTCTGTACAAAGTTGCTCCAGAAGCGCGTGGTTTCCAACTGTTCATTACACGTTCTAAGCCTGAAATGCTGGCAGAACTATTCCGTGTAGAAGTACCAGAAATCGCTGAAGAAATCATCGAGCTTAAAGGTGCTGCACGTGATCCAGGTTCTCGCGCTAAGATCGCTGTTAAAACAAATGACAAACGTATCGACCCTGTAGGTGCGTGTGTTGGTATGCGTGGTGCACGTGTACAAGCAGTATCTGGTGAGCTTGGTGGTGAGCGTATCGATATCGTTCTTTGGGACGATAACCCAGCTCAATTCGTTATCAACGCAATGGCGCCAGCTGACGTTGCTTCTATCATCGTTGATGAAGATGCACACTCAATGGACATCGCAGTTGAAGCTGACAACCTAGCGCAAGCTATCGGTCGTAACGGTCAAAACGTACGTCTAGCATCTCAACTAACTGGTTGGGAACTGAACGTAATGACTGTGGCAGATCTTCAGAAGAAACACGCTGAAGAATCTCAAGCGTCTATCGAAAACTTCATGAAGTACCTAGACATTGAAGAAGACTTCGCTCAACTACTTGTTGAAGAAGGTTTCTCAACGCTAGAAGAAATCGCATACGTTCCAGTTAACGAACTGCTAGACGTAGACGGCCTAAACGAAGAGCTTGTAGAAGAGCTTCGTAGCCGTGCGAAAGACGCACTAACGACAATTGCCCTAGCGCAAGAAGAGTCTTTTGAAGGTCTAGAGCCTGCTGAAGACCTACTAGGCCTTGAAGGTCTAGAGCGTGAGATGGCATTCAAGTTGGCAGCAAAAGGTGTAGCAACACTAAAAGATCTAGCCGACCAAGGTATCGACGATTTAGAAGGTATTGAAGGCCTGACAGAAGAACGCGCAGGTGAGCTTATCATGGCTGCACGTAACATCTGTTGGTTCGGCGAAGAAGCATAATATCAGCAAGGAGGAAGCGGCATGACACAATTAACAGTTAAAGCTCTGAGTGAAGAGATTGGTACTCCAGTCGACCGCTTAATGGAACAACTTGCTGACGCTGGCATGAACAAAGCGAGTTCTGACCATGTATCGGATGAAGAGAAGCAAAAGCTTCTCTCTCACCTGAAGAAAGAGCACGGCGATAAGTCGGGCGAATCTGAACCTACTAGACTGACGCTTCAACGTAAGACTCGTAGCACGCTAAGTGTTGCAGCAGGTGGCGGCAAAAGTAAGGATGTTCAAGTAGAAGTGCGTAAGAAGCGCACATATGTGAAGCGCAGCACTATCGAAGACGACGCAAAACGTGAGGCTGAGGAAGCAGCAAAGCGTGAAGCTGAAGAGCTTGCGAAGCGTGAGGCAGAAGAACAAGCCAAACGTGAAGCTGCAGAGAAAGCACAGCGCGAAGCCGATGAGAAAGCGAAACGTGAAGCGGATGCAAAACGTGAAGCTGAAGAAAAGGCAAAACGCGCACAAGCTGAAAAGGCTAAGAAAGACATGAATGCAAAAAATGCGGATGCTAATACGCAAGCGAAGAAAGAAGCTGACGAGCTAAAGCGTCGTCAGGAAGAAGAAGCCCAACGTAAAGCTGAGCAAGAAGCCGCGAAGCTTGTTGAAGAAGCTCGTAAACTTGCAGAAGAGAACGAAGCTCGTTGGTCTGAAGAAGAGTCTAAGAAGAAAGAACTTGAAAACTCTGACTACCACGTAACCACTTCTCGTTACGCTCGTGAAGCTGAAGATGCAGCTGACCGTAAAGAAGAAGGCGGTGCTCGTCGTAAGAAGAAGAAGCCAGCAAAAGAAGAGCAATCACGCGGTGGTCGTAACCAACGTGGTGGCAAAGGCCGTAACAAAGGCAAACTTGCTAAGCCTACTTCAATGCAACACGGTTTCGATAAGTCTGCGACTGTAGCAAAACAAGACGTAGTAATCGGTGAAACAATCGTTCTTTCTGAACTTGCTAACAAGATGTCGGTTAAAGCGACAGAAGTTATCAAAGTAATGATGAAGATGGGCGCTATGGCGACTATCAACCAAGTGATCGACCAAGAAACAGCACAGCTTGTTGCTGAAGAAATGGGTCACAAGGTAGTTCTTCGTAAAGAGAACGAACTGGAAGAAGCAGTACTATCTGATCGTGATACAAACGCAGAAGCAGTACCACGCGCGCCAGTTGTAACTATCATGGGTCACGTTGACCACGGTAAAACGTCAACACTTGACTACATCCGTCGTACACACGTTGCTTCAGGCGAAGCGGGTGGTATTACACAGCACATCGGTGCTTACCACGTTGAAACTGACAACGGCATGATCACGTTCCTTGATACTCCTGGACACGCAGCGTTTACTGCAATGCGTGCTCGTGGTGCTCAAGCGACAGATATCGTTGTTCTTGTAGTTGCAGCAGACGATGGCGTAATGCCACAAACAGTTGAAGCGATCCAGCACGCGAAAGCGGCAGGCGTTCCTCTAATTGTTGCTGTGAACAAGATCGATAAAGAAGACGCGAACCCAGACAACGTTAAGAATGAGCTAGCTCAATACGACGTAATCCCTGAGGAATGGGGCGGTGAGAACATGTTCGTTCACATCTCTGCTAAACAGGGTACAAACATCGATGGTCTTCTAGAAGCAATCCTTCTTCAGTCTGAAGTTCTTGAACTTACCGCTGTGGCTGAAGGCATGGCATCTGGTGTTGTTGTTGAATCTCGCCTAGATAAAGGTCGCGGTCCAGTTGCAACAGTACTTGTTCAATCAGGTACGCTAAACAAAGGCGACATCGTTCTTTGTGGCCAAGAATACGGTCGTGTTCGTGCAATGCGTGACGAACTAGGTCAAGAAATCACAGAAGCTGGTCCATCTATCCCTGTAGAGATCCTAGGTCTTTCAGGCGTACCATCTTCAGGTGACGAAGCAACAGTAGTACGTGACGAGCGTAAAGCGCGTGAAGTAGCAAACTACCGTGCTGGTAAGTTCCGTGAAGTGAAACTTGCTCGTCAGCAGAAATCTAAACTAGAGAACATGTTCTCTAACATGACTGCTGGTGAAGTTGCTGAACTAAACGTAGTACTGAAAGCTGACGTACAAGGTTCTGTAGAAGCAATCGCAGACTCTCTACTGAAACTGTCTACTGACGAAGTTAAAGTGAACATCGTTGGTTCTGGTGTTGGTGGTATTACTGAGACTGACGCAGTTCTTGCAGAAGCTTCAAACGCAATCATCCTTGGCTTTAACGTACGTGCGGATGCATCTGCTCGCCGTGCAATTGAAGCAGCAAGCGTTGACCTACGTTACTACTCAATCATTTACCAATTGATTGACGAAGTTAAACAAGCAATGGGCGGTATGCTTGCTCCAGAATTCAAGCAAGAAATCATTGGTCTTGCTGAAGTACGTGACGTATTTAAGTCACCGAAACTGGGCGCAATCGCTGGTTGTATGGTTACTGAAGGTCTAATTAAGCGTAACAACCCAATCCGCGTTCTACGCGACAACGTTGTTATCTACGAAGGTGAACTAGAGTCACTTCGTCGCTTTAAAGATGACGTTCAAGAAGTTAAGAATGGCTACGAGTGTGGTATCGGCGTTAAGAACTACAACGACGTTCGCGTTGGCGACCAGATCGAAGTATTCGAAGTCGTTGAAATCAAACGTACTCTAGACTAATTGACTAAAATTACTAAACGTCTGAAAGACAAATAGTAATTGGTTGTTGAATACACCATGGGGGGCTGGCTTGACCATCCCCCCATTCTTTCTATTTAAGAGAATGAATATGTCAAAAGAATTTAGCCGCACGCAGCGCGTATCACAGCAGCTGCAAAAAGAACTTGCGATGATCCTTCAACGTGAAGTTCGTGACTCTCGCCTAGGCATGGTTACGATTTCTGATGTAGAAGTATCACGCGATCTTGCTTACGCAAAAGTATTCGTTACTTTCCTATGTGTGGGTGAGCAAACGCCAGAATCATGCCTAGCAGCACTACGTGAGCACGAAGTGCACATCCGTATGATGCTTGGTAAGCGTATTCGCCTACGTCTAACGCCTGAAATTCGTTTCTACTACGACAACACACTAGTAGAAGGTATGCGTATGTCGAACCTAGTTTCTGAAGTTGTTAACGAAGATAAACGTAAACAGCAAGATTCAGGTCGCGAAGAAGATCAGGCAGGGGAAGAGTAATGGCTCGTCGTCGTAAAGGTCGTCCAATTAATGGCGTTATCTTGTTGGATAAACCAACAGGTATTTCTTCAAATGATGCACTGCAAAAAGTAAAACGTATTTTCTTTGCTGAAAAAGCGGGTCATACGGGTGCATTGGACCCACTAGCGACGGGCATGTTGCCAATCTGCTTAGGCGAAGCGACCAAGTTCTCTCAGTTCTTGTTGGATTCAGACAAGCGCTACCGCGTAATCGCAAAGTTGGGTGAGCGTACTGATACGTCTGACTCTGATGGCGAAGTGGTAGAGACGCGTCCAGTTGACGTGAACCTTGAGAAGTTAGAAGCGTGCATCGACACGTTCCGTGGTGAATCAGACCAAGTACCTTCAATGTTCTCTGCATTGAAATACCAAGGTAAGCCATTGTATGAGTACGCTCGTAAAGGCATTGAAGTGCCACGTGAATCTCGCAAGATCACCGTATACGAAATCGTACTTCACCGCTTTGAAGGTGACGAAGTTGAGATGGAAGTACACTGCTCGAAAGGCACTTACATCCGTACTATCGTTGATGACCTAGGTGAAATGCTTGGTTGTGGTGCACACGTGACCATGCTTCGTCGTACTGGTGTTGCTAAGTACCCATACGAAAAAATGGTGACGCTAGAGCAACTTAATGAGTTGTTAGAGCAAGCGCATCGTGACGAAGTCGCACCAAAAGAGTTGCTTGATCCACTGCTGTTGCCAATGGATACTGCCGTTGAAGATTTACCTGAGGTAAACCTAAACGCAGAGCTAACCAACTTGGTACAGCATGGTATGCCAGTACAAGTGTTTGGCGCGCCAGAAGGGACGCCAATTCGCATGACTTCTGGTGAAGATAAGCTGTTTATTGGCGTTGCTGAAGTGAACGACGATGGAAAAGTGGCACCAAAACGTTTGGTGGTTTTCCGCGACGAAGAGTAACTTAATCAAGCTCTAGAAAATACCGGCTCTAATGCCGGTATTTTTATATTGCGCGGGTGAGGAAACTTCCCTATAATTCGCGCTTCGCGTAGCGGCTGAATCAGAGATTGGCTGCTACAACTTTAAACCTACTCTTATTAGGAGAGAATTATGTCTCTGAATGCAGAAACTAAAGCAGCAATCGTTGCAGAATACGCACAAGGCGAAGGCGACACAGGTTCACCAGAAGTTCAAGTAGCTCTACTTACAGCTTCTATCAACCACCTACAAGGTCACTTCAAAGCACACAAAGGCGATCACCACAGCCGTCGTGGTCTTCTACGTATGGTTTCTCGTCGTCGTAAGCTTCTAGATTACCTAAAAGGTAAAAATCTAGCTCGCTACCAAGACCTAATCAAGCGTCTAGGCCTACGTCGCTAATCAGCGACTGCATAGCAGTTTGTCTAAAAGGGGCTTTATGCCCCTTTTTTGTTGCCCGTTACTTATTTTCACTGCTATGGCTTAGCCAAATCAAACTTATGCCGTTATACTACACGCGGCTAAATCTCGTTTTGAGATTTTCACAAAGACTCATTGCATTACAGTCAACCACGTCGACCAAAAGGTCGCGACTATTAAAAGCGAATTGCACGCCATGTCAGTTTGTTTTCACTAGTCGCGATTCGTAATGTCTTGAGTATCAATCAATACTCTCTGAGCAAGTCCATCGATGCGCTTAGAAACAAGGAATAACAATGTTCGAAAAACCAGTTGTTAAAACGTTCCAGTACGGTAACCACACAGTTACTCTAGAAACTGGCGTTATCGCACGTCAAGCTACGGCAGCCGTTATGGTAACTATGGACGATACAGCAGTATTCGTTTCTGTAGTTGGTAAAAAAGAAGCAGTTGAAGGTCAAGACTTCTTCCCTCTAACAGTTAACTACCAAGAGCGTACATACGCTGCAGGTAAAATCCCTGGTGGTTTCTTCAAGCGTGAAGGTCGTCCATCTGAAGGTGAAACGCTAACGGCTCGTCTAATCGACCGTCCAATCCGTCCACTTTTCCCAGATGCATTCAAAAACGAAGTACAAGTTATCGCAACAGTAGTATCTGTTAACCCAGATGTTCAACCAGACATCGTAACTATGATCGGTACTTCTGCGGCGCTAGCTATCTCTGGTATTCCGTTCAACGGTCCTATCGGTGCTGCACGTGTTGGTCACATCGACGGTCAACTAGTACTTAACCCAAGCAACACTGAACTAGAAGCTTCTAAGCTAGACCTAGTTGTTGCGGGTACTGAATCTGCAGTACTAATGGTTGAGTCAGAAGCTGACAACCTAACTGAAGAAGAAATGCTATCAGCGGTTGTTTACGGCCACGACCAACAACAAACAGTGATCAACGCAATCAACGAGTTTGCTGCTGAAGTTGCGACTCCTGCTTGGGATTGGGTTGCTCCAGAAGAGAACACAGCACTTGTAAACAAGATCGCTGAACTGGCTGAAGCTAAGCTTGTTGAAGCTTACCAAATCACTGAGAAGATGGCTCGTTACGACCGCATCCACGAGATCGCTGGTGAAGTAAACGAAGTGCTACTTGCTGAAGATCCAGAAGCGAACACAAAAGAAATCCACACTATCTTCCACGATCTAGAGAAGACAGTTGTACGTCGTAGCATCATCGCTGGTAACCCACGTATCGACGGTCGTGAAAAAGACATGGTTCGTGCGCTAGACGTACGTACTGGTGTTCTTCCTCGTACACACGGTTCATCACTATTTACACGTGGTGAAACTCAGGCTCTAGTAACTGCGACTCTAGGTACGCAGCGTGATGCTCAAATCATCGACGAGCTAACTGGTGAGCGTAAAGATCACTTCCTACTACACTACAACTTCCCTCCATACTGTGTTGGTGAAACTGGTTTTGTAGGTTCTCCTAAGCGTCGTGAAATCGGTCACGGTAAACTGGCTAAACGCGGTATCGCAGCAGTAATGCCTTCTGTTGATGAATTCCCATACACAGTACGTGTTGTATCGGAAATCACTGAATCTAACGGTTCTTCTTCAATGGCTTCTGTATGTGGTACTTCTCTTGCTCTTATGGATGCAGGTGTGCCAATCAAGTCTTCTGTTGCGGGTATCGCAATGGGTCTTGTTAAAGAAGGCGACGACTTCGTTGTTCTTTCTGACATCCTTGGTGACGAAGACCACCTAGGTGACATGGACTTTAAAGTAGCGGGTACTAACACTGGTATCACAGCACTTCAAATGGACATCAAGATCGAAGGTATCACGAAAGAGATCATGCAAATTGCGCTTAACCAAGCTCAAGGTGCACGTAAGCACATCCTATCTGTAATGGATGAAGCTATCTCTGGTGCTCGTGAAGACATCTCTGAATTCGCTCCTCGCATTCACACAATGAAGATCAGCGCAGAGAAGATCAAAGACGTTATCGGTAAAGGTGGTGCAGTTATCCGTGCTCTAACTGAAGAGACTGGTACAACTATCGAAATCGAAGACGACGGTACTATCAAGATTGCAGCAACTGAAGGTGCAGCAGCGAAAGAAGCTATCCGCCGCATCGAAGAGATCACTGCTGAAGTTGAAGTAGGTCGTATCTACACTGGTAAGGTTGCACGTCTAGCTGACTTTGGTGCATTCGTAACGGTTCTTCCAGGTAAAGATGGTCTAGTACACATCTCTCAAATCGCTGAAAAACGCGTTGAGAAAGTGTCTGACTACCTAACTGAAGGTCAAGAAGTTCAAGTTAAAGTTCTTGAAATCGACCGCCAAGGCCGTGTACGTCTAAGTATGAAAGAAGCAGTAGAGAAGCCAGCAGAAGAAGCAAACGACGCTTCTGAAGCAAAAGGCGAGTAATCTAAGTTTCGACTTTTGGTCTTTTATTAGCTTAAGAGACTGAAAGCATGCTATAAAAGGGGAGCATTTTCGCTCCCCTTTTTTTTTGGCCTGTTTCGACAAGTTTAGCCTCAAGCGAAGTTATATATCCTATAGTGCATAAAGAGAAACAGACCCAGAGCGGTCCAAACAGGAGTACCAATTAGTGAAATGGTTTCAAACCGCAAGTTTATGTGTCGCTATCGCGCTGACCGGTTGTGCTAATACCTCTCAACATTCGGCACAAAAGTGGATCTATCCTCCGATGGCGGTACCGCTACAGCCAAGCGTTCAGCAAGAAGTTCAGATTGCACGTCTTTCCCAGCTTTTACAGCGTCCAGACTTGAGCGATGAAGTTCGTGCTAAGATGCACTACGAGCGTGGGAACTACTACGACAGTGTGGGCCTGCGTGATTTGGCTCGTTTGGACTTTAATCAGTCGCTACAACTGAACCCTGCTCAACCAGATATCTTCAACCTATTGGGTGTTTACTTTACCCAAGTAGGCGAATTTGATGCCGCTTACGAAGCATTTGATTCAACACTTGAGCTCGCGCCACAGAATTCATACGCAGAGCGTAACCGTGCAATTGCCCTGTATTACGGCGGTCGCATCGACCTTGCTCTGGAAGACATGACTAAGCATTATGAAGAAATGCCGAGTGACCCGTTTCGTGCACTATGGCTTTACATCATTGAAGCTGAACAAAACCCAGAGCAAGCAAAAGCGAACTTAGAGAAACGTTACCAACGTGACCGCAGTGAGGAGTGGGGCTGGGTTTTAGTTGCCATCATGCTGCGTGACGTGTCTGATGATGCTGCGCTTAAAGCCATCATGGATGGTACGCGTGAAAACTACCGTCTTGCTGAACGTTTAACAGAAACTTACTTCTACCTTGGTAAGCGTTACCAACTAGAGGGTGATATTGCTGATGCGATTTCACTGTACAAGCTAGCAATCTCTTTCAACGTTTATGAATACGTAGAACACCGTTACTCTTTCTTGGAACTGGCGCAAATCTACGATCAGTTGCAGCAAGAACAACTTGCTAAGCTCAAAGCCGAGCAACAGCAACAAGAAGAAAAATAACCATGAGCCGCTCAACTAGAGCGGCTTTTTTGTGCTTGAAGAATTTGGATAGCTTCTCTAAAATAGTTAGCCTTGCTAACTAAATGAGCAAAACACAATGGCACTAGAAAAAAGCCTGATTGAGTTAGAACGATTTTGTGCCAAAGCGTGGCGTGTTTATGCCAAGGAAGATCCGCTTTCACATTTGAGCTTTAATGAGTTCGATTACTTACGAGTGATTCAGCTTCATCCAGAAGGTGTGCGTATTACAGACTTGGCGGAAGAGCTGCAAGTCACCAAACCTTCAGCTTCAAATATGGTGGTTCGTTTGGAGAAAAAGGGGTTGGTTAGACGCATCGCTTGTAACGAAGATGCGCGTTCAAAGCGTGTTTTGCTAACGGAAGAAGTGATAGCAGAGATGTCCCTTGAACAGGTGGTTTACAAGGATATTTCTGAACAACTCGTGCGTAAACTTGATAAGCAAGAAGCACAGCAACTGAAAGCGCTACTGGATAAAGCGCTCGGAAACTAAACATACATTTTATTCTTTTATCTATTTAGTTAGCTTTGCTAACTATTGGTGGTAGTCATGCAAAACTCTATATACAAACAGTTTTGGAAATACACAATTCCGACCGTCGCAGCCATGTTGGTCAACGGCTTATACCAAGTCGTGGATGGTATCTTTATTGGTCGTTATGTGGGGGCTGACGGATTAGCCGGGATCAACGTCGCGTGGCCGATCATTGGTTCGATACTTGGTATCGGTATGATGGTGGGTGTAGGTACGGGCGCACTCGCCTCTATCAAACAAGGTGAAAAAGACAGTGAAGGTGCTAAACGCATTCTCTCTACCGGTCTTTTGCTTTTAGTTGCTTTGATGCCTGTTGTAGCGACAACTTTGTTCTTCTTCGCTGATGACTTTATTCGTTGGCAAGGAGCAGAAGGGCGAGTGTACGAACTTGGTTTGCAGTACCTGCACATCTTAAGCGTGGCTTGTGTGTTCTCGCTTGGTTCAATTGCAGTGCCGTTTTTGCTGCGTAACGACGATAGCCCGAACTTAGCCACTATCTTGATGGTGATTGGTGCCGTTATTAATATCGTGCTTGATTACCTGTTTATTGCTTGGCTTGGTTGGGAGCTTGAAGGTGCAGCGATTGCGACTGCGTTAGCACAGATGGTGGTCACCATTCTTGGTGTGGGTTATTTCTTTACTTCAAGAGCGAAGATGCGTTTGAACATCAGCGATCTTAAGATGCAATTTGATGTGATCCCTAAAATCGTCATGATCGGCACATCAAGCTTCTTTATGTACGCATATGGCTCGATGATGGTCGCTCTGCACAACGCGCTGTTTGCCCAGTACGGTAGTGCGTTGTTGATTGGTGCTTACGCCATCTTGGGTTATATCGTGACGGTCTATTACTTGATCGCGGAAGGCATCGCGAATGGTATGCAGCCTTTAGTGAGCTATAACCATGGTGCACGTAATCAAGACAATATTCGTAAGCTGTTGAAGGTCGCAATGGGCACGTCAGTACTCGGTGGTGTCGCGTTTGTTGTTTTGATGAACATCTTCCCATACGAGTTTGTTTCAGTGTTCAACAATGCCGACCAAAACCTGATTGATGCGACGGTGGTGGGTATTCGTCTCCATATGTTTGCATTGTTCTTGGATGGTTTCTTAGTGGTTGCTGCGGCGTACTACCAATCGGTGAACAAAGGCAGCAAAGCGATGTTTGTGACCATTGGTAATATGGCAATTCAATTGCCGTTCTTGTTCATCATGCCGAAACTTCTAGGCGTAACGGGTATTTGGATTGCATTCCCACTGTCTAACATCGCCTTGAGTTTAGTGGTGATGACGATGTTGTGGCGTGATATTAAGAAGCTAATGAACGAGAGTTCAGCAGAGCCAAGTATTCAAGCATCTTAACGACGAAAAGATGTAAAAAAAGCGAGGTCAGTACCTCGCTTTTTATTGCTTTGAAACCTTAAGCAGGGATTAGATGTTCTTCACTTCTAGACCTGCAAGTTGGTGCCAGTAACCGTTACATTGGCGGTCTTGGATTTTGCCTGGATTGGTGCCTTTCTCGTTTGAACGGAATTGGTCTAGCTCAGAGAAGGTGCTAAGACCAAGTGGGCTTAAACGAACCACATCAACCAGACCTTCCATACTTGGTAGATCGTTGATCAGGTTGTAGCAGTAACCAGACTGAGTTTGGATGCCGTTTAAGTTAAACACTTCTTGGCCTTCTTGGCTGCTTACTTGGATACCCGTTGGGTACTTAATACAGCAAGTTTCGCAGTCGTCTTTGGCTTTGTTTTCTGCACGAGCGGTAAAGCAGCGCGCCGAGTAAGCCAGTGGCAGATAGCCGTGGCTGAAAACTTCCACTTCAAACTTATTGCGAATGCCAAGTTCATCACATTGAACCAAGGTATTACTGAGCCATTCACGAGACAACTCTACAGGCATACACCAGCGGATCATGCCTTGTTTTAGGAACAAGTTAAGTGTGTGCGCGTTGTAAGTGTTAACCGCAGGGCCAACGACGAAAGGCACTTTATGCTCAGAAGCCAATTGAACTGCAGAAACGTCGTTGGCTTCAATCGCGAAGTCACCGTTGTCGATGTACTTCTTCATGATGTTCACTTCACTTGGCGCTTCTAATAGTGCCATCGTAGAAAGCACGACTTGTTTGCCAGATGCAGACAGCTCTTTCGCGATATCGAACCAATGTGCAGGTTTCATTTCACGACGTTTTGAACACACGGTTTCACCTAGGTAGATGATGTCCGCAGAGCTTGATTTCGCTTGTTCGTAAAACGCTTCAACGTCTTGCTTTGGCCAGAAGTACAACAGTGGACCAAGTGCGTATTTCATTGAGTTATCCATCTTAACCTCTACTGCCATTTACGGTGGTAAGCACCAAGTGTGGTTTGCGTACCTTCAGATACGTTTGCCAATGCTGCATTCCAAGCTGCTTCAACTTGATAAGCTTCTGGATTTGCTTGGTAACGATCAATCGCTGCACGCCACGTACGCGTTACTTGTTCTACGTAAGCAGGGCTACGTTGGCGACCTTCAATTTTTACGGAAGCCACATTTGCCGCAAACAGCTCAGGCAACATAGAAAGGGTGTTCAAACTGGTTGGCTCTTCCAGTGCATGGTAGCGTTTTTTCTCGCCTTCAATTTCAGCTTCGAAACGACCTTTACACAAAGTTGGGTAGCCTGCGTTTTCACCAGCGCTGTAGCGGTCGATCAGAATATCGTTAAGACGAGATTCCAGACCGTTTTCTGTTTCTTGCCAGCGAACGTATTTCGCCGGAGAACACGCACCAACTGTGTTTGGTGATTCGCCAGTCATGTAAGAAGACAGGTAGCAACGACCTTCTGACATGATGCACAGGCTACCAAAAGCAAAGACTTCCAGCTCGACATCGCTGGTGATGTTGCGAGAAAGCTGTTTTACCTGATGGATAGACAGTACGCGAGGCAGTACAACGCGTTTTACGTTGAAGTTTTGCTTGTAGAAATCTACCGCAGCAACGTTGGTCGCTGATGCTTGTACAGAAAGGTGTAGTTCGAGTTCTGGGTATTTGCGAGCAGCGTACTCAAGTACCGCAATGTCAGCCACGATAAGTGCGTCTACACCCAAGGCTGCGGCATTGTCGACCGCATTTGTCCAACGCTCGAAACCATTTGGGTGGGCAAACGTGTTTAATGCAACGTGGATCTTTTTGTTGCGGTCATGAACGTATTGCACCGCTTTTTCAAGCTTCTTGCCGTTGAAGTTCAGACCAGCAAAGTGACGAGCGTTGGTATCGTCTTTAAAGCCGATGTATACGGCGTCTGCACCGCAATCAATCGCGGTTTTTAGCGCAGGCAAGTTACCCGCAGGACACAAGAGTTCCATATGCTCACAATCATAGAGAATAAAAAGGTGCCCGCATTTTATGAAGAATTATGAATAGCGAAATTGACCTAAGTTAGGTTTAGCTCAATAAAGTTGAGATTTACCCCTTGAGAGTAAGGGGTAACACTCAGATTTTGTTGCAGTTGAGATCAGTTCTTATGACGGCGGTTTTGCGCAAACAACTCTTCAACTTCGTGTTTAGGTTGAGGACGGTAAAAATGGAAGCCCTGAATCGAGTTACATTGCAGGTTTGATAGCAGTGTTGCTTGTTGGTGGGTTTCCACACCTTCGGCGACCACGGTCAAATCCAATGATTTACCAAGGTTGATGATGTTCTCAATCACTGTTACCTGTTTCGGGAGTGTATCGATGTCGTTGATAAACGCGCGGTCGATTTTTAGCTCATCGATAGGGAAGCGTGCTAAGTAGGAAAGGGAAGAGTAACCCGTACCGAAGTCATCGATAGACAATGCGAAACCAAGCTTCTTGATCGCATTAAGCATTTGTAGCGTGTGTTCGCTGTCGCTCATTACCGCACTTTCTGTTAGCTCGAAGGTAATGCAGCTTGGGTCAAGTTCGGTGGTGCGCAGTAGCTTCTCCATGTAGTCGATCAGTTGTGGGTTACCGAATTGCTCTGGAGAGAGGTTGATCGCCACGCGTCCCGGTAGAATGCCTTGCAGTTTCCAGCGTTTTACTGTGTTAAACACATCACGCATGACCACGCGACCAAGGTGTTCAATCAAGCCTGCACGCTCAGCTACAGGGATAAATGCCCCTGGGCTGATGTAACCTTCGACCGGATGCTTCCAACGTACTAATGCTTCGGCTCCGTTAATGCTGAAGTCGCGGGCGTTAACTTTTGGTTGGTACCACACTTCCAAACCGTTTTGCTGCAATGCTTTTTGTAGCTCGATCTCCAACCACAAACGCATACGCGCTTCTTTGTTCATCTGATCGTTAAATTTAATCAGGCGGTTACGACCACGATCTTTTGCTTCATACATCGCGGTATCAGCATTTTGCAGCAGAATGCGCGCATCTTGCCCGTCTTCTGGGTAACGAACACTACCAATGGAGCATGCTAGGCGCTTACTGAAATGATGCAGATCGAAAGGTTGGTTGATCAGAGAAATAATGCGCTCAGATAATATCTCTGCCATGCGAGTGTTTTCTGGCTCAGGTAGAATGATGCCAAATTCGTCGCCGCCTAAATGGCCAATAATTGCTTGATTTGGCAAAGAACGTTTTAGACGAGCGGAAACTTCTTGAATCACTTTGTCACCGATGTGATGACCAAGTGAGTCATTGATATTCTTAAAGTTATCGATGTCGAGGTAAAAAACCAGCAACGGCGTCTGGCTCTTAATCAGTTGCTCTAATCGTTTCGTAAAGCCGAAGCGATTGTACAGCTTGGTCAGTGAATCAATGTGCGCATCTTCATTGGAATTGGAAGAAAGCAGCTTGGGCGCATCGTCGGCGTCTTGGATCAAAATGATTTGAGATTCACTGCCGAGAATGGCTGTGGTATCGGCATGCAATTGAACTTTACGTTCGAAGCCACAACGAGCACTGGTCAGACACACAAAAGGTTTTTCAGAGAGTAATGTGCTGATGCGATGAGTGAAGACTTTTTTGCTGTTTTCATCGATAAACAGACGAGTCAGCTCTTCTCCGAGTAGCTCATGAGGCGAGTTTAACCCGAGTAAACGTGCGGAGGCTGGATTGGCAGAAATGATGATGTCATCTTCGACCAACAGCAAACCGTCGGGCAACAGCTGAGTCAGCTTGGCGAACTTGCTTTCGGACTCTTCTAACGAGCGAACCAGAATCTGTTTTTCAGACGTGTCGATGGCATGAAAAACCACAAAGCGAATTTCGTTTTCTTCATGAACGGGAGAAAGGCTGAAATGAAGGCTGGTTTCAAGATCGGTTTCGTCGAGTGTAATTTCCGCTTCAACATGATCACCTTTGAACGCGCGTTGGTAGTAGGGCGCGAGCTTCTTATAGAACTGCTCTCCCAGTACTTGGCTGTCGTTCAGACCAACGATCTCGTCGTGTCCTAAGCCTGCAATGTCACAATAGCGATCACTCACCATTCGATAATTGTGTTTCTTATCAAGAATGGCAAAAAAGAATGGGCTATTTGAGGTAAGCGTTGCAAACCAATGTTGTAATTGCTGGGAAGGCATTAAGGTGTTACCGATCTCCAATGAGCCTGATTATTCGTCCGTGTAATAAAAACGCTATTTTGATAACTATAACTTTGAACATACCGTTATTAAAGCGTTTATCCACGACTTAGCGTCAATAATACACGTAAGGTCAAAAAAACGACGTTTGAGTGAGTAAACCGCCTACTTCTAAAACAAACAGATTTATTGATACATAACAGGTACAGGTATTACTCTATTGCGTAAGATAGACAACCTTATGACAAAGTAACGGATAATTAGCGTGTTAAACAAGATTCGCAGTCAACTAGTAAAGAACGCAGCATCAATTTTGCGATCTCCAGTCCAGTTATTGCCACAAACTGTTCAGAAAAAAGCCTTGCTAGAAGGTTTGAAAATGGTGTTCAAAGAAGCCCTAGAAGATGGTGATTTTGAGTTCCTTGAAGACAAGTGGTTGAAAGTTGCGATTAAAGACTTGAACTTAGCATGGTACATCAGCTACCAAGATGAAAAATTAGTGGTAGCAGAGAAACCGGTTCAGGAAGATGTGAGTTTTAGTGGTAACCTTAACGACCTAGTACTTATTGCTGGTCGTAAAGAAGACCCTGATACACTGTTCTTCCAACGTCGCCTTTCTATCGAGGGCGATACTGAGCTTGGCTTAGAAGTGAAAAACCTGATGGACAGTGTTGACTTAGAGCAGTTACCAAAAGCGATGCAAGTAGCACTGAACCAACTGGCTGACTTTGTTCAGAAAGGGGTTCAAGCGCCTGCACAAGAAACCGGAGTAGCGAATGCTTATTCGAACTGAAGCCCCTGCGGACATTCTCACCATTGACCGCTTATTAAAACACGCTTTCCCAACAGATGCGGAAGCCAACCTAGTGATGCGTTTGCGTGAAAACGGCAAGCTCACTTTGTCTTTGGTAGCCTGTACTGATGAAGGTGAAGTGGTTGGTCATGCGCTGTTTAGCCCTGTGACGTTGAATGGTGAAGATTTATCTTGGCAAGGTCTTGCGCCTTTGGCTGTGCATGAAGACTACCGCCGCCAAGGTATTGCTGCTGAGCTAATCAAAGAAGGTTTTGATTCGCTTCGTGACTTTGGTTACCCAGTGTGTGTGGTATTAGGTGAGCCAGATTACTACGCGCGCCAAGGCTTTACCGCTGCTGAAGATATGGGCTTCGACTGTGCATGGGAAGTGCCGCAAGGTGCGTTCCGCGTAGCAGAATTGGTCGAAGGTCAGTGTGACGGACGCTCTGGTCGCATCGATTATTCTCCAGAATTTTCTGAGCTATAATCGCCAATATTGAATGACAAAGCCCGCTGTAAAAAGCGGGCTTTGTTTTTGAGATCTTAGTGAGTCGTACAGAGCAAAAGTGGTTTAATCCTGTTCTTGGATGCGTTTTTTGCCCCAAACTTCGATTTTTGCCTTTTTACTCATACCAGCTGCATTCAATGTCATGTTGCCCCAGCTTTTGTATTCCATCTCTAGACGTTTGAACTTCGCATCTTCAGAACCTGGTAGTGTCCAAGCGCGTGTCGACATACCATTCGTTAGTGTTCCAACCAGGGTTTTGAGCTTTTTCTCGCTACCATCGGTCATAGTCACTTTCATGTTCTTAATGCTCATGGTGCCTTGAGTACATTTGATTTTGATTTTGCTGAACTTACGATTTTTGAACAGACCATTTGGCTCTACCGTGTCGGTCTCTGTTTGGAAGTTTACGGTTTTCTCGGCGATCAGCTCCCAGCCATCGTTGCTATCCTTAGCGAAAGCGGTAAAGCTGGTGGTGGCGATAAGTAACGTAATAGCGAGTGATTGGAAAAGCTTCATAACACCTCTGACTTTAAATGCGAAATTTTGATAGGATCGCCTCGTTCAAATAGGTGACAAAAGATGTCAATTAACGAGAAACAATATTTACATGAAATGGGGATCAGCACTTGGGAGCTGAGTCACCCAGAAAGGCTGGAAGGCTATCAATCGCCATTATTGGATTTGCAAAGTTCTTGTAAACTCCTATTGGTATCGCCAATGTGTCCAGAAAACGAGACAGCTTTGATGTTTGAGCGCGTATTAAAAAGCATTAAGCTCACGCTCGACGACGCACTGCACCTAGAGCCTGAGCGTTTATCCATGTTGGGTGAACATCAACTAGAGTGGGTGTGGTTCGCAGGTTGTGAGGCGGACGCCAGCATCAACGCCAAGCAACTGACTTCACCGCTATTACAAGATATTGATGGCAATAACGAACAACGCCGCGCATTGTGGCAACAAATCTGTTCGTACTCTTAACGGAGCGACCGCGTGACAATTGAAATTACGCCGATGCGTGCTGAGCACCTCGACCAAGTTTGGCAAATCGAACAACAAGCGCATTCTCACCCTTGGGCTGAATCTTTAGTTCGTGACTTATCCAGTCGCGGCGCTTGTCATCATGTGATGCTTGAAGACGCTCAAGTGGTTGGTTACTTCTATGGACAGAATATTGTCGGAGAAGTGACGCTATTGAATATTGCCATATCGCCTTCTCAACAGGGCAAAGGGTTAGGGCAAAAATTACTGGATGCATTCATCGAGCATTGTGAACAAGCCAAAGCTGAGAGTGCTTGGTTGGAAGTGCGTGAAAGCAACCATCCCGCTATCCATATTTATGAACAAGCGGGTTTTAATGAAGTGGATCGTCGTTACAACTATTACCCAGCGAAAACCGGTAATGGTAAGGAAGACGCCATTATTATGAGCTATCTGTTCTTTAACGAATAAAGTGCTTTGTGACCAACAAAGTGCATCGCTCTCAGGACGTTAAGCAAAATCAACAAGCCTCGGAATTTCCGGGGCTTTTTACTTTTTCCCATCTGAAAACATGGCTTTCTCTCTTCCGAATTCATTCTTTTGACATATTTGTTGAGCTTATTTTTGTTCGCTTTATTACCATACAAGTTATAAGTTTATAAATTATATGAAACAAGATCTGAACAGGAGGAAGGATTTACGATGCCGTATCCGCAAAAATTCGACACTCCTGTCGCTCAACTGTTCGATGAGCAAAGCAGGGGAACCGTTCTTAAAGTTTTAATGTTGGTCACCTTGGCAACGTTTGTGCCACTTGGTATCAAGAATCTAATCATCGGGGAGACTTTCCTTGGTGTTGTTCTGCTTACCTTCCAACTCAGCTTCATTATTGAACTGGCGGCGCTCTTTATTCTGGGAGAAAGCAAGATAGGCTATCGCATTCCATTGTTTTTGCTCTGGTTGTCGGTGGTTCTGAGTGTGCACATCTTTGGCATCATTGCGACGTATTGGGTGTTCCCTGTGATTGTCGCGCTGGTATTTATTATTCCGACTAAAGATGCCTTGGTCACTAATGGTTGGATCATTGTTGGTTGTACGATTTCTGCTTGGCACCAACTTGAATGGAACGTGACTTTGCGTTTTGTTCTTGCTGTGATTTGCTGCGCGATCGTCGCGCATGTCGCCGTACATAAAATCCTAGAGCTGCAAGATAAATTGACGTTCCTGTCCACACGGGACTCCATGACCGGAGCGCTGAATCGTGGTCAACTAGAAGCGTTTTTACATCGAGCATTGGATGACAAACGACTAGGGAAAGCGTCGACGATCGCCGTGATCGACATCGATCACTTCAAGCAGGTCAATGATTTGTACGGGCATGATGTAGGCGACGAGGTGATCAACCAAACCGTGACCATTCTTAATGACTATTCGCGAGAATACGATTTAGTGTTTCGCTTAGGCGGGGATGAATTTCTACTCCTGTTTGAAGGGCTTTCTGAACAAACGGCGCACTTTATGATGAGCAGCATCAGCGACAAGGTTCGTTCGAAGCACTTTGTGCGTCATGCACATGTCTCGCTAAGCGTAGGTGTGGCGGAGTGTTTATTGGAAGGCGATACGCCCGATCTGTGGTTGAAACGTGCGGATATTGCTTTGTACGATGCAAAGCAAAACGGGCGCGACCAAGTTGTGGTGGCGTCAACGACTACTGTTGAGCCAGAAGTGTTGGATTGGCAAGATGAAGTTCAGCAAGGTCACTTCCTTTAAACATGCTAGGAAAGTTGCCCCTAAAGCAATAATAAGCGAGAATACCGCGCAATATTGAATCGAATAAAGCTTGTTTGAATTTTGAGCAAGCGATCAGACATCAAAGAAGACCAGTTTCATGTCAAATACACCTTTTCTAGGCGAAGTTTCTAAGCGCAGAACGTTCGCTATTATTTCTCACCCGGATGCGGGTAAAACCACCATTACTGAAAAAGTACTGTTATTCGGAAACGCGATCCAAAAAGCAGGTACGGTTAAAGGTCGTGGTAACGCACAGCACGCAAAATCAGACTGGATGGAAATGGAAAAGGAACGTGGTATCTCGGTTACTACTTCTGTAATGCAGTTCCCTTACAACAATTGTCTGGTAAACCTACTTGATACTCCTGGACACGAAGACTTCTCGGAAGATACTTACCGTACTCTAACGGCAGTTGACTCTTGTCTGATGGTTATCGATGCGGCGAAAGGTGTTGAGGACCGTACTCGTAAGCTGATGGAAGTAACGCGTCTGCGTGACACGCCAATCGTAACCTTCATGAACAAACTTGACCGTGACGTTCGTGATCCAATGGAAGTGTTGGACGAAGTAGAAAACGAGTTAGGCATGATGTGTGCGCCAATCACATGGCCAATTGGGTGTGGTAAAGAGTTTAAAGGTGTTTACCACATCCACCGCGACGAAACGATTCTGTACGAATCAGGCCACGGTCATGAGATTCAAGAAGTTCGCATCATCAAAGGTCTAGACAACCCAGAGCTTGATGAGAAAGTAGGTGAGAGCCTAGCAGCCTGCGTTCGTGAAGAGCTTGAACTTGTGATGGGCGCTTGTCCTGAATTTGATCATGACGCTTTTCTTACTGGTGAACTAACGCCAGTTTACTTCGGTACTGCATTGGGTAACTTTGGTGTTGACCACATGTTAGACGGTCTGACTGAGTGGGCGCCAGCGCCGAAAACTCGTCAAGCGGTAGAGCGTGATGTGGAAGCGACAGAAGACAAGTTCTCTGGCTTCGTATTTAAGATCCAAGCAAACATGGATCCAAAACACCGTGACCGTATCGCATTCATGCGTATCGTATCGGGTACTTACACACAAGGCATGAAGATGAACCACGTTCGTCTTGGCAAGCAAGTAAGTATCTCAGATGCGGTTACCTTTATGGCGGGTGACCGTTCTCGTGCAGAACACGCTTACGCGGGTGACATCATTGGTCTACACAACCACGGTACTATCCAAATTGGCGATACCTTCACTCAAGGTGAAGCGCTGAAGTTCTCGGGTATTCCAAACTTCGCTCCGGAACTGTTCCGTCGTATTCGTCTAAAAGATCCATTGAAACAGAAACAGCTACTGAAAGGTCTGGTTCAGCTTTCTGAAGAAGGTGCGGTACAGGTATTCCGTCCACTGCAAAACAACGACCTGATCGTTGGTGCGGTTGGTGTGCTTCAGTTTGACGTGGTTGTGGCTCGCTTGAAGTCAGAATACAACGTTGAAGCGATTTACGAAGGCGTTAACGTAGCAACTGCGCGTTGGGTTGAGTGTGGCGATGCGAAGAAACTGGATGAGTTCCAACGTAAGAACCAAACTAACCTAGCATTGGATGGTGGTGATAACCTAACGTACATCGCGCCAACTATGGTTAACCTAAACCTAGCGCAAGAGCGTTTCCCTGATATCGATTTCCGTGCGACTCGTGAGCACTAATCGAATCTAACTCGCTTTATATCGCGTACTAGATCATAAGCCGCCGTTAGCTATACACTTAGCTAACGGCGGTTTTTTATTTGGTGAAACTCGGTTTTTGTTTGTTAAACAGAAGAGGTTGCAATGAACTGGTTTAAGAAAGGACTCAAGCGTTACGACGATTGGTGTAAAGAGATGGGGCTGACGCCTGATCAAAAGCGCAGTTGTGTGCCGTATAAACAAGACCCAGTTCATGAAGACGAGCCTGCTAAAAAAGCAGAGCAAGAGAAGCCAAACAATGAAGCTATTTGATACCCACTGCCATTTTGACTTCGATGTCTTCCAGGATGACTTTGCACATCAAGTTGAGCTTGCGCGTGACCAAGGAGTAGAGCGTATCTTGATTCCTTCTGTCGGGCCGAGTAACTGGGCTCGTATTCAAGCGCTGGCCAATCAATACTCTCACCTTTATTACGCGCTGGGCTTTCATCCCTATTTTCTGCAACCAGAGTTTGAGCAGTTTTCTCCCGAGCTGGAAGCATTACTTTCCTCGTCCAAGCGACAATGCGTTGCGATAGGAGAGTGCGGTTTGGACTTCGCAATAGATGTGCCTGTCGAGCTTCAAGAGCAGGCGCTTGAGTTGCAATTCGAACTGGCAAGACGGTTCGAACTGCCTGTTATTTTACACAGCCGAAAAGCACATAATCGTCTCATCCAACTGGTCAAAGCTGCCAAGCTTCCTAAAGGTGGCGTATTGCACGCGTTCTCTGGCAGTTATCAGCAAGCAATGGAATGGATTCGATTAGGTTTTCTTATCGGAGTCGGGGGCACAATTACTTACCCACGAGCTAATAAAACTCGCGACGCGATTCAAAGAATATCACTTGAGAATATCGTTTTAGAAACGGACGCTCCGGATATGCCTATAATTGGCTATCAGGGCGAGCCCAATCACCCTTCAAAACTGATTCATGTATTGAATGAGCTGGATCTGTTGCGCACAGAAAGTAAGCAATCGATTGCCTCTCAGCTATGGGAAAATAGCAATTCGGCCTTCTTTATATGTGAATAAAATCTAAAGATGGTGTTTAAAAGCGAAAACGTTTTCCTTCTTATTGTGAGATAACTCACAAACGGGAGTGAATCAATGATGAATCTTATAAGAAAGTGTGAGGGTGGCATTACTTTAATTGATTCTGCATGAGTATAATTGCCCCCGCTTTATAGCTCCATTTTGTAACACGCCAATAAATAACTTATAAGGAAGTCATAAACTATGAGCCTGTTTATGAGCCTAGTCGGTATGGTAGTGCTTCTTGCTATTGCATTTGCATTCTCATCTAACCGCAAAGCTATCAACTTTAGAACTGTGGGTGGCGCATTTGCTATCCAATTCATCCTTGGTGCATTTGTTCTTTACGTACCTTGGGGCCGTGATCTACTAAACGGTTTCTCTACTGGTGTTTCTAACGTTATCAACTACGGTAACGATGGTTCATCTTTCCTATTCGGTGGTCTTGTTTCTGACAAGATGTTCGAAGTATTCGGCGGCGGCGGCTTCATCTTCGCATTCCGCGTTCTTCCTACACTGATCTTCTTCTCTGCACTGATTTCAGTTCTTTACTACATTGGCGTAATGCAGTGGGTTATCAAGATTCTTGGTGGTGCACTACAAAAAGCGCTTGGCACTTCTCGTGCGGAATCAATGTCTGCAGCAGCTAACATTTTCGTAGGTCAAACTGAAGCACCTCTAGTTGTTCGTCCATTCGTACCAAAAATGACTCAATCTGAGCTATTCGCGGTAATGTGTGGTGGTCTAGCATCTGTAGCTGGTGGTGTACTAGCAGGTTACGCTTCAATGGGTGTTCCTCTAGAGTACCTAGTAGCTGCATCATTCATGGCAGCACCAGGTGGTCTACTATTCGCTAAGATTCTTCACCCAGAGACTGACCAGCCTCACGAAGACATCGAAGAAGCAATGGACGGTGGCGACGACAAGCCAGCTAACGTAATCGACGCAGCAGCGGGCGGTGCGGCTTCTGGTCTACAACTAGCACTAAACGTTGGTGCAATGCTAATCGCGTTCGTAGGTCTTATTGCTCTTATCAACGGTATGCTAGGTGGCATCGGTGGTTGGTTCGGTATGCCTGAACTAACACTAGAACTTATCCTAGGTTACGCGTTCTCTCCACTAGCATTCCTAATCGGTGTTCCATGGGACGAAGCAGTTGTTGCTGGTTCATTCATCGGTCAGAAACTAGTAATCAACGAATTCGTTGCATACTTGAACTTCACACCTTACCTAGGTGAAGGCGCTCAAGTAGTTGCGGCAACTGGTGAAGTAATGTCTGAGAAGACAACAGCTATCATCTCATTCGCACTATGTGGCTTCGCGAACCTTTCTTCTATCGCGATTCTACTTGGTGGTCTAGGTAGCCTTGCACCAAACCGTCGTTCAGATATCGCTCGCATGGGTATTAAAGCAGTTCTTGCTGGTACGTTGTCTAACCTAATGGCAGCGACTATTGCAGGCTTCTGCCTTAGCCTTGCAGCACTTTAATTAGAATCGGTTCTTAATATATAGACGCCGTTTTAAATCATGCCCTGTAGCAAGAGATTGCTGCGGGGCATTTTTCGTTTTTCGGGCCTAAAAAATTAACCGCACGTAGGTCTACGTGAGTAGCTTACGCAGTCGGTGGAATAGGGGCTGGGAAATTTTGAGATACAAACCGTTTGCGCTCTATTTGGTGCTACAGTTTTGCGGTGAAACTCTATAATGTAGTAATCACGAATTCGTGGTTATGATGACCACTTAATCACAGAGTGAATACTACATACTCGATGGGCAAATGAATTGCCCTGCAATATCAAATCTCACAAGCGTTTTATTGTTTGATGTGATATTAAAGACACCGCAATCATAGATTGTTGTGCCATAGGCCAAACTGGTACTGTGCGGTGACAAGGATAGCAATTGGTATATGATTTTTCGCAGTATATGCCGAGTCTTCAGGGAACCAAGTCCGTTCATTAATAGACTGCTTAGCTAAAATCTCACGCTGTCTCTACTTGTTGATTATAGTTAGAGAAGCGATGTGAAGCTGAGTAGTGAATTTTTTGAATATTGATCGGAGATAGAAATGAGCGATTTAAAAGCAGCAGCGCTACGTGCACTGAAACTTATGGACCTTACTACGCTAAATGATGATGACACTGATGCAAAAGTGATCTCACTATGTCATGACGCGAAATCAGCAGTAGGCAACACAGCTGCAATCTGTATTTACCCTCGCTTTATTCCTATTGCTAAGAAGACACTTCGTGAGCAAGGTACGCCAGAAGTTCGTATCGCAACGGTAACGAACTTCCCACACGGTAACGACGATATCGAAATCGCAGTTGCTGAAACAAAAGCGGCGGTTGCTTACGGTGCAGACGAAGTAGACGTAGTTTTCCCATACCGCGCTCTAATGACGGGTGATGAGAAAGTTGGCTTCGAACTAGTTAAGCAATGTAAAGAAGCTTGTGGTGACATTCTTCTTAAAGTGATCATCGAAACAGGTGAACTTAAAGAAGAAGCACTAATCAAGAAAGCATCTCAAATCTGTATCGAAGCAGGTGCTGACTTCATTAAAACTTCAACTGGTAAAGTGCCAGTAAACGCAACACCAGAATACGCTCGCATGATGCTTGAAGTTATTCGTGACATGGGTGTTGCAGAAACTGTTGGTTTCAAACCAGCAGGTGGTGTGCGTACTGCTGAAGATGCAGCGGCATACCTAGCAATGGCTGACGAAATCCTAGGTGACAACTGGGTTGATGCTCGTCACTACCGTTTCGGTGCGTCTAGCCTGCTAACAAACCTACTAAATACATTAGAAGTATCGGACGAAGTCGCTGATCCAACAGCGTACTAATTCCAACAATACGTCTGAACGGTAGCACCAGCTTTGGTGCTACCAAACCTCTTCTATCCTACTTATACCATGGCTCAAAATGAGCTTGGGAGGCACTAATGTATTTACCACAAGAAATTATCCGTAAAAAACGTGACGGCGAAGTTCTAACAGCCGACGAAATCAACTTCTTCATTCAAGGCGTAGCGAACAACAGTGTATCTGAAGGTCAGATCGCTGCATTTGCTATGACAATCTTCTTCAATGAAATGACGATGCCAGAACGTATCGCACTAACGTGTGCAATGCGTGATTCAGGTATGGTTATCGATTGGAGCCACATGAACTTTGGTGGTCCAATTGTCGATAAACACTCTACTGGTGGTGTGGGTGACGTGACTTCTCTAATGCTTGGCCCAATGGTGGCAGCATGTGGTGGTTTCGTACCTATGATCTCTGGTCGTGGTCTTGGCCACACGGGCGGTACGCTGGATAAGCTTGAGTCTATTCCGGGCTACAACATCACGCCGACAAACGACGTATTTGGTCAAGTAACCAAAGATGCAGGTGTAGCAATCATCGGTCAAACTGGTGACCTAGCGCCAGCGGATAAACGCGTTTACGCGACTCGCGATATTACAGCGACAGTAGATAACATTTCACTGATCACGGCGTCGATTTTATCGAAGAAGCTTGCTGCAGGTCTTGAATCTCTCGTAATGGACGTAAAAGTAGGTTCTGGTGCATTCATGCCAACTTACGAAGCGTCTGAAGAGCTAGCAAAATCAATCGTTGCGGTAGCAAACGGTGCTGGCACTAAGACAACCGCTATCCTAACGGATATGAACCAAGTATTGGCATCTTCTGCGGGCAACGCAGTCGAAGTACGCGAAGCGGTTCGTTTCCTAACAGGTGAATACCGTAACCCTCGTCTACTTGAAGTAACCATGGCTTCATGTGCTGAAATGTTAGTACTTGGCAAACTGGCTGAGAACACAGAAGACGCGCGTGCGAAACTAATGGAAGCGCTAGATAACGGCAAAGCGGCTGAGTGCTTCGGTAAGATGGTCGCTGGTCTAGGTGGTCCTGCGGACTTCGTAGAAAACTACGATAATTACCTAGAGAAAGCGGAAATCATCAAACCAGTATACGCAACAGAAACGGGCGTTGTATCTGCGATGGATACTCGCGCTATCGGTATGGCTGTGGTTTCAATGGGCGGCGGTCGTCGCGTTGCGACAGATGAAATCGACTACGCGGTTGGTTTCGATAACTTCATCCGTCTTGGTGAAGTAGCAGATAGCGACAAACCTCTTGCGGTTATCCACGCTCGCACTGAAGAGCAGTGGGAAGAAGCAGCAAAAGCACTTCGCAGTGCAATCACTGTAGGTGGTGAGTACACACCAACTCCAGAGGTTTACCGTCAAATCCGTGCAGAAGATCTTTAATCGAATAAGTAATTACACAAGGCCTACTCAACCATAATAAGAAGCCGAGTGGGCCTAAGGAACGAGCAATGAAAAGAGCATTTATTTTAGTACTAGACTCATTCGGCATCGGCGCAGCTGCAGATGCAGAGCAATTTGGTGATGTAGGTTCAGACACGCTAGGTCATATCGCTGACCAGTGTGAGCAAGGCTTAGCGGATAACGATCAGCGTAAAGGCGCACTTCGTCTTCCAAACCTATCTAAGCTTGGTCTGGCAATGGCACATAAAGAGTCAACAGGTCGCTTCGCACCTGGACTAGACGCAGACGCTGAAATCATCGGTGCATACGGTCACGCTGCAGAGCTTTCTTCAGGTAAAGACACACCGTCTGGTCACTGGGAAATTGCAGGTGTGCCTGTTCTGTTTGATTGGGGTTACTTCACTGACAAAGCAAACAGCTTCCCGAAAGAACTGACTGACCGCATTCTTGAGCGTGCAGGTCTTGACGGTTTCCTAGGTAACTGCCACGCATCTGGTACTCAAGTTCTTGACGATCTTGGTGAAGAGCACATGAAGACTGGCAAACCAATCTTCTACACGTCTGCTGACTCTGTATTCCAAATCGCATGTCACGAAGAGACTTTCGGTCTAGACCGTCTACTAGAGCTTTGCCAAATCGCACGTGAAGAGCTAGAAGATTACAACATTGGTCGTGTTATCGCGCGTCCATTCGTTGGTGCTGGTAAAGGTCAATTTGAGCGTACTGGTAACCGTCGTGACCTTTCTGTTGAGCCACCATCAGCAACGGTTCTACAGAAACTTGTTGAAGAGAAGCAAGGAAACGTGGTTTCTATCGGTAAGATTGCTGATATCTACGCAAACTGCGGCATCACTAAGAAAGTGAAAGCGACAGGTATCCCTGCATTGTTCGAAGCAACGCTAGAGCAAATCAAAGCAGCGGGCGACAACACCATCGTATTCACTAACTTTGTAGATTTCGACTCAGCTTACGGTCACCGTCGTGACGTAGCAGGTTACGCAGCAGCACTTGAGTACTTCGATGGTCGCATCAACGAAGTGCTGGATATTATGGAAGAAGACGATGTGCTTATCCTAACGGCAGACCACGGCTGTGATCCAACATGGCCAGGTACAGACCACACTCGTGAGCACATCCCAGTGATTGTTTACGGTAAGAAAGTACCAGCAGGTTCACTAGGCCGTCGCGATAGCTTTGCAGACATCGGTCAAACATTGGCGACTTACTTCGGTACTTCTCCAATGGATTACGGTAAGAACTTCCTATAATTAGATAGGTTTTTGAAAACTAGGAGCTTGATTGCTCCTAGTTTTATGTTCGCAGCATGAAAATGTTGCTTGTCGGAAATGAGAATATTCTAGCTTAAGCCGCCGATAGCAGTGCGGATCGCTAGGGACAGGTTAAGGAAAAGAAACATGGCAACTCCACATATCAACGCAGAAATGGGTGCTTTCGCAGACGTCGTTCTAATGCCGGGTGACCCGCTACGTGCAAAATACATCGCAGAGACTTTCCTTGAAGATGTAGTTCAAGTGTGTGACGTTCGTAATATGTTTGGTTACACAGGCACTTACAAAGGTCGTAAGATCTCGGTAATGGGCCACGGTATGGGTATCCCATCTTGTTCAATCTACGTGACTGAACTGATCAAAGACTTCGGTGTGAAGAAAGTGATCCGTGTAGGTAGCTGTGGCGCTGTGAACGAAGACATCAAAGTACGTGATGTTGTTATCGGTATGGGCGCATGTACAGACTCTAAAGTGAACCGCATTCGCTTCAAAGGTCATGACTTTGCTGCTATCGCTGACTACAAAATGGTTCGCGCAGCAGAAGAAGCAGCAAAAGCTCGCGGCGTAGACGTGAAAGTAGGTAACCTATTCTCTGCTGAGTTGTTCTACACGCCAGATCCAGAAATGTTCGACGTAATGGACAAGTACGGCATCGTAGGTGTTGAAATGGAAGCAGCTGGTATCTACGGCGTTGCAGCAGAGTACGGCGCGAAAGCTCTGACTATCTGTACTGTTTCTGACCACATCAAAACTGGCGAGCAAACGACATCTGAAGAGCGTCAAACTACGTTCAACGACATGATGCTAATCGCACTAGATTCAGTATTGCTAGGTGACGAAGAGTAAGGACGAACAGTCTTCTATTCTTTTGCTTATCAGCATAAAAAAACAGCCCGCAGTCGCGGGCTGTTTTGTTTTCGGAATTTGCTTTTCGAGTTACTTGGTTAGCAACAAGTTTTCGCCTTTCTTACGACGGATCGGTTGTCTGCGTAAAATCATGATGAACAACATGCCACACGCGAAGCTCATTAGTACCATCATGTACATGTAGCGATCACTCTTGCGGTAATGGTGATCAGAAATAGCGGTGACTCGACCAGTTTCAAAGGTCACTCGCACAAAGCCAATCACTGCGCCATCCGACAACACTGGCTCAACGAGCTGCTGGCGTCCAATCGATGCGGTCGCGAGTGGGGTATCTAATCCCAACACCTCACGCACTGACAATGCTTCTTCACTCGATGCCAAACGCACACCTTGTGCATCATAAATGGTTGCATCAAATACCAAGCGGTCTTGAGCAAGCTGGTTAGTGAGCTTGAGTAGACGTTCTTGGTCTTTATTGATGATCATCTCGCCGGCTGATAAGGACGCCTGCGAGATCAAAACTTTGGTCAGGGTTTCAAGCTGTTGTGCTTGTATTTTCTCATTACCCTTACTGATCACGACACTGTTTTTGATGGTGACAAAAAGCATCACACATAACAGGATCAGAGCCAGAATTCGTAGGGCATTCCTTACTGAGAACAAGGATTCACTCATGCTCTTTACTCGTCCATTCAAATCAAAACAAAGACTTGCCTTTTTAGCTTGTTAAGGTAACGTTTTAGCAAAGTCACAAGGGATTATATACATGGACGCGCCAAAAAGCTTGCCTATCAGAAGGCATACGACTCTTTTAAAACGACTACCCGAAACTCGCTTCGCGACACAGCTCGATAAAGCCAAGGCGAATTGGATTGTGTTTGGTGAACATCTTGAGCCCCGCAACTTCGAAGACATCGATTTCTTTACTGGCTTCTACAACCCGATTTTAGACACTTGGAAAGTTGGTCAATATGAAGTGGCTCTCATGGCGGGCAACCTGACACCAGAGCACGAAACCATTCTGAAAGGCCTAAATCTGGATTACGCCTCTCTGCAAGAAGTGCCAGATCTTTCTGCGCCGGGTTTGGTCGTGTTCGATATGGACTCAACCGCGATTCAAATCGAGTGTATTGATGAAATCGCCAAACTGGCCGGTGTCGGCGAAGAAGTTGCAGAAGTCACTGAGCGCGCCATGCAAGGTGAGTTGGACTTCGAACAAAGCTTACGTCAACGTGTCGGTAAGCTAAAAGGTGCCGATGAAGCCATTCTTGAACAGGTACGTGGCCAACTACCATTTATGCCAGATTTCGAAGCTCTGATTGCAACGTTTAAAGCGCTTGGCTGGAAGACTGCCATTGCCTCGGGAGGTTTTACTTACTTCTCTGATTTCATCAAAGACAAAGTGGGATTGGACTTTGCGCAGTCTAACCAACTGGAAATCGTGGATGGCAAGCTGACCGGTGAAGTACTGGGTGAGGTTGTATCAGCTCAGACAAAAGCGGATATCTTAGTTGAGCTTGCGGAAGAGTACGAAATCGAACAACACAATACCGTTGCCGTGGGTGATGGTGCGAACGATTTGGTGATGATGGCTGCGGCAGGGCTAGGTGTGGCTTATCACGCTAAACCTAAAGTTGAAGAGCAAGCGCAAACCGCTGTTCGATTTGCAGGTCTAGGTGGTGTGCTGTGTATCCTTTCTGGCGCTTTGGTCAAGCAGCAGAAAATTAGTTGGAAAGCGAAACCTTAGCTGGAGCTTCTTCCAAATTAACATAGAAAAACACCGCCATCTCGGCGGTGTTTTGTTATTCCGTTAGCTCTAAGCGAACAATCACTTCTTCAGTAATGTCCTCAAATTCGCTGTAACCAACTAGGGCGGTCAGCTCTTTTTCTAACTTACTCGCTTGGTGAACACCAAATTGGGTTAAGTCGCTCAAGTCTTGGCGTAGCAATGATGTCATCGGATCGAAGATCGGCGCCGTTGAAATACGTGTCGCGTAAAACTCGCCCATCATGCGCGCTTTCTTAATGAACTGAATACGCTCTTTGACGCTGGCGAAGTCTTGCTGCATTTTCGATTCAATAGCAGTGATCTTATTGCCGACTTTACTTACGCTAATATAAATGTCTTGGTGTCGAGCCTGTGCTCCATCAATACGCTTTATTGGGTCGGCAATTAATGTGTTTGAGCGTCCTTTAAAAAGGGGCTCTAAAGAATACTGCTGATTATGACCAAGGCGAGCATACAACTCGATATGTTTTGCCAACGGTAAGTTCACCCCAATTACGGGGGTCTTCACTGAAGAAGCGGCGCTTTTACTGATGAAGATTGGCGTGCTCAGCGTTCGTGACAGCAACACACTGTGCAGTCTTTCTAGTAGCGCATTGCTTGGCAGCATCTCTTTCTGCGGGATCAGTTTGTCTTGGTTGTGCTCAATAATGCTGTTGAAGAAAGCGATCACTTTCATGGTCTTGCTTTGTTCATCAATCACCAGTTGGACACTTCGACCATCAGGGCTAACGCGAATAACACGGTAAGGCACATCTGAAAGTGGCAACTTCTTATCGTAGAGTTGTAACTCTCTATAGTTTATCCGTACTTCTTGTCCTGAGCGCAGCGCGGTCGGTTCATCCAATCTGAGGCCTAAACCTCGCTTAGAAATATCCGCGGTAAAGCCAGCAGCTTTAGCGTTACCAGTATCAAGAACCAAAGGGGTTTTAAAACGGTAGCGTGGTTCTTTACGGCGAGATTGAGCATCGAAGTAAATGCCTTTTGGATTACCAAGGATTTTTCTTGGTTGCCTAAACTCATTCAAGGTGTTTGCAGGAACACGAGGTTTTTCGGTCAGCAAGTAATCTTGGCCTGATTTTTCATCGGCAATTTCTTGCAAGATGCCAACGTGCGTCAGCTTTTGCGAGCTTTCGGCCAACTCAGAAGAAAACGCAGCAAGGTCTTCTTTCTCCTGTTGTGACAGCTCGAAAATCGAGATACGGAAAGCACGCCAACTTGCTCGTTTTGCTCCTAGGTGCCAGAACAATTGACGTTGTTCTCTGGTTGCCTCTGGGCGCAGCATTGAATAGAAGTAGGTTTTGCTCTCATGTTCATGAGTGAAGGAATACAACACGTTCGTTGCACCTTTCACGCCGGGTGCAATCAGGGAAGCCATTCTCTTTGGATTGAATAGCGAACCAAACACTTGTTGGTTGCGTTCATCATGCCAGTATTGCCAAAGCTTTTGGTTGTTTGGCGTTAGCATTGCCAGCTTGAGTTCACTACCTTCGAAAAACAGCGGCAGGTTACTGGTGTGCTTGAGTGCAATGTGCTCATAACCACGCGTGCGGGCACGGATGATTTTATCTTGATTGTCATGGCGAGCGCGTTTTGCCGCGCTGTTGAGTGCTTCGTCAATCACACGAGCAACGACATTCGTTTCCGTTAAACGAATGGTTCTTAAGTAACGAACGGCATCATTTTCGTAGCAATCGTCCACGGTTAAGACGCGATAAGTGATTGGCTTTTCTACGCCCGCAACCTGAGATTTGCTAGCAAACTCAGTAAAAGTGACTTGGATGACTTCGCCCAAACTGTATTTGAAAGCGCTTGGAACCTTGAATTTCGCGCCAGAGCTGGAAAGATCGATACTCAGACCGTGAATCACTTGCCCTTTAGGGCGGATGATTTCGACTTGAGATTGCACTTTTAAGCGTTTTTCTTGGCGTTTTAGGTCATAACCAAGGTGGACAGGTTCTGCCAGAAATGGGCTTTTCGGATCGGTCAGTGATTGTTCTTCACTTTTTCCATTGTTTTTACTCATCACGCGGAAGTTATTGCGCGTGTTGACCAAGGCTTCCCACATACCTTCGGTATAAGCGCCAAACTTCTTCAGGTTCTTGTGGTAAGCATTAAAAGCAACGTCATCCAACCAATGCGGGATGCCATCTAATAGGTATTCACGACATTCACCTTTCACTCGACCTCGTAAATCAATGCTCTTTTTACAAGGTGCCATGACACGGTTGAGTTCCATCTTAACTAGGATTTTGGCTGACGGCGGTTCACCCTCGGTCAATTGACCAAGGACAAAGTCAAAGTCATCAGTGCCATAAACAGGGATGAGTCGTTCTGCGAGCGAGAGAATTTCAGATTGCTGCATTATTTCTGTTAAAGTATGTCGTTATTCGAATTATATCGGCTAAGCAAAGCAAAACTTAAGTATATCAATAGTTCATGTCCGATAAGGTCAGACATGGCTGTGTTTGGTCACATTTGTTGAAAAAACCGAGTGTAGAAAAATCGAGGCATCATGGCGAAAGCAAAACGAGCGTATGTTTGTAATGATTGTGGCGCGGATTTCCCACGTTGGCAGGGGCAGTGTAATGCGTGTGGTGCATGGAATACGATTACCGAAGTTCGCATAGCGGCATCGCCAACTGTCGCGCGCAACGAGCGCTTATCTGGTTATGCAGGATCTGCAACGGAATCAAAAGTTCAAACTCTGTCTGAGATTGATCTGCAAGAAGTACCGCGATTCACCAGTGGCTTTAAAGAGCTCGACCGCGTGCTTGGTGGGGGCGTGGTGCCCGGCGCTGCTATTCTGATCGGTGGTAACCCAGGCGCAGGTAAGTCGACCTTGCTATTGCAGACCATGTGTTTACTCTCAGCGCAAATGCCAACGCTTTATGTAACGGGTGAAGAATCCCTTCAGCAGGTAGCGATGCGTGCTTCTCGTCTTGGTTTACCAAAAGAGCATCTAAAGATGTTGTCGGAGACCAATGTCGATAAAATCTGCCAAATCGCAGAGAAAGAGCAGCCTCGAATTATGGTTATCGACTCGATTCAGGTAATGCACGTCTCGGATGTTCAGTCTTCTCCGGGCAGTGTGGCGCAGGTGCGTGAATCAGCGACCGCTTTGACGCGCTACGCAAAGCAAAACAATGTTGCCGTCTTTATTGTTGGTCACGTAACAAAAGATGGTACCCTTGCAGGTCCGAAAGTGCTTGAGCATATTATTGACTGTTCTGTGCTGCTCGATGGCGGCACCGATAGTCGCTTCCGTACACTTCGCAGTCACAAAAACCGTTTCGGTGCAGTGAATGAGTTAGGTGTATTTGCCATGACGGGGCAGGGACTGAAAGAGGTCAATAACCCATCGGCTATCTTCCTTTCCCGCGGTGAAGAAGAAACTTCGGGTTCCTCTGTTATGGTGGTATGGGAAGGCACGCGCCCTCTATTAGTAGAGATTCAAGCGCTGGTGGATTATTCGCAACTGGCCAACCCTCGTCGTGTTGCCGTTGGCTTGGAACAAAACCGCCTCTCTTTATTACTCGCTGTCCTGCATAAGCACGGTGGCCTTCAAATGGCTGACCAAGACGTATTTGTGAATGTCGTCGGTGGTGTAAAAGTGACAGAAACCAGTGCTGACCTTGCGTTAGTTATGGCGCTTTTGTCGAGCTTCCGCGATCGCCCATTACCGAAAGATGTGGTCGTATTTGGTGAGGTTGGCTTGGCGGGTGAGATTCGCCCTGTGCCAAGTGGACAAGAACGCTTAAATGAAGCATTCAAGCATGGCTTTAAGAAAGCAATCGTCCCTGCGGCAAATATGCCTAAAGGTGGCATTCCTGGTATGCAAATCCACGGCGTGAAAAAATTGTCAGAAGCGATTGAAGCATTTGATGAGTTGTAAACGCCATTTTGTGCCCCAATTTAAGGGGTAACAATAATGTTGAATCTGTCCTCATTATTATCGAATAGAGCACACAAATTGCTAAGTTTGACTATTATTTGAGGACGGAAAATTTACGTTAAAATTTTTTTTCTTCCATCCGCACGCAAGGGTATCAGTATTGACAGAATGTGATATACTCTGCGCGCACTTTATACCTTATTAACAGAGTAAGACAATGACTGATTTATCAAAATACAGAAACATTGGTATTTTTGCTCACGTAGACGCGGGTAAAACTACCTCTACAGAGCGTATCCTAAAGCTAACTGGTAAGATCCATAAGATCGGTGACACTCACGACGGTTCAACTACTACTGACTTCATGGAGCAGGAAGCTGAGCGTGGTATCACAATCCAGTCTGCAGCAACAACTTGTTTCTGGAACGATCACCGTCTAAACATCATCGATACTCCTGGACACGTTGACTTCACTATCGAAGTTTACCGTTCTCTAAAAGTACTTGACGGTGGTATCGGTGTATTCTGTGGTTCTGGTGGTGTTGAGCCTCAGTCAGAAACTAACTGGCGTTACGCTGACGAATCACACGTATCTCGTCTGATCTTCGTTAACAAACTAGACCGTATGGGCGCTGACTTCTACAAAGTTGTTGACCAAGTACAAAACGTTCTAGGTGCTACTCCACTAGTAATGACTCTACCTATCGGTATCGAAGAAGATTTCGTAGGTGTTGTTGACGTACTAAGCCAACAAGCTTACGTATGGGACGAGTCTGGCCAGCCAGAGAACTACGAAGTTCAAGACATCCCAGCTGATCTAGTTGAGAAAGCGGCTGAATACCGTGAAATGCTAATCGAAACTGCTCTAGAGCAAGACGAAGATCTAATGATGGCTTACCTAGAAGAAGGCGAAGAGCCATCTCTAGAAGACATCAAACGTTGTATCCGTAAAGGTACACGTGACCTAGCATTCTTCCCAACTTACTGTGGTTCAGCGTACAAGAACAAGGGTATCCAACTTATTCTTGACGCGGTAGTAGATTACCTACCATCACCAACAGAAGTTGATCCTCAGCCTCTAACTAACCCAGAGACTGGCGAACCAACTGGCGAAGTTGCAAAAGTATCTGCAGACGAGCCACTAAAAGCGCTTGCGTTCAAGATCATGGACGACCGTTTCGGTGCTCTAACGTTTATCCGCGTTTACTCAGGCCGCATGAAGAAGGGTGACACAATCCTTAACTCTGCAACTGGTAAAACTGAGCGTATCGGCCGTATGGTTGAGATGCACGCAGACGAGCGTAACGAAATCGATTCAGCTCAAGCTGGTGACATCATCGCTGTAGTTGGTATGAAGAACGTTCAAACTGGTCACACTCTATGTGATCCTAAGCACGAATGTACTCTAGAACCAATGATCTTCCCAGATCCAGTAATCTCTATCGCAGTTAAGCCTAAAGATAAAGGCGGTTCTGAGAAGATGGGTATCGCGATCGGTAAGATGGTTGCAGAAGATCCATCATTCCAAGTAGAGACTGATGAAGAATCTGGCGAAACTATCCTACGTGGTATGGGTGAACTTCACCTAGATATCAAAGTAGATATCCTAAAACGTACTTACGGCGTTGAGCTAGAAGTAGGTGCTCCTCAAGTTGCTTACCGTGAAACAATCACTCAAGCAATCGAAGACAGCTACACGCACAAGAAGCAGTCTGGTGGTTCTGGTCAGTTCGGTAAGATCGACTACCGTATCAAACCAGGCGAAACTGGTTCAGGCTTCACGTTCAAATCAACAGTTGTTGGTGGTAACGTACCTAAAGAATTCTGGCCTGCAGTTGAGAAAGGTTTCGCATCTATGATGGAAACTGGTGTTCTAGCTGGCTTCCCAACTCTAGACGTAGAAGTTGAACTATTCGACGGTGGTTTCCACGCAGTTGACTCTTCAGCTATCGCTTACGAAATCGCTGCTAAAGGCGCATTCCGTCAGTCTATGCCTAAAGCTGGCGCGCAACTTCTTGAGCCAATCATGAAAGTTGACGTGTTCACTCCAGAAGATCACGTTGGTGATGTAATCGGTGACCTTAACCGTCGTCGTGGTATGATCAAAGACCAACAAGCTGGTACTACTGGCGTACGTATCAAGGGTGATGTACCTCTATCAGAAATGTTTGGTTACATCGGTACTCTACGTACTATGACTTCTGGCCGTGGTCAGTTCTCTATGGAGTTCTCACACTACTCGCCATGTCCAAACAACGTTGCTGAGCAAGTAATTGCTGACGTTAAAGAGCGTAACGCTAAGAAGTAATTCTTAAGTTAACTCTGTAAGACATCAAAGCCCCGCCTAGTGCGGGGCTTTTTACTTTCTGTCGGTAAACTAATCTATAGGGCTTTCCTACACCTATTGCTGATTTTATTCTTCTTTTAACTGAATCGTTTCAAAATCTCGGACAGTGCTACGTTCGAAATCAGCAATCTCTTCTTTTATCCACTGGCTAAACAACTGTGCTTTTTGGCGCTTTAAGTAACCGGACGGTGCACAGAGGTAATACGCGTATTTCGGTTGAATGCCTATGTCTCCAATTCTTACCAGTTTTCCTTCTTGGATATATCGATAAGCCAAACTGTGCTTGACCAAAGCTACGCCTTGCAGTGACAAAGCGCCTTCTAGGACTAGGTGTGAACCACTGTATTTGAGGGTTGGCTTCGCCGCTTGATGACCTAGTGTATTGAGCCACAAGTTCCAGTCTAAATCTGGCCAGAGGTCTTCGATTAATTCTGCTTTATCTAAATCTTCAACGCGGTAGATACCGTGCTCTTTTTGGTAAATGGGATGGCAAGCAGGGTAGAAAACTTCATCCATCAACCACTGTGATTCAAGGTTCGGATAGTCGCCATGCCCATAGCGAACGCAAAGGTCTATCTGACAGTCTTGAAATGACACCAACTCGTTGGTTGGTTCCATCAGTAAAGAGATATCCGGATGACGCTGCCGAAAAGCGGTGATTCTTGGTACTAACCAATGGTGAGCAAAAGAGGGAAGCGTAGAGATGGAGAGGTGATTCGGGTTGGGATCTTGGTTAATCAATCGCACACCTTGTTGAAGGTGGTTGAATCCTCGCTCAGCTTGGGCAAACAGTAAATCGCCCTCTGCTGTAAGGAGTATCTTTCGGTGTTGGCGGACAAATAAGTCGGTACCGAGAAACTCTTCCAACTGACGTATCTGCTGACTAATCGCGGCTGGTGTGACAAATAAGTGTTTGGCAGCGGCTTTAAAACTGCCTTCCTTTGCCGCGATGTAGAAGTAGTACAGCCCTTGTAACGGAGGCATACGTTCTTTCACATTAGTTTTCCTTAACTCAGTGTCAGATTCTATCGTTTGAGAATAGCAGGGTAGTCACTGATTATTAAGTGGTCAATGTGAATGAATCGAGGAGGATATATGAACAATGCAACGCAAACCTGTGGCCAGTTAGCGTCGAAGCCAAGCAAGAGTTTAGTTCAGTATATCTTTTCCAAGTTAGCCGTATGGAGAAAGAACTACCGTACACGACGTCATTTGTCTGAATTACCTCGCCACCTTTTGGATGATATCGGTTACAACGAAACTGAAGTCCAAAAGGAAATTCAGAAACCGTTTTGGCGGGGTTGAACTTTAGCTAAAGAAAAAGCCAGCGAATAATCTAACGCTGGCTTTGTATTCAATGGTGTCACCTTTAAGGCATGGCTTTTACTTCAACCGTTATCGTATCTTGGTATTTACCGGCTCGGGCAAAGTCGATATTGCCTAATGTCACTTCAAGTGGCACTCCCCAGCGTTTGGTATTCTCATTATTAGAGAAGGTATAAACCGATTGCTGGTTTACTAGAGCGTTGTTGAATCGCAACGTGTATGGGATGGTAATGTTAGGCTCCGACTTCTGCTTCAGTTCACCATATTTTTGTTTTACTACAAGTCTGACATTTGAGTTTGAAAGAAGATCGAAATCAGAGCGATAGGTTCGGTTAGATTCCAAATCACCAAGCTGAAAACGATAACCTGAGTTGCCAGAACGCTGTAGATTTGGCGCGTTTGGTACAGAGTTGAAAGCCACAAACGCTGGCACTTTGAGTTTCACTTTCGCATTTTTTGTCTCTTGTTTTCTGTCTAAAGAAATAGATGCTTCAAGAAGTCCGTTGTAGTTGCCAGATGCGGCTACTTTAGCCTCTGGAACCTTTATCCAGAACTTGGTTCTTTGGCTATTATCCAAGGGCAGTTGAAACCCTTTATTTGGAAAGTGACTCAATTGCCGAAAGTTTTTGTCCAGAATGGTCAGAGGCAAGTTCGTTCCAATGGAGCTTAAGTAGCTTGATTGCTTGTTGTTGACCGAGACCATTGCCATAGGAAATCGACAGCTCTGAATGTCGCGTGATAACTCCAGATAAACCGGAATGTAAGCGCCTAAGTCACGTTTAAATTCAACGTTACTTCGGTCAACGTTTAGTGTCCATTTGCCACTGCATTCGGCCCAAACTGGTTGAGATAACATGGCTAAACCGAACACTGAGAGTTTGAATAAGTGTTTCATGGTTTATCCCTCTTTAATAAGTAAAGTGGGTAGATAAATCAGATTTTCATTGGTTTCTGGGACGTTCAATTTGGCTGGGCTAAAGCCATCAATCATGATGGTATAGCTGCCTGGTGCAACGCCCTCCACAACAAATCTACCTGATCGGTTAGTGAAAAAGTCATACGTTTTTTGTTGTCCAACTAACTGACCTTGGAAAAGTTTTAATGGTTTTTTAGGTCCGAGTTCAATCGTGCCAATAATGGTTTTCGACGCTGCTGAACCTATTTTAATTAGGTGACCAGTTTGTGACCCTGGCGTGATGTTGTACTCGTGGTCGCCAAAGTCATAGCCGATAGGAGCATCCGGTACGTTGATGTAAATGCTGGATAACTGATGCCCACCCGATAATTGAACGGCATTATTAATTGTAGAAGTTGAGATTGCTTCTGCAGGATCATCAGCTACCGCATTTATTTCTACGTCTGCATCTAGTGAGTCATGGACTGCGACGATGGCCACTGGACCATTGATCGGACGTGACCAAGCCAAGTTACCATCAGCTACGGTCAGTGCTGTACTGGCTCGTAAAGACGCCGTTTGATAGCTGTCCGCATTATCAAATTCTAGGTGTGAGACTTTGGCATCGGTGATAAAGCGGTTAGCAACGTAATTACCCTCGACCGAATACGTTTGAGAGTCCGCATCGCCTTCTGCTGTAAGCGCATAACCATAACTGCCAGTGTAATCGTCGGATGGACGTTGGAATTGAGCTCGGTAGGTATCGGGCTCGTTTGAGTAGGATACGTTCGCATTGTACTCGCCATCGATAGAGTTCCAATCCCAGTCAGCAGAGAAGATGAAGCGAGTTTCATCAATGTTGTCATTGGGATTTTCTTCTTTTTCTACACCAGCAGAGAGCGAGAGACTGAAAATCTGCCAAGCAATCTCAGAAGAAGCTAACCATTCAACCTCTTCTTCTTCAAAGTCACGATAATCTCCGCTCAATATTAGATTGAGATCATCCGTAATCGTGAACACATAATTCGAAAAAACGCGTAACCCAGTGCTTGGATCGGCAATCTGCCAAGGTAAGGCAAAATACTTATCTTGATACTCAACACCAAGGCGGAAGTTAGGTGAGCCATAACTGTCCGTTCCCCATAATTGATGGGAATAATCCAAGCTGTAGATACTGCCTGTTTCGTCATTAGGGTTGTTGTTTTGTGCAGAAGCTCGAACGCCTAAATTCCCCCAATCCGAGCCGATAGTCGCTATCACTCCGAGTTGTTGTCCCTCAGGATGATAAAGGCCATTTACACCAAGTGTTAACGTATCGCTGATACCATAGTCATAGTATCCAGATGTGATCCACTGCTCGTCATCGTATTTAAAGTTGTTGTCATCAATTGTCGAAGCCAATCCTGAATAAAAACCAAAGTCAGAAATGCCTTCACGCAGTAAACGGGAATTAAAAAATTGACTGTAAACGATGGTATCCGTTCTGCCTGATTGATAACTAATATCTAAGCGGACGTCATTCGTACCGGAAACGAGAGGCAAATCATCAAGTGTGTATCGACCAGGCGGCAATCTGATTTCAGTGAGAAAAATATCATTGATATAGATTTCGACATCGGCACTTTCATTTAGCACCAAAGGTTGTGTGCCACCATTTTGGATGTTGCGAGTTGGTTGTAAGTCTTGATACAAACGTTCAAATGCGACCCCGCCCATAGGGGTACTAGGGAGGTGCCCAGCGCTTGTTTGGGTGACATCACCAAAGGTTAATCGCCAAGGAGTGCTAGGTTCATCGAAGAAAAGACGAGCCTCACCGCGATACACATCAGAGTCAACATCGTTGCCGCCAGTGACAAAACCAGAGACATCGATGTTTGCGCCTCGAACGCCACCAATATTGGCTCGAACTAACCATTCTCCAAGCCAAGTTTGAGTATCTTCGGCGTTAGAATCGCTGAATAACGTGTAATCTGTGCTGGCGTTCAGTGTATTTTGCATTGTCCAGAATGCACTTTCCGAATACTGGGCGGGCTCATATTTACTGCCAAAAGACAGCAAAAACTCTGCCGCCGCAGATTCATCAATGACCAGATTAATGCTTTGTTCGGAAGAGTCGAAAGTGGCATTAATGCCCATACGATCCAACTGCTCAACCGTAATGTACTCTCCGGAGAACTCTCGTAGTGCGGTAAGTGTCTCACCATTTATCAGCTTCTCTACTGATTGAGCGAGTTGCTCTACGTTGATTGAGCCTACGGTCATGCCGTCAGAATAGGCGTCTACTTCGCCGATAGTATTCTCACCCCAAGTAACGGGAAATGGGAACAACCAACTCTGTGCAATCGCCGTTTGCATGGCCATGACTAAGGTGAGGCATAGAATGAGATTTTTCATAAAAACCTCATTAGTCTATTGTTTTAACAGAAACTTTTTTTGGTTGCCCTAAATCACTTGGCAAAGTGTATTTCACTGTCGTGCCTGGCATTAGGTAAGCGCTTGTCTTTTTGCTTAACACTTCCCAATCGACTGTTTTGTTTGCTTTGCCACCAGAGAAGTTAAACTCCATACCGTTCATGTTTAGTACACGTTTACCATCGTTTCTGATTGAAACCTGATTGTTTTGGATGGTAGCGGTTGGAATCGACTTGCTAGATGCCGGAGAAACAAAGGCTAGGGTGGCAAACTCTAACAGCATAGAAATTGAACTGTCATCGTCATTTTCTTCGACTTGGTTTTCTAATTCGATTTGGGTAAAGACGATGCGGTAGGTGACCGTTTGTTTAATCGGAGCTTTTGGCATGTGGCGTACACGGAAAGTTTGAGACTTTTGCCCTGCAATTTTGGCTTGAGGAGGAAGAATAAGAAATTCGTCTTCTGATGGCGTCAGAATTTCTTCGCCTGTAGAGAAGTCAGCTTGATAGACATTTACTTCAAGAAGAATCGGTTCTTCTTCTACATTGGTCACTTTGTACAAACCTTGTGAGTTCCGGCCAACATCATCGAGTTCGAGATAGATCGGGCTCACTTCATATGCGAAAAGTAGAGAACTGAACAGTAAAGAAAATAGAAGAGTGGTGATCCTAGCCATAGATATTTCTCCCTAAAACAAACTTGGCTCGATAACCGAGCCAAGTTTTAATTGTCTATAAAGACATTGTCCATAAAGTGTCGTTCGGCTATGGCATTACTGGACCTGACGCAGCAAGGCTCACTTTGATACGACCTTTATATTTACCTGCTCGTGCAAAGCCTGAGTCTTCAGGTTTCACATAAATTGGATGTTTGTTGATTTTGTTCACCAAATGCTCGCCCACTGATGGGATTGGCGATGCCATTTGTTCCATACCATGGTGGTTTTTGGTGTTCGCAACCGTTTCTGAACCAATTTTTACTTTGTAGTTAATTTTCTCACCCATGTTGTGCTTGGTTACGCCGCGTAATTTGTAAGCGGTTACTGAGAAGTCCAGATCAGTACCGTAGTTACACCAAGCTCGTAAGTTACCTACTAGCACTTTCTTGTTATTGAAACCGTTGTCCCACGAATCAGAATGCACTTTGTTTGCTTTACGCAGAACGTTGTTCTTAACATCTTTCTTACCAATTCGTAGTAGACAGCGTTTTGGCACTCGACCTTCAATTCGAATGGTTTTTTGGTCAGTTTTACTCAGCGTTGTAAAGTCCACTGGGTTGTTAAACTGAACCGCAGAAGCGCCAAAAGAAAGTGAAGCGGCTGCTGCAGCTACTGCTGAAGCTAGAAGTAACTTTTTCATAACTCAATCCCTCGTTAGTAATGAATGCATATCGTTGCATCGCTCTACTAGCTTATGAGGGGAGGAGTCTCTCAACCTCACCGACAAAGGTGAGATGATGTTATTAGTTAGGGTGAAAAAGGGGTGAACTTGGTTCAACTCAATTTGATTTCACCCTGACTAATGTTGAATTAATCAATAATCCTTTTTAATTTCTTATAGTTAGCTTAGAACTGTTCTTTTGCCATTGCCATTAACTCGTAGCGAGAATGTACATCCAATTTATGCAATACGTTGGACGCATGCGTCTTGACGGTATTCACGCTCACATTTGAGTGCCTAGCTATCTGCGTATTGGAGAGGCCTTGGAGCATGAGTTTGCACACTTCACTCTCTCTTTTAGTTAGTAAGAATTTAGAGCTGAGTTCTTCAGCTGCAACGACTGGGTTTTCTGTGCCCTGCTGATAGTGATGAATGGCTTTATTTAAGATGTGACGTGGGAACCAAACATCACCATTAGCAACCGCGGAGACGGCTTTAGGTAAGAGTTCTAGCCCATGACAGATTTGGCCAGAGTAACCTTTCTCAAGCCATTCTAGTGATGTTTGTGAACTAACGTTGACTGCTATCCATTTTTCATCTCTTTCATTCGGGGCGATACCATAGCGTTTTGGACAAGGCATGGTCTGTACGTCGAATAAGACAATGGTATTGATGGTGTCTTCATCCATTTGGGTGAAGCGATCGCTATTGACGAAATTGACATATGGAAAAGAAACTTTGATCAAGTCGCGAATCACCCTTGAGTATGAATTATCACGACTCAATAGGTGGACAACAAAATGCTGAGTACTGAATTCCATGGCAAATATTCCCTTAGGTCTAGATTTTAAAATTGTTATTAACCTAGTTCTCAACGCGTTGATGTATAAAGTATTTATTGAATAGACTGCAGTGCACGATTCATTTGTATTCATAATTTGTTGAGCATGAATGCGCTCATAAATCATGTGCACTTGTATTAGAAAAGATTAGTACCATATGACTAGAATACAAATGTCGAGAAGACAATCGGTTAGGGAAATTTGCAGAAATTCTTGAAAAAGATAAGTATGAAAAGGTATGAGACAAGTCACCCCAGAAGAACTGAAAAGTCAGTCTCTGGGGTGAAGTTAGGGTGAACTGGCATCAAACTGAGGAGTTACAAGTCTTCCTCCCACACCACTAAATCGCCTTTTGGCCAGTTGTGGCCGATCTCGTGGTATTTCTGCTCAAGCACATGACGCTTAATCTTCAAGGTTGGAGTTAACACGCCATTCTCGATGCTCCATGGGTCTTTGATCATCAATACCCCTTTGATCTGTTCGTGTGATTCTAGCTCTTGGTTCATCCGAGCGATCACTTTACGTGTGGTTCTTGCGTAACGCTCTTTGTCGAAGTTCGGGAAGTCATGTGGCACAACCAATAAGATTGGACCTGGTAGACCTAAACCGATCAAACACATCATCTCTACGCGACTGTATTCGAACAGTTTCTTTTCGATAGGCACAGGAGCGACGAACTTACCTTTCGATGTTTTGAAGGTGTCTTTCTTACGACCTTGAATGGTGAGGTAACCGTCGGCATCGATCGAGCCGATATCACCAGTATGCAGCCACCCATCCGCGTCAAACGACTCTTGGGTAGCAATGTCATTCTTGTAGTAGCCAGAGAACAAGCCTCTACCACGCACCATGATCTCATCATCGTCAGCAATTTTAAGTTCAATGCCAGGACCTGCATTACCGACCGAGCCAATCTTATCGGCGCGGAACGGATAATTTAGTGTGCTATAGGCGAAGGACTCTGTCATGCCCCATGCTTCGGTGATGTTCAAACCAACGCTTCGATACCATTCCAACAATGCTGGTGAAACAGGTGCAGAGCCACAACCAAGGACTCGTGCTTGGTCTAAGCCAAGGCCATCGGCAAGCTTTTTCTTGATCAAAGAATTGACGAAAGGAATCTTCAACAGAATGTTGAGCTTTTTCTGAGGAAGTTTGTCTTGGATACGTTGTTGGAACAACGTCCACAAGCGAGGTACAGAGATAAACAGCGTCGGACGATGCATCTTCACATCTTCGATGAAGGTATCGAGCGATTCTGGGAACGCCGTTGTCACACCACCCATGATGGATGAACCAAAGATGTAGACACGCTCGGTAATGTGCGCAAGAGGCAAGTACGAGAACAATCGGTCGTTTTCTTGAATGCCGATATGGTTGATGAGTTGTTGAACTGACCAACTGAACGCACCATAGGTGAGCATTGCGCCCTTAGGTAGGCCGGACGTACCTGATGTGTAAACCAGAGACATCAGTTTGTCGTCGTAATGCTGTGGACGTTCTTCACTCGGATCGGCGTTAGCGATCAGCTCTTTAAACTGATACTGGCAGTTTGGCGCGGTATCGTAAGGCAGTGCGATGCTAATGATATCCGGCATCGCGTCAATCACTTGCTGCGTTGCTGCAGGATCATCAAGCTTACCGCCGATCAGTGCTTTACTCTCACTGTGGGTGAGGCAGTACTCAATGGTATCGGCACCCGCTGTCGGGAAAATAGGCACACTAACGTAATCGCCAAGCATCATGGCTAAATCACAGATGAACCATTCTGCACAGTTTTTCGAGACTAAAGCCACTTTATCGCCTGGCTGTACACCAAGGTTACGTAAAGCGCTGACAAGCCTTAACGCTTGATCGGCAACTTCCGCATAAGTGAACTCAACGAACTGTCGGTTGATGATTTGTTTTAAGTAGACTTCATCTGGGCGTTCCGCTGCCCATTTGAGAATCATTTCATTTGGTGGTGGGAGAGCGCAAGTCTGCTCACTTAACTCGTTAGGCTGAATCATTCTCTAACTCCATGTTAATCGCAGGGTTTGTTGTTGTTAATGTAATGTTAACAATAGCATGGGTAAGGTTGTTTGGGGAAAGAAAAAGTAACAACTTGTTGTTAGGGATCACAGCTTATGACCTCAATGGGCTAAAGTACGGTTTAATTGATTATCAAAGTGTATCAATCACTCGCTTTTGATAGTGGTGATAGAGACGCATGACTTTTTCTACGTAGTTTCGAGTCTCTTCAATAGGCAGAGTTTGGGTTAGTCGAAAGTAAAGTTCGTCTTCTGTGAGTCGATTCATTTCTGAAGAAAATTGAGGCAGTGACTGAGTGTAAGATAGATAACGCATTAGGTTCGACAACCCACAGTTGTAAGCCGCAATGGCCAAAAGCATTTTGTTTTGTTCGGATCGCACCGAGTGTAAGTAATCGGTTTTGAGAATATGTAAGTACGCCGCCCCTGTATCTATATTAAAGTTCGGCTCGAACAACTCATCACGTGAAATTTTTCTTCCAAAGTACAGCTTTTGGGAGACTTCCAACGCTCCGCCATTTTGCATGACTTGCATTAAGCCAATGGCATCTTTGTGTGAGACTGCATTGGGGTTAAAGGCGCTTTCAGTATGAATAATGGCCAGCAGCAAGGCGGTTTCTATTTTCCATTGCGTAGCAGCTTCAGAAATCATGGGTAAATATTGTAAGGCGGCAGGAGAGGTGGGTTTGGTCACCTTATTGTAAGCTTTGGCTTTTGTCGGCTCGGTTGTGCCTCTTAGCTCCACCACTTGCGTTCCTGAATGCCGAGATACGCTTGGCAATGTTTTCAGTTTGAGCTTTTTCTCTTGGAGAGAGTGGCGGTTTTGCTGGTTGAGTGTTTGTTGATCGACCTTGGTCATTTTTGCATTGGCTTGAGGGTACACAGCCAGAGCCATCGAAGTCAGAATCCAGATGAGACCTTTCTGAGCAAGCGCGCGTTTGATTCGTTTGAAAGCCGCAGCCATAACCGCTCCAGTGACTAAAAATGCTTGTGCCCTTTTCTCAGCTTATCGTGTAGCCACTGGTGATACTTACTGTAATCCGAGTGAATGGGCCAGATCAAAGAGGCGTATAACTGCTTGCCAAACAAGGCAGTCTCACTTGGTGCTTTGGCCAAGACATCACGATGCATGGAGTTATCAATCGTATGTTGTGGTAGGAACGCCATGCCTTTCTTCGCAATGCATAATTCCATGATGGTACTGATATCATCGAGTATCCACATATTGTTTTTGGCGACATTGGACAAGTCGATCAAATCCTCACACCCGTCTAATAAGAGTAGGCGAGACTCGGTGGGTTTTCCTTGTTGAATAAGGTCATGATGTACCACCCAATTACAGTTGACGGTAAAAAGCTCATCAATATTAAAGTCGAGTTTCGTGCGGTGGTAAGGATTACAGATGGCAATGTCGATTTGGTTGTTATTGATGTATTGACCAAGGATTTGGCTAGGTTTGGTGACAACAGTTAATTCTATTTCTGGAAAAGCTTCTGAGAACTCAATGAGGGCACTTTTGACTTCGTTGTTAAACACCAGAGAATCAATACCAACTCGCATATGGTACAGATCCGTTCTCAAAAGGGATTCGGCGATTTGGCTCAGCTCGTTGTATTTGTTGATGATGGGCGTCGCCAGTTGATAAATCTTCTTTCCTCGTTCTGTTGGTTCGACTTGCTTATTGCTCCTGTCGATAAGTAAGTAACCTAACTCCTCTTCTAAGCTCTTCACCGCACCGCTCACCGTAGACTGAGACTTACCTAATTTTCTTGCTCCACTACTAAAAGAACCATGAGTGATCACGGCATGAAAAGAGATGAGATTGTCGAAGGGAAGTTTCATCACGGTGCTTCCTCTGGCCTCTAGTCCATAAGTTTTAGCTTAATGGGTATGAAGAAGGTTGAATTAACAATCCAGCTAAGTGTGATTTGTGTCACATTTTAAATTTACGGTACAAAATCTTATTTTTACCACTAAAAGAAGAAGGGGGAGCGATAATTGACTGAACTGTAGATATAAAAAATTTTTGCTACCCATTAAGGATAATCTCTAAGTGAAACGGCACGCTTGGCAGAATCGGTCTCACCGATATTGTTCATTTTTGAGACGGTGATCCGGTGTCTACGATAAAAGGGCTAAGCAGTTAGTACGAAACAAGGAAAGAGGGACAAACCATGATTACTAAACTTTATGTAGACCTTACAAACTACCTAAATGAACTTAAAAATGATGAGCAGGGCGTTACTGCAATTGAGTACGGTCTAATTGGTGTTGCAATGGCACTCATGTTGATCGCAGTGCTTGGTACGGGTAACAACGATTTTCTTGGTGCGTTACAAGATGCATTTGAGAAGATCGGTTCTGAAATTAACAGTAAAAACGGTTAATCAAAGACCCGTATATACACAGTATGCCTGAATCCTTAGAGCTATTTCTCTATGCGGTTTTGCTGATTACATGCTTGGTTATTTCAATTTCTGATGCAAGGGACAGAAGAATAGAAAACAAGCATGTGGTCATTATTGCCATAGTCGCGCTAGCTCTAGGTTTTTCAGATTACTCTGCGAACAGTTTGTGGTACCTAGGGACTTGTTGGGCCGCTTTAATTCTACTTCATCGCTTGAGGGTTATGGGGGGCGGAGACGTTAAGCTCATCGCTGCCTTTTCATTGTCGCTGCCATCCGTCGGACTTTGGTTCGCACTCTGGCTAGTGGTTATTTTTGGTGGCGTATTGGCTATTTTTTATCTCGCTAAACGCATTCTACAAACCCAAAAACGAGTCAAGCCTTCGATTCCAACTGGTTTACCTTATGGCATCGCTATCTGCTCTGGTTTCTATGTTGTTCTTATAACAAGGATAATAACGTAGGGAGACAGATCATGAGATCTCGTTTGGCGTTGTTCGTTGCCTTTCTCGCTGTATTAGTGGGTGGTGTTGGTATTTTTCACAACATTACGTCCACGCAGAATCAAAACGCAATCGCGGAAGTCAATCATCCTGCGAAGTCTGCAATCGACGATGTTCAATATATTCAAGTATGGCGAGCGGCAGTCGATCTCGAACGCGGAACCCCAATTGATATCAACAATGTTGAAAGAGAACAATTGCAGTTAAATATTGCCTTGGAAGAGGGCATCAGCTCTGACATCAAATTGGATTTTTCCCCGTCAACTTTGCTCAACAAAAATATTAAGCAAGGCCAATTGGTGTTGCCAGAATATCAAGTTAATGAGAGCGATCCCCGTTACATTGATCTTTTGATTACCGAGGGCATGGAGCCTTACTCGCTATTGGTCAGCACTCGTAATCTAGTGCAAGGGTATATTCGTCCTGGAACCTACGTTGATTTACTAGCCGTTAGCTCTCCTCAAGAAAATTTAGCGGACGAAGATAACGATGCAATTGACTTTAGCGGTGTGAACGCACAGTTGATTTTGCAGAATGTAAAAGTTTTGAGTATCGGTGGAGCAACACAAGACGAAGATACTGTGCAATCTAATGTATCGAGTGAAGATGAGCATCAAATCGTCATCGTGGTTGAAGTTGTGCCACAAGCTATCGCAAGACTCTCTATCGCTCAAAAAACCATGCACCTCGAAGTGTACAGAAGCCACAAGTACAAAGAGCCGATTTTTGCTGAGGTTCGAGATGTGATTGGAAACTACAGTGGCGTAACGGAATTACGCGGTTCGACTCGCCAAACTGCTCAGGGAGAGGAACTGTAATGAACAGCCAAATACTAAGAAAAATGTGTATCTATGTGCTGATAGTATCCGCCTCGTTTTTTAGCGCTTTTACGCTAGCAGCCGATCGCTACATTACGGTAAGTGATGGACAACATATTGAAGTGAAAGAAGCGATCTCGACGGTTTTTGTCAGTGACCCGTCCATCGTGGACTATAACGTCATCAACGAGAACACCGTCGTCGTCTTTGCCAAAGAAGTCGGCCAAGCCAGATTCATCATCTATGGCAAGTCCAAAAAAGTCCTCCTTTCTGACCGAATTATTGTAGACATAGATTTGTCTCTTGTTCGTCGCCAGCTCAAGCTTCATTACCCGAATCTAAATGTCAAAGTCGAATCTGTAGGCTCACAAGTTGCCGTTAGTGGTGTTGTTGATTCCGAGCAACAGCGTGACGATATCTATCGAATGGTTGCTACGCTCCTCGGCAGGGAAAAAGTGGAGAAGTGGGAAGAAACTCAAGTGCTGGAGTTCGACAATGAGGCGTTTGACATAGAAGAACCTCAAGCACTTATCTTCGCCCGGAATATGACTTGGGATGGCATTTTAGAGCTTATTGAAGTTGCAACGGATCAACAGGTCAATGTGAAGATTTCTGTTGCCCAAGTAACGGAAACCTTTGCTCAAACCGTTGGTGTAGATTGGTCTAGTGTTGGTGCTGACGTGGGTGAGTTCTTATTCCAGCAATTTGATGCCGCTGATTTGACGACTTTGATTACCGCTCTGGGTAATGAAAACGTCGCTCAAGTCCTTGCCGAACCAAACCTTACCGTTATTTCTGGTGAATCTGCCAGTTTCTTGGTCGGCGGTGAAGTGCCTGTAATCGTAAGTACCAACAACAATATCAACATCACCTTTCGAGAATTTGGTATCAAGCTCGATTTGACGGCCAAAGTGCTTCATGAAGAAAAAATCCGTATGCAACTCATGCCCGAGGTGAGTGAAGTTGAGCGTTACATTCGAGCTGCGGGTATTGAGGTTCCACAGTTTGCAACAAGACGAGCCATGACAACGATTGAATTGGGGGATGGAGATAGCTTCGTTTTAGGCGGCTTGATGAGTAGCTCGGATCTAGAAGAACTGCAGAAGATTCCACTGCTTGGCGATATTCCTGTTCTCGGTGCTGCATTTCGCAAAGCTTCAACGGATCGAAGACGAACGGAGCTGATTATTGTTGCGACAGTGAATCTTGTGAAGCCAATGAAGAACAAAGAAATTCAACTGCCCTACATGAATAAAACATCCACTTTGCGTCGCTGGCTAAAAATATCAGACAGTGCAGACGGTAACAGAGGAAACGATCCAACGATTGAATTGCTTTCTCAAGGAGGGTTTATCGAATGAAATCGATCGTATTTGCCATGCTAGCTGCTGCGTTACTGTCTGGTTGTGCAGAGCGTTATTTTAACGGCTCTAGCGCTGAAGCGCTCGTGTACCCAGAAACGCATGTATATCAGTTTACCGTGAAGTCCGGGCAGCAAACGACAAGCCAAATCTCGAGTATTTTAGATATCGTTGAAGAGAACGATTCAGGAGCGAGTTACCTTCTTGAATATCGCAATACCAAGGGTAAAAAAGTCCTTGATGGCGTAATGAAAGGGAGGGAAAAACTTCCTCTAAGAGCAGAAGCTTTCTCTTTGCGTCGTAACAATACGTTAAGCAATGACATCCAACTAACGATTACCTACCACTCACTTTTGACTCAGCCGTGTCAGCCTTCAGAAATAGAGGAAGACGATATCAGCCGCAATTGTTTCTCCGAAGTTGCTCGGATGAAGCAAATCTCGCACAAGGAACGTTTGGTGGAGGGATTGTAGATGTTTGATTTAGGTAAAACATTAAAAGAGACAAGTACACCACAGATTCTCGAGAGTACCCATGGCCCGGCAGGGTGTGTTCTGCTTTATCAAAGCCTTGAGTGTATGTCTTTGGTAAAAGAGATGTTTGAGTTCGAGGGGTGGAACTCGCCAAACTGTCTCAAACAATCAAGTATTCCACAGAGTTTTTATTCTGAACAAAGCGGCAATATTGTCATTCTGGAGTTAAATGAATCGGATGACATTATTCGCGATGCTCAACATTTTGCGACACATTTGCCGACGCACAAAGGCATTATTGTAATTGGGAAGGAAGACTCCATATCAACCCTTCGTCAACTCAAAGAGATGGGTTTTTACTACTTGTTCTGGCCAATCAACAAGCATGAATTTGCTGATTTTGTCATGAACGTTCATCGCAACTTACAAACTTATTCCGGGGTAAGTAAGCAGCGTAAAGCAAAGCGAGTCGCTGTTGTTGGTAGTAAAGGTGGTATTGGAACGTCGCTAATTACGACTGAACTTAGCTCAAAACTGTCGTCACAGAACATCGATACCATCTTAGTTGACCATCAATACAATGACAGCAATATAGATGTACTGCTTGCAATGGAAGACTTTAAGTCTCGCGCGATTGATGAATTTTCAGTTCCTATCCATGAGTTAGATACAGAAGGCGCACTCAGTTATCTGACGAAAATTCGCAAGAACCTTCGTTTACTTGCACTCCAAAGTGAACGTAATCAAGACGATATTTTCAGTTATAACCAAACTCTCTGTGAATTACTGAGTAGGAACACAAACTTTATCATTGAGGATTTCTCTGGAAGTGTTGATTTTAGGGTTGACCCGCATTGGTTGATAGAGAACTACGACGTTGTCGTGGTGGTTTTTGAACCTTCAGTTTCGTCTGTGCGAAATGCAAAAGTATTGCTCGAACAGTTAGAGAGTAAACAAGTTTCCATGAGTAAGCGGATCCGAACCATCACGCTTGCTAACCATCATCGCCCAGAAAATACCTTTGTGATCGAACAAAGCGATCTTAAAAAGTATCTAGGTACGGATGTTAATTTGGATATGCCGTACTGCCGAGCGTTGTCTCATTTGCTTCTAGAGGGTAAGCGTGCTCACAAACATGATCGTTCTATAAACCGCACGATAGAGGATCTTACTCGCCTAATTAATGGTCAGCAAACGCATCACTCAACGAGCTGGTTATCCAGATTGGGGGCAAGATGAGTTCAAACAAAGAGTTATATACCGCATTTCGCTCTCAAATATTCGAAGCGTTAGATGTTGAGGCAATTCAAAGTTTATCGAAGCATGAGATCGAAGGTCAGATTCGTAATGCGGTCGATGTATTAGCGAGTAACTTTGAGCGACCTATAACGTCAATGATGAAATCGAGCTTGGTCAAAAGCATGCTCGACGAGCTGTTTGGGTTAGGGCCTATTCAGTCTTTAGTGGATGACAGAAACATAACGGATATTATGGTGAATGGGGCGAACAATGTGTTTTTTGAGAAACACGGTAAGCTCGAAAAATCGGAAATTACGTTTGTCGACGAAGCCCAAGTTCTGAGTATTGCAAAACAAATAGCCTCGCGTGTTGGTCGACGAGTGGATGAGTTATCGCCAACGGTAGATGCTCGCCTTGAAGACGGCAGTCGTGTAAACATCGTTATCCCGCCCATTGCCTTAGATGGCACTTCGATCTCTATTCGTAAATTTAGAGAGCAAAACATTGGCCTAGAAGAGTTGGTTGAGTTTGGATCTCTGTCTTTAGATATGGCCAGACTTCTCTCGATCGCGTCTCGATGCCGAATGAATATCCTGATCTCTGGTGGTACCGGCTCAGGTAAAACCACACTGCTTAATTCTCTATCTCAATACATCAGTGATGATGAACGCATTGTTACCATCGAGGATGCTGCTGAGCTGCGTCTAGAGCAACCGAACCTAGTACGCCTAGAAACGAGAGCGGAAAGTGTTGAACACACGGGCTTAGTCACCCAGCGTGATTTGGTGATTAATGCGCTGCGTATGCGTCCAGACCGCATCATTTTAGGTGAGTGTCGTGGCTCTGAAGCGTTCGAAATGTTGCAGGCGATGAATACGGGTCATGAAGGTTCAATGTCGACGCTGCACGCGAACTCTCCACGTGATGCCATCGGGCGCGTTGAATCTATGGTGATGATGGCGAACCTAAACCAACCACTCGATGCGATTCGTCGAGCGATTGTGAGTGCGATTGAGCTGGTGGTTCAAGTGAACAGGCTTCGAGACGGTTCGAGAAAAGTCACCAGCATCTCTGAGATAGTGGGTTTAGAAGGCGACAGTGTGGTGATGGAAGAGATTTTCCGTTTCCAGTATGACGAAGTCGGTTACGGAGAAGCAGTACGAGGGCGCTTTACTACCGAAGGTATAATGCAGCGCTCTGAATTGGTTAAGAAAGCACATTTTTACGGTCTATATGAAGAGCTTATGGTGGCCTTCCAAGGAGTTCGCTCATGATGCTTTGGATTTCCATTATTTTATTTGGTTTAGCGCTTTATCTGCTTTTGAGTAATAAGCAGAGCAAGATCAGCGGATACTTTCCTGAATCTGAAGTAGACGAAGAAATTGTCAGTGCTATCAATCTAAATTCTTTGATGGAACAAAAGCGTTGGCAGCGTTTTAAAAATAACCTATCTCCGACGATTCAAGTTCTTGGGCCGAGAGCCAATTTTATTATTGTCGCTTTTATTTTTATCGTTGCTTATCTCACCTATTACGTGACGTATGAGTTATTAAAAATCAACTCCTTACTTGTTGCTGGGGGCATATTCTTCCTCGTTATTGTTTGGGCGTATCACTGGTTGCAAAACAAGCGTCGAATCACGTTTGAGAAAACTTTCCCTGATGCGTTGAATATTCTTATGAGTGCGGTTACTGCGGGTGAAAGTCTCATGCACGCTTTCTCTTTTGTTGGCGATAACATGGATGGGGAAGTTGGACGAGAGTTCAAGGAGATGGGGGATCGATTGAAACTGGGTGAAAGCGCTGAACAAGTTCTCTTGCGATCATGTAAAGCATTTCCTTATCCAGAATATATCTTCTTCACGATTACTATTCGAGCCAACATTAACCGTGGTGGCCAACTTAAAAACGTATTGGCGAGGTTGATTCGTATCTTGGTCGATGCACGGACATTAGAAACTAAAAAAATGGCCATGACATCAGAAGCGCGAATTTCAGCCAAAGTAGTGGCAGCTATTCCCGTTGCGTTTGCTTTGATGGTTAATCAAGTGAGCCCTGACCATATCAACTTTATTTTGAATGATCCGAATGGACGCTGGATTCTTTATTATGTTGCTGGGAGTGAAGTACTTGGGTTGTTTATTGTTTGGCTGCTTGTAAAAGGAGTAAGACAATGACCTTGATTGTAAGCATCATTTTAGTGCTCGGAGCACTCGCGTTTATCTCTTACGATTTGTATTTCAGCCATCGTAAAGCCGTTGCCTTAGATAAGTACTTAAAAGGTTCGAACAAAGAAGAATTAAAGCCGAAGCTAAACTCTTTTTTGGTTAAGTTTGGTAAGGAAAACCGAAAAGACCTAGAGCAAAAGTTACAAAATGCTGGTTATTACAATAAAGAGTTAGCCAGTTATTACTTCCCAATTAAAATTGCTCTGATCTTGATTGCTGCTGTTGTCGTGCTGTTCTTAAATGTCGATTTATTGACTAAAGCACTCGCGTTCTCTATTGCTCTGGTGGTGGTCATTATTGTTCCTGACTTCCTACTAGAAATGCGCAAAAGACTTATGGTTAAGCGCATCTCAAAAAATCTGCCCTATGTATTGGATATCATGTCTGTGTGTGTGCAGACCGGTATGACCATAGAGGCCTCTTTTGCTTATCTTTCGAAAGAGTTGAAAATCTTTGATAAAGACCTTTGTTATCAAATTAAAAGGACATCTGAAGCGGGCAAAGTTCACGGCATTGAAAAAGCGTTGCATGACTTGTCTGAGCGCTTGCCTGCACCTGAGGTTTCCAGTTTTGTTCTTACGATTATCCAAAATCTCCACTATGGCGCATCCGTCGCCAATGTATTGAGTGATCTAGCAGAAGATATGCGCCGCATACAACTGTTAAGAGTCGAGGAGAAAATGGGTAAGTTGTCAGCAAAAATGAGTATTCCTTTGATTTTGCTGATCATGTTTCCAATCGTCATCTTTATTCTTGCCCCTGGCGTTATGCAAATTGACCTGAACAGTTTTGGAGGACAACGATGAAAATCATAAAGGATGTGATCGCTCTCTCTGCAATTGTCTTGTTAAGTGCTTGTTCATCAAGCTCTAGCAACGATATTGACGTTGTTCAGAGCATGGAGCGTGTCGATAACCACTCAGGATTAATTCAGCATTATAAGGGGCACTTGGAACAAGACCCTGAAGACGTTCAAATAATGCAAGAGTTGGCCAAAGTCTATTTTGATAAAGGTGATACCGAGTCCTCAAAATTCTATGTGGATCATTTGCTCGATAAGGGTGTTCGAAACGCTGCTCTACTTCAACTCAGAGGACAAATCCACAGCCAAGAGGGAGAGGATAAACTTGCGATTAATCGCTATAAACATTCGATTGAATTAGGAAACAATACCGGAGAAATCTATGTTCTGTCAGGGATTGCCTATTGCAACACCGATCAATTTAACCAAGCCAAAACCGCATTCAACCAAGCCCGTCTAAAAGGCTATAACGACGTGGCGGTAAAAAATAACTTAGCCGTAGTTTACCTTGCTCAACGACAGTATGACGACGTGATAACACTGCTGGTTCCTGTTTATCAGGAAAACCCTAGCAACCAGAAGGTGCGTGCAAATTTAGCCATCGCATTATTCAAAGTAGGGGATATCTATCAGGCGCGAGATTTATTAGAAGGGTCTTTTACTGACTCTCAAGTGATGGAAATTTCGCGAAGGTTACACCAGTAATGAGGTGATAGCTATGAGGCATACTCTATCGAAATCGAAGGGTGTCACTATCATCGAGTTTGTGTTGGGCGCACTTGTTTTAGGTGTTGCTATGCTCATGCTCTTTGAGATGAGCTTTCGAATTTATGTAACGAACTTGGTTGAGTACGCGTTAAGAGAAACGGTTCGCAGCACCAAAATTTATGAGGGTGGAGACTCTTACGACAATTACAAGTTAACACTCGATAATGCGTTAGGCGAATCGGATTCGATGTGGGCGACTTTGGTTCCTGCAGAAAACTTTACGCTGACGGGACAGTACTATTTGTCTTATTCAGATCTCATCTCCAACGTGAGTTACACCGACGTACAAATGGATGAAGGTGGCGGTGGTTATGCGATTGCCGAGTTTACTCTTCAATATAATCACAGCCCAATGTTTAGCGTGTTCACCGGAGATGTTGTACCGATTACACGTAGTACTTTGATAAACCTAGAACATGAAGGATGGGAGGAGGAAACGCCATGAAAACTCTTACCCGTCAAAAAGGCGTTTTTGCGATTGAGCTATTCATAGTACTCGTTGCGTTAATCGCTGTTTTCTATTTTATGACTGACCTTAGTCATAAGCTATTAAGCCGCGCGCAGTTAGATAGAGGTAGCTTTGCGTTGGCGAACGTCTTAAAAGAGCGGACACGCTATTACGATGAGCGATTCACGCTCAATGCCAGCGATGAATCAGACATGAAGACGTTGGCAGCGCGTTTGTTTGACACTACGCCAACCAGTATCGCAATTAAGATTGAAGCATTGCACGATAAATCTACCCTCAATGCTTTTGAAAGCGATGAATACCGAAACCTTGGTTGTAACGCGAATAGTCTTGCGAATAAAGCAGACTTAGCTCCAGTGGAAAATGGCAATATCTTTTCCCTATATCAGGTCACATTGTGTCAAGAAGAGAACTCTTGGTTCGCTCGATTTTGGGGTAACAATGCGTCTCCAACCATGACCATTACTTCCAGCTCTGTTGTTGTAGGGAGGTAACCATGAACCTTACACACTTCAACCGAACTAAATCTCATCGTGCCCAAAGTGGGGTTGCGGCGATTTGGTTTGCACTTACTTTGGTACCAGTCTTCGGCATGACATTTATAGCCGTTGAGGGCACCCGTTATATTCAAGAGACGAGTCGCTTGCGAGATGCTGCTCAAACAGCGGCACTAGCCGTGACGATTGATGACAAATCCAATGTATCAGATGCATTAGCGACGCTTTATATTAACGATTATGTCCGTGATGTTTCTCATGTGAATATTCAGACGGTACGCACCTATCAAGAACCAACGGAAGAGAATGACAATACCGAGAAGATTCAGTATTCCGTTGATGCAGTAACGACACACAATTCTTGGTTTGCCAGCACTTTTATTCCTTCTTTTGAACAAACCCAGAAGTTGGCAGGACAAGCTGTAGCGGCAAAATATCCTTATTATTTGGGTGACAAGATCATCGATTTGGTTTTGGTAACTGACTTTTCTGGATCGATGAACAACAACTGGCAAGGGCAAGTCAAAATCGATTTATTGAAGGATGCAGTAGAGGAAATCGCAGACAGAATTTTAGTGCCGAGAGAAGGTGAAACAGAAGTTCTTAATCGTATTGCCATCATTCCTTTTAACCTACGCGTTCAAGAGAAGTTAAGCGGAAACTTGTATGCCACAAGCCAACTTCGTTACAAGAGTGGCTATCGATTAGATGTCTCTCCTGTTCTATATGAGCAAGTTAACTGGTCATATTGGTCGCCGTACACCGAAAGTGAAGTTGAGAGTTGTGCCGCCGATGTTGATGATTGTCCAAATCAAAAGAATTGGGAAAGACAACACGCTAAACGCGTCTCTCACGTGGTGAACTTCAACAATAACCGCTTAGAGATTCCGGAGTACATTGGTTACACCAAGTCGGTTAATCATATGTTCGACAACAAGGTTTCTAATCCAAGTTTCAACTTCCATTTCCGTTCCAATAACAATTCTTTGTACAACGGTAGCATGACGATGACGGGGAACAACGGTTTCTTCACGATTCCTCTAACGGCTGATAAGACACAGCTTGAGAAAGTGCAAACCATGAACTCAGGTGGTAACACTGCCGCCTACCAAGGCATGCTGCGTGGCTTGCAAATCATGGAAGGTGGACGACCAAATGGCAATGATGCCGAAGAGACTCAACAGTACAACGATCGCCTCAAAATGCTGATTGTGATCAGTGATGGGATGGAGTTTCCTTATACACAAATCCTTCCGGGATTAGTCAATCAAGGTATGTGCGATAAGGCGCGTGAACACTTCCAAACTGAGAATGGCAATTTGTACATTGGCGTCATTGGGGTGAACTTCAGTGCATCTTCGCAAAGTGGTTTCCAAGATTGTGTGTTGAATCCGGATGAAGACATCATCGATGTAACAGAGACAGAAGATTTTATTAAGAAAATCGAAGAGCTAATTAAGAAAGGATCTCGTGGTAATGGTGTATCGAGACTATATGGGTGATAGGTATGACCAAAGCAATACTAATAACAGGGATGCTGGTGGCAGGTTTCACGACCGTTAGTGCGAATGCCAGTGAAGTCAGTTCAAAAGTGACCGAATACTGCGGGACGTCTTATTATGAATACTCGCACTCGATTCAGGTTGGCGAGGTGACAGGGGTGGCATCGCACCGTGATGGCTACTGGCAAGTCACCGATACCAGCAATGACCCCGCACTGAAGTGGGCGCTGATGAAGAACTCATCACTGCTCACTAACCCGAATGATTGCCTGACGTATATCTCGAATTTGGGTATTGCGCAATTCAGTGGTGAAGTCACGGATAAGGGTAAATTGATTGCACGGGTTCACTTCGCGTTCGATCGTTTTAACCTCACACCGCTCGCTAGAGATGTCTTGAGCAGTGTTGCTCGTCAGCTTGCTCAAACGAACTATCAAGTCACCGTGGAAGGGCATACTGACTGGATAGGCACCAAAGCCTATAACCAAACTCTGGGTCATAATCGAGCCAAAAGCACGGCTCGTGAGCTGCACTATTACGGGGTGAGCGAACAGAAAACCACGCTTAAATCCTTTGGGGAATCTGAGCCGATTGCCACCAACAATACCTCGTCGGGTCGTTCTAAAAACCGTAGAGCAGATGTTTACATTCCAGCGGATGAACAGGAAAAACCATCAGCAACGGAATAGGTGTTAACTACTGACTCGATGGAATTAAAAACGCCCGCCTCCAATTGGAAGCGGGCGTTGTACTCTTATCTTTATCTTTATCTTTATCTTTATCTTTGCCTTAGCGATACGCTTACATCATGCCAGTCACAATGCCAGCCGCGACAAAGAACACAATCATCCAAAGCACCGACAAGTTAAGTTTCTTATGTAAGTAGAAGCCAGCTATCACAAGAGCGATGTCAATTGGGGTAACGACAGCGCTGCTGAATACCGGTTGGTAAAGTGCTGCTAATAGTAAACCAACGACCGATGCGTTTACGCCGTTGATCGCGCCCGACACTGCAGGTTTGCCAGCCAGCGCTTGCCAGTTCTTTAGCACGCCAAGCAGCAATAAAAAGCCCGGTAAGAATACACCTAATGTTGCAACTAGCGCGCCTAGGATAGGTGCATCAGACAGCTCGTAACCAATGTAAGTTGCGAAGGTAAACATCGGTCCCGGTACTGCTTGCGCTGCGGCGTAGCCCGTTAGGAACGCGTCTTGGCTGAGTTGATCGCCAACGATGTTTTGCAATAGCGGAAGTACCACGTGACCACCACCGAAAACTAAGCTACCCGCTTGGAAGAAGTCGCTAAACAATCCAAGCATTGGCAAGGTGTGAGCCACAAACGGCAAACCAATCAGAAGTACTGCGAACAGTGCCAATGGTGCAATGGTTGGTTTAAAAGGTTCGGCAGGGGCTGCGGATTCTTTCTTAAGATATTGAGTGCCAATCAAGCCCGCTACTACAAGCACCAGCATTTGAGTTGCGATGCTCGGTGCAACCAATAATGCAATCGCGGTTGCCACACACAAGCCTGCTGTTAGTTTGCTTTGACAGAAGTTTTTGTACATTCCCCAAGTCGCATCCGCCACCACAACGACCGCAAGCAACTTCAAGCCATGAACGATGTTTTGGAACAGCGCCGTATCGGTGATCTGGCTGCTTACCATCGCAAGCGCCAACATGATGATCACGGAAGGCAACGTGAAGCCAAGAAACGCCATGCATGCGCCGCCTAAGCCTCCGCGTTTGTAACCCAGAGCAAAGCCAACTTGGCTAGAACCAGGACCCGGTAAGAATTGGCTCAAAGCCACGATCTGTGCGTATTCGCTGTCATCAATCCATTTGAGCTTTTCAACGAACGTTTGGCGGAAGTAGCCGATGTGCGCCGCAGGGCCACCGAAACTGATCCAACCAAGCCAAAAAAAGGTTTTAAAAATGGTAAACATGTTGAGCCTGTTAAATCTCCAATAAAACTGCATCTACTGTAAGAAATGTACTAAGATGACTCAAATTAATAGTTTTAATTTCATCTATGAATGAAATGGGATGAGGTTTGTTCTATGAAAGATGACATCCAGTGGCGCAATATCGACTTAAATCTGTTGGTGACCTTTTCTTACCTATATCGCTATCGCAGTGTGAGTTTGGCGGCCGAGAAAAGCTTTGTCAGTCAGTCTGCCATGAGCCACAGCTTGTCGCGTTTGCGCGTGTTGTTTGATGACCCATTGTTTGAGCGTAAAGGTCATAAGATGGACCCAACCGAGCACGCGCATCATATTGCGCCGACGGTGCATCATTTATTGGACTCGATTGCCAAAGACTTACTGACTAAGTCCGCTTTCCAACCAGAAAACTACGCCGGCGTGTGCCGCATAGGGTTAACCGACTACGCCGAGTTTATCTTCGCCCCACTGCTTTATGATGAAATCCGTAAGCGTGCGCCAGAAGCCCAAATCAGTTTTATCAACGTCAACCGCAGCAATTACGTAGCGATCACGGAGCACGATAAATTAGATGTCATCATCGGCAGTATGCCTGTGCTCGACGATAATTTTGAGAGCCAGTACCTCTACACAGAAAAGCACGTATGTCTGTGTGATAAGCGAGTGTTGAAAGGCGAAACACAATTGTCGATTCACGCTTTTGCCAATATTGAACAAGCCCTCGTAAGTCCTGATGGCAGCTTGAGTACACAAGTAGACAAAAAGCTTGCTGAGCATGGCTTGAGCCGAAAAGTCACCGTTGCTTCACGTAACTTCCTTACGATTCGAAACTTGCTTAAACAGCGTGAGTTGGTTGCGATTGTGCCGGAGAAAATGGCGCAAGCGGAAGGGTTCTCGGACGATTTGGTGAGCGTCCAGCCGCCGATTGCGGTAGCGGATTTTGATATCGCGATGTTGTGGCATACCAGCCGTAACAACGAGGATAAAGGGATTTGGCTGCGTCAGCTGGTGGCAGAATTGATTACAGGGAGCAACGAAGGCTCCCTGTAATTGACGACTGATTTCTACTCAGTGAAGAAGTCGTTGTACAGCATGTATAGGTGCGCCGCGCTCCATGAGAAGTTTGGTGCGCCTTGTTGATCGCCCGTCAGTGGGTTGTAGTTCTCTCGAATTGGGCCATCTTGCACAAGGCCGTCCGCATGCTGGAAGAAGGCCGTTGCCATCTCAATGGCGTCATCACGATAGCCGTATCTGTCCATGCCTTTCAAGCCGAAGTAGAACTGATCGACCCATACGCGTCCACGCCAGTAAATATCTGGACCGAAGGCTGGGTTGGAGAGCGCAGCCGTACCCAGTGGCACATACGTATTGAACTCATTGCTGTCTTTCATCACTTTTACGACGGAATCGGCATGAGCTTGAGTCGCCGCACCATTAAACAGGGGCGACCAACCCTCTGGTCCCATCCCGCGCTCGACAATCGGCTTGCCCGCACAGCCATTTTCTAGTGGTTTGTCTTCGATGCGAATGTCGTAGAAGAAGCCCGTGGACTCATCGAACATACAAGTGTTGATATAGTTTGCCAGATGTTTAGCCTTCGCTCGGAAGTCTTTTGCTTCGTCTTCTTTGCCTAACATGTCCGCCATTTCGGCTAGGTATTGGTTATCGCTGTACATGTAGCTCGCTTGGTCAACGGATTCTTGTAGCAGTGAGTAACCCAGTAGGGTGCCGTCTTCAGCGCGGTTCTGCGCAAATTCCACTTCCCAATCGCTGCGCTTACCGCCTTTGGCAACGTAAGCATCAAGCTGCTCTTTATCGATAAAGCCAAAGACCGCTGCGTCATCGCGGCCAGATTCCCAAGAAGCGGCGGTTTGTGCTGGGCTCTCGATGTAATCGTAATTACCCTCTGCCATCACTTTTGCCAGTGCTTTCTTACCCACTACCGTTTCATGCTCTTCACCGCGAACCACCGTAAAGTACATTTCACCTTCTGGCGTGTTGTGCGCTTTGTCTACCGCAGCGCCATATTCAGGAACGCCGTTGCCGTTGTTGTCGCGGTTACGCAGCCACCAGTTGTGGTACGCCACAAGCTTCGGATACATCTCTTCGATCCATGCTTTATCACCGGTGGTTTTGTACACTTCCATGACCGCCCACGCAGCAAGACTTGGTTTGGTATTACGTTCGTTCCAGTTGCCTCCGTCGCCGCCACGTTCAGGGCTTAAGTTGTAAGCCAATAGATCCGGCACATAACCCTCATCCCAAGGGCGAACAGGATCGTTTGCTTGAATTTGATAAGCGAACATCGCACGAATGTTGTCTTTCGCGACATCTGGATTGAAGTGCGCCATCGCATAAGCTTGCTTCCATGTATCCCAAGGCCAAGTTTGGTTGCCTGAGAACCAACGTGCTGTCACGGACGGGGTTACCGAATCAAATTTCATCGCACCTGCGACACCGCGCCAGTTGCCGTTCAAGGTCTCCATCGATTTCACCGCCACGCGTTCTTGCTCTGGTGTGGCGTGTGGGTTGGTTAAGCCTTTGGTTAGATAGTCTTCCCAACGCTGCTCAGAAGCCGAAAGATAAGCCTCTGGATTTGCCAAAATGTCTTGAATCTTCGCTTGTTCAGCTTGGTTTTCTTTTGCGGTTAGGACATGAGAGTAGGTGGTGTAAATCGTGGTTGAGCCGTCGATTCTCGCCGTCGAAGTAAACTGATGACCATCCACCTGAGTTTCCATATCGATGGACTTATGGATTTGGTATTCGGACTCGCCAGAGGTCAACAGATCCCACGTTGAACGTACTTTACCAAACGTTACTTTTAAACCGTCATCCGTCGCGACGATCGTGCGGTTGTAATTTGGGTACTGCTCATCAATGGTTTTATCTGATTGGGATTTGCCTTCTTTAGCGTGGTACTTCTCAAGCAATTGGCCATCCCATACGAGTTCAACTGGGGCGTCTGTGGTGATGTTGGTTTCCAACAGAGAAGTGCGGTCAGAAGCAAAACGCAACGTCATCTCCACGGTGACATCACCAGAGGTTAGCTTTTGCACCAATGCGCCCGGCAAGCTGTACGCCTCCATTTCGAAGGCGACTTTTTTGCCATCTTTGTACACGCTTAAGCGATCAAAATTATTGGCCATAAAGTTGATGTATTCTTCGGTCAGGAGCGCAGTGCCAGGAAAGCCACCCATACCTTCTGCATTGTCAGGCAATAGGTGTCCGTGCCATGCACCCATATCGAAAAATGGATTAAAACGCTGGTGGTCATCAAAGTCGTAATCGCGCATGTATTCTGGAGAGCCGGTACGGTCAATTACATTCTTAAACTCGCTCGCTTGTAACGGTGATTCAGAAGTTGTGACGGTATTACAGCCAGAGAGTGTCACCGCTGAACCAACGGCTAAAGCAATTAGGGTTTTACGTAAAGTCATGTTTGGTTCCTCGGTTTACCAGTAGAAATATTGCATTGCGAAAACTTGAGCATCGCCCGTCACGTTGTCATCCCCGACAGCAAAGCGACTATCAAATGCGGTTGCCCATGTGCCGTTGGCGTATTCCCACCACACGCCGGCGTTGATGTAAGAAGTGATTTCATCCTCAGCGGTGTCTGATTCAAAATTGGCGTAGTTGTAGGCCGCTGATAGATAGACGCCCGGAGCGGCTTCATACCATGCACTGGTCATAAAGCCTGATTCGCTGCCGTCTGAAACTTGGTTGCCTTTATCGGTGTCGTGCCATACACGTGCGGCAACGTTTTTGTATTCCGCACCAATGAGGAACAGTTCACCACCGTCGTTGTTACGGACTTCTGCGCCGCCCATCAGCGTTAAGTGTTCAGCAATGTCGTATTGGATGTAACCGTTGACCATGGCGTTCTTATCGATCCATTGATCAGCAAAGCGGTCGTATTTACCAAAGTTGACCCAAGAATCATCTTCCGAGAAGTCCGACTCAGGAGCGGCTGAAATGCTGTAGCGGAATTTACCTTCAAGGTTTTGGATCTTAGCGCCCAAGAACACGTCTCGTGTATTGGAGATCACGTAGCCATATTCGACTGTCGCATCGCCCCACCATTGAACGTCATCCAGAGAAGAGTCCATACGGCCAATCATAAACTCGGTGTTGCCATCGGTGCGGTAACCGGCATAGAAACGGTTGAAGCCACCCTCGAAGCCTCCCCAACCATGGCCTGTCGCCCAAGCATTGCCATCGTCATCGGCTTGAACCGTCCAACCTTCCATGTACGCAAGGCCGAACCAGTTACCGTATTGGACCGCGAGGCCACCCTCGATGTAAGTGCCGTCTGCGTAGCGGCCTTTGTTTTCGCCTTCTAACGCGACATGGCCACCAATGCCTAATTCGCCGTAAAAGTCGAAGCTGACTTCTGCGTCGGATTTTGGAGGTTGAGTAGGGCTATGGTCAGCTTGGCTTTCAGATGCATGGACATTGACAGCGGTAAGAATCAATCCGGACAAAACAGTTTTAGTAAAACAAGTCTTCATTTTAATCACTTCTTAATTGAGTAGGATTTATCGTTTGCTGACGTGGCTGAATTTATATGGGGGTGCTCTAAAGGCTTTAGGATCAGCTCGTGTGCAAACTTGGGATCAATTTTATCGATCAAATGATATTTGATTAAATGCTCTATAGTTAAATTGTGATCGATATTTAGTAAAGTTTTACTTGTCGTTTTTATGGATTGAGAACGGTTATATAGGAAGGGGGAATGATGGTTTTTGCTATGTAATTACGCCCTAGAATGCGCTTGAAGAGTGGTGGTTTTGCAGGGGAAGCAGGACAAAAGCAAAAAGAGCATCACGAAGATGCTCTTTGAATAAGAGGGGGATTAACGCTTATTTATGATTGCGTTACTGGCTCTTGTGCCTTTTCTTGCGTTGCTTGTTGTTTGATAGCTTGCTTCTTTTCAAAGCGAGAGATCCACCACCAAGCCAGAGCAGAGAAGACGGCAGTCATAAACACGTTGATGAAGAACGCACGTACCAAATCAACACCTGTAGGGAATGCCGAGGCGGTCATGCTCACCACGAAGATGACAATCAGTACCGACACCACACTCATGCCCACTTTGCGTGAACCCATACGGAAGTCGCGCGGTGTATCGTCGTGTTTTAGACGGAACACAAAGTACGCAATCATGATGAAGATTGGCGGTAGCATCGCCGTACCCGCCGTTAGGTTGATCGCTTGGTTCATCATGTCTTGCACGGATTCTGAACCAAAGCCGTTGACGATCAGCATCACCACAACGAACGCGAATTGCCACCATGCTGCACGTACTGGAACACCGTGTTCGTTCAGCTCTGTGGTTTTCTCGCCGTACACACCTTTTGGAATTTCAGAGAAGTGAATTTTTACTGGTGCTGCAGTCCACATCATCATTGAGCCAAACATCGCGATGAACAAGATGATACCAACGAAGCGGCCAACCAATACTGTTGAAATGTCGAAGTATTGCGCCATACCGGTAAAGATTTCTACCATGCCGCCAGCGTATGTTAAGTCTTCACGCGGAACGAACACGTTCACCAAAAGTGAGCCAATAGCGTACATCGCACCAATCAAGATGCCCGCCATGATGATCACTTTGATGAAGGCTTTTTGGCCGCCTTTTACGTCTTTCAGGTAAGCCGCTGCGGTTTCTGCACCGCCTGCTGCTTGGAAGATCCAACACATAATGCCTAGCGTCGCCCAGTTAATGGTTGGGCTCATTGCTTCTAGCGTGATTGGATCAGCTGGCGTGTAAGTGTCGCCGCCTAATGCCATTAGCGCGCCGAGAACGTAAATGCCGAATAGGGCAAACACACCGTAAGCAACCAGCTCAGAAATTTTGCCCAACCAAGATGCGCCTTTGGTTGAAATGTGGGTCGCCGCTGCGAACAGAACAATCGAGATCACCGACGTCACCATTGGTGAGAAGGTGTATTCGTAACCAAGCATCGCGTAAGACGCGTAAGCAATCACGTTTGGTAGCAGAGACACAAACCAGAATAGGTTCACGAACCAGTAGAGGAACGAACCTAGGTAAGCCGCTTTAGAGCCAAGTGGTTGTTTAAGCCAGTCGTACATGCCTGACTCAGAGTTTTTGTTCGCCGAAACGAACTCCGCAATGATGAATACAAATGGAATGAAGTAAACGATCGTCGCGAAAAGGAAGATAGGGGCAGAGCTAAGGCCAAGCTCAATGTTGTTGTTCACGATGTTACGGACGTTAAATACCGCCGCAAATGTCATCGACAGCAAGGCGAATTTGCCAATGGTGCCACGCATAGATTCAGACATAGAGTCCTCCGATGAATCACGTCAATTCCCTTCGTAACTCAGTGATAGTGCTATTGACCGTTTTATCATCCTTGGGCGAATATTATTCGTAATCGCGTGGGATTGCTGAGGTCTACAACTGATCTGTGATCTGAATTACTTTGGGTTTATTTAATTATTTTGTTGTTAGGCCAGACGCGTTGTCTGGCCTTGCCTGTAAGCCGTTATTTATTTAGGAAATAGCCATCTTCGATGGTCACTTTGAGCACCACTTTTCTTACTCGGTTGTCACCGTGGAAGCGGTACGCTTTATCGTTATCAAAAATTGCCACTTGGCCTTCGCAAAGCTCACGAGTCTCACCTTGACCAGAGAGAAATTCGCGGTCAGTTTCATCTCGGTATGCTTGCTCTAGGCGTAAATCGGATTTGTCGGCGAACTCCACTGTTTCGCGACCTTCTAGGTAGTAATGCACATCGAAGTAGCGGCGGTTACCTTCAAACAGGTCGGTTTGTTTTGTCCCGTCTTCAATCATGTAAACCAGAGAGTCACCAATCGAATACATCACGCCGTCTTTGATGTTGGCGATGTTCTCAATCGCTTCCACGCAGCGGTTCCATTTACGACCGTCGCGGTACACGACTTTGAATTGTTCTAAGTTGTCTAACACGATCATGGATTACGCCTCGTTTGCTGTTTGAGTATTAGGTTGAGTAAAGAACGCATTGTCGAAATCATGGTTTGCCATGGCCTGTGCACTGCAATCGCCCGCTTGAAGTGGCATCAGTGTTAGCCCATAGCGGAACTCGTCCATGTACACGCGGTATGAATCAAGCACTTCGCTGCCCCATGAGTTTGAGCCCAGTCCCATCACTTGATGGTCAAGGTTGAGCGTGATGTAGCCGCTCTTTTCTAGCTCAATGGTGTGTTGTGCTTCGTGCAGGTTTTGGTTGGTGTAGAACCAAGCACTGAAGTTGATTTCTTGCTGTGGTTTCACCAACAACCCCGTGCCGTGGCGATTCGTCAGTGATGCCCAACGAACGTGTTGGCGGTTGCCGTTGTTTTGTGGGAACGGGTAGTTCTCAAACATGTCGGCTACCGTGCTGTGGTAAACATCAATCAAGTTCGCTTGGCGGCTGTCTTGGTAGTTTTCTTCAGGGCCACGACCGTAGTAACTCACTTGGTCAAAGCTGCCGTTAATGCCCAAATCCAAGCCAATTACAGGGATAACGTGCGGGTAATCGCCATAGCGTTCACCGCTCAGTTCCACATTCAAGTGACCTTGTGCGTTGATTTGGTAGCGGTAGGTACTGCGCATGCCAAAATCGAACACAGGAGGCGCAATGATGCTGGTGGTCGTAATCGAAACCGATTCATCCGTAGCTTCGACTTGTAGCGTGCGGAAGTGCTCTTGCATGATTTGCAAGTGTGCTGGGTGCCACAAACCTTCGTATTCTTGTTTGTGGTTATCAATCATTGGCTTGAAGAAGTTCAGTCTAGGTTCTGACTGAATCAGCTCTTCACCATTGACGCGCCAAGAGGTCAGCTTGCCGTTGACTTTAGAGAAGGTCAGAGTGAAGTTGTGACCTTCAATCACATGTTCCAAGCGGCTTTCTGAGGTGACTAACGCTTGTGCATTGTGGCTAACAAATTCGGCTTCGCTTGCTGTGTTCTCTTTCAGTTGGAATTGGTACACCGCGATGTCGTGGTTCGCTTCGCTGTACAAAGTGCGGCTGTCTTTACGCACGGTGAAGTTGATAAAGGCTTCACGCTCGTCCAGTTCTGGCAGATTAATTGTGATTTCACGCGCGCTGTTTGCAGCAAGTTCTTCGACCTTAAACTGCACGCTGCGCAGCGTTTCACCTTCCGATCGGATATCCGCTGTGATGGTGTAATCATCAAGGTTGGTAAACCACAATTTGTTCTCTACGGTGAAGGTGTTTGTCGTACCTTCTACGGCTTGAATTTTCACTGGAGCGATGACTTGTTTGTACTCTTTCAAGCCCGGTCCTGGTGTTTGATCTGGGTAAATCAAACCATCCATACAGAAGTTGTAGTTATTCGGGTAATCGCCGTAATCACCGCCGTATTTGTAAAACTCTTGGCCGTTTTCATCACGTGCTAATACGCCGTGATCACACCATTCCCATACGTAGTGACCTTGAATGTGGTCGTGCGCATAGAACACGTTTTGGTATTCCGTTAGACCGCCAGGGCCATTACCCATTGCGTGTGCGTATTCACAAATGATGCGTGGTTTCTCGTGTGGGTGCTCCCCAAAGTGATTCATGAGCTGCGCACGTGAGTACATGGTAGAAATCACGTCGACAACTTCTGCATCACGGTCTTCTTCGTAATGCACCAAACGGGTGTCATCAATCGCTTTGGTTGCGTCGTACATTGCGCGGATATTGCAGCCGTAACCGGACTCATTACCCAGTGACCACATGATGATGGAAGGGTGGTTCTTTTGGGCATGAACGTGGCGTTCTGCGCGGTCTACAAACACACTTTCCCATGCAGCGTCGTTGGTGATGCGGCTGAGATCGCCAACGTTCGCGAAGCCGTGGGTTTCTACGTCGGTTTCTGCCATTACGAACAAGCCGTAAATGTCACACAGTTCGTAGAAGCGTGGGTCATTAGGGTAGTGCGCGGTGCGAACTGAGTTGATGTTGTGTTGCTTCATCAAAATCAGATCTTTCTCGATACGCTCCATGCCAACTGCACGACCTTTTAGGTGGTCGTTATCGTGGCGGTTCACACCGTGCAGCATCACGTATTGGTTGTTGATGTAGAACAGACCATCACGCACTTTGATGTCACGGAAGCCAACGCGCTGCGGGATCACCTCAATCACATTGCCTTGTGCATCTTTTAACGTGATGAACAGTTGGTACAGGTATGGGTTTTCCGCTGTCCAATGGGTTGGGTTCACTACATCAATGGCAAAGTTTGTTTGGCTGTTGTCTTGGATAGTCAGTGCATCACATTGGCCACTATCAATCACTTTACCTTTGTCTTGGAGCGAGTATTCCAGCATGTAACCAGAAGCAGCCGCAGTAGACAGGTTTTCTAGCTCAACTTGGCAGCTTAAAGTGGCACTTTGATAATCGTCGGCGAAATCAGTACGGACAGTCAGATCTTGGACGTGAACGTGCTCTTTTCCGACAAGGTAAACATCACGGAAGATACCCGCCGTCCACCACATATCTTGGTCTTCAATGTAAGTCGAATCTGCCCATTGCATGACGCGCACAGACAATAAGTTCTCACCTTGTTGAACGTAAGAAGAAATGTCGAACTCAGCAGTCAAGCGACTGCCTTTGCTAAAGCCAACGTAATGACCGTTTACGTAAACCTCGAAGTAAGTTTCAACGCCATCAAATTTGATGATGGTTTGTTTGTTGTCCCATTGCTGGCCAAGCGTGAAAGTGCGTTGGTATGCGCCAGTTGGGTTGTCGGTTGGGACAAACGGTACGTCGATAGGGAATGGGAAACCTTCGTCAGTGTATTGAAGGTCACCGTGGCCTTCCATTTGCCACATGTTCGGAACGGTAATGCGTCCCCAATCTTCCATTTTTTGAGAGTAAAACGCTTCAGGTACCAAAAGCGGGTTAGTGAAGTAGTTGAATGTCCATTGACCACTCAGCAGTTTAAAGCGGCTGCTCAGCTCGCGTTGGAACGTTTGTGCGTTTTTAACTGAATCGTATGAGAAGAAGTAAGCACGTGGTGCCATACGGTTCTCATGTAGGTGAAGGAAGTTTTCCCAGTTGTTCACGTTTGTTCTCCCCTCGGCTTAGCTTGGTCATTTCGACGCGGTATCGTCAGCGTCGAATCTGCCCAAAAGAAATGCAGCCGATGTATTGTGAAAAGGCTTATGAGTTATCTGGGAAAGATATTAGTAAAAATTTTACTAAAATAAATTAGTGAAAACGTTTAACTTTAACTTGATCACGTTTTAATACGTGATTGGTGAGCAAGATGTGATCAGCGTAAAGGAATAGCATCCCAAGCTTATTTGCTGGGTAAAACGAGTAAAAAATAACGGGGATTTAGAGAAAGGAAATAAAAAAGCACTGAGGATTCAGTGCTTTATAAAATAGGAGTTAAGAGGGAGAACTACTTAGTCGTGCCGCGCAGTTTGAGTTTGCTTGGTACGTGAACTTGCAATGGCAGCGCACGACCATCGCGGTATTTTTCTACCAATAAGTTTACCCCTTGTATGCCCATCATCTCTGAGTGAATTCGTACAGTAGAGAGCGGTGGGAAGGTAAAGCGCGCGGTTGGAATGTCATTCACACTAATAAGAGCAATGTCTTGTGGAATGTTCAAACCGAACTCATGGATGGCACGTAAAACCCCAATCGCAATCGAGTCTGATGCGATAAAGAGTGCTGTTGGAAAGTCGCCTTTTGCCAACATCGCTTTGGCTAAGTCGTAACCCGATAGGCTAGAAAAATCGCCGCGGTAAATGTCGTTCTCTGATACAACACCTTTTAGGCTACCGTATTCCACAAACGCGTTTTCACGAATGTCCGCCGTGTTGGGCTCGTCTTGTCCGCCAATGAAACCAATGCGCTGATAACCTTGTTCGACGAAGAAGTCGACAACCTGCTTACTGATGCGAGCAAGATCGATATCAACACTGTCGTACACGCTGTCGCTGTCTGAGAAGTCGATATAACAAATGCTGTCTGCGAGGCGCTTAGGTAGTTTATTGATGATCGCTTTGTCGGTTTTACCAACTAAAAGGATGCCGGTGATCTTTTGCGTTTCGACATCAATGACACTGTCGTAGCAGTTGGTTAATGTAATGCCCAATCTATCGCACTGGGTTTCAATCCCGTGACGAATCGACAAGTAGTAGGGGTCATTCACCTCTGCTTCTTGCTTGTAGTTGTACAAGGCTAAAAAGTGGTGTTTTTGTTTCGCCTCTTTGGTGGCTTTTTTCGAACTGCTGGTGCGGTATTCCAGCTTTTCAGCAATCTCTAAGATGCGGTGTTTGGTTTCTTCTTTTACGCTCAGAGTCGGATCGTCATTCAACACGCGTGAGACGGTTGCAAGTGAGACGCCTGCTTCTGTAGCGATATCTTTTAGTGTTGCCATGTTCACTTCCCGTTGGCAAAGCTCACTGTCCCAGTGAGATAAGCAATAATCCCACCATTGTAAACAGCTACTTATGGATGCACAAATTTTTAGTAAAACTGTGCGAGGAGTGAAATGAAGCGATCAACGTGAGAAGCAGAATTTTTAAGCAAACAAAAGCCCGAACGGCTAGGACAATCCGTTCGGGCTCTGTTATTTATCATTACCACTTAACACGAGTGGTAGGGTGGTAAGGTTAAACCTAAGACTTTTTACCTTTGGTTTTATCTGGGTCGACAAGCAAGTGGTCAAACACATGACGAATGAATGGTGCCCCGACTTTTGAACCACCGTTACCATGCTCAATCACAACGGTCGCTACGTATTTTGGATGGTCGTACGGTGCAAAGGCAGTGAACAACGCATGGTCAAGCAGGTGGTTAGCAAGCTTTTTCGAGTTGTAGACTTCGTCTTTACGCAAGCCAAATACCTGCGCCGTCCCCGATTTACCACCGCTGCTGTACTCTGCGCCCTTAAATGCACGGCGGCCAGAACCATGTGCGCCATTGTTTACCAAGCGCATCGCGTTGATTGGAATATCCCAGTATTTATCAGGCACACCTTCAATTGGCGGCAGATCTTTCGGTGCAACGTCGACTTGATTTTCAAACTCTTCACCATGCTCAATCACGGCTTTAAGTAGGTGAGGTGCTTTCATTTCACCATGGTTGATAAGGAACGAAGTCGCTTTGGCGATTTGCATTGGCGTGGCTGTCCAATAACCTTGACCAATACCGATTGGCACAGTATCACCCTGATACCAAGGCGTGCGGTGGCGTGCGACTTTCCATTCGCGAGTCGGCATGTTCGCACTGCTCTCTTCATAAATATCGATGCCGGTTGGCAAGCCAAAGCCGAACTTGTTCATCCATTTTGAGATGCGGTCGATGCCAAGGTCAAAGGCGGTTTGGTAGAAGAAAGAGTCCACGGATTCTTCAATTGCCTTAGTTACATCAACATTACCATGCCCCCAACGTTTCCAATCTCGCCATGCTTTTGAATTCGGTTTCGAGCCAGGAATACGCCAAGAACCGTGATCGTTACGCACCGTCGTTGGCGTAATCACATGTTCCTCAAGCCCCGCCACTGCCATAAATGGTTTTACGGTTGAAGCCGGAGGGTAAACACCAAGCGTCGTGCGGTTTACCAAGGGGTGAGCAGGATCGTTCAATAGTGATCGGTACGCTTTGCTGGAAATGCCGTTCACAAATGGGTTGGGGTCATAGCTTGGGCTAGATGCCATTGCGAGTACGCTGTTGTCTCGTGGGTCGAGCACCACTGCACTACCTTGGCGATGGTCGAGCTCTTTGTAGACGTATTCTTGTAACTCGATATCAAGGTTTAGCACGATGTCTTTACCCGGAATCGGTGGAACGTATTTGATGGTGCGAATGACACGGCCGCGGCTGTTTACTTCGACTTCTTCATAGCCCTTGGTGCCATGGAGAAGGTCTTCGTAGTAGCGCTCAACGCCCAACTTGCCGATGTTTTGTGTTGCTTGATAGTTCTGCGCTTTGCCTTCTTCATCAAGGCGACGTAAATCTCGGTCGTTGATGTGCGAAACGTAACCTAGGACGTGCGTCAGCTTTTCACCGTAAGGATAAAAACGCTTGAGGTCGGCAGTCACAAACACGCCATTAAACTCATGCTGATGAACAGAAAAGCGCGCGACTTGTTCGTCATTCAGCTCATTCATGATGGTGACAGAACGAAAGCGGCGAGTGTGCTTGTAGCGTTTTTTAAAAGCGTCGACTTGTTCTGGGGTGATGTCGACGTAATGACGCAACTTTTCAATCAGAGCATCCGGATCGCCTGCTTGCTCTGGGATCATGTCAAGGTTGTAAACCGGGCGGTTCTCCGCCAGCAATACGCCATTTCGGTCGTAGATCAAGCCGCGTGTTGGCGCGATAGGCAGAATTTTGATTCGGTTGTCGTTAGAACGAGTTTGATAATCTTTAAAGTGGTTAACCTGCAAGTTGTACAGGTTCGCGACCAATCCACCCAGCAAAATAACCATGCCGAGGAAGGCAACGATGGCACGGTTCTTAAACAACCGCACTTCTTGGTTGTGGTCTCGAAATTCATTTCGCTTGCGTAGCATGAGGGCCCTTCAGATTTGTTTTTATTCTTTGCATGCCCCGATAAAAGGAAAAGACGCGATTCGAGTCTTGTTACAAAAGGTTACATTTGGGGCGGGGCTACTGTAGCGGGCTTTATCTCTCCTTTTGTAAGAGCAATGTCAGGTATCGATTGCGGAAAATCATCTTTCTGGTTTGCGTGAATCACCATGTTTTTCTTACATTGTGTAAACGTTTATACATGTAAGTGTCATAAATCTTTCCCATTTTTCTGCTCTAACCCAACTTTCTTTATTTTTATTGATTTTGAATCGTGATGTAATTTTGTGGAAACGTTTACACTATTTTGAGTTTGATCACGGATCTGGATCGGTTTTGATTGGTAGACTTTTAGCCAGTTAAGAGATGAGCGAATTTGCTTGGTGATCAGGCTCAACCCATTTCCAAGCATCGAGCAGCAAAAGTGGAGAAGCAAAAGTGAAAGTTCTTGTCACAGGCGGTATGGGGTACATCGGCAGTCACACATGTGTCCAGATGATTGAAGCAGGTATGGAGCCAATCATTGTCGACAATTTGTGTAATGCCAAAGTGGAAGTGTTAAGCCGCATTGAAGCGCTAACCGGTAAGCAACCGGCTTTCTACCAAGGCGACATTCGCGATGAAGCCTTTTTGGACTCAGTATTTGCCAAGCATGACATTCAAGCTGTGATTCACTTTGCTGGCCTGAAAGCGGTGGGCGAATCTGTCGCGAAACCACTGGAATACTACGACAACAATGTGAATGGCTCATTGGTGTTGGCGCGCAGTATGCGTAAGGCGGGCGTGAAAAGCATTGTATTTAGCTCATCGGCAACGGTTTACGGCGATCCTGACATTGTGCCGATTACGGAAGACTCTCCAACGGGGGCGACCACTAACCCATACGGTCGCAGCAAGTACATGGTGGAAGAGTGCTTGAGCGATTTGTTCAACGCAGAAAACGACTGGAGCGTGACTTTGCTGCGCTACTTCAACCCAGTTGGTGCGCATCCATCGGGCACTATGGGTGAAGACCCTCAGGGCATCCCAAACAACTTGATGCCGTTTATCGCGCAAGTGGCAGTAGGCCGCCGCGAAAAACTGTCGGTATTTGGCAATGACTACCCGACACCGGATGGCACAGGCGTGCGTGATTACATCCACGTGATGGATTTGGCTGATGGCCATATTGCAGCGCTGAAATCGGTCGGTGAAAAAGCAGGTTTGCACATTTACAACCTAGGCACGGGCAAAGGCTCTAGTGTGCTTGAGATGGTAGAAGCGTTCGCAACGGCTTGCGGTAATCCAGTGCCTTACGAGCTTTGTCCTCGTCGCCCGGGTGACATTGCAGAATGCTGGGCAAGTACAGATAAAGCGGAGCGAGACCTTGGCTGGAAAGCGACGCGCAGTGTTGCGGAAATGACGGCAGATACGTGGAAGTGGCAGTCAAACAACCCGCAAGGCTATTCCCCTGCGTAATTGAAGCTGCAGCGTTGTTGATTGACCGCCTAGCTGCAACTCCAATTTCATTGGGGAATGCAGATGAAAGAAATTTTAAAAGTTGAGTAAGTAAGATGTCGAATGTTGAATTTAACCCAGTGGATCACCCACACCGTCGTTACAACCCACTAACGGGTCAGTGGATTTTGGTGTCACCGCATCGTGCAAAACGCCCTTGGAGTGGTGCTGACGAGAAACCTGCGATTGATGAGCTACCAAGCTACGACGAGAAGTGTTTCCTTTGCCCAACCAACGAGCGTATTTCTGGTGATGTAAACCCAGATTACCAAGGCACGTACGTGTTCCAAAATGACTTCGCCGCACTGATGGTGGACTCTCCAGATGCACCTGAGTCAGACAACCCTCTGTTCAAAACTCAAGGTGTGCGCGGTTTGAGCCGAGTGATTTGTTTCTCGCCTGATCACAGCAAAACCTTGCCTGAACTACCGGTCGACAAAATCCGTGGCGTGATTGACACGTGGAATGATCAAATCGAAGAGTTGGGTAAAGACTACGTTTGGGTTCAAGCATTCGAGAACAAGGGTGAGACCATGGGTTGTTCTCAGCCTCACCCGCACGGTCAAATCTGGGCAAACAGCTTCTTGCCAAACGAAATCGAGCGCAAAGAACACAACTTAAAAGCGTACTACCAAGAGCATGGCAGCAACTTGCTGGTGGATTACGTGCAAGCTGAACTTAAAGATGGTTCACGCACCGTGGTTGAGACTGAACATTGGGTTGCTGTTGTGCCTTACTGGGCGGCGTGGCCATTCGAAACCATGCTACTGCCTAAAACGCACATTCGTCGAATGAGTGAGCTAACCGATGAGCAACGCGATGACCTTGCGGTTGCAATCAAAAAGCTAACTAGCCGTTACGACAACCTATTTCAATGCTCTTTCCCTTACTCAATGGGCTGGCATTACGCGCCGTTCTTTGAAGAAGGTACCGATATCGACCATTGGCAACTGCATGCATTGTTCTACCCGCCACTGCTACGTAGTGCAACGGTTCGTAAGTTCATGGTTGGTTATGAAATGCTGGCTGAAAGCCAACGCGACCTAACCGCAGAACAAGCGGCGCAGCGTCTGCGTGACCTAAGCGATGTGCACTACAAAGAGCAATAACGCCTCAAAGTAGACTGATAACGAATAACGGGATAGCGCGACTTTACAGATAGAAAGTTAGGCTCACGCGCTATCCCAATACCAAATTTATAATTTAAGAGAACGTCCCTATGTCTGATCTAATCCAAAATGTGAAAACCTCTTTTGAACAAGTGCTGGGTTACGCACCAAGCCACATTATTCAAGCGCCTGGTCGTGTAAACCTGATTGGTGAGCACACTGACTACAACGATGGTTTTGTACTGCCATGTGCGATCAACTACCAAACCGTTGTGGCAGCAGCGAAGCGTGAAGACAACCTAGTGCGCGTAGTTTCTGTGGATTACGGTAACGCCGTTGATGAGTTCGACATCACGCAAGAAATCACATTCCAACAAGACAAAATGTGGGCGAACTACATTCGCGGTGTGGTGAAGTGTCTTCTTGCTCGTGGCTACCAATTCTCTGGTGCGGATATTTCTGTTAGCGGTAACGTGCCTCAAGGTGCGGGTTTAAGCTCGTCGGCAGCGTTGGAAGTCGTGATTGGTCAAACATTCAAAGTGCTATTCAATCTTGAAATCAGCCAAGCGGAAATTGCGCTAAACGGCCAGCAAGCAGAGAACGAATTCGTTGGTTGTAACTGCGGCATTATGGACCAAATGATTTCGGCAGAAGGTCGTGAAAACCACGCTATGCTGTTGGACTGCCGCAGCCTAGAAACTGAAGCGGTATCAATGTCGGAAGACATGGCCGTTGTGATCATCAACTCAAACAAAAAACGTGGTTTGGTAGACAGCGAATACAACACGCGCCGTGAGCAGTGTGAAGAAGCGGCGCGCATTTTCGGTGTGAAAGCACTGCGTGATGTGACCATTGAACAGTTCAACGAGAAAGTATCTGAACTTGATGAGCTAGTAGCAAAACGTGCTCGTCACGTCATCACAGAAAACGACCGCACGGTAGAAGCGGCGCAAGCACTTCGCGCACACGACATGAAGCGTATGGGTGAACTGATGGCCGAGTCTCATGCGTCCATGCGTGATGATTTCGAAATCACAGTCAAAGAAATCGATACGTTAGTTGAGATGGTGAAAGAAGTGATTGGTGAGCAAGGTGGCGTGCGCATGACGGGCGGTGGTTTTGGTGGTTGTATCGTTGCAATTGTACCGCCAGCATTGGTTGACGAAGTGAAAGCAACGGTAGAAGCGAAGTACCAAGCAGCAACGGGTCTAAAAGAATCCATCTACGTGTGCCAAGCGAAAAACGGCGCTGGTTTAGTCGAAGTACTTTAAGTGCAAAATTGCTTTAAGTTCAAAGTGCTTTAAGACGCAGTAGGAGCGAGAGATGACTGAGCCATTAACTATCACGATGACACAGCAGGCCGCCTTTGATGGCGCGCCTGCCAACGTGGTCGAACTGAAAAATAACACAGGCATGAGCGTTACCTTTATGGATATTGGCGCGACATGGCTGAGTTGTCGTTTACCTTTGGCGAATGGGGAGTTGCGTGAAGTGCTTCTCGGAGTGGGGACGATGGGGAGTTTCATGCAGCAACAGTGTTACATGGGTGTCACTGTTGGTCGCTACGCAAACCGCATCGCCAATGGTCTTTTTGAAGTGAATGGCGAAGTATTTCAAGTGTCTACTAACCAAGCGGGCAACTCTCTGCATGGTGGTGAAGAAGGTTTTGATAAACGTCGTTGGAAGATTGAGTCTCACTCGAATCAGCAAGTGACGTTCTCTTTATTGTCTGAAGATGGTGACCAAGGTTTTCCGGGCAATCTAGAAGTGCAAGTGACGTATACGCTGACTGATGATAACCAAGTGAGCATTGCGTACTTCGCTAAGACAGACAAAGCGACACCGATCAACTTGACCAACCATGCTTACTTCAATTTGTTGGGGGCTGAAGCGGACTTAGATTGTCGTTCGCATCGCTTAACCATCGTTGCAAGCCAATACTTACCAACCTCTGAGGTCGGTATTCCGCTGGGTGAACTGCAAGATGTGAAAGGCACTGGATTTGACTTTAGAAGTGAAAAACCAGTTTCAGAACACTTCTTACAAGATGAACAACAAGTTGCCGCCAAAGGGTATGACCATAGCTACCTATTTGATGCTCATCGCGATGTCTCAAAACCAGTTGCGCTGGTGGTTTCTCCAGATGAAAAAGTGCACCTGTCAGTGGTAACAAACAAGCCTGCGATGCAATTGTACACGGGCAACTGGTTAGCTGGCGCACCAAATCGCCGTGGCGGCGAATATAACGATTACGCGGGTCTGGCGTTAGAAACGCAGTTTTTACCAGATTCGCCAAACCATGCTGAGTGGGCGCAGCCAAGCTGTATTCTTGAGCCTGAACAAGAGTACCGCTTCTGCACCACTTATCAGTTTGCTTTCTAGGTAAACTGAGCATTTTCGAGCTTTTGGGTTGCTGTAGGCTTTTTGCTCACAGTAGGTCAAAAGCTCATCGAAAGTTGGCAAAATAACGCTCTCTACAAACACCCCAAAAAGAAAAAGCTCTGTCACTTCGGTGGCAGAGCTTTTACTTTGTAACCTTTCTTGGCACTGACTAGCGCGATATCTTAAAGACGATCCACCGAGTTACGGCGCACTAAAGTTGGGCTAAAGATGATGGTGTCATCTTCCACTTGTTCATCACGCGATAACGCTAATGCCAAACGCGCAGCACGCTCTGCCATCATTTCGATTGGGTAACGAATCGTGGTCAAACTTGGATTGACGAAGCGAGCAATTAAGCCATCGTCGAAGCCAACCATGGACACTTTTTCTGGTACGTCGATACCATTTTGGTCTAACGCCGCCAGCGCACCTGCTGCCATGTAGTCGTTGTACGCCACCACGCCAGTGATTGCGAGTGACTTGGTCAGCAGATTGGTCATGGCTGTTTCGCCACCGTCACTGTTTGGCTCGCCATATTCGACATAGCTTTTTGATAGCTCGATATCGTGATCTTTCAGTGCTGCTTGGTAACCTTGTAAGCGTTCGTCGGTATCTTCGATGTCGTGGGATGAGGCGATACAAGCGATCTTGCTGTGACCATGACGAATCAAATATTCCGTCGCTAAGTACGCGCCCTTGCGGTTATCAAGAGAGATACAACGCTCTGCCAACTCTGGGATATGGCGGTTGATCAACACCATGCCTTTGACTTCTTTGGCGTAGCCGATCAGTTCTTCATCTGATAGACCTTTAGAGTGAATCACAATGGCTTCACAACGGCTGTTGATCAGAAGTTCTAGCGCTTGGCGTTCGTCTTCTGGGTTGTGGTAGCCATTACCAATCAGTATATGTTTGCCGTTTTCACGCGCCACGTTATCTACCGATTTCACCAGTGTGCCGAAGAACGGGTCTGAGACATCACCCACAAGCACGCCCATGGTGTTGGTACTTTGGCTGACGAGTGCTCGCGCTGCTGCGTTTGGACGGTAGCCCAGTTTGCTCATTGCTTGCGTCACTGCGTCGATAGAAGATTGGCTTGCTTTCGGTGATTTATTGATCACGCGAGAGACGGTCGCGACCGATACGCCGGCTTCTTTCGCGACATCCTTGATTGTTGCCATGAGGGACCTTTCGTGGGCTAAAAACGTTAATTGGAGTATTAAACACCCATTGTGTAATAAGTGCAATCAACACCATTTTTATATTGCGATGAATTTGGCCTTACTCTATGAATTTATTGAATATATGTGATGTGTAAACGTTATCTTAGATGAGGTATTGGTTAGGCGCATAAAAGCAAAAAATCGCGGTCATTGATGTGACCGCGATTTGTCGTTTCTATTTTCTCTTTACAGGCCTTAGAAGATGGCGCTCAGAATGCTAGTTGTTGTTCATCCAATCAACCATTTGAGTTTTGTACACATCGCTGTTGCCGCCAAAGATAGCTTGTACGCCTGTACCGACTCGCACCACACCCGCTGCACCAAGTGCTTTCAATTTTGCTTCGTCGACTTTGTCTTGCTCTGCGACTTGGATTCGCAAACGAGTGATACAAGCATCGGTGCTTAAGATATTTTGTTTGCCGCCAAACGCGCTAACCAACTCACTGGCAAACTCTGAACTGGTGTCATTGACGGCTTTGCTGCTGTCTTGATCTTCACGCCCTGGTGTTTTCAGATCGAACGTTTTAATGAACCAAGTGAACACAACGTAGTACAGCGCAGCGTATGCCAAACCTAGTGGGATGATCATCCAACCTTTGGTCGAAATACCAAAGAAGGTCACGTAGTCGATAAGACCTGCACTAAAACTGTAGCCATGTTTTACGCCCAGCATGATACACAGTGGGTAAGCCAGACCCGCAATGATCGCGTGAATCACGTAAAGCACAGGCGAGATGAACAAGAACGCAAACTCGATAGGCTCAGTGATACCAGTTAGGAACGACGTTAGCGCTGCTGAGATCATGATGCCCATAACTTTGGTGCGGTTCTCTGGTTTTGCTGCACGGCCAATCGCAATTGCCGCCGCAGGAAGACCAAACATCTTGAATAGGTAACCACCCGCTAGGTTGCCCGCATTTGGGTCACCAGCGAAGAAGCGAGGGATCTCTCCATGGAATACTTGACCAGCAGCGTTCACAAACTCACCGGCTTGAAGCTGAATAATCACGTTAATCACATGGTGCAGACCAAATGGGATCAGAGCACGTTCCGCGGTGCCGTAAGCCCAGAATGCGACCAGTGGGTTTTGCTCGGTTGCCCATGTGCCAAACCAATCAATGCCCGAGCCAATTGGCTGCCAAATAAAGGCAATCGCAATGCCCAAAAACAGCATAGAAAATGACGTCACGATCGGGACAAATCGTTTACCCGCAAAGAAGGCTAAATAAGCTGGCATCTTAATGGTATAGAAACGGTTAAACATATACGCACCAACTGCACCGGAGATGATGCCGCCGAGCACACCTGTGTCGATATGGTCCACACCCAGCACGCCAGCCATGACTTTTAGCGTCGCGACTAATACGTAATAACCAATACCTGCCGCAACCGCACCAACACCATCATTGTTGGTAAATGAGATAGCAACGCCAAGCGCAAAGATAAGCGGCAGGTTACCAAATACCGCGCCACCTGCTTCTGCCATCAATTCAGAAACTACGGGTGGAATGAACCCAAATTGCGCCGAGCCAATACCCAAAAGGATACCCGCCGCGGGCATTGAGGCTATAGGCAACATGAGCGCCTTACCGACCTTAGAAAGGTTGGCAAAAAAGTTAGCAAACATAAAAATACTCCAACTTGTTAGATAAAAATCTTGAGTGGCGCAGTCATGAATAAACTGTGGGAAGCGGGGAGATTAGCGATAGCATCGTGATTATGGTTTGCGGGGGTTGGAGCATAAACATAAAAACTGGTTGCTATCGCTAAAGCTTTATAAGTGGTGTGCTGAGCTAAAAATAGAGGGCCTTAACCAATTGAATGAAGGGCACTGTTTTGATCGCTCAACCATAGGACTGCGTCAGAATCTAAGAGTATTTTGGGTAAAAATAAGGCATAAAAAAACAGAGTGAATTTTGTTTTTCTTGTTCCTGATAACTAAGTTTTTAGACCTTTTTACTTGAATGAAGGCATTAAACGCTAATATAAGGAACAGAATCTTAGTTTTGGAGTGCCTGTTTTGGAGAGTATTAATCTTTTTCGCTACTACGAACGTGTAGAGAGTTTTGAGCTGCGAGAGGAATACGCGGTGACGCTTGCCGAGATTGCAGACAAGATGTTCACCAGCCCAAGGCATGCCCGAGCTATTCTCAAGCAGATGAATGCGCTCAACTGGATCGCTTGGATACCCAGAGTGGGGCGTAACCAACGTTCGACCTTAATTCGTAACATCGATCATACAGAGGTGAAGCGCTCTATTGCTCTGGAGTGGATCAAAGAGAGCAAATACGACCGAGCACTTGAGTTTCTTGATTTCGACCAAGTGGTGTTTGAGCAACTGCTTAAGCAGACTTCCGGTGCCCAAGTGACAGAAGGCAAAGTCAGTGTACAACTCACCTATAACCGCTCTTTTGCTACGCTCAATCCAATCACACCGCAACGAAACAGCGAGCGTTTCTTAATTCGTCAAATTCACGCTTGCTTGGTTTCTATGACACCTGAAGGTGAGTTAGTCGGAAACATTGCGCATCATTGGCAAGCCGATGAAGAGTGGCGAACTTGGACGTTTTATCTTCGTCCTTCCGTTTGCTTTCATCATGGCGGTAAAGTGGATGCAGAACTAATGGTGAAGCTACTAAACCATTGGCAGCAGCTTCCATATTATCAAAATGAACTCGATCACCTTGAAGCGGTTTCTGTTGAGTCGCCTTATCGATTTTCCGTTCAACTTACTCGGCCAGACAAAGGCTTCGCTGCATTGTTGAGTGATCTAAAATACTCTTTACAGCCTGTCGAGCAACTCAATAACTTATCCTCCGACAGCATCGGCTGTGGCATTTTCTCTCTGGAATCGCACACGAACAACAAACTTACCTTGGTGGCGAATGAGCGCTTTCACGGATTTCGCTCCCTCACTGATAAAGTCACCATCTGGTCGTTAAACAGTGGCAAGAAGGAAGGTGCAAAGGCTTCCAATTACCCCCACGATTTACCTAAGACAGAGCAGTACTCGAAAAAGGTCATCACCAACTCTCCAGATGAAGAAGTGGATGAGCGCATCATCGATGCCAAACACACAGCATCGAAAGATCGCGTGGAAGAAGGGTGTTTGTTTATGATTTTCAATCACAATCATCCTAACTTATCGCACGCTCAGCGACGTTGGCTGAGTGATGCCTTGAGTGGTGAGAACATTTGGCAGCAGTTGGAACGCAACGGAACCACCTTTGGGGCTGAAATCGCACATAACTTTTTCCCCTTCTGGCACAACGTCAAATACCTGAGAAGTGATGAGGTAGTACTACCGAGTTCAATCCGAATCGCCTGTTATTCCCATCTTGGTATTCAACGCAGTGCGAGAGCCGCTGAGCAAATCTTGATGGAACATGGCATCAAGGTTGAAGTAAACGTTTATTCGTTTGAAGCATTTATTGAAAAAGCGTCTGGAGAGGGCTTTAGTGAAGAGATTGTTCTAAGCAGCTTTAACTTGGATGACAACCGACAAGTCTCGGCTTTACTGTTTTTCCTCAGCGATCCTGTTTTGCACGCCACGATCGGATCTGACGTCAGCGACTGGCTGGTGGCTGAGGTCAACCAAATTCGACAGTTTAGTGTTCCGGAAGATTACCTCACTAAGTTAGAGCAACTTGGCTCTGTGCTGATCTATGAAGGTGTGGTTAGTCCGATGCTTCACCATCGACAAACACTTAGCTTTCAAGACATATTCAAAGGTGTAGAGATCACGGCGTGGGGTTGGCCGAAGTTGAGTGAGATTTGGTAAAGGACGATTGTAAACAGCACGATCTTTGCTCATCAAAATGCGATCTTCACCTCTTGTATTTAAAGTACTAACTGATAATGTAGAGTTTGTTTTAGTAAAATTTTACTTGAGGTTTTAATCAATGGAAACGATCGCTTACTCAGACTTCGCAAAACTAGAAATTCGCACCGGAAAAATCATCGAAGTGGCTCGTCACGAAAACGCAGATAAGCTTTACATCGTGCAGATCGACATCGGTGAGAAAACACTGCAAACCGTCACCAGCTTGGTGCCTTACTACACAGAAGAAGAGTTGATGGGGAAACAAGTGGTGGTGCTGTGTAATCTTGCGAAAGCTAAGATGCGTGGTGAAACCTCTGAGTGCATGTTGCTTTGTGCCGAAACCGATGATGAATCAGAAAGTGTTCTGCTAACGCCTGAACGCGCGATGCCTGCTGGTGTGAGAATCGTTTAGTATCTAATCATATATTGTTTATATAACAGTTATTTATGTTTTAGATCTCATTTTATAAATGAATCAATAGAATCATATTCACCTTTATTTATAATCTCCGCGCTTTAAAAGCTGTCTAACAGCATGAAAAATTGGGAAATTATAATGAAAAAAGTATTGCCATTATTGGCTTTAGGTGCAGTGGTTGCTTCGGCGTCGGTTCAGGCGGAAGGTAATTGGTACATTGGTGCGGATATTTTAAATTCAGACCTTAAAGTTGAAGGCGACTCGTCAAGCTCTTCAGCAACGGGTCTTGGTATTGCGGTAGGTAAAGAGCTGCAATACTCAGAAAACTTCAAACTGGCACTAGAGGGCGAATACGTCTACTACGGTAGCTTTGAAGAAAAGGCATCAGGTTCAGGTAACTGGGCAAAAGTGACTGTTGATGGTTACGGCTTCAACCTAAATGCAAAACCGAAATACCAATTCTCTGGTACTGGTTTTTATGTTGGTGCAGTTGCAGGTCTTGGTGTGATGGGTGTAGATTTTGAGTCTAAATCAAACCTTGCAAACCTTAATGTGAAAACTGACGGTAGTGATGTTGGTTTCAACTACGGTGCAGAAGTGGGTTACGAGTTCGCTTCAGGTCTAATTATCTCTGGTGGTTACCGTGTTTCTACAGTAACGATCGATGTTGAAGGCGGTGGCGATATCGACTTTGATTTCGACAGCCTATACGCTGGTGTTGATTACAAGTTCTAATCTCACACAAACAGAACATGAATAGCAAAAGGGAGCCACTAGGCTCCCTTTTTAATTAGGTTATCAATCAACTCATAATGATGATCTTGTACGCCCGCTAAGTTGCCGTATTTGGGCTGGTGGCGGTCGTTTTCTTTGGCATGATGCCAACCAACGGTATGGCGAACGAAGTGCTCAGCAAACGCATGGGAGACTTCCAAGCATCCAGCGAGCACCGTATCAACATAGCTTTGCATGATGGGACTGAGTGAGCAGGGTGGTAACGGATCGTTTTTCACATAAACCCAAATGCTGTGCTCAGAGTTAAAAGTGGTTTCTGTTTCAATCTGATCTGGACGGATTTGAATGCGATGGTAGCCACGCTCGCGTCGGTCAAAATCCGCTAGCGCTTGATCGTCGACTTCAAGCAACACACCATTGACTTGCCCTTCGCCTTCATTCACAACCAAGGGTGACAAGATATAGCTGTCGTCAACTTTGCCCCAATAGCGCACCAGTCCATGAGCGATGACTGGGATGGCTTCTCCCGTTTGACCCGTTAACTTGCGCGAGGCGGCATTGATTAAACTGCCATAGCCAAATATATACATCTCGATTGCTTCCCTTACTTCGACGAAATCACTGTTATCCGTTATACCTAAACACTACCAACCAAGCAACGTATGAAGCACAGGTTTTACCTCGAAAGGATAGTTTGATTTTATAACATGTATTTTTTATGCATGTTTGTGTTAATATCGAACGCGTAGAATTTTTGAACGGTATCAAATGGGTACTTAAGGGCATCACAATGCTGAATATCACCGATAAAAAAGTGGAAGAGAAAATCCCTGCATGGCTGCGATTAGGGTTTAGACCGTTTTTCCTGTTTGGCTCTATTTATGCTGTTGTCGCAATTGCGGTATGGGTATGGATGTTCCAAACCGGACAGCCAAGTGCGTTGAGTGTTCCGGCGTTGTGGTGGCACGTTCATGAAATGTTGTTTGGTTTTTCAATGGCAATAGTGGTGGGCTTTGTGCTGACTGCAGTGCAAAACTGGACGGGCATTAACGGCACGAAACACTACACCTTGTTAGCGATATTTACATTGTGGCTTGCACCGAGAATATTGCTTTGGACACCAGCACCACTTTGGTTAACCAGCAGCATTGAAGCGCTGTTTTTGCTGTTTGTGGCCTACGAAGTGGGCATTCGTGTTTACCGCGCGAAAGGTTGGCGGAATCTGTTTTTTGTGCCGTTATTCTTGCTCGCCATCTTTGCCAACTTTGCCAGTTACGCAACGGTGAAAGGCATGCCGCCATTTACCTCGTCTGCGGTATGGCAAGCGATGCTTTGGTGGTTCACTCTGCTGCTTTCCGTCATGGGTGGACGAGTGATTCCATTTTTCACAGCCCGTCGCTTTAACTTCGAAAAAGCTCAGCCGTTACTGTGGTTGGATTGGCTAGCAAACCTACCTTTGGTTATGTTGTTTGTGTTGAGCTTCTTCCCTGTGACATTTGCAGAACTTGGTCAGCCACTTATGTTGTTTGCCGGAGTGGCGCAGTTGGTTCGATTCCTGCGTTGGAAGCCTTGGCTGACGCTTAGCGAGCCGTTGGTGTGGTCGTTACATGTGGCTTATTTGTGTCTGCCTTTGAGTCTGATTCTACGTGGCAGTTGGGATAATGCGTTTGCGAGCCACAACTTAATTCATCTGTTTGCTATTGGTGCATTGGGTGGATTGATCTTAGCGATGATTGCTCGAGTGACCATGGGGCATACAGGTCGCATGATTTACAAAGGCCCAAACATGAGCATCGCTTTTGCCGCCGTGATTGGAGCGGCATTAGCAAGAAGCTTAGGCGTGATTTTTGACCCTTCACACATGCTACTTTGGATTGATGTCAGTGCAGCCTTGTGGATTCTGGCTTTCGGTATGTTCGTATGGCGATTCGGAATGATGCTGATGAAACCAAGAGTGGATGGTCATCCCGGATAGTCACAGTTAAGATTTGATAAAGAAGGACTCAACCAACGGTGTGAGTCCTTTTTATTTGAGCTTGCTTCCGCAAATGACCCACAATTAGTAAGGTAATTGTTAAGAATGTGAAAAACGTTGAATTCTAGAGTGGGATTTGAGCGTGCTAGAAGGTGCGGACTCCGCTACTCTGTAGGTGTTATTGCTCGTATGCACATGAGTGATTAACTAGCCAATTGACGTTTTAGACCCATAGGTGTCTTTTCGTGTAATTACATGGCCGCTTAGTTCTATACCTCCGTGGAACTAAGCGGCGTTTTTCGTTTTGGTTTTATTCTTCTTCGTGCAATTCAGCCCACGATTGGACACACGTCACCGCCCGTTTCCAGCCTTTATAACGACGTTGGCGTTTTGCCTCATCCTTAGTTGGAGCAAACTGGCGATCAAGTTCAGCCTTGTTCTTCACCTCTTCAATGCTTCCCCAGTACCCAACGGCAAGACCCGCAAGATAACCAGCACCAAGCGCGGTAACTTCAGTGACTTTTGGGCGAAGAACATGGGTATTTAATACGTCCGATTGAAATTGCATTAGGAAATTGTTCGCAACGGCACCACCATCCACACGAAGTGCAGATAGCTGAATTCCCGAGTCCGCCTGCATCGCATCGAGGACATCACGTGTTTGATAAGCAATGCTCTCTAACGTCGCTCGAATAATATGATTTGCATTAACTCCACGTGTTAAACCAACAATGGTTCCACGAGCGTATGCATCCCAATACGGTGCCCCTAATCCAGTGAAGGCAGGAACTACATATACACCATTGGAAGAATCAACTTGTGTAGCAAAGTACTCTGAATCTTTGGCGTCATGGAGTAACTTCATTTCGTCACGAAGCCACTGAATTGATGCTCCTCCCATAAACACCGCACCTTCGAGTGCATAAGAAGGTTCTCCGTTTGCGCCACAAGCTATGGTAGTTAAGAGCCCATTTTGCGAGGTGACCTTTTCCTGCCCTGTGTTCATTAATAGAAAGCAACCTGTGCCATACGTATTTTTGGCTTGCCCGGCTTCGACACACATTTGACCAAATAATGCCGCTTGTTGATCACCAGCGATACCAGCTATAGGGATGTGTATGCCATCTTTACCACCTATGTTGGTATCTCCGTATACTTCTGAAGACCGCTTTACCGTCGGCATCATCGAGTGCGGTATACCCATTTCCTCTAGCAGTTTGTGGTCCCACTCAAGCGTATTGATGTTGAAGAGCATCGTTCTTGATGCGTTGGTGTAATCGGTGACATGTGTTTGGCCTTGAGTCATCTTCCATACAAGCCAGGTATCAACTGTGCCAAACAACAACTTACCCGCATCTGCGTCTTCACGGGCACCAGGAACGTGATCTAAGATCCATTTAACCTTAGTTCCGGAGAAGTAAGGATCCAACACCAGGCCAGTGTTATCTCGAATATAATCTTCTAGGCCTCGTTGTTTGAGATCTTCACAGATATCAGCAGTACGGCGGCATTGCCAAACAATTGCATTATAAACAGGAACGCCAGTTTCTTTATTCCAGACGATCGTCGTTTCACGTTGGTTAGTGATACCAATTGCAGCGACTTGCTCACTGTTGATACCTGTTTTCCCCAACGCTTCGGCTAAGGTAGCACTTTGAGTGGCAAAGATTTCCATTGGGTCGTGTTCGACCCAACCTGCTTGCGGGTAGAATTGGGTAAATTCTCGTTGCGAGACACTAACGATATTGGCGTCATGATCTAGAACCACAGTTCGAGAGCTGGTAGTCCCTTGGTCGAGAGCAACGATGTATTTTTGCTCAGTCATAGTCAAAACCTTATTTTTTGTTATTTCTCCTTAGTTTATATCGGGGGCAATCAGGTCGCATGTTTCATTTTGAATCATGTGAGTAAAAACAAAAATGCTCTCGCATAGGAGAGCATTTTAATAAAGTTTGACTAGATATTTCCTTCGCTGAAGTCTTTTTGGAAATACAGAACCTTTTGAAGGTAGCGTCTTGCTTCACTTTTTGGATGTTGAGTGGTTAGCGCATCATAGACTTGAGTTGGATTGAGGCTGTTAAGCTCATTCATCGCTTGTTTTCGGTCGCTATCAAACGTTGAAAGCACACCGCCTGTACCACCGTTATAGGCTGAAATCATACTAAAGTGTTTCGATGTAGGATGTTTTACATCTCTTAGGTAGCGATTCTTCAAGATATAGAAATACGCAGCTCCGGTATCGATGTTATTTGCAGGGTCGAATAAGTACTCTTTGGTTGGAATACCCGGTTTGTTTTTCACCAAATTAAACACATCAGCACCGGCGGTTTTTGGGATCACCTGCATTAAGCCGTAAGCTCCAGCATGAGAGACCGCATAAGGGTTAAAGCTGCTTTCGGTTTTGATCACGGCGAAGATTAGATCTTCAGACAAGCCATATCGTTTAGCTGCATCACGTACCAAGCCTGCGTACTGGTATTCTCGCTGCTCTAGGTGATCTTTCACCATGTTGATTTCAACATAATAAGCACTGCCGCGTTTGATGGCTTTCTTCTGCAGTTTATTGTCGAGCAGGTAGTCTGCGTAGCGATTAGCGCGCCATTCCCATTCAATCGGCTTTCCATCGTGATCGAGAACTTGCCCCAGTAAGAAAGGCTTACCGCGTAATACCGCTTCTTTATCGCTAAACAACTCTGCATGAGCTGGATCGGCAGGCATGAGTAGTGTCTGTACGATGGCTTTTTGTAGCTTCTCCGTTGGTTGGTACTGAGAAATTGTCGAAACATAAATCTTACCCGTTTCGAAGTCGATGTGTGCTCGGGTGTTGTAACCGTCAAGGTACTTCACGTAACGGTGTTTGCCTGCTTCAACGAACTCATCTTCACCCCAGCGATCTTTGGCTTTTTGAGCAATATACGCGAGCAATTGTTTGATGTTGTCTTCATTAGATGCGCTTGGCGGCTTTACATAAGGAGGAACGTAGTTATCGCACGCACAAGGTGGTGTTTCTTCCGGTGCCATAGAGCAGCCACCAAGCAATAACATGCTTAAAAGCAGAGATTTCTTCATCACATACCAATACAGGTTTTGGAAATAGGGAGGCATCAAGCGGAATTACCACTGATAAATAAGTGGAAAAATGATAAGAAACTGTTCTAAGTGGCTGAAATTAAAAATTTTAATGGTCTCGATAAAAAGATAACCATTTCAACTGAGCTATGTTAGATAATTGCAGCCCTTAAACGAGCGAATTATCAAAAGTGCTAATTGGATCAACAAACCGATGTGTGTGGAGTTTACTTAAATTAAGCGAAAAAATGCCTTGTAACGGCCTTTAATTTGATGAGAAATACCAGGTGCTTTTCAAAATGCAACACGATGATTTTACGTTTAAATCCTCCTACATATAAGGCTTAACACGATATGTAGAGCCGAAAAAGCATACTTAAATCTCTTACTTTGCTGTGAAGGTTAAATCATCCGAGATGGTTTCTGAATTGTTCCAAAATGGAATATTTCCTGAAACGAGATGTTTCGTTTTGAAAAGCTCATTTCGCTTTTGTAGGAAAATTCTCCTAGCTTCACACTTCGCATTCCGTCAGAAAAAATAACCCATTTCTCCTGTGGCTATCTTCAAAGTTGCCGTTCAAAAACACCGCAATTTCTAACCTTTATTGGTTGGGGTTCATAAGATGTTCCTGTCCAAAACAACAACGTGAAACGTGGAAACAAATTATGAGTAACCAACCCTCTCAACATATAAAAGGGGCGATCGACAAGGCAGTCTTCTGGCCTGCCACGATCTTGACCTTAGCGATGGCTGTATTCTTCCTGATAAACCCAACATCAAGTGCGCTTGTCATGGGTAAGCTGCATGCGTTCACCACGGGAGAGCTCGGCTGGTTCTTCTTATTAGCAACATTTGCAGTTGTTATCTTCTGTATTTATCTAGCAGTCTCTCGTTACGGCGGTGTCGTAATGGGTGATAAAGAGCATGGTCCTGAGTTCTCCACCATGACTTGGTTGGGCATGATCTTTACCTCTGGTACTGGTGGTAGCGTGCTTTACCTTGGTGCAGTTGAATGGATCTGGATCATGCAAGCGCCACCATTCGGTGTGGAAGCGGGCAGTATTGATGCTGCACGCTGGGCTTCTGCTTACGGCATGTTCCACTGGGGGCCATCGGCTTGGGCTTGGTACATTGCTTGTGCTATTCCAATTGCTTACTGCTTCTATGTACGTAAAAAGCCAACATTAAAAATGAGTGAGTTCGCTCGTCCAGTATTGGGCAAGAAGGTGGACAGTATTTCTGGCCACTTAATCAACTTCTTGTACATGTTCGGTATGGTTGGTGGTGTTATGACATCGCTAGCGCTAGGCACACCACTTATTTCTAACGCGATTGTGTATGTAATGGGTTGGGAATCAAGCAACGCATTCTTAGATACTTTCGTGATCTTCTTGTGGACCTTTATCCCTCTTGTTGCATTGATTATGGGTCTTAAGAAAGGGGTATCTGCACTGAGTGACTGGAACGTAAAAGCTGACGTAGTGATGTTAATCGCGCTGCTCGTTTGTGGTCCTACAGCATACATCTTAAACCTATCGGTTGATGGCCTTGGCTTGATGCTTCAAAACTTTGTTTACATGAGCTTAGCGACAGACGTTATCCGTGACGGTGGATTCCCACAAGCTTGGACTATCTTCTACTTCTCTTGGTGGGTGGTTTACGCACTGCCATTTGGTCTGTTCATTGCGAAGATTTCTAAGGGTAGAACCATTCGCGAAATTGTAATGGGTGGTCTGATTGCCGGTTCTCTTGGCTGTATGGTGTTCTACATGATCCTTCCTGGTATGGGCATCAACATGCAAATGACAGGTCAGGTGGATCTGATGTCCATCATGAACGAACAAGGTCGTGGTGCGGTTGTGTACGCAATGCTTGAACAAATGCCACTAGGCACGCTATTTGTGTTCGCATTCGGTCTCATCACTTTGATTTCTTACATCACAGGCCACTGTGCTGTGGGTTACTCACTTGCTGCTGCTACTCAAGATGAAATTGCAGAAAACGAAGACCCAGCGCACTGGAACATCGCATTCTGGTTGATTTTGGCTGGTGTGGTTTCTCTAGCACTGTACTTCATCAACCCAGAGAGTTTGAAGCCACTGCAAACAGTATCGATTTTGACTGGCTTCCCTCTATGTTTCGTGATTGCAATTGTAGCTAAGAGCTTCATTAAACAAATCAACATCGACTTCCCTGAAGGTTTCCCTGCGGCAGACTCAAAAGGTCGTATTTACTTGGAAACACCGGTAGACCGCGTTGAAGAAGAGCAGGTCACAAAGCCGGCGACAGAGCCAACGACTTCTTTTAGCTAACTTTCAGCAAACACCGATATAAGCACCTCCTTCCATGAAAAGGAGGTGCACTAAGGAGATAAAAAATGAACATCATCGAACCTCAAAAAGAAATCCCTGTGATTGCAGAAACGGACGTGCTCGTTGTAGGCGGTGGCCCGGCTGGCTTAACTGCTGCGATTGCTTCTGGTCGTCTTGGTGCAAAAACTATGATCGTTGAACGCTATGGCTGTTTAGGCGGCATGTTAACTCAAGCGGGTGTTGAGAGCTTTGCTTGGTATCGTCATGAAGGGACGGTGGATTGTGAAGGTATCGGCCGTGAATATGAAGTTCGTGCACAAGAAGCGGGCTTTGCTCGTCAAGAGCCACAATCGAAGAGCTTAGCGATTGATACTGAAGGCTTCAAAGTCATCGCGGACCGAATGATTGCAGAAGCAAACGTGACGCCACTTTACCACTCATGGGTTGTTGAGGTTCTAAAAGAAGGCAACACCATTTATGGCGTGATTGTCGAAAGCAAATCTGGTCGCGGCGCTATCTTGGCAAAACGTATTGTCGATTGTACGGGGGATGCAGACGTTGCGGCACTGGCTGGTGCTCCATTTAATCAGCGCTCGACTGATAAATTGATGGGTGTGACGGTAATGTTCCACTGTGCGGGTATTGATGTTGAGCGATTCAATAAGTTTGTCGCTGAAGAGCTTAAACCAACTTACGCCGACTGGGGTAAGAACTGGACAATTCAAACGACGGGCAAAGAAGACGACATGTTTAGCCCATACATGGAAGATATTTTCACCAAAGCACAAGAAGAAGGTGTGATTCCTGGTGATGCTTCTGCGATTGCTGGTACTTGGTCTACATTCTCTGAAGCGGGTGAAGCGCATCAACTTAACATGGTGTACTCGTTTGGCTACGACTGTACCAACGCATGGGATTTGACTAAGGCTGAAATTGAAGGTCGTCAGCAGGCGCTTTGGGCGATTGATGCGCTTAAGCACTATGTTCCTGGCTTCGAAAAAGCCAAATTGCGCAACTTTGGTATGACGTTAGGTACTCGTGAGTCACGCTTAATTGTTGGTGAAACACACATCGACGACGAGCATGTACTGAACCAAGGCCGCTGCAATGACTCTATCGGGATTTTCCCTGAGTTCATTGATGGCAGTGGTTATTTGATCCTGCCAACGACAGGTCGTTACTTCCAAATTCCTTACGGCTGTCTAGTGCCTCAACAGGTAGAAAACTTACTTGTGGCAGGCCGTTCAATTTCTGGTGGTGTCGTTGCTCATACTTCTATGCGTAACATGATGTGCTGTGCCGTCACGGGTGAAGGTGCGGGTACCGCAGCAGCAGAATCGTTGAAGCAAGGCGTCAATGCGCGTGATGTCGATATGACATTGCTACAAAACACTTTGGTTAAGCAAGGTGTTCGAATCCACTAATTTCCAATCCTAAACGTGATGTGACAACTCCCAGCGGCTCTGCTTTTGTAGGGTCGTTTGGGTCACCTTCCACATTGATTTATACCTAAGTTTCCTCGCATCAGAACGAGGTGATTTCGATATAAAAGATAACGTGAAATAAGGTAAGTGTATGAAAACGATAAAACAGAGTGTAGATGTCGTTGTGGCTGGTGGTGGTACTGCTGGTCATATAGCTGCCATTCAAGCCGCACGTGCAGGTGTGTCGGTGTCTTTGATTGAAGCCAGTTCGATGTTGGGTGGCACAATGACAGATGGTGGAGTATTTATGCCAAACCATTGGCATTCACCAACAGAAACTGTAGTGCAAGGCATTGGTTGGGAGCTGTTCTCTCGCTCGAAGGAAATTGAAGGCTTACGCATTAAACCGCCGTCAGAGCGATATGGTGTCGATACACCGGCGTACTACAGCAATATCAACGTACCTATCTATGCGACTGTTGCGGAGCAAGCAGCCATTGAAGCCGGTGTAGATATTCACTATCACGAATTTATTGGTGAAATGGCGCATGATGGTAACTTCTGGATCGTGACCTCATATGCTCGCGGTATTAAGCGAATAACACGTTGTCGAGAGATCATTGATTGTTCAGGCGATGCGGATGTTTCACGTGCACTCGGTTTGCAAGTTGAAAAGTCACCTAAGCGCCAACCAGGCACGCTGGAATATCGTATTGAAGGCATCGACATGCAACAAGTATGGCAGGGTGAGGTGCAAAAAATTTACGAGAAAGCGATGGCAGATGGTGAGTTGCAAAAAGGTGACTGGGCTTACTTTGGTATCTATCCGTTCCAGTGGTTCTTGCAAATGGGTGGGCACAACTCCACTCATATCTATTCGTGTGATACCTCTGATGCTGATGGCCAAACAAAAGCTAACATTGAAGGTCGCGAACGCATGTTGCGTATGTACCAATTTGTTCGCAATAAAATCCCAGGCGCTGAGCGTGCTGTGCTGAAAACCATGTATAACCGAGCGTTATCTCGCGAAGGCTACCGAGTGATCGGCGAGCATATCGTGACTGAGCCTGAGTTTATGGGAGCAGAGAAGTATGAAGATGCGATTTGTAATGCTTTCAACTACATTGACATGCATAACGAAGACAATGGATGTGATGAGATTTTCCATGATTCAGCAAGTCTTATCCCAGCGGTTCCTTTCCGAGCTTTGATCCCAAAGAATACCAACCGCATTACCGTTGCGGGTCGTATCTTGTCAGCTGATCGCGTGTCTCTTGCTGGGATTCGAGCACAATGTACTTGTATGGCGATGGGACAAGCCGTGGGTGCTGCCGCAGCGTTGGCTGTAAAACGAGGTGTCTACTCACGTGATGTTAGTGCACAAGACATTGTTGCTTTAACAATGGAGCATGGTGCAGTTAAGCCTTTCAACACGAAAACCGTTGATGTGAATAAACTAGCAACGCCAGAAAAACCGGAAATGGCTTAATTCGGAGCTTGTGAACAAGATGACTCAAATAACAATTCGAATAAACAACATCGAGTATTCCGCTACGTTAAATCAGACAGATACTGCTCAACGTATTTTGTCGTCACTACCAATAAAGGGACGAGTAAGGCGCTGGGGAGATGAAATTTACTTTCCAATTCCTTTGCTGATTGACGAATGCATAGAAGCGAAAACAGAAGTAGAAGTCGGAGATTTAGCTTATTGGCCGCCAGGACAAGCGTTTTGTGTGTTCTTTGGTAGCACGCCATACAGTCATAGCAAAAAACCTGTGGCAGCCTCTCCGGTGAATGTATTTGGTTCCTTATTAGATTTACCCAATCATTTATTTGACATTAAAGATAATGCTCAAGTAGAGATATTTTTAGCTTGAGATCATGCCTTGAGTTAAAGCCTTTTTATCTCTCTTTTTTGCCCACCATACCCTCGGTGGGCTTTTTTGATCTTGATTTCATGTTCTGCTTTGCACTGTTCATTACCTGCTCCTTTATTGGGGAAATATGTCTCATAAATAAAACAATAACAACAGTGTGATCCTACGCTCTTATCAATTGGCTTAAAAATAAAGTGAATTTCAAGACGTGTTTCATTTTCAAAAAAGATCGCGTTTCAATTTGAAACGTAATTGCTTCAATTCTTAATTAGCTTTGAGTTTGTTCACACCTTCAGCAAGCCAGAGAGTGAATTAATAGAATGCTTTTTAGCGTTTTCACAGTTCAATAATGCATCAGGAGGTATTTATGGTATTGAGCTAAACGTTTGCCAATGATGGACATATACCAATGATGTCGGAGTAAAAATATGGAAACTCATGAAGAGCAAAGAGAGACACGCTTGCCTACTTTTGGTGAAGCGGTCACACCAATCATTTTCATGGTCATTGTCCTAACGATAGGGATGGGCATGTTGAAATGGCCTACAGGTGTATGTCTACTGTTGTCTGCAGCTTGTGCTGGTGGGATAGCGATTTGTAGGCTTAATTTTACATGGGAAGAACTAGAGAAGTTTATTGTCGATAAATTTGCTGCGGTTATGCCTGCGTGTTTGATCGTAATATTTGTTGCTTTCATGGTTGCTACCTGGTGTTACAGCGGCACGCTAGCCATGCTAGTTGTATATGGTATGCAGCTGATTAGCCCTGCAATGATCTTATTCCTATCTTTTATTTTGACTGCTTTACTAGCTATTTTAAGTGGCTCATCTTGGGGTTCTGTTGCATCAATTGGTGTTGCTTTGATGGGTGTAGGTATTGGTTTAGGCGTCGATCCTGCGATGCTTGCTGGTGCGCTGGTTTCTGGTGCTTACTTTGGTGACAAGATGTCTCCATTGTCAGATACAACTAATTTAGCTGCGGGCGTAACGAAAACACCGCTCTATGAACATATAAAGTACATGTTCTGGACAACAATTCCCTCCACGATTATCGCGCTTGGCTTCTTTATTTATCTTGGCATGACTCATCATGTTGATGGTGAAATGTCGACAGATAGTGTACTGCTGATTTCTCAACTAAATGAGATGTACAGCTTTGGTGTTTTACCATTGCTGCCAATGTTAGTGATCTTACTATGTACTTTTACTAAAAAGCCACCTGTTCCCTCGATGCTACTTTCAGCCGTTGTTGCTGTATTAGTTGGTTGGTTGTACCAAGGGTTTGACCTTTGGGAAGGGGTCTCTTCAACCATGACTGGCTTCAAAGTCGAGATGATTGGCTTCAATTCTTCTGAGCAAGCCACGGGGGTGATTAAGCTGTTACATCGTGGTGGTTTAAATACACAAGGTGGTTTCCTCGCTTTCATAATCTGTGCAATGGCGTTTGCCGGAATTCTGACTGGCACTAAGATGATGGATGTTGCTATGGGGGAGTTGACCAAAAAGATCACAACTGCAAGATCAGCTATTTTAGGTTCTGGTTTAATCGCAGTTGTAATCAATGCTCTTACTGGTTCTGATGGTTTGAATAAAGTAATCACTTCAGAGCTAATGAATAAGCATTTCTTGAAGCTTGGCATTCATCCTAAGGTGCTAGCTCGTACACTGGAAGACTTCGGTACCATGACAGGCCCTGCGATCCCTTGGACTGCCGCAGGCTTATTTATGGCAACAACACTGGGGGTACCGACAATGGATTACCTACCGTACTGTTTGCTGTTCTTTTTCTCGATGATATTCGCAACCTTCTACGCAATCACTAATATCTCAATCGTAACTATTACGCACGAGGAAGCTCGAGCATTCGCTTTGAAGCAAGGTTATGAACTTGGTGAAGAAGAAGTAAAAGGACAAGACCCGGAGTTAGAGCCTGCCACTGTTAAATAAACTATTACTGCCAATACGCTGTGAGATGTGCAGCGTGTTGGCGGTTATTAGGAAATGCCAATGTATAAATTTAAACATAGCCACCCTCGCCCGTACTCAGCTAAGTGGAACTCGCATGCATCGGTTTTGGGAAGAAACGTGTTGCCTATGTCGGTTGCTGACATGGACTTACCGGTTTGTGAGGAAATTCGAGCGGCAATGATTGCAACGGCGCAACGTCACGATTTTGGTTACGCTCATTATCATAGCGATATCAGTGAGCTTGTTGCACGATGGTATGAGACTGAATTCCAGTGTTCTATTGAAGCTGAAGATATTCAAGAAATACCGGGCATGCTAATGACAATTGGGGCATTGATTCGCCATCTTACTAAAGAAGGAGATGGTGTGGTTATTTTTAGTCCCGTTTATCACTCTTTTGCAGGGACAATTCGTGATAATCATCGCCAACCTATTGAATGTTCGTTAATAAAAGGTGAGTCCGGTAGATATCAAATTAACTTCGAGCTTTTTGAGCAGCAGTGTCGAGAGCATACTGTTGTTTTGCTTTGTAACCCACATAATCCAACTGGGCAATGTTGGACTGTAGAAGAACTCGAACAACTGATCAGCATTGCGAGAAGAAATGGCACCGTCGTGATTTCAGATGAAATTCATGCTGACTTCACTTATCTGGACTCCAAAGTTCCATTCACTAGTATCTTCAGTGCAACCGCAGATACTGACGGGATCATCGCCTTTTACTCAGGAGGAAAGATCTTTAATTTAGGTGGTTTGTTTGGTGGGTTTGCCATCACTAAAGACACTAGTTTGTATCAAATGATACAAACCATCATTAAAGAGCTTCATTGGTTACCAAATGTGTTTACACACGAAGCAATGTACCACGGCTTCAAGTATGGCAGAGCTTACAAGCAAGAGTTGATACTGCACATTCGCAAAATTCACCATCAAACTATTGCTCGTATCAAAAATGCTTCCCGACAAATATCTATTCCTTTGCCAGATGCGGGTTACCTCATCTGGATCGATATGTCTTCGACTGGATGGTCAGATAAAGACATTCATGAATTCTTCGTATTTGAGGCCAAGTTAGGTGTCAATTCTGGGCCAAACTTTGGGACTGGTGGTGAAGGGCATATACGTATGAACTGTGCGATATCGGACACACTGTTGACCGAAGCAATGTCGCAGCTTATTCCAGCTATCAAGAGAAACAAAATCTAATAGTGAATTCAAGATATTAAACTGTTTATAGGTGGTATAGATGAAACAAATTACAGAGCCAACAAAACCAATTGATATTATTGCCGATGTGGATGTTTTGGTTGTTGGCGGTGGACCAGCTGGTATGGCTGCGGCAATAGGAGCCGCTCGTGAAGGGGCGAATACTTTACTTATTGAAAGGTTTGGCTGTTTTGGTGGAATGATGACCACCGCAGGTGTTGAATCTATTGCATGGTGGCGGCACGAACATACAGTAGATGCTGGGGGAGTTGCAAAAGAGTTTGAAGATAAAGCACAAGCATTTGGTGCAACAACACCAGAGGTGCAATCGGTAAGCCAAGCGATCAACGCAGAAATGTTTAAAGTTGTCGCGGATGAGTTTCTTGCGGAGAGTGGTGTTGAGCGTTTACTTCATATAATGGCAGTTAATGTACTGATGGATAACAATACAGTAATTGGTATTGTTACAGAGAGTAAATCAGGGAGAAAAGCCATACTTGCAAAAGTTGTGATTGATTGTACCGGCGATGCTGACATTGCCGCTTTTGCTGGAGCTCCTTTTATTCAACCTTCTCGTGAAGAGGTGATGAGTGTAACGACAGTATTTAACTGTTCAAATATCGACAAGAAGCGATTCTTAGAAAATATTGCAGAAACGAAACCAACATATAGTGACTGGGGAAAAGATGAAGACAATAAAAACTGGTCTTACGAAATCCATGAAAGTTGCCAAGAAATGTTCAGCCCATACTTAGGTAGAGTGTTTGCAAAAGCCAAGAAAGAGGGGTTAATCCCTGACGGTGTTACGTTGGGTGGAAGTTGGAGTACGATTACCGATCATGGTGATGCCAACTATATGAACGTACAGAGTATGGCGGGAATAGACTGTACCAATGTTTTTGATCTAACTAAGGCAGAGATTGAAGGTAGAAAACAAGCACTTTATGCCATCGATGCCCTTCGAAAAATGCAACCTGGTTTCGAGAATGCGGTGCTAAAAAATTTTGGAATGACCATCGGAACTCGAGAGTCTAGACATATTGTAGGGCGTACTCGTCTTACGGAAAACGATATAGTTAATCAAGGACGCCACCGGGACAGCATTGGTATTTTTCCTGAGTTTATTGATGGGAATGGAAAACTGAAATTGCCTTTGGAACCAAGATACTTCCAGATTCCTTATGGTGCACTTTTACCAATGAATGTTGAAAATCTTTTAGTTTGCGGGCGAGCTATTGACTCTGATCCATTTGCGCACGCAACGACAAGGAACATGGCATGTTGCGCAGTGACAGGGCAAGGTGCAGGTGTAGCAGCTGCTTTAGCGATAAAACAAGGTGTTAACTGTCGCGAGGTCGATATTTCAGAGGTACAGCATAAGTTAGAGGCACAAGGGGTTCGAGTGTTTTAATCGTTCGGACAACTCATCAAGCTCCCCAAATTGGGGAGCTTTTTGTTTCCTATCAATATTAAACTTTTCTCACTTTCTAAGATTCGCTGTGTATGCATCCCCGTTGTTCTTGATTTATAGATGCTAAATATTCATCCCTCTGACACGGTTACTATATAGCGGTATTGTAAATTGGTGCCCTTTGCTAATGCCATTGTGGAGAAGATTGTGTTCCAGTGGCTTAGTTTACCCTTTCAGCTTGCCGCTTAAGTCTTGCTTCACATGTCGGTTCGTAGCTCCAAATTCTTAGGCGGCTTTTTCTTTTGAACAAAGCGATCTCGACGGCAATCCATTTGTTGATAAGCCGAGCATCAGTGCGCAATACGATCATGAATAATAAAAGACTTAATAGGACATGACATGAGACTAGTACTTGCCATTCTAATTCCTTGGCTTCAATTTTTTACTATTGGCCGTTATTGGGCGGGCGTGATCTGTTTGCTATTGCAGATTACTTTAATCGGTTGGTTGCCTGCGGCCATTTGGTCTGTCTATGCATTGGTTAATTACGAAACGGATAAGAAAATCGAGAAATTGGCTGCAGAGAAAGATGGCCCTGAGACGTTCTCAAACTATGCTCGAAAAGCACCAGCATCGTCTGATCAAGATGGTGGTGGAGACGAGTAAGTGTTTTCGTCGAATATAAGCAAGCCTTACTTCTCTTGGTGCTTACTTTTGAGTTGTTTTGGGTTTGCTTCTGGTGCACAGGCAGAGCTCACGATTCAAGAAGCAGTCGATTTATGGATATTAGATGGGGCAGAGTTTCGTCAGATGGTGAAGTGCTCTCCGCAAGCGCAGTTGAATAATGGTGTGCAGCAAATCTATTACGATTCGTCATCTTGTGTATTGAGTGAACTGGCGACTTACGCTTTGGCTAAAGAGTGTTTTGGTGATGCGAAGGCTCAGCGCGTCAATATTCTGGATGCCGCAGACAAATCGAAAGTGATGTCTTTTGATATCAATGCAGCCAGCTGTTCATTGTTGGAGAAAAAAGCGGGTCAAAGGAAATCAAAACCAGCGCCTCCGCCAAAGCCATCTCGACCATCAACATCAAACTCTAAAGCTTATGTTGTTCAGCTCTACTCTGGTGTTAAGCCACCGAACAAGGTATTTGCTCAGTGCGCGACTGTGCCTTTATACGAGCACCACATTCATGGTTCGTACTATTTGTTTAGTGATGTTTATTTCCATTATTCAGAAGCCAAACAATTGATGGATCACTTGCGGTACGAATGCCCTGATTTATCGATGTGGATTCGTCCGATAAAGCGCTGAAACTTCCCACGAAAAAAGGCAAGCTTTCGCTTGCCTTGTTCGTAACTCAGTAACTAAGTGTGGAGTTTATTTCTGACCTAGTTGGTGAGCAGTCAGAATCGCTGAGAATACGTTATCTGCGGTTACTGGGAATGGCATGTTGTGAATTGTTTCGCCTTCCGCTGTCGCACCTTTCGCTACTTCGTATAGTTTCTCGTGGTTCAGTTCTTTCACGCCCATTTCGAATAGGTTAGTCGGTAGACCAACTGAGCGGCAGAAATTGATAACAGTATTGATTTCTTCCATCGCTGCGTTTTCTAGCACAAGCTGAACAAGTGTACCGAATGCCACTTTTTCGCCGTGGTAAAGATGGTGGCATTCTTCCAGTTTAGTTAGACCATTGTGGATAGCGTGAGCGCCAGCGAGGCCGCTACTTTCGAAACCGATACCACTTAGGTAAGTGTTTGCTTCGATGATGTTTTCTACCGCTTTTGTGCTAACACCATTCTCTACTGCTACTTTTGCTTTCAGACCGTCTTCAAGCAGTGTTTCGTAACATAGTTTAGCCAGAGCTTGAGCTGAGCGAGTTGGTGCGCCGCCAGCCATTGTCGCTTTACCTGAAGTCATGTTTGCACGAGCTTCAAAGTAAGTTGATAGTGCATCACCCATACCAGCAACAAGCAAGCGCACTGGTGCTTTAGCAATCACTGCCGTGTCCATGATTACCATATCTGGGTTTTGAGGGAACAGTAGGTATTCTGCGAACTCACCTTCCGGAGTGTAGATAACCGCTAATGCTGATGTTGGAGCGTCAGTTGATGCGATTGTAGGTACCACAACAACAGGAATTTTAGTGTAGTAAGCAACAGACTTGGCAGTGTCTAGTGTTTTACCACCACCAATACCGATGATGACGTCGTTCTTTTGAGTTGAACAGATGTCAGTTAGGCGGTCGATCTCTACACGAGAACATTCGCCGTTAAAGATGTCCATTGCGATAGGCATGTCTTCTTTTGAGAAGCTTTCTTTTACTGTCTCGCCAACCAAGCCAGTCACAAACTCATCAGCGATAGCGAGTGGGTTTTCACCTAGTGTTTTCACGTAGCTCGCGATTGAGCCCAAAACGTTTTCACCTTGAACATATTTGCTTGGGCTAATGATGATTTTATCCATGATATTCAGACCTTTTGTAATGTGGTTATGTTTTGTTTCAACGTTGGAGCTATCGTAGGTACACAAAGCAAAAAGAAGAAGAAAATCGCCTGCTTGATAAGCAAATGTATGATGATGGTGTCAAAGCCGTCGTTTGCTATTTCCCTTCCCAAGACAGTTTTTGGCACCGATCACTCTAGTGTATGAGAGGGAGGAATTTGTTCCGATATGAAACAAAAGCGCTATACGAAATGTTCCAACCTGGAACGGATATTTTTTTGATTGAGCGTACTTTTTCTCCACTTAAGATGGCCTCAACCCTACGAAACGAAATTCGAATTAAAAGAGAACGGAAATATGAAAAAGCTAATCAATAGTGTTGAAGACGTTGTTAAACAGCAAATGGAAGGTCTGGCATATTCTCGTCCAGAGCTGAAGGTGAACTACGAACCTCGCTACATGTGGCATGAAGAAACCCCAGGGCAAGTAGCATTGGTATCTGGTGGTGGTTGTGGTCACGAACCTCTACATGCAGGTTTTATCGGTAAAGGGATGCTTACTGGTGCTTGCCCAGGTGAAGTGTTCACCTCTCCAACTCCTGATCAAATGTACGAATGTGGTAACCAAGTCAACACGGGTGAAGGCGTTCTATTCTTTATCAAAAACTACACTGGCGACGTACTGAACTTTGAAACAGCAGTTGAGCTTCTTCACGCGGATGGCATTAAAGTTGGTTCGGTTCTTATCGATGATGACGTCGCGGTAAAAGACAGCCTATACACAGCAGGCCGCCGTGGTGTTGCAGGTACGGTTCTTGTTGAGAAAATCGTTGGTGCAGCAGCAGACAGAGGCTACACGCTTGAGCAATGTGAAGAATTGGCTCGCCGTGTAAACAACAACTGCCGCTCGTTTGGCGTTGCGTTGAATGCATGTGTAGTACCTGCTGCGGGTAAACCATCTTTCATTTTAGAAGATGACGAAGTGGAATTCGGTGTAGGTATCCATGGTGAACCTGGCATCGAACGTGTGAAGTACACAACGGCAGATGAGCTAGTGGACAAAATGTTCCTTGAGCTAAAAGAGAACGTTACTTACAGCCGTACACTGCGTATTTGGAACCGTGAAGAAGGCCAATGGGACGAAGTAGAGTCAAGCATTGAAGTGTTCAACGCTGATCAAGATTACATCGCTATCGTTAACGGGTTAGGCGGGACTCCAGAATCTGAACTTTACGGTGTTTACCGTCGTCTGGCACAAAACTGTGAGCAAGAAGGCTTCCGTGTCGTTCGCAACATGGTTGGCAACTACTGTACATCTTTGGACATGGAAGGTGTTTCAATCACCTTACTACAAGCAGACAAAGAAATGATCGAACTGTTCGATGCGCCAGTCGATACAGCTGCAATTAAATGGTAAGGCGAGGGTGGACATATGCAAATCGAAAAGAACCAAATCATCAATTGGCTTGAGTTGTGTGCTCAGTCTTATGCTGAAAACCAAGATTTCCTGACGGATCTTGACCGTGATATCGGTGATGCAGACCACGGCTTGAACATGAACCGTGGCTTCAAAAAAGTGGCAGAGACATTACCAAGCGTAGAGAAGCAAAACATTGCGACTATCTTGAAAAACACGGGTATGACGTTGCTTTCTAGTGTTGGTGGTGCAAGTGGCCCGCTTTACGGCACCTTGTTTATTCGTACGGCTGCTTCTGTAGGAACACGTGAACAACTGTCGTTCGAAGAATTGATCGATGCTCTAAAGAGTGGTGTAGATGGTGTTATCTCCCGCGGTAAAGCTGAACAAGGCGATAAGACTATGTGTGATGTCTGGTTGCCAGTACTGAATACAACGAAGTCACAGCTTGAAAGTGGTATTAGCCCAGATCATCTATTGGATGAAATGGTCGATCTTGCTGAAAAAAGCGCTGTTTCGACAATTGAGATGCAAGCGAAGAAAGGCCGTGCAAGCTACCTAGGTGAGCGCAGTGTGGGTCATCAAGATCCAGGTGCGACGTCTTCTCTTCTGATGATTAAAGCATTGCGTCAGGCGGTTACAGGAGACTAAGCATGGTCGGGATTGTAGTTGTATCTCACAGCCGACGTCTCGCAGAAGGGGTGGCCGAATTGGCCACCCAAATGACGCAAGGCAAGGTTAACTTAGCGATCGCCGCAGGTGTGGATGATCCAGAAAACCCAATCGGTACAGACGCTATCGCAGTTATGGGGGCGATAGAAGAAGTTTGTGACGAGCAGGGCGTTGTGGTGCTGATGGACTTAGGCAGTGCATTACTAAGTACTGAAATGGCACTGGAATTACTCGATGACGAGACGCGTGAAAAAGTGGCTCTGGTTGCGGCTCCTATCGTGGAAGGCACGATGGCAGCATCCGTTGCAGCGGCTGCAGGCTTGCCGATTGAAACCGTTGTAGCAGAAGCGCGCAGTGCATTAGATGTAAAACGTGAACACTTAGGTGAAGAGCTTGAGCAAACCAATCAAGTCGAGGTCATAGCAGAGGCGACAGGTGATGAGCTTCAATTCCAATGGACAGTAAAGAACCCACACGGTATTCATGCTCGTCCTGCGGCGGCGATTGTTGGTCAACTAGCTGCATTTAGTTGTGATATGTGGCTGCAAAAAGGTGAGCAACGAGTTAGTGCTAAGAGCCTAAATAACATTGCTAAGCTGGGTGTTCGCCTTGAAGACTGCATCATTTTTTCCGCTTGTGGTAACGATGCTCAAGCCGCTATTGATGCCTTTACGCTACTTGCGCATCAACACTTTGGTGAAGCCGATATTGTGAATGGTGCTGTTTCTGCAGAGCCAGAAGAAGCTATCATTATCGACCAAGAGATTACTGGAGCGATTGTTGGTTTAAGCGTGAATGGCGGTATCGTAACGGCACCTGCAATCTTATTTGCTCATGAGATGCCAGCCGTACCAGATCGTCCTTTTGAGTCGTTCGCATCAGAAATCAGTCGTCTTCAAACTGCCGTCGACGCTGTGAAGCAACACTTAGCGGTACAAGCGAAACAACCTCATGGAGATATTTTCCAAGCTCACTTGATGATGTTATCCGATCCAGAGTTGTGGCAAGCCACTGTTACGCGCATTGAATCCGGATTTATTGCTGAAGAGGCGTGGATGAACACCATTAACGCTTTGGCTGAAGACTACCGTAATGCCGACAGTGAATATATGCGTGAGCGCGAAGCGGATGTTTACGATATTGGTCGTCAGGTCATGATTAGTGTGACTGGCGCGAAACAAACCGCGATGCAAATCAATGAGCCGAGCATTCTGCTCGCTCGCGACTTAATGCCTTCGGATGTCGCAGGTTTGGATAAGTCTAAAGTGATGGCTATTTGCTTGAGTGAAGGTGGTAAAACGTCTCACAGTGCAATCCTAGCAAGAGCGATGGGCATTCCTGCGATTGTTAAAGCACAGGGGTGTTTAGACCAAGTAAAAGTCGGTCAAACTATCACTGTAGATGGATTTAGCGGCTTACTGTGGTTAGAACCATCAGAAGATGTTCAAGCAGAATTAGCTCAAAGACGTACCGAGTGGTTAGATGCTCAACAAGCGGCATTAAACAGTGCTCAAGAAAAAGCCATTACAGCTGATGGTACGGCTGTGCAGGTGATTGCGAACATTGGTGGCCCAGAAGATGTCGAATCAGCACTTCGAAATGGCGCGGAAGGCGTTGGTTTGTTCCGTACAGAGTTTTTATTCCAAACCAGCGATGAATTGCCGACGGAAGATGAGCAGTATGAGGTTTACCGTGATATTGCGGCAGCATTTGGCGACAAACCATTAACGATTCGCAGTTTGGATGTCGGTGGTGATAAACCACTTGCGGCTTACCCAATGCCCGAGGAAGAAAACCCATTCTTGGGACTACGCGGTGTACGTCTGTGTCTAGCTCACGAAGAGTTATTTACTACTCAAATCCGAGCGGTCTTACGAGCTCATCAAGAGCAAAGCAATATCCAGTTAATGATCCCTATGATCGCGATGGTGGAAGAAGTTCGTCGTGTCAAAGCGCTAGTTGAGCGTGAAGCGAAGAGCTTAGGTATCGACAACCTCACGTTACCTATCGGCATTATGATTGAGGTACCTGCCGCAGTCTTCAATGCAGATGCATTGGCGAAAGAAGTCGATTTCTTCTCAATAGGAACTAACGATCTAACGCAATACGTGATGGCTGCCGATCGTGGGAACACGGCCGTTGCTGAGCTAGTGAACTACTTCGAACCTGCAGTCATTAAAGCGATTGAGTTAACTTGTTCAGCAGGTAATAAAGCTGGTATCTCTGTGAGTATGTGCGGAGAAATGGCGGGCGATACTAAAGCAACAGAGCTGCTGCTCAAGCTCGGCTTGAGAAAGTTCAGCGCCAGTGCAAGTTTGCTACCTGCTTTGAAAGAGCAAGTTCGCAAGATTGATCTCGCCATCAAAGCCTAATTCACCCTTTCCCCCAAAAAGGCAGTTGGCAATCCAAAGCCCTCTGAGTAGCGATGCTCAAAGGGCTTTTCTTGTTTGAGGTCGATTCAATCAGTCAATGGTCTCGGTAAAAGAGCAAATAAAAAACAGCCCTAAAGGACTGTTTTGAATAAGGGAAATTCGAGTGTTTATGTCAGTTCAATCTGGTCGGCTAAACCAAACTTATTGATTTTACGCCATAGGGTGGTGCGGCCTATTTTAAGGGCTTTAGCCATTTCCTTCATCTTTCCATCATAAATGTTCCATGCCTGAATGATGGCTTTCTTCTCAACCTCTTCCAGTGACAAGATTGGTTGGTTTTCTGGGTCATTGCCAGCGTTTAGGTTGAGTTTGATCTCCTCAGGGATGTCGTCGAGTTTAATTAGGTTTGAACTTCGGTTGAGAAGAACGCGTTCCATGCGGTTTCGTAGCTCCGAATTGTTCCCTTGCCAGTTGAAGTTCATTAAAGCATCCATCACCACCTTTTCTACTGAAATGGCGACATTGTGGCGTTTCTCATAGTTGTTGATGATTTTCTGGATCATATATTCGATGTCCTCTTTGCGTTTGCGAAGAGGTGGGATGTGTAACTCATTCGAAGAAATTTCGTAGTACAACTGACGTCCAAAGGAGCGTTGTGCAACATACTCACTGATGTCTGAGGAGGTACTGGTGATCAGTTGAAATTTCACTGGAATCAAACGTTGGCTATCACTTCTACTGACTAAGCCTGTCTTCAGCAACTTTAAGATTACGGCTTGTAAGTCTGGGCAAAGATATTCAATTTTTTCTAGATAGAGGGTGCCGTTATGTGCCAACTCAAACTTAGAAGGCATGCCTTTTCCCTCATCGTAGCCAAGAGTTTCACGAATCATTTGCTCGCTGTTCACTGAGCGGCAGTTTAGGGTGATAAACGGGCCTTCTTTGTACTCACTCTCATTGTGAATCGCCATCGCAAGGTCAGTTTTACCGACGCCTTCTTCACCTGTGATTAGAATAGGTGCTTTGGATTTTGTTGCGCGTTTCGCAACAGTAATGATGTGTTTCATCTTGCGCGATACGGCTGGCAATGTATCAAAAGTGTAGCGAGCACTTCCGCCGATTTGTTGTTGAGCCAGTTCGCGAATTTTATCAATAGGGTGGATGAACAAAAGGTTGGAGCCATCACTTAACGGACGTAATGTCACAATTGCTTCAATAAACTCACCGTTTACTTCGATCGTAGTCTGCTTACGACGAATAATGTTATGCGCTTCAATATTAGACAAAATATTGGGTGGAAAACGCATAATTGAGAACACGTCTTTCTCTATCAATTTGAGGCTATTGACGTTCAGTAAGCGCTCAGCTTGACCATTTACCATGGTAATGCGGTTTTCATCGTTCCATGCGAGGATTCCATCATCCATACACTCTAACGTTGCGTTGTGCGCACAGCTTAAGCGGTTCATGGTTTCTTGCTCGCATTGAATATGAATCTGTAATCCTACCTCTTTGGCACATGAGGTTATGATCACCAGGTTTTCTTTACTATATTCCTCCGCTCTTTTAACCAAGCACACTGTTCCGCGTAGTCGACCAAAAGTATCAAAGATAGGTGCTGCAGAGGAAGCGTAGTTGTGTAGGTGGCGATTGAAGTGCTCAGCAGCAAAAACTTCGCAAGGCATGTGAGTATCAATACACAGACTTACCGCGTTGGTGCCTATTTTACCTTCTGAGAAAAAACAACCCATCTTGATGCCGAGTTCATTCATTTCTCTCAGCATGTCATCATGCCCAACACTGTAGAGCACACATCCGTTATCATCAGTTATGAACAACATGATTTGTTCTTCTCTAAGTAAATCGTAGGTATCTTCGATAACAGTAGTGGCGCAGCTGATGATGCGTTCGTTGCGCTTCATTAAAGACGACAGGGTATACCCCGACGCAATATGAGGTTTGGACCAGTTATATGGGCTGCATTGTTTTGTGCAGCGCTCCCATGACTCAAGCACAGGGGAAAGTGAAAACTCAGGTGAAACCCAATGGTGCTTTTGGAAGAATTCCCACTTTTTCTTATTGTCTTCTATCGACAGCATATTTGCTCCAGACGGAGAGGTCAGTTTCAGTTATTGGATGTAGGAAAGTCACTTTGGGAAGGGGAACGGCGGTGCTCTTCCTGTGAGACTTATCAGTAATATGGTGCACAATGATATATTGCGTATAAACGTTAGAGTGTGATGACATTCACGGCGATTTTTTCACCGATTCAATATGAAACACTCCTATGACTTAGGTCAGTTTCTTATTAGATAAGGGCTTGAGAAAAGCGACTTACATCTCACACAAACTGTCTAAATTGTAAGAATTATTAACGGTTAGATTTTGTAAAATACATCAATGATTTGCCTGCTGAATATTTCCGATGGGTCAAACTTACCCAGCCTAAATTGATGCCTATAAATAGAGGGGATTTCCCTCTTCTTCCGTGTTTATCTTGGCCCTATAAATAAGTTATCTCTTTGATATGTGCTTGGCGATTTTTTCACCGCTTGTGAACGTGTCTTTTTGACTCCACATAGACTTCTTATCTTCACAGCTATCATTTGATGGTTTAAATCGCGTCTCTTTCAAAAAAAGGTAGATTTTTAATTATTTGCGTTTCATTTCGGAACGAAATTGTTTGATTGATAGGTTTCATTTTGAAGCATTTTTGATTCTTTGCTGGGCTGTTTTTTTTGCCAAATAATCTCCCCCAACAACACATGATTCTGTTCGTCACCGATAAGGTGCGATGTTTTTGGAGAAGTACTATGGCTAAGATGAGAGCGATCGAAGCGGCTGTTTTGATCATGAAAAAAGAAGGGGTTAAGGTCGCATTCGGTGTTCCTGGCGCAGCTATCAACCCTCTATATGCGGCATTGAAAAAACTGGGTGGCATCGAGCATGTACTGGCTCGTCACGTAGAAGGCGCGTCGCATATGGCTGAAGGTTACACTCGTGCTAAAGATGGCAACATCGGCGTGTGTATCGGTACATCTGGCCCTGCTGGTACAGATATGATCACCGGTCTGTATTCTGCGTCAGCAGATTCAACGCCGATTCTTACCATTACTGGTCAGGTACCAACAGCGAAGCTTCATAAAGAAGACTTCCAAGGAGTCGATATTGAAGCGATTGCGAAGCCTGTGACTAAAATGTCGGTGACTATTCGCGAAGCTGGCCAAGTTCCTGGTACTTTCCAAAAAGCATTTTACGAAATGCGTTCGGGCCGTCCTGGCCCTGTCCATATTGACTTACCAATGGACGTTCAAATGGCGGAGATCGAGTTCGATATCGATTTGTATGAGCCATTAGAGCCACACAAACCAAAAGCAAGTCGAGCTCAAGCAGAGCGCGCACTGCAAATGCTGAATGCAGCGGACAAACCTATTTTGGTTGCTGGTGGCGGCATCATTAACGCTGGTGCGTCGGCACTACTACAGCAGTTTGCTGAAATTACAGGTGTTCCAGTTATCCAAACACTGCGTGGTTGGGGGGCAATCTCTGACGATCATGAACTGATGATTGGTCGTATGGGGTGTCAAGCAGGCCATCGTTACGGTAACGCTTCTTACCTAGAGTCTGACTTTGTATTTGGTATTGGTAACCGTTGGGCGAACCGCCACACAGGTGCAATTGAAACTTACACTAAAGGTCGTCAATTTATTCACGTAGATATCGAACCAACACAAATTGGTCGTATCTTTGGCCCAGATCTTGGTATTGTCTCTGATGCAGGTGAGGCGCTTAAAGTGTTTGTAGAAGTTGCTCAAGAGATGCAAGCACGTGGCGAACTAAAAGATCGTTCAGCATGGCTAGGTGAGTGTCAGGAACGTAAACGCACTATGTTGCGTCGTACCGATTTCGACAATAACCCAATTAAACCTCAACGTGTCTACCAAGAAATGAATGAGGTATTTGGCCCAGAAACGCGTTATGTCGCAACCATTGGTAACGCGCAAATCGCAGCGAACCAGTTCTTACATGTCCATCGTCCTCGTCATTGGATTAACTCATGCCAAGCAGGCCCTTTAGGTTGGACAATGCCTGCTGCACTTGGTGTGGCGAAGGCCGATCCTACAACACCGGTTGTTGGTGTTTCTGGTGACTACGATTTCCAATTCTTGATGGAAGAGTTGGCGGTAGGTGCACAATTCAAACTGCCTTACATTCACGTACTAATCAACAACGCTTACCTAGGCTTAATCCGCCAATCTCAACGTGCTTTCGAGATTGACCACTGTGTGCAACTGGATTTTGAAAACATTAATGCTCCAGAAGTAAATGGCTACGGCGTTGACCATGTGTCAGTAGTAGAAGGTCTTGGCTGTAAAGCGATTCGTGTGTTCAACCCAGAAGATATTCAACCAGCACTGCGCAAAGCTCAAGCGTGGCTCAAAGAGTTCCAAGTTCCAGTTGTTGTGGAAGTGATTACGGAGCGCGTGACCAATATCGCAATGGGGCCAGACATCGACAAAGTGGTCGAGTTCGAAGAAACCATCGATTTGGATTAATAGCTAACTCACTCTCCTCCACGCCTTTGAGTGGGGGAGGGCATCAACAAATATTCTTGGAGTGACTTATGCCTAAACTAGCTGCCAACCTTTCTATGTTGTTCACGGAATACGATTTTATGGACCGTTTTGAAGCGGCATCCAAAGCGGGTTTCCGTGGTGTTGAATATCTCTTCCCATACGATTATGACGCTCAAGAAATTGCGGCTGAGTTGTACCAGTTTGGTTTAACTCAAGTGTTATTCAATCTACCTGCTGGTGATTGGGCCAAAGGGGAGCGCGGTATTGCTTGCCACCCTGACCGTGTAGAAGAATTCCGTAAAGGTGTGGATAAAGCAATTCGTTATGCTAAAGCATTGAATTGCCAACAAGTGAATTGTCTTGTAGGGATTAAACCTTCGCATGTTTCTGAAGAAGAAGCATTTCAGACTGTGGTTGAGAATTTGAAGTTTGCGTCTGAAAAGCTCAAAGCGGAAGGCATTAGTTTGATTATGGAAGCCATTAATACACAAGACATGCCGGGCTTCTTTATAAACAGCACAGAAAAAGCACTGCGCGTTGTGGCGGAAGTGGGTGAAGCTAACTTAGGTTACCAATACGACATTTACCACATGCAAATTATGGAAGGCAATCTGGCTCGTACACTGAAAGATAACCAGTCAACTATTGCGCATATTCAGCTTGCGGATAACCCAGGGCGTCATGAACCTGGGACTGGTGAAATCAATTATCCATTCCTACTTAAGCACATTGACGATATTGGCTATCAAGGCTGGATTGGCTGCGAATATGTGCCAGCAACAACAACAGAAGCGAGCCTAGGCTGGCTAAAAGAATACAACCTAATTTAATAGCGTAAAGAATTGAGAATCGGAGATAGAAAAATGGCGAATATCGGTTTTATCGGTACAGGTATCATGGGCAAACCAATGGCGAAGAATCTGCAAAATGCAGGTCATACCTTGTACTTCTCTGAGCACTTTGAAGCAGCTCCGTCAGATCTATTGGGTGACAATGGTTTTGCAGCGCCAACCCCGGCTGCAGTCGCTGAAGCGTGTGAGTTCATTATCGTGATGGTGCCAGATACACCACAAGTTAACGACGTACTATTTAGTGAAATTGGTATTGCTCATGGCCTTGCGAAAGACAAAGTTGTGATCGACATGAGTTCAATTTCACCTATCGCGACGAAAGAGTTCGCTAAAAAAGTAGAAGAACTAGGCGCATTTTATCTCGATGCACCAGTATCTGGCGGCGAAGTCGGTGCGATTAACGGCACGCTATCAATCATGGTTGGTGGCCGTGATGAGATTTTTGAACGCGCGAAACCTTTGTTCGAGATCATGGGGCAAAACATCACATTAGTTGGTGGAAACGGTGATGGTCAAACCTGTAAAGTCGCGAACCAAATCATTGTCGCTTTGAACATTGAAGCGGTTTCAGAAGCGCTTGTTTTTGCTTCTAAAGCGGGTGCAAATCCGGCGAAAATTCGTCAGGCTTTAATGGGCGGTTTCGCATCCTCTAAAATTCTTGAAGTGCACGGCGAACGCATGATTAACGGTACGTTCGATCCTGGTTTCCGTATATCACTTCACCAAAAGGATTTAAACCTTGCGTTGGAAGGTGCACGAGCACTGAATATCAATCTACCAAACACTGCAACAGCGCAGGAGCTATTCAATACTTGCGCATCGTTAGACGGTTCAAACTGGGATCACTCTGCGATGATCAAAGCGTTGGAGCACATGGCGAATCATTCTATTCGTGACTGATTTTGAGTTGGCCCTCTGGTCGGTAAGTCAGCTCATTAGTCGGGGCGCCCGCCCCGACTATTTTTATCTGTGATAGTTACTATCCAAACTCTTGAAATCTTGCACTAATTAAAATCCCCCAACAGTTTCCTGATGGGGGATTTTCATGCCTTTAGTGATGGTTACAAGTTGCTAGCTAACTTGCGAAAGGTTCACGACTTTCTGTTGCAACTTTTCTTTTAAGTAATCGGTGAGTGCTTGCTGTTCTTCTTGGTTCATGTAAAGACCAAGCTTAGTACGACGCCACAGAATGTCTTCCTCATTTATCGCCATTTCGTGATTCATCAAGTAATCAATTTCGCGTTGATATACGCCACTTGCTTGCTCTGAGAAGCAGTGACCAAGATCTTCTACGCTGTTAGTACCTTCCATCAGATCCCAAGTTTGTGTACCAAACTGAGTCACGTAGCGCAGCAACATCGCTTCTGATGCCCATGAGTACTTCGCATGAATCATCTTCGCAAGTTGCTCACGGCTGCAACTGAAGTTACCGCCAGGAAGGGTTTGGTTTGCCGTCCAGTCTTTACCCATTTCAGGTAGGAACGGGGCAAGTTTCTTCATTGCTGCTTCACCAAGCTTACGGTAAGTCGTGAGCTTGCCACCGAACACTGAAAGTAAAGGTGCGTGGTCGTATTCAGCGTCCAGTTCTAGTGTGTAGTCACGTGTGATCGCTTGCGGTGAGTCAGACTCATCATCACACAACGGACGTACACCACTGTATGTCCATACCACGTCTTCGCGGCTTAGCTGGTGGACAAAGTGTTGGTTAACGATATCGATCAAGTAATCGACTTCATCTTCAGAAATCGCGACTTCACGCGGATCGCCTTTGTATTCCACATCTGTTGTACCAATGATCGAGAACTTATCTAGGTAAGGGATCATAAATACGATGCGGTTATCTTTGTTTTGTAGGATGTAGGCTTGCGGCTCGTTGTGGATACGAGGAACAACGATGTGCGAGCCTTTGATCAAACGAATGTTGCGAGGGGAGGTTTGTTCTAATCCTTCATCAAAGAACTGTTTCACCCATGGACCAGCAGCGTTAACCAGAGCTTTCGCTTTGCGTTCGAAACGTTGGTCTGTGGTGACGTCATGAATGGTGACATGCCAAATGCCGCCTTCACGGTGTGCTTTTTCTACGCGGCAGTAGTTGCGAACTTCTGCGTTATTCTCTTTAGCCGCTAGAACGTTCAACAACACCAAGCGTGCGTCATCTACCCAACAATCTGAGTATTCGAAACCGGTTTTCATTTCAGGTTTTAATAGACCTGATTTTGCGAGGTTGACGGTTTTGCTGCCAGGAAGAGTGGTTCGTTTACCCAAGTTATCGTAAAGGAACAAGCCACAGCGGATCATCCAAGCTGGGCGTAAAAATGGACGATGAGGTAAACGGAAGCGCATTGGCAGAGCCACATGAGGCGCTTTGCGTAAGATCACTTCACGCTCAGCGAGCGCTTCCGAAACCAAACGAAACTCATAGTGTTCAAGGTAACGTAATCCACCATGGATAAGTTTAGAACTAGCAGAAGAAGTAGCAGATGCGAAGTCGTTAGCTTCGTACAAACCGACGCTTAAACCACGGCCGGCAGCATCTGCTGCAATGCCAGCCCCGTTAATGCCGCCACCAATCACGATCATGTCTAGAGTAGGGAGTGGATTAGTTTTGGAAGCATTTTGTTGGATACTCATAAATTTGACCTCTCGATGAGCGAACGAGCATTTTAGAACATGAAATAATCGTAGCTTAGGTTTCGTTTATGATCACCTATTATTTTCGTTTGTGAGCGTTTTGTGTGATTTGGGCATAAAAAAACCTCTATGTAATTAAGATAGAGGTCATTTGTTACGAAGAAATTTGACAGTGTGTTGCTATTCGGTTTCGTTTCTTTCGATCATCGTATCAACCACTTCAAGCGGGATCGCGGCTTCTTTCAATATCGACAGGATTTCTTCTGGTGGCAGCTTGTTGGTAAACACCATATTTAATTGCGAAATATTACCAAGTTTCACCATTGCATTTCGGCCAAACTTAGTATGGTCGACGGCGAGAAACACACTTCGGCTATTGTCGATGATAGCTTGCTTAACGCGAACTTCGTGGTAGTCGAAATCTAACAGTGAGCCATCAAAATCGATACCACTGATACCGAGAATGCCAAAGTCGAGACGAAATTGTTTCACAAAGTCCAAAGTTGCTTCGCCCACAATACCACCGTCACGGTTGCGGACTTCACCACCAGCTAAAATCACTTTGATTTCTGGATTAGGTAAGAGAATAGTTGCAACATTGATGTTGTTGGTCACCACGCGTAATTGCTTATGGCTTTTGTTTAATGCTCGGGCAACAGCTTCAGGAGTGGTACCAATATCAATGAACAAGGTCGCACCATCAGGAATGTGTTTTACCACTTCTTCGGCAATCACGTCTTTCTCATTGAAGTTAAGCGCTTTACGCGTGTTATATGACGTATTCTCTGAACTAAGCGGAATCGTTGCGCCACCATGATATCGGCGTATTTTGTTTTCATCTGCTAGGTCGTTGAGATCGCGACGAATAGTTTGAGGGCTTACATTGAATTTCTCGACCAGCTCATCCGTGCTGACATAGCCTTGTTTCTTCACCAACTCGACGATCTGTTGGTGCCTTGGTATTTGCTTCACTTAGCACTCCCATGTGCACTGGTAATAGCCAATGCTTCAAAATCGAAAATATAAACTCACTCTATTGTGCTCGAATTAGCGCGAACTGAGAAGTAAAGGGAGTAAGGATTACGCGATCAGGCGCAAAAAAAGAGCGCTGAATTCGCGCTCTTTATTATTAGGGGGAGTCGTTCGTCAAGAAACGTCAAACGATAGTAGAAAATTAGTCTTCTTCGTCGTGAAGCTCCGACCAGGTTTGTGCACACTTAACAGCACGCTTCCAGCCTTTGTAACGGCGATTGCGCTTTTCTTCGTCGTGATGTGGTTCGAAAGTGCGATCAAGCACTGCTTTGTCTTGCAACTCGTCAATACTTTCCCAAAAACCAACGGCTAAGCCCGCTAGATAAGCAGCACCCAACGCCGTTACTTCAGTCACTTGTGGGCGGTGCACTTCGGTATCAAGCACGTCAGATTGGAACTGCATTAGGAAGTTATTTGCGACTGCGCCGCCATCTACCCGAAGGTTCGCGAGCTTGATACCAGAGTCAGCTTGCATTGCATCTAGAACGTCACGAGTTTGGTAAGCGATACCTTCTAACGTTGCGCGGATAATATGGTTTGCATTCACGCCACGAGTTAGACCGACAATTGTACCGCGAGCGTAAGCATCCCAATATGGTGCGCCCAGGCCCGTAAATGCCGGCACGACATAGACACCATTTGAAGAATCAACTTTAGTTGCAAAATACTCTGAATCTTCAGCGCCAGCCAAGATCTTCATTTCATCACGTAGCCATTGAATTGATGCGCCGCCCATAAATACTGCACCTTCTAGCGCATATGCCGGTTCACCTTTAGGGCCACACGCAAGAGTAGTCAGTAGGCCGTTCTTTGAGGTGACTTTCTCTTCACCCGTGTTCATCAGCAAGAAACAACCCGTGCCGTAGGTGTTTTTCGCTTGACCTGCTTCTACACACATTTGTCCGTAAAGTGCTGCTTGTTGATCACCAGCAATACCTGCAATTGGGATACGAGTGCCGCCTTTACCACCAATGTTGGTTTGACCGTAAATTTCTGATGAGCGTTTGACTTCTGGCATCATCGAAGCTGGGATGCCCATCTCATCCAGCATTTTCTGATCCCAGCATAGGTCATTGATGTTGAAAAGCATGGTACGAGATGCGTTAGTGTAATCCGTTACGTGGACGCGACCTTGAGTCATCTTCCAAACCAGCCAAGTATCAACGGTACCGAACAGTAGTTTGCCTGCTTCAGCCTCTTCGCGCGCACCTTCAACGTTATCTAGAATCCACTTCACTTTTGTACCAGAGAAATAAGGGTCTAGAACCAAGCCAGTGTTGTCGCGAACGTAATCTTCTAGTCCGCGCGCTTTTAATTCTTCACAAATATCGGCAGTACGGCGACATTGCCACACGATTGCGTTGTAAACCGGTTTGCCAGTCTCTTTGTTCCATACAATCGTAGTTTCACGTTGGTTAGTAATACCAATAGCTGCTAGTTCGTCACTTCGGATACCAGACTTTGCTAGCGCTTCAACCAAAGTTGAACTTTGTGTTGCCCAGATTTCCATTGGGTCATGCTCAACCCATCCTGCCTCTGGGTAAATCTGAGTGAATTCTCGTTGAGCGACACTCACAATATTCGCATCATGGTCGAGGATTACAGCGCGAGAGCTTGTCGTACCTTGGTCGAGGGCAACGATGTATTTTTGCTCAGTCATGGTAAGAGTCCTTTTATTTCGTTATTAGATTTGTACGAGTTGTTTGTTTTTCTGGAGTTAAGCACGAGCCTGTTCTGCTTCTTCTTCGGTTTCGCATTGGTTAGGAATGGTGCATCCATGGCCTTGAGATGGTAGGTGAACAGCAATGGCTTTTGGGTATAACCAAGCTCCGAAACATGCACCTGCAATTGGAGCGAGCATAGGGACGATAAAGTAAGGAATATCGCGAGCACCGCTCAAGGCGTAATCCCAACCTGCGAAGTAGGCGAACAGTTTAGGCCCGAAGTCACGTGCAGGGTTCATTGCAAACCCCGTCAGTGGACCAAGAGATCCACCAATAACGGCAATGAGAATACCGATCAGTAGAGGGTTCATTGCGCCGCGAGGTGCGCCGTTGTTCTCATCACCAAGGGCTAAGATAGCGAACATTAGCACTGCAGTAATCACGAATTCCACAGCAAAAGCGCCAAAGAAAGAGAGAGAAGCATGTGGGTAAGTCGAGAAAATGCCCGCCGTCGCTAATGCGTCCTGGCTGCTACGAACGAAGTTGTGTGCGATTTCGTAATCAGTAAATAGATTACTGTACAAGCTGTAAACCAAAGCCGCAGAGCAAAACGCGCCGAGCATTTGAGCAATGATGTAAGGCACAACTTTCGCCTTATCAAATCCATGAAACATAGCAAGTGCAATGGTGACGGCTGGATTGATGTGTGCACCGGATACGCCCGCAGTACAATAAATTGCGATGGCAACGCCGAAGCCCCAGACAATACTAATTTCCCATTGTCCGAATGTTGCTCCTGTTAGCACGAGTGCTGCAACACAGCCCACACCAAAGAAGATAAGCAGTCCTGTTCCGATGAACTCGGCTAAACATTCTCCGAGCAAAGAGGGGGATTTGTTTGCTGTCATGTTAATAATCCTTTAGTTACTTGTTTATCTAGCACGTGCAATTGTGCATACATGAGAGCATTCGAAAATAAACGCGCTGTAAAATTGAGCGTTTGAACATGAAATTGTTAATTTATACGCCTATTTTTGTTAAATGGCGCATATTTTGGAGCGAAAAAGAAACTAAACGTAGCGTGTTTTGTGTTCGTTTTGTTGCTTATTGGTTCTGGGAGTGGTTTTAGTTTTAATGCTGCTTAACTATCTAGAAAGGAAGCCTATATTGAATCGGGTCGTTAAGAAGGAAAACACAGTTATAAATCGCATATGTTTCGGTAAATTCCTATTTTTGTTTTGTTCTCTGCGCGTTTTAACTTCAATCTTTACAGGTGGTAGGCATTTATTTCTTATTAAGACAAAATCGAACAGTAACGAAATCTGGGGAAAGTGGAAGCATAGTCTAACTAAATATCTCTAATTTTCTGTATTTACTGAAATTTAATCCTTATGCAACATTTGTCACAGAAATAAAAATCGAATCTCATAGAATGCAACTACTTTCGAACGAAACTCCTTTTTGCTCGTTCGCGATTTAATACTCCCTACCATCGCTCACAATATTAATGAGGTTCCTATGTTTGGAATATTCAAACCCAAGGCGCACATCGATCGTTTATCGTCCGATAAGATCGATGGCACTTATTCCCGCTTACGTTGGCAACTCTTTATCGGCATCTTTGTTGGTTACGCTGGCTACTACCTGGTTCGTAAAAACTTTAGCTTGGCGATGCCTTATCTTATTGAACAAGGTTTTAGTCGTGGTGACTTAGGTGTTGCCTTAGCTGCGGTATCTATTGCTTACGGTTTGTCAAAATTCTTAATGGGCAGTGTTTCTGACCGCTCAAACCCTCGTTACTTTTTAAGTGGCGGTCTATTAATGTCTGCACTTGTGATGTTCTGCTTCGGCTTTATGCCTTGGGCTACGGGCAGCATTACCGCGATGTTTATTCTATTGTTCCTAAACGGTTGGTTCCAAGGTATGGGATGGCCTGCCTGTGGTCGAACCATGGTTCACTGGTGGTCGCGCAAAGAGCGTGGCGAGATCGTATCGGTTTGGAACGTGGCGCATAACGTAGGTGGTGGTTTGATTGGTCCACTATTTATTCTTGGTCTTTGGGCATTTAACGACGATTGGCGCACCGCTTTCTATGTTCCTGCATTTTTTGCCACGCTCGTTGCTGTCTTTATTTGGTTCACCGTAAGAGATACACCGCAGTCTTGTGGTCTTCCGCCAATTGAAGAGTACAAAGACGATTACCCTGACGATTACGACAAGTCACACGAAAAAGAAATGACGGCGAAGGAAATTTTCTTCAAGTATGTCTTTTCTAATAAGTTGTTGTGGTCAATCGCGATTGCGAACGCGTTTGTTTACCTGATCCGATACGGTGTGTTGGACTGGGCGCCAGTATACCTAAAAGAAGCGAAGGACTTCTCGGTTGATAAATCTTCTTGGGCTTACTTCCTATACGAGTGGGCGGGTATCCCAGGTACGCTATTGTGTGGTTGGATTTCAGACAAGCTGTTTAAAGGTCGTCGTGCTCCTGCCGGTATTCTATTTATGGCGTTAGTCACCGTCGCTGTGTTGGTTTACTGGTTCAACCCAGCAGGTAACCCTGCAGTCGATATGATGGCACTGGTTGCAATCGGCTTCTTGATTTACGGTCCGGTAATGTTGATTGGTTTGTATGCGCTAGAGCTTGCTCCTAAGAAAGCGGCGGGTACGGCTGCAGGTTTAACTGGCTTATTTGGTTACTTGGGCGGTGCGGTAGCGGCAAACGCGATTCTTGGCTACACGGTAGACCACTTCGGCTGGGATGGTGGCTTTATCATCCTAATCGGTTCATGTATCACCTCTATCGTTTGTCTAACTTACGCATTTCTTGGCGAGCGTGCTCACCATGAACAAAAAGCGCGTGAGAAAGAAGCATTGGCGTCATAAAACATTAAAGGGGCGGTGGAATACTGCCCCTTCAATAAGCTAAGGAAAGAACAATGAAAACAACGTCAGTTTGCATGACGGTTCTCGCTTTCAGCATCTCAGCTGGAGCAATTGCACAACCGCTTGTTATCGCGCACCGTGGCGCATCGGGTTATCTACCAGAACATACTTTAGAAGCAAAAGCGTTAGCGTACGCGATGAAACCAGACTACATCGAACAAGATGTGGTGATGACCAAAGACGATCAACTCGTTGTATTGCATGATCATTACCTCGATCGCGTGACCGATGTAGCTGAGCGATTCCCGGATCGTGCTCGTAAAGATGGTCGTTACTACGCGATTGATTTCACGTTGGCAGAAATCAAATCATTGCGAGTTACGGAAGGCTTTAACATCGACGAGAAAGGGAACAAGGTTGCTGGTTATCCGACACGATTCCCAATGTGGAAATCAGACTTCACCGTACCTACTTTTGCCGAAGAGATTGAACTGATCCAAGGCTTAAACAAAACACTGGGTTATGACATCGGTATTTACCCAGAAATCAAAGCGCCGTGGTTTCATCGTCATGAAGGCAAAGACATCTCAAAAGCGGTGCTTAACGTTTTAAAGCAGTACGGTTACGATTCGCAAGACGACAAAGTATACCTTCAGTGTTTTGATGCGAATGAGCTTCAGCGCATCAACAGTGAGCTCATGCCTACAATGGACATGGATTTAAAGCTCGTTCAGCTCATGGCTTACACCGACTGGAACGAGACCATGGAGTACAAAGGCGGCAAGGCAACACCATATAGTTATGACTGGATGTTTGAAGCCAATGGTATGAAGAAGGTTGCCCAGTACGCGGAAGGGATCGGTCCTTGGAAGCCAATGTTGGTGGATGACAAATCAACTAAGGATAACATCATCATCAAACCTTTGATGAAAGCAGCAAAAGACGCGGGCTTGCAAGTGCACCCTTATACTTTCCGAGCGGACCCTGGACGTATTCCTGCTTACACCGACAGCTTCGATGGCATGATGGACATCTTCTACAATCAGGTGAAAGTGGACGGTTTGTTTACTGACTTCCCTGATAAAGCGGTGAACTTTCTGAACAAGTAAAGTTCTAAAAACTGAGTGTTTGAAACGCTCAGTATTACGTCACACGCCATGTCGTAACAATGTGCCATCTATCAGGCAATAAAAAATCCCCCAACAGTTTCCTGCTGGGGGATTTTTCGTAGGGCTAATTCACGAATGAATTAGTTGTTTTTATGCAGTTCGCTGTTCAGTTCAACCGCGCTCTTGTTTGCAAGACACTCGATTTGACCTGTTACAGAGTTACGACGGAACAGTAGGTCAGACACACCAGCAAGATCGCGTGCTTTCACTACTTCTACTTCTTGGCCTGCAGAATCTAGCATGCGCACTTTAGAACCAGCAGTTACGTATAGACCTGATTCGATAGTACAACGGTCACCCATTGGGAAGCCAAGACCTGCGTTCGCGCCTAGTAGTGAGTTTTCACCGATAGAAACCACAACTTTACCGCCGCCAGATAGCGTACCCATGATAGATGCGCCGCCGCCGATATCAGAGCCGTTACCAACCACTACGCCAGCAGAGATACGACCTTCAACCATGCTCACGCCAGTTGTACCCGCGTTGAAGTTGATGAAGCCTTCGTGCATTACCGTTGTGCCTTCGCCAACGTGTGCGCCAAGACGTACGCGAGAAGTGTCAGCGATACGAACGCCAGTTGGTACCACGTAGTCCACCATTTTAGGGAACTTGTCTACGCAATCTACGCTTAGTGCACGACCCGCTAGGCGAGCTTCGATTTGACGCTCTGCTAGTTCAGGTAGGTCGATTGGACCTTCGTTAGTCCATGCGATGTTGTGTAGTAGACCGAAGATGCCGTCTAGTACCGTGCCGTGTGGTTGAACTAGGCGGTTAGAGATAAGTTGAAGCTTTAGGAAACCTTCAGCAACGCTTTGTGGCTGCTCGTCAGTTGCAAGAATAACCAGTACAAGTGGTTGTGCTGATTCTGCTGCTTTTGCTGCGAATGATGCGTTTGCAGCATCGCCGTTTGCTTCAAATGCTGCTGCCAGTTCTGCGCTTTGTGCTGCAGAGATCTCGATAGCTTGGTTGCCTTGCTCGTAACCTGCTACTGCTGCTAGTGCGTTAACAAGCGCTTCGCTTGGGTTAAGAATTGGGTTTGGGAAAAACGCTTCGATGATTTTGCCGTCGCGGTTTTTAGTTGCCGTACCAAAGGCTAGAGAGAAGAAAGCCATAGTTGATCTCCATGTGTTGAGTCTTGTGTCTCGTCTGTTCACTGACAAGAAATAATTAAGTTGTCAGTCATCATAAAGAGAGTATTGGGGAGTTTAAAGAGGGGAAATGGAGAAAGTCCGTAGATGGATACCTTTTGTCTTTTTAGAGATATGTTTGTCTGATGAGAAATGTGTCGCAAAAGCCTTATCAGACCGATTTTGGGCAGAGACACAGTGAAGTTGGAGAAGGGGCATCGCAAAAAATAAGGGGAGGACCGAAGTCACTCCCCCTACACTGGGTTTGTTGGATTTACTGGCTTTGGATAGTAAAGCGATAAATCGATTTAGAGGCTTAGCTCACCGACCTCTACTGCAAGTGCAACCGTTGCCCCTACCATTGGATTGTTGCCCATACCGATGAAGCCCATCATCGCTACGTGTGCAGGTACTGAAGAGCTGCCCGCGAATTGTGCATCGGCGTGCATGCGACCCATAGTGTCGGTCATGCCGTAAGATGCAGGACCCGCCGCCACGTTATCTGGGTGTAGAGTACGACCAGTACCACCACCTGATGCCACAGAGAAGTAAGGCATGCCTTCACGGTTACGTTCTGCTTTGTAGATACCTGCTACAGGGTGTTGGAAGCGAGTCGGGTTGGTTGAGTTACCGGTGATGCTCACGTCTACTTGCTCTTTATGCATGATAGCCACGCCTTCACGTACATCGTCTGCACCGTAGCAAAGGATCTCACCTCGTGGACCTTGGGAGAAACGGCGACGTTCTACTTCCACTAACTCTCCAGTTTGGTAGTTGTATTGAGTGCGTACGTAAGTGAAACCGTTAATGCGTGAGATTAGGTAAGCAGCGTCTTTACCCAAGCCATTTAGGATCACTTTCAACGGGTTTTTGCGTGATTTGTTTACGTTCAATGCGATTTTGATTGCGCCTTCTGCCGCTGCGAATGACTCATGGCCCGCAAGGAAAGCGAAACAGCCACTTTCTTCATTCAGTAGGCGAGCCGCCAAGGCACCGTGACCGATACCCACTCGGCGTTGCTCTGCTACGCTGCCCGGTTTTGTGCAGGCTTGAAGGCCTTCACCGATGATGTTTGCAGCTTCTTCTGCTGTTTTTGCACCGCGGAAAATTGCCAAAGCAGTGCCTAGCGTGTAGGCATCGGCAGCGCTTTCAAACGCGATAGGTTGAGTGTCCATCACTAGCGCTTTAGGGTCGATACCACGATCCATACAGTATTGGTAAGCCTCTTCCAGAGAAGAAAGTTGCATTTCGTCTAATGTGCGACGTACAGATTCAGTAATTGGAGTGTTCATAATCTCTTTCCTCTTGGTGGCAATTATTGTTGGCGTGGGTTGATAGTAGTTACGGCTTCGTCAAAACGACCGTAAGTCCCCGTTGCTTTGTCTGCGGCTTCTGCTGCAGATACGCCTTCGTTGATGGCTTTCATCATCTTGCCTAGGTTGAGATATTGGTAACCAATCACTTCTTTGTTTTCGTCTAGCGCGAGTTTTGTTACGTAGCCTTCGGCCAACTCCATGTAACGTACGCCTTTTGCTTTAGTTGAGTAGCTAGTGCCTACTTGGCTACGTTGAGTTTGACCAAGGTCTTCCAGTGCCGCACCAATTTCTAAGCCGCCTTCAGAGAAAGCAGATTGAGTACGGCCGTAAACAAATTGAAGGAAGATTTCGCGCATCGCGACGTTGATAGCATCACATACCAAGTCGGTATTCAGTGCTTCAAGAATGGTTTTGCCAGTTAGGATTTCTGCGGCCATCGCTGCTGATTGAGTCATGCCTGAACAGCCGATCGTTTCGATCAATGCTTCTTCGATGATGCCGTTTTTGACGTTAAGAGTCAGTTTTGCTGCGCCTTGTTGAGGAGCACAAGCGCCAACGCCGTGGCTAAGACCAGAAATCGCGATAACGTCTTTTGGATTGATCATTGCGCCTTCAACAGGGATCGGTGCAGATGCATGAAGATCGCCGCGTTGAATCGGGCACATTGATTGGATTTCGTGTGAATATTGCATAATGTTTTCCCAGTGTATTTTTATTTTTTGAGAAAACAGGAGCGGGGTTGGAGAAGAGTTGAATTGCTCACTACAGAACTCTTGCTTTCACAACATCGGCGAAAGCATTTCCAACAGGGCTGACCTGTTTTCGTTTCTGTAGGAGTCATTAGCTTTAAAGCGGTTCGAATCTTTCGATTCCGGTGGCACCCCATCACCGTGCCCATTTAGATTAGATCTAAGTCACACTAATCTGCAACATGAAATTTAGAGCAATTTGGGATATTAAATCGATTCTTTATATTCTCAGAGATATATGGCGATAAATGTAACGCATAAAAAAACGCCGCATAATGCGACGTTTTTTCTAAACAAATGAGAGGCTTATGCAGCGTCTTCTTGCTCGCTATCTTCTTCAACAGCTTCAAGCTTCTTTGCTTTTTTTTGTGCAGGTTTACGTTTTGCACCCAGAGCGTAAAGCACTTCTTCTTTGTTTTGCGCAAGGTACATTGCAAGATCTTCTTGCTTACCTTCGTCTTCTAGAAGTTCACTCTTACCCAGCAGTGAGAATAACTCGTCCGCCATATCCAGCATTTTGTCGTATGCGTCAGCTTCCGCTTTAGAGGTAAAAGTCATTTTCTCTTCTCCATTGCGTTCTACCACGTACTTGACGATTACAGCCATGGTTGGTCCTCTAAGTTAATTTGTTAAATTTTATACTGGCTTTTTATACAGTTTTTGACCAATTAAGTCTAGCGACAAGCCTCAGAATGAGAGCCGTGTACAACTAAGTGACCAGCATTTGAACTATCTGCCTTGAACTATCTCCCGTGAACGCCCCATCTCGAACTAGCCATCTTTAAGATGTGGGTTCTCTGGTCGCTCCCAATCTTGGCAGAATTCAATGAATGTACGCAGGAGTGGGTTTTGATACTTCTCTTTGTGGATCAAAAGCCAGAAGCGACGCTTCATATCCAGTGGCATGTTGAGCATTTTCACACGACCATCACGAATTGCAGGTTCTGCAGATAGGCGTGATAAACAACCTAGGCCAAGTCCGGCAGATACCGAATTGATCAGCGCTTCGGTGGTGTTGAGCTGAAAAGCCTCATGCCAGTGTTCTAGACGCGGAGCGATGGCTCGCATGAAGAACTCACGAGAACCAGAACCCGCCTCACGCAGAATCCACTCTGTGTCTTCGAGTTCGTTTAGGCTGATTGGCCCTTCATCGAAGTTAGGGTAATCCGGCGGACAAATTACACACATTTCGTCTTCACTGAATTGCGTTGATTCCAACTCTGGGTGTATGGTCTTGCCCTCGATGAGCGCGATGTCGAGTTCGTACGCGATCAACATGTCACAAATCTGGGCTGAGTTAGAGATGAACAAACTTTGCGATTGGTGATTTGTTTCATCACGAAAATCACTTAACAGGTAAGGTGCAACTTGGTTGCCGATGGTGTCACTGGCACCGATGCGAAGCAGCCCTGATAAGGTTTGGTCGCCATCGAACACACTCTCAATATCCCGAGCTCGGTTGAGGAGTTCATCCGCGAGGGGCAAAAGTTTTTGTCCTTCTTGGTTGAGAATTAAGCGGTTGTTCACCCGGTCAAATAGGTGATGACCAATTTGTTTCTCTAACTCAGACAGCGCCATACTCACGGCCGCCTTAGAAAGAAACAGGCTTTCAGAAGCCGCAGTTAGCGTTTTGTGCTGAGTGATCGTAGTAAAAACTTTCAGTTGTTTAAGAGAGATATGACTAGGCATGATATTCCGTTAAGTTTATCTGAACGTTAGTTTTAAATAATTAGATATATTGGAACGAAGTGCAAGAGTAATATACACCCCATAGAAAGTTAGCCTAGATTTTGAGGTCGTAATGATTCAAAGAACAAAAGCAAAAGTAATGGGAGCACCAACCCCAATGGCGGGTCTGGCTCTTGGTATTGCGAGCTTAGGTTGGAGTTGGGAAAACTTCGCCGAATTACATGGCTATGGACAGTGGATTAGCGCAGGTATTGCAAGCGTACTGCTAGCAATCTTGGCGACTAAATTTCTTTTTCACAATCATTTGTTGAGACAAGATCTTGCGCACCCTGTGGTGGGTAGTGTCGTTCCAACTTTCGCGATGGGAACCATGGTGGTTTCAAATTCTCTAGGGCACTTTTTCCCTGCTGCAGGTGACGTGCTTTGGTTAGTGGCGGTAGCTCTACATATCGTGTTCCTAGTGAGTTTCTTGTACCACCGCGCGAAAGACTTCGAACTACACCACATGGTGCCAAGCTGGTTCGTACCACCAGTGGGTATTATCGTTGCAGACGTGTCTTTTTCAGGTAACCCAGTGCTTGCACCTATTGCACACGGTGCGTTGATCTTCGGTATGGTGGCTTACGCGGTGATGTTGCCAATGATGATCTACCGTTTCATGTTCACTCATGAAATCCCAGACGCAGCCAAACCAACCATGGCAATCATGGCGGCACCAGCAAGCCTATCGTTGGCAGGTTACCTAACCGTAACGGCAACACCTTCACCAGTGATTATTGCTCTGTTGTTTGGTATCGCGGTATTGATGACAGCCATCATCTACTTAGCCTTCTTTAAATTGCTAAGACTGCCATTTAGCCCAGGTTACGCAGCGTTTACCTTCCCAATGGTGATTGGTGCAACGGCTCTGTTCAAAACAGCAAACTGGATGGAAGCAAATGGTCTAGCAGCGCACTATGTACAACAAGTTCGCGGTCTAGCAGGCATCGAATTGATTGTGGCAACGATTGTGGTGACTTACGTAGGTTTGCAATACATCAATAACTTACTAATCCAACCACGCTTGATGACGACACATCACGCATAAGTCTTACTCGTAAAGCAAAGTCTCTTGGTCTCTCTCGCCAAGAGGCTTTTTTTGTATTGGTAGGGTGGGCTCTAAAGCCAATCTGCAGATAAAAAAATGCCACCCCAAAAGGGTGGCAGGAAAAATAGATACAATTTTAATACATCAAACTTTAGTAACCGCGGCCATTGTAGCGAGAGTTCTCATGCAGAAGATGGCAATTCGAAACTTACCTCTCTTCACTATGCCTACCTGTCTGATGGGCGTGCGTTCTTTTTATCCTTTCTTATAGAAGCGCGACATTTCATCGAGAGAATCTTGAATCACGTTCACTGGCACTTGATGTTCCGTATCTACTTTAAGTTGATTATTGAGCTGTTGAGAGTGCCCACCTGGGTTTACCACTAACATGGTTTCTCTCCCTACCAGCGCATAGTTGTAATAACTGCCCGCAATGAACCAATCACGTGGTACACAATTATCAAATAGGTCTCGTCCTACACTATATGATTGTGTGTCGCCTTGAACGTCGAATAGCTCGTTCATTAGAGTTGGCACAATGTCATAGTGTGTGGTGCGGTAGTTGATCTGCTCTGGCTGATGATCTGGAAGATAAACGTATAACGGCACATGCACTTGAGTATCACTGTAGTTACCCGTATGGCCCCAGTAATTCATCTTATGGTCGTTAAATTCCTCTCCGTGGTCGGAAGTAATCACCACAATGGTGTTCTCTAGGTCGACATTCTTCAGCACTTTTGCGATCAAACTGTCGATGAAATACAACGAGTTCTTATAGCGGTTATGATAAAGCGAGGCGTCAAATTCGTTGTTCAGAAGAATATGATCGACACGTTCCCAGTAAGGCTTGAATTTAGCAAACTCAGGCTCTGGAAAACTGGTGCCATGAGCCGAATCGTAAAACAAGAAGCTAAAATACGGTTTGTCGCTATCTTGCTTTTGAAACTGAATAAACTCATCGGTGATCTGCTGGTCACGTTTGATTTGTGTTTCGCCTGTTTGTTTAAGGGTGAGATCTTTCACCTTTTTAAAGACGGTGCGCGACAAAGGTGGGCTGGTTAATGGTGCTGAACCAAAAATACCCATTCGATAGCCTTGGTTTTGTAGGGTATCCATGAAGACGGGGGATTTCTGACTCGCATAAAAGCTGTCCCAGTAAGTTGCTGGCAAGCTATAGAACAGACTAAAAATGCCCGCTTGAGTAGAGTTACCACCGCTCATGTGTTGAGAGAAATTGACCGTTTTTTCGGTGAACTTGCTGACATTTGGCATGATCTCTGGTGTTGCATCACTGTAGCGCCAAGCATCAACCAGAATGAACAACACATTCGGCTGTTTAGATTTAGGTTCTACATTTACAGGGGCGAGTGGGTAGTTCAGTGAACTGCTTTCAATGTTTTTCAGCTCCACTCGGTTTTGTGAGGCCATATTTTCATCCACCAAGTGATGACGATAGATAAACTTACGCGCCGTTAATGGGTAGTAAAGAGGCCAGTTATTCGAGAACTGACTGACTTCGTCGTCATAGAGTGCGTTCTTATAGGCATGGATAACCTGAGTGCTTAGCAACAAGCCAAACCAAACCGCAACGATCACAAACTTTGCTCGGCTCTGAGCCAGTTTATTGGCTAACCAAACGGTGCATGCCAAGCCAATGGCGAGCAGTGCAATGTCGCTAATAAAGATCAGCCAACTCATCCAAGAGATTTCAAATACGTCACGACCGCCTTCGAAGAACATGCGGATCAGCAGGCCATTGATGTGCAGTTTGTATTGCTGGAAAACGAGGATATCGACTTTCAACATGATCAAGAGTGTGATGGCAATGGTGATCACAACGACTTTGAACATGTGCGTCGGTAAAAAGGACAGCAATAAACAACCCAGCATCAGCGGAAGAGCAATTAAACCCAACCAGCCAAATTGTGTAGCAAGTAAATAATATTCTTGCAGAAAGGTGAGCGGTTCTGCTTGATTATTTGACAGCAAAAATGGGTAACAAGAGATCGACAGATAAAGCGCAAAGCAAGCAAAAAATGCAATCAGCCAAGCGCTATTTGAAGAAAATTTGAGCAACATAGTTTTGGTATTCCAGTGCTTTTTCATCCCTATCAAATCAAGAACAAAGTGCGACTCAGCGTGAAATCAAGATGACTTGAACCCCGTGATTCTTCGCCTTTCACTCAATATTCAATTTGATGGGTATTGTTATAAAAATTTGCGTGAATTATAAAACAGTGTTTTTTATCATGAAATAGTTGTGACTGATGTCACGCTTTGTATTTGCGTGTAAGACGTGACTTACAAATGTCAGTTGCTGGTTATTTGCGCAGAGTTTGAGTGTTCTCTAACCTTTTGTTATTTAAGCTATCGAGATCGCTCTAGGAATAAATGTGGCTGTGCTAAGCTTGCTAGCAGTTTCCATTGGCATTCGGTGCTCCTACTTTGTTTACTGTCTATCACTCCAATCAGGTCGATGTTCTCAAATCACTTCTTGTTGAACTGATTCGCATCAATCCATTAGAAAACCCATTCGAAAAAGAGCAAATTCTGGTTCAAAGCCCGGGCATGTCTCAGTGGTTAAAAATGGAATTGGCGAAAGAGTTTGGTGTTGCGGCAAACCTAGAATTTCCGTTGCCAGCGACTTTCATTTGGGACATGTTCACCCAAGTATTGGCTGATGTGCCTAAGCGCAGTGCCTTCAACAAAGAAGCCATGACGTGGAAGCTGATGCACTTGCTTCCGGGTTTACTAAACGAAGCATCATTCGAACCTTTGGCTCGTTATCTTCAGGACGACACTGACAATTCCAAGCTGTATCAATTGGCAGAGAAAATTGCTGATATCTTCGATGGCTATTTGGTGTATCGCCCAGAATGGATTGCAAGCTGGGAAGCCGGACAAACGGTACCTGAACTTGAAGACGAACACCCATGGCAGCCAGTTTTGTGGCAAGCATTGTACGACCACACGGTTACCCTTGGGCAATCGCCTTATCATCGTGCCAATTTGTACGAACACTTCATTGATACGCTCGAAAACTTCAACGGTAACTTTGACCATCTGCCGAAGCGTCTGTTTGTGTTTGGTATCTCTTCACTGCCGCCACGTTACATGGATGCGCTCAAAGCCATTGGTGAACACATTGATGTGCACTTGATGTTTACCAACCCTTGTCGCTATTACTGGGGTGAGGTACGCGACCGTAAATTCCTAGCTCGCCTAGCAGCAAAACATCGTCAGCACGTGGTCTGGCAAGAAGACCATTCTGAAGTACAAGGTGAGAGTGAGCAGTTAAAAGGTTCACTAGAAGAAAACGTGGTGGATGAGCTGCATACCGATGTGGTGGGTAACAGCTTGTTGGCGTCGATGGGTAAACTTGGACGCGATAACATGTATCTGTTGTCGCAGCTCGAATCCCATGAGATTGAAGCTTTTGTTGATGTCGAGCGCGACAGTCTGCTCCATCAACTTCAAGCCGACATTCTTAATTTAGAAGAGCACCAAGACGACGAGCAAATCGACAGCAGTCAGCACAAACAAGTGGTGAGTTTGGGTGATAAATCTCTGAGCTTGCACTCTTGCCACAGCCCAATGCGAGAAGTGGAAGTGTTACACGATCAGCTTTTGGCAATGTTCGATGCTGATCCGACACTGAAACCGCGCGATATTATTGTCATGGTGGCAGACATCAATGCCTACAGCCCTGCGATTCAGGCGGTGTTCGGCAATGCGCCGGGTGAGCGATTTATTCCTTACTCGATTTCAGACCGAACGGCCGATCAAGAAAGCCCAATTTTGGCGGCTTTCATGCAACTTGTTAATTTACCGAATACACGTTGCTTGGCTTCTGAATTACTTGAGCTGTTAGAAACGCCGGCGATTTTGAAGCGATTCGATCTCAGCGAAGATGATTTCCTTCAAGCCAAACAATGGGTGGAAGAATCCGGCATTCGCTGGGGGCTAGATAGCCATACGGGCAGCGAATTTGAACTGCCAGAAACACGCCAAAACACATGGCAATTTGGTATTCAGCGTATGTTATTAGGTTACGCGATGCCAGAATCTGCCGGTTTGTTTGAAGCGCAAGAAGGTAGCCTCTCACCATACAATGAAGTGCAAGGCATGGGCGCAGAACTTGCTGGTAAGTTAGCCCATTTTATTCAACAAATTAGCCAATATCGCCGCAAACTTTCCCATGTTCAGTCGATTGATGCATGGCGTGAAACCTTGGTGGCGATGTTGGATGACTTCTTCTCCGTTGAGTTAGAAGGGGAAATGGCGCTCAAGTCGATTCGAGATACCTTAAGCCAACTGAAAGAACAGCTAACCGATGCGGCATTTGATGATGCCTTGTCGCCTTCTATTGTAAGCCAGTATCTACAAAACAAGCTGTCAGGAACACGGGTCAGTCAGCGCTTCCTTGCTGGGCAAGTGAACTTCTGTACTTTGATGCCGATGCGCTCGATCCCATTTAGAACCGTGTGTCTGCTTGGTATGAACGATGGTGTTTACCCGCGTTCAATGCCACCGGAAGGTTTTGACTTAATGACGGGGCGCACTAAACCGGGTGATCGTTCACGTCGAGACGATGACCGTTACCTATTCTTAGAAGCCATGTTGTCAGCGCAGCAAAGTTTGTACATCAGTTACGTTGGGCGTTCTATTCAAGATAACACCGAACGAGTACCGTCTGTTCTGGTGTCTGAATTGATGGAATATTGCCATCAGAACTACTGCCTAGATGGCGATCAAGACCAGCCCGTCGATGACTCGGGAGATAAACTACTCAACGAGTTAGTGAATGTGCATGCCATGGTGCCATTCAGCCCAAGTGCATTCCAAGGTTCTCACTCAAGCTATGCCAAAGAGTGGATTCCAGCGGCGTTGACCCAAAGCAATCAATCGCAAGGTCATGCGCGTGGCGAGTTTAACCGCGCATTGGATGATTACTTACTTGGCGCAACCTTCCCAATCGAGTTGGACTTGGTGGAATTACAACGCTTCTGGCGTTTGCCTGTTCAGTATTTCTTTAACCGCCGTTTGAAAGTGATGTTCGAGCCGCCATTGCCTGTGATGGAAGATGACGAGCCCTTTGTATTAGGCGGCTTAGAAAGCTATCAGATGCGCGATGAGCTATTGGAAACCTTGCTCGAAACCGCCATTACTCAACCGTCCGCAAAAGCAGACGTACTCAAACATTTTATGAGTGAGCAACGCGCACAGGGTAAATTACCGGTTGGCGCATTTGGTGATATCGAGTTTGAAACCAACCGCGTGCAAGCGGAAGAGCTGGTGGATAAGTTGGCGTTTTTATCCGGTGCTCCACAAGACGATTTAGAAATCGACCTTACTTTCGATGTGCTTGGTGAAGGAAAAAACATCCGTCTAACCGGTTGGCTAACTCAATGCTATCAATCTGGTTTGATTCGCTACCGCAGCGGTAAAATTCGTGCGCAGGATTACCTTGCTGCATGGATCGATCATCTTGCTATGTCTGCCTCTGGTCAGGCTAGAAAGACCCACGTTATCGGTTATGACCGCAAGGAAGGCGCGGTGCATTTGATTTACCCAGCAATGGCAGATGCTGCACAAGCAAAACAACTGCTTGCTGAATTAGTACGTCTGTTTTTTGAAGGCATGACCAAGCCATTGCCATATTTCCCGAAAACAGCACTGGCGTGTGTCGAAGCGGGCTTTAGTCGTGGCCACTGGGCTGATGACGAAGAGAAATCGCTGAAGAAAATGGCGGATGTATTCAATGATGGTTACATGAGTCCAGGCGAAGGAAACAATGCGTATATTTCGCGTATTTGGTCTGCTTGGAATGATGAGCTTGCAGCAGAAGTTCGCACGCTGACTGCATTGGTTCTTCAAGGCGCAAGATTGACGGCGATGGATGCCGATGATGAAAAGTAAGTTGGATTATTTAGATAAAAAAGAGAGTAGGGTGGCCGCCAGAAAATCATTATTTTTTGTAGGGCGTTCGCTGTACGGCCACAAGGTCAGAGGGACCATGATTCGTTTGAGTGTAGCTGCCTGAAAGGCTTGGCTTATCTCGTGAGGCGCATACTAACGGTACTCCGTAATGATAACCGTGAGTGAGATCCCACAAAGGTCTAAATATTCCAACCTATTAGACATATTAATAGAATTTTTAACGATAGATCACAGTTCGATCAGTCGATAATCCGGAGAGATTCAGCGTTATGGCGCAAATGTCAGTTCCAACTCCACTGCAAACCATGACTTTTCCACTGCATGGTGCAAGGCTAATTGAAGCTTCGGCGGGTACGGGTAAAACCTTTACCATCGCGGGTTTGTATCTGCGACTTCTACTAGGGCATGGCACTGCCGAGACGAAGCACTGCGTGCCGTTGACCGTGGATCAAATTCTGGTGGTGACCTTTACCGAAGCTGCAACGGCGGAGCTGCGTGATCGTATTCGTGCGCGTATTCACGACGCGAGGATCGCATTCGCTCGCGGACAAAGCTCAGATCCTGTGATTCAGCCTTTGTTGGAAGAAATCGAGGATCATAAACAAGCCGCCGAGATCCTTTTGCAAGCAGAGCGCCAAATGGATGAAGCCGCGGTGTACACCATTCATGGTTTCTGCCAACGCATGCTGACGCAAAACGCATTCGAATCCGGTAGCCGTTTCAATAATGAATTTGTAACGGACGAAAGCCACCTAAAAGCGCAAGTGGTTGCCGATTACTGGCGTCGTAACTTCTACCCTCTGCCATTCGCTTTGGCTGGAGAAGTGCGCCAACTATGGGGCTCGCCATCGGATCTACTGTATGACATCAGTAACTACCTCACGGGCGCGCCGCTAAGTCTCTCTGTCCCAGCAATGCAAGGTAGCCTTGCCGATTTGCATGAGCAAAACCTAAAGCAAATTGATGCTTTGAAAGCCCAATGGAGTGATAGCCAAGATGACTTCCTCACACTGATTTCTGATTCCGATGTCAACAAACGCAGCTACACCAAAAAGTCTTTGCCGACGTGGTTAGAAGCGGTCAACGTATGGGCTTCGACAGAAACCACGGGCTATGACTATCCAGATAAGCTCGAGAAGTTCGCGCAGAATGTGTTGTTTGAGAAAACTCCGAAAGGCACTGCGCCACAGCACCCTGTGTTTGAGGCGATTGAAGCTTTCCTTGCCAACCCAATCAGTTTAAAAGCGCCGCTATTGGCTCACGCAATTGAGCATTGTCGCGTGATGCTGGCAAAAGCAAAAAATCAGAAACAATGGTTGTCATTCGATGACTTGCTGACTCAGCTCTCTGCCTCGATTGATACCGATGAAACCGCACTACTGACAGAGCGCATTCGCACGCTTTATCCGGTTGCGATGATCGATGAATTCCAAGATACCGACCCACTGCAATACAGCATTTTCAGCCGCATTTATTTGGAAAATCCTGAGTGCGGTTTGTTTATGATCGGCGACCCGAAACAGGCGATTTACGGTTTCCGTGGTGCAGACATCTTCACCTACATCAAAGCTCGTAACCAAGTTAGTGCTCACTACACGCTTGGCACCAACTGGCGCTCAAGTGCCGATATGGTATTGGCAGTGAACCAGATTTTTGCTCTGCCAGATAGCCCGTTTATTTATGACTCCGACATTCCATTCCACGCTGTGGATTACAGCCCAAGCGCTGACAAACGCGTTTGGACCATGGGTGGTCAAAAGCAACCTGCACTGACTTATTGGCTGCAAGAAGCGGAGGATAAACCTTTGCCAAAAGGTGAATACCTCACCGCCATGGCAGAGGCGACAGCGAGCCAAATTCAAACCATTTTGACCGCAGCGCAACAGGGTCAAGCGTGCTTGGTTAATGGCGAAAAGCAGAAGCCAGTTAAAGCGGGCGACATTGCAGTATTGGTGCGAACGGGTAGCGAAGGTCGCATGGTCAAGCAGGCGTTAGCAGACCAAGGCATTGCTAGTGTGTATTTGTCCAACCGCGATAGTGTGTTTACTAGCTCTGTGGCGCAAGACTTACAGCGTTTGCTGCAAGCGGTATTAACACCAGAAAACGACAGAGCATTACGCGCCAGCCTAGCATCAGAATTGTTCGCTCTGGATGCAGCCAGCTTAGACGCCCTCAACAACGACGAAACCGTGTGGGAAAATGCGGTTAACGAGTTCAAAGAATACCGTAAGCTTTGGGTGCAACGTGGTGTGCTACCTATGCTGCGAGCAGTGATCAGTAAGCGCCATATTGCTGAGCGTCTGCTAGAAGAAGGGGCGAGCTCACAAAGCGAAAACGGTGAGCGAGTGCTTACCGATCTGATGCACATTGGTGAGTTACTGCAGCAAGCGAGCAACGAATTAGACAGCGACCACGGCTTGCTGCGTTGGTTGGCGCAATCCATCAGCGATGCAGAACATGGGCTGGGTGGCAGCGATGATCAAATTCAGCGTTTGGAATCAGAGCGTAACTTGGTGCAAATCGTCACCATTCACAAATCCAAAGGTCTGGAATATGACTTGGTCTTTCTGCCATTTGTGTTTGGTTACCGAGAAGCGAGTGAAGCCAAATACTACGACGCTGAGAACGACCGCACCGTACTTGATATCACGGGCAATGATGCGTCGTTAAAACAGGCAGATAAAGAGCGCCTTGCTGAAGACTTGCGCCTCATCTATGTAGCGCTAACGCGTGCCGTGTATGCCTGCTTTATTGGTGCTTCACCACTGCGCAATGGTCGCTCAACCAAAGAGCCAACCGGTGTGCATCACAGTGCGATTGGTTATTTGGTGCAAAATGGTCAAGAAGGCGGCATCAACGACCTGTTTGTAGGATTGAAGAAGCAACAAGAGAATCTCGATAACGTGGTGATTTGTGAGCCTCCAAAGCAGCACGATGAGATGTATGTTGCGGAGCAAACCGAGTTAGAAGCGTTGACTGCCAAAGAGCTGCAAAATCCAATTGATAGAAACTGGCGCATCACCAGTTACTCGGGCTTGGTTAAGCAAGGTTCTCATCATGCTGAACACGACGCGACGATTGAAATCACCGGCTTTGATATCGATTCTTCAGAAGAGCAAGATGAAGCGGAATTGGTTGAGCCAGAACGCTCTATCTTCAACTTCCCACGTGGCGCACGCCCGGGTACCTTCCTGCACAGTTTATTTGAGGAAATTGAGTTTACTCAACCTGCGACGACGGAAGAGAACACCCAAATCATCCTCGGTTTAATGGAAAGTGAGCAGCTTGATGAAGAGTGGTTACCAATCCTGCAACAGTTGATTGATACCGTGCTGGCAACGCCTTTGGATAGCAAAGCACTGCTTCTCAATCAGAAAGGTCCGGCGCAACGTTTGGTTGAGATGGAATTCTTATTACCGATTGAAGTGCTATCTGCACCAGCATTGAACCGCGTGATTCAACGTCATGATCCGCTGTCTGCCCAAGCGGGCGATCTGGGTTTCCAAACCGTGCAAGGAATGTTGAAAGGCTTTATTGACCTGGTGTTTGAGCACCAAGGTAAATACTACGTCCTTGACTGGAAATCGAATCACTTAGGTGATGATGTGTTCCACTATCATGGCGATGCGTTGAAGTCGGCGATGGCGGATCATCGCTACGATCTGCAATACCAAATCTATGCTTTGGCGCTGCATCGTTTCTTGCGTAGCAGATTGCCAAATTATGATTATGAACAGCACTTTGGCGGCGTTTATTACCTGTTCTTGCGTGGTATGGATGGGCAAAGTGATCACGGTATTTTTTCTGCCAAGCCAACCTTTGAATTTTTACAAGAGATGGATCATTTGATTGATGGTCAAGCACCTGACACACGATCCAGTGAATCGGGTCAGATGGAGTTAATTTGATGAAAACCAATGATCTTCTTTCTGAGCAAAGCAGCCCTTTAGCAACACGAGAACTATTGGCAACTTTAGAATCGTTGGCAAACAAAGGAGCGATTCGCCAATTGGATTTCCAGTTCGCGCGCTTTATCTATTCGCAAGTTGAGCAACAAGCGAACAGCCAAGAACTGGCATTTATTGCTGGCGTGGTCAGTAGTGAGTTAGGGAAAGGACACATCTGCTTGCCTCTGTTTGACAGCCAAGGGCAGCCAACAGACCTTGCCAGTAAGCTCGGTCTGTTTGGGGAGTCTGCGTTAGCGCTTAATACTCAGCTGCAAGGCGTTAATTGGGTTGAGCTTCTACAAGCGTCGCCTTTGGTTGGCACTCAAGGTGAAGCTTTGCCAATGATGTTTGATGGCGAGCGTCTCTACCTGCATCGTTACTGGCACTATGAAGTGACGTTGGCGGACAAGCTCAATCAACTCAGTGCGGCTGTAAACCTTCAGCCTCAAGAGTTCACACGTTTGTCTGAGTTGCTCCATCATTTATTTGCTCGTCAGTACCACTTTCTGTTCAATGCATTAGCCAAAGCGACAGAGTCGGGAACCAGCAACCAAGTTCTACGCCAGCAATTAGTCTGTGACCATTTGGATGTGGTTACTGTAGACATTCTCGATTGGGCTGCCATTGATGCGGCAGTCTGCCAAGCGAAACAAGTTCACGATCTGCAAGTGCTGGAGAAGCTTGTACCACTATCGGCTTGTGTTAACTGGCAGAAGGTCGCGGCAGCGGTGGCTCTGACACGTCGTTTCGCGGTGATTTCTGGTGGTCCGGGTACGGGTAAAACCACTACGGTAACCAAACTGCTTGCCGCATTGATTGAGCAAGCAGGACAAGAGAAAAATCTCACTATCAAGCTGGTGGCGCCGACGGGTAAAGCGGCAGCACGTTTGACGGAGTCGATTGGTAAAGCGATTCAAGAGTTGCCAGTGGAGCCTGAGCTTAAAGCGAAAATTCCAACCGAGTCGAGCACTTTGCATCGCCTGTTGGGCGCGATTCCAAACAGTGCAGAGTTTCGTCACAACAAACAAAATCCGCTGCACCTCGATATTTTAGTGGTGGATGAAGCCTCCATGGTCGATTTGCCGATGATGTACAAAGTCGTCGATGCGCTACCAAAACATTCACGTTTGATTCTTCTCGGAGATAAAGATCAATTGGCATCGGTAGAAGCAGGTGCGGTGCTCGGTGATATCTGTTCGTTCCACGCATTTGGCTTTGGCAAAGAGCAGGCGTCTGCGGTCGCGAAGTTAACAGGCTTTGACACCTTGGCGTACAGCACCAACAGTAATGCTTCGATTGCCGATAGCTTATGTATGCTGCAAAAGAGTTACCGATTCGATGCTCGCTCCGGTATCGGTCAGCTAGCGAAAGCGGTCAATGCTGGCTCAGCCGCAAAAGTAGACGACGTTTGGAATCGTGATTTTGCTGATATCGAGCATTTCGCACTGAGTAGCCAAAACTACAATCAGATGATGCAGACTTTGGTTGCCGAATATGGTCGTTATTTAAAACGCATCGGACAGCAAGAGATTGACCAAAAGACAGGGGAACCAGAAACACTGACCCACAAAGCTAAAGCCGTGTTGGATACCTTTAATCAATGCCGATTATTGTGTGCTATCCGTGAAGGTGATTTTGGTGTGACCGGTTTAAACCAACGCATTGAAAAAGCACTCGCGGCACGTAAGTTGATTCAAACCCAAGATGAACTTTGGTATCACGGCAGGCCAGTGATGGTCACGCGTAATGATCATGGCTTGGGATTGTATAACGGTGATATCGGTATTTGTATGCGAGACGACAGCGAAGGAGAGCCGCGTCTTAAAGTGTTCTTTGAACTACCGGATGGCAGCGTGAAGTCGGTGCTGCCAAGCCGAGTCCCTGAGCATGAAACCGCATATGCGATGACGATTCATAAATCACAGGGCAGTGAATTTGAGTACACGCTGATGATTTTGCCACCAGATTTCAGCCCAATCCTTACTCGCGAGCTGATCTACACAGGTATTACTCGCGCGAAGAAACGCCTTGCGATGTTCGCTGAGATGAATGTTCTCAAGCGCGGAATTAAAGTAAAAACCACCCGAGCGAGTGGGTTGGTTGAGCGACTTAGACATTGAGTCTACTCATTCAAAAGTGAGAAGTTTTCATGAACTGAATATGTTTTTATGTGGCGGGTCGTAATCCCGCCATTTTTATGTCTGAGTAATTCGACCTGCATTGAACCCTATGCTTTTTCGACGATATTGTTTGAGCTTTGATGTCGAATGAGGTCTGACCGTGGATTTTTCCTGGCTTCTACATATCGCATTTATCGCTTTTTTTGTATCAGGTGCTGCGTTGTTTATTTGGTTTGTAGTGCTAGGCGCTTTTCTCGTCTTCTTTACACCCAAAAATGTAAAACAGTACGCTTTCAACGAGCGACATTTTTCTGAAGTTGAGCTAGCCATCAGCTCCGGTTTTCATTTTGGCTCTCTTATCTATGGCACCAGCCTCCTTGCGACCATCGCATTTCCTCGACTTGGGAAAAAGCGGGGGCTGAGCGATGTACGCAACATAAGCCCTCAATGGCTCATTAAGGTTAGCGTGGTTTATTGGTTGATACTACTAGTCATTCTATTCGTTATATTCTCGACGTTATTAATTATGGCCTTTCACTGAGCATACGTACAAAAAGACCGAGCGTGATGCTCGGTCTTTTTTAATTTTGTGTAAACGCATTGGTAAATGACACGCTGCGAATTTTGTACTGCTGTTGGTAAGCCAAGATAAAATCTTTAATGGCGTCATTGACGGGGAATACGCAATGGACGTCGAGCCCTTCCAGAAAATGGTTATCCGCCATATCCCAAAAGCTTTGGAGTGAATTGCAAATAATGGTTCTCATAACAGTGCTCATCTTATTCATTTTAAGAGTAACAACTGTCCTTGATACGTCATGCAGCGCGATGGAGCTCGCTCTGCACTTTAGGGTGAACAATATTCACCTAGATCCATTTGTGAGTTGATTAAAAACCAACCGTTTGTCGCGCAGAGTATAACCAACCATGTGTATATTGAAAAGGTTAAATTGCGACCAATGTCAATGTAAAGCTTTGCATAATGATATAGATACTGAATAAATAACGTTTTGTTATTCTTCAGAGGTCTAATGCCAGAATCTTCGATTTACGTTGGAAGTTATACAGCCCTTGTTTTGCTCCCGGAAGGTAATCAACATTCACTTCATAGAAGCCTTGTTCTCTAAACCAATGCAGACTGTGTGTGGTCAGCACAAAGATCTGATTGATGTTGTCTGATTTTGAACGATGCTTCATATAGTTCAGTAGCAATAACCCACGGTTTCCATCACGATAGTCTGGGTGGATCGCCACACAAGCCATCTCTGCTTTTTGCTCTTCGATATATGGGTACAAAGCCGCGCAACCGATGATCAAGCCGTCTTTCTCAATGATGGTGAACTTATTGATTTCTTGCTCAAGCTGTTCGCGAGAGCGTCTTACTAGCACGCCTTGTTCTTCTAATGGGCGAATCAGATCTAAAATACCGCCAATGTCATCGATGTCCGCTTCACGTACCTGTTCGGCACTGGCCATCACAACCTGCGTACCGATACCATCGAAAGAGAACAATTCTTGAATGAGTGCGCCATCAACTTTGTAACTGATTAGGTGGCTTCTTGGCACACCTGCACGGCAAGCAGAAATCGAGCCTTTGAGAAAACGTAATGTTCCGGAGTTATAGTCGGAATCTGGTGAGGTGTCAGCCATGAGTTTCGTGATGACATGCTCGGCTTCAATAGGGAACAGTTCCGCGACGGCGTTACCATTATCATCAATAACCCCTTGCTCAGAGCAGAAGCCAATCAATTTATCTGCACCAAGCTTAATCGCTAGTTGAGTCGCGACTTCTTCTGAGGGTAGGTTGAAGCATTCCCCTGTCACTGAGCTGGCGATTGGGCCGAGTAATACTATTGAACCTTGATCGAGTGTCCGGTGGATTGCATCGGTATCGATTCGACGAATGCGTCCGCTGTGGCAATAGTCGACGCCGTCATCAACACCGAGTGGCTGAGCAATGACAAAGTTGCCGCTCACAACGTTAAGCTGGGTACCCGCCATTGGCGTGTTGTTAAGGCTCATGGATAAGCGCGCGGTTATCGCCAGTTGAAGTTGTCCTGCGGCTTGCATAACTACCGAAAGCGCGGCTTCATCTGTGATTCGAACGTTTTTGTGGTATGGCGTAGTAAGATCTTGTTTCTCTAGTAGTTGGTTGATTTGTGGCCTGGCACCATAAACAACAACGACTTTAATACCAAGGCTATGCATTAAAGCAATATCATTGATAATATTACCAAAGTTTTTGTCGGCAACCGCTTCGCCTCCTAGCATTAGTACCATGGTTTTTCCACGGTGAGCATTCACATAAGGTGTGGATTGACGGAATCCTTTAACCAGAGCAGTACTACGAATTTTCACTACAGCCATTCCTTGTGTTTATTTATGCTTTAATATTGTCTTTTTATTCAAAAGTTAGCAAGGTAATTTTTTGGAATAAAGCACAAACATCGTGAGCGTGATGCTTGGTTGTGTTTGGTCGATGGGGGTACAATGTTCCCGTCTAGTTCAAACACGTGAGCCTCATGTCTTCAGTTGTAAATAAGAATGCTGCTATCGCTGCTCAATCAGAGCAAAATATCTCTACAAAATCGCCACTTCGTAAATGGATCGAACGTTCGCTTATGCTAACGGCGATCGTAGGAACGATAGTTGTATTTATGATGTATGGTGATTTGATCACACGCTATATCAATCCACCAGTTTCTAAGTCTGTGATTTATGGCAAGTGGGTAGAGCAAGACGTGGCGCCATATGCTCGTGAAGAGTTTATTCTTAGTGAGCGTGGTGTAACGGTGAGAGGGTCAACGGTGGCGACGGATTTCGAATTTGATGGTGATACGCTTTCTTATAAGGTCGGCTCTACAGTGCGTCGATTTGACTTCCTCGATCAGCATCATTCTGAAATGAAGTTGGATTCAAATGCCCACTATCTGCCCGTCTTTCACCTAGAAGGTCATTCGAACCTAGCTATTCGCTAGCGCTTCATATTCGTAAAATTCTTTCTATAACTGCTCGCTGGGTCTCAGTGTGAGAGGGCTGGCGTTTTCGGGTATCTTAAAATTCCTGCCACTTCCATCAGACATTGTCCGGACAATCGTTTGATTACATTGCTGTTATTATCCAGCTTCCTATTTTTATGGATGAATTGGCAGCAACTAAAGCCTTTGCCTTATCGCTGATACACTTTGTCGCAGCTTTTCAATTGCGTCGTTTGCATTTGTTTGCCATCCTTTTGCTATCTTCTTTTATGGAAAAAACACGTGTTTAAAAAACTCCTTCCTATTGTCTCTTTAAGTCTGCTATTTGGTTGTGCGGCTGAGCCAGAACAAAACCTACTTGCTAAGCAAGATTACGATGGCGAGTTTTCGCATATCTTGAACAAAGCTGATGTCGTTGAATCCAACAAGCCACAAGATTTCACTGAGTTCAACAAACAAGCAGAACAGGTTGTGACTAAGTCGCCTTCAATGGCAAAAATGTATCAGCCACTTTACGAGAAGTTGAGTGAATGGGCATTGCAGAGTGGTGACACGACTGCGCTCAGTGCTTACGGCATTCAAGCCGCGCAGCTTGGTGGTGGTGATAAGAAGGGCAACGTGTTGTTCACAGGCTATTTCTCTCCTGTGATGGAACTCCGCCATCAACCGAATGAAACATATAAGTACCCGGTTTACGGCAAACCAAAATGTAGCTCTGATTGCCCAACTCGTGCTGAAATTTATAACGGTGCGCTTGAGGGACAAGGTCTGGTATTGGGTTACGCACCAAACCGTATTGATCCATTCATGATGGAAGTGCAAGGCAGTGGCTTTGTTCATTTCGAAGATGACGATACGCTGGAATATTTTGCTTATGCAGGTAAGAACAACAAAGCGTACGTGAGTATTGGCCGAATTCTAATTGAGCGTGGTGAAGTGCCACGTGAAGAGATGTCACTCAAAGCCATCAAAGACTGGGTGATGAAGAATGATGAAGCAACGGTTCGTGAGTTGCTAGAGCAAAACCCTTCTTATGTGTTCTTTGCTCCACAAGCGGATGCGCCAGTAACGGGCTCTGCAGGTATTCCACTATTACCAATGGCATCGGTAGCTGGCGATCGTTCGATTCTACCTATGGGTACGCCAATTTTGGCGGAAGTGCCATTGCTTAATAAAGACGGTACATGGAGTGGGGCGCACCAGCTTCGTCTTCTTATTGTGTTAGACACTGGCGGCGCGGTGAAGCAGAACCATCTTGACCTATACCACGGTATGGGACCACGTGCCGGTACAGAAGCGGGTCACTACAAGCACTTTGGTCGAGTGTGGAAGTTGGGCTTGGAAAACACGCCAACGCAAGCACCTTGGGCTTTGCCGCCAGAGAAGTTACAATAGCCGCCTAGCGAGAGGAATCACCTCTCATCATCTAGACATTTCCTCAAAGAGTGCGTATAAATCGCACTCTTTGTTTTTCTATCGATCATCTGGAACTTCAATATGCGTGAACTCGATACTCCGGCATCTGACAGCTATAACCAACGTTTTGGTGGCACTCGTCGTCTCTACGGCAACAGCGAAGTAGAAATCCTTCGTGCTGCACACGTGTGTGTGATTGGTATTGGTGGTGTAGGTTCATGGGCGGTAGAAGCGCTCGCACGTACTGGTATTGGTGAGTTGACGCTTATCGATATGGATGACGTGTGTGTGACCAACATTAACCGTCAAATTCATGCGATGACTGGCACGGTTGGTCAAAGCAAAATTGAAGTGATGGCAGAGCGCGTTAAGCTGATTAACCCAGAGTGTAAGGTCAATTTGATTGACGATTTCATCACGCCAGATAACCAGCACGAGTACTTGAGCAAAGAGTTCGATTACGTGTTGGATGCGATCGATAGCGTAAAAGCAAAAGCCTCTCTATTGGCTTACTGTCGTAGCAACAAGATTAAAGTGATCACAACTGGCGGTGCTGGTGGTCAAATCGATCCAACCCAAATCATGGTGGCGGATCTAACCAAGACTATCCAAGATCCACTGGCGAAGAAGATCAAAGATACATTGCGTCGTCATCACAACTTCCCAAAAAATCCAGCGCGTAAGTTTGGTATCGATTGTGTGTTCTCTACTGAGCAATTGAAGTACCCACAAGCCGATGGTTCAGTATGTGGCGTGAAATCGACAGCAGAAGGTCCAAAACGTATGGACTGTGCGAGTGGCTTTGGCGCAGCGACGGTTGTAACCGCAACGTTCGGTTTTGTTGCAGTATCGCGCATCGTTGAAAAGCTGATCCAAAAACATAAGAAGTAATTCAGAGAAGAGAGCGCATCATGACTGATTTCCCTGTCTCGCCGTTTGGCACTGACATCACCAGTGAAGACATCGCCGCAACCATGCAGCAATTTAAAGGTTGGGAAGACCGCTACCGTCAGGTGATTCAATGGGGTAAAAAGCTGCCTCAAATGCCTGAAGAGCTTAAATCAGAGCAAGTTAAGGTATCTGGCTGTGAAAGCTTAGTGTGGTTGGTGAGCAAAGAGCAAGAAGGTGTATGGCACTTCTGCGCTGATTCTGACGCGCGTATCGTGCGTGGTTTGATTGCCTTGGTGATGGCGGCTTACGATGGCAAAACGGCAGAGCAAATCCAAGCGTTTGATATTGATGCTTACTTTGAAAAACTTGGTTTAATTGCTCACCTAAGCCCATCGCGTGGCAATGGTTTGAAAGCGATTATTGAGCAGATCAAAGCACAAGCTCAGTAGTTGGCATTAGTTAAAACCGCACTAAGAACAGAATAAAGAAAAGGGTTGAAGCCAAACGGTTTCAACCCTTTTTCTATAAATCTACAGTGGTATTTTTATTGTTAAAGCATATCGACCGCTTTCTCGACCGCTGCAATCAGCTTCTCAACATCTTCTAACGTATTGTAGATACCAAAAGAAACACGCACCGTGCCTTTGACGTTAAGCGCATCCATCAGAGGATGAGCACAGTGATGTCCAGCACGAACAGCGATACCTTGTTGATCAAGCAGCGTTGCAATGTCTTGGTGGTGAACGCCGTTCATAACGAAAGTAAGCACTGAAGCATTCGGCTGATAACCGAGGATTTGAATGTCATCCAATTGGCTTAGTGCTTGGTAAGCTTTGTTCTGCAGAGAATGCAGATGTGCCTCTACTTCGGTTTGGTTAAAGCCTTGGTACCAATCGATGGCTTTCGCTAGAGCAATTGCGCCGGCGACGTTCGGTGTACCCGCTTCAAACTTACCCGGCAAGGCAGAGAAGGTGGTCTTCTCGAACGAGACTCTTTCAACCATTTTGCCGCCGCCGTGCCATGGTGGCATCGCTTCTAAAAGTTCAAGCTTGCCATACAGAACGCCAATCCCTGCGGGTGCATACAACTTGTGGCCAGAGAAGACATAAAAGTCGACATCGAGCTCTGCCAAGTTCAACTGTTCATGAACAATGCCTTGTGCACCATCAACAACGACAACTGCGCCAACCGCATGTGCCATGGTGATGATTTTCTCGATAGGTTGACGAGAGCCCGTCACATTGGTGATTTGTGCGCACGCTACGATTTTACAGCGCTCCGACAACACTGCTTCAAACGCATTGATGTCGAATTGGCAGTCAGAGGTCATCGGAACTTTAACGATTTTCGCGCCCGTTTGCTCCGCGACAATTTGCCAAGGCACGATGTTCGCGTGATGTTCCATTTCACTGATTAAGATTTCATCACCCGCTTGGAGTGTGCTTCGAGCATAAGTTTGCGCGATGAGATTTAGTGCTTCGGTTGCGCCTCGAGTCCAAATGATTTCTTTTGAACTGCTCGCCCCAATAAAATTCGCAACAGTTTCACGAGCCGCTTCAAATTGGCTGGTCGCGTTGGCTGTTAAGCTGTGACTGCCACGGTGCACGTTAGCATTTTGTGTACTGTAGTAACGGCTAATCACATCAATCACGCACTGCGGTTTTTGCGTTGTTGCTGCGCTATCAAGGTAAACCAAAGGCGATTGGTTTACGTCTTGATTTAGGGCTGGGAACTGTTCGCGTACAGCGTTTACGTCAAACATTATTCGTCACCGAATTCGTGATAATGCAGTGTCGGGATAGTAACTAACGGCTCTGCGACCATCCATCCATGCTCTTTACCAGAAAGTTTGATAATGATTTCCATCGCGAACTCAAGTGCGGTTCCTGGTCCCTGACTTGTCAGTAGGTTGTGATTCACATCCATGGTGACGCGTTTAGCTCGCCATTTGTCTTCAGGAATATGAGATTGGAAGCTTGGATGGCATGTCATCAAGGCTTCTGGGTAAAGGTTGTGATGTTGCAAAACCAAAGCAGGTGCAGCACAAATTGCCGCAACCAGCTTACCTTCGTACATGTGCTGTTTCAGGATCTCAATCATGATGGTGCTATCACGGAAGGTTTCTGCGCCTCCAACACCACCAGACAGAACAATCGCATCAAACTCGTCATCGGCAATATCGACCAGCTTGCAATCCGCGGTAAGTGTCACGCCTCGAGACGCTTTCATAGTCAGTGAACCATCGAAATCTGCGCTTGCGACCGTTACGTCATAGCCTGCTCGAACCATCAAGTCGATAACGGTTACCGCTTCCATTTCTTCTGTGCCCGGCGCGATAGGTACTAAGATCTTTTTATTCATTGTTCTGTCCAGCTTTGTTCAATCTGTTTGATGCGTTGATAGAGTTTGGCGTTCTCTGGCGTACTAATGTGATGCTTTTCAGCGGCTTTCAGCAAATAGCCGGTAATAAAATCAATTTCGGTGCGACGTTGGTGGTAAACATCTTGTCTCATTGAAGAGTAGTTGGCTGCCGTTGCGTTCACCACTTGCATAATGGTGGTGTGAAGAGAATCAAAATCGACCTTTATCTCTTCTTTATTCATCACCTCCACCAACTCGCGGGTGATGTTCGCCAACTCGGAGGCAAATTCCGGAGCGGCAAGTTCACCATTCTTACATTGATGAATGGCGGTCAGAGGGTTGATAGCGCAATTGATCGCAAGCTTGGTCCACAATGCAGCGTTGATATTTGGGTTCCAATTCACCTCTGGTAAAGCGTGATTCATCACCTCCGCTAAGAAGTCACATTGAGTACCTTTAGCATTAAAGCCACCGAGTTGAGTATTTCCCTGACCAGTATGCAGAACCTGATCTTTACTTGGTTTGTAAGCACCGTGTGTTGTTGTGGCAACTATTAATGGGCTATCAGCAAGTTTGGCTTCGATGAGTTGTGCGGTTCCCATTCCGTTGTGCATCAACATTATGATGGTGTCGGTGCTGATATAAGGAAGAAGAGGCTCAATCGCGCTTTCCACTTGCCATGCTTTTACTGTTACAACAATCAGATCTGCATTTTGAACAGAAGGGATGTGCTGATTAGAAAAACTGATTGTTGGATTGTCATCAAGTTGGAGCAGCTGCTCGCTGTTTGAGCTTCTTCCCCACAAGGAAACATTGTGTCCAGCAAGTTTGAATTTAGTCGCCCAAAGTGAGCCAACGGCTCCTGGACCTAAGATGAGAATATTCACCAAACGCTCTCATTAAAAAGGTTTGCTGCAAGGATAATGAGGGAAAAAAGGAAAGCAAATAAAAATGGCGCCAAGAGGCGCCATTTTTGGGGAACTTATCGGTTCTATTAGAACTTGTAAGTTACAGCGAAGTAGTGACCGAAGCCAGTTGTTTTACCAGCTAGACCGTCATCTTTAAGACCGTACACGTCTTTGTAGCCTTTTAGACCGTAACCAACAGCGAAGCGATCTGAGTGCCAGTAGATACCGTTGAACATAGCACCACCGTTAGTAGTGTTAAGTGCACCGAAATCGTCATCCATACCAAATTGGTAATCGATGTAACCTTGGTAAGAAATGAATGAACCGTTCTCGAAGAAGTAGAATGGTTTGAACCAGTTAGTCGAGATTTGGAAGCCGTTCCAGTCTTTTTTGTTTGAATCGTAAGTACCGTAAAGGTTAAGACCGATTTTACCGAACCAAGGAACCATTACGTCAGAGCCAAGACCCACTTTTTGAGTGTTCACGCCACCGTTTGAACCATCCCACTCCATTAGAGTAGCTACGTATAGCTCTTGAACTGGACCGAAAGATAGGTCTTTACCAGTTAGTGCGTCTAGAGACATACGTGGAGCGAACTTCATGAAGATTTTTGAATCTGCATCAGCTTTGTCGCTACCTGGATCAGAAGTTAGGTTGAATACGTCAACGTAACCGTATAGGTCGAAGATACCAGAGCGGCCGCCAAATTCCATTTCTAGGTAGTCGTGCGTTGACTCACCAGGTAGTTCGTCAACAGCTGCCATTAGGTTGAATTGCATCCACTTGTAATCGTTCTTGTGGATATCGCCGTCTGAGTAGTCAGCAGCCATAACTGGAGCTGAAGTAGCCGCTAGAAGGCTAAGAGCTAAAAGTGATTTACGCATAAGGGGACTCTCTATGTTTGTAATGATTCAGAACACGCAATCTGTGCTGCGCTTTCCAATTGGCGGGAATAATAGCGATAAAAATCCCAAATGAAAGTGATAAAGGATGCAAAAATGAAGGTTTTTCGTGAGCTTTGTCACGAAACAAGTTTATTTCACGGAACTTTTTGTTTGTTGCATTGATTTGCAATAAATATGTGACGCATGTCGTTTGCGTAATCGTTTTTATGACTTTTTAAGCCAGTCGATTAACCAACACAAATCGTTAGTGATCTGACTAATAGGCCATTCGTATCAGTTGAGGAACCAAAGAGGACGTTTGAATGAAAGAAGTCATGTTATTCCCATTAACCTCAGTCGTTTTACCAGAAGGCAAAATGAATCTGCGTATTTTTGAACCTAGATACAAACGCATGGTGAAAGAATGCAGCCTCCAAGATTCAGGTTTTGGCGTTTGTCTCGTTGGTAATGACGGCGATCCGAAAGCTGTGGGAAACGTGTCATCCATCGGAACCTTGGTCACCATCGTTGATTTTGAAACACTCAGTGATGGGCTTCTTGGTATTACCGTGGCGGGAGAGAGACGTTTTATTGTCAAAAGGGTGAGGGCTGATTCTGATGGCCTTCGCCACGCTGAAGTTGAGTGGTTAGATAATTGGCAAGAGCCAAGGTCTCATCCCGACTTCCTCTATTTAAGTCATCAACTCGCTCATGTGTACGAACAATTTCCTCAATTAGGGACGCTTTATCAACACCGCTTTTACGACGATCCATCATGGGTCGCCCAAAGATGGCTTGAACTTCTTCCACTAGATTGTGAGTTGTTTGAGCAGTTGGTTGGAGCAGAGGATTGCCTTCCTGCATTGCACTTTCTTAATGATGCTATAGAAGCCCCACTTCAAAGAGAGACTAGGATATGAAAGGACTTACAAAAACCGCAGTAACTTTGGTTGCTGTGCTAGGGATTGCTGCGTGCGGGTCAGACAGTGACTCGATTGAGTATTCGAATTTGCAAGCGATACATGCTTCTTCTGATGCGCCTCTTGCAAATGTATGGATTAACGACCAAGCCGCTTTGACAGGCGTCGATTATGGCGTTGGCTCTGGTTACGTGAGGCTACCTGAAGGGGCAAACTCAGTACAGGTTGATGTGCAGCTGCCAGGTGGAGATGTCGCGACAGTCGTAGACAAAACAACGCTCGATCTGGACTCGGATCTTAATTACACCGCATTTGTTGTGGGTGACGCTTCTGGAACACCAAACCCTGTTGAACCTCTTATCGTGACGCGAAGCGCGACTTCCATGGCTGATGCAAACAGTTTAGACGTTCAGGTGGTACATGCTGCGTCTGGCGTGCCAGCTGTTGATCTTTACGTCACTGAACCCGGTGCAGCGTTAGCAGACTCGTCACCGATTACTAATCTAGTTTATAAAGCGTCGACGGACGTGCTGAACATTCCTGCAGGCGAGTATCAAGTGAGACTAGCTGTGGGTGACAAAGTAGAGTTTGACTCGGGAACCATTCCTTTACCAGCCAATGCTAACTTGACGATCGCTGCTATTAAGACGGGGGATTCCAACAGTACTTCTCCGGTGAAGTTAATGGTATTGGATGGTTCTGGCTCTTCTATACTTGAAGATACGGGAAGCCAAGCAGAGGTGCGCGTTGGTCATTTAGTCGACGATGCACCTGTTGTTGATGTTCATGTTGACGGTGCTGCGTTTGCTCCGCTTGCGGATTTGGAGTTCAAACAAATTCGTGGGTACTTAGACCTTGTGCCAAAAGCATACGATATTGATGTGTTTGTTGATGGTACAACGACGGATCCAATTATCGACGTTGACGGATTAGAAGTGAAAGGCGGTATGGATTACAGCATCTATGCAGTTGGCGTTGTAGCCCCTGCAATCGCAATCGAACCGCTTGTAGTCGAAGATATGCGCCGTGCAGTCGCAACCAGCGCAACGTTAAATGTTACGCACGCAGCAGCGAATCCAGTGGCTGAAATGGTAGACATCTATCTCACAACCAGCGCAGGAATCGATGGAAGTGATCCAGCAATAGCAAACTTCGCGTATAAAGATAGTGTGCAAGGCGTATACGTTGCCGAAGGTTCTTATTTTGTCACTGTGACAGTGGCGGGAGACCCAAATACAGTAGCGATTGATTCTGCACCTGTAACGGTAATGAACGGCGTCGTATATCAAGTAGTCGCCATTGATGATGGCAATAACGGTGGCTTCAATCTTATTGTTGATGACATCACCGACTAGGACGAAAGGGGGAGGGGGAAACTCCTCCCAATGATTAAGGCTGATTATGATGAGTGAAAGCCCACAAAAGCTCGGGCGAAGCGAATGGAACGATTATATGGACAAAGTGAAAGCGCGAGACAAAGACGCTTTTGCCTTCGTATTTCGTTTTTATGCACCAAAGCTTAAGCAGTTCGCCTACAAACATGTTGGTAATGAGCAAGTTGCAATGGAAATGGTGCAAGAAACCATGGCGACTGTTTGGCAAAAAGCTCATTTATATGACGGCACAAAAAGTGCTTTGTCGACATGGATCTATACCATCATCCGTAACCTTTGCTTCGACCTTTTAAGGAAACAGAAAGGTAAGGATTTACACATTCATTCTGATGACATTTGGCCGTCAGATTACTACCCACCTGATTTGGTCGACCATTATTCACCTGAGCAGGACATGCTCAAAGAACAGGTAGTCAAATTTTTAGACATACTGCCGAAAAACCAAAGAGAAGTACTCCAAGCGGTGTACCTTCAAGAACTTCCACACCAACAGGTCGCAGAGTTGTTCGACATACCTTTGGGCACTGTGAAGTCTCGCTTGAGGCTAGCGGTAGAAAAGCTGAGGCATTCGATGCATACGGAGCAATTATGAACAAACATCCAGACAAAATATTGTTAGAGGCATATGCTTCGGGAAGTATTGATGCGGTTTCTGGTCTGGTGGTTGCCACTCACCTAGAAACTTGCCCTAAATGCCGAGCTTATGTCAATCAACTAGAAGCGGCTCAGGCTAGTGCGGTGAACGATATACCATCTGTTTACAACTCTGAGTTCGACAGTATGTTTAACGACATCATCACTGCAGAACCAACGTCTGACAGCATCATTATTAGAGATGTCGCCAAAGTCATGGTCGCAGGCAAAGATTTCAAACTACCGAAAACACTGAGCCGTTTTTCAGACTTGGTGGGCGAATGGAAGAGCTACGGGGGTAAAGTCTACAGTGCGCAAGTTGATTTAGGGGAAGAAGCGCGCGTCAACCTGATGTACATCAGCGAAGACGTAAGAATTCCGCAGCACACGCATAAAGGTCAAGAATCAACGCTAGTTTTGCACGGTGGCTTCAGTGATGAGGACGGACATTATGAGGTTGGGGATGTACTCGTACGAGATGCATCTGTCAAACATAGCCCATTTACTAAGCCTGGCGAAGATTGCTTATGCCTAACTGTGTTGACAGAGCCAATGATCTTCACCCAAGGCGTCGCCAGAATATTTAATATGTTTGGCAAAGGCATGTACCCGTAAATAGTTAACGGTCAAAAAAACCACCGAAGTCGGTGGTTTTTTTTCAACTGTTTTTCTTTAGTCCCTTTGCCTTGCTTTTTCGAGTAGTTCGGTAAAGTAATGGCGTAAAGAATAGAGCATGATCAAACTTGGAACGACCATGACTGCGGTAATCGCAAAGAATGTTGTCCAGTCATTCAGATAATCAACTAATTCGCCGCTGAATGATGCCAGCGTCGTTCGTCCAAAGTTACCCAGTGAAGCTAGCAGCGCGTATTGAGTAGCTGAGAAGGCTTGCCCAGTCAAAATCGTTAAGAAGGAAACAAAAGCGACGGTCGAGAAAGCGGTCGTAAAGTTATCAACAATGATTGTTGCTAGGAACAAGTGCTCGTTCGGGCCCACTTTCGCGATCCAAGCAAACATCAAGTTACTTGCTGCCATGGCGATACCGCCAATCATCAGGCCACGTACAATACCAAACTTAACGTTGAACATGCTGCCAACGAAGGTGAACAGCATGGTCGCACCCCAGCCAATCAGTTTCGAGTAGTAACCAATCTGTTCGTTGCTAAAACCGATCTCTTTGTAGAAGGCGATCGACATACGTCCTAAGAAGGCTTCACCAATCTTGAATAGGAAAACAAACAAAAGAAGGGTGATGGCAACACGAACGCCATTTCGGTTAAAGAAGTCTAAGAAGGGTTCTACAACCGTTACAGTAAACCAAGCCACTACTTTAGAACCAACTACCTCTTTATGGCGTTCTTCCGCTTCAGATTGAAGTTGCTCTCGTTGAGTTTTCGGCTCACCGACCAATAGAGTAAAAATCATCAGTAAAACGACAATAAACGCCATTCCGTAGTAGACACCGTTCCAACCGATACTGTCAGCGTTGATGAAAGCTAAATAGCCCGGTAAGGAATAACCTGTCCACCAGCCAATCACCGCCATAGCTGAAGCTTGCGGAAGCTTCGATTGCTCCGTTTTCGGGAAAGTATCGATACGAAATGCATCAATGGCAATATCTTGTGTTGCGGAAGCTGTAGCGATACACAGAGCAAGAAGTGACGTTAACATCAGGTTTTCTGCTGGGTTTACGCCAGCAATAAACAGCGTGGCAACTAAGACGATACTTTGGCATAAGAAAATCCAACTACGTCGCTGTCCCAACAAACGATGCAAAACAGGCAATTTGACGCGATCGACCAATGGCGCCCATAGAAAGTTGATCGCGTAGACCGCGAACACACTACCAAAGTAGCCGATTGCAGAAAGTGTTAAACCAGCATCTTTCAGCCAGCCAGACATATTTGAACCGATAAGCACCCATGGAAAGCCGCTGGAGCAACCGAGCATGAAAACCCAAAGTAGGCGTTTATCGAGGTAACTTTTTACCGTTTCCAACCAAGTGATGGAAGGTAATGAAGACATAAATCAATCCGTTAAAATAGAGCCACTAAAAGAGAAAGCCCTTCGAATATTCAAAGGGCTTATGGTTTTGGCTATTTGAGTAGTGTTGCTTTGGTGATGACGATTTGCGTCTCTGGGACATCGCGCATGCGACCGATAGATTTGGTTGGCTGAGCGGCCATTTTTTGAATGACATCGAAGCCTTCAGTGACTTCGCCAAATACTGCATAACCAGGTGGACGAGCACCGTAGTTTAAGAAGTCATTGTCCACGAGGTTAATAAAGAACTGGCGCGTTGCAGAATCAGGAGCGTTTGTACGTGCCATCGCGATGGTTGCTCGGTCATTGTTCAAACCGTTGTTACCTTCGTTTTTGATTGGCGCATAAGTCTTTTGCATCTGCATATCTTGGTTAAAGCCGCCACCTTGCGCCATAAAACCAGGAATCACACGATGGAAAATCGTACCTTCGTAGCTGCCGTCTTCCACATATTTAAGAAAGTTAGCGACAGTAATCGGTGCTTTTTCTTCATTGAGTTCAACAGTGAAGTTACCGAGCGTGGTTTCAAACGCCACTTTAGGACCAGCAAAAACGCTGCAGCTTAATAGCGCGAGAGAAAGAATGGCTTTGCGTAGCATTAGAATCGCTCCTGCATGTATTGACGAAGCTCAGGATCATTCGCGATTTCTTTCAAAGTAAGAGCAACAACATCATTTAATGTTTGCTCAATATCTGAGTCCGAAGCGCTTAATGTGCCTGAACGTTTAGCAGTACCAGTATAGGTCTTAACTAGCTTACCTTGCGGAGTTTCTGCTGTGATTTCTAAAACCACTTTTGCATCCATCTCGTTTTCCATTACAGAGTGCTTCACGTTTACTAACGCTTCTTGCACTTCAAGTTCAATCGAGTTGTCGCTGTTCAGGTCAGAGTGGAAACCTTGAGAAGAGAATTGCTTCTCCAATGCTTCTTCAAGAGAAATGCGTAGGTTCTGCTTCGCGTGAAGCGGCAAAATGTTTGAGCGACCGTTGTCGACTAGTGCAACGTATTGTGCGGCACGCACATCTTTACTGGTTAGGCTATAACTTTTACCTTGCACGATAGGGTTAGTGCTTAGCGTTGTTTCAGGCATCAGGTTCAGTTGAGGTTGCTGTTGTGGCGCTGAACATGCAGCAAGCAAGGCAACCGAAGCCGCTAGTACCAGTTTTTTCATCTTATTATTCCTTTTAAACATTTTGCTAAAGTCAGGACTTTATTGCTTAGCGCCTAATTTAGCAGGATTTTTCGTTGCCTGTAAAATCACGAACTTATTGTTAGAAGCGACTAATTTCACATTTTTGTCGCCGAATAGACGTTTCAGCTTTGCATCGTAACCAAGGTGACGGTTACCTATGACCAATAACTTCCCACCTTGGTTCAGAATTTGTTTTGAGTCACAGAACATTTGCCAAGCGATATGGTCTGTAATGGCCTGTTGCTGATGGAAAGGAGGGTTACACATCACCATACATGTGCTTTCAGGTCTGAAGTCGTCTAAACAGTTGTTCGCGATACATTCAATATCTCGGCCTTCACCTAAGTTAGCGATAAGATTTTGCTTTGCAGATTCCACCGCCATAAAGCTCTCGTCAACACAAGTTAGGTGAGCTTTTGGGTTTAACTGTCCCATTTTGATGGACAACACGCCATTGCCACAGCCTAAGTCGATAATGTTCTTCAACTCAGGATCTTGAGGTAGGTGTTGCAAAATAAAGCGTGCACCTAAATCCAAGCTTTCACCTGAGTAAACATTTGGCAGGTTTTTCAGTTGAATGTTCTCTCCGTCTACCCCCCAAACTGTCATCGGATCTACGGCATGGATTGGCTGCGCAGTTGCGTGAGAAAACACCAAACGATGCTTTTTCCATGCAAGGGACGTGGTGGTTTCACCCAAGTATTTTTCGAAGAGCTTCAGAGTAGAAGTGTGGATTTCTTTGGCTTTGTTCACCGCAATAATAGGGCAAGAGGCCGGAAGCGATTTACGTAATTGACTTAACAACCAAACCAAATGGCGGTTGCTTTTCGGCAATTGCATCAAAACCAAGTCTGTATTCTCAGGGATCTCATCCATCGTATTGAGAAAGGCCACTTGCTTACATTGGTTATCTCTTAGGTTTTGTTTGGCACCTTTATGAGAAATAAAAGAGTCACTCATCAATGTGACATTATGCTTCTCTGAAAACCAGCATGCCAACGCGCCGAAATTATCATTGATAACCACGATGTTTTGATTCTCTGGCAGCGCTAATTCTTCTACGTGATTGATAAGGTACTCATCACCCGCATCCCATGCTTGAAGAGTCTCATTGGAGCGCTTTGGGAAACGATGCAGCGTGAGGCTACGATCGTGAAGGTCTAATTCGGTTTTCATAACTAAACGTAAGTGGATTTGGAAATTAGTGATTATTGTCGCAAATGATGAAGACTCAAGATACAAAAAGCTGTCAAATTTACTGATTTTCACAGGCTTTTAGCGAACTGTGTGGATTATGAGAAGGTAGAGCAAGGAGGTTTCGTTGATTTCATTTGTCAAACTAGAGTATATACTTACCGGACTAGTATCGATGAGGACTGAATATGATCCAAGAAATCATAGAAAAGAAACTGCATAGTGAGCTGCAACCTAATTATTTGAAAGTGATCAATGAGAGCTACATGCACAATGTTCCGCCGGGTTCTGAGAGTCACTTCAAAGTGATTGTTGTCAGTGATGCGTTCGCGGGTCAGCGCCTTATTGGTCGACATCGTCAGGTGCACACCGTGCTTGCTGATGAACTCGATAATCACATCCATGCGTTGGCGATTCATACTTACACCAATGAAGAGTGGAAATTAGAGCAAGATGGCGCGCCAGATAGTCCTATGTGTATGGGTGGCGGTCGTTAAACCGGCTTTAACTCGCTGATTTGAAAAAGATGGTTTCGGCCATCTTTTTTTGTTTTACATCTTTTCGGGATTAAAATGTGGCACAAATGAAGGTTAAAAAATGTGTTAACAGTGTTTCAACAAATGAATGAAAATTAATGCATGTTTCAAAGCGTGAATGTTTTATTTCCATGACAGATGCAAGGGATTTGGCATTTGTGCGATGGGTCAAAGTTATGACTATTCTTTAACCTTTTACACTCGATTCTACCGAAATAAACCCACCTTTCCTAAGATTGGTCATGGCATCAAGTTCCCAAAAAATGCTAGACTACCGCACCTGATAAATCTCGCCTAATATTTGTGACGAGATAATTAATAGGATGTTGCGATTTTGATGTTTTAAACAGCATCGAAACCGGACACTGATGTCGTGTCTAAAAGTTACGCAATCAAAAGAATCTTTTTCCCGATAAAAGTAGTGCAAGTGCGTATGATTACAATAAAGAAGGGCTTGGATCTTCCTATCGCAGGAACTCCATCCCAGGTGATTAATGATGGTAAGACCATCAAAAAAGTCGCCTTGCTTGGCGAAGAGTACGTTGGCATGCGTCCTACCATGCATGTCCGCGTTGGTGATGAAGTGAAAAAAGCGCAAGTTCTTTTTGAAGACAAAAAGAACCCTGGCGTTAAGTTCACAGCTCCAGCAGCCGGTAAAGTGATCGAAGTTAACCGTGGCGCTAAGCGTGTTCTTCAATCTGTAGTGATTGAAGTGGCAGGCGAAGAGCAGGTGACATTTGATAAGTTCGAAGCAGCTCAACTAGCAGGTCTAGATCGCGAAGTGATCAAGACTCAATTGGTTGAATCTGGCCTTTGGACCGCTTTACGTACTCGTCCGTTCAGCAAGGTTCCAGCAATCGAATCAAATTCTAAGGCTATCTTTGTAACTGCGATGGATACTAATCCACTAGCAGCTCAGCCTGAGTTGATCATTAATGAACAACAAGAAGCATTCGTTGCCGGTCTAGACATTCTTTCAGCCCTGACAGAAGGCAAGGTTTACGTATGTAAATCTGGCACTAGCTTGCCACGCTCTTCTCAGTCTAACGTAGAAGAACACGTCTTCGATGGCCCTCACCCAGCAGGTCTTGCTGGCACCCACATGCATTTCCTATACCCAGTAAATGCACAAAACGTGGCTTGGAGCATCAACTACCAAGACGTTATCGCGTTCGGTAAGTTATTCCTTACTGGTGAGCTATACACAGATCGTGTTGTATCTCTTGCTGGTCCTGTAGTGAATAACCCACGTCTTCTTCGTACTGTTGTAGGTGCTTCTCTTGAAGACCTAACTGACAGCGAATTGATGCCAGGTGAAGTTCGTGTGATTTCAGGCTCTGTACTTTCTGGTACTCAAGCGTCTGGTCCACATGCTTACCTTGGTCGTTACCATCAGCAGGTTTCTGTCCTGCGTGAAGGTCGTGAGAAAGAACTGTTTGGCTGGGCTGTTCCTGGCAAAAACAAATTCTCAATCACTAAATCTTTCCTGAGTCACATCTTTAAAGGTCAGTTGTTCAACATGACAACGACAACTAACGGTAGTGATCGTGCAATGGTTCCAATTGGCAACTACGAGCGTGTAATGCCTCTTGATATGGAACCTACTTTGCTACTTCGTGATCTATGTGCAGGCGATACAGACAGTGCTCAAGCACTGGGTGCGCTTGAACTGGATGAAGAAGATCTAGCATTGTGCACCTTTGTATGTCCTGGTAAATACGAGTACGGTCTGCTACTTCGTGAATGCCTTGATACCATTGTGAAGGAAGGGTAATCCATGCTTAAGAAATTCATAGAGGATATCGAGCATCATTTTGAACCAGGCGGTAAACACGAAAAATGGTTTGCACTGTACGAAGCAGCGGCAACGCTTTTCTACACGCCAGGTCTAGTAACAAAACGTAGCTCGCACGTCCGTGATAGCGTTGACTTAAAACGCATCATGATCATGGTTTGGTTCGCGGTATTCCCAGCAATGTTCTGGGGTATGTACAACGCGGGTGGCCAAGCTATCGCAGCACTTAACCACATGTACGCTGGTGATCAACTAGCGACAGTTATCTCTGGTAACTGGCACTACTGGCTAACAGAAATGCTTGGCGGCACCATTGGTGCGGAAGCAGGCGTTGGCAGTAAAATGCTACTAGGTGCGACTTACTTCCTACCAATCTACGCAACAGTCTTTATTGTTGGTGGTTTCTGGGAAGTGCTTTTCTGTATGGTGCGTAAGCACGAAGTGAACGAAGGTTTCTTTGTAACTTCTATTCTATTCGCACTTATCGTTCCACCAACGCTACCTCTATGGCAAGCGGCACTAGGTATCACATTTGGTGTTGTTGTTGCTAAAGAGATCTTCGGTGGTACAGGTCGTAACTTCCTTAACCCTGCACTTGCAGGTCGTGCTTTCCTATTCTTCGCTTACCCAGCTCAAATCTCGGGTGACGTAGTATGGACAGCAGCTGACGGCTTCTCTGGTGCAACTGCTCTTAGCCAATGGGCTCACGGCGGTAGCGGCGCGTTGATCAACAACATCACTGGCGCTCCTATCACTTGGATGGATGCTTTCATCGGTAACATCCCAGGTTCAATTGGTGAAGTATCGACTCTAGCTCTAATGATCGGTGCAGCGATGATCGTATACATGCGAATCGCTTCATGGCGCATCATTGCGGGTGTAATGATCGGTATGATTGCAGTGTCTACGTTGTTCAACGTGATTGGCTCTGACACTAACCCAATGTTCAACATGCCTTGGCACTGGCACCTAGTTCTAGGTGGTTTTGCATTCGGTATGTTCTTCATGGCAACCGACCCAGTATCAGCTTCATTTACCAACGGTGGTAAGTGGTGGTACGGCATCCTAATCGGTGCAATGTGTGTGATGATCCGTGTAGTTAACCCAGCTTACCCAGAAGGTATGATGCTGGCGATTCTATTCGCGAACCTATTCGCACCTCTGTTCGACCATGTAGTTATCGAGAAGAACATCAAGCGGAGACTAGCACGCTATGGCAAGTAATAACGACAGCATTAAAAAGACGCTGGGTGTTGTTATCGGGTTGAGCCTTGTTTGTTCAATCATCGTATCAACAGCGGCAGTAGGCCTGCGTGATAAGCAAAAAGCTAACGCTGTCCTAGATAAGCAATCAAAGATTGTAGAAGTTGCTGGCATTGAAGCTGACGGTAAAAAAGTACCTGAGCTATTTGCTGAGTACATTGAACCTCGTCTAGTTGACTTCAAAACAGGTGATTTTGTTGAGACTGCGGGTGACGGCTCTACAGCAGCTAACTACGACCAACGTAAAGCAGCGAAAGATCCATCTGAGTCTATCAAGCTAACGGCTGAAGAAGACAAAGCTAAGATCCTACGTCGTGCTAACACAGGTATCGTTTACCTAGTGAAAAGCGGTGATGAAGTATCTAAAGTTATCATCCCTGTTCACGGTACTGGTCTTTGGTCAATGATGTACGCATTCGTTGCGGTTGAAACTGACGGTGACACTGTGTCTGGTATCACTTACTACGAGCAAGGTGAAACTCCTGGACTTGGTGGTGAAGTAGAGAACCCAGCATGGCGTGCTCAATTCGTTGGCAAGAAACTATTCGACGAGAACCACAAACCAGCAATCAAGATTGTTAAAGGTGGTGCTCCAGAAGGTTCTGAACACGGCGTTGACGGCCTATCTGGTGCGACACTAACTGGTAACGGTGTTCAAGGTACATTCGACTTCTGGTTAGGTGACATGGGCTTTGGTCCTTTCCTAGCAAAAGTTCGTGACGGAGGTCTGAACTAATGTCTAGCGCACAAAACATTAAAAAGAGCATTATGGCGCCGGTGTTGGATAACAACCCAATCGCGCTACAGGTTCTTGGTGTATGTTCTGCTCTTGCAGTAACAACTAAACTAGAAACAGCATTTGTAATGACACTAGCGGTAACATTCGTAACTGCACTGTCGAACTTCTCTGTTTCTCTAATCCGTAACCACATTCCTAACAGTGTGCGTATCATCGTTCAAATGGCGATCATCGCATCTCTAGTAATCGTGGTAGACCAAGTGCTTAAAGCATACCTATACGATATCTCTAAACAGCTATCGGTATTCGTAGGTCTGATCATTACGAACTGTATCGTAATGGGTCGTGCTGAAGCGTTCGCGATGAAATCTGCGCCAATCCCATCTCTAATCGATGGTATCGGTAACGGTCTTGGTTACGGTTTCGTTCTTATCACTGTTGGTTTCTTCCGCGAGCTATTTGGCTCAGGCAAACTATTTGGCCTAGAAGTACTACCTCTAGTGAGCAACGGTGGTTGGTACCAGCCAAACGGCCTGATGCTACTTGCACCATCAGCATTCTTCTTAATCGGTTTCATGATCTGGGCTATCCGCATTATCAGACCTGAACAAATCGAAGCGAAGGAGTAAGGACGTCATGGAACATTACATCAGTCTGCTAGTTAAATCGATTTTCATCGAAAACATGGCACTGTCTTTCTTCCTAGGTATGTGTACTTTCCTTGCCGTATCTAAGAAAGTTAAGACCTCTTTCGGTCTAGGTGTTGCAGTTGTGGTAGTACTAACTATCGCGGTTCCTGTGAACAACCTAGTTTACAACCTAGTTTTGAAAGAGAACGCGTTAGTTGAGGGCGTAGACCTTAGCTTCCTAAACTTCATCACCTTTATCGGTGTAATTGCGGCACTTGTACAGATTCTAGAGATGGTTCTTGACCGTTTCTTCCCACCTTTGTACAACGCGCTAGGCATCTTCCTACCGCTGATCACAGTAAACTGTGCGATCTTCGGTGGTGTATCTTTCATGGTACAACGTGACTACAACTTTGCTGAATCTGTTGTTTACGGCTTCGGTTCTGGTGTGGGCTGGATGCTAGCAATCGTTGCTCTTGCAGGTATCCGTGAGAAGATGAAGTATTCAGACGTACCTCCTGGTCTACGTGGTCTAGGCATCACGTTCATCACTGTAGGTCTAATGGCGTTAGGCTTCATGTCTTTCTCTGGTGTTCAACTGTAAGTCGGGTAAACCGCAACAATTAAGGAATAGTCAATGGACATTATTCTTGGTGTAGTGATGTTTACTCTGATCGTACTTGCGCTAGTACTAGTGATTCTTTTCGCTAAGTCTAAGCTTGTACCAACAGGTGACATTACAATTTCTGTGAACGATGACCCTTCACTGGCGATCGTTACACAACCAGGTGGTAAGCTACTATCTGCGTTAGCTGGTGCTGGCGTATTCGTATCTTCTGCTTGTGGTGGCGGTGGCTCTTGTGGTCAGTGTCGCGTAAAAGTTAAATCAGGTGGTGGTGACATCCTACCTACCGAGCTTGACCACATTACTAAAGGTGAAGCACGTGAAGGTGAGCGTCTAGCGTGTCAGGTTGCAATGAAAACTGACATGGACATCGAACTTCCTGAAGAAATCTTCGGCGTTAAGAAGTGGGAATGTACTGTTATCTCTAACGATAACAAAGCAACATTCATCAAAGAGCTTAAGCTACAAATCCCAGATGGCGAATCAGTACCTTTCCGTGCTGGTGGTTACATCCAGATTGAAGCGCCAGCTCACCACGTTAAATACGCTGATTTCGATGTACCTGAAGAATACCGTGAAGATTGGGACAAGTTTAACCTGTTCCGCTACGAGTCTAAGGTAAACGAAGACACGATCCGCGCATACTCTATGGCTAACTACCCAGAAGAGCACGGTATCATCATGCTTAACGTGCGTATCGCTACGCCGCCGCCTAACAACCCAGACGTACCACCTGGCATCATGTCATCGTTCATCTGGTCTCTGAAAGAAGGCGACAAGTGTACGATTTCTGGTCCATTTGGTGAGTTCTTCGCGAAAGACACTGACGCTGAAATGGTATTCGTTGGTGGTGGTGCAGGTATGGCTCCAATGCGTTCTCATATCTTCGACCAGCTAAAACGTCTGCACTCTAAGCGTAAGATGTCATTCTGGTACGGTGCACGTTCTAAGCGTGAAATGTTCTACGTAGAAGACTTCGACGGCCTAGCGGCTGACAACGATAACTTCGTATGGCACTGTGCACTGTCTGACCCTATGCCAGAAGATAACTGGGATGGTTACACTGGCTTCATTCACAACGTTCTTTACGAGAACTACCTACGTGATCACGAAGCGCCAGAAGACTGTGAATACTACATGTGTGGTCCACCTATGATGAACGCTGCTGTAATCGGCATGCTAAAAGATCTAGGTGTAGAGGATGAAAACATCCTACTAGATGACTTCGGTGGTTAGTTCCTCCAAGTGATTGAATCTATGGCTAGCTCTCTAAGAGCTAGCCATTATTTTTTGTAGAAAACACGACGATATTCAACAGTTGATATAGGAAATCGGTTTGTCTCAAGAGAACCCATTTTCCATATCAATTTAACGACAATAGGAGTAAACAAGTGAAAAAGTGGCTTGTTGCATTCGCTTCTCTATTGGTTTTGGCTGGCTGTGAAAAGTCTGCGGATCAAATTCATCTAAGTGGCCCAACTATGGGCACAACTTACAACATCAAATACATTCAGCAAGATGGCCTACCATCGCCTGAAGCGCTTCAGACAGAAATCGATCGTCTACTTGAAGAAGTGAACGATCAAATGTCGACGTACCGTGAAGATTCAGAGCTTAGCCGTTTTAATCAACACACAACGAGTGAGCCATTCGAGGTATCCCCACAAACTGCAACAGTAGTGAAAGAAGCGATTCGTCTAAACGGTCTTACTTTAGGTGCACTAGACGTCACTGTTGGTCCTTTGGTTAACCTTTGGGGCTTTGGACCTGAAGCGCGTCCAGATGTGGTACCGACAGACGAAGAGCTAGCGGCTCGCAAAGCGAATACAGGTATCCATCATCTTTCTATTGAAGGCAATAAAATGTCTAAAGACATTCCGAACCTTTACGTTGATCTATCAACTATCGCAAAAGGTTGGGGTGTTGATGTAGTTGCGGATTACCTACAATCTGAAGGTATTCACAACTACATGGTAGAAGTTGGTGGTGAAATGCGTTTGAAAGGCATTAACCGTGAAGGTGTGCCGTGGCGTATTGCAATTGAAAAGCCAACCGTTGATGAGCGCTCAATTCAAGAAATTATTGAGCCGGGTGATATGGCAATTGCAACAAGCGGTGACTATCGTAATTACTTTGAGAGCAATGGTGTGCGATACTCTCACATCATTAACCCGCAAACAGGCAAACCAATCCATCATAAAGTGGTGTCTGTAACGGTACTGGATAAATCGTCGATGACGGCTGATGGTCTTGCAACTGGCCTAATGGTGCTAGGTGAAGACAAAGGCATGGAAATCGCGAACGAGAATAACATTCCTGTTTTCATGGTTGTGAAAACGGATGATGGTTTTAAAGAGCTGGCTTCGGAAGCATACAAGCCGTTCATGAAGAAATAACAACAGAAGTGAGCATGTCCTTATGAGTACATTTCTAATTACTTTTGCTGTCTTTGTTGCGGTGATTGCAGCGATGGCAGTAGGTTACATCTTCCAAAAGAAGGTTGTAAAAGGTAGCTGTGGTGGCCTTGGTGCAGTAGGCATCGAGAAAGTATGTAACTGCCCAGAACCATGTGATGCACGTAAAAAGCGTGAAGCCCGTGAAGCTGCGCGTGCTGAGAAGCTCGCAGCATGGGAAAAAGATCGCATTGCTTAATCGGCGATAACCAAAATAGAAAACCCAGCCTTGTCGCTGGGTTTTGTTTTTTTGTAATCGAGAAACAGGGCGCTATTGGTAGACAGTCTGGTTGCGACCACTTTCTTTCGCTTGATATAAACGGTCATCGGCCACTTTTATCTGTTGGTCTAGATTACCCTGTATATTTGACACGCCAAGACTGATGGTCACTTGAATGTCTTCTTCCTGATACGGAATAGGGGTTTTCTCTACTCTTTGGCGCATTTGCTCTAAACGAGTGACGAAATCATCATAGCTTCCACAAGCTTGAATGCAGAATTCTTCCCCACCAAAGCGAGCGATGACGTCTTCAGGGAAGTAAATCTTAAGGATATTCGCTACCATCACCAGTGCAGCATCACCGCCATCATGCCCGTAGTTATCGTTGACCTTCTTGAAAAAGTCGATGTCCAGCATAGCGATATTACGCTTCTCGCAGCCACCACAAGCTTGTCCAAACAAAAAGCGGCGGTTCCATAAACCAGTTAGAGCATCTTGGTTTGCCATTCTAAATAGCTCAGTGGTTGCTTCTTTCATGTCTAAGATTTGATGAACGCGGCAAAAGAATTCTTCTTGATTGAAAGGCTTATATAGAAAGTCATTCGCACCCGCCTTAAGAAAACGTGCGGTCATGGTGTGATCGTCGCTTCCTGAGATGCCTAATATAGCAAGTTGGTTCTTATCCAATTTCTGGCGCAACTCGCGAATCATGGTAATACCATCTTTTACTGGCATATCGTGGTCAGTCAGCACTAGGGTGATATCTGGGTTTTGCTCGATCAACTCGATGGCTTGTTGACCATTTTCAGCTTGCAACGTTTGGATGTACTGGTGTTCTAACAATTGCACAACGTGGCGACGAACCGTCATCGAATCGTCAACGACTAAGCACTTGTGTCGCTGATTATTGGTCAATCGTTTGATCAGTGGAAGGAGGTACGAGACGGAAGCCATACTGTCTTTTAGAATGTAGTCCAACACGCCCTTCGCCAGCATTTTTTCACGAACATCATCTTGAAACATTGCCGTAAGTACGATGACTTTTTGTTGATGAGCTAAAGAGAGATCGATGATTTCGCCTTCTTGGGCGTCAGGTAAGCAGTAATCTAATACCGCACACAACAGCTCTGGTTTAGTCGCTAAAATGGATTGAGCGTCCGCATAGCTCTCTGCAGCAAGTACCTCATAACCAGCCTGAGTTAAGATCTGTACGAGATAGTTTCTAAAGGCGCGACTGTCTTCGACGACCAGTATTTTATTACTCAAAGAAGTGTCCTTACTTTTTTAGTGTTATTTGAATCAATAATAACGAAATATGAATACATCGCTATTAAAAACTCCGACAAAAATTTCCAATATTGACTCCAGATAACAGTATTTCCAATACGTATATTTGTAGCTATACTGTGTTTTTGAACAGTGTATTTGTGTGTAGAGCGTGATTGAGCGAGTAAGAAAAATTATTCACGTAGATATGGATTGTTTCTATGCGGCGGTAGAAATGCGAGACAATCCAAATTACCGTGGGATTGCGCTTGCAGTAGGTGGCCATGAGAAGCAGAGAGGTGTCATCAGCACGTGTAATTATGAAGCACGTAAGTTTGGTGTACGCAGTGCAATGCCAACCGCAAGAGCATTACAACTATGTCCGAACCTCCTCGTCGTTCCGGGGCGCATGCACGTGTATAAACAAGTTTCTCAGCAGATTCGCGCCATTTTTGAACGATATACATCGCTGATTGAACCGCTTTCTCTTGATGAGGCTTATCTCGATGTTACCGACTCTACGGTATGTCGTGGTTCCGCGACCTTGATTGCGGAATCGATTCGCAATGATATCCGAAATGAGCTGGGAATTACTGCATCTGCAGGCATTGCTCCGATTAAGTTTCTTGCCAAAGTCGCCTCCGACATGAACAAACCCAATGGCCAGTTTGTGATTCCACCCGATAAAGTCCAAGAGGTGGTCGATAAATTGCCTTTGGAAAAGATTCCAGGTGTTGGCAAAGTGAGTTTAGAGAAACTCCATCAGGCTGGCTTCTATCTATGTGAAGACATAAAAAACAGTGATTACCGTGAACTATTGCGTCAGTTCGGCCGTCAAGGTGCTTCGCTTTGGAAACGCAGCCATGGTATTGATGATCGTGAAGTGGTAGTGGAGCGAGAACGCAAATCGGTTGGAGTAGAGCGAACCTTTAGCGAAAACATTTCGACTTACGATGAATGTTGGAAGGTGATTGAAGATAAGTTGTACCCTGAACTGGAGAGACGCTTAGAAAAAGCCAGTCCAGATAAATCGATCATCAAGCAGGGTATCAAGCTCAAGTTTGCTGACTTTCAACTCACAACGATTGAGCACATTCACCCTCAACTTGAGCTCGAAGATTTCAAAGTTCTGTTAAGAGACATTCTTAAGCGCCAAAACGGCCGAGAGATACGCTTGTTAGGCTTGAGTGTGATGCTCAAGCCTGAAGAACAAGCACGGCAATTGAGTTTCTTCTAAGCTCGCGCTAACTCAACTTGCTTGAGCACTTGTTCAAAGGAGACATTTGCCATTGAACCATAGCCTCGAAGTTTACTGGCTTTAAGTTGAGTGATGATTGGCGTGCTAATACCACATAGGAATCGAGCTACGGCGGCATTACTGATCGCCGTTGGTGAAAGCTGAACAAACTCATCAACCCAAGCAGATAAATGTGCCAGTTCGGGTTGTTCTTGCTGTGGTTGAGGGAATGATGCGACTTGTCCACGACATACTGAGCAGTGGCCGCATTGCGTCGGTGCATGGTGATCAGCAAAGTAATGCGCTAATTGATAGCTCAAGCAGTCCGATGATTGGAACAGATTCAACATCGTATGAATTCGTTCAATGTCTTTTTGTTCTTTAGATTGGAACAGTTCAACCAAATGTTGAGAGGTCGCTTCTTGGTTTTGAGTCGCAGGGAGAACCGAATACACATCCGTGAGCTGTTTACTTTCTAATTCAATCCAACCGTTTTGGTGGAAGTAATCAAGCGCCGCAACCACACGGCTGCGCTCAGATTGATAGTTCATCCACAACGCTTCTAAATCCACTTGGCACCATACTTTCGCTTTGGTCGAGCAAGCAAAAATAGCTTCAATAAACTGGCGGCGCTCGCCTTGGAACTGATTGAGGATGAAAGAGCGGTCTTGCAAGAACTTGAAGCGATATTCTGCGAAATAGCTGTATTTGGCTTCAATCACTTTTGCCAGCTCTAGGTAAACCAACAAGGTCTTCAGCGGCAGTTGGCGAATGTTGCTGTCGCGAGATAAGCGCAGCGCCATCACTTCCCATTGAGGCGTGTTCTCGCGAATTTGTTCCAATACATAATTGATTGAGCTTGGCTCAGGCGTATCGCCGTAAACAAAATTCTCTAATACCGTTAGGCCAGAGGTATTACCCAGAAGAATACATTCAGAACGTTGCCCATCACGTCCCGCTCGGCCAATTTCTTGTGCGTAGTTTTCGATTGATTTCGGTAAATCGAAGTGAATCACACGGCGAATATCGGATTTATCTACACCCATACCAAAGGCTATTGTGGCGACAATGCAGTCGATTTGCGAGTCCATAAATTGCTGTTGGATTTTCTCACGAATGTCGCTCTTCATTCCTGCGTGATAAGCGTGAGCATTGATACCCAAACGAATCAGTGAGTTAGCAACTTGCTCTGCGGTTTGCTGTTGAGTCACGTACACGATGCTTGGCAGTTTCGGTGCGGTAGCAATAATGTCGCTCAATTGAGTTAGCTTATTTTCCTCTTCACATTGAAGTACCGAAATATCAAGATTAGAGCGATAGAAACCGGTAACGGTAATGTTCTCGCCAGCGATATCAAACTTACTTTGCATGTCCTCGATGACTGCTGGCGTAGCGGTTGCAGTCAGCAAGAGTGTTTGAGGGATATTCAGTTCGCGCTGGTATTGCGGCAGTTTAAGGTAGTCAGGACGGAAGTTATGACCCCACTCCGAGATACAGTGCGCTTCGTCGACCACCATGAGAGAAAGTGGAATTTGACGAATGAACTCGCGAAAACGTTCGTTCTTGAGTCGCTCTACCGAGATCATCAAAATCTTGATATGCCCATTCTTCACGCCAGCCATCACCTGCTGAGTTTCTTCACGGCTTTGGCTACTGTCGATAGATGCCGCAGCAATGCCTCTGCCTTGTAAGAAACTAAGTTGGTCTTTCATCAATGCAAGAAGCGGTGAAATCACTAACGTCAGGTGTGGTAACTGAGTAGCTGGAAGCTGGTAACAAAGCGATTTCCCTGAGCCAGTTGGGAAGATGGCAGCGGCTGAGTGTCCGTTCATTACAGCTTCAATCACCGGTTGTTGGCCGGGTCTTAATGAGTCAAACCCGAACACGGATTGAAGCGTTTGCTGAAGCGAGTCACTTTGCATAATAGGGAAACCTTGGTTTGATGATAAACTGGGTTACATTAACACACCCTGAGTGCCAAACGCGCGCCCTAAAAGTATGAACAAAGTCGATTTAGTCCAAATAATCATTCAACAACTCGAAGATAAACTGCAAGTTGCTCATGCCTCGACTCAGAGAGCGATTGACGCCGCAACGGATGAAGAAACCGTGCCTGAGCATAAGTACGATACACTCGCTTTAGAGGCATCTTACCTCGCGCATGGGCAAGCGATGCGCGTGCAAGAGAGTGAAGAAGAGCTTCGCCAGTACCGAACTCTTGTGTTACGTGATTTTGTTGATGCTCGTATCGCGGTTAGTGCTTATGTGGAATTAGTGGACGAGAACGATGTTGAAAAAGCCTTCTTTATCGGTCCTTGCTCTGGCGGGCTGACTGTCGAATGGCAAGGCAAAGAGGTGTTTGTTCTTACGCCGAAATCCCCCCTTGGTCGTGCTTTGATGGGGAAAGAAGAAGGGGAGGAAGTGGAGATGAAAATTGGCGATAAAACAACTTGTTATGAAGTCGTGACGATTTGCTGACATCCCACCCATAGCTGGCTGTTATAGTTAAACAGAATAACCATGAAAAAGAGAAAGTAATGAAGAAACTGCTCACGCTCTCCTTGTTGACTATCAGTGCCAGTGGCTACGCAGCTCAGTGTCGCGTTGATATTAACAACGAAGTTCGTATGGATGGTCAGAACTTAGAAATCGTACATGCCAATGGTGAAAAAGCGGTCGTCGATGAAGACAATAACCTGTTCATCAAAGGTGAAATGATCGAGCTAGACGATGATCAAAAAGCGGCAATTGAAAGTTACCGCGAGAAGATGAATGCTTATATTCCGCAAGCGAAACAGCTCGCGAGTGATGGCTTAGCCCTAGCAAATGACATCATCGATGATATCGCAGTAAGCCTTGATGCGCCTGACTCGTTTGATAACGTTAAGGTTGCGGTAAAGGATTTCTTTGCCGATGTAGAAGCCCGTTACTACAAAGACGGTGATTTTATTCTACCTGCTGACAGTTTTGACTCGATGACAGAATCATGGTCAAAAGACTTCGAAAAGGCACAAGAAATCTTTAACAAAGAATTCCTAACCAGCGCATTTGACGCTTTGTCTGCCAAGATGAAAGAAGATGGTGGTTTGAACTTAACTGCGCTGTCTGAAAGCATGACGGAACTGCAAGCCAAGGTACAAGAGCGCTTAGCTGAGCATTCGAAAGACGTAGAGAAACAAGCGGAAGATTTGTGTGAATCACTGGATGATATGGCGGGTGAAGAACAAGATCTGCTGAAGAAGATCCCAGCATTAAAAGATTACCAAGTCTTCACGATCTAATTCGCGAAACACAAATAACAAAGAGCGCCTGTTATCGGCGCTCTTTTTATATGGATACTATTCAGTATCTATTCGAGTTATTCCGCATTCATCTGAGTTAGCTTATCGCCCACTGGTTTCGAGAAGTTGAAGCCATCATGCTCATCCCAGTTGATTGACCATGTCATCACACCTGCGTAATTCGGGTAGTTAAACGCTGGTTTCACTGTGCCACATGACGTGCCTTTAGTCAGACAGTCTAGCGCGTCTAGAATGTTCTGTGTTGGCGCCTGACCTGAGTTAGCTGAGCTTGGACCTGATGGCAAGCCAATCGCCACTTGGTCATCACGCAATGGCTCAAACATGGTGCCGTCTGCCAATTCAAAACCTTCAATCAGCATCTTAGACTGCGCCACCATCATATCCACAGAACCTTCTGGCGCAGAACCTGGCAGGTAAGGGTTTGGCAGGCCGCCGTTGTTGTATAACTGAACGTGTAGCAGATCGAGTGTGCTGCGTGTTTCGTTAATAACAGGAATGTACGCTCCCCAAATTCCGCTATAAGCAATGTAGCCACCTTGTACGTAAGGGTGCTCAGGTGCCATGGTTAGGTACATATCGCCGCCCATGTTCTGCTCGATTTGCAACAAAGCACCACCTAAACGTGCTTGAATTTGCGAACCATGCAGCAGGTTAGAGCCACTTTCTAGATCCACATCCAAACCATCGAAGCCCCATTCGGCAATCAATGCGGTTAGGCTAGACACGAAGTTTGCTTCATCTTGGTCTGTGTTGAGCGTGATTGTGCCTTCTGCACCACCAAGAGACAGAACGAACTTCTTACCTTTAGCTTGCAGCGCGGCCATGTCTTGCTTGAATTGAGTTGGGTCTAGCGCAGGACAATCACTGTAGATGTCACCAGAATACAGGTTGAAGTGCACTGTACCATCGCTGTTACGGTCGTTTTCTGCAAAGGCAATATCAATCACATCCCATGCATCAGACATATCCGCTAGGCGAATAGGACAGCCCGCACCGTTCACGAAGTTGTGCCAGTAGCCAATCAGCTTATGACGTTTCTCAGTTTGTTCAACAACGGTAATCGATGCCGCATCAGAAAGCGCTGTTGTACCTGCAAGGTCGGTAGCTTGAGCGCTTACCGTAAAGCTACCAATCGCGGCAGGTGTCCAGTCCGCCGAGTAAGGTGCCGTCGTGTCTGTTGCGACAATCGCACCGTTCACCATAAAGTCGACGTGTTTCACGCCAGAGGTTAGTGAGGTTGCATCCGCGCTTAGAACGAGATTTTTACCTAAACCGACGGTTTGACCTGCACTCGGTGAAGTCAATGAAATCACCAAATCTTGGTCACTCACCGTTACGTTAACGACAGAATCGGACGTATTGTTATCGTTGTCTGTGGCAACGGCTTTTAGTTGATTCGCGCCAACTAGCGTTGCATTCCATAGAACGGAATATGGTGCTTGAGCAACCACACCTAAACTGGTGCCATTGGCGAAGAACTCTACTTGAGTCACATTACCGTCTGCATCACTGGCATCCGCCGAGACTTCAACGCTGTCACCTGCGAGCAAGACTTGTCCTTCGCTTGGTGCGGTGATAGCAACTTGAGGCGGTGTAGAACAGGCTCCTAGCCCAGTCCACGCATCCTGCCAGTACAAACCTTCACCCGGCTCATAAGCCCAGGCTGCATCAGAAGAACACCAACCTGCAACATCACAGCGGTATTTCTGGTTGAGGTTAGAGACGAGTGTACCTGCTTCATAGCGGTTACCAGCTACATAAGGTACAGCATCTGCACAGCCACCAGAGCTGGAATCGCTGACGATGAGCGAGACTTCTTGGCTCATAGTTGTCAGGTTTGAATCATCGGTTGCTTGCGCTTTGAAGGTATGAGTACCGACCGCCGCCGTCCAGACGTATTCATATGGAGCCGCAGTATCGACGGCAACGGATTGGTTGTTTATGAAGAACTCAACTTGAGTGACTAAACCATCGCTGTCTGCTGCATCGGCCGTTACCGAAATAGTGTCACCCACACTTGGTGTTTCCGTGCCTGTTGGGCTCGTTAGAGAAACGGTTGGAGGTGGTAGTTCGGTTTGCGGTTGAACGAAGATAGAAACATTGGTTGTGGTTACCGCACCTTCGTTGTCGGTGGCGATTGCCGTTAACTGAGAGACACCCTCTACTGCTGTCCAGTTAGCTTGGAAAGGGGATTGGGTAACAACAGCAACGGTCTGGTTACCAGCAAGAAATTCGACTTGAGCCACTTGGCCGTCTTCGTCAGCAGCGTTCGCTAACAAAGTGATTACGCTACCTTCAGGGATCTGAGCATTATCTGCAGGAGAGGAGAAAGACACCGTTGGAGGGGGGTTTGTACCGCCACCATCACATTGTCCAAGGCCTTTCCACGCCTCCCATGGGCCTGAGTTGTTTACCGGATCATTACCCTGAGTCCAGTAAGCAGCCTCATACGCAGCGCCTTTGGTTTGCACTTGATCGCCAGAGTTATAGACGGTTGCGCTATCCCACGTTGATAAGTTTTGGCAGTTGTAGGCTTGAGCTTGATAGCTAACACTAAGAGCGGCTATCACTGCACCATGCAGTAGAGTGAACTTCATTTTTCTCTCCTTGAGTTACTCGATGTTCGTAAGAACATGAACAGATATAGTTAGATAACTAGTTGATAAATAGACTTCAGGAGAGAAATTCGAAGCGTTATGTTTCACTTTTCAACACGAAATCACGCTGAACTATTCGGACTTTACAACTCGGCTCATTATTTTTCGGCTCACTTCACGCTGATTTATAAATTCATCAAAAAGACAGAAAACGATACTTGGCGAATATGAGATGTACGTGGAAATTTACAAACTGAATGTCTGCTAATTGATCTGATTGTCGAGTAATTAACCTAATGACTCTTGTTGAGTAGAAGATATTGCTATAGTGTACTAGTCAGCTAGTTCATTGATATTTTGTGTGAGTGGTATGACACAACAAACTTCTTCTCAGCCTCGTGAGCATTTTGGCTCGCGCCTTGGATTCATCTTAGCGGCAGCAGGTGCTGCAGTGGGTCTAGGTAACATTTGGGGCTTTCCTACCCAAGCAGCAAGTAACGGCGGCGGTGCCTTCTTGTTGGTGTACTTGGTGATGATTCTTATCGTTGCATTCCCAATGCTGGTGGTTGAAATGGCGATTGGTCGTCATGGCCAAGCAAACCCAGTAGACAGTATGCGTTCTCTAACAGACAACCCTGTGGGCAAGAAGCTTGGCGGCCTAGTTGGTTGGATTGGCCTGAGTGTGCCAAGTGCGGTTTTGGCGTTTTACTCGATTGTAGGCGGCTGGTTGATCTGCTTTATGCTGGGTGCAGTGACCGATATCATGGGCATGGAAGCGGCGACACAATGGTTGAAAGGCTTCAGCGTTGAACGCAACTTGTTCGGTACGATTACATTTTATGTATTAACCATTTTGATCGTACAAGGCGGCGTAAAACAGGGCATTGAAAAGTGGTCTACGCGTCTAATGCCAGCACTGTTTGTTCTGTTCGGTTTGCTGTTCATTTACATCATGACGCAAAACGGTGCGATGGAAGGTTTGAAGCACTACCTAGTGCCTGATTTCGAGAAAGTATGGGATCGCAAACTAATCCTTGCCGCAATGGGCCAAGGTTTCTTCTCACTGACCATCGGTGGCTGTTCGATGCTTATCTATGGCTCTTACCTAAGTAAGAAAGAGAACTTGCCGAAGATGGCGATGAACGTGACTATGGTCGATACCGCAGTTGCCTTTATTGCTGGTCTAGTGGTGATGCCTGCAATGTTCGTTGCGATGCAAAAAGGCGTTCAAATCTATGCAGAAGATGGTTCGCTGTTAAGTTCAGATACACTGGTATTTACAGTTCTACCGCTGATGTTTGATAGCTTAGGTTTGCTTGGTCAACTGTTCTCAATTGTTTTCTTCTTACTACTGACGATTGCAGCATTGACGTCTTCTATCTCGATGCTTGAATGTCCGGTTGCTTTGGTGGGTGAGCGATTCAACACTAAGCGCAGCACGACAAGTTGGGTATTGGGTGGCCTGATTGCTCTGTTCAGTGTGGTTATCGTATTTAACTTCGGCGCACTGTTTGGCATGGTTGCGACCATCGCAACGCAATATCTACAACCTATGGCGGCGTTATTGTTCTGTCTATTTGGTGGCTGGGTATGGAATCGTCACTCAAAAATCAAAGAGCTTGAACAAGGTTGTCCTGAGTTCACTCAAGGTTGGTTCGGTAAGTTGTGGCCAGCATACGTGAAGTTTGTTTGTCCGATTCTGGTCGCGACGGTCATCTGGGCTTCATTTGGTTAATCGGCTTACGCAAAGCATAAAAGAAAAGGGCTTGATGAATGCATCAAGCCCTTTTTTCTATTCGTTATTTATGTTGTCCGTCGCGATGAACGGTTAACGGAATTGACCTGCGTCAGGCAGAAAGTCAAAACCCGCTGTTGCCAGTTTTGCTTCAAGTGCTGCGCGGTCGATATCAAAGAATGCAACCAGCTTATCCAGATCACCACCGAAGTCGTCACGTAGCTTCATGTTGACGATGCTCATCAGCATGATTGGGTCCATGGATTCGAAGTTCGCTAGATTCATTACTTATCCTCGAAATCAGAGATCAGTAGGTTTGCCGCAGCAAACGCCGCTTTTTCACGCACGTCTTTTGGTAGAGACTCGTCTGCCGCAACGTCATTCAGTGCTCTTACGGCACACGAGATTGCTTGAGGCACGTAAGCTTGATCGCCACTACCGATTTGAGCGTAAAGCTCACGAACTAATTCACAACAGCCGTATACTTGCATGGCTAAATCCTTAATAAATGATAACTGCTCTCAAATATACACATAGCCGTTTTGAAACTCAAAGCAGAGAATTGTTTTGGCTCAAGTTAACAAGCAACTTGAGCAAACATTCATCACTGCAACTGTGCTTCCAATTGATGCGTCACTTCTGGAGCAAGGTTGAGTTGCTTCGCAAGTTCCTGCAAATACGCTTTTTCCATAAAGTTTTGCTCATCGGCCACAATCAGTGATGCCAGATATATTTCTGAAGCCTGTTGTGGAGAGGTCGCCAAGCGTGCAATTTCCGCCGGATCGAGAGGCTTGTGTAGCTCTTGATGAACCAACTGTCTTACATGATCATCTGCGCCCATTTCTGTCAGTGCTTGTTCGATGCGAGCCATTTCTTGTTCATCGACATGGCCATCGGCTTTCGCTGCACCAATCATGGCTTTGAGGATCAGTTTTGCATGTTTGTTGTCATCAGGATCGAAGCTTTCGTTGACACCTTGTGTATCCTGTTTTGCTTGCCAATCGTTATAGACTTTGTAAGCCAAAGCACCTAATGCCGCTGCGCCACCGACTTTGAGTGCGCCCGTACCGACTTTCTTGGCCATCTTTTTGCTCTTCTTAGAGCCCATTAACATGCCGATAAGGCCGCCACCAATCGCGCCTGCACCAAGCGTTTTTAGCTGGCTAGAACTTGATGATGATTTGATATTGCTCGTTTGTTTACTGAGCGCATCGCTACCTTGTTTAAGTAGGTCTGATTTGAGTGCTTGGTTAAGAAGACTTTTTAGATCCATGAGTAACCTCCTTACTAGATTGAATCCAGTGTAAGGTGATAAATCTGAACCAAAGATTAACAGCGCAAATATTAGAGAGGGTCTACACACTTAAAAAATCAGGTGTAAAAAAGGGCTGACCGAAGCCAACCCTTTTCATCGCTATATATTCAGCACAACGTGCTTAGTGCAGCTTATTGTAGTTGAGCTTTAACGTGCTCAACGATGTCTGCCATTGCAACGGCTGTCTTCTCACCAGAGCGGCGGTTCTTGTACTCGAAGTTGCCTTCTTTCATTGAACGATCACCGATCACGATAGTGTGAGGAATACCGATAAGTTCCATATCAGAGAACATTACGCCTGGACGCTCTTTACGGTCATCGAATAGTACTTCGATACCCATAGCTGTTAGTTCAGCGTACAGCTTCTCAGCCGCTTCTTTCACTTCTTCAGACTTGTGCATGTTCATTGGAACGATAGCAACTTGGAAAGGTGCTAGTGCGTCTGGCCAGATGATGCCGTATTTGTCGTGGTTCTGCTCGATTGCAGAAGCAACAACACGTGAAACACCGATACCGTAACAACCCATCTCTAGGATTACGTTCTTGCCGTCAGGACCAAGAACACCACAGTTCATTGCTTCTGAGTAAACGTTACCTAGTTGGAAGATGTGACCAACTTCGATACCACGTTTAAGCATTAGCGTACCTTGACCACATGGGCTTGGATCGCCTTCTACTACGTTACGTAGATCTTCAACTTGGCCTAGTTCAACGTCACGACCCCAGTTGATACCGAAGTAGTGTTTACCGTCGATGTTTGCGCCTGCGCCGAAGTCACTCATTACAGCAACAGAGCGGTCAACGATGAATGGCAGTTCAAGGCCTACAGGGCCAAGAGAACCAGCGCCAGCACCGATCAGTGCACGCATTTCCTCTTCAGATGCCATCTCTAGTGGAGAAGCAACTTGAGGTAGGTTTTCTGCTTTCACTTCGTTTAGCTCGTGGTCACCACGAACGATAAGAGCGATGATGTCAGCATCTACTTCATCAGACGCTTTAACGAATAGAGTTTTTACTGTCTTCTCGATTGCTAGACCGTGTTGCTCTACAAGCTCCGCGATTGTTTTCGCGTTTGGCGTATCAACCAGCGTCATCTCTTGAGTTGGTTCAGCGCGCTCACCTGCAGGTGCTGCCGCCTCTGCTTTTTCGATGTTCGCTGCGTAATCAGACTCAGTAGAGAATGCGATTAGGTCTTCGCCGCTTTCAGCAAGTACGTGGAACTCTTGAGAACCACTACCACCGATAGCGCCAGAGTCAGCAAGTACTGGACGGTACTCAAGACCCATGCGATCAAATGCTTTACAGTAAGCATCGTGCATCGCTTGGTAAGATTTCTCTAGACCTTCTTTGTCGATGTCGAAGCTGTATGCATCCATCATGCAGAATTCACGTGCACGCATTACGCCGAAACGTGGGCGACGCTCATCACGGAATTTAGTCTGGATTTGGTACAGGTTTAGCGGAAGCTGTTTGTAAGAGCTCACTTCGTTACGCACAAGGCTAGTGATCACTTCTTCAGCTGTAGGGCTAAGAACAAACGGACGAGTATGACGGTCAGTAAAGCGAAGTAGCTCAGGACCCATCTTCTCAGAACGACCTGTCTCTTCCCATAGTTCAAACGGCTGAACAACGGGCATCAAAGTTTCGACTGCACCTGCATTGTCGATTTCTTGACGAACGATGTTTTCGACTTTACGCAGCACACGTAGACCAGTAGGCAGCCAGGTGTAAAGACCTGAAGCCAGCTTACGGATCATACCCGCGCGTAGCATGAGCTGGTGGCTCACTACTTCTGCGTCGTTTGGAGTCTCCTTCAGAGTAGAAAGAAGATAATTACTGGTACGCATTAAATTTATCCGTTTATTAAAGTTAGATACTCAAGCCAGAATGGACAGGAGTATGAAGGTCCCACAAGGGGAAAATTGTTAGCCGCTTATAATATCAGCCAAATGCCTTTGTCAAAAGCTTTCAATCGCAGTAACTGTTATTAAGTTATCGCTAACCGTGAACTTAACGTTCAGATCGAACAAATTTACCGCATATTCCTTATTGTCAGGCTTGTTTTTCTTGTAAGCCGGACGAGGATCTTGCGCCAGAACCTGCTCGATCACTGTTTTGACATACTCAGTATCGTCACGCTTTTCGAGTGCTGCCAGTGCCACTGAAGAGAAGTCGACCTGTGATTTTTCAGGTTCGTCTTCCGCATAGCCACCTTGTGCCTCTGCAATAGAATCTGAGTAGGGGATGTATGGTTTGATATCAACAATTGGCGTGCCATCGACCAAGTCTACGTTACCAAGATCCAAATAGATCTGATCGCCTTGCTTGCTGATACCTTTAACTTCTACCGCTGACATACCAATGCCATTCGGGCGAAAGGTCGAACGTGAAGCAAACACACCAATACGCTCATTGCCGCCCAAACGAGGCGGGCGCACAGTTGGTTTCCATCCGGCTTCTAAATTCTGATCAAACAAAAACAACAACCAAACATGAGAAAACTGCTCCAATCCGCGCACGGCTTCTGGGCTATTTGCTGTGCCTTGAAGTTTGACGCGTGAGCGCGCGGCTGGCACCAAACGAGGTTGGCGAGGGACAGCAAATTTCTCTTTGTATGGGCTTTCAATAACGCCAATAGGCTCAATGGAATACATGGATACGTTGTCTTATGCATGGGAGATGGAAACTAAAGTACCACAAAATTCCGCTTGCTTTTTTGTTGATAATAATTCTTAATTGCATTGTTATAACATAACAATTAATCGAAAGGACAATTAATATGAAACCAGGTATCCACCCAGAATACCGCCCCGTGGTATTTCACGACACAAGCGTAGATGAGTACTTTGTTGTGGGGTCGACACTACACACTGATCGCACTATCGAATGGAAAGATGGCAAAACTTATCCATATTTCACTCTCGATGTATCATCCGCTTCTCATCCGTTTTACACCGGTAAGCAACGTGTGGTTCAAGCGGAAGGTCGTATTGCGAACTTTAATCGTCGCTTTGGTCAATTTAATAAAGATAAGGACTAAGAGATGAAAGTTGTTAAATCATTAAAGAGCGCAAAAAGCCGACACCCTGATTGCCAAATCGTAAAAAGAAGAGGGCGTTTATACGTTATTTGTAAGTCGAACCCGCGCTTCAAGGCGGTGCAGAAATAACCATAAATATCGTAATAATTTATGGGATGCAGTTACTTATAATGCTGATTTATGATCCATATGTGGGTGATATAACTATATTTTTATCGATAATAGGTCATAAATCCGCCTTTAAGTTACATTCTGTAACGTTTTGAACTTTTACTTAACCCTTGTGTCGAGTACCCTGCGCAAGCTTTATGACATTTTTGTCACAAATGCGCAGGAATAAATACAAGGAGGGAACAGATGAGTTCATCTGCTTCAATGAAACAAAACTCGCCAAAGAAGCCACTATTTACGCGCTTCTTAGATACAGTTGAATATTTGGGGAACCTTTTACCCCACCCAATCACACTTTTCGCCATTTTCTGTCTTGCAATCCTAGTGATGTCCGGTATCGCGGGCTACTTTGAAGTCGCAGTCATGGATCCTCGCCCAGAAGGCGCACCGGGTCGTGCAGCGGACGGTATGATTCAAGTAATCAGTCTGCTCAATGCTGACGGCTTAGAACTGATTGTTACTAACCTAGTGAAAAACTTTGTTGGCTTCGCACCGTTAGGTACGGTTTTGGTTGCGATGCTTGGTGTTGCCATTGCAGAACATTCTGGACTACTTTCTGCTGCAATGCGTGGCCTAGTAATGGGCGCTTCTCAGCGCATGGTTACCGTTACTGTTGTTTTCGCAGGTATCATTTCAAACACGGCTTCTGAGCTTGGCTACGTGGTATTGATCCCACTAGCTGCAATGCTATTCCACTCATTAGGTCGTCACCCACTTGCTGGTCTAGCAGCCGCATTTGCTGGTGTATCTGGTGGTTACTCAGCAAACCTACTGATTGGTACGGTTGACCCATTGCTTTCAGGTATCACTGAAACAGCTGCACAGATGATTGACCCAACTTACACGGTAGGCCCAGAAGTAAACTGGTACTTCATGTTTGTTTCTACCTTCTTTATCGCGATTACCGGTGCATTTGTAACGGAGAAAATCGTTGAGCCGAAACTTGGCAAATACAACGATGAAGAAGCAGCGGAAGATCTGTCTCAAGACAAGATGGGTACACTGACTGACGTAGAGAAGAAAGGTCTTAAACTGGCGGGTATCGCTGTTCTAGCAGTATCGGCGCTACTGGCATGGACTATCGTTCCTGCTGATGGTGTTCTGCGTTCTGATGCAGGCACGGTTGCAGGCTCTCCATTCCTGAAGAGTATCGTAGCATTCATCTTTGTGTTCTTCGCGATTCCTGGTTTTGTGTACGGCCGAGTGGTTGGCACGATGAAAAACGATCGTGACGTGATTGACGCAATGTCGAAGTCAATGTCTTCAATGGGTATGTACATTGTATTGGTATTCTTCGCCGCTCAGTTTGTTGCTTTCTTCAAATGGACTAACTTTGGTCAAGTATTCGCAGTCGCGGGTGCAGACTTCCTACAAAGCATCGGTCTAACTGGCCCAATGTTGTTCTTCGCATTCATCCTAATGTGTGGCTTCATTAACCTTATGATCGGCTCTGCATCGGCACAGTGGGCTGTAACAGCACCTATCTTCGTTCCTATGTTAATGCTTGTGGGTTACGCGCCAGAAACGATTCAGGCGGCTTACCGTATCGGTGACTCAACGACGAACATCATCACTCCAATGATGAGCTACTTCGGTCTTATCCTTGCAGTAGCAACACGTTACATGAAGAACCTAGGTATCGGTACGTTGATTGCGACCATGCTGCCATACTCAATCTGCTTTATCGTAGGTTGGAGTGTGTTGTTCTACCTATGGGTATTCGTATTTGGTCTACCAGTTGGTCCTGGTGCGGCAACGTACTACACGCCTTAATTGGCAACCTCACTCAGCTCTCAAAGCCTGCGTTTATCGCAGGCTTTTTTGTTTAAAGTCCGGCGAAGCGATAAGTTAGGCCGACTTCAAACGACCATCCCACATCACGCTGAATTAAAGGGCTGTCGCTATCGTGATGCACAAACTCAGCTTTAGAAATGCCAATCCAAGATGGTGTGAACTCATACAAACCGATAATTCCCGCTTGATAAACAAAAGTAGAGTCGGCTTTGAACTCGTTTAACCCAGATGCAGCGGCCTCTTGTGCAGAAACACTGTAGAGGTGGTGAGAGAGTTTTTTGTCACGATAGTCGACTTCAAGATATGGAGTCAGGGTAAAAGGTGGCAACCAAGTTTCTAACGTCCGACCGAGATGCAATTGAACTTCATAGCCATTGTGTTCTGAAGTGACATCGTGCAAATAAGTCAGTCTCGCACCAACCGTTCCTAAGGTAATACCAAGCTCACCATTACCATCGCGGTCGTGGATGCCATTTGGCAAATCGGCAAAGGTATCGGAGACTTCTGCAAAACGCCAATTGGCCGATACGCCGACGTAGGGTAATGCTTGCCAGTTGGCTAAGCTGCCATCGATAAAACCTATCGGTCCTGAATAAAATAGATTCGGTGTTGCACCAAGCTGAGGGGTGTCTTTGATGGAAAACACGCTTTCGCCATAGGTGACACTGCCGCCAACAATGCCAAAAGACTCATTGTTAGCAAATGAAAGAGGGCTCGATAAAAGCAAAGTGAGAGAAAAGGCAATCCGTGACTTCATAAATAAAACTCCGTTCTTGTTCTAACAACAAAGAACGGAGTTTTGTGATTCCTATTTCATCAACGAATGATTTTCATGCGAGGGGGAGGCGCAATCAACGCTTGGCAAGGATTCTATCGAGGTGGTTAGCGAACTCTCTGCGCTCCGTTTGAGACAAAGCTGCAGGGCCACCAGTCTGAATGCCACTTGAGCGCATGGTGTCCATGAAATCACGGATATTCAAGCGCGCTTTGATGGTGTCTTTGGTATATAACTCGCCTCGTGAGCTCAGTGCTTGAGCACCTTTGCTGATCACTTCGTCTGCCAATGGGATATCAGAGGTGATCACTAAGTCATTGGCTTCGACACGACGAACAATTTCATTGTCGGCAATATCAAAACCAGCAGGGACTTGCAAAGAGTGGATATTGGCACGTTTTGGTACAGGTACCACATGGTTGGCTACAAATGTACATTCAACGCCTGTGCGCTCAGCAGCGCGTACAATCGTCTCTCTGATTACTTTCGGACAAGCATCCGCATCTACCCACAGCTTCATGATGTTTTCTCATTGAGTTTTGCTTCCAGTTCCTCTACTCGAGCAACCAACTTCGCCACGGTATTCTCCAGCGCAACAATGCGATCTTCTTCTTTCGGAGTTTGTACCGCTACTTCCACTTTAGGGATACGGTTTGCGCTCTTCCAACTTTTGATGGTTGCGATTAATGCAGGCATCGGCACGGGCGTTTTCATTCGTGCTTTGACCAGAGCCACAGTGGGCTCTTTGCCTTGCTGCTGTAGCTGCTCCATCACGGCTTCCAGCTCTTTAGTGACGTCTTGAGTTAACATAATTTGTCCCTACTAAAATGACTTCTATCATCATACTTTGCGCGGTTGATTTTAGCGAATAGCAATTTCGGCAGTGCCTTGTGCGAGATCTCTCACACGGGTTGTGAGAGAAAACGATTTCGTCATCAGCCAAACAGAATGTTTTGTCTATAAGTGTATGAAAAATATCATTTTAACATGCTGTTAACGAAGTTTTTCAACAAAAGATTTTCTCGGGTAGATTGTGATTTAAAGGGAAAAGCGTAAATTAAACCTTGTCGGCAGGAAGCAGACATGGAACAGGAAAGCACCAAGGATTTGGTCATCGTCAGGACGACGATTTGATTATTCAGGATGAGTGATCAAGCAAGGAGCGTAGGACATTGTAAGGATACATTCATCAATAGGATGTTGATGACTAAGGATAGACAATGGACCCCTCATAGGATTGAGGTAAGGACAGCATCAGGACGATGCAAAGGACACCGCTCAAGGAACAAGTGATGTGTGCTAACGGGGAATGTTAGCAATCAGGATGATAAGGACACCGCTAGGACGGCGACGTAAGGACTAAGCTGACGGATTCAGCCACTATTATGGATGATGCATGGAGCACTAATTAGTAGCCGGACTGCTGCGAGTAAGACTATGGCCCCGATACTTTTGTGTCGGGGTCTTTCTTATTTATCGCGCTTTCATATTTTTGGATGATTGAAAGTAGGCGATATCACATTATTTATAAATTCCTCATAACACTGAATAAAAAACAATCCAGATCAATATCCTTTCCAATCAGTTGGTTTAACTTTCGGCTTCTCTAAAAGGCGTTATGTGCCGTATACAAATCGATGGTTTTTACAATCGATAGCTCTTGAGCTTCTGCTATGCGGATAAATTAAGTTTGCTGTAATCAAGGAACAGATGTGACCATAGTAACCAGAAGAATGCTTCTTCTACCCTACAATGAGTCGTTGCAACTAGAGTTCGTGATGTTGAATTGCTGCGCTAAAAATCGCGCAGAGATGAATGGACCTCATACCGTGTCTTCTGCCAAACAGTTGTTTGAGAAGATTCTGGACGATGAGAATGTCCACAGTATGGCGGTGCTTGAGAGTACCAGCCGTGATTATATGGGACACGTGTTCATTTCAAACCTAGATCATGAACCAGAGCTAGGGTTTATCTTTGATAAAGCTTATTGGGGTAAAGGGTTAGCGACAGAAGCGCTAAAGGCGTTTTTCCCGAAAGCGTGCCGTGAGCTTGGGCTACACAAAGTCAAAGCAAATGTGAATAGCCACCACAAAGCATCCATGGCAGTGCTGGAAAAACTAGGATTTACAAAAACGAGAGAAAGCAAGGACCTTTACGGCCCTTACTTTGAAATGGAATTTACAAGCGATGTGGCGGTAGGTGAAAGTTCAGCGGCCTAAACCCGATCATCGTTAACTCGCCTTGGTAGCAATCATCACCAAGGGATGAAAACTCAAATTGATACACTGTATGCCAACGCCAGATTCCGTCTGGCGTTTTCAATTTATGCGCACCAAATGCAATGCTGACTAATTGCAAATCTAACTGATCGCACTTACGCGAAATAGCCGCTTTTGCCAACTCTGACTGACGTCGTTGTTGCCAAAACAAAAAACAAAAAAAGCACAGTCCTAAAATGGCTAGTAGGTCACCGATCATCCCTAATCCTTTATTATCCCTTTGTTGCTTGCTGCAGTTTGACTAATGCCGTCGCTAGCTCTTCCGATGGGCTAGAGTGCAGCAAAGGTAGCAATACCATTCTTAGCTCTGGCAGCATAACCAAATCGGCAAACAATTGATTAAATAGGGCTTGGTTCCCAGTTTGTGCGAGGCGCAGCAAAAATTGCTCAGCGACGCTTGCGTCAGCGAGTAGGTGCCAAGTACGGCCAGCGATGCCGATTAATACTTCTTGGTGGCTCAAACGTGGGCTTTGTAAAATTGCTTTCAAGATTGGCAAGGAAATATCGGTTGGTGCGCCTGCCAGAGCTCGGATCAAAGCGGAGAGTAAGAACAAGTCAGGTTCGTTGCTTTCGATTTCTTGCTGCGCTTTCTCGGCAATGCGCTCTGCCAAACGTTCTTGCAAATCAACATGCTCTAACGCACCAAGTAGGGCGTATAGCGGTTCATTGGGTAAGTAGTTAAGGGCTTTACGCAAAGTCACGGCATTTTGCTCTTTACCCAGACGAGCCGCCATATCAGTAATACCTTGCAGACCAACTGTTTGCCAGTTTTCCCAGCCTAAACCGCCCGTAAAGTAGTGCTGAGTATGCTCGTAGTATTGGCTGGTGGGTAAGTCCAAGTTTGCGCGAACTTGGCTATGGAAGACTGCCATCTTTTCTTCTGCAGGTTTAAACGTGTATGGGTTGTTAGAAAGCTTTTGTTGTTGCTCTTCCGACATTTCCTCACTCAGGCGAGTACCCATCGCTTCAACGACGTATTTAATGAAGTTTCCGATGTCGGATTGCTTAAGCAAACCACGCTCATCCAGCTCAAACTTTAGAAACCAAATCCAAGGCTGCTTTTGCTCATTCCAGTACGCGATTGCGAGGTGCGCTTTACGCTGCATTGGGAATGGGTAAGGGCACTGGCCTTTTTCCACATCCGCAAACACTTGTGCATCGATGGTTTTGATACGACGACCAAGGTCGAAGATTTGATATTCACAATGGCTGTTGTTTAACAGCTGAGTGAGGGTTTGAATGTTTTCCATTAAATACGACATCCTAATGTTCTTTTCACAAGAAATGGTATCATTCTCGGCTAATTCAAGGTTCGAGGCGGAATTAATGGCAACAAACACCCAATTGGTCGACTTACTTCAACAACTTGAAGCACAATTGCGCCATCATGATCTGTGGCAGCACACTATGCCATCGGAAAGAGCACTGCAAAGTACGGAACCATTTGCTATTGATACACTTCATCCGCATGAGTGGCTGCAGTGGATCTTTATTGCCCGTATGCATGCTTTAGTGGAAAGTAACCAACCTTTGCCACGTGGCTTTTCTATTGAGCCGTATTTTGCAGAAGCGTGGAAACAAGAGCCGCATTACGCCGAGCTATTAGTGACTATTCGAACCATCGACGAACTATGTAAGTAACCTCAATGTCAGAACAAGAAACATCACCATCCGTTGAACCCGTTGTATTAGAGATCGTTTATCAGGACGAGTACTTTGTTGCGGTCAACAAACCTGCCGGAATGCTAGTGCACCGTAGTTGGTTGGATAAGCATGAAACTCAATTCGTGATGCAAACGCTGCGCGATCAAATTGGTCAGCATGTGTTTCCACTGCATCGCTTGGATCGCCCAACTTCAGGTGTACTTGTGTTTGCTTTATCCAGTGAAGTTGCTTCACAAGTCATGCCTATGTTTGCTGAGCACAAGATGGAGAAAACCTATCATGCGATCGTTCGAGGCTGGATCGAGGAAGAAGGCGTACTGGATTACGCTCTGAAAGTCGAACTCGATAAGATTGCCGATAAGTTTGCTTCGCAAGAGAAAGAAGCACAAGAAGCAGTAACGGCATACAAACCGCTGGCAAAAGTGGAAGTACCTTATTCAACAGGTAAGTTCCCGACCACACGATACTGTTTGATGGAAATGAAGCCAAAGACAGGGCGTAAGCATCAGTTGCGTCGTCACATGGCTCACCTACGTCATCCAATCGTTGGTGATACGACACACGGTGATGGCAAGCACAACAAGTTGTACCGTACCGAATTCGACTCTCATCGACTGTTGCTGCATGCATCAGAGTTGCGCTTTGTGCATCCGTTTACCGATGAAGAAATCGTGATGAAAGCCAATATCGATGAAACTTGGCAGCAGTTATTTGCGAGATTTGAGTGGGATGCATCGTTGGTGCAATAAGCGGTTAGGTTGATCCGCTATTCGCTGTATTAAACAAAGAAAGGGGTTGGTATCGGTACCAACCCCTTTTTAATTTTTCAGTCTTAATGTTTTATTTCAGCTTTTCTAGATCCGCTTCGATCTCGGCGATCTTGCTGGAAACGACTTTCTCCAAGTGACGAAGATCAGAGAGAATCTTTTCTTTTACATCCACTTCAGCCACTTTCACAGGCTTGGTGATCTTGTTTAGCTCATCGATCACAAGCGTCAGGTTACGGTTGATTTCGGTTACTTCTTTGTATTTATGACTGCCGCTATCCACTAATACATTTTTAACTTGGCGTGGGTATTTGAACTTCACACTCTTAGCGAAAAACTCGCCTTTCTGTTTGTGAAAGTAGATCTTTAGGACGTCTTTGTGTGCTTCTTGGCGCAGGGAGTAACGTTCAATCTGTTTCGGGTCATGGATGCCCAAACCAGTGAGGTGTGGATACATAGGCTACCTCTGTATATTGAATTGGAGTCCATACAACTGTAGCAGCCCATTTATGAGCTAGATAGCTGATATTTAGTCAAATTGCTCAACTTGTGGGCAAGATCGCTATCGTTCTTGCCCACCTTAGTTGTTGATCAAGCGCTGGTTTTCTCTCAAGCCGAAACTGGGTCAGAGAGTTTTTCAATCAGCTTTTCACGCAGCTCGTCTTGTTGCTCTTCACTGAGCCTGCCGCCGGCTTCACTCGTCAGAATAAACAAGTCTTCAGCGCGCTCACCAATGGTGGTGATTTTTGCTGCATGAAGGTTAATGCCCAAATCAGCAAAGGTACGACCCACTTTCGCCAGAAGCCCCGGTGTATCGAGAGCGACAAACTCCATCAAAGTGCGTTTTTTGCTCTTGGTTGGCAGGAAGTCGACTTTGGTTTTAACGTTGAAATGCTGAAGTTTATTTGGTGTACGGCGCGTCTTAATTTTTGTCGGACGACCATCTTCCAGTACGTGCGTAATGTGTTTGGTCACTGCACTGTGACGACCTTCTTCAATCGCTTTACCGTGTTGGTCCAGTACCATAAAGGTATCGAGTACATAACCATCTTTACTGGTCATGATTTGCGCGTCATGTACGTTGAAGTTGCGACGGTCAAGCTCAGCAACGACGGTAGCAAACAGCGCTGGTTGATCTGGACTGTAAACGAATACTTCGGTACCGCCACGTGTGGCTTTCTTACTGATCAGAACCAACGGCTTACTTGGATCTTCCATACGAAGTAAATGTTCACAGTGCCAAGCGATTTGCTTGTGAGTGTGACGTAAGAAGTAATCGGCTTTAAAGCGCTGCCACAGCACTTCAATTTCACGAGCAGAGAAGCCTTCTTTGCGTAATAGGGCAGAAGCCATTTGTTGGTTATGACGAATACGCTCACGCACATCGACAGGGTTTTCTAGACCCCGGCGCAGTGCGCGTTGTGTGGAATAGAATAACTCTGCGAGCAAGGTGCGTTTCCAGCTGTTCCAAAGCTCAGGGTTGGTCGCGCAGATATCGGCTACCGTCAGACACACAAGGTACTCAAGGTACTCCTCATCACGTACTTGCTTGGCAAACTCGGTAATCACGTCCGGATCGTAAATGTCTCGGCGTTGAGCCGTCACGGACATCAGTAAGTGATGCCTTACTAGCCAACTTACTAGTTTCGCTTCTGGCTTAGACAAACCGTGCTCAATACAGAAGTCGTATGCTTCACCTTCGCCAATCACCGAATGGTCACCACCACGCCCTTTGCCGATATCATGGAAAATCGCGGCCAGAATCAGTAGCTCTTTCTTCTGAATTCGAGGATAAACTTCGCAGCAAATTGGATGCTTGCTGTGGTTCTCGGCGTAGCTGAAGGTATTAATGTGCTTGAGCAGACGAATACTGTGCTCATCCACGGTATATACATGGAATAGGTCGAATTGCATCTGACCGACAATTTGGCTCCATTGCGGAAGGTAGGCCGCTAGTACGCCAAGCTTGTGCATTAGACTGAACGCCTTATGCAGCGCATTTGGATGACGACACAGCGCCATAAACTTTTCACGCGCTTCAGGGATAGTGTGCAAGAACTTGTTCAATCGACGACGCGCAGTACGTAACTGACGCAACGTAGGAGGGCTCACGCCTTCGATGCTCGAATCATTGGCGATATGCAAGAACATATCCAAAATGGTTTCAGGACGAGCTTGGAACAGCGCGGGTTTGCGAGCCTCGATCAGGGAGCCACGGCGTTGGAAATCTTCGTCGATAATTTCAGCGTCTTGTGAGGCACCGCCGTTGATGATGGCTTGGTCAAACAGTTTGAGCAGCATCTTGTTCAGCTCTGCCACACGACGCAGGGTGCGGTAGAACTCCTTCATCATCATTTCGACGCCGCGATTGCCTTCACCAACATAACCCAAGTGTTCGGCCACTTGAGCTTGATGAGCGAAGGTCAGTCGGTTGTCATAACGACGAAGCTCAATATGTAGGGCGAAACGCACGCGCCATAAGAAATCCTGACATTCAACCAGCTCGCGGTATTCCGCATCGGTCAGGAAGCCATAACGACTCATCTCTAGTAACGATGTTGCGCCAAAGTGACGGCGTGCCACCCAACTTAAAGTGTGAATATCACGTAAGCCACCCGGCGTGGACTTGATGTCGGGTTCGAGGTTGTAGGTGGTGTCATGGTAGCGCGCGTGGCGTTCACGTTGCTCTTGAATCTTGGCGCGGTAAAAAGTTTCGCTCGGCCAGAAAGAATCAGACAACACCACTTTCTTTAAGGCTTGGAAGGTGTCTTCACTTCCGCAAAGCAAACGCGCTTCTTGCAGGTTCGTGGCAACGGTTAAGTCTGAACGTCCAATCTCTGCACATTCATCAACGGTGCGCACTGCGTGGCCGACTTCTAGGCGTAAATCCCACAAGAGGGTAATGAACTCGCTGATTTTAGCTTCCAGAGCATTTGGCAGCTTGTTCTTCGACAGAATCAAAATGTCGATATCAGACAGAGGATGTAACTCACCACGCCCGTAACCGCCGACGGCAACTAAGGAAATATTATGGATGTCGTTGAATCCGAAGTGTTGCCATAAACGATTGAGGAGTAAATCCATGTACTCAGCGCGTGACAAAACAAGGTTGGTCACAGGGTGGTGCTGTAGAAATTCTTCTTTTTGGTATGAACTGAATTTTTCGAGTTCTTGCTTAAGTTCGCCGATGTTTATCTGTTCATCGGTAAAAGTAAGAGGCGACTGAAGGGTCATATTTGCTATCCGTGCAAGCCAAAACTATTAGCAATCTAACAAATTTGCTGCAGATAAAAAATATCCCCGCATGGGCGGGGATATGGAAAGTGATGGGCGATTAAACGTTTTTCATCATTCGTGGAATGGTATCGTCGCTGCGAAGTGTAAGTACTTCACAACCTTCTTTGGTTACCACGATAGTGTGTTCCCACTGTGCTGAGTTTTTACCGTCACCAGTGTAAACCGTCCAATCATCTTGAGCATCAACAGTACAACCGAATTTACCCGCGTTGATCATTGGTTCGATAGTAAAACACATGCCTTCTTTTAGTACGCGGCGGTCTTTGTTCTTGTAGTGAACCACTTGTGGCTCTTCGTGGAACTCATCACCGATGCCGTGACCGCAGAAGTCTTTCACGATAGAGAACTTGTTGCGTGGGTTGTTCTTGTTGTTCTCTTTGATGTACTTCTCGATTGCCGTACCGATATCACCAACTGTTGCACCAGGCTTAACTTGACGCATGCCGATGTACAGAGATTCTTGAGCAACCATACACAGACGTTTGTTTGCTGGAGATACATCACCAACTAGGAACATCTTAGAAGTGTCACCGTGGTAACCTTGTGGACGAACACTTAGATCTGCGTTTTCATCGTTAGGTACGATAACCGTGATATCAACGTTAATGATGTCGCCATCTTTAAGTACAGCTGGCTTCATTTGGCCATTTGCACCTTTTTCATCTTCTGTCGCAGGGATGCCGTGACAAACGATGTGGTTGATTGACGTACAGATTGATTTAGGGAATCCATGGTAATCAAGCGGTGCAGAGTAAGCGCCTCGCTCTAGAGCGTAATCGTGACAGATTTTGTTTAATTCTTCTGTCGTCACACCCGCCTTGATGTGCGGTTCGATCATTTCTAGAGTGTCTGCGGCTAGCTTGCCCGCAATACGCATGCGTTCGATTTCTTCAGCAGTTTTAATCTTGATTGACATTGGCTTTCTCTACTTATTCGTAAGCACGTGAACGTGCGAATGCGCGCATTCTATCAGACATCTTGCGGTTAACCCAAGCCAGTTAAGAATATGAGTCATTCTTACTTGTAGTCTAGTCATGGAATTTAGAAGAGAGTAGGGATAGGTGTGATAGGGAAATTAGAATTGTAAGAAACAATTTTTACTAGCCATCTTAGGCTAAAATATGGTATAAAGCGCGCCGGAATCGAGGACTGTTCTCTTTACTTTTCATTAGAAGAGTAGCGAAGCAAGCTTCTTCCAATTAACTTTTATCTTTAAATCACACACATTCCGTCACATGTTCCGGGGTGCTGAGCAGAAGCTTGGTCGGAATTATGGGGGATGTGGAGGCCTAACCCCATAGAGGATTTTAAAATGGCAACTGTATCAATGCGCGATATGCTGAAAGCTGGTGTTCACTTCGGTCACCAAACTCGTTACTGGAACCCAAAAATGAAGCCATTCATCTTTGGTGCTCGTAACCGCGTTCACATCATCAACCTAGAAAAAACTGTACCAATGTTCAACGAAGCTCTAGCTGAACTAGCTAAAGTTGGCGAGAAGAAAGGTAAAGTTCTATTCGTAGGTACTAAGCGCGCTGCATCTGAAGCTGTTAAAGAAGCTGCAATCGCAAGCAACCAATACTACGTTAACAACCGTTGGTTGGGCGGCATGCTAACGAACTACAAAACAGTTCGTCAGTCTATCAAGCGTCTAAAAGATTTCGAAGCACAAGCACAAGACGGTACTTTCGAAAAACTAACTAAGAAAGAAGCTCTAATGCGTACTCGTGAAATGGAGAAGCTAGAGAAATCTCTTGGTGGTATCAAAGATATGGGCGGCCTACCAGACGCTCTATTCGTAATCGACGCTGATCACGAGCACATTGCAATTAAAGAAGCTAACAACCTAGGTATTCCAGTATACGCTGTGGTAGATACTAACTCTAACCCAGACGGCGTTGACTACATCATCCCAGGTAACGACGACGCGATCCGCGCAGTTCAACTATACCTAAACGCTGCAGCATCTGCAGTGTCTGAAGGTCGCAACAAAGACGTTGCAGCAGTTGCTGAAAAAGACGGTTTCGTAGAAGCTGAATAATAACGGCTCTGTGTCACACTTAGTCTATGTGAAACCTTGTTGTAGCATAGACTGAGTTATAGTTAGCAATGGGGGCCGACAATGTAGGCCCCTGTTTTTTACCTTATTTCGAATCAAACGAGGAATAGAGAATGGCAACTGTAACTGCTGCTCTAGTTAAAGAACTTCGCGAGCGCACTGGCGCTGGCATGATGGAATGTAAAAAAGCGCTTGTAGAAGCAAACGCTGACATCGAACTAGCAATTGAAAACATGCGTAAATCAGGCGCAGCGAAAGCAGCTAAAAAAGCTGGTAACGTTGCAGCTGAAGGCGCAATCATCATCAAAGAAGAAAACGGCGTTGCTGTTCTTCTTGAAGTTAACTGCCAAACTGACTTCGTTGCTAAAGACGGTAACTTCACTGCATTCGCAGACAAAGTAGCACTTGACGCTCTAGCGACTAAAGCTACTGCTGAAGAGCTAGTTGCTAAGTTCGAAGAAGAGCGCGTAGCTCTAGTTGCTAAAATCGGCGAAAACATCAACATCCGTCGCGTTGCTTACGTTGAAGGTACTGCAATCGCTTCTTACCGTCACGGCGAGAAAATCGGTGTTGTTGTTGCTGGTGAAGGCGACGCAGAAACTCTTAAGCACGTTGCAATGCACGTTGCTGCTTCTAAGCCTGAGTTCGTTAACCCAGAAGACGTACCAGCTGACGTAGTTGCTAAAGAGAAAGAAGTTCAAGTTGAAATCGCTATGAACGAAGGCAAGCCACAAGAGATCGCTGAGAAGATGGTTATCGGCCGCATGAAGAAATTCACTGGCGAAATCTCTCTAACTGGTCAAGCTTTCATCATGGAACCTAAGAAATCTGTTGGCGAAATGCTAAAAGAGAAAGGTGCTTCTGTTGCTACATTCGTTCGCCTAGAAGTAGGTGAAGGTATCGAGAAAGCAGCTGAAATGAGCTTCGCTGAAGAAGTAGCACTAGCTCAAAAAGGTTAATCCTTAGCGACTTGTGTAAATATTAGACCGTAGCCTAGGCTGCGGTCTTTTTACGAAAAGAGCGGGCAAAATTAGCCGTGATGAATAGCTATAAGTGACCTTGTGTCTATTCATGACTGTTAATCGACAACTCTCTTTGGAAGGTAAACTCCATGACTACGAACCCTAAACCAGCATATCAACGTATTCTATTAAAACTAAGTGGTGAAGCTCTTCAAGGTGAAGAAGGTTTTGGTATTGATCCAGCGGTTCTTGACCGTATGGCTCAAGAAGTGAAAGAGCTGGTTGAACTGGGTGTTCAAGTTGGTGTGGTAATCGGCGGTGGTAACTTGTTCCGTGGTGCAGGTCTTGCAGAAGCGGGTATGAACCGCGTAGTAGGCGACCACATGGGTATGCTTGCAACAGTAATGAACGGTCTAGCAATGCGTGACGCACTTCACCGTGCTTATGTAAACGCTCGCGTAATGTCTGCAATTCCGCTAAAAGGTGTGTGTGACGATTACAACTGGGCAGACGCTATCCGCGAACTTCGCCAAGGCCGTGTAGTTATCTTCTCTGCAGGTACTGGTAACCCATTCTTCACTACAGATTCAGCAGCGTGTCTACGCGGTATCGAAATCGAAGCTGACGTAGTTCTAAAAGCAACGAAAGTTGATGGTGTATTTACTGCTGACCCAGTAGCAAACCCAGACGCAGAGCTGTATGATAAGCTATCTTACACTGAAATTCTGGATAAAGAATTGAAAGTAATGGACTTGGCTGCGTTCACACTTGCTCGTGACCACAAAATGCCAATCCGCGTATTTAACATGAATAAGCCAGGCGCACTACGTCGCGTGGTAATGGGTGAAGCTGAAGGCACGTTGATCTGCGCTGACGCGTAAATCTCAACGCCATTCAACAAGAGATATTGGATGGCGTTTCGCTTTGCTTAAGCCCTTTAAGCTTTCTTCATGAAAGATGACATTTTTAAGGTGAAACCGTGATTAACGAAATCAATAAAGACGCGCAAGAGCGCATGGACAAAAGCGTTGAAGCGCTAAAGAACAACCTTTCTAAAGTTCGTACTGGCCGCGCACACCCAAGCCTACTATCTGGTATCTCTGTAGAGTACTACGGTGCGCCGACTCCTCTTAACCAAGTAGCGAACGTTGTTGCTGAAGACGCACGTACTCTAGCAATTACTGTATTCGACAAAGAGCTAACTCAAAAAGTTGAGAAAGCGATCATGATGTCTGACCTTGGTCTAAACCCAATGTCTGCTGGCACAATCATCCGCGTTCCACTTCCACCGCTAACGGAAGAGCGTCGTAAAGACCTAGTTAAGATCGTTCGTGGTGAAGCTGAAGGCGCACGTGTTGCTGTTCGTAACATCCGTCGTGACGCAAACAGCGACCTAAAAGGTCTTCTAAAAGATAAAGAAATCTCTGAAGACGAAGATCGTAAAGCACAAGACGAAATTCAAAAACTGACTGACGTAGCAGTTAAGAAGATCGACGAAGTTCTTGCTGCTAAAGAAAAAGAGTTGATGGAAGTTTAATACTCCCACCTACATCACTGTTGGAAAACGCTGTGCTCACAGTGCAGCGTTTTTTTGTGTTAATCTATCCAACTGATGGAACTCAATTAACTCCCTATGCAAAATTCTCAAGCCTTCTCTGATTCCCTCCCTAAACATATTGCCATCATTATGGACGGTAATGGTCGTTGGGCTAAGTCCAAAGGAAAACCTCGCGTATTCGGTCATAAAAAAGGCGTTAATGCCGTTCGTAAGACCGTCGCTGCTGCTTCTAAACTCGGTATTAAAGCCATGACGTTGTTCGCTTTTAGTAGTGAAAACTGGCGTCGTCCTGAGGAAGAAGTGGGTCTCCTGATGGAGCTGTTCATTTCCGTGCTTTCTAGCGAAGTGAAAAAGTTGCACAAAAACAATCTGCGCTTGCGCGTTATTGGTGATACCAGCCGCTTTAGTGAGCGACTGCAAGGTAAAATCATCGAAGCAGAAGCACTCACCGCTGGCAATACGGGCATGGTGATTAACATTGCGGCTAACTATGGCGGTAAATGGGACATCACAGAGGCGGCAAAAACGTTGGCGTTAAAAGCGCGTAACGGTGAAATCCGTGTAGAGGATATCAATGAGCAGTTAATTACCCAGCATTTAACGATGGCAGATCTCCCTGAAGTGGATCTTTTGATCCGTACAAGTGGTGAGTGTCGCATCAGTAACTTTATGCTGTGGCAAATGGCGTATGCTGAAATGTACTTTACTCCGGAGTACTGGCCAGAGTTTGATGAAGACAGCTTAGTAGAGGCTGTGACTTGGTTTATTAACCGAGAGCGTCGCTTTGGTTGTACTGGCGAGCAAGTAAAGGCATTGATGGCTGCTCAATAAGGACTAGTTAGTTTGAAACAGAGAATAATAACAGCACTAATTTTAGCCCCCCTTGTAATTTTAGGTATTTTTAAATTACCCCTAATTGGCTTCATTATCGCTTTGACTGCGATTACGCTATTAGGTTTTTGGGAGTGGACCCAGTTTACAGAAAGCAATTCACGCATCGCTGCGCTTGTACCAGCCGTTGTCGTAACCGGACTCAGTTTTCTATTCATCTCGCCAGATGCGGCAAGCCTTAACCAACTAGCAACTCCGCACTACACAGTGTTAGCGCTCGGTTTTGCATGGTGGATTATCGCAAGTGGGATGGCCATTACTTACCCTAAAACCACCAACCTGTGGCAAAACAGTAAAGCACTGCGTCATGTGTTTGGTTTTCTAACTTTGATCCCTTTCCTTTGGAGTGTGATCATCCTTAGAGCTTCCGATATTTCAGTAGATCCATACCACGGCGCAAAACTTGTGCTGTACGTTTGCTTCTTGGTATGGGCTGCAGACAGTGGCGCTTACTTTGCTGGTAAAAGCATGGGTAAACGTAAAATGGCGCCACATGTTAGTCCAAACAAGACTATCGAAGGTTTGATTGGCGGCATCATTGCAGCATTAATTGTTGGATGGTTGTTCGCAGGTTGGTTTGACATTCAATTTACCAGCCCAATTCACATGGTAATCATCACACTGATTACAGTTGTGATTTCTGTTCTTGGTGATCTAGTAGAAAGCATGTTCAAACGTGTTTCTGGCATCAAAGACAGCAGTAACATCATTCCAGGGCACGGCGGCATTCTCGACCGTATTGATAGCCTAACGGCTGCATTCCCAGTATTTGCTCTTCTTTACTACGTATTCTAATTTATCGGGAGCGGCGTCGTCGCTCCTGAGTTTTTCTAACGGTCTTACATCATGCAAAAGTTAACGATTCTTGGTGCAACAGGCTCAATCGGTGCAAGCACACTTAAAGTGGTTGAACAAAACCCTGAGCTTTTTTCTATCGTCGCATTGGCGGCAAGCACGAACGTTGAAAAGATGGTCGCACTTTGCCGTAAATGGCAACCTAAATACGCTGTAATGGCGGATAAAGCGGCGGCTGTGGCGCTTAAGTCAGAGTTGGCTTCAGTGTCTCCTCGTACAGAAGTGTTGGGTGGTGTTGATGCGCTTTGCCATGTGTCTGCCCTAGAAGAAGTCGACAGCGTGATGGCGGCTATCGTTGGTGCGGCAGGTCTGCTTCCAACCATGGCAGCGGTAAAAGCTGGCAAGCGCGTTCTCCTTGCTAACAAAGAAGCACTGGTGATGTCTGGACAACTGTTTATCGATGCAGTTGAAGAGCACGGCGCAGAGCTACTTCCTGTTGATAGCGAACACAACGCGATCTTCCAGTGTTTACCTCAACAAGTTCAAACCAACCTAGGTCGCTGTAACTTAGAAGAGCACGGCATTTCATCTATCCTGCTGACTGGATCTGGAGGTCCATTCCGCTACACCGATATCGCTGAGCTTGAGAGCGTTACTCCTGCACAGGCAATCGCTCACCCTAACTGGTCGATGGGACCTAAGATCTCGGTTGATTCCGCAACCATGATGAACAAAGGTCTTGAGTACATTGAAGCAAAATGGCTGTTTAATGCGGCTCGCGAACAGCTGAAAGTGATCATTCACCCTCAGTCTGTGATTCATTCGATGGTGCAATATCGAGACGGTTCCGTTTTAGCGCAAATGGGCGAACCTGATATGGCAACGCCGATTGCACTGACCATGTCTTACCCATCTCGTGTGAATGCTGGTGTGAAACCACTCGACTTTACTCAAGTGGGTGAGTTGACGTTCCTGCAACCCGACTTTGCGCGCTACCCGTGTTTGAAGCTAGCGATTGATGCTTGTTACGAAGGGCAGCATGCTACGACCGCTCTGAATGCAGCAAACGAAGTCGCTGTTGATGCTTTCTTGAATAACCGTCTTGGTTTCACTGATATCGCTCGCATCAATGAATCAGTTTTGAACAAAATCACTGCAAGCCATAAAAGTGAGAATGTGAATAGCTTGGAAAGCTTGATAGAGCTAGATAGAATGTCACGAACTATCGCCTTAGAATTTTTACGCGAGCGTAGCTAATGACTGGTATTTTGTGGAATTTAGTTTCTTTTATCGTTGCACTGGGCATCTTGGTGGCCGTGCACGAGTATGGTCACTTTTGGGTTGCGCGTCGTTGCGGTGTAAAAGTTGAAAAGTTTTCTATCGGTTTCGGTAAGTCTATTTGGAGCAAAGTAGGCAAAGACGGAACTGAGTACAGCATCTCGATGATTCCGCTAGGTGGTTACGTCAAGATGGTGGACAGCCGTGTTGACGAAGTGCCTGAGCACGAAAAGCATTTGGCGTTTGACCAAAAGCCACTGTGGAAGCGCACGTCGATCGTGGCGGCGGGTCCTATCTTTAATTTCCTGTTTGCTATTGTTGCTTACTGGTTGGTTTTCCTGATTGGAGTACCAGCAGTGAAGCCGGTAATTGGTGAAGTTACGCCCAATTCAATCATTGCAGAAGCAGGAATTGAATCAGGGATGGAACTAAAATCCATCTCAGGTATCAAAACTCCGGACTGGGAATCAGTCAACATGGGATTAGTTTCCCATATTGGTGATGATTCGATGACAGTAACGCTTTCTTCGGCTAATGAAGTAGGCTCGGAAGTCACGAAGACACTTGATATCCGTGATTGGAAATTTGATCCAGAAACACAATCTGCGATGCAATCGCTAGGCTTCAAACCGTACACTCCAGAGATTTATACGGAGTTGGCACAGGTGAGTGAAGGTGGTGCTGCTGAACAAGCAGGCCTGCAAGCTGGCGATAAAATCATCGAGATTAATGGTGATAAGATTTCTAAGTGGGATGAAGTGGTTGAAGCCATTCGTTCTAACCCAGAAACGCCAATTGACCTGACGGTGTTACGTCAAGGTGAAGAGCAATCTTTCACATTGACTCCAGGCAGTCGTGAGCTAGCTAACAAAGAAACAGTTGGCTTCGCGGGTATCGCACCTGAAGTCGCAGAATGGCCAGAAAGTTATCGCTTCGAATTACAGTTTGGTGTATTCGAGTCTATTGGCAAAGCGATTGACAAAACTGGTCAAGTTATTGGACTTACAATCAGTATGCTTAAGAAACTGATTGTAGGTGACGTTGGTCTGAACAATTTGAGCGGACCAATATCTATTGCCAAAGGAGCAGGGGCGACCGCAGACTACGGTCTGGTCTACTTTTTAGGTTTTCTAGCACTAATTAGTGTTAACCTAGGTATTATTAACCTCGTTCCTTTACCAATGTTGGATGGTGGGCATCTGCTGTTTTTTGCAATTGAAGCAGTCATCCGACGCCCAGTACCTGAGAAAGTACAGGAAATGGGCTATCGAATTGGTGGTGCGATTATCTTCTCGCTCATGGCGTTAGCGCTATTTAATGATTTTACTCGTCTGTGATAGTTCAGAGACAAAAGCAGTAGCAAGGAATAATTAGAACAAGTATGGCGATTAAGCGAATTCTGTTTGCAAGTTTACTGGCGACCAGTGTATCTGCAAACGGAGCAGAGAACTTTGTAGTTCAAGATATTGAAATCGATGGATTGCAGCGTGTGGCACTGGGTGCAGCGTTGCTGAAAATGCCTGTACGTGTCGGTGATACCGTTGACCAAGGCGATGTTGCAGAGATCATTCGCGCATTGTACGCATCGGGTAACTTCGAAGATGTGAAAGTGCTGCGTAATGGTGATGTTCTGGTTGTTCAAGTGAAAGAGCGTCCAACTATTGCGAGCATCTCATTCTCAGGCAACAAAGCAATCAAGGACGAGCAGCTACAAGAAAACCTGAATGCTTCTGGCGTTCGTGAAGGTGAAGCGCTTGACCGCACTACGCTGAGCAACATCGAAAAAGGTTTGGAAGACTTTTACTACAGTGTTGGTAAATACAACGCGACCGTAAAAGCGGTTGTTACTCCATTGCCTCGTAACCGTTCTGACTTGAAATTCGTCTTCACCGAAGGTGTATCGGCGAAAATTCAGCAAATCAACTTTATCGGCAATGAAGTCTTTTCTGATGAAGACCTTCTTTCTCGTTTCAACCTAAACGTTGACGTGCCATGGTGGAACTTCCTAGCGGACGAAAAATACCAGAAGCAAGTTCTTGCTGGTGACATCGAAGCGCTGAAGTCTTACTACCTAGATCGTGGTTACCTGAAATTTAACGTTGATTCGACACAAGTGGCGATTTCTCCTGACAAAAAAGGCGTATACATTACCCTTGGTCTTGAGGAAGGTGACGTGTACACCGTTAAGGACGTGAAATTCCGCGGCAACCTAATTGGTGAAGAAGCAACGTTTGAAAAGCTGGTTCCATTTGAAGACAACGAGACCTACAACGGCTCTCGCGTAACGTCAATGGAAGAAGGCATCAAGCGTGTGCTTGGTGAATCCGGCTATGCTTACCCACAAGTAAACACCATTCCTGAGTTCGACGATGAAAACAAACAAGTATCGCTTGTTGTGAACGTAGACCCAGGTAACCGTATTTACGTACGTGACATTCGCTTTACGGGTAACAACTCGACCAAAGACGAAGTACTGCGTCGTGAAATGCGTCAGATGGAAGGCAGCTGGCTAAACTCGAAATCAATCGAAACGGGTAAAACGCGTCTAAACCGTCTGGGCTACTTCGAAAACGTAGAAGTACAAACGGTACGAGTTCCTGGCAGCGACGACCAAGTTGACCTAGTTTACTCTGTTAAAGAAGCGAACTCGGGCAGCGTGAACTTCGGTGTCGGTTACGGTACTGAATCGGGCGTGAGCTTCCAGGTTGGCCTACAGCAAGACAACTTTATTGGTAGTGGTAACCGCGTTGGTATTAACGCGATGATGAACGACTACCAGAAAAACGTGAGCTTGGACTACCGTGACCCTTACTGGAACCTAGATGGTGTAAGTTTGGGTGGTAAGATCTTCTACGACGAGTTCGAAGCGTCTGAAGCGGGTATCGTTGACTATACCAACCAAAGTTACGGCGCAAGTTTGACATGGGGTTTCCCATTCGACGAACTGAACCGCTTTGAGTTTGGTGTTGGCTACACCCACAATAAGATCGGTAACTTGTCTCCTTACCTACAGGTAGAACAGTTCCTACAGGCGCAAGAGGACAACATTGACTCTAGCGGCGCGTTGAACACAAATGACTTTGACTTCAACATCTCATGGACACGTAACAACCTAAACCGTGGCTACTTCCCGACAGCGGGTAACCACCAACGTGCATTCTATAAGATGACCGTACCTGGCTCTGACGTTCAATACTTCAAGATGCAGTATGATGTCCGTCAATACGTTCCACTGACTAAGAAGCATGAATTCACGCTCTTGTTCCGTGGTCGTCTAGGTTATGGTAACGGTTATGGTCAAACGGATGGCAACGATAACTTGTTCCCATTCTACGAAAACTACTACGCGGGTGGTTTTACAACACTACGTGGTTTCGGCTCGAATACCGTAGGTCCGAAAGCGGTTTATCGTGACTACTCAGGTTCGAACAACGGTGCAGATACTGCAACAGATGATTCTGTTGGTGGTAACGCGGTTGCGTTGGCAAGCCTTGAGTTGATTGTTCCAACACCATTTGCTTCTGACGAAGTTCGTAACCAAATTCGTACCAGTATCTTCTTCGATATGGCGAGTGTTTGGGATACGGAATTCGACTACCGTAGCTCAGGTGCGGAATACGGCGACCGTTACTACTACGATTACTCAGATCCAACCAACTACCGCTCATCTTACGGTGCGGCGTTGCAATGGATGTCTCCAATGGGGCCTCTAGTATTCTCGCTAGCGAAACCAATTAAGAAATATGATGGCGACGATGAAGAGTTCTTCACGTTCACTATCGGTAGAACCTTCTAAAGAGGAAAATATTTTGAATAAAATGATCAAAGCAGCTGGCCTAGGCCTTCTAGTACTTAGCTCTTCAATGTTTGCTAACGCGGCTGAAGCTGCTCAGAAAATTGCTTATGTAAATACTGCTCAAGTTTTCCAAGCGCTTCCTCAACGCGAAGTAGTTCTACAAAAAATGCAGAAAGACTTTAAGAGCAAAGCAGATGAGCTGAAATCTATCCAAGCGCAAGCTAAGACTAAGATTGAAAAGCTACAACGTGATGGTGAGCTTCTAGGTCAAGACGAAGTTGAAAAACTACGTATCGACATCGCTAAACTAGACAGCGAGTACAAAGTGAAGGCACAAGCTCTAGAGAAAGCAAGTGCACGTCGCGAAGCTGAAGAGAAAGCGAAGTTATTCAAAACTATCCAAGACGCAGTGAAGAAAGTAGCAACTAAGAAAGGCTACGACATGGTAATCGACATCTCTTCACTTCAGTACGGTAAGCCAGAATACAACATCTCTGAAGACGTAATTAAAGCTCTAAAATAAGAAGTTATGAAGACATTAACATTAGCCGAGTTGGCGACAATTACCGGGGGTGAGCTATTTGGTGACGAGTCTCTCGTTGTAAGCCGCGTAGCTCCAATGGATAAAGCACAAGAAGGTGACATCACTTTCTTGTCTAACCCAAAATACGCAAAACACCTTTCTGAGTGCAAAGCGACAGTTGTGATGGTGAAAGCCGAACACAAAGACCAATGTGTGGGTAACGCATTAGTTGTGGCTGACCCTTATGTTGCATTCGCTCGTGTTGTTCAAGCAATGGACACCACGCCGAAGCCTGCTGATGAGATCGCACCAAGTGCAGTTATCGCAGCAGACGTGAAGATGGGTACTAACGTAACAATCGGTGCAAACGCAGTGATTGAAACGGGTGTTGAACTAGGCGACAACGTAAGTATCGGCGCTGGTTGCTTTATCGGTAAGAACGCAAAGCTAGGTAACAACACCAAGCTTTGGGCTAATGTGACTATCTATCATGAAGTATCAATGGGCGATGACTGTCTGGTTCAATCTGGCACAGTCATTGGCTCTGATGGTTTCGGCTACGCTAACGACAAAGGCGAGTGGATTAAGATCCCTCAACTTGGCTCAGTGCGTATCGGTAACCGCGTTGAGATTGGTGCATGTACTACGATTGACCGTGGTGCACTTGAAGACACCATTATCGAAGACAACGTAATTCTTGATAACCAGCTTCAAATCGCTCATAACGTGCAGATCGGATATGGTACCGTGATGCCAGGTGGTACTATTGTCGCTGGCAGTACCAAAATTGGTAAATACTGTCAGATCGGCGGCGCGTCGGTTCTTAACGGACATATCACGATTGCAGATGGCGTAGCTATCACCGGTATGGGCATGGTTATGCGCAGTATCGAAGAGAAAGGCTTGTATTCGTCAGGTATTCCACTGCAAACGAACCGAGAGTGGCGTAAAACGGCAACTCGAGTTCATCGCATTGACGATATGAACAAACGCCTGAAAGCTGTTGAGAAACAGCTGGAACCGAAAGAAGAATCTTAGTTCCATAATTCTGAACAAAGACTCGCGAAATGCGGGTCTTTTTCTTCTATAATGACGCGCTATAAGTAGATTTATCACCAAGCTGGTATACACTTTGCAGGCATTTCCTGATGAAGTGGCTTTTGCCGCTGCCTTGCCATCTTGGTTGTTGAGTATTGATATAGGAAGACGACTTTGACTACTGAAAAGAAAACGATGAACATCTCTGAAATTCAAGAGCTACTACCTCATCGCTACCCATTCTTATTGATCGACCGAGTGATTGACTTCCAAGAAGAGAAGTACCTTCACGCGATTAAAAACGTGTCGGTTAACGAACCTCAGTTCACAGGTCACTTTCCACAATTGCCAGTTTTCCCAGGTGTTCTTATTCTGGAAGCGATGGCGCAGGCGACAGGCTTACTTGCATTTAAATCATTTGGTGCGCCAACTGAAAACGAACTGTACTACTTTGCAAGTGTTGACGGTGCAAAATTCCGTAAACCAGTAGTACCAGGCGATCAAATGATTATTGAAGTAGAATTTTTGAAAGAGCGTCGCGGCATTGCTGCATTCAAAGGTGTAGCGAAGGTTGACGGCGAAGTAGTATGTTCAGCAGAGCTGAAGTGTGCTCGTCGAGAGTTTTAATATGATTCATGAAACCGCTAAAATCCACCCAGCTGCGGTGGTAGAAGAAGGCGCGAAAATTGGCGCTAACGTGACTGTTGGTCCATTCACTTACATCACCTCAACGGTAGAAATCGGTGAAGGTACTGAAGTGATGTCTCACGTAGTGATCAAAGGTCACACCACAATTGGTAAAGACAACCGCATTTTCCCACACGCTGTTATTGGTGAAGAAAACCAAGACAAGAAGTACGGTGGCGAAGATACAACAGTGGTTATCGGTGACCGCAACGTGATTCGTGAAGCGGTTCAGATTCACCGTGGTACGGTTCAAGACAAAGCGACAACAGTGATTGGTGATGACAACCTGCTTTGTGTAAATGCACACATCGCACACGACGTTATCGTTGGTAACCATACTCACATTGGTAACAATGCGATTCTTGGTGGTCACGTAACCGTTGATGATCATGCAGGTGTGATGGCGCTTTCTGCGATTCATCCGTTCTGTACGGTTGGCGCTTACGCATACGTTGGCGGCTGTTCTGCTGTTGTTCAAGACGTACCAGCATACGTACTTGCTCAAGGTAACCACGCAACACCATTTGGTTTGAACTTGGTTGGCTTGAAGCGTAACGGTTTCGAAAAACCAGAAATTCGTGCGCTACAAAAAGCGTACAAAGAAATCTACCGTTCAGGTAAGACTCTGGAAGAAGTGAAACCAATCCTAGCTGAAATGGCACAAGAGTGGCCGGCAGTGAAACGTTTCTCAGATATTCTGGAAACAACGGAACGTGGCATTATTCGTTAATCAACGAATGAGCGGTTAAATTGAAAAGATCGCGCCCAAATTGGGCTGCGGTCTTTTTGTGTTTTATGGATAACGGTTTGTACGCTGCGAATTGTGCGGCTACCGCGGATACATAGTTTAAACCGTTACCCATAGCGCACAGGAAAAATAGCGAAGTAGATATGGAAAGACCATTACGTATCGGCATCATTGCCGGAGAATTGTCTGGCGACACGCTAGGTGAAGGCTTTATCAAAGCAGTAAAGCAACAATACCCAGATGCAGAGTTTGTCGGTATTGGTGGCCCTAAGATGATCGCGCAAGGCTGTGAGTCTCTGTTCGATATGGAAGAACTTGCCGTAATGGGCCTAGTGGAAGTGCTAGGTCGCTTGCCACGACTACTGAAAGTCAAAGCGCAACTTGTGAAGTATTTCACCGAGAATCCACCAGATGTTTTCATCGGAATTGACGCTCCAGATTTTAACTTACGAGTTGAGCTAGACCTTAAAAACGCGGGCATTAAAACCGTGCATTACGTCAGTCCATCGGTTTGGGCTTGGCGTCAAAAGCGCATCTTCAATATTGAAGCCGCAACCAATCTGGTACTGGCATTCCTACCGTTTGAAAAAGCGTTCTACGATAAATTCAATGTACCTTGTGAATTCATTGGTCACACATTGGCAGATGCTATTCCACTGCAATCGGACAAAGCGCCTGCACGTGAACTGCTTGGTTTAGAACAAGATAAACAATGGCTAGCGGTACTTCCGGGTAGCCGTGGCAGCGAGCTAAAAATGCTCTCTCAACCGTTTATTGAAACCTGTAAAAAACTGCATCAGAAATTCCCAGATCTTGGTTTTGTCGTTGCCTTGGTGAATCAAAAACGCCGTGAACAATTTGAGCAAGCGTGGAAAGAACACGCGCCAGAGCTTGATTTCAAGTTGGTGGACGATACAGCACGCAACGTGATTACTGCTTCTGATGCGGTGATGTTAGCCTCGGGCACCGTTGCACTTGAATGTATGTTGCTTAAACGCCCAATGGTGGTGGGTTACCGTGTTAATGCTGTAACGGCATTCCTTGCTAAGCGACTATTGAAAACCAAATACGTGTCGCTGCCGAACATTTTGGCTGACACTGAGCTGGTTAAAGAATACCTGCAAGAAGATTGCACACCAGAAAACCTATTCAATGAAGTCTCTCGTTTGTTAGAGAGCGACAACCGAGAAATGTTGGATAAGTTTACTGAAATGCATCATTGGATTCGTAAAGATGCGGATCAACAAGCCGCGAATGCGGTTCTAAAACTGATTAATAAATAGAGATTTACCATGGCTGTAAAACCAAAAACGACCAAAGCAAAAGTAGAACTACCACCGTTTGAATACCCGCAAGGCTATCAGCTGGTTGCAGGTGTCGATGAGGTAGGGCGTGGTCCTTTGGTGGGTGATGTTGTTACCGCAGCGGTCATCTTAGATCCAAACAACCCAATTGAAGGTTTGAACGATTCTAAAAAGCTGAGCGAGAAAAAGCGCCTTGCACTGTTGCCAGAAATCAAAGAGAAAGCCTTAGCATGGGCGGTAGGCCGTTGTTCTCCTGAAGAGATTGATGAGCTAAACATCCTGCAAGCGACCATGGTTGCCATGCAACGTGCAATCGCCGGTTTGAAGGTACAGCCAGACCTTGCGCTTATCGATGGCAATCGCTGCCCGCAGTTGCCAATGGATTCTCAAGCGGTGGTGAAGGGTGACTTGCGCGTAGCGGAAATCAGTGCGGCTTCTATCATTGCCAAAGTGGTTCGTGACCAAGAAATGGAAGAGTTGGATAAACAATATCCGCAATTTGGTTTTGCTAAGCACAAAGGTTATCCAACTAAAGCGCACTTCGAAGCGATTGAACAACATGGTGTGATCAGTGAACATCGTAAGAGCTTCAAGCCTGTGAAAAAAGCGCTCGGCATCGAAGAATAAAGCAAAGTAATAGAATGGGCGTATCGGTGTTATAAACCACGCCCGCTTTAGGTTAGAATCCCAATCAAGATATAGTTTTACGGTACCTGTTAATGTCAGATCCCAAGTTCATTCACCTAAGAATCCACAGTGATTTCTCTATGGTGGATGGTATCAACAAAGTTCCACCGCTCGTTAAGAAAGTCGCCGAACTCGGTATGCCTGCAATGGCGCTGACCGATTTCACTAACCTGTGTGGTTTGGTGAAATACTATGGCACCGCACACGGCAGTGGTGTGAAGCCAATCATCGGTGCAGACTTCAAAATGCAATCGGATGAGTTTGGTGAGGAGCTGACGCAATTAACGTTACTCGCAGCAAACAACGAAGGTTATAAAAACCTGACTTTGCTGATCTCAAAAGCTTACCTTCGTGGTCATGTACAACACCAACCGGTGCTCGACAAAGCTTGGTTGGCAGAACTATCAGAAGGTTTGATCGTTCTTTCAGGCGCGAAAAACGGTGAAATCGGTAAAGCATTGCTAAAAGGCAACCGTAAAGCTGTCGACAGTTGTGTCGAGTTTTACAACCAATACTTTCCAGATCGCTTCTATCTAGAATTGGTTCGTACTGGTCGTCCAGATGAAGAAACTTACCTGCACTTTGCGATTGAATTGGCAGAAGAGGTTGAACTGCCAGTTGTCGCAACCAACGAAGTCGTTTTCATCAGTGAAGATTTGTTTGACGCCCATGAAATCCGCGTTGCGATCCACGATGGTTACACCCTAGAAGATCCGCGTCGTCCGAAGAACTACAGCCCAGAACAATACCTGCGTACTGAAGAGGAAATGTGCGAGCTGTTTGCCGACATTCCGGAAGCGTTGGAAAACAGTGTTGAAATTGCCAAGCGTTGTAACGTGACAGTACGTTTGGGTGAATACTTCCTACCTGCCTTCCCAACTGAAGGTATGGAAGAGACCGACTTCTTGGTCATGAAGTCTCGCGAAGGTCTGGAAGAGCGTCTAGAGTTCCTGTTCCCAGACGAGGAAGAGCGAAAACAGCGTCGTCCTGAATACGATGATCGTCTGCAAATCGAACTCGACGTAATCAACCAAATGGGGTTCCCAGGTTACTTCTTGATCGTAATGGAGTTCATCCAATGGTCGAAGGACAACGCGATTCCGGTAGGTCCGGGTCGTGGTTCAGGTGCGGGTTCTTTGGTGGCATACGCATTGAAGATCACCGACCTTGATCCATTGGAATACGACCTTCTATTCGAACGTTTCTTGAACCCAGAACGTGTATCCATGCCCGATTTCGACGTCGACTTCTGTATGGATAAGCGTGACCAAGTAATTGATCACGTAGCGGAAATGTATGGCCGTGATGCGGTATCTCAGATCATCACCTTCGGTACCATGGCGGCGAAAGCGGTAATCCGCGACGTAGGCCGTGTACTGGGTCACCCGTTTGGCTTCGTTGATCGTATTTCAAAATTGGTTCCGCCTGATCCGGGTATGACGCTGGAAAAAGCGTTTAAAGCTGAGCCTGCACTGCCAGAGTTGTATGACGCAGACGAAGAAGTGAAAGAGCTTATCGACATGTGTCGCCTCCTTGAAGGTTGTACACGTAACGCCGGTAAGCACGCGGGTGGTGTTGTAATCTCACCAACCACCATTACAGACTTTGCGCCGATTTATGCTGACTCGGAAGGTCACTTCCCGGTTACTCAGTTCGATAAGAACGACGTGGAAACCGCCGGCCTGGTTAAGTTTGACTTCTTGGGTCTACGTACCCTAACCATCATCGACTGGGCCTTGGGTCTGATTAACCCGCGTTTAGAACGCGAAGGCAAAGAACCTGTTCGCATCGAATCGATTCCGTTGGACGATGCTCCGTCATTCCGCTTGCTGCAAAACTCGGAAACCACTGCGGTATTCCAGCTTGAATCGCGCGGTATGAAAGAGCTGATCAAGCGTCTGCAACCGGACTGTTTCGAAGACATCATCGCATTGGTAGCACTTTTCCGTCCGGGTCCGCTGCAGTCGGGCATGGTAGATAACTTTATCGATCGTAAGCACGGTCGTGAGGCGATCTCATACCCAGATGAAAAGTGGCAACACGAATCGCTTAAAGAGATTCTCGATCCGACTTACGGCATCATCCTGTATCAAGAACAGGTAATGCAGATTGCACAGGTACTGTCTGGCTATACCCTTGGTGGTGCGGACATGCTTCGTCGTGCGATGGGTAAGAAAAAACCGGAAGAGATGGCGAAACAGCGTGCTACCTTCGAAGAGGGGGCAATTGCCAACGGCGTCGATGGCGAGTTGGCGATGAAGATCTTCGACTTGGTAGAGAAGTTCGCGGGTTACGGCTTTAACAAATCTCACTCGGCAGCCTATGCACTGGTTTCGTACCAAACGCTATGGCTGAAGATGCACTATCCAGCGGAGTTCATGGCAGCGGTAATGACCGCCGATATGGATAACACTGAGAAAGTGGTTGGCCTAGTAGACGAGTGTTTCCGCATGAAGCTCACCGTGCTTCCGCCAGACATCAATGCCGGCTTGTATCGTTTTAACGTCGATGAGAATGGCGCGATTGTTTATGGCATCGGCGCGATTAAAGGTGTGGGTGAAGGCCCAATCGATGCAATCTTAGAAGCGCGCAACAAAGGCGGTCACTTCATCGACCTATTCGATTTTTGTGCGCGTATCGACCTGAAGAAGGTCAACAAGCGTGTTATCGAAAAACTGATTTACGCAGGCGCACTCGACAGGTTAGGTCCACATCGTGCGGCACTAATGGCATCGCTTAATGATGCGGTGAAAGCGGCAAGCCAACACCACCAAGCGGAAGCTTTTGGTCAAACTGATATGTTCGGTGTGTTGACTGATGCGCCAGAAGAGGTGGAGCACAAATATACTCAAGTGCCAGCGTGGCCAGAGAAAGTATGGTTAGAGGGTGAACGTGAGACGCTCGGTTTATATTTGACCGGACACCCAGTTAACGCATACATAAAGGAACTAAATAAGTACGTTAGTTGTCGACTAAAAGACGCGACCCCAACTCGTCGCGATCAATCTGTGACAGTTGCGGGTCTGGTTATTGCCGCTCGCGTGATGACAACTAAACGCGGTACGCGTATCGGTATCATGACTCTGGACGACCGAAGTGGTCGAATGGAGGTGATGTTGTTCTCGGATGCGCTTGATAGGTATGCAGAACTTCTCGAAAAAGATAAAATTCTGGTTGTTTCTGGACAGGTCAGCTTTGATGACTTCAACGGTGGCCTTAAAATGTCGGCGCGTGAAGTTATGGATCTGGGTACCGCACGTGAAAAATACGCACGTGGTTTGTCGGTATCTATTGATGCTAGCCAGATCAACGATAAATTCTTTGAGCAATTTACTCGTATTTTAGAACCGCACAAAGCCGGAACCGTACCTGTCAATGTATACTACCAGCGTGCCGACGCCAGAGCGCGGTTAACATTGGGCACCGAATGGCGAGTAACGCCAACAGATACATTACTAGACGATTTAAAACAGTTGCTTGGCAAAGGCCAAGTAGAACTCGAATTTAACTAAAAATTCAGCGCAATATGTAAGACGCTGAGTAAAAAAGGATTCATAGATGAGCCTAAACTTTCTTGAATTTGAAAAGCCAATTGCAGAGCTAGAAGCGAAAATCGAAGCGCTACGTGACGTATCTCGTCACGGTGGTGATTCTGCGGTTGACCTTGATAAAGAAATCGAACAGCTTGAGAAAAAGAGCCTAGAACTTAAGAAGAAAACCTTCAGCAATCTAGGTGCATGGGAAACAGCTCAACTGGCTCGTCACCCTTTACGTCCATACACGCTAGATTACATCAAGCACGCATTTGATGAATTTGATGAACTAGCGGGTGACCGCGCGTTTGCTGACGACAAAGCGATCGTTGGTGGTATTGCACGTCTTGAAGGTCGTCCAGTGATGATCATTGGTCACCAGAAAGGCCGTGAGACCAAAGAAAAAGTAAAACGTAACTTTGGTATGCCTAAACCAGAAGGTTACCGTAAAGCGCTACGTTTGATGGAAATGGCAGAGCGTTTCAACATGCCTATCATCACTTTCATCGACACAGCAGGTGCATACCCAGGTGTTGGCGCGGAAGAGCGTGGTCAATCTGAAGCGATCGCGAAGAACCTAAAAGTGATGTCTGGTCTTAAAGTACCAGTAATCTGTAACGTTGTTGGCGAAGGTGGTTCAGGCGGTGCACTTGCAATCGGTGTAGGTGACTACGTGAACATGCTTCAGTACTCAACGTACTCAGTAATCTCTCCAGAAGGTTGTGCTTCAATCCTGTGGCGTGATTCAGACAAAGCACCACAAGCAGCAGACGCGATGGGCCTAACTGCTCCACGTCTTAAAGAGCTTGAGCTTATCGATGAAATCATCGAAGAACCACTAGGTGGTGCACACCGTGACCACGTTCAAATGGCTGAAAATATGAAAGCAAACTTGCTTCGTCAGCTAGAAGATCTGGAGCAACTAGACCACGAAACGCTACTAGAGCGTCGTTACCAACGTCTAATGAACTACGGTTACTGCTAATTACAGCTGTTGCTAGGCGCTAGCTGAATTCTCGCTAGATTACAGATAAAATAGAAAGGGTTGGGCATGCGTCCAACCCTTTTTTGTTTCTATCGGATGATTTATGGAATCGCTTTACTCGCAATTTGCTCAAGTTCTTAATCGTTATTACCAATCAGGCACCAAGATTGTCTTGGCGTTTAGTGGTGGGGTGGATTCGCGTTTATTACTTGAGCTACTTAGTCGCTATCGCCAAGCGCATTCGATAGACAATCAATCAGTAGATTCTAAATCCGTTAGCTGTCGCGCGGTGTACGTACATCATGGTTTGAGTACGAATGCGGACGACTGGGCAAATCAATGTTTAGTTTGGGCTCAGCAAGCGGGAATCTCATGCTCGGTTGAGCACGTGAACTTAGACATCAATAGTGGTGAAAGCATTGAGTTGTTGGCGCGTGAAGCACGTTACCAAGCCTTAGCCAAGCATATCCAAATGGGTGACTTACTTCTGACAGGGCAACATGCCGATGACCAAGTGGAAACCTTCTTGTTAGCACTTAAACGGGGCAGCGGACCAAAGGGGTTATCATCGATGGCTGAAAGCATGCCGTTTGCTGATGGCACATTAGTTCGCCCACTACTGGCCGTTAAGCGAGAGCAAATCGAAGCGACAGCCAGAGAACAAAAGCTGGATTGGGTAGAAGACGAAAGCAACCAAGATACTCGTTACGATCGTAACTTCCTACGTCATCGTATAGTGCCAGAATTTTCTGAACGTTGGCCGAGTATCCATCAAGCGGTGCAGCGCAGTGCGAGCTTGTGCGCGCAGCAAGAAGCTTTGCTGGACGAGTTGCTTAGCGCAGTGTTTGAGCGTGCTCTGCAAAGTGATTTGAGTCTGAGTATTGAAGAATTAGCTACGCACAGTGAATTGGCTCGTGCGCGATTGGTACGTATGTGGCTGGCTAAGCTGAACGCTAACATGCCAACACAAGTTCAGCTCAATTTGATTTGGAATGAGGTCGCGCTGGCGCAGCAAGATGCCAATCCAAAGCTTCAGCTCAAGCAGGGTCAAGTTCGCCGTTTTCAGAATCGCCTGTATTGGGTAACCGAAACGGTTGATGTCACGACGTGGCAGAGTGACATTCAAACCGATACTGCTTTGGTATTGCCTGAGCGACTCGGAGAGCTCACTTTGAGTACCAACTCAGAACAAGCCAGCATTGCTTTGCCGCCTCAACCTGAACTTCTCAGAGTGACGTTTAATCCGGAAGGACTCTCTGCGCACCCAACTACGCGGAATCACAGTCGTAAGCTGAAGAAGTTGTTTCAAGAGTACAACGTGCCGAGTTGGCTGCGTCGCCAGATCCCGATTCTGATGTACCAAGATCAGGTGGTGGCGGTCGGCGATTTGTTTGTTGATCAAGCCTTCAGTGGCCAAGATTGTGAACTTATCTGGCGCAAGTCTTTGTAATTCATGCCACAATGTCGATTATAAAATATAAAAATCCTTAAATAAGAATCGATTAGGTGAAGCAATGAAGAAAACAATCATGGGCGCAATGGTGGCGCTAACCATGTTAAGTGGGCAAGCTCTGGCGGCAGGTGATGTGGCCGCTGGGCAAGCAAAAGCAGGCGTATGTGCTGCTTGTCATGGTGCGGATGGTATCGCGGTGATTCCTGGTTACCCAAACCTGAAAGGCCAGAACGAGCAATACATCGCAAGTTCAATCAAGGCGTACAAAGCGGGTCAACGCACAGGTGGTCTTGCCGCAGTGATGCAAGCGCAAGCGAATCTACTGTCAGACGAAGATATCGCAAACTTAGCAGCGTACTACGCAAGCTTGAAGTAAGCGCGGCTTGTCGCTGTAACCCAGGCAAAGATTTAGACCAAGCCAGAGCCAGTGCTCTGGTTTTTTCGTTTCGGGCATGCGGGATTGCTGACTGCGTGACTTTGTTACATTCATCGGCAAATAAATTCCACCAGTGTCAGGATTTTCAGGTGCTTGGTGACAACAAGGATTGAATGTTGTGAGACGCTAACCGATAATATGCGCAAACGATTGAAGCTTAAGGGATGAACATGAAAAAGATTGAAGCGATTATCAAGCCATTCAAATTGGATGATGTTCGAGAAGCATTGGCTGAAGTAGGCATTACAGGGATGACCGTCTCTGAAGTGAAAGGCTTTGGTCGTCAGAAAGGTCACACTGAACTGTACCGTGGTGCTGAGTACATGGTGGATTTCCTTCCTAAAGTGAAGCTAGAAATCGTAGTGACAGAAGACGTTGCAGACAAGTGTGTAGAAACCATCATTGAAACGGCGCAAACCGGTAAGATTGGTGATGGTAAGATCTTCGTAACCGACGTAGAGCGTGTAGTACGTATCCGTACGGGTGAAGAAGACGAAGACGCGATCTAATCTTTATCCAGATAGATATAAGATTTCACTACAGCATGTGGTGAAAATTTGAGTAAGCTAAAAGGGAGCCGTGAATGGCTCCTTTTTTATTGCTCGTATTTTTGATTCCATTTTATTTGCATTCAGGTAGGCCTATGTATCAGCGTTTAGCTTTTGCGTTAGTTTTTCTTATTATCGCTGGGTTTGTGAGTTTTCAGGTGATCTTTACTGTGCCAGAACAACCACAGATTGTTACTCAAACAGGGACGAACATTACTCAAGATATCCGCTGTATGGAGTTTAATAAGCCACAAGCGATTGATAAGAATGGTGAGCTTAACGTTTTGGTATGGAACATCTATAAGCAAAACAGAGACAACTGGCAACAAGCGCTCGATGCTTTCTCTGCCAATAAACAGCTGTTGCTTTTACAAGAAGCCAGTTTGACCGATGAGTTTAAAAACTGGCTGGTGGAAGGCCATTGGATGAGCAACCAAGTAAGCGCGTTTAAGGCACTAGGAAGTGGTGCTGGGGTAATCAGTATTGCGCAGAAAGAGCCAATTCGTGCTTGTGCATACACTTCTAAAGAACCATGGCTGCGTTTGCCAAAGTCTGCTCTGTACAGCAAGTATCAACTTAGCAATGGCGAGACCCTAGCTGTGGTAAACATTCATGCGATTAACTTTACCGTTGGAACTGAAGAGTACATTTCACAGTTGTCTGGTTTAGAAATGGTTCTAAAAGAGCACAAAGGCCCAATTTTGTTTGCGGGAGATTTCAATAGCTGGAGTGAGGACCGCGTTAAAGCAATGAAGAATGCTCTTCAAAAGGCTGACCTACAAGAAGCGAAGTTCAGTCAAGATAACCGCACTCAGTTCATTACTGGCTTGCCACTCGACCATGTCTTTTACCGAGGTCTGACCCTCAAAAACGCGAAAGCGCCGCAGAGCGACGCTTCCGATCATAATCCATTATTGGTGTCGTTTACGCTTAACGACCAGTAAGGGCTCTTATGAGCTCGCTTAAATGGCTTAAGCAATAACGATGTACAACGCCCAAATCACGTAAAACGCAATCCAAGGCAGGCTCGAAATCACAAGAGCCTGTCCACGTTCAAACTCTGTCCAAGTCAGAACCACACCGTAACCAAGCACAATGTACCAAGGCAAAAGCAGCGGTAATGAGCTAGCAAAGTGTGACCATTCATTGGTAAGTGGCAGTTTTAACAAACCATTTAGGCTGTTTAAATCCGCCGCGTACGTCATTACCTGACCGTGTTTCAGTAACAGGCTCGCATAGCTTGCGATGTCGCCTAGTACCGCTGGGAATAGGATTGCAGAAGCCGCCGCAAACCATTTCCAGTAACCGTATTGTTGTTTGCTTGCTTTAGTCGCTAGGAAGAACCACAGCGCCAAAAGCAACAGAGTTGCAAAGCGGTTGAACACGTCGTTGATGATCGCACTTGCCATCAGCGTGTTTGGCTCCAACAGTTCAATCTGCTTAGGATCGACCTGTTGGAATTGAGCCGTTAATTGTTCACTTAGCCAAGTGAAATCCACATTCGAGAAATAGGCACCCCAGAATAGGAATGGACTGAGCATCAAAAAGATGAACGGTTGCCATCCCCAGCCTCCACGCTGATACAGCGCCAAGAAGCTAGATGTTGGAGATCGAAAAATATCCAACAACATTACAAGCGGGTTACTCGATGGGTTCATACACTTACCTTAGTTACGTCAACATACAACTTAAGCTTCTGACCTGGTTTCAGGTACTTCTGCTTTTGAAGAGAATTCCATTTCACGATGTCGTTGCTCTTCACCTTAAACTTGCTCGCAATGCCGCTGATGGTGTCGCCAGAGCGCACGTCATAGAATACTGTGCGAATTACTGCGCCTTTGTCTGAGTTTTTCCAGATCACCAGCTTTTGGCCAACGCGCAAGGTGTCTTTTGGTCCCATGCCGTTCCATTTCGCCAGAGACTTATGAGAAACCTTGTTCTCTTTTGCGATAGACCACAAGCTCTCGCCAGATTGCACAACGTGAGTCAGTTTGAATTGACCGCGAGCTTGAGATTGCGTTTTGTTCAGGCGATTTTCGGCGGTTAACGCGTACTTAGCATCGTCTTTTGTGGACGTTGGGATCATTAGGTACTGACCAACGCGAATATTGTTGTTTTTTAGGCCGTTAGCACGTTGGATAACTTTCGTTGTCGTACCGTACTTCTGAGCCAATACGCTGAGTGAGTCACCAGACTTCACTTTGTAGCGTGCGACCTTCATACCTTTACCACGGTTCTTCTTCACCTGAGCAAGGAACTGATCCTTTTTCTCGATAGGAATAAGAAGCTGATGCGGGCCATTCGGTGCTGTCGACCATTGGTTGTAAGCTGGGTTGTAACCTTGCAGCTCTTTCACACCAATGCCTGCGTAATCTGCCGCAATCGCGAGATCCAATTGTTCTTTTGGATCGACTTGCGTAAGCACAGGTTTGTTCGGGATCGGTGGAATGTCGATGCCGTACTTATCTTGGTTCGCAATGATGTCTGCAAGCGCAAGTAGCTTAGGAACGTAACTGCTGGTCTCTTTTGGAAGATCTAGAGAGAAGAAGTCCGTAGGTTTACCTAGCTTTTTGTTCTTACGAATCGCGCTTGATACACGACCACCACCACTGTTGTAAGCAGCAATCGCTTGGTCCCAGTTACCGTCAAAGCGCTTGCTTTGTTGCTCTAGGTAATCAAGTGCTGCATCTGTCGCTGCATACACATCACGACGACCGTCGTACCAATAGTTCTGCTCTAGGCCCATCATCTTGCCGGTGCCAGGAACGAACTGCCAAAGACCTGCCGCACTACCGTGTGAGTACGCGAATGGGTCAAATGAGCTCTCTACGATAGGTAGAAGCGCCAATTCCATTGGAAGGCCACGTTCTTCAATACGTTTTGTAATCATGTACAAAAACGGCTGTGCACGCTCAGAAACGGTGCGCAGGTGGTTAGGGTGCTTCAGATACCATGTACGGTAGTAAGCGACTTTCTTGTTGTCTGGGATGTCCATTTCAAGCTGCATGCCGATACGACGCCATACATCTTCTTGTTCCTGAGGAGAAAGGGTTTTCGGCGTCTCTTTAGCAGGTTTCTTCGCTATCGATTGCTTTTTCTCGGAGTCCGCTTGAGCCGCGTCTTGTTTTACCGCTTGCTCGGACTTATTGGTTTCTGGTGTTGGTGTGTTTGTTGAATCTGACTGTGTCAATTGACAGCCAGAAAGTAGTAACGCCAACGCCCAACTGTACTTTAAACGCATGGATTCAGCCTATTTAGGGCCTGTTTATCTTCTCCTGCCTGTCGCGCAGCTAAGGTGCGTGGCAGTCGCAAGATAATAGACATCTTGTAACACTAACTAAGGGTAGGGCGTGAAAGCCGCTACTTTTATGCGATTGGGTGAAATACAAACAGCTTTATATCAGCCCCAAACGCAATAGAAGCGCCAGAGGCGCTTCTATGAAAATCAGCTCACGATAATACTTGCGTCGAGCAAAGTTACAAGCAGAAATTGGTTAAAATTCGTTCTTCCACTCACGTAAAGCTGTAAAAACCGAGCATGGGTCGCTATTTTCGATACGGTTTGTTACAGATTTTATGACCTCTGCGTTGGTTGCACGCAGGAATGGGTTAATTAACTTCTCTTTGCGAAGCGTGGTAGGAATGGTGGGAATGTTTAATCCGCGTAGTCGGTTTACGTCATCACGGTACTGGCGTAAGTGCTCATTGTCTGGCTCAACCGCTAGTGCAAAGGCTACGTTGCTTGCGGTGTATTCGTGCGCGCAGAACACTTCGGTCTCTTCTGGTAGCTTCATGATTTTGCTTAGTGACTCGAACATCTGCTCTGGTGTGCCCTCAAAAATACGGCCACAACCTGCAGAGAACAGCACATCACCACAGAACAACTTACCGTCACCAGCGTAGCCGATGTGACCAAGCGTGTGACCCGGCAAACCCAGCACCATGAAGATTTCTCCGAAAAGCTCAAGCTTATCGCCTTCTTCCATTGCATTGGTTAATGTTGGGATAGGTTCAGCTTTTGGCCCTACAACAGAAACATGAGGAAAAGCATGAACTAAATCTGGAACGCCACCAATGTGATCGTTGTGGTGGTGCGTAATTAAGATCGCTTCTAAAGTTAACTCGTTAGCCTGCAAATATTCTAACACTGGCTTAGCATCGCCCGGATCGACCACGGCACATCGCTTGTCGCTATTTTGTATCAGCCAGATGTAATTATCATTAAATGCGGGTATGCTTTTGATCTCTAACACGATTCGTTCTCCGTCACCCTTTATATAGTCAGGTGGTTAATGAAACCAGCACTCAGCAACAAAACTTTACAGCACCCGTCGACTTGGTCAGACATGAACAATGGGCCGTGGGTACTTGAGTCAATCCAAACCCGACTTGATGAGTGGTGTCCGAAACTGTTCGGTTACCACATGTTGAAATTGGGTGGTTTGAGCTGTGAGCTAACCAGCTGTAGTTGTAACATTCAACACCAAGTCAACGTAGATATCCAGAACCCGTTGCATAATGTCATCGCAGATGGTTACGAATTACCCTTTTTAGAAAAAAGCTTTGATGTTGTGGTGCTTGCTCATCAGCTTGACTATGCAAGTGATCCCCATCGACTGCTGCGCGAAGTTGATCGCGTCATGATGGATGATGGTTATCTTATTATTACGGGGTTCAATCCGATCAGTCTCACTGGGTTAGCGAGTTTATTGCCTTGGCGAAGAAATAATTTGCCATGGAGTGGTCGCATGTTCACGGTGAACCGGATTAAAGACTGGTTAGGGGTATTGAACTATCAAGTGATTCACTGCGATCGCTATGCGCTGTTTCCAATGACGCGTTACAAAACCATGTGGACGTGGCTAGAGAACAGTTTGGGTGATTGGGCATCACCGGCGGGGAGTTTGTATTATATCGTGGCTCGTAAACGAACGTACCCTCTCAAGCCTATCAAGCCGCATTGGCGCTTGAAGAGAAAGTTAACACCACTTGGCGTGATGAACAGAGAGGGCAGTGCAGTGAAAAAGGTCTCAAGCAGCAAAAATTAAGACGCTTGATACCCTGTATCTTCTTCAGTTGGGTTTTCTGCGGCTGTGCGTGCAAGCTCATCACAGATTTCATTTTCACGATGACCAGCATGGCCCTTAACCCAATGCCAATCGACTTGGTGGCGAGCGGTTTCTTTATCAAGTGCTTGCCATAGATCGGCATTCTTCACCGGCTTTTTATCCGCTGTTTTCCAGCCACGTTTCTTCCAATTGTGAATCCACTGCGTAATGCCTTGGCGCACGTACTGGCTATCCGTCGTTAACGTCACTTGGCATGGCTCTTTTAGCGTTTGAAGTGCCACCACGGCGGCCAACATTTCCATGCGGTTATTCGTGGTCAGAGTGTAGCCTTTCGCGAGGGTCTTTTCTGTTTGCTTGTAACGCAAGACAATACCGTAACCGCCAGGGCCCGGATTGCCTAAACAAGATCCATCAGTGAAAATCTCAACGTGTTTGGTCATATTTTTGGTACTATTAGCCGAAACATTTAATAAAGCATAGTCTGACACACATAACCTTATGAATACCAGCAGCAATTCTGAACATAATCGTATTGTCGTTCTCGATACCGAAACCACGGGTATGAACCTAGAAGGTGGTCCTCACTACATGGGTCACCGCATCGTCGAAATTGGTGCCGTGGAGATCATCAACCGTAAGCTGACTGGTCGTCACTTTCACGTTTACTTAAAGCCTGACCGTGAAATCCAACCAGATGCGATTGGCGTCCACGGTATTACGGATGAATTCTTGGTCGATAAGCCAGAATACTCTGCCGTACACCAAGAGTTTCTAGACTTCATTAAAGGTGCCGAGTTGGTTGCCCACAACGCGCCCTTCGATACCGGCTTCATGGATTACGAGTTTGAAATGCTCAATCCAAGCATCGGTAAGACGGATGATTACTGTAAGGTGACCGATACCCTTGCCATGGCGAAGAAAATCTTCCCGGGCAAGAGAAACAACCTCGACGTATTGTGTGAACGTTATGGCATTGATAACTCACACCGTACTCTCCACGGGGCATTGCTCGATGCGGAGATTCTAGCCGACGTTTACCTATTGATGACCGGTGGACAAACTAGCCTAGAATTTAATGCCAATAAAAAAGACGGTGAAGCGGAAGGTATTCGTCGTGTTGAAGGAAGAAAAGCGCTAAAGGTTTTGCGTGCAACTGCCGATGAAGTAGAAGCACACCAGAAAAGACTCGAACTGGTGAACGACAGTATTTGGTAGTAAATAGGAGAGACTATGTTGAGGGCTTTGTCAGTCGCTATTTTAGCGTTCTGGAGTTGTTTCGCGTTTGCCGCGAGCGAGTCCGCCATGTCTTTGTTAGATAACCGCTTTCGTGTCGATCCCACTATCGAACAGATTACTTTTTTGGTTTATCGTGAACAGAGCTCTCAGCCTGTCGTCCTTGTCCGCCCTGATGGTAAAAAGTATTACGCTTGGGGCACCTACGACAACGTTCGTTGGTATCAAGAATCTTCCCTCGACATCATTTCGATAGATAAACCCATGCCAGGTCCGTGGCAGGCTGTCGGAAAAGTCACCCCGAAAAACAACATTCGTCTGATCTCACACTTAAAGCTCGGCACTGATGTGTTCCCAAATCGCCTTTATCAAAATGAAGCGCTCAAGTTCACCGCGCGTTTGACTTCAGACGATAAGCCACTCGTACTGCGTGATTTCCTAGACCGCGTAAATCTGCGCGTCACCTTCACTAAATTTGTAGAAAACGAAGACGAACTGATCAAAGAAGCGCGTCCTGTACCTATGGTGATTGGCGAGTTTGCTGATGATGGCCGCGGGCTAGATGAAAAAGCTGGCGACGGTGTGTTTACCGTTCAACTGCCAATTGATATCGAGCCGGGTAAATACCGTGCACGTATTACGTCGGGCAATGGCGTATTTTTGCGAGCTCAGGAGCAAGTGGTACTGGTGTACCCATCGCCAATCACACGCACCTTTATTCAAGCGCGTCATGCAGACCAACCACACCAGCTGGTGGTTAGTGGTGAGCAAGGCATGATCACACCGGGATCCATTGCCGTGAACGTCGAGCAAGAAGCACCAGATGGCTTTATTAGTTACAGCCAAGGTCAAGTGTCTGCTGACGGTACTAAAACCACGCTTAAGATGGATAATGATCCAGAGTTAGGTAAGTACTCATGGCATGGTGAAGTCTTTGCCACAGACCTAGCAACTAAGCGCTCATTGGTCTTCCCAATCAAAGAGCAGTCATTCAGCGTCGTCGATGAAGTGGATCTAGAAGCTGCACGCTTAGCGAAAGAAGCTGAGATCGCCGAACAACGCCGCATCGAAATGGAAAAACGCATCATCGCCGAGCGCGAAGCCGAACGTAAACGTAGCATGATCATCATTGCCATTGGCAACGTCATCGCATTGATTCTGGTGATTCTATTTTGGATTATCTGGAGCAAGCTCAAAGCTAAACGCCAAGCCATGCCAGAGATGCAATTAGAAGTGCCTAAGAAGTAGGGCGCAGAATTTAGATTATAGAACGGAGCCGATTGGCTCCGTTTTACTTTTTTATGGTGCATCTAATTTTGTGACACTCTTGGCGAAGGTTATGAATATCGGTTCGATTTGCAAAATCATTCGTGATATTCACTAAGTCGGTTAAAGCTGATTTGAGTGTGTGAAAGATTTAAGCTCCAAATTTCAAAGAAGCTAGGTGACTAGGAGGTCTCTTATGAAGTACAAAAAACGTCGGACGTACAAATATAGCCTTCATTCCGAAGAACAGATTGAAACCGGTATTACCCTCGCGCAGCCTTTCGATAGTCCGTTTCTCAGTTTATCCGGTCAAGGGTTGCTAACGATCAAACAAGGCTATTCATGGGATGGGGCGAGTGGCCCGGCGATTGATACCAAGAACATCCTCAAGGCGTCTTTGGTGCATGATGCGTTGTATCAGCTCATGAGGGAGGAAGTATTGCCGCAAAGCAGTCGAGAGCAAGCGGATAGGCTTCTGCGTCAAATATGCCTTGAACATGGCATGTCGAATTTTAGAGCGACTTACATCTATTACGGAGTCAGAGTATTTGGCGGATGTTTTTCTAAACCAGATCTTTTGTCTGCCTAGTTAAGCTCTATTGGTGAGTAGATTCTGAATCATGTTCGTTCCTCACTGTTCAGACTGATGGAAATCTAGAAACACTGTGCGTGTAGTAACCTGATAACTAAAAGTAAACCGTCAATCTTGCGAGCTCCAGCGAGACTAAGAATCTATTGTTAGTACGCTGGGGCGTTTGTTTCTTCACCCTCCACAGTAGGTTCTAGTACGCACACACAATCACTTCGCTGTTCCTTTACGTATCTATGCTAGACTCACGCCATCAGCTATATGAATGACTTCTCATTTGTTTACCTGAGGGCAGCAATTGGGCTGCTGTATTCTTATTAAAGGCATAAAAATGAGTAAATTAACTTCAGCTGAACGTAAAGCACGTGACAACGAACGTTTCTCGCAACGCGTGAATGAACGTCGTGAAAAAGGTGAAGATGTCGTTGCGTACGCATTGGCAAACAAAAAAGCTGTGAAGTTCCTGACTAAGTCAGAGAAGAAAGCATTGAACGAACGCAAAGCGACGCTTCAAGAAGAACTTAAGCTGAAAGAGCAGGAAGAACTGCGCAGAATTGAACAGTCGTTTATTGTTGAAGACGATAACGAACAATAAGCGCTTCTTTGCGATCGCCGTGTTGTGCGAAGCAGAGATTCAATAAAAAACGGGAGCCGAGGCTCCCGTTTTGCTTTCCTATTTATCGTTTAAGCCATCATTCGCTTAAGCGACGTTTTCCATCTGAGGGTAAAGCGGCTTTGCGGCCAATAGCTCTGGCTCAAAATCGTCTACGTTGATGGTATCTAGGCGATGCTGTTCTGCTTCTCTCAGCAAATCAGCTTCTTCTTGAGTAATGAAGCCTTGATCTAGACCTTCTTGAGCAATCATATCCAAACGCATGAATGGACGGCGTTTACCCTGTGCTTTACATACCTTGTCAAACACAGGCTCAGCTTGAAGAATCACAGACAGTGCCAGCTCAATCTTACCTGCTGCGTTGTGTTCCGTTGGTTCTAGGTACTGACCACGACCAATACGTGAACGTGTTGCACTTGGCGTTTGTAGAATACGAGCTACTTTGCTGTCTAGCTTGTCGCTTGGTGCTTTACGTACGCGGCCAAATGGCATGATCAATACACGCAGTGCACGACCAATTGCTTTGTTCGGGAAGTTCGCTAGGAACTCATCAACTGCCGCTTCAGTTTGCTTCAAGCTGTCTTGCAAGCCCCAATGCACCAATGGCAAATCTTCTACAGGGCGGCCATCTTGCTCAAAGCGTTTCAATGTTGCAGAGCTCAGGTATAGCTGGCTTAGAATGTCACCAAGACGCGCAGACAGACGCTCTTTACGTTTCAACGAACCGCCTAGTACTGCCATCGAGATATCCGACAGCAGAGCAAGGTTTGCACTGTAACGGTTCAATTGTTGGTAGTAACGCTTGGTTGCGTCTTTGGTTGGTGATGAAGAACCTAGACCGTCACTTAGACCAAACCAGATGCTGCGCACTAGGTTACTCATGGTGAAGCTCACGTGGCCCGCCAGTGCTTTGTCGAACTTCTCAACCGCATCGCCAGCGTCAGAATATGCTGCGTTCATCTCTTCAAGAACGTAAGGGTGACAACGAATCGCGCCCTGACCGAAGATGATCATAGAACGAGTCAGGATGTTCGCACCTTCTACGGTTACCGCGATTGGCGCGCCTTGGTAACCACGCGCTAGGAAGTTAGAAGGACCCATACAGATACCTTTACCGCCTACGATATCCATCGCATCGATGATGCTTTGTTGACCACGGTGCGTACAGTGGTACTTCACGATAGCCGAGATAACCGAAGGTTTTTCACCTAGGTCGATACCTGCCACGGTTAAGTTACTTGCTGCATCCATCACGTAAGCGTTACCACCTAGACGTGCTAATGGCTCTTCGACGCCTTCCATGTGGCCGATAGGTTGTTTGAACTGACGACGAATGCGTGAGTACGCACCTGTCGCCATCGCCGCAGTTTTGATGCCGCCTGTTGAGTTTGAAGGTAGCGTGATACCACGACCAACCGATAGACACTCAACCAGCATACGCCAACCTTGGCCTGCCATTTTCTCGCCGCCAATGATGAAGTCCATTGGTACGAAGATGTCTTTACCGCGAGTTGGGCCATTTTGGAATGGTACGTTAAGCGGGAAGTGGCGGTTACCAATCTCAACGCCTTTAAGGTCAGTTGGGATTAGAGCACAAGTGATACCAAGATCTTCTTGATCACCTAGTAGGCCTTCTGGGTCACGCAGTTTGAATGCAAGACCAAGAACTGTTGCGACTGGCGCTAGAGTGATGTAACGCTTGTTCCAAGTTAGACGCATACCAAGGACTTCTTCACCTTGCCATTCGCCTTTACATACCACGCCGTAATCTGGGATAGAGCCCGCATCGGAACCTGCTTCTGGGCTAGTCAGTGCGAAACATGGGATTTCTTTACCTTCTGCTAGGCGCGGTAGGTAATGATTTTTCTGTTCTTCTGTACCGTAGTGTTGCAGAAGTTCACCAGGGCCTAGCGAGTTTGGTACGCCAACGGTAGAAGACAGTACGCCAGATACGCCAGTGAGTTTTTGCAGTACCAAAGATTGCGCGTATGCAGAGAATTCTAGGCCTCCGTATTTCTTTTTGATGATCATGGCGAAGAATTTGTTGTCTTTCAGGTATTGCCACACTTCTGGTGGAAGGTCAGCCAGCTCGTGTGTTACTTGGAAGTCACTCACCATGGCACACACTTCGTTTACTGGGCCATCTAGGAAAGCTTGCTCTTCTTTGCTCAGCTTAGGCGCTTTGATTGCGTGAAGCTTTTGCCATTCAGGTTTGCCTTTGAATAGCTCGGCTTCCCACCATACGGTACCTGCGTCTAATGCTTCTTTCTCGGTTTGAGACATAGCAGGCAGGACTTTCTTAAACATGACGAGTGCTTTACGGCTAATGAGGGATTGGCGAATGCTAGAAACCGCGAACACTGCAACAGCAAGAACGTAAAGTGCCCAGCCAATAACACCAACTGAGCCTGCGATAGTCAGTGCTAGCATGGCAGCAGTTAGCAGACTGACGGATTTCACGAGTGACATTCTGTGGTAAAGCGTAATGCCTAATACAACTGTCATCGCTACGATTGAGAGCAAGATGTCCATATGTTTTTTCCTTTTCAGACTTTAATTATGTTGTACGTCTGTATTTTGGTAAGAGGTCTAACCAGTTCTCATAAGTGTAATCAAAATATTAATAAAATGTAAAACCCAAGATTGGGTAAAAAGTGATCTAAGTAGAGTTAAAATTCTAAAGTTGGGAGTTGGGTGATGATTTCGTAAGCAAGTTAACAAGTTTATTACCGCGATGAATCCAAATCTGTTGGTTCGCTATCGACACTAATTCTCGTTTGTGGGTAAACTCAGAGTAATGAACTGTCCGGTGTGAATTTCGCATCAGAACAATTTGCCAAGTGAGAAGCGGAAACGCTCCGCTGTGGCCGAAATAATAAAGAGAACGTCTTATGTACCAAGATCTGATTAGAAGTGAATTAAACGAAGCTGCTGAAGTTCTGAATAAGTTTTTAAGTGATGACCACAACATCGCGCAAATCGAAGCGGCAGCGAAAATGATTGCTGACTCATTCAAGCAAGATGGTAAAGTGTTGTCGTGCGGTAACGGTGGTTCTCACTGTGACTCTATGCACTTTGCAGAAGAGCTAACGGGTCGTTACCGTGAAAACCGCCCAGGTTACGCTGGTATCGCTATTTCAGATCCAAGCCACCTTTCTTGCGTAAGTAACGACTTTGGTTACGACTTCGTATTCTCTCGTTACGTAGAAGCAGTAGGCCGCAAAGGTGACGTTCTGTTTGGTTTGTCGACTTCTGGCAACTCAGGCAACATCCTAAAAGCGATTGAAGCGGCACAAGCGAAAGGCATGAAGACGATCGCGCTAACGGGTAAAGATGGCGGTAAAATGGCAGGTCTTGCAGACATCGAGATCCGCGTACCACACTTTGGCTACGCAGACCGTATCCAAGAAGTGCACATTAAGATCATTCACATCATCATTCAGTTGATCGAAAAAGAGATGGAATAAGATTTACAACTAAGCCGAATACTGGCTTAGTTGTGTTTTAAGGTAAGGAGTTCGTTAAACCATGTGTGAATTGCTCGGCATGAGCGCAAATGTTCCTACAGATATTTGTTTCAGTTTTACAGGCTTGATGCAGCGCGGTGGTCGCACTGGCCCGCATCGTGATGGCTGGGGAATTACTTTCTATGAAGGAAAGGGGTTCCGTACTTTCAAAGATCCAAACCCAAGTTGTGACTCGAAAATTGCTGAATTAGTGCAAAACTACCCGATCAAAAGTCGTGCGGTGGTCAGCCATATTCGCCAAGCAAACCGAGGTGGCGTGAATCTAGAAAACACACACCCGTTTACGCGTGAGCTTTGGGGACGTTATTGGACTTTTGCACACAATGGTCAGCTAACTGACTACCAAGATTTGTATACGGGTCGTCACCGTCCGGTCGGAGAAACCGACAGTGAGATGGCTTTTTGTTGGCTACTGAAGCAGATGGAAGACAAATACCCTGAGCCTCCTCAAGATATGGAAGCGGTTTTTGCTTATGTTGCCCAGTGCTGCGATAAGTTGAAAGAAAAGGGCGTGTTTAACATGCTGCTCAGCGACGGTGAGTTTGTGATGACTTACTGTACCAACCATCTTTACTGGATCACGCGTCGAGCACCATTTGGCAAGGCAGCTCTGTTGGATGAAGATGTAGAAATCAACTTCCAAGAAGAGACAACACCAAATGATGTGGTTTCTGTCATTGCGACTCAGCCGCTTACGGGCAATGAGACTTGGCATCGAATGAAGCCGGGCGAGTATGGCTTGTTCCATGTTGGTGAATTGATATTGAACAACGCCGAAGAGTTAACGGATGTACCGTTTGCCGCGCCGAAGCCGGGTAACCAAGCGCCGACTGAGCCGTTGGAGTGATGGTTTTCTCGCAGTAAAACATTTGAATAAAACAAAAGGCAGCCTGATGGCTGCCTTTTTGCGTTTAGTGTTTGGAGTTGAGAACTACTCCGCTGCGTAGCCGTGAGCTCCTAGCTCAAAACCATCGAGATACGCTTTGCCCTCGGTCATCGATAATCGTCCTTCGACTAACCACTTAGTCACCATTGGGTAGATGTTGTGCTCTTGAGTCTGCACGCGTGCGGCAAGTGCATCGGCATCATCGTCTTCAAATACCGGTACTTTAGCTTGTAGCACCACAGGACCGCCGTCTAACTCTTCTGTGACAAAGTGAACGCTGGTGCCATGCTCTTTGTCACCGGCATCAATGGCACGCTGGTGGGTGTGTAACCCTGGGTATTTAGGCAATAGAGAAGGGTGGATGTTGATCATCTTACCCAGATAATGGGAAACAAACGCGCTGCTGAGAATACGCATGTAACCAGCCAATACAATCACGTCTGGTTGGTATTCATCAATTTGCTTCATCAGTTCGGCATCAAAGTCTTCACGAGATTCAAATGCTTTAGGATCGACAAAGTGACCATTCACATCAAACTGTTTTGCACGCTCCAAACCGTAGGCATCAGCTTTGTTAGAAAAAACCGCTGCCACTTGTGCGTTTGGCATGTTGGCTTCACAGGCTTCAAGTATTGCTTGTAGGTTACTGCCGTTACCCGAAATGAGGACCACTATGTTTTTCATGATATTGAGACTGCCTTGATACTGTAGGTTTGACGTGCGTAATCACTAAATTACCTACTATTAGAATGGTTTTCGATGTTCCAGATAGCAGAATGAGGACATAGCGTCCTCATTCTTTTTATTTTTTGAGCTTGATTCGCAAGTTATTGGATTTCAACTTGCTCTTCGTTTGCTTCTGCTTGAGCGATTTCACCAATCACCCATGCGTTTTCGCCTTCTTCTTTAAGAAGAGCAACCGCTGCGTCTGCTTGGTCTTTTGGTAGTGCAACGACTAGACCAACACCACAGTTGAACGTACGGTACATTTCGTGTGTTTCAACGTTGCCTTTTTCTTGTAACCATTTGAAGATGATTGGCCATTCCCAGCTGTTACCATCGATAACGGCTTTTGTGCCTTCAGGCAGTACGCGTGGGATGTTTTCCCAGAAACCACCACCAGTGATGTGAGAAATCGCATGGATGTCGTGCTTCTCAATCATCTTAAGTGCTGATTTGATGTAAATCTTAGTTGGTTCTAGTAGGTGTTCACCGATAGTGCGACCTGCTAGCTCTTCGTTCTTATCTGCGCCAGATACTTCTAGGATCTTACGGATAAGCGAGTAACCATTTGAGTGTGGACCGCTTGAGCCAACAGCGATTAGTGCGTCGCCTGCTGCTACTTTCGTGCCGTCAATCACGTCTTCTTTTTCTACTACGCCAACACAGAAGCCAGCAACGTCGTAGTCTTCGCCTTCGTACATGCCCGGCATTTCAGCAGTTTCACCACCGATAAGTGCACAGCCTGCTTGAACACAGCCATCAGCAATGCCAGAAACCACGTCTGCTGCTGTGTCTACGTCTAGCTTGCCAGTCGCGTAGTAATCTAGGAAGAATAGCGGCTCAGCACCTTGCACGATTAGGTCGTTTACACACATCGCTACTAGGTCTACACCGATGGTGTCGTGCTTGTTCATATCCAGTGCTAGACGAAGTTTTGTACCTACACCGTCAGTACCAGAAACCAGTACAGGTTGTTTGTATTTAGTCGGTAATTCACACAGTGCGCCAAAACCACCGATACCACCCATCACTTCAGGGCGACGAGTACGCTTAACCGCACCTTTAATACGATCTACAAGCGCGTTGCCTGCATCAATATCTACACCAGCGTCTTTATAGCTAAGAGAAGAGTTGTTACCACTCACAGGGAAGTCCTCGGTTTTTAAGTTGGATATGAAAACGGCGCTATTCTACCAGTGGTTAAATACAGATAGCAAACGTTTGCGTCGGTTTTTTTCTTTAGTGATCTATCCTGATATCCCTGCAAAAATCATGTATAATCTGAAGGTTTGTTTAAATATTGCCAAAAAAGCCGGAGATGGAAATGAAAGTTGTTGAAGTTAAACACCCTCTAGTAAAACACAAAATTGGTCTAATGCGAGAAGGTGACATCAGCACGAAGCGTTTTCGTGAGTTAGCGACAGAAGTCGGTAGCCTACTTACTTACGAAGCGACAGCAGACTTTGAAACAGAAAAAGTAACCATTGAAGGTTGGAACGGTCCTGTAGAAGTTGACCAAATCAAAGGTAAGAAAGTGACAGTAGTGCCAATCCTACGTGCTGGTCTTGGCATGATGGACGGCGTACTTGAGCACATGCCAAGTGCACGTATCAGTGTTGTTGGTATCTACCGTGACGAAGAAACACTCGAGCCAGTACCTTACTTCAACAAGCTTGCTTCTAACATCGACGAGCGTATCGCTCTAGTTGTTGACCCAATGCTTGCAACGGGCGGTTCTATGATCGCAACAATCGATCTTCTAAAAGAGAAAGGTTGTCAGGCAATCAAAGTACTTGTTCTTGTAGCGGCTCCTGAAGGTATCGAAGCGCTAGAAAAAGCTCACCCAGACGTTGAGCTATACACAGCAGCAATCGATGAGAAGCTAAACGACAAAGGCTACATCGTTCCTGGTCTTGGTGACGCAGGTGACAAGATCTTCGGTACTAAATAATTCGAGCTTGATGCTAGATTATTACTGAATTGAAAAAACAAAGGCTTGGTGAAAACCAAGCCTTTTTTGTATCTGTTATATAGAAGCTAGCTACGAGATACGAAAGTAGAAAGGGCGACTTAAATCGATTAAGCCGCACTGCAAATTACTTCGCGTTCTCTTCTTCCATTTGTGCGTTATCCACCACGTGGTTTTCACCAAGGTCGTGTGGTAGCACTAGGTTAAGAATGATAGCCACGATACCACATAGGCTTACACCTTGTAGGCTGAACTCGCCAATACCGAAAGCCATGCCGCCGATACCAAACACTAGCGTTACTGCTACGATCACTAGGTTACGTGACTTGTGAAGGTCAACATGGTTCTTGATCAGTGTGTTCAGGCCAACTGTTGCAATAGAACCGAACAGTAGAATCATGATGCCACCCATAACTGGAACAGGAATCGTTTGTAGAGTCGCACCTAGCTTACCAACCAGCGCAAGTACGATGGCTGTGATAGCGGCCCATGTCATGATCACTGGGTTGAATGCCTTAGTTAGCATAACCGCGCCGGTTACTTCACTGTAAGTCGTGTTTGGTGGCGCGCCAACCATAGAAGCAGCAATTGTTGCTACCCCGTCACCTGCGATAGTGCGGTGAAGACCTGGCTTCTTCAGGTAGTTTTTACCCGTTACGTTAGAAATCGCTAGCATGTCACCCACGTGCTCAACCGCTGGAGCGATAGCTACAGGGATCATAAATAAGATAGCGTTGATGTTGAATTCAGGCGCTGTGAAGTTTGGCATTGCTAGCCAAGCCGCTTGAGCAACTGGAGTGAAATCCACCACGCCGTAGAATAGAGACACAGTGTAGCCAGCCAAGATACCGCCAACGATAGGAACCAGTTTTAGGAAGCCTTTCGCGAATACACTCAATGCAATCGTCGTTAGCAATGACACTGCGGAGATGATGATCGCTGCGTCGCCGTTCACTAATTGAATTGCGCCGTCACCTGATTTACCAACCGCCATGTTTACAGCCGTTGGTGCTAAGCCAAGACCAATCACCATGATTACAGGGCCAACTACGACAGGCGGAAGAATCTTATGGATGAATCCAACGCCGCGCATTTTGATCATCGCACCTAGGCCAACGTACACCAAACCAGCAGCCATCAAGCCACCCATGGTCGCACCGATACCCCAAGTTTGGATACCGAACATGATAGGAGCAATAAACGCAAAAGAAGAGGCAAGGAAGATTGGAACAGAACGTTTAGTAATCAGTTGGAAAAGAAGAGTACCGACACCAGCACCAAACAAAGCGACGTTTGGGTCAAGGCCAGTCAGAAGTGGCACAAGTACGAGAGCACCAAAAGCGACAAAGAGCATCTGAGCGCCTTGTAACGCATTTTTCATAATAATTCCCTATTCAAAGATACGCAGACAAATCCGGCGAATCTTATCATCTGGCAATCGATTGCAATGTTGCCTAGATCAAACTTTTGTGTGGATTTATAAGGTCAGCGAATGTTTAGTTTCATGCGTGCCTTTTAAGTTGGTCAGAATACAGACAATTCACTCAGTACTCTTCTTGCTCAAGGTTTGATAGTTGCTTATCATGCGTGTTCTTGTTCAGAGGATTATGAAAACTATGCGCTATTTAGCTCTCTTATTGATAGGTTGGTTGTCTCTGCCAGTTTATGCATTAACTCAGGTAGATATCTATCGTGCCGAAGTGGCGATCGACGGTGAGCAAAAAGACGGCGAAGAACTCGCGCGTCAACAAGGTATGCAAGATGTGATTGTGCGTGCAACAGGCAGCCAATCTTCCCTTAGCAACCCAGTAATTAAGAAAGCAGTGGGTTCAAGTTCTCGCTATATTTCCCAACTTGGCTATGGCCAAATTGATGGTCAAAGCAGCTTAAAAATGCTGTTTAATAGTGGCCAGATCCGCTCACTACTAACGCAAGCTCAGCTTCCTCTTTGGTCACCAAACCGAGCGAACATTCTGGTTTGGATGGTTGAAGAGCAAGGCTACGATCGCACGATTACATGGGAGCATTCCGATTCAACGAGTGCAGCGACCCTTCGTGATGCTGCACAAGCACGTGGTCTTCCAATCACGATGCCAGTGGGTGATTTCGATGATGTAACAGGCGTGAACGTTTCTGATCTATGGGGTGACTTTGTTGACCCAATCAGCCAAGCGAGCCAACGTTACCCTGTGGATGCGGTACTGATTGTTCGTGTTCAAGGCGATAAGATTCGTTGGACATTGTACGACCAATCTCCAGCCCAGCTTTCTGAGTCTAAACAATCTCCACGCAGTGGCTCAGCATCTGGCGCAAATGCGATTCCAGCAATGGTTGGTGGCATTGCCGATTACTACGCGAAGAAGAGTGCTGTCGTCGTTTCCAGCAAGTCATCAGAAGCGATTGATGTGAAAGTGCTTAGCGTTTCCTCTGCTATGGATTTCTTCGAGCTAGAAAACTCACTAACAAAGCTGAGCTCGGTTGCTGGTGCTGAAATTAAGCGTATCCAAGGCAATCAAGTCACCTTAACTATCCATCTATTGGCTTCTCAACAAGCATTTGAGCAAGAAGTCTCTTCTATTCGTTCTTTGGAAGTGACGGAAGACCCAATGGCTGGTATGGAAGAAGTTGTGCCGGCCCAGTTACCTGAAGAGCCAGCACAGCCAACACAACTGCCAGCAACGACGGAAGACGCACAAGCTGCGGAAGTGGTCGATCTAAATACAGAGACTGCGCAACCAGAACAGCCTGCCGTAGTGAAGCCTGCACCAGAGCAGTACGACTTGATCTACAAATGGAATGCGCCAGTTCGCACGCCTGTCGAGCCTGAAGAAAACTCAGAGATTGCGCCAGTGCTAGAAACGGATGTGGTTGAAGACCTAAACTAAGCATTAGGCCTAGCTAGCAACATAGCAACAAGCTGAACAAAAAAGAGTCGCCAAGTGCGACTCTTTTTTATTGTTTGGTATTTCTTGCTGGGAGTGAGAAAACTGGAGGCTTCATCATCCAGATACGTATTGGGCTAGCTACTTATTGAAATTGCTATTTATTGAATTTAGCTTTCTCTTCTTTCTCTACTTGAGATAGACGTTTTAGCTTCAACCCCAACTCTTTACCACGCGCTCGTGCAAACAAGATGTTACCTGCAAAGCCGAGTGAAGTAAGGAGCAGTTCCACAGCTGCTAACCAACGCTCACCACCATCGATATACAAAATTGTCAGCGCGTGTAAGAAGTACAGCATCAAGACGAAGTTTGCCCATGCGTGCGTGTATGGCTTACCTGCAAGAATGCCTGGCAATGGTAAAAGTAGTGGGATACACCATGCGATAGCGAGTGTGGTACTGCTTAGATGCGGGTGAGGGGAAAGCGCTAATTGCCAAATCGCAACCCAAGCTAACAACGCCAAATTGCCGAACAGCGCCATGTAGCGATAGGTTTGGGTTCGGGTGCTAAGAGGTGGTTGGTCAATAATGTCAGACATCGATTTCTTATCCTTGAGCTTACTGACTTCCTTTGAGCTTTTTCGCTGCGGTCGCCAGTCGTTTTCCTAATTGTTGTGCGAGACGAATCTCTTCTGCCGTAAGACTTGGTTCTTGTCCTACACTGCTTGCCCCGTACGGGGTCCCACCTGATTGAGTGGTATGCAGTTCTGGCTCTGAGTAAGGGATTCCTAACACCATCATGCCGTGATGCAGAAGTGGGGTCATCATGCTCTGTAGCGTGGTTTCTTGACCGCCGTGCATTGAGGATGATGAGGTAAACACACAAGCTGGCTTATCGATAAGATCGCCGTTCACCCACAAAGGTGTGGTTTGATCCCAAAAGTGCTTAAGCGGTGCTGCCATGTTGCCAAACCATACTGGGCTGCCAAACGCGAGGCCATCGCACTGCTTCAACTCATCTAGAGTAACAATTGGATCGGAAGGGGTATGTGAGTGAGGTGACAATTCTTCAACTGTACGCAAAATCGCTTCGCAATGAGGAGTCGATTCGACCCCTCTTGCTATTTGTCTTGCCAGCTGTTTTGTCGAGCCATGACGGCTGAAATACAAAATGAGGATCTGGCAATCCATTTATAGAGTTTCCAGTACTTGCTCTGGCGGACGACCAATTTTCGCTTTGCCGTTGGCAACCACAACAGGGCGCTCGAACAGTTTAGGGTTTTGTGCCATTGCTTCGAACAGTTGCTCGTCTGTCACTGACGCTTCACCCAGAGCAAGCTCTTTGTAGATGTCTTCTTTTGTACGCATCATTTCACGTACAGAAGAGAAACCAAGTTGAGCGAAAAGTGCTTTGAGTTGTTCCACATTAAGCGGTGTATCAAGGTACTTAACGACTTCTGGTGCAACACCGTTTTGCTCTAGAAGTTCTAGAGTTTGACGGCTCTTTGAGCAACGAGGGTTGTGATAAATCACGACTGACATGGTTTTCTCCATTTCGTTATTGTAATGCCATGAATCGATCTCTTTGGATCATTAACTGGTCGATACGAGCGTCGTATCGTGCTTGTTTTAAGCTGCCCAGCTCAGCAATTTTACTTGCTTCAGAATAATATTGAATGGCTTTATTCCATCCTGCACGCAGCGCTAAAATTTCTGCGCGAGCGGCGAGTTCTTCGTCATTGCGACCCAGTGCGTGGTTACCTTTTGATAGAAGGTGCCAGCCGTTGGTATCTTCTGGGTTATCGTGCGTGTAGCGTTGAAGAATGCGTACGGCTTCTTCATTCTTATTCGCTTCCAGCAAAGCGTTAGCGTAGTTGATGGTCAGCACTTTGTTTTGCGGGTTGCGTTTTAGAGCACTGCTTAGCATATCAACCGCTTTTTGTGGCTTCTTTTGTGCGATGTACAAGTCGGTCATGGCATCCAAATAGAATGGATTGCCAGGGTCTTGTTGCAGCAGTTTTTTCAGAAGTGGCTCAGCTTCACTCAAACGTTTGTTGTCTAGGTGAACGAGCGCTCGACCGTAATCAAAAGACGGGATGATTTCAGGGGAGGCTTTCTTTTGAGTTCGATTAAACCAACTCATTGCCGCTTGTCCATCGATACCCGCATAACGTGCAACGATTCGAGCTCGCGTCAAATGGTAATCAATCGAAGGCATGATACGCATTGGCGGGTAAGCTCGTGCACGCGCTCGGCTATCGGTAATACGGTCTTCAGGTAATGGGTGAGTCAGCAACATTGGTGGCGGCTTACTCGCGTAACGGTATTCATCCGCTAGGCGGCCAAAGAAGCGCGGCATTGCTTGTACGTCAAAGCCTGCTTTCGCCAAGGTTGCAATACCAAAGCGGTCGGCTTCTTTCTCGTTTGAACGGGTGTAGTTGATTTGGCTCTGCATGTTACCGGCTGTTGCTGCCGTCACGGCTGCCATCCCGGCTTCTGGAGAAGCGATGGCGAGTAGCAATGCGCCAGCGAGTGCTGCCATGGTAGCTGGCGAGCGACGAGCTTGTTCTTCCATGCTTCGTGCAAGGTGGCGCTGTGTTACGTGGGCAATTTCATGCGCTACAACAGAGGCAAGCTCACTCTCAGTACGAGCGTGCAAAAATAGACCCGAGTGCAATGCAACGTAACCGCCAAAGAAGGCGAATGCGTTGATGTTGCGGTCGCGGATCATAAAGAAGTGGAACGGAGTTTTTACGTCATTCGCATTGGCAACCAAACGGTGTCCAAGTGTGTCAATATATTCATTGATGACGGGATCGCTAACAATAGGGCTGCTGGCTCTGAGCATACGCATGTAAGCGTCGCCATAAATCAACTCCTGATCTATCGTCAGAGTGCCTCCAGCTGCCGTACCAATATCAGGGAGATCAAGGCTATTGGCGTAAATAGGTGTTGGTGTACTCAATGCAGCAGCAAGGCATAAACAAACTAGCGAGCGAGTGCGTTTTAACATACGGTTTAAAGATTCTCCAAAATACCGAAACATGGGTTGGGTGCCGAGTTCCTCTCAGCATGACCACCATGCATTATGGTCATCCTTATGGGATGAATATGCTAGCTATAAGACCGAAAATAAACGGATTGGTTTCGTAGATACTTCTTACAAGATGTTAAAATTTTGAATTATAAAGTCTTTGTCGTCTACGCTTAAATCACTAGCACCAGCTCAAAAAGCCGTTACAATACAACCCTATCACAAGTGCAGAGCAATACAATGGAATCCATGTTACTCGATTTGCGCGAGCAACGCTGCCCTATGGCACTGTTACTTGCTAAGCGTCACGCTGCAGATGTGTTTCAGGGAGAAACACAGCAATATCATCAGCTTGTCATTCAAGTGGTGGATAAAAGCTCTAAACACGATATCGTGAAGTATTTACTTAACCAAGGGTATGCGGTGGATTGCCAAACTTCGCCGGAACACTTCACGTTGACAGTATTCAATAAGGAATCTTCATAAGATGCTTGAAATGGTAAGTCGTTGGTATAAGCGACGCTTTTCAGACCCACATGCAGTGAGCCTAGTGGCGATCTTGCTGTTCGGCTTTATCACAATTTACTTTTTCGGGCATTTGATTGCGCCATTGCTGGTGGCGATCGTTCTTGCATACTTACTTGAATGGCCAGTGACACAAATGTGCCGTTTGGGTATTCCGCGTACTTTCTCCGTCATTACCGTCATTCTAATCTTTATCGGTTTGATGCTGATTGCCGTCTTTGGTCTCGTGCCAACGATTTGGACGCAGGTGGGGAATTTAATAAACGATATTCCGAACATGTATGCAGGGTTGCAAAAATTCATTGCTACACTGCCACAGCGTTATCCTGAGCTGGCAAACCTAGAGATCGTAGAAACCGTAGTTACCAACGCGAAAAACCAAGCCATTGGTTTGGGTGAGAGTGTGGTAAAAGGCTCTTTGGCATCTTTGGTAAGCTTAGCGACACTGGCGGTTTACCTAATTCTTGTTCCGCTGTTGGTGTTCTTCTTGCTCAAAGACAAAGAAGAAATGCTGCGCATGGCGAGTGGCATTTTGCCGAAAAACCGTAAGCTAGCGAACAAAGTTTGGCACGAGATGAACGAGCAAATCTCGAACTACATTCGCGGTAAAGTGTTAGAAATCCTTATCGTGGGTGGCGTAAGTTACGTGACGTTCGCGATTCTTGACCTGCGCTACTCTGCATTGCTTGCTGTAGCGGTGGGTTTGTCAGTGCTTATCCCGTACATCGGTGCGGCTGCAGTGACGGTGCCTGTTGCGATTGTTGGTTTGTTCCAATGGGGTTTAACACCACAGTTCTACTGGTTATTGGTCGCTTACGGCATCATTCAGGCACTAGACGGCAACGTATTAGTCCCTGTATTGTTCTCTGAAGCGGTGAACCTTCACCCTGTGGCGATTATCGTTGCGGTGTTGGTCTTCGGTGGTCTGTGGGGCTTCTGGGGTGTCTTCTTTGCGATTCCGTTGGCGACACTAGTGAAAGCGGTATGGAACGCACTGCCAAGCACTGAAGAAAACGAACCGATACAAGAATAGACATCGAATCCAATAAAAAGCCCAGCGATTGCTGGGCTTTTGGGTATTTGGATGAAAGCTAAGCTTACGCGTTTTCTTTCAAGTAGTTCACAACCACTTCGTGGTGGTCTTTGGTTTTGAACTTGTTGAACACGTGCTCAATCACGCCTTCTTCGTTGATCAGGAAGCTAATACGGTGAAGACCATCGTACACTTTACCCATGAACTTCTTCTCGCCCCATACACCGAACTGGTCAGCAACCGCATGGTCTTCGTCTGAAAGTAGCGTGAAGTTTAGCTCATCACGTTCGATGAATTTACCAAGGCGTTTTACTGGGTCGATACTTACGCCTAATACTACAACATTGTGTGCATCTAGCTCTGCTTTTACATCACGCAGGCCTTTTGCTTGGGTGGTACAACCCGGCGTCATCGCTTTCGGGTAGAAGTAAAACAGAACTTTTTTACCTTTGAAGTCACCGAGAGAAACGGTGTTGCCATCTTGGTCGAGCAAAGAGAAGGCTGGCGCTGGCGAGCCTGCTGTCAGCGTATTCATTGTTATATCCTTTACTTTATAGATTGTTTTTAATGAAATTCAGAGAACCTTGTACGTTGAGCGTATTACAAAGTTCATCGAAATCTTCTTGTAATTGCATCAGATTACAGTCAGAGCTCACTGAGGCGGTGATCGCAATGTGGAACTGATCGGCATCTAATTGGATTTTCGATTTACTGATTGTTTGCGCACTAAGGGAATCTAGACCAATCTGTTTATCGGCGAAGAATTGTGTGAACTTCTCGGTGAGGCCGATACGGTCTTCTGATTCAATGAACACTTCCATGGTGTAGCTGTTGTCGAGCAACTCATGTGCTGACGTGCGTTTCATGATAGTGATAAGGTCGTGTTCTTGACCTAGTAGTGGCAATTGCGTTTCGACGCGGGTGACATTACTGGCGTTACCAGTAAGCAGCATGATAAGAGTGAATTCATTACCAAAGATAGCAATACGGCTATCGACAATGTTACAGCCAGCTTGTGTGACGAGCTTAACCACTTGGTTACATATGCCCGGACGATCCGTTCCAACCGCTGTAAGTACCAGATGTTGCTTCATAAATGAGCTTCTTGTCCTTTCTTCAATAGAGAGATGTTAGCACAGATACGGCACAGAAATGTCGAGTCAGTTCTTTTTTTAAACTTGTTAAAACGCTTTGTTGATTAAGTGAACAGTTTGATTGTTGAGTACTCTATTAATTCACTCAACGCTGACTTGAGCCTCATGACGAGAGAGTATATTCCGCGCCTAATTAAAAGCGGCGGCCTAGGCTTATTCACGGCATGTCGCCACCAAACACAATTATCAGAATGGCTAGGATTGAGAACAAAATTCACATTTTAGTTGCGAGACCTCTAACAACTGATAATTATTCATTCATTTGTACTTTGTAAGCGAGTTTACGCTCTTGTGTTTTTCAATCGCATTACAGTACCATGCAGAAAGAGTAAAATGAGGGAGATAAACATGTTTTCAGGAAGTATCGTAGCGCTGATTACACCACTAAAATCAGATGGTGAAGTAGATTTTGATAGTCTACAAAAGCTTGTTGAGTACCATGTTGAAGCAGGTACAGACGGTATTGTTGCAGTTGGCACCACTGGTGAGTCAGCGACTCTAACCATTGAAGAGCATGTAAAGGTCGTAAATAAAACCGTTGAGTTTGCAAACGGTCGTATCCCAGTGATTGCTGGTACGGGTGCAAACGCAACCCACGAAGCAGTGACATTTAGCAAATTATTGGCTGATTCTGGTATTACGGGTTTCCTGAGCGTAACGCCTTACTACAACAAACCAACTCAAGAAGGTTTGTTCCAACACTACAAAGCAATTGCTGAAGCGAGTGACGTACCTCTAATTTTGTACAATGTACCGGGTCGTACTGCGGTAGATATGTTGCCTGAGACAGTGGCACGCTTGTCAAAGCTTGATAATATCGTGGCTCTAAAAGACGCGACAGGCGATTTAAGCCGAATTGCACTTCACCGTGAACTTTGTGGCGAAGATTTTATCTTACTAAGTGGTGATGATGCGACTGGCCTAGAATTTGTTAAACTTGGCGGTCATGGCGTTATCTCGGTAACGAACAATATCGCGGCTAAGGACATGGCAGACATGTTCCATTTGGCAAGTGAAGGAAAATACGACGAAGCAGAAGCGATCAATGAACGTTTGATGACTCTGCACAAGAACCTATTCGTTGAATCAAGCCCAATCCCAGTAAAATGGGCTGCACATAAGCTTGGTTTGATTGAAGAAGGTGAACTGCGTCTTCCTTTGACCCCACTTTCTGAAAAATCGCAGCCAGTCGTGGAACAGGCGCTAACCGACGCCGGTATTTATTAAGATTGAGTTGCTAGGATTGAAGTTCATGCTGGGGGCAAGTAAGCCCTCAGTGTTTTAGGAGTATAAATGAAGCTTTCAAGCCAGTTAGTGTTAAGTTCACTAGCTGTATTCGTATTGACTGCCTGTTCAGGTGGTGCAAACCAGCGTCGTCAAGCAAAAGACGACTTCGAGTACTTGAATACCCCACCTCTTGAAGAGTGGAGTGTTCCCGCAGGTGCTGTTCCTCAGTTTTACCCTAACTACCGTATCCCACAAGGTGAGTACGCGGGTGGTATTGGTAAAGAAGTGGATATTCGTCCGCCGCAGCAAGTATTGGAATTGATCCCTGGTGCTCGCCTAGATCGCAGCAATGACGGTGAAGTAACACTGTGGCTGCTTCGCAAGGATGAATTGGATAAAGTTTGGCAAACCGTTCAAGACATGGTTGCTGAAAACAAGATCCCAGTAGAAAACCAAACCGACAATCGTATCGAAACGGGTTGGGTAACTTGGAACTCACCAGATGAAGACATGGAAATCGGCAGCCGCTACGAAATTACTCGTGGTGAGATGAACGGTCGCCATGGCTTTAAAGTGAGCTTGATTGATTGGCGTGAAGGCAATCAAGTTAAAGAAGTAACACGTACTAACCGTGAGCGTTACAACGTGTTTATGACTAACTTGGTTACTGCTCGTTATGACCAACACGTTCGTGAAGAAGCACAGCGTAAAGCACAAGAGCTAGTGAAGCACATCCCAATTACTATGGGTAAAGACCGCAGCGGTCTACCAGTGATCATTGCTCGTGCTCAATACAACGTAGTGTGGAACCGCCTACCAGACATCATGCCGAAGATGGGCTTTACTATCGAAGAGCGCAGCCAATCTCAAGGCACGGTGACAGCGAAATACGCATCACCTGATGATGCTTTCTGGAATGACATCGGTGTGAAACCAGTAGACCTAGCAGCAGGTAAATACACTTTCCTATTGGGTGACTTGGGTAACCGTACTTCTATCAACATTACCGACTCTTCTGGTAAGCCAGTAGAAGAAGAATTCTTGAAGTCACTTGCGCCAGTTTTAGCTGCGGTAGTGAAAGATTAATTGCTTAAGACAGCTAAGTAGTTAGACACAGATAAACAAAAGGGACCTTCTTGGTCCCTTTTTAGTATTTGTTTTAATGAGAGTACTCAGTACTTTGGTTTGAGTTCAGAGTAAGCTCAATTGAGATATTAACGAGAGTCGTCTTTCTTCTCACCATTTTCGCCGTAGCGCTCTTTATCCAGCTCGTTCAGCTTATCTAAATCGTTCTTACGACCTTTATCCATCTGACCAAACTTCATTTTTGCGGTGTACTTGAGCGCAGCAATATTCCCCACCACGATACTGACCACTATGATGATAATGACCCAAGGGTTGGTTAATAGTTCGATCATAGAGCCTCCGGCGGCGTGATATTGTGAATGAATTTGGTAACGACCTTATCCAAATTATTCAATATGACGTCAATCCCTGCAATGTTATCGATCTGATTTTGCTCAATTAGCTGATTTCTCAGAACTTCGGGTGTCAAATGGGTTAGACATTGCTGCCCTACAGAACGATGGCTGATGTGCCAAGGTTCAATGGCAACGCCACCCAAATCTTGCTGATAAGGGAAGAAGAAGCCAAAGCGCTCTAAATTGGCTGCTAACCATTGATAGAAAGGTAACTGGTGACCTTCTAAGTATTCCCACGGCTCTAACTGCAATTGTGTGTCTGACGGTAGCAAGTTACGCGCGTAGACATCAAAATCACAACCCCAATGATGTCGGCTTCCACCCGGTAAGGCAGACCAACGAAGAATGGCCATCAGCTTTTCTTCATCACTGAGTTTCGCCTTGTCTAGAGGCTGGGAGTGAGAATCTAAGATGGTTAAGTCACCGGCAAACTTACCGTTCCAGATCGCTTTTTGGCGGTTGAAATCGCGAAAGCCGCTGGCAATTTCCATCTTAAATCCCGCTTTGTTTGCCGCATCAATCATCTGTAACAAATCATCTGCGACCTCTGGATGAAGCATAAAGGCTTTTTGACCCACTAAAGTGGATTGCAGATGCGAGTCAGTGATTCCGGTAAGTTGCTCTGGTGTCATGGTGTTCTCGTTAAATACTACTTGTTACACACGTAGGCGCTATTTTGCTAACAGATGCTTTAACGTGTTTTCGTACATGTCCGTCAACTTTTCTAGATCGTCCACTTTCACGCACTCGTTCACTTTATGAATCGTCGCATTAACAGGGCCAAGTTCAACCACCTGACCACCCATGCGGGCGATAAAGCGACCATCAGATGTACCGCCTGTTGTCAGAAGAGCAGGCTTAGTGCTGTTTACTTCATCAACTGCCGCTACCACTGCGTCTAGCAATGCGCCAGTGTCAGTTAAGAACGGGTCGCCGTTGAAGGTCCATTTTAGATCGTAGTCTAGCTCGTGTTTATCCAGCGTCTCAGTGATGCGTTGAACGATCACTTCATTGCTGAGCTCAGTGCTAAAGCGCAGGTTGAACTGAACGTTGAACTCGCCAGGAATGACGTTAGACGCGCCTGTACCTGCTGAAACATTCGGGATCTGGAAGCTAGTCGGAGGGAAGTAGTCGTTACCTTGGTCCCACTCTGTGGTAGCAAGTTCATGGATAGCCATTAGAGACTGGTGAACTGGGTTGTTTGCAAGGTGAGGGTAGGCCACGTGACCTTGTGTACCTTTTACAGTTAGGTCACCAGTGATGGAGCCGCGACGGCCATTTTTCACTACATCACCTACCACTTCTGTACTTGAAGGTTCGCCAACGATACACATGTCGATGTTTTCGCCGCGCTCCATTAGAGTTTCAACAACGCGAACGGTACCGTTGATGAATGGGCCTTCTTCGTCTGAAGTGATCAAGAAGCCGATCGAGCCTTTGTGGTCTGGGTTTTCTGCAATAAAGCGCTCAACCGCAACCACCATACAAGCCAGTGAGCCTTTCATGTCGGCTGCACCGCGACCGTGAAGGTAACCATCGATAATGGTCGGCTCAAATGGTGGTGTATCCCACAGTTCTAACTTACCCGCTGGCACAACGTCTGTGTGTCCGGCAAAAGCAAACAATGGTGCTTCTGTACCACGGCGAGCCCAGAAGTTAGTAGTGTCTTCAAACACCATGACTTCGATTTCAAAACCAAGCGCTTTCAATCGCTCGATCATTACTTCCTGGCAGCCTGCATCTTCAGGCGTTACGGACTGGCGGCTAATCAGGTCTCTAGCAAGTGCCAGTACTGGACTGTCTGTCATCCTTGAGTGTTCCTTAAATTAAGAGTTAAAAATGGTCGCGTATTGGTCTGCTTTGAAACCGATATGAAGTTGGCCTTCAACTTTCAAGATTGGGCGCTTAATCATCGCTGGGTTTTCTACTAATAGCGCGATTGCGTTTTCTTCGTTAAGAGAATCTTTTTGCTCTTGAGTTAGTTGACGGAAAGTCGTGCCACGCTTGTTCAGAACTTGCTCCCAACCTAGTGCGTTACAAAACTCCGTCACCATTGCCGCATCGATACCTTGTTTGCGGTAGTCGTGAAAATCAAAAGCAACGTTTTCCGCTTCTAGCCATTTCTTGGCTTTTTTAATCGTGTCGCAGTTTGGGATGCCGAACATAGTGATCGTCATATTATTTCCTTTTCTCTTTGTACTTTACTTATCGGTTTGCGCTATGGAACGCCCGATTTTGCATTGTTTTTGGCTGTTCAAGCATCCTATCAAGAAGCAACCAATGTGACAAAATCATGCGGCGAATATTTCACAGGTCAGTGCTCTATTCAGGCTTATTTTGTAGCTCATTCCTCCACCAAATGGTGATCAGATTGATAAAAAACTCGGCTAAATAGCACGGAAAAGTCGAGTTATTGATCAAACGCAACATCTCGCCGAGCAAAAAAGAAATAATGAATCAGCACAATTTTAGGAGGTGTCAATGGAATTGAGTCCTGTTTTTGCAAGGCGGCTATATTTGGCCTTGTTGGTGGAAAACCTAGAAAGGCCAAATGTACCAAAATTGATCGAAAGAACGGGGTGGCCTCGTCGTACTATTCAAGATGTACTCAAGGCATTACCGGGGATCGGCATCGAACTCATCTTCGTTCAAGATGGTCGACGTCATAACGACGGCTATTACCAACTTTCGGATTGGGGACCTTTTGACAGTCAATGGGTTCTTGAGCGAGAGGGAGATATCGCTAGCAGTCTTGGATTTCGTGCATAAGCCAGCAATTGCTGGCTTTTTTTACGTCTGGAAAACGCTTATTGGCAGCGGTAGGCAGTACCTAGCACGCTGAAAGAAGTCACAAAGTCTTGGGGTGAAACCATGTAAACAGTGTCGGCCTCGAGCAAAGCGGCGTTGTTTTTCAAATCGGCCATCGCGCCATGCATCATGGCATCGTTGGTGTAGAACAAGTAATTATACCAATGCCCTTCGCTGCCAGTGACTTCACCTAGGTACTCGCATTGATCTGGATTGAACTGGCTATCAATGCGGATCTGCACATCACTACCTAGTTCAGTTGGCAGTATGGATGGTGATGAACACCCCATCAAAGCCAATGCGATGCTTCCTATCATCACATATCGTTGCATGCTATTTCCCCATCATGATGTAAGCCGCAAAACCTGCCCAACTCAAAACCAATAGCGCCCAAGGTAAGACGGCAGGTTTGCTCGTTGGTGCTTCAACGTTTGCTGAATCTAGTTCAACCACGTCATCGACTTGGCGCTGTTTCTCTCTCTGCTGTTTTTTCTTCGCTTTATCGGCTTGTCGATTACGCTCTTTCTGCTGCTTCTTGTACTGAGCAATGCCTTTCTCAATACCTTGAGCGATCAGTTTAGTCTGTTCTTTGGTTTGCCCTGGCTTTTGCGTGGATTTAGCAATCTTCATAGCTTCAGTTTGGGTTTCTTGGGAAGGAACGGGTGCTGCTGTGTTTTTCTTCTTCATGTTTCCATCGACGTCACTGTAAATCTAAACCTAGTTTACCTGCGTAAGATGATGAAATGAACTTTAGTTCTCAGCTTTGCTGGGTTGCAACTCTGAAGCGATCAGTTAAAGTGGCGTTTTTATGAAACTAAGAAGACGATATTGTGCGTTACTCATTTGATCAGTACGACGCTCATGGATTTTTGAAAGCGCCAATTATGTTATGGCTAGGGTGGATGTTCCTAGCGCGCTCTTGGGTGGTGTTTGCCATGGCAGGAGTGAGTAGAGACAGCGGTAGCAAGATATTATCGATTGTTTATCCCGACTCAAATACGCTATATCTCGGACTATCGATGGGTATTCCAAGTTTATTATTGATGTGGTTGATGGGCTTACGTCATCCAGACAGAGGTTGGGTGAATCAAATTACGCAGCATGGTCGTGCCATGACTTTGATCTTGTGCGGTATTCAATTGGTTCAGACCATGTATCATGTCTACTTAGAACATGGTGTATTCAACTGGGCAAACGCGCTCACTATTACCCTGTTAGCTTGGTTTATGATCTATCTTTTTAATGGAAGATGGGTGAAAGACTGTTTTAACGTGCCACAAGTTGAGCACAAAGAAGAACAGCCATCGAAGAATTAAGAACAAAAAATTCCCGCATGGGGCAATGTATAGAGGATTTCTCAATGTCACAAGCTCAAACGGCGATTGTGCCTGAAGCAGGACCATTTGCACTTTACACTCAGTTAAAAGTGAACCAAAACCGTGAAAACGTACTGGCGAAACTAAAAGCGCTACCTGAGCTAGTAAAAGAGCTCAATGCGAACCAACCAGGTGCAGACCTAACGATTTCTATCGCATTCACTAAGTCTTTCTGGCAGCACCTAAACATGCAAATGCCAGAAGAGTTGATTGATTTCCCACAATTGGGTGAAGGTGACGTGATTGCTCCGGCATCAGACGTTGATGTGTTGATCCACTGTCATTCAACGCGCCACGATTTGCACTTCTACGTTCTGCGTAAGTTCCTAGTGAACACAGCAGAAGACGTAACAATTGTCGACGAAACATACGGCTACCGTTACCTAGATGCTCGTGACATGACAGAATTTGTTGATGGTACAGAGAACCCGAAAGGCGACGCACGTGCTGACGTAGCATTGATCAAAGACGGTGCTTTCGCTGGTGGTAGTTACGTTATGGTTCAACGCTTTGAGCACAACCTTCCTGCATGGAACCGTTTGAACGTATCTGCACAAGAGAAAGTAATTGGCCGTACTAAGCCAGATTCTATCGAGCTAGAAGATGTTCCTGCTGCTTCTCACGTAGGTCGTGTAGACATCAAAGAAGAAGGCAAAGGCCTTAAGATTGTTCGTCACAGCTTGCCGTACGGCACAGTAACGGGCGCACATGGTCTGCTGTTCATCTCTTACTGCAACACTATCCACAACATCAAAGTGATGCTTGAGAGCATGTACGGTGTGACAGATGGTAAGACTGACCAACTGCTTCGCTTCACTAAAGCGGTAACCGGTGCGTACTTCTTCGCTCCTTCACAAGAAATGCTAGCGGAATTGGCGATTAAGTAATTCTTCGCTAACCCTCCAATGATTAAAAAGGCAGAGTGATCTGCCTTTTTTGTTTCCTCTCATTCTTGCCTGATAAGACTAACTGACCGTCAGTGGTCTTTTGCCATCAATGGCGCCTTTCTCTAGTTCGTAAAGTGGGCTGGTACTGTGACTGCTCCAGCGATGATCTTCGCGTGACTTCTTGCGATATTGCGTTGGCGTTACACCAATATAATTCTGAAAAGTCTCATAAAATCGGCTGCTAGAATTAAAACCTACCGTTAACGCGATATCTAAAATTGTTCGGTCGGTATCACTCAACAGCGCTCTGGCGTGGTTAATCCGCATTGCCGTGATGTATTGCTTGATGGTCATCTGCATGGTTCGTTGGAACACGTTCATCGCGTAGTTAGTGTGCAGCCCAATGTGCTCTGCTATGTCTTTTATCGTGATCGGCTGGTTATGATGGGTGGCAATGTATTCCAGCATTTGACTGACGTAAAACTGCGAGTGTTTGGAGACACCTTTCTTGGTCGATTTTTCTTGTCGATTGATGCTCAGTTGTTGCCAGCCATCTAAACACATTCTTTTTAACATCAAGCCAATTTCATCGATCGCTAATTGCTGGCGACTTTCCGAACAGTGGTTTATTTCTTTAGCCCAGCGTGCTAACTCAAACTCGCAGACTAATGAACTGGCGTTTGATTGCAGCACACAACCATGGGTGATCTGATTGACGAAGTCTCGATTTAGCGTCCAAGACATAAAGTGGTGAATCGGAATATTGATGATCCCCATATTATGACTCTTGCCCGGGTTGGTGAGTCGATGAGGTACTGACGCCCAAAACAATCCTATCGAGCCTGCTTTCACCACGACTGGGCTGCCGTTAATGATGTACTCGACATCATCGCCAAAAGGAATGTTTACCTCTACTTGTCCGTGCCAGTGATAACCCGGCATAGAGTGGGGCGGCCTAAGCTCGATATCGATTTTTTCATAAGATGAGTACAGCGAAAGTGGGCTTACAGAAACCGTTTCGGAAGAATACTTATCTTGAATCACGACTTTCAATGTATCTAATTCTGCCTTGGACTCTACCTTCGCCATTGCCCACCTCTTAGGAAACTGTATAAGTTCTTTGTACTAAATCTGTTGAAACAAAACTCTAAACAGCTTCAAAAACACCGATTACTCTGTTTTATAAGATTTTGGTTATGTGATTTAAATCGCCGTGCTAGCAAGCCTCAGCGTATCTTTCCACCTTCCTTATCCGTGATTTACACAAAAATATCCCATTTCCTAAGATTTTTTATTGGTTGATTTTAAATATTAGGAAACGGGAGAGTGATTGGTTTATCTGAGACGAATTCGGCCTTGCGACAGGTGTAACTTAAATGCATCGAAACAAAAGTTTGAAAGCAAAAAGGATTCAACTATGAAAAGCCCTAAAATCACATTTATCGGTGCGGGTTCTACGATTTTTGTGAAGAACATTCTTGGCGATGTGTTCCATAAGCCGGCCTTCAAAGGGGCGCAAATTGCCTTGATGGATATTGATGAAATCCGCTTGGAGGAATCACACCTAGTCGTAAGCAAGTTGATGGAATCATCCGGTGCGACGGGGACGATCACTTGTCACTTAAACCAAAAAGAAGCATTGCAAGGCGCAGACTTTGTCGTTATCGCATTCCAAATCGGTGGGTATGAGCCATGCACTGTAACGGACTTTGAGGTTTGTAAGCGTCACGGTTTGGAGCAAACCATCGCCGATACCTTAGGCCCTGGCGGCATCATGCGTTCACTGCGCACTATTCCTCACCTTTGGAGCGTGTGTGAAGACATGACTGAAGTGTGTCCAAATGCCACCATGCTCAACTACGTTAACCCAATGGCGATGAACACATGGGCGATGTATGAGAAATACCCTCACATCAAACAAGTGGGCTTGTGCCATTCCGTGCAAGGGACGGCGGAGGAACTGGCTCGCGACCTTGATATCAAATATTCAGACCTTCGTTACACCTGTGCAGGCATCAACCACATGGCTTACTACCTGACACTCGAAAAGAAAAACGAGCAGGGGGAGTATGTCGATATTTATCCTGATCTGCTTGAGGCATTTGAATCGGGCAAAGCGCCGAAGCCGGGTTTGCATCACAACGGTCGCTGCACCAACCTAGTCCGCTACGAGATGTTTAAGAAGCTGGGCTACTTCGTAACGGAATCATCAGAACATTTTTCTGAATACACCCCATATTTCATCAAACCAAATCGCCCAGATCTGATCGAACGTTATAAAGTGCCACTTGATGAATATCCTAAACGTTGTGTAGAACAAATTGCTGATTGGAAAAAAGACCTCGAAGACTTCAAAAACGCGGATCAAATCACCGTCAAAGAGTCGCATGAATACGCGAGCACCATCATGAACTCGATTTGGACAGGCACGCCAAGTGTTATCTACGGCAACGTGAAGAATGAAGCGTTAATTGACAACTTGCCACAAGGTTGTTGTGTGGAGGTAGCTTGTCTGGTCGACGCAAATGGCGTTCAACCTATCAAAGCAGGCCGACTACCAAATCACTTAGCGGCATTAATGCAGACCAACATCAATGTTCAGACTCTGCTGACGGAAGCCATCCTCACTGAAAACCGAGATCGTATCTATCATGCCGCCATGCTTGATCCTCATACCGCGGCAGTGCTTGGACTCGAAGAGATTTATGCCCTTGTTGATGACTTGATTGAAGCACACGAAGGTTGGTTGCCTGCGTGGGTGCATCAGTAAATCCAGAATCACAAAACCAATATCAATAAAAACGACAATAACGTGAATATACTGCGCCTTCTCGATGAGGGGGCGTAAGGAGTAACAAATGAGTATCTCTATGAATACCAAGCTAAGCTACGGCTTTGGCGCATTTGGTAAAGACTTCGCTATCACCATCGTTTACATGTACCTGATGTTCTACTACACCGATGTTGTTGGTATTTCGGCTGCCGTGGTGGGAACCATCTTCTTAATTGCGCGTATTTGGGATGCAGTGAATGACCCAATTATGGGCTGGATCGTGAACAATACCCGCACACGCTGGGGTAAATTTAAACCTTGGATTTTAATTGGCACCATCACCAATTCAGTGGTGTTGCTCATGTTGTTTAGTGCACATCACATCGAAGGACCATGGCTTGTTGCTTATGCAGCAGTGACTTACATTTTGTGGGGCATGACCTACACCTTAATGGATATTCCTTTCTGGTCACTGGTTCCGACACTCACTCTGGACAAACGTGAGCGTGAAGAGCTTGTACCGTACCCTCGATTCTTTGCCAGTCTTGCATGGATTGTTACCGCCGCTATCGCAATGCCGTTCGTTAATTATGTCGGTGGCGACGACAAAGGATTTGGCTTCCAAGTGTTTGCGATTTTGCTTGTCGGTTGTTTCCTCGTCTCAACGTATATCACGTTACGTAACGTGAAAGAGCGTTACTCAACCAGCAATCTTGACGTGACGAAACCGGAAGAAAAAGTCTCACTGAAGAAGCTCCTCTCGCTTATCTACAAAAATGACCAGTTAACGAGCGTGCTTTGTATGGCACTATCATACAACCTCGCAACCAACATCATCACAGCCTTTGCGGTTTACTACTTCACCTATGTGGTCGGTAATGAGGAACTTTTCCCTTACTACATGGCTTACGCTGGTATTGCGAACCTTATTACTCTGGTTCTTTTCCCTAAACTGGCGCAAATGTTCTCACGTCGAGTGTTATGGGCATGTGCGTCTAGCTTCCCAATCTTAGGCAGTGCAGTTCTTATCTACGTAGGCATGTACGACAAGCAAAGCATTCTGCTGATTTCTACAGCGGGTGTGTTATTGCAAATCGGTACGGCGCTATTTTGGGTACTGAACGTCATTATGGTGGCGGATACAGTGGATTACGGTGAGTACAAGCTAGGTTCACGCTGCGAGAGCATCGCGTACTCAGTACAAACGCTGGTGGTTAAAGCTGGTTCAGCTTTTGCGGCTTTCTTCATTGGTATCGCACTGACCGCAGTGGATTATGTACCGAACATGGAACAAAGCCCTGAAACCGTCTTTGGCATGCAATGCATCATGGTTGGTTTGCCTGCGTTCTTCTTTGCTATCGCTTTGGTTGTGTACTTCCGCTTCTACAAACTCAACGGCGCTTACCACCAAAAGATTCAGGATCATCTGACCGAGAAATACGACCATATTACGACGCAAGAGACGCCAAAAGACCTTACGCGCAAACCTGCTAAACCGGCAGAAGCACTCTAATCCTACATAGTCAGCGTAAGCTTATTGTTTACGCTGACCTGTCCACACTACGAACCGCCTTTTTACTTCTCGATCTCTTTTCCAAAAAACACTAAACCTTTCTGAAACTTGGTCGATAAGTATCCAAAGCCTTAATTTCAGGACCAATATTTGTGGCGATCACCGTTAATACCAATGTGGCAGCACTTGTCGCACAGCGTCATTTGACCAGTGCAACCGACATGCTGAACCAATCCATGGAGCGTTTGTCTTCAGGGAAGCGTATTAACAGCGCAAAGGATGACGCTGCAGGTCTACAAATCTCCAACCGTCTGCAATCGCAAATGCGTGGTTTGGATGTTGCCGTGCGTAACGCAAACGACGGCATTTCCATCATGCAAACTGCGGAAGGCGCGATGAATGAAGTGACCAATATCATGCAGCGTATGCGTGATTTGTCGCTCCAGTCAGCTAATGGCTCAAACAGCAAAGCGGAACGTACTGCATTGCAAGAAGAAGTGACGGCACTGAACGATGAGCTAAATCGTATTGCGGAAACTACTTCTTTTGGTGGGCGTAAACTGCTCAATGGCAGCTTTGGCAAGTCGGCATTTCAAATTGGCGCAGCGTCAGGTGAAGCCGTGCAAGTTGAGTTAAAGTCGATGCGCAGTGATGGCATTGATATGGGCGGTTTTAGTTACATTGCAAACGGACGTGCAAGCTCTGATTGGAAAGTAAAAGACGGTGCGAATGATCTTAGTATGTCATTTACTAATCGTTTTGGTGAAACGGAAACCATTCAAATTAATGCCAAAGCTGGCGACGATATCGAAGAGCTTGCGACTTATATCAATGGTCAAACTGACAAAGTTACTGCGTCTGTGAATGAAGAGGGTCAGCTACAGCTATTTATAGCTGGAGAAGAAACTTCAGGCACTTTATCGTTTTCAGGTGATTTAGCGAGTGAACTTGGGTTGCAGCTAAAAGGTTACGATGCGGTTGATAACATCGACATTACTTCTGTCGGTGGTGCACAACAAGCCGTGGCCGTCCTAGATACTGCGATGAAGTACGTTGATAGCCATCGTGCTGAGTTAGGTGCGTATCAAAACCGCTTTAATCACGCGATCAATAATCTGGATAATATCCATGAAAATCTAGCGGCTTCGAATAGCCGTATTCAAGATACTGATTACGCCAAAGAAACCACGCAAATGGTGAAGCAGCAGATCTTACAACAGGTCAGTACTTCTATTCTGGCGCAAGCAAAACAAGCGCCAAACCTTGCTTTGACGCTGCTTGGTTAATGGTTCGCACCACACGAATTTAACGCAAAATCAGCCTGTATCGACAATTCGAAAAGAAGCTTTAGCGAAAAATGAAAGTTTTTTTGCTTTTTTATCCGCTTCGTCACGATTACCTCTCCAAACGAATTATTTTCAAAAAAATCTAAAATTTTTTCTAAAGAAAACAGGGCATGCGCCGTTAATAAAAGTAACTTTGAGAGAACTACTTGGTTTTCCGAGACGTCGGAAACCGCTACATCGGAAAATCAATTGGAGAAATCACCATGGCAGTGAATGTAAACACAAACGTATCAGCGATGACCGCTCAGCGTTACCTAAACAACGCAAACTCAGCACAACAAACTTCTATGGAACGTTTGTCTTCAGGTTTCAAAATCAACAGCGCGAAAGACGACGCTGCGGGTCTTCAAATCTCGAACCGCTTGAACGTACAAAGCCGTGGCCTGGATGTGGCTGTTCGTAACGCGAACGACGGTATCTCGATTGCACAAACTGCTGAAGGTGCAATGAACGAGACAACTAACATCCTGCAACGTATGCGTGACCTATCTCTTCAATCTGCGAACGGCTCTAACTCAAAATCTGAGCGTGTTGCGATTCAAGAAGAAGTAACGGCACTAAACGACGAACTAAACCGTATCGCTGAAACGACATCTTTCGGTGGTAACCGTCTACTTAACGGTACTTACGGCACTCAGTCTTTCCAAATCGGTGCGGACAACGGTGAAGCAGTAATGCTTAACCTAAAAGACATGCGCTCAGACAACAAAATGATGGGCGGCGTGAGCTACCAAGCTGAAAACGGTAAAGACAAAAACTGGAACGTTGAAGCGGGCAAAAACGACCTGAAAATCAGCCTGACTGACAGCTTTGGTCAAGAGCAAGAAATCAACATCAGCGCGAAAGCGGGTGATGATATCGAAGAGCTAGCGACGTACATCAACGGTCAAACTGACCTAGTAAAAGCGTCAGTGGACCAAGACGGCAAACTGCAAGTTTTCGCTGGTAATAACAAAGTTGAAGGCGACGTAGAATTCTCAGGTGGCCTATCTGGTGAGCTAGGTCTAAGCGACGGCAAGAAAGTAACGGTTGATACTATCGACGTAACATCAGTAGGTGGCGCACAAGAATCTGTGGCTATCATTGATGCGGCATTGAAATACGTAGACAGCCACCGTGCAGAGCTAGGTGCTTTCCAAAACCGTTTCAACCACGCAATCAGCAACTTGGATAACATCAACGAGAACGTGAACGCGTCGAAGAGCCGTATCAAAGATACTGACTTCGCGAAAGAAACGACTCAAATGACCAAGTCACAAATTCTATCGCAAGCGTCAAGCTCAATCCTTGCGCAAGCGAAACAAGCGCCTAACTCAGCGCTAAGTCTTCTAGGTTAACTTCTAACCTAAGAGAAGAACCTCATTGGCTCGTGGTGAGAGATGAGCGAGTAAACCCAGCTTCGGCTGGGTTTTTTTACGTCTGTTTTTGAGGTTTGGACAAGCTTGAGTTACTTCCAGTTACAATATTAGAGATTCATCACACTTCAGTAAGCCAAAGAAAATAATCGCAAAAAATTGAAAATTTCTCCTAAAGGATATTTATAGGCCGCCGTTAAAGGGACTGAGAGAAATGAGATGTACCTAAGTGAGGTGAGAGACACGACGGTGCATCAACTAAAGCCTTAAGGAGATCAACTATGGCGATTAACGTTAATACTAACGTTTCTGCGATGACCGCACAGCGTTACCTAAACCAAGCGGCTGAAGGTCAACAAAAATCAATGGAGCGTTTGTCTTCGGGTTATAAAATCAATAGCGCGAAAGACGATGCTGCCGGTCTACAGATTTCTAACCGTTTGAACGCACAGAGCCGTGGTCTGGACATGGCTGTGAAAAACGCGAACGACGGTATTTCTATTGCACAGGTTGCTGAAGGTGCAATGAATGAATCTACCAACATCCTACAACGTATGCGTGACCTATCGCTTCAATCTGCGAACGGTTCGAACTCAAAATCAGAACGTGTAGCGATCCAAGAAGAAGTTACAGCACTTAACGACGAACTAAACCGTATTGCTGAAACAACCTCTTTCGGTGGTAACAAGCTTCTTAACGGTACTTACGGTACTCAATCTTTCCAAATCGGTGCGGACTCTGGTGAAGCAGTAATGCTTTCTATGGGTAACCTACGTTCTGATACTTCTGCAATGGGCGGCAAGAGCTACGCAGCAGAAGATGGTAAAGACGCGTCTTGGACAGTAAGTGACAAAACTGAACTTAAGATGAGCTACACCAACAAGCAAGGTGAAGAGAAAGAGCTGACTATCAACGCGAAACAAGGCGATGATATCGAGCAGCTAGCAACTTACATCAACGGTCAGAGCGACGATGTGAAAGCATCAGTAGGCGAAGACGGTAAGCTACAAGTATTTGCTGCTTCTCAAAAAGTAACTGGCGATGTTGAGTTCTCTGGCAACCTAGCGGGTGAAATTGGTTTCGGCGATGCAAAAGACGTAACGGTTAAAGACATCGACGTAACTACAGTTGCAGGTTCTCAAGAAGCAGTAGCGATCATTGACGGCGCACTAAAATCAGTAGACAGCCAACGTGCGTCTCTTGGTGCATTCCAAAACCGCTTCAACCACGCTATCAGCAACCTAGACAACATTAACGAGAACGTTAACGCGTCTAACAGCCGTATTAAAGATACTGACTACGCGAAGGAAACGACAGCAATGACTAAGTCGCAAATCCTTCAACAAGCAAGTACTTCAATCTTGGCACAAGCGAAGCAGTCACCATCTGCAGCGCTGAGCTTGTTGGGCTAATTGGGTCGACTCAGCCTAGTGATACCATCACCAAAGCGATAGACCTAATCGTTAGCTCATAAGGTGGAAGGGAGATTGTAATGGAAATATCCTCCTACGCATCGAACATCCAGCCTTACGGCACACCGAGTGGCACAAAAGTTGCTAAAGAAAATGGCATAGGCACGCCTAGCACAGCAAGTTCTAACGGCACCGTTCCCGTTGAAAAACCGAACGATGCCGAACGCGAACTCTCTGTTCAAGCTGCGATTGAAATGGCGGAATCTCGCCAAGAGCTGAACAAAGAAGAACGCGAAAAAATGGTCGAGCAAATGAATGAATTTGTGAGCGCCATGAATAAAGGGGTAGCGTTTCGAGTCGATGAAGAATCGGGCCGAGACGTCGTGACGATTTACGAAGCCACAACTGGTGATGTAATTCGTCAGATCCCTGATGAAGAAATGCTCGTGGTATTGCGTCGCCTAGCTGAGCACACAGCTAACCGCGGTTTGTTAGTTGAAAAGGTGTAAGTCGTTTTTGAGGTGATTTGATGAGTTTAGGCCCTTTGGGGATGTCTGGCGGCATGGATATCAATTCCATGGTCAGCAAAATTGTAGATGCCGAGCGTGTGCCAAAGCAGCAACGCATCGACAACGAGCGTATGACAATTGACGCCAGCATCAGTGCCTATGGGCGACTCAGAGAATCGTTGGATACGATGAAAAATCTCATGGCGAATTTTCGTCAGGAGAAGGCTTTTGCCGTTCGTACGGTAGAAACCACCGATGATAAAATCGTATCCGCAACCGCAACTACTGACGCTATAGCCGGTAAGTATGCTATCGATGTGTTGCAGCTTGCACAGAGCCATAAAGTGGCTTCTGACGTATTGCCAGAAGACGCCAAGTTTGGTGCTGGTAAGCTGCAGATTTCTCTTGGTGATGACACCTTCGACGTTAATGTCCGTTCTAGCTCCAAGCTAGTTGATGTCGTTCGTGGAATTAACGGCGCTAAGGATAACCCTGGCGTACGTGCTTCCGTAATTAACGACGTAGAAGGGCCGCGTTTGATCCTTGCCTCAAACCTTTCAGGCAAGGACCATCAAATCAAAGTCAGTGTGGAAGCCGAAGCCGGTAATCCCCTGAAACATTTCGAATACAAAACTCTGGAAGACCGAGTGAACGCGCTTGAAGAAGCTCGTGAAGCGGCAGAAGCCGTACTTGGCCCGCTGAAAGAACCAGAGTCAAAGACCGATGCAGACCAACCTGAGCAGGTGGATGCAAACGGCAATCCTATACCTCCTGAAGAACAAAAAGCGGCAGAGAATGCGCAAGATGGCGCAGCGGATGAACCGATCTCTGCAGCTGGTGCCGCTGCGGCGAAAGCAGGGCAAGAAGCAATTGATGCTGCCAATAAACGAGCGGGTATGCGCCCGCAAGACAGTATCCCAGGCTGGACTGAAACCGCTTCAGGTACACTTCTCGACTCTTACCGTCCGCCAGAATTAGAGTTGGACGAAGAAGCCATTGCTAAAGCTCCAGACGTACCGGGTTGGAACAATGCCGCATCTGGAACGCTAACCGATTCGTACGTGACGACCAAAGAAGCCAAGCAACAGCTCGAACAAGAGAAAGCTGAAATCGAGCAAAAGATTGCCGATGAAAAGCAAGAGCTTGACAAAAAGGTTGAGCGTGGCGAGTTAACGGAAGAGCAAGCGAAACAAATCCATCGTGCCAAACTAGAGCCTGAAGAGCGTGAGCGTCTTGAGAAAATTGATGTCGCAGAGGCAAAGATCGCAGAAGCGCAAAAAGCCTTTGAAGTGTATTCAGGCATGACTGAAGTGCAAGCGGGTCAGGATTCGCAAGTGATGCTTGATGGCGTTGCACAACTGTCGAGCCATAACAACGTGATTGAAGACGCCATTGAAGGTGTAAACCTCACGTTGAAAGGCAAATCCGAACTGGGTAAGCCTCCAGCTGAAATTGGCGTTGAGTACGACCGCCAAAGCGTTCGCGCAGACATCGAAAACTTTGTTTCAGCGTACAACTCGTTCTACCAAACCTCAAAAGCGCTCGCTAGCGTCGATCCGACAACAGGCCAGAAAGGGCCGCTCGCGGGCGATAGCACAGTACGTAACGCCGATGCACGCCTAAAATCGGTGTTCTCAACATCCATTGAGAAAGCCCCAGAAGATCTGAAATCTTTAACTGAGTTCGGTATTACCACCACGCGCCAAGGTTCGTTGGAAATCAATTACGACATGTTGGATCGTCAACTGAACAACAACTTTAACGAGTTAGAGAAGTTCTTTGGCGGCAACACCGGTTTTGCCAAACGTGTGGAAGATGCGATTCAAGGCATCACGGGCTTTACTGGCAGTATCCGTACTCGCGAAAAGAGCCTGACAGAACAAAACTACAGATTAGGCGACGACCAAGCGGCATTAGATCGCCGCATGGACAGTTTAGAAAAACGTACCCACGCAAAATTCGCTGCAATGCAAGACGCCACAGGTAAGATGCAAGGGCAGTTGGGGGCGTTGATGAACGCGCTGGGTCAATAGATGAAAAACGAACTCATTGAAATTAGTGATATTGATCAACTAATTACGCAAGAACTGGAAAAAGTCGACTTTAACGCTGAAGAAATTCAACGTTTGGTCGATATCAGGGAACAGTTATTGCAAAACCTGCTAACCATTGTTGAAAGCAATCCATCGGTCAAGCAGGAAGCAGAGTGGCAAGACTTGCTCATTCGTACCAAAAGAATTGTAGAGCTGATGCAAAACGAGACCACTAATGTTGGTAAAGAGCTTCACAAGTTCCGTTATGGTCAACGTTCGCTTCAGCAGTACAAAAAATTTATATAAAAGAGGAATACTATGCGCGGTTCTTTGCAAGCATACAAAAAGGTATCAGTCGACAGCCAATTGAGCGCGGCTTCTCCGCACAAAGTCATTCAAATGCTAATGGCGGGTGCAATTGAGCGTCTGATCCAAGGTAAAGCAGCAATGCAAGCAGGCAACATTCCTGCAAAAGGTGAGCGTCTGGGTAAAGCGTTGGACATCATCATCGCACTGCGCAGCTGTCTGTCTATGGACGACGGTGGTGATATTGCATCAAACTTAGATTCACTTTACGAGTTCATGATCACTCAGATCTCGGCAGCGAACCACCAAAACGATCCTCAACCGATCGACGATGTTATCGACATTATTCGTGAGATCAAATCAGCTTGGGACCAGATCCCAACTGAGTTTCACAACTTAACGGCTGCTGAAGTAGGCATTTAATAGATAAAACAATACCTTACTTATTTGGTAGGGTATTGTGTCTGATTGCACAGAAAGTCGTTCAGTAAAGTTACAATCAAGCTCACACCTCTTTATTGCTTGGTTGCCTTATTTTTTTATTCAAATAAAATAGAAGTCATTAGTGGCCCCTAATGGCTTTTTTTTGTTGCTGATTTTCCTATTTTGTCTATCGTTAATTGAGAGTGGTCCCACCTTTCTGACACTCAATTGCGCAAATCAAGGTTTGGCCGCAACACACCCATAATAAAGGCAATCATTCTTACTTATGCAAGGTTTGGCAAAGCTGCTTGTAATCGATGACGATGCACCAAGTCGTTTGAATATAAGCAATATATTGGAATTTGTTGGAGAAAGTTGCGAAGCTGTCAGTTCTGATCAGCTAGGCGATGTAGACTGGTCTAGCGTTTGGTCAGGTTGCATTGTTGGTAACATCTCTGCAGGTCGTGCTGCGACAGCGGTGATGACCCACCTCAACGAAGCGTACCATATCCCCCTTCTGGTTCTGGGTTCTTTCCCACTACCTGTCGATGACTTGCCAAATTTTGTCGGTGAATTAGAACAACCTTTAAACTACCCACAACTTAGCGAGGCGTTACGTCACTGCAAAGACTTCCTTGGTCGCAAAGGCGTTAATGTCGTCGCAAGTGCGCGCAAAAATACCCTTTTCCGTAGTCTTGTTGGTCAAAGCCGAGGCATTCAAGAAGTTCGTCATTTGATTGAACAAGTATCAGGCACAGAAGCAAATGTGCTGATCTTGGGTGAGTCTGGCACGGGTAAAGAAGTCGTCGCACGTAACATTCACTACCATTCTGCCTATCGTAATGGCCCGTTTGTGCCAATCAACTGTGGCGCGATCCCACCAGAGCTTCTGGAAAGTGAGCTGTTTGGTCATGAGAAAGGAGCGTTCACTGGCGCGTTGACCTCACGTAAAGGCCGTTTTGAACTAGCCGAGGGTGGTACGATCTTCCTTGATGAGATTGGTGATATGCCAATGTCGATGCAAGTGAAGTTGCTGCGTGTTCTGCAAGAGCGTTGTTTTGAGCGCGTAGGTGGCAACACCACGATCAAAGTAAACGTTCGTGTTGTAGCCGCAACGCACCGCGATCTAGAAACTATGATCGACGACGGCACGTTCCGTGAAGACCTTTTCTACCGCTTGAATGTTTTCCCAATCGAGATGCCTGCGCTAAAAGCACGTAAGCAAGACATCCCTTTGTTGTTACAAGAGCTAATGACGCGCTTGGAAGCAGAAGGCGGACAACCTATTTGCTTCACTCCTCGTGCGATTAACTCGTTGATGGAACACAACTGGCCGGGTAACGTTCGTGAACTTGCCAACCTTGTTGAGCGCATGATCATTCTCTACCCAAACAGTTTGGTCGATGTAAACCATCTGCCGACCAAGTACCGTTACAGTGATATTCCTGAGTTCCAACCAGAAGGTAACCCGTTTACTTCGGTTGAAGAACAAGAGCGTGACGTGTTCCAAGACATCTTCTCTGAGAACTTCAGTTTTGAAGATCAAAGCGATCTGGACCACAACATGAATGCCCCTCAAGCTTTACCGCCAGAAGGCGTGAACTTGAAAGAGCTTCTAGCCGATATGGAGGTCAACATGATCAGCCAAGCGTTAGAAGCACAAGGTGGTGTCGTAGCAAGAGCTGCTGACATGCTGGGTATGCGACGCACGACTTTGGTGGAGAAGATGCGCAAATACAACCTACAACGCTAGGTTTTATCTGACGCCGAAGTAAGCACTTTCCATTGCGCTTGTTGTCTTTTCCGACAAGAAAAGCACACTTTTCCTAGTGTCAACTTCTTGTCGTTAGTATAACGCTATGATAAATATAGAAAATAGCTTGGTACGCTAATTGCTTACCAAGCTATTTTAGTTTTTAAATGGCGATATTTCGACAGGCAGTGAATGGACAATAATACCAACCAATCCCATTTAGACTCGGTAGAGAATCAGGTCGAGCGTTATAAGCAGGTTTTGGATGTGATGCCCGCAGGTGTGATCTTATTGGATACACACGGTGTGGTACGCGAAGCCAACCCAGAAGCGCACCGTATCCTTGAGATCCCACTGGTCAACGAGAAATGGTTCAACATCATCCAAGTGGTATTTGATCCGCGCGAAGATGATGGTCATGAAGTCTCACTGCGTAATGGCCGTAAGGTTCGTTTGGCGATCTCGGCCTCTGCGACGGGTCAACTTATCCTGATCACTGACCTAACAGAAACGCGTTTGCTGCAATCTCGCGTGAGTGACTTGCAGCGCTTGTCATCGCTTGGTCGCATGGTGGCTTCTTTGGCTCACCAAGTGAGAACGCCATTATCGAGCGCCATGCTATATGCATCCAATTTAGGTGCGCCAAATCTCCCTCCGGCGACAAGAGAGCGATTCCAAAGCAAATTAATGGATCGACTGCACGATTTGGAGAAGCAGGTTAATGATATGCTGCTTTTTGCCAAAGGTGGTGATAATAAAGTCATTAAGCCTTTTAACATTGCTCAGCTTGTTGCCGAATATCAGCCGATGGTGGAAACCGCGCTGAAGAACAACAGCATCGACTACTTCCTAGAAGTCGAAGAAGAGAACACTGAGCTGTTAGGCAACGCTAACGCCATTGCTTCAGCACTGAGTAATTTAGTGATGAACGCGATTCAGATGTCTGGAAAGGAATCGCAAATAGATGTCTTTTTCCGCCCGGTGAACGGTGAACTGCGCATTTCTGTGCAAGACAGCGGTCCGGGTGTACCAAAAGAACTGCAAGCAAAAATCATGGAGCCATTCTTTACCACGCGTTCTCAAGGAACCGGGTTAGGGCTCGCTGTGGTTCAAATGGTTTGCCGTGCCCATGACGGTCGATTGGAACTTATTTCAGAGCAGGGTGATGGAGCCTGCTTTACCATGTGCATTCCGCTAGAGCGAGTGCAAGCAGAAGCGCAATAAGCGGCTTTTGTCGATAACAATTACTGGAGAATCATAATGGCGCAAAGCAAAGTGCTGATCGTAGAAGACGATGAAGGTCTTCGTGAAGCCCTAGTGGATACTCTGGCTCTGGCAGGGTACGAGTGGTTAGAAGCCGATTGTGCAGAAGACGCTTTAGTGAAGCTGAAGTCGAACGCGGTGGATATCGTGGTTTCTGATGTACAAATGGCGGGCATGGGCGGTTTGGCTCTGCTACGCAATATCAAACAGAATTGGCCAAACTTGCCAGTTCTTCTTATGACGGCTTACGCAAACATTGAAGACGCAGTGTCGGCAATGAAAGAAGGTGCGATTGATTACATGGCAAAGCCATTTGCACCAGAAGTTTTGCTGAATATGGTGAGCCGTTACGCACCAATCAAAAGTGATGACAACGGTGATGCCGTCGTTGCGGACGAGAAAAGTCTGCGCCTACTTGCGTTAGCTGACAAAGTGGCACGCACTGATGCTAACGTAATGATCTTGGGCCCAAGCGGCTCAGGTAAAGAAGTGATGTCTCGTTACATCCACAATGCTTCAAATCGTAAAGACGGTCCTTTTGTTGCGATTAACTGTGCGGCGATTCCAGACAACATGCTGGAAGCGACACTATTTGGTTACGAGAAAGGCGCGTTTACTGGCGCTGTTCAAGCGTGTCCGGGTAAGTTTGAACAAGCCCAAGGCGGAACGATTTTGCTGGATGAAATCAGTGAAATGGATTTGAGCCTACAAGCGAAACTACTGCGAGTTCTTCAAGAGCGTGAAGTGGAGCGTTTGGGTAGCCGTAAGAGCATCAAACTGGACGTTCGTGTATTAGCAACCAGTAACCGTGACCTTAAGCAGTACGTTTCAGAAGGCAACTTCCGTGAAGACTTGTACTACCGCTTGAACGTATTCCCAATCTCATGGCCTGCACTTTGTGAGCGTAAAGGTGACATCTCGCCACTTGCGCAGCACCTTGCTGAACGCCATTGCAGTAAAATGGGCATGCCAGTGCCTAAGTTCTCTCAAGTCGCGTTAGATAAGCTGCTTCAATACCCATGGCCGGGTAACGTTCGTGAGTTGGATAACGTGGTTCAACGTGCTCTGATTTTGAGTGAAAACGGTGACATTGATGCAGAACACATTTTGCTAGAAGGTGTAGATTGGCAAGATGCCAGCAGCTTGCAACGTGTTGTACAAAATGCAGAAGTCGTGGTGCCAGATGTTAAGCCAGTCGCGCAAGCAGAATCTATCAACCGTGTTGCCGCTGGTGGTGAAGGACTCGGTGGTGAACTGCGTGACCAAGAATACGCGATCATTTTGGAAACGCTGATCGAATGTAACGGTCGTCGTAAAGAAATGGCAGAGAAGCTGGGCATCAGTCCACGTACTTTGCGCTATAAACTTGCCAAAATGCGTGACGCTGGTATCGATATTCCGGCTTAGTATTCACATAAATAGCCATAGGACAAAAGTGTGGGTACACTACGGCACTATTGTCTTATGGCACAGTAATTGCTGTGTCAATAATCAGTTTTATTTAATAGTCAAACTTTTGGCTTAGAGGTGACAATGAAAGTTGATGGTATTCAGGCAGAAATGCGCGCCATGATGGTGGAAGCGACCAATACCGCTCCCGTTGCAACAGGTGCGAAAGTTGGGGCAGATTTTGGTGATCTCCTAACGAAAGCCATCAATAACGTAAACTCACTTCAAAAAGCATCGGGCGATCTGCAAACGCGTTTCGACCGTGGTGATGCCGATGTTTCCCTTTCTGACGTTATGATTGCTCGTAACAAGTCCAGTGTTGCATTTGATGCCACTGTACAAATCCGCAATAAGCTCGTTGAGTCCTACAAGGACCTCATGAACATGCCAGTGTAATTTTAGGTAATAAGTGTGGCAGACAAGTCTACAGATTTAACCGTCACTGACGGCGGCGCAGATGGTGCACTGATCGCTGGCTCAGATTTGGATGTGGATAGCCAAAACCCAGATCTTGAAGAGCGCAGTGCGTCAAAATTCGATATGGCAGTAGGGGACCTCGATTTACTTCGTCAGGTCGTATTAGTGCTGTCCATCTCTATCTGTGTTGCGTTGATCGTGATGCTTTTCTTCTGGGTGAAAGAACCGGAAATGCGCCCGCTTGGTGCATACGAAACCGAAGAACTGATCCCAGTGCTGGATTACCTCGACCAGCAAAAAATCAATTACAAGCTAGATGGCAACACCATTTCTGTGGAATCGAGTGATTACAACTCGATCAAGCTGGGCATGGTGCGTGCGGGCGTGAACCAAGCAACAGCGGCAGGCGATGACATTCTGCTACAAGACATGGGCTTTGGTGTATCACAACGTTTGGAACAAGAACGTTTGAAGCTCAGCCGCGAACGCCAACTTGCGCAAGCGATTGAAGAGATGAAGCAGGTACGCAAAGCGCGTGTGTTACTCGCTCTGCCAAAACACAGTGTGTTTGTTCGTCATAACCAAGAAGCGTCTGCTTCAGTCTTTTTGACGCTCTCTACAGGCGCAAACCTAAAACAACAAGAAGTGGATTCCATCGTTGATATGGTGGCGAGTGCTGTTCCGGGCATGAAGACCTCTCGTATTACAGTAACCGATCAACACGGTCGTCTGCTTAGCTCAGGTTCTCAAGACCCTGCGTCTGCGGCTCGTCGTAAAGAACAAGAGCTAGAGCGCAGCCAAGAGCAAGCGCTGCGCGAGAAGATTGATTCTGTTCTCCTACCAATCCTAGGTTTTGGTAACTACACCGCTCAGGTCGATATCCAAATGGATTTCAGCACTGTTGAGCAAACTCGTAAGAACTTCGATCCGAATACCCCAGCAACGCGCAGTGAATACGCGCTAGAAGATTACAACAACGGCAATATGGTTGCGGGCATTCCTGGTGCTCTGAGTAACCAACCGCCGGCCGATGCGTCGATTCCTCAAGATGTGGCGCAGATGAAAGACGGTTCGCTGACTGGCCAAGGCTCAGTACGTAAAGAATCAACCCGTAACTTTGAACTCGACACCACCATCAGTCACGAGCGTAAGCAAACTGGCACATTGGCGCGTCAAACCGTTTCGGTAGCGATCAAAGACCGTCGCACCGTAAACCCAGATACGGGTGAAGTGACTTACACGCCGCTCTCAGAATCAGAAATTAATGCCATTCGCCAAGTGCTGATTGGTACCGTTGGTTTTGATCAAAACCGTGGTGACTTGCTAAACGTTCTTAGCGTGAAGTTTGCTGAGCCAGAGCTTGAGCAAATGGTTGATCCACCAATTTGGGAACATCCAAACTTCAACGATTGGGTTCGTTGGTTCGCGAGTGCGTTGGTGATCATCGTGGTTATCTTGGTTCTGGTTCGCCCAGCAATGAAGAAACTGCTTAACCCTGCGAGCACCGACGAAGACGAAATGTACGGACCAGATGGCTTGCCAATTGGTGCGGATGGTGAAACCAGCCTAATTGGTAGCGACATCGAAAGCGGTGAACTGTTTGAGTTTGGTTCAAGCATTGATTTGCCTAACCTTCACAAAGATGAAGATGTACTTAAAGCAGTACGTGCTCTGGTAGCAAACGAACCAGAACTTGCTGCTCAAGTTGTGAAAAACTGGATGAACGAAAATGGCTAACGATATCGTACCTCAAGATGAAAATGGCGTAGGTGTTCCTGCGGAGTTTGATGTCTCTAGCATGACAGGTGAAGAAAAAGCGGCGATTTTGCTGCTCAGCCTGAACGAAGGCGACGCCGCTGGCATCATCCGTCACTTGGAACCAAAGCAGGTTCAACGTGTTGGTAGTGCAATGGCGCGCGCGAAAGATCTGAGCCAAGACAAAGTGTCTGGTGTGCATCGTGCGTTTTTAGAAGACATCCAGAAATACACCAACATCGGTATGGGCAGCGAAGACTTTATGCGTAATGCGCTGGTGGCTGCTCTGGGTGAAGACAAAGCAAACAACTTGGTCGACCAAATCCTATTGGGTACTGGCTCGAAAGGTCTGGATTCACTCAAGTGGATGGACCCTCGCCAAGTGGCAAGTATCATCGTCAACGAACACCCGCAGATTCAAACCATCGTACTTTCGTACTTGGAAGCAGACCAATCGGCAGAAATCCTTTCTCAGTTCCCAGAGCGTGTGCGTCTGGATCTGATGATGCGTATTGCCAACCTAGAAGAAGTTCAGCCATCGGCACTGGCAGAGCTGAACGAAATCATGGAGAAACAGTTCGCAGGTCAAGCAGGTGCACAAGCAGCGAAGATTGGCGGCTTGAAGGCAGCAGCAGAAATCATGAACTACCTAGACAACAACGTCGAAGGTATCTTGATGGAGCAAATCCGCGACCAAGACGAAGACATGGCAACACAAATCCAAGATCTCATGTTCGTATTCGAGAACTTGGTGGAAGTGGACGACCAAGGTATTCAGAAATTGCTGCGTGACGTTCCTCAAGACGTTCTGCAACGTGCACTTAAAGGTGCCGATGACTCTCTACGTGAGAAAGTCTTCAAGAACATGTCTAAGCGTGCAGCTGAGATGATGCGTGACGATATCGAAGCAATGCCACCAGTTCGTGTTGCAGACGTGGAAGCGGCGCAAAAAGAAATCTTGGCGATTGCTCGTCGTATGGCAGATGCTGGCGAAATCATGCTGTCTGGCGGCGCAGACGAGTTCTTATAATCCTTTCTTATTCCTCCTGCTTAAGTGGGAGGAATGCACTTCCTTAGTCGCGCATTTTTCAAAGCACTTTATTTTTAAAATCAATTTCAACATAGACAGATTGTAGGTTAAGCATGGCTGGCGATAGAAAACGTGGATTTATCCGTCCTGATGAAGACGATGCGATGATCGAACCGCAGCGCTGGGGGTTGCCTGATTATGGTGAGCCGAAAGCAAAGCAAGCCAAGCAAACCGCGTTTAACTACGATCCAGGTTGGGTGCCAAACTTTGACGAGCCAGAAGAAGAACAAGCGCTTGAACTGACAGAAGAACAGATTGAGTTGATCAAGCAAGGCGCTTATCAAGAAGGTCTGTATCAAGGTCAAGAAGCAGGCTTTAAGCAAGGTTACGACAAAGGCAAAGAAGAAGGCATTCAAGCAGGCCATGCAGAAGGTCTTGAACTCGGTAAAGCGGAAGGTGTTACCGCTGGGCAAGAGTACATCCAGCAGCAGGTGGAAACCTTCATGAACTTGGCTAACCAGTTTGCTCAACCTTTAGAGCTGATGAACGCTCAGGTTGAAAAGCAGTTGGTGGACATGGTGCTGTGCCTAGTTAAAGAAGTTGTGCATGTGGAAGTGCAAACCAACCCTCAAATTATTCTCGATACCGTAAAACAATCTGTCGAAGCGTTGCCAATTTCTGGCCATCCAATTACTTTGCACCTGAACCCAGACGATGTCGCGATCATCCGCTCCGCATACGGCGAAGAAGAACTTGATTGCCGCAATTGGACATTGGTTGCAGAGCCAGCATTAAATCGTGGTGATGTACAAATTGCTGCTGGCGAATCGAGCATTAACTACCGCATGGAAGAGCGCGTGAAAAGCGTGCTGAACAGCTTTTGTGGCGCAAACCGCCATCAAGGGGGCGAATAATCCATGCAAGCCTTAGCTGACCGTTTAAAGAACTACAAAGTTGAAGGGCTGACCACGCGTCCGGTTGCTTCAGGCAAGCTTGTGCGTGTTGTTGGCTTAACTTTGGAAGCGACAGGCTGTCGTGCTCCGATTGGCAGTTTGTGTTTGGTCGAAACCATGTCCGGTCATATGGAAGCGGAAGTGGTGGGCTTTTCCGGTGATAACCTTTTCTTAATGCCGAGTGAGCAAATCACGGGCATCTTACCTGGCGCGAAAGTGACGCCTTTAACCAGCGAAGCGGGTTTGCCCGTTGGTATGGAACTGCTTGGGCGTGTGATTGATGGTGTGGGTAACCCACTTGACGGCCTTGGCCCGCTTTATACCGATCACCGCGCTTCTTTCAACGCTGAGCCAATTAACCCATTAGCGCGTAAGCCGATTTCTGAGCCACTTGATGTTGGTTTAAAAGCCATCAACGGCTTATTGACGGTCGGTAAAGGTCAACGTATCGGTCTGTTTGCGGGTTCTGGTGTGGGTAAATCGGTCACCCTTGGCATGATGACGCGAGGCACGACGGCACAAGTTGTTGTCGTTGGTCTGATTGGTGAACGTGGACGCGAAGTAAAAGAATTTATTGAAGAGATTTTGGGTGAAGACGGACGCCGTCGTTCTGTGGTGGTAGCTGCTCCAGCCGATGCTTCGCCTTTGATGCGCCTGAAGGGCTGTCAAACTGCACTGACGATTGCCGAATACTTTCGTGACCAAGGATTAGATGTTCTTCTATTGATGGACTCTCTGACGCGTTTTGCTCAAGCGCAGCGTGAGATTGCATTGTCTGTGGGTGAACCGCCTGCAACCAAAGGTTATCCGCCTTCGGTATTTGCTAAATTGCCTGCCTTGGTGGAACGTGCTGGTAACGGTGGTGATGATCAAGGTTCGATCACCGCGTTCTTTACTGTTCTGACCGAAGGTGACGATCTACAAGATCCGATCGCCGATGCGTCACGTGCGATCCTCGATGGTCACATTGTCTTATCTCGTGAAATGGCGGACGCAGGACACTACCCAGCCATCGATGTCGAGAAATCGGTGAGCCGTGTTATGCCACAAATCACCACAGAAGAGCACGTGTTGATGTCGAAAGCGGTGCGTCAGGTGTTGTCGATTTGCCGTAAAAACCAAGACTTGGTTTCGATTGGCGCTTATAAACCGGGTACCGATCCTGCTATCGATGGCGCATTCACCCTCAAGCCAAAACTGGACGAGTACTTGCAGCAGCGCATGAAAGAGTCTGTGCCTTATGACATGTGCGTCAACATGTTGAAGAGCATCTTGGGTGGGTAATAGCGTATGAATAACGCCATGGAGTTCCTACTTGATCAGGCAAAAGAGCGCGAAGATCAAGCAGTACTCGCGCTCAATAAAGCACGCTCGGAGCTTGAAGATTACTACCGCCAAGTAGAGCAAATTGAAAAGTACCGCTTAGATTACTGCCAGCAGTTGGTAGACCGTGGTATGGCGGGACTCACCGCAAGCCAATACGGCCACTTAAACCGCTTCTTAACCCAGCTTGATGAAACGCTTTCCAAGCAAAAGCAGGCAGAAAACCACTTTAAAGAGCAGGTGGTGAACTGCCAAGATTACTGGTTAAACATGCGTAAAGAACGGATGTCTTACGAGTGGATGATTGAAAAGCGCGAGAAAGAAAAGCAAATTGCGGAAGCTAAACGTGAGCAAAAGCAGATGGATGAGTTTTCTACCTTGCTGTATAGCCGGAAACCGCAACGTTTTTAAGCGTTTCTCATCGTTATATCGCGCAAGTGCTGCTGGTTATATATCTACTGATTCAAGCAAGGTCACTTTGACGGAGTCTTGCTCTATCAACTCAAACACTTTTGGTCGAATCTCGCGAATCCACCATTCATTGTAGGTCTCTGCGTATATCGTTTGTCGCGCTTGTTCACTGTCGAACTCACGCAACCAGACAAAGTAATCATGCCCATCTTCACCCGTGTGAACATAGGTGTTTAAGACACGCATGCCTTTGGAACGCTGGTAGGGCAGCAACTCGTCTTTCATCCATGTTAACCATAGCTCTGTTTTGCCAGTCTTAATTTTATATTGGCGGAGTTCTGTGACTTTCAAAGCGATTCCTTGTTGATTGAGCAAGGCTTCTGTTTACGCTCCCACCAATGAATAGTCAAATTATGATGATGGTTTACGCATCTTTGATGTCGTTTAGGGATATCGCAAAGTTGATCTTTGTTCCACTGATGTTGCCTCACTTAACCGTCAGAAATTCCACACTATGCGTTGGCGTGATTTTTGCAATTTAGCCGTCAGTATCGGGTCTTTTGACCTAAGTTTGCCGCCTATGTGCAATCCGACAGCGAGTTACTCAACGCTGCCGATGACGAGAGTTTCTATATGAATGTGAATTTATCCAATGTTTCTGCAACCAATAAGACGTCGGTTTCCGATTCTTCAAGTAAAGTTGCTGCAGAAAACCCTGAAAGCAAAGGTTTTTTTGAAACCTTAGCCGGGGTATTTACTGATTCACAAAAAGCCGAAAAAGCGGTGGCAAAATCTGATGCGCCAGACGTATCGGTACAAAACACAGATGAGGCGACAAAAGTAGCATCGGCAGGCCCAGAAGGTGAGAGCCAAGAAAAAGTCGTTGATACTGTGGATGGCGAGAAAGTGGCATCTGCAGAATCAACCGATGAGCTACTTGCTCAAGGCGACGGTAAACAAGTTGCGAGCAGCAAAGTGGGTGAGCTTTCAGATAGCGAATCGGCTTCTAGCAGCGTTAAAGAAACAAATTCATCAGAAGGCGATGCAATCCAGTCAGCAGCAAATGGTGCGTCAAGCCAAGTTGAACAAGGTACGATAACAAAACAAACGCAACCTAATGATGTCGACGCTTCTGAACAGGCGCCCAATGCTCAAGTGAAAAGTGCGATGGGTGAAGGCCAACAATTGTTGGGTCGTATTGAGCAAGCAAACCAAACGCTTAAGCCTAATGAGCAATTAGTTGATAGCGGCAAAGCATTGCCACCAGAGGCAGTATCAACACAAAGCGTTGCTCAACAGGAAAAAGGCACCCCGCTTACTCCAGAACAACAAGCAATGCTTTTTGCTAAGCAATCCGACCCACAAAGCGGCGCGGCGCAGCCTGCTGGCAGTGACAAAGTGACGTTGGATGCCAATGGCAAACCCGTTGTATTGACGACGGAATCAGCCTCGAATGTACAAGCAGCAAACACAAATCAAGCGGCTCCAGTTGCCGCGCAAATTGATTGGAACTCGCCAAGTACTCAGGCTGTTCACGCAGAAGCAACGGTGAATGCGACAACTCAAGCCGCGGTTAACGGTCAAGTTGTGGCTCAAGGTGCTCAGTCGATGGTTGGTGGAGAAGTATTGCAAACGGCATTGCCAGTCGAGGCTGAAATCTCTGAAGTAAAACGTATTTCTCTTGATGAGCTGCACGTCATTGATACTAAGTTAGCGCAGGGTAAGCCTCTTTCACAACAAGAACTTGATGTGATTGAAGGGCTAAAAACGGGTGAGCTGGTTGCGGATATTCCTGTGCAAGAATTAGCGCAATTCGCGGCTTTACCAAGCGATGTAAAAGTGGCGATAGCAGAGCATCAAGCCGCTTCTAGCCAAACTCGTGTTGCGGCGTCTTCAGTGACGGCTCAACAAGCTCATCAGCTAGCCACGCAGGACATGAAGCACGCTGCAGCTCAAGCGAGTGCGCATACAGCCGTATCCCCAAATGCTGACAAAGCAGCGTTATCTGCAATGCCAGAAGCGCTAGTGGCAGCAAATTTGAACCCAGCGGCGCAGGCTGCTTCTAGTGCAGAGCTAAGCAAGAAAGTGATGAATGCTGGTCTTGCTGCAGGCGCATTGAAGGGCGCTTCAAGTAAGCAAGATAAACCGGAACCACAACATGGTTTAGCGGGACAAATTCAAGCGACAGCAGGTCAACAAGGCGTGACAGCTCAGCAACAAGCGCGAGTCGATGCTGCGCAGCAAGCACAGTTACCATTGCAACTAACCAAAGAACTGGCCAACGACCAAGTGGCAGAGAAAGTACAAATGATGATGTCGAAGAACTTAAAGAACCTCGATATCCGTCTTGACCCGCCAGAGCTTGGTCGTATGCAGATCCGCATGACAATGAACAACGATCTTGCCAATGTGCATTTTACGGTGGCAAACCCGCAAGCTCGTGACTTGATTGAACAAACTTTACCTCGCCTGAGAGAGATGTTGGCTCAGCAAGGTATGCAATTAGCGGATTCTTCGGTTCAGCAACAGAGCAGTGGTCAGCAACAAAGTGGCTACGCGAATGCGGAACAAAACGGTCAAGGCTCTCAAGGTCGTGGATTTTCTGGTCAGTCAGATGAAAACTTTGATGCCGACACGAATCTTGATTTGAATGTGGTTTCAAAGCGTGATGGAATTAGTTTTTACGCATAAAATAGCGGCCTAAAAAAGCAGAACAATAAGAGACAGTAATGGCAGAAGAACAGCTACAGGGTGCGGATGCACCAAAAGGAAAGAGTAAGTTACTGATCATCATTATCGCAGTGGTGGTTTTGCTTATCGGTGGTGGTGCGGCAGCTTTCTTTTTAATGGGTTCTGATGAACCTGCGCAAGCGGCACAAACCGAGCAGGCACAAGCGCAAACGGCAGCAGCGCCAATTGCGTACGTGAACATTGCACAACCGTTTATTTTTAACGTGACGGGAGATCGTCGCGATAGACTGGTACAAATCAAAGCGCAACTGATGGTGCGTGGCAGCGAGAATGAGCAATTAGCTCGTTACCATTCTCCACTGATAGAGAGTTCACTGCTATCAACATTTGCTTCAGCGACCGTGGAGCAACTTCGTTCTCCAACAGGACGAACTGAGCTACGTGATCGCGCTTCTGATGATATCAAAGCCGCACTGAATGCCGCTGTTGGTAAGCCAGTGATTGAGAAAGTACTGTTTACAGATTTTGTAATTCAATAGGTATAACGTGACCGATCTATTAAGCCAAGACGAGATTGATGCGCTTCTGCATGGGGTTGACGATGTTGATGACGTCGATGAACCCATAGATAACGACACCGAGGGTGCCGTCAGTTTCGATTTCTCGTCTCAAGACAGGATTGTCCGTGGTCGAATGCCGACGCTCGAACTTATCAATGAGCGTTTTGCCCGACACATGCGAATCAGCCTGTTTAACATGTTGCGTAAAACCGCTGAAGTGTCGATCAACGGCGTGCAGATGATGAAGTTTGGTGAATACCAAAATACCCTGTACGTTCCGACAAGTTTGAACATGGTGCGCTTCCGTCCACTTAAAGGTACGGCGCTGATCACCATGGAAGCACGCTTGGTGTTTATTCTGGTAGAGAACTTCTTTGGTGGTGATGGCCGTTTCCACGCCAAAATTGAAGGTCGTGAATTTACCCCAACTGAGCGTCGCATCATCCAGCTTCTGCTGAAAATTGTTTTCGAAGACTACAAAGAAGCGTGGTCGCCAGTAATGGGTGTGGAATTTGAATACCTCGATTCTGAAGTAAACCCAAGCATGGCGAACATCGTCAGCCCGACCGAAGTGATCGTCGTGAGCTCATTCCATATCGAAGTCGATGGCGGCGGTGGTGATTTCCACGTGGTTATGCCTTATTCGATGGTGGAACCAATCCGCGAACTGCTTGATGCGGGTGTTCAATCCGACAAGATGGAAACTGACGTACGTTGGAGCTCGGCACTGCGTGAAGAGATCATGGATTGCCCAGTCAACTTCCGTGTGAATCTGCTAGAGAAAGACATCTCTTTGCGTGATTTGATGGAGCTGCAACCGGGCGACGTGATCCCGATTGAAATGCCAGAACACGCCACCATGTTCATCGAAGACTTACCAACTTACCGTGTGAAAATGGGTCGCTCCGAAGACAAGATGGCGGTGCAGATCTCTGAAGAGATCGAACGCCCACACGTAGTAAAAACAGATTTAGCGTTCTTGGGTAAAGACATCATGTCTGAACTTGAAAACGACGACGATACAGACGATTAAAACCCTTACTCATTACAATCGCCTCGCTTTGTTCTCTGTTATCGACAACAAAGAATGAAGCCAGAAGTATGGCGCAGTAAGGTTTAACACAGGACAGAAAAATGGAACCAAGTGACGATCAAAAGCTAGCAGACGAATGGGCAGCCGCTCTTGGCGAAGACCCGTCTGCACCTTCAATTGATGTTGATGAAATATTGGCAGCGCCACTGGAAGAGTTAAAAGACACCTCGGCTCCAATTACGGAAGATGAGCGTCGTAAGCTCGACACTATCATGGATATTCCAGTGACCATTTCGATGGAAGTGGGGCGCTCACAAATCAGTATCCGTAACCTACTGCAATTGAACCAAGGTTCGGTTGTAGAGCTTGATCGCCTAGCGGGTGAATCGCTCGATGTACTGGTTAACGGTACTTTGATTGCGCACGGCGAAGTCGTTGTCGTCAACGATAAGTTTGGTATTCGTCTAACTGACGTGATCAGCCAAACTGAACGCATCAAAAAGCTGCGTTAATATGAGCAGTTCAATCAAAACGCGATTGAAGCAAATTACAGGAGCACTCGGCTTAATGCTGAGTGCTCCTTATGCATTTGCTGCCGCGCCAACGAGTTTGGATCTTGCGACCACGTTAGGTTCTTTAGTGCTGGTTATTGGTGTGATTTTATTCCTGGCTTGGTTGCTAAAGCGCATGCAAGTACCAGCAATGGGTCAACAAAAAGGGCTACGAATTGTTAGCCAGTTACCAGTCGGTACCAAAGAGCGCATTGCGGTTGTGCAAGTCGGTGAAGAACAGTTTTTGGTGGGCATTACCAGCCAATCTATCCAAACCCTAGCCAAGCTTGAAAAGCCATTGAAAGAGGAAGAGTTGGCGACCAGCGCCTTCGCGAGTCAATTTAGCCAACTGATAAAAAAACATGACAAAGGATAATTCAATCCGCCTAATGCTGAGCACTTTTATGCTGCTCGTTGGCGTGCTGTTTTCTTCACTTTCGTTTGCGCAGGCAGAGGAATCGCCATTGCCTTCTAACCTTGCACAAGGTGATAGTGTGACGGTTCAGGCGATGGAAAACGAGTCGGGCTCAAGCCGAAGTATGTCAGTGGGCAATGGTGGAGGGATTCCTGCCTTTACCATGACGACCAATGCCGATGGCAGCGAAGACTACTCGGTTACGCTACAAATTCTTGCGCTGATGACCATGCTTGGCTTCTTGCCAGCCATGGTGATTTTGATGACGTCGTTTACCCGTATCGTGGTGGTGATGTCTATCTTGCGACAGGCTATGGGTCTACAACAAACACCATCTAACCAAGTCATTATTGGTATCGCGCTATTTTTGACGTTCTTTATCATGTCACCTGTTTTGAATGAAATTAACGATCAAGCGGTACAACCTTATTTGAACGAGCAAGTGACAGCACGTGAAGCCTTTGATGCGGCACAAGCACCGATGAAAGCGTTCATGCTTAAACAGACTCGAATTAAAGATTTGGAAACGTTCGTCAATATGTCTGGCGAAGAGGTGACAAACCCAGAAGACGTTTCGATGGCAGTGTTGATTCCTGCTTTCATTACCTCAGAGCTTAAGACAGCGTTCCAAATCGGTTTCATGTTGTTCTTGCCGTTTTTGATCATCGACTTGGTTGTCGCCTCGGTATTGATGGCAATGGGTATGATGATGCTCTCGCCAATGATCGTATCGCTACCATTTAAGCTGATGCTGTTTGTGCTGGTGGATGGTTGGAACTTGATATTGTCGACACTCGCCGGCAGTTTTGCCCTTTAGATTGGCACAGAGAGAAGAGGGTAAGACATGACTCCAGAAATGTTTGTCGAGCTTTTCCGTGATGCACTGTGGATGGTGCTGATCATGGTCTGTGCCATCATTATCCCAAGTTTGCTTATTGGTCTTGTCGTCGCTATTTTCCAAGCGGCAACCTCTATCAACGAACAAACGTTGAGTTTTTTACCGCGTTTGATTGTGACCTTGTTGGCGTTAATGTTGTTTGGCCACTGGATGACCCAAATGTTGATGGAATACTTCTTCGGCTTGATTGAACGCCTACCCCAGGTGCTTTACTAGAGGCGCGTATGGAGTATCCGACCCATATCGTCCTCGACTGGATCGCAAACTACTTTTGGCCCTATACCCGTATTTCTGCCATGTTGATGGTAATGACGGTAACCGGGGCTCGTTTTGTCTCGCCTCGAATTCGTCTCTACCTCGGTTTAGCCATTACCTTTGCGGTTGCCCCTGCGATTCCTGCTGTACCTCAAGATATTGAGCTGCTCTCTTTCCGTGGTTTTATGACCATTGCCGAGCAAATCATTATTGGTGTTGCGATGGGCATGGTGACCCAGTTTATGATCCAGACCTTTGTACTACTTGGTCAGATCTTAGGTATGCAATCGAGCTTGGGTTTTGCCTCTATGGTGGACCCTGCTAACGGCCAAAACACCCCTTTGCTTGGTCAGCTATTTATGTTCTTGGCGACCATGTTCTTCCTTGCTACCGATGGGCATTTGAAAATGCTGCAATTGGTGGTGTTTAGTTTCAAAACCTTGCCGATTGGGTCTGGCTCGCTCAATGCGGTCGATTTCCGTGAAATGGCGAGTTGGCTTGGTATCATGTTTAAGACGGCATTGAGTATGTCGTTGTCGGGCATTATCGCGCTGCTCACGATTAACTTGTCATTCGGTGTAATGACACGTGCCGCACCACAGCTGAATATCTTCTCGCTTGGTTTTGCCTTTGCCTTGATGGTGGGCTTGTTACTTTGTTGGTACATTCTGGCTGGCTTGTACAGTCATTATGAATTGTTCTGGGCAGTGGGTGAGGAACAGATTTGTAACCTCATTCGCTTGGATTGCTAGGAGGCTGGATTGGCAGAGTCAGACGGTCAGGAACGTACCGAAGAAGCCACGCCCCGACGGTTACAACAAGCCAGAGAAAAGGGGCAGGTTGCTCGGTCTAAAGAGCTCGCATCAGCTTCAGTGCTGATTGTAGGTGCTATCGCCTTAATGTGGTTTGGCGAGTCTTTGGCGCGCTCGCTGTTTTCGATCATGAGTCGTTTGTTTGATCTCAAACGCGATGAAATCTTCGATACCGCTAAGTTATTCGACATTGCGTTTGGTGCGATGACGGATCTGCTGTTCCCACTATTCCTAATCCTCATTACCTTGTTTGTTGCTGCCATGATTGGAGCCGCAGGGGTGGGGGGCATAAGTTTTTCTGCTGAAGCGGCAATGCCAAAGCTTTCCAAGATGAACCCGCTCAGTGGTCTAAAGCGTATGGTGGGCATGCAAAGTTGGGTTGAGCTGATCAAATCGATTTTAAAAGTTGCGTTGGTAACAGGGATGGCGATCTACCTGATTCAAGCGTCACAAGCGGATTTGATTCAGCTAAGCATGGATGTGTATCCGCAAAACATCTTTCATGCTTTGGATATCTTGCTCAACTTCATCCTGCTGATCAGTTGTTCTTTGCTCATCGTTGTGGCGATTGATATTCCGTTTCAGATTTGGCAACACGCTGATCAGCTTAAAATGACCAAACAAGAGATCAAAGACGAATACAAAGAGACCGAAGGTAAGCCTGAAGTGAAAGGTCGTATTCGTATGTTGCAACGTGAAGCAGCTCAGCGTCGAATGATGGCCGATGTGCCACAGGCGGACGTTATCATTACCAACCCAGAGCACTTCTCTGTCGCGTTGCGTTATAAGCAGAAAACCGACCGTGCGCCAGTGGTGATTGCCAAAGGTACTGACCATATGGCAATGAAGATCCGAGAAGTAGCGCGCGAACACGATATTACTATCGTACCCGCTCCGCCATTGGCGCGTGCGCTCTACCACACCACAGAGTTGGAGCAGGAAATTCCAGACGGCTTGTTTACCGCCGTAGCGCAAGTTCTGGCGTTCGTTTTCCAACTTAAGCAGTATCGTAAACGTGGCGGTCAACGACCGAAAATTCAGGATTACGACCTACCAATCCCACCTGAACATCGTCACTAATGAAAATAATTGCATGGTGTGATTAGACAAAAATTCACATTAGATCAAAGGATTGTGATTTCTTTGAGCAACTAGTCATTATTTTGGCGTTAATCATGGTACACACATTGCTTAAATCGCGCTAATCAACAACAATACCTAAACTTTTAGGCGAAAGCTGTCGCGTAATACTAGTTACATGTGTGTACTTACATGCCTCTGTTACGTGATGCTCCAGACCGATTGAGACACCTCGCAGTATGAAGTTAAGCCTGCCATTTGCAGATAAATTACCCAAAATTCCACAGCGCTCCATGCCCGCCATTGGTGCGCCTGTTATGGTATTGGCCACCCTTGCAATGGTGGTGCTACCTATACCTGCATTCCTGCTGGATTTATTCTTCACCTTTAACATCGCCTTAGCCATGGTGGTGTTGTTAGTGACCGTTTACACACGTCGTCCACTCGACTTTGCGGCTTTCCCAACCGTTCTGCTTATCGCGACGTTATTACGCTTGGCGTTGAACGTTGCTTCAACCCGTGTGGTACTTCTATACGGCCACGAAGGGGGCAATGCAGCTGGTAACGTAATCGAAGCTTTCGGTAACGTTGTTATCGGTGGTAACTACGCCGTCGGTCTGGTGGTCTTCCTTATCTTGATGATCATTAACTTCATGGTTGTAACCAAAGGTGCGGGTCGTATTTCTGAGGTAAGTGCTCGCTTCACCTTGGATGCCTTACCGGGTAAACAGATGGCGATCGATGCGGACTTGAACGCCGGTTTGATTGACCAAGACCAAGCGCGTTTACGCCGTTTTGAAGTGACCAAAGAAGCGGACTTTTACGGCTCAATGGACGGTGCGTCTAAATTCGTAAAAGGTGATGCGATTGCAGGTATTTTAATTCTGTTCATCAACATCATTGGCGGTCTATCAATTGGTATGGCGCAATATGGTTTGGGCTTCTCTGAAGCCATGCAAATCTACACCTTGCTGACTATCGGTGACGGCTTGGTAGCACAAATTCCATCGCTACTACTTTCTATCGCGGCTGCGATGATGGTAACGCGTCAAAATACTGATGAAGACATGGGCGAGCAGCTGATTTTCCAGATGTTCGACAACCCGAAAGCCCTCATGATCACCGCCGCGATTCTTGGTGTTATGGGTATCGTGCCGGGTATGCCTCATTTCTCATTCTTGTCATTAGCGGTTATTGCTGGTGGTGCAGCTTACTGGCTCGACAAGAAGCAAAAACAAAAAGCCAAAGAACCCGCCTTACCCGCCAAAGCGGAAGATGGCAGTGAACCGATTTCTCAACGCGAATTGTCGTGGGATGACGTGCAACCCGTCGACATCATCGGTCTAGAAGTAGGCTATCGCTTGATTCCGTTGGTGGATCGTGACCAAGGTGGTGAGCTGCTTGAGCGTGTCAAAGGGGTGCGTAAAAAGCTTTCTCAAGACTTTGGTTTCCTTATCCCTGCGGTTCATATCCGTGACAACTTAGAACTAACGCCAAACAGCTACCGTATCACCTTAATGGGTGTTGCCGTTGGTGAGGCCGAGATTCGTCCAGACCAAGAGTTGGCAATTAACCCGGGTCAGGTTTACGGCATGATTGAAGGCGAGCCAACCATGGATCCGGCATTCGGTCTAGAAGCGGTTTGGATTCGTGAAGAGCAGCGTGAACACGCCCAAGCATTAGGCTATACCGTGGTGGACTCATCCACGGTACTAGCTACCCATTTGAGCCAACTGCTGACCAACAACGCGTCACAACTGATTGGTCATGAAGAAGTACAGAACCTATTGGAAATGCTCGGTCGCAGTGCGCCTAAATTGGTGGAGAACTTTGTTCCTGACCAACTTCAGCTTGGTGTAGTGGTGAAAGTGCTGCAGAACCTGCTCAATGAAGCGATCCCAATTCGCGATATTCGAACCATCGTGCAAACCTTGGCGGAGTACTCGAGTAAGAGTCAAGAACCTGACATTTTGACTGCCGCAGTTCGTATCAGTTTGAAACGTCTAATTGTTCAGGAAATCAATGGTATAGAGCCTGAACTACCAGTGATAACACTCATTCCTGAGCTGGAACAAATCTTGCATCAAACCATGCAGGCTTCAGGCGGCGAATCCGCTGGTATTGAACCGGGATTAGCTGAGCGACTTCAGTCCTCTCTGAGCCAAGCGACACAAGAGCAAGAACTGAAAGGCGAGCCTGCGGTTCTGCTGACATCTGGCGTATTGCGTTCCACATTAGCGAAGTTCGTTAAGAACACAATACCGAACCTCCGCGTACTGTCTTACCAAGAAATACCGGACGAAAAGCAGATCAGAATTGTGCAAGCCGTGGGCAACTAAGCCTGCGCATCATTAATGGATTTATAGTTTGAAAATTAAACGATTTTTTGCCAAAGACATGCGAACAGCGCTGCTCCAAGTGAAAGAAGAGCTTGGTGCAGAAGCGGTGATCATGTCGAATAAGAAAGTGGCAGGCGGTGTAGAGATCGTAGCGGCAATCGACGGCGAGTCCAATGCAGCTCCGACTTCACAGGCGCACTCTCTTCCTAACCGTGGCGCAGCTCAACCAAATCGTTATAGCGAACAACGTCAATTGCCGTCATCTGCAGCAGAGCGTTATCAAGATCGCCGTTTGGATGAAGACAGAATTAGCCTAAACGCGAACAATGAAAAATCAGGCTCAATGACGCAACGTTTCGCGAACATGCTCAAGCAATACAGCAATGGTGCTGCTGAGTCAGATGACCATGTGGCAGAGAACGAAGATTCTTTGTCGGCATTACTGCAGCGCCAAAACAAGCATCGTGAAAGCTATAACCAAGAAAAGCCAGCGCCATATCAACCCGATTCGCCACTGGCGAAGTTGATTGCACAAGACAACCGATTTGAGCGCCCAACACCTAAGTTGGATCCAACACGCTATGACCGTCGTCGTCCGTCGGATGAGCGAGAAGAGTCTAGTAGTGAATTAGAGAACATGCGCGAAGAGATGACATCAATTCGTCGTTTGTTGGAGCACCAAGTTTCCGGTCTGATGTGGCAAGAGGTTGAACGCCGTGAACCATTGCGCGCGATGCTGATTAAGCGTCTTGAGCGAATGGGCGTTTCTCCGGAGTTGGCAGATCAAATGGCTTGCTACATTCCAGAAGACACTAAGCCGGCGCGAGCGTGGAAGGCATTGCTTTCTCTCGTGGCGGATCAAATCAGCATTCCAAAACAAGACATCTTGAAGCGTGGTGGTGTGGTTGCACTGCTTGGGCCGACAGGTGTTGGTAAAACCACCACGGTTGCAAAGCTTGCAGCGCGTGCGGCAATGGAGTTTGGTGCCGACAATGTCGCCCTTGTGACAACAGATACATATCGCATAGGTGCACATGAGCAGCTCTCAATTTACGGAAGAATTATGGGTTGTCCTGTAAGAGTTGCTAAAGATTCTAACGAGTTAGCCGATGTTATATATCAGCTAAGAAACAGAAGACTGATTTTGGTCGATACGGCAGGGATGGGGCAGCGAGACGTAAGACTCTCTGAGCAGCTCGATACCTTGATGCAAGAGAGCGGAGAAGTGATTCACAGCTACCTTGTTTTGCCAGCTACCGCACAACGTCGTGTTCTACAAGAAACACTGGATCATTTCCGACGCATTCCGCTGTCGGGCTGTATTTTGACTAAGCTTGATGAATCATTAAGTCTTGGCGAATTCATCAGCGTGGTGATTCAGAACGCGATGCCAGTGGCTTATATTGCCAATGGCCAGCGCGTACCAGAAGACATTGTGATAGCACAACCAAAATACATGATTGCGAAAGCAAATGAACTGTTAGAGAAGTCGACAGAGAACGAACCTCACTTTTGGAACAGTGACAGCGAAGGACTCTAGGGCGGCGGACTACTATGACTGAGAATATGATACACGATCAAGCAAGCGGCCTCCGTCGCTTAACACAACCATCATTGACTAAGGTAATTGCTGTTACTGGCGGTAAAGGTGGTGTGGGTAAATCAAACGTAACACTGGGTCTGGCGATTTGTATGGCGCGCCAAGGCAAAAAGGTGATGGTTCTCGACGCGGACTTAGGTCTGGCGAATGTGGACGTTATGCTCGGAATCCGTTCAAAACGTAACCTAGGGCATGTCCTTGCGGGTGAATGTGAGCTAAAAGATGCGATTGTTGAAGGCCCTTATGGTATAAAGATAGTCCCTGCAACTTCTGGCACACAAAGCATGACCGAGCTGTCTCACGCTCAACATGCTGGACTCATCCGTGCATTTGGTAGTCTTGAAGAAGAAATGGACGTACTGCTGATTGATACAGCAGCGGGCATTTCTGACATGGTAATTAGCTTTTCACGTGCAGCTCAAGATGTTGTGGTTGTGGTTTGCGATGAGCCAACTTCAATCACCGATGCCTACGCATTAATCAAGCTGTTGAGTAAAGAACATCAGGTTCAGCGCTTCAAAGTTGTTGCAAATATGGTCAGAAGCTACCGTGAAGGCAGAGAATTATTCGCAAAGTTGACTCTAGTCACAGAGCGCTTCTTGAATGTCAGCCTCGAACTCGTAGCATGTATTCCATTGGATGACAAAGTACGTCAAGCCGTGAAAAGACAGAAGATTGTTGTGGATGCATTCCCTCGTTCTCCTGCGGCTTTAGCGATCAGCTCATTAGCGAACAAAGCACTGACGTGGCCACTGCCTAAGACACCAAGTGGACACCTAGAATTTTTCGTTGAAAGGTTGCTAAATCGTACTGAATTGGCAGAGGACCCTTTTGGTGAATAAAGCGATTACCTATGACCAACATGGCAAATTTAATAGCCAGCAGGCGTTCATTGAACGTTACTCGGTGTTGGTTAAGCGTATTGCTCATCACCTGTTAGGCCGTTTACCGCCGAGTGTTCAGGTAGAAGATTTAATTCAGGCCGGCATGATCGGCCTTATCGAAGCTCAGCAGAATTATGATGGTTCTAAAGGTGCGAGCTTTGAAACTTATGCAGGTATCCGAATTCGCGGTGCAATGTTGGATGACATTCGCAAAGGCGACTGGGTACCTCGTTCTGTTCATAAGAACAACCGCGAAATTAACCAAGCGATCGCAGAGCTGGAAGGTGTACTAAATCGTGACCCATCGGACTCAGAAGTAGCAGCACATCTCGGCATGACACTAGACCAATATCATAGTGCGCTTACCGACATAAACTGTTCAAAACTGGTGGGAATTGAAGATTTAGGCGTCTCTGATGATGTGATTTCACCGGCTGATGAAACCGATGACAGCAACCCATTTAAGGGCGTTGCTGATGAATCGTTCAAAAAAGCACTGGTTGAATCAATAAAACAGCTTCCAGAGCGTGAAGCGCTAGTACTTTCGCTTTATTATGACGAAGAACTCAATTTGAAAGAGATTGGCGATGTGTTGGGCGTAAGCGAATCTCGCGTAAGTCAAATACTGAGTCAATCGATGCAACGTTTACGCACCAAGCTCAGTGCGTGGACACAAAATGACTAAACACACTGATTTTACGATTCAGTGGAGGCAATTTTGAATAAAAACATGAAGATCCTTATTGTTGATGATTTCTCAACAATGCGCCGTATTGTTAAAAACCTGCTTCGTGACTTGGGTTTCAATAACACTCAAGAAGCGGATGATGGTTTAACTGCATTACCTATGCTGAAAAAAGGTGACTTCGACTTTGTTGTAACTGACTGGAACATGCCAGGTATGCAAGGCATCGACCTGCTTAAACACATCCGTGCGGATGCAGAACTTAAGCACCTACCTGTTCTAATGATCACAGCTGAAGCAAAGCGTGAGCAGATCATCGAAGCAGCTCAAGCAGGCGTTAACGGTTACATCGTTAAGCCGTTTACTGCTGCAACACTAAAAGAAAAATTAGATAAAATTTTCGAACGTTTATAACTCTCTCTTTCTCTTTGTTAATCGAGTCATCACTCCTAATACCTAATACTAAAGGGTGGCTCGTTTGACGCTAAAAAAGCGAAAAGAAAGAACTAAACGTAAAAAAGGGTCTATTCAGGATGATCTCACTAGAGCAGGCGAAGTCGCTCGTTCAGATGCTAGAAAACGGGGAACAGGACCAAGCAAATGCGCTTGTTGCCTCGATATATGAAAGCGATGGGAATCCGATGCTAAAAGAAATCGGAACATTAACCCGCGACCTTCATGATTCACTTAAGCACTTCAACATCGATCAACGCATGACAGAAATTGCCAGGGCGGAAATCCCTGATGCAAGAGACCGTCTGCAATATGTGATTGATAAAACTGAGTTAGCAGCAAATAAAACGATGGATGCGGTTGAGTGCTGCTTGCCTATCGCCGATAACCTGCATGAGTGCCTTCAACAAGTTCGCCCTCAATGGAACGAACTCATGCACGGACGCATTGAATTAAGCGATTTCAAAGCGCTTTGCCATCGTATCGACGAGCTGTTAGTTCAAGTCGAAGGTGATAGCACTGAATTGCGCGGTCAGCTGACCGAAATTCTTATGGCACAAGACTTCCAAGACTTAACGGGTCAAATCATTCGCCGCGTGATCACGCTTGTCAATGAAGTGGAAGATCGCCTGGTTGAGATCTTGACCGTCTTTTCTGGCAATAAACCAGAAGAACAGACTCAAGTTTTGCCAGAACCGTCAGATAAAAAGATTAAACAATCAAGCGAAGCAGAAGGCCCAATTCTTAACCCTGAGCAAAGGGAAGATGCGGTCTCGTCGCAGGACGAAGTCGACGACTTGTTGTCCAGTCTTGGATTTTAAAGGTAACGTATGAGCTACGATTTAGACGAAGATATTCTTCAGGACTTTCTAATTGAGGCTGGGGAAATCCTTGAGCTGCTGTCTGAGCAGTTAGTTGAACTGGAAAATAATCCAGAAGACAAAGATCTCCTAAACGCGATTTTCCGCGGTTTCCACACGGTGAAAGGTGGTGCTGGTTTCCTATCATTGGCAGAACTGGTTGATACCTGTCACGGTGCTGAGAACGTGTTCGACGTGTTGCGAAACGGTCAACGTTCAGTGACGCCAAGCCTAATGGACACCATGCTGAAAGCGCTTGATACGGTTAACCATCAATTCCAAGCGGTTCAAGATCGTGAGCCACTAGATGCGGCGGATCCTGCGTTGCTAGAAGAGCTTCACCGCCTATGCAAACCAGAGTCTGAAGACGAAGTGGTCGCTGCTGTTGAAGCGCCAGTCGTAACACCAGAACCTGTGATTCCTGAGCCAGTCATCGAACAACCTGCTGCGCCAGTTGAGCCTGCGCCTGCATCTTCAAGTGTTGGCTCTGTTGACGAAATCACTCAAGACGAATTTGAAAAGCTATTGGACGAGCTGCACGGTAAAGGTACTGCTCCGGGGGCGTCAGCGCCAGTAGCTCCAGCTGCGCCTGTTCAGGCAAGTGCGCCTGCGGCAGATAGCGGCGATATTACTGATGATGAATTTGAACGTCTATTGGACGAGCTACACGGTGTCGGCAAAAGCCCATCAGCATCAGATGTTGCTCCAGTAGAACCACCAAAAGCACCAGAACCGGTTGCACCAGCGGCATCTTCATTCTCAAACGACAGCGACTTAATGACGGATGAAGAGTTTGAGAAGTTACTTGATGAACTACACGGTGCTGGTAAAGGACCGACTCTTGAAGAGTTAGACTTTGCAACCAAACCTGCATCGGCAAACGTGGCACCAGAAGCGCCAAAAGCAGAACCAGCTCCTGCACCTCAACCAGCTCCAGTAGCGGCTGCGCCTTCTCCTGCACCAGCTCCTAAGCCAGAAGCAAAACCGGTTGCGGTAAAAGAAGAAGCGAAAGCGCCAGCGGTTAAGAAGCCACAAGCAGAAGCAACTGTACGTGTTGATACTTCGACACTAGACACCATCATGAACATGGTGGGTGAGCTTGTATTGGTACGTAACCGTCTACTAAGCCTTGGTTTGAACAGCAACGACGAAGAAATGTCGAAAGCGGTAGCAAACCTAGACGTCGTGACTGCAGACCTTCAAGGTGCAGTGATGAAAACGCGCATGCAGCCAATCAAGAAAGTATTTGGCCGTTTCCCACGCGTTGTTCGCGACTTGGCACGTAACCTAAATAAAGACATCGTGCTTGAAATGCGCGGTGAAGAAACCGACCTAGATAAAAACCTTGTAGAGGCGCTTGCGGATCCATTGATCCACTTGGTGCGCAATTCGGTTGACCATGGTATCGAAATGCCAGACGACCGCGCGAAAGCAGGTAAATCTCGTACTGGTAAAGTGATCCTGTCTGCATCACAAGAAGGTGATCATATCGAACTGGCTATCGTTGACGATGGCGGCGGTATGGACCCGAACAAACTTCGTGGCATCGCGGTGAAACGCGGCATGATGGACGAAGATGCGGCAGCACGCCTGTCAGATAAAGAGTGTTTCAACCTGATCTTTGCACCAGGCTTCTCAAGCAAAGAGAAGATTTCAGATATCTCTGGTCGTGGTGTAGGTATGGACGTGGTTAAAACCGCAATCAACACCCTAAACGGCTCTATCGATATCGACTCTGAGCTAGGCAAGGGCACTAAGATCACCATCAAAGTTCCACTAACACTGGCGATTCTTCCAACACTGATGGTTGGTGTAGGCGGTCATCCGTTTGCTCTGCCACTGGCGTCGGTGAACGAGATTTTCCACCTAGATCTAAGCCGCACTAACGTGGTCGATGGTCAGTTGACGATCATCGTGCGTGATAAATCTATCCCATTGTTCTACCTACAAAATTGGTTGGCTTCTAAGTCTCCACGTGTACAAGAGCGTACAGGCCACGGTCATGTTGTTATCGTACAGATCGGTAGCCAACGCGTTGGTTTTGTAGTGGATACATTGATCGGCCAAGAAGAAGTGGTGATCAAGCCGCTAGATAACCTATTGCAAGGCACGCCAGGTATGGCAGGTGCGACGATCACCAGTGATGGCCACATCGCATTGATTCTTGATGTGCCAGACCTACTTAAGCAATACGCTGCAGCTTCGCGCATCTAAGCGAAGCTGGAGTCGATAAAAGGAATAAAATGGCGATTAAAGTACTAGTCGTTGATGATTCGAGTTTTTTCCGTCGTCGCGTTAGCGAAATCATCAACTCAGAATCGCGCCTAGAAGTGATTGACGTTGCGGTTAACGGCAGAGAAGCGGTTGAGAAAGCCAAAACTCTCAAGCCTGACGTCATCACGATGGATATTGAAATGCCAGTCATGGATGGTATCACTGCCGTTCGTGAAATCATGGCTGCGTCTCCTACGCCAATCCTGATGTTTTCGTCCCTGACTCACGATGGGGCGAAAGCAACGCTTGACGCACTAGATGCGGGTGCGTTGGATTTCTTACCGAAAAAGTTCGAAGACATTGCCCGCAACCGTGATGAAGCAGTGTCACTGCTTCAACAGCGAGTGATTCAAATTGCGTCTAAGCGCGCGTTTATGCGTCGTCCAATTGCGCGACCAGCGACTGCTGCGACCAGTTCAACAGCGCGTCCTTTGACTTCTCGCACTGCTGCGCCGACTGCATCTGCGCCAAGCCGTCCGATGGCAGCGAAATTCCGCGCATCAGGTAAGAAGTATCAGCTAACAGCGATTGGTACGTCGACTGGCGGCCCTGTTGCGCTACAAAAAATTCTGACTCGTTTGCCAGTTAACTATCCACATCCAATCGTGCTTATCCAGCACATGCCAGCGACATTCACAGCGGCATTTGCAAGTCGTCTTAACACGCTATGCAAAATCCAAGTGAAAGAAGCGCAAGATGGTGATGTGTTACAAGCGGGTGTGGCTTATCTTGCCCCAGGCGGCAAACAGATGATGGTTGACGGCCGTGCTGGTGCTGCTCGTCTTCGTATTATCGATGGCGGCGATCGTATGAACTACAAACCGTGTGTCGATGTAACCTTCGGCTCTGCTGCAAAAGTCTACGGCGACAAAGTGTTGTCGATGGTACTGACAGGCATGGGCGCAGATGGTCGTGAAGGCGCACGTATGCTGAAATCAGCAGGTTCCACCATTTGGGCTCAAGACGAAGAAAGTTGCGTCGTTTATGGCATGCCACAAGCGGTTGCGAAAGCGGGCATCTCTACTGAAGATTTACCACTTGAACGCATTGCAGAACGCATGCTGGTGGAAGTGGGCTTAGCGTAGGAAAGATCATGATCGTTTGGAGTGTAGCAAACCAAAAAGGTGGGGTAGGTAAAACCACATCAACCGTGACATTAGCTGGTTTATTGAGCCAAAAAGGTCACCGAGTGTTGATGGTGGATACCGATCCGCACGCGTCGCTGACGACTTATCTTGGTTATGATCCGGATGCCGTAACAACAAGCTTGTTCGATCTTTTTCAGCTGAAGACGTTTTCACGTGAGACGGTAAAGCCGTTGATCTTAGAAACGGATCTTGAAGGTATGGACATCATTCCTGCGCACATGTCGCTTGCTACGCTAGACCGCGTAATGGGCAACCGAAGCGGAATGGGTTTGATCTTGAAGCGTGCGTTACAAGCGGTTGCACAAGACTACGATTATGTGTTGATTGACTGTCCGCCGATTCTTGGTGTGATGATGGTTAACGCACTAGCAGCCAGTGACCGCATCTTGATTCCGGTTCAAACTGAATTTCTTGCGATGAAAGGTTTGGAGCGCATGATTCGCACTCTGACCATCATGCAAAAGTCTCGTCCGGGCGGCTTCAAAGTGACTATCGTACCGACTATGTACGATAAGCGCACGAAAGCCTCTTTGCAGACACTGACTCAGCTTAAGAAAGACTACCCAAATCAAGTGTGGACTTCAGCAGTACCGATTGACACCAAATTCCGCGATGCGAGCTTAAAGCATCTGCCAGCTTCGCATTTTGCGTCTGGTAGTCGTGGCGTGTTCGCTTACAAGCAACTGTTGATTTACTTGGAGAGGTTAGCGTTCGATGAGCAATAACGACGTACTTTCCAGTGAACAAGCACTTGATGATTACTTCAGTGCTTTGCTTGGCGAAGAGGTCGAAGTTATTGGGCAAGAAGAAGAGCTTGACTTGCTCGCTCAAGAACTATCATCTGCAGAGCCAGAGCCAGAGCCAGAGCCAGAGCCAGAGCCAGAGCCAGAGCCAGAGCCAGAGCCAGAGCCAGAGCCAGAGCCAGAGCCAGAGCCAGAGCCAGAGCCAGAGCCAGAGCCAGAGCAAAAATTACAGCTGCAATACGCAGAACCGGAGTCGTATCAATACAGTGATTCGTACTCGCCAGAATTAGAAGCGCCTAATCTGGAAGACGTTCAGCGATTGCTTAGCCAACTTGAGTCCACCAATGTGGTGGCAGAGTTGGATATCGATGACATTCTGGAACAAAACACCATTGATATTGCGACTGAAGCAAAAGCAATGGAGACAGAAGTTGAAATCGAAACAGCGGTGGAAACCGTTGAAGAAATTCAAGAGTGGGTGATCGACGAAGAGCCAGCACCGACTGTTGAGGTTGAACAACCTGAGCCAGTTTGGGAGCAACCAGAAATTGAAATGGTTGAACTCACAGTTGATGTCGAAGTGGAGATTGAGCAGCACACTGAGACAGAAACCGAACTGGAAACCGAAGCGGGTGCAAAGTTACCCAATACTTGGGAGAGCACGCAGCGTAGCGCGGACTTTCAAGTGCTTTACTTTGATGTAAATGGTGTGACTTTTGCGGTGCCGCTTGATGAGTTAGGTGGTATTCACCGCATCACAGAGCTGAACCACTTGATTGGTCGCCCTGCATGGTACTTAGGTTTACAAACCAGTCGTGAGCAACAATTTGATGTCGTCGACACTGCAAAGTGGGTGATGGCGGATAAGCTTCGCGACGATAACTACAAAGATAACTACCAATACGTCGTCATGCTTGGTGAAAGCATGTGGGGGTTGGCCAGTAACCAATTGATGGGGACTGAAACGCTCAATATCGACAAAGTCCGTTGGCGTGAACAAGCAGGCAAACGCCCTTGGCTAGCGGGCATGGTGAAAGAAAAAATGTGTGCTTTAATTCATGTCCAAGCACTTATAGACATGCTAAACGCGGGTTTAGATGTAAAATCACTGAATTAGATTTTTGGTCGGGAACGACATTAACGAGGATTAACTATGTCTCAAGCTTTTGAAGTAGAAGTGAAGAAAGATACATCGAACGACGAAGTTCTTCAGTGGGTGACGTTCCAACTAGAAGAAGAAACGTACGGCATTAACGTAATGCAAGTTCGTGAAGTTCTTCGCTACACAGAAATCGCTCCAGTTCCAGGTGCGCCAGATTACGTGCTAGGTATTATCAACCTACGTGGCAACGTTGTAACGGTTATCGATACACGTTCACGTTTTGGCCTAATGGAAGGCGAAGTAACAGACAACACGCGTATCATCGTGATTGAGTCTGAGCGTCAAGTTATCGGTATTCTAGTAGACAGCGTTGCTGAAGTGGTTTACCTACGTTCTTCTGAGATCGATACAACACCTTCTGTAGGTACTGACGAAAGCGCGAAGTTCATCCAAGGCGTAAGCAACCGTGACGGTAAGTTGCTTATCCTTGTTGATTTGAACAAGCTGCTAACTGATGACGAATGGGATGAGATGGCTCACCTATAATTGGCTGATGAATCATGGCTGAAGAAACCTTGCTATCTTTGCCGCTCATATTGGGTGGCCTAGCGTTTGTATTCTTAGTGCTGCTTTTGCTTCAACTGCGCGTGCGTGCGGGTTTGCAAAAGCAGATGGATCAGCAACGTGCACAGTCACGCCATGCTGACAAAGAAACACAAAAACTAAACAAGCAACTGTTGGAAGTGCGTTCAGTGGTGGTAGGCCTAGGTCAAAAAGTGACTGAACAACAAGATGTGATTCAACATCTTAATGAACGCATTCGTGAACTTGAACACGCAGATACAGACGGACGTTTGTACAGCCGCGCTTCGAAAATGGTTCAACTTGGTGCCGACATCAATGAGTTGATTGAAGAGTGTGAATTGCCAAAAGCAGAAGCAGAATTGATGCTTTCGCTGCAGAAAAAACTGGCAGGGAAAGAGAAAATCCCACCGCTAAGTAGTCAACCCTCTGATGACCCGACTTATCCACCCCGTGGAAGACGTCGATAAAGATTAAAAAAGAAGCTTCGGCTTCTTTTTTTATTTTTAAAATAAAAACTTATAATCACTTATGGTTATTTTTATCAAAATGTGACTATAAGTTAACAAAAACTCACGAACTTACATACATCATCGCTTTCTTATCCTGTTTTGTCACAACTAAGCTGTGCTAATATAGCGGCTCGTTCATTTTTTAGTTGAAGCCCTATGTTAGAAGTCTCTAACCTAACTGCGATCCGTGATGACAGGGTCCTGTTTGAAAACCTGCAATTCGAAATCAAGCCTGGTGAATTGGTCCAGATTGAAGGACGCAACGGCACAGGCAAAACCACATTGCTGCGTATCGTTACAGGGTTAGGGGACAGAGAAGAAGGCACCATTAAATGGAAAGGCGAAGAGGTTGAAAAATCTCGTGACGTTTTCCATCAAGACCTTCTGTTCTTAGGGCATCAAACTGGCGTTAAACGCGAACTTACCGCGTTTGAAAACCTGCGCTTTTACCAATCTATCCATAATAATCGCTCCTCCGATGAAGAAATCTTTGCTGCTTTAGCCCAAGTAGGGCTTGCGGGTCGAGAAGATGTGCCTGTAGCACAGCTTTCTGCTGGCCAACAGCGTCGTGTGGCGTTGGCAAGGCTTTGGCTAAGCAACCAAATCCTATGGATTCTGGACGAACCTTTAACTGCAATCGACAAACAAGGCGTGAAAGTGCTAGAGGCATTGTTTGTTAGCCATGCTGACAATGGCGGCATCGTCGTGCTAACCACGCACCAAGATATGTTTGCAGACAGCCCGAAACTTAGAAAAATAAAACTGGGTGATTGATATGATTTCGGCCATGACAACCATTATTCGCCGCGAGCTTCTGATCGCATTTCGTCGTCAAGCGGACATTTTGAACCCATTGTGGTTCTTCATCATTGTGATCACACTTTTCCCTCTTAGCATAGGTCCTGAGCCTAATTTGTTAGCACGTATTGCAGCTGGCATTGTTTGGGTTGCTGCTCTGCTGTCCGCCTTATTATCATTAGAGCGTCTATTCCGTGATGATTTTCAAGACGGCGCACTAGAGCAAATGATGCTAATGCCAATTCCATTGCAACTTGTTGTGATTTCTAAGGTCATAGCTCACTGGTTGCTAACGGGATTGCCTCTGATTTTAATCAGCCCATTGTTGGCAATTCTGCTTTCTCTTGATTTCAACACTTGGCTGTCTGTCGTACTGACTCTAGTGATTGGTACGCCGACGTTGAGTTTTATCGGTGCCATTGGTGTGGCACTGACGGTTGGGTTGCAAAAAGGCGGCGTTCTTTTGAGTTTGCTCATTCTTCCGCTCTACATCCCAATTCTGATTTTCGCTACGTCCGCGATTGATGCTGCAGCACTAGGTATGGCGTATAACGGACAACTGGCGATTTTAGGCGCAATGTTGATGGGGGCTGTCACCCTCACACCGTTTGCTATCAGCGCAGCACTGCGAGTTAGTGTTAACTAACTCAATAAATGCGATTTAAGCGACGTTTGATCAAAGAATTATTATTAAAGCACTGCTACGGTCTCGGCCCTCTGGACAGTGTCCCTGAAGTAAGAGTGAGAACTTAACATGTGGAAATGGCTACATCCTTATGCCAAGCCTGAAGCAGCTTATCACCTGAGTGGTAAGTTCCTACCTTGGTTTTCTGTATTGGCCCTCGTATGCCTAACAGTTGGTACTGTCTGGGGCCTTGCATTTGCGCCTTCTGATTACCAACAAGGTGACAGTTTCCGAATTATCTACATCCATGTACCTTCGGCTATTTGGTCGATGGGTGTTTACATGTCGATGGCCATTGCCGCATTTATCGGCTTGGTTTGGCAAGTGCGCCTGTCTGACATGGCAGCATTGGCTATGGCGCCGATAGGTGCAGTATTCACCTTTATTGCTCTACTAACGGGTGCCGTTTGGGGCAAACCTATGTGGGGTACTTGGTGGGTATGGGATGCACGCCTTACTTCCGAATTAATTCTTCTATTTTTGTACCTTGGTGTTATTGCACTTTACCACGCATTTGATGACCAAAAGACCGCCGCAAAAGCCGCAGGTATTTTGGCTATCGTTGGTGTGGTGAATCTACCAATTATCCACTTCTCAGTTGAGTGGTGGAACACGCTTCACCAAGGCGCGACTATCACCAAATTTGAAAAACCATCGATCTCATCCAACATGCTTTGGCCTTTGTTGCTGAACATTTTTGGTTTTGCGTTCTTCTTTGGCGCGGTAACGATGGTGCGCTTCCGTAACGAAATTATCAGCAAAGAGAGTCATCGCCCTTGGGTGCAAAAACTCGCAGCTGAAAAAACTCAGTGAGGTAATTGATTATGCATTTTGATTCTCTGAGCGAACTATTTGCCATGGGTGGCTACGCAGGTTACGTATGGAGCGCGTTTGGTATTACTTTCTTGTCTATGCTCATTCTTTTGATTTCGAGTATCCGCCGTGGGGATGCGTTGTTAAAAGAAGTGAAAGCGAAAATTGATCGTCAAGCGCGTATCGACGCGGCGAAGAATATGGAGAACACGTTATGAACCCGAGACGTAAAAAGAGGCTAGGCATTGTTTTAGCGATCTTTATCGGTATTAGTGCAACCATCGGTTTGATGCTTTACGCACTGAACCAAAACATGGATCTATTCTACACGCCGACGGAATTGGTAAACGGTAAGCCAGACGGCACAAAGCCTGAGGTAGGCCAGCGTCTACGTATCGGTGGTATGGTTGTTGAAGGTTCAGTTCGTCGTGATCCTGAATCTCTAAAAGTAAGCTTTGAGCTGCACGATGTCGGTCCTGAAGTGACCATCGTTTATGAAGGTATCCTTCCTGACTTATTCCGTGAAGGTCAAGGTATCGTTGCTCAAGGTGTTCTTGAAGACGCAACAACCGTAAAAGCTTTTGAAGTGTTGGCAAAACACGATGAAGAATACATGCCACCTGAGATTGCAGAAGCGATGAAGAAGACTCATGAGCCTTTGCAGTACACAACCGAACAAAAACAAGGAAGCGGCCAATGATTGCTGAAATCGGTCACTTTGCCCTCATACTCTCGCTAGCAATGGCATTGTTGCTCAGCGTATTGCCGCTATGGGGTGCATCAAACAACAACACGATGCTGATGAACACAGCACGACCGCTTTCGTGGTCGATGTTCATCATGCTATTTTTCTCTTTCGTTATTCTGTGTTGGGGTTTCTACACCAACGACTTTACGTTGCAATACGTAGCAAGTAACTCAAACAGCCAATTGCCTTGGTACTACCGTCTGACTGCGGTTTGGGGGGCGCACGAAGGTTCATTATTGCTTTGGGTACTTATCCAAGCAGCATGGACAGTGGCGGTTGCTACTTTCAGTCGTGGCATGCCACAAGAATCGGTTGCACGTGTACTTGCGGTAATGGGCATGATCTCAGTGGGCTTCCTGCTGTTTATCATCCTGACGTCAAACCCATTCCTACGCACGTTGCCGTTCTTCCCGGTAGATGGACGTGACTTGAACCCACTTCTTCAAGACCCAGGTTTGATCGTTCACCCACCTATGCTTTACATGGGTTACGTAGGCTTCTCGGTTGCGTTCTCGTTTGCAATTGCGTCTTTGATGACTGGTCGTCTTGATACGGCTTGGGCTCGTTGGTCTCGTCCTTGGACAACCGCAGCTTGGGTATTCCTAACACTAGGTATCGCACTAGGTTCTTGGTGGGCTTACTACGAACTTGGCTGGGGGGGCTGGTGGTTCTGGGATCCAGTAGAAAACGCATCATTCATGCCTTGGCTAGCGGGTACTGCGTTGATGCACTCTCTAGCGGTAACCGAAAAACGCGGTACATTTAAAGCTTGGACAGTACTACTGGCGATCTCGGCATTCTCACTAAGTTTGTTGGGTACCTTCTTGGTTCGTTCCGGTATCTTGGTATCGGTGCACGCGTTCGCGTCTGATCCGTCACGCGGTATGTTTATTCTAGGTTTCCTAGTCTTCGTAATCGGTGGCTCACTCCTGCTATTCGCAGTGAAAGGGGCAGCGGTTCGCGTACGTGGTAATTTCGATTTGGTATCGCGTGAGAACGCGCTACTTGCTAACAACGTGCTTCTGATTGCTGCGCTAGTCGTAGTATTGGTTGGTACCTTGTTGCCATTGGTTCACAAACAAATTGGTCTTGGTTCAGTATCTATCGGTGCACCATTCTTCGACATGCTGTTCGCATGGCTGATGATGCCGTTCGCTTTCCTATTGGGTATTGGCCCTATGATTCGTTGGAAGCGCGACAATCTATCTAAGCTTATTAAGCCAATGATTGTTTCTGGTGTGCTTGCTTTCACACTAGGTGCAGTGTGCGTATTCCTGTTCGCAGACTTCTTCTCAGCGATGGCTTACATCGGTTGGGTAATGGCAATCTGGATTATTGCAATGCATGGCTTTGAGTTGTACGAGCGTGCTACTCACCGTCACAGCTTCGGCGAAGGTGTTCGTAAACTTCAACGTAGCCACTGGGCAATGATGCTTGGTCACATCGGTTTAGCTGTTACTGTGATTGGTATTGCGATGGTGCAAAACTACAGCATCGAGCGTGACGTGCGTTTGGCGCCTGGTGAGCACTTCAAGATTTACGGTTACGATTTCTACTTCTCAGGTCTACGTGACAAAGATGGTCCAAACTACGATGGTTACATCGCGGACTTTGAAATCACCAATGATGGTAAGTACGTGAACACGCTACACGCTGAAAAACGTTTCTACCGTACGGCGAAGTCAATGATGACAGAAGCAGCTATCGACCGTGGCATCACTCGCGACCTATACATCGCAATGGGTGAGCGCCTAGACGATAATCGTTCTTGGGCAGTACGTATTTACTACAAACCATTCGTTCGTTGGATCTGGGCTGGTTCATTGATCATGTCTTTAGGTGGTGCGCTTGCTATTTCTGATAGACGTTACCGCTTCCGCAAAACGGCTAAGAAAGACGAAAAGTCAAAGCTAGCGGAGAAGGAGGCATAAGAAATGAATAAGAAAGTCCTATTTATCCCGTTAGTGGCGTTCATGGTACTGGCGGGTATCTTCGCAACTCAGTTGGTTCGTAACCAAGAGGGTGACGATCCAACAAAATTGGAGTCAGTACTGGTTGGTAAAGCTGTACCTGAGTTCCATCTGGAAGATTTGGCGGAGCCGGGCAAGCAATACGACCAATCGATCTTTAAAGGTGAGCCTTTGCTACTTAACGTGTGGGCAACTTGGTGCCCAACGTGTTACGCAGAGCATAAATACCTAAACGAGCTTGCTGGTAAAGGTGTGAAGATCATCGGTATGAACTACAAAGATGATCGCAACAAAGCCGTGGGTTGGCTAAACGACCTGGGTAACCCATACCTAATCAGCTTGTTTGATGGCAGCGGCATGCTAGGTCTAGACCTTGGCGTATACGGCGCTCCAGAAACATTTATCATCGATGCAAATGGCGTGATTCGCTACCGCCATGTAGGTGACGTAAACCCTCGCAACTGGGCGGAAAAACTAGAGCCGCTTTACACCAAGTTGGTTGAGGAGGCGAAGCAATGAGAAAGTTTATCTTAGCGGCATTGGCTGCAATGACATTCTCTCTTGCTGCCCACGCAGCGATTGAAGTGTATGAGTTTGATAACCTAGAGCAAGAGCAGCAGTTCAAAGAGCTAGGCCATACTCTGCGTTGTCCAAAATGTCAGAACAACACTATCTCAGATTCGAATGCGGAATTGGCTCAAGACCTACGCCACAAGGTGTACGAAATGACCAAAGAAGGTAAGTCGAAGGACGAGATCGTGGACTACATGATTGCTCGTTACGGTAACTTCGTAACTTACAATCCTCCGTTTACTTTTGCGACTGCAATTTTGTGGCTTGGCCCGCTAGCAGTGGTATTAGGCGGCTTTGGTTTGATCGTGCTACGTAGCCGTAAATCCAAAGCAAAAGCAGTTCAAGCAAGCAATGAGCAATGGGACGAAGAGAAAGAAGCGCGTCTCAAATCATTACTTGATGAAGAGAACAACGGAGATAAGAAATAATGACACTATTTTGGGTTTCAACCGTTGTTCTTACGCTTGTGGCATGTGCATTGATTGCATTGCCACTGCTAAAGCAAAAAGCCAACAACGATGAAGTGTTACGTGATGAGCTCAACAAGGCATTCTATAAAGACCGTCTATCTGAGCTTGCTGAAGAAACAGACGAAGGTCTGGTGGAAAGCGAAGACGATCTGATTTCAGATCTAAAGCAGTCTCTACTTGACGATATTCCGGGTGATAAAGCGCAAAAAGAAACCAAGGTTTCTCCTATTGCAGTCTTAATCCCGTCAGTCATTCTGACAGTAGTTTTAAGCTACGGTTTGTACTACAAATTTGGTGCATCTCAAGATGTGATCAAGTGGCAAGAAGTTAACGAGAACCTGCCAGAGCTTTCTAAAAAGCTAATGTCTGCGTCATCTGAACCTTTGAGTGAAGATGAAATGGCTGACCTATCTTTAGCACTGCGTACTCGTCTGCATTACCAGCCTGAAGATTCAACGGGGTGGTTGCTACTAGGTCGAATTGCTTTGGCTAACCGTGACGTGACGACTTCCATTGATGCGATGGAAAAAGCGTACAAGCTAGAGCCAAAAGACCCAGATGTTCAACTTGGTTATGCACAGGCACTGATGCTTTCTCAAGACGAGATGGATCAAGCAACGGCTCGTTCTCTGCTTGGTAAACTGATGCAGCAGGATTACGTTGATCTACGTGTATTCTCGCTACTAGCGTTTGATGCATTTGAGCGTCAAGACTTCCCGGCGGCAATCAAATACTGGGGCATCATGCAGCAAATGATTGGTCCAGAAGACAGCCGCTACGAAATGCTAGGCCGCAGTATCGAAAGCGCGCGCAAGCAAATGGGCGAAGCGGTTTCTCCAGACAAGAGTGTGGCGGTGACAATTAACGTTGCGCCAGAAGCTCAGTTGGATCCAAACGCGGTATTGATCGTTTCAATCCACCGTGCAGATGGTTCTCCGATGCCAGTTGCAGCAGCTCGCTACCCATTAGGTACATTCCCTCGTACAGTGGTACTGGATGATGGTAATGCGATGATGGACGGACAGAAGCTTTCTTCTCTAGAGAAGCTGATGGTTCGCGTTCGTGTCGACTCTGATGGCAACGTGGCGACTCGCGACCAAGATTGGCACGGTGAGAGCGCCGTGGTTGATTTCGGTCAGCCAGTTGAAGTGATGATCGATAAGCAGTATCAATAAGCATAATCGTCTCTGATATTTGACACTTAGTGATTGCCATCTCTGTATTGTGGTATGACTAGCAACTATCGAGTAGAATGAAAAAGGCCAGCGATTGCTGGCCTTTATTTATATACCCAAGTGACTTTTCTTTCGGTGCTTTCCTTACTTATATCAAAAGGTTGCTTAGGTATATTAATAGTCGTTATGGAACGAAGAATGTATAACAAGGGTAAATCCATCTTCTTGTTACTGTTCGCAGTTGGACTGGTTGGCTGTTCAAGTGCGCCTGAGGAGGCAGTAACTGAAGAAAACGAAACTAATCAAACGACTTCTGATGCTTATGATCCATTAGAAGGCTTCAACCGCGCAATGTGGGACATCAACTACGATTACTTAGACCCGTATTTGGTTCGTCCGATCTCTCTTGCGTACGTGGATTACACACCAGTGCCGGTTCGCTCTGGTATTGCTAATTTCTTAGCAAACTTAGATGAGCCAGCAAGTGTGGTAAACAACCTTGTTATGGGTAATGGCACCAAAGCCGTTGATCACTTTAACCGTTTTTGGATTAACTCCACGTTCGGTATTTTCGGTTTGTTCGATATTGCAACGGCCGCGGGTATTACTAAATACGACAACAAAGAATTCAGCAGCGTAGTCGGGCACTATGGCGTTGGTAACGGCCCATACTTTATGATTCCTGGTTATGGTCCATATACGCTACGTGAAGTGACAGATACTGTAGATGGTATGTATGTACCCTTGTCTTACCTTAACTTCTGGGCTGGTCTTGGTAAGTGGGCACTAGAGGGCATGGAGAAGCGTGCGCTATTGGTTCCACAAGAAGCACAGCTTGAAGCATCTCCAGATCCATATGTGCTAACGCGTGATGTCTACTTACAGCGTCAAGACTTCAAAGCGGAAATCAACAATGTTGATGAAGTGGATGAAGACGAAGAAGCATACTTGGACGAGTATTTAGAAGAAGACTTCTAATCGCTTCAGCAAATAGCAAAATAAAAAGGCTTGGTTTTCACCAAGCCTTTCTTTTTTGTCGGTAACTTTCTTTTATCGAGAAATAGCGTTCAGATTAGAACGTGTAGTTCGCTTGAACACCGATTAGCCATACGTTACCAGTTACTTCACCTGTAAACGCGCCACCTAGAAGAGCTGCTTCGTTATCAGACGCATCGCGAGGTTCGCTGATAGATGCATCTTTAGCAAAGATGTAAGTGAAGCCTGCGTCTAGCGTTAGGTTTTTAGACCATTCGTAACCAGCACCAACACTTAGCCATAGACGATCAGTTTCTGGAATAGTCGTTGTACGGTACTTGTCATCAACCGCTGACATGTCGTAAGCAACGCCTGAGCGCAGTGTCCATTTTTGGTCAAGCTTGTAAGTAGTACCTACAGCAAAGCGGTAGTTGTCTTCCCAGTTTTCAGATTTGATTAGATCTGATTTGTCTGGGAAATCTGCCACTAGCTCTTTAAAGCTGCTCCAATCAGTCCAGTTAATGCTCGCGTGAACTGCTAGTTGGTCACTTAATTGGTGGAAGCTTGCTAGTTCCGCTGTTGCTGGCAATGTTAAGTCCATTGAGCCTGCTTTTTTAGCGTTAGGGTTGATTGGGTTGAATGCCCAGCCCGTTGCATGACCTTCTAGTGTTAGATCTACTGCTGATTTGTAAGCAAAGCCAAGGCGGTTGTTGTCATTGATTTGCCAAGCTGCACCAACTTGCCAACCCCAAGCGGTATCGTCACCTTCCATGTATTTTAGCGTTGTTTGAGGCTTTAAGTTCTTAGAAGGAATTGCAGGGAAATGGTTTGGTACTGATGCACCAATGCTGCCGTCTGCGATGATGTAACGAATACCACCACCAATGCTTAGCGCTTCATTCAGTTTGTAAGCCGCGTTCAGGTTAGCTTCCATCGACGTTACGCTCGCTTCGTTACCAAAGTTAGCCGCCGCGAAATCTTTACCTAGATCCGTTTCCATACCGTAGTTAGTACCAAACGCTAGACCAATAGCAAACTTGTCGTTGTACTGATGAGATAGGTAGAAGTTAGGGATAACAGCGTCGTGTGCAAAGTCATGAGAGCTTGCTGGAAGAGTCGCACCACCACCAACATGCATTTGACCGTCAACATCTACATTTGGGTTTACGTAAATAGCGCCAACAGACACTTGTGTGCCTTCTAGGTAAGTTAGCATTGCTGGGTTACGCCATTGTGCACTTGCGTTATCAGCCATTGCTGCTTCACCAGCGTATGCACGACCTAGACCTGTCGCAGAGTATTCTGCAAGTTGGAAACCTGCTGCGTTTGCAACGCCTGAAGTACTAAGTAGGCCGAATGCCACTGCTGTTGATAGGAGAGTCTTGTTGGTTTTCATTGTAATGTTCGCTGAGTTATTTATAACGTGGAGCGAAAGTTTACGACTAGAGTTATTACTTTAAAAATGAAAAGCCAATAAAACAGTGTTTTCAGTCCTATAATCTATTTATATAGAGATATGTAGATGATCTATCTAACTGTAACGGCCGTGTGAAAAAATTTCAGCGAACACCTGTGAGTCATAATTATAGCTTTTGATTACACGTGTGCGCCCAATCTCGGTGAATGGAAAACAATAGATAAGAAAAAAGGCTGGAATTCCAGCCTTTTATATAGAGAGTACTTATATTAGCTTGTCGCGTAATGCTTAGAAGCTGCGGCTGTACTGTAAGCCGAATAGAATCGCATCTGCACGAGTCGTACCAGTGAAAGAGCCTGTTGGAGCACTTGTCTCTACAACATCTACATCCTTACCAACCAGGTATGTAAAGCCAAGGTCGATGTTCGAGCTTGAATCTAGGTGATAAGTGAAACCACCAGAGAACCATTGACGATCAGAGTCAGGCACAGAAACTGACGTTAGATCAGCTTGAGCACTTGTGTCGTACATGTAGCCTGCACGCAGTGTCCAATCATTATTTAGGTAGTAAGTACCACCAATAGCGTAGTGCCAACCATCTTGCCATTCGTACGGCTTGTCGTAGCTACCTGACAGTACAGAATCTTTTAGGTTGCGGAATTCAATTTGGTCGAATGTTCCCCAACCGATGTATTGGATGCTGTAGTGAACGGCAAACTTAGTATCTTGAATTTTGTGGTAACCAGAGAACTCTGCCATATCTGGTAGAGGTAAAGTAATCTTCTGGCCTTTGTCGTCTTTAGCTTCCATCTCTGGGCTGTAGCGGTAAGAGAAACCAAAGCGGTTGTTTTCGTCTAGTTCAAATACAGTACCCACATTGAAACCAACAGCCCAACCATCAGCACCATCTACATCTAGTAGAGGCATTGGTAGAATTTCTGCTTCACGTTTCATTGTACCTTGACCGTAGATTAGGTCGATACCTGCACCAAAGCTCCATTGGTCGTTTAGACGGTAAGAACCTGCTAGACCAAAGTTTGCGCTTTTCACATCTGTTAGGCCGCCGTACTCGCGAGCTGCAAAGCTGTCATCAAATTCAGTTTTAGTACCGAAGTTTGAGTATGCATTTACACCCCAAGCAAATTTGTCATTAACTGGAACGATTAGGTGGATATTTGGTGCGATAGAAGTGTCACCTGCATCGTCGTAGTTAGATGATGTACCTAGAGGAGCTGTTACACCGCGGTACGTTGCATCTTTAACCTCAATCATTGAAGTAATGCTTTCAAAACCTAGCGACAGTTCCATTTTGTCAAATAGAGCCATTGCTGCTGGGTTACGAGCCATTACAGATGCGTTATCTGCAATTACTGCATCACCTGCGAATGCACGACCGATACCAGTCGCTGATTGTGCGTTTAGCTGGAAACCAGCTGCCATTGCTTGACCAGATGCCATTGCAACCGTCACTGCTAGGAGAGTCTTTTTAAACAGACGCGTATTCTGAGTCATTATTTATTCCTTATTAGTTTCGTCTCTTTGGACGATAAGTTGAGCTTTTGCTCAGTGGCGCAGATAGTAGTATTAAGAGTGGACCATACAAATCCGACCATTGGATAAATTTGAATAAAAATTGCAGAAATGATGTCTAAATGTCGGGAAATTGCACCTAAAGTGCATAATTTAGAGTTTTGACTCTAAACTCGATAGGTGGGGTGAATGTTTTGCTTTGAATTTATAAACAAAAAGCCGCTAAATTTCGAAATTTAGCGGCTTTTGACTGTTTAGTAATGTGGTTTCGATGAAGTTCTTACATCGGTTCCATCATAGGAGCGAGTTTCGCTGCGATGGCTTCAACGTCTTCACCACTGTTACCAACAAGAATCATGCTTGCTTTACCTACGGGTTTCACAACGCCGCTCATACCATCTTTATCAAAGTCGACTTTCTGATCACTCTTCACGTCAGTAACAAACATGGTTACTTTGCCTTCTTTTCCTTGGAAGACCATGTGAAGGGCATTGTTCGACTCACCAAAGCCACAATGATTCAGGTAGTAGACGTGGTAAGGGAAGTCGCCATTGATTTGATAATGGAAAGGCATCATCTTGGCGTTTACTTGCCTATTAGAAACATTCTCGTCTAATTGGTTAACGAACTCTTTCTCTGCCACGACGTGCTTCATTGCGGTATCAGCTAGGCTTGCTTGCGCTGGAGAAACAATAACATTGCCCCAGTTGATTTGACCTACAAGTAGACCAGCAGTAAACGCAACAGATGCCGCCAGTGCCATCGCTTTACGAGCAAAATTCGGTCTTACCACTTTGTCGTCATCTAGCGCGTTTGACGTTTGGCTAAACAGAATTTTGTCGGCAAGGTCTTCAGGCACATCCACATTCATGGCTTGCTTGATTTTAAGGTCGAGATCCAAAACGTCATCAACAAACTTGCTGTTAGCGTCGTTCTCAGCTAAAGCTTGCAGAATCTCTTCATCCTTCTGTTTTGGATCCGACAAAATACGACGACGAAATTCTAAATCATCCATTTTTTTGTCCTCTCTGAGTATCTTGAGAATCCAACATCTCTTTTAATTGATTACGGGCACGGAATAGGCGCGTCATTACTGTGTTCTTGTTTAAATCAAGAATGTCACCGATTTCTTCTCCACTGAAACCGCCTACAACTTGAAGAAATAAAGGTTCACGGTATTCGACGTCAAGCTTCATGATCTGAGCTTGCAGCCATTCCTGTTGATGATGTGGGTCATCGCTGACTTTAGCATCATTGCCGTAGTCATCGATATCAACCAAATCAAATTGTTTACGCTCGAAGCGGCGTGCGTTTTCTCGTCTTAATATGGTAATAAGCCAAGATTTTGCAGCCTTTTCATCTTGAAGACTATCCAGCGACTTCCATGCACGCAGACAGGTTTCTTGAACCAAATCTTCTGCAACCGCCTTATCCTTGCACAACCAGTAAGCGTAGCGATACAAGTCTCTGTGATAGCCCCGAACAAGAGCTTCGTATTTTCTTTGTCTGTCCATATCAGAGTTGACCGGACTGTTGGAATTTTTCTTTCCAAACATTTTAAATATTGCCACAGGAGCCTCCGTCTTGCTCTGTGAGGTCATAGTTCGATTTGACTACATCTGTATGTAGTTTAGCAGCAGCACAATATACTTCTTCTACGATCAAGCACTTATTTGAAGTGATGATAATTTATTCTATATCGTTTTAATGGGGTACTTTCCTACACCTTTTTTGGGGCGATTTGAAGTTATTCGAACTTTGATACGGTGGGAACCCGTAAAATCGCCATAAAATTGATCTATTTCAAAATCTCGCGCAGTGAAGGGGCTATAGTACATCTTGTCATCTAGTTAGTCATTGACGACTAACATGTTGAGCAAGATGACACTTCCTTTTGAAGGCTGACTTTACTTTCTCCTAATCAGGAAACTGATTAATTTTACAATTGGCGTATGTTAATTGTTTTATAGATATTCCGACCACACAGTTTTGTGTGGTTTTTTTTTGCTTCAATTTTACCTTCCGCACACTTCTCCTCTGTTTTACTCACTATAGTTAATCATTCTTAATCGCCTAAGAATCAATGAACTAGAGCAATAGATCTACTCGCTTCACGTTTATTTAAACGCACGTTTGATAAATTTAACAAACTGATTACAATGCATCAGGTCAGACCTCTTGTATTTAAGGAGAAACAATGGGCAAGCAGGAAGTGAAAACACGCCACGGTGAACGTGTTGCTATTGTCGCAGGGCTACGAACCCCCTTTGCTCGTCAAAGCACTGAGTTCAGCCAGGTGCCAGCGGTCGATTTAGGCAAAATGGTAGTGAGCGAAATGCTTGCTCGCACAGACATCGATCCGAAACTCATCGAACAAGTGGTATTCGGACAAGTCGTTCAAATGCCAGAAGCGCCAAACATTGCACGTGAAATTGTGCTTGGTACAGGAATGCACATCCACACTGACGCTTACAGTGTTACTCGCGCGTGTGCGACCAGCTTCCAAGCTGCAGTCAACGTTGCTGAGAGCATTATGGCGGGCAGCATTGATGTTGGTATCGCGGGTGGTGCGGACTCTTCATCTGTCCTACCTATTGGTGTTTCTAAGAAACTTGCCTCTAACTTGCTTGCGCTAAGCAAAACCAAAACGCTGGGTCAAAAGCTCAACATTCTTAAAAAACTCAGCCTTAAAGATTTAATGCCAGTACCGCCAGCGGTAGCTGAGTATTCGACGGGTCTTTCAATGGGCCAAACTGCCGAGCAAATGGCGAAGTCACATGGCATTACTCGTGCAGAGCAAGATGCTTTGGCACACCGTTCTCACTCTCTAGCTTCGCAAGCTTGGAAAGACGGCAAGATCCAAGACGAAGTGATGACTGCTTTCCCAGAACCTTACAAAAAGTGGATCTCTGAAGATAACAACATTCGTCATGACTCGACATTAGAAGGCTACGCGAAACTGCGTCCGGCTTTCGACCGCCAATATGGCAGCGTAACAGCCGCGAACAGTACGCCATTAACCGATGGCGGTGCTGCTGTGATGCTAATGCGCGAAGGCAAAGCGAAAGAGCTTGGTATGGAAATACTTGGTTACATTCGCGGTTATGCATTCTCAGCCATTGGTGTGGAAATGGACATGCTAATGGGACCAACATACGCGACGGCAAAAGTGTTGGAGAATACTGGTCTCGAGCTTTCAGACCTAACGCTTATCGATATGCACGAAGCCTTTGCTGCTCAAGCATTGGCGAACGTGAAGATGTTTGCTTCTGATAAATTTGCCCAAGAAAACCTAGGTCGCTCGAAAGCGATAGGTGAGATCGACATGGATAAGTTCAACGTCCTTGGCGGTTCGATTGCCTATGGTCACCCATTTGCCGCAACTGGCGCACGTATGATGACGCAAACGCTGCGTGAGCTTAAACGTCGTGGCGGTGGTCTTGCGCTGAATACCGCATGTGCCGCAGGTGGTCTTGGTGCAGCAATGATTTTGGAGGTTGAGTAATGAGCGAGCAAAAAGCATTTAGTTTAAAGATTGATGAGCAGAACATTGCTTGGCTAGCCATCGATGTGCCAAACGAGAAAATGAACACGCTGCAAGCGGCATTTGCAGATGAGATGAAAGAGATTTTCGCTCAACTCAAAGACACCAGCGGTGTGAAAGGGATGATCATTCATTCCCTAAAACCAGATAACTTTGTTGCTGGTGCCGACGTTCGTATGCTTGAAGCGTGCACAACTGCGAGTGAAGCGGAAGCATTGGCTAAGCAAGGTCAAGAGTTATTCCAGCAGTTGTCTGATCTGCCTTATCCGGTTGTTGCTGCGATTCACGGCCCATGTCTAGGTGGCGGTTTAGAGCTTGCTCTAGCGTGTGACTACCGTGTGTGTACTGATTCTGATAAAACGCGTCTTGGTTTGCCTGAAGTGCAACTTGGTTTGTTGCCTGGTTCTGGTGGTACTCAGCGCCTTCCTCGTCTGATTGGTTTGTTGCCTTCGCTAGACCTCATCCTTACTGGCAAACAACTGCGTGCCAAGAAGGCGAAAAAACTGGGCGTTGTTGATGCGTGTGTACCAGATACGATTCTTCTTGATGTAGCGAAGCAGCTTATTGAAAAAGGGAAGAACAAAGGTAAGAAGAAGCAATCGACAAAAGAGAAGTTGATGTCGGGTAGTGGTTTAGGTCGTAAGTTTGTGTTTGAGCAAGCCGCGAAGAAAACCAATGAGAAGACCCGCGGTAACTACCCAGCAACGGTTGCGATTCTCGAAGTCATTCAGCACGGTCTTGAAAAAGGCTTTGCTCAAGGTCAAGAGCTTGAAGCAAAGCGCTTTGGCGAATTGGTGATGAGCTCAGAATCAAAAGCACTGCGCTCTATTTTCTTTGCTACCACTGAAATGAAGAAAGAAAACGGTGCGGAAGCCGAGCCTGCAGCTGTCAACCGAGTTGGCGTCTTGGGTGGCGGTCTAATGGGGGCAGGCATCAGCCATGTTTCTGTTGCGAAAGCGAAAGTGCCAGTACGTATTAAAGACGTTAGCAATGATGGTGTGCTTAACGCGTTGAACTACAACTACAAGTTGTTCGAAAAGCAGCGTAAGCGCCGCATTATCTCTAAAGCGGGCCTGCAATCTAAAATGCTGCAACTGTCTGGTGGCATTGACTTCACAAGCTTCAACCATATTGATGTGGTTATCGAAGCCGTGTTTGAAGATCTTGACCTGAAACAGACGATGGTTGCGGATATTGAAGCGAACGCAAAACCAGAAACCATCTTTGCGACCAACACGTCTTCGCTGCCAATTCACAAAATTGCGGAAAAAGCAGAGCGTCCAGAAAACATCGTCGGTCTGCATTACTTCAGCCCAGTAGAAAAAATGCCATTGGTGGAAGTGATTCCTCACGAAACCACGTCAGAAGAGACCATTTCCACCGTTGTTGCACTAGCGAAGAAGCAGGGCAAGACACCAATCGTAGTGAAAGATAAAGCAGGCTTCTATGTAAACCGCATTCTTGCGCCTTACATGAACGAAGCTGCACACATTTTGCTGGCAAATGAGCCGATCGAACAGCTTGATGGAGCGCTGCTTGACTTCGGTTTCCCAGTAGGTCCTATCACCTTGTTGGACGAAGTCGGTGTGGATATCGGTGCTAAGATCATGCCGATCTTGGTTAACGAATTAGGCGAACGATTTAAAGGTCCAGACGTATTCGACACACTACTGAATGACGGTCGAAAAGGTCGTAAGAGTGGGAAAGGCTTCTACACCTACAAAGGTAAGAAGAAAGAAGTCGATAAGTCCGTCTACAAGCTATTGAACCTGACGCCAGAGTCTAAGCTGAGCGACAACGACATTGCATTGCGTTGTGTACTGCCAATGCTAAACGAGGCAGTTCGCTGTTTAGACGACGGTATTATCCGCTCTCCACGCGATGGTGATATCGGTGCGATCTTTGGCATTGGCTTCCCACCATTCCTAGGCGGTCCATTCCGTTACATGGATCAATTCGGTTTGAAAGAACTGGTTGAGAAAATGAACGAGTTCGCATCGAAATACGGCGATCGTTACGCGCCATGTGATGGCTTACTCACTCGTGCGGGTGAAGGTCGTAACTTCTACGATTAATGGCTTGCGCTAAAAATAGAAAGGCTTGCGTGATGCAAGCCTTTTTTGTGTTTGAGATTATGAGACGTTATTTCTTCTTGTCTTTTTTGTCCTTGTCGTGACCTTTGCCTGGGTTGTTATCACCGTGGACACTAGAATTACCTTTGTGGTCTTTGTCATGCTTCCCTGAGGAGCAATCGTCGGACTTTATTGATACGTTATCACCATCGAGGCGCAAACAGTCTTCACTCAGTTCGAAATCGTCACCCTTAATTGTGATGTCTGCATGGGCAACAGGCGCGAGTGGCATAAGTACAGCAACAAGTAAAAGTAGCTTTTTCATTTAGTCCTCGTGTTTGCGTAATTATTGAACAAGGTAATTACAGCATAAACGAAATGACTACTTTTACCATTTCATGCCATTTCTATACTTAAGTCTCTCACCCGAGACCGAAGTCTTTTGGACGCAGTTGAAACTCTTCGATCGAGCCCACTTCTAAACCGAGATTGATACGGGGTTCGTCCGCGTGAGCGATGCCTTGTGAATGCATTACCAAACGATTCGCAGTACGAGGTTTAAGCTCATTGACCACAAAGCGAATCATGTCAGTGCGAGTTAACTCTTTAAGCTCTTCCAACACTTTTTCACGCTGATTAAAGTCGGTGTCTTTGTTACCAATTGCTACCCATAGGCGCTGCGCTCGCCCGCGTAATGTGGTGTCAGGCGTTGCAATTTGGTTCCACAATCCGCGTTTACTGCTGTGCCATTGGTATTCATTGAGCTCTAACAGCACCATGTAGAACGCATTTAAAAACTCATCGATTGAGGTAACCAGTTCTGCTGGTGCAGCATTCGGTGACTGCACATAAAGCACAATCCCCGGATGACGATTAAGCGGCATGTTCCCCGTGCCAACCATGTAGCCTAACTGTTGTTTGGTTCGGATCTCATGGAAGAAGGTTGCCGACATTAAGTGATTCGCCAAGGAATAAAGTGCAATATTACGCGGCGAGATGTCTTCACATTGATGATAAATCACTACTGCTGAGTCTTGCTGGTTACAGTTTACTTCGCGTTGGAAACTACCGTTTTCACCCAGCATTACGAGTGGGCGAAGCGCCTCTTCGTAACGTTGCTCTTTCACACGCAATGCGTCTTTCAATGTGTTTGCCATGTCATGAGCTTGCTGACGCTGCCAATCGCCATAAACGAACATCTCAACGTGTAGCTCAGCCAGAATCGATTCAACGAACACTGACAGCTCATCCACTTCAATCTCTTCCAATGCTTCAACCAATGTTGCGAATGGAGGATTGTTCGGTTGGAGTAAGCCTGTTAGTGCATTAAAAAGCTGTGAAATAGGACGATCTTGCGATGAATTCCGCCAATTGCGTAACAGTTGTTGCTTAATGGTCTCAAAGCGAGCAGGACTGAACTCACGTGCAGCAAAGCGATGCAGAATCATTTCCAACAGTTGAGGTAGTTTCTGGCTAAAACCCGATAGGGTAAGCGTGACGCCGCCTTGGTGAGCATACATGTTGTAACCCATACCTGCGATTTCAGCTTGATAAGTCTCTTTGGCTAGAGAATCGAGGAACATCTCAACACATAGACGCGTTTTCACGATGTTTTTCGGTGATGCTACCGCGTGTGAACTGTCGATGGCGACGTAAACGACGCCTTTTGGTACTCGGAATTCATCGTCTTGCAAGTGCCATAAACGGAAGCCTTCTACATCTTCCACCAATTCCGGTAATGAGCCACCGTTTTCAAACGGTTTTGGATCGAGTTCGTAGCAAATGTATGGGTTCTTTTCTGGGAGAACGAATTGCCAACTTGGGTCGATTTGTTGATAGAAACGGCGCTGTTCTTCGCTAAACGGCGTTACCGAGTAAGGCGTGAAGTACCACTCTGCGGTCTGGTTGTATTCCAAGCCTTTCGCTATCAAGGTGACGCGAACATTTTCAACCGAAAGATATTGGAGTAATGAGCGTTGAAGCGCTTCATCATAGCCTGCCATTTTGTAATCACCATAAACCGTGTCTTCCGGCTGATAGTGCTGCATATTGATCACCAAATGGCTGACCAAATCCATTGGACGCGAGGGCTCTTGGAAGCGAAAAGCAGATTCCAACACCGCTTGTTTTTCCAAGTAGCGCCACTCATCCATACCATCTTGTTTGATCATAGAGAGATATTGGAATACCGCTTGAACGATGTCATCGATATGATCCAATCCGTTTGGCGTCAGGGTGCAACTTACGGTGAAATCGCGGTAGTTACTGCCGCTCGCACCGCCACCTGCAGAGAGGGAGGTAATCCAGCCTTTCTCTTTGAGTTGAAGCATTAAACTGCCTTCACCTTCATAACCCAACAGGTGAGCAAAGTAGGAAAGGGGCTTCACGCTATAGTGCGCGTCCATTCCCGGCATTGGGAACGTGAGAATCAGTTTACGGAACTCTTTGATTGGTTCGACTTGAACCAAGATGCCTGTGCTTTCTTCAGTACCAATAGGCACATCGATCGACTTGCCGCGTAGCTGGTGGTTTGGGATGTCGGCAAACATGCTTTCTACCCACGCTTGCTGCTCATCAAGAGATTGCGGACCAAACAAAGTCAGCGTCATCAAATCGGCAGAATACTGCGAGTGGTGAAATTCAACTATCTCGTCGCGGATGGATTTGCCATCGCGATCGCCAAGTGTATCTAAGTTACCGACAGAGAATTTTGAAAACGGGTGCTCTGGGTTGATGACTTCTTTGTTGACTTGATACAGACGGCGAGAATCGTCATTCAATTTGAGCTTGTATTCGGAGTCGACCGCTTGACGTTCTTTGTCTAACGCTTCTTCGTTAAACAGTGGTGCGGTAAAAAATTGGCTGAAGCGATCAAGCGCAGTTTCAAAAGCAGTTGGTGTGACATCGAAGAAGAAACAGGTGTGCTCGGTGCCCGTCCAAGCGTTGTTGGTGCCACCATGTTGACTAATATAACTTTGAAACTCGCCCACTTTAGGGTATTTTTCCGTACCCAAAAAAAGCATGTGTTCTAGATAGTGTGCCAGACCTTGGCGATCCATCGGATCATCGAAGTGTCCAACGTTTACTGCTAGGGCTGCTGCCGACTGTTGAGCTGTGTCGGAATGAATCAGCAACACGCGCAGGGCATTACTCAATGTAATGTAGCGGTATTGATTTGAATCGTTTGGACTTAGGTGCACGATGCGTCTCCAGATTTCGCATTACAGTAATTATGATCCCCGAGTGGGGAGGCGCAAAGTTTGCGCTTCGACAAATACTGCTTGCCGCATTTTTGTTATTCGTAAGAGTACTGCATAAGCCCATCAGCAAATTGCTATGGGGTTCGGGCTATTTGAAGGAATGCACTGAGTTCATAACTTCATCGTAGAATGTGATGAACTGAGTATATTCTTTTTAATAGATTGTTAAGAAAGTCGCTATCTTTAGCAAGCGAATTGGTATAATGAACCGATAATTATATCAGTATTTTTGTTTCGACATTATTAAAGTTAGCCCGCTATCCGTATAAAGATAGCAGTCAACCTTTTGGTAGCGTTAGCTATCCCTAGGAAATAACATGAAAATATTTATCTTGCGTCACGGTGAAGCTGAGCATTTTGCGAACACCGACGCAGAAAGACAACTGACCCCAAGAGGCAGAACTGAATCGGAAGCAGTTGCCCGAGCATGTAAAGAGCAAGGTTTTGCTCAATTCGACAAAGTACTGGTGAGCCCGTACATTCGAGCGCAGCAAACTTGGCAAGAAATCAGCGCACACTTTTCGGCTAAGAGCATCGAAACGTGTGAAGACATCACGCCTTACGGTCAATCCGACCAAGTGTTTGATTTCGCTAATGCGTTGATTGAAGTTGAGAAGCTTGAATCTCTTTTGTTTGTGTCGCACTTGCCGCTGGTGGGCTACCTTACCTCGGAATTTGTGAAAGACATGACGCCACCAATGTTTCCAACATCTGGCTTGGTGTGCATTGAATTTGACCCGCAAACACAACGCGGTGAAGTGCTTTGGCATATCACGCCATAGAACACTAGCTCTCGAGACAATGGCTCGAGAAAAACAAAAAGGCAGGGTTAACCTGCCTTTGTCGTTCTTGCTCGTCAGCGAAATATTGTCGAAGTCGGTGAGTTATTTTTCTGGAATGGACAGCAGCACCAGTAGGGCACCATCGCCGCCAAACTCTAGAGGCGCTTGGTGGAATGCCATTACGTCTGGATGTTGAGCTAACCAAAGCGGCGCTTTCTGCTTCAGAATGTGCTTACCGATACCGTGTTGTACACACGCACAGTGGATTTCGTTTTTCACGCAGTACGCGATCATCGCACCGAGTTCTCGCTTGGCTTCTTGCTGTGTCATGCCGTGCATGTCTAGGAAGACGTCAGGTACGTACACGCCACGACGAAGACGTTTCACTTCATAAGTGGACACATCGTCACGTGCATAACGAGTTGGTCCCTCTTCATTAAGAAGTGGAACAAACTCATCAGAAAAGTAAAACTCAGAATCACTCGCTTCACGGTTTGAGCGTTTGATTTCTTTTTGTTTAGAATTTTTTTTTGGTTGCTGGATTATGGTATCCTGTCGCAACTTTTTTACGCCCTGTACTGCATCCTTAAACAAGGCGAAATCGTCATCGTGTTCGGTGTCTTTTTTGCTCATTAGGTAAACAATTTCATTTTTACAATTTATGGCAGTATTGTAGCGCTTTTCGGAGGCAATTTTGGATAAGATTTTTGTAGAAGAGGCGGTATCGGAGCTCCATACCCTTCAAGATATGATTCGTTGGACGGTAAGCCGCTTTAACGCCGCTAACCTGTTTTACGGTCATGGCACTGATAATGCGTGGGATGAAGCGGTTCAGCTTATCCTGCCAACATTATACTTGCCGATTGATGTGCCTCCGCACGTATTGAACTCTCGCCTTACGACAAGCGAGCGTTTGCGTATTGTTGAGCGCGTAGTAAAACGCATCAACGAGCGTACACCGACTGCATACCTAACGAACAAAGCATGGTTCTGCGGTCTTGAGTTCTTCGTTGATGAGCGTGTTCTTGTGCCACGTTCTCCAATCGGCGAATTGATTCAAGCGGAATTCCAACCTTGGTTGGTGGAAGAGCCTACGCGTATCATGGACCTATGTACGGGTTCTGGTTGTATCGCGATTGCTTGTGCGCACGCTTTCCCTGAAGCAGAAGTTGACGCGATCGACATCTCTACAGACGCTCTACAAGTGGCTGAGCAAAACGTACAAGATCACGGAATGGAACAACAAGTGTTCCCAATCCGCTCAGACTTGTTCCGCGATCTTCCAAAAGAGAAATACAACCTGATCGTGTCTAACCCACCTTACGTGGACGAAGAAGACATGAACAGCCTGCCAGACGAGTTCACGCACGAGCCTGAACTAGGTCTAGCTGCTGGTACTGACGGTCTAAAACTGGTTCGTCGTATCCTTGCTAATGCGCCAGACTACCTAACAGACGACGGTATTCTTGTGTGTGAAGTCGGTAACTCGATGGTCCACATGATGGAACAGTACCCACAAATTCCATTCACTTGGATTGAGTTCGAGAACGGCGGTCACGGCGTATTCATGCTAACGCGTGACCAGCTGGTTGAATGTGCAGAAGAGTTCAAACTGTACAAAGACTAAGCCAGTCGAAACAAAACAGTTAAAAACAATGAAAACACCGAGCCCAGTGCTCGGTGTTTTTTTATCCGCTTCGCACTGAGCTTGGAAAATTTCGGCTGTTTTGTTTTTTCCGCCAAATCGGGCTTTACATCAAAACGTAATACCGCCACTATGATTCCACGAAGAATTGAAAAGCAGTTGCGCTCATGGAGAGCGTGGCGACAAGAACTTGAGGAAGTAATGGCAGGAAACAGTATCGGACAACATTTCCGAGTAACGACATTCGGAGAAAGTCACGGTATCGCACTAGGATGTATCGTAGACGGATGCCCTCCAGGTTTGGAAATCACTGAGGCAGATCTGCAAACGGATCTCGACCGTCGCCGTCCTGGCACATCACGTTACACTACCCAACGTCGTGAACCGGACGAAGTAAAAATTCTTTCTGGCGTTTTTGAAGGTAAAACCACAGGTACTTCAATTGGTCTGATGATCGAGAACACAGACCAACGTTCTAAAGACTACTCAGACATCAAAGACAAGTTCCGTCCAGGACACGCTGATTACACTTACCACCAAAAATACGGTGTGCGCGACTATCGAGGTGGCGGCCGTTCGTCTGCTCGTGAAACGGCAATGCGTGTGGCGGCTGGTGCAATCGCTAAGAAATACCTAAAAGACGAGTTTGGTGTGGAAATCCGCGCTTACTTGTCGCAAATGGGTGACGTTTCAATCGATAAAGTGGATTGGAATGAAATTGAAAACAACGCGTTCTTCTGCCCAGATGCAGACAAAGTAGAAGCGTTTGATCAACTTATCCGTGACCTGAAAAAAGAAGGCGACTCTATTGGCGCAAAAATTCAGGTTGTGGCAACGAACGTACCTGTTGGCCTTGGTGAACCTGTATTTGATCGTCTAGACGCAGACATCGCACACGCGCTAATGAGCATTAATGCGGTGAAAGGCGTGGAAATCGGCGATGGTTTTGACGTGGTAAGCCAAAAAGGCAGCGAGCACCGTGATACGCTTTCGCCAGAAGGCTTCGGTAGCAACCACGCAGGCGGCATTCTTGGCGGTATCTCTACTGGTCAAGAGATTGTTGCAAACATCGCGCTTAAACCAACGTCAAGCATTACGGTTCCGGGTGAAACCATCACTAAAGAAGGTGAACCAACTCAGTTGATCACTAAAGGTCGTCATGATCCATGCGTGGGGATTCGCGCCGTGCCTATCGCAGAAGCGATGCTGGCCATTGTCGTTATGGATCACTTGCTACGTCATCGTGGTCAAAACCATGGCGTACAAACCGAGACTCCAAAGATTTAAGTTTGAAGCTTAACTCGATAGAAATGCAAAAGGCTGCTCAGTGAGCAGCCTTTTTTCGTATATTTTCAATAGCTTTCGATTCGAATCAGTGAATAGAACCTTCGGTTTCCAAGTGGAATGAAGGCAAGCGCCATTTGAATCGTACTGCCGCCATTCGCAGCATGTAACCAGTAATTAGAGTCACAATCGTCGCAGTTACGTCTGGTACGTTGAACTCAAGTAGCGCTAGGTACAAACCTGATGCGATAAGTGCGACAGAGGCGTAAAGCTCTTCATGCAACACAAGCGGTGTTTGACGACAAATCAAATCACGTAGCAAACCACCAAATACGCCGGTTACTAGCGCAGACACCATACAAATGCCAGGGTGTAAGCCCATACCAATCGCGACTTTGGTGCCGATGATGCTAAATACGATCAAGCCCAGTGCATCCAAACGGATAAATAGCCCTTTGAATTTAATCACCCATTTCGCTAAGCCAGTCGTCAGAACGCCAGCTACACAAGTGATTGCCAAAAATTCTGGATTCTTCACCCAACCTAATGGGTAGTGGCCAAGAAGAATGTCGCGAACCGTACCGCCGCCAATAGCCGTTGCACTGGCTACCAACATAACACCAAACCAATCCATTTTTCTTCGGCCGGCACTCAATGCACCAGTCATGGCTTCAGCCGTGATACCAATGATGTACAACACACTTAGCAGCATAAGGGGACACTCAAATAAAAGGGCTCTGTCATGATCCTTGAGATTAAGGAAAACAGCAGCAAAACTTACCAACAAGACTTAAACCTTGGGGAGAGGCTTAAACCCAAAAAGAATCTCGCTTCAAGTGGCGTTGAAGTTGCCATCGTTAAGCGTAAAAATAAGGCGTGAGTGTAGTGGGAAATGTGATCTGTGACGAATGAGAAATTGTATGGAGAAAGCGACTTTCAGATTAACTCAGCTAATAACCAAACATGTTGTGTGGCTTTACCTGTGTAAGAAAAACAGCGACAATGCGCACCGCATATCAATTTGACGTACAGAATCGATGATGAACTACGAATATCAAGACCTTATCGCTATTTTTAATGACACATTTCTTGAGCCTTTTAACACGGAGTTAGAGCTAGGCGGCGATGAGCCAATTTACTTACCAGCAGATGAAGAACATCCGCATCATCGGATTATTTTTGCTCGTGGCTTTTATGCGTCAGCGCTACACGAGATTGCCCATTGGTGCGTAGCAGGACCAGAGCGTCGTTTGTTGGAAGATTTTGGTTACTGGTACGAACCAGATGGTCGTACAGCAGAGGTTCAAGCTGAGTTCGAAAAAGTTGAAATTCGCCCTCAAGCTTACGAGTGGATTCTAGCGAAAAGTGCTGACTTCCCTTTTAACGTCAGTTGTGACAATCTACACGGCGATTTTGAACCAGATCGTCTTGGTTTTATGCACAAAGTGCACAATGAAGTAATGGGTATTCTAGAAAACGGTCTTCCGCCTCGCGTGAAAATGCTATCGGATGCGTTGCGTGCCTTTTACCAAACCAAGCCGCTGGAACCATCTGACTTTATCGTTAAATAACCTCAGAGAAACGCCATGATTATTGAATTTGAAGAAAAACTACTAGAACTGATTGATGCTCGCATTGAGACAGCATCGGATGATGAACTGTTTGCTGGTGGTTATTTACGTGGTCACATTTCTCTGTCTGCTGCAGCGTGTGAAGAAGAAGGCATTAACGATGTAACTGAGCTTAAATCTCGCATCGAAAACAGTCTTGAAGAAGCACGTTCAGAACTAACGCCAGCTGATCGCGTGATCGTGAGCGATCTATGGCAAGAGCTTCAAGCGCAAGCTTAAGTCTCATTCAGTTATATATGCTTCGATTGGCAGCGCTAAGCTTCTGGTAGAAGCAAAAAGAGTTGAAATAAACTCCTTCGAAATTTTCGAATCTCTCCTTAAAATTTTTGTGGTTGTAGCACACCCGTTCACCTTTTACTCTTGTTAGTACAAAACGTGAACAAAGGATTACAACCATGAAAATTATCGCATTTGGCGCTTCTACTAGCTCTACCTCTATCAATAAAACCCTTGCAACTTACGCTGCTAACCTTGTCGAAGGTGCAGAAGTTCAAGTGTTAGACCTCAATAGCTACGATGTTCCTTTGTTCAGTGAAGACAAAGAGAAAGAAATCGGTCAGGCGGAAGGCGCAAAAGCGTTTCTTGCTGATATCGCAACGGCGGACGCTTTGGTGATTTCTTTTGCTGAGCACAACGGCTCTTACCCAGCGGCGTATAAGAATCTATTCGATTGGGCGACACGCATCGATCGCAACGTATTCCAAAATAAACCAGCGGTGTACTTAGCGACTTCACCTGGCCCTGGTGGTGCACAAACGGTACTCGCTGCGGCGACAGGCTCTGCACCTTACTTTGGTGCTGAAGTGAAAGCATCGCAATCTATTCCAAGCTTCTACGATAACTTTGATTTGGAAGCGGGTGAGTTCCGTAATGCGGAAATTGCAGAGCAGGTGAAAGCGGCCGTGGCGGCGTTGAACTAAACACTTGTAACCCCCTCTAGCTCCTCCTTAGAAAGGGGGAGGACTAATGCGGGGCTAAGAACTGGTTCCTCACTTTTTAAGACGAGGCGAGGGGTGGTTGTTTGTTCTCAGAGCTACCCCCCTCTAACTCCCCCTTGGAAAGGGGGAGGACCAATGCGGGGTTAAGAATTTGTTCCTCCCCTTTTTAAGGGGAGGCTAGGAGGGGGTCTTTACGCACTCGAAACGCGTTATAACTCAGTAATCGCCTTACCTTTACGTAGCTTTCTTACCCACATACGGCTAGGGTGCAGCTCAGTCAGCACATCAACAGGCAGTGGTAACGGGTCGCCACAGATTTGTGATGCCAACACTTCTGCCATTAGAGGCGCAGAACTCAAACCACGAGAGCCTAAACCTAGGAAACAGAATAGGTTAGGGAACTGGTGAATCGCTTCAACGTCTTGTTCTTGTTGATTTTGCAGATCTGCATATTGCGTTTTGATGGTTTCAAAGTCGCCTACGTTACCGACAAATGGCAGGTGGTCACGGCTAACACAGCGAATGCCTTGGCGTGATAAATTCCCAGAGGTATCCACTTCTTTTGTCCAAGTTTGGTTCGGCAAACACTTCACCAACTTCTCGGCGTTGTCTTTTTGTGCTTCTTCGTCAAACTCGTAGTCTAGGTGACTGCGGTCGTAACTTGCACCGATGCACAAGTGCTGATTATTCGGGTTAACAGGTGTCATGTAACCGTCGTAACACAATACTGTTTTCAGCTTAGACAGCGTTTCAGTTGCAGGAGCGTGGCTAACTTGACCTTTTACCTGACCCATTGGTAGATCAGCAGTTTGACTTAGTGTTTGGAACTCACTGCCATTAGCAACCACGACAGTTGAATGTTCAAAGTTTTGATCGTTCGCTTTCAATACCCAAACCTTGCGCGCTTCATCCCAATCTAGTGACTCGACTTGATGTTCGAACTTCACTTCAAAAAGCTCTGTTTTATCCAGTTGAGCAATCAAACCACGGGTCAGTTCAGCAGGACATAACCAACCGCCAAGAGGGTAGTGGACTGATGCCATATCGATCGGCAAGCCAATCTTCTCAGCCGTCTCTTCAGCAGATAGTTTGTGAATCAACTCTGGCGTGAAATTGCCTGCGAGCATTTTCTCTAACTTGTCTGCGGATTTGTCATCCCACATCAGCTGAGTAATGCCACACCAATCGTGATCAAATTGGATATCTTGCGCAGCCTGGTCAACAAACTGACGGGCAAACAAAAAGCCCGGAGCGAACACGCGTGAAACGCCTTTGTGTGGACCATTTAATAATGGGTACACAGCACCTTGTCGGTTGCCCGACGCGCCTTCTGCAGGTTGAGCGTCTTTGCAGTAAAGCGTGACATTTTGACCGCGGCGAACCAGCGTTTTAGCCAAAGCCGCGCTAGCAATGCCGCCACCAATAATCGCGATGGAATCATGATTGGTCGATGCAGTGCGGTTGAACCAAGGTAGGTGGTTTGAATGCGCTTCACGTTGTTCCATCGAACCTGCGATCATTTCACGTTTGGTGCCGAAGCCTTTGACTTTTTTCATTGCAAAGCCCGCTTCGTTTAAGCCACGGCGTACAAAGCCCGCTGCCGTAAAGGTTGCGACCGTACAATCCTGCTTCGCTAATTTTGCCATGCCGTTGAATAGGTTTTGGTTCCACATCTCTGGGTTTTTACTTGGTGCAAACCCATCTAAGAACCACGCATCAATTAAGCCTTGCTCAGCATAAGGAACAAGCGGCATGCAATCTTTGATATCACCAAACCATAGGTCGAGCGTGATAGCGCCATCTTCTAAAACAATGCGATGGCACTCAGGCACAGCCGCTGGGTAGTGTTGTTGCAGCTTTTCAGCAAACTCTGCCAACTCTGGCCATGATTGGTGCGCTTTTTCTAGATCAGCTTTGCTCAGTGGGTACTTCTCAAAGCTAACGAAATGCAATTCTTTTAGCGTTGCCTCTGGATATTCGCGACGAAATTCGGTAAACCATTGCCACACGGCTAAGAAGTTCAACCCTGTGCCAAATCCGGTTTCACCAATAACAAAACGTCTTTGGTCAAATTCCTGCCATCTTTCTGGTAGATGATTTTGTTTGAGGAACACGTAACGCGTCTCTTCGAGACCGTTTACGTTGGAGAAATAAACATCATCAAATTGGTCAGAAACCGGTGTACCAGCTTCGTTCCAACCAAGTTCTGCGTTTTTAATCGAAGTCATAATGGTGCAAATATGTGATTTGGCGCGGTTAGAATTCGGCGATTGTACGAATTTCTGGGAAAGCTGACCACTTTTGTTGACTATCTTAGTTATTATCTAGCGGATTTTTGAATTATAGGAATGTCATAATGAAACGAGTCGTAATCACCGGTATGGGTATTGTTTCAAGTATCGGTAACAACGTCGAAGAAGTTCTAGCGTCTCTTAAAGCGGGCAAATCTGGCATCACTGCGTCTGAGCAGTTTAAAGAAAACGGTCTGCGTTCGCAGGTGTGGGGTGATCTGAAAATCAACCCTGCAGAGTTTATTGACCGTAAGCAGATGCGCTTTATGGGTGATGCGGCTGCTTATGCATACCTATCAATGCAGCAGGCAATTGAAGACGCTGGTCTATCTGAAGAACAAGTTTCAAACGATCGTACAGGTATCGTTGCTGGTTCTGGTGGTGCTTCTGCATTAAACCAAACAGTAGCAACTGACACGATGCGTGCGAAAGGCGTAAAACGCGTAGGCCCTTACATGGTGCCACGTACTATGTCTTCAACAGTATCAGCTTGTCTTGCAACACCATTTAAGATTCGTGGTGTGAACTACTCAATGAGCTCAGCTTGTGCGACGTCTGCACACTGTATCGGTCACGCGATGGAGCTTATCCAACTTGGTAAACAAGACATCGTTTTTGCAGGTGGTGGTGAAGAGCTAGATTGGTCTCAAACTATGATGTTTGATGCAATGGGCGCACTATCTACTAAGTACAACGAAACGCCAGAAAAAGCATCTCGTACTTACGATGCAGATCGTGACGGTTTCGTTATCTCTGGTGGCGGCGGCATGCTGGTTATCGAAGAACTAGAGCACGCACTAGCACGTGGCGCGAAAATCTACGGTGAAATCGTAGGTTACGGCGCGACTTCTGATGGCTACGACATGGTAGCACCATCAGGTGAAGGCGCAGTTCGTTGTATGAAGATGGCGATGCAAGATGTTGACGCTATCGACTACATCAACACACACGGTACTTCTACTCCTGTAGGTGACGTGAAAGAGCTAGGTGCTATTCAAGAGCTATTCGGCGACAACAGCCCTGCGATTTCTGCAACAAAAGCAATGACAGGTCACGCACTAGGTGCAGCTGGCGTTCACGAAGCGATTTACTCAACGCTAATGCTAGACAACAACTTCATTGCGCCAAGTGTGAACATCTCTAACTTGGATGAAGCAGCACAAGGTCTAGACATCGTAACGGAAGCTCGCGATGCTGAGCTAACGACAGTTATGTCAAACAGCTTTGGTTTTGGTGGTACAAACGCGACATTGGTAATCAAAAAGTACCAAGCGTAAGCGACCCAAAGCTAACTGAATTTGTTGGTCGGAATATCACTGTGATTTCCCATACGGCGTAAACGGACCAACAAACCAGTTTCCAGAGCTTGATCAGTCAGACTGATCGAACAGACGCAGACTCTATCCCAAGGAGAGCGGGATAGGATCCTTTTGTTCTGGAACTTTGCCCGGCTAATTTAGCCGGGCTTTTTCTTTTCTGAAACCTGCTTTTGAAAGTCACTTGGGTATAGTTGTTGAGATTTTTCAAGAAAAGGGCACAATCGCTTTAGCTTCGCATCTTGCGAATAAACGAACTCATACAAATGGATGTTAAACGCTGGCGCTATGAAAATTATTGTTGATGAAAATATGCCGTACGCTGAAGAGCTATTCAGCCAACTCGGTGAAGTGATTCTAAAACCCGGTCGTACACTGACAGCCGATGATTTAGTGGATGTAGATGCACTAATGATTCGCTCAGTTACCAAAGTAAACGCAGAACTGATCAGCAAAGCAAACAAGCTGAAGTTCGTTGGTACGGCAACGGCGGGTATGGATCATGTTGACCAAGCGCTTTTAAAAGATAAAGGCATTTTCTTCACCGCAGCACCAGGATGTAACAAAGTTGGCGTTGCTGAGTATGCGTTCAGCGTCATGATGGTGCTAGCACAACAGCAAGGCTTCTCTGTTTTCGATAAAACCGTTGGCATCATCGGTGCGGGCCAAGTGGGCAGTTACCTTGAGAAATGTTTGAAAGGCATGGGCATCAACGTGCTCATCAATGACCCATTCAAGCAAAAAGAGGGCGATTCTCGCAGTTTCACTCCGTTATCAGAGCTTATCGAACGTTCTGATATCATCACGCTGCATACACCTATCACTAAAGATGGTCCACACCCAACCCATCATTTGATTGATGAGAAGGTGTTAAGTGGTCTTCGTAGCGATCAAATTCTTATTAATGCTGCACGCGGTCCAGTTGTGGACAACCAAGCGCTGAAGCAGCGTTTGCTGAAAAACGACGGCTTTACAGCGGCACTCGACGTATTTGAATTTGAACCAGAGGTTGATATGGAGCTTCTGCCTCTGCTAGCATTCGCAACCCCTCACGTTGCAGGCTATGGTCTGGAAGGGAAAGCTCGCGGTACGACGATGATTTTCAACAGCTACTGTGAGTTCTTAAATAACGAATTACGTGCGCATGCCAGCGATTTACTGCCGACCGCGCCTGTCCCTACTATGGTATTGGACAGAGCATGGGATGAAGCAACGCTGCACAACATCACGCAGTTAATCTATGATGTGCGTAAAGATGACGCTCTTTTCCGCCGCGAAATCAGTAAGCCAGGCTCTTTTGACCTGATGCGTAAAAACTACTGGGATCGCCGCGAGTACAGCGCTGTCACGCTAGTGGGTAATGAAACATGCAATCTTGCACCATTAGCAGAACTAGGTTTTCAGGTTGAGGTAAGTCAATGAGCCAGCAATACAATGTTGCCGTATTAGGTGCGACCGGTGCGGTCGGTGAAACAATTTTGGAAGTGCTTCAAGAGCGCAAATTCCCAGTAGGCGAAATCTTCCTGTTGGCAAGTGAACGCAGTGAAGGCAAGACTTACCGTTTCAACGGTAAAACAATTCGCGTACAAAACGTGGAAGAGTTTGATTGGTCACAAGCGCACATCGCTCTGTTCTCTGCTGGTGGTGAACTGTCAGCAAAATGGGCTCCAATCGCAGCAGACGAAGGCGTGATTGTTATCGACAACACATCACACTTCCGTTACGAGTACGATATTCCTCTAGTTGTGCCTGAAGTAAACCCAGAAGCGATTGCAGAGTTTCGTAACCGTAACATCATTGCGAACCCGAACTGTTCAACCATTCAAATGCTGGTGGCACTAAAGCCTATTCACGATGCAGTGGGTATTGAGCGCATTAACGTATCAACGTACCAATCGGTTTCTGGTGCAGGTAAGGCGGGTATTGATGAGCTAGCAGGTCAAACAGCGAAGTTGCTAAACGGTCTGCCAGCAGACAAGAAGCAATTCTCTCAACAGATCGCATTTAACTGTATTCCACAAATCGATCAGATGATGGAAAACGGCTACACCAAAGAAGAAATGAAAATGGTGTGGGAAACGCAAAAGATCTTTAACGACCCATCAATCACAGTAAACCCAACTTGTGTGCGCGTGCCAGTATTCTACGGCCACGCAGAAGCACTTCACGTTGAAACGCGCTCACCAATCGATGCACAAGAAGTCGTTAACTTGCTTGAGCAAACTGACGGTATCGAAGTATTCCACGGCGAAGACTTCCCAACACAAGTTCGCGATGCGGGCGGTAAAGACCACGTAATGGTAGGTCGTATCCGTAACGATATCAGCCATCACAGCGGCGTAAACCTATGGGTTGTTGCAGATAACGTTCGTAAAGGCGCAGCAACTAACGCGGTTCAAATCGCAGAAGTTCTGATCCGCGACTACTACTAAGTCGACCTCGCTAAGAACCTTTAAGCCTCGCACTATGCGAGGCTTTTTTGTTCGAACGGCGTAAAATTGTGTGAGATTAGTACGAATATGGTGAGAGCCACACATTTTTTACCCTCAACGCTATAGTTTTGCGTGCTTTATCCGATATATTTAACCGATCACCATTTCAAATTGTTACTAGCACCTAACTGAGCCTTCTATGCGTCAAAATTATAAGCGTTTGTTAGCAGCCCTTGTGCTGATGAGCGCGACTCAGACATCGTCAGTGGTTCAAGCCGAAGGTATTCGTCTTGTAGGACCCTCTGGTGAAGTGCAAGCATCTCCGAGCTACGCTGAGGAGATTGAACGAGCATTACCCGCTCCACCTGAAAATGACCAACCGTCGCGTTTCTTCGGTCCGACTGGTCAAAACGAGACTCTCTGGTCGATTGCTTCTGAATTACGACCTTCTCGAAATGTTTCCGTACAACAAACGCTACTCGCCATTTATCGCATAAACCCTCAAGCGTTTGACAAGCAAAATATCCACGAGCTTATTCCGGGAAGTCGCCTGCGTGTGCCTTCTCTAGAGCAAGTGCAAAGTGCGACAACGGCACAAGCGATTGCGATCATGAAAGCGCATGAAGCTCGCCTTACTCAGCCAAAACCAACGCCTGCTCAGCCTACAAAACCGAAAGTTGAGCCGCCGAAGCCTGTGGTTGAAGCGCCAAAGCCAGAGCCGAAACCTGAGCCAGTTAAGCCAGAAGCACCGAAACCAGAGCCAATTAAAGCAGTAGAACCAACCACTCCAGTGCCTGCAGTGAGCACATCACCTGAGGGTGAAAAGCAAGTCAGTGCGCTAAAAGACAAGCTGCAAGGTTCGCAAAGTGAGTTGGAATCTTTAGAAGAGAAGAACCATCGCCTGCGTTTAATGCTTTCTGAAGTACAGAGTGAAGTCGAAACGCTAAAAACCTCGCTCAACGATGAAGAACGCATTCGCTCAGAAGTAGAAAAACTGCTGGCAGAAGAGCGCCAACGTGTCGCTGAACAACAACGCATGCAACCGAGCACCATGGACAAAATTTTGTCCAATGGTTGGCTTGTTGGTCTTGCGGCATTGATTCCTGGTGCTTTGATTGCGTTGCTAGTCGTTATGCTACTTGGTCGACGCTCTAAAGCGAAAGAGGAAGAAGCGGCTGCACAAGAACAGCAAAACGTTGATCCTCTTGCGGCGCCAATCGGTTTAGCGGCTGCTGACGAATTAGATGAAGAGCTAAGCCTAGATGATGACCTGTTCGGCGATGACGACGAAACAGAAAACCTATTCGAGCAAGAAGAACAGCAGCCTGAAGAAGAGGACGTTTTCGGTAACCTCGATGACGATGATCTCGACTTCAATCTAGAAGGCGACGACGGCGAAGATCCGTTTGCTGGCATTGGCGACGATGGCGAGCTGGATGTCGGCTTTGATGAGTTTGATTCTTCTAGCAATGGCATCAAAGTTAATGGCGAAGAAAAAGCCCTTGGCCTTGAAGAGATGGAGCGCGCACTCGATGAGGTGACGCCAGAGCTTGAAGTGCTCGATGACGATGATGATGCAGGCTTCGATCTTTCTGACGAAGACGGCTCTGACGCGATGTCTGACGACGCCTTTGCTGAATTACTCGCGGCAGATGATCCTGCGGAAGAGTTACAAAGCAATGCGCTTGATCAAGCAATGCTCGATGATCTGTTTGCTGACCTTGATGGTGACGACCTCAACTTAGACGTTGAAGATGATAAGCCAACGGTATCAGAAACCGCATTCTCTGCAGGTGAAGCGACAGATGACGACATCGATAAGTTGCTTGCACAGTACGAACAGCCAACGCCAAAAGACACTGATGAGGATTTGTTTGATGAGCTAGAAACGTTATCTGGTTTATCTGATAGCGATTCAAGTGAAGAAGAGGCATCTGCGTTACTTGACGAGTTGATCGGTGAAGACGATGGCGAACCGCTTAACGAACTTGATCCACTTGAAGAGTTGGAAGACATCGCAGGTTTAAGTGAAGAGCCTACCATCGATGAAGACAGCACAGATTTACTTGATGAGCTCATTGGCTTCGATGATGAAGATGCCTCCGATGATGACTTTGACCCGCTTGATGAGCTAGAAAAGCTGTCGGGGTTCGATGGTGACGATTCTCTTGAAGACATTGATGAAAACAGTGTTGATCTGCTGGACGAACTGCTTAGCGACGAGGGCGTAGAAGAGCAGGAAGAAACAAGCAGTGAAATCGATCCATTTGATGAACTGATTCGTGAAGATGACGAGTTAGAGCAAGCAGAAAACAAGCAGAGTGACGACGATCTCCTTGCTTCGTTAGGCTTTGATGATCTAGAGCCAGAAGCTAAAGAGGGTGCTCAACAACCTCAGCCAATGGCAGATGTTGAGCCTGCTGCCGATCTGGAAGAGGAAAAAGCAGCGCTTGGTCTAGATTCTGGTTTGGATATTGATGCTCTGCTGAGTGAGAACCAACCTGAAGTTGATAACCAAACTCAGGCAGAACTTCCAAGTGAGCCGATTGAACAAGAGCAACCAGAATCAATTGATGATTTTGATAGCCAAGATTTCTTAGGCGACCTTGAGGACGTTTCTCCAGAGCATGATCCGTTAATGACGGAGCTTGATGAGTTATTCGAAAGTAACAACGAAGCGTTGCTACCAAGTGAGCAAGAGCGTTCAGACTTTGCAGCAGAACTTGATGCTTTAATTGGTGAAGAGCCAGTAGCAAGTGAGAATGCGGAGCAGCAACCTGAAGCTCCGGCTGAACCATTGGTTGAAGGTAACGAACTAGCAGAAAAGACAGTTGAAGAGTATTCAGCTGAAGTTTCTGAAGCGTTAGATCCTCAAGCAGAAAGCTTAACGGAAGCGTCTCAGCCACAAGAAGAAACGATGGTAGAACCGGAAACTGAGCCGGCTCCAGCGTTCACGCCAACACCAAATACGGTTGAAAACGAATTTGGAATTCCTCAAGAGGAAGATTGGCTGGTTGATGAGATAGAACCTGAAAACAAAATTGAACAAGAACCCGTCGCGGCGAGCTCGACTGAATCGGCTATTGATGAAGAAGAGTTCAACTTTGACGAGTTAGAGCTTCCGGAGTTCAACGAAGAAGACGCACTGGCTTCGATGGCCGATGAGCCAGCGCTTGCGGAATCTGAAATTGCTGAGCCTCAAGCGCCATTCGCGGAAGCAGAAGAAGAGTTCAACTTCGACGAGTTAGAGCTTCCGGAGTTCAACGAAGAAGACGCATTAGCTTCGATTGCCGAAGAGCCTGCGCTAGCGGAATCTGAAATCGCGGAGCCTGAAGCACCAGTTGCTGAAGCAGAAGAAGGGTTCAACTTCGATGAGTTAGAGCTTCCAGAGTTTAACGAAGAAGATGCATTAGCTTCGATGGCCGATGAGCCTGCGCTAGCGGAATCTGAAATCGCTGAGCCTGAAGCGCCAGCTGCGCAAGCAGAAGAAGGGTTCAACTTTGATGAGCTAGAGCTTCCGGAGTTCAACGAAGAAGACGCATTGGCTTCGATGGCCGAAGAGCCTGCGCTAGCGGAATCTGAAATCGCTGAGCCTGAAGCACCAGTTGCGGAAGCGGAAGAAGAATTCAATTTCGATGAATTAGAGCTTCCAGAGTTCAACGAAGAAGACGCATTGACTTCAATGGCCGAAGAGCCAGCGCTAGCGGAATCTAAAATCGCTGAGCCTGCAGCGCCAGTTGCGGAAGCAGAAGAAGAGTTCAACTTTGATGACTTCGAACTACCAGAGTTCAATGAAGAAGATGCTTTGGCATCAGTGACAGAAGAGGTAGCAAGTTCTGATTCTGACACTGTTGAACCTGAGGTTGTTAAAGAGCACTCAGAAGTCTCTCAAGCTGTACAACAAGCAGAGAATGACCATGACGCTCTGTTTGAAGTCTTCGCGCAACCAGACGCTTTCAGTGCCGATTTAGAGCCTGAGCCGAGCAATGACCTAGAGTCGGAATTAAATGACTTTGAAGAGTCTGCGATGGCGAACTTGTTGTCTGAAAATGCTGAATCTGAAGTATTTGATGGCAAGTTAGACAGCGACACCATTGCAAGTGCAGGTATGGACTTTGAAACCATGCTGGATGTTGGTGACGATTGGGATGGCTTTAAGCTGTCGCCAGAAAACACCTCATCAACGGCAGAGGTTCCAGAAGACCAGCGTGAAGTGTGGAGTTCATCAGAAGCACTTGCACAGCCAGAGATCGCGCAAGAAAACTGGGGTGAGCAAGACGACCTAACCGATTTTGATCCGAAGAAAAATCAATTCATGACCATTGATGAATTGATGGCTCAGGTAGACAAAGACGGTGGTGAGTTTGAAGAGCAAGAGCTCAAACTCGATGTGGGTTTGAATGAGTTTCCGGATGTGATTGGCGATATTGGTGATGTTGACGTAGATACCAATGCTGAAGCAGCTGGCAAGCTAGACCTAGCAAAGATCTACCTTGAAATGAACGACCCTCAAGGCGCGATTAAACTGTTAGAGGAAGCGATCGTCTACGGTGAGGACGATATTCGCCGAGAGGCTAAAACTCTCATCGACACGATTAACGGTCGATAAGTAAAAAGGGGTAGCAAACGCTGCCCTTTTTTGTATCTGGAAGGACTTACGTATATACTTCCCGCCCCATTTTAGAGTTCGAAGGTTAAAATGAGAATCGCATTAGGTATCGAATACAACGGTACAAACTACTTTGGTTGGCAACGCCAAAGAGACGTGAAAAGTGTCCAAGAAGAGCTAGAGAAAGCATTATCTGTGGTCGCGAACCACCCTGTCGAAGTACAGTGTGCAGGTCGTACCGATGCTGGCGTACATGGCACTGGTCAGGTCGTTCACTTTGACACCAACGTGAGTCGTAAAATGGTGGCTTGGACCATGGGCGCAAACGCGAACATGCCAAGTGATATCGCTGTCCGCTGGGCAGTGGAAGTGAACGATGATTTCCATGCTCGATTCTCAGCAACCGCACGTCGTTACCGCTACATCATCTTCAACCACGCATTGCGTCCTGGTATTTTAAATTCTGGCGTTAGCCACTATCACGGTGAGCTAGACGAGAAGAAAATGCATGGAGCAGGTCAGTACCTGTTAGGTGAGAACGACTTTAGTTCATTCCGCGCTGCGCATTGCCAGTCGTTGAGCCCATTCCGTAACTTGATGCACCTTAATGTGACTCGTCATGGTGACTACATCGTGATTGATATTAAAGCGAATGCTTTTGTCCACCATATGGTGCGTAACATTACTGGCAGCCTGATCAAGGTAGGTCGTGGCGAAGAAAAACCAGAATGGATCAAGTGGCTACTTGAAGCAAAAGACCGCAAATTAGCAGGTGCAACGGCGAAAGCTGAAGGTCTGTATTTAGTGGATGTGGACTACCCAGAAGAGTTTGGATTGCCACAAGTTCCGATCGGTCCGCTGTTTTTGCCAGATAATTTGAACTAAATTTGCGATTTTGTTTCAAAATATCGGTACTTTAGACTGGATACGTGCAGAAACTGTGCGTTATTAATGATATCAAAAATAGGTACAACCAGTTTTTTATCTACAGTCGCGGCAAGATATGTTTTAATCCATCCGCAATATTCCCGAATTTATATCTTTCGCAATGAAGCGGAAGAGTTGAGAGAAAAGGTCTTCCATGAGTTGGCTTGAAAAGATTTTAGAGAAAAGCAACCTAGTAAGTTCACGTAAAGCCTCTATTCCTGAAGGCGTGTGGACCAAATGTACTTCTTGTGAGCAGGTTCTGTACCATGCTGAGCTTGAGCGCAACCTAGAAGTTTGTCCTAAGTGTAATCACCACATGCGCATGAAAGCGCGTCGTCGTCTAGAAACATTCTTAGATGAAGGTGAACGCGTAGAGCTTGGCACTGAACTTGAGCCACAAGATAAACTGAAGTTTAAAGATTCTAAACGCTACAAAGAGCGTATCTCTGCAGCGCAAAAGAGCAGCGGCGAAAAAGATGCACTGATCGTTATGCAAGGTGAATTACTGGGCATGCCACTAGTGGCGTGTGCGTTTGAATTCTCTTTCATGGGCGGTTCAATGGGTTCTGTTGTTGGTGCACGCTTTGTTAAAGCGGTAGAAGCAGCAATTGAAAACAACTGCGCGCTTGTTTGTTTCTCAGCAAGTGGCGGTGCGCGTATGCAAGAGGCACTGATGTCTCTAATGCAAATGGCGAAAACCAGTGCAGCACTTGAGCGTCTTTCTGACAAAGGCCTACCATTCATCTCTGTACTGACTGACCCAACAATGGGTGGTGTATCTGCGAGTTTGGCAATGCTAGGTGACATCAATATTGGTGAACCTAAAGCACTTATCGGCTTTGCAGGTCGTCGTGTAATCGAACAGACAGTACGTGAAGACCTTCCTGAAGGCTTCCAACGTAGTGAGTTCCTTCTTGAGCACGGTGCGATTGACATGATCGTTGACCGTCGTGAAATGCGTCAGCGTGTGGGTGGTCTAGTGGCTAAGCTAACTAACCACAAGTCTCCTATGGTGGTTTCGGTTAACGAATCTCCAAATGAAGAACCATATTCTGTACCAGAAGCGGACGAAAAAGGGTAAAGTATCAGCTAACATAAAAACCAAAGAAATTAATGGTTAAAGTTAGATGACCCAAAACTCTATTCCTCAAGCCACATCCTCTCTAACGATGTGGCTTGATTATTTAACAAATCTCCACACTTCAGCTATCGACCTTGGCTTAGACCGTGTTCAAGCGGTAGCGCAAAAAGCCAACCTCACCAAACCTGCTCCTACTGTGATTACTGTTGCCGGCACCAATGGCAAGGGATCGACGTGTGCATTGATGGAAGCCATTCTGTTAGATGCAGGCTACTCAGTGGGTGTATACAGCTCTCCACACCTAATTCGTTACAACGAACGTGTGCGCATCAATGGCGTGGATGCAGAGGACAGCAAACACTGTGAGGCGTTTGATTACGTTGAGCAGCAACGCGGCGATATTAGTCTAAGCTTGTTTGAATTCGGTACGTTAGCCGCACTTCGTATTTTCCAAGTTGAGAAAGTCGACGTAGTTCTGCTAGAAGTTGGCCTCGGCGGGCGTTTAGATGCAACAAATGTTGTAGATCATGATGTCTCTGTTATTACCAGCTTGGCTATCGACCATGTTGATTGGCTTGGTGATGACATCAATGTGATTGGCTTTGAGAAAGCGGGCATCTACCGTGCTGGTAAACCTGCGATTTGTGGCCAACCAACGCCGCCAGCAACCGTTGCTGCGCACGCTGATGACATTCAAGCTGAGTTCTTCCAAGTTGGCATCCAGTTCGATTACCAATTGACTGAGAAAGGCTGGAAGTGGACCAGTGGTGCATTTGCATTAGAAGACCTACCAGTTCCATCGCTACCGCTACCAAATGCAGCAACAGCTTTAATGGCACTTGGCGCTTCAGAATTGCAAATCACTGACATTAATATCGTTAATGGCTTGAATAATGCTCGTCTAGCTGGCCGAATGCAGGTTCTGCAAACGGGCCCAGAAATCGTTCTTGATGTCGCGCACAACCCTCACTCAGCTGAATATTTAGTTGAGAAGGTGAAACGCCAATACGCGGATAAGAATATCCACGTTGTGGTCGCGATGCTGCACGATAAAGACATCAAGGCAACAATCGAAGCATTAACTCCAATTGCAACACAATGGTACCCAGCATCGCTAACTGGCCCACGCGCGGCGACAGCAGATGAACTGTGCCAATACTTACCTCAAGGTCAAGTTCAGTTCCAAACCCCAGTCGAAGCGTTTGAGAGCGCGCAGAAACACGCCGCTCAAGCCGATGTTATTTTGGTGGTTGGTTCCTTCCATACAGTGGGCGAAGTGTTGGAGCATTGGCAATCAAATAATGAGTAATCAAAGGTAATTTGATGGCAAGTAAATTCCAAAGTCGTTTAGTCGGCACCATCATTCTAGTGGCGGTGGGGGTCATCGTACTTCCAGATGTACTAGATGGTAAGAAACTGCACTACAAAGAAGAGTTTGCCAGTATTCCTATCAAACCTGAACTTGATAGCGATGTGGAGAACTTCGAAATACTAGAGCCTGTAGAAGATGATGTCTCTTTGCCTGAATCTCCGGTTACGGCAACGGTAGATGAATCTGAAGAGCCTCAAGTCGCCGTTTCGGAGCCAGAACCAGAGCCAGTTACCCAACCAGAAGAAACGAAACAACCTGAACAGGTGGAAGTTGCGGTTCGTCCAGTTGAAGAAAAAAATCAATATGAAGATTCTGCTTGGATCATTCAGTTGATGGCACTGAAAAATCATGAGAATGCTGTTGCATTAGTAGAGGATTTACAGAAGCGTGGTTACCAAGCTCATGTAAAAAAAGAGACAGCTTTTACTCGAGTGATTGTTGGTCCTGATGTATCAAAAAGTAAACTTGAACGACAGGTCAAGGAATTACAAAAAATTACAGGCTCAAAAGGTCAATTGCTTAAATTTAAGCCATTAAATCCATAAGAAAACGTTTGCGTCAGCATTTTTTCTGTTAAAATGCGCGCCAACTTAAGATGAAGAAAACATGAATTGGTTAGATTTTGTCATTTTAGGTGTGATCGGATTTTCAGCTCTGATCAGTTTAGTTCGCGGTTTTGCTAAAGAAGCTTTGTCTTTGGTGATTTGGTTTGGAGCATTTTTTATCTCCAGCAACTACTACGCCAAATTGGCGGTGTACTTCACCAACATCGAAGATGAAATGTTTCGAAACGGAGCCGCAATTGCGGCGTTATTCGTCGCAACCTTAGTGGTTGGTGCAGTGGTGAATTACGTCATTGGTCAACTGGTACAAAAAACAGGGCTATCAGGTACCGATCGAATTCTCGGTGTGGTGTTTGGTGGTTTACGCGGAGTACTGATTGTTTCTGCGGTGCTGTTTTTTATGGATGCGTTTACTGCATTCCCAAGCTCGGATTGGTGGAAAGAGTCACAGTTGGTCCCTGAGTTCAGCCGTATCATCGCCCCATTCTTCGAGCATTTAAAAGCAACATCAAGTTTTCTGTCTGGCACTATCTAGTAGTGCCAGCTACTGTCGCAAATCGAGGATTAGGACATGTGTGGTATTGTTGGAATCGTGGGCACAACGCCTGTAAACCAGTCTATTTATGACGCGTTAACGGTGTTACAGCATCGTGGCCAAGATGCCGCTGGTATTTGTACCATAGAAAGCAATCGTTTTCGTCTGCGTAAGGCGAACGGTTTAGTGAAGGATGTGTTTGAAGCAAGACACATGCAACGCTTACAAGGTGAGGTTGGTATCGGTCATGTTCGTTACCCAACCGCTGGCAGTTCAAGTGCCTCTGAAGCTCAACCTTTCTACGTAAACTCTCCTTTCGGTATTACACTTGCCCACAATGGTAACCTGACTAACGCTCACGAAGTTCGTCAGAAGCTGTTTGAAAAAGATCGCCGCCATATCAACACCACTTCAGACTCAGAAGTACTTCTAAACGTACTTGCACATGAGATCGATACGGTAAAAGGTAACGTAACGGCGGATGACGTTTTCCGCGCTGTAACGAATGTACACCGCACAATCCGTGGCGCTTATGCTGTCGCAGCGATGATCATCGGTCATGGCATGATTGCTTTCCGTGACCCACACGGTATTCGCCCTTTATGTTTAGGTAAGCGTGAAGTCGAAGGTAGAACAGAGTACATGGTGGCTTCAGAATCTGTAGCACTTGATGCAGTTGGTTTTGACTTTGTTCGTGATGTCGCACCAGGTGAAGCGATTTACGCAACGTTTGAAGGCGAGCTATTTACCAAGCAATGTGGCGACAATCCAAAACTGAACCCATGTATCTTTGAATTCGTTTACTTTGCTCGTCCAGATTCATTCATTGATAAGATCTCGGTTTACAGCGCTCGTGTTGAAATGGGTAAAAAGCTGGGTGACCGTATCCGCGAAGATTACGCAGATCTTGATATCGACGTGGTTATCCCAATTCCTGAAACATCGTGTGATATTGCGCTGCAAATTGCACAAGCCATTGATAAACCATACCGTCAAGGTTTCGTGAAAAACCGTTACGTCGGCCGTACCTTTATCATGCCGGGTCAACAGCAACGTAAGAAATCAGTTCGTCGTAAACTGAATGCTATTCGTTCTGAGTTCAAAGATAAGAATGTACTGCTTGTCGATGATTCTATTGTTCGTGGCACAACTTCAGAGCAGATCATTGAGATGGCTCGTGATTCCGGTGCGAACAAAGTGTTTATGGTTTCAGCGGCTCCTGAAGTGCGCTTCCCGAACGTTTACGGTATCGATATGCCAAGTGCAACAGAACTGATTGCACACGGTCGTGATAACGAAACCATCTGTAAGCAAATTGGCGCAGATGCCCTGATTTATCAGCGTTTGGATGACTTAGTTGAAGCGGTTGGTCTTGGCAATCAAGACATCACGCAATTCGATACCTCTGTATTTAACGGTGAATACGTGACAGGTGATATCGATCAGCAATATCTAGATTTCCTTGATGGCCTACGCAACGATGATGCGAAAACGCAACTCGAGATTCAGCAAGATTTAGCAAACCTAGAACTGCACAACGAAGGTGCTTAAATCGCGCTACTAAAGACATAAAAAAACCAGAGCTTCTGCTCTGGTTTTTTGTATCTGTGCTCAACATTAATGAATGTTGTAGGCGATCACGAAGTCGATGAATAGTCGAACTTTTTCTGGTAGGTGATCTTTGTGGTTGTAAAGCATGTAGATGTCACGCGGGTTTGCGCTCCAATCTGGCAATATGCGCACGAGATCGCCACTTTCGATGTACTCTTTGATCATCACATCAGGCATCAACGTAATGCCAAGACCTTCCGAACAAGAGCTACGAACCACGTTCAGTGCGTTTGCTTGAAAACGACCACGCTCTACGTTCACCACAGACTCGCCCTTGCTGTTAATCAGCGTCCACTTGATAAGTGGTGAACCTTTTAGCAAAGAGTGGTTAGAAAGCTCTTCAGCGTGATTTGGCGCAGGGTTTGCGCTCAAGTAATCAGGACTCGCGACCAGAATGTCTTTCACTTCACCGATTTTACGTGCAATCAGGCTGGAATCACGTTGCGGGCCAACACGGAAGATCACGTCCCACTCTGTAGGATCAAGTTGATCGGCGTTGCTTTCCGTTGTCAGTTCGATGTTGATATCTGGGTACTGTTTCATGAACGAATTGAACATCGGCATCATCATGCGCTTCGTCAAGTTGTACGGCGCAGAGATCTTGATCTTGCCCGACGCACCACGGCAATCATCCGTAATTTCCTCTGCTGTCGAGGTTAGGCGTTGCAGCAAAGGTGAGCATTCATGGTAAAAACGTTCTCCGGCTTCAGTCAGAGAAAGCTTACGCGCATGACGGTTCAGCAATCGAAGATTGACAGAGTCTTCAAGCGCTTGAATGCGTCGGGTGATGGTTGCCACCGGAATCATGGTTTTTCGCGAAGTTGCGGTATAGCTCCCATTTTCGACAACCAATCGAAATAGGTTTAGATCATCTAATTTCATATTTCCAGACACATTAAACTACCGTTTATGGCTAATTTATAATTAACTTTGTGATCAAAGTTTGCTTTAAGTCAACATGTTGCGTCATTTGAACACAGCAGGAGGCTCTTAGTAAATACTGATAAACAATGGAATATTTGTATAAACGTCAATTTCAGGCTACGGTTTATAACAAGGTGAAAGGGCCTGACGTCTTGCTGCACAACGTTTCGTAAGATGTGAATACAACAACAATAATAACTTAGAATTTGTTTTTTGACTGAGCTTTGTGAGGTGTAAAGGTATGTTTAAGACTCACAGTCAAACGGCAATGGTCTCGGCGCAGGAAGTGGTCAATCACAAGCTCATCATGTTGGTGGACGATGACCCTATATTTCGTAGAGTAACTAGTGCCTATTTGGAAAGTCAGGGTTTCAAGGTAGTAGAAGCTGAAAATGGCCTAGAGGCGCTTCAGCAGCTGAGGGAGTGCCAGCCTGATCTTGTCTTATGTGACTTATCAATGCCCGTCCTAGACGGAATCGAATTTGTAGAAGAGGTAAGCCTAGAGTATCCATCTATGCCACTGATCGTGGTATCGGGCACCGACGAAATGTCTGATGTAGCGAAAGCGCTGCGTTTTGGCATTAAAGACTTCTTACCAAAACCAATTGGAAACTATAAACATTTGTCTCAAGCGATCGATAACACGCTTGAGGAAGCCGACTGCCATTATTCTGACCATAGGGATTTCTCCAGCCAGTGGTTTAGAGTTGATGACGGCGGAGAAATGCCTGATGAGCAAGAGCTTCATTGGCACTTAGAGTATTTACAGCAAAACCCGAATGCTGCACGTGATTTGCTCCATGCACTGCTTCCGGAGAAAGATGCATCGCAAGGCGACTGGAAGTGCTCTTACCGATTATTGCAATCTACGGATGTTATGCCGTTGGTGTTTGATTATCGGTGGTTGATGAACGGTCAGTTTGCGTTTTACCTCGTCGATTCAGCATCACTGGAAGAGGATGGAGTAGCGACAACCTTACTCGTGCGCGCTCTGTTTGATGACTACTTACGCAACCTGAAAAGCTTTAGTGCCGATCTGAAAGACATGGTCGAGATCATTGAGAAGGGCATTCAATGCTCGGATTGCGCTGGAGCAGTAAATGCCGTGTTTGGTGTTGCGGATTTGGCGTCATCGACGGTTTCAATTTTACCAGCGGGTCTTGATAGCCAATGGTCTGATGGTCATACGAATCAACATATAGCGGCGGGGAATCGTCTTGGTGATGGCAGTATGAAGAACTTCATCACTCGTGAGATCCCGATTACGATGAGTGGTCAACTGTCTATTGGTTGTTTAGGAACATCAAGCTTTAGCTTAAACATCGTTCGTTTGAACCGCTTAATGTAAACATAAATCAACTAAATGAAAGCAGCATATCGATGCTGCTTTTTTTGTTTTTTCATTCCGTTTCTCCCTTGTTACTTCCCTTTATAACCTTACTTTTTGTTGGTGTTTAGCGTTTGATGTTTAAGGTATAGTCAGCGCCTAAAACAATAATGACCCATTTATGCAACGATATTTTAACGATGCATGGTTGGGAGAAGCAAAGTCAACAAGTGAGAAGAAGCATCATGGCAGACAAAGATTTTAAAGAGCCTTATAATATTTTTTACTTTCTAGGTTTCATTGCAGTCCTTTTGATCCCAACTCTACCTGCAACGCTAACCTGGCTTCGCGTAATGAACGGTTACGCAGGTTTTTAATCGAGCGATTGTTTACTGGAGTCCACCATTCGTATTAAGCGTTACTTTTTCAATATTGCTGGTGGACTCTGCATGATACTTGGCATCGCCGGTATCGTTCTTCCTTTATTACCCACCACTCCCTTTATCCTATTGGCAAGCGCGTGTTTTATGCGTGGAAGTCCTGCGTTTCATCGTTGGTTGCACGAACACAAAACGTTTGGTCCAATGCTCGATAATTGGCATAAGCACAGAGCCGTTACCCGTAAAGTAAAACAACGCGGTGCGGTATTTATTGTGCTGAGCTTTACCGTATCCATTCTTGTTGCCCCAGTCATTTGGGTAAAAATTGCGCTTTTAGTGATGCTAATCGTTTTACTGAGTTGGTTTATGCGTCTACCTGTGACTGAGTTGGTTGCTGACCGAGAAGAAAATCACTAAGATTGTAGAGAATAGTGTGCCCGCTCTTCGAGTGGGCGTTTGTATTTTCAGCGCCTGTGACTTTTTAAGAAAATGAGCTCATAGGGATGAAAACCTATTGTTTGTTGCCCTCATATATACTGCGATAAGAACAGAGGGCGATGAGCCAATCTAAGTAAATCGGTATTATGACTACAGAAACAATTTCACTGATCAAATCTAGCATCAAAAGCATCCAAGACTACCCAAAGCCAGGCATTCTTTTCCGCGACGTGACTAGCCTTCTTGAAGACGCAAAAGCGTACCAAGCAACGATTAACCTTTTGGTTGAGCGTTACAAAGACATGGGCTTCACGAAAGTTGTCGGTACAGAAGCGCGTGGTTTCCTTTTTGGCGCACCTCTAGCACTAGAGCTGGGTGTAGGTTTTGTTCCTGTGCGTAAGCCAGGCAAACTTCCTCGTCCAACAGTCGCTCAATCTTACGAGCTTGAGTACGGCGTTGATACGCTAGAAATTCATACTGATGCAATCGTAGAAGGCGACAAAGTATTGGTTGTTGATGATCTGCTAGCAACTGGCGGCACAATTGAAGCAACAACAAAACTGATCCGCCAACTAGGTGGTGAATTAGAGCACGCTGCATTCGTTATCAACCTACCAGAAATCGGTGGTGATAAGCGCCTAGAAGGTCTAGGTCTGAACGTATACAGCATTTGCGAGTTTGAAGGACACTAATACATTCAATGAGTTATTTAGCTTTAGCGCGAAAATGGCGTCCTAATAAGTTTGATCAAGTAGTTGGGCAGAGCCATGTCTTAACTGCTTTGGAGAACGCGTTAGCGCAAAATCGCTTACACCATGCGTACCTATTTAGCGGCACGCGAGGCGTTGGTAAAACGTCGATTGGCCGACTGTTTGCTAAGGGCCTGAACTGTGAAACAGGTATTACTGCTAACCCGTGTGGTGAGTGTGATACCTGTCGTGAGATTGATGAAGGTCGCTTCGTTGACCTACTGGAGATCGACGCAGCTTCTCGTACTAAAGTTGAAGACACTCGTGAACTGTTAGACAACGTTCAATACAAACCCGCTCGCGGACGTTTTAAAGTGTACCTCATCGATGAGGTACACATGCTTTCGCGTCACTCTTTCAATGCGCTGTTAAAAACGTTGGAAGAGCCGCCTGAGTATGTGAAGTTCTTGTTGGCTACGACAGATCCACAAAAACTGCCGGTGACGATTCTGTCACGCTGTTTGCAGTTCCATCTTAAGCCAATCAGTGTTGATGATATTCATCAGCAACTTGACCATATTCTGGAAAAAGAACAAGTCTCTGCAGAAGCAAGAGCACTTGGCATGATCTCGCACGCTGCAGATGGCAGTATGCGTGATGCACTGAGCTTAACTGACCAAGCTATCGCCCTAGGCAACGGTACGATTCAAACCGATATCGTGAGCCACATGCTTGGAACGATTGATACAGACCAAGCGATTCACTTGCTAGAATCGATCAGCAGTAAGCAGCCGCAACAGGCGATGGACAAAATCCAACAACTTGCATCAAACGGTGTCGAGTGGGATGGATTGCTGCAACAATTGGCGTCGCAGCTTCACCGTGTCGCGATGTACCAAGCTCTGCCATCTACCTTGGATCAGGCGCAACCTGATGCCGAAAAAATCGAATTATTGAGTAAAGCTCTCACACCACAAGATGTTCAGCTTTACTACCAAATTGCTTTAAAAGGTCGTGAAGATCTGACGTTGTCACCAAATGGTCGCGTCGGCATGGAAATGATCGTATTGCGCATGATGGCATTCCGTCCGTCAGCAAATAATAGCGCGAACGTGATTTCTACTTCATCACAGCCTCAAGTCGCGCCGACATCAAGCGTGAGCCCATCATCGCAAGCGGCTCCGCAGTCATCGGCACAACGACCACCGCAGCAACAAGCCCCAGTGGCTCAGGCGCCTGCACAGCACATGCAAAGCCGACCAACGCCGTCAGCGCAACATCAAGCACCTGTTCAGTCGATGAGTCAGCCTGCGACACAATCTCCGGCTTCGATGAATGAAGCGCCGCAGTACCAACCTGAGTATCAGGGTGGCTACGATATGGCACCACAATACGATATGGCTCCGCCGATGAGTGAGAACCCTGCGCCAGCGCAGCAAGCTCCTCAACAAGCTCAGCCACAAGAAAGTGCTCCGGCACCTGCTCGTGGTAACTTGAGCGGCCTACGTCACCAATTACGTTCACAGCGTCAGGGACAGCAACAAGCTCCAACGCAAAGTGGTGGCCCAAAAAAGTCTAACGCGACATCTGCACAAAAAGAATCGGTTATTGACCGTCTAGCGCAATTGCATGGCAATTCCGCGCAGGTGTCGCCTAAGTCTGCTCCTCAAGCTGAAAAACAAGCTCCAGAGGATGAAGCGTATCGTTGGCGACCAACCAAACCGGTTGAAAAGAAAGCCAATACGCAATTGACACCTACGCAGCTCAAGCAAGCGCTAGAGCACGAAAAGACGCCAGAAATGGCGCAAAAATTGGTTGATGAATCGCTAGAGAAAAGTGAGTGGGCGAACCTAATTAGCAAGATGGATACGCCTAAGTTGGTCGAACAACTTGCATTAAACTCGCATTTCAACAAAGAAGGCTCGACAGTTTCGCTACAATTAAGAGGCAGTCAGGCACACTTGAACACCGACAAAGCGCAAAGTGAGCTGCACAGTGCACTGAACCATGTGTTGGGTGAAGAGTGTCATCTGAGTATTGATGTTAGCGAAAGTGGTGAGACGCCACTAGAGTTGAGAGATAGACTCTACCAAGAGAAATTACAGCAAGCGCTGAACAGTTTAGAAAACGATCCGCACGTACAATTCATCGAGCGCCGTTTCGCAGCAGAGCTTGATAAAGATAGTGTACGTCCTATCTAAAAAATGAACGGAATGGGGTTGAAAACACAAAGTTGCAGCCCCATTAACAGATGCAACACCTAATTAAACCAGAGAGATAAACATGTTTGGTAAAGGCGGTATGGGCAACCTAATGAAGCAAGCCCAGCAAATGCAAGATCGCATGCAAAAGCTTCAAGAAGAAATCGCGAATATGGAAGTAACTGGCGAGTCTGGTGCTGGTCTAGTTAAAGTTACAATCACTGGTAGTCACAGTGTGCGTCGTGTAGAAATCGATGAAAGTCTGATGGAAGACGACAAAGAAATGCTAGAAGATCTTATCGCTGCAGCATTCAACGATGCAGCACGTCGCGTTGAAGAAACTCAAAAAGAGAAAATGGCTTCAGTAACTGGCGGTATGCAACTACCACCAGGCATGAAAATGCCATTCTAATCTGCTGAATTCTAACTAAGCGGATTTTCAATGCGTACCAGTCATATGCTGGAACAATTGATGGAGGCCTTACGTTGTCTACCTGGGGTTGGTCCCAAGTCGGCGCAGCGTATGGCCTTTCATTTGTTACAGCGTGATAGAAAAGGCGGTCTGCAACTGGCAGATGCGCTGAGCCAAGCAATGACAGAAATTGGCCATTGCACCGAGTGTCGTACTTTCACTGAAGAAGAAGTTTGTCATATTTGTACTAACCCAAAACGCCAAGAAAATGGTCAGATTTGTGTGGTAGAAAGTCCGGCAGACATCGCAGCAGTAGAAGCAACGGGCCAATACTCGGGTCGATACTTTGTACTGATGGGACATTTATCACCGCTGGACGGAATTGGTCCAAGTGATATTGGTCTAGATGTATTGGATTACCGTCTGCGCCGCGGAGATATCTCTGAGGTGATTCTCGCTACCAACCCAACGGTAGAAGGGGAAGCGACGGCTCATTACATCGCAGAACTTTGTAAAGAACACCAAGTGGAAGCCAGCCGGATTGCACACGGTGTACCAGTCGGTGGCGAGCTTGAGCTCGTGGACGGGACTACCTTGTCACACTCCCTTCTGGGTCGACACAAGATTTGATAAAAAAGCCGCTGAATTCAGCGGCTTTTTTGATTGTGAGGTTCGAGAATCGATTAATCGTTTGATTCTGCACCTAGAAGGTTCTTGTAGATAAGTGCACCTAGAATACCACCAACGATTGGTGCTACCCAGAATAGCCAAAGCTGAGAAACCGCCCAGTCGCCAACAAATACCGCAACACCAGTACTACGCGCTGGGTTAACCGATGTGTTTGTCACAGGAATGCTGATTAGGTGAATCAGTGTCAAACATAGACCGATAGCGATAGGTGCGAAGCCTTGCGGAGCGCGTTTGTCTGTTGCACCCATGATCACGATTAGGAACATCATCGTCATCACAACTTCAGTCACTAAAGCTGCAACCATTGAATATTGGCCTGGAGAATGCGCGCCGTAACCGTTCGCAGCAAAGCCAGAACCAACCACGTCAAAGCCTGCTTGACCGGTTGCGATTACGTAAAGTACGCCACCCGCAATAACACCACCAATCACTTGCGCGATGATGTAAGGCACTACGTCTTTAGTCTCAAAACGACCACCGGCCCATAGACCGATAGTTACTGCTGGGTTCAGGTGACAACCTGAGATATGGCCAATAGCAAATGCCATTGTTAGTACGGTAAGACCAAACGCCAAAGAAACGCCCAACAGGCCAATGCCGACATCAGGGAAGCCAGCCGCTAACACTGCACTACCACAACCACCAAGCACTAACCAAAAAGTACCAAAAACCTCTGCCATGTATTTATTCATATTGTTTCCTATTGCGGATTTAGATTACCCGCTGAACATAGTAGAGAATTGTCAGAAAAGTGTGAGTTGAAGCACGGAAATTAACCAAAATGCCAGATATGAGCGTTTCTGTCTCATACATGAAACGAAATGAGTAAGGAGAGGGTAGGTGAATGAGTTGAAAGGAAAACCTCGGCTATCGCTATAGATTTTGATAACCGAGGCGAGAGGAAGCGTTAGCTAAAAGCAATAAATGGTGAGATACACAACAAGATGCCCGTCGCGATGATTAGGTATAGTGATGCACCTTTGTATTTATGTAGAGAAGGCACTTGATACACCAAGTAAGCAGGAATCAAACAGCCAATCAAACCAAAGATAGGGCTACAAACCGAAGTGAAGCTCAAAACTGGTAGGTTGAGTACGATAGCGCCCCACGCCATCAAAATCGCGAATAGAATGATACCTTTCGTCACGAGATCTTTGTTGATTTGCTCTTCAGGCATCACTTTTTTCAATGCCAACATCGCAAGGCCTTGGCAAGAATCACGGAAGCCTAGGTAAACACCAAAGAAGGCTGTCATTACAGAAAAGATGTTCAACATCAGGCTAAGCAGTTTAAGCGTCGTGCCATCCATGCCTTGTGCTACCATCGCTAGCGCAGAGATGTTCTCGTTTGCTGCACGGACTGCTTGTTCATGAGACATCGCCAATGTGAAAGAAATCGCGTAGAAAAACACAGTCACAAATAAAATGCCAAAAGCGATATTCATGGCGCGCATCGCTTTAAAACGGGCAACTTCAATAGACTTCTCTTTCGAACGGTAAGAGATCACCATCGGACTCAAGCTTTGAATAAACAAGATAGAAGTAAGGGTGAACGGCAGCAGCTCAATCGCATCTTTTAGGCCAGCACCAGCCGTTGGTACCGTACCGACATTAGCTAAATCCCACTTTTCTACCATCATGAAACCCAACAGGGCAACGGTACAGAGCTTAATTAGCACTAAGCCCGTACTGACTTTAAATAAGATCTTTTCCCCACGAGACGCGATTGCTACCAAAGCGCAAACCAATGCTAGACCATACAACGGGTTTTCCGACAACAGCCCCTCAGTGATACCAAAGCTGTGTAGGAAAGAGGCTGAGTCATTATTGATTGCTGTCGAGTATACGAATACCCAAATCACCAACATGATGAAGTAGAGCACTCCTAACAATGCGCCCCATTTATTGCCAAGGTAGCCAGATATAACCCCCGCATAGTCTTGACACTTCGGAGAAGTGGAAAGCGTGTTAATAAATAGGCGTTGGAACAAGTACATCGCTGGGTAGCCAATCACCGCGGAGGCAAGAAATACCCATATACCAAGTACGCCCACTTTTACTGGAAGAAAAACAATACCAGCACCGATTGCCATGCCGATACTCATGATAACCCAGCCCCAGTCAGTGCTATCAAACTTAGTCGCCGCTTTCCATTCTGTGGCTGTCATTCCGGCTTTAACGTGAGGTGGTTCTTTAGTTATTGGAAGAGTTTGTGTAGGTACAGTAACGCTCATTGTCGTTTTCTCTTTGTTAGTATGAATTTTTCTCAAATCTATTTGAGAAAAAGATTAACAACAATTTTTTTGTGGAAAATTCAGATAAATTTGAGATCTCGGCAAAATTACTCAATAAAATCTGAATTTAGATCGATTTGTGTGATCTGGAGTGGTTGTTTTGCTCACATATAGTTGAAAGAATAGCTTTGAAACGAAAGCGAAAGCTGAGTTTTACGACTAAAACTAAAAACTATGTGAGGATTAACATGAAAGAATTGATCGCTTCAGAGCACGCTCCTGCCGCAATTGGCCCATATTCACACGGAACCACTTACGGGGATTTGATTTTTACTTCTGGCCAGCTCCCAGTTGATAGCGCGACAGGTAAAGTAGTAGAGGGAGGGATTACTGCTCAAAGTCATCAATCTCTAACGAACTTAAAACATGTGCTTGAAGCGGGTAACGGCAGTTTAGATACAGTTCTAAAAACGACGTGTTACTTGGCAAACATTGGCGACTTTGCGGAATTCAACAAAGTGTATGCAGAATTTTTCCAAAAAGATTGCCCAGCACGAAGCTGCTTTGCGGTGAAAGATCTTCCGCTAGGTGTTTTGATTGAAGTTGAAGCGATTGCTAGTAAAAAGTAATACGGAGAAGAAGCATGAATCAGCAATGGAACCAATATATCCAAATCATTAAGCAAGTTGTAAAACCTGCCCTCGGATGTACAGAACCCATTGCTGCTGCATATGCGGCAGCAGTTGCAAAGCGTGAGCTTGGATGCCAAACCCCGGACATGATTGAAGTTCGTGTCTCAGATAACTTATTTAAAAACTCAATGGGGGTTTACGTTCCCGGCACTGGGAAAATTGGCCTTAAGATCGCGGCGTCAGTTGGCGCATTAGCGGGAGACCCAAAAGCAGAACTGGAAGTACTCGCTAAAATTAATCAAGACGATGTGACTGCTGCCCAGCAACTTATTGATGAAGAGCGAGTCAGTGTTGCTCGCATTGATACACAAGAATTTATCTTTTGCAGTGTCACCATGAGCGCTGGAGAAGACACCGTCTCGGTGACCATCAGTGGTGGACACACTAATATTATCCAGATCACTCGCAATGGAGCGGTGACGTTCGATGCCCCTTTGCAGCAGCGAGTCGCGACAGGATCAGTATGCGAAGGGGTTGATATCTCTATTAAGCAGATTTATGACTTTGCCCTTCAAGCGCCATTTGATGACATCAAATTCATTCTGCAAGCGGCGGAACTCAACTCTTCCTTAGCGCAAGAGGGTATCGACCGAGGTTACGGCTTAGAAATTGGCCGCACATTAAAAGGCAATATCGAACAGGGTTTGCTTGGCAATGATCTGATGAGCAGAATCCAAATGATGACGTCTGCTGCATCCGACGCTCGAATGGGTGGTGCGACCCTTCCAGCTATGAGTAACTTTGGCAGTGGTAACCAAGGCATTGCGGCTACCGTGCCTGTGGTTATCGCAGCGGAAGCTTTCCAAAGTGATGAAGAGCACCTAGCACGAGCTCTGATCATGAGTCACCTAGGCGCGATATACATCAAGTCTTACTACCCACCTCTGTCAGCTTTCTGTGGTAACACGGTAACCAGTGCGGCCGCATCTATGGCATTGGTGTACCTAGCGGGTGGCACGTTTGAGCAATCATGCTATGCGATTCAAAACGTTATCAGTGATAGTTCGGGCATGGTGTGCGATGGCGCAAAATCCTCATGTGCGATGAAAGTCTGCACTTCTTCAACTACGGCGGTGCGCTCATATTTGATGGCGATGGGTAACCACAGTGTGAAGAATCAAGGTATAGTAGGCGACGAAGTCGAACAAACTATAAGAAACGTAGGCTCTATGGTTAGACTTGGTATGCCGTATACTGACAAATCTATTATCGATATCATGTCGGCCTAGCCTCAAAGTTTTTGCTAAGGGAAGTAAATTGCAGCTTAAGAAACTCACCAAAAGTGATTTAGATATTTTGAATTCGATGAAGAACGTCGTCGATGGCATTGCTCGTATGTATGGTGAACATACTGAAGTCGTTCTTCACAGTCTTGATGCAGAAGCACCAGAAATCATCAAAATTGCCAATGGCCATGTTACTGAACGTGGAGAAGGCGCTCCAATTACCAACTTAGCAAGAATGAAGCTACTTGAGGGCAAGGACGTGTCAGACTCGTATCTGACTAAAACCGCGAGCGGAAAGACCTTGCACTCGATCACCACCATCGTTCGTAACCCAAAAAATAAGCCTATCGGTCTACTTTGTATCAACGTGGATATGGATGTGCCGATGCAGGACTTCTTGCGTTCAATCTTACCGCAGCAGCAGAACCCATGCTGTACGGGAGCGAGCTCGCCAGAAACGTTTGCACGCAACATCGACGAAACCATTATTAGTACGATCGAAACCGTTCAGTCAGAAGTATGGACGAATGAGGCAATCACACCTTCCAAACGCAACCGAGAGTTGGTGACACGCTTACAAGGCTTGGGGATTTTTAAATACAAAGATGCGGTATTGATGGTGGCAAACCACCTAGGTATCTCGCGCGATACGATTTACCTTTACCTAAGGGAATTGGGTAACGATTAAGTGAGCTGTTCGAGCTCGGTAATGTTGCTCAAAGCTTCCTGATTAGTTTTGCCACATACGATCGGACACGGTTTGAAATCGTGGCAAACTTTTGGGCGTTCTGGTTTTCCGAACAACTTGCACAGGTTATCGTCATTCAGTTGAATGCAACGTTCACCTGCTGGTTTGCCGTTTGGCATGCCCGGAATAGGGGAAGAGATACTCGGTGCAATACAGCACGCCCCACAACCTAATCGACAATCCATCTAAAAGCCCTCGCAAAAATGAAGGGGGCATTATGGACATTTCTCGCCAGATTGGAAGAGGCGTGCGTGAATTCACACCAACAAACTTAACCCTTTTTATTCATCATTAAGTCCTTTTTACTCATCATTAAGTAAATCGGCGACTTCAAAATTCTGATCGCGTTTAGCCTGTTGTATATAACGGTTGCACTCTTGCATGCTTAAACCCCACGTTCCAGCCTCGGTACGAGCGGTCATTTCCGTTAGAAACGTTGCTTGACCTTCTTGAACATTAGAGGCGATATCCTTGCCGTATTGCTGACAAAGTTCTGCATCGGTACTCGCCGCAGCTCCGAACGAAGCAAGAGAGATAATGGTGATCATTGCGAGTTTCATAATATTGATTCCTTTATTCACACTATGAGCTAAAACCATAGGATAGGAATCACTATTAGTAAAAATATCAATGTTGAGCGACCTTGCTGATAAAACAGGACAAACGTTGATAATAGTTCGTATTACGGGGCGGAATTCGGCAAAACTTGAACTTTTGTTGTTAGAGGGGTATAAAACGCACCCAATTCATTCCCATTCAAGAAATAAGTAGTAAGCGTATGAGCACTCCATTTTGGCAAAGTAAATCGTTAGAGAACATGACAGAAGAAGAATGGGAATCTCTCTGTGATGGGTGTGGCAAATGTTGTCTGCACAAGCTAATGGATGAAGATACGGACGAAATCTACTACACCAACGTGGCGTGTAGTTGGCTGAACAGCAAAACATGTTCGTGCAAAGACTACCCGAACCGTTTCACTTCAGGTGAAGAGTGCACCAAGCTAACGCGTGAAGATATTGATGATTTTACGTGGCTGCCACACACTTGTGCATACCGCTTGTTGGCAGAAAACCAACCACTGCCAGAGTGGCACCCATTAATCACTGGCTCTAAGTCTGCCATGCACGCAGCAGGAGAAAGTGTACGAAACAAAGTGGTGTATGAAATCGATGTGGTGGACTGGGAAGACCACATTTTGAATCACCCAAATCGCCCATAGCCGAACGTAAACAAGCCTTTCAGTATGAAAGGCTTGTTTGTTATTGGATGAAGTAAAAAGTGCTCAACCTTTTAAGAAACGGTTATAGACAAACAATATAACGAAAGCACCTAAAGTAGCGGTGACGATACTGCCTATGTTTACGCCGTCTGCACCGCCAAGGCCTACAAAGCTTCCTAAGAAACCACCAACGAAAGCGCCTACAATACCGAGCACCATAGTGGCAACCCAGCCGCCTCCATCGTTACCAGGCATCAACCACTTAGCCAGTGCACCTGCAATCAAACCTAGAATAATCCAAGATAGAAAGCCCATAATTTCTCCTTACTCGTTATTGTGTTAGCTATCTGCTATCCGTTTGGAACTGTTACGATTCAATCATAGTTCATCCCGCTAAAACTGCTCTTTTGTTAACTTGTCACGAGCTAACGCATGACGGGTTAGCTGATGACCATAGCGATGTAACCTAATATCAGCACCAATACAGAGGTCAGCGCATAAGGCACAGGGTAGCCAATAGCAGGTATGTCACTGTGGCTGGCATCTTGAGCCCCTTTCATTGCAGGTGTGCTATTGCGTCCGCCAGCGCAGGCTCCGGCTAAAATCGCAGGATTCATTTTGCGGAAATACAAGCCGTATAACCAAGCTAACAGAGGTGGTACGAGTGCTGCTGTCACACCCAAGAGTGCAATCTTAATCACGATGATGCCTTGGAATGACGCTAAGATTTTCGGCCCTACGGTTGCCGCCAATACCGCGACAAATAGGTTTAGACCGATGTCTTGTAAAAAGCTTCTCGCGCCTTCACTCATCGGGCCGCCAAAGCTTGGGTTACGGGTTCGCAAAAAGGAAAAGACGATTCCCGTTAGCATGCAGCCAGCTGACGTCCCTAACGCAAATGGAATGCCAGCAACCGTGACACTCAAATGGCCAAAGACATAGCCAATAAGAAGGGAGAGGGCAAGGTAGAAGGTTTCAGTGACCGTGCTCTCAACAATCGGAACGCTATTGAGTTTGGACGCGGTTTGCTCGACACACCATTGGGAGCCTGCAATACGTACAACATCGCCCACTTCGACCTTAGTTTGCCGCAACAAAGGCTGCTGGTGGCCTTGTCGAAATATTGCTTTGAAATAAACGCCAAAGCCCACTTCAGCATGCAATTGTGCGACCGTTTTCCCTGCGTGTTCGGATTTGCCTACGTGGATATCAGCCACTTCGATATCGACGTTTCTTGCTCTTGGTTCATCGACTTCGTTGCCGATGTCTGCTTCGCCTTCGGCAATCAACACGTGATATTCCCCTCGAATGCCAATCACATCATTTAACTCAAGTGTTGGATTGTCAGAAGCATCAATGACTTGGTCTCCTCGAACCACTTTCAGTACTGCGGCATCAGGGAACTTCTGATACAACTCTTGAACTGAACGGCCGACGAGTTCTTGGTGCGAAACTTTGTAGGCTCTCACATCAATCGGAAGTACGCCGACATCGGAAAAGCCAAAAGTACTTGGCAATTTTTCATTGTCGTCTCCAGTGGAGTATTCCGCTTCGGCGTCTTTGCCCGCTTTAACGGGATCGATACCAAATAAGGAGGGGAGGTACTTAATAAATAAGATGATTAAAACGGTTGAGAGCACATAACTGATGGCGTATCCGGCGGCGATGTTGGCACTGACATGATCAATACTCATGCCTTCAGGAGGAGTAAAGGCTCCCGAGCTTATAGCAGATTGTGCAACGCCCATTACGGCGGTCACAGTATAGCTCCCGGAAATGATGCCAGCCGCATAGCCCGGTTCTAGCCCCATTAATTTTGCGCCGATCACCACAATCGCGAAGTTGCTAAAGACCACAATGAGCCCAATAACCACAAAGTCGATACCGCCCCGTGCTAACCCAGAGAAGAATTGCGGTCCGACTTTCATTCCGATGGCGTACATGAACATCATCAAAAAGATGTCTGACACCAAGCCCGGTTCTTCAATTTTTAGCCCGTAAACAGAAAAGGAGGTTAGCGCTAGAGCAACACCAACGACTAATGTGCCGGCGGTTGTACCTAAGCTAACGCCTTTAAAGGTTAATCGGCCAAGTGGATAACCAATGGCGAGAGATAAAAAGAGAAAAACGAATGGGTTTTCTGACAAGTAACTAAAGAGAAAAGACATAGTGTCACCTGTTACCTAGTGAGTGGCAGAGCGAGGTACAACCCATATTCCTCGCTCTTGCGTGTAAGGTGAGAGCGTTAACCGTGATTGAAGTTGCTCGATTCGTCTGCATCACTGCCGTTAACAATCGGATGTTTGGCAAAGAAGTCGACGCAGTGTTGTAAATCGGCAATCAAAAGATCGGCCATGTCGCGGCTAAATCCGTGGCGAACCAAAATGCGCATGATCACTAGATCTTCGCGTTCTGCTGGCATGGCGTAAGCGGCGATCTGCCAACCTCTTGATCGAATTCGATCTGAGAGATCATAGAGGTTGAAGCCCGGATTCGCGTCTTCTTTGAGTGACCAACTCAGTGCAGGTATCCCGCCGTGCCCATCGTAGATAATCTTGAACATGCCCATCTTCTCGACCTCTTCTGCTAGGTATCGAGCAGTGTCATAACAAGCTTGGTGGATCTTTCGATATCCCTCTTTACCGAGACGAAGAAAGTTGTAGTACTGAGCAACGATTTGGCCACCAGGACGGGAGAAGTTGAGGGCAAAAGTTGGCATGTTCCCGCCGAGATAGTTAACGTTGAAGATCAGATCTTCATGCAACGCATCCGCATCTCGCCAAACCACCCAGCCAACGCCTAGTGGCGATAGACCAAACTTATGTCCAGAAGCGTTGATCGATTTCACTCTTGGTAAACGGAAATCCCATTCTAAATCTGGGTCGCAGAAAGGAGCGAGGAACGCACCACTTGCGCCATCGACATGGATTGGGATGTCTAACCCGGTTTCCGCTTGGAGTCGATCTAAAGCCTCATGCACGGCTTTTACAGGTTCATACTGACATGTAAAAGTCACGCCAAGAGTAGGAACAACACCAATGGTGTTTTCATCACAGCGTTTAATCACTTCTTCTGGCGTCATGATAAGGCGGTCGCCTTGCATCGGAATTTCACGCAGTTCAATATCCCAATAACGAGCAAACTTGTGCCAGCACACCTGAACGGGGCCACAAATCAGGTTAGGGCGGTCAGTCGGCTTGCCTTGCTTCTTCATTTTTTCGCGCCAAGCCCATTTCAGAGCCATACCGCCGAGCATAGCTGCTTCACTGGAGCCCGTCGTTGAACACCCCATCGGGTTTTCTGCATCTGGCGCATGCCAAAGGTCTGCCAACATGTGAACACAACGAGACTCGATTTCAGCGGTTTGTGGGTACTCATCTTTGTCGATCATGTTTTTGTCGATGCACTCATCCATCAACTTGTGTACTTCTTCTTCTACCCAAGTTTGACAAAATGTGGCGAGGTTCTGGCGAGAGTTGCCGTCGAGCATCAGTTCATCGTGCACCACCTGGTAAGCATGTTCCGGCGAGTGTTCTTCATCTGGAATACGATACTTGGGCATAACAACGGAAAGATCTTTCGATGAGTACACGTCATCGAGAATAGAGCCACGGACGGTCGATTTTTTATGAAGAGGCATGTGAAATCCCTTATCTTATTGAAACAATTGCGCTTGTTATCAGTAGTGACTGGTGTTCATAAGACAGTTTTGACTGCCAATTAAACGTAGCAGAGATTTTTATAGCCGTTGATTTTGTGACTCGTTGTTTGGGCTGTCGCACAGACTTTGTGCTGAGTTGAGCGAAGAATACAGAAGAAGTGGCAACTGCTATTCCATATTTAGATTAAGAAAATTTGGATCCGCTGTAGGAACTTTGACGCTTAATTTACTAAATGCTGCTCGGTTTGCGGATTCGTGTTGTAAACTTAGAGCATCTAATTTCAAGGATTTACATTCCGGCGCTTGGTCACCCCGATCAAGATTGTCTCTTACGAGGTAAAAATGACGTTACTATCCCCCCTAAAAGTGCGTTTTACACCATTTGTGGTGTTATTTATGGCGTTTGCTTTGACCATGAGTTCCTTTGTGGTTCGAGCAACAGAAAGCACAGAAACGGTCGTAGAAGTACCAAAGGTTTCTGCCGCTGAAAAAGCGATCGATAACATCAACCAAGACATCATCGATTTGTCTGAAAGCTTAAAACAAGCCAGTGGCGATGAGCGTGATGCCTTGCAACTGCAGCTGTTCCAAAAAAATGAAGAGCTGCGCAGCCGCCTTGCGACAGCAATCAGCAACAAGTCGATTCCTCATGAGAAGCTGATTGAGCTTGTTCAAACTCAAGAGAAGTATTCAGAAGGCGCGGTCGTTTACCTAGATGACAAAGTCAAAACGCTCAATGAAGAAATCAATACTGCAAAAGACGAAGACAAACTGTCTTTAGTCAACAGCTATCGTGAATTGCAGCAGTACTTGGACGTAAGCTACGAATCAAGCTGGCAAAACCTGAACTGGCTGAAAACACTAGGTGTGCAAGATGAAGATGCGGAAGCGGCATTCAAAGACAACGTTGATAAGCGCATGCGCTTGCTGTCTGCGTCGATTGAGTACCTGAATCAGCAAAGCGAAATCATCGGCTCACAAATTTCCTCTAGCCCAGAGTCAGAAAAAGCGTCTCTGCAGCTAAGCCAACTGATTCTGAAGCAACGACTAAATATCGCGACAGAGAGCCTACGCAATCTGATCACCATTGGTGATAAAGTTGGCCTAGAAACATCGGAATACAAGCGTCAGATCTTTGAGGTGACGGGTAGCATCACGCATGATTTGCTGAACACCAAAGTGATTCTGTCTATCTTGAGCCATTGGTCGAACTCAATGGTGGATTGGTTTGCTGAAAACGCACCACAGCACATCTTCCAGTTGTTCGTGTTTGCTCTGATCCTGCTGATTGCCCGCGCACTGGCGAAGCTAACGCGTAAAGTGGTTAGCAAGACGGTGGCATCGAAGAACTTGAAGCTGTCACACTTGATGCAAGACTTCTTTATCTCGATGTCAGGCAAAGCCGTGTGGATCATCGGTATCATGGTTGGTTTATCTCAAATCGGCCTTAACCTTGCTCCAATCCTGACCGGTTTCGGTATTGCTGGTGTGATCATCGGTTTCGCATTACAAGATACGCTCTCAAACTTCGCTGCGGGTATGATGCTACTGATCTACCGTCCGTTCGATGTCGGTGACTTTGTTTATGCTGGTGGTGTAGACGGTAAGGTAAGCCATATGAGCTTGGTGAACACTACAATCCGTACTTTCGATAACCAAATCATCATCGTGCCAAACAGCAAGATTTGGGGTGACGTGATTAAGAACGTGACACATGAGCGTATTCGCCGTGTCGATATGGTTTTTGGTATTGGTTACTCAGATGACGTGCTAAAAGCAGAAGAAGTATTGGCAGATATCGTGACGTCTCACCCTTCAGTACTTCGCTCTCCTGAGCCAATGATCAAGCTTCATACACTGAACACTTCTTCAGTTGACTTCATTGTTCGTCCTTGGGTTAAAACGGATGACTACTGGGATGTTTACTGGGATGTGACCCGAGAAGTGAAACTGCGCTTCGACCGTGAAGGCATTTCGATTCCATTCCCACAACAAGATGTGCACTTGCACATGGTGGAAAAGAAAGAAGCATAAATTTCTTTTACTTGAATCCAAAATCAACAAAAAGGCGCTCAATTAGAGCGCCTTTTTTATCGGTTTAGCAGTAAAGATTACAGTTCATCCAAGAACGTGATTTTTGGCTCACTAGCAAGTAAACCATCAATCTCACTCAGCAGAGTCTGGAAATGTGCTGTTTTGCAGTGTTCGTCAAACGCGGCTTGGTCTGCAAACTGCTCTTGGAATAAGAATTGGCTTGGGTCATTTTTGTCTTGGAACAAGTGATAGCGCACACAGCCAGTCTCATTTCGAGTCGGCTCTAGCATCGCTTCTAATGCTTGTTTTAGTTGAGATACGCAGTCAGGTTTTGCGTGAAATGCAGCAGTTAAATGAATCATAGTTGTGTTTGCTTCTTTGTTGTTATTAAAGGGGATAGTGGCCGTTCCTGTTAGGACAGAACTTACTATCAGAGATAGCGACCTTGACGCTGCAAGAACTCAATTTTGTAGCCGTCTGGGTCGGTAATGAAGAAGAAGGTTGCTAAGTGCTTTTCCTGATGGTCAAAGACTTTGATGTCACTGGTTTCAATATCCAATGAGTTAAGGCGTCGGTGTGTCGCCGCAATATCCTCCACACTTACAGCAAGGTGGCCGTAACCTGTGCCATGTGTGTAAGGTTCACTTTGGTCGTGATTGTGCGTTAGTTCCAGCTCAAACCCTGTTTCTGGGTTCGCTAAGTAGGTAAGAGAAAAGCCGTCGAATACGTATTGGTCTTTGATTTCTAGCTCAAGTGCGTCTTGATAAAACTTTAGAGAACGCTCCAGATCGCTTACGCGGATCATGGTATGAATCATTTTTGTCATGAGTACTCCTTAATTGTGCGCTTAGACTAGTCAGTTTTCGCGCGCAATAGGTAGTACTCAGGTACGACAATGAACGTTGGGGTTGGTGTGGGTGTTTTGTTTAATGCAGTTCGTTCAAGGCTTGTGCCATGGTCTCTTGAGGCTGGCGTGCATACGTTAGACAAGCGCAACGCAACAAGGAGGCAAAGTTGTTTACTTCACCATTATGCTCCAACGCTTCTTGGTAAACCGTACTGATGAACTTCGGCACCGTCATCTCTTGTGCAGAAGCGATCTCTTCTAAGATCAGCCAAAAGCTGGACTCTAGTTTCACGCTCGTAGCATGGCCATCGATACGGATAGAGCGGGTGATAAATTGGTAGTTTTCCTGAGGTTGCTTAGCAAATATTTCGCACATGGTATTGATCGTATTTATAAATAACCCGCAGATATTGGAACGTTGAGTGCGGGGCGTCAACCGTTTCTATGTAAAAAAACGCCCTCTAATGAGGGCGTGAAGGTTTCACCAAAAGATGAAAGTAAGTGCAAATTACGGATTATTTGATTTGTTGAATAAGGTATTCACCCAGCTGTGAGTGATGCATGATTTTCGAAACCGGAAGAATAGTACCCGCTGGCCCCCATGCAAAAACGTTTACCGGAGTATGCGTGTGTGTACCTGTTCCCCAGACTGTGTTTTGTTTGGTCGCTTGCTCACGAGCTAACAAGTTGCCACGGTCGTTGTATGGGAAGAAGGCGTCAAAGTCATTGACCGCTGGGACATTCTCTTCACTCAAATACTTGTGGCTTGCGAGGCGGTAAGGGTTAGGTTTACTTGCTAATACGCGCGCAGCTTGCTCTGGTGTGATGGAGAAGTCGCTGCTCGCGTTGACAATCTCAGCCAACTTTTCTGGCGTCTGTGCTGCTTCATCGAGTTTCTGGAACTCACTGATCATGCCGTAGTAGCTTTGCTTTTGATTGTAGAGGCCATCGAGAATATCAAACTGGCCAAAGTTGAAGTTGGGTGCGTAATCGCGGTTCGCAAATGCTTCGCCACTGCGCTTTTCTGGTTTTGGCAAATTTGCTGATGAGTAACTGAATCCAAAAGAACCAGTTTCATGATCGGCAGTGACGATAACAAGAGTGTCTTCGCGACCTTTTACCCATTCATAAACTGTATTTACCGCTTCATCAAACTTTATCAATTCATGCAGCATGGTGCCTGCATCGTTACTGTGTCCTGCCCAGTCAATTTGACCGCCTTCCACCATCAAGAAGAAGCCATCTTTATCCTTTGAAAGGACATCCAACGCTTTCTCGGTCATTTCTTTTAACGATGGTTGGGTACGTTTCGGATCGTCTTTGCTGTGGCTGTACGCTATGCCATCATTCATGCCGGAATAAGCAAAGAGTCCCAGTACTTTTTCGCCCTTTGCTTGTTCAAGCATGTTGCGGTTAAACGCGAGGCTGTAACCTTGTTGCTGCGCTTCCGTCAGAAGGTTTCGCTCATCTTTACGTTTTGATTTTAGGTAGACGTCACCTTGAGTCAGGTGCTCAAGTTGCTTGTAAGTGTCGCCTTTATCGTTGGTCGATTTAGGAATCCAATGACGAAGGCCGCCAGAAAGCATCACATCTACGCCGGTCTCTAGCATGTCTACGGCGATACTGTTTTCCAACGAGCGGTGAGGTTGGTGAGAGGCAAAAGCGGCAGGTGTCGCGTGCGTCATACGGGTGTCTGAAACCAAGCCAGTTGCTTTCCCTTTTGCTTTCGCTTTTTCCAAAATTGTTTCAACGTGGTTGCCTTGGCTATCGATTCCAATCACTTCAGAAGCGGTCGGAATGCCAGTCGCAAGCATGGTTGCTGAACAAGCAGAATCCACAACGATGGCGTCTTCTGGGTTTGTCAAAGAGGAGCCGATTACTCCTTCTTGTGCCAGTTTGTATAGTGCGGTGGTTTCGCCTTTGTAGATAGAGTTTGGTGCATGATTGGCGTAGGTCTCTAACAAGCCAACTTGTTGAGGGCCCATGCCATCGCCAATCATCAAGATGACGTTTTTGATTTCTGCAGAGAGCGCATTGAAAGAAAGTGTGGATGCCGCTACTGCGGTTACGATTGGGGTCACTAAGTGCTTCATTGTATATTCCTTATTTATAAAAGCGCTCGAATTAAAACAAGGATTTATTGCAGAAATGCTACCGTCATAAAAGGTTCATGTGGAAGTCACTTCTATTCATTAAGTCTAGGGGCTGTTGCTCCTTCGTGGTTGAGTTTTGTTCGATGGGACGCCCAACTATTCTTAACGTCCGCCTTGTATAAACAACCTACAAACTGCTGCAAAATAAGCTCGAAAGGTTAACAGACCTTAAAATAAGAAAAGCCCACAGAAGTGGGCTTTGAGTTAAGTTTAGGAGTCGAAAGTCATGAGCTAAAGCTACACCGCGTAAGCAGAGCTTTGGGTCACGATGAGCAAACTCGATTGAAGAGGGCATGGAAGCCTTTTCTGAACCAAGTTTGGCCAGTTTTGCTCTCACCATGTTGTCTGAATAGAGTGACAACTCCTCTTGCCCTTCTAAAGACAAATGATGAACAGCAAACAGAACTCGCCTTACGCAGCAGCATAATCGAGATAATTCTGTGAAATTTGGGATTCGTCGGGCGAGAACTTATCGGCCGTACTTAATAGGAAAATGGAGAAATTGAGTTGAAGAAGGGCAAGATTGAAAAGCCTTTTTCATAGTCCATCGTCCAATAATGAATCGTCGACCATTATGGACTGGAGCAAAAAACGCGTTCAAATGAGGATGGTTATCGTAACGAAAGAAACTCTTGCTTAACGCGGGTGAGGTTAAACAAGAGCCAGAATAATGCCGCCAACGGTCAGTGCTGCTGAAAGATATTGGCCTGCCGAGTAGGAGCCGTCTTCCTCTTCTTCGATAGTATCTGGATGGTCCATACCGAGAGCGCCATGTGCAAAAGATTCAACCTTATCACCAACGGTTTTGTTTTCCGCTTCGACTTTTTTACTCTCATGGTCGATTTGCTGTAGAGCGGCAAGCAGCGCTTTTCCTTCAGAAGAAAGCGTCACTTTGTTTTGTTCAACCTTTAGTGGCGCTGCGTCGGTAGTTTGATCTGCCTTTTTTGCTTGCTCCACTTTGTTTTGTTGAGCAGCGTATGTATTAACTGAATTGCTTCCTACTGGATTCATCTGTTACCCCTTCGAACAACGACACTCCTTCATGAGTGCTGGTAAAAAGCAGCTATATCTATATCGACGGCAAACGTTATTTCTTGAATCAATCAGAACGAAAATAGGTCTGTTTTTGCCGCTTCCTGCCACTATTCGGAAACTAAAGCAAAAAGCAGACCTATTTATCTAAAGGCGTAGTCGGATTTTTCTGATTACTTACATTGAAGATCGCTATTGCGCTTAGCAAGGTGCTTGTACGCGGCCATGCGGTTTGCGTCTTGTACGTAACGTACCGGTGGCGCAAGGACTTCAAGTTGGTAATCCGAACCGTCTGAGGTGATATCAGCAGTAGGGGTAATGACGACAACGTTTAAGTCTGGGTTGCGATTCAAGATAGAAGCCGCTGTCCCTAAACCGCCTTCAGTATGGAATTTACCCGCGACGTGAACGACTTGAGTACCCGGGTGCTTATCTAGGTATTTGACGATGGATTCTGCCATGGTCTCATCCCATGTTACCTGAGCTGCGTATTGCTTTTCAGTCTGCTCCGGCTTGCCGTGGTGCATGGATGCCATGAATTTTTCTTTGTATGGGCTGTTTGCTGTGTTGACTTCGTCCGCAACAAAACTGCGCTCATCGCTGCCGAGCTTATCTAAGTAATCGATGCCTTGGCGGCCAATGCAACGCACAATATTTTTCGGCGCATTTGCGGCAATCACGGGAATATCAGCTTTCTTGGCAAACTCAACCAGCGGGCGGTAATCACTTTCGTAGTTTGGCCAAGCATTACTTTGCTTCATAAAGTATTGCTCACCAATTTCGCCGTTTAGGTATGAATCTAAGATTGCTTGCTTGTCGCGTGTGACTTGCTCCATTGAAAGCGCAAGAGGGCGACTAGCAGAAGACAACTGCTTTAGCATGTCGGTTTGAAAACGGTGGATACCAGCGTGTGTGTGCCATTCACCAATCAAAATTACGTCGGCTTGTTGTAGGGCTGGAGTTAGCTGGTTGACTGAGATGGCTTCACCGGAAGGGGCGTGAAGCTGGTAGTCGTAGAAACTGGTTACGTCGTCAGTTGCGGCGTTGGGAGCGGTCGGTGCATTTGAAGCACAACCAGTAAGCAAGCCTGCAAAAATCAGACTTAGTGTAGAAAAGCGCATTAAAAAGCCTCCAAAAATGTCCGAATGATATTAATGGAGGCTGATAAATGAATCAATGGTAATGAGAATAATTAGCGTTACATTTTAAGCTTCATTCTCAGATTGAATCGATTTCTTACGGTAAACACGCAACATAAAGTCAGCCTCACATTGGAAAAGTGTAGATGACTTTAGCTCTTCGCGAAGCTCGTAGCTGGCTTTCCATGCGAATGGTGTCATTTGCAGTAGGTCGAATGCGACGCCGTCTTTTAAGTCCATGGTGTAGTTGAGCTTTTGTTGATGCTCAAGTTCGAACCCTTCAATGTTCTCTGGCTCTTCGTTGTGTAAGCGTATCTCTTGGTAGATACGTTCACGGAACTGGTACAAGTGACGGCCTGCTGGCGTGACTGTAATAACAACACCGTTGTCTTTAATCACACGTTGTAGCTCTTCTGCTTTGCAAGGAGCGTAGATACGTAAAATCGCGTCTAGAGATTGTTCTGCAAACGGCAAGCGATGGCTTGATGCCACGCTGAAATCGCAATTTGGGTAGCGTTTAGACGCGAAACGAATGGCGACTTTAGAAATATCTAGACCATACACCGTTGCTTCTTCATTTTGTGAGTGCAGAGACTGCTGAACTTGGTCTGTGTAGTAGCCTTCGCCGCAACCAATATCCAACAATTGATGGCTTGTGCCTTCGGTGTATTTGGCACATAGGCTTGCCACTTCTTGGCGCATCGGATCGTAATGATTGCCTTCTAAAAAGCGACGACGTGCTTGCATCATCTCTTTGTTGTCACCTGGATCTTTTGAGCGTTTGTGGTGTGCTGGCATCAAGTTGACGTAGCCTTCTTTTGCTAAATCAAACTGATGGTTGTTTTCACACTTAAACGTCTTTGCTGTTAGCTCAAGAGGTTGGTGACATAGAGGACATTGATAGTTCATGACGATCTCTGGACAGGAAGTAGGGCGGCAAATTCTATCAAAAAGGGATGCTGCAAGCGAAACAAAAAAGAGCCGAATTATCGGCTCTTTCATCGGTTTTATTGGAGGGTTAGTGGAAGAAATCCACTTGTTGTTTCAAGTTTTGCGCTTGCTGCTGTAGCTCGGTTGCGCTTTGCGATGTTTTAGCACTGGTATCACGGCTTTCGCGGTTCAATTCGCTAATTGAATGAGCATTAGCGGCAATCTCTTGAGAAACTTGTGCTTGTTCTTCTGAGGTTGCAGCAATAGCATCGGCTTGAGACGCAATAGACTGAACTTGTCCTGCTATAGCTTCCAGTGCTGTGCCTGCTTCTTGTGCTTTATCCAAGACCTTATTCGCGTTTTGCTGGCTTTCCGTCATCATGCTTACGGCATTGCTGGTGGAGCCTTTAAGTTTCTCGATGATCTCGACGACATCTTTCACGGAGGTCTGGGTACGATGAGCAAGGGTTCGCACTTCGTCTGCCACTACAGCAAAGCCGCGGCCTTGTTCACCTGCACGTGCAGCCTCAATAGCCGCATTAAGTGCAAGTAGGTTGGTTTGCTCTGCGATCTCATCAATCATTTTCGTCACGGTTTGGATGCTTTCGCTGTCACGGTTCACTTGCTCGATAGCTGCCGCAGATTGGTCTAGCTGATCATTCAACTGTGCAACATCAATACAAACGCCCTCAACAACTTCTAAGCCTGATTGGCTGTCAGTGTTTGCAGAGCGAACATTTTCGGCAATTTGCTCAACTTGTTGAGCTACAGATTGAGCAGATGAAGCCATCTCCTCAATGGCAGTCACCACTTGCTCTACCTGCTCTTGTTGAAGGTCCGATTGCATCAGGTTGCGGTTTGCATCATCCACAACGCTGGTCGAGTTACTTTCAACTTGGTCGCTAGTCGAGCGAATTTGACCAACCAACTCGTTCAGTTGTCCCGCCATATTGGCAACGCCGTTGTTCAAGTTAATGATTTCGTTTTTCGATGCTTTGCCTGAAGCCGGAATATCGATACTCACTTCGCCTTTTGCCAAACGGTTCATGTAGCCATTCAAAACGGTGAGTGGATTTAGCGTTCGGTTAAGGACAAGCGTAAGCACCACAAAAGTTGCCGCTGCCACAATGAGAGAAATCGTTGCAATCAGTTGAAGTAAAGCTTGGCTGCCTTTGGTGACTTCATTGATGAAAGTGCCACCTAACAGTTTCCAGTTCCAACCCGGTACTTGAGTGTAAACTAGGTACTTTTCACCCACGGTGCCTTGGTATTCAAATGGGTAGCGAATTAAGCCACTTTCTTGTTCGAAAAGTTGGTAGAAAGGCTTGTTGCCGTTGTAGTCTGACACTTCTTGAATCGGTGGATCGCTCTCTTCGTGTTTTGGGTGAAGAAGGTAATGACCTTGGTTATCTTTTTCGTTATCCAGAATGATGGTGTAACCAGTGTCACCCCATTTTACGCTTTGTAGCGAGCTGAATAGATCTTGGGTCGCGCGCTCAACAGGTAAACCAATGAATGAGATACCGTTGACCTTACCATTCGCGTCTTTTAAAGGTGCGTAGTAGGTGATGTAGCGCTCACCATAAAGTTTGATTTGCGCATAGTAAGGTTGGCCATTTTTAAGCTTTTGGTAACCCGGGTGGTTAAGTCCCAATGTGGTACCAAGTGCTCTTTTACCTTGAGGATCTTTTAGTGAAGTAGCAACGCGAATGAAGTCGTTGCCCATTGGAGCAAACAGGGTCGCAACAGCGCCAGTGTCACGAGTGAAGCTATCAACTAACTTAGTGTCACCAATCAAGCTTTCGCTGTATTGGGTGATGTTTGGTACTTGGTGACCTTGAAAGTCGACGTTGTAACTCTCGACATAGACGCCCGCCAAATAACCATTACGGAAGGTTGATTCCAAAACTTCTGCCGTGTGCAGGTAAGCATTGAACTGGCCTGCAATGGTTTTTGCCATCGACTCCACTTTAGATTGATGTTCTTTCAGCGTGTTTTCTAAAAGTACGTTTGAAGCGTTTTGATAAACAAGCGCAGCAATGCTTGAAAATGCAATAAGCAGACACAGTGTGATGACCAGTTTGAGCTGGAAACCGACACTTTGATTCCGATATTTGTCTAGCATGTAGTGTCTTTCCTGATTATTGATAGGTGTTATAAATGTTGTATCGGCATGCTAGCGATTTATATGACGAGTTTTTTTGATATTTATTAAGTTAATTGTCAAAAAATAAGAGCAACCAATAGCTTAGATAACAAATGACCGCTGACTGGGTGATTTTATTGCAGAAATGGAATGACCAAATAAGGATGAGTAAGTTGAGCCACCAATGAATTGGATGCTAGTGGGCGAAGTTTCATTTGTTTGGTTAAAGCAGTGGTGAGGAGCTGTGATTAAAAGAAAGCTCATACCTTCGGCTTTGGTCACGTTTATCCTTGTTTTTTTATAGGTATTGTTGGGGCTTTCCAAGCGTTTAATAGAAGCTGATATGACAAAGAAAATCATCCTAGACACAGATCCTGGCATCGATGATGCGATGGCCATTCTTTTTGCTGAAGCGCATCCTGATATCGACCTTATGGCCATTACAACCGTTTATGGTAATGCGACGATAGACAACGCGACGCAAAACGCCCTTTACCTAAAACAGAAGTTTGGTATGAAAGCATTGGTTGCGAAAGGTGCGGATAAGCCTTTAGTAAAAGCGCCGGTTGGAGCAACAGTTGTCGTACACGGGGAAGCTGGCTTTGGTGATGTGAAAGCGCCGAGCGCACTGGATGTAAGTGCCATTGATACGCCTGCTTATCAGTTCATCATCGACAGCGTTAGAGCAGACCCGGGAGAAATCACCTTGGTGGCCGTGGGCCCTTTAACTAACCTTGCGCTCGCTTTGGAAGCAGACCCAGAAATCGTTAACTTGGTTAAGGAAGTGGTTGTAATGGGCGGCGCTTTTGGTGAGAACGATCATCGAGGCAATGTTACGCCATTTGCGGAAGCAAACATTCATGACGACCCTCATGCCGCCGATAAGGTATTCACGGCTTCGTGGCCAGTCGTCATCATCGGTTTGGATGTTACGGAAGAGAGCTTTTTTACGGGGCAATACCTAGACCAACTGCGAGAGGATGCGGGAGAAGTAGGGCAGTTCATTTGGGATGTGAGCCGCTACTATTTGAAGTTTTACTCCGAGAAGGTTGGAATGGATGGTTGCCATGTCCATGATCCTTCTGCGATTGCGTATGTCATTGATCCTGAGTTGTTTACTCTGCGCAGTGGTGCCGTTCGAGTGGTGACTGATGGACCTGCCGAAGGGATGACGATTCAGAAAACGGATGAACGCAAATACATGCACGATGAGTGGAGCGCTTTCTCCGCGCAAAACGTTGGGGTCGGTGTGAAAAGCAATACACTGCTTTCACTTTATCGAGAATCGATTATTCGTTATTCAAAGCGATAACGGAGTGGGGTTATCTGTAATAGTCGATGACTTGCACAGATATTCTCTCGTTGTGTGATTTTACTGGAAGAGTAAAAACATTCGACGTCGGATATTGATTCTGATTGTCGTAGGTCAGCCCCTCGATCTTCTTGAACGGTTTATTTTCGGCATAGAACATCTCAATGCTTACTGCCGTTTTCTGGTTCGCAGAAACTTGGAAGCGGCAGATTCCGGTGGGGCAATAGACTTGATATTGTGTTGGAGACAATTGCTTGTATTCGGCGACGTTCTTTTCGGCTTGTAACGAGACCTCAGTGTTGGCACAGCCAAACAATAAGCCCGTAAGAAGTGATATTGAATAAATGCGGTATTTCATCGTTACACCATTATCTCGACTCGTTTTGGTTGGCCTTAGTATGGCATGAGTGATTCTTGTGTTGTGCTTTGGAATTGTAAAAAAGGCCGGGTGAACCGGCCTTTAAACTGGATTACTGCGCTGAAATTACAGTGATAAGTTCATGTGTCTCACCTGGCTGTAACGTCTTGCCTTGCTCGATACTTGGCGCATGCACTGTCGATTCAACACACATCATGGTTTCATAGCCGTTGTCTGCCATGTCACCCATGCCTTGTGCGCCTTGTGCCCAAGGGTTCCACAACACTGCTGAGTTATGGCCTTGGTTTTCAACGCTCAACGTGCGATCTAACACTGGGTCTTTCACCAAGATTTTCGCTTCTGGCTGAGTGTAAACACGGTCGATAGTATCAGTTAGTTGAAGGACATCACCGCCTTGGCAGATTTCACCTGCTTTTAAGCTGTCGATGTACTCTGGGCCCATACCTGTTGTTTGTGCTTGTTTGATATCACCTACGTTTAGATACGTGTGTAGTGCACCTGAGAATGTCCACTCTGCATCATCAATGTTGGTGACTTTCAATGTCACCTTTAGCTCGTCGCTGATTTCAACAACAAGACGAGCATCAAACATATGTGGCCAGATGTCGTGAGTTTCTTCGGTTGGGAAGAGAGCAAGTTCAACGATCACGCCGTTGTCGTTCTCACGGTGTTCAACCAATTCCCATTCTGCTGTGCGCGCAAAACCATGAGCTGGCGCTGCAATGCGGCCAAACCAAGGCCAACAAACAGGAATACCACCACGAAGTGCCGCTTTGCCATCAAAGATTGCTTTTTCGCTCATCCAGATTAGGTCTTCTTGGCCTGCTGGTGTGAACGACACGACATGACCACCGTGTAGTGCGATACCTGCCGTTGCTTTCTCATGAATAACGCGAACGACTTTAACCTGATCAACTTCAACGATAGTGACATTGTCAGATAACACAGTGAGTGCTGGGAGAGTTTTTAAATCCATGTGTTATTTCCTATAGCTGGGGGAGAGCGTTGTCGATACTTGCAGAACAGATGCTATATCGATTTTATATTCTCTCAAATTCCAGATACAAAAAAGGCGACTCTAGAGCCGCCTTTTCTTTAACGAAGTTATTCGCTAATTGCTAACTGTCTAATTACTTAGAGATGTGAGCGATTAGGTCTAGAACTTTGTTTGAGTAACCGATTTCGTTGTCGTACCAAGATACAACTTTAACGAAGTTATCAGTTAGAGCGATACCAGCTTTAGCATCGAATACTGAAGTTTGAACTTCACCGATGAAGTCTTGAGAAACAACTTGGTCTTCAGTGTAGCCTAGTACGCCAGCTAGTTCGCCTTCAGAAGCTTCTTTCATTGCTGCACAGATAGCTTCGTAAGATGCGCCTTCTTTTAGGTTAACTGTTAGGTCAACTACAGAAACGTTAGCTGTTGGTACGCGGAAAGCCATACCAGTTAGTTTGCCGTTTAGTTCAGGAAGAACAACGCCTACAGCTTTAGCAGCACCAGTTGATGATGGGATGATGTTTTGAGAAGCACCACGACCACCGCGCCAGTCTTTAGCAGAAGGACCGTCTACAGTTTTTTGAGTTGCTGTAGTAGCGTGAACTGTAGTCATAAGACCAGATTCGATACCGAACTTGTCGTTAAGAACTTTAGCGATAGGCGCTAGACAGTTAGTAGTACAAGAAGCGTTAGAAACGATGTCTTGACCAGCGTAAGTAGCGTGGTTAACGCCCATTACGAACATTGGAGTAGCGTCTTTTGAAGGACCAGTTAGAACAACTTTCTTCGCGCCAGCAGTGATGTGCTTACGTGCAGTCTCGTCAGTTAGGAAAAGACCAGTTGCTTCAGCTACTACGTCAACGTCGATAGCATCCCATTTTAGGTCTTCTGGGTTGCGCTCTGCAGTTACACGTACAGTTTTACCGTTAACGATTAGGTTACCGCCTTCAACTTCAACAGTACCGTTGAAACGGCCGTGAGTTGAGTCGTACTTAAGCATGTATGCCATGTAATCTACGTCGATAAGGTCGTTAATACCTACAACTTCGATGTCGTTGCGCTCTTGCGCTGCACGGAATACGAAACGACCGATACGGCCAAAACCGTTAATACCTACTTTGATAGTCATTATAGTTGCTCCACAACTTAATTTCTGATTAAAGATAACTGGTAGTAAAATTACAAAATCCAGTAAACATCTGCAACAGATAATCGGACTTAACTTGTTTAAAGTCAAAAAAAAGCGACGCTTTTTTTAACAATTCTTCGCAAATGCTCGTTTTTTAAACTTTTAACTGGTTATTCTACATTCCAGTTGGCGTAATATAACTTTCGAGATAAGAACTCGTATCAAATTAATTACACATGGTGTCCTGGTGAGAAAGTATGTGCTACAACTGTTACGAGAAGCAAGTTTTTTGCTAAAAAAGTCATTGCCAAAAATAAGAAATAAGGAACAGAAATTGGTAGAACAAAGCGGAAGAAAAGTAACGAAGTCCGATGAACAGTGGCGCGAGCAGCTCTCTGAGGAAGAGTTTCGCGTCTGTCGCGAGCAAGGCACAGAGCCTCCGTTCTCCGGTAAACTGCTTCATAATAAAGAGACAGGTGTGTATGCCTGTACCTGTTGCAACACCCCTCTATTTATCTCCGATAACAAGTATGACTCTGGCTGTGGTTGGCCGAGTTTCGATGCCCCGATTAACGATTCTGCGGTGCGTTATCTTAAGGATTTGAGTCACGGAATGGTCCGAACTGAGATTCGATGTGCCACTTGTGACAGTCATTTAGGTCACGTTTTTGAAGATGGACCGCAAACAACGGGTGAGCGTTTTTGTGTCAACTCGGTGTCGTTAATTTTCAACAAATCCGATCAATAACGCCAGTTTTGGTAGAAAGAATGTTTCATCCTTTCAATTAATAAAATACTGAACCGTTACTAGTAGAAATAAAAAACTCCCGACATGAACGGGAGTTTTTTATTTTATAAATCGCTAGGAATCATCCTTGGTGAATAATTCCCTTTATCTATTGCCTTAGATATAGATTTAGCCAAATCATCTAATTGCTCATATTTCTCTGGGTCGGCAAAGTTAAACATGCGCTGCAATTGTTGCTCGTCAGCAAGCGGGACATCGTAGCGCTTTGCAACCATGGCCCATAAGTAAGCCTGTTCTTTCTTACCTAGACCTTGGTTAATGCTGGCCAACGACTTCAAAATTTCTGGTTTTAAGTTGTCTTCGTTCGACATTGATAGCGAATTATGAAGTAATGTTAATGTCTTTTGTGGATCGCGGTTGGTATAGAAGGTGGCGAGTGCGTACTGCATTTCTGCGGTATTGAGCTCTGGTTTGCCTTCCATTTGTAAAAACTGACGACGTGCTTGGTCGTCACCCGTTTGAGACCATAAGAAGTAAAGTGTTGCTGGGTCATTAGAGCCTTTTAGGTTATTGACGATACGGTCCAGCTCATCAATGCTGTGCACCAAGGCATCAAATCTTTTACGTTTTAGCGCGCTTTGATCAATCGGAGTGATCTGTGACGCGAGTTCTAAACATTTGCGATACTCAGCAACTAACCCGTATTCGATGACTTGATTGGCTTCTGATGGATCTTTGAGTAGCTCAAAGCGATGCCAAACCAAATTGGTACGAGGTATGCGACATTGACCATCGTCCATATTTAAGTTTTCACAGCGAAGCTGTGGATTCTTTTGGCACAATTCTTCAGTGGTGACGTTGCCTTCGAAGCAACCTGTTAATGTCAGGCTGGCAAGGCCTGCGAGTAACCAGTATGTTCGTTTCATGGTTTTGCTTGTGATCCGTTACACCAATTCATTTTCGAGCTCTTGACTCTGCTTTCTATACCGTTATGTTCTGTAAATAGAATGTAATAAGAAGGTACATTATGGACGCAGAACAATTATTAAATGCGATAACTCCAGAAGTCTATGAGCGATTGGTTTACGCAGTAGAGACAGGAAGATGGCCTGAGGGTACACCACTTTCCCAAGAGCAGCGAGACTCATGTATGCAAGCTGTGATGTTGTATCAATCAAAACATAACACCGAGGCGCAGCACATGACGGTCGCCGCTGGTGGTGAAATCAGCTTTAAATCTAAGCAAGAATTGAAGAAACAATTCAGTGGAGAAGAGCAAGACATCGTTCGAGTGAACCCAAACTTGAACTAAACAGCACGCCTCTTTCAAAGCAAAAAGCCCAATTTTGTAAATTGGGCTTTTTCGTATTTCGGATGTTGAAGAGAACCGTTTACAGGCTCATTTCGCCACGCAACACTTCTTGCATCTTTTGCTTAATTTCTTCGTACGACAAATCTTGGCTTAGAAGGTAGTGAAGTTTTGCTAGTGCCGCTTCTGGTGTCATGTCAAAACCGCTGATTACGCCAGAATCAGCCAGAGCACAGCCTGTCGCGTAACCACCCATGTTAACTTTACCAGCCAAACACTGAGTTAGGTTCACGACGATAACGCCACGCTCAGATGCTTCTTTTAAATGACCAAGTAATTCTGGATTTTGAGGGGCATTACCCACACCAAACGTCAGTAGAATCATTGCGTTAACTGGCTGACGAAGTGTATTACGAATAACTTCGTGCGAAATGCCCGGATACATGGTGATCACACCGATAGGTTGAGGTGTGATGTTATGTACTTTGAACTCACCTTCTGGTTGCTCACCAACAGCAATGTTGTTACTGATTTGGATGTTGATACCCGCTTCCAATAGTGGTGGAAGGTTTGGTGAAGTAAAGGCATTAAAACCATCTGCATGAGACTTAGTGCTGCGGTTACCGCGCATCAACTGATTGTTGAAGAACAACGTCACTTCGTTGATAGGGTAGTTTGCTGCAATATGCAGTGCATTCAGTAGGTTTGCTTGGCCGTCTGAGCGCAGTTCTGCTAGAGGAATTTGTGAGCCTGTTACGATTACTGGCTTACCTAGGTTTTCCAACATGAAAGACAAAGCAGAAGCTGTGTATGCCATGGTGTCAGTACCATGCAGAATCACAAAGCCATCGTATTTCTCGTAGTTATCACGGATGTCGTCTGCGATTTGCTGCCAGTCTGCCGGTGTCATATCAGATGAGTCGATCAGAGGCTCGTACTCATGGATGGTGTATTCCGGCATTTCTGGGCGGTGGAACTCGGGCATACTGGCTAGTTGTTTTTCCATAAAGCCAGCCACAGGCACGTAGCCGTGATCCGATTTTTGCATACCGATGGTGCCACCGGTGTAAGCGATGTAGATGTGTTTTCTAGTCATCGTTCTACTTTATTTCATGTAGAGGGAACAGTGGCGAGGATTATAGCGAAATGACACCTAATAAAAAGGGGCATCTCGCACAGAGATGCCCCTTTTTGGCTAAGCTGGAAAAGCTATTGCACTTCGCAGTTCAGACAGAAGGCGTACTGACCTTTTGGATCGTTGAAGCTTTGCATCATGCTCGCGTCTTGTTCAAACTGTTGCGCGACTGGTTGAAGGCTCTTTGGAAGAAAGCTCGTTGCATCGATGCCCAAAGAGACTTTCACCTGATTCATGAATTCTTGAATGAATTGCTCCGTTGGTGAAAGAGGCTCTTCAACCCAATAGATTTCGTAGTTTTCAACTTCAGCAAGTTTCGCAGCAAGTTTCACGGCATCATCGAAGTCACCCATTTGGTCTACTAGACCGAACGATAGTGCATCTTGGCCTGTCCAAACGCGACCTTGTGCTACTTTATCGACTTCGTCTAATGACATATCTCGGTTTGAACCAACCAGAGAAATAAAGCGTTTGTAGCCGTGCTCAATGCCCAATTGGAACGCCTCGGAAGCGCCAGTAGAAAGACCTGTCGTGATGCCATCACCAGAGAATGGAGATGTGCCAACACCGTCAGTGCTGATGCCAAGTTTGTTGAAACCTTTCTCGAACGTCGTGATAACGCTGAAGATACCAATTGAACCTGTCAGAGTCGTTGGTTGAGCAACGATCTTATCTGCACTCATAGAGATCCAGTAACCACCAGATGCTGCAAGACTCGACATTGAAACCACGACAGGTTTACCTGCTTCTTTTAGCGCTTCTACTTCATTGCGAATGACTTCAGAGGCAAACGCGCTGCCACCAGGGCTATCAACACGCAGTACAACCGCTTTCACTTTGTCGTCATTGCGTGCCTGACGAAGTAGGCTTGCAACCGTGTCGCCGCCCACAGTACCGCGAGGCTGTTGACCATCCATGATTGTGCCGCTTGCGACGACTACTGCAATGTCGTTCTCTGAAGGAGTGAGATTAGGGCGCATAGTCGCTAAGTAGTCGTAGTAACCAATCGCGTTGTAGCTGTCTTTACCATCGCTACCAAACTCTTTCGCAAATAGCTTACGTACGTCTTGGCGAGTAGCCAGTTCGTCGACTAGACCCATTTTTACTGCCAGTTGTGCTAGGTCACCATCTACCGATTTCATCTCTGCAAGCAATTCATCCATAGTCGGATTGAGCACTTTGGCGTCGATCTTGCGGTTGGTTGCGACGTCATCAACGAACGCACTCCAAAGTTGAGTGATCCAGCGCGTTGCTGACTCTTTTGCTGCATCCGACATGTCGTCGCGGATGAATGGTTCAATTGCTGACTTGTAAGTACCTACTCGGAATACGTGAGTCGATACGTCTAACTTCTCTAACAAGGTTTTGTAGTACATAGAGTAAGAGCTGTAGCCCTTAATCAATACGCCACCGTCTGGTGCTAGGAAGACTTTATCTGCATAGCTTGCAAGGTAGTACTGACTTTGGTTGTAGAAATCACCGACCGCGTACACAGGCTTGCCTGAGGTTTTGAACTCATTCAGTGCTTTTGCAATGTAACGAAGTTTCGTCAGGTTAGTTTCTGGCATATCGCGAAGAGCTAGAACCAAACCCGACACTTTCGGGTCATCTTTCGCGTAACGGATAGTATCTACGATGTCGAACAGCACGTTCTCTTTCGGGATTTCGTTACCCAGAATAGAGCCAGCTACCGAATCCATAGGATTCACATAACGTCGCTGTTCTACGATAGGACCAGATAGGTTCATCACAAGTGCCGATTCTTTATCGACGGTAGGCTGACCTTCACCAGTGTATGTAAAGGCAAAGTAGAAGACGGCAATCATCACTAAGAAGATCAGATTCATCAGCGCTAGTCTGACAAAGGTGATGGCTTTCCATATCCCCTTGAATATCAGACCAATAAATTTGAAGAGTTTTTTCATCTTGTCTCCATAACGAGATAGTCATTCCCTAATCTTACAAAGTATGGGTTCTTATCTCTAAGATCTCAAAAGATAACAATTTTTTTAGCTTATCACGGCAATTCAACAATTGGCATACTTTAACGTGAGATTGACTTGTGTTGCAAAAATGTAAACGCCTGTTTGATTTTTTGGTTTTTGCGGCGTACTGTGGTCAGACCACAACAATAAAAATGGATGTTTAGTGATGTCTGCCATGTACCCAAATTTGTTAAAGCCATTGGACTTAGGTTTTACACAGCTACGAAACCGCGTCCTGATGGGATCAATGCACACTGGTCTAGAAGAGCACAAAGAAGGACTACAAAAGCTTGCGGCGTTTTATGAAGAACGTGCCAAAGGCGGTGTAGGTCTAATCGTGACGGGCGGTTTCTCTCCAAACCTACGTGGCCGATTACATCCTTTGAGTGCAGAATTCAGTAAGCCAAAACATGCCAAAGCACACAAGGTTGTGACTGAGGCGGTGCACAAACACGGCGGCAAAATAGCCCTACAAATTCTCCATGCCGGACGCTACGCGATGCACCCATTCGCACAGAGTGCTTCGGGTATGAAAGCGCCTATCGCTAAATTTGCACCAAGCGAAATGAGCGAGCGTCAAATCAAAAAGACCATCGAAGCTTTCGCTAATAGTGCCGAGCTGGCTCAGCTAGCGGGCTATGATGGTGTCGAGCTGATGGGCTCTGAAGGTTATTTGATTAACCAATTCTTATGTAAACGTACCAACATGCGTTACGACGACTGGGGTGGCAGTTATAAAAAGCGCATGCGCTTCCCGGTTGAAATCGTTAAAGCGGTGCGTAAAGCGGTCGGTGAAAAATTTATTATCATCTTCCGTCTTTCCATGCTCGATCTGGTCGAGCAGGGCAGTACGTTTGAAGATGTGATTGAGCTGGCAAAAGCGCTAGAGGAGTCCGGTGTTACCATTATCAACACTGGTATCGGCTGGCACGAAGCGCGCATTCCAACTATTGCAACTCAGGTTCCTCGTGGCGCATTCACTTGGGTGACAGAAAAAGTCAAACCTCACGTCTCAGTGCCAATCATTACTTGTAACCGTATCAATACCCCAGATGAAGCCGAGCGAATTCTTTCTTCAGGCCATGCCGATATGGTTTCGATGGCGCGCCCATTCCTTGCTGACCCTTACTTTGTTGCCAAAGCAGAGCAGGAAAAATCTCAACTAATCAACACGTGTATTGGCTGTAACCAAGCTTGTTTGGACAATGTGTTCAAAGGCAAAAGAGCGAGTTGTTTAGTTAATCCGCTAGCGTGTTACGAGACGGAAATTGTTGTTGAAGAAGCATTCAAGAAGAAGAACATTGCGGTAGTAGGTGCCGGTCCTGCTGGTTTGGCTTGTGCGACGACGTTGGCAGAACGTGGGCACAAAGTGGATCTGTTTGAGAAAAACGATCGCATTGGCGGCCAGTTCCGTTTAGCGATGCAGATCCCGGGCAAAGAAGAGTTCCGCGAAACCATCCGTTACTTTGCGAACCGCATTGAAGAGACGGGTGTGAATCTTCACCTAGAGACAGAAGCCAATTACGACTTGCTGACCGAATATGATGAAGTCGTCATGGCATCGGGTGTTGAACCTCGCAAGGTGAAAATTGATGGTATCGATAACCCAGAGAAAGTGATCGACTACCAAACACTGATTCGAGATAAAACGCCTGTTGGTGAGAAAGTTGCGATTGTTGGGGCTGGTGGTATTGGTGTTGACGTGGCGACTATGATCACCGAGCCGGTAGGTCAAACATTAGATGACTGGCTGCATGAATGGGGCATTGATAAAGAGATGTCTCAACCGGGCGGTTTGTATCCTTACCCTGACGCAGTTAGCGACAAAGAAGTATGGGTGCTTCAACGTCGTAAAGGGCGTGTTGGTAAGGGGCCTGGCAAAACCACAGGTTGGATTCATAAACGTACGCTAGAGAAACGTGGTGTTCACCTTTACGGTGGGGTGTCGTACGACAAGATTGATGATGCTGGCTTACACATTCATGTAAATGGCAAAGAAGAGTTGCTAGAAGCGGATAAAGTGGTGATTTGTGCAGGGCAAGAATCGGTTCGTCCGTTTGAAGACAAGTGGCATGAGTTGGGAGAGAAGCTACACATTATTGGTGGTGCAGATCATGCGGGTGAGCTCGATGCGGTTCGTGCCATTCGTCAAGGCGTCAAACTTGCTGTGAAACTCTAAACCGTAACCTCAAAAATAGTTTTTTTCATTCGTTCTTAACCTTTTATCGCTGCGCCAAGTGCGCAGCTTTTTTTGTTCTAAATCCCTAGAAAACAGGTTGTTATTCGAAAGTTTGGATTATGCTAAAGTGAGCTGCGTAAAAAATAATAATTCAATCAAATAAGGACTTGCTCATGGAAGCTCTCGATCTTTTGCTCAACCGTCGTTCTATTGCCAAGTTATCTGAGCCTGCGCCAGAAGGTAAAGCGTTGGAGAATATTATTCGTGCAGGTCTGCGCGCGCCTGATCATGCGGGTTTAACCCCTTGGCGTTTTGTGATTGCTCAAGGCGATGGCTTGAAGAAACTGTCGGACATTCTAGTTAAAGCCGCTGAAGCGGAAAACAGTGAAGAAGCGGTCGTTGAAAAAGTAAAAAATGCCCCGTTTCGTGCGCCAATGGTCATCACGGTGATTGCGAAGGTGACAGAACATGAGAAAGTCCCTGCATTCGAACAATACTTGTCAGCAGGCTGTGCGGCACAAGCGATGCAAATGGCAGCGGTAGCACAAGGGTTCCAAGGTTTCTGGCGTTCAGGTAAGTGGATGTTCCACCCAGAAGTGCATCAAGCTTTTGGCCTTGAAGGCGAAGATCAAATCGTAGGATTCTTATATCTTGGCACACCAGGTTGCACCCCAATGAAAGTGCCAGAGCGTGACCTGTCTCAGTTTGTTGAGTTTCAGTAACCTAGAAAGTGACGCTATAACTGTTCATCTGTACAGTTTTCCTTGATTTGTTAGGGCTACATTAGATAATGTGGCCCTAATTATTATGATTTCCAAAACCTTATGTCTCGTCTGTTTATTGCTGAAAAACCAAGTCTAGGTCGCGCGATTGCGGCTGCACTACCAAACCCTCAAAAGAAAGATCAAGGCTTTATCCGTTGTGGTAATGGTGATGTCGTGACTTGGTGTATCGGTCACTTGTTAGAACAAGTTGAGCCCGATGCCTACGATGAACGCTATAAAAAATGGAATATAGCTGACTTGCCAATTATTCCTCAGCAATGGCAGCTAAGACCGAGAAAAAGTGCCAGTAAACAGCTCACGGTAATACGTAAACTCCTTAAAGATGCGACAGAAGTTATCCATGCAGGCGACCCGGATCGAGAGGGTCAATTGTTGGTGGATGAGGTGTTGGACTACTGTAAGCTCTCCAAAACCAAGAAAGAAGCGACACAACGACTTCTCATTTCAGACTTGAACTTACCCGCGGTTAAGCGTGCATTAAGCTCTATGCGCAGCAATCGTGATTTCATTCCTCTTTCTGTTTCAGCTTTGGCGCGTTCTCGTGCTGATTGGCTTTACGGAATGAACATGTCTCGCGCTTATACTTTGCTGGGCCAAAAAGCAGGCTACCAAGGTGTCTTATCGGTAGGGCGAGTTCAAACCCCTGTACTTGGTTTGGTGGTGCGCCGCGACGAAGAGATCGAAAACTTTGTACCTAATGACTATTTCACTCTGCATGCATTGATCCCTTATCAAGATCAAAATGGTTCGTTTGATATTCGCGCTCGTTGGAAGCCAAGTGAAGCATGCAAACCTTGGCAAGATGAAGAAGGTCGAGTTCTTAACCGAAAGCTCGTCGAGAATGTGGCGAATCGCATTGCTAACCAGCCTGCGAAAGTCACGGAATCCGAGCAAAAGCAAACGAAGCAGTCTGCGCCACTTCCTTATTCATTATCAGCCTTGCAGATTGATGCTGCCAAACGCTATGGCATGAGTGCCCAACAGGTTTTGGATACTTGTCAGGCGTTGTATGAGAAGCACAAACTGATCACGTACCCACGTTCTGATTGTCGTTACTTACCGATGGAGCATTATTCACAAGCGGGTTCTGTCACTTCCGCTATTGCCAACAATGCCAAAGAGCTACAAAGCGCGGTGCAAGGTGCGGACTTATCGATTAAGTCTAAAGCGTGGAACGACAAAAAAGTCGATGCTCACCACGCAATCATTCCAACACCAAAACAAGCGAATGTGAATGCGTTGTCTGGTAATGAGATGAAGGTGTATCAGCTCATTGCCCGTCAATATTTAATGCAATTCTATCCAGCTGCAGTTTACGCGGAAGCGAAGCTCGTCTTTGATATTGCTGGTGGTACGTTTATCGCTAAAGGTCGCCAACTTGTTTCTCCGGGCTGGAAAGCGTTGATGGGGAAAACGGACAAAGAAGACGATGGTATCGATGCTGTGCCGCCACTTGCAGAGGGCACCGTGCTGACTTGCCGTGAGGGTGAAATCAAAGATCGTAAAACAGAACCGCCAAAGCATTTTACCGAAGCTACATTACTTCAAGCCATGACTGGCATCGCTCGTTATGTGGCAGATAAAGAACTAAAGAAGATATTACGTGAAACCGATGGTCTGGGCACAGAAGCGACGAGGGCTGGCATTCTTGATACCTTGTTCAAACGCCAATTGCTGACTCGTCAGGGGAAATCGATTTTGAGCTCACCAGCAGGACGTGGCTTGATCCACGCTTTGCCAATGGACTCGACGTACCCGGATATGACTGCGCATTGGGAACACCAATTACAAGGAATGGCAGAAAGAAACCAAGCATATCAACCTTTCATGCAAGCGTTAGAACAACGTATCGACGGGCTGATGGGTGAGGTAAAGTCAGGTCCGATTCCTGAATCTCTGCGTCATCTTCCTAAAGTAGAACGATCAGCATTCAAGCGTAAGAAGCGCAGTTATAACAAATCTGGTGCATCAAAAACGACGACCACCAAACGTAAATCGTCTAAATAACTCATGTTTATTTACAATCAAGCGGCACCATCCAGTGCCGCTTTCTTATATTGATGTTGTGACTAGTCGAACAAGTTATCGTTCTTGTCGATTGCGCCTCTGACGTCATCTTGAGTTAATACTCGTTTACCTAAATCCTGTTTTACTTGTCGTCCTAAGTCGATCAGCGTATCGCGATTCGCTTGAGTTTGACGTTTACCTGCACTTCTTAAGCAGTAATTGAGCTCATGATCTTCACTGAAATTCACCAGATCTTTATCTGCTGCCATGGTTACTCTCCTTAGTGGGGTTAATACCTCACTAAGTCTGGATAGGAAACGGTGAAATTCAAGTTAAGTAATGAGATTGGAGAAGTGGAGAATGGGCGACGAAACTAGGAACCTTTCGTCGCGTAACGTTAACTTATTGATAGTTGACTATTACCAAGGAAGTTCGGTGCCATCATAGTTGATAAACTGCCCCGACTTTTCTTGCGTGCTTTGCTCAATCACTTTTGCTAAACCATCAGCAGACGTTTGTGGGTCGATAAGCGCATTAGGCCCACCCATTTCAGTACGTACCCAGCCCGGATGAAGTGCCAAAACAGTGAATCCCTCATCGGTTAGGTCATTACTCAAACTTTTTACAACAGAGTTGAGCGCTGCTTTGGAAGAGCGATAGATGTAACCACCACCAGAGGTGTTTTCCGTCATGCTGCCAACTTTAGAGGAGATACACGCAATTTTCTTCGTTTTGCCTTGTTGTAGCAGCGGATAAAAGCTTTCCACTAGCTTTAATGGGGCGATGGTATTTATCTCGAAAACTTGTCGCCACTCTTCGATATCGGTGTTACCAAAACCATAGCCTTTAGGCCCGTAGTAACCAGCATTGTTGATCAGCAGATCGATTGCTGGGAGTTTGCTTGCGAGTTGGGCGACTCGTTGGTAATCCGTCACGTCTAATTCATGTAGCACCAAGGTATTATAACGCGACGCTAATGCGCGCAGTTCTTTACTGTCTGCTAGGTTACGGCTTGTCGCGTGAACTTGAGCGCCTTGTTGCAAATAGAGCTCGGTTAAACTCAAGCCGATACCGCGATTCGCACCAGTAATAAAGACTGTCTGACTCATGAGTACACCTATCTGTCTGATTCAATGAGGTTAAGTGGAAACAGAACCATTGTGTTAGCTAAGGGCGATAAAATCAACTAACCACCATGCACCTAGCATCATAGACATGAACAAAGATATCGCGCAGAAAGAACCAAAGAAAGCGCCGAGTATCGTATATAAGGTTTTATTCATAACAGGTAGAAATTTAATTGATATTGAAAATCATTATTAATTAAATTTCTTTTTAATCAACTCTGGGAGTTGGTACTATTTCACAACGTTTTATGAAAAGAATGTCTCATGCTGCCACTGATTTACCACCCTATTTACTCGCAACTCGATCTACCAGATGGTCACCGTTATCCGATCATGAAATATCGCTACCTTTATCAAGCAGTGATGGAGAAACTCGCGAGTGAAGATTGGGGAAGACAAATTGAATTCTTCCAACCAAGCCCTCTAAGTACGGATGATATTAAACGCGTGCATGATGGGGAGTATGTTGACTTGTTGGTGACGGGCACTATGCCTGCAGCCAAAATGCGTCGAATTGGGTTTCCTTGGAGTGGGGCTCTGATAACACGGACGCTGACATCTACCGCCGGAACGGTACTGACCGCAGAAAAGGCATTAGAGCATGGCGTCGCGATTCACCTAAGCGGTGGCTATCATCATGCGCACAAAAACTTTGGCAGTGGTTTTTGTCTATTCAACGATTTGGCGATTGCCGCGAAGCACATGCTTGATCATGAATACGTCGATAAAGTGATGATCATCGATAGTGATGTCCACCATGGTGATGGCACGGCAACGATTTGTGAAAGTGAACCCGACATTGTCACCTTGTCTTTCCACTGCGATAAAAACTTCCCGGCGAGAAAGCCAGATTCTGATCTTGATGTCCCTTTGAGTCGCGATACCAATGATGAAACGTATTTGATGACGTTTAAAGAGGTCGTCGAGATGGCGATTAACTTGCATCGTCCAGACATGGTGATTTACGACGCTGGTGTGGATATTCATGTCGACGACGAACTGGGGTACTTCAACGTATCGACGGAGGGCATATTTGAGCGAGACCGTTTCTTAATGCAGTTGATGAAAGACAGAGGTATTCCTGTTGCGGCTGTCGTCGGTGGTGGTTATCGAAGTGAACACGCGGATTTGGTGCCTATTCATATGCAGCTGTTGAATGCTGCCGAATTCGTTTTTAAAGACTGAATCTAGAATGTTGAAAATCGAGGTAATGGACTCAGTTCTCGAATGAACATTTAGGGCTGGGAATCCTTTCCCAATTTTATTTTCCTAGCCTTTGACGTTGTCTAAAACAACAAATGGATGGATTTAGCTAATGCAGAAAGAAGATGCTCCTGCCTTATGCCGAGGCGAATATTAGGGGGCTTCGCGGTATTTAGATAGTTATAAACACCTTACAATTCGCCTGATAAAAAATGTAATCAGCAACTAACCTTTTGATAGGTAAGGTGACGTCTCAAGTTTTTGAGTGATAATGAGCTATTGTCGATTAAATTCACTGAGTGGGTGGTTTCTATCACTTTAGATGCTTTCATTTGCGCGGAAATGACCATTAAATTATTTTTTCGGTGAATTTGAATTCATAATTAATATGTATTTTATAAATAATTGATGTTTAGTTTGCTTATGGCAGTCAAGTTTATCAATTTATGAATGAGATAGGATAACGCCTTTAAATTCATAAAATTAAATAAACTATTCGGACTGTATATGAACCATCAACGCATTTCCAATACCATCTCTTTTAAAGGGCGAGGGGGAGAGTTTTTTGGCATCTGGATTGTCAATGTTCTACTTTCTATCGTTACGCTTGGAATTTACTCTGCTTGGGCCAAAGTAAGAACAAAGCGCTACTTCTACGGTAACACGTACATCGACGGTGATAACTTTGAGTATCATGCCGAGCCAATGCAAATCTTAAAGGGGCGTTTAGTCGCGCTGGCGATTGTATTGGTATGGGGTATCGCAAACTCATTCATTCCCCAACTGGCGCTTGTGCTCTTACTTCTGTTTTATGTCGCCCTGCCATGGTTGTTATGGAGCAACGCACGATTTGATTCTGCAATGACGAGTTACCGCAATGTTCACTTCTCTTTTAATTCGTCACTAAAAGATGCATACATCACCATACTTGGCCGAGGCTTTGGTGCTGCGCTGGCTGTCATGGTTTTCATTGGTATCTGTGTGGCGGTTGCAAGCGTTTCACAAGCTGCGTCGGTTATTTTAGGGCTTTGCTCAGTCGTCGTTGTGGCTGCACTTTATGGTTGGGTTGTGGTTGGCGTTCAACGCTACTTTGTTAATGGCTACCGCTATGGTGATTGGCAGTTTAGTGGCGAACTTGAAACCAGTTTCTTTGTAAAAACCTACCTGAAAGCCGTAGCAATCGGCCTTAGCACAGCTGTCGCGATTGCGATTGTAGCGGTCATTGTGATGGTTGGGAGCTCAGGGCTAATGGAAGCGGCAACGGGCGACTTGGCTTCACTGAATGAATCTAGCCCTGTCATTACAATGGTTGTCATGTACCTTGGCATGATTGGCTTAACCATCGGCTTGACGGCATACACAGCAACAAGAACTCGAAACTACTTGTTCTCTCAAATGAAGCTAGAAAAAGAAGGGCAAGAAGAAAACAACTTTACGTTTAAGTCTACCTATACAGTTGATGGCTACATGTGGCTGATTATCTCAAACTTCCTATTACAAGTGGTGACTTTGAGTATTGCGAGACCATGGGTAATGGTTCGTACTTCTCGCTATGTTGCTGACAAGACGATCGTCGTTGGAAACATGAGCCAACTGAAAGCTGCAGACCAAAATTCAAAAGTGAAATCAGCGATTTCTGATGAAGTTGCACAAGCCTTCGATCTCGGTGTTGGAATCGGTTAATGCAGTTTGAAGGAACCGCGTTTCCACCAAAAAGCTCTGAGCGACATCAAGCCAAATTGGATGTCGCTCAAGCTAACTCGCTGAGTTTGGTTGTTGCTGACAATATTTTCAGCTGTGATCAGCAACATGCGGACATTACTGCTCCAGTAGGCAATTTACCCGTCAGATTTAAGCTGCCCAATGGTTGGGTTTTCGTTACCGAGCGGACTGAAGAAGTGTCTCGGTGGTTGGAGGCAAATAAAAGGTCGAGCTTTGTTGATAAAATTGAATCGAACTGGCTTGCTTGGGTCGTGTCTGCGATGGCATGTATTGCGGTTGTGCTCGGGGGATATTATTACGCGTTACCTTGGGTGAGCGACAAAGTCGCATACGCGATTCCTGACAGTGTCTCAGTTGTACTTGGCGAAAAGGTACTCGAAAGCTTGGATTCCCGTTGGGACCCGAGCGAGCTGAGTAAAGCCGAACAAGAAGCCATTCGAAGCAGGGTAGAGCAGCACTTAGCGCAGTTAGAGGCGTTGCCTTATCAAGTAGAGATTGTTTTCCGATCTTCTGAGCTAGGAGCGAATGCGTTTGCCTTACCTGGTGGAAAGATTGTGCTGCTCGATGAATTAGTTGCGTTGTCTAAAAATCAGCAACAGTTGGACAGTATTATTCTTCACGAGCTTGGTCATATTCATCATCGCCACATGCTAAAGAGGTTGGTGTATTCGAGTGTCCTTTCTGTTGGTGTCGCCCTGTTAACTGGTGAAAGCTCTGGCATCGTGGACAATCTTGCCGGCGCAAGTGTGTTTGTGTTGTCCAGTGGTTACTCCAGAGAAGCCGAAATACAAGCCGATGCATTCGCAAGAGAGGCGATGCTCAAGGTTTATGGCGACACAAAGCCGATGGCTGAAATGTTTGAGTTGTTCCGTAACCAAGGTTATGACGAGTTGCCTGAGTGGTTGAGTACTCATCCAGACCTCGAGAAAAGGATTGAGGCAGCGAAAGGAAACTAACTCTGTCATTCAAATACTTAACGATGAAAGCTCACTAAATAGTAGTGGGCTTTTTTCTTGCGTATTGGAAAGTGCCTAGAGGACCAGACAGGCTTTTTCTGAACTTGGCTGAGTGTGGGGACGCCTAGTTCGGGGTTGCGCTCAACTAGGGATTTAGAAATTCCATATTTTCTGAGCGCTAAAACGACGAAAGCTCGCAATAAATGCGAGCTTTCTAAATGTGGCGGAGAGATAGGGATTTGAACCCTAGATACGCTATTAACGTATGCCGGTTTTCAAGACCGGTGCTTTCAACCACTCAGCCATCTCTCCGTTGTTGACGCGCATAATATAAGGCTTTGAAAATCTTGTAAACCCCAAAATGAACCGTTTGGATGTTTACTGCACGATTTTGTGTTGTTTGTGGAGAAAAGAAACGAAAAAGCTCTCCGAGTGGAGAGCTTTTGTTCAATTAATTGCTTTTTGAATAGAAGCGCTGAAGTTCTGTCAGCCCTTGCATTAGTACTGGGAGCTTCGGTGTAGATTCTCTCAAACGCTTATAATTGTCGTCATAGAGCTTATAGTTACCGAATTTGTCTATAACGGTTGTTTGTGAGCTAGTGATAAGTGCGATTTCACGCGTGTCACCAGCTAGAATCCAGCGGCGACGGCTCTCATCGAATAAGTTTCGGCCACTGCTGTAATCGTAAGGGTTTGAAGATACACCCAACATGTCTTGTAAAAGTGTTACAGACAAATCTAAGTGGCTCGTACTGTGCGTAAACTCGGCTGGTAGCATGCCCGGCCAGTGAATCACCATAGGTACTTGGAGTTGGTAACGGCTGTAGTTGCTGTTTGCTCCCCAACTGTTGGTATTGGTTTCGTTAAACTCACTGCCGTGATTCGAGGTAATAACCACGACAGTGTTCGCCAGTAACTCATTTGCTTCTAAATCAGCAATAATTTCCGCAACGGTTTTATCTGCGGATTTCACTGACTGCTCGTAAGCTTTCTTAAATCGTTCGCTGGCTGGGATCTCTTCGTTAGCAGCCATCGGCTCAGATTCAAAGTTGTCGACAGTGGTAACTTCGATGTAGCTAAACCAAGGCTTTTTCGCTTGTTCAGTTAACCATGTATTCCAAGCTGCAATCGACTGCTTGTCGGTATGGGCTTGTGTGCCATCTAGCTCATTAGCCAGATTCAAGCCACGGAAGATAACTTCTGAATACAGGTCATCTTCAAAGCCATTACCGCTGAATAGACCAAAGCTGTAATCCTGATCTTTTAGTACGTCTAGTAATACTGGCGCACTGCCTTGCGCTTTGATGCTGCTCGCGTAACTACTTGGTAAGCCATAGAACAAGCCAAATGCACCGTATGTGTCATTGCTTGAGCTGTAATGGTTAGTAAAGTTTTGATTGTCTTGCGCAAACTTGTACAAGTTCGGCATTTCGTTCTGGTTAAGCGCGTCCGCACGAAGGTTATTCACGCTGATCATCAGCACGTTTAACTTGTTACCACGACGATTGAATTCAAGCTTCTCTAGTGGGTAGCTGACTAAATCGATGTTGCCTTGGTTCTCTGCTAAGCGTTTTAGGTACTCTTCACGGTCAAGAAGGCCATGTTTTTCCATAAAGCTCTTCGCCGTCATCGGGTATGACAATGGGAAGTTAGAGCGTTGGCTAGTAATCGGATTGTAGAAGTAAGCATCAGCCCAAATGTAAACCAAATGGCTGGTCATAAAGCTTAAGAAGAACACGGCAGCTAAAGGACGGCCAACGTGTTTATGGGAAAGTTTGCGTTGTTTGCGCCAAACCCACTCAGAAAGAGCAAGTTGCACCAAGAAAATAAGCGGCATCACCACAAAAAGGTGTTGGAGATCGGAACTGATCGCGCTTTTATCTTCGCTAAACAATAGCTCCCAAACCACAGGGTTCAGGTGCAAATTAATGGATTGATACGCTTGAGTATCAATCAATAAAACGGTTTGACCAACCGTTGCGAATATCACTGCCACCAAGCGGAAAAGTTTCCTTGATGGCAGGACAAACGTCAGCGGGAATAGAACTAATAAGTACAGGGCGAAAACAAGGAAGCCAAAATGACCAACCCAAGATACAGCCAGATAAAATTGCCCCATAAGGGTTTCTGGCCAAGGCGATTGAACGATATAGCGTGTACCTATCAACATCGATGCAACGATGTTGAAGAATGCAAACCAGTGACCCCAACCTACTAGTCGAGATACGCGTTCGCCGTATGAGTTTCCGCTGTCTACCATGTACTTGTTCTATTATCCGTTATTAATGTGTTTTTGGCGCTTCAAGAGAAGACATCAGTGCCTGAGCAAATTTTTCAGCAATAACTTTGCGTTGTGAAGCAGCAACTTGTTGATTTAAGACATTGGTTGCGATATTTCCCGCAATCATTAGCGTCAACTCAGGAGAGGCAGCGTGTTTATCAAGTACAGCACCCACTTCAGCAAGAATTTTCTCTACTTGTTCGTCAGTATATTTAGATGTAATCGGCATAAAGACTCTAATAATGATAGTAAAAGCGGCTTATGATAACCTACAATGCCCAACAACTTAAACCTTGTAGCAAGATAAAATCACTATGAGCCTTCATCTTTCAAACGTTATTCTGCATCAATTGTGCAAAAACGATCAGGACGAACTGGTTGTTAAACTTCGCCCGGCGTCGTTAGAAAACGATACCTCTACTGAAAACCTTGTCGCGGAACTGCATCGCGTATTCCACTCGAAAGCAGGCAAAGGTTTCGGCTCTTTCCAATCAGACAGCGAATTTCAATTTTGGCTTCAAGAAATGCGCAAAGGGGAGAGAGATTTCTATGATTTCTCACAAATTAGTGCAAATCGCTTGAAAGAAGAGCTGATTAAGTACCCATTTGCTGATGAGGGTATCTTAGTCTTTGCTGAGTACCAAAGCTTAGCAACTGACTATTTGTTTATTGGTATCTTGCCAATGAACCAAAGTCTAAAAGTGACCGAAGGCTTGGATATTGATGCGACGGATTACCTAGACATCACTAAGATGGACATTGCTGCGCGCATTGATCTTTCAAGTTACGACACAGACCGTGAGTCAAACCGTTACCTTTCTTACATCAAAGGTCGCGTTGGTCGCAAAGTAGCAGACTTTTTCCTCGATTTCCTACAAGCGGATGTTGGTCTAGATACTAAGCAGCAAAACCAAGTGCTAATGCAAGCGGTAGAAGACTTTTGTGCGGATTCTAAGCTTGAGAAGCAAGAAGCGAACGAGTACAAAAAGCAGGTTTACAACTACTGTAACGAGCAAATCAAATCAGGCGACGAAGTACAAATTTCTGAACTGTCTGGTGAGTTGCCACCAAGCCAAGATGGCACAAGCTTTATGGACTTTACCAAAGAGCAAGGCTACGAGTTGGAAGAATCTTTCCCTGGTGACCGTTCTACCGTACGCAAGCTAACTAAGTACGTTGGCGCTGGTGGCGGTTTGAATATCAGCTTTGATAGCTTGTTACTTGGCGAGCGTATTTTCTACGATCCAGAGACAGACACGCTAACGATCAAAGGCACGCCACCAAACCTAAAAGATCAGTTAAGCCGTAACTAATTGATAATAAGAGAGCATTATGCTCTCTTTTTTTATGTGAAGTGCGCACAGTCAGCGCGTGCTTCATGGTATATGCTTGTTATTAATAAGAAATAGTCGAGGGAAAAGCATTGCTGCAATTCAAAGAGGGAATTAGAAGAGCTGTCTGGCTTTTGTTTGCTGTGTGGTGTGCATTTGCCGTGGGTATTTGGCTGCAAGCGCAACAAACTATCCGAACTATTTCGACCATTGATGAACTCAGCAGCAAAGTGGACGAGGTGCGTAATATCTTCCACTTCGAATTGCCTTATCGTGCACAACACGTCGATCAAGTCTCTCTTAAGCTCCAACTTGTTTACGCTGTTCGCTTACAACTTGAAAGCGAACACTCTGCCGGTTGGGGTTCCCCGGATTTAACTCAGCTGCTTTATTCCACAGACCGCTTTCTTGAAGGTGCTAGAACCTTTATTGGGAGCGACAGTGAGCTAGTTGCTCTCGCAGATCAGTTACACAACAGTCGCGAGTCTGCCAGCAATTCTGAGCAACTTCGCACCATGTATTACCGTTTGGGTGCTTTGGTACTGGAAGCCATGTTCAGCGACGCAGCAACAAGTGCTGACACATACCAAGAACTGGATTCTCTGTTTACTGAGTCACAAAACCTTGAATCCAAAGAACAAGCTTCATTTCAGCGTCGATTAGCCCAAACTTCAAGCGTATTGGCCGCACATGCGCAGGGCAGTCACCTCTCCAATCAACTGCTTAACCCCGAGTTCCCAAATCAACTCGCTTCAGTGATTAGTACCCTTGAGCAAAAACTGACGTTTTACATCACTTTTCTTGCGTTAGTAAGTGGTTCCTTACTTGCGCTTATCTCTTGGGCTCTATTCTCTAAAACAGTGCTTGTGACGGAAGAATCGTTAACGCCAAATAAGAATGGAGAGACGCCAGTCGTTCCATCTACTCCTGTTTTGGAAAAAGCGCATGTGGCAGAAAAGAAACACGAGGTGGTTGAAAAAGCAGAATCTGTGGTTCAGACAGAATCTCCTCTTCCTAAAGAGGATGGTGATGCAACGCCTCCTTATCAAAACATGGCGACCGAGAGCGAAGATTCAGGTATCAAAGAGCCTTATATTGATATAGAGAAAATGCTCGACTCATTGTCTGGTGATGAAGAGTCAGTACGCATGTTGTTGGAAGTGTTCATCCAAGATCACGCTGAAGACAGCGAAAAGCTCAAAGGTCTTATCGCAGAAGGGAAGGATAAGGAGCACGCTCAACGTGTTGCGCACAGTTTGAAAGGGGTATCGGGCAGTATAGGTGCAATGCCTCTACACTATATCTCTGGGGATATCGAATCTTTAATCAAACAAGGCGAGCAAGTCTCAGACGATAAATTGGATCAGTTAGAAGATACGTTACAGAAAACGACACTTTTTGCTGAAAGAGTTCTCAATAGTGAAAACATTCGAGAAGTGCTAACGGATTGATATTCCTCTGACTTAAAATAGAAAAGATTAAGGTATTTAAGGGACGCTCGCGAACCTGATGCCTTGGTTCGTCACTGTTCCTGTTCTACACATTTTGACCATAGGTAATTTCATGTCCATCCGTCGACTGTCCTCATTGATGGTGGCTTGTTTGGTTTTAAGTCTTTCAGGGTGTTCTCTGTTAGAGGTGAAAATCGACAGCCAAACTGTACCGCTCACCAAACAAGAGCTGAACATGCGTATTATGACGCGTGAATATGCTCAGCAATTCTTTGCTCAAGTCGAGCAAGCCGCCGATGTGCTCCAAGAAAACTATGAGCCGAGCGATAAGGTAAACCAATCCTATATTCTGCTCTGGAAAATCAATGCGGAAGAGGGACTTCAAGCTGCCGCTTACCAAGTTTCACCAATGGCTGCGTTGATTGATACGTGGGTGTTCACTCACCAGATGAACCAGTTCTACAGTGAAGGGGCGGGCAAAGACCTATTTGCGACTGGCGAAGCAAAAAAAGTGTCTGAACATTTGGCAAAAGAAGTCGATAAGCTAGCGAAATCGCTATTGAAGAAAGACGTGTACGAAAAGACTCAAGTATTCGTGGCAGATTTTGTCGAGAAGTATCCTTTTGCTGACTTAAGCATGATCAGAACGCCGGCTTACCGAGCATGGTTGCAAGCAAACCAAATCAGTGAGGAAGAAGCCGTTACCACGCTTGGTACAATGCCTGAAGCAATCGGTGATGTATCCGACCGTTTAAGTTTGGTCTCAGAACAAACCCCTAAGATCATGACTTGGAAAGCGCAGTTGCTGGCACTCAACAGCTCAGCAAGTATTGAACAAGTCAACGCAGCGCTAAACAGCTTGAAGGTGACTTCTGAGTCGTTGAAGGACTTTATCGACAACAACCCTGAATACATGCGTAACTTGGCAGAGCAGATGGCCGTTCAATTACAGCCTCTAGTGGAAGACATTGACCAAAAAACGGAAGAGCGTTTGTCTCAGTTGAGTGATGAGCGTCAGGCTTTGGAATTGATGGTGGCGAGAGAGCGCCAAGAGATCGCTCAAATCATCACAAGTGAGCGTGAGAAGTTTGCTCAGGACCTAGACCATGTTTCACAAGAAGTGGTGAATCTGGCGATGGACAAATTGATTGAGCTTGTTAAGAGCACCATCATCTACTTTATTCTGTTTATCCTAGTGATCTTCTTTGCTCCTCTCGTACTTGGTTATGCCTTGGGTAAGCGCTCTGCGGTAAGAGCCAGCACTAAATCGGCGTAATTATTTAGAAGGCATAACACGAAATAGCAGACACAAAAAAGGACCGAATCATCGGTCCTTTTTTAATTTATGGAAGGTTTCTAGCTATAGAAAGCTGAAGCCTTAAGCTGTTTGTTGCTTTAGTTCAGCTTCTGTTTGTTCTTCTGTTGCTGGAGCCGTCGGCTCGCATTTATCAACAAACCAGCCCATGTAAGAAGTGAAGATGGTCACGATGATACACACGAAGCTCAGCCACATGAACGGCGCGTACGACAATGTTGCTACACCCAAGATGCTTGCCATGTAGATACCATTATCACTCCACGGCACCATACCGGATGTCAGCGTGCCACCAAACTCTGCGTTACGAGATAGGTTCTTACGTTTGTAGCCAAGGCGGTCGTAGTTCTTCGCACAGATCTTAGGAGTAAGAATCAGTGATACGTACATCGCAGAACCGAATACGTTACCCATGAAGGCGGTACCAATCGTGCTGGTTGCCAGTGAGCCTGCGCTCTGTACACGTCGCTCGAACAGTTTTGCAATCGTTTCTAGTACGCCAACCTTATCTAGTAGGCCGCCAAAACCTAGGCCAAACACGATCACCGCAACAGAGCCCAGCATAGAAGACATGCCGCCACGGTTTAGAATCGAGTCAATGAAGTCCACGCCTGAAGAAATCGCAAATGGTGCCCAAGCGGTATTAAATGCCGTTAGGAAGTCTACATCCTGAATCATCACTGCCCAGATAATACCTAGTAGTGAACCGAAGCTGATCACAGGGAAAGAAGGCATGCGCATCGCCAATAGAGCCAATACGATGATCACTGGGACAAAGGAATAAGGCGTGATGAAAAATTGTTGTTCCATTGCCTGAATAACAGAATCCACTTGGCTCATATCCACTTTACCTGCGAAGTGGAAGCCAAATGCGGTAAACATAATGCCAGTGATGATGTAGCTGATCAGTGCGATAGGCAGCATGCCCTTGATGTGCTCAACCACTTCTACATTCGACATAGAAGAAGCAAGGATCACGGAATCTGAAAGTGGAGACATCTTGTCACCAAAGTAACAACCCGATAGAACCGCACCCGCAGTGATTGGTGCTGGAACACCAAGACCTTGACCGATACCCATCATCGCAATACCTGCTGTACCTGCCGCACCCCAAGATGTACCTGTTGCCAATGCAGTCAGAGAACAAATGATCATGGTCGCCAGTAAGAAGATAGAAGGGTGAATGGCTTTCAGACCGTAGTAGATGATGGTTGGTACGATACCACCTGAGATCCAAGTACCCACTAAGGCACCTACAGCAAGAAGAATAAGCACTGCGCCCAAACCATTAGAAATACCGTTTAGTGCTGCTTTTTCTAGGTCTTTGTATTGATGGCCGAGTCTTAAGCCCAATAGCATGATAATGAACCAGCCAATGTACAGCGCGAGCTGAATTGGAAGGTCTAGTTTGGCAGTAAATGAAAATGCCAAAAGAAGAAACAAACCTAGTGAGATAAATACCTGTATCAGACTAGGAAGACGTGTTGTAACTTGCTTCATATGTGCCTCTGTCGTTCATGGAGCAATAGAGGAAGGCCGCTCCCTGTTTTAATCGCGCCTAACATACATTAACAAAAATTATATTTCGAACATTTGGTGCTTTATCTTGACTTTCGTCCGCATAAACGTTTGCTTGTGAAATTAATAACTAAAAAACTTTAATTTTAATAGTTTGAAATGTTTTGTGATGTAAAAAATATGTGCTGCAATTGTTGTTTTCTTACTGAGTGGTAAGACCTTATCGCGTGACGTTCACAGTTTTCTGGGCGGAATTAGATGGTTAATCAATAAGAAAAGAGAAGAAAATAACTGGGATTATAAAAATTCGCGGCAAACGTTAAAAAAGTTGTGTTTATTTGCAAATTAGGGCTTGAGATTTTGTGGCGAAAATTGAACTATGGAGAAAGTTTCAAAAATATACATGGAGAGTTAATGCGATGAGAGTAGGTTTAGTTGGTTGGCGCGGCATGGTCGGTTCAGTTCTGATGCAGCGCATGGTCGAAGAGAAAGACTTCGATTTGATCGAGCCAGTTTTCTACAGCACGTCTCAAATAGGTATCCCAGCTCCAAACCTAGGTAAAGAAGCTGGTCTACTTCAAGATGCGTTCGATATTGACAGTTTAAAACAACTTGATGCAGTGATTACGTGTCAAGGTGGCGGTTACACAGAGAAAGTTTATCCAGCACTTCGTCAAGCTGGTTGGAAAGGTTACTGGATCGATGCGGCTTCGACACTTCGTATGGCAGAAGACTCCATCATCACTCTAGATCCTGTAAACCTAGCGCAAATTCAACAAGGCATTCACGGCGGCACTAACACCTTTGTTGGTGGTAACTGTACCGTTAGCTTGATGCTCATGGGCCTTGGTGGCCTGTTCGAGAAAGGTTTGGTTGAGTGGACAAGTGCAATGACGTACCAAGCGGCGTCTGGCGCAGGTGCACAAAACATGCGTGAGCTGATTTCTCAGATGGGTGTGATCAACGATTCTGTAAGCTCTGAATTGGCTAACCCAGCAAGCTCTATTCTAGACATTGACAAGAAAGTTGCCGACACAATGCGCAGCTCTTCATTCCCAACAGATAAGTTTGGTGTGCCGCTAGCTGGCTCTTTGATTCCTTGGATCGACGTTAAACGCGACAACGGTCAGAGTAAAGAAGAGTGGAAAGCGGGTGTAGAAGCGAACAAGATCCTTGGTTTCCAAGATGCACCAGTGCCAATCGATGGTACATGCGTACGTATCGGTGCGATGCGTTGTCACTCTCAAGCATTGACTATCAAGCTGAAGCAAAATGTACCAATGGATGAGATTGAAGAAATCATCGCAACGCACAACGATTGGGTTAAAGTGATTCCAAACGATCGTGACATCACGGCTCAAGAACTCACTCCAGCGAAAGTAACGGGTACGCTTTCTATTCCAGTAGGTCGTCTACGTAAGATGGCAATGGGCGATGACTTCCTAAACGCTTTCACTGTCGGTGATCAGCTTCTTTGGGGTGCTGCAGAGCCACTACGTCGTACTCTACGCATCATTCTTGCTGAGAAGGCTTAATTTGTCTCAACTCTGAGATGTCTATTTTGAAAGCGCCCAACTGGGCGCTTTTTTGATATTTCAATGACAGTAAGCTGACTTTTGTTGCATAACGTTGCCGCGAATTTAATCAATTGGAGTGCGGTAATGAAACAGAATACAAAAGGTTTTACTCTCATAGAGTTAGTGGTTGTCATCGTAATTCTCGGCATTCTAGCCGTTGTTGCCGCACCTAAGTTTTTAAATCTTCAACATGATGCTAGAGAAGCTGTCATTAAGGGACTAGGTGGCTCCGTTCATAATGCTGCAGAGATGGCTTTTGGCAAAACTGCTGTAGAAGGAATGGAACATGAAGAGTCTTACAGTGTTGAAGGTTACGGTTCTGTCCAATATGGTTATCCGGCTGTTCAAAGGGAAGGGATGGAAAACTTCCTAGATATCGAGTCTGGATATCACGATCTTACAAAAGAGTGGGTATGGGGTGCGCATAACCATGGATCAGTAAGCAATCCTGATACTTGGATAGTGACTCGATCTGAATATATTGACGCTGATCCTGATGACGAAAGCGCGTACAACAAAGCGATTGAAGATACGCAATGCTACGTGAAGTACACCGCGGCAATGGAGCCGGGTGATGAATACAAGGTGGAAGTGTTCACTGACGGTTGTTAAGTCGAGAATCGGCCTTACCCACAGGAAATGTTTGTTTCTTGTGGGCCAAAAGTTATGTAGAAGCCGATGTGAAGTCATCGGTTTTTTTGATCGTGGAGTTAGAATACAAGGGCGTTCAGAATGCAGCGCTCCAATAACCGGAAGCGCTACGTTGGAAGGCAAGTGAAAGAAACTACATTCTAAAACGCGTTGCAGAATCTATCCCCAGAAAGACAAAATATCGCCGATTCCCGATTCCCGATTCCCGATTCCCGATTCCCGATTTTAATCCTCTTCGTCTGCACTCACGACGCGATTATCAGGATCCGCTAACTCACTACCACAATGCTTACAATGCATCGCATCAGAATCATGGCCGGAGCGGTTACAGTTCGGGCATTTCACCAGTTCTTTATGTGCATTCATCTCATTACTCAATTCTGCGGTAATAATGCCAGTGGGAACCGCCAGTATCGAATAACCAAGCAACATGGTTAACGACGCGATCGCTTTCCCGAGGTGCGTTTGTGGCACCATGTCACCGTAGCCCACGGTAGTGATCGTCACAATCGCCCAGTAGATGCTTTTTGGAATACTCGTAAAGCCATTGTGTGGGCCTTCAATAACGAAGATCAGCGCACCAAAAATGGTGACCAGAATACCTACAGTACTAAAGAAGATAAGAATCTTACGACGCGCCATTAACAGAGAGCGCAACAAGATGTTGGAATCTTGCAGGTAGCGTACAAGTTTTAGGATTCGGAAGATGCGCATGACACGCAGCAATCGCACGACACCCATAAACGATGCACCAGGGAAAAAGATCGCCAGGTACGTTGGCAAAATAGCCAACAAATCGACGACACCATAAAAGCTGGTGGCATAAGACTTAGGCTTAGGAGAACAGTAAAGTCTTAACAAGTACTCAACTGTGAATAGGGCAGTAAAAGTGTATTCAATATAACGCAGTTCTCGTGACCATTCTGTCATCACAGATGGTAAGGACTCTAAAATGAGAACCACAAGAGAAGTGATGATCGCAATAATCAGCGCGATATCGAAAATGCGCCCAGCACGAGTGTGCGTGCCGAAGATGATGACGTATAAATGATGCTTAAGAGACTTGCGAGGCATGATGTTGCACTGTCAGCGTTAAAATGAAACGGATTGCAACATCATACCAGAAGTTGGGAAAGTTAGGCTAAACCAGGGAATAGGTTTCTTAGGCCGTTAGCAATGAACTCAATACCCAATGCGCCAAGGATCAGGCCCATAATACGCGTGATCACGTTGATACCTGTCTGACCAAGAAAGCGTACGATCAAAGGCGCAGAACGGAATAGCAACCAAGAGCAGAAACAGAACAGCATGATGGTGACACTAATACCAACGGTATCAAGTGCGCTTGGGTAACGTGCACCATAAACAATGGTTGAACTGATGGCACCAGGGCCTGCCATTAATGGCATCGCCAGTGGTACTACGCCGATTTGTTCACGGCTGACGTATTCTGATTTCTCTTGTTTGTTCTGCTTATCTTCACCCAACTTACCGCTCATCATCGAGAACGCGATACTAAGAAGTAGCAAGCCGCCAGCAACACGGAAAGAATCCAGAGAAATGCTGAACATATCTAGCAACAACTGACCAGCAAAAAGAGAAATGATCAAAATGACCGCAACCGCAACATTGGCTGTCGTGGCGGTTTTGCTTTTCTCTTCTGGTGTCATATGACCGGTCAGTGATACGAACACAGGCATGATACCAACAGGGTTCACTGCTGCGACCAAACCTAAGAAAAACTGTAGGAAAATAGCTAACTCTAAAGTCTGCATGTTGCTTACTCGTAAACGTTCACAATAGTGAAAAAGAGAGGGGGTAATTTTAGGCGGTAATGTAAGGCAAAAGTGCGGTCGGAAGAAATGAAAAAAACTAACGTATTTGGCCTAGTATTTGTGAGAAAAACTAATTATTGAAGAAAATGTATGCAATCTGGAAACGAATTGTTACGTAGAAGATTGGTGGCAACCTGAACTGTTTTACACAAACGTTAACATTCGCACATTTTTCACAAAAAGAAAGGTGGTTTGTAGAGAGATATGACGCATTCGATATACTCTCAGTAGCACAAAAATTAGGGTCCACATGTAATTTTGTTGGCTAAAAATGAAACTTTTTTACAGATTATTGTTGTTTCTTTTAGTTTTTAGTTCGTTTGCTTCTTTTTTGCTCAATTAAAAATGAAGTTTAATTTATTTGTTTATCAATGATTTAAGTCGTTTTGTTGTGGTAAACCACTACTTTGGGGGTATTTCAGTTGTGAGAACTGATCCAAGTCAATTTTTTTCACACTCTGAAATATTATACTCAGCCCTGAAAGCAATTTACTAAGATGGTTGTTAGTTAAGTCGCTGATAAACAGTAGAAACGAAAGACAATAGCCTTACTAAAAAGTTTTTAATATTTATTATTTTAGGAGATCCACCATGCCTGTAACTAACTTAGCTGAACTAGATGCTCTAGTAGCACGCGTTAAAGCAGCACAAGAAGAGTTCGCAACATTTTCTCAAGAGAAAGTAGATGCAATCTTCCGCGCAGCTTCTCTTGCAGCTAACCATGCTCGTATTCCACTAGCACAACAAGCAGTTGCTGAATCTGGAATGGGTATTGTTGAAGATAAGGTAATCAAAAACCACTTCGCTTCAGAATTCATCTACAACAAATACAAAGACGAAAAAACATGTGGCATCTTGGAAGAAGATGACAACCTAGGCACGATGACTATCGCAGAGCCTGTAGGTATCATCTGTGGTATCGTTCCAACGACTAACCCAACTTCTACTGCAATCTTCAAATCTCTAATTTCTCTAAAAACTCGTAACGGCATCATCTTCTCGCCACACCCACGTGCGAAGAACTCTACTAACGATGCAGCTAAACTAGTTCTAGACGCAGCAGTAGCAGCGGGTGCTCCAAAAGACATCATCGGTTGGATCGACCAACCATCTGTAGAGCTTTCTAACGCTCTTATGAAGCACGACGGCATCGCTCTTATCCTTGCAACTGGTGGTCCAGGCATGGTTAAAGCAGCTTACTCTTCTGGTAAGCCAGCAATCGGTGTAGGTGCAGGTAACGTTCCTGTAGTTATCGATGAAACAGCTGACATCAAACGTGCTGTTGCTTCTATCCTTATGTCTAAGACTTTCGATAACGGCGTAGTATGTGCTTCTGAGCAAGCTGCAATCGTAGTTGGTGAAGTATACGACGAAGTGAAAGAGCGTTTCGCTTCTCACAAAGCTCACGTTCTATCTAAAGCTGACGCTGATAAAGTACGTAAAGTACTTCTTATCGACGGCGCACTAAACGCGAAAATCGTAGGTCAACCTGCTCCAGCAATCGCTGAAATGGCTGGTGTTAAAGTTCCTGCTGATACAAAAGTACTTGTAGGTGAAGGTCTAGGTAAAGTTTCTTACGATGATGAGTTCGCTCACGAGAAACTATCTCCAACTCTAGGTCTATTCCGTGCTGACGACTTCGAAGACGCAGTTGCTCAAGCGGTAACAATGGTTGAAATCGGTGGTATCGGTCACACATCTGGTCTTTACACTAACCAAGACGTTAACGCAGACCGCATCCGTTACTTCGGTGACAAGATGAAGACTGCTCGTATCCTTGTAAACATCCCGACTACTCACGGTGGTATCGGTGACCTTTACAACTTCAACGTAGCACCTTCTCTAACTCTAGGTTGTGGTTCTTGGGGTGGTAACTCTATCTCTGAGAACGTAGGTCCTAAGCACCTTATCAACAAGAAAACTGTAGCTAAGCGAGCTGAAAACATGTTGTGGCACAAACTACCTAAGTCTATCTACTTCCGTCGTGGTAGCCTTCCAATCGCAATGAGCGACCTAGAAGGTAAGAAACGCGCATTCCTAGTAACTGACCGTTTCCTATTCAACAACGGTTACGCTGACGAAGTAGTTAAACTTCTTAAAGAGCAAGGCATCGAAGTTCAAACATTCTTCGACGTAGAAGCGGATCCAACACTATCTGTTGTTGAGAAAGGTGCAGAAGCAATGAAGAGCTTCCAACCTGACGTAATCCTAGCTCTAGGTGGTGGTTCACCAATGGATGCTGCGAAGATCATGTGGGTAATGTACGAGCACCCAGAAACTCACTTCGCTGAACTAGCAATGCGCTTTATGGACATCCGTAAACGTATCTACAAGTTCCCTAAAATGGGTAAGAAAGCTGAGCTTGTATGTATCACTACAACTTCAGGTACTGGTTCAGAAGTTACTCCATTCGCGGTTGTTACAGACGACAAGACAGGTGCTAAGTACCCACTAGCTGACTACGAAATCACGCCAAACATGGCTATCGTTGATGCTAACCTAGTAATGAACATGCCTAAGTCTCTAACAGCATTCGGTGGTTACGATGCAGTAACTCACGCTCTAGAAGCTTACGTATCTGTTCTTGCGAACGAGTACTCTGACGGTCAAGCTCTACAAGCACTTAAGATGCTTAAAGAGTACCTACCTTCAAGCTACGCGAACGGTGCAAACGACCCAATCGCTCGTGAGAAAGTACACAACGCGGCAACTATCGCTGGTATCGCGTTTGCTAACGCATTCCTAGGTGTTTGTCACTCTATGGCGCACAAGATTGGTGCTGAGTTCCACCTACCTCACGGTCTAGCGAACGCACTACTAATCTCGAACGTTGTACGTTACAACGCGAACGACAACCCAACTAAACAAACTGCGTTCTCTCAATACGACCGTCCACAAGCACGTCGTCGTTACGCTGAAGTTGCTGACCACCTAGGCCTAAGTCAAGAAGGTGACCGTACTGCTCAGAAGATTGAACGTCTACTAGCATGGTTGGACGAGCTGAAAGGCGACCTAGACATCCCAATGTCTATCCAAGCTGCAGGTGTTTCTGAAGCTGACTTCGTAGCGAAACTAGACGAGCTAGCTGTTGAAGCGTTCGATGACCAGTGTACAGGTGCTAACCCACGTTACCCTCTAATCACTGAGCTGAAAGAAGTGCTAATGGCTTCTTACTACGGTAAAGCATTCGTTGAAGGTGAAACTTTCGAAGGTACTACTGTAATCAAGAAGAAAGCAGACCAAGTAGCTAAGCCAGCAGCGAAAGCAAAGAAAGAAAAAACTAACGCATAAGTAACACGTTAGTTATGAGATAGGTTTTCGCTAGCACGAAACCTACAATCGGGAAAAAGCAAAGCCCCAGTTGAGAGACTGGGGCTTTTTTGTGTTCTTTACATTACCAACAGCTCTGTTAGGTGGCGGATTTAGAGAGGAAGGTTTGCTTAGACTTCAGTAGTGACCACGCGGCCGCTGAAGTACTCATTAGCAACAATGTAGGCTGTGTTTCTAACTAACTCATCTTGGATCTGTGCCCAGTGTCTTTCGTCTAGGTCTTCACTGGTGTGATTAACTGAAGGAATCACACCGCCCACGCGAATATTGAATGGTGTCAGTTCTTTTGCCCAGCTATGAGTAAAACCGGATACCAAAGCCGCCATGCTTTCTACGCCCGTCAGATCTTCATGATTATCATGTGAGATAACGTTGACGATAACGCCTTTCTTTTCTCTTGAGCGGAAGCGCTCTGCACTTACTTGGCCATAGGTATAGAGGAATCGTGCCGCCGAGGAAAGGTGGTCGATATAGGTGCTCATTGGCTCTGGTGCCATTAAGCTCGGCATTGGTGAGCTCGTCCAGCAATTTACGATAACGTCTGGAGTCGCCCCTAATTGTGATTCGATTTGGTCAAACAACAGATTAATGGATGTGGTGTTGTCACTGCACACATTCATCGCATAGACCTTGTCGGAGAAGGCACTGATTTGTTCGTAGCTTGCCTTTAAGGCACTAGGGTTCTGGTCACAGAGCACCAACGTCGCGCCAAGGTGGGCGAAGTGGCTAGAGCAAGTCCTGCCTAAGACAGAGCCTGCAGACGTGACGAGAATGATTGATTCTTTGATATCCATAGCACCTTCACTGTAATTTCTTGTGTTGAAGAATACATCAGTGGTTTGTGCTAATAGCATGGACGAATTTATTTGAGCTCAGTGTGAAAAGCTTCAAACTAACGCTTTCGAGCAACAACAATTGTTTTGGAATTTGTAAGGCGTCACATTTCTGACGTGTCGAGAATGTAAGCCGTTGGAGAAAAAGCTGATCTCTAAGCTTGCGTTTGAATTTGGTACTGACGTTGAGCCGTCACGAGTTGATTGTACAACCCAGCTTCAGGAATCAATTGCTTGTTGCGCTCGCCCAAGCTACGGCGTTCATGACCAGATAGGTTGTGGTAAACCTCTTCTGGTAGATTGAAAGTATCTTCAGGAAGGTAAGTCAGCGCATCTGGTTTTAAGTAGTGGCTCAGTTTTGCGGAGGGCAGTCCTGCATCATGGAACTGTTTTGCTTGCTCAGCTGCAAGTTCGTAGCTGCTGCTATCAGAGCGAAGTGCTTGAGGTTGAGATAACCCGAACTGTTGGCGAAGAATGTCATCACTCGTGAGTATTTCTTTGACTTCTTCAACCGGAACCACATCGCGAACATCATTAGAGAACATAGACAGAATCAGTGAGAAATCAGCGCGACGACCTTCGTGTACGGCATGGTTAATACCATTACCGAACTGAAGTTCGTTGATGATTGCTGCTTTGTCTAAAGTATGGATTTGCATGATGTTCCTCGCTTGATGCACTTTTAACGGCAACAACGGAAAGAACTTTAGGAAAAAGAGGGGATTAATTGAATAAACTGGTTTTAGGAGCAATAAAAAAGCCCGCAATAGTGCGAGCTTTTAAATATGACTAAATTGAACTTAGGGGGAAGTAAATTACTTTGCTAGGTTCTCTGCTACGAAGTCCCAGTTTACAAGAGCCCAGAAGCCGTTCATGTAATCAGGACGTACGTTGCGGTAATCGATGTAGTAAGCGTGTTCCCATAGGTCAACAGTTAGAAGTGGAGTAGTACCTTCTTCTGTTAGAGGAGTCGCTGCGTTAGACGTGTTAACGATCTCTAGAGAACCGTCAGCTTTCTTAACTAGCCAAGTCCATGAAGAACCGAAGTTGTTGATTGCTGAATCAGTGAATTTTGCTTTGAATTCTTCGAAAGAACCGAACGCTGCGTTGATCGCGTCAGCAACTGCACCTGTTGGTTCGCCGCCTGCGTTTGGCGCTAGACAGTGCCAGTAGAACGTGTGGTTCCAGATCTGTGCTGCGTTGTTAAATACGCCACCAGTTGAAGTCTTGATGATCTCTTCTAGTGTTTTGCCTTCGAACTCAGTACCAGGGATAAGACCGTTTAGCTTAACAACGTAAGTGTTGTGGTGCTTACCGTGGTGGAAATCTAGAGTCTCTGCAGAGATGTGTGGTTCTAGTGCGTCTTTCGCGTAAGGTAGAGCTGGTAGTTCAAATGCCATTGCTCAATTCTCCATAGATATGAAAGGGTTACCTTTCGATTGCTTCCAGTGTTTTTATTTATATGTAGTCTTTACGACTGACTTGAAAAGTATTTTAGCAAGTTTTTACTTTATTAAAACCCCGATATGAAAATATTTTAAGATAAAACCAATAAAGACTTACTAATTATATGGTTTTTATTCTGTGTTTATTGAGTAAAATGTGGCAATAATTAAAGTTCACATCCATGAATGAGGAAGCGATGGAAACTATCGATAAAATCAAACAGCAGATCTCTGAAAACACAATCTTGCTGTACATGAAAGGATCACCGAAACTGCCTAGCTGTGGTTTCTCTTCTCAAGCAGCACAAGCGCTAATGGCATGTGGCGAGAAGTTCGCTTACGTAGACATCCTACAAAACCCAGACATTCGTGCTGAACTACCTAAATACGCTCAATGGCCTACATTCCCACAACTATGGGTTGAAGGCGAACTGATCGGTGGTTGTGACATCATTTTGGAAATGTTCCAGAAAGGTGAGCTTCAGCCTCTTATCAAAGAAGCGGCAGCACGCGTTGAAGGTGACGCTGAGTAATTCGTAAATACTCACATTTGGCGATAGAATACAAAGGAGCCGCATTGGCTCCTTTTTCTTTTTTAGGTTAGTGGAATGAACTTGAAGCTTTACTACGTACATGATCCTATGTGCAGCTGGTGTTGGGGCTACAAACCAACCATCGAAAAATTGAAGCAGCAACTGCCGGGTGTGATTCAGTTTGAGTATGTTGTGGGTGGGCTCGCGCCAGATACTAATCTGCCTATGCCACCGGAAATGCAGCAGAAAATTGAGCAAATTTGGAAGCAAATCGAAGGTCAGCTTGGTACCAAGTTTAACTACGATTTCTGGACGTTGTGCACACCAGTACGTAGCACTTACCAATCTTGCCGTGCCGTTATCGCTGCAGGCTTCCAAGATTCTTATGAGCAGATGCTAGAGGCGATTCAACACGCTTACTACTTACGTGCGATGCCGCCTCATGAAGAAGCAACCCATCTGCAACTTGCAAGAGAGATTGGCTTAAACGTTCAGCAGTTTAAGAACGATATGGATGGTACTTTGCTGGAAGGTGTTTTCCAAGACCAACTGAGTCTTGCTAAGAGTTTAGGTGTTAACTCTTACCCGAGTCTGGTACTGCAGATTAACGACGCTTACTTCCCAATTGAAGTAGATTATGTGTCGACAGAAAACACGTTGAAGCTCATTCGCGAACGTATTATCGACAATATGCCAGCGCAGTAAGTTGAAACCGATTTTCTAAAAAACAGACAACAAAAAGCCGCTCATTGAGCGGCTTTTTCGTAACGAATTGTATCCATCCGATGATGCGATTACAGCACCATTGCAGCAATCCAACCAAAGATGATCAGAGGGATGTTGTAGTGGATAAATGTCGGTACTACGGTTTCCCAAATGTGTTCGTGCTGACCGTCTGCGTTTAGGCCTGATGTTGGACCTAACGTTGAGTCAGAAGCAGGAGAGCCGGCATCACCAAGAGCGGCTGCCGTACCAACAAGGGCGATAGTTGCCATTGGCGAGAAGCCGAATGCGAGTGATAGCGGAACATAGATAGTCGCAAGGATTGGAATCGTAGAGAATGATGAGCCGATGCCCATTGTTACCAACAAACCAACGATAAGCATCAATAGTGCTGCAAGAGGTTTGTTGTCACCGATGCTGGTTGATAGCGATTGTACAAGCGTCTCAACGCCGCCAGTTTGCTTCATTACTGCAGCGAAACCTGCCGCCGCAATCATGATGAAGCCAATCATTGCCATCATGTGAACACCTTTAGTGAACACATCGTGCGTCTCTTTCCACGCGATAACGCCGCCGAAAGTGAATACCATGAAGCCAGCTAATGCACCAATGATCATCGAGCCTGTGTAAAGCTGAACGCTTAACGCTGCGATAATACCCAAGCCTGCAACCATGATGTGCTTCTTATTTAGCTTCGCTTCAGATTCTTGAACAACGGTCAGTTCAGTTTCTTTGTATTCGCGAGGTTTGCGGTAGCTAAAGAAGATTGCCGTCAGAAGACCAAACAGCATACCAGCACCTGGCAATAGCATTGCAGTAGGAACTTGGCTTGCCACAACATCGGTTAGACCGTTGTCATGCAGATTCTTCAGAAGGATATTGTTAAGGAAGATACCACCAAAACCGATAGGCAGAACCATGTATGGTGTGATCAAACCAAAGGTAAGCACACAAGCAACTAAACGACGGTCCAGCTTCAGCTTAGCGAATACGCCCAAAAGAGGTGGGATCAAAATTGGAATGAAGGCGATATGTACCGGAATCACGTTTTGAGATGACATGGTAACAAGTACAAGAGCAACCAATACTGCGTATTTTAGACCCGTAGTCGACGCTGAGCTCTCTTTACCATTTAGGCGCTTGATAACGCTTTTTGCAAGAAGGTCAGTGATGCCAGAGCGAGAAATTGCAACAGCGAAAGTACCTAGCATTGCGTAGCTCAGTGCGATAGTCGCACCGCCGCCTAGGCCACTTTCAAATGCGGCAACCGTATCCCCAAGGCTCATGCCAGCAACAAGGCCACCAACGATGGCACTAAACGTGAGGGCAACCACCACGTTTACGCGCATCAATGCTAACACGAGCATGACGCACACAGATATAACGACAGGATTCATACTTTTCCTAATATGTTGTGTTTACTTATTATTCTTCGTCGACAAGCGGCCAACCGCCTAGGGCCTTCCATTTGTTGACGATGCCACAGAATAACTCTGCAGTTTGTTGTGTATCGTAGAGGGCTGAGTGTGCCTCACGATTGTCGAATTCCATCCCTGCAGCTTTACATGCTTTAGCGAGAACAGTTTGACCATAAGCAAGCCCACTTAATGTTGCGGTATCAAAAGTGGCAAATGGATGGAAAGGGACTCTTTTGAGTTTGCAGCGCTCATTTGCTGCATTAACAAAACTTAAGTCGAAAGCAGCGTTGTGTGCCACCATGATGGCACGGGAACAGTCTGCCGCTTTTTGCTCTTTGCGGATCAGTTTGTAGATTTCTTTGAGTGCTTCTTGTTCTGATACTGCACCGCGAAGAGGGCTGAATGGGTCACGAATGCCATTGAATTCAAGCGCTTCTTTTTCTAAATTCGCGCCTTCGAATGGTTCGATATGAAAATGAATGGTTGAGGCAGGATGCAGATCGCCATTTTCATCCATGCTAAGGGTGACGGCACAGATTTCTAAAAGTGCATCAGTTTGAGCATTGAAACCTGCGGTCTCAACGTCTACTACCACTGGAAAATAACCACGAAAACGCTTTTTCAGGGTCAGAGCTTCATTTTCTATTGTCATGTTGGCTTATATTTGTGTGACGAAGGCTGCATTATTGCAGATTCTACCGATGAGAAAAACCGCAATTTGGGAGAAATGTAAAATTCTATTTCCCGTTAACCAGTAAGGGTTATAACTAAAAACAAGGTTAACGTGCACCTGTTATTCTCGCGATGTTATTTACCATTTTATGCACTTGCCAAAGTGAGCGTTAACTCCTTATATCCCCTTGCAAATTCTATGTTGGCGGGATTTTTGCATTAGTTTGCATGTTTTTAATTGATTCAAGTAAGCGGCAATAGACTGCCGTTTGAGAGAAGTACCTAGATGAATAAATGGCTAGTAACCAGTGGTGTCCTGATGTCTTTACTCAGCGCAAACAGCTTTGCGTCGATGGGAAAGCGCTACGTTGCCACACCGCAGCAATCACAGTGGGAAATGGTGATGAATACGCCGTTGGAGTGTCAGCTGGTACATCCAATCCCAGGATTTGGTGATGCGGTATTTTCATCTCATGCAAGTAAAAAAATCAATTTGGATTTTGAATTGAAGATGCTCCGCCCTATGGGTGAAACGCGCAATGTCAGTTTGATTTCTATGCCACCACCTTGGCGTCCGGGCGAGAATGCTGATCGCATTACTAACCTTAAATTTTTCAAACAGTTTGATGGTTACGTTGGTGGACAAACCGCTTGGGGCATTCTCTCTGAGCTAGAAAAAGGCCGCTATCCAACGTTTAGCTACCAAGACTGGCAGAGCCGAGATCAGCGTATTGAGGTCGCATTGTCTTCGGTACTGTTCCAAAACAAATACAACGCCTTTAGCAGCTGCATTGCTAACTTACTGAAGTACAGCTTTGAAGATATTGCTTTCACGATTCTTCACTATGAGCGTCAAGGTGATCAGTTAACTAAAGCTTCGAAGAAACGTTTAGCGCAAATCGCTGATTACGTTCGCCATAACCAAGATATCGATTTGGTGTTAGTGGCGACATACACAGATTCGACAGATGGTAAAAGTACGAGTCAAAGCTTATCTGAACGACGAGCGGAATCATTGCGCAGTTACTTCGAATCTTTGGGCTTATCTGGAGAGCGTATTCAAGTGCAAGGCTACGGTAAGCGTCGTCCGATTGCAGATAATGGGTCACCAATAGGTAAAGACAAGAACCGTCGCGTGGTGATTTCACTAGGGCGCACCCAGGTTTGATCTTAAATATTCACCAATACAAAAACGCCAGAGTCTGACTCTGGCGTTTTTTATCCGTTTGACGTTGTTTGATTCTATTAGTTGTCGCTTAGAGTTACTTGGTGCTTAAGGCATATAATGAATGTTAGTTTAAGCGGAACTTAGCAATGATTTCGCAATTGGTTGCTGTGTCGATTTTCTCGACCTGCTTTGCGATCACAGGGTTTGGATGGCGCTTCATGAAATCAATGAGGGCCTTAGTACAGCAGCCGATTGAATCAATAAAGCTTGCGCAATCTCTATTCGGACATTGAGGGATCAGCGTCAGCACTTTCTCAGAAGCGAGTTGAAGATATTTGAGCTCATATTCTGTGTCGCCTGCCCAGCGCCAAAATTGGGCAAGGTTGTGGCATGAAATCACCGAAATCAATAATCGCTCGTCGGCTTCTATTTCCACGCATTCGCTAATATCTTCACTCAGGCTAAGGGCTTGCTGGTAATGAAGAATGCTGCGAACAGGGTCATCTAGTTGAAGTGCCGTATCGGCTAGAAGTGTGTGTTTTTCCCATTCACTGATCATTATCGTTATCCCACATGTCGATGTTGGTGGTGAATCTAAACGATAATTATTATCAAGTAAAGTAATTTGTTGATAAAAGAAAGGCAGGTCTCAGACCTGCCTGCAAATAATAGCGAGTTTCAGTAGGAGAGGCTGAGTTAGCCCTCTAGGCCTGCTGATGCTTGTTTATTTTGAATCAGTTCAATCATGTAGCCATCTGGGTCTTTAACGAAAGCGATATGAGTCGTTCCGCCTTTTACTGGGCCCGCTTCGCGAGTCACGTTACCGCCAGCTGCTTTGATTGCGTCGCAAGTTGAGTAGATATCGTCTACGCCAATTGCGATGTGGCCAAATGCAGAGCCTAGGTCGTACTCGGTTGTGCCCCAGTTGTAAGTCAGCTCAATGACGGCGCCTTGAGACTCATCACCGTAACCAAGGAACGCCAGCGTGTATTCGTACTCTTTGTTTTCATTAGTACGAAGCAACTGCATGCCCATGACTTCAGTGTAGAACTTGATAGATTTGTCTAGATCACCCACGCGCAGCATGGTGTGAAGAATTCGACCGTTTGACATTATTTGCTCCTAGCGATTGTTTCAGACGGGGTTATTCGTCTGGGTACACTTTTTCTTTGAATTCACACAGATCTTCGATGATACAACTGCCACAGCGCGGCTTTCTTGCCACACATGTGTAACGACCATGAAGGATCAGCCAGTGGTGTACATCAAGCTTAAACTCTTTTGGCACCACTTTAAGAAGTTTTTCTTCTACGTCGTCGACGGTTTTACCCATCGCAAACTTGGTACGGTTAGAAACACGATAGATGTGCGTGTCCACTGCAATAGTTGGCCAACCGAAGGCGGTATTCAGTACCACGTTAGCGGTTTTACGACCTACACCCGGCAAAGCTTCAAGTGCTGCACGATCTTCTGGCACTTCGCCGTTGTGCTTCTCTAGCAAGATCTTACAAGTCTTGATGGTGTTTTCGGCTTTTGAATTAAATAGACCGATGGTTTTGATGTATTCCTTTAAACCATCGACACCTAAATCAAGAATGCCTTGTGGCGTGTTTGCAACAGGGTAAAGCTTGTCTGTTGCTTTGTTTACACTTACGTCTGTCGCCTGCGCAGAAAGCAGTACGGCGATAAGCAACTCAAACGGTGTGCTCCAGTTAAGCTCCGTCTGAGGATTGGGATTGTTTTCTCGGAGTCGTTCGAGAATTTCAATTCTTTTGACTTTGTTCATTGCTGACTTCCAAACCCGTCTTTGCGGTTTATGAAAAAGGCCCTACGAGTGGTAGAGCCTTGATTTTTGAATTCTTATATTATGCGTTAGTTACGCGAGCGCGCTCAATGGCTGGTTTTTCTTCTTTTGGCTGACGTGCCTGAATTGAGCTGTCGATAACGTTTTTCAACGCAATCAAAAGTCCTACGCCAATGAAAGCCCCCGGCGGCAACAATGCCAATAGGAAGCTGCTATCGAAGTGGAAAACCTGAATACGCAGTGCCGCTGCCCAGTCACCCAATAGTAGGTCTGCGCCATCAAATAGAGTACCGTTACCGATAAGTTCACGCATAGCACCAAGTACAACCAATACCGTTGTCATACCCAGACCCATCCAGAAACCATCCAATGCTGCTGGCAATGGATCATTCTTCGAGGCGTAAGCTTCCGCACGGCCGATGATAATACAGTTAGTTACGATCAGTGGGATGAAGATGCCCAGAGATAGATACAGTCCGTAGGCATAAGCGTTCATCAAGAGCTGAACACAAGTTACCAAGGCGGCGATGATCATAACGAAGACCGGAATACGGATTTCTTTTGGTACGTAGTTACGAATCAACGAAACCGTCAGGTTAGAGCCGACAAGCACTAACAAGGTCGCGATACCCAAACCAAGGGCGTTGGTAATAGTCGAAGAAACCGCAAGTAGAGGACACAAACCCAGAAGTTGCACTAGGGCAGGGTTGTTGCTCCACATGCCGTTTTTCATTAGCAGTTTATTTTCACTCATGGTTGCCTCCTGCGCAGTCTAGGGGCTGATTCAGAATCTCATCACGAGACTTATTTACGTAGTTTACTGTGCTTCTCACCGCTTTCACTACCGCACGAGGGGTAATGGTTGCGCCAGTAAACTGATCGAAATCGCCACCATCTTTACGAACTTGCCAAGAATTCCAGTTACTTTCTGTCACTTGCTTACCAGTGAAGCTCAAGATCCAGTCCGTAACGCGTAGATCAATTTTATCACCCAACCCCGGTGTTTCTTGATGGCTTAGGATACGAGTACCAAGGATCTTGCCTTGGTTATCGATGCCAGTGATGATTTTGATTTCACCGTTGTAGCCATCTGGTGCGATGGACTCAATTGCCATTGCTGTTGGTTGACCATCTTTGGTGGCAATGTAAGTTGGCATCGAGCGAACCGTACCTAGATCGGGCGCAGATACCATAGTACATGCCGCAACAAGGTTGTTGTCATGCATTTCTTCCGGAATCACTTGGTTAAGAACCGACAGCAGTTGCTTTTGTTCCTGAAGCTTAATTTGATCTTTTGTTAGGTACTGAGTCAGTGCCACAAGACCGGTTGTTGCACAGGCGAAGATCGCCAATGTCAGACCATTTTTTCTAATAGCGGTTAACATGTTTACCTCAGTGACCGTAAGTTCTTGGTTTGGTGTAGTAGTCGATCAACGGTACACACATATTGGCAAGCAGAACGGCAAATGCAACGCCATCTGGGAAGCCACCCCAACTACGAATAATGAATACCAACGCACCGATCAGAGCGCCGAAAATCAAGCGACCTTTCACAGTAGTTGACGCTGAAACAGGATCGGTAGCGATAAAGAACGCGCCTAACATCGTTGCACCTGATAGTAGGTGGAAGATTGGTGACGCGGTTTCTCCCGGCATGATCAAGCTAAACACGGTACTAAACAGTGCCAAGCTACCTAGGAAACCAACAGGAATGTACCATTGGATGATGCGTTTTTTGATCATCACTAGGCCACCAACCAAGTAAGCTAGGTTTACCCATTGCCAACCGATACCCGCAAGGCCACCAAACATTGGTTGTGATAGCACCTCACTTGGCGTTGCACCAGTATGAATACCAGTTTTGAATGCATCTAATGGAGTTGCCATTGTTACGCCATCCACACCAGCGCGAACTTGTTGCAGCGACAAACCATCAAAGTCATAGCCAGTGAAGATCAGAGACAACGCGTCTGCAAAAGTCACGTGCTCAGACATCAATGAAACAGGCGCGCTCCAACTTGTCATTTGGACAGGGAAGGAGATAAGCAATACAACGTAAGCGACCATTGCTGGGTTAAATAGGTTTTGACCAATACCACCGTATAAGTGCTTTGCAATAACGATGGCAAAAATCAAACCGATAACCATGATCCACCAAGGAGACCATGGTGGGATTGCCACGGCTAATAGCCATGCTGTCACGATGGCACTGTTATCACGTAATGCAAGCATTGGAGAACGCTTACGCACAAGCATGACTAGTGCTTCAAGTGACACTGCGACCGCGATAGCAAACACGAGTTGAATGATGGTACCCCAACCAAAGAAGTAGGTTTGAGCGACTAAGCCAGGAATAGCGCACAGCGCTACCCATTTCATCAAATCAGGCGTGCTGCGACGGCTGTGAGCGTGTGGTGAACTGGCAATAAAAAACGACATTACTCGTTCTCCTCAGTATTGTTCTTATTCGCTTCTTGCTGAGCTTTACGTGCTTTAGCGCGAGCAATGGCAGCGGCAACAGCGGCTTTCTTTGGATCCACTTCTGGCTCTTCAGAAGGAGCTTCCGCTTCAACAGATTCTGTTTGTGCCTCTTGCTGCGCTTTACGCGCTTTAGCACGAGCAATGGCTGCGGCAACTGCAGCTTTCTTCGGATCCACTTCCGGTTCTTCAGGAGGAGCTTCCGCTTCAACAGATTCTGTTTGTGCTTCTTGCTGAGCTTTGCGTGCTTTGGCTCGAGCAATGGCTGCGGCAACAGCGGCTTTCTTTGGATCCACTTCTGGTTCTTCAGAAGTAGCTTCCGCTTCAACAGATTCTGTTTCTGCCTCTTGCTGCGCTTTACGCGCTTTAGCACGAGCAATGGCAGCGGCAACTGCAGCTTTCTTCGGATCTTCAGCTTGTTTAGCAGGCGCTTCCGTTTCTTCAGATTCTGTAGAACCTTCTTGCTGAGCTTTACGTGCTTTGGCACGAGCAATCGCTGCAGCAACAGCAGCTTTCTTTGGATCTTCAGCTTGTTCTGCTGGTGTTTCCGCTTCTGCAGATTCCGTAGAGTCTTCTTGCTGAGCTTTGCGCGCTTTTGCACGAGCAATCGCTGCAGCAACAGCAGCTTTCTTCGGATCTTCAGCTTGTTTAACAGGTGCTTCCGTTTCTACAGATTCGGTCGAATCTTCTTGTTGTGCTTTTTTCGCTTTAGCTCTGGCGATAGCTGCCGCGATGGCTGCTTTCTTATCACCAGCTTCAGTAGGTGTTGATGCGTCTTCTTGCTGAGCTTTCTTCGCCTTAGCACGAGCAATAGCGGCTGCAACCGCAGACTTCTTATCGTCAACATTATCCGCAGATGTGTCGCCTTGTTCTTTTTGCGCTTTGCGTTCGCGAGCAAGACGTTTGCGTTCTTCGCGTAGCTTCGCCATTTCTGAGTTATCAGGCTCGGCTGCACCAGATTGAGCCGCCGCAGCTTGTTTCGCTTTTGCTTTGGCAATCGCGGCTGCAACCGCAGGTTTCACAGCTGGTTCCGCTTTGGCTTCGGCATTGTCTTTTTGTGCTTTCACGCGAGCGATGGCTGCAGCAATCGCATCGTCACCGCCAGAGGCTTTCATGTCTTTACGACGATCATCTGCGGCTTTCTTAAAGCGATTTTCACGTTCTGCTTTTTCGCGTTCCATACGCGCTTTCTTCTCTTCAAAGCGCAGCTTAGCTCGTTCAGCTGCTGCCGCTTCTTGAGCGCGTGTACGGATTTCAGCTTTCGCTTGACGATAGTATTGAACCAGTGGAATTTCACTAGGGCACACAAATGCACACGCGCCACATTCAATACAATCTTTAAGGTTCAGTTCTTCAAGCTTTTCGTATTCTTGGCTTTTTGCATACCACTGAAGCTGCTGTGGCAATAGCGAGGCAGGGCACGCTTCCGCACATTGGCTACAACGGATACATTCCATTTCGTATTGGTCAGAGGCGATCTCACGACGCTTTGGTGCCAGAATACAGTTTGCTGTTTTAGTGATAGGAACCTGAGCGTGGGGTAGGGTAAAGCCCATCATTGGACCACCCATGATCAGGCGCTGCAGTTTCTTATCTGCTTTATAGCCAAACTCGTCTAAAAGTGCTTGTACTGGCGTACCAAGTAGCGTCCAAACGTTACGTGGTTGCTTGAAGGTTTTACCCGTCAGAGTCACGATGCGATTTACTACAGGTTCGCCATCAATCACCGCACGTTTAATTGAGTAGAGAGAACCAACGTTTTGAACCAGGATGCCAATATCTGCCGGGATAGCGCCGCTAGGAACTTCTTTATTGGTCAAAATCTTGATGAGCTGCTTCTCACCACCAGAAGGGTATTTGGTTGGGATAACGCGGATCACGATGTCTTTATTCATCGCCGCTTGTTCCAGCGCTTTGATGGCTGCTGGCTTGTTATCTTCAATACCTATGATGGTCAGTTTTGGCTTAAGGATATGCTCGACGATCTCGATACCTTGGATCAGTTCGTCTGCGTGTTCCTGCATGAGTTTGTCATCGGCGGTGATGTAAGGTTCACATTCAGCCGCGTTAACGATAAGAATTTCGGTACGTGCAATACCCGATTGGATCTTCTTAGCCGTTGGGAAGCCTGCGCCACCCATGCCCGAGATACCAGCAAGGCGAATCACATCGATCAACGCATCTGCAGATTCTTGGGTGTAATCGGCAACTGGCGTTTTCTCACACCAAGTATCGTTACCATCAGGCGTAATCACTGCGCACAGTTCGCTTAAACCCGATGGGTGCGCAACAGTGCGTGGCTCGATAGCTGTTACTTGTCCAGAAGTTGGAGCATGAACAGGAACGGTGAAACCACTGTCTGACGCCGTTAGCTGTTGACCTTTCAACACTGTGTCACCAACAGCAATCAACAGATTACCTGCTTTACCGATGTGTTGTTTTAAAGGTAGGACGATTTCCGACGGAATGGCTGCGTGAACCAATTCAGTTTTGTTGGATTGCTTTTTGTTTTCTGCCGGATGCACGCCGCCTGGGAAATCCCATAGCGAACCAGTACGAATTTGTTCAATCAAAGACAACATACGAAACCTTATTTAATTGAATCAGTCACGTTCGCTGCATTGGCAGCATCCGTAATGTTAACCACTGGAATGGCATTAAGCTTCCATTTCCAGCTCTCTGTGGTGGTTTCCACAGGAATCATTTCAATACAGTCAGTTGGACAAGGCGCAACGCACAAGTCACAACCCGTACATTCGTCTTTGATCACGGTATGAAGGGCTTTAGTACCACCGACAATCGCGTCTACAGGACACGCTTGAATGCACTTGGTACAACCGATACACATGTCTTCATGGATGAAAGCAACGGTTTTGACTTTGCTGTCGAGATCGTGTGCCGACTCTTCCGCTTCAACGCCCATCAGATCTGCCAGTTTCTCGATCGTCGCTTGACCACCTGGAGGACATTTATTGATTTTGTCGCCGTTAGCGATCGCTTCAGCGTATGGACGACAACCCGGGTAGCCGCACTGACCACACTGAGTTTGCGGTAGAATAGAGTCGATTTGATCGACAATTGGATCCGCTTCGACTTTGAAGCGAATCGATGCAAAACCGAGTATCGCTCCGAAAACCGCGGCGAGGGCAGCAAGAGCAATGATCGCAATTAAAATCGTACTCATTGTTTACTTCACCAAACCTGTAAAGCCCATAAAGGCGAGAGACATCAGGCCTGCGGTGATCATCGCAATCGATGCGCCTTTAAATGGCACAGGCACGTCAGCGGCGGCAATACGTTCACGCATTGACGCAAATAGGATCAGTACCAAGGAGAAGCCAACCGCTGCGCCAAAACCGTAAATGATCGATTCGATAAAGTTGTGGTTCTCGTTGATGTTAAGTAGAGCAACACCCAGAACCGCACAGTTCGTTGTGATCAGAGGTAGGAAGATACCCAGCAGACGATACAGAGTTGGGCTGGTTTTATGCACGACCATTTCGGTGAACTGTACAACAACAGCGATCACCAAAATAAAGCTCATGGTTCTTAAATATTCGATGCCCAGTGGACGTAAAACATAGCTTTCCACCAAGTATGCACACACAGACGCGAGCGTTAGTACAAAAGTTGTAGCTAAGCCCATGCCAATTGCTGTTTCCAGTTTTTTAGACACGCCCATAAAAGGACACAAGCCTAAAAACTTCACCAGTACAAAGTTGTTCACCAGCACAGTGCCGACCAACAACAAAATATATTCGGTCATAGTTATTACGTTCTTAAAATCCGATCCCAATATTATCGTGTTTTGTGACCTCAATAACAACCAGAGAACGGTGTGGTTTTATGCACTCGATGGAAAATTATACGTGTATGTGATGTGAGCGGATGAATTAATAAGAAATTGAAAAGTTTGGTGAATGGTTGTTAACAAAGAAAAACGCAATTACCGCCACTGATTTAACGCACGCGTTGTTGATGCTTTTGGTATCATTTCGTATGGTTCGCCAGAAATGACAAAAGCTCATACCCCTAATGAGTTAGAGGCATGAGCTTCGATTACTTTACAATCTCGCGATTACAGTTTTTCTGTAAAAGTTCGGCTGATCACGTCTTGTTGTTGCTCCCGAGTTAGCGAGTTAAAACGTACCGCGTAGCCGGACACTCGAATCGTCAACTGAGGGTATTTCTCTGGATGTTCAACCGCATCCAATAACATCTCTCGGTTCAGAACGTTGACGTTGAGGTGTAATGTTGGAGAAAAAATATGACGTGTAATGTTTGGAGAAGAGAGTTATTTTTTATGACTTATTCTAAGGTAATGAGATTAGAGTCATATTAATCAAAATTAGCTGCCTTTACCCCCTTGATCTTTATACATTCGCTCTCATATCAAAGAGAGAATTCTTAAAAGGATAGGATATGCACGACTACGCTGTTTTTGGTCATAACCGTGCAACCATTGGTAGATGGTTGGGGGTAAGTTCAATTGTTTTAACGGGGGCAATTTCTAGCCTGATTAGCTATATACATCAATTGACAGGCTTTCAAGCTGTTACGAGCGTAGCTATAACAACTGGTCTTATTTACTTCGCTTTGCATTGGTTGTTCAACAAATTTGCTTGGAAAATACCACTGTTTCAAATACCTGATTTGAATGGTGTATGGAAAGTTAAAGGGACGACCTTAGATGAAGACGGAAATGCTAAATATGAATGGAACGCTGAAATTGATATAGAGCAAACTTGGGAAAAAATGGTTGTTTGCTTGAAAACCAGTCAAAGTGCAAGTGAGAGCTATACCGCTACTCTAGCAAAAGCTAATGGCACTCGTGGTGGTTGGCTGTTGAGCTATAGCTATAACAACAATCCAAATGTAGATCAGTATCATGAACTGAATTCTCATAAAGGATATTGCGAGATTTTGCTAGATAAAGAGTTAAAAATTGGATCTGCTGCATATTTCAACAGTAATGGCAGAAGAACGTTTGGTAAAATGGCGTTGAGTAAAGATTAATATGATCAATTTTGACAATAGACTTAAAAGTTTAAAGGATCGAAGACAGGGTACAAGAGAGCGTGTACTACTTGAGAATAGCCTTTCTCAATATGATTCCCGAGATTTACGCACTCAAGAGAGTTATGAAAGATTATCTGAAAGTGCTGCGATTAAATATGCGGTTGGTGCAATGGCTGCTGTTGATAGTGATTCAACTCGCATTTCAATACAAGAGGGAGAGCGAGTTGCTGATACATTGATATCGATGCTTGGTAATGCTGGCATCCGAGCGACGAAAGAAATCCAAGGTTCGGTTGCCCTAGATATACATATTCAGGGGCATTCTGATGTAGATATGCTGATCTTGAAAGAAGATATTGTTTTGGTTCAAACTCCAAAATTAGATGGTTCTTCATGTGTAGCCTCTGACCAACGACCAATGAAAGATATCATTAGAGAGTTAAGGTTAACATCTGAACAGAAATTAACCTCGCGATATTATGAGGCGACAGTTGATTGCTCGGGGAATAAGTCCATTGCTTTGAGTGGTGGAAGCCTCAAAAGAAAAGTCGATATAGTTCCTGCATGTTGGTATCACACTCATGACTATCAACGCAGTGGTTTGAAGCATGATAAAGAGGTACAAATTTATCATAAAGCTAATCATGATTTAGTTGGCAATAAGCCATTTATGCATATCAAGAAAGTGAATGATAAGGACTCTATTTACTCGGGCAACTTAAAGAAAGTTACAAGACTAATGAAGAACTTAGTTGCTGATATGCCTGATTATAAAAAAGGGAAAGCGAAGAAATTGTCAAGCTATGACCTTACAGCGCTAGCATATGACATGGACGATCAATTAAGTTGCCCATCCTATATGTCATTAGCATTAGTCGAAAGGCTTAGAGCGCACTTATCATTGCTCGTTTCATCAGAAACGCTTCGAGATCTGATTTTGGTGCCTGATGGCAGTAGAAAAGTATTCAACGAGGAAAGCAAGCTAGAAGCACTGCAAATTATATCAAATGAAGTTGACGATTTAGCCAAAGCAATTTACAAGAGCATAGCTCCGTTATCACATATGGTATATGACTCATCCGCACTGAATCATAGGCACGTTTACATATAATCGTTTTCGTCGCGGTGATGAGGTGAGGTGCGTGTATCTGCGTCATGCTTGATGATAAGCCTCCAAGGTAAATCTGCTCACAGCCATAAAAAATAGCCCGCCTTGGCGAACCATAGCGGGCTAAAAATACACGGTAGGCAGTAACAGGCGCATTCAAGCCGAATACACACCATCAGTATGCAATGTTTTTTGATTTGCTCGTTAAGCATATGCTACATCTTTTTTGACCGTCTAAAACTAACGTATCGGTAGGCATTTTACAGTGAGAGCAAACATTAGGGTTGTCTTTTCTCTTGGTTAATGTCAACTGAGACTTGAGTTCCCCTTCCATCATCTCTACATCTTTGTAATATGCTTTTAAGTAGTAATCGTGAAAAGTTAGCTTTGAAAAAGGCACAAGCTCGTTTTTCCATTCGTAGTTTAGTTCACCTGCTTCGATATATGGCTCTCGCCAATGAACATCGATCCACAACTCTCCAGATTCTAAAGTTTTTTCTTTTGCTTCTCGGCTTAACACAAAAACATTGACTCGATTTCTGTATGCAATATCCAAATCGGTGAAACGCTTACCATCGAAATCAAGTAAAATCCAAATAACGAAAGTGTTATTACGTTGATAAAAGAGTTCACGCGCAGCTATAACGCTTATAAAAGTGGTACTCATTTGCAATTCAAAAACAACTCGCTTCGTTTGCCCCATATCGTCATAAAGTGCTGATACATCGGGTATACGCCACTCTTTACACATTATCTGGTTAGGATCGTCAGATGAATCTCGAAAAGTAGCTTCCACTTCACATTGTGAAAATCTCGATAATCTATCTTTCTTGATAGCCTGATAGATGAAATCCTTTGACTCTCTATGAGCTTTACCCTCTTTTTGACCATTAAACTTCATGGCTAAAATTTGCTCTTTTTTAAGAGTCGAATCTTTCTCTTGCAGGGGGCATTCGGCATTGATGCGCTTGTGTTTATAGTGATCAATTGTCCGAGGTTGATTCGAACGCAACACTACAGGTTGATAGCAAACAGAGCACAGGTAAGTCCTCAGTCCATCTTCAATAAGGCTTCTTTTTCTGAAAAACTCACCTTGTTCAATTCCATCAAGCTGATCTGAAACCAAAATAATATCGTGAGTTTGAGGATCATAAATGTGTGTGATGAGGCGTTTCTTAAAATTTGCATTCATTACACGTTTCCATTTTTTGCAAGAATTTTAAGTTGTTGATTTTCCTTGAACATTCTAAATTTTTCTTTTTTGTAGAACTCAACACCTTTCTTTTCTTCCTCTAGTTCTTTCCGCTTTCTTTCAAGCTCTTCTTCCAATGAGGTAAGTTTGTTCTGAGCTAATCTAGCTTTGTTCTCATAGTCAACATATGACTCAGAGATTTGTACTATTTTGCTGAGTTCGTCCTCTATGTTGCCAAAAGTGCAATCGAATCTTGCCAGGATGCTTTTTAACCATTTGGCATTTTGGATTTCGTCTTGAATTGATACTTGTTGTTGCTTCAATCTGTTAATTTGGGTTGTTAGCCTGTTTTTTTCTTGTTTTTGTTGTTCTAAGTGCTGTTTGCCTAATGCATAGGAGCTGCGCAGTTCATTTAATTGGAAGTTTAAACTTGCCGTGGTGGAGCCACTCAATAGTTCACTTCGTTGCTGTTTAAGTTTGGATATCTCTGCTAAAAGATTACGCTCTTCACCTTTTAGTGACTCAATATTCCGATTTAAATCATACTTATGCTTCTGGCTTTGAAAGCGATGTAAGTTATCTTGAGCGGTGATAGTATCTCTACCAATTTGTTCTAGAGTGCTATTCGAGATGTTAATTCGTTCTTCAACCTTACTTAGCTCATCCAAGGCTATTTGTCGTTCGTTTTGAATAGAAGCAGCTTCTATGGATGCAATATTTCTTGTTAAAGGGTAAAGCGGGTTGAATGCAAGCCATTTACAGAGTTTGTGAAACTGGCTGTTTAACACGGAGTCTCTTAGATAAGAAGTGAAATCACTTGATGGTACGGTTAAACCACTGAGGTTTACTTCAATGACACTTTCAAAACGTTGTCTAAGCTCTAAAATTTGCTGCTTATCTGTTTCAGAATCTTCTAAGGCAATGGTTAGGTAAATGGTTTGGTTATCGGTTAGTGTTAGCTCGATAAGAGGGCGCGTGTTGTTATCTACTAACAAGGAGCAGTGAACTATTTCGACACCAATGCTATTCGTGCAAGAGTAATCAATAGGTAGTGCTAATCTTTTTTGCTCGGAGATCAGGTTACTTAAACGCTCGCATACTTCAGATAAGACTAAGTAATCACACTGATTATCTGAATGTTGGAATAGCTGGAAGGTTTCCTTACGACTAACAGTGTTGCCACATACACGGCAATTGGCTGATAAAATGAGGCTATGTTTAGCGTCAACTAAAGTACCGTTGTCATTGAGACAAAACCTGATTCCCATTCTTTGAGTGCTGCACAGCATTCCCTATCCCCACTGAGCTAAAAAGAAGTCAATTCAACGTAACCAATAATACTAAACTTATGATATTGAATGAATATTGAAGTGCTGATTATGCAAAGATAATCGATATCAACCGCAGTAGGTGATCACAACTCTTCTCGGTCAATAAGATGCAGGTTCCTACCAATCCTTATGAGATCTTCATAGCACCAAAGTTTTTTCGCCAATCTTAATGGATACCCCGTATCCAGCGTGTTTTCGAGAATAAGCTCTTCGGAGTGTTCTACATGGATAAATTCAATGACACCGAACTCAGTTGAATATTCACCTGGTTCACCCGTTGTAGCGACGATTAGGCGCATCGGAATTTGTGAAATTACCCCCCATCTAGAGAGAGCGTCTTCAAACGAGATATAGACCTGATGATTTTTACGCAGTTCGATAGCTAGAACCTCGATGAAGTCAGCATTAATCTGCTTTGCCTTGTAAACAAATACTTCGTTTGAGATATTCGAAAGATACGGGCTGCGTGAGAGGATTAGACTGATATCTTCAGAAAGGTAGAGTTCGCAGATTTCACTTTTGCTGTAAATGAGTCGCTTCTCACGGCGGTACTTCATTTCCAAAATCATTTTCATGTAAAGTCCTCATTCACAACGTCATCCTTAATTCATTTTGGCACAGACTTTGATGTTATACGCCTGAAAATTCTTCTATATTATGACCAAATACTAGTATTGGTCACATAACGTACTGTTTAAATTGTGCTAAATTGTAATGTATGGATAGTTTTATGACTTTGGTGTGAGAGATGTCGGTAGAAGAGTCTTTGGATTTGAGTGCAGTTGATGAGACTGAGTATGAGGTTAATCAAATCAAGCTAAAGTGCGATTTGTATCCTGAGCTAAGGGTAAGGATTAATGATAGCGGAGAGATTGAGCCTTATGCAGTTGCTCGCTCTGAGAAGAAACTAGTTGTTCTTCCTCAGTTAGTCGATGTTCATGGTAATTTAATTTATCCCCAAAACCTGTATTTAACTAGCTGCGCTAGAAGAAGCAAATCAATAGATACTTCAGTACAAGCCCTCCTGATGTTTACTCGTTGGCTACGGGCTAACAACAAATCATATCGTGATGTATTTGCCGACCCTAAGGATGGAGTGCCTTGGCAGTTCGCCAAGTTCCTAAAACGAAGTATTCGTACTGACATATATGATGACAGAACGAAGACGATTGAGCTTTCCACTGCCAAAACTTACATAAGAAAAATCATCGATTTTTATAAATGGTTAAATCGAGAAGGTATTTTTACATGGTCTGACAATAAGCGCCCATTCCATTTTTCTTACAAACGTATACCACGAACAAAATCACGAGATGATATTGATATGTTGAGTCATACGAAGAAGAACATAGAAATAATCGTGCAAAGTGCTGATGTAATGAATATTTTCCCATCATCTGCCAAATTAAATCCACATCAAAAACTGAAGCCTTTAACAGAGAATCATTTGAAAATATTGGAGTCGTATATTCAAAGTGATGGTTTTTCTTGGCGAGACAAGCTGATGTTTGAACTCTCCTACAAAGGTGGGCTTCGGGTTGAGGAAGTGGCAAGTCTCAATGAAAGCGCAATCTATCAACCTAAGTTGGGAGAGAAGGAATGCAATCTTTCATTGCTAGTCGCAAAAGGTGTTGATGTTAAAGGGGATAAGTCACGAGTCACAAAGATACCTGCATCATTAATGAGCGAGTTGTTTGACTATAAAATCTCTTGTGATCGCTTGGCGATAATTAAAAAAGTGCAAGAGTCCTTATTGGAAGATGAGGGGGAGCCACGTTTATTTTTAAGTACACGGACGCAATCAGGTCAAATCTGCACGAACACAATACAAAGCTCCTGGTCAGTTCTAAGAAAAAAAATAAGACTGAAACATGGTGACTGGTACTACAAGTATCATGATCTCCGTTCGACCTTTGCAACCGATTGGTTGCTAAATAAGGCTCGAAATAGTGGTTTACCATTTGACTTTTATTTTAGTGAATTGCAGACCTTGCTTGGTCATTCTGAGTCCACTGATACCATGATTTATATTGATTTAGCTAAAGATGCTGAGATGAGAAAAGAAGCTGCTGAACGTCGAAACTCTGAAGCTCAAGGAAACTGATAATGGCGCGAAGTAAAGTTGGGAACTTAATTGAACGTGATCTTGCCACGACACCATCGGTGAAAGGCAAGACAAAAAACATTATCCACTACGTACAACAGCATGAGAGTAAGAAAATATCGCTAAAGCCTTTGGACCATTATCATTGTAATGAAGCTAACCCGTTGGTTACTTGCCTTGATAGGCGCGTAATCACCGATAAGCTAAAAGATGTAATCCGAGATGACTTTGAGATGGATAGAATCAGCAACGGACGACAGTTGTTTTTTCTTCTACGATCTTATCTCTCTAATGCTGATCGACTTGATTTACCTCCATTTTCAGAAGAAGCGTGGAAAGCATATTTTGGTGCCAATGGCTATTTGTGGAAGTTAGTTGATTACGGTAAGCGCCTATATACGCACACTTTTATGTATGACCATAATCAACCTATAGGTATTGCAGAAAAGACCGCCGCAGGGAAAAAGCGTCTTTTGATACGAATGTTTTCGAGAATAAACCTACCTGTATTTGATTGGGATATGGGTTTAAAAGAATTCTCAGTTTCAGGAGCAGTAAAGAGACTTAAGGAGCCTTATTCATCTAACGAACAAGAAGTAGCTCTAAAGCGATTGCATGATAAATTTTTCTTGTTAGCTCCGTTGCTTATCGCCGAACGTAATCTGGCTTCAGGTGGTAGACGTTCAACCATATTTGAAAAAGCAAGTGCCCTATTGCTTGCTAATAAGAAGCAAATGGATGTTGAGCTAGGCTTTCTTGAGGAAATGGAATTTCATCAAGTATTCAATTTCACCATGACCATAGCCTACCATCTTTTCTGTCATTATACGGCTTTTAACGATTCTGTTGTTACGTCAGTAAGGCGACCAATTGAGTTTGTCACTGAAAAGCGAGAGGGGAAAGTCTCTCAATATGCTCAGATAAAAGGTTACAAGAGTCGAGCCTACAAAGAAGTGTATGCTCTTGTCATAGGGGATGCTTCCAATCTTGAAGAAGTTTCTGCTCGTGTAGATAAGCGAACAGGTGCTTCATTTTTGAATATGTTACTTGAGTTGTCGCAAGCGTATAACGCAGAGCAACATGGTTTACTGCTATTCGAAATGGCTCGTGATGGTTCTCTGAGTGGGTTAAAGACAGATCTTGAATTGGATTTTATCTCAAGAAAGTTAGAGCTGTTTGCCGATAAGCGTCTCGGATTGGCTGAACGGCTTTCAGAGAGCATTCAAAGCCTATTTTATGCTCATTATGTCGAGTCAGTAAAGACGATCATTGACGAGCAAGGTATCAGACGAGTATCCAAAGAACGAAAATACTATCGGTTTAACTCGAATCAGTTTTCTCAATTAATACCGAACCTTTCGCTCGCATTTTTTCAATGCTTTAGTCCTCAAACATTAAGATATGCGCAACTGCCTTTGTATTATTCAGATGTGGATGATAAAGGGAAAGTCACAGTGACATGCGTATCGAAGTTCGTGGATAGTGCAGGAGAAAATAATAACGGCATTATTACATTTTATGCCGATGAAAGATTTGTACCAGTGATGAAGAAACTTGAGGAATGGGCAAGTAGACGTAATCCAGTTTACAGGAAGCGAGCCAAAGGTAATCAATATACGTCAGGTAGTGAAGAACCAGAATTCAATTATGAATTAACAACACGCACACCATACCTCTTTCCTCAAGGACGCATCGGGGAAACGAGACCTTATAATGAATACCCTGTTACTGCTACGATGTTGAGAGAATTGGGGATAACACCTAGCCATTTTTTTAACACATTGAATTCTAGCCGATTTAGGTTAACTGTTGCAGATAATGAATATCGATATGGTTCAGTTGTTTCAGCGATGGCAACCCTTCAAAATTCAAAGAGGGTATTTGAAAAGCATTATGCTAATGGGCATAAAGGGCAAAATAACGAAATTATTGCTCAAGCTCTTGATGTTATAGAGCAAATTATCAAAGGCGTTGAACTAGAAGAAGCGAAAGAAAAGGTTCGAGATAACTGGAAGATCGAAGTATTAGCCTTTGATGAGTACAAGCGCAGAGGTAAGCCTACTAACCCAAATGGAACGTGCTGTGATGGTATCCCACAGTTTGAGGGTAAAGAGGATGTTTTAGCTCAATCAAAAGCTACGGATCTTGGTGTTACTAATCAATTAGATAAGACACATTGTTATCAATATGATAAGTGTCATGAATGCATGAACGCCAAGTTGGTTGATGATCCTAAGCAGGTCTACAAGTTATTGTCGTTTATCGAATCATTAATCGATGCCGCAGACCGTTACCCTGAGAATGAAGAGTTGGAAAGGCGTATCGCATCATTTGAAGAACTAGTGTCAATGAACATTTCAGAGAGCGTTTTAGAGCAAGCAGAAGAGATGCTAGAGGAAAACGGACGCTATTTCATGTTTGAATAGGTATCAGGACAGAACCATGAAAAATATCAAATTAGCAAATGGTGCAGTTATTAGCTCAGAAGAATTCCTAGAGGATATCAATGCAATTGATCATATCCAGGATGTTTTATTGCCTGCAATTGAGCTAGGTGATTGGGAACATTTGGAAAGCCTTGCGGTAGTAAATGATACTGAGCACCCAATATTGTTTTCAGATAACACTTGGGATTTGAGTCGATTAGGTCAAGGGTATCAATCGAATAGGTTGCTATTTAACCACTCCACAAAAAAATCCTTTGATGGATACATATTACCTCGAAATATCCGCAATGAAATTAAGTGCTTTGCTGCTGTTGAATTATTTACCGACTACGGCAGGTACACTTATTTATCAATAGTCGATACGGTTAGCAAGTTAACTCTTATTGCTAAACACGCTACAGATATTGGGATCAACAGCTTTTCTGAGATCGATGAAGATGTCATTTATCAGTTAAAAGATAATGGCTTGGTTATTGATGATAAAGGGAACAAAACTCTTTCTGCCATCAATAGACTAGTGCAGTGTCAGGATTTACTACCATTTCACATGGAAATTAATCGTAAGTTGCATCCAAAGCTATTTAACTTGGCAGTTAAGAAACCTGATCAGCATTTTGCTATTCCTTTTAGAATCTACTTTGAGATGCTGAAATCTGCTATTGATAGTGTCAGTGAAGCTTATAAGTATCGAATGGAGTTAGAAAGTGCTGTTGAGACGTATCTATATCGCTCTGAAATGATAAAAAATGAGTTATGCCATAAACTAAGAATGGGCGAGTTAAGTTTATCGTCTGTTTTAACTAAAGGGTGCTCAACTGAGAATGTTGTCGAAACCTACCGAGCTAAGAATGTTGAACTGATTGATTATGGAAAAGATGAAAACTGGTTAGATGTATGGGTGAGTTGTTCCTCGACATCATTAAATGGGAGTAAAGCAGGCAAAGGTAAATATGGTCTGAATTTAAAAGTTGGAAAGAAAACTTTTTCTAGTCGCTTGGCATTTTCTGAGTATCTTCGAAATTTACAAGCCCATGCTACTTTCCTTGCTATGGCTTTGAGTGGAATGAGAATCAGTGAATTATATGAGATATCTCCTGTTTACGGTGCTCAAGATCATATAAAGATAGGTTCCAATACAATTTATGCTTTTACTACAAAACAAGAGAAGCTGACTCTTGATTCTCAAACTACTGACGATACTTATATAACCAATTTTTTGGGGTATAAAGCATTTCATGTCTTAAATGCAATTCATAGACCATACAGAAAACGGTTTCAAAATAACGCTGAAAGTAAATTTTTTGCCGCTCTAACGGAGGTTTACTTTCCTAGACCCATAGAGAAAGTTGGCTTAGGGCAAACAATTCGAGAAACGATAAGGCGTGTAAATAGAGACACATTTTTGATGTCAGTGAATGATCTCGATAGCCTTAGAGCCTCAAACCCTGAAAATACTAATCTTCCTAACGTCGGAGATTACTTTCCTTATACAAACCATCAATGTCGAAGGAGTTTTGCTTATTACTTGATTGGACTTGAATTAATGGACTTCCCGCAGCTAAAGCAGCAACTTGGGCACATATCTATCGCAATGACGCGTTGGTATGCAAGAAATGCTAATTCGCTTAAGACGATTTATTCAGAGGTTAGAGAAGAAAGGATTAATCGCTCTGCAACCGTGTTTGCGGATAGCTATCAAAAATTAGCGAACCGAGAACGATTAGCGGGAGGTTTAGGAAAAAGTTTATCAAAAGAGTTAGTTGAAAATGAAAACTATTTTAAAGAAGGTTTGAATAACCGAAAGCTATCTGTTGATTATTGGAAGAATGAAATTAAAACAGGAAAAGTACATATACACGCAATAGGTAAAGGGATGTACTGTACGAAGAGACAGTGTGCAATGAGAGCTTCGATTGATCTATCAGAATGTACTGATTGTGCTTGGGATCTTATTGATGATGCGAGTTCTGCTGAGTCAATACGAATGACGGCAATGAGAAATCTTATGATCTTAAGAGATAGTAATGATCTGAATGGAAGCTCAGCATCTAAGTTAGTTATGGATATTCGCTCCGCAGAAAAAATAATGACAGATTTGAATTTTCCATTTGAATCCTTTCATGTTCCATTGGATGTGGCAAACATGATCCCTGTACGTAATATTTGAGGTTTGAAGTATGGCTCGTAGCAAAGAGAAAACCAAGAAAGCTTTCTTAGAAGCGATTGATCGAATCAAACGTAAAGCCTACACTTGTCAAGAATTGCGTGAAAAATCAATTGTAAAACTTAATAGATCTAATGTTGAGAAAGAAGCTGGATTATCACCAGGGGCATTACGTCACCACTCTGACATTGTTGAAATTATAGAAGGTGATGAAGATGATAGGGTTAAAATATCTCGTCTTGAAAAGGAACTTGAAATATCAAAAAACAAGATAAAAAAATTAGAGGCTGATAACTCAAAACAAAAAAGAGCCGCGATGTTAGATAGTGAAGCGTTGAATGAGCAGTTGTCTGCTTACCATCAAACGATTGCTGCGTTGTTTTTTAAGATCCCTCTAGCTGAAAGAGAGGGACTAATGAGCAAATTAGATGATCGAAGTTCCAATGTTAGTGGAAGTGTTACGAATATAAACGCTTACCGTCGTGAAAAAGAATAGACGTAAAAAAGGCGCTTAATAAAGCGCCTTTTGCATCTGTATGATTGCCTAATTATAGACTTTCAGTAAATGTACGAGCGATAACGTCACGTTGCTGTTCAGCAGTTAGTGAGTTGAAGCGCACTGCGTAGCCAGAAACACGGATAGTTAGCTGAGGATAGTTCTCTGGATGAGCAACTGCATCTTCTAGCGTTTCACGTTTCAAGACGTTCACGTTCAGGTGTTGGCCGCCTTCAATCTTAGGAGCCGCTTCAATTGCAACTTCACGAGACTCGTACTCACCTAGATCGTTAATTGCGATAACTTGGTCTGCTTCGTAACCAGCAGATGCAGCAACACAACGTGCTTCGTTTGTTTCTGAATCCAATAACCAGATTGAGTTCAATAGGTCGTCGTTTGCTGATTTAGTGATTTGAATACCTTGGATCATGGTTCAATTCCTTCGTTTGGGTTGACTATTTTTTATGATTTATTCGCTTGCTTGAAGCATGTATTTCTAGAAAATTATGACTAATGAAAAATATGAGCGATTTTCTTTTTTTATGACTAACTAACTTGTTGATTAATTTTGGTTATTTGGTCATAAGTCATACTTTTTAGTAGTCTAACTATCCAATATTACAGGTGTTGACCACCTTCAACCGCAATGCCCTCGTTGCTTGCTTCGTGATGGAAGTAACCATCCATTAGCGCGGCTAGGTTTTTCTTCTGACTTAATTCGTCTTTACCCAGTGCGTTAGGCACAATTGAAAAGGTGTAAGAAATACCATCTTTCGCGTAAGCAAACGGCAGTTTAGATACCGATGCCAAAGACGCAACCGCACCTTTTTCATCACGACCGTGCATTGGGTTTGCACCAGGGCCAAAAGGCATACCTGCGCGACGGCCATCTGGCGTATTACCCGTTTTTTTGCCGTAAACCACGTTAGATGTGATCGTTAGTATTGATTGAGTTGGCACAGCTTCGCGGTAGGTGTGCATCTTCTGAATTTTCTTCATGAAGCGTTCAACCAGATCACAAGCGATGTCATCGACACGAGCATCGTTGTTACCAAATTTTGGATAATCACCTTCGATTTCAAAATCAACGGCGATGCCATCTTCATCACGAACAGGCTTCACGGTCGCGTATTTAATTGCCGCCAAAGAGTCAGCGACAACAGACAGACCTGCAATACCACACGCCATAGTGCGGTGCACGTCGCGATCCATCAATGCCATTAGTGATGCTTCGTAGCTGTAACGGTCATGTGAGTAGTGGATGATGTTCAACGCTGTGACGTATTGTGTTGCTAGCCATTCCAACATGTTGTCGAAGCGTGGCATCAAAGCGTCAAAGTCGAGAATTTCATCTTGAACTTTGTCTACGACTGGACCCACTTGCGCTTTCGATTTTTCATCGATCCCACCATTGATAGTGTAAAGCAGCGCTTTTGCAAGGTTGGCACGTGCACCAAAGAACTGCATGTGTTGACCAACAATCTGCGGGCTCACACAACATGCAATCGCGTAGTCGTCATTGTCGAAATCAGGACGCATTAGATCGTCATTTTCGTATTGAACAGAAGAGGTATCAATTGACACTTTTGCCGCGTATTGCTTGAACGCTTCTGGCAATTGCTCTGACCAAAGAATCGTCATGTTTGGCTCAGGTGCTGGGCCCATCGTATGTAGCGTATGTAAGTATCGGAATGTCGTTTTAGATACGAGCGTACGGCCATCAACACCCATACCTGCCATCGCTTCTGTTGCCCAGATTGGGTCACCAGAGAACAATGAATCGTATTCCGGTGTACGAAGGAAGCGAACCATGCGCAGTTTCATGATGAAGTGGTCGATCATCTCTTGCGCTTGTGATTCATCAATCAAGCCATTTGCGATATCACGTTCTAGGTATACGTCTAGGAAAGTCGATGTACGACCTAATGACATTGCTGCGCCATTTTGTGATTTAACTGCGGCCAAGTAACCAAAGTAGGTAAATTGAATCGCTTCTTGCGCTGTTTTTGCAGGTAGCGACATATCAATGCCGTATTTCAAACCCATTTGACGAATGTCTTCAAGTGCTTGAACTTGGTCTGCAATTTCTTCACGTAGACGAAGTGTTTTCTCAAGATCGCCGCCGCGCTCTAGGAAAGTCTGTGTCGAATTGTATTGCTCTTTTTTGTCTGCTTTTAAGAAGTCGATACCGTAAAGGGCGATACGACGGTAGTCACCAATGATGCGACCACGGCCATAGGCATCAGGAAGACCAGTGATGATGCCTGATTTACGACACGCCAGAATTTCTTTGGTGTAAAGGTCGAAACACGCTTTGTTGTGAGTTTTACGGTATTCAGTGAAGATCTTTTCAACCGTTGGATCTAACTCGCGGCCATAAACTTCGCACGAGTTTTTCACCATGCGAATACCACCATTAGCAATGATTGCACGTTTTAGAGGCTGATCGGTTTGTAAACCAACGATCTTTTCTAGATCTTTGTTGATGTAACCTGCATCGTGAGAAGTAATCGTTGATGGTAGATCGGTATCGAAATCAACAGGCGCGTGTGTGCGGCTTTCTTGTTTAATGCCTTCAAGCACTTGGTTCCATAATGCTGAAGTAGATGCGCTAACCTCGGCTAAGAAGGACTCGTCTCCCTCATATGGTGTGTAGTTTTTTTGGATGAAGTCACGAGTGTTGACAGAGTTTTGCCACTCACCAGCAGTGAATCCAGCCCATGCTTCTAGCATATCAGTCGTCGGAATAGTCATTAGTAAATCCCTAAGTTATTGATAAATAGAATGGAGGCGACGAGTAGGACGGAACCATTCTTAACCCTGTTAATCGTATGGATTTACTATTTATGAGTAAAATGAATGCTTTTCATTTTTTTAATGATTAAATTGCATTAATTTAAAACTCAATGACTTATGTGTTTAAATTTCCTTGAGAGATGCAAATTTATTGTTGATACAGTGAACTTGTGGGCGAATTGATAGTACAAGCTGCTGACGAAAGAGCTTAAGGCAGCCGGACTTACAAAGAGACGTATTGATGAAACGATACAGCGCTTATCTTGATGTTAACGTTCAAGAAGGGCAGATACGAAAAAAGCCCAGTCTTTCAACTGGGCTTTTCGGGAATTTGGCTCCTCCTGCTGGATTCGAACCAGCGACCTGCGGATTAACAGTCCGTCGCTCTACCGACTGAGCTAAGGAGGAATTGCTTTGCTTGAAAGCGGGTCGAATCTTACCGAGCACCTATATTTCTGTCAACACCAAAAATACACATTTCTAGCAAAAAATAGTGCTTTTTTTTCTTTACTTTTTTGTATGCCTTATCAGTAAAGGGCTGGAGTTAGTTATCCACCAAAATTGTGGATAAGTATGTTGATGAGATCTGAGTAAAGATCTTTTATATGCAACAGTGCTGGTTTGTTTTGAATTTTTAATCAGAAATATGCACTGAATAATCATATAAAACAGTGATTTATTTAATTCGACGCAAAATTGCTTAAAGTGGATAAGATTTGGTCTTTTGGGGATAAAGGATAATATTGGGTGTTTCTGGGGAAAAGTTGTGGAAACTAAATTGTGATGATTTGGGGACGTTCACCAACTAGGGCGAAAGACTATAACAGAGTCGCCTGACTAAGGCTAGATCAAAGTAAAGAAAGCGCAAAAATTAATTACAATGAGCTATAAATCTAAAATAGACGTAGATTTCATCTAACAAGGTGTATATATATACAGCCAAAGTGCAGTAAATTTAAGGAAGGGTATGAGTAAAGTTTATGAACTGGTTTCTGAATATCAACCATCCGGTGATCAGCCAACCGCGATTAAGCAGTTGTTAGAAGGGTTAGATGCAGGTCTTGCCCATCAGACTCTATTGGGCGTAACTGGCTCTGGTAAAACATTCACACTGGCAAATGTGATCGCAGAAGCACAGCGACCAGCGATTCTTCTTGCCCCTAACAAAACCTTAGCTGCTCAATTGTACGGCGAAATGAAGTCTTTCTTCCCCAATAACGCGGTGGAATACTTTGTGTCGTACTACGACTACTACCAACCAGAAGCGTATGTTCCGACCACGGATACCTTTATAGAGAAAGACGCTTCAGTTAACGCGCATATTGAACAAATGCGTTTGTCCGCTACAAAAGCACTACTAGAACGTAAAGATGCCATTATTGTTGCATCGGTATCGGCTATCTATGGCTTGGGTGACCCTGAATCGTATCTACAAATGATGCTGCACCTACGTCGCGGTGATGTGATTGATCAGCGCGATATGCTACGTCGTCTTGCAGAGTTGCAATACTCGCGCAATGACGTCGCATTTGAACGTGGCCAGTTCCGTGTTCGAGGAGAAGTGATCGACATCTTCCCAGCCGAATCAGATCAAGATGCTGTACGCGTAGAGATGTTTGACGATGAAGTCGATTGCATCAGTGTATTCGACCCATTGACTGGTGTGGTCAAGCAGCGTGACTTACCGCGCTATACTATTTACCCGAAGACGCACTATGTTACGCCACGTGAGCGTATTCTTGATGCCATTGAAAGCATTAAAGACGAGCTTGAAGTACGTAAGAAGCAACTTCTGGATAACAACAAGCTTCTAGAAGAACAACGCATCAGCCAACGAACTCAGTTCGATATTGAGATGATGAACGAGCTGGGCTTCTGTTCGGGTATCGAAAACTACTCTCGTTACTTAAGTGGACGAGCTGAGGGTGAGCCGCCACCGACACTATTTGATTATTTGCCTCACGATGGTTTGCTGATCATCGATGAGTCCCACGTAACGGTTCCGCAAATTGGTGCCATGTATAAAGGTGACCGTTCACGTAAAGAGACGCTGGTGGAGTTTGGTTTCCGCCTGCCTTCTGCATTGGATAACCGTCCGATGAAGTTCGAAGAGTTTGAAGCAATTTCTCCGCAGACGATATTTGTCTCGGCGACACCGGGTAACTACGAGCTTGAAAAATCAGCCGATGAAATTGCTGATCAGGTGGTACGTCCGACTGGTCTACTTGACCCAGAGTTGGAAGTTCGTCCGGTAGCGACTCAGGTTGATGATTTGCTATCTGAAATTCGAATTCGAGCGGCGAAGGATGAGCGCGTTCTGGTGACGACGTTAACCAAGCGTATGGCGGAAGACTTGACCGAATACCTTCATGAGCACGATGTGAGAGTTCGTTACCTTCACTCTGATATTGATACGGTAGAACGTGTTGAAATTATTCGTGACCTTCGTTTAGGCGAGTTCGATGTGCTGGTGGGGATCAACTTGTTACGAGAAGGTTTGGATATGCCTGAAGTGTCGCTGGTGGCAATCCTAGATGCGGATAAAGAAGGTTTCTTGCGCTCCGAACGTTCACTGATTCAGACCATTGGTCGTGCTGCTCGGAACATCGAAGGTAAAGCGATTCTGTACGCGGATTCGATCACTAAGTCGATGAAGAAAGCGATGGACGAAACTGACCGTCGTCGTGAAAAGCAAAAAGCGTATAACGCAGAGATGGGTATTGAGCCTCAGGCCTTGAAGCGCAATATTAAAGACATCATGGAGTTGGGTGATATCACTAAGTCGAAGCGTCAGCGCAATACTAAGCAAGTGCCGCTATCGAAAGTGGCAGAACCTTCGCAAACCTACGAGATTATGTCTCCGCAGCAGTTGGAGAAAGAGATCAGTCGTTTGGAAGCGGCGATGTACCAACATGCTCAAGATCTTGAGTTTGAGTTGGCAGCCCAAAAACGTGATGAGATAGAGAAGTTGCGCGCTCAGTTCATTGCCAATAGCTAATTCAACTTCAACGCGCCTTATAATGCCCAAGTGCTTGTGTCTACAGACGGTGCTTGGGCATTTTATTATTCCCTGTTCAACAGACAAAAAAGAAGCCAATAGGCAGTCGGGTCTATTGGCTCGTTTTGTGAACATGTCGTTCACTAACAACGTCAGTTGGCTAGGTGACCCGAGGGGTCGTTATTTATACAGCATGGTTTGTGCCATTATTTAACCTGTTGATATTCGGTTTAATTTGGTTAGAATACCCACAATCCAACAAATGATTATTTGCAAAATGCAAAGCGTAATGCGATTATTATTTAAAACACAACAAAAAATCGGCTAGGCTATGCAACAAATAACAGAAGGTCAAAAGTCTCGTTATCTACTAATGGTAGAAGACACCGCATCCGTTGCGGCATTGTACCGTTCTTACCTGACGCCTCTCGGCATCGATATTAATATTGTTGGAACAGGCAGAGACGCCATCGAAAGCCTGAACCATCGAATTCCCGATCTGATTCTGCTCGATCTCCGCTTACCTGATATGACGGGGATGGACGTATTGCACGCGGTGAAGAAAAGCCACCCAGACGTGCCAATCATCTTTATGACTGCTCATGGCTCTATCGACACTGCGGTAGAAGCGATGCGTCATGGTTCTCAAGACTTCTTAATCAAACCATGTGAAGCAGACCGTCTTCGTGTCACGGTGAACAACGCAATTCGCAAAGCAACCAAGCTTAAGAATGAAGCGGATAACCCAGGTAACCAAAATTACCAAGGTTTTATCGGCAGTAGCCAAACCATGCAGCAGGTTTACCGAACCATTGACTCCGCAGCGAGCAGTAAAGCGAGTATTTTCATCACGGGTGAAAGTGGTACTGGTAAAGAGGTGTGTGCCGAAGCCATTCACGCAGCAAGTAAACGTGGCGATAAGCCGTTTATCGCTATTAACTGTGCTGCGATCCCGAAAGATCTAATTGAAAGTGAATTGTTTGGTCACGTAAAAGGCGCGTTTACCGGTGCTGCGAATGATCGCCAAGGTGCGGCTGAGCTTGCCGATGGTGGCACGCTGTTCCTTGATGAATTGTGTGAAATGGACTTAGATCTTCAAACTAAGTTATTGCGCTTTATCCAGACGGGTACTTTCCAAAAAGTGGGCTCTTCAAAGATGAAGAGTGTCGACGTGCGATTCGTGTGTGCGACTAACCGCGACCCTTGGAAAGAAGTGCAAGAAGGCCGTTTCCGTGAAGACTTGTACTACCGTTTGTACGTGATTCCTTTACACCTTCCACCGTTGCGTGAGCGCGGCGAAGACGTGATTGAAATTGCGTATTCGCTACTGGGCTATATGTCCCACGAGGAAGGCAAAAGTTTTATCCGTTTTGCACAAGATGTGATTGAACGTTTCAACAGTTACGAATGGCCGGGTAACGTTCGTCAGTTGCAAAACGTACTGCGTAATATCGTTGTACTGAACAACGGCAAAGAAATTACTTTGGACATGCTGCCACCACCACTGAATCAACCGGTGGTTCGTCAATCAATTTCAAAATTTATTGAACCTGAAATTATGACGGTGTCAGACATTATGCCACTGTGGATGACTGAAAAAATGGCCATCGAGCAGGCGATTCAGGCGTGTGACGGCAACATTCCACGCGCTGCGGGCTACTTAGATGTCAGCCCATCGACGATTTATCGCAAGTTGCAAGCTTGGAATAGCAAGGACGAAAAACAGAACGTATGAGTACGGACGTATTAAATCAGCAAAAAATTGAAGAACTCTCTGCCGAAATTGGCCGTGATAATGTTCCCGTTTTGCTTGATATTTTTCTTGGGGAAATGGACACCTACATTAGCAACCTATCCACTTTTGTAGGTACCGAGCAATTGGTTTACTTAAAAGAGATAAGCCACGCGTTGAAGAGCAGCGCAGCGAGTTTTGGTGCTGATCGACTGTGTGAATTGGCTATTGCCATTGATAAGCAAGCCAAAGCAAATCAGTTGGCAGAGCAGGGGAGTGAAGTTGGTGAGATGCTCGATTTATTGCATGTGACTCGTGATACTTACCGCTCTTGGACAAAGTAACCAACTCAGATAACCAAATAAAGCAATAACAGCTGTTTATAAATAAGAAGCCCTTCCGATGTAGAAGGGCTTTTTTATGAACTTTGCTTAATGATGGTTAATCAGTGAGTAACTGGCTCTCAATGGCAAGCTTCAGCTTTTCACGGTCGTGACGCCAATCGCGGTTAGTAGACGCCAATGATTCAGTGACAACGTTCCAGTTATCTAGAACTTCTTGTTCAGTCTCTTCGGCTAATACGACATCTATTTTTCTGCCTTGGCAAGCGCGCTCACACCATTCAAGCTTTTGCTTCATCGTCATTCGACCTGCAGGGCCATATTCCGGGCTTAAGTTCGCCACAAAAATCACTTTCGCTTTTTGGTTAGCGGCAATCGCTTTACCAAGTTCTGGCAATAGTAGTGGCGGCATGATGCTCGTTAAGAAGCTACCAGGGCCAAGAATAATTACGTCTGCTTCTGCTAGTGCAGTCACGGCTTCTTTCGTTGCAGGAACTTCTGGTGATAGATCGAGGCGACGTAAATCGGTGTCCATCTCATCAACGTTGGTTTCACCCGTCACCCACTGCCCATCCACTGATAGCGCGGTGAGATCGGAAGGATGCTCAGACATAGGAAGAATGTGAACGTCCACTTTCAGCATGTTGCGGATAAGATTGATCGCATCGAGAGGGCGTACCGATAGGTTATCCAGAGCGGTCAGCATTAGGTTGCCGAGGTTGTGTCCGTCGAGTTCACCAGTGCCTTTAAAGCGGTATTCGAACATCATAGAACTGATCGATGGCTCGGTGATTAACTGATTGATACAGTTGCGTGTGTCACCCCAAGCAATGCCACCCTGACAATGACGGATACGGCCAGTTGAACCGCCGTTATCGGTTGTTGCAACAATGCCCGTTGCATTGCTGCCAAAATCTTTTAACGCCGCCAACATACGGCCCAAACCGTGACCACCGCCAACTGCGACCACTTTCTTATCGATGTAGATATTCATTACGTTCTTCTAATAATCTTGTAAAAAACGACTACAATTTAACTTAATGAGTGCCAAAGGGGTACTCACTAAGCGGTAAATTGTGTTTCTAGAGAGTTTTTTATCACTCAAGTCTGGATTCCATTACAAATATTAAGTATTTTACACGGCAAAGCTATCAGGGGTTTATCTCCTCTGGTTGCCATAACTCCGAGCTCACTATGCTAAGTCCTAGGATAAGCGTCTTGAGCCAGTGACATACTGTCACAAGGGCATACTTGGAAATGATTATGCCTCCCGTGTTTGGAAAGGTGTTCCGTGGCGCAACAATTCGAAGACAAATTTCATCGTAAGTTCTATTACTTGCGTCTGTCAGTGACTGACGTATGTAATTTTAAATGTACCTATTGCCTTCCTGACGGCTACAAGCCATCGGGCAATAAAAACTCGTCATTTCTTTCTCTCCCAGAGATCAAACGTGTCGTAAAAGCGTTTGCAGATTGTGGTACCTCAAAGGTACGTATCACAGGTGGTGAGCCGAGTTTACGCAAAGACTTTACTGACATTATCCACTCAGTAGCAACCACGCCGGGTATCAAAAAGGTCGCGACAACGACCAATGGCTACCGTATGGCAAAACAAGTTGCTGACTGGCGTGAAGCTGGCTTGACCAACATCAACGTGAGTGTGGATAGCCTTGACCCGCGTATGTTCCATCAAATCACAGGTGAAAATAAATTCACTGAAGTGATGAATGGTATCGAACGTGCATTTGAAGTGGGTTATGAGCAAGTCAAAGTTAATGTGGTACTAATGAAAGACCTCAACCACAACGAGCTACCTGCTTTCCTCAACTGGATTAAAGACCGTCCTATCCAACTGCGTTTTATCGAGCTAATGCAGACGGGAGAAATGGATGATCTGTTTGCTAAACACCATGTTTCTGGTGTCGCTATCCGCAATCAATTAATTGCCAATGGTTGGTTACTCAAAGTACGTTCTCATAATGATGGCCCTGCGCAGGTATTTGTTCATCCTGATTACAAGGGTGAAATTGGCCTGATCATGCCATACGAAAAAGACTTCTGTGAGAGCTGTAACCGACTTCGTGTCTCCGCTTTGGGTAAACTGCATCTGTGTCTGTTCGGTGACCATGGCGTGGAACTGCGTGACCTACTAGAGCGTGACGAGCAAGAAAATGAATTGATTGAACGTATTCAAGCACAGCTGCAAACGAAATCCGTGAGTCACTTCTTGCACGATGGCAACACAGGTATGACGCCACATCTCGCGTCTATCGGCGGTTAATTCCAATCAGATTTCACATCGGGAGCTGACGTGGCTTTCGATGATTTTTTCCAGAATCGATACTCTGCGTATCAAAGCAAAAATAGAGAATAGGTGAACAAATGGGTCACGCTGAAAGCAAATTTCAACCTGCAAACATTGCCGTTCTGACGGTATCTGACACTCGTACTGAAGAAAACGACACTTCTGGTGGTTACCTAGTTGAACACGCAAAAGAAGCGGGTCACAACGTAGTAGATAAGCAGATCGTTATCGATGACATGTACAAAATTCGTGCGATCGTTTCTCAATGGATTGCAGACGAAAATGTACAAGCAATCATGATCACTGGCGGTACGGGATTCACTTCACGTGACAGCACGCCAGAAGCACTTAAGCCACTATTTGATAAAGAAGTAGAAGGTTTCGGTGAGCTATTCCGTTTGGTTTCTTACGAAGAGATTGGTACTTCAACCATTCAGTCTCGTGCGATCGCTGGTTTCGCTAACCACACTGTTATCTTTGCAATGCCGGGCTCTACTGGTGCGTGCCGTACTGGTTGGACGAAGATCATTAAGCAACAGCTAGATGCAAGCCACCGTCCTTGTAACTTCATGCCACACCTATCTGTATAACCTTTCCTAAAAGCGAAGGAAAAACAATGACCCAATTTACACATATCAACGCGTCTGGCGAAGCTAACATGGTGGACGTATCAGCAAAAGCGGAAACCGTTCGTGAAGCACGTGCTGAAGCGTTCGTGCACATGGCTCCAGAAACACTGCAACTTATTGTTTCAGGCCAACACCACAAAGGTGATGTGTTTGCGACGGCTCGTATTGCTGGTATTCAAGCTGCTAAGAAGACATGGGATTTGATTCCTCTTTGTCACCCTCTGTTGCTTTCTAAGGTTGAAGTTCAACTGGAAGCTATCGAAGCAGAAAACAAAGTACGTATCGAATCTGTATGTAAGCTAGCGGGTAAAACAGGCGTGGAAATGGAAGCGCTGACGGCGGCTTCAGTGGCGGCGTTAACGATTTACGATATGTGTAAAGCGGTGCAGAAAGACATGGTTATTGAACAAGTTCGTCTCCTAGAGAAGACGGGCGGTAAATCTGGACACTTCAAGGCGGAATCATGATTAAAGTACTTTTCTTTGCTCAAACGCGAGAGCTAGTTGGTATGGATGGTCTAGAACTTGAAGGCCAGTTTGATAATGTAGAAGCCATTCGAGCTCACCTTGTTGAGTCAGGTGCTGACAAAGAAGGCAAGTGGGATTTAGCGCTAGAACCAGGTAAGTTACTGGCAGCGGTAAACCAGTCCATCGTACCTCTAGATACAGCAGTGAAAGCGGGTGATGAAGTTGCCTTCTTCCCACCGGTAACAGGGGGCTAATATGGATCCTCGCGTTTCTGTACAAGCTGAAGACTTTTCGGTCGATCAAGAATACCAACGTCTATCAGAAGGCACGTCTTCTGGTGCGGTAGTGACCTTCATCGGTAAAGTTCGTGATATGAACCTTGGCGACAACGTGATTGGTCTTCACCTAGAGCATTATCCGGGTATGACGGAGAAAAGCCTGATCGACATCTGTGATGAGGCGGAATCACGTTGGCCTTTGTTAGGCGTTCGCGTTATTCACCGTATTGGTGATCTCGATACTGGTGACCAAATCGTTTTTGTTGGTGTGTCTAGTGCACATCGTGGTGCGGCATTTGATGCTTGCGAGTTCATTATGGACTTTCTAAAGACTAAAGCACCATTCTGGAAAAAAGAGCGCACCACCAGTGAAAACCGCTGGATTGAGTCTCGCGATACCGATCATCAAGCTGCACAGCGTTGGGAAAAGTAGGGTAGTTTTTTATTCTGCTAGCAAACCGTTCAAAGCCAGATGTTAATAGCGTCTGGCTTTTTGTTTTTTTAGCGTAAAAAGCGAGCTCATTTTCTACTCTCACTTGCCGTCAAAACCACCATTTTTCCTCTCTTTCTCCTCTCGGTGACCTTGTTCACAATAAAAAATATCGAACGAGATATATGCAATTATTAATTAGACTCAATGTGTCATAAATGTTAATTTTTGTACATATATCTAGCATAAGATGCTATCAAAGAGTTTGAATTTAGATTTATCGAAAGTTTTGCCTGTCAAATGACCATGCGAATCTGTATTTCTCTACTCAATACTTTTTGTGCGGTATTTATTGCTAAATATGGGCACTATTTACAGAATTATTAGTTTTTTTGCTACATTTTTATGGCAAATTACTTCAATGGTTGCTAATGTGTGCCGCAGTCTTTGTAAGGTTTTAGTGTTTTGTGCTCAAAAAGTGCGCTAAAAAATTCTAAAATTCTGACCGTTCCAGTCCCTTACAGAGAAGTCATGGATGCTAATGAAAAACTTGGAGTTTTACGCATGTATAAGAACAAAATCACCCAAGCCCTTCTTCTAGGTGCTGGTCTGGCAGTGGCTGCCTCTTCTACTACCGCTTTCGCTGCTGACGTTCCAGCAGGCACTAAACTTGCTGAGAAACAAGAAATCGTTCGCGGTAACGGTACCGAAGTTGCAACAATTGACCCGCACAAATCTCAAGGTGTTCCAGAGTCGCATGTGATTCGTGATCTCCTTGAAGGCTTAGTGAACCAAAATGCAGACGGCGACACTATCCCTGGTGTAGCTGAGAGCTGGGAAACCTCAGACAACAAAACTTTCACTTTCCACCTACGCAAAGACGCTAAATGGTCTAACGGCGATCCTGTAACAGCACAAGATTTCGTTTACAGCTGGCAGCGTGCAGTCGATCCTGCAACCGCTTCGCCATACTCTTGGTACATGGAATACACCAAGATGAAAAACGCGAAAGACATCGTTGCGGGCAAAAAAGACAAGAGCGAGCTAGGTGTTAAAGCGACAGACGACCACACACTTGTGGTTGAGCTAGACACAGCGGTTCCTTACTTTGTAATGATGGCTGGTCACACAACAATGAAACCAGTACACAAAGCGACAGTTGAGAAGTTTGGTGATCAATGGACGAAACCAGAAAACTTCGTAGGTAACGGCGCTTATGTAGTAAACAACTGGGTTGTGAACGAGCGCCTAGAGCTTGTTCGTAACGAACAGTACTGGGATAACGACAAAACTGTTATCAACAAAGTAACGTACCTTCCAATTGAAAACGGCGTTGCTGAAATGAACCGTTTCCTATCTGGTGAAATCGACTTCACGTCTAAACTGCCGACTGAGCACTTTAAGCGTCTGAAGAAAGAGCACCCAGAGTCAGTATCGGTTGAAGGCAGCCTGTGTACTTACTACTACTCATTCAACACTAAGAAAGAGCCTTTCAACGACGTTCGCGTTCGTAAAGCAATTTCTTACGCTATCGACCGTAACATCGTAGCAAACGCGATTCTTGGCCAAGGCCAGAAGCCTGCTTACTTCCTAACGCCTGAAATCACTGCGCACTTCAACCCTGAGCTTCCAGCTTACGGCAAGATGACGCAAAAAGAGCGTAACGAAGAAGCGGCACGCCTATTGGCAGAAGCGGGTTACGGCAAAGACAACCCTCTTAAGTTCTCTCTTCTATACAACACAGATGAGAACCACAAGAAACTAGCAGTAGCGCTTGGTTCTATGTGGAAGAAAACTCTAGGTCTAGATGTAACACTAGAAAACCAAGAGTGGAAAACTTACCTATCTACGAAAGACCAAGGTGATTTCGAAGTAGCACGCGCTGGTTGGTGTGGCGACTACAACGAAGCATCTTCATTCCTAACCCTTATGGTTAGCTCGAACACAACTGGTGGTCAGCACTGGGGGAACAAAGAGTACGATGCTCTGATCGACAAAGCGATCAAGTCGACTTCAGAAGAAGAGCGTACCAAGATCTACCTAGAAGCTGAGCAACTGATGGCTCAAGATATGCCTATCGCGCCTATCTACCAGTACGTTCGTTCTCGTCTATTAAACCCGCATGTTGGTGGTTTCCCTGCTAACAACGCGGAAGAAAAGATCTACACCAAAGATCTTTACATCAAAGCAGACTAATTAAAGTCGCTTCAAGACTATAAGAATAAGGCCCACACGTCCCAAAAACGGGGCGTGCGGTGCCTATCATCAATTTTTTTAACTGTCACAGACTGAAAGAGTGAGTTTATGCTTAAATTCATCGCAAAAAGGATATTTGAGGCGATCCCAACAATGTTGGTTTTGATCACCGTATCTTTCTTTCTTATGCGTTTCGCACCGGGTAACCCATTCTCGAGCGAGCGTCCATTACCGCCAGAAGTTATGGCTAACATTGAAGCCAAATACGGCCTAGATAAGCCAGTATTTGAGCAGTACACCACGTACTTGACTAACGTTGTCCAAGGCGACTTTGGTCCTTCATTCAAATACTTAGATTACACAGTAAACGAGCTAATCTCGGTAGCACTACCAGTATCGGCGAAGGTAGGTTTCATTGCCTTTATCTTCACGGTCATTCTGGGGGTGACGATCGGGACCATAGCCGCGCTCAAACAAAACTCGTGGCTTGACTACACCATTATGTCTACGGCGATGCTTGGGGTAGTAATGCCATCCTTCGTGCTGGCGCCAGCTTTGATTTACTTGTTCTCGCTTCACTGGAATTTATTCCCTGCAGGCGGTTGGCATGATGGCTCATGGCAATATTTGGTGCTGCCAGTGATTGCAATGTCACTGCTTTATGTCGCCACGTTTGCTCGTATCACTCGTGGTTCAATGATCGAGACATTGAACAGTAACTTTATCCGTACTGCCCGTGCGAAAGGTCTAAGCTACCGTTACATCATCCTGAAACATGCATTAAAACCAGCCCTGCTCCCTGTAGTGTCTTACATGGGCCCTGCGTTTGTCGGTATTATTACCGGCTCTGTGGTGGTTGAGACCATCTTTGGTCTGCCAGGTATTGGTAAGCTGTTTGTAAACGCAGCCTTCAACCGTGACTACTCGCTAGTAATGGGTGTAACCATTCTGATTGGTTTCCTATTCATTTTGTTCAACGCTATCGTTGATATTCTGCTAGCAATGATTGACCCGAAAATTCGCTACTAACAGGGAAGTATGGTTATGTTAACGAAAAAAGAGAATCTTGAAGCGGTCGAGAAATTTGCAGAGAACCTGGAAGTTGAAGGCCGTAGTTTATGGCAAGACGCCCGCATCCGCTTTATGCGTAACAAAGCGGCAATGGTGAGCTTGTTCATTCTTGCATTGATGACCCTTGCGGTAATCTTCCTGCCAATGTTGGCTCCTTACACATTTGACGATACAGACTGGTACGCAATGCACGTTGGTCCAAGTGCAGAGCACTGGTTCGGTACTGACAGCTTAGGTCGTGACCTTTACGTACGTACGCTGATTGGCGGTCGTATCTCTCTGATGGTTGGTGTTCTAGGTGCATTGGTTGCGGTTGTGATTGGTACGCTTTACGGTGCAGCTTCTGGCTTCATCGGCGGTAAAGTTGACCGTATCATGATGCGTATTCTTGAAATCCTATACGCGGTTCCGTTCATGTTCCTAGTTATCGTACTAGTTACATTCTTCGGCCGTAACATCGTTCTTATCTTCGTCGCTATCGGTGCTATTGCGTGGCTAGATATGGCTCGTATCGTACGTGGTCAAACGCTAAGTCTACGTAGTAAAGAATTTATTGAAGCGGCACACGTTTGTGGTGTGAGCAAGTGGAAGATCATCACTCGCCACATCGTTCCAAACGTACTGGGTATCGTAGCGGTTTACTCAACACTACTTATCCCAAGCATGATTCTGACTGAATCATTCCTTTCATTCCTTGGTCTTGGTGTACAGGAACCAATGACAAGTTGGGGCGCACTTCTACAAGAAGGTTCGCAAACAATGGAAGTGGCAATCTGGCAGCTGGCGTTCCCAGCAGTATTCATGGTTGTGACTCTATTCTGCTTCAACTACGTTGGTGACGGTCTGCGCGATGCGCTGGATCCAAAAGACAGATAATTAAAAATAGAAAGAATAAAGGAAGCAATGATGAGTTTATTAGATGTCAAAGATCTGCGCGTCGAATTTACCACGCAAGATGGTATCGTAACCGCAGTAAACGATTTGAACTTCTCTCTGAATCAAGGTGAGACCCTAGGTATCGTAGGTGAGTCTGGTTCAGGTAAGTCACAAACTGTATTCGCAATCATGGGTCTACTGGCTAAAAACGGTATTATCTCTGGTAGTGCGAAATTTGAAGGCCGGGAAATCCTCAACCTTCGAGAAAAAGAGCTGAACAAGGTTCGTGCGGAACAGATCGCAATGATCTTCCAAGACCCGATGACCTCTCTTAACCCATACATGAAAGTTAGTGATCAGCTGATGGAAGTACTGATGCTGCACAAAGGTATGGGCAAAGCAGAAGCATTCGAAGAGTCGGTTCGCATGCTTGAAGCAGTAAAAATCCCAGAAGCTCGTAAGCGTATCACCATGTACCCACACGAGTTCTCAGGCGGTATGCGTCAGCGTGTAATGATCGCAATGGCGCTACTGTGTCGTCCAAAACTGCTTATTGCGGATGAGCCAACGACGGCATTGGACGTTACGGTTCAAGCGCAGATCATGGATCTGCTGAACGAACTGAAATCTGAGTTCAACACTGCAATCATCATGATCACGCACGACCTTGGTGTCGTAGCGGGTTCTTGTGACAAAGTACTGGTGATGTATGCAGGTCGTACCATGGAGTACGGCACAGTGAACGAAATCTTCTACAACCCAAGCCACCCTTACGCGGAAGGTCTATTGAAGGCGATTCCTCGTTTGGATACAGAAGGCGAGATCCTGCCAACAATTCCTGGCAACCCGCCTAACTTGCTTCGTCTACCACCTGGCTGTCCTTACCAAGATCGCTGCCACCGTGTGATGGATCGTTGTAAGCGTGAAGCACCAATTCTGACGCCGTTTGGTGATGGCCGTCAGCGTGCATGTTTTTCTGAATGGGAGGCTTGGAGCAAATGAGTACAGACAAAAAACTAATTCTGGATGTATCTGATCTGAAAGTTCACTTCAGCATTGCATCAAAATCTGCATGGCCTTGGGCAAAACCTTCAAGCCTAAAAGCGGTAGACGGCGTAAACGTTCGTCTATACGAAGGTGAGACTCTTGGGGTAGTAGGTGAGTCTGGTTGTGGTAAATCGACGTTTGCTCGCGCGATCATTGGTTTGGTTGAAGCAACAGATGGCGAAGTAGTTTGGTTAGGCCAAGACCTAACGAAGATGAAAGACGTCCAACGCCGTGAAACGCGCAAAGAAATCCAAATGATTTTCCAAGATCCTTTGGCTTCTTTGAACCCGCGTATGACAGTGGGCGACATCATCGCTGAGCCGCTAGAGACGTTCTACCCAGAACTGACTAAGCAAGAAGTGAAAGACCGCGTTAAAGAAATGATGGCGAAGGTAGGTCTACTGCCAAACGTTATCAACCGTTACCCACACGAGTTCTCAGGTGGTCAGTGTCAGCGTATTGGTATCGCTCGTGCGCTTATTCTCAAGCCGAAGATGATCATCTGTGACGAACCGGTATCAGCACTGGACGTATCGATTCAAGCTCAGGTAGTTAACCTGTTGAAAGAGCTGCAGAAAGAGCTTGGTCTTTCTTTGGTATTCATCGCGCACGATTTGTCAGTGGTGAAACACATCTCTGATCGCGTATTGGTTATGTACCTAGGTAACGCAGTTGAACTGGGTGAAGCGGAAGCATTGTTTGCCGATCCAAAACACCCATACACACGTGCGTTGATGTCGGCGGTTCCAATTCCGGATCCGGAAATTGAACGCAGCAAGAAGATTCAGATGCTAGAAGGTGATCTACCATCACCAATTAATCCTCCTTCTGGTTGTGTGTTCCGTACTCGTTGTCCTCAAGCGACGGATGAGTGTGCGAAGACCAGACCACACATCGAAGGTTCAGACGTTCACGCAGTATCTTGTCTACACGTAGCAGTGTAATTAAATTCAGCCTGTGACGGGCTTAAGCGCGGCTCCTTTTATAGGGTCGCGCTTTTTTTATGCCTACGATATTGGCCGGAATTAGTTCATTCGAAATTCTTGAACAAGATAGACTAAGTGGCCGGATTATAAGCTTTGCGTGATTCGCTAATATAGTGGAAAACAAATTAAGAGGAGAGCAGTCATGGGTAAGTTAGTTGAGGGCGTTTGGCATGATGTATGGTACGAGACTAAATCTAATGGCGGTAAGTTCGTTCGTGAAGATGCGGGCTTTCGTAATTGGATAAAGAACAAACCCGATGCGACATTCCAACCTGAAACGGGCCGTTACCACCTTTACGTTTCTCTTGCTTGTCCGTGGGCGCACCGCACGCTGATCTTCCGCAAACTCAAAGGTTTGGAAAAGCACATCGATGTCACGGTCGTTTGCCCAGACATGCTCAGCGAAGGTTGGCAGATGGGCTTACCTGAGCCACTGTTTGGCCATACTCGTATGCACCAAATCTACACTCAAGCTAAGCCCGATTACACTGGTCGCGTTACCGTTCCGGTTTTGTGGGACAAAAAGACCAACACCATCGTGTCGAATGAGTCGTCTGAAATCATCCGTATGTTTAACTCTGAGTTTAACGAACTCACCGGTAATAACGATGATTATTACCCAGAGCAACTTCAAAGCGTGATTGATGAGTGGAATGACTACATTTACCCGAACGTGAATAATGGCGTATACCGTTGTGGTTTTGCGACAACGCAAGAAGCTTATGAAGAGGCGTTTGATTCACTATTTGCCGCACTGGATAAAATCGATGCTCATCTTGCAACGCATCGTTATCTAGCGGGCAATAAAATCACCGAAGCAGATTGGCGCTTGTTTACGACCCTTATTCGCTTTGATGCGGTATACGTAGGTCATTTCAAATGTAATAAACAGCGCATTGCCGATTACGCAAACATTCAAGGTTATTTGAAAGAGCTATACCAAGTAGAAGGCGTGGCAGAAACCACAGACTTCTACCACATTAAGCGTCACTACTATTTCAGTCATACTGGTATCAACCCAACACAAGTGGTACCCAAAGGCCCTGAATTAGATTTGGATTCGCCTCATGGTCGAGAATCTATCTAAGTTTAAAACTTCTAAGAAAAGCGCCATTTGATGTGGCGCTTTTCTTTTTTCTCAATATCTTCTCACCATCACAGCTTCTTCCTACCAATCACATAAACTGATGATATAACAACCGATCTTTGACTGAGGTGGGGTATGGATATCAATGAGTTTGTCAGTGGCGAGCATCTAATTTGGAATCTGTTTGTTGCTCTGCTTTTGGGTGCGATTGTTGGAACACAACGTGGCTGGGTGATGCGCAACAGCGTCGAAGGTAGTCGCGTTGCAGGTATTCGCACTTTCTCTTTAGTCGGTTTGCTTGGTGGCTTGGTTGGGATTCTTGCCAATCTGTATACGCCTTTGCTACTCGGCTTTGCTCTTATTGCTTTGGTGATTCTTGCTTGCATTGCGTTTGTTATTCAGCAAAAAAAGAGCGAGGACATCAGCATCACCGGCGTGGTCAGTTTGGTGATCACCTTTGTACTTGGCAGTCTGGCTGTTTCCGGCGAAGCGGTGCTGGCTGCTGCGGCGGCAGTCATCACAGCAGTTGTGCTGGATAACAAGAAAGAGCTTCATCGGGCTTTGCAGCGCCTTCAAGAGTACGAGCTTGATGCGGCTTTGCGTCTTCTGCTTATTTCCATCGTTTTATTGCCTCTTTTACCTAACCAAGCGTATGGTCCTTGGAAGGCTCTGAACCCTTATGAGATCTGGTGGATGGTGGTGTTGATCGCCAGTATTTCATTTGTCGGTTATTTCGCGATTAAGATCGGCGGAGCGAAGCGGGGCATATTGTTTACGTCAGTCTTCGCTGGCTTAAGTTCTTCTACCGCACTGACGTTGCAGTTCTCTCATCTTTCACGTGAGCAGGAAGGCATCAGTCCTCTGCTCGCAAGCGGAATCTTATTGAGTTGCGGTACTATGTTTCCTCGCTTGTTGATTGTCCTATCTGTTCTCAATCCTCAATTAGTCAGTCTGTTATGGCCGATTGTCTTGGTCATGATGATTGCGCTTTATTTACCGGCTTGGTGGATATGGCGTCGAAGTGAAGTCGAGAAGATAGAGCAGTCAAACAAACAGACTAACCCGTTGGCGCTTCAATCGGCACTGTTCTTTGGTGTCGTGTTGGCGATCATTATGTTGTTATCTCATGCACTTTCAGATTGGTTTGGTAGTGCGGGTATCTTAGTTCTATCTGCGGTGTCAGGGATTACTGATGTTGACGCCATTTCACTAACTTTAGGACGACAAAGTACTCAGTCATTGGCGATAGAGGTTGCTGTGCTCGGGATATTTATCGCGGCGTCAGTGAATACCATTGTTAAGATGGGGATGGTACTTATGATAGGGGCTCGTCAACTGTGGGCTAAGGTTGTTCCACCTATGTTGAGTGCGGTTTGTTTGGGTGGGCTTGTCTATTTGGCGCTTTAGAACAAATAACAGTCTGATGCAAAAACAATTTATTAGGTCGCGAGCTAGGTTCCAATCTGTAATTATCAATCAAGTAAAACTCATTCCTTTTTCTATACTGATTCACCAAGTGCTGAGCTTTCGTGCTAAGCACCAGGAATCTGAACAAGGAAGAAACGATATGATTACTGTATTTCCAGGAGTGGTCGAAGGTACGGGCTTTAAATGGAAAACCGTGGAACAACCTATCACTAAATATAACGACGCGGTGGCCTATTTACGCCAATCTAGCGCGGCCGCAGCACTATTAGATTTCCTCTCGGGAGGTGAAGAGGTCACGTTACTTTGTACAACTGACACAACTAGCAGCTTTTTTCCTGCAGAAATCGTAAAACAAGCAGGCTGCAATGTTCGCGGCAGTTTAGTGACTTGGAATCCTTTTGATAGCTTGAATGTAAACGACATTAAGCGCAACAAACCCGTCGGGCGCAGTCGTGTGCCAAACAAAAATGTATCTAGAGGGACGCAGTCACCAGCAGTTGGACTTATTCATGAGTTTGGTCACGCGCGTCAATACATGTTGAAACGAGATTGGTTCATGACGCACTATCGCGCAGCCTCAAGTGGTAGTGATAGCGATAGACTCATCATAGAAAATGATAACTTGCTTACCGTAGAGTCCGTCGTTGCTCGCCAGCTCAATGAAGGTGTTCGTTGGAAGTATAGGGATATTGGATCGAGTAATACGAATTTGAACGTGCAGTATCAATTAAATCGTCCAATGGACCCGATTCTTGTCTAGCACCAAGAAATAAAAAACCTCGCCGTGGCGAGGTTTTTTCATTCAGAAAGGTGCGGTTAATTAGTTAACTGCTTTTTCTTTTGCTTGGTCAGCTTGATCTGCCTGAATCGCAGTTAGAGCAACTGTGTACACGATATCGTCTACTAGTGCACCGCGAGATAGATCGTTTACAGGCTTGCGCATACCTTGCAGCATTGGACCGATAGATACTAGGTCTGCTGAACGTTGTACCGCTTTGTAAGTCGTGTTACCAGTGTTTAGGTCTGGGAATACGAATACTGTTGCTTTACCTGCTACTGGAGAGTTAGGCGCTTTAGAAGCTGCCACGTTTTCCATGATCGCAGCGTCGTACTGTAGAGGACCGTCGATCACTAGATCTGGACGTTTCTCTTGAGCAATCTTAGTCGCTTCACGTACTTTATCTACGTCTGCACCCTTACCAGATTCACCAGTAGAGTAAGAGATCATAGCAACGCGAGGGTCAATACCGAATGCCGCTGCAGAATCAGCAGATTGGATAGCGATTTCAGCAAGCTGTTCAGCTGTTGGATCTGGGTTGATCGCACAGTCACCGTAAACCAATACTTGGTCAGGTAGCAGCATGAAGAATACAGAAGATACGATAGACGCATCAGGTGCAGTCTTGATGATTTGGAACGGAGGAACGATAGTGTTTGCTGTGGTGTGAACCGCACCAGAAACTAGACCGTCTACTTCGTCGTTCTCAAGCATCATTGTGCCTAGGAATACTGAATCTTGTAGCTTCTCACGAGCAACAACTTCAGTCATACCTTTCGCGCCACGTAGTTCAACTAGACGAGCAACGTAGTTTTCACGAACTTCATCAGAGTTGATGATAGTTACGCCAGCACCTAGCTCAACACCTTGTTGTGCAGCAACGCGACGGATTTCGTCTGGGTTACCTAGAAGCACACATTCAGCGATACCGCGCTCAGCACAGATAGCCGCAGCTTTAACTGTACGTGGCTCATCACCTTCAGGAAGAACGATACGCTTGCCAGCTTTACGAGCGAACTCAGTTAGCTGGTAACGGAATGCTGGTGGGCTTAGACGACGAGACTTCTGAGTGCCTTCAGTCATAGACTCGATCCAGTTACCGTCGATGTGACCAGCAACGTGCTCGTTGATGAACTCGATACGCTCTTTATCGTCTGCAGGTACTTCGATAGAGAAGCTCTGTAGGTTTAGAGAAGTCTGCCAAGTGTTACCTTGTGCTTTGAAGATCGGTAGACCAGTTTCGAACGCTGGCTTACAAAGACCAGTGATTTCTTCAGGGATGTCGTAACCGCCAGTCAATAGAACTGCACCAATATCAACACCGTTCATTGCTGCAAGTGCTGCTGCAACGATTACGTCTGGACGGTCTGCTGAAGTAACAAGTAGAGAACCTGGTTTGAAGTGCTCAATCATGTTTGGCAGAGAACGTGCACAGAAAGTGATGCTCTTGATACGACGAGTCGCAATGTCACCTTCGTTGATGATGTCAGCGTTTAGGTGCTGAGCCATATCGATTGCACGAGTAGCGATCAGATCGATGCTCCATGGCACGCAACCTAGTACACGAATTGGAGAAGTGTTGAAGATTTCCATCACTTTCATTTCGTTTTGCTTCGCGCTGTCAGCATCGTCAAAGATTTCAGATAGGTCAGGGCGAGTACGGCCAGCTTCGTCAACAGGTGCGTTTAGCTTGTTGATGATTACGCCAGAGATGTTCTTGTTCTTAGTACCACCGAAGTTAGAACATGCTACTTCGATGCGCTCTTTAAGTTGAGCTGGGTTATCTGTACCAGGAGTTGCAACAAGAACGATTTCCGCGCCTAGAGTCGCTGCGATTTCCGCGTTCACTTGGTTAGCGAATGGGTGCTTACGAGTTGGTACTAGACCTTCGATAAGCGTTACGTCTGCATCTTTGTTGATTTGGTTGTAACGCTCAACAACAGTTTCTAGCAGCTCGTCCATGTTGTCGTTACCGATTAGGCTTTCAGCAACAGACATCGCTAGTGGTTGACCGATCTTCATATCGCTGTTGTAACCAACGATAGTTGAAGTTAGATCAGGTTGATCACCGCCAGAACGTGGCTGTGAAATTGGTTTGTAGAAAGAAACCTTAACGCCTTTGCGCTCCATTGCGCGAAGAACACCCATGCTTACGCTAGTTAGACCAACACCAGCACTTGCAGGGATAAGCATAATAGTACGAGACATTCGTAGAGTACCTTTAGCTATTGGGGGATAAAAGCTCAACTCTTATTCCATGAATAATTCAGAGAATAGGAGTTAAGCCCCTAAGAAATTCTTTTGGAAGAAAAACTGGCTAGCCGAGTGGCTAGCCAGTTAAATCTATTAAAGACCTGCTAGGCGTGCAGTGTCTTCAGCAATTACTAGCTCTTCGTTAGTAGAGATAACCATTGCTGGGATACGGCTGTTAGCTGTAGTGATAGTACCTTCGCCGCCGAAACGTGCTTTAAGGTTAGCTTCACCATCAACTTCGATACCGAAGATACCTAGACGGTTTAGAACCATTTCACGGATAGGGCCAGAGTTTTCGCCGATACCGCCAGTGAAAGTGATTGCGTCTAGACGACCTTCCATAGAAGCAGTGTAACCAGCTACGTACTTAGCTAGACGGTGACAGAACACGTCCATTGCACGAGTTGCTTCTTCTTTCTCACCGTAGTTGTCTTCAACGAAACGACAGTCAGAAGTCACTTCAGTTAGACCAGCAAGACCAGACTCTTTAGTTAGCATGTTGTTGATTTCTTCAACAGAGTAACCTAGAGCGTCGTGTAGGTGGAATACGATAGCTGGGTCGATATCACCACAACGAGTACCCATTACTAGACCTTCAAGAGGAGTAAGACCCATAGAAGTGTCTACAGATTTACCGTTCTTGATTGCACAAACAGAAGCACCGTTACCTAGGTGACAGTTGATGATGTTTACTTCTTCAACTGGCTTGTTTAGTAGGCCTGCAACTTCACGAGTGATGAATAGGTGTGAAGTACCGTGCATGCCGTAACGACGGATACCGTGCTCTTTGTATAGTTTGTATGGAAGAGCGTATAGGAAAGACTCTTCAGGCATAGTTTGGTGGAACGCAGTGTCGAATACAGCAACGTTTTGAAGCTCTGGGAAGTTGTGCTTAGCAGCTTCGATACCGATGATGTGCGCTGGGTTGTGAAGCGGTGCGAAAGTCGCAGCGTCTTGAATACCTTTTAGTACGTCATCAGTGATTAGTGCAGATTGAGTGAACTGCTCACCACCGTGTACGATACGGTGACCGATAGCGCCTAGGTTAGCTTTAAGCTCTGGCTTAGAAGCAAGAATAGTTTCAACCATGAACGCTAGTGCTTCTTCGTGTGCTGCACCGTTACCTAGTTGAGCTTCGTGTTTACCGTCAAGTTTCCACTTGATACGTGCTTCAGGAAGGTGAAGACATTCAGCAAGACCTGATAGGTGCTCTGCACCTGTTTCTGCATCAACAACAGCAAATTTAAGAGAAGAACTACCGCAGTTTAAAACTAAAACTAGCTTAGACATGTGTGACTACCTGTTATTCGTCTGATCAAAATCAGTTAAAGGATGAAAAATTAATCACAAGAATAGACGATACCGCCAAGGGTGCGTACTAATCTTGGTCAAAAATTGTTCTAATTCCGTATAAATGAATAGTGATGAACCCATCCACCACTATGAAGCGATCCGTGCAGAATAAAATCTCGGAGTTGCTTAAATTGTAAATAACAGCAACAATGAGATTGAGGGTCTGCAAAGGATAGCGATAATAGGCAATGATAACAAAAAAATTTTGAAAGAATATTAACTTTCATCAATTTTTTGCGCCTTCAGTTGAAATGTTCAACTATTTTTTAGTGAGAGAGCGGTATGAGCAAACAAGTCGGATTGATCCATAGCCTGAAAGACGGCCAAAGTTACATGGAGATCTGGCCGGTTCGTAAAGAGCTGAACGCCATTTTTCCCGAACAACGCATTATTAAAGCAACGCGCTTTGGCATTAAAGTGATGCCAGCGGTCGCCGCGATCGGTGTGCTCACTCAAATGGCATTTAATAACTATGACGCACTTCCTCAAGCGATCGTAGTTGCGCTGTTCGCAATCAGCATGCCACTGCAAGGTATGTGGTGGTTAGGCAGTCGTTCCAACACCAAATTGCCACCAGCGTTGGCCTCTTGGTATCGCGAGCTGCACCAAAAAATTACGGAATCAGGATTCGCACTAGAGCCAGCAAAAGCTCGTCCAAGATACAAAGAACTTGCGGTGATCCTAAACCGAGCGTTTCGCCAGTTGGATAAGACTGCATTAGAGCGTTGGTTCTAACTCCTCAGATCTACAATTAACTCATTGAAATGGAGTGTGCTTTCTAGCCACTCCATTTTTTATGCCCGTGACATGGCTTTTCACTCTTATCTTATTTGCAATAACCGCCTCGCGTACCGATTGCGAGATCACAAATGTTACTTTGTTGTTAAATCTTACTTTTCTTTCCCAACACTTAGCGTTAATAATGACAATTAGATGCACAAAAAGTGCGCAGCAATAAACACAACATCCCATCTTCCTCATTATTTCTGCTAAGCATTCATTTTCGATGAGGCTTTCAGTTCAAGGACGAAGAGACATCAAGGAGTCATGATGAAAACGAAACGTTTACTCGCCACTGCTATTCTTGCCGCGACCACGGTTTTTTCCTCAGCTAATGTGCTTGCTAACACTGCGACGGTTGCTGTTTCACAAATCGTGGAGCACCCAGCGCTCGACGCGACTCGCCAAGGCTTATTAGATGGCTTGAAAGCGAAAGGATATGAGCAAGGGAAGAACCTAGAATTTGACTACAAAACCGCACAAGGTAACCCGGCCATTGCCGTACAGATTGCGCGTCAGTATGTGGGTGAGAGTCCTGATGTACTAGTAGGTATTGCCACACCATCGGCTCAAGCTTTGGTGTCCGCAACGCGTTCTATTCCAGTGGTGTTTACTGCGGTAACGGATCCGGTGGGCGCAAAGCTTGTGAAATCCATGCATCAACCGGGCAAAAACGTAACGGGTCTTTCTGATTTGTCTCCGGTTGCTCAACATGTTGCTTTGATTCAAGAGATCTTGCCAGAAGCGAAATCCATTGGTGTGGTCTACAACCCTGGTGAAGCCAATGCAGTGACTTTGGTGCAACTGTTAAAAGAGAGTGCAGAAGCAAATGGACTTAAAGTGATTGAAGCGACGGCTCTGAAAAGCGCAGATGTTCAATCCGCGACCCAAGCCATTGCTGCTAAATCAGATGTGATTTATGCACCGACAGACAACACGGTAGCCAGTGCGATAGAGGGCATGATCGTGGCTGCAAACCAAGCTAAAAAACCAGTATTTGGTGGAGCGACGTCTTATGTAGAAAAAGGCGCGATCGCAAGCTTGGGCTTTGACTACTACCAAGTCGGTGTTCAGACTGCTGAGTATGTTGCGGCTATTTTGGAAGGACAAGAGCCGGGCAAGCTAGACGTAAAAGTCGCAACGGGCTCAGACCTTGTTGTCAATGAAGGAGCGGCAACCAAGCTTGGTATTCAGTTACCAAGTTCAGTTGTAAAACGTGCGACCAGCATGCAGTAAGAGTGACGTTCAGGTCGAAGTAATGCCGATCTGATTTGTGCAGAAAGGAGCAGTTATGTCTGCATTTGCTTTTTTTGGTGCGCTCGAAATTGGCCTCATTTACGGCTTAGTGGCTTTGGGCGTTTACCTTACGTTTCGTGTTCTTGATTTTCCTGATTTAAGTGTCGACGGCAGTTTCCCGATGGGAGCCGCCGTTGCTGCGACTGCAATCGTCGCGGGCATCAACCCTTGGATCGCAACCGGAATGGCTGTGATTGCTGGTGGGATGACTGGGTGGGTGACTGCTTTTCTTGCGGTTCGATGCGGAATTCTCCACCTATTGGCTTCGATTCTTACCATGATTGCGGCGTTCTCTATCAATATTCGCATTATGGGTAAGCCCAATATGGCTCTTCTAGGTGAGGACACCATTCTTACTCCGTTCGAAGCCATGGGAGATTCTATGTACATCCGGCCGTTGGTTGTCGGTGTATTAGTGTTGCTCTCTGCTTTGTTTGTCGTACGCCTCCTTAACAGTGACTTTGGTTTAGGGCTAAGAGCTACAGGGGTGAACGCTCGAATGGTGGCTGCACAAGGGGCAAGTACCGCTTTTTACACCTACTTTGGCCTCGCGCTTTCTAATGGTTTTGTCGGTTTTGCTGGCGCTCTATTTGCTCAAACCAACAGCTTTGCTGATGTCACTTCTGGTGTGGGTACGATCGTGGTTGGTTTAGCTGCAGTTATCCTCGGTCAAACTCTGATACCAGGGCGTAAAATCTGGGTTGCGGTTTGCGCGGTAATTATCGGCTCAGTGCTTTACCGTCTGGCTGTTGCCTTTGCATTGAGTTCCGGCATGTTTGGTCTGCAAGCATCAGACCTAAACTTAGTGACGGCGGTGCTCGTTGCTGTGGCGTTGATCGCGCCAAAACTGAAACAGAGCATGAAAGCGAAACAACGCGCGACCAGTGCGAAACAAGCCGCATCAAAAAATGGTTCAGAGGAGGCGCTATGATTGAATTAAACAACATCCAAGTGACCTTTAATCCCGGAACCATTTTGGAAAACAGAGCCTTGAAAGGTGTCTCGTTAGAAGTACCTGAACATCAGTTTCTCACCGTTATTGGCTCCAATGGGGCAGGGAAATCGACCTTGCTTGGGGCGGTGACGGGGGAAACGCCGATGATTGGCGGTCAGGTGATAATTGATGGGCAAGATGTAACCCGGAAAACCGTGGCGCAACGAGCGACTCAGTGTGCTCGTGTATTCCAAGACCCGTTAGCGGGCACTTGTGGGGATTTGTCCATTGAAGAAAACATGGCGTTAGCTTACATGCGGGGTAAGCGTCGCGGTTGGGGAATGGCGCTCTCTTCTCAACGTCGCAAGCTTTTCCAAGAGCGCATTAGCATTCTTGGGTTAGGGCTTGAGGATCGCTTGGGGGACAGTATTGGATTGCTCTCCGGCGGACAACGACAAGCGGTCAGTTTGGTCATGGCAACACTATCAGACAGTAAGCTGTTGTTGTTAGATGAGCACACCGCTGCGTTAGATCCGCGCATGGCGGCCTTTGTTATCGATCTAACCAAGCGTATCGTCAGCGAGTTCAACCTCACAGTGATGATGGTGACGCATTCAATGAAAGACGCGCTGGCTTGCGGTGACAGAACGGTTATGTTGCACCAAGGTGAGATTGTTCTTGATGTCGCAGGTGAGCAGCGTGCCAATATGCAAGTCCCAGACTTACTGGAAATGTTCTCTAAAGTGCGTGGAGAAGAGTTAGCAGATGACAGCTTGTTGCTGAGCTAACGTAAAGAAAGAGCGAAACTACGCCTACCAAACGTGATCCTCCTTGAGAAAATTGCATCTAAGGCAATGTCGAAAGGAGGATTTTTCGGTAAATACTCTTTATTAAAATAGTGGAATATTCCAATACTAAGAGCACTTACCATGACCCTTCCATTTATATTCCATAGCCAGACTGAAGATGGCCTTGTATTTGATGGTGAACTGCTGACCGTCACTCTGAAAACTGAAAACGTTGAGTTTGATAGCGTGCACGTACGCTGTGAACCTGACAACGAAGAATATCTGATTGAAATGCTACCTTGCGGCAAGGCTGGTGAGCTTCAACTATGGCAAGCACAGTTCGCGGCGAACCGAGATCGTGATGTCACTCATTACGTATTTAAACTCATCAAAGGCAATCAGCAACTTTGGTTGGATGGGCGAGGTGTACATAAACGTATGCCACCAAAAGAATTCCACTTTAAGCTGAACACGCAGTCTCAACCACCGAGCTGGGTGCAAGAACAAGTCTTCTATCAAATCTTCCCAGACCGTTTTGCAGCTAGCCAAGATGAGCAAGCAATTCGAAATGCCTACGCGCAATACGACCCAGATACCATGGTGAAATCTTGGGGAGAGGCGGTAGGTTCTCATCAAAATACGGGCGCGCGCGAGTTCTTCGGCGGCGATTTGAAAGGCGTTGAACAGAAACTCGATTACTTAGATGACTTAGGCGTGACGGCGTTGTATTTCAATCCTATTTTCACGGCGCCAAGCAACCATAAGTACGATACGAAAGACTACCTTAATATTGATCCTATGTTTGGCACTAACGAACAGTTTGCGCAGCTGTGTGAGCAAATTCGTGGCAAGCAGATGAAGATCGTTTTGGATGCCGTATTTAACCACACGTCCGTTCATCATCCATGGTTCGATATTAAACAAGAAGGTCAGGGGGCTTATGGTAATCCGGACTCGGACTTTCGCGACTATTACTTCTTCGAGGGACAAACCAACAAATACATTGGCTGGAAAGGCATTGGCAATTTACCGGTTCTAAACTTTGAGAACGAACGAGTTCGCGATCATATCTACCAAGGTGAAGAGGCGGTGATTAAACACTGGCTCAAACCACCATATTCAGTCGATGGTTGGCGCTTTGACGTTATTCATATGTTGGGTGAAGGCGATGGCGCAAAAAACAATGCACACTATGTGGAAGCGTTCCGTAAAGCAACCAAGGCGGTCAACCCTAATGCTTATGTGTTAGGTGAGCATTTCTTTGAGGCAACACAATGGTTACAAGGTGGGCAAGAAGATGGCGCAATGAACTATTACGGTTTTGCTCATCCAGTCCGTGCTCTGATTGCTAAGCAAGACATCATGTATGACCCAATTGACATCGATGCGTTAGATTTTAAAGAGTGGATGGATGAGGCGCGAGCTAAAGTCCCTTTTGCCAACCAATTGTCTCAGCTTAATCAGCTAGATAGTCATGATACCGCCCGATTTCTGACGCTTTTGCACGGCGATAAAGAAAAAATGCGAATCGCACTGGCTTTACTCATGACTTACATCGGTACGCCTTGCCTGTATTACGGGAGTGAAGTGGGATTGGAAGGTGGGCTTGATCCTGACAACCGCCGTTGCTTCCCGTGGGATCAGGTTACCGAGTCTGAGTGGCTGCCTTTGTATCGTGACTGGATAAGAATTCGCAAGCAATACAAGGCACTACAGTCCGGTAGTCTGCAATGGCTTCACTGTGATGAGCAGGTGATGGTATACGCTCGACAATGGAAAGAAGAAACAATAGTTGTGGCATTTAACCTAAGTAAATACGAACAAAATGTTAACCTGCCTTTATGGCAACTTGGCTTAAATGCAACACACTTGCATCAAATATTAGACAAAGGTGAAGTCGAGATGGCTGAACGTCATTTTTCTGTCAATATCCCAGCATTGAACTGCAAAATATGGCAAGTGAAGTGACACCTGATGCCTTATTTATTAAAATTTATGAATACATAAGTGAAAAACTATAAATAGCCCTTCGGTAGTCAGTACTTTCGAAGGGCTGAAATTATTAAAAAGCCAATGGTGTTCAATGGGTAATAAAAGGCGATTTAGCCTCAAGTTTGTCATCTTCTTCCCGCTATTTTTGTTTGTCGCAGTTATGATCGTGACTGCGAAGAACTATTACGATGCGATGAATCGTTACATCACGTTGGAGTATGCGCAGATTGATCGTGCGCTGAACCGAGCGATTAAAGTGCTTACCGCTTTAGACTACAGCTTTGTTAATTATTCAAATCCAGCCCATCCTTTGTTTCAAGAACACAACCATATGATAAGAAATGGCATGTGTTACGTATGGCCCATTGACGTATTGCTCTTAGAAAACAAACATTCGGGAGGCTTACCTGCGGTCGAACTGGATTACATGATTGTTGGTCAAAAAGAATTATGTGAGCAAGGTTCCGCTCTGTTTAATTTGGCAGAAAAGAAAGCGGGTTTTGCGCCGTCATTGTCGTTTTTGCACGATATTGAATCGCACATTATAGGTATCCACTATATCGACCAGCGTGGCTACGTTATCTCATCGCCAGATACCTATGCTGAAAACTTTTCCCAAGAGCTATGGAATACGCTAAAAGCGCGGCCATTTTGGCAAAAGACAGCTCAAGAAACCGTAAAAGTCACCATGTCAGGTCCTGCGCCAATGCTGGCTCGTCGTGATGGTCAAGTCATCAGCTTGACAGTACCTATTTATGAGAAGGCCGTTCATCAAGGGGTTCTATCCATTGATTTTGATGTCGATGAACTACTTAAGACCAATGAGAATCTCGCGGGTAAGCTGCATATCATTTCTAACGTCACGCCGATACCTCAAAACGCAATGCGAATTCAACCTGTGGAGCACGACCGTTTAAGTGCTGACCACAGCATTTATTACGAATACAAACTGTGGAGCGAGTTCAAGAATCTTTTGGCGTTCGAGAAATACAGCGTTGCGGTTGCATTCTTTATCTATGTGTTGAGTACCGTTGCTCTATTCTTAGTCAATACTCAAACAGAGCGCCGTTATTTCAAAGAGTTGGCGGCGAAAGACCCGATGACGGGTTTACTCAATCGACGTGGCATGCAAGCGGTATGGCGCAACAAAATGACCAAGAAGCACGTCGCGCTTGCCGTTTTTGATATCGATGATTTTAAAGCGATTAACGATACCTATGGGCATGATGTCGGTGATGATGCAATTCGTCTTGTGGCTAAGTGTATTCGTGACAATATTCGTCATTCAGATGTGGCATCGCGTTTTGGTGGCGAAGAGTTTGTTCTTGCCATCTACGATGAAGATTTCGAAAGCATGCTACGTATATTGGAGCGTGTAAGAAGTGCGATTAGTAAAAACTCGAAAAGGGTGGTTGCTGGTGGTTTTACAGTATCAGGCGGTGTCGAGTTCAAGTCTTCTTCTCAATTAGAAAGCTTTGACGAACTGTTCAAAGTGGCCGATGAAAAGCTCTATGAAGCAAAGAGCACCGGTAAGAACAAGATTTGCTACTAAGTAGTAGATAAAACAAAAGGGCGAATTCATCGCCCTTTTTTGATCTTTAAAACTGCTTTAACTTGCTTTTACGCGACGCGAGACTGCAACTCGTCACGATAACGCTGAATGTGTTCAACGATTGGTGCCGCTTTGTTGAACGTGCGGATCTCGCGGAACAGATCATTTGCTTCTGGGTAAGCTTGGCGTAAGTAAGAGAACCACTGTTTTACGCGGTTCGGATAATACAAACCTTTGTCACCTTTCATTTCAAACTGAGAGTAGTAAATCAGTAGCTCTACGACTTCTGCCCAAACCATTGGCTTATGGTTGTATTTCACCATATTACCCAGATTTGGAATATTGAATGCACCGCGACACACCATCAGGGAATCAACGCCTGTGGTTTCAATACAGCGTTGACCATCTTCGTAGTTCCAAATTTCACCATTCGCAATTAATGGAATGTCAAAGCGTTCACGGATTTGGGTGATGTATTCCCACTTGATTTCAGAGGCTTTGTAGCCGCCTTGTTTTGTACGGGCATGGACCGTCAGTTCGTTTGCCCCAGCAGATTGAATGGCATCAACAATCTCAAAACAGTCTTCAGGGTTTTCCCATCCGAGACGAATTTTAGCGCTAACAGGAATATCGTTTGGAACAGCGTCACGACATGCTTTTACCACGTTATGAATCAGTTCTGGATGTTGAAGAAGTGCCGCGCCACCTTTACTCTTGTTCACCAAGCGAGCCGGGCAGCCGAAGTTAAGGTCGATACCGCGCGCACCAAGCTCAGCGGCTTTGATTGCGTTTTCTGCCATCCAATTTGGTTCTTGACCAAGTAACTGTACGTGAACAGGTACGCCAGATGCAGTTTGTGAGTCTTGAAGAAGCTCAGGGCACAGACGATGGAATACGTGATCAGGTAACAGCTGATCGATCACTCGAACAAATTCTGTCACACACAGATCATAGTCGTTTATCTCGGTCAGGATTTGGCGCATCAAATGGTCCAAAACGCCTTCCATCGGGCCTAATACAACTCGCATAGCTTGCCTAATACAGTTTGGTGGTAAAAAGGAGGGCGATTGTAGCGATGTGAGTGAAGTTTGTCATTAAAAGACTCATCAGCATCGAGCTACATCAACTAGCATCTTATTAACTCTAGGGTATAATGCCGCCAAATTCATGGGAAACCAGATGTCATGCAATACACATTAATTGAGAAAGGTGAAGTTCAGCTAGACGAATCTTCACTGTTTTTGGAAGGTGCAGTATTTGCTGCAAACCTGATGACAAAACCGCTAACACCAGAAAGCTGGCTAGAGCCACTACTTGGTGAAGGTTTTAAAGCCACTCAGCCAGCTGTTGAAGAGCAGATTCACAAACAACATAACTACATTCTGCGTAATGAGTACTCGATTCTTGCGCTGACTAATGGTGATGCAGAGCAACTAGCAGACTTTGCTGAAGGCTTCATGTCTGTGTGGCCAATGATTGAAGAGCAATGGCACGATGTTGTGCTCAACGATGGTCTAGAGCGTATGTTGCAAGCATTATTGACCACCATGATGTTGGCGATTGATGAAGAGCAAACGCAACAGCAAATGCGTGATGTAGGTATTGAGAACCCGCCAGCGTTAGCCGATTTTGTTGATCAACTTGATCTCATGATTAACGAAGTCGCGCTTGGTGCTGATGAGTTGATGGTAGGCAAAAAATCAAAGAGCTTGAACCCGTTTAAAGACGTTGGCCGTAACGACCCTTGTCCTTGTGAAAGTGGTAAGAAGTTCAAACAGTGTTGCGGTAAGTAATTGCAATATAAATAAAAAGCCGACCTTATGGTCGGCTTTTTTGATCTACTTGGTCGGTATTAAGCGTGAAAAGTTATTACCGATTACTGAATTGGATTTTTGCGCTTACCACTAAAGAACTGAGCAATCACAATGAACGCAAGTGCAACCAAGTTACCTGCGAAGATGACAACTAACCACTGAGGCATTGAAAGGCCAAAGAATTGCCAAACAATCTTCGCACAGTCGCCATACGCTTCGAACATCCAAGGCGCCCATTGGTTAAGTGGTGCCCAGCTTGGGAAAGTAACGAATAAATCACACGTTGCGAACGGTGATGGGTTGAACTGATAGTCGACGTGCTGCATCGCCAGCATCAAACCTTTATAAGCACTTGCTCCCCATGCAGCTAACGCTATCCAGCGCACGAGAGGGTTGTTTGGTGCAACAAGACCAATCATGGCCGCGACACCAATTCCCATCATAGCGACACGTTCATAAATACACATAACACACGGTGCTAGCATCATGACGTGTTGAAAGAATAGGGCACAAGCTTCAAAAAAGACGATGGCCAAAAGGAGTAGGAGCCAAGATAAGCGTCCCTTCGAAAACTGGTTAAGTGATGCAAAAATACTCACGGTTACAATCCTGTCTGAAAATATAAAAAAGCTCTGATTACTCAGAGCTTTTTAACTTGGATAAGTTTCCTAATCAACTCAAATTTTTAGTGCCCACCTGACACAACTGGAGTTAGATCACCACTACTTGGCACAATCCAGCCCGCATCGTAGAAGAATGCTGTTGCTGGTTCTAGGAAGAACATGATGCCCATCAAGCCAACAAGCGCTAATACAACCGTGTAAGGAAGCGCCATGATAACCATGCGACCGTATGATAGACGAATCAAAGGTGCTAGTGCTGATGTCAGTAGGAATAGGAACGCAGCTTGGCCGTTTGGCGTTGCAACTGAAGGTAGGTTAGTACCTGTGTTGATTGCAACGGCTAGTAGGTCGAACTGTTCACGAGTGATAAGGCCTTCAATAAGCGCTGTCTTCACTTCGTTAATGTAAACTGTGCCCACGAATACGTTATCCGAAACCATCGAAAGCAGACCGTTAGCAACATAGAACAGAGCAAGTTGAGCGCCCTTATCTTCAACAGCAAGTACTGCATCGATAACAGGTTTGAATAGCTCTTGGTCGATGATAACGGCAACCACCGCAAAGAATACTGCAAGTAGTGCTGTAAATGGCAGAGCCTCTTCAAACGCTTTACCCATCGAGTGCTCTTCGATAACACCAGTAAACGAAGTCGCTAGGATAATTACAGAAAGACCAATCAGGCCAACAGCTGCTAAGTGAAGTGCAAGTGCGGCAATCAACCAAACAGCGATAAGGCTTTGAACCCAAAGTTTCGCTACGTCTTGGTTAGTACGAGTCTTGCGCTCTTCACGGTCGAAATCGACTAGGATTTGGCGAACGTTATCAGGCAGTTGAGCACCGTAGCCAAACACTTTTAGCTTCTCTACAACCGCACACGTGATCAAGCCACAGATGAATACTGGCAAAGTTACTGGAGACATACGAATCAAGAACTCACCAAAGAACCAGCCCGCTTGGTCAGCGATGATCAAGTTCTGCGGTTCACCAACCATGGTAGTAACGCCACCTAGTGCTGTACCAACACCTGCGTGCATTAACAATGAACGTAGGAATGCGCGGTAGTTCTCTAGGTCATCACGCGTTAGCTCAGTGATGGTGTCATCTTGAGTGTGGTCGTGGTCACCGATAGGGTTTCCAGAAGCCACTTTGTGGTAAATCGAGTAGAAACCAACTGCAACACTGATTACAACGGCAATAACGGTCAGCGCGTCCAAGAATGCTGACAAAAACGCCGCTGCGAAACAGAATGCGAGTGAAAGTAACGTTTTCGAACGAATACCAAGCAGGATCTTTGTAAAAATGAACAGCAGAAGCTGTTTCATAAAGTAGATACCCGCAACCATGAATACCAACAGTAGAAGTACTTCGATATTCGCTACCAGCTCGTGCTTCACCTGTGCAGGGCTGGTCATACCGATAGCAACCGCTTCAATTGCAAGCAAACCGCCGGGTTGAAGTGGGTAACACTTCAGCGCCATTGCTAGCGTGAAAATAAATTCCGCTACTAGCAACCAACCTGCAACAAATGGGTCAATTAGGAAGAATACAATCGGGTTAATAATTAGGAAGGCTATAATGGCAACTTTGTACCAATCAGGCGCTTTACCAAGGAAGTTCTTGATAAAGGCATTTCCGAGCGACATCGGCATGATAATTCTCTTTATAACAAAATTATGAATAGACACTACAATAGTGCTTAAGTATCTGTTTGTTAGACTTATTATCTAGTCTTTTAAAACAATAACTTAGAAAAACAACAATCCATTGTTTTACTGTAGTCTTGCCAAGTTACTTCCCCTGAACTTAAGCACCGCTCACTTTCGACCGCAACTCTACACCTCGGCATTTTATAGTCAATAACAAAACGTGATGCTGCCGACTAAAACTGCTTTTTATTTGTAATAACGCGATCAAAACGGCGTTACTATACCACGAAAAGATTAAAAAAAATCACCTTGGAATTTAAAACAAAGTCAATTACGAGAAAAGATAAATTAAGAAAGAATATTAATCGTAAAACACAAATTTATTTTGCATATTTTGAGCAGAAAAATGTGACGGGGTAGGCTTTATTTTCCGTGAGTTTGTGGCTGTTCCAATTTTTGCAAAATATAAATTTTGCGCGTTTGGTTCCAAGTGATTAGGGTTTTAAATTAAGGATATATGTAGAGTATTAACTCTATATTGAGATTTCGTTTCATTTGTTGATCGTTAATTTTCGCAAATCGTTAAGTAGTGGTATGATGAGTCGCATCGACCCTTAGAAATCAATATTGGATAAAAACAGAATGGTCATTAAGGCTAAAAGCCCTGCGGGTTTCGCAGAAAAGTACATAATCGAGAGCATTTGGAACGGCCGTTTTCCACCTGGCTCAATATTACCCGCTGAACGTGAGCTATCTGAACTTATTGGTGTTACCCGTACGACTTTACGTGAAGTGCTTCAGCGCCTTGCGCGCGACGGTTGGTTGACCATCCAGCACGGTAAGCCAACGAAAGTGAACCAATTCATGGAGACGTCAGGTCTGCATATTTTGGATACACTAATGACACTTGATGTTGATAACGCAACGAACATTGTGGAAGATTTGCTTGCTGCACGTACTAACATTAGCCCAATCTTTATGCGTTACGCGTTTAAAGCGAATAAAGAGGCGTCTGAGCGTACTATTCAAAATGTTATCGACTCATGTGAAGCGCTAGTGAAAGCACCTTCATGGGATGACTTTATTGCAGCATCTCCATACGCAGACAAGATTCTGCAAAGTGTGAAAGAAGACAACGAGAAGGATGAAGCGAAGCGTCAGGAAATTCTGATTGCTAAGACGTTCAACTTCTACGACTACATGCTGTTCCAACGTTTGGCGTTCCACTCAGGTAACCAGATCTACGGTTTGATTTTTAATGGCTTGAGAAAACTATACGACCGTGTAGGTAGTTACTACTTCTCAAACCCTGCATCACGTGATTTAGCACTGCGCTTCTACCGCCAGCTTCTAGAAACCTGTGAAACAGGCCAGCGTGAGCAACTTCCAGTGGTGATTCGTCATTACGGTATGGAAAGTGCGCAAATCTGGAATGAGATGAAACAACAGCTGCCAACGAACTTTACAGAAGACGACAGCTAATCGATTGTTGAAGTCTAACGATTTCATATAAAAACCGCAGGTATCACCCTGCGGTTTTTTTGTGTTTGCTTTTCCGAAGCTCGATTTAGGCTAAGGACAGTCTGGGTAATGGTAGGTAAAGGGTCTCAATGATGTCTGATAGCATCTGGTCATAGGTATTGAACACAGTAAGGGACAAGTCAGAGGTAATGTCGTATAACTCCTCTTCACTCAGTGACAGTATTTCACCTTCTATATATTCATTTAGGGATTGAATCGACCTAGCAGACATCGGAGAGGCAACGCTCAAGGGGCTAATTACTGCCAATTGATTAAGCCTTCTAATCATTACCGAGGCGTAATTTCTCATCCGTTCAGGCCCACCTCTGTCTTGCATGTCTTGAATGCTGATACGGAGCTGTGTCAGCGTTTCTAAGCTATCAATCACGGTTTGCCAGTTCATATGGTACTCGTCATGTAACTCGTCTCTCTGGGCAATAGCGAGCCATGCGATGGTAACTTCATCCATTAAGAACAAACTATGACGGATCAGTTTGCCATGCTCCATCTGATTCCGCGCTACTGTGTTGTCCTGCCATTGCTCCATCAACTTATCGATTTTGATTTGCAGCACGCGATACATGGGTTTGTTCTCAAAGCGAGAAGTTTCTACGAGCTGATGCAGTTTATAACCTAACTCCTGATGAATTTGCTCTATCTCTTTTTCATGATGTTGTTGGTATTGGATAGAGTAGTGGGTCACCGCTCGGTGACGGCGCAGTAGGTGAACCACATCGCGTAATAAGGTGAGCAATTGATATTTGCGAGCATGTTGCTTTTCTCGCTTCGCAGCCAAGTGATAGATCCCTGCCAGAATGGCAATTGAGATCAAAGTAGAAATCAAAACAAACATAACCAACTCCTTGTTAGTGCTTTTGACCTAGCAACTATGAAAGAGCAGTTTTGATGCCAATACTTAAAGTTTTTTAAAACAATGACTTACTTTTGGTTAGAAAAAGAAGCTGTACGAATTTGGTGCGTAATCTCCCCAAAAGTGTGAATTTGGTCAAATTACATCGCAGTTGTTTATACCTTTCCTGATTGGATGAAATTAGTGCTAGTTCTAAAGTCGCAAAGTTTTCTAATTGCATTTAATTGCTCAGGAACCCTCGATTCAAGTCACAATGCCGATAGGCTAAATGATGATCTATTTGTATATGCTATGGGTTGTTTATGTGAATAATAGAGGGAATTACTTTGTCCAACGCGTTTGAAATTTGCTTTAGTACAACACCAAAGTCAAAGTTACCTGTAGATGTCAAAAACAAAACAGCCTACAGCCAGTTTAGAAAAGATAATCCGCATATACTCGGCACCTTTATCCCTGCCGGGACTCCGTTCATTCTAAGTAATAATTCGTCTAATTCCGTAGAGAAAATTAGGAATGATAGACCAGATATTGCATGCGCTCTTGACACAGTGAAGAGTTGGTCTCAGGAAACGAAAAGAAATGTGGCCCACCTTTCTAGCGAATTTGGCGATGAAAACTTACAGGCAATAGCATACATCTATGAAAAAGAAATTAAGCCGTTCCTAGATGCAACTAATACCGTTATGGGCGGAAAGTTGGATGAATACACCGCCGCTGGAGCTGCGGCAACCGCGATCAATGAAAAACAGGCTAGGATGAGTAACTTTGGTAAAGCGTTGCTCAGCTATCAGAATGCGCTGATCAATGTACGACTTGCTGCTAAAAGTGGAGCCAAGAAAACTGAACTTCTGAAGCTAGGCAACAAAGTTAAGTACGCACATGACTCTTTAAACAAGCAGTTTCTAAAAGAACTGACTCATTACTCAGGTCGAGTTAAGAGTAGTAAAGGCAATATCTGGAGTAACCCTGAACGAGGAATAAACATAGCTAAAAGCGGCAGGAACTCAAGTAAGCTTCAACTCACATCTCTTGCCAATATACGTTCTGTTAGAGCACTAGAGGTTGGCTCTGATGTTATTGGAAAAAAGATTATTGCCATAGATGCAAGTGTTAGATTCAACAACGTTCGCAATGCGAAGAGTAATGGTAAAGATTGGCAAAAAAAAGCGGTGATGGAAGTCGCAGGCTTCGGAGCGAGTAACGCTGCAGGGGCATGGACGACCGCAAAAGTTGTAACGGCAGGTATGGGGATTGCGTTAGCAGCGGGGCCACTGGGTATTGTAGTACTTATTGGTGTTGGGTTAGGGGCTGGTTATGCGGCTGCAAAAATGGGTGATTGGTTTGGGCAAGGTTTAGCAGAAAAAACCTATGAAACTAGCTCTAAAGTAAATTGGTTTTAAAGGAGTAATTGTGTTTTATTTCGATCTTATAGTGATGATTGTTGGTTGGACATGGTTACTGAGCACATTGGTTTTTATTCGTGTATCAGCAAAGCGGATTGAGACAAAAATATTGCAGGATGGTCACGATCCAATTGGCTGGGACAGAAATGGGTGGGGTTTTAGATTTCCTATGTACGCCTCAGTGTTGATGCGAGGTAAACCAGCGAAAGTGTCGCTGGTAGAAGACAAACTTATTCTAAAGTATGCGACAGTCTTTGACCGAGTGCTTGCGTATATTGTCACAATAAGCTTCGTGATGGCACTTGCTTTGGGAGCAGTAATGGGGTTGGGGCCTGAAGAGTACAGAGTGAAAACCAGTTAAGCGCAGGGCTCTGTAGAACGGTGAGTACAAGCCTAATTGAAAGGCCAAATCCTGCTCTAGGGAGCAAAGTGTTTTATTTTGATATTGTAAACATGATTATTGGATGCACTTGGCTAGTGAGTACCTTGCTTTTTATTCGTATATCGGTAAAGCGGATTGAGAAAAAAATGTTGCGGGATGGTCATGACCCTATTGGTTGGGACAGCAATGGGTGGGGTTTTAGATTTCCGATGTACACATCAGTATTGATGCGAGGAAAGCCAGCCAAAGTATCACTTGTGGATGACCAACTAATACTAAAATACGCAACAACGTTTGATAGAGTACTTGCGTATGTTGTAAGCATCAGCTTTGTGCTTTTCCTTGTGTGTGGTGCGATCATTACTTGGGGGCCGGAAGAGTATAGGTTGCACTAAGTAATTTTCTCTCTTTGTAAAAAAGGCTTAACTGAACTAGTTAAGCCTTTCTATTATGCGAAGAGGATTACATTACACGCATACCTGGTTGAGCACCTTCGTGTGGCTCAAGAATCCATAGATCGCTACCACCAGGGCCAGCGGCTAGGATCATGCCTTCAGACATACCAAACTTCATCTTACGAGGTTTTAGGTTAGCAACCATTACAGTTAGCTTACCTTCTAGCTCTTCAGGTTTGTACGCTGACTTGATGCCAGAGAACACCTGACGAGTTTCACCGCCGATATCTAGTTGGAACTTAAGCAGTTTGTTTGCTTTTGGCACTTCTTCACAAGAGATGATGCGAGCAATACGCATATCAACCGCTGCGAAAGCATCGAACTCAATCTCTTCAGCGATTGGATCTTTATCTAACTCAGTTTGGCTAGCTTTGTTCTTTTCTGCTTCCGCTTTCTCTTTTGCTGCCATTTCTGCCGCAGCGTCTTCTTTCGATGCTTCGATCATCGCTTCGATGTTCTTAGGATCAATACGGTTGAACAGCGCTTTGAACTTAGTGATCTCGTGACCAGTCAGTGGTGCAGCAATACCTTCCCAAGTTAGCTCTTCGTTTAGGAATGCTTCAGTACGCGCTGCTAGTGCAGGCATAACTGGTTTCAGGTAAGTCATCAGAACGCGGAACAGGTTAATACCTACAGAACAAATTTCTTGTAGCTCCTGATCTTTGCCTTCTTCTTTTGCAACAACCCAAGGTGCTTTTTCGTCAACGTATTGGTTTGCTTTGTCTGCTAGTGCTGTGATTTCACGGATCGCACGGCCAAACTCACGAGTCTCGTAAAGCTCTGCGATGCGGTCTGCTGCTGCAACGAATTCGTTGTATAGCTCAGGCTCTGCAAAGTTTTCAGCAAGCTTGCCTTCAAAACGTTTAGAGATGAAGCCAGCGTTACGAGAAGCTAGGTTAACAATCTTGTTTACTACGTCAGCGTTAACACGTTGAGTGAAGTCTTCAAGGTTAAGGTCTAGGTCGTCGATACGGCTGTTTAGTTTTGCCGCGTAGTAGTAACGCAGACACTCTGGATCTAGGTGATTCAGGTAAGTGCTTGCCTTAACAAACGTACCTTTAGACTTAGACATCTTCGCGCCGTTTACCGTTACGTAGCCGTGTACGAATACGTTGTTTGGCTTACGGAAACCGCTGCCTTCAAGCATTGCTGGCCAGAATAGAGAGTGGAAGTAAACGATGTCCTTACCGATGAAGTGGTAAAGCTCCGTTGTGCTGTCTTTCTTCCAGTATTCGTCGAAGTCTAGACCTTCAGTCTTGTCACATAGGTTCTTGAAAGAAGCCATGTAACCAACCGGTGCATCTAGCCATACGTAGAAGAATTTGTTCTTCTCGCCTGGGATTTCGAAGCCGAAGTAAGGTGCATCGCGTGAGATATCCCACTGTTGCAAACCAGATTCGAACCACTCTTGCATCTTGTTTGCGGTTTCAGATTGTAGAGAACCTGAACGAGTCCACTCTTTTAGCATGCTTTCGAACTGAGGTAGGTCGAAGAAGAAGTGCTCAGAGTCTTTCATTACTGGAGTTGCGCCAGATACTGCTGATTTCGGGTTAATCAGTTCAGTTGGGCTGTACGTCTCACCACAGTTATCACAGTTGTCGCCGTATTGATCTTCCGACTTACACTTAGGACAAGTACCTTTTACGAAACGATCCGGTAGGAACATTTCTTTCTCAGGGTCGAACAGTTGAGAAATCGTGCGGCTAGAGATAAAACCGTTTTTCTTCAGCTCAAGGTAGATGTGAGAAGCCAGTTCACGGTTCTCTTCTGAGTGTGTGCTGTGGTAGTTATCAAAGCTAATATCAAAGCCAGCGAAGTCTTTTTGATGCTCTTCGCTCACTGCAGCGATCATCTCTTCTGGCGTAATACCCATCTGTTGTGCTTTTAGCATGATTGGCGTGCCGTGAGCATCGTCAGCACAGATGAAGTTTACAGTGTTGCCACGTAGGCGTTGGTAGCGAACCCAGATGTCAGCTTGAATGTGCTCAAGCATGTGACCTAGGTGAATCGAACCATTAGCGTACGGAAGGGCACAAGTTACCAGCAGTTTTCTTGGATCGTTTGCCATACTTAATAATCGCTTTTTGATAGGTATAAAAAATAGAGACTAATACTACCCCATGAGTTCCCTAACGCCAAGGCATCAAACCATGGATTGCCTTAGTTTTTTTGGGGTTCTGAATCTCGCCGCTGGGTGCTACGATTAGATGCATAAAGGAGGCCTCATGCATCAGTTCACTTCAAAACAAGATTTTTGTCATTGGCTTAACCAGTTTCAACATCCACAGTTGGTGGAAAACTGGGCAGATATTAATGGTATGGTTGCAATCCCCGCGCAAGGTGGCATTCAAATTACCTTACCGTTTGCGAGCAACGAACTCCAAGTGGCGTTGAGCAGTTGGATTAAAGGGCAACAATCATCGGGTGATGTTCCAGCGTTTGATTTTCAAATCGAACTGAATATCAAAGCGCTTGAGACGCAAGTTACCAATGCCGTCAAAGGCGTGAAAAACATTATCGCAGTTAGCTCAGCAAAGGGAGGTGTGGGTAAATCGACAACCGCGGTTAACCTTGCTTTAGCCATTGCACCGTCTGGTGCGAAAGTTGGCTTGTTAGATGCTGACATATATGGCCCATCGGTTCCTATGATGTTAGGTCAAGAAGACGCAAAGCCTGAAGTTCGTGACGCCAAATGGATGGAGCCAATTTTTGCTCATGGCATCTATACTCATTCTATCGGTTACTTGGTGGATAAATCGGAAGCGGCTATTTGGCGTGGCCCTATGGCTTCTAAAGCGCTATCACAACTGCTAACCGAAACGGATTGGCCGGAGCTTGATTATCTGGTTATCGATATGCCGCCGGGTACGGGTGACATTCAGCTAACGTTGTCACAGCAGATTCCAGTAACAGGTACTGTCCTTGTTACTACACCACAAGATCTTGCATTAGCGGATGCACGTAAAGGTGCGGCTATGTTCCACAAAGTTAACGTGCCAGTTGTCGGCGTCGTTGAGAACATGAGTTACCACATTTGTAGTCAGTGTGGAGCGGTTGAGCATATTTTCGGTACTGGTGGTGCAGAGAAAATGTCACAAGAATTTGGCTTGGCGCTGCTTGGGCAAATTCCGCTTCATATCTCTATGCGAGAAGATATTGATGCCGGTATCCCAACAGTGGCGAGACGCCCTGATAGTGAGCATGCGGGCTACTACAAACAGCTTGCTGACCGAGTTTGTGGCACCATGTATTGGCAAGGTAAAGCCAAACCGGATGCAATCAGTTTTACTATGGTGAACTGAGTTTAATATCAACGCTGGTTGAATATTACGCATTTAAACGTTTGCTCGGAGGTTAATCCTCTGAGCTGACAGAAACTTATAACGAAACCCTAATTCCAGCTAGTCACGAGGGGGTGAACTCCCTATAATCAGGCAGTTTATCTTTTTATGTGACTAGAAAATCATCATCGGGTGCAAATTAATGTCTGATAATAATCAATGCGTCATCGTCGGTATTGCTGGCGCTTCTGCTTCGGGAAAAAGTCTGATCGCGAGCACAATTTACAATGAGCTTCGCGAGAAAGTGGGCGATCATCAAATCGGTGTCATCACGGAAGATTGCTACTACAACGACCAAAGCAACCTAAGCATGGAAGAGCGTGTAAAGACTAACTACGATCACCCGAGCGCGTTGGACCACGACCTACTCTGTGAACACCTAGAGAAATTGGTGCGTGGAGAAGCTGTAGAAGTTCCAGAATACAGCTACACGGAGCACACTCGTACAAGCAACACCACTCCAATGACCCCTAAAAAGGTAATCATTCTTGAAGGTATCTTGCTGTTAACCGACCCTCGTCTACGTGACCTAATGCACGCGACAGTATTTATGGATACACCACTTGATATCTGTCTACTACGCCGTGTTAAACGTGACGTTGAAGAACGTGGTCGTACTATGGAGTCTGTTCTTAAGCAATACCAACAGACTGTTCGTCCGATGTTTATGCAGTTTATCGAACCTTCTAAGCAATACGCGGATATCATCGTTCCTCGCGGTGGTAAAAACCGTATCGCAATCGACGTTCTTAAAGCGCACATTGCAAAACTTCTGAAAGCTTAAGCCTTTAGACGGCTATATCGCTTTATTTTTGTATGAAGAAGTGGCACCTTAGGTGCCACTTCTTTTTTTGTTTTTAAATTAGTCAGTTGCAACGGAAAACCGGACATTTTTCACGCTTTTGTGGAACTGTCGGCGATAAAACAAGTCTGCGCTTATAATTGTAAAAACACTCGAGCAAGGAAAAAGCGAATGAAGAAACTGCTCTTAATCATTGCCATCCCAATTGTGGCGATCTTGGCTGTTATTTTAGGGTTAGTGATTTTTGTCAATCCAAACCAGTTTAAACCACTTATTGTGGAGCAAGCGCAAAAGCAAACCGGTTTGGAATTAGTCATTGAAGGGGATATTAGTTGGCAGTTTTTCCCATCGATTGGCTTCGAATTGGGTCGTACTGAGCTAAGAAACCCACAAGGTTTTAGCCAGCCAAATCTATTTAAAGTCGAGACGGTCGGTGTTGATGTCTCGGTTACCCCGCTATTAAGCAAACAGCTAGAAATTGGTAACGTCACCCTTGATGGTGCAGAGTTCTATCTTGAAACACTGAAAGATGGCACCAAGAACATTGATACATTAACCAAAGCACAAACTCAACAAGCAGAACAAACGACGGATGCAGCACCAGAGCAAGCCGCAGACTCACAAAGCGCCGCTTCTGATTGGACGATCAATCTTGCCGGTGTCAGCATCTCAAATGGTTATGTTGAAATCCAAGATAAGCAAGCCGGAAGCTACACCAAGCTTTCTGATATCTCACTAAACCTTTCTCAGTTTGCTTTCGATAACTGGACAACCGCAGACTTTGGCGTGAAAGGTGAGATGAATGAGCAAACCTTCACCGCGCAAGGTAAAGCGGACTTTAAATTGGCAAAAGGCCTTGCAAGCTACGCTTTGAAAAACATCAACTTCGATGCAACCTATTCAGATGCGACAAACAAGATCGAATCAGCAACGATTGGCTTGGAAACGTTTGAATTCGATAAAGTAAACAACCTAAGCTATGCATTGAAAGGCGAAGCTGGTGGTATGAAGTTGGATATGAAGGGTGGCGGCGAATTAACGGTCGATAAAGCCATCAGCAAAGTGCAGTTGAACAAGTTGACGCTCGACTCAACTTTTGAGGGAGATGCGCTGCCGCAATCACCAATGAAAGTGGATATGGCTTCGGATCTTTCGTTCGACCTAACTAAGAGCCACCTGAGCTTTGTGTTGGAGAAGCTAACGGCGAACGCTATTTCATTGGACGGTAAAGCGGATGTGACTTTGGGTGATATTCCGAAAGTACGCTTTGCAGTGCATAGTCCTAATATCGATTTGGATGAATTCCTAGGCTTGAATAAGCAAGCTCAAGCGGGTGATAAATCAGCATCAGGTGGTAGCAAAGCACCAGCAGGGCCAGAAGTTGAACCAGACTTATCGGCACTAAAAACGCTTGATGTGAAGGGTGATATTACAATTGATAAGTTCAAAGCAGCGAACGCGAAGATGGAAGCGGTAAAAGCAAGCTTCTCTGTTAATCGTGGTGTCTTTGATCTCACTTCATTCAGCTCTAAGTTGTACCAAGGCACGATCACCGCAACAGCCAAACTGGATGCGCGTAAATCGCCAGCCACTTACTCTGCGAAGAAATCAATCAAAGGCGTTCAAGTCCAACCGTTACTTGTTGATGTAGCAAATAACGACATGCTCGAGGGCACTGGTAACATTGATGTGAACGTCAGTGGCAAGAGCCTAACGCCAACAGGCATCAAGAAAAATCTAACAGGCACGGTTGTGATTAACTTTGCGGATGGCGCTGTTAATGGCATTAACGTCGCTCAGCTTATCCGTGAAAACTACGCACGATTCAAAGGCCAGAGCTTAGATGGCACTGATGAAGTCAAGAAAACGGACTTTAGCGCGATGACAGCGACCTTGAAGTTGAACAAAGGTGTGGTTTCTACCGATAACATGAAAGCGCAGTCTCCACTTCTTCGCGTTCGTGGTAAAGGTCAAGCGAACTACCTAAACGAAACGGTCGACTTTACCATCAGCACCTCGATTGTAGGTTCACTGGAAGGTCAGGGCGGTAAGAATATCGATGAGCTTAAAGACATCACTATTCCTATCAACGTTTCTGGCAAATGGGCGGAACCTAAATTTAAGTTGGTCTTTGACGATGTGTTGAAGCAAAAAGCACAGAAAGAAATTGATCGTGGCGTAGAGAAGCTAACGGACAAGATCAAAGATGAGAAGACCAAAGAGGCCGTTGATGGTCTATTGAAAGGCTTGTTCAATTAACAGCGGTCTAAATGCAAAAGAGAAAGGGTTGGCAATGTGCCAACCCTTTTTATTACTTATTACACGATGAATAGATTACCAATCCACACCTTTTAACGCTTTTACGCCAGATTCAAAAGCGTGTTTGACGTTCTTTACTTCCGATACGGTATCGGCCATTTCAATCAGAGTGCGGTGTGCTCCGCGGCCAGTGATCACGACAGACTGCATTTTAGGACGGTTGTTTAGGGCTTCTACGACCTCATCCAAGTCGATGTAACCATAGCTCACCATGTACGTTAGTTCATCAAACAAGACGACATCAATTGATTCATCGCCAAGCATGCGTTTACATTCCTGCCATACCAACTGTGCTGCTTCGGTATCTGCGCTTTTGTTTTGCGTTTCCCAAGTAAAGCCTGTTGCCATCACTTGAAACTCAACGCCGAGTTTTTCGAGTAGGTTGCGCTCACCATTATCCCATGTGCCTTTGATAAATTGAGCAACGGAACACTTCAACCCATGACCCACTGCGCGAGCAATCGTGCCGAAACCTGAAGTCGATTTGCCTTTACCATTGCCGGTTATGATCAGCAGTAGGCCCTTTTCTTCTTGGGCGGCCGCGATTTTTGCGTCTACCTGTTCTTTTACTTTTTGTTGGCGAGCCTTATGGCGTGCTTCTTTGTTTTCTTCGATAGACATAGTACTTCCTCAATTCCGTTGTGTGCTTTGCCCGTGCTAACTTGGGTTCATCGAATTATCTCGCTATGATAGACCAACATATCGTGAAGAAAAACCATCGATAATTCAGGGAATAAAATGAAGAAACTACTCGTTGTTTGTATGGGAAATATTTGTCGTTCGCCAACTGGTGAAGCGGTATTAAGAGCAAAAGCTAAAGAGTTGGGTATTTCAGTGGAAGTGGACTCGGCAGGAACGATTGGTTACCACGCCGGAAATCCGCCTGATGCACGCTCCATGCAAGCAGGAAAGCAGCGAGGTTATTCGTTCAAAGGGATGCGTTCTCGTAAGGTAACAATAGGGGACTTCGATGAATTTGATATGGTGTTAGCGGCAGATAAAGCGAATCTTGCCGATCTATTGGATATTTGCCCGGTAGAGCATCGCCATAAAGTGTCGTTATTTTTAAGTCATGGTGAATCTGATTATGACGAGATCCCAGACCCATACTATGGCGGTGATGCAGGTTTTGAATTGGTACTGGATTTGATTGAAGACGCGTCGGAAACGATTTTAAAGAAGCTTTAGTCAAATAGTTTGGATAGGGCGAAGAGCCCGAAAGCTGGATAGTAAAAGGGATGAGTCATGCTCATCCCTTTTTAGTTTTATTAGCCAGCAAGTATGTCAGTCGCAACCTTGTAGCTTGGGTCTTCTTTCACGTTGATTTCAACCAAGCTGCCTGCTTTGTCTAGTAGCTTACGACAGTCTGGGCTCAAGTGACGTAGGTGAAGCGTTTTACCTAGTGCTGCGTAACGTTCAGCCAGAGTTTCGATCGCTTCGATTGCAGAGTGGTCTGTTACACGAGAGTCCGCGAAATCGACGATAATGTCTTTTGGATCGTCGTGTGCGTTGAACAACTCTAAGAAGTTAGCCGCAGAACCAAAGAAGATAGGGCCGTGGATCTTGTACTCTTTTGAGCCTTCTTCGTTTAGGCGCGTGTCAGCGTAGATGTGTTTAGCGTGTTGCCATGCGAACATAAGTGCAGAGGCAATAACACCAACCGCTACGGCAACCGCTAGGTCAGTCAGAACCGTCACTACCGTTACTAGAACGATTACGAAGAAATCTTGTTTAGGTACACGACGTGCAAGTTTGAATGTTGCCCATTCAAACGTACCGATAACCACCATGAACATCACACCAACAAGCGCAGCAAGTGGAATCATCTCAATCAGAGAAGATGCAAACAGGATGAACATCAGAAGTGCAATAGCTGCAACGATACCTGATAGACGGCCACGACCACCTGAGTTTACGTTGATCATTGACTGACCAATCATCGCACAACCACCCATTGCACCAAACACTGAACACGTCATGTTTGCCATACCTTGACCGATACATTCACGGTTTGACTGACCGCGAGTGTTGGTCATTTCATCTAGTACCGTTAGCGTCAATAGAGACTCAATCAGACCGATAGCTGCAAGAATGATTGCGTAAGGCAAGATGATCTGCAGTGTTTCAAGAGTGAAAGGAACCGCTGGAATTGAGAAGGTCGGAAGAGAGCCCGCCAAAGTCGCTGCTTCGTCACCAGACATAGTACGTAGGAAATCGACTACCGTACGTGTTTCTAGGTCTAAACCAACCACTAGAGCCGTTACTGTTACGATCGCAACAAGTGAAGAAGGCACAGCTGTGGTAATTTTTGGTAAGAAGTGAATGATACCCATTGTTAGCGCCACTAGGCCAAGCATTAGTAGCATTTGGTCTTGTGGTAACCAAGTCAGCATGCCGTTGATGTCAGGCGCTTTAAACTGACCTAACTGAGCTAGGAAGATAACGATAGCCAGACCGTTTACAAAACCGATCATTACTGGATGAGGTACGATTCGAATGAATTTACCCAGCTTGAATAGCCCCGCTGCGACCTGAAGAATACCGGCTAACATGATAGCCGCGAATAGGTACTGAACGCCGTGAGTCGCAACTAGCGACACCATTACAACAGCCATAGCGCCCGTTGCACCAGAAATCATACCTGGACGGCCACCGAAGATAGAGGTGATAAGACCGACGATAAAGGCTGCGTACAGACCAACCATAGGGTCTACACCAGCAACGAATGCAAATGCTACAGCTTCAGGAACCAGTGCTAGCGCAACCGTAAGACCTGATAGCACATCGTTTTTTACGGAGTGCTTAGAAAATTGAGGAAATTCGAACATGTTTTGTATTGAGTTCTCTTGGCGATGAATTTCTCCCGACACATATTCGTATTTGCACGAGCGCTGATGGGTAAAGTGTCTTCACTTTTATCAGCACAAACAGTAGTAAAAAAAGAGCAGCAGCAGAATGGTGTCGAAAACTTAAGTCGGCGAATGCTACCGAAAAGTGTGATTAAGTTCAACAATGAAGGGGATATTGACGCACAAATGTGATCAGTCGTTGATATTAATATGAACAATTATAGTTAACACTCACAGCAACAAAAAAGGCTGCCAATTGGCAGCCTTTCGTTTCACTCTCGCGTTCGCGAGGCCAAATTCTAGCTTAGCTAAAGTTTGGTTTTGTCATCTGTGCTGATGCACGGTTTGTTGCAACTTGACTACCTGCGCCTTTTGGAGCGTAGCGGTCTGCTTTAAACGGCGCTGCTGAAACCGTGATTTCACGAAGCTCTTGAGGACCTGGTGCTTTAGTCATCGGAGCGCTAGCGCGTGGCTTAGCTGCTACTTTGATAACTTCTGCTTTAGGAGCTGGTGTAGCGATTGGTGCTTCTACTGCAACTTGCTCTACAGTGTCTTCTACCACTTCAACCACTGGCTCTTGAGCTGCTTCGGTAACTTCAACGACAGGTGCTTCAACCGGTTCAATGATTGGCTCTACTGGCGCTGCTTCTACTGCTGCAGGTTCCGCTTTTTGTGCTTCGACTGTTTCAACAACTGGTGCTTCTACAGCAGGCGTTTCTACAGCTGGAGCTTCAACTTTCGCTTCTACTGGCTGTTGAACTTTTGGTTCAACCACTGGCGCTTCAACTACTGCAGGTTGCTCGCGGCGAATGATCACTTTGCCCATCGCCATTTCTGGACAAGCAAAACCACCTTGCATTGCAGGTACCGATGTCGCTGCTACTGCCACTTCTTCCTTCACTCGCTCTTCCTTTTTAGGCGCTGGTTTTGGAATGTAGCGTGGCATCACTTTACCCATAGCCATCTCAGGAGAGGCTACACCACCTTTGCGTAGGCGGAATGGGTTAGGGCGACGATCGCGACCACGACGACGACGTTGACCACTTGCACGTAGGTGACGTGGTGAACGACGGTTGCGACGTTGTTTCGATTCAGCTTTGTCTTGTTGCGCTTCTGCTGCCGCCTCTACTGGCTTCTCAACAGGTGCTTCAACCGCTTCAATTGCTTGTACTGGTGTTTCCTGTTCAGCTTGCTCAGCCGCTTGCTGGTCTTTCACACGTACAGATTTGTTTAGTTTGCGACGTTGACGACGCTCTTTCACTTTTTCTGCTTTTGCGTTTGGCTTCGCTTTGCTTTCTTCAGGCTTCGCTTCTGAACCAGTGCGTGCTTCAGCAGCAAGCTGCAGGCCTTTTTCCGCTACCTTAGCATTTGCTTTTGGCTCTTGTGCTTTTTCAGCTTGCTGAGCTTTTGGCTTACGCTTCTGGTTACGGTTTTGCTGCTTGTTAGGTTGCTGCTGCGCTTCGTTTTGCTCAGTCGCTTGTTCTTCACGTGGCTTACGACGACGCTTGTTGTCGCGGTTGTCACGACCTTCGCGATTATCGCGTTGGTTGTTGTTACGACGACGGTCGTTGCGGTCACGTTTGTTGCGTTTGTTATCGCGGCTTGGTTTCTTCTCTTCTTCTTTCTTAGGCTCTTCTTTTACTTCTTCAGAACCACCGAATAGGAAACTACCAATTGCTTTAAATAGACGACTAAATAGACCAGGTTTTTCTTCTTGAACCACTTCTTTCTTCTTCGCTGCCGGAGCAGGCTTAGAAGTCGCGCTAGGAGCAGGCGCAGTTTGAGCTGGTGCAGCGAAACCTTTTAGAACTGGTTCTTCAATACGTTTAGGTTTGATGTCAGCTTCTGAAGGCTCTTTGCCTTCTGCTTCTTTCATTGCTTCCAATTTCTTAGGAAGTAGGTAAGAAAGCAGATCGAACTCTTCACCTTCACGTACGCGAATCACTTCGAAGTGCGGTGTTTCCATATCAGAGTTAGGAACAACCGTGATCTTCACTTCTTGGATACGTTCGATGTGGTTCACTGAGCGACGTTTTTCGTTCAGAAGGTAAGATGCAATCGGAACAGGTACTACGGCAAGAACTTGCGCCGTGTTGTCTTTCAGTGCTTCTTCTTCAATTAAACGAAGAACAGACAGAGCTAGAGATTCATTATCACGAACAACACCTGTACCGCTACAACGAGGACAGATATGGTGGCTTGCTTCTGCTAGAGAAGGGCTCAAACGCTGGCGTGACATTTCTAGAAGACCAAAGCGAGAAATGCGACCGATCTGAACGCGAGCACGGTCTAAACGAACGGCTTCACGTAGACGGTTTTCTACTTCACGTTGGTGACGAACTGGCGTCATATCGATAAAGTCGATAACAACCAAACCACCAAGGTCACGTAGACGCAATTGACGAGCGATTTCGTCTGCTGCTTCTAGGTTAGTGTTCAGTGCCGTTTCTTCGATATCGCCGCCTTTTGTTGCGCGAGCAGAGTTGATATCGATAGAAGTTAGAGCTTCTGTTGGGTCGATTACGATAGAACCGCCTGATGGTAGGCGCACTTCACGTTGGAAAGCGGATTCAATTTGGCTTTCGATTTGGTAGTGGCTAAATAGCGGTACTTCGCCTTCGTATTTTTTAACGCGGCTGATGAAATCTGGGCGTACCAATTGAATGTGCTCTCGTGCACGTTCATAGATGGTGTTGCTGTCGATTAGGATTTCACCGATATCACGACGTAGGTAGTCACGGATCGCACGAACGATTACGTTACTTTCTTGGTGGATTAGGAAAGGAGCAGGGTTAGAATCTGCCGCGCCCTTAATCGCACCCCAGTGGTTAAGTAGTACGTTCAAGTCCCACTCAAGTTCTTCTGCACTCTTACCTACGCCAGCAGTACGTACGATTAGACCCATACCTTGCGGCAGTTCTAGCGTGCTTAAAGCAGCTTTTAGTTGAGTGCGCTCATCACCTTCGATACGACGAGAAATACCGCCGGCACGAGGGTTATTAGGCATAAGAACAAGATAGCTACCCGCAAGAGAGATGAAAGTAGTAAGAGCTGCGCCCTTGCTACCACGTTCTTCTTTTTCCACTTGTACGATTACTTCTTGACCTTCAGTCAGCACTTCTTTAATGCTTGGGCGACCTTGGTAAGTGTAACCTTCTGGGAAGTATTCGCGGGCAATTTCTTTAAGAGGGAGGAAACCGTGACGCTCAGCACCGTAATCAACAAATGCGGCTTCTAAGCTTGGTTCGATACGTGTGATACGTCCTTTGTAGATATTCGCTTTTTTAGATTCATGACCTGGACTCTCGATATCAAGATCGAAAAGTCGCTGGCCATCAACCAGAGCGACACGCAACTCTTCTTTTTGAGTTGCGTTAATTAACATTCTTTTCATTGAAAATTTCTCGTTGTCTTTTCTTTATATTTCTTTGCAACTTGTCACTTTTGTTTCGCTCTTTCACGGTGCCTGATCCCATGGCTTATATTTTGCAGCCTCCCGGCTGGAAGGGGATGCTCTAGGGCACTTCAGTCATCACAAATTCTTTTGGGTTTCGTTGGAAACGGAAACTTGTGACCCGCTATATCGGGCGGTAGATACTCAACGTGAATATGCGAGGAGTAGAGTGACAAGTGTGTTGAACTCAATGTGTCTTACGCCAATGCTGCACCTGACATTCAACAACCTACTCACATTGCTTGGGGATAAATGATTGGTAATGAACAAAATGTAACCAAACCTTCCTTAGCAGCTGTGAACTATAGCAGCGCAGGTTGATATCAGCAATCTGCTTTAGCGCAAACGATGGAAAATTTGGCGCTAAATTCAAATTTTGTAATTTATAACTGGCTGTTTCATAAGCACTTGAGTCTCGCAAACTGAGAAAGACGAGAAACAAATAGAGAAGTTGATAAAGACTTTTAATAATCTAAACAAAAGCTTGGCGTGTTTTGGAACTATTTATGACAACAAGTGTTTCTTTTGCAGCAAGAATAATGTGAAGTCGCACAGATTTGAGTTTACAATAGCGCCCATGAGCGAAATAAGAACACAAGTCCAGTTCGTTGATATCGACGAAGATATGGCGGGTCAACGCATTGATAATTTCTTGCGTAACCAATTAAAAGACATCCCAAAGAGCATGATTTACCGAATCGTGCGCAAGGGGGAAGTGCGCGTAAACAAAAAGCGCATTAAGGCAGAGTACAAACTAAAAGCAGGCGATCTTGTCCGTATTCCTCCGGTTACGGTAGAAAAGAAAGAGGACGACGTCGCGCCGAGCACGAAGCTAAACAAAGTGGCAGAGTTGGAAGACAAGATCATTTTTGAAGATGATCATCTATTGATTCTCAACAAGCCATCTGGCACAGCAGTGCATGGCGGCAGTGGTCTAAAGTTTGGTGCGATTGAAGCACTTCGAGCATTACGACCACAAGCTCGCTTTCTTGAGCTCGTGCACCGTATCGACCGTGATACATCCGGCATCTTGCTGGTTGCGAAGAAGCGTTCTGCGTTACGTCATTTACAAGCACAGTTCCGTGAAAAGACAGTGAAGAAGTTCTACTTCGCGCTTGTCATGGGTGAGTGGAAAAACAGCTGCAAAGTCGTTAATGCGCCACTGCTTAAAAACGAAGTGAACAGTATTGTACGAGTGAATCCAAACGGCAAACCGTCTGAGACGCGTTTTAAAGTCTTAGAGAAATTCGAACAAGCAACGTTAATTCAAGCAAGTCCTATTACGGGACGTACTCACCAGATTCGTGTGCATACTCAATACACGGGGCATCCAATTGCATGGGATGACCGTTATGGCGATCGTCGTTTTGATGCGTACACAGGTCAGGTTGGTTTGAATCGTTTGTTCCTACATGCAGCGAACATCAAGTTCCAGCACCCATCGAATGATGAGTGGATGGAAATCAACGCGCCGATGGAAGCGAAATTAGAGAAAGTTTTAGCGGGTTTGCGTAAAAAGTAGAGGCAAGCGTATCTACATCCCTCGCCATCGCAAAAAGCTATGTAAAAGCCGATGTTAATACATCGGCTTTTTTGATCGTAGAAAGCTTCTTAGAGAGTGGCGGCAGCTTTGCCTGTTGAGTTATGAGAACTTTGTGCTCAGCGATACCGTTGAAAGAGATCCCCAACTCGCTCGTTCCTCAATCTTGAGGATGACGTGCAGTGAATTCTGAATTTAAGTGGGTTATGACTTACTTTTTGATGGATGAGGTTATACGGCGTCATTCCCGAAAGCGACGAAGGAGCGATATCGGGAATCTCTGGTTGCGATGCCAAGTCACTAGCTTGATGTTACTGCTTAAACCGTCCATATCAGCCCTTTGGAGTCTTCTGTATTCCCTACAAAACCTCTAACCCTTGTTTTTGCAGCATGTCGATCAAATCAATAAGTGGCAGGCCGACTAACGTATTCGGATCTTTGCCGACTAACTTCTTAAACAGGCAAATTCCCATTCCTTCGCTTTTAAAGCTACCAGCACAGTAAAAAGGTTCTTCTCTGTCGACGTAGCGTTCGATTTGTTCACGCGTCAAATCTCTAAAGTGCACTTCAAAAGTGTCGAAGCCGACTTCGGTATGATTAGTTGCTGTGTTGTGGACAGCTAGTCCGGTATAAAAAGTGATGGTTTTACTGCTTTGAGCCAATAACTGTTTGATGGCGTTTTCTCGGTTTAACGGTTTACCAACGATATTGCCGTCAATGACACACACTTGGTCACTGCCAATGACCAAACTGTCATGGGTTGTGTCACAAGAAGTGGCTTTACCAATAGCAAGCCGTTGTACCAGTTCTAAAGGGGTTTCGTTAGCTAAAGGGGTCTCATCGCAGTTGGGTGACAAGCAAGTAAAAGGTACTGCTAGTTTTTCAAGCAGTTGTTTACGAAAAGGGGAGGTTGAGGCTAAAACCAGTTGGTAATTTTTCATTTTGAATTACAATTCGCACAAGCATTTCCAATAGGATAATCGATCAAAATCGATTCTGGCTAATGCTCTCTATATTAAGCGTAAAAAAGTACAACTTTTTTGCCTTTTTCTTTGACTAATTTTGATTTGGAAGATAATATTCGCGCCCTATGCAAAAGGTAAAAATACCGCGAACGGTTGATCCGGCGAAGTCCGCACAGAAACGATTAGATTACGATGGCATCATCCAAGCTAGTCTTTTCAAGCGCTTAGCGGAAACAACTGAAGGCGTAAAACGCGACGCAGAAGTCTCATTGTCATTTGATATTGATGAACAGCGACTTGTTGTTATCTCTGGTAAAGCTAACATCGAAGTCGACTTAGAGTGTCAGCGTTGTAATGAGGTATTCACACATCCGTGTGAAGTTGAATTCCTTTACACTCCTTACTACGGTGAGAAGACAGAAGAGGAAGCACCAGAAATTTATGATTTGGTAGATCTAAATGAGTACGGTGAATTAGACCTTATACAACTAGTTGAAGACGAGTTCATCTTAACATTACCTCAAATCGCAATGCACGATGAAGCGGATTGTAGCGTTGATTCAAATAACATGGTTTTTGGTGAGATTCCTGAAGAAATTGAGGAAGAAAAACCGAATCCATTCGACGTTTTGAAAAATCTGAAAAAGTAACTGGTGTGGTAGCCGCTTCTTCTTTAGGTTTTTAACCCAATAGTATAGGAGTAGGGTCAATGGCCGTACAGAAAAACCGTAAAACTCGTTCTAAGCGCGGTATGCGTCGTTCACACGATGCGCTAACTACAGCTGCACTATCTGTAGACGCGACTTCTGGTGAAACTCACCTACGCCACAACGTAACTGCTGAAGGTTACTACCGTGGTCAAAAGGTTATCAACAAGTAAGGTTGAACCTTTGCAAAGTATTACCGTTGCACTTGATGCAATGGGCGGGGATTTCGGTCCACGCGTAACAGTGCCTGCCGCCGTGCAGGCACTGTCTCATTTCCCAGAGCTAAAAGTGATTCTTATAGGTGATCAACCTCTGATCACGTCTCAATTATCTCAACTAGGTACCTCTACCAGTTCTCGTTTAAGCATTCTTCATAGCGAGAAAGTAATTTCTAATTCAGAAAAACCGTCTTTAGCATTACGTAATAGCCAAAATAGCTCCATGCGTATGGCCATTGATCTGGTCTCTGATAACGAAGCAGATGCGTGTGTGAGCGGTGGTAACACCGGAGCCTTGATGGCGCTCTCACGATTCATTCTTAAACTGCTTCCTGGTATTGAGCGTCCTGCTTTAGTTTCCGCATTACCTACCATTAGTGGCAAACGTACTTGGATGTTAGATCTTGGTGCGAATGTATCTTGCGATGCAGACAGCTTATTTCAATTTGCAGTGATGGGCAGTGCGTTAGCCGAGGAACACCTCGGTCATCCACCTCGTGTGGCGGTGCTGAATATTGGTGCTGAAGAAATTAAAGGAAACGATTTAGTCAAACGCTGTGCAGAAATGCTTTCTCAAACCGACGCAATTAATTTTGTGGGTTATATTGAAGGTAATCAAATTTTGCATGACGTTGCCGATGTCATTGTTTGTGATGGCTTTGTCGGTAACGTATGCTTAAAAGCCAGCGAGGGAACAGCGCAACTCTTTATCGAAAAACTAAAAACCAGCATGATGGCATCAACGATAAAGGGATGGATTGCTAGAAAACTGTTTTCTCGGCTATTTAATGAACTAAAAACACTGAACCCCGACCAGTATAACGGCGCAAGTTTGCTAGGATTGCGCGGCATTGTCATAAAAAGCCATGGAAGTGCGGATGTATCTGCGATTGTCAATGCACTTGGCGAGGCAGTACACGAGGTCAAACGACAAGTACCAAGCCGTATTAGCGATCGTTTGGAAGCGGTTTTACTCGAGAGGCATTATTAGTCTTCATGTATAGCAAAATTTTAGGTACTGGCAGCTACCTGCCATCTCAGGTGCGTACTAACGCAGACCTAGAGAAAATGGTAGATACAAGTGATGAGTGGATCGTAGCTCGTACTGGTATTAAAGAGCGTCGAATTGCAGCAGAAGATGAAACTGTTGCGGACATGGCATTCTACGCAGCTGAAAACGCTATCGATATGGCCGGCATTGATAAAAATGATATCGACCTAATTATCGTTGCTACTACTAGCAGTAGCCATACTTTCCCTTCATCTGCGTGTCAGGTGCAAGGAAAGCTTGGCATTAAAGGTTGTCCTGCATTCGACTTAGCCGCTGCTTGTTCAGGTTTTGTATACGCATTATCTGTTGCTGACCAACACATCAAATCTGGCATGTGCAAAAACGTGCTTGTGATTGGTGCAGACGCATTGTCGAAAACATGTGACCCAACGGATCGCTCAACCATCATCTTGTTTGGTGATGCTGCGGGTGCCGTTGTTCTTGGTGCAAGCGAAGAGCCTGGCATTATTTCTACGCACATATATTCAGACGGCCAGTTTGGTGATCTATTGAGCCTTCCTGTTCCTGAACGTGGTAAAGATGCAAATAAATGGCTTCATATGGCCGGTAACGAGGTATTCAAAGTAGCCGTTACTCAGCTATCAAGGCTGGTTAAAGACACGCTTGAAGCGAACGATATGCACAAGTCTGAATTAGACTGGTTGGTTCCGCACCAAGCGAACTACCGCATTATTTCAGCGACAGCGAAAAAGCTTTCGATGTCACTAGACCAAGTCGTGATCACACTTGATAAACACGGCAACACATCAGCTGCAACCGTGCCAACAGCACTGGATGAGGCGGTACGTGATGGTCGTATTAAACGTGGTCAAACTCTACTTCTTGAAGCGTTTGGCGGCGGATTCACTTGGGGTTCTGCCCTGGTGAAATTCTAAGTTTCACAAGATTCAAAATTTAAGATGCGCTACGGTGCATCTTATTTCTTTTTACTTTGCTTAAAGGAAAACAACATGAGCAAGTTTGCTATCGTATTTCCAGGTCAAGGTTCACAAGCAGTTGGTATGCTTGCTGATCTAGGCGAACAATATGACGTAGTAAAACAAACATTTGCAGAAGCATCTGACGCACTAGGTTACGACCTATGGGCGCTTGTTCAAAATGGACCTGCAGAAGATCTAAACCAAACTTTCCGTACTCAACCAGCTTTGCTAGCGTCATCTGTTGCTATCTGGCGTGTATGGCAAGAGCTTGGTCTTGAGCAACCAGCAAACCTAGCGGGTCACAGCCTAGGTGAGTACTCAGCGCTTGTGTGTGCTGGCGTGATTGACTTTAAAGAAGCAATCAAACTGGTTGAGCTACGTGGTCAACTGATGCAAGAAGCGGTACCTGCGGGTACTGGTGCAATGTACGCGATCATCGGTCTAGATGACGAAGCAATTGCAAAAGCTTGTGAAGAAGCAGCACAAGGTGAAGTCGTTTCTCCAGTAAACTTCAACTCACCTGGTCAAGTTGTTATCGCAGGTAGTAAAGACGCGGTAGAACGTGCTGGTGCACTATGTAAAGAAGCAGGTGCTAAGCGTGCACTTCCTCTTCCTGTTTCAGTGCCTTCACACTGCGCACTAATGAAACCTGCAGCAGAGAAACTAGCTGTCGCGCTAGAATCTATCGAATTCAACGCACCACAACTTCCGGTTATCAACAACGTTGACGTGGTGGCTGAAACTGATCCTGCAAAAATCAAAGACGCACTTGTTCGTCAACTTCACAGCCCAGTTCGTTGGACTGAGAGCGTGCAGCTAATGAACGAGCAAGGTGTAGAAAATCTTCTTGAGCTTGGTCCTGGCAAAGTTCTGACAGGTCTGACTAAACGTATCGTGAAAACACTAAGCGCAGCAGCAGTTAACGACGTAGCGTCGCTAGAAGCCGCTAAGTAATCTGTTCACGATAAGAAAAGGAAAACACAACATGATGAATCTAGAAGGTAAGATCGCTCTAGTGACAGGCGCAAGCCGTGGCATTGGTCGTGCGATTGCTGAACTTCTTGTTGAACGCGGTGCAACGGTAATCGGTACTGCGACTTCTGAAGGCGGCGCAGCGGCGATCAGCGAGTACCTAGGTGAAAACGGTAAAGGTCTAGCACTTAACGTAACTGACGTTGAGTCTATCGAAGCAACACTAAAAAACATCAATGATGAGTTTGGTGCAATCGATATTCTAGTAAACAACGCTGGTATCACGCGCGATAACTTGCTAATGCGTATGAAAGATGACGAGTGGAACGACATCATCAATACAAACCTAACGCCAATCTACCGCATGTCTAAAGCGGTTCTACGTGGCATGATGAAAAAACGCGCTGGTCGCATCATCAACGTAGGTTCTGTTGTTGGTACTATGGGTAACGCTGGTCAAACAAACTATGCAGCAGCAAAAGCGGGTGTGATTGGTTTCACTAAATCAATGGCCCGTGAAGTAGCTTCTCGTGGCGTAACAGTAAACACAGTCGCACCTGGTTTCATCGAAACTGACATGACTAAGGCGCTAAATGATGACCAACGTGCAGCAACGTTGTCGAACGTGCCAGCAGGTCGTCTAGGTGACCCACGTGAAATTGCATCAGCAGTTGTATTCCTAGCTTCACCTGAAGCGGCTTACATTACTGGTGAAACTTTGCATGTAAATGGTGGCATGTACATGGTTTAATGCACAGTTCGTGCAAAATAAGCTGTTTTACTTTGTGAAAAATAGCCTATAGTTGCTGTTAACTGTCATTAAGTTGTCATGCTCATGCGCAAGATTTGTGCATGATTTAAGTCAAAAATGTATTGAAATTCGGTTAAATTCGCTAATTTTGTGGTTTGACCAGCAAGGACCCCCTTGCAACTTTCAATAGTTCGAATAAACTACGGAATCATCGCATTAGGCGAAATCTGTAAAGGAAAAGAAAAATGAGCAACATCGAAGAACGCGTAAAGAAAATCATTGTTGAACAGCTAGGTGTAGACGAAGCAGAAGTTAAAAACGAAGCTTCATTCGTTGACGATCTAGGTGCTGATTCTCTAGACACTGTAGAGCTAGTAATGGCTCTAGAAGAGGAATTCGACACTGAGATTCCTGACGAAGAAGCTGAGAAAATCACTACTGTTCAAGCTGCAATCGACTACGTAAACAGCGCTCAGTAATTATCTCTCCCAGGCGGTCTCCTAGACCGCCTGTGTTCTTTCTAACTTCTTCTATCCTCTCATAGAAACATTCAATTCCCGGAGAATTATATCGTGTCCAAGCGTCGTGTAGTTGTCACAGGCATGGGTATGTTGTCACCGGTAGGCAACACAGTAGAATCATCTTGGAAAGCCCTGCTAGAAGGTCAAAGCGGTATCGTGAACATCGAACATTTCGATGCAACGAACTTCTCGACTCGTTTTGCTGGTCTTGTGAAAGATTTTGATTGCACAGAGTACATGTCTAAGAAAGATGCTCGTAAAATGGATTTATTCATCCAGTACGGCATTGCAGCGGGTATCCAAGCACTGGATGACTCTGGCTTAGAAATTACCGAAGAAAACGCAGCTCGAGTTGGTGTAGCAATCGGCTCAGGCATCGGCGGTCTAGACCTAATCGAAACAGGCCATACAGCGCTTGTTGAAAAAGGTCCTCGCAAAGTTAGCCCATTTTTTGTTCCTTCGACCATCGTAAACATGGTTGCAGGTAACCTATCTATCATGCGTGGTCTTCGTGGTCCAAACATCGCGATCTCTACGGCATGTACTACAGGTCTACACAACATCGGCCACGCAGCGCGTATGATTGCATACGGTGATGCTGAGGCGATGGTTGCTGGTGGTTCAGAGAAAGCATCTACACCACTAGGTATGGCTGGTTTCGGTGCAGCAAAAGCACTTTCAACTCGTAACGATGAGCCTCAAAAAGCGTCTCGTCCATGGGATAAGGGCCGTGACGGCTTTGTTCTTGGTGACGGTGCGGGCATGATGGTTCTTGAAGAGTACGAGCACGCAAAAGCACGTGGCGCTAAGATCTACGCAGAGCTAGTTGGCTTTGGTATGTCTGGTGACGCTTACCACATGACTTCTCCAAGTGAAGATGGTTCAGGTGGCGCTCTAGCAATGGAAGCGGCAATGCGTGACGCAAACATCACTGGTACTCAAGTTGGTTACGTGAACGCTCACGGTACATCGACACCTGCTGGTGATGTGGCTGAGATCAAGGGTGTTAAACGTGCTCTTGGTGAAGAAGGCTCTAAGCAAGTATTAGTATCTTCAACTAAATCTATGACTGGTCACCTTCTAGGTGCTGCTGGCTCAGTTGAAGCGATCATCACAGTTCTTTCTTTGGTAGACCAAATCGTTCCACCAACGATCAACCTAGATGATCCAGAAGAAGGTCTAGATATCGATCTTGTTCCGCATACAGCGCGCAAAGTTGATATGGAATACGCAATCTGTAACTCGTTCGGCTTCGGCGGTACAAACGGTTCGCTAGTATTCAAAAAATTCGCTGAGTAAAAATCTCTAACACTGTTTTAGAGAAGCGATACTTGTATTCTGACGGCTCGATGCTTAGCATTGAGCCGTTTTGTTTTATATGTCGATCGGAAAGTAAAGGTATCTGAATGTTCTGGGTCAATGGATTGCCACAAACACACATTTCGCTTGGCGACCGCTCGTTTCAATATGGCGATGGCTGTTTCACAACTATTAAAACTAAGAAGGGTGAATTAGAGCATTGGCAAGCGCATGTTGAGCGAATGGAAGCGTGCCTGAAAACATTACACATCCCTTTTCCTGATTGGAGCCAAGTATTCGATTGGGTAATGAAAGCAGTTTTGAATGACGAGCTTGCCGGAATCAAAATTCATATCAGTCGCGGCACTGGAGGGCGAGGGTATAGTCCTAGCGGTATCGAAGGGCCAGTCGTGACTATTTCGAATTTTGCATTTCCTTCTCATTACTCTTCATGGCAAGAAAATGGCGTGCCGTTAGGGGTTTGTGAAATCCGCCTTGGCATTCAACCCCTTCTGGCTGGTCATAAGCATAACAACCGAATCGAACAGGTTCTCGCAAAAGCGGAAATTGAAGGCACGGAATTTACCGATGCTGTGACGTTAAATGTGCAAAATCATGTCATTGAAACTACAATGGCAAACCTTTTTTGGGTTAAAGATAAAAAGGTATACACACCCGATTTGAGTTTGTCTGGTGTGGCTGGCGTAATGCGCCGTAAGGTATTGGAATTTCTCCAAACCAATGGCTACCCAGTGCAGGTAGCAACATTCGAACTCTCTGATTTGCTTAATGCAGACGAGGTGTTGATGTGTAACTCACTATTAGGTGTGGCACCGGTCAGCGGTATTTCGACACCAGATAACAAGATTGACTTTCCAATAGGAAAATTGACTCGACGACTTCAAGGGAATCTAAATTCGTGATTAAAAAACTGTTTGCTTTTGTTGTACTGATTGCCGTTATTGGTGCAGCAGGTGTTTTTTACGTTGTTTCACAGACTAAGCAATATGTTAACTCACCAATTCTTATAGAGCAGCCTCAGCTGTTTACCGTAGAAAATGGCACTAGCTTTCACCGAGTGATGCGTGATCTTGTAAAAGACGACATCATAGAAGCTTCTGATTACATTCGTTTAATGCCCCGCCTTTACCCAGAGCTTCTTCAAGTACGAGCAGGCACTTACCAACTTGAGCCAAAAGTTTCGCTTTATCAAACGTTAGAACAGCTCAATACCGGCAAAGAGCATCAATTTGCGATTACTTTTGTCGAAGGCAGCCGTTTCTCTGAGTGGGTTGAACAGCTAAAAGCTGCACCTCATGTAAAACATGACTTAACTGGTTTGTCTGAAAAAGAAATGGCAGAAAAGCTAGGTATTGAACGTGAGAAGCTTGAAGGTTTATTCCTTGCGGAGACTTACCATTACACTGCTGGCGCAAGTGAAAGCCAGATCTTAGAGCGTGCACACAGCAAGCTAAACAAGATTCTTGATGAACAATGGGAAGCGCGTCAGGACAAGTTACCACTGAAAGATAAATACGAAGCGCTGATCCTAGCTTCTATTATTGAGAAAGAGACGGCAATTGATGCTGAGCGCGAACGTGTTGCATCGGTATTTGTTAACCGCCTCAATAAACGTATGCGTTTGCAAACTGACCCAACCGTTATCTACGGGATGGGGGATGCATACGATGGCAATATCCGTAAGAAAGATTTGCGTACACCAACGCCATACAACACATACACCATTAATGGGTTGCCACCAACGCCAATCGCCATGGCCGGTGAAGCATCGATTGAGGCTGCTCTCAACCCAGAAAACAGTAATTACCTATATTTTGTAGCAAGTGGAAAGGGCGGACATGTGTTTTCGAAATCCCTTGCTGAGCACAATCGTGCTGTACGTGCCTATTTAAGAGAACTAAGAAAGAACAAATGATGAAAGCAAACTTTATTGTCGTTGAGGGCCTAGAGGGCGCGGGTAAAAGCACTGCGATTAAAACCGTTTTAGATACGCTGAAAGCTGCAGGTATCCAAGATATCGTTAATACTCGTGAACCAGGCGGTACGCCGCTAGCAGAGAAGATGCGTGCATTAGTAAAAGAAGAGCACGAAGGCGAAGATCTAAAAGACATGACTGAACTGCTTTTGCTTTATGCAGCACGAGTTCAGTTAGTTGAGAACGTGATTAAGCCAGCGCTAGCAAACGAACAATGGGTCGTCGGCGACCGTCATGATTTGTCTTCTCAAGCTTACCAAGGTGGTGGTCGCCAAATCGATGCATCACTGATGAAGAATCTGCGCGATACAATTCTAGGTGAATTTAAGCCTGCATTCACATTGTACATGGATATCGATCCTCGAGTTGGACTTGAGCGTGCTCGTGGACGTGGCGAACTAGATCGTATTGAAAAAATGGACATCAGCTTCTTTGAACGCACGCGTGAGCGTTACTTAGCGTTGGCTAATGCCGATGATTCCATCGTGGTGATCAACGCTGAGCAGTCGATTGAAGAGGTTGCACAAGACATTAAAGCTGCGCTAAACGAATGGCTAGCGTCACTGTAAGCAGAATGTGGATTGAGGTCGCTCATGTTAAATGACTTTCCATGGTTACTACCCGTTTGGGATAACCTCAAAACAAGCTTGGATTCAGAACGAATTCCAGGCGCACTGCTGCTGCAAAGTGACAAAGGATTAGCGGTGGAGAAGCTGGTTGAGCTCTTTAGCCACTCGTTACTGTGTCAAAATTACACTAGTGAAGCGTGTGGTTTCTGCCATAGTTGCCAGTTGACTCAATCTCATAGCCATCCTGATTTACACTGGATTAAGCCAGAGAAAGAAGGAAAGTCGATCACCGTTGAGCAGATTCGAGCATGTAATCGCCTTGCGCATGAATCTTCACAACTAAACGGCTATCGCGTGTTCATCATCGAGCCAGCCGATGCGATGAATGAGTCTGCGTCCAATGCGTTGTTGAAAACACTCGAAGAGCCGGGACAGAAATGCTTGTTCTTGCTCGTGACGCATAACCAAGAGCGATTGCTGCCAACTATCCAGAGTCGTTGCCAACAATGGGTGGTGACACCACCATCAACAGAGCAGGCGATGAATTGGATGAGCGAGCAGGGAGCATCACAAGTACCAGCTTATGCGCTTAAACTGAATTTAGGGTCGCCAATTAATACCCTAGAAGCGGTGAAAAGTGGTGAGCTTGATGAGTACCAAGCGTTTGAGCGTTGTTTTATTGAGACGCTATCTTCGCCGGTATCAGATGTATTCCAGTGTGCATCGTTAATGGCAAAGAACCCAGAAAAAGCATTCGACTGGGCTTGGTATCTATTAACGGACGCTCAGAAAGCCCAATTTGGGGTGGCGGAAGCGGCTCAACTTCCGGGCGCAACTCTGTTCCCAACACACAGTTATGACGGTTTATACCTGGCGTCGAAGAAGCTGCTTGAGCTAAAGGGGCAAATTCAACGCTTTCCAGGCTTGAACCTTGAACTACTATCAATGAATTGGTTAATTGAATCACGAGAGGCATTATGTTCGTAGATTCGCACTGTCATCTAGACAAACTGAATTACGATGATCTTCACATCAATGTTGAAGACGTTATTAACAAAGCAAAACAAGCGAACGTAAAAGAGCTACTGTCGGTAGGCGTTACGTTAGATTCATTTCCAAAAATGTTGGAAATGATTACGCCATACGACAACGTTTATGCGTCTTGCTGTGTGCATCCGCTTGATGTGGAGAGCGCGTTCTCTATGGAGACCTTACGCCAACACGCTTCGCACGAAAAAGTGGTAGCGATTGGTGAAACAGGTCTGGATTATCACTACAAACCAGAGACTGCAGCGCTGCAAAAAGAGCGTTTTGAACAGCAGGTAGATTTAGCGGTGGAGTTTAACAAGCCGCTTATCATTCATACCCGTAACGCTCGTGAAGATACATTAGAAATTCTACGCAATGGTGGCGCTGAAAAATGTGGTGGTGTGATCCACTGCTTTACCGAAGATCTACCATTTGCAGAAGCTGCATTAGATTTAGGGTTCTACATCTCAATTTCGGGCATTGTCACCTTCCGTCAGGCGACAGAATTGAAAGAAGTCGTGAAAGCTTTGCCTTTAGAAAGGCTGCTTATTGAGACGGATTCTCCATATTTAGCGCCCGTTCCACATCGTGGAAAAGAGAACCAACCAGCCTATGTTGTCGAAGTTGCAGCCTATATTGCACAGCTAAAAGGATGCTCCATTGCTGAAGTAGGGCAAAAAACAACCGAAAACTTCCGAAATCTTTTTTTGCGATGAAAAATCAATAGACGGTTTAAAAAAGGGGCTATTGCCCCTTTTTTGTTTAGAAATACGCCAAAAAGATCATTTAGTTTAATGTTTACTAAATTTGTTGATTTAACCACAATCAAATCTCTCAAATGTAATTTTGTTACTAAAAATAACATCGGCCTTTATTTTATTTACGCCTTAAAATTAATTATGTTGATAATAAAATCGTTATAAAACAGTAATATAAGTTTAATGCAAACCTTTTCATCTACTGTTTTTGGGTGTGATCTGCGGCTTGTTTTGAAACTAAATTTCGTAACTGTGTGGAAAGTTTGAGGGCCATCAATATATATTTAGAGCCGGAAAATATAATGCAACGTGTGGTTACATTTTCATTGGGTGCTAACATTTAGGCTACGGGGGTGTGCCGTTAGTGCCCAAATAATACTTATAATTTATCAGGAGCATAAACATGTTTAAGAACCTTTTTGCAAACCTGCAAAAAGTTGGTAAAGCTCTGATGCTACCAGTATCAGTGTTGCCAGTCGCAGGTATCCTACTAGGTGTTGGTGCTGCCCACCTAAGCTTCATTCCAGAGGTTGTTTCTAACCTAATGGAACAAGCTGGTGGTTCAGTATTCGGCCAAATGGCACTTCTATTTGCTGTTGGTGTAGCACTTGGCTTCACAAACAACGACGGTGTAGCAGGTCTTGCTGCAATCGTTGGTTACGGCATCATGACAGCAACGCTTGGCGTTATGGCTGGCATCATGGGCGTTGAGAAAATCGATACAGGTGTACTAGGTGGTATCCTTGTCGGTGGTGTTGCTGCTTGGGCATTCAACCGTTTCTTCAAAATCCAACTTCCAGAGTACCTTGGCTTCTTCGCTGGTAAGCGTGCTGTGCCAATCATCACTGGTTTTGCTGCGATCATCCTAGGTGTTGTACTATCTATCGTATGGCCACCAATCGGCGGTGCAATCTCTGCATTCTCTGACTGGGCTGCGCACCAAAACCCACAACTTGCGTTCGGTATCTACGGCGTAGTTGAGCGTTCTCTAATCCCATTCGGTCTACACCACGTATGGAACGTACCATTCTTCTTCGAAGCAGGTACTTGTGTGAACGCTGCTGGTGAAACTCAAAACGGCGTACTAACTTGTTACCTAGTTGCAGATGATGCTTCTCGCGCTGCTGGTAATGGCTTCGGTCAGCTAGCGGGTGGTTACATGTTCAAGATGTTCGGTCTACCAGCTGCAGCAATCGCTATTGCTCACTGTGCTAAACCAGAAAACCGCGCGAAAGTAATGGGTATCATGGCGTCAGCTGCTCTGACTTCATTTCTAACAGGTATTACTGAGCCAATCGAATTCTCATTCCTATTCGTTGCTCCAGTACTATACGGTATCCACGCTCTACTAGCTGGTTCTGCATACGTTGTTGCTAACACTCTAGGCTTCGTACACGGTACATCATTCTCACACGGTCTGATCGACTTCCTAGTTCTATCTGGCCACGCTCAGAAGATGGGTCTGATGGTAGCTGTTGGTCTAGTTTACGCAGTAATCTACTACGTAGTATTCCGCACAGTAATCACTGCTCTTGACCTTAAAACTCCAGGTCGTGAAGACGAATCTGAAGAAGCTGTTGCAACTTCTGGTTCTGACATGGCAGGTGAGCTTGTTGCAGCATTCGGCGGCAAAGCAAACATCACTGGTCTAGACGCATGTATCACTCGTCTACGTGTAGCAGTAGCTGACACAGCTGCAGTTGACCAAGACAAACTAAAACAACTAGGCGCTGCTGGTGTTGTAGTTGTAGCAGGTGGTGTTCAGGCTATCTTCGGTACTAAGTCTGACAACCTGAAAACTGAAATGGATGAGTGGATTCGTAACCACGGCTAATCTCAGTCATTCATAAGAAAAAGGGGGCTTCGGCCTCCTTTTTGCTTTCTGTATCTTCCCCCTCATAACCCTCAGTATTTATTCTTCTCCAATCTCCAATCTCCAATCTCCAATCTCCAATCTCCAATCTCCAATCTCCAATCTTTTTCTCACTAACACTTACTTTTGGTGTTTTAGCCGTGATCTCACGCTCACCCTTACGTTTGTGGCTTTTTTCGTACGTCATTCTTACTCATTACTGACACAACAAAATGACATCATGTTTGAATTATGCACGCTGTTTTTTAAGTGGGGGAAGGCTGTGAAAAAGCGAATTTTATTGGCGGCAACAATGCTGCCGAGTGCCGTAATAGCGGCGGACGGAGCAAAGAATTTTTCTGTTGGTATGGCGGTCGATCAAGAGCTCAGCGTTGTCGTTGAAATTGATGACAAGTACCGCGGTATTATTGGTAACGATGGTATGGCGTTTGATTACATAGCGAAGCGCGGCACATTTGATCAAAGCATGCCATTAACTTGGTATGTCGGTGTTGGTGGCTGGTACGAGTGGGATGATGAATTCGGTGTTCGTGTCCCACTGGGTTTAAATTGGGATCTATCAAAAGGCTGGGATCTGTACGCGCAAATCCATCCTGAAGTGGACTTTTACAAAGGGCCTGATCTGCAAATAGGTGGGGCGCTTGGTATCAAGTACAATTTCTAATAGATACAAAAATGCCGGCACTGAGCCGGCATTTTGTTTTGTGAGCCTTAATTTCGCTGGCAGTTAGCTTTACTGCTGTTTATTCATTGCTCGTTTTATGCATACCGCAGCGCCACCCCAAGTGATGCCAAGTCCGATAACCATCATGATGATTGCACTTGTAGTCATTACGCTTTCTCCTTGCTCGCTACGTTAATCAATACGCCAAACACAAACAATGCGGCAATCATTACCCAACCCAGAGTCAGGTCGTAGCCACCGTAACCTTCTGTTAGAAGTGCGTACAGCTTGGTTGCCAAGATAACTGCTAACATGATTGGTGTGACAAAGCGTAAACAGATTTCGAACCATTGACCAACAGAGAAGTCAGAGCGCTCGTTTACGTAGTTACGAACTTCAGGCACCTGTTTCAACAACCAAGCCATCAGAACGATTTCTACTAGGCCACCAACCATAATACCAACGTTGTTTGCGAAGTGGTCGACAAGGTCCAGCAGAAGCAATCCGCCGTTGGTCGCGAATGCCATCGAGACAACAAATCCAATACCGATTACTACGTTTGCAGCTTTCTTACGGCTCCATTTTAATTTGTCGATAACTGCTGAGGTTACCGCTTCCATGATTGAGATGTGCGAGCTTAAGCCTGCAACAACCAAAGCAAAGAAGAACAGAGGACCAAGGATGTATGGCGCTGGTAGTAGGTTAATTGCCGCAGGTAACGTCACAAATGCCAAGCCCACACCCGCAGAGACTACCTCAGTAAGCGGTTTGCCTTGTTCTTGAGCCATATAACCCAATACCGAGAAAATCATGATACCGGCAAGGATAGAGAAGCCACAGTTGATCAATACCGTCATGAAGGCGTTGTTGGTGATGTCTGATTTCTCTGGCAGATAGCTCGAGTAAGCCAGCATGATGGCAAAGCCGATACTTAGTGTGAAGAAGATCTGACCGTAAGCCGCTGCCCACACTTTTACGTCCCAGATTTTGCTGAAGTCTGGTTCGAACATGTAGTTCACACCGTCTAGCGCACCAGGAAGGAAAATCATGCGACCGATCAAGAAGATCACCATAATGAACAATATAGGCATCATGATCTTAGATGCGCGTTCGATACCTGATTTAACACCGCTCACAATCGCAGTATAGGTAATTGCCCAAGCAATCAGCATAGATACGGCGATCTTCCATTGAATGCTGCCTAAATCCGTTGGAGAGTTATCACCAAGTTTTAGGTATTCACTAAAGAAGAAGGCGTTGGTATCGGAACCCCAACTTTGAGTGAACGACATCCCAAAGTAAGAAATTGCCCAACCAATAACCGCAACATAGTAAACGGCGATGACGGCAGCAACGCCAACTTGGAACCAACCAAGCCATTCAAATTTCGCGTGGATTTTTGCCAATGTTTTTGGTGCAGAACCGCGGTATTTTTGACCCATACTGAACTCAAGGATCATGAATGGAATACCTGCGGTGATCATGGCGAAAAGATAAGGAATAAAGAAGGCACCGCCGCCATTCTCATAGGCCATGTAAGGGAAACGCCAGATGTTACCCAAGCCGATGGCTGAACCGACTGCTGCTAAGATGAATCCCGCACGGGATCCCCATTGTTCTCGCTTCATATTTGACTCCTGTACAACTCCCTAAGGAATGAAGCTCTTCTCGGCAACGTGCAACACCAGCAGAGCAAAGAGCAACTGTTATCCGTCAGTCTTCTGCTCGATGTTCGGTATTGTTATAAAATTCTGGTGTTTTGCTTTGTGTTACCTAACAAGAAATAGAATTAAATGCTTTAAATTTTGATGTGTGTTTGCAAAAGCTGAAATATTCTTCTACTTTCTGTGTTCAGACTAACTTTTTACATTATTTAGCGCAATAGATTCTAAATGTTAATGTCGACATTTTATCTGGTTTAAATATTGTTAATTAGTGATTTGGTAGGCTATCTGATCGGTAAAGTTGGGTAGGTTTTGAAATAAATGACTGTATGGTCGATGTGATCTTGGTCAAATAAACTCTTTTTGGCTATTAGGGTGTATCTCTGTGTTAGACACACCCAATAGAGAATATTTCGTTAAAACGACACATTAGAAGTGAAAGTCGTTAGAAACGGAAACGAAAGCCAATGTTGGATTGGAATTGGTTCATCCAGTCGGTTTCAAACTTAATGATGCAAGACGAACCGTCCGTTGGTACGACGCAAGCACCTGAAGTGTCGTTGTCTACAACTGTGCCTAACCAACGGATTTGCGCGGTCATTGCAAAGGTTTTCGAGAATTCGTACTCAAGGCCGGCGAATGCACTACCAGAAAAGCCATATTTGTCATTTACCCAGTCTACGTCGGCGTATGACGCACCTATGCCCAATCCAACGTAGGTTTGCCACCCTTGAGCGAGAGGGTAGTAAATGCTGCTTTGAAATTGAAGATAGTGAATGTCTGCAGAGTTATTAATGTCTTGCAATTCTGACGACTGGTTGGAATAGAAAAAGCCGATGCGACCCATCTCAAAAGGGGTTTCAACTGACAAAGCATAATTGATTGAAGGGTCTAAATCGTAGGTGCGGTCATTCTCATCCTCTACTTTACCGCCTCCTGTAAAGCCGACATAGGGCGTGACGATAACCGTCGCTTGAGCAGCCATAGAACAGCTCAATAATACACTCCCAACTAGCCAGCCAATTTTATAGTTCATTTGCTATCTCCTTATTATGACTAAGCTAATTGTGATGCCTTAGCCAAAATCGTGCGACTAAATTAGGCAATTCTTGAACATAATTCACACTGGTGTTATTAATTTGTTACAACTAAAGGAGGTGTCTATGGAACACGATCTAAAATCAGCCCTACTCATCGTCGTTACAGTATTCGCAGTTTTACTCTCTTTCGGCATCATTGCGATTACTACGGCTTAATGCATTGGCGATACGCCTATGACACGCAACAGCGGTATTATCACTGATCGCCATGCAGAGCTCGACATTGAGATGTATGAGCGCTACAGAAATGGCAAAACTGCCCTTGTCGCACAAGGAGGAGGGCAGAGAGGGATTTTTACCGCTGGAGTGTTGGATGCATTCCTTCTTTCCAATTTCGATCCATTCGATGAATTCTATGGCACATCAGCCGGAGCTCTGAATTTGTGTGCTTACCTTTGTCGCCAACACGGCATGGGCAAGGCTTTCATTACGGATCTCACTACTTCCAACGAATTCTTTAATCTTTTCCGTTATATCCGCAAGAAGCAATATTTGGGCTTGGAATGGGCCTTAGAGCGCATTCAAGATTACCCTTATAAACTTGACCTTGATATGGGGAAAACTGCGCTAGGCGCCCGTGGTGCGTTTGCTGCGGTGACAAATGTCGATACTCTTTCTGATCAATATTTACCGATACTTGGTGGGGACTGGGTCAATACCATGGTTGCCACTTGTGCGATCCCTAAATTGTATCAGGGACCTGTGGATGTAAATGGACATCCTTATGTTGATGGTGGGGTCTCTGCCTCGATTCCTGTGCAAGAAGCATGGAGAAAGAATGCGCGTAATATCATCGTGATTCGTACGGAGCCTTTCTCTGAGGCAGAAGCCAAAGTACAAGCCGAGATTGGTGAAGAGGGTATCAAATGGTACCGCGAGTCTATTAACTCTGTGCAAGAGTCTTGGCAACACAAGGTTCACCAATGGAAAGAGGACTGGAGTAGCTTCTTGCAGCAGAAAATTAATGCGGCTCATCAGTCGAAATTGTCTGGTAGAAAGCTGCTCAATGGCGGACGCTGGTTGTTTGGGGCGGATAACCTTTATCGCTTGAGCCACCTGATTGGTGAAAACTTCGATTCTGGCTTGGCTGACATGTTGATGATTCACTACCAAACCTTCGAATTGACACAAGCGTTCTTAACCGCTCCGCCCGATGACACCTTTATTCTGCAATTGGCTCCTAAAGAAGAGTTACAGTCATCGTCTTTGTTGAGCGATCCAGAAGCGTTAGAGAACGATTATCAACTTGGTCTGCAAACGGGTTTCAATTTGATTCAGCTCTATGACAAATTGAACATAGATGGTCGAGAAACGGCTTAGATTGAAATCAAGTATCTGAAAAAAGAAAAGGCTCCGTTTGGAGCCTTTATGGTTTTTTGGGAAAGTACTAAGCGGACAAAATACGCATGCAGTTGGTTGAACCTACTACATCCATCACATCACCTTGAGTGAAGATCACCAAGTCTCCTTCATCCAGTAAGCCTTGCTCTTTCAGTGTTACGATTGCTGCGTGAGCCGTGGTTAAGCCTGCGCCGCCTTTGGAGTCAAAGAACACGGGAGTAACACCACGATACAATGCAGCTCGGTTTAGCGTTGATTCATTACGCGACAGTGCGAAAATCGGCAAACCAGAGCTTAAGCGAGACATCATCAAAGCGGTTCGACCGGATTCGGTCAGAGAAACCATCGCTTTAACACCTTCCATATGGTTGGCAGCATACATGGTCGACATAGCTATGGTCTCTTCTGCGGTCGCAAATGTGCGGTCCAATCGGTAAGTCGACAGGCTCGCTTCTGACATCTTCTCTGCACCTATACACACTTCAGCCATGGATTTCACGGTTTCCACTGGGTATAGACCCGCTGCAGTTTCACCGGAAAGCATCACTGCATCCGTGCCGTCGAGAACAGCGTTTGCTACGTCCATAACTTCCGCACGAGTCGGCATTGGCGCAGCCATCATCGATTCCATCATTTGGGTCGCAGTAATCACGATACGGTTTAAGCTGCGAGCACGGCGAATCAGCTTCTTCTGTACACCGATGAGCTCTGGGTCACCAATTTCGACACCCAAGTCGCCACGAGCAACCATAACAACGTCGGACGCTAAGATGATGTCATCAATGGATTCTGTGGTAGCGACGGTTTCAGCACGCTCCACTTTTGCCACGAGTTTCGCTTCAAGACCTGCGTCTCGCGCCAAACGACGAGCGTAATGCATATCTTCGCCATTGCGAGGGAATGAGATAGCGAGGTAATCGACTTTGATTTTGGCAGCGGTAAGGATATCTGCTTTGTCTTTTTCAGTAAGTGCATCCGCAGATAGGCCGCCGCCTTTTTTGTTGATGCCTTTGTTGTTGGAAAGAGGGCCACCGACCGTTACTCGGGTGTGGACTTTGTTGCCTTCAACGCTAGTCACTTGCAATTGCACGCGACCATCGTCAAGCAGCAAGATGTCATTAGGAGAGACGTCTTGTGGGAGCTCTTTGTAATCTAAGCCAACGGAGTCTTGATCGCCTTCGCCTTTTGGTAGGTCGCTGTCTAGCGTAAATTTATCGCCGACGTTGAGATGAATTTTGCCGTCTTTGAACGTGGAAACGCGAATTTTTGGACCTTGTAAGTCACCAAGTATCGCCACTTGGCGGCCAAGCTTCGCCGCGATAGCTCTTACTTTTTCTGCACGTTGAACGTGGTCATCGCTGGTACCGTGTGAGAAGTTCATCCGAACGACGTTTGCTCCAGCTTTGATTATCTCCTCAAGGACATTGTCTTTATCGGTTGATGGGCCAAGCGTTGTGACAATTTTTGTTCTTCTTAATATGGAAGTCATAGATTCTCCGAAGAATGCAGGTGTAGGACTAGATAACTCGAATTCTATTCTCGCTAAGTATATGCACAGTATGCGCAGATTGTTCGCATTTAGGTCAAAGTGCTGAAAAAACATTAAGGCGCAGCCTTTGTTACCTAATTTGATGAATAAAATAAGTTATTTTTCAAACAATTTAACAGGAGTAGATTTCTGGTTATTTGATTGAATACACAAACAAACATGTTTATACGTGATGCTTGTCACGGGGATTTATCAATTCACTTCACAATTACTTCGCAAAGTAAAAAAATTATCCCGTTATAGAATTTCGGAGTGCAAGATGTACATGGCTCAACCGGGCCATATTGATCATATCAAACAGGTCAATGCTGGTCGTGTATACAAACTAATTGACCTGAAGGGTCCAATATCTCGAATCGATTTGTCCAAGCAAAGTGAGCTTGCGCCTGCGAGTATCACTAAGATCACTCGAGAGTTGATTGAAGCCCATCTGATTCATGAAACTACTGTTCAGGAAGCGACGAGCCGAGGCCGTCCAGCAGTGGGTTTACAGGTCAATAATGAAGGTTGGCAATTTTTGTCGATGCGTTTAGGTCGAGGTTACTTGACCATCGCACTGCACGAGCTTGGCGGTGATGTTCTTATCGATACCAAAATCGATATCCATGAACGCGACCAAGACGACGTGCTTGAACGCTTACTCTACGAAATTGATGAATTCTTCCAAACCTACGCTGATCAACTCGATCGTGTCACCAGTATTGCGATTACTTTGCCTGGTCTGGTGAACTCAGAGCAGGGCATCGTATTGCAAATGCCGCACTACAATGTTGAGAACTTGGCGTTAGGCCCAGAAATCTACAAAGCAACGGGCTTACCTGTCTTTATTGCCAACGATACGCGTGCTTGGGCGCTGGCAGAGAAGCTGTTCGGTCATTCGCAAGAGAACGATAACTCGGTGCTTATCTCCATCCACCATGGCTTAGGTGCGGGTATCATCTTAGATGGTCGCGTGCTGCAAGGTCGTCACGGTAACATCGGCGAACTTGGCCATATCCAAATCGATCCAAACGGCAAGCGCTGTCATTGTGGCAACATTGGTTGTCTTGAAACGGTAGCGAGTTCACAGGCAATCCGCGAAGAGGTGGTTACTCGTATTGCTAACGGTGAAGCTTCTATTCTTGCTGAGCACGAAGAAATGAGCATCGAGAGTATTTGTGAAGCGGCGGCGAACGGTGATCCTCTTGCGGTTGACGTGATTGAGAAACTGGGTCGCTATTTAGGCTCTGCGATTGCGATTGTGATTAACCTATTCAACCCAGAGAAAATCTTGATTGGTGGGGTAATCAACCAAGCGAAAGATGTGCTTTATCCTGCGATTCGTCGTTGTATCGAAGAGCAAAGTTTACCTGTTTATCATCAAGACCTTGAGCTGGTGGAATCTCGTTTTTATAAACAAGCGACGATGCCGGGCGCTGCGCTAGTGAAGCAGGCGCTATACGATGGACAACTGTTGATGAAGGTGATTGAAGGTTAATCTTTCTCGCATCAACTCAACTTGAAGAAAAGGGTGAACGTTACAGTTCGCCCTTTTTTGATCTTCTCAGTGCCGAAAACGCCAATCTGGGCGCTGTTTCATTGCTATATCTATAGCATTAATGTAATTTTCGTAAGTAATGTAGAGCACTCATACAAAAGGTTTACTTTGTTGTTTCAACACGGTTTTCTGTAAAGAGTGATAGGTTGTCGTTCAAAGTTAGGTAGTGGTATGTCCGGAGTGTTAAATACGGTTGATCAGCGTACGAATCTAGTAGGTGAAAACCGACTGGAGCTTTTGCTGTTCACACTGAATAGTCGCCAATTGTTTGCGATTAACGTTTTTAAAGTGAAAGAGGTGATTAAGTTGCCTCCACTGACGAAACTCCCGGGCTCTCATTACAACATCCGTGGTGTAGCGTCTTTGCGCGGCGAAGCCGTGCCAGTGATTGATCTGCGTTGCTCGATAGGCTTCCCACCACTGCGTGGCGAAGCAGAAGAAGAAAATTTGATCATCACCGAATACAACCGCTCTATTCAGGGTTTCCTTGTCGGGCCCGTGCGCAACATCATCAATACCGCTTGGACAGAGATTCAGCCGCCGCCATCGACATCTGGCCGCTCTAACTACCTAACTGCTATCACCCAAGTGAAGGACGGTGATTCATCACAAATCGTTGAAATCATTGATGTAGAAAAAGTGTTGGCGGAAATCGTCCATTACGACGTCACCATTTCTGATGGCATTTTAGATCAAGAGCTAGCGCAAGCCATGATTGGTCGTAATGTTCTGATTGTTGATGATTCTTCAACGGCCCGTAATCAGGTGAAAGATACTTTGTCTCAGCTTGGTTTGAACATCATTGAATGCCGCGATGGCCTTGAAGCATTAACGGTCCTTAAACGTTGGTGTGATGAAGGTAAAGACGTCGAGAAAGAACTGCTGATGATGATTACGGATGCAGAAATGCCAGAAATGGACGGTTACAGACTGACGCATGAAGTGCGCTCTGATCCTCGAATGTCCAAACTGTTCATTACGCTGAACACCTCCTTAAGTGGTAGTTTCAACGAGGCCATGGTGCAGAAAGTGGGCTGCGACCGCTTTATTTCTAAGTTCCAACCGGACCTTCTCGTCGAAGTTTCACAAGATAGAATGCGTCAAGTTTTATATACGGGCGTTAATTAATCGGCGAAGAATTAATCCATAAGGGTAGGTGATTAATTGAACTGCGATTGCTATACTATTTTACATATTTCTGACAATGAAATATGTAGGTATATCACGTCACTTTTCACCTATTAACCTAGGGTACTTCCGTTTAATGATATGGCTAACATCTAAAGTCATTATGACTTTATCCTTGTTACTGTATAGGAAATACAAGAGTAAGCGTACGGAAACGATGGCTGAGGATTAATTCAGCAGAATCGAAAAAGGGAGGGTTTACCTCCCTTTACTTTTTTCGGCGAAATGTGTTTTCCAGCCCCCAAATATGATGATTTAATGGAAGTCGCGCGACTTACTTTTTAGCTCAGCAAGGTTGTGTGTACAATCGATGAGCTTCCCTGCAATTATATGTGTCACTTCTCCTTCTCTTTCTAAAATCCCTTTGACCATCAAGACTTTTGATGTGAGATACGCTTGCTTTTGAGCGCGGGCGGTTGCTCGCCAGACCACCACATTAATATTGCCCGTATCGTCTTCTAAAGTGAAAAAAGTCACACCTGCTGCGGTGCCTGGAGATTGCCTACCTGTTACGACACCGACGACCGTCACTAAAGATTTGTGCTCCTTTTCAACTAACTGCTTCATCCGAGTAAAGCGCGGTAACTTACCGGCTTCTTCTAGCAAGGTTATCGGGTGGCGACTCAGTGACAACCCGGTACTGGCGTAATCTTCAATCAAGTTCTCGTATTCAGAAGGTTGAGCTTGGTAGTTCGCCATTGGTTCTTCCATGTGATTGAATAAGGGTAAATCTGATAACGAATCCATCGCAGCCCAACGAGCATTATAGCGATTACCTGAAAGGATCTGAAACGCATTGGCAGAAGCGAGCAGTTCAATATCACGGCGGTTTCTTAAGATCTGCTTCACCTCTTGAATAGTACGATAGCCATTGTTTGGTCGGCGTTCGATCAGCCGAGAAGCGCTTTCTTGATTAAAGCCCTTTACTAAACGAAAGCCCAGTTGTACCCCAAGACGGCCATTAGGACGTTTGACCAAATGGTGTTGATACGAAGAGTGATTGATGCAAACAGGCAGTATTTCGACACCGTGTCGGCGCGCATCTTGAATCAATTGCGAAGGGCTATAAAACCCCATTGGTTGACTATTGAGTAGGGCAGTATAGAACTCAGCAGGATAGTAAAACTTCAACCATGCAGAACAGTAAGCCAATACTGCGAAAGAGGCTGAGTGGCTTTCTGGAAAACCGTATTCACCAAAACCGCAGATTTGATCGAAGATTCGCTCCGCAAATTCTAAGTCATAACCACGCTCACGCATCCCGTCGATCAGTTTAGGTTTGAACTTGGCAAGATCGCCGTTCTTCTTCCATGCTGCCATCGCACGGCGCAGTTGATCGGCTTCACCACCACTGAACCCAGCGGCGACCATCGCGAGTTTGATCACTTGCTCTTGGAAAATCGGCACGCCCATAGTGCGCTCTAGTACGCTTTTCACTTCTTCCGATGGATAGCTGATCGGCTCTTCACCGTTGCGTCGTTTTAGAAACGGATGGACCATATCACCTTGAATTGGGCCCGGGCGAACAATAGCAATCTGTACGACTAAGTCGTAGTAACGTGCAGGCTTTAAGCGTGGCAACATGCTCATCTGCGCGCGAGACTCAATTTGGAATACGCCAACGGTATCGGCTTTTTGGATCATGCGGTATACGTGCGGATCGTCTTGCAGGCGCGTGATCTCAGCAATCGACAGGGATCGCTGGTGGTGCTTCTCGACCAATTGAAAGCATTTACGGATCGCATTCAACATGCCGAGAGCAAGAACATCGACTTTCAACAGCTTTAAGCTTTCTAAGTCATCTTTATCCCATTGAATAATCGTGCGATCTTCCATCGAAGCATTCTCGACAGGCACCAGTTCATACAAAGGGCCAGATGAAATCACAAAGCCACCTACATGCTGAGATAAATGGCGCGGGAATCCGATGATCTCGTTCACTAACTGGATAAACTGTTGGCCTTTTAACGACTCTGGTTGTAACCCCAATTCGATGATTTGCGCCTGCCAACCTTGGCTACGATCACGGCGATTCACGTTTTTGATGAAGAAATCCAATTGAGTCTCTTCAATCCCCAACGCTTTGCCTACTTCACGCACGGCACTTTTAAAGCGATAGCTGATCACGGTGGCTGCCAAAGCGGCACGCTCGCGGCCATACTTTTTGTAGATATATTGAATCACTTCTTCGCGGCGTTCGTGTTCAAAGTCGACATCAATGTCTGGTGGCTCTTTTCGTTCTCGGCTAATAAAGCGCTCGAATAGGACCGAGATTTGCCTAGGATCGACGGCGGTGATTTCTAAGCAGTAACACACCACCGAGTTTGCCGCAGAGCCTCGCCCTTGATAGAGAATGCCTTGCTGCTTAGCGAACATTACAATGTCATGAATGGTCAGAAAGTAATAATGATATTCCAGCTCTTCAATGAGGGTTAATTCATTCTCGATGGTCTGATGAATGTCTGCGGGAACACCTTTAGGGAAGCGCAGTTTTTTTCCACGTTCGACCAACAGACGCAGATAAGAGGTTGGGGTGTGACCGTCAGGGATGAGCTCTGTTGGGTATTCGTATTTCAGATCTGAGAGGTTGAATTCGCACAAGCTCGCAATATGGGTGCTTTCTGCTAACCATTCGGCTCTGTAAATTCGAGACAGTTTGTTCAATGGACGCAATGCTCGTTCGGCATTGGATAAACGACCAAAGCCGAGCTTATCAACGCTACAACCGTGTTTTACTGCTGTCAGGACATGTTGTAACGGTAAGCGTTCAACAGCATGCATCAAAACGCCACCACAAGCAGTAATCGGCAATTGGAACTCGTTTGCTAATAATTCACAGTGTGTGGTGTAAGCATCATCGTCACCACCTAAATGACGTTGAACCGCGACCCATAAACGATGAGCATGATGCTGCTGGAGCCAACGTCCCCAATAATGGTCATTCTCTTGATGAGTCGGGAGCCACAACACAAGGCAGTGGCGAATCGACATCAAATCCCACTCCGACAGTTGATAAGTGCCTTTCTCGCTGCGTCGTCTTGCATTGGTGATGATACGGCACAGCTCAGCGTAAGCTTTACGGCAAGGGCAAAGCAGCACGACTTGGCACTCGTCATTGAGCCAAAACATGCTGCCGACGATTTGTTTGATGTCGAGTTTATGTTGCTCGATGGTCGCATGGGCTTTCACTACGCCCGCAACTGAGCACTCATCGGTGATCGCAATGGCTTGATAGCGATAAAATGCCGCTTGCAGCACCAATTCTTCCGCATGAGAAGCACCAGTGAGAAAGGAGAAATTGGACTGACAAAACAGTTCTGCGTAACTCATAACGACCTAACAAAAATAACTGTCGATTTAACAAAAATAGCCATGGAGAAACCAGTGCTTGTGCTGATCGCGAAACACCCATAACCATCGACCTTGCTTGGTGTGCGCAATGTAATAATCACGCATGATCTCGTCACCATCCCACCATCCAGAGACAATCCGCTCAGGTCCATGTACTAGAGATACTTGCTCTTGTAGCGCGATAGGGGCGGGTAATTGCATCGCTGGGCGCAGCAGAGCAGGGATGGTGTTAATCGGGACATCCGGCTCATCGGCTTGGCGATATTGACTGGCTTTCTCTGGCCTTGGATCGCAGGCTATATTGGGTTTGAGTACCGCGCTTTTGCCCAATTTAGCTTGCAGTAAAGAGAGCAGCTCTAACGCGTTCATTTGGCCTTTTTGCCCAGCAAAGAAATCGCGTGCAGAGCTTAAAGGTTCACCTTGACGCTCTACTTTTAACGTCAGGCCGATAACAGGACCGTTTAACGTGACGGATTCCAAACTCAAACTCGCCAATTGTTGCCAGCGTTGGCACAAGTAATCGCCTTGCGCGGATGTGAGCTGAAGGTGCTGTGCTTGTTTGTCCCGCTGATGCAGGGTTAAACACAGCTCAAACGCGACTTTATCGCGCAGCTTGAGAAAGGTTTCGAGTTGACGAAGCAATTGAGCGAGTGGCTTCTCTACCCATTGGACGTTTTCAATCTCAAACAGCAGTTCTAAATAGACTTGGAAGGATTCGGTTGGATGATAAAAGTCGACAGGATGTTTAAATTGCCCTGTCAGGCGACCAACATAGTTCACCAAATCAATGTCGAATCGACGCGCGATGTCTTGCAGTGGTAGTTCAAGTAACCCTTGCAGTGTGGTGACACCTACACGTTGTAGCTTCTCTACGGTAGTGCTTGATAAATCCGTTAATGTGAGCGGCAGCGGTGATAAGGCTTGTTGCATGACAGACCTATCTTCACTGATGAAGTTCGCTCCTGCTAATGCCATCAGTTTGGCAGAAAAAGGCGAAAAGCCACACCCGAATTGAAAACTCAGTTTCAGCTCCGATAAATGAGCGCTGACTTTAGTCCAATAGTTTTGTAGCCCTTCATACAGATTAAGCATTGGGGTTGCGCGTAGCAGAATACCTTGGCTTGGCATCAATACGACATCAGACGTAATCAAATACAGCCATTGAGCAATTTCTTGTAACTTGCTCAATTCGGTTTGCGGATGATAAGGATGCACTTGCAAATCTCGGCACAAAGAAGCCGCGCTACCTAAGCCCATATTTGGCTTAAGGCCTTGTTGCTCGGCAATCTTGTTGTATTGAATGATCCGACAACGTTGGCTTTCTACAATCACCACGGGTTGCTCTTGGTTATCGCCAAAGAGTGCGTCTAGCTGCAGGTGAGGGAAGTGCAAATAAATCCACAAAGCCATACTACTAACCTTGATTCGCCAATGGGAAATTGACCACAGTTGATGGAATGTGAGTCGTGGTTGGCATCACCAATTGTGGGTAGTGGTGTTGGAAATTGATGTCGACACTACCTTTGCTCCAACCGCCTTTTCGTTTGAGAACTTCCACGCTAACGCCTTGTCCATGACCTTGCAATTTCAGACTCAACGAAACAGGTAAAGACAAGCGGTTTGTCATATTAGGTTTGAGCATAAACAGAGGGCAAGATCCTTGCTCGCTCGCCACTTGCAGACGTTTTACTTGGTGGATCTCTAGTTCATCTTGCCATAGCAAAACGTTGGTACAAACACCGCTCTTGAGGCATTGCTCTGCTGCCCACAGCGCATCGCGTTGATGTTCAGGCGTGATTACCCATACTTGGTTGATGTCCAAGCCAATGCTGTGTAGGAACAATGAATTTATCAACGCTGGTGGTTGAATGAATGCCGTCACCCCTCTCGAAAGAGACGCTTCTAAATAAGGCGCAAGCAAGCGCAGTTCGCCAATGCTGCCAACAGATTCCATTTCCACCACGCCATGAGGAGGAAAGCCGCCGCCAAGCAGGGCGTCGAGTTCAGGGAAACCTGAGCTATTAAGGAACTGATGCTCGTCTGCTTTGGTCAAATTTGCTTGCCAAACAAGGTGTTGGCTTTTTAAGTGTTGGATGATGTCTTGCATAAATAAATACCTGTATATATGTACAGTATATTTCTGTGATGGAAAGTCGCAAGATTTTTATAGGCAGAAATACGAAAAAAGGCAGCGTTTGCTGCCTTTTCAATCGATTATGTGAGGTGACCTGAAGAGGTTACTTACGCTTTGGTTGAGCGTCGATGCACTGACCGTTTACATCTGTGACCGCTGGGTCCATCAAGTGAAGGTAAAGCGGCATGATATCCAGTGGTGTTTTTAGTGTGTTTGCATCTTCACCTGGATAAGCTTTTTCACGCATTCGAGTACGAGTTGCACCTGGGTTAATCGCGTTAACACGCATTGGTGTATCGCTAAGTTCATCTGCCAATACTTGCATCATACCTTCTACGGCAAATTTGGAGATGGCGTATGAACCCCAGAAAGCACGGCCAGAATGGCCCACAGTTGAAGACGTAAAGATAATACGACCTGCGTCTGAATTACGCATAATAGGCAGTAGCGCTTGAGTCATTAGGACTTCTGCTTTCACGTTAATCTGCATGATGTCGTCGAAGTCTTCTTCATTGATTTGCTCAAACGGGCACAGCGTGCTTAAAACGCCAGCGTTGTGCAACAGACCATCCAAACGACCAAACTGACCTTCGATGGTTTCTGCCATATCGATGTAGTGCTGCTTAGTTGCGCCTTTCAGATCAAGTGGAATGATCGCGGGTTGAGGGTAACCTGCAGATTCGATTTCATCGTAAATGGATTCAAGGTTTTGAACGTTTCGACCAAGTAGAATCACAGTCGCACCGTGCTGAGCGTAAGAAAGTGCCGCTTGGCGACCGATACCATTGCCTGCACCAGTGACAAGAATGACTTTACCTTTTAGGGCATCTGCTGAAACGGAGTAGTTCACGGTAGTTAATCCTTATTATTGTATCTAATTCCGACGAACAGACGTCATCTTGGTGTAGAAATGCGCCTGTTTCTCAATGGAAAATCTTGGTAATCGTGACAAGTTGGTTACAATACACCAATTCATGTGTTATACCAATTCCAGAACGGTTGTCCGGTATGTTATTTGAACGCCATCAATCAGAACAAGAGGTTACCGATTTTCTTGCCTTATCTCTGATTTTTCTACGTAACATATTGATGACTATTACTGGTATGAGATAGAGGAACTCTCATTGGAATTTTTATTAGATTACGGTCTGTTTTTAGCCAAGATTGTCACCGTTGTTGCGGCAGTGGTTGTGCTGCTGATTATTGCAAAATCGGCGGGTGGTAAATCGGGTGCTGCAAAGGGCGAATTGGAAGTCACTAATCTTTCTGAACGTCACAAAGATGCAATCGAACAATTAGAGCATCACCTACACGATGACGCTTTCATCAAAGCTCGTGATAAAGCGGCTAAGAAGGAAGAGAAAGAAAAGAACAAATCTCGCGAGAAAGAAATCAAACAAGCGAGCAAAGAAGGTTCTCTTGATAGCAAGCGCGAACCGCATCTGTTCGTGTTGGACTTTAACGGTAGTATTGATGCAAAAGAAGTGGGCTCGCTACGCGAAGAGATCACTGCAGTATTAGCAGTTGCTCGTGAAGGCGATGAAGTGCTACTTCGTCTAGAGTCTGGTGGCGGAATGGTTCATGGCTACGGCTTGGCATCTTCTCAACTTGACCGAATCAAAGCAGCCGGTTTGCCTCTGACGATTTCTGTCGACAAAGTGGCTGCAAGTGGTGGCTACATGATGGCATGTGTGGCAGACAAGATTGTTTCAGCTCCGTTTGCGATTGTAGGTTCTATCGGTGTTATCGCGCAGATCCCTAACTTCAACAAACTGTTGAAAAAGCACGATATCGAATATGAGCAGCTAACAGCAGGTGAGTACAAACGCACACTAACGATGTTTGGTGAGAACACCGACAAAGCGCGCGATAAGTTCAAACAAGAACTTGAAGAAACACACGTACTGTTCAAAGACTTCATCAGTGAACGTCGCCCAGCACTAGAACTTGAAAAAGTCGCAACCGGTGAACACTGGTTTGGTACGCAAGCGAAAGAGCTAGGACTGGTAGATGAAATCAGTACTTCCGACGATCTAGTTGTTGCAGCATGCAAAGAGAAAACCGTACTAGCAGTGCATTACGTGCAAAAGAAAAAACTGGCAGACAAGCTTGCCGGTGTTGCAAGTAAAGTGGCAGACAGCGTCGTACTTAAACTTGCAGAACGCGGTCAAAAGCCAATAGTATAATGCTTAAGAAATAACAAAAAAAACCAACTGTTTAGTTGGTTTTTTTGTTTCAGCGGTGGGTTATTAGTTCAGCTCTAACCGTTATTGTTTCAGTTCTAACTGATAGAAGCTTGCTTGAGCATAATCACCTGCTTCCATGCCGCGCCATTCACAGTCTGAACTGCTTTTCTTCGTATTACATTGGTTGTAAGCACCGGCTTTGTAATACATCCAATCGTTACCATAGCCTTGGTCTACTTCATGACCTTGGTATTTGCCTTCTGCTAGATTCACATCAAATGTCTTAGTGACTTCATTTTTCTCACCAGGGTTCTTAGTGAAAGTCAGGTGCATGATGTCACCCTCCACGTTGACGCTGTATGAGAAGATTTCACCCAGTTTGATGCCGTCTTGTGGGTCTGCGTCGCATTTACGTAAGTTGTATTGTCCGAATACGTTGTGGCGGATGTCTTGGCGAAGCTTCTTACCATTTTCATCTTTCGCGTCTTGAAGTTCTTTGGTTGGGTTTAACTCGTAGTTCCATGAAAGAGAGCCGTATTCATGCTCAGGCAGTTTGCGGTAAGAAATCTTTAAAGGCTCATTGTCAGAGCCATGAATTTGGCCAATCACGACAGCGAATGCGCCATTCTTTTTGTAGTTGCCACTTGTACTGACTTGGTCAACAGACAGTGTCGCGTTTAGCTCGCCACCAATCGCACCATACTCAGCAGCATTTGGGTGAGAAGCGACGACAAAGTTGTTTTTTGGCTCACCGTAGTGTGTTGCGAGCATGGCACGAAGCTCACTACGGGTGTTCTTACTATTAGGAGTGGTCGGTGCTTCATTTGGTGCAACAAAAACCACGGCGCCAGTTTCTTTGTTGGTATAGAACCACTCAGGGTGAACATAAGGGGTTTCTGTATTGCCCAACTCATCTTTGGCTATTTCTAATGCCTTACCTTTGCGTTCACCTTCTTTAGTCAGTTCAGGCAAGGTAATTTTCCAATTCGTCATATCAAAGTTTTGAGCTGGAGCCTTTGTCGGATCTAGCTCATATTTGCTCGCCAATTCATTAGACGAAGTTGCAGCCATAGCAGACGCAGAGGCAATGCTGGCAGCAAGAAAAGTAAGCGCTAATTTCTTCATATTGTGTTCTCAATTTTTATAGGGTCGTCGATAAGATGATTTAATATACAATAATATTGTATTACTAATATGTGATCGGGTCGGAAAAATGAAACTTAGAGAAAATTTGCCATTTAGCATTGCGCTTTAAAGAGAAAGAATCAGAACAGAGAAAACGGCAAATTCTGAACCAGAGAGAGGGCAAAGAAATGGTATCCTGAGACTATTAGGTATATACTCCCGCACCGTAAAATTAAGAATGAAATGAATTTGGGTGGCAGCACCGAAATTCGCACATCAACGTGGAGAAAAACATGTCCTCTCAAACTCCGGTTGTTACCGTAGATGGACCTAGTGGTGCAGGTAAAGGCACTTTATGTATGTTGCTAGCGAAGAAGTTAGGCTTTCAACTTCTTGATTCTGGCGCTATTTACCGTGTTCTTGCACTCGCAGCGATTCACCACGGCGTAGACACTGAGTCAGAAGATGCGCTTGTTCCACTGGCTACTCACCTAGACGTTCAGTTTGTTGCTGAAGGTGACCTAGTAAAAGTGATTCTAGAAGGCGAAGACGTCTCTGGTGAACTTCGTAAAGAAGAAACGGGGATGGCAGCGTCTAAAGTGGCTGCACTGCCACGCGTTCGTGAAGCATTATTGCGTCGTCAGCGCGCATTTGAGACCGCTCCGGGTCTGGTTGCTGATGGTCGTGACATGGGTACGGTTGTATTCCAAAATGCACAAGCGAAAATTTTCCTTGATGCGAGCGCAGAAGAGCGTGCAAATCGACGCCTTAAACAGTTGCAAGATAAAGGGTTAGATGTTAGATTTGCTGACCTTTTGAGCGAGATCCAAGAGCGTGACGACCGAGATCGTAACCGCCCAGTGGCGCCACTACGCCCTGCAGAGGATGCGCTTGTGCTAGATTCTACGTCGATGACTATCGACGAAGTAGTAGAAAAGGCACTACAATATATCGAATCGAAGCTAGCTGAGTAATTACGCTCGGCTAGGCTAAGAGCGTTGGTCGCAAGGATGATGACTGGCGAATTTAATAACCCCATGCGGTAGGATACCCGTGGACGTTTAATTTATTGAAGATTAAATAAATGACTGAATCTTTTGCTCAACTCTTTGAAGAGTTTCTAAACGAAACAGAATTCCAACAAGGCAGCATCGTTAAAGGTACTGTAGTAGCTATCGAGAACGGTTTCGTTCTTGTTGACGCTGGTCTTAAGTCTGAATCTGCTATCCCTGCTGAACAGTTCAAGAACGCTGCTGGCGAACTTGAAGTTGAAGTTGGCGCTGAAGTAGACGTAGCTCTAGACGCTGTTGAAGATGGTTTCGGTGAAACTCAACTTTCTCGTGAGAAAGCTAAGCGTCACGAAGCTTGGATCGTTCTTGAGAAAGCTTACGAAGAAGCTGAAACTGTTGTTGGTATCATCAACGGTAAAGTTAAAGGCGGTTTCACTGTTGAACTAAACGGTATCCGTGCTTTCCTTCCTGGCTCTCTAGTAGACGTACGTCCAATCCGCGACACTGCTCACCTAGAAAACAAAGAGCTAGAGTTCAAAGTTATCAAACTTGACCAAAAACGTAACAACGTAGTTGTTTCACGTCGCGCAGTTATCGAATCTGAGAACAGCGTTGAGCGTGACGAGCTTCTAGAAACTCTACAAGAAGGTTCTGAAGTTAAAGGTATCGTTAAGAACCTTACTGACTACGGTGCGTTCGTTGACCTAGGTGGCGTTGACGGTCTTCTACATATCACTGATATGGCTTGGAAGCGCGTTAAGCACCCATCTGAAATCGTTAACGTTGGTGACGAGATCCAAGTTAAAGTTCTTAAGTTCGACCGTGAGCGTACTCGCGTATCACTAGGTCTTAAGCAACTAGGCGAAGATCCATGGGTAGCAATCGCTAAGCGTTACCCAGAAGGTCACAAACTAACTGGTCGCGTAACTAACCTAACTGACTACGGCTGCTTCGTTGAAATCGAAGAAGGCGTTGAAGGTCTAGTACACGTTTCAGAAATGGATTGGACTAACAAGAACATCCACCCATCTAAAGTTGTTAATGTTGGCGACGAAGTTGAGGTTATGGTTCTTGAGATCGACGAAGAGCGTCGTCGTATTTCTCTAGGTCTGAAACAGTGTAAAGCTAACCCATGGCAGTCATTCGCTGAAGCACAAGCTAAAGGCGACAAAGTTACTGGTAAGATCAAGTCTATCACTGACTTCGGTATCTTCATCGGTCTAGAAGGCGGCATCGACGGTCTAGTTCACCTATCTGACATTTCTTGGAATGTTGCTGGCGAAGAAGCTGTACGTGAGTACAAGAAAGGCGACGAGATCTCTGCAGTTGTTCTAGCAGTAGACGCTGAGCGTGAGCGCATTTCTCTAGGCGTTAAGCAAATGGAAAACGACCCATTCAATGCTTACGTTGCTGACAACAAGAAAGGTGTTCTAGTTAACGCTACTGTAACTGCTGTTGACGCTAAAGGCGCTACAGTTGAAATCGCAGAAGGCGTTGAAGGTTACATCCGTGCTTCTGAAGTATCACGCGATCGCGTAGAAGATGCTTCTCTAATCCTAAGCGCTGGTGATGTTGTTGAAGCTAAGTTCACAGGTGTAGACCGTAAGAACCGCGTAATCAACCTATCTATCAAAGCTAAAGATGAAGCTGAAGAGCAAGAAGCAATGGCATCTATCAACAAGCAAGACGAAGCTGCTTTTGGTAATGCAATGGCTGACGCTTTCAAAGCTGCTAAAGGCGAATAATTTACTCGCTTAAGCTAAAAAGGAGCCGCAAGGCTCCTTTTTTATGCTTGCTACTTTCCGAGTAGTAATACTAATGTTGATAAACTATGCTAAAAAAAGACATTTTTTGATTGCGCATTTTGTGTAAAATTTGTCTAGAATTGATAGCAAGTGTTTGTTGGAATTAGTATTACTTACTATAATGAGTGATAAAGATACTCAAAGAGGGCAACTATGACTAAGTCTGAACTGATTGAAAGACTCTGCGCTGAGCAAACACATTTATCAGCGAAAGAGGTAGAAGATGCTGTAAAAGATATTTTAGAGCACATGGCCTCTACACTAGAGAGCGGTGATCGTATCGAGATCCGTGGCTTTGGTAGTTTTTCTCTTCATTACCGCGAACCTCGCGTAGGTCGTAACCCTAAAACGGGTGATAAAGTGGAGTTGGAAGGTAAATACGTTCCTCACTTCAAACCAGGTAAAGAGCTTCGTGAGCGCGTAAATATCGATAGCTAAGGCTCTCTTATTAGTTTGAAAAAGCGGCATACTCTCGTGTATGCCGCTTTTTTATAACTAGATTATTGGTAATATACATGGTCTGAAGAAACATTTTACTGCATAATCTTACCTACTTACTCCTCGAAGGGTGATGTAACATGAAAATTATAAAAATCATTGCTGTTTTAGCTCTCTTTTTAATTGCACTGGCTTTAGGTTCTCAAAACCAAGAGATCGTAACCTTTAATTATCTTCTGGCGAAAGGCGAGTTCCACCTATCAACGCTATTGGGTGTGGTATTCGTGGTTGGCTTTGGTCTAGCGTGGGTTATCTTTGCTAGCATCCAATTTAAGACTCAACTTCAAGTTCGTCGTCTGAAAAAGAAACTTAAAAAGTATGAGCCCGCTGAAGCAGAGAAACCTGCAAAACCAGCAGTAGAAAAACAGGCATAAGGATAAGGCTTAACTTTAATGCTTGAACTACTCTTCTTGTTATTGCCGATAGCCGCCGCTTATGGTTGGTACATGGGCCATCGCAGCGCTCAGCAAGACAAGCAGAAGCAATCTCATCAAATATCCCGTCAGTATGTGACGGGTCTTAACCTGCTCTTATCTGATCAGTCAGATAAGGCGGTTGACCACTTTATTGAATTGCTCCAAGTTGACAACGAAACGATAGATACACACCTAGCGTTGGGTAATCTTTTCCGTTCTCGTGGTGAAGTCGACCGTGCAATTCGTATCCACCAAAACCTCATCTCCCGTTCTGGGCTCACTCTAGATCAGAAAAACTTAGCGCTTCAACAGCTCGCGAAGGACTACATGGCGTCTGGCTTTTTAGATCGTGCTGAGAAAATCTTTGAGCAATTGGTGGAAGAACCCGATCACCGTGAAAGTGCACTTCAGCAACTTGTCACCATCTACCAGCAAACGCGTGAGTGGGAAAAAGCCATTCATTACGCCAACCAACTGGCTAAGATGGGTAAGAAGCGCACTCGTATTCGCGCCAATATTGCGCATTTCTGGTGTGAGCTGGCCATGCTTGATCAAGCCGATGGCAATACCAGTAAAGCGATTCAACACTTTAAAAAAGCACTATCAGAAGATCCAAAATGTGTGCGTGCAAGCATTGCGCTTGGTCGTATCTATCTTGAGTCAGAAGACTACAAACACACCATCAAATATCTGACGGGCGTGCTTGAGCAAGATAAAGATTTCATTAGTGATGTTCTACCGACCATTGCAGAGTGTTATCACCACTTAGGCCAAGAAGACGAGCTGGTGGAATTCTTGCGTGCGTGTATTGATAAGAAAGCGGGCGTATCGTCTGAATTGATGCTAGCGCAGCTTGTAGCGCATCATGAGAGCGTTGGGGCAGCACAAGAGCTGTTGACCAAGCAACTATTGAAAAACCCAACTATGAAAGGCTTCTACCGCCTTATCGACTACCATATCGCTGAAGCAGAGGATGGTCGTGCGAAAGACAGCTTGTCGACGCTACAAGCGATGGTTGGTGAACAGTTAAAAGTTAAACCGCATTACCGATGCAGGAAATGTGGTTTCTCCACCCATTCTCTTTACTGGCATTGTCCATCATGTAAAGGATGGGGGACGATCAAGCCAATCCGAGGATTGGACGGTGAATAATTTTAATGCAGCTGGCAGAGTTTCTGTCCGCTGCATTTTTTTGACCTTTATTTAATAAGAACCAAAAACAGTTAGGAGATGAAATGATCGACCAAAAAGTTATTGTCGCACTGGATTATGATAACCAAGCAGATGCGCTTGCGTTTGTGGATAGAATTGATCCTGCGTCATGTCGCCTAAAAGTAGGCAAGGAAATGTTTACGCTATTTGGTCCTGATTTCGTACGTGAGCTTCATCAACGTGGTTTCTCTGTATTTCTAGACCTGAAGTTTCACGATATCCCGAATACGTGTTCAAAAGCAGTTCGCGCTGCGGCTGAACTGGGTGTATGGATGGTGAACGTGCACGCGAGTGGTGGTGAACGCATGATGGCGGCATCACGTGAAATTCTTGAGCCTTACGGTAAAGACCGCCCGCTGCTGATTGGTGTGACGGTATTGACCAGTATGGAGCAAAGCGACCTTGCCGGTATTGGCTTGGACGTTGCGCCTCAAGAGCAAGTGATTCGTCTAGCTACGCTGACTAAAAACTCTGGCCTTGATGGCGTGGTGTGTTCAGCGCAAGAGTCTTCTTTGCTTAAGAATGAATTGGGTAAAGAGTTCAAGTTAGTGACACCTGGTATTCGCCCAGCAGGTTCTGAGCAAGGTGATCAACGCCGTATCATGACGCCAGTAGATGCAATTCAAGCAGGCTCTGATTACTTAGTGATTGGTCGTCCAATTACTCAAGCAACAGATCCAGCGGCTGTGCTTAAGTCTATCAACGACAGCCTAGCGAACATGTAAGCCTAGTTTGGGGCTAAAACGAAAGGTGAAGTGGTACACACTTCGCCTTTTTTATTTCCTGTAACACAAACATGCTCAACATAAAGACACTATATCGCAGGGCAGGAATGGCTTAGCGGATGGTACTGTTATGATCACACTTCTATAACATAAATCGCTGTGATAGTCGGAATGTGCAACCATGTGTTATGGATGGGTTGCGTTACAAATGTGTAACGAATACTATGGAGTGGATGCATTCACTGCGTTGTAAGGTCAGGATGACCTAGTGAAACTCTCTGATATTAATACGGAAGTGGACAGGACTTCACTTTGTATTCGCTCCCTTTATTTTCTTTGCTGTGTATCGCGCGCAGTCATTCTGAGGTTCACTTGTTGTCGCTCTTCCTGCCGCACTGCGCAAACACAACAAGGAAGAAAACAATGATAAAGACCCTGCCTTTTTCGGCATTGGCAATGTTGGTTGCAGGAAGTTTTCAGCTAAACGCAGCTGAGTTACCTGCAGATATCGAATGGACTTCGAACAACAACGAACCGCTTTTTGCTTCAGAAGAAGCGGTCCGTGGTGGTACTTACCGCACCTCTATCCGTAGTTTCCCTCAAACGCTTCGCAGTGTTGGCCCTGATGCGAACTCAGGTCTTCGTCAGTACCTAATGGATGGCACACCGAAACTGGCCCAACGCCATCCAGACACTGGTAAATGGATTCCACAGCTTGCGAAAGCATGGGCATTCGGTGAAGACAACAAAACCGTTTACTTCCAATTAGATGAAACAGCGAAATGGTCGGATGGTGAAAAGATCACGGCGGACGACTACGTGTTCATGATGAAGTACTACACCTCAGAAGACATCATTGATCCGTGGTACAACGACTTCTTTAAAACGAGCATCTTAAGTGTCGAGAAAATTGATGATTACACTATCAAAGTAAATCTTGCTGTGGAACAGAGTCAAGATGCGTTGATGGTTCTGATCAATATGCCAAGTAACGGCTTCCAACCTCGTCCAGAGCATTTCTTCGAGGGTGAAAAAGACGCGAACAACGATGGTATGCCAGACAACTTCGTACGTAAGTTCAACTTTAAATCTGAGCCTACCGCTGCGCCTTACTACATTGATAAAGTGAAGAAAGGTAAGAGCGTGACATTCAAACACGTTGGTGAAGATTGGTGGGGCTACAACAACCGTTATTACAAAAACCGTTACAACGTAGACAAAGTACGCATCACAGTCATTCGTGATGAAGACATCGCAATGAAGCACTTTGAGAAGGGTAATTTAGATTACTTTGAGATGGTACTACCAAACTTCTGGCACGATAAAACAGACAGTGAAGTTTACAAGAAAGGGTATGTACAAAAATACTGGGGCTTTAACCAAGCTCCTCAAGGTGCAGGTGGTCTCTGGATGAATACCGCGATGCCGATGTTGGATAGTCTAGAAGTGCGTAAAGGTATCATGGCGGCGACTGATTACGACGGTATGATCGAAAACATCATGCGTGGTGACTACTCTCGTAAACCACATGGCCTTGGTTTTGGTCATGGTGATTACGATGATCCAAACAACAAGCCACCGAAGTTTGATCCTGCAGAAGCGATTAAGCATTTCGAAAAAGCAGGCTTTGACAAGGTCGGCTCTGATGGTATCCGTGTAAACGACAAAGGCGAGCGTCTAAGTTTTGCAATTACCTACGGTTACAACTCACACACGCCGCGTATTGCTTACCTAAAAGAGCAAGCAAAACTTGCAGGCTTGGAGTTTACTCTGAATCTGGTTGATGGCTCTTCGGCATTCAAATACATCCTCGAGAAGAAGCATCAATTGGCGTTCTTGAACATGGGTTCTGGTGAGATCCCTGCGTACTGGGAGTACTTCCACTCAGATAACGCGAACAAGCCGCAGACAAACGCACACACCAACTACAGTAGCCCAGAGTTAGATAAACTGATTGAAGCGTATGATAATGAGTTTGAACAGCAAAAACGTTACGATTTGTCGCGTCAGATTCAAAAATACGTGGGTGATGCGAACGTGATCGTTCCTGGCTACATGGTACCTTACACGCGTGATGCGCACTGGCGTTGGGTTAAGATCCCGAAAAACGGTATGACAAAAAATACTGAACGAATTCTTCACCCAATGGACATTGCGAACTTCTGGATTGATAAATCAGTGAAAGAAGAAACTGAGAAAGCAATGAAGGCGGGTAAATCTTTCCCTGAAGTGACGGTTATCGACGACCGTTATAAGCTTTCAGCGAATTAGTTATTTAGTAGGTAGACAGTAAAAAGCCCCGATGCTTTATTGCATCGGGGCTTTTTCTATCTAAATGGACGATGAATGCAGGAATTACCCATGTCTTAGCGCCGCAGAGCGACCAAGAATAGACAATGTCGTACCATTATGGAGCAGGGCACTCATCGCTGGGTTTAACCACCCTAGTGCAGCTGCAAGCATGATCCCGCTATTCACGTACTCAGCAATTTTAATGTTGGAGTTGATTACATGCATGGCGATGTTAGCAAGTTCGCGCGCTTCTGCTAATCCATACAATTGGTCACGAAGTAGAACTACGTCGGCGACTTGACGGGCGAGTTCGGTTCCTCGGCCCATCGCAACACCAACATCTGCCGCGGTGAGTGCTGGAGCATCGTTAACACCATCACCGACAAACATAACAGTGCGACCTTCTGCTTGAAGTGCTTCGACAATGGTCGATTTCTCAGAAGGTACCGCTTCGGCAAAGATACGATCTAGCTTCAACTCATTGCCAAGGATACTGGCTTTGAATTGGCTATCACCCGTAATCATGATCAGCTCTTTTACACCAAACTGGCGAAGGGTATTCAGGGTTTCTAGTGCATCTTCACGTAAGTGATCACGCAAGCCAATCATGCCAATTAAGACATTTTGATGAGAGATAAAGATAAGGTGGCGACCTTGCGCCTCGTATTTCTTAATCACATCTTCAAATGGCGTGAAGTCGACATCCTCATGCACTTCTAGGAAGTGACGGCTACCCATAACCAACTCATGTTCGTTCATTGTGCTCTTGAGGCCGTGTGCAATCACGTACTCCACTTCACCATGCTCAATGTGCGGCAGTTGGTTGTGCTTGGCAGCATTTACCACAGCCTGAGATAGCGGGTGGTTACTGTGCTCTTCTACCGAGGCTGCAATCGCTAGCAAGTCACGTGCAGAGTTCGAGTCGCAGAGGGGAATGACATCCGTTACCTGCATATCACCATGCGTGAGTGTCCCTGTTTTATCGAACACACAAGTGTCGATTTTCACTAGCTTCTCAATTGCACTGCCGCCTTTAAACAAGATGCCTTGTTGCGCAGCACGGTACATGATGGACTTGAACGTTACTGGGGTACTCAGTTTCAAGGCACAGGAATAATCTACAAGAAACACCGATGCAACGCGGTTGATGTCTTGAGTGAGTGCGAAGACAGCTGCACCAATCCCTAAAGTGATTTTTACACGGCGATTTGCCATGTCTTGTGTGACTTGTTGAATTTCACTTTTTTCACTCAACGAGTCGTAAATCAACTTAGCAATTTTTGCGGTTGTTGCTTCACTTCCGACTTTATCAACACGAACTTGAATAGTGCCTTCATGGACACTAGTACCAGAGTAAACAACCGCGCTCTCTTCACGACGAACAGGCACGTTCTCACCAGTAAGAGACGATTGGTTGATTAACGCCGCGCCTTTTACAATGGTGCCGTCAACAGGAATCGATACGCCAGGCGCCAGTTCGATGATGTCATCAACATTCAGTTCCGTCGAATTGACTTGAGTGCGTTCTGAACCATCGACACGCCAAACGATCGACTCTTGAGGGCGCATTAAATCAGCCAATAGTTGGTCACTATTACGACTGGTTTTCTGCTCCATGTATTCCCCAAGGCTGATCAAGCTTTGTGTCATCATTGCGGTACGATAATCACCGCGCCAAGCTGAGAGACCAACCGCAATCGCATCCAAAACTTCAACCGAGATGTTTTTGTCTTTTAGCTCGCTCACACCTTCAAACAACGTTGGGGCGATTAAAGTAGCCGTTGAAAGTGCGCCCCATTTGTTTGGCAGCAAAGCTGCAGCGATAGTGCCAATCACATTCATTGCAATATCGCCGCGAGTGAACTTATGTTCCGTTTCTTCTTGCGTTGCGTCGTTTAAATCAAGCTGGTTTAAACGCTCTTCGACAGTTTTTGCTTGCAGCAATTGCGTGTCGTATTCCACTACAACAGAATGAGCAGATTCGTTCACTCGCACCGCACTAATGCCTTGGATCGCCATTAAACTGGTTTCAATCCAAGTACCCACATCTTTGTGATGTCTCAGTGCTGATGCTTTAAAGCGGATTCGACCGGGAAAGTGATGCTTTACCTGAATCGAGATCATTCTTCGCCTTTGTAAAGGTTACGGTAGTATTCCAGCTCTGCTTGGGTGTCTTCCAAGCGTTCTTTTAGTTCTTCAACTTCACCACGAACCGCAGACCACGCTTTTTCGCCAGTCGTTGCAACGCCTTGTTGGAACTTTTTATTGGTTAGGAGGTAAGCAACTGCAGCGCCTGCAGCCACACCCATAGCGAAATGGGTTTTGGAGTTTTGCTTTTTGTAAGGTTGTTCTGCAGGTTGTTGTTCAGCCGCTTGGTTTTGTTGTTGCGGATATCCGTAATAAGGGTAGCCGTAGTATGGGTTGTTATTGTTCATTTTTAGAGTCCGAAGCTTGATCCATAAGGTAAAGGCCTGCTGCACCGACGCTGAGAATCGTCAGCATGGAGAGTGCAGGGCGGCCCGCCATTTTTTCTGCCACATAAGTTGTCGCACCAGCGATAGCTGCGGTTTTTAGCGCGGATTTCGCTGCGTTAGTCGCCATTTCATTGGTGTCGATATTGCCAGCTTTGTGCTCTTTCCATTGGCTGGCAATCGTTGCACTACCGCCGGCTATAGCACCAACGAGCATAGCGCGATTGGCAGAACTGAGTTTATTGGCTGAATTACTCATGTTCTTTAATAACGGGTTGGCCATCTTCACCTTCGCTTTCTTCGCGAGGCGCTTTTTCTGCTACTTCTTTGATTGCAGGTTCTTCTTTGTGGCGCTCTACAGACTCTTGAAAGCCTTGCTTACCGGCAGCGTAAGTATCTTTGAAGATCTCGCTACCTGTTGAAACGTTCTCTTTGACTGCGCTTGCAGTATTCACAGCGCCTTCTTTTACGCTCGAACCACCAGATTTCAGCATATCGCCAGCACCTGATACTAAGCCCATTAGTTTGCCGCGCACATTTTCATTGCTAAGTAGAAGTGCTGCTGCAGCGCCTACCATAGCGCCTTTCCAAAACTCTTTATCGTTCATACCGAAAGTTCCTAATATCTCTTTAAACATGCCTGCTTCTTCACCTAGAGCGCCTTCTAGCATTGCTTGAGCCTGCTCGAATAATGGATCGCTCTCTGGTGTTTCAGGAGTCTGTGGTGGTTGTTGAGGTTGAGGTGGGTGTTGCATCATCCCCGGATGTGGCCAGTGTGGAGGCGGTGGCATCATTCCTGGGTGGAATTGTGCCCCCATGCCTGGTGGCATTTGGTGAGGATGACAAAATGCAGGATGTGGGAAATGCGGCATCATACCCATTTGATGAGGCATCATCATTGGCGGCATTTCACCGTTTTGCATGCTTGCCATATAAGCATTCGCCATTTCCTTTTGCATTTCCATCATGGCCTTGAAGTAGGCTTCGTATGGATTTGCATTGTTCAATGAGTCACTCATGAACGTTCTCCATTTAGGTCCAATTGCTCAGCGATCGAATAGCATGCTTGCTCCGCAGCTTGTTCTGAATCCGAAAACAACGCGTCAATCGCCTTAGGGTTGACTGTCATTGGGTCGTATTCGATGACGATGCTTCCCGTCGCACTGTTCAACTTGTAGTTTTTGAACGCAGGAATAGAAGAAATAGCTTTCTCGATGTCGTCACTACGGAATTTGGCAAGGTGCGCTACGATGCCCAGCTTGTATTTGAGTCTTACTCTTCCCGGGATATGGTGGCCAATCGATACCCACTTTCTTAGTTTTAAGGCCTGGTCGACGTACTGTTTCATAAAAAAATTATACGGTAAGCAAAGTGCGATTCATTGGGAAAAACGATCATGTGACAAACTAATTACAAATGTTTTGCGCTTAATCAATTTCAGTGGTACTGTTGCAAACAGTAATAGTTATCATTTGGATTGGTGCTAGCATGAATACTTACATTCACAAGACAAATCAGCGACTTAGAGTTCGTTCTGACTACATTAAAGATCACCCTAATGAGGTTGCGGAACTGATTTGTCAGTTGGAAGAGATTGATGCCGTACACGAAATTAAGCACAAGCGATACGCAGGTTCGGTTGCTATCAGTTTTGATAGTGAAGAGCTTGATTGTGATAGCCTGATGGAAATTCTAGAAAGTCACCATTGGACGCAAAGTAGCGAAAAACCATCTTTTGTTGAGAAAGCGATGGTCAGTGGAACAAAGAGTCTCGTGAAAGGATTAACAGGGGTCGCTTTAACCCGAATTGTTGGCCCATCTGTCAGCCGAGTGATCATGAACTTGGCATAAATGACCGCGAAAAATGAATAGTAAAAAGCCCGGCGTGATGTCGGGCTTTTTTGCTCTAATCTGTGGGTGCTAGCGCGTTAATTTATGCGCTCAACCTAAACTTTTTAGCTGCACATTTACAAATGCCGTTAGAAAGAGCAGGGCATCGTTTGCAAGGTGGTGACTTTAAGGGTAAATGTCCCACTGATTTTACCGAAAATGCAGGTGCTGCATCATTGGCAGATTGCTTAGGTCGTGGTGTTGATGCTTTTTTAGTTGAAGTCGTGAAATCGACCACACCTCCAGCATCGTTAAACCAAGACAACAGCGGATTGAGTGGAGCGGCAAGTTCATAAGCTGCGCTCATTGCAGCTTGGTTTGCGACGCCTTTTAGCTCATTTACGAGTTCATTTTGTGATGAAGAAGTGCGGGATTGAGATGTGACAACACTACCTAATGCATTGTTCTTTAATGCACTAAGTTGTTTGTTTGAAGAAGAGGCGACTTTCTTAACCGCTTTCTTCTTCAATTTTTTGAGCGCTTTCTTCGCGTTCATTGCAAAACCTCATACGATAACTGCTGATAATTTAGCAGTAATGCGATTAAAAATAAATCTCATTTAAGGTTTGAAAGCGCAATTTTTTACTTTAGTTGGCTTTGTCCCTAAGCAACCAAGTAAGAAGCCTCTAACAGGTAAGTTTTAGCATCGCCCAACAAAGCAAATTCTTTGTCGATAGCTTTAAAACGTTCATCAATAGAGTCCGTCGCCACAATTTGGCTAAAGGCTTTTACCGAGAAAGTTTCGTTAGACTTAAAAAACTGATGCACGTTTTCCAATTGAACTTTGTGGATGTGCTCCACCTTGCTTAATGCGGTGGTTAGATCTGAAATGTTAATCGACATTGCTGCTCAAGCGCCTTATCTATTGACCATGGGGTCATATGATTGGGTTTTGTAGTTTTCGCTAAGGGTATCTCATGCAATGTGTCTCAAATATGATTGAGATCAGGGAGGGGGCATTTATTGTACATATCCGTCGGTAGGCGGTAGGCATTGGTGCTTATTTGCCGCAGTGACCATGAGACTGACGACATAACTCTTCTAGCCATTTGAGATGGTATTTTCTCAACCTTTTTGGTGCGAAGTATTTGGTAAGCCAAGTCATGCCACCACGTTGCGTGCTTTCGGTAACAATACTGCAGCCAGTTTTGGTTGGTTCCAACACCCACGCGTGGTACATGTCAACGCCGCCTTTTTTCCCTTTCCAAGCCAAGCGCTGATGCTGTGTGTATTCCACAACCGTACAATGAAAGTCGAGCCAAGAGGCTTTCCAACGAAACATGGTGTTTTTGCACAATGTGCTGTCACCACTTAGGATCTGCACCATGGTTTTTCCGTCTCGCCACGCAGGCCATTCATGAGCACGAACTAAGTGCTGCCAAACAACCTCGGGAGGCTCGGGGATTTCGATTTGGCTACGCACATGAATGTGGGAATGTTTGGGATGATAATAATCCGGCCAGATAACTTCCGATTTGTTCATCTAAGCAACACCTTATGACACTCGTTCTTATTAGCTTAGGAGAATCCGGTACGAAGTGCCGAAACACTTCGCCCTAAAGTGATTAAAAGTACAAACCAAGACCGATTAAGAAGCCATGCGAAGCGGTATCGTATTCAAAGGTTCCTTCGTTTACGTAATCAACCCAAGTGGATTTGTAAGCCAGATTAACGTCTGACCAATCATTAATGTGGTAACGCAAACCAAATTGGGTCGCATAGGTAAAGTTGGTGTCTTTACCTAAACCGGCATCCAAGCTGGCATGAAAGCGCCAATCTTTGGTTAGGTCATTGATCCATCGAACACCCATTAGAAAATCAACCCAGTCTTCTTTGATGTTGAGCCTATCCACCAGAATGCGGTTATCGTTGCGGTAAACCTTACCCTTGATGTCGTTATCCCACCAACGTAAGCCAAACATGTAATCGATCATGCCGAAGGAGTAGGTTTCTCGCTGAAATGCTTTTGCTTCGAGAACGCCTTGGCGGATCTCCAAATCAGCACGATAACTGACATTAGGGAGAATACCTGACAGGCTATTTACGTCACCACTGAGGTCCATAAAACTGTAATCGATGTAGTAACCCCATTTGTTTTGATATACCCCTTCAAGTCTTGCCATAGCACCAATGTCGAGATGATCCATGATGAACTTTGGATCGACATCGAGACTGGAAGAGAAGTTACCCATGGTGGTATCACCATTGATATTTAGGGCGAGCATGTAGATCTCGACACTGTGTTGCCAGTTGCTTGATGGGGATTGCGTCTCTTCTGCTATTGCGTTTGGCGCCACTGCAAGCGAGGAAATAAGGGCGATAGAAGGGAAGGTCATCTTAGCCATATCAACGTCCGTGTTTGTAATCGTTATTAAATGAATTGCACAAAATTAGCGTAGAGCATGGATTGCAGTAATTCAAAATCTCAGGTTTATGGATAACTTTCTTTTCAATTCAGCGTGATAGCGATTCCCTATGATCGAGCTAAGATCTTTTTTGTAAATAACCCTAGACCGACCGGTTTGTATTGTGTATTCTTTAACCATCGAAGAGCGTGGTAACGCGTTCAACATTCAACGTCGATGGAATGACATTTGACGGAGAATCCCAGATGAAAATCGAAAACGTCCTGCTATCCGGTTTGTGTATTTTGGCGCCTTTATTGATGTTTGCTTAAAGACACACAGGCTTCATCAAGCCTCTTTCAAAAACGCATTAGTTATGCAACTTGTTTAATTTGTTAATTTAACTACGCTGTATGTGAAACAGCGAATCAGGAGACGTCATGAAAATTCAAAGTATTTTTCTTCTCTTAGCTGCGGCAGGTCTTACCCCAATTGCACTTTCTTATGGTTTTTCACCAGTTGACTCGCTCTCATTTTTATTTGGGATTGATGCATCCTCGGTGAATGTTAGCCACATTTTCCGAGCGGTCATGGGATTGTATTTAGCGCTCGCTATGTTTTGGTTAATGGGGGCGATGAGCACCAAATATCGTCTACCTGCACTGTATAGCCTGGTCATTTTTATGTGGGGCTTAGCGATGGGAAGGCTCTTGAGTTTGCTAGTAGACGGAATGCCGCATTGGTTGTTAGTCGTGTATCTATTTTTGGAGTTCGGCTTTGGCTTGGTGGGGCTGAAAATGATCAGAAAAGAAGAGCAAACAGCATAAGGAAAATCTATGAAAGGGATACTTCGTCGTATAGCGCTAGGATTGGCTTCATTGATGTCCTTCGCTGCAACTGCAGCGCAGGACCAACCCAATATCTTCGTGATATTTACTGATGATATTGGTGTCTCTAACGTCAGCGCTTATCACCGTGGGTTGATGAGTAGCCAGACGCCAAACATTGATAGCATCGCTGAAAAAGGCATGTTACTTACCGATTATTACGCCCAGCCATCTTGTACTGCTGGGCGTTCTGCTTTTTTGACTGGGCAATTACCGGTAAGAACAGGCATGCACACTGTCGGTCTACCAGGAGGTCCTGTTGGGCTTAACCAAAATACGCCAACTCTGCCTGAGTTACTTAAAGAGCTTGGTTACGTCACAGGGCAGTTTGGTAAAAACCATTTAGGTGACCGCGATGAGTTTCTTCCAACTATGCACGGCTTTGACGAGTATTGGGGCTGGCTTTACCACCTAAACGCAATGGAATACACCGAAGACCCTGATTGGCCAAAAGATGAAGCTTTCCAGAAGTTTGCGCCCCGTAATGTTATTCATGCGAAAGCCGATGGAAAAGGTGGTCAGTCGATTAAAGATGATGGCGCTCTCACCATTGAGCGAATGCGTACTCTTGATGATGAGGTCAACAAGCATGCGATCGATTTTATTGAGCGTGCGGTGAAGGCCGAAAAACCTTTCTTTACTTGGTACTGCCCATCAAGAGGTCATGTATGGACGCATCTCTCTCCGAAATATGAAGCGATGCTTGGTACTAACGGTTGGGGATTGCAAGAGGTCGTAATGAAAGACCTCGATGACCACGTTGGAGAAATGCTTGCGAAGCTTGAAGAGCTCGGCGTTGCTGACAACACCATAGTGATCTTCACCGCCGATAATGGGCCAGAGATCATGACGTGGCCAGACGGTGGTATGACGCCATTCCATGGGGAGAAAGGAACAACATGGGAGGGTGGGGTTAGAGCACCTTTCTTGATCAGTTGGCCTGAAAAAATCCCAGCAAATAAAGTCAGCAACGGTATGTTTGATGGGATGGATCTGTTGCCGACGTTGGTTGAAGCAGCTGGTGGTCCTGCTGATTTAAAACAGCAAATGCTGAAAGGTTACAAGGGCCACAAAGCACACCTTGATGGCTACAACCAAATGGAGATGCTAACCAATAACGGCAAATCTAATCGCAATGAAATCTTTTACTATGAGCGCGATAAACTGCAAGCTGTTCGTGTGGGGGACTGGAAAGCGCATTTTGTGGTACAAAACCACGGTTGGAGTGGCCCGAAAGAAGAGTTGAATGCGCCACTGTTGTTCAACCTACGTCAAGATCCTTATGAGCGAGCGGAAGAAGAATCCGGTATGTACTTAAAATGGATGGGGCAGAAAATGTGGGCCTTTGGTCCTGCCCAAGCCGCTGTTCAGCAGCATTTGGAAACTTTCAAAAAGTGGCCTCCAGTGACGCCAGAAACACCTGCAGAAACCGTCGGTGGAGTCGGAAATTAGCATTACCCATCTAATAGACATAAAGCCAGCGAAATGCTGGCTTTGTTGTCTTTATCTTGATGATCTATCTCGATATATGTGCTGCGCTGTGTTTTGCCGTGTATGTGAGAGGTTCTGTTTACTCGTTTAGCAGCTTGACGGTGGTTTGCATCGCATCATCTAAAATTGCGCGATCTTTTTGCATTGCCGCAAGCAAGGTATAACCCAACCACAAGCTAAACAGTGTTTTTGCTGTTTGTTCCGGTGCAGACAAACTAAGCGTGCCTTCTTGATTGCTGCGCTCAAAGAAAGTCGTCATTTTCTCAATCATTTTCTTAGTGCCCGCAGCCATTTCACTTTGCATTTCGGTGTCGTGACCAGAAACTTCACCAGCGAGCTTGACGACCAAGCATTGAATACGAAAATCGTCGGTCAACTTAACGACGCACCAATCATCAAAGTAGGCTTGTACGCGTTCGCTTGGCGCTTTGGACTCGTCACTCAAAAAGCGTTCGAGACGCTCAAGGTGCGTTTCAAAGTAGTCGTGCAGCAAAATCGCACCGAAATGTTCTTTTGATTTGAAGTAGTGATAAAACGACCCTTTAGTTCCTTCTGCTTCGTTAATGATCTTCATTAAACCCACACCAGCAAAGCCGTGTTCATTGATCAAATGCAATCCGGCATCGAGCAACGCTTGTCGCATGTCTTTCATTCTTTATCACTCACTAAAAGGGCTGGGTTACAGTGTATCGGGAAAACAAGGGGAGAAAAAGTCGCCCACTCAGAGAACTGAATGGGCGATGAGTGTTATAGCTGAGCGGCGATTTGATCTGTCAGGTTGTTCAAACCTACCGATAGTGCATCGACAAGCGCATCGTAGCCTTCATCTTGTAAAGGCATGCTGATTTTAACCGGTGCGCTGGTCTTCACCTTGCCGTTAGCATCAACAAGGAGCCATTCACCTTCGATTTCAGCGTTGCCTTCATAACTGCCGTTGAACTTACTTAACGACAATTGAAGCTTGCTCTCATCACTCTGGTCGAGCAGGTTATTCACTTCTACCGGCCAGTATTGGCTTTGCTTGCTACGCAGTTCGTCGATTACACGCGTCGTGATTTGCTCAGAGATACTGTGCGCCCATTGATTGTGTTTCGCTTGGATGATCTGAGTCTCTGAAGCGCGATACACAATACCACTGTCGGCTAGGTAGCTTGCCAATTCAACTGGGCGAACCACAAGTTGTGGGCGTTGTGCGATCATAGTATCGCTTACCTTTGCTGAGCTTGCTTCCGGTAAGACATACAAAGCGCCTGTGTCTTCAGGAGCGCTACTACAACCTGCCAGTAGGGCAGAAATCAATAAAAGTCCGCGTTTCATTATTTTTGCCCTCTCGCTGGAATTGGATCGCTCACTTCATCTTCACCAAACACCAATGAGTTTGGTTTTTCATTCAATTGTTTTAACACTGGTTTGAATTCAGTCATTACTTTTTCAAGCTCTTTCAGCGTTGATTCCATTTCGCTGTACATGGTGGAGTTTGGACCGTAACCATCCAATGTTCTTTGAAGTTGCTCTAGGCTCTTGCGAATATCCGCAGGAATCGCTTTGGTGTCGTCTTGGTTGAGAAGACGATCCACACTGCTTGCAACACGCTCTGCTGAAGCCAGCGTCTTTTCTGAGTTCTTCAGTGTTCTGTTAAGTGAGTTCAACGTGTCTTCCATTGGTAAGCTATTTAGCTTGGTTAGGAAGTCATTCACTTGGCGTTGAACCTGAGCAAAGCCACCTTGTTTGGTCGGGAACACGTCAAAGTCTTCGAATTTGCTCGGCACGTATGGGTCTTCATCTGGGTAGAAGTCGGTGTCGATGTACAGAGCGCCCGTTAGTAAGTTACCGGTTTTCAGTGTACCGCGAAGCCCTTTAGCAAACTCTTCTGTCAGCTTTTCTTTGAACAGCGGCAATTTGTCTGCAGGTAGGTTGTTGTACACGCGACCCAATTCGATACGTACTAGGACAGGAATCTTCTTCGCAGAGAAATCCTCTTCTGGTGTTGGCATACGCATTGGCACTTTCATTACTGTACCGATACGAAGGCCGCGATATTCCACGGGTGCTTTGCGTTTTAGACCACGTACCGATTCTTCAAACATCATGACGAATTGAATGTAGTCGTCGTACATGCCTTCACGCACTTGTTTCACATCATCAAATAGACGGAAGTGTGTCATGTCCTCTTTGATTTCATCACCATCGCCAATACCAGAAATGGTATCAAAGGTGACCCCGCCAGTAATCATGCTTTCTAGTGAGCCAAATTTCACTTCAAAGCCTTCTGCATTGAGCTGTAAATCGACACCAGAGCTTAACCAGAAATGAGTTTTGGTACGTACTAGGCTGTCGTATGGCTTGAAGATAAACAATTGGTATAAAGCGCGGCGAGTGTCGACATCGAAGCTCGTCGTTTCAACTCGACCTACCGTAAAGCCTTTGTAGATAACGGGATCACCAACCCCAAGTTTGCCCGCTTCTTTATGAGTCAGAACAATGCGTAAACCTTCTGCATCCGGAGAGGCCACTGGCGGCACATCAAGCACATCAAAGCGTTCTTTCTCAACCTGAGAGTTGCCTGGTTGAAGCTGGATGTACGCACCGGACAACAAGGTTTCTAGACCAGATACACCTTCACGGCCGATGCGCGGTTTTACCACCCAGAACATAGAGTCTTCACGCAGCATGCGTTTGGCATCTTTGTTCATTTGCGCTGTTGCAATGATGTGGTCATAGTCTTCGCTAAGCTTGACATCGGTGATCACCCCAACTTTCACATTCAGTGCTTTAATCTCGGTTTTGCCGACTTCAATGCCTTCTGCAGTTGGTAGCTTCAGCGTGATCTCTGGACCGGTACTGTTGATGTATTGGAACAACATCCACGCTCCCATCGCTAACGCAAGGATCGGGATGATCCAGATCGCAGAGACCTGCTTTTGCGGTTTTATTTGAGCGGTTGTCTTGTTCTCATCACTCATATTTGGCTTTCTCAGTTAAGTTATTAGTCATTGGCTCCTGCGCTTCGTTTTGCGGCTTTTGCCACAACAAACGCGAGTCAAAAATCATTGCAGAGAGCATGGTGAAAATTACCACCGCAGCAAAGGAGAGTGCTGCAGGGCCAGGATAGATCGCCATTAAGTTTTGCAATTGCACCAATGCAACCAAAATTGCGACCACAAAAATATCAATCATTGACCAACGGCCGATGAACTCAGTGATTCGGTAGATTTTTAAACGCGAAATACTTTCTTCTGGCGGTAAGTACTGGGCTTTTTGTGCGTTGTAATACAGCCATGCAAGTGCGAGCATTTTAGCCATCGGAATAAATACACTCGCAAAAAAGATGACAGCAGCAATCGGATAGGAGCCTAACTTCCACAGCAGAATTACGCCTTCCATAATGGTCGAGCCCTCTGAATGACCAAGGCTCACTGTGTACATCATGGGATAAAGGTTGGCGGGAATGTAGAAAATGATCGAGGCAAACAACAGCGCCCACGCTTTCTGGATATTATCTCGCGGGTTGTACTTATGAACCGGGCTGCCACATCGGATACATTTCTGATGCTTTTTGTCTTCAATAGGGTTGAGCTGATGGCAGGTGTGGCAACCAATGTGGTTTTCATTGTGGTGCGTGTCACCTTCTTTCACATTCGGCAGCTCAATCGCAGGAATGAAGTGTCCCCACAGCCAACTCTTATCGACCATCGAAATGCACTTAACAACCAAGATGGTGTAAACACAGAATGCCCAGAATGAACTGCCCATGCCAATCTCAGCCAGTGAGGCGATCTTAATTAAACTCACCAAAACACCAATTAAGAACACATCGACCATAAGCCAAGGTTCGACTCGGAATAAGATGCGACACAGCGATTTTGCCATGCGAGTTTGTTTCTTCCCTAATGGGTGCTTGAGTGATTTTAGTGCTTCAAGGTGAAGAAAGAGGATCAAGCCTACATAAATGGCCGGAAGCACCAACACTGTTGCCAGCAGCAATGCACCTAATAAGGCGTTATGAAACTCAGCCAGCATTTTAGCGGCATGCAGTAAGGTGATCTCTTGGGAAAGGCCTTGAACACTGAATGACATGAATGGGAAGGAGACACTTAAAACCAAGGTGATCAGGCAAGCCACCGACACAGCAATAACGCTTTGATACGGTTTCGCATTGACTTTGGTTAGCGCATGCTCACAGCGAGGGCACTGGGCTTTTTGACCTTGTTCGATGTCCGGGACACGAACGACCAAGCCACACTCCTCACAGGAGATCAATTGACGTGAATTAGGTTGAGTGCTCATTCAGTTATTATTTCGTACTTTTAATAACTAAGAATAACCCTTTTTATCGATATGCGCTTGTTTTTGCGGGAATGTTTTACAAGCTTCTTACCTGTTTAAAAGAAAAAACCAGCCACACAGGCCGGTTTGAGCTTTATTTGATGCTGCCAACGGAAGAGCGTCTGACCAGAATTGGCATGAATAATTTGTGTTCCGTGCGCTCTGTTTCTTCGTTATTGACCAACTGAAGTGAGAGCTTCACCGCCTCGTTTGCCATGACTTGAATTGGGTAGCGAATGGTCGTTAGGCGAGGGTAAATGTAACGCGCGATATGACCATCATCGAATCCAATCACTGACATATCTTCTGGAATACGGATGCCATTTTCCTGCAGCAAGGTCATGCAGCCAGCAGCCATGTAGTCGTTGTAGGTAGCAACAGCGGTGATGGGGGTGTTCTTCGCCATCAGGTTGACCATAGCTTGCTCGCCGCCGGTTTCATCTGGCTCGCCGTACTCGATGTATTCTTCACGAATCTTGATGCCGTTATCTCGCAGAGCATCAAGGTAACCGTCGCGACGATCTCTTGCGTCTTCAATATCATGACCAGAGCAGATATAGCCGATGTGCTCGTGTCCATTGCGAATCAAATGCTCCGTGGCAATGTAAGAACCTTTGCGGTTATCCAAAGCAATACAGCGTGAAGCGATGTCTGGAACGATACGGTTGATCAGAACCATGCCCGGAATTTCATGAGCGAGCGTGGTTAATTCGGCATCCGTCATGCCTTTGCTGTGCACTACCAGAGATTCACAGCGGCTGTTGATCAACAAGTTGATCGCGTTGCGCTCTTTCACGGCATCATGATAGCCGCTGCCAATCAGAAGCTGTTTCTCTTGTTCACTGGCTATGGTGTCGATGGCCTTAACCATGGTGCCAAAAAAGGGCGCAGAAACGTCGTTCACCAATACCCCGATCGCATTGGACGATTTACTGACCAGTGCGCGTGCATTGGCATTCGGCCGATAGCCTAGTTTCTTCATTGCTTCTTTGACGGCGACAATCGCGGATTCACTGGTGTGTGGGGCGTCATTGATGACGCGAGATGCGGTTGCAATGGATACGCCAGCTTCTTTTGCGACGTCTTTGATGGTAGCCATAGGGAACTCAGGATCTGAAATTTGCTTCATTTAACAATGCACAGCGGATGAACTCAAACACCCAATTGAGAATAGTGGCGGTGTATCAAGGTTTTAAAACAAAAAAGCGTGCTCAGGTGAACACGCTTTTAGTCGAATTGAAGTTACGCCCTAATCTACCGTAGTTGGCGGGAAGGCCTTACTGCCTAAAACATGACCATTCACTTCTTTGCCGTAGTACCCTTGGTGGTTGTGGTACTTCGCTGCGTTCGCTTGCAAATCACCTTTGTAGCGAGGATCCTGTGGTCTTTCGTGGCTATTGATATAAGCCGCGACATCCCATGCATCTTGTTTACTCAATTGAACGCTTTTGCCCAATGGCATGTTCTCGTAGATGAAGTAAGCCGCAGTGTTGATGCGGTGCATACCAGCGCCCCAGTTGTAAGCGTATTCGCCCCACAAAGGTGGAATGTAAGAGCGGCCGCTTTCATCGTGAATACCTTGACCACTTTCGCCATGACAGGCCGCGCAGTTGTCGACGTAAACTTGCGCCCCGCGCTCTGGTGAAGGCTCAAGCTCAGGATTATCAATTTTTGGATAGCCACGGCCTGCTAGGTTGCCGCGTTTCTCCGCAGGCAAAGCGTTAGCGATTTTTTCTGGCAACGGGAAATCTTCTGCTTTACCGCCCGTCAATAATTGTTCAGTACTGATGGCAGGAACTGGCTCATCTTGCATCCCGTATTGGTCCAATAAGCCTCCCATTGCGAGCCAGTAGGCATAAGCGCTAAGCGCCTCTAGTTCTTTCGAGTCTTTTGCTGGTGGCTTACCGTTCATCGAATAGGTGAAACAGCCTTGAATACGGTCGGCGTAACTGTTTACTTTGTCGTTCTTTTTGCGATAAGCAGGGTAGGCCATATAAGCGGCCCATAGAGGCGCGGCGTTGGCTTTACGTCCGGCTTCCATATGGCAATTCACACAGTTTTGCTCGTTACCCACATAACGTCCACGCATTTGCTGTGAGTTCACAAACAGTGAGTAGCCGTATTTTACTTTCTGACCAAATTCGTCGTTTTCGATGGTGCTCAAATCGCGAGGTTTAAGGTATTGCGTATCAGCGTGCTTTTGTACCGCTGGCAATTCGGTTTGGCGATCTGGCAGTTCATGGTTTGCTGCATCACTCGCGTGTGCAAGGGTTGAGATGCTTGCAAGCAGCAGGGAATAAATCAGTTTCATTTCGACTCCTCATAACGCAAAGAAGCGAAGTAGTAAGACAGGTTTTCGATTTCTTTATCGGTGAGCTTTTTCGCAATGCTGCCCATCATATTGAGCGGGTCACCGCTACGAGTGCCGTTCTTCCAAGCATGAAGTTGGTTTTGTAAGTAATCGGCTTGTTGGCTCGCAAGACGGGGAAATTTGTCTACGCCCATACCACTTGCGCCGTGGCAAGTTGAACAAGCGGGAATGTTTCTATCCCAGTCTCCTTGATAAACCAGTTTGCGATAGGTGTTGCTGATATCGGCTTGATCACCACGCTGCTCAAGATCGGTAAATTCCCAAGTCGGCAATTGAGCAAAATATTGCAGAACTTCTGCACGGAGTGTAGGGTCACTCAGTTCATCGGCCATGCCTTTCATGATGACATTGTGGCGTTTGTCGTTCGAGAAGAGCTCGAGCTGGCTTTCCATATAGTCGGCATTCAGTCCGGCAAGCATAGGTGCGATACCTGCTTGGCCTTTACCTTCGACACCATGGCATCCGGTACAGATCTCACCGTGCTCGGGGAGTGGGGCAGAATAGGCTGCGAAAGAGGCGGCACTCAAGCAAAGCGCAGCCAAAGATAAGTTACGAAACATGCTGACTCACATTTGATTATTATTTGAGCGCATTATTGTGAGTATTGTTATTAGCTGTGGCTATTGTGGAAATCCACATAAATCCTGTGGAGAGGCATGGCGGCTTACTGCAGAAATAAAAAAGGCTTCCACCCTAAAAGGGAAGAAGCCTAACGAATAAATGATGGCTGAATCGCTACGCTTTGCGAATCTTCGCAGGCAGAGATTGACGCGCCGCCGCACCAACCACCCAATCCAGCATCACACCTTTACCTTCACGAGTAGGGTCAATTAAACCTATGTCGTTGATGTTGACGCCATCATGGCCGCTGGTTTTCACTGGTTGTTGTTTATCACCAATCCAGTGCGCACGCTGACCTAACTCTGTGTGGCCAAAACCATGTTCAAAACCGAGCGTCCCTTGGCGAATACCAGACATGACCATTGCAAGTGCGGTAGTGCTGGCTCCTGGAGTTTCAATCACGAAATGATCGCCAGTTTGAATGCCAGCCGCTGCGGCATCCGTTGGATGGATATAAACAGGGTTAACGCCTTTAATCGAGTTCAAGCGTGGTGACAAATTGGATACCGCGCTGTGAATGTTCGATTTAAAGTTGGTCAGGCTGAATGGCCACTCGGCTTTCGGGTACTGAGTCTCAAGTGGTGTGCCATCTGCGAGCTTTTGTGGATGCCAAGTCGGACAGCCACTGTAGAACTCGCCTGTCATGGTGTTTCTTGCACTGCCAACACGCTCGTTCCAAATCGCGACTGGACGCGTCCACTTGTACTTCATTTGCTCACCTTTGTAGGCTTCTGTGGCGTTTTCAAAACGACCACCACGAGCAAAAATGTACGCCACGCGCTTCATTTCATCTGGTGTTAGTGCTTTTTGCATGCTTGGTAGTAGGCGCTCAAGACCAGACCAAGCAATGTCTTCTGCGCTTACTTCCGGAACGCCACCTTTCACGTAGGCAAGATTGGCTGCCGAGCGAAGATAGAAGTCTTCAGCAGAGTGAATACCGTGCAAACGACCTTGCGTATCTTTTATGGCGTTGTCACCAAAGCCGCCTAGCTGCATCTTTTTGGCGATATCAATCAGGAAGTTCTCGAGACAAATACTGCGGCCATCGGCGGTTTTTTCTGTGCGCGCTTCCACGATTGGCCAGCGAGCTGTCACTGCTTTCACTGGAACATCATGCCAAGGTGATGCCATGCCCCAGCTTTCGTAAGTGACGGTATCTGGAACGATGTAGTCCGATAGTGCTGTGGTCTCGTTGATGAAGGCATCGACAGAAACAATCAAACCGAGCTGCTTTGGATCTTTTAGCTTGTCTTCAAGCAGCGTTTTTAAACCCGGCACGCCATAGATTGGGTTCGCCATATGGTTGATCCACGCTTTCACTCGGTATGGATAACCATCGATCGCCGCCGAGAGATGCTCGGTAAGTAAAGGCGCTGCAAACGGATACCAAGGTGCACGAGTAGGGTAAGGGGATTCGCCTGCCTCCACGCGACGTTTGTATTCGCTGGTTTTCTGGTAAGGGAATTTGCTGCGTGAAAGGAACACGCCTTTTGGTCCCACCTTGCCTTCAAACTTAGTGAAGTCGTAGCGAGGGCCAGCGGCAGATGTCGGATAACCACCCGCTTTCGCCATTGCGCCGCCTTTCATGTTGATGTTACCAATCAGAGCATTAAGCATCATGATGGTGAAGGCGTTGTAGAAGCCGTTGGTGTGCATGTTGCCGCCATGAGTATCGACAACCGCTTTAGTACCATGACTAGTAAAGCGTTTTGCTAGCGCGATGATTTGATCCACTGGGATCTCACATTGCTCGCTGTAGAAGTCCAGATCGTATTTAAACGCTTCTTCTTTCAAACGTTGCAATGATGACTTAACGCGAACGACACCAGATGCCAGCTCTACATCTTGGTCGACAAACAACGATGCTTCACCTGCCTGCTTGTGTACGCTTAACTCGCCGCTTTGCGCATCGACAATCACGTATGGATCTGTCTCTGACAGTGCTTCCCCTTCAAATGGCATACCCATTTCCGATGCACGTAAGAAGTGCCCGTGACGTGGGTGAGATTCATCGCTGATCACAAGGTGAGTGGCATTACACCAATGTGCCGTGCCCGCTCTTTGCATAGCCGTTGCTCCTGGCTGCGCAAGGAAGGTTTTGTTGTAGCGTTCGTTGGCGATGATCCACTGAATCATGCCAAGAACCAAGGCAGAGTCGGTGCCCGGTTTGATCGGCATCCAATGGTTGTTATCACCCGCGGCAAGGCTGGATGAACCTGCTGGCAAGCTCGGCGTGATAATTGTGTATTCCAGTTTGCCTTCGGTACGTGCTTTGGCTAGCTGACGAGCCTGACGTTTGAACGGGTTACCCGCTTGTGCTGGTGACATGCCAATGAAAATAACGTATTCGGCATTATCGAAGTCTGGCTTTAAGTGGGCGTTCTTATCCAAATCGTTCATGAACGCGCCGCTACCTGCACGGAAAGCGTAGCCACAGTAAGAACCATGATGGCCAAAGTTACGCGTACCAAAGCTGTTAAAAGCAAAACGCTTGAAGATATCGTCACGGCCTTCGTTACCGGCGTTGGTCATCAACAGCTGGTTGGCTTTCGGGCCGTATTCTGGGTTTTGTGGATCAACGGGCGCCGTGAGGTCACGAATGTCTTTCAAACCTTCAACATGACCTTCGCCAAACAGATCGCCACCGTTAACGACTTCGTCCACCAATTGCTCGTAGCTGATTGGTTCCCATTTACCTTCACCACGTTTGCCCACACGCTTAAGTGGTTGGGTAATGCGATAAGGGCTATTACGAATTTCCATCATGCCGTTACCGCGAGCACACGCTGTGGAGCGGCCTTCTAAACCGTTTTCCCCCGCCAAGCTCAAGTAAGCGTCTTTTACAGGCGTCTCAAATGGAATGTGTTGCTGATGTGATAACGGGTGGTATGGGTTGCCCGAAATGCGCAGGATCTCATCGTTACGATTGTCGATACGAACGCGCAAACCACATAGGCTCCAACAACCAAAACACATTGATGGCGCAACACGCTGATTCGGATTCGGGATTAAGTTGCCCTTGTCGTTCACCTTGTATTCGGGCTCCAGTGAGTTGCCGTGGTGAATATCGCGGGTTTTCTCACCCGCAGTGCCGTGAATAGCACCTTCTACCATGTGTTTGGTGGTGGTTGCGTAGCCCGCAGCAAAGGCACCAAGCCCGCCCACTGCAAGGCCAGATTTCAAAAACTGACGGCGTTTGTTATCCATAATGAAATCCTCTTAGATCAGTGTTGAGTTAGGGTTGAAGGTGTTGATTCACGCTTTGGTTGAATCAGTTCGGAACCAAGTAATGCCAGCGCAATCCACAGGCCAAACATGCCGATGATGCCGAGCAGACCATTACTGCCAATTGGTAAGTCATATGGATATGGACCAACATCAAACTTAGCGATGGTTTGTACTTCCATCATGGTGACCCAACGAACCGTCCATGCTGTGGTGAGAGCCATCCCAGACATGAATAACACTCGAATGAAGTGACGATTAGTATCGCGCAGCGTAAACAGTGCAAGCAGCACGCTACCCAGCAGCAAAGACGTTAGTAAGGCGATGTGCTGTACCCATAATGGAGAAGCGTAGAGGGATGAACTGGCATTGTTAGAAGCCCAGATAGGAATCAACAACAGCGATAATGCGCCGCTAATTGCCGTCGTCTGGCGCAGTAAACGGGTATCTCCGAAGGTCAGGCGATCCGACTTCGATGGAATCAAAAGCCAAATAAGTAAGGTAAAGCCGACCGCGCCAATAAACGCAGTCATAAACCAAAGCACAGGTGATGCGGGTTGATGCCACAACGAACGAGATTTCACGATCGCAATCTCTGCGCCAGTGTAAAGCGCGATGGTGAGGCCAGATAAGACCGTCACAATCGATGCAGCAATCATCAGCTTACGGCTGGTTTTCCAACGGCCTAGCGAGAGCTTCGCAAGTAGCGGAAATACCTTCCCTGGTTGGTTCTCTAGGTTGATCAAATCATTACGCAGATATAACCATGCCGTTGCCACAGCCAAGCCAGAGAACAGAGGTAAGAATAACGAACCTAATGACATCCAAGACCATGGCGTTAGGTGTGCGTAGAAATGCCACGCGCGTCCCGGCTGGTGGAGATCGCCTGTTAACGCGAGCGGGCCAACGATTGCGCCAATCGCCAGAGTCAGCACCAAGGCGGCGCGCAGACGATGGCTGGTGTGAGATTCAAACAACAGCGCGATTAAGAACAAAATAGCCGCCGCATAAGCTGAGCCGATGTAGAAGAAATATTGCACTGCCCACGGAAGCCAAGCGATGGCCTGAGGCTGTACGAGCACTTCGGTTATGTTCATGCTTTTTCTCCTTGTGGATCGTAAATCGCAGGCTGACCTTCAATGTGTTGAGTGAAGCGTTCATTCATGCCGATGTAGAACACGTGAGGTTTGGTGCCTTCGTTTGGTTTAAGTACCTTGATGTCGTCTTGGTGCTCTGTCATCAGGCGATGAACTTCGCTGTTCGGATCGTTGATATCACCAATCACGCGAGCACCACCGACGCACGTTTCCACACAAGCTGGCAGCAAACCTTCTTCAAGGCGGTGTGCGCAGAAAGTACATTTGTCCGCAGTTAGGGTCTCTTCGTTGATGAAGCGCGCATCGTAAGGACAAGCCTGCACGCAGTAAGCACACGCCACGCAGCGACTGTTATCGACCATCACGATGCCGTCTTCTCGTTGGAAGGTGGCTTGCACTGGACAAACAGCCACACACGGTGGGTTATCACAGTGGTTACACAAGCGCGGCAGCATGAAAGACTTCACTTCTTCTGTCGCGGTTGAGCCATCATCGAGGGTGACTTCATACTGTTTAACTGTGGTTCGGAACTGACCAATAGGGGCTTGGTTCTCGATGCTGCAACCGACAGTACAAGCCTGACAGCCAACACATTTACGCAAATCGACAACCATGGCGTAGCGTTTACCGACTTGGCCTTTTCGGTCGGGTTCATTGTTGTTTCTGATCACCGTGCCCGCTGTGGCTGTGCCAATTCCGGCGATCGGAATCAGCGCAGCGCCTGCGGTAACGGCACTGAGAAAACGGCGTTTGGTGGAATCCATAACTCACCTGCTAAGATTGATTAGAGCTTGTTTTCATTGTCAGAATTGCAGCCCTTTGCCGATATAGTGGATTTCCACATACCGAGAGCAAAGTTGATCTAAAACAAATGTGGATTCCGCTATGTTGCTGTTATTCTGATGCTCCCAATACTGAGGGTTAAGAAACAATTCATGCTGAAAAAATCGCTAAACTTCATTCGCTTATGGATTGTTTTTATCAGTCTTATGCTCGGCTGCCTCACGGTTTCTTTGGCACATGCAGCTCCAACACAAACATTAGACTCCAGTGCTTTCTCTAAACCGCAAGTCGATGTGGGTGTGCTAGCCATACGTGGCCATTTATATGCGGAGCAGCGTTGGCAACCGACGATTTACTGGCTCAATCAACAGATCCCTGAAGTGAGGTTTGTTCTCCATCCTCTAGATCTCGATGGCATGACCAAAGCAGTCGAAAACCAAAGCATGGACTTCATTCTCACTAACCCCGGACAAGCAGTGCGTTTGGGGCGTCAGTACGCGCTGTCTTGGATAGCGACGTTGACCAGCCAAGCGCCAGAAAACTCCAATTACGGCATTGGTTCTGCGCTGGTGGTACGTTCTGATTCGCCTTATGTCACTCTCAATGATGTTTCCGGTTTGCCGATTGCAGCGGTGTCAGAGAAAGCCTTTGGTGGTTACCTCACATTGCGCTATCAAGTGATAGAGAAAGGGTTAGATCCGAATGACTTCTTCTCGGACGTGCGGTTTTTGGGTTTCCCAATCGATGCCAATTTGTACCAACTGCGTGACCACAATGTGGAAGCCGCGGTAGTTCCAGCTTGTTTGGTTGAGCAAATGGAAGGTGAAGGGCTATTGGAAGAGGGGCAACTGCGGGTTTTAAGTCCGCTCAAACTTCCTCAAACCGAGTGTGCAGTATCGACGCCCCTGTATCCAAATTGGTCCTTTGCGAAAACGGAGCGTGGATCGTCCCAATTAGCTAAGAAGATCAGTCGAGCCTTACTTGCGATGCCTGCCGATAATCCCGCTGCGATTGCAGCTAAAGCATCCGGTTGGACATCACCAGTCAGCTTGCTGTCGATAGATAAACTCTACCAAGCGATGGACTTGCATCCACTGCAGCAACCTTGGTGGAAAGAGGCGCTACGCTGGTTGCGTTTCCATCAAGAATGGGCGTGGGCGTTGTTTCTGTTTGTTATTGTGTTGAACATTTACCACTTCTGGCTGGAGTATCGTTTTAGCAAGAGCAAACAAGCGCTAGAGAAAACCTTACTGCGCTTAAAAGAGAAGAGCGAAATGCTAGAGCACTCACAACGAGTGGCCATTGTGGGCGAATTGGGCAGTAGTCTTGCGCACGAGATAAACCAACCTTTGGCGGCGATCCGAAACTACAGCGAAGGTGGCTTGTTACGGTTAGCTAAGAAGCGTCCTCATGAAGATATCGTGCCAGTATTAGAAAAGATCCAGACCCAAGTAGAACGCGCCGACGCGATCGTTTGTCGCCTGCGAACCTTGATTAAAAAGCGCAGCGTCGACATGGCGGCATGCGATGTTGAGCAACTTATCTCTGATACGGTGGAGCTGCTGAATTTCCGCTTGCAGAAGCAAGGCATTGAAGTGGTTCGCAGCACCGAAGGACAACCCCAATGGGTCGAAGCTGATGCCGTAGGTCTGCAGCAAGTGTTGGTGAACGTGATGAACAACTCGATAGATGCTTGTGTGATGTACGCAGAAAATCACCGTAATAATTATCAAGGCAAAATTGCGCTTCACACGGATTATCAAGCCCAAAGTATGTCGATTCGAGTGTTGGATAACGGTACGGGCTTGGAGCATGAGAACCCAACCGCCGCCTTTGTGAGTACAAAACAGGAAGGATTAGGGCTAGGCTTGGCGATCTGTCGTGATGTTATGGAGATGCACGGTGGTGAATTCGTTATCCAATCTACTCAGCCACACGGTTGCTTGGTGGTATTAACCTTGCCGTATCAAACCATGAAAACAACCGATGCAAAACGCAATGAAGAAGAGCAAACAAAAAGAAACACAGGAGAAGTGAATGAGTGATAAGCAACTGCCCGTATTTGTGGTCGACGATGATGAGTCGGTGCGAGATTCGTTGGCGTTTATGCTCGAAGAACATGACTTCTCTGTGACGACGTTTGCCGATGGGCAGGCATTTCTCGATGGCGTGGATATCCATCAAGCGGGCTGCGTGATTCTGGATAGCCGAATGCCTAATTTGCGTGGCCAACAAGTGCATCAAATTCTCAATGAAGCCAAAAGTCCATTGGCCGTGATTTACTTAACCGGACATGGCGATGTCCCAATGGCGGTGGATGCGCTGCAAGCTGGCGCGGTGAATTTCTTCCAAAAGCCAGTAAAAGGGGATGAACTGGCACAAGCGATTTTGAAAGGCCAAGTTCAATCTGCGGCGAATTTGGATATTGCGGATGCTAAAGCCGCCTACGAATCGCTGACGCCAAGAGAGAAAGACATTCTTCGTTTGATCATCGCTGGCAAACGCAATATTCGCATTGCCGATGAGTTGTGTATTGCGATGCGAACAGTGGAAGTGCATCGCGCAAGTCTGTTGAAAAAGTTCTCGGCGAAAACCGTGGCAGAGCTGGCTTACATTTACGGCAAACTGGCGCAATAAAACAGGCATAAAACTTATGCTCAAATAAAAAATCCCCAAGCCGAAACTTGGGGATTAAAGCCACACTGACGTGTTTTATGTTCAGAGTATCAATCGATTACTGAGCGGGTTTAAATGTCACTTTGTAAGCGTATTGATTGCCCGTTAACTGGAATTCCTTGTGCACACTTGGGCTCCAAGAGTCATCACCGCCAACGCCCATGTGTTTATGGTCTAGGCGAACGTAAATCTTCTCTTCTGCGACCAAATCATTGGTGTGTTTCGCTGCCGCTAAGTGTTGCTGAGCGTACTGACTCACACTGAACTGGAAGTCACCCGAGATTTCTAACTCATTCACCTTCAACCATTTCGTACCACAGCGCAGACCGCTATCGGTTGGGAAAATGTATGGCGTGTGCATTTGCTCCAGTGTTTGTGTGTGCTGGCCGAAGCGCGCCGCTGCCAAACGGTCAGGGTAGTTTTCAAATGGACCTAAGCCTTGCCATGTGATCGCTGCGTTTTGCTCGTTCAACGGCAGTTCAAATTCCAAACCGATGCGTGGCATTGGTGGCAAATCATCAGCCAATTTCACGTCGACAGCCAATGCCATCTCACCGTTATTGCTCAGGGTGTGCGTCCAAGTCGTGATCGCCTGAACTTCACCATTAAAGTGGTAAGCGAACGTCGAAGTCACTTTCACTGCGTGCGCTAGGGTTTCACTGTGGCAAGCGACGCATTGGCGCTCCCACTGGCCGATACCCGCCATATCCCAACGACACATCCAAGCGTTTGGATCGACGTTGTCGATTTCGCTCACGCCGATGTCGTTATCCAGTGGTGCACGGAAGAAGTTATCTTGTGGTGCCGCGAGCATTTGTGCTTCACCATCGACACGCCAATCGGTCATCAAGCCAGTTTGGCTATCCCAACGCCATTGATGTTTTTCATCCAAGCTAGACACCAAAACGGTGTTGTCTTGCTGCGTTAGCATTGGCGCTGGTTGCGTTTCCAATGTTGGCAGAGCAAGGCCAGCTGTATTGCGTAGTGACATTTGCTCAGAAGCGACTAGGTGTTCTGCTTCAGCCCAAGGCGTTGCAGCAATCAGAGTAATGTCGGTATTTAAGTGATATTGCGCTTCCGCTTTTGGCGTGAAATGAAGGGCAATCTCAATGCTTGCTTGGCTATCCGCTTCTACGTTAAGCGCCAATGAACCGGTTTGGATAACTTTGCCATCTTCCAACAGAGACCAATTCAATTGCTCATTATCGGTCGCGCGGAACAAGTTCTCGTTAGTTACCAATAGTGTGCAAGCTTCTTTGGTTTGTTCTTGCAGTGATACAGTGATCATGCGTTGGCAGTATTTTGCTTCTTCCAACGTTGGATGAATCGTGCGATCTGGGAAGATCAAACCATTGATGCAGAACTGACGGTCATTGATTTCATCACCAAAGTCGCCGCCGTAAGCCCAGAAGTGTTGGCCGTTTTCATCCCATTGGCTCAAACCTTGATCGACCCAATCCCAAATAAAGCCACCTTGTAGGCGAGGGTAATCGCGGAACGCATCCCAGTAATCATTAAAGCTACCCAGACTGTTGCCCATAGCGTGTGCGTATTCGCACAAGATCAAAGGACGAGTTTCGTTAGGTAACGACACCCATTTCTTGATTGCCCATTTAGGCACAGCTTCATCTTCGATGACCGTATTAACACGCGCGTACATTGGCGCAATGATGTCGGTTGCCGTGGTGTTTGAACCGCCGCCTTCGTACTGTACTGGGCGAGACGGGTCGTAGTTTTTAGACCAAGCGTACATGGCATTGTGGTTGCTGCCGTGACCGGATTCGTTACCTAAAGACCAGATGATGATCGAAGGGTGGTTCTTATCGCGCATCACCATTTGGGTGTAGCGGCTCATGTAAGCGTGCGCCCATTGTGGATCGCTCGATAGGCGGTTCATTGGCTGCATGCCATGCGTTTCGATATTCGCCTCATCGCACACGTACAAGCCGTATTGGTCACACAGTTCGTACCAACGAGGGTGGTTCGGGTAGTGCGCCGTACGTACCGCATTGAAGTTGTATTGCTTCATCAAGCAGATATCGCGGATCATGTCTTCTTCCGTCATTACATGACCAAGCTCTGGGTGATGTTCGTGACGGTTCACGCCACGGATCAACAAAGGCTTACCGTTCAGTTTCAATTGGCCATCGGTGATTTCGACTTTACGGAAGCCAACAGGGTACGCTTCGCTTTCTAAGTGCGTGCCGTTTTCATCCAACAGTGAGACAACTAGGCGGTAAAGGTTCGGTGTTTCCGCCGTCCATTTCTTTGGCTCGCGTACGTGCAATGTTTGGAATACCACGTCATCCCACGTACCACGTTCGTCGATGCGGCGGTTGTGTGGGCGGTCGATGCTTGGCTCTGTCACGGCTTGTTCGCCATCAAACAGCTGCACTTGAACTTGGTAGGTGTCCGGCGCAGAAATCGAAGTCACAATCGACAGTGAACCATCGCGGTAACACGCGTCTAAATCCGGTGTGATGAACACATCTTCAATGCAGTGTTGTGGTTTAGATAGCAGAGTCACGTCGCGGAAGATACCACTTAGCCACCACATATCTTGGTCTTCTAGGTAGCTGCCATCACTCCAACGAATCACCATGACGGCTAGGCTGTTGTCACCTGCAACAAGGTAAGGCGTTAGGTCGAATTCAGAAGGTAGGCGGCTGTCTTGACTGTAGCCAACCCAAGTACCGTTACACCAAAGATGGAAAGCCGAGTTCACGCCATCAAAGATAATGCGCTGCGTATTGGCTAATTCTTCTGCTGAAAGTGACACGGTCGTGCGGTAGCAACCCGTTGGGTTATTGCTTGGTACAAACGGCGGGTTTACTTCGAATGGGTATTTCACGTTGGCGTAGATAGGCTTGTCGTAACCTTGCATTTGCCAGTTTGAAGGGACAGTAATCTCATCCCAGTCTTTGTCATTGAATTGTGACTCGATGAACTCGCCGTCAACTTGCTCTGGCGCATCAAACAGTTTGAATTTCCATTGTCCGTTCAGCGATTGACGCTGGGCTTGAATACCGTCGCGGGCATGGTCAATATCGCGGAAACTGGAAAGAGGGCTGTGAGCCTTAAGACAGTGAATGTTCACTGATTGCGGGTTTTCCCAGTCGCGTCTTTGGAGAATTTCTGAAAATGCCTTCATGGTTTTCCTACTTAACTTTTTGTTTCTAATCTTGTTTCGCTACGGAGTTTGAGCCCGCAGCGAGAGTGTCTTTGGTCTTGTTGTGAAGCGTTATTTCGCTAATTGCTTCACGAGATAATCTTTTGCTTGGGTAAAGCCTTGCTCAGCTGCTTGGTTGGCAATCGCCGCAGCTTGTTTTACGTCGTTGTCTTTGAGCGCTGCATCGATTTGAGATTGGTACAACGTCCATTCATCTTGTGCTTCAGGCGGTGCGGCAGGAGTTAACTCTGCTTTTGTGGTGTCGTTGGTTTGTGTGCCCAATTCCGCCAAAAGCGTTAATACCGCGTTGCTGTCAGAGGCACTTGCCGTGACATCAATAACGCCAAAAGGTTGGAACTGCGCTGTGAGCGGAAGCTGTTTACTGCCAATGACGTTTTGTGTTTCTGCGTAGACTTCTTCTGGATGCTTACGAGTCAATTCGGTGCCAAGCAGTGTCGAATCTGAAGCGATGACCACGTATTTCGCGCCATTAAGTTGTGGGTTCACCGTGATCACCTGTTCAACACGCTCTAGGCCACGCATGCCCGTTGTGTGGTAGTTAAAGTCTTTTGCTGAGTAATCGGATAGAAGCTGCCACTTCGCGTCATAAATAAGAACGTTCGCAGCAAATAACGCATTGTTATCAACATAAGAGCGAACAAGTAGCGAGAATGGTGCGTCAGAAGTGATTTGGTAGCTCATCACCGGGAGCGGTTTGGATGAAGCAGAATCTGAAGAAAGTAAAACCGCACTGCTAACACTTGGCAGATTTGCATCCATAACCACCTGCTGGTGGAAAGGAATCGATAGGGCGGTCAGAGGCAAAGCACCTAACGTTGAGCAACATTGTGGTTGGCTCAAATCAGTATTAAAGGTTTGCTCTGGTAATCCACTGCACGCGCCAAGAGACAGAGCCATGAATAGAGTTGCTAACGGTTTTAGTTTCATCTGCGTTGTCCTTTGTGGGGTGAGCGTATTACTCACCCCGTTGGGTTCATAAATAGTAGCGGGTTTGGATTACCACCATGTTTCGACGTTAAAGCCGAAGGTGATTTCGTCGACGTTTTGTCCACCAGTGCTGCGAGCATGGCCGTAGACTTCGCCGCCACGGTTCCACTCATCGGTTTTCTCTGAGTAGGTCGCGAACAAGCGCAGTGATGGACGAGCCCAAACGCCTTTGCCTGCTTGGAACATTTGCGCCACCGTCACTTTGTACATGTCGTTGGTGCCAGCGCCGTTTTGTGCTTCGACTGATTCGTAGCCAACTTCAAGTGCGGTCGCCATGTATTCTGTCCAGCTGTACTGAGGGCGAGCGCCTACGCTGAACCATTTCTCACCTTCGTTGTTATCCAGATTTTTGTCTTGGTAAGCGATGGAGTACATCACTTGGAAATCTTCATTCACGTTAAGATCGCCAGAGTTGAAAATACGCCAGCTGTAACCATCGTGCTCAACGCCGGTGTTGTATTTACGGTTTGAGCCGCCTTCAGCACTCATCAAACCGCCCGCAAGCGCATCCGTACCGTATTGGAAAGCGAATGTGTTTGAACCATAGTTCCAAGCTTGACGGTAAAGTGCAGAAAGCATGGCGCCAGAAGTGGTGATGTCACTTTCGTCATAGCTAGAGTTTTGTGTGAACACATAGTTCAAACCGACCGTAAGATCTGCGCTGTCGCTCAGTTCAATGCCGCTCAAACGTGCGTCGATGTTGTGTAAGCTGCGGCCATCTGCGCTAGAGTTTGGCGCCATCCATGCGATGTGGCCTTTAGCAAAGCCAAGATCCCAGTTTTCAATACCGATACCTGTGCTCGATGTGTCCCAGTATTTAATGTCGATCATGTGCACTTCATGACGGCGGTAAAAGCGTTCGCCCGCCCAAACGGTGGCATCCGCTTGGCCTTCAAACAGGCCATGACCTGCCGACCACATTTGGATCAAGCTAACGTCACCCCAGCTTTCGCCGCTACCAAGGTAAAGTGTGGTATCAAAGTACGCGTCGCCTTGTTGCCAAACGTCGGCTTTGAGGCCCGCTTCCCACCAGTTCAGTTCGTTACCCAAACGGTAGTTACCGTAACCTTGACCAGCACGAATCACATCGTTGCGTTCACCTTTGCCACCATTGTGTTCATCGTTATCGGTGTAAATGTTGCCCCACTTGGCGTAGCCGAAGTAAGTGATGTTCTCCACTGCAGCCATACCAGCAAGCGGTGCTAGGGCGAGGGTTAACCCAAGCGCTCTTACAAGCGTCTTTTGTTTCATGAAGTGTCTCCATTCTATTTTTATGGATTTATTTTTTATTGGTTTGAGTCCTAACTCGCTGCGCAGTGTAAATAAACTCTGGAAACGTTTTCATGATGAGGTTGGCATTTTTGTCGTAATGAGGGGTTTATTACTGTTTTGTGTGATTTCGATCTCTTAAATCGAGGTTTTAAGCGCGGTTTTAGATCGATTTCTGGCCGCGAAAGTTGGAATCGTTTACTTTTGTTGGGTGATGTTTGAGTTGGAAGGTGGAAGTTTATTTTATCTAAGGCGCTGATTTAAATTTGTTTTTATCTAAGGAGAGGGAGTTGTTAGGAAGAAGAGGAAAGAGAGCCCAATTGAAATCAACTGGGCATGTGAGACAAGGAAGCATATACAACAAGTGGTTCGCGGGCGCACTGCACACGAGCATTTGCTGTATCGTCAAACTGGGATTTTGAGTTAGGACCCAAGAGAGACACTTCATAAAGAATCTCGAAGCCTCAAGAATAAGGTTGTCGGTTAACCACTTCAAGAGGTGAGGAGTTCAACTGAGCGGTCTGTAACCTTATTTATGATTTTGTTGTTGTAAGGTGATGAATTAAATAACGAAAAATTCTTTATAAATCAGTTTGGTATTCGAATTTACGTGCAGTGCTTTAAAGAACTCAATTACCAAAGAATCTGAGGTTTTTGGAGCTGATCGCTGCATAATATAAGAAGGAATAAGGCGTAGCGGGCGATGGCACAAGTTTGAAAAATTAACTGTAAACGTTTCCATGATTTTGGTGTGGCTCACAGATTCTTTTGTTTTTTTCATTATGATGCAGCGTAATTTCCAGTTTCAAGGTAAGACAAGATGACGGACAAAACACTGATTGAGCTAACCGGTCAGCAAACTCAATTGATTGTAGAGTTAGGCGAATATGCAGAGATTCTGCATTGGGGACAAAAAGTAAGTGGTGACCTTAGTGGTTTCCGTATGGCTTTACATCGTCCCGTGCCATACGGTCGTTTGGACAGCGATGTATCCATGACTCTACACCCAGAGCTTGGTCGTGGCGTTTTCAGCAGCCCTGGTGTGGAAGGGCATCGCGATGGTCAAGATTGGGCTCCAGTGTTTGTCATCTCCCATATTGAACAACAGCAAGACAGTATTGTGATTGAGAGCGAAGATGCAATCGCAGGTCTTCGTTTACAAACTGAGCTTAAGCTTGATAGCAACGATGTGGTGAAAACGCGTCATACGCTCACCAACAAAAAAGCGGGTGTTTATCATGTGAACCGTCTTGCCAATACGTTGCCTTTGCCAGCTCGTGCGAATGAGTTGATGACTTATTACGGGCGCTGGGTTCATGAATTCCAGACGGTGCGCCAGCCATTGCTGCAAGGCGGCTACCAACAAGAAAACCGTCGTGGACGTACTTCTCATGAGCATTATCCTGCGCTTGTTGCCGGTACGACTCACTTTGATGAAATGAATGGCGACGTGTGGGGCTTCCATTTCGCATGGAGCGGCAACCACAGATTGCGTGTAGACGTGAAAGCCGATGGCCGCCGTTACATGCAAGCTGAAGTTATTTACTTGCCTGGTGAAGTGGCGCTAAAAGAAGGGGAAAGTATTACAACGCCTTGGCTGTACGCGAGCCACAGTAATTGTGGTTTGAATGGTATGAGTCATCACTTCCACTCTCATGTACGCGAAACGATTTTGCCGAGTGATTTCACGGACAAACCTCGCCCGATCCACCTCAACACGTGGGAAGGCATCTACTTCGACCACGATCCAGAATACATCATGTCGATGGCAACTCAGTCGGCAGAGATGGGTGTAGAACGCTTTATCATTGATGATGGCTGGTTCAAAGGGCGTAACGGTGACAAAGCAGGGCTAGGGGATTGGTTCCTGTGTGAAGCTAAGTACCCAAATGGCTTGCACCCGATTGTGGAACACGTAAATAAATTGGGCATGGAATTTGGTTTGTGGTTTGAGCCGGAGATGATCAACAAAGATTCCGAATTGTTCCGTACGCATCCTGATTGGTTATTGGCTGTAAACGGTTACGATCAGCCAACCGGTCGCAACCAATACGTGATCAACTTACAAAACGATGATGCGTTTAACTTCCTGTTTGAGCGATTGGATCATTTCCTCTCGACTTACAATATCGCTTACATCAAGTGGGATATGAACCGTGAAGTCGTTCAGCCAGCGCACTTAGGTCAGGCTGCGGCGCACAATCAAACCCAATGTTACTACCAGTTAGTTGATAAAGTTCGTGAAAAGCACCCGAAAGTGGAGATTGAATCTTGTGCGGCAGGTGGTGGTCGTATTGATTTTGAGGTTCTGAAACGCACGCATCGATTCTGGGCTTCAGACAATAACGACGCACTTGAGCGTCAAACCATTCAACGCGGTATGAGCTACTTCTTCCCGCCAGAAGTGATGGGCAGCCATATTGGTGCAAGCCATTGTCATAGCACGCGCCGTCGTCACAGCATCGAGTTCCGTGGGCTTACGGCACTGTTCGGTCATATGGGGATTGAGCTTGACCCAGTGAAAGAAGAACAAGCGGAAAAAGAAGGCTTTGAGCGCTACATCAAGCTGCACAAGATGCTGCGCCCATTGCTACACAGCGGCAGAACTTGGCGAATCCCAACGGACGATAAAGCGCATCAAATTCATGCGGTTGTTTCAAACGATCAATCGGAAGCGGTGGTGATGATCGCTCAGCTCGCGATGCCAACGAACTCTTTAAGTGGGCATTTGCGCGTACCGGGTTTGGATCCACAAGCGACATATCGAGTGACGGTATTGGATAAACCGTCTAACTACGATGACATCGTGAATTACCAACCGCCTTGGACTGAATCCGGTTGTGAGCTATCTGGCGCATGGTGTGAAGAGGTTGGCTTAACCATGCCAATCCTTGACGCGGAAAGTGCCATGTTGGTGAAGTTCGAACGTATTCACTAAGCCTTATCTATTTAGAACCTTGCCTATTTAGAGTCATAGCTATTTAGACGATTTCATCGTTTCTCATTGGTTTTCTATCGCCGTACAGACATCAGGTTTGTACGGCTTTTTGCGTTGGTTTTAATTGGTCGTTTTGAAATCGTTCTCATACTTAATGAGCGTAAAGTGTTGATAAAATGGCGTAAATAACACGATCTTCTCGCATTAATAGGTCTAAATACTGTTCGATGTCTCATTTTGAAAACTTGTCTGTAAACGTTTCCATAAAGCGGTTTTTGATCACAGTAAGGCATTCAGTGTGTGAGTAGCATTAGCATCGAAATATAAATAAAAGACGTCGACGTTATGAATTCTAGTTAGGGGAATGAATAGCAGTACGACACTAAGGAACTATTATGTCTGATAAAATTACGCTACAAACCAAGCTGTCCTACGGTCTTGGCGCACTCGGTAAAGACTTTGCCTGTGCACCTATCTACATCTTCTTAATGTTCTACTTCACTGACGTTGCCGGCTTGTCTGCTGCTTTCGTTGGTACCATCTTTTTAGCGGCTCGTATTATTGATGCGATTACTGACCCAATGATGGGTGTGATCGTGGACAACACGCGCTCAAAATTCGGTAAATTCCGCCCTTGGATTGTGATTGGTACGTTATTAAACGCAGTAGTACTGGTTGGCCTTTTCAGTACTCACATGTTTGAAGGTACTACGCTTTACATCTACGCAGCAGCGGCATACATCCTTTGGGGTCTAACGTACACCATTATGGATATCCCTTACTGGTCAATGATTCCAGCGCTATCAAGCTCTCGCCAAGAACGTGAAAAGTTGGTGGTATGGCCACGTCTGTTCGCGAGCCTTGCATGGTTCATTACTGGTACTTACGGTCTGCACATCGTGGGTGAACTAGGTAACGGCAACCAAGGCGACGGTTTCTTCAATGTTGCGATGCTGATTGCGGTTCTGTTTGTAATGAGCGCATTCTTGATTGCTCGTAACGTAAAAGAGAAAGCAGCACCAGCTAACGCAAAACCAGCAGAGAAATTCAGCTTCAAAGACGTTTTGACTATCATCGGTAAAAACGACCAGCTTAAAGCGCTAATCGGCACGGTTCTGTCTTTCCAAATTGCGAACCTATTGGTTGGTGGCTTTGCGATTTACTACTTCTCTTACGCGTTGGGCAATGCGGAGCTATTCCCAGTTTACATGGCGGTTGCAGGCGCAGCAGAAGTGGCGGGTGTGTTCTTGTTCCCTCGTATCGCTTCTCTACTACCACGTAAGCTTCTATGGCCTATCGCTTGTGGCTTCCCAATTCTGTCTTGCGTACTTCTACTATTGATGGGCTTCATCGCTCCAGCTAACGCGCTAATGATTGGTATGGCGGGTGCGGCAATTAAATTCGGTGTAGGTATCGCGAACGCGCTGCAAACTGTAATGCTGGCTGACGTTGTGGACTACGGTGAGCACAAAACAGGTCGTCGTAGCGAGAGCGTTATCTTCTCTGTACAAACGATGCTTGTGAAATTCGCAGGCGCAGCAGGTGGCTTCATCGTGGGTGTTGGTCTGTCTGTTGTGGGTTACGTACCAAACGTAGAGCAATCAGCAAGCACCATTATGGGCTTAGAATTTATGATGATTGGTCTACCTGCAATCATGATGACCATCAGTGGCGTGATTTACCAACGTTACTACCATCTACACGAAGGCTTCAACAAAGAAGAAGCTGAGCAACAAACTCAAGTTGAAAGCGTACCAGCACAAGCATAATCGTTACGTTTTCACTTAAGTACCCCAACTCAATTTAGTCACTAAGATAAAGCGCCTCCAGATGGAGGCGTTTTTGTTTGCTTCGATAAAGTTTTTTGATTGGCTGAAATTCAATTTTTAGACAATAATTTCAGTTGGTTAAAGGATTAAGGCGCTTGGATTACTCCAAGATAAAACGATGAAAAAACGTAAACGCATTTCGTTAAGGACAGTGCTAGGGTTGATGTTTGTCTTCTGTACCCTAGTGACAGTAGGTGTGGCGATAGTTTTGCAATACCACTTTGCAAGAAAAACTGAGCTGCAACACACCCTCACTCGATATCAAGCCATCGCAACAGGGGTATCGAGTCATCTATCCAATCTACAAAATTTAGCAGAGAACGTGACACGAAGTGGCGCGCAACTGGTGTCGCTCATCGGGGTAGATACGCCCGAAGAGAGCATCATCATCCCTTTGTCTAAATTGCTAGTAAGAGAACCTAGCATTCACAGTATTTTTGTTGCCAAAGCGAACAATGACTTCTTCCAGCTGATCAACCTTTCTTCAGACGAAATACGTTCCCGTGTGGAAGCGCAACCCGGCGATAAGTGGTTGTTGGTGGTTCATAGTGGTGTGAAGCGAGATCGTCGTAAGGTGAGTATTTACTACGATGAAAACTTCGTATCACGCCATGCTTCAGACGAGTTCAGTAACTTTATTCCGACTCAGCGTAGCTGGTTTGAAAATGCCGATTACGATGATACTTATAACACCTCTCCGTATCTGTTTAACACGCTAAAAGTCTCGGGGGAAACCTTCTCAATCAAGGTGCCAGAATCCGATACCGTGGTGGGTGTGGACATTCTTCTCTCCTCGCTTGAGGCTCAACTCACCAACCGTTTTATCGAAAATAAGCAAGCGTCAGAGGCGGAAGCGTTTATTTACCAAGCGAACGGTCGATTGATTGCGACCAACAAGATGATCGATATCGAAGAGCGCTTGCCCTTGGTTTCTCCGGTGAACCTAACGGATGAGCAGCGAGCACTGGTCGCCCAAACGCCGGAGTTGAAAGTGTCGAACCAAAATAACTGGGCTCCAGTTGATTACACCGTTGGCGGTCGCCCAAATGGCTTCTCGATTGATCTGTTTAAAATGATTTCTGAAATGACCGGCTTAAAGTTCAAGTTTGTGAACGGTCGAAGTTGGAATGAGCTCGTCAACGACTTTAAAAATGGCAATATCGATATTCTTCAATCGATTGCTGACCAAGATGACCTTTCGAGTATCGGTGTAGTGGGTAAACCTCTTTATCACGCAAAGTTTGCGTTACTCACCACAGAAGAGAACAAGCACATCAATACCTTAGAGCAAGTGAAGAATGAAAGAATTGGCTTGCTAAAAGGGTGGAGCATTCAAGATGACTTGTTAGAAGCGTACCCGCAAATGACCATCGTCAATTACGCGTCTTTGCACGATGCGATCGACGGGGTATTGAATGGAGACATCGTCGCTGTGCTCGACATTCGCCAAATATTGGTCAACAAAATACGCGAAACATTTCGTCAGAACTTAGCCATCACTTTGGTTAAAGATTCCAACCTCTCCAACGCGTTTTACTACTTGGCGAATGAGGAACAAAGACCTCTCGTTGAGATCATTAACCGCGCCATTGATGCGATTACGCCAGAGCAAAGAAAAGAGCTGCGCGAAAAATGGTTTGAGGGTAAGGCAGCACTGTCGACTTATACCTTTACGCCATACGAAGAATTGGTCAAATTTGCCAAAGATCCTGAGTTCATCAATTCGGTTCAACTGGTGGAGATCAATGGGAAAGACAAATATGTTTTCGTCTCCAAACTTACCCATAAGGAAGAGCGTTACTTTGCTGTCGTGATTCCACAAGCTTACGTCATGTCCGGTGTAAATGAAGTGACGCTATATGCTGTGGGCGCATCCTTGTTTGTTCTTGCGTTGTTGATTCCCGTTGCATGGGAGATGGCGAAACCAATCTCTCAGCCAATCAATATGTTGAGAAAGCAAGTCAGATTTGTCCGCGATCGCGAATACGACAAAGTGCAGCGTGTTCACTCTCGCATTGAAGAGATTCACCAACTTGGTCTTTCAGTGATGCGAGGCAGCAACTCGCTTAAGCAGTTTGAGCAAAGGCAAAATGAGTTCTTTGAATCTGTCATTCAGCTTATCGCACGCGCGATCGATGAAAAGTCTCCGTACACGGCAGGACACTGTAACCGTGTGCCGGAGATTGCTTTGATGCTGGCGGAAGAAGCCGAGAAGTCAGATCAAGGGGCGTTTGAGTTGTTCGCTTTTGAAAGTGATGAAGAGCGTCGTGAGTTCCGTATCGCTGCTTGGCTTCATGATTGTGGCAAGATCGCGACGCCTGAGTATGTGGTTGATAAAGGCAGTAAGCTAGAAACCAACTACAATCGCATTCACGAAGTTCGCATGCGATTCGAGGTGCTGTGGCGAGATGCGCAGATTCAATATCTACTCAAAAAGCTAAAAACGATGGGTGTTGATGAGCAACCCGAGCAAGCACTGGAACAAGAATTTGCGGCGCTGAAAGAGGAGTTCGAATTTGTCGCCAATGCGAACGTGGGGGCGGAGTTTATGTCGGATCAAGACATCGAACGTCTACACAAGTTGGCTGAGAAAGAGTGGACGCGTTACTTCGATTGTGGACTTGGTTTATCGCCATTAGAAGAAACGCGCTACCAACCACAACCAACGCCAGCAACAGAGAAGCTGCTTTCTGATCGTCCTGAGCATGTGATTGAGCGTGAACAGCCGTTTGATCTCGACCCTGAGTTTGGCATCAATATGACGGTGCCAGAAAAGCTCTACAATCATGGTGAACTGTATAATTTGGCCGTGCAGCGCGGTACGTTGTCAGCAGAAGAGCGCTTTAAGATTAATGAGCACATGATCAGCGGAATCAAGATGCTCGAAAGCATACCGTTCCCACCCGAACTTGAGCGCGTTCCTCGCTACGCTACTACGCACCACGAGGCGATGGAAGGCTTTGGTTATCCGAGAGGTTTGATGGGAGAGGAGCTATCGATCCCTGAACGCATTCTGGCGGTAGCGGATATTTTCGAAGCGTTAACCGCGGCTGATCGACCATATAAGAAAGCCAAGTCCTTGAGCGAGGCTATCAACATTATGTCGAAAATGGCACTCGGTGGGCACATTGATAAAGACGTATTCAAGCTGCTGTTAACCAGTGGCACTTATCTCAGTTACGCCAAGCGCTATCTGCCAGATGAGCTTATCGATGATGTCGATATTGAGGGCTACTTAGAGAAGTTATCTTAGCCTTCATTAAGTTTGCATAATGTGCGTAAGCGCTTCGGTTCTTACGCACTTTTTTATGCGCCAAACTTAAACATCAAAGTCTTGTTCAAATTTGGTTTTGACGAAATCGATGAAGGTACGAAGACGTTTAGGTTGGTAGCGGTCACGATGGAAAATGGCGGACAGCGGCACAGACGGGATCTCCCATTCCGGCATCACTTTAACCAGTTGGCCTTGATCGACTTCCTCGTCACAGTAACTCAATGGCACACGAATAATTCCGTTACCGTGTAGTGCACCCATCACAAGTGCGCGGCCGTTCTTGCAACGCAGATTGCCTTTCACAATTACATCGCTGTGTTCTTTCGGGTTAGCAACGTTACGATAACTCCAACGAGTGACTGAGCCCGTTAGCGTACGATGTTTGGCCAACTCTTTTGGGGTGACCGGCTCGCCATAAGTCTTCAAGTATTTCGGGCTTGCGAGTGTCACCATATCAATCATCATCAGCTTGCGCGCGACAAAGCCTGCGTCTTCCAACTCGCCCATGCGAATCGCAACGTCGAACTGATCTTCAATCAAATCAATGCGTGGCGAAGAGAAGTCGAGATCGACCGTAATGTTCGGGTATTCCAACATGAACTCATTGACGTATTTGGCAATGATGTCTTCACCGATATAACCACCCACGCAGTTTACGCGAATCAAACCGCGTACTTCTTGAGTGTCGTCGACCGCGGCGATTAACGCTTGGTCGATATCGTGCAATGCCTTCTCACATTCTTGATAGAAACGCTCTCCGGCATGAGTCAGGCGCAGCGTCCTTGTCGTGCGGGTCAGCAAGGTCACCCCCATTTGCGCTTCAAGCCCGCTGATTTGACGAGACACATGAGAACGCGACACCGAAAGGGCTTCTGCCGCTTTAGTGAAGTTACCCAGTTGAGCGATCAAAACGAACGAGCGAATATCAGCAAGATTAACTTTATTGAGCATGTTGAATTATTTACGGAAACGGTAGTCATAAGACTATCATAATTAGTTACCAATGAGAGCGACGCAAAAAATCATACCACTTGAGGTTTATGCTAACTTGCGTATGATTTCCGGCGTTTCCACATTTATCGAAGTTAGAATGCATTCATCCACCTCACAATCTGCTGCGTCACGACAACAGGGCAAATGGCTCCTAGCGTTAATTGGCTGGGTGATTGTGGTGTGTCTGATGAAAAATTCTGGCTTGATGTTCAGTTGTGCAATGCAATATGACGCGAGCTCTGCTTCTGCGGTCGTTGGCGATGAAGTCAAAATCGTAAAAGCAGAGAGCGGACACAAATCTGGTAAGTGTGAGTTGTCTGAAAAGCTGATTCAATTTGCTCAGCAACAACTGGAAACCTTGGTCGTTGTTTTGTTTGTTGGCATTCTCGCGCTTGTCGTGTGGCGCTGTTGTGCGTTCGCCAGCAAAAGGCAATGGACCGAACCGATAGCCCGAAAGTATCGAGTCCATCTCACCTTGTGTGTATTCCGTGAATGACAAGTGATTTCTGACGAGTTTCGTCAGCGATTTTCTACACTTGTTTTAACTAGGAATAACTATGAACCACATGAAAAAAACGACTCAAGCCGCGTTGATGCTCATCATGACGTTGGCACTGAGCTTATTCTCACTGTTCGCCCAAGCACAAACGACGGACACAGGTTGGCTGACCAATCCTCAGCACCCACCTGTGCAGACACGCTTTGTCTTAACCGGACAGCAAGACCCGAATACCAACACCATCACAGGTTACCTTGATGTCAAACTGACTGGGGACTGGAAAACCTATTGGCGTTCGCCAGGTGAGGGCGGTGTTGCACCTTCCATTGATTGGGAAAAATCACAAAACCTAACCAAAGTGGATTGGCAATGGCCGTACCCACAGAAATACGAATTGCTTGGCATCGAGACGCTCGGTTACAAAGGTGACACTGTCTTCCCAATGACGCTGCACGTCGAAGACATGAACAAGCCAGTGACGATTGATGCGACGCTGACGCTGTCTTCATGTACAACGATTTGTGTCCTGACGGATTACCACATTCAGCTGTCTTTCCTACCTTCCGATCTACAAGTCGATGAAGACGTGATGTTCACTTACGCGCAAGCGGTAAGCAGTGTACCTCAAGCTTCACCATTTGTTGAAGTGACAGAAGCGAACTGGGATGCAAACCAATCTAAGCTGCAAATCAAACTGACTAACTCACAAGGTTGGCAAAAACCAGAAGTGTTGGTTGATGGCGTTGACGAAGCAACCAGCGATTACAGCTTCAAATTAGAAGGGCTGCATCAAGAGGGCAACACGCTTACTGCCAACTACCTAGTGAATACTTGGTTGGGTGACGTAGAGCTGGATAACCAATCGGTTTATGTCTCAATCAAAGACAACAACTTACTGGCGCAAGAAACCGCGCAAGCCAAAGCAGGTGTGATTACTGAAGCCTTACCAAGTACATCACTGGTGAACATTTTCTTGTTCGCGTTACTCGGTGGTTTGATTCTTAACATCATGCCTTGTGTATTGCCAGTTCTCGGCATGAAGTTAAGCAGCATCGTAGCGGCGCAAGGGGTTGAGCGTCGTCAGATTCGCACTCAGTTCGTGGCTTCTTCGCTAGGTATTCTTACTTCGTTCTGGTTGCTGGCTGGCTTTATCTTAGTGTTGAAGCTCACCGGTAATGCCATCGGCTGGGGCGTTCAATTCCAAAGCCCTTGGTTCTTAGGTCTAATGCTGTTGGTGACCGGATTGTTTGGTGCCAACATGCTTGGCATGTTTGAAATTCGCTTGTCTTCGGGTACGAACACTTGGTTGGCTTCACAAGGGGATAACTCACTGCTTGGGCATTACGTGCAAGGTATGTTCGCGACTTTGTTAGCAACGCCTTGTTCAGCACCTTTCTTAGGCACTGCGGTGGCGTTTGCACTGGGTGCAGACGTAGTGACTCTGTTTGCTATCTTCACTGCGTTAGCTCTGGGTATGGCACTGCCTTGGATCTTAGTGGCTATCTTCCCGGGGATTGCACTCAAGCTACCAAAGCCAGGCCAATGGATGAATGTCGTGAAAATCGTATTCGGCATCATGATGTTGGCAACCAGTGCGTGGTTGTTGTCATTGATGGCGAATCACTTGCCGGTATTTTGGGTCATTCTGATTGGCCTAGTTGCGTTCATCGTCATCATGGCGCGTGTTAAGCGCATTTATGGCAATAAAGCGTTGGCGATTTCTGGCACGGTTTCATTGATTCTGATTGCTGGTGGTTTGGTACTAGGCAGTGTGACTGCAAATCATTGGGCGACGCCATTGCCAGAAGATTTGGCTTGGGAAAAACTGTCAAACGAAGCGATTACAGACCACGTGAAGAATGGCCGTGTGGTGTTCGTCGATGTGACGGCAGATTGGTGTGTGACCTGTAAAGCCAACAAGATCGGCGTGATCTGGCAAGATCCGGTTTACTCACTGTTGCAAAGCCCGAACGTGGCGACACTGAAAGGCGATTGGACACATCCGAACGGCTCAGTGACTGACTTCTTACGTGCGCACGGTCGCTTTGGTGTGCCATTTAACATCGTATATGGCCCAGCAGCACCAGAGGGGATTCCTCTACCAGTGATTCTGACTGACGATGTGGTGGTGAAAGCAATCGAACAAGCAAGTGGAGGCGCGATTAAGTGAACACAGTAAAAAAGCGCAAGTCGCTCAAATACTGGCTCAGTCAAGCGCTACAACTCGTCCTTATGGTGACCGTGATTTCGGTCGCCATGGATTGGTATCGCACCAAAGACATCCCTAAAGAGCAAGCTCCGCCTTTGAGTGCGATCATGGCCGATGGCGAATTTGTTGATGTGATTGCCAAAAGCCATGAAGAACCCGTGGTGGTGTACTTTTGGGCAACTTGGTGTCCAGCGTGCAAGTTCGTGAGCCCAAGCGTGAGTTGGTTGAGTGATTACTATGAGGTGGTTGCGGTATCTGGCGCGTCTGGCCCGCAAGAACGGGTGCAAAAGTTCATGCAGTCTAAAGACTACCAGTTCGATAACATCAACGATCCGAAAAGCGCCATCATGCAAGAATGGAGCATTAGCGTGACTCCGACCATCTATGTGTTAAAAGATGGAGAGGTGAGTTCAATTACCACGGGCGTCACAACGCCAATGGGCATTCTAGCAAGGATCTGGATGGCCTAGATCAATGCGTAGCACGTCGACTTTTTTCACGCTTTTACAATGACATAAGTGTGCAGGTGAGTATGGCGTGCTACATTGGCAAACGTTCAAAGATCAAGGAGGAATCATGGACGTTGCCAAAATGTATGATGAAGTATCTGAGCGCTATCAGAAACTAATCGAAGACAGTCAGTACGTTGGTCCGCGCTGGATAGATGGGAAGCTAAAAACGCTCAATCTCCAACAAGCATCTGCTCTCGATTTGGCTTGTGCTACAGGCAGTATCGGGGAGGTCATCAAAACGCATTACCCAGAAGCTACTCTTCACGGCTTGGATATTTCATCCAAAATGGTCGATAAAGCACGCGAGACAAACTTCTATCAAAGCGTCAACGTTCATAATCTTGACCAACCTTTCTCTCCGATTTTCAATCAAACCTTCGACATCATTACCGCTCTCGGTTTCACGGAATTCCTTATCAATCCCCAATCGGTACTTCAATGCGTTGCAAACACGCTCAATGCTGACGGACGCTGTTTTATCAGTTTCCAATGTCACGACCCAGATGGAAAAGACCTGCCAAGAAACACCTACAGCGGCACCGTTGTACATACTGCTTACACCGAGAGTGAAGTCCGCGAATTCAGCCAAAATGCAGGGCTAGAAGTGGTGTCTTTGGAAAACCTCGTCGGCTACACATCAGGTGCAGGTTATGTATGTCGTTACTTGCTCTTAGAGCTAAGAAAGCCAAGTTAATCTAAATAAACAAGGACTGTTTTTGAAGACACAAGATCTCAGTGAGTTTGCATCAGGCATGGAATACGATGCTCAGTATGATAAACATTACGAAGATGATATTGCTCTGATACAAAAGCACATTGCGGCGATGGGTGCTCGAAGTTTGCTGGATGTGTGCTGTGGTACGGGTATTGTCACCATACCTGTCGCGAAGAAGCTCGATAATGCTGTCGGTATTGATATTGCCGAGGGGATGTTAAAACATGCTAAACGAAAAGCGCAGGGATTAGATAACCTTTCTTTCTTGCAACAGGATGCCACTCAATTCTCTCTCGATAAACGCTTCGACATGGCGATTATGACGGGCAACGCTTTCCAAGCTTTCCTCTCCGATGAGATGCTAGTTGGCGTCCTTAATTCGATTTCTAATCACCTCAATAGAGGTGGGCGTTTCATCTTTGATACCCGTTTACCAACGCCAGATAACTTGGAAATTGATGCTGAAATGTCGCTGTGGCAAACCTATGAATTGCCCGACAAAGGCGAAGTAAAGTACATGGGAATGAGCGAACGTTATGACGCTGAAAATACAGTACTTTATTTGAAGAAAGAACGTCATTATCAAAATGGGACAGTGGTCTACTCAAGCATTGACTTGAAGTATCGAAAGTTATCTGAAATTGAAGCGTTTCTTGTTGAGGCGGGGTTATGTATTACCGAAAAATACAGCTCTTGGGCAGAAGATAAGTTTTCTGAAAACTCAAACAACCTAATTTGCGTCGCAGAGAAGCTTTGATTTATTGGGAGAACGCCATGCAAGGATATCGTATTAGCACAGCCTTTGAAGAGATGGATTTGGATTGCATCCATCAGTTCATTTCACAGAGCTATTGGGCGAAAGGAGTGCCAAGGGACACGCTAGATAAAGCGATACGAAACTCCTTTTGCTTTGGTGTGTTTACCGAGTCGAATCAGCAAATCGCGTTTGCTCGCCTTATTACTGACAAAGCCACCTTCGCTTATCTCGCCGATGTTTTCGTGCTCCCTGATTACCGCGGCAGTGGCATTAGTAAGTGGTTGGTTTCTGAAATTGTGTCCCACCCAGACCTTCAAGGTCTACGTAGAATGATTCTTGCGACGCGCGATGCACATGGTCTTTATGAACAATACGGCTTTAAGCCCATCGAGCCCGCCGAAAACTTTATGCAGATTTGGAACCCGGACGTGTATCAAGGTGAGAACCAATGAGACTAGAAGCGCAAGAGATAGCAATAAGATACCTTGAAGAAACTGATGCCGTTCCTTTGTTTGAAAACTACCTTGGTGATGAGCAAACGTGTTTGTATCTCAATCGAAAAGCACATCAAAGCCCAATTCAAACGTTACAAGCGATCAGTCGATGGCGAGCTCAGTACGAGTTGGCTCACCCTAATATCTTGGTACTCGCAATTGAAGAAAGCGCAACTCAAGTTCCCATTGGCTGCTTAGTCTTAATCCCTGAAAACAGTCATAGCGAAATTCACTTTGGGATCTCTAGAAATTATCAAGGTAAAGGGTATGCGACTCAGGCGTGTAAGCTCGGGATTGAGCATCTGAAAAGCATCGGAGTAGAGGAGATTCACACAGCTCCTCATATTGACCATCAAGCCAGTATTCGCGTGCTCGAAAAATGTGGATTTAAGAAACAAGGTGTCTTGAAAGAGTATGCGGTATTTCCTGCCCTTAGCGACGAACTTCAGGATTGTTTGGATATGCAGCTAAAAGAGTTGAAAGCATGAAATGGCTAATATGCCTAATGACTCTCATCGGATCTGAAGCAGTAGCAAATGAGAGGCTTCAAACTGCCGTTGAAGAGACTCCATACTCGGCTGTTGTGATACTAACTGGTTTTGAGGGGCCGGAGAAAGACGGGGAAGATAACTACTATAAGGTTAAAGCTAAGGTGCTGGATGGAGTTCGAGGCCACATTACTGCCAACATTACTTTCGATATGTACACAGAGATTGGAGATTCCCCTAAAATTGGAATTGACCCAATAATTATCACTCTTTGTCACGATGAGCAAGGGTACTACTGGCCGGGAACTGGCTCTGAATTCAAAGCCACCCAAGAACAAATTTTGTTAGCGAAAGAAGCCGCTAAAAACCTATCTGACAAGCAAAGAGTCTTTGTACATTGTGACCAGTAGAATCTTATTCACAAAAGCCCAAAACAAGTGTTTTGGGCTTTTTTTTATTTAGGCATTACTGAACCTGCTCGTCTGGATGACCCCACATCAATGGTTCTGCGTAAGGACCTTTGATGGATGAGGTTGATTCGCCGATACCATCTAGTGCGCCAGGTGTAAGCTCACGTGCAAACCAACACTCCAAAGGAGCCTGAGTTCTTACTGGTGGCAACACATTGTGCGGTGTGTTGTAGCGGTTTCCGTAGTGGAACGGCTCACCCATCACAAAGATAACGTCAGCATCTAATTGCTTTTCTGCTTCTTCCATCAATCTTGTCGCGTAGCCTTTGCCTTGGTATTCAGGTAGTACGGCCAGTGGCGCAAGCACATAGCATTTTAGGTGTGGTGCTGCGTCAATCACGATAGGGGTATAGCATGCGTGTGCCACGCCTTCGTAGACGATTGAAAAGCTACCATCTGCAATAAGATTATCGGCAAATTCTGCATAGAGTTTGGCGTGTCTCTCATCGTATAGTCCACCTGCTGTTGCGAACGCTTCGTATTGAATTTGATAAGGTGTATTCATTGGTTTTTCCTTCGTTTTTTAAATTTAATGAACACACTGACTGCACGGTCAGTCAGTGTGTTTGGTCAAAAAAATCACGCATCGATATGTGCATGATTTTTTGTATTTCTAACAGTACTTTTTGATGAACTCTTGTCTGATTTCTTCGATAGGGAAGTCCTCATTCAGTAAGTAGTTCATGGCAATGCCGTCGATCTCTGCGATGAACATTTTTGTCACCACTGCCGGGTTCGCGTGCCCCAACGAGCGGAAGACTTCTTCAGTGGATTCCTGTAAACCTTGGTAGCGTTCATCTATTAGATCGACAACAATCGCTCTAGTTGTCGGGTGAACCATCACACTAAAGTTGAACTGGTATATCTTGCGATGTTCAGGAACCGTCATGCCATCGAAGATCGAGTGGATCATGGCTTCTAGGCGATTGTCACTCTCGGTTACGTGTTCATCATTTTTGTCGGCTTCTTCGATAATCTGAGTGATATGAACAAAAACTTCTCTCAACAGTTCGTTTTTATTTTTGAAGTGATGAAACACCAAACCCTTTGAAATCTCAGCCTTCTCACAAATGGTGGAGACGGGCGTTTTCTCAAAACCGTGTTCTGCAAATAACTGCGTTGCAACTTCAATGATCTGTTGTCGTTTGTCCATCGTGTTCACTCTACATACCGACTGACCAACTGGTCAGTTTTGCGAATGATAGTGCGTTTATTGATCTTCCGTCAAGTCTTAATAGGATCAAAATCGCTTGATTGATGTTTTAAGAGGGAAGCGAAAATCAAGCATGATTGAAAACGAACACCGTAAACCTCTGTCTAATCACACAATTACCATTACTTTTTTCTACAAGCATCAAACCTCGTTATTGTCTCATCCACTAAAGCGGTTCAACGTCATTAGGAGACACCATGATCGTTACCACTCTCGTTGATAATTCTCGTGTTGAGGACCGAGCCGATCTCTGTGTTGAGCGCGGTTTATCGCTGCATATCGATACTGCAGGAACCAAACTGTTGTTCGATATGGGCAGTGGGCGAACGTTTTGCGACAACGCGCCTTTACTAAACATCGATATCCAAGAAGTTGATCTCGCGGTTGTTTCTCATCGGCATCATGACCATTGCAACGGTACTTCTCACTTTCTAGAGCAAAACGATGTAGCCAAAGTCTATTTAAAATCGTGTGGAGATCAGGACTATTACTTTCGAGCTTTTGGTTTCAAGAGTGATGTTGGTATCGACAAAGCTTTGTTAGACACAACCAATGACCGCATAGTGCAGGTAAGCGAAACGACGCAAGTTGCTCCGAATGTTCATGTGATTACCAAGATCAGCGACAAGTACCCACAACCCAAAGGAAATCAGTACCTCTACACCCAATCGAAAGATGGCGGTTATGAGCAAGACGCTTTTGAACATGAGTTACTATTGGTGATCAAGGAAGAAGATGGCTTGGTTGTGTTCACAGGATGTGCGCACAGCGGAGTATTGAATATGATTGAAACCGCCATTGAATTATTTCCAAACTGCAGAATCAAAGCGGTAGTAGGTGGCTTTCACCTTGTGGGCTTACCCGTATTTAATGGCATCGGCGGCACTAAAGACGACATAAAAGCATTAGGTAAAGCCCTGTCTGAATACCCCATTGAGAAGTTTTACACGGGCCACTGCACGGGCATGAAAGCGTATCATTTGATGAAAGAAGTACTTGATGATCGTTTAGAGCATTTACCAACTGGGCGTCGTGTTGAAATCTAATCACTGACTCATTTTTATTTTGGAGAATAGATGTACAGTCCAAAAGTCTTACACGCACAAATCAAAGATGTGACTTGTGGTGAAAACGTCACCATCATCGAACCTGCAAACGTCTATGGCTGCGAGCTAAAAGAAGGCGTATTCGTTGGCCCTTTTGTTGAAATCCAGAAGAACACAGTGATTGGTGAGCGAACTAAAATCCAATCTCATACCTTTATTTGCGAATACGTGACCATCGGCAGTGATTGTTTTGTTGGTCATGGGGTAATGTTTGCCAACGACCTGCTCAAAGACGGAAAACCAGACGCGAATCCAGATAGCTGGGGGCGCACCGTTATTGCCAATAACGTAACCATAGGCTCGAATGCCACGATACTTGCCGTGAACATTTGTGAAGGTGTGGTTATTGGCGCAGGTAGCGTGGTGACGAAAGACATCACAGAGAAAGGCATCTATGCAGGGAATCCAGCGAAGAAGTTGAGAGATTTACCCTGACGAAGAACACAGCCATCCACGGAAGAACCATGGAAAAGATGAAGTTTAGAGAAGTTACGGCGTCTGATGTAGAGTTGCAAAAAGAGCTATTGTTGGTGGCGCTTTGGACGCCGGATGATGAACCTGACCACGATCCAAAAGTGCTCGATCTGGCGCATATCAAAGCCTATTTTGAAGAATGGGGCAGAGCGGGCGACCTCGGATTATTCGCATTAAACCAATTCGATGAGCCAATTGGCATCGTTCAGATTCGCTATAAATCGAGCCAAACTGTCCAATATGCTGAGTATCCAGAATTGGCAATGGCGGTTCATGCCAGCCATCGCGGTAAAGGTCTCGCTTCTGCACTCATGAAAGCACTATTACAGAGAGTCGAAGGCACTTGTGATGGTATTCGTCTTGGCGTTCATCCTAAAAATGAAGCCGCACAAAAGCTGTATGAGAAGTTTGGATTCGTCACCTATGAAATCGCGCAAAGCGGTTTTCCTCAAATGGTACGAACGAAGTAAGACACTCTCGCGTAACACAACACTAAAAGTAAAAACACAAGGAAGAATCGATGCCACTTACATACCGTAGCGCGACATTTGAAGACTTAACCAGCTTGGTTGCATTACTGGCTAATGACCCGTTAGGAAGCAAAAGGGAAGACGTAAGCTCGCCACTGAATCAGGCTTACCTTTCTGCGTTTGAAGCGATCGACAAAGACCCAAACAACCAATTGCTGGTGGTAGAGCTTGAAGGTGCTTTGGTTGGTATGTTACAGCTGACTTTTATCCCTTATCTGACCCACATTGGCAGTTGGCGTTGCCTGATTGAAGGCGTTCGAATTCATCAAGATTATCGCGGACGTGGCTTTGGTGAGCAGATGTTTGAATACGCGATAAAGCAGGCGAAAGACAAAGGTTGTCAACTCGTTCAATTGACCAGTGATAAACAACGTCCTGATGCGCTTCGCTTCTACGAAAAACTGGGTTTTAAAGCCACGCACGAAGGCTTCAAGCTGGCGTTGTAAATACTTACTAACCAGAGAGTTAAGCCTCGATGGTAGTGCAACCAAGCGCAATAAGATGCGATAAAGAACAAAGCGATGAGATTCAGAACTTACACCCCACAAGACAAGCGAGCGGTTATCGACATTCTGCTGTCCAACTGTCCGAAATATTTCATCGAAAGTGATGAGGCGGATTTGGTCGATTTTTTAGATAACTACGCCGATGAAAACTACCTCGTGGCCGAAGAAAACGAACAAGTGATCGGCTGCGGTGGACACTACACCAAAGGTAAAACTCATGGTATTGCGTGGGTGATGTTTCGTCACGGCTCGATAGGGCATCGTCAGCTGCTTTCGGCGGCAGACCGTTTTTATCAAGAGATGGAATCACGCATCAGAGTAGAAGGCCATCTCTATGATATTCACATCAGCACCACACAATTGATGGAAAAACTCTTCAATCGATACGGATTCATCACGGTGAGCATTGCTGAAAACGGTTTTGGTGAAGGGCTGCATCAGTACGATATGGTCAAGTCCTTCACACGTTAATCCGTGCGCCAAATGTGGAGCATGGTTATACAAAACCCCAAAAACTGAAATCCTGTAGTTTTGTATACAACTTCTGTAGTTTTGTGTACTGACCTAATGCTTAACTCGCTTTACTATGCTCATATCTTCTTTTGATACGGGTATAGAGATGAAACCAATCGTACTTATGGCACTGCTTTTCGGGCTGGTTGTTTCTGTGGTGGGGTGTGCGTCAAAACCGCCTGTCGCGCTGAATCAATCAGAGCAGTACTACAACTACATTCAACCGACATTTGACGACTACTTGTCGGTGACCAAGGATTGGTTAGTCGAACATCGTGGTTACATCAGTGATGATCATGATAAAGAAATCGCGATGAACATGCCTTTTGAGTTGAAGCCAGAGCACAAGTCCAACAAAGCGGTTTTACTCGTGCATGGACTTGGTGATTCGCCTTATAGCTTCTCAGATATTGGTAAAACACTCCAAGCGCAGGGTTTCTACGTGCAAAGCGTTTTGCTACCGGGTCACGGCAGTAAGCCATCGGATCTTATGCTGCCAACCTACAATGATTGGCAAACTATGGTCGATCACTATGCGGCGTTACTAAAGCAAGATTATGATGAAGTTTGGTTAGGTGGCTTTTCGACTGGTGGAAACTTGGTGACCATCAACGCCATTGAACAAGGCAATGTCGACGGTTTGTTGCTGTTCTCTCCAGGCTTTCAATCTAAAGCGCCGATACTAGAGAAGTTTGCGCCTTTCGCTTCACTGTTTGTCGATGGCTATACAACCAAAGAAGATAACTTAGCGCGCTACAGTTCGGCGCCGCTGAATGGGGCTATCGCGTATTCAGAAAGCGCGACCAAACTAAGAAGCTTGCTCAAAGAAAACACCGTTAAGGTACCAACATTAATCGTGTTGAGCGAAGCCGACAGCGTGGTTGACCCAAAAGCCGTCAAAACCCTTTACGAAGAGCGTTTTGTTAACCCGGCCAATCAACTGCTTTGGTATGGTGAATCGGACATCGCGCTGCCTTCCGCAACGTCGCTGACCATGAGACTCGACTCGATGCGCATCAGCACAGGTTCACACATGAGCCCATTGTTCGCGCCTGAAAACACATACTATGGCCAACATGGTGAACACAGAATGTGTATGAATAGCATGGACGAGAAGGCAACCGCGTACTGCGAAAACGGTGGAGAGGTGTGGTGGTCTGCTTGGGGGCATGAAGAAGAGGGCAAGGTCTACGCGAGGCTGACTTGGAACCCGTATTACCAACAACTCACGCAAAGCTTGGCGGAAGTCACCGGAAACCAAACTCAGTCGACGGCGGCAATTCATTAAGCCCACTCGTTAAACCTATTTCCCAAAAACTAAAACTCGACCTCAAGTTCATTTACGCGTGAGCTTGAGGTTTTCTTTATTTTGTCTCTTTATTTCTAGGTTAGCGTCATCTCTGCGAGTTCCATCTTTCTCAAACAAGTACAAAATCTAAGCGTTTAACGCCGATTTCAGCTATTCATCCTGCTTATTGTCAAAGCGCCCTGACAAAACCTTACTAAATATGACAATCTTAGCGGCTTCAAACCACGATATCCTTAGAACTTAATGTTCATGAGATGGTCACAAGACTACAAAACAATAATTGGAATCAATGATGGCAAAAACTTGGCTTGTCGCTGCTGTGAGCGTTGCATTGCTTGGCGGCGGTGCGTATTTCTACCTACAATCTTCGGCTCAACCAGAGGCATTTCCGACTCTGGCAGTGGAAAAGGGAACCATTGAGAAACAAGCGGTCGCAGTCGGCAATATTGTCCCTGCACACTCAGTTTCGATTAAGTCGCAAATTGACGGAATCGTCGGCGAGATTTACGTCCAAGTTGGCGAGAAAGTGAAACAAGGCCAGCCATTGATTAAGGTTCGTCCGAACCCGACGCCACAGGCACTTACGGATGCATCTACGGATTTAATGCGTAGCGAAGCAGATCTCGAATCCGCTAAGCAAAAGCTCGCCAACTTAGAGAGCTTGGTGAAGCAAGACATCATCCCAAACAACTACGATGAATACGTTAGCGCACGCTCGACAGTGAAATCGGCTCAAGCGAACGTGTTGCAAAAACGCCAGAACCTAGAATTGATCCGCAGCGGTGAAGCATCGATCGGTAACGCGCGTTTGACCTCTACCATTTACGCGCCTATTGATGGCACAGTATTGAACCGCAAAGTGGAAGTGGGTGAACCAATCATCTCAACCGAATCTAGCCAAGCTGCAACAGAAATGATGTCTCTGGCCGACATGAACAGCCTGATCTTCAAAGGCAGCGTAAGCGAGCATGATGCCGCGCAACTTTCTCCGGGTATGCCGGTACTGCTGACCGTTGCGCCGTATCCTGATGTAGAAATCTCCGGCGTGCTGACTAAAGTTGCGATTCAATCAGAGAACCTAAACTCGCCAGAAGGCAATGCATCGGCAAAAAGTTTTGATAACGGGTTTGAAGTCGAAGTGGGTGAGCTGAAGATCCCACCAGAAGTGTTGCTTCGCTCGGGCTTCTCATCCAATGCGCAAATCACACTGAAGAAATCAGAGAACGTATTAACGCTGCCTGAGCGTGCACTTCAATTTGATGGCGACACACCTAACGTGTTGATTCCAGATAGCTCAGAACAAGGCTTCCATAAACAGAAAGTGAAGCTTGGTTTGTCAGACGGCATCAATGTAGAAGTCTTGGATGGCGTTGAGCTCAACGAAGAGATCATCGATAACAGCATGATGATGGGAGCCGCGCATGGCTAAGCTGCATTTGTCTAAAATTGGTTGCGCGATATTAGCCGCAACACTCAGCTTACCAAGCTATGCGATTTCAATTGAACAAGCATGGCAACAAGCGAAACAGAGTGACCCAAATTACGAGAAAGCCAAGATTGGTGTTCAACTCGGTGAAGTGGGTGTGGATGCGAGCCGCAGTTCATTACTGCCAGGTTTGAGTGCGACGGCATCGGCGGATTGGAGCGAATCTGCCGATAACACCAACAGCTACGGTGCATCGCTTTCTCAAACCATTTGGGACAGCAGCTTGTGGTCCGATCTAGACCAAGCCAATGCCAACTACATCAAGGCTCAATTAGAACTGGCTCAATCACACAATGAATTAGCACAAAGACTGTTGTCATCGTATTTGGATGTCGCGAGCGCACAGGGCGATTTGCAATTGGCGCAATCCAAATTGGAAGAAGGCAACAAACTGCTGAAGATCATCGAGAAGCGTTACCGCGCCGGCAAGGTTAAATCCGTTGACGTCGAAGAGATCCGTGCGACTCAAGTCGCTGATAGAGCGGGGATCTTGAGCGCAAGATCTGATTTGGAAGTCAAACGTGCTGAGCTTGCTGCGTTGATCAATCAGATCCCACAAAGCGTTGACCAAATTCGTACCGATTCTCTTATTCAACCGCCAATGATGGTGGACTCTCAAGAGCAATGGCTAAAGCTTGCCAAAGACAGCAGTCCAGAGTTGTTAGTGGCTGCGCAAAACGTCAAAGCCAGCGAGTTTGCCAAAGACTCCGCTCAAGGTGGTTACTACCCAACGGTAAAAGGGAACGTCGGCTACAACGATGATGACCGACGCAAAGACGGCGAATTCAACGCAGGTATTACTCTAAGCGTGCCGATCGATCTGAATGGTGCAACGCGTGCAAGAGTCGACGAAGCATCCTTGAATATCCTCAGTGCCAAACAAGATTTACGCAGAGTCGAAATCGACATTCAAAAGCGCGTTATCCAGCAGTTTACCCAAGTCGACATCAACTGGAACCAAGTTTTGATGGCAAACGAACTCGTTACCTCTCGTGAGAAAGTGCTGCGCAGCAAAGAGAAACTTTACGATGCGGGTATGTTAGAAGTATCGGAAGTCATTAGCGCGCACAACAACTTGTTTGAGGCCAAAAATAGCCTGCAAAGCAACTTGTACAACTACTGGCGTCAGCGCATCGGTCTACTGCAAACTGCAGGCAAGCTAGACGACGACACCATGGCACTGATCTCCCGAGCTTTTAATTCATGACCAGTTTATTGCAACAAACATGGCAAACGCTGATGGCGCATCGCATGAAAAGCATGCTCGCCATCATTGCCATTGCTTGGGGCGTGATATCCGTGGTGGTGCTGATAGCGCTGGGTGAGGGCTTTTATCGCCATCAAACTCAGCAGCTGTCGTTTATGGTCAACAACGTGCAAATCGCGTTTCCGTCGAGCACCAGCAAACCATGGCACGGCTTACCTTCAAGGCGTCAAATTCAGATCCCGCAAGACAAAGTCGATATGATCAAGCAGTCCGGCTTTGTCGAAGCGGCATCGAGTGTTTATGCCAAATGGGATGCGAGCGTCACCAATGACAAAGGGCAGAACCTGACCAGTAACGTCAGCGGTATTGACCCGTCTTACTTCTCCCTCATTCAACGTAAGTTGGAGTCTGGCTCGCGCAACCTGTCACCAACTGATATCGCCAACCACACGCGTGTTGCCGTGCTTGGTGATCAAATTGCCAAGATGGGTGAAATCGGCATTGGGCAAATGGTCAAAGTGAACGGCATTCCCTTCTTGGTGATTGGTATCATCAAAGATGAAGACGCTGGCATTTCATTCGGCGACAGTCGCAAAGTCTTCATTCCACAAACCACGTATCTCGATTTGTGGGATGCCAAACCGTGGATGTTATTGCTTAAGCCAACAGAAGGCATGAACGGTCCCGCTTTCCGACAAGCCATTGTTAACTTCTACGCCAAGCAATTGCACTTTGACCCAACCGACAAAGAAGCGATCAACCTACCGGACTTTAGTGAAGGTGCTGCGCTAATCACGGGTATTTTCCGAGGCATTCAAATTTTCCTTGGGGCAAGTGGCGCAATGACCATGGCTGTAGGGGCACTCGGTGTCGCGAATATCATGTTCCTGTCCGTAACAGAGCGAACGCGAGAAATCGGCGTGCGTTTGGCGATAGGCGCGACACAAAAATCCATCCTTAGCCAGTTCATTCTTGAGGGCTTGTTCTTGGTGGCTGTCGGCACGGCACTTGGCTTATTAGTCGCATATATGGTGGTGGCGTTGTTAGGCTCCATCACCTTGCCGGAGTGGTTAGGTTTTCCTGTTATCACACCGGATTCCATTGCTTGGTCACTGTTGGTGACGTTAGCGCTGGCGTTGTTGGCGTCTTACTTCCCGGCGAGACGAGCATCGCGACTCACTCCAGTAATCGCTTTGAGCGCGAGGGCATAATCATGTTGCTACCAATGAGACAAATCTTTCAGGAAATGGCGGCAGAAAAGCTTCGCTTGGGCTTAACCATTCTTGCTGTGGCATGGGCGACCTTGTGTATCGCCGCAATGCTGGCCGTGGGCGAGGGCATTCGTCAGGGCGTATTAAGAACCGCGCAAAATGGCAACGGGAACCTGATTTACCTAACGGGTGGTATGGCGACGGTCGATTATGGCGCTTTTCACCAAGGCAAATTCTTAACCTTAAAAGTCGACGATACCGATGTGGTCAAAGCCCTTCCAGAAGTGAAGAGCGTTGCACCCACCGCAATTTGGAATGAGCGCATTACTGTGGGCGACCGAGGCTCATGGCAAGAACCATTAGCCGTCACCACAGATTTTGCGTCAATGACCAATCTAACACCAATGGATGGCGGACGTTGGCTAAACCCACTCGACCAAAAGCAGATGCGCAAAGTGGTCGTACTGGGTTATTCGCTCGCGGCTGACTTGTTCAACCCTGTCGATGACTTTAGCTGGTTCGCGCCAGTGACACTGCAAACCGATCCCGTTGGGGAAAAGGTCAAGATTGGCAGCGAAGAATTCACCGTGATTGGTGTATTGAAGAAGAGCAGCGCCGAGATTGAACAGGGCGACCAAATCAACTATTCCAGCTTTGTACCGTTAGCAACGTGGCAACGCTTTCATACCAATGGCGATATTGGTGGCATCAACGTGGAGCCACAAGCCAATACTGACCGCAAAAAGCTCGCAGAGACCATTCGCCAAGTCATTGCTCGCAAACATGGCGCTAGCGTCAGTGATGAGCAAGTGGTGCAAGTGGAAGACATGTTCCTCAAACAGAAAAGCATGCAGCAGTTTTTGATTGGCCTGCAAAGCTTCCTTGGCATCATCGGCTTTGTCACCCTTGCCGTCGCGGGCGTGGGGATTGCCAACGTTATGTACGCGACCGTGAAGCGTTCAACCCGTGACATTGGCGTTCGAATGGCGGTCGGTGCTACACCAACGGCGATTCGCTTGCACTACTTGGTGCAATCACTGATGACCATGATGTTAGGTGGCGTGTTGGGATTAGGCGTGACTTACGCGTTGGTATCGGCAATCAGCGCCATCAACCTTGAAGGTAACGTGTTCTATGAGCACCTTGGCAAGCCAGTCCCAGAGCTGTCATGGATTGTCGTCGCGATTGTGATTACCACCTTGGTGATCATCGGTGTTGCATCCGCTTGGTTGCCAGCAAACCGAGCCGCCAAAGTGAGCCCGTTGGAGGCACTGCAAAGTGAATAATAATAAGAATTCTGGAGAGAAGATGTCGAACAAACCACTTGTTGAGCTAACCAACATCTGCAAATACTACTCAAGCGGAGAAGCGGAAGTGCGCGCGCTAGACGGCGTTGACTTAACCATCATTCAAGGTGAGTTTCTTTCGATTCTTGGCCCGTCTGGTTCGGGTAAATCAACGCTAATGAATATGCTCGGCTGCTTAGATAAACCGACCGATGGTAAGTACCAACTGGGCGGTCAAAATGTGGCAAGTTTAAGCGCGAACGAGCTAGCGGGTATTCGCAACCAAAAGATAGGGTTTGTCTTCCAAAGCTTTAACTTGTTGGAATACGCGACAGCGTTGGATAACGTGGCACTGCCGTTGGTTTACTCTGGCATCAAAGCCAAAGAGCGCCGTCAACGTGCCGCGAAGTTGTTAGAACAAGTGGGGCTAGGGGATCGTCTCGACCACAAACCAAACCAGCTTTCTGGCGGTCAAAAACAGAGGGTCGCGATTGCGAGAGCCTTGGTCAATGATCCGCAAATCATCTTAGCGGATGAACCAACAGGGGCATTGGATTCGAAATCCGGCGCGGAGATTGAAGCCTTGTTCAATCAACTCCACGCCGAAGGCAGAACATTGATCATAGTGACGCACGATAACGCCCTAGCAGAGCGCACCAAACGCATAATCACCATCAAAGATGGCAAGGTAATTTCGGATAGAGTGCCGCAATAACGCTCCAGCGTTGGAGATAATCTCTCGAACGATGAAGCGTGAATACTCGAGTGGATTAAGCGCGGCTTTTAGCCAGTAGCTGATCCACTTTTCCTTTTGCTGTCTTACTTACCGTCTGCATAAACTTAAAGCTTGGCGCTGCAATGCCGGATTGCTCAAGCTCTTCTACCATCAACAACCACAGCTTTGCTGTTACCTGTGCATCGGCTAACGCGCGGTGGAATACACCGTCGTTTTCGATGTTCTTGTAACGAACCAACTCACCCAACTTGTGTGATGGCGCATCTTGAATCAGGCGCCGTGCTACCAATAAAGAACACGCGAACTCACCAGAGTAACCGCAGTCGATTCGCTCCAGTTCCGCATCCAGAAATCGCTTATCGAACGATGCGTTGTGCGCGATAAGATTCTCACCCGCAATAAACTCACTGAACGAAGCCATCACTTCATCGCAGCTAGGCGCGGTGCGTAGCATGTTATTGGTAATGCCTGTGTAGCCCTCAATAAATGAGCTCACACGAAAGCCAGGATTCATAAGTTGCTGAAAACTATCGACCACCTCACCATCGACGATCTTAACCGCACCGATTTCAATCGCGCGATCACCCATATTCGGAGACAGACCTGTGGTTTCAAAGTCGAGTACGACAACGGAGTTAGCTTGAGGCATGAAGTTTTCCAACTGAACAATAGGGCGCAAGAGTATCGTTGAAAGTGGTGGAAAAGGGAAGTCGGGGTGAGTGCTAGTTGTGTGAGGAATCTGGGTAAGTCGAGGTAAACAATCGGTGTTAAAAGGTGCGCTGACGGTGCGCGCGTGACACGTAAATGCCCCATTATCAGACAGAGTAAATACTCATTCATATCCTGTTAATTGGGTTTTGCCTTACTAAAAGTTATCCATTTTTCTAATGTTGTTAGTTGTGAATCCCCGTGTTGTATTACGGGGGTAAATTCCACCAAAACCAAAGGCGAATGTCCATTTTATACACCGCGCTAGGTTTTAAACATTGATTGCTTGTAAGTCTATCTTACTTAAGAAAAAACTCATTTAATATAAACTGACTTGAATGGTACGATAGAAGGACACCTATCAAAGTGAGCATGAGATGAACGCCTTAGATACACGCAATGCTATACAGCAGTACTGCAGCTCCAATCATGTTGATTACGCTATTTTAATTGATGGTGACTGGGGTACAGGAAAGACAGACTTTGTAAGAAAGTACTTAGACACATTTCACAAAGATAGCTTTTTGCATATTTCGCTATTTGGTTTGTCAACTATAAATGAGATTGAGAATGAGATATATAAGTCAATGGCATTTATCGACCAAAATGAAGAGTTATGCGGAGCGTTTAACTCAATATCTCTATCGTCAGACCAGGCTAGATTTGGCGGAATTGGCTTTGCTATAAAGTCAGTCTTCGAGTATTACAAGCAAGATAAAATAAAAAACTCAAAAAGACTTATAATATGTTTAGATGATCTAGAAAGGTGGAATGGAGATATAGATATCTGCCTTTCATATGTAGCTAAGCTAGTTGAACAGTACAATACTCGTACCATTATAATATGTGCGCAAAATAGACTGGATGAGAATGATAACCAATCTTTAAATAAGGCATTACAAAAATCCATACGATATCAGTATCACTTTTCTCATGACGTAAATTATATTATTGAAAATATACTAAGCCCTTTATTTAAAGATAAGTATCCTGAGTGTGATGTTCTTAATACATTTACAGAAAAATATAAAAGAGAAATTTCATATTTTATACATGACTTTCAATTTAAAAATTTAAGAAATATTTTCACGTCAATAGAACTGTTTGCGATCATTTATGCAAATAATAAATCAATATTTGACAAATCACCTTCACGAGCCCTCAACTTTTTTTTCGTTACAATATCAATGACATTTTTGTTAAACAGCAACATGCTAACAGAAAGTCAAAAAAAGCTATTTGAAAACAAGGATAGTGCTAATAGTTATAAATTTCTAAAGGAAGTTGGTTACTTTGATAAAGAGGTGAAACTCGATGAAGGAATAAAGAAAATACTAAGTTTTATCTTCCATCACGATGCGACCGTTAGCCAATATTCTATATATTCCATAATCCGATATGGTTACTATATCGATGAGTACTTTAAAGGAACGTTTGAAGCATGGCAGGGTAATAATGATTTAACAACATATCTCGACATGTTTCAGCACTGGTATCTTGATGATATAAGTGCGGACCTACTTCGACGAAAGATTTTTAAGCTATTCTTTATTGATTGCTCAATCGTCCACCCTAATGAAATACTAAATTTTTCAGAAAGAGTTGCAACTGACATAGATAGAGGTTCCTTGAATATGAATTTGGATGACTTCAAGGATAAACTTAAAAAACATATTGACTACCTATCAATATATAAAAAATTAATTAATATTGATATAAGTCTTGAAATTAGAACTTATGGGAGTAAGTGTTTCTGTGGAGATATCAAAGAATATCTAAAAAATGTTTTATCAAATATTAAAGAGGCACGTAGTGTAGATGCCATAATTGATTTCTGGCTTGATTTACCTGCGATAGACCACACAAAATTTGACATGACACGACCAGAGTTAGGATTACCTATATTTAACGGAATTATGCCAAAAGATGCATTATTGGTTCTTGAGTCGTTGAATAACGAAAACCTCTTTGAATTTGCAAGGAGAATTGGCTCTAGGTATCAAGAGCTTCGCAAATGTAACAATGATGATTATGTTAGAGCAAATCAATTAGCAGATTTAATCTTAATGAAATATAGCGATAAGTATTCAGTATCAAGCTCACACCTCAAAGCTATTGCTAGACAAATCAAAGGTTACAGTACTAATCACGACCTTATGTCATTATAACTAGTACTAAAATGGAAAAGGACTCCACTCGGAGCCCTTTTTTTCGTTACACGATCTTCTTTAGCACCCGCGCATACTTTAGAATCTGGTGAGCTACTTCGATATCATTTGAAGCGCCTAGTTCTAACAATGCTACGCCAATCAACACTTGTTGAGCTGTAACCAGTTGGAAGCTCTAAGCGATCATGTCTCATGATGAAGTTTTCCCAGTCATCACAGATGCTCAGTTCTCTACCCTTATTCATGCGCATCAATCTTCTGCACTCCGGTGGAATGGTTTTCCCCTTATCCCATTCTTTGACGGTTCTCCAGTTTTTAAACAAAGTTCAGTAGCTTGTTCGACGGATAAACCACGTTCAAAGTCACGAAAAATATAGTTTTTTGTCATTTCGTGATACTTCATTGAATTGTCCCTCAAAAGAGAGATGTTTTAAAAATATTAGATATGTAACCGCATTAGACATAAGTGTCCAAAGTGCCCACTGTACGAAGAAGTACTAATTGGCAAATTTGCCTTATAAAAAATTATTCATTAATCGCTAATGTTAGAATTTCTAAAACACATTTATGTCCAACTTTGAGTTAGTACACTCAAAAATAACCGCTTCTCCATCTACAAATTTGAGACGCAGAAATCGCTGCGTCTCATCACCTCAATCTTAGACAAATAACTGCACCGCGCAGTAAATCAGCGTCGCCGCTAAGGTCATATTGATCGCTTTACCATATTTCTGGAATTGCGATTGAAGCAGTTTGCCTGCGATTGCCCAGATTAAGTTGCTCGCCAATGCAATAAATGCGAGCACTAGGCTGGTGGCCAAGATCCAGTAGATGTTTTGTGTGTAAGGCAACACAAACGTCGAGATGGATGTTACGCCGTACAGAATGATTTTCACGTTTACGAACTGCAAACCAAAACCCGTCAAGAAAGTGATGCCCTCAGAATCTTTTGATGTGGTTTTGATATCACTTGTCGCGATTCCCCAAGCTAACCAAATGATGTAAGCCGCCCCCACCCATGTGAGCCAAGGTGTAATTACAGGAAGCAGGCTGACCATGTGGTAAGTGAAAACGCCACACAACAGCATCAAAACAATATAGCCGCAGAACATCCCAGAAATGACTTTGGTAGAACGCTATAGCCCGTGCTGGGTTGCAACACTGAGCGACAAAATGTTGTTAGGGCCCGGCGTGATCGAAGTAATGATGACGTAGGTGAAAAATGCTGTGTAGATGGCACTCATCTCTATCTCTCCTGTTTTTTGTGCACTATACTTCGCGTTAATAATTTAAAAAATTGAATATATTTAAACTGAGAGTTTTAACTTTTTGAACTATGCGGTTAGGAGTTTGGTCATGAATCTAAAGCGTTTCCTTACGTTTAAAACCATTGTTGAGGAAGGCTCGTTTCTTAAAGCGTCGCAAAAGCTTTATTGCACTCAATCGACAGTGACTTTTCAGATCAAACAGTTAGAACAAGATCTCTCATTACAGTTGTTCGAAAAGATCGGCCGAAAAATGGTGCTGACTCAGGCAGGAGAAAAGATCCTTCCGTACGTTTATGAGCTCGCACGAGTGATGGAAAACATTGAAGGCACGGCACAACAAGAGAGTTCTGAGCCGACAGGGGAGCTGAAGGTTTTAATCGCAGAAACGCAACTCGCTTACAAAATGGCCAATGTTTTGAAGGAATTCAGAATACGAGCGCCGAAAGTAAGACTCTCTCTGCAATCACAAAACTGCTATAAGATTCGTGATGAATTGATTGCTGATAAAGCCGATTTGGGAGTGTTCTACCGTGTTGGTAATGATGATGCACTCAAGGTACATGAGTTTGAACAAGAGCCGTTAGTCCTTGTCGCTTCGCCGCTTCTAACTGGATTAGATTTGCAGAAAAGGGATCAACACATTGATTTGGGATTCATCAGCAATGGTCCTAAGTGCCTTTTCCGTCAGACCTTTGAGAGCATCATCCAAGAGCGCAACATCAGCATCGATAACATGATTGAGCTGAGCAGTATTAACACCATCAAAAACTGTGTAGAGAGTAATATCGGTATCTCTTATCTGCCTCGCTTCACTGTCGAAAAAGAACTGCAAGAGGGCAGTCTGCAAGAGCTCGCGTTTACCGATGCACCGCAAATGATCAAGCCGCTGTGTGGCTACCATGCCGGAAAGTGTGTTACGCCCGCAATGGAAGTCTTTATCGACTGTATGCGCAACGCGCACTAGAAAGGCTTTTTCCTCAAACCATGAAATTCCTTCATGTTCAACGTGAAGTATTACCAATGTTATTCAAGTAACGAAGCAAGTATAAAAAACAGACTGCTCTGGTGTTAGGCACTGTGACAGCTGTTTTTGAACTGAATTTTCGAAGTAAACGCTGCACACACTGACGATTGGGAAAATCAAAAAACACAACCATCCCCAAGAACAGAGTTAGGAATCAGTCAGCGTTTATCTAAGGAAATAGGATACCAACTCACCATGAATAACGATTTCAACTTTGCTATTAAGAGCATCCGTTTTGATGAGAACTACCAACCATCAGACAGCACGCGCATCACGACCAACTTTGCCAACCTAGCTCGTGGTGACAGCCGCCAAAATAACCTTCGCAATGCACTGCGTATGATCGACAATCGTTTTAATGCCTTGGCACATTGGGATAACCCAAATGGCGATCGTTACAGTGTCGAGTTGGAAATCATCTCTGTGGATATGGATATCCAATGCAGTGGTGAAGCGTTCCCTTCCATTGAAGTGCTTAAAACCAACATTGTTGACCGCAAAACCAATGAACGTATTGAAGGTATTGTCGGTAACAACTTCTCTTCTTATGTGCGCGATTACGACTTTAGCGTTCTACTGTTAGACCACAACAAAGACCAGCCTCAATTTAGTATTCCTGCTGATTTTGGTGAGTTGCACGGCAAGCTGTTTAAGGCGTTCGTGAAGTCGGAATCGTACCAACAACATTTCCAAAAGCCGCCAGTGATTTGTTTGAGTGTGTCGGACAACAAGGTTTACCGCCGTACTGACAACCAGCATCCAGTATTGGGTTTTGAATACCAGCCAAACGAATCGTCATTGACCGAACAGTACTTCAAAAAGATGGGCTTACAGGTGCGCTACTTTATGCCGCCAAACAGTGTCGCTCCGTTGGCATTCTACTTCTTCGGTGACTTGTTGAATGACTACTCTAACCTAGAGTTGATCAGCACCATCAGTACCATGGAGACGTTCCAAAAGATTTATCGCCCAGAGATTTACAACGCGAACGCGGTAGCCGGCCAGTGTTACCAACCGAACTTGAAGAATCTCGATCACTCGTTAACCCAAATCGTTTATGACCGCGAAGAGCGCAGCCAGCTTGCGAAAGAGCAAGGGAAGTTTGCTGAGGAACACTTCATCAAACCTTATCAAGCCATCCTTGAGCAATGGTCTGCAAATTACGCGTAATCGAAAACGAGAATCTAAAAGGGAATGACGATGAAAACACTATTACCGACTTCAACGGCGGGCAGCTTACCTAAGCCTTCTTGGTTGGCTCAACCTGAGACGCTTTGGTCACCGTGGAAACTGCAAGGCGACGAGTTGATTGATGGCAAACGCGATGCGCTGCGTGTCTCTTTACAAGAGCAAGAACTGGCGGGGGTCGATATTGTCAGTGACGGTGAACAAACTCGCCAACACTTTGTGACGACCTTTATTGAACACCTTAGCGGCGTAGACTTTGAGAACCGCAAAACCGTGACCATTCGTAACCGCTATGACGCGAGTGTACCGACGGTTGTTGGCCCAGTTAGCCGAACCAAACCTGTGTTTGTGGAAGATGCGAAGTTCTTGCGTCAGCAAACCAAACAACCAATAAAGTGGGCGCTGCCGGGGCCAATGACGATGATCGATACGCTGTATGATGATCACTACGGTAGCCGTGAAAAACTGGCTTGGGAATTCGCAAAGATCCTTAACCAAGAAGCCAAGGAGCTTGAAGCGGCAGGCGTCGACATTATCCAATTTGATGAGCCCGCATTTAATGTGTTCTTTGATGATGTGAACGAGTGGGGCATTGCGTGTTTAGAGCGCGCCATTGAAGGACTAAAGTGCGAAACCGCAGTGCACATCTGCTATGGCTACGGCATCAAAGCCAACACGGATTGGAAGAAAACATTGGGCACTGAGTGGCGACAATACGAAGAAGTATTTCCGAAGCTGCAGAAGTCCAATATCGATATTATCTCGCTTGAGTGTCACAACTCGCGTGTACCTATCGAACTATTAGAACTTATCCGTGGTAAGAAGGTGATGGTTGGCGCAATTGATGTGGCAACCAACGAGATTGAAACACCAGAACAGGTTGCAGAAACACTGCGCGAAGCGCTTAAGTACGTCGACGCTGATAAACTTTACCCATGCACCAACTGCGGCATGGCGCCTCTATCTCGTGAAGTTTCAACGGCAAAGCTGAATGCACTCAGCGCAGGCGCAGAGATCATTCGAAAAGAGTTGGCTGGCTAATATCAAATCTTAGGTTCGACGCAATAAACTAAAGTCAGGGTCATTCCAGCGAATCTAAGCGAGACTAGGAATCTGCTAACCACTCGCTGGAAAACGGCGATAGCCTTCGAACTTCACAGCACTCGGTAGGTAGATCCTGAATCACCTCGTCCCTCGCTGTTCAGGATGACGGACGTTGGTAGATACGTTGCTCGCGATACTCTTATATGTGGAGTGTATCCAAAGTTGGGTCATTCAAGCGAGTCTAAGCGAGACTAGGAATCTGCTCACCACTCGTTGGGAAGTCGCGATAGCCTTCGAACTTCACAGCACTCGGTGGGTAGATCCTGAATCACGCTCGTCCCTCGCTGTTCAGGATGACGGATGTTAGGAGGTCGTTGTTCACGTACACAACTATTTGGTTTGTATCCAAAGTAGGGTCACTCCAGCGAGTCTAGACGAGACTAGAAATTCACTAACCACTAGCTGGAAAACGGCGATAACCTTCGAACTTCACAGCACTGGGTAGGTAGATCCTGAATCACCTCGTCCCTCGCTGTTCAGGATGACGGATGTTGGGAGATGCGTTACTCACGTACCCAATTATTTGGTTTGTATCTAAAATTAGGGTCATTCCAGCGAGTCTAGACGAGACTAGGAATCTGCTAACCACTCACTGGAAAATGGCGATAGCCTTTGAACTTCACGGCACTCGGTGGGTAGATCCTGAATCACCTCGTTACTCGACGTTCAGGGTGACCGGTTCTAAATAAAAATGCCGCTCCTAGCAAGGTGAGCGGCATGCTTCGTTTCCCGGTTCCCGTTAATTCAATTCCACGTTCTTCATCTCAGGATGCTTCAATAACATCACGCGAATCCAGTGGTGTACCACCCACATCACCATCGCGGTCAGCAGCACTGCTACGAATATCGAACTGAATCGGTACAAGATGGAGAAGAACGCGTCTTTCTGCTCAGGCACTAATGACGTGGTCAGTGGAACAGACAGGGCAGACATCGCCGAGAACGCAATGGCGGCTTTGACTTGTCCTTTCGTTAGCCACAAACAGAATGGTCCCATAGCGATGGTAAACGCCAGCCAGAACAGTAACCCATGACCAAACCAACTGCCCAAGATTAACTGCACCGTCATACCCGCAATACAACCTAGTGCTGTGCCGATGATACGGATTTTCGCCATGGCCATTGAGCCTGCTAGTGTCATTGGCGTTAGGATGATAAGGATCGAAGCTTGTGCTGAAAGCGAGTCGTACAAATCACCTATTTGGAACACCAAAAACGCCGCCATCGCTACCACCCAACCCATAGCGACTTGGCTGATGTAGTCGATATCGCTTTTTACTGGCGTGGTCATTTCTGTTTGTAAGATCTTCGATTCCGGCTCTGGGAATAGCCAATAGGCGAGGGCACAGACGAAGATATTACTGAACGAAATCACCCAAAGGTTGACGTTGAACTCTTCAATATCCATGAAATCGTAGCTCGCAAAGTTGAGCACGATCGAGCCAACCAACAATCCCATGTAACCAAACAAGTAGGTTTTTGGATTCATCATCGCGATGCATTTAAACAGCATCATAATGCCCACTGCCGCGAACATCAGAGTGGGATGGAACTGTAAGTATTCGAGAATAAAGGTGGCTTGAACCGTGGTCCAAACTGCAGAGAACAGCACCATCAATACCAGTGGCAGACTGAAGTGGTCCATACGGCCGAGCACGAACAGTGGCAGCATGACGGCAAAAAAGCCGTAAGACCAACCAAAGATCATGCTCAATGCCAAACCCATTGAGCAGCCGAACCAAATGCGTAAGGTTTTCATCGCAGCCGCCTAGTAGATAAAGTGGAACCAGCTAGCAAGGTAGATTTGAACTTGAGCCATCATTGCCCAGAACGGACTGTTGTCTGGGTAAAGGACGATAGTGGCACGAGAACCGACGAACAGAGAGGAAGGCAAGGCTTCTTCGCTAGTAAGGTTCACGCGAGTTCGCTGCGCATCTCGTACCCAACGGTTGTTCACTTCAACTTTGGTCAGTGCGCCGTTTGGAGTTTGTTGTGCGGCCGCGACACCGTAATCTCGGCTCGATAATTCGAAGTCGTAGACAGAACCTGGGTTAGCATCGAATGCCACCATTGCGTGGTAATCTTTGCTTACTCCTGCCACAGACTTCTCTCGGAAATCCGCTGCAACCCACATCGAACCTGTTGGTACAAATGTAAGCAATGGCATGTTGGTGTTTGCCATGGTGCCGACTTCCAATTGCAGGTTCGTTACCACGCCATCACTCGGAGCAAGGACTGCGGTGTTGGTTAGGTCTAGCTGTGCCTTCTCAATGCCGTTTTTCGCAATTCGAACTGCTGTGCTTTGGCCTTTTTTGTCACCAAGTTGTGCTTCAATCACTTTCAAGTTTTGTTGTTCTGCTTTGAGTGCAGCTCGTGATACTTGGTTTTGGGCGAAAGCGTTGTCTAAAGTGGATTGAGAAATCACTTTCTGTTTCGACAGCTTTTGCAAACGTGAATATTCACGGTGTGCGTTATTGTAGGTCGCTTCTGCTCGTGCAATGTTCGCCAATGCCGCTTCACGTTGTGAGTAAAGGGTGGCTTCTTTTTCGTAAGCCGATTGCAGTGACAACTCCGCTTGCTCTAGGGCAATTTTGTATTTTCGGTCATCGATTTTGAATAGCACATCGCCTTTGTGTACCGACTGGTTATTGTCGATAAGCACGTCGGTCACTTTGCCAGAGACCTCTGGCGCGACTTGCACTACGTAACCCTGAACTCGCCCTTCGGTGGTGATTGGCGCGTGACGGTCAGCAATGATGATGTAGAAAAAGAGTACAATGAACAGGACAATAAGTGTTCGCATCCAGTGTTTGAATTTATGATCCGCTGTCATAAGAGATACCTGAATTTATGGCGCTAACAAGCAAATAAGACAGGCGATTATAGAGAAGTTGGTCACAGTTCAGTAGAATGACATTAAGTGCATGAATGACCTAAAAGTAGGACAATGAACGTAAGTTTTGATGATCTTCACCTGTTTAGCCAAACCGTTGTACACGGAGGTATCAGTGCTGCCGCAGATGCTAACCAGTTACAGCGTTCCAAAGTGAGCCGCAGACTACAGGAGTTGGAAAAAGCGCTAGGCTGCCAATTGCTGATTAGAACCACGCGAACCATTGAGTTGACCGAGCACGGCAAGCGCCTGTTTGAGCTGGTGGGGCAACCCATTGAGCACATTCAGCAAGGTTTGAATGTGATGCACGAATATCAACAAGAACTGACCGGCAAGGTGCGCGTCGCGATTCCGTCTGCATTGATGAGCTCTGCCGCGTTTAACTGGATCATTAACGAATACACCACGCGTTACCCTGAGATGTCGGTGGAAATTGAAAACCATCAGGAGAGTGTCGATCTTAAGCGTCAGGCATTTGATCTTCAGCTTCTTCCTAGCGTGGCGAAAGTATCGGACGACAGTTATGTTCAGTTCAGCTTATTGCCTTATCGCAGCCATTTTGTGGCGTCTAAAGCCTATCTAGAGGCGCATTCACCATTAAAAACCATGGAAGACTTAAAGCACCATCGTTTGCTCACCAACCGTTACAACGCAGATTTACTCGACTCTGAATTGCATGTGGCATTGAAATCTGACGATTTGAATTTGCTTCGCTCTATGGCTATTGCAGGCAACGGCATTGCATTTATCCCTCAAGTGCATTCCAAACCAGCATTGGAAGATGGCATGTTGGTGGAAGTGCTGCCAGAGTTTACGCATCCTAAGCAGCACCTGACTCTGATTTATCCATCCAATCTGTTTTTGCCGAACAAGGTAAAAGTGCTGATTGAACTGTTTCGAGAACGATTCAAATAGCGTGAGCGGACAATAACTTTGCGAATTTGCCCATCTGATTATCCTGCGCTTCTGGTACATTCGTTTTATTCAAAGGCTTGAGCAGAGTGATGTTCAGCCGCTCATAGGAGATGAGAATGTTATCGAAAAACACCACCGGACTGATTGTTGTCGATGTGCAAGGTAAGCTGGCAACGCTCATGCACGAAAGCGAAGCCCTGATTGAAAGCACCACCAAGTTAGTCAAAGGCGCAAAAGCGCTTAACTTGCCGATAGTGTGGTTGGAGCAAAACCCAGATCGCTTAGGACCAACGGTTGAGCCGATTCGTGAAGTGCTCGCGAAAGATCACTTACCCATCGCTAAGTACACCTTTGATGGTTGCAAAGAACCGACATTCAAACTCGCGGTAGAAAACGCCAAAGTCGACACTTGGTTAGTTTGTGGTATTGAAGCGCACATTTGTGTGTATCAAACCGCGGTGTCGCTGCGTCAAATGGGTTACCGAGTAGAGTTGGTGACTGATTGTGTCTCTTCCAGAACGCCAGCGAACAAAGCGTTGGCGCTTGCAAAACTGACCGCGAATGGCGTTGGTCTAACAGGCGTCGAAATGTGTTTGTATGAAATGGTAGAAGATTGCCGAGCACCAGAGTTTAAAGAGATCTTAGGGCTCATTAAATAGCACAATCGCAGCCGTAGACAATTGTTACGGTGAAACATGGCAGAGACAAAGATGGAACTGAGAGCATTTGAAAAGGAAGATTACGAGGTACTCATCCGCTGGATTGATTCAGACAAATTGAACTACCAGTGGGGAGGCCCAAACTTTCATTTCCCTTTGGATGATGAACAAATCTCTGTTCATTGCGCCAAACCTGAGGTCTTCCCGTTTATCCTTATTTGCGACGGAAAGAAAGCGGGGTATGTTGAGCTGTTCAAAGTCTCAGATTCACACTTTCGTATTTGTCGCGTGTTCATCGCCAACGCGTTTCGAGGGCAAGGGATTTCAAAGGTCATGCTCACGCAGCTCATCGAACTGTCTCAAACTCAGCACCGTGCTCAAGTCTTGTCGTTGGCGGTGTTTGAGCGTAATACTGTCGCGAAGAATTGCTATGAATCGCTTGGTTTCAAAGTGACTTCTCATGAATCAGGACCCCGTTGTTTTGATAACGAGGTTTGGGATCTTTTACTTATGGAAAAGCGACTGTAGAAAAGGTTTAAAGCTGGCGAAAGGGCATTGGAGTTTCGCTCCTAGCTCACTTTGGGTATGTGTTAGGGATTAAGGATGACGAATGGAAATTAGAGAAGTTAAAGACACGGATTCAGCTCAAATTGTTGAAATATATAATTACTATGTGGAATCCACGTCGATTTCTTTTGAGGAAGAACCTATTTCCGTCGAGGTGATGCAGCAACGAATAGAAGAAGTGCTGAGTTTAGGATTACCTTGGTTGGTAGCCGAGGTCGACGGCCAAGTATTGGGATACGCTTATGCCAATCGATGGAAGCCGCGCTCTGCGTATCGCTTTACCGTAGAACCTTCTATCTACGTGAAGCAGGGCATCACCAGCAAAGGCATTGGTAGCACTTTGTATTCACACTTGCTCGACAACCTGAGAGAGAAACAGATTAAGAACGTGATTGGCGTGATTACGTTGCCTAACGAATCGAGCATCCGACTTCATGAGAGATTGGGCTTCAAGAAGGTAGGGGAGTTTCCTAATATCGGGCTCAAGTTCGGCGAGAAGAAATCTGTCGGGTATTGGCAGTTGGAATTGAATGCTTAACCTCGAACTTTAAAATCTCCTCCCTTGGTAACCTGATTTTTTCAAACAGTTTACCAAGGGAAATCGGCCTCTTGTGCTGACTTAGGCATCCCTGTTCTTATTCGATGATTGCTTGCTAGAGGACAGCGCGGCTTGTGTTTCTTCCAGCCCTTCCGCTTCATATTGATAACCCGAGTTCATGCTCATGTCTTTGTACTTCACCAGCATCTTTTCAATGATCAGAGATTGAATGCGAAGGGCATCTTTCCCAAGCTTTTCGGCAATAAATTCACTGAGCGCTTTCACCGTCACTTTGTGCTTTTGCGCGTTTGATTCGGTTCCGGTTTTGACTTCAATCACTATGTTCTGCTCTTTCTGAGCAATTTGAGTCAGATGCGCAGTGAACCGCTCGTTGTAAACCTGAGATGTTGGGCTTAAACGGAGTTTGTTGATTCTTGGGTACTGACTCGCCAATTCATCCTTAAGTTTTTGGTGCAGTTTTAAGTCTTTTAGAGCAATCGACTTCTGTTGATTGATGCTGTTGAAGAACTTCATATCGTTAGACACATCAATGTCTTCGGATGAAGAGATAAACGCAGGATCAAACAACACATTGCGGTTGAGCATGGTGAACTGCTCAATTGGTCGGCCCTTTACTGCGCCCTCGTTGAGTAACCCTTTCGGCGCTTTTGAGCCTTTTTCGTAGGTGTCTCCACTTGTTACACCAAGCGAGATATACAAGGTGGTGTCATCTTTTACTTCCGATGTGGCTTCTTCCGCCGCGGAGATAAGATCCATTTCAGACATCAACACATTGCAGTCCATCATGGTGACTTTTTTGAGTTGTTTGAGTTTGCAAAAATCGACGACGGCTTTTCTTGTTGCACCAAAACCAACGGTGCCAGATTCGAACGCCCATCCAACCAAACCAACGCCAGCGGCTTGAAGTAGTGTCCCCATTTGGTCGTGATATAAGTTCAGCTCGCTTTGGTGCACGAACAAGTACACAGGTCTGTCGTTGCCTTCTGTGTACCAATACAGCTCTTCCAGTTTTTCTTTGATCTTAAACTCTTTCGGCATACCGACGGAGGGAACGATTAAAGCAGTGCCCGTGGTGGGTTGAGGCTCTATTCTTACTTCAAAATGAGAAGCGCTTGGTGACGTTGATTGTTGGCCTTGTTGTCGAGTTTGCACCGGACTTGGGTCGTGGATTTGTCGGCGGTAGTAAACACGCTCCAGTTCGCGATAGTTATTCAAAACCTGATCGACGCTGACAGGTTCATACTTGAGCGCACCTGTGTTGTCGTTAACGACGTAGCGGTAGTTAAAGCGTATTAGTGCCTCAGCGGCTTGGTCTGCGATAGTGAGATTGTTCTCTTCTACGTGGTTTTGCCAATCTCGTTGAAACGCTTCCCACTTGTCGGCGTTTTCTTTTGTCTGATCCTCGCGCGAGCGCTTAGTTGCAGAACCTCCTTGCGCAGTGTTGGAGGCATCGTTCTTTCTTTTTTTCGCTTGGCTTGAGGTAGCCGCCGAAGTGTTCGTTTCACCGTACATGCGTGTGTTCACTTATTTTGAATATGAGTGATGAGGGAGACTCTCCCTCAAGTGGCATCTTGATTTGCCTTGTCGATCAGCAAGTCTTACAAACTAGACTGAAGACAGGCTGGTTATGTGCGTCAACTGTATGTCGTCTTCGACGAAAGAAACGGCTACTCGCAATACGCGGCTTTCAATTTTTTGCACATTCAATACTGGCGTGTTTTGCGACAATCCTGCGTGATTAAATATATTGATCACTGAAGAGGGCTGCGTTAAGTCCGAATATTCTCCCCACACATCGCGTTTCGTGTACTTTCCCCAAACGTCTCCAAGTGGGTAGGCTTGGCCAACAGCAAAAGTCTCTTGAGGGCAAGTTTGCTCAGCATTGGTCGCTTTTTGTGGTTGTTGAGCCGCAGTGACATTCAACACATCACCAACTTTGAGTGCGATAGGATCGCTTTCATAGCTTGGATTAAGCTTGAGCAATGCTTTGGCAGATAACCCATATTGAGGTGCAATATCCGTCCATAGTTCCGGCGTTCCATCGTCGTTGGTACTGACTTTATGGGTCTTCGCTTTGCTTGTTTCGTTGTTCGATTGTGTCGCTGTATTTTCTCTTGGTAATAAAGACTGTTTCACAATCGCTTTAAGCGCAGCGATATCAATGAGCGTGGCATTTTGCTCCAACCAAGTTGGGTTAATCTCGGCAAGCTCGTCGTTGGTGAGCTTCTCTTGGCGGTAGAAAATATGCTGGGGTGCGGCTTTCTTGTCTTCGATTGCGACCGGTACCAGTATGGTGTTGAATGTTTTGGAGCTAGCCAGTATTTCTGTAATGCCATGGGCGTTGGAAGTAGTCATTTGCCAAGAAAACTTGTCGTTACCAAGAATGGCCATTTCATGCATTAACTTTCCATCATGGAAATAATAGTAAAAGCCTTGCGCTGCCCAACCCAGTAGACCTTTGGTCTCGACGGCGGGAATAAAAGGAATGAATTCAGCATTGGTATATTCACTGCCGCTCGGTTTTGGCGTGACAGTGTATTTTTGTTGTAAGCCGACGTCTTGAAAAAGTTCGTGTAAAAGGGTTTTGTCTTCGGCTTCGAAACATGCTGCTGATAATACAGTACAGGGCGACGGTTGGGTTTTCTCTAATTTTCCCCAGCGTTTAATAAGCGGTTCTTTTGCCGTTTTCGCCAAAGAAAAAACACCCGGTCGAAGTGTATTCAAATCGTCTTTTGGCGCATGGATTTTAATTCGACATTCGAATTCAGCCTCAGCCTGAGATTGATAGTCGTGGACTGACGAGCTGTAGCTTGCTGGCGCACTATTCTGTGAACTGGATTGGTGACTTGTGTTCGAATGACGGCTAGCAGTTGAATGTTTGTTTGACGTAGTTGACGTGGATTCGATAAGTGGCGAGTAGCCAGCTCCCCTCACACGTGTTGATGTTGGACGCTTCATTAATATCGCCTCTTGGATTTAATTGGTGATAGCTTAGCGGCAAATAAAAGAACGCACTATAGACAAAACAACCAATTCTTTTTGCTTAGTTACTAAATCTATAGTCAGAACGAAAGTCACGCAGGGTAAGGTATTTAGTGATAATAATGTTTATTAAAATGAGAGGATGATGCAATAAATAATATTAATGCGAAGGGTGGGTAGATATATTGATGGTTTATTTTAGGAAAGCGTGAAGCGTTAATTACTGGTTATTAATGACAAAAGCTTAATTACCAGCAGTTAAGAACTGATAGCAAATAACTGATAGCTAATAACGAGTAACCATTAACTAGCGCTTTGGCCTATTGGAAGAACCAATACGCTTACTCAAACTCTCTTTGGTATCTCGGCAACATGGATTCATTGCCAAGCAATCCACCTTGATGGATGTAAATCAACGTCTTATCTTCATTTTCTGCCAACCATGGTTGTAAGCATTGCCACATGTAAGGGTCATACAGTAGGTCGAATTCTAGGTTGGTTTGATCGTAAAGCGCATTCCACGTCTCGTAATCGCTTTGGTATAAACGACCGAAATGGTGCTTATCGCGTACCGACAAAATGGTTGGGTGGTTGTCTGTTTCTAGCGTGTTGAATTGTTCAGTAAGGTATTGAGCATCACCGACACAAGCACAGGTAACAACCTTGATTCCGTGTGGCTTCAAATGTTTACTTAAGTAAAGCGCAGTGGTTCCGGTTCCTGATGGCAAGGCCACAACAAACTGTTTTTTGCCTTCAAGGCGAGTCCAATCAAGAAGCTCGCGCGCTAATTGCTTTACTCCAGCTTCGGCAATCTTCGCTTTACCGCCTTCTGGAACCACCAAGGTCGTGTCGTCCAAGCCACGAACCTGTTCGATGTATTCGGTTGGATGCAAATCGGATTCAATGTCCTGCATCGCCGTGATACTCATACCCAAATCAAGCGCACCACGATAGTTGCCGATAGGGGAGTCTTTAAGCCAAGACGGAATATGTTGAACGTAGAACTCGAAGTTCCAGCCTTTGATTTGCGCCAGAGCGGCAAGTGAGTACATCGCGTTGGATTGAGCAGAGCCGTAACTGATGAGGGTTTTGATGTCGCGGTTCTGCGTTTCCATCAATGCCATAAACTTACGTGCTTTGTTCCCAGAAAAGTGAGAATGCAGCATGTCATCACGCTTAAGGAAAAACGTATGACCGTTGAAGTTGTGTTGAGTTATCGGGCTTTCAGAGAGTTTCATGCTACTGCTGACGTGTCCAACCACGCGACCTTGCCGTTAAAAAGGGCGCGTAGTGTAACGCCATTAAACCCAGATAAAAAGTCTGGGTTTCAGTACAACCATTTCGGTTATTCCTGATGTTTTGGCCGCTTTGGTTTCAGGCGATTCCATCCATGACTCGCCTTTCTGTCTCAAGCCACGTACACTACGCCGCTTATTTCAACTCAATCAGAAGGCTTGGTTTTGCAAACTCTAGAACAATTAAAAACAGGACAATTAGTAGGAACGAAACAACTGAAGTTGGCGGAAGGGCTAACTGAGTTTCCTATGGAAATTTTAGAGCTTGCAGAAACGCTTGAAGTGTTAGATTTGTCTGGTAACGCACTGTCAGATTTACCACCAGAGTTGGAACAGCTGACCAAGCTAAAAATCATCTTTGCTTCCAACAACCAGTTCACCCATTTGCCAGAGGTCTTGGGTAAATTGCCAAACCTTGAGATGGTTGGGTTTAAAACCAACAAGATTAAAGTGGTGAGTGAAGCCTCACTACCAACTCAGTTACGTTGGTTGATTCTGACCGACAACGAGATTGAAGTTCTGCCAAACAGTCTGGGTGAAAGACCGCGCCTAAGAAAGCTTGCATTGGCGGGCAATCGCATCAAGCAACTGCCAAACAGCATGGAAAATTTGGTCAATTTGGAGTTGATTCGTCTCTCTGCGAACCAGTTAGAGCACTTCCCGGATGTGTTGATGAAGATGCCTAAATTGGCATGGTTTGCTTTCGCAGGTAACCCATTCTGCAAACACCCATCTTCGTTAGACAGCGTGCCGAAAGTGACGACAAACAGTTACTCACTTAACCATGTTCTTGGCCAAGGTGCGAGTGGCGTGATTTCTCATGCTAACTGGATTGACGCTGAATACGACTTCCCGAACGAAGTGGCAGTGAAAGTGTTCAAGGGCGAAGTGACCAGTGACGGCTACCCACATGATGAACTGGAAGCATGTTTGCAAGCCGGGCATCACAACAACTTGGTGAAATCCATCGCGCAAGTGGATGATGGTAATGAGCTTGCTTTGGTGATGGAGCTTATCCCAGACAGCTACTACAACTTGGGTTTACCGCCGACGCTGGAAACTTGCACCCGAGATACATTCCCACAAGGGTTTACGCTGACGGTCGAGCAAGTGAATTCTATTGTGGAGCAGATGGTGGACGTGTTTAATCACCTGCACGACAACAAGGTGTGCCATGGCGATTTGTATGCGCACAATACTTTGGTGAATGAGCAAGGTGAGATGATCTTCGGCGACTTTGGCGCGGCAAGCATTTACGGTTACTTATCGGACGAGCAGCAAGCTGCAATCCGAACCATTGAATCGAGAGCGCTGAAGTACTTTATCGAAGATATGTTTTCTGTGTGTGAAGCGTCGGAATCGGCATCGCAAGCATTCGATCGACTAGCAGCACTTGCAGCATAAGATTTCATACAATCGAAATTAGAAAGAGGTATCGAATTGCTCGTTTGAGACTGAGCAAAGTAGATACCTCTCAATTGAGTTAAGTGCTGGGGAATTTACTCTGAGCAAGCCTCTTGATGCTCTGACGTAAGATCAATCACCGCCTCACAACCACCTTCTGGATGTGTACCAATCTTAAATTGCCAGCCATAGCGTTGGCACAAATCGTCCACAATCATTAAACCTAATCCGTGCCCATCAGAGTGCGGAATGGTCGAAAAGCCTTCGCCTTCATCACGCACCGAGATGGTGTTCTTATCCATATTGATATGAATTGATCCCGATGGTGTCGCGGCGATGCCGTTGCGAATCAGGTTGCCAAGAATAATGGTTAGCACGGCATTGGTCGCGCGCGTTCTTGGGTTGCCGTCTATCTGTACATCAAAGCTGAGTGCTTTCTCGTCCGCCTGAGCTTGGCTTTGGAAGATGATTTGGTTGAGTTCTTCTTCGGTGATGCTGCGCACTGGTGAATCATCTGCATTACGCTCGTAACGCACTAAGCCGAGTAGGGCATCCACCATGGTCGACATCTGCTGCGTTGCATCCTGAATTCGGTTCACTTGGCGGGTTTGGAAATCTGTGTTCGCACTTCTCGCCAGTAAGCTGCTTGAGCCTTTCATCACGGTTAATGGTGTGCGCAGTTCATGACTCGCGTATCGTGCAAAGGCTTGCTCACGCTTGATGACTTGGTTGATTTTGTGGCGGTACTCATTCAACTCATCCGCAAGAGTTTGGAACTCTTTGGCTGAACCCTCTGGCACACTAAAAGTCTGTGTGGCATCGCCTTGATGATGATCGAGTTGGGTTTTAAGCGCATTGACGGGTTCAATCAGGCGCTGTGATAAGCGCAGCAGCAGACTACCAAACAGGAACACCAGCACGGCGACAATGGACAGCACCATAGCAACGACGAGAATGAATTCCTCTGAGGTGATCTCTATTTCATCAATCAAGGAAACCAGAATCACAGGATGCTCAACGCCTTTATAGGTGTAGGTGCTCATGTAAACCATGCGCGAGTATTCACCGTCTTCTACTTCATCAAGAAAGTGCTTTTGACCAATCAGGTATTTTTGGTAGCGCTCGGCAACCAGTGAAATGTCGTTGTAAGCGGTGGTGAGCAGATCAAGCTGAATACTGCCTTGCTCTGGGTGGGACTGGAAATGTTCAATCGCTTCTTTTTTATCGACCATAATACGACGCTCGCCCACGCGGTCTTCAGACCAAAGCAGGGAGCCAGTAATCAACAAAAAGCAGAAAATGCCAATCACGACCGACACGAAAGAGAAAAACAGAGCGAGTCGCCCTGTCATACTTTGTGTGCTTTGCGTGCTAGCAAGTAAGCGATTGATCATGCACCTGTCTCCAAGCGGAAGCCAACTTTCGGTACGGTGATAAGCACATGTTGTTCAAATGGCTTATCAAGTTGGTTACGCAGTTGGTAAATGTGGCTGCGTAGGACGTCGTTGTTCGGCTCGTTCTCTTGCCAAAGTTGGAAGGCGATTTCTTCACGTGTCACTACGTCTGGCGCGCTTTTCACAAGCATTTCCAGAATGGTGTAAGTGGTGGGGTTTAGCGCCAGCAGTTTATCTTGGCGGTAAGCTTTACGCGTTTTTTGGTCGATAGACACTTCGCCATATTCCAACTTGCTCGACGCGACAGTGCCACGGTAACGGCGGATCAGTGCCATCATGCGCGCTTCTAGAATATCCAAGTCGAAAGGTTTGGTCAGATAGTCATCCGCACCGTGTTGGAAGCCTTTGAGCATATCGTCACGGCTATCAAGTGCAGTCAGCATAAGCACTGGTGTGTTGTTGCCCGCGTCGCGAAGTTTATTACACATGGTCAGGCCATCCATGCGTGGCAGCATGAGGTCGAGCAAGATGATGTCGAAGGTGTTTTCCATCGCCAGTTTCAGGCCGAGCTCGCCGTTGTCTGCATAATCGAGTTCCATACCTGCACACTCAAAATAATCGAACAGCATGCCTGCGATTTCTCGATTATCTTCGACTAAAAGTACGCGTTTCATGTATTTCTCTCCAAGTGGGCGGGTTTTCGAAAATAAGGCTTCGTCTTAACCGAACATTATTCACTAAGAACGTGAAAAAGATGTCAACAACATCTCTTTCACATTGATGTTTGTAGACTGGATTCATTCATCGGATTTAGTGGAAGAGTAGCATGTCAACCTTCAACATTCACGCTGCAACCTTTTCAAAGGTGAGCCAACACACTGAGCCTAAAACAGTTTTGTCTGTTGTGGTGCCATTCTTTGACGAGCAAGAAGTCTTGCCTGAATTTCATCGTCGTTTAGCCGCCGTTTTGGATGAAATGCCAGAACGTTGCGAAATCGTTTATGTGGACGACGGCAGCAAAGACGACAGCCTAATGATCGCGCAAAACTTTTCTCAATCTTTTAGCGACGTTCGTTGTATTGCACTAAGCCGTAACTTCGGCAAAGAGTCCGCCATGAGTGCGGGGCTGGAACACTGCCAAGGTGAAGCGGTGATCGTGATTGATGCCGACTTGCAAGACCCGCCTGAGTTGATCCCGCAAATGGTATCAAAATGGCGTGAAGGGTATGACGTGGTGAACATGCAGCGCAGTGAACGCCACGGCGAAACTTGGTTCAAACGCTTCTCGGCCGCTTGCTTTTACAAAGTGCTTAACAGCATGGCGAAATTGGATGTGCCTGAGAACGTGGGCGATTTCCGTTTACTGAGCGCAAAAGTGGTCAAACACATCAATGCGTTGCCAGAGCGTAACCGATACATGAAAGGCATCTTCTCTTGGCCGGGCTTCAAGCAAGTGACGGTTCAGTTTGAGCGTGACGCTCGTTTCTGTGGTGAAACTAAATGGAACTACCTCAAGCTGATTGGCCTTGCAATGGACGGCATTACCTCGTTTTCCATTCGTCCTTTGCGCTTAGCGACACTTGCCGGTGCGTTAGTGGCGTTCAGTGCCTTTATCTATGGCGCATTCATTGTGATGAAAACCGTTGTGTTTGGTGAGCCTGTCACTGGCTACCCATCCATGATGGTCGTCCAACTTGCGTTGGGCGGTGTGCAACTGCTGTCGATTGGCCTTTTGGGTGAATACATTGGCCGCATTTTTGTCGAGACCAAGCAACGTCCTCTTTATCTTGTTCAGTCTGTTTACGAGCAGCCTGCAAAACATCAATCCATCCAAACCATGAAGTTTAAACTGGGAGAAACCGCGTAATCATGAGTATTAATAAAACCCATTTGTGGTTGTTGTTGGCGTTTGCTCTTTTACTCCGTCTTATTTCACTTGCCGCTTACCCTTTGATGGACACCACAGAAGCCCGCTACGGCGAAATGGCGCGCTTAATGGTGGAAACCGGCAATTGGCTTACCCCACAGTTTGATTACGGCGTGCCTTTTTGGGGGAAGCCACCCCTGTTCACGTGGATGAGTGCTTACGGCATTGAGCTGTTTGGATTAAATGAATTTGCAGTGCGCGCGCCTCATTGGTTAGCGGGTGTTGCGACGATTGTTTTTGTTGCTTTCATGGCGCATCGCGCTGGCTTTAATGCAGTCATCGCAGCGTTGGTACTGGCGACGTGTGGCATCTTTTCAATTGCGGCGGGTGCGGTGATGACCGACATGGCGCTAACGTTGGCAATGACGATGGCGATGGTTGGTTTTTACTATTGCTGGCTCGGTAAAGATAAACACAGCCGTTTGTGGGGTTACCTTGGTTTCTTTGGTTTGGCTTGCGGGCTGTTAGCAAAAGGTCCGGTAGCGATCGTGATCATGGGTATCGCAGTGTTTCCTTGGCTCGTGATTCAGCATGGTTTCTTTGGTGCCTTCAAAGCCCTGTGGCAGCGTTTTCCAATTGTATCGGGGTTGGCGCTCATGCTGGCGATTGCTCTACCGTGGTACATCATGGCTGAAATGGCGACGCCTGGATTTATTGATTACTTCATTGTTGGCGAGCACTTTAAGCGTTTTGTTGTCAGCGGTTGGGAAGGGGACCTGTATGGCTCTGCTCATGATCAACCACGTGGGATGATCTGGGTATTCTGGCTGCAATCGGCTGCGCCTTGGTCAATTGTATTGCCTATCTTGGCATGGAAACGTCGTAAGGTGCTCAAAGCCATTGAAACCGATCATCAAGGTTTATTTAGCTTCCTGATGTGTTGGCTGATTTCCCCAATGATCTTGTTCACCATGGCTGGGAATATTTTGCCTGCTTACGTGCTACCGGGTGTGCCTGCATTGGGTATCTTGATTGCAATGCTGGTGGATAAACACGATTTCAAATGGCTGACCGGAACGGCAGCGGTGTTGCCAGCCCTGCTTATGATTGCGATGTTGGTTTTGAATATGGGCAAAGCAGATAGCCGCAGCGACCGCATCATCTTCGCGCAAATTAATGACAATGCTCCGGTCTTCTACATTGGTAAGCGCCCGTTTTCAGGCCAGTTCTATAGTCATGGTCAGGCGAAAAAGCTTGAAGATAAGAATGACTTAAACAATCTGAAGAAATTCCACCTGATTGGTAAATCGCAGCAAGTGGATAGCATGATTCATGAAAATGCGTTGAGTTGTACCAACGAGTTCACAGCAAAATCGAAACGCTCACTCTACACCTGTGTGGTTGGATAACGGAATGCGCAAATTACCAAAATTTGCTTCGCTGGAAAGGTTTGCTTCGTTAACAAGGTTTGCTCTAGTAGGTGGTGTCGGCTTTATGGTCGACATCCTTATCTTTTCTGTGTTGTTCCATTGGTTTGGTCTGGAGCTGATGTTGGCTCGTGGGATAGCATTTTTGTTTGCAGCAACCACGACGTGGCTTGGCAATCGCTGGCTGACTTTCTCTCAAGCAGAAAAAACCAACCCTTTCGCTCAATGGCAAAAATTTATGGCGAGTGCTTGTATCAGTGCTTTGCCGAATTTTATTGTGTTCAAAGGCGTAGCGCTCGCGCTTGGAACGCAAGGGCTGATGGTCTATTTGGCTTTGATCTTAGGCATATTGGCAGGCATGGTGAGTAACTATTTACTCAGTGCAAAATGGGTGTTTCGTCAAGGGTAAGTAGGTTGGGGTTGTCGAGAATGACGATAATTCCATTTAAAACAGGGAGATGGATGAAATTTAAGTGTGATCCATATCACGTATTGAGTAATCTGTCTCTTTCTATCCATGCGCTCTGATATCTCTCTATTTTCATATAAAAACCATTTTATTATTAAGGGTTAAGTTCTATAAATACAAGAGCTTAGGCTTTCTTCTGATGCACTTTATTTATTGTGCAGCTCATACTTAGAAAATATAAAACCGCCCTCCGTCGTAACTCTGTTAATAATGCAGATCTTTCTGTTCTCTTTCTGTTCATATTTTGGCGTCTTCTATTCACTTCTGTTGTTTAAAATCCACGAAATTTCAAAAGCTAACGCCAATTTATCATCAGTCATAGAGGCTAATATGTTTAACAGTATACGTACGCGAATTGCAGTGAGTGCGGGTGGAGCAATGGCTTTCACTTTGTTGATTGCAATGGGCATGACCACCAACGCTTTCACGGATGTGAACAAGCAAATTAACGAAAAAGTGAAAGCGCAATTGACCGATGCGACCAACACAGATCTGCAAAATACCGCGATTCAGCAAGGTTTGAATATCGCTAACCAGCTTGATCCTGTTTTGGCAAACCTAAAGCAAGCGCGCTCTATTATTGAGTTAAGCGCAGAGCGTAACGCAAGCGCAGACCTTATTGTTAAACAGTTTACTGCCGCGCTAGAGGCTCAGAATAAAGCCGTATTTGCTGGTTACATGGTTTGGCAAGATAAAACATGGCCACAGCAAGTGACGTTCAACGCAGAAGATGGGTTTAACAGCCAAGGTTATCTTGCGCCGTTTTTCTCGCCGAACGAGCACGACAGCTTTGATGCGGTCGCCATGGAAAGCTTCAGCAATACAGAACTCAACAGCAATGGTGAGCGCAAAGATGATTGGCACCTTATGCCTTACGAAACGGGCAAGACGTTTGTCATGGAGCCTTACTTCTATCCAGTAAGAGGTAAACAAGAGCTGATCACGACCATCAGCCAACCAATTAAGCAGGATGGCAAAATCATCGGTTCTTTGGGCTTCGATTTGTCGCTGCATGAGCTGCAAAGCCAGAGTGAACGCTTTGCGCATAACCTGTTTGATGGCGAAGGCAAAATCCTTATCACGTCTTGGAAAGGTATTACACTCGCGAACAGCCGTGCTGCCGATATGGTCGGTAAGAAAGTATCGTCTGAGCTTGCTGCAGAATGGTCAAACATCCAGTCTATTGCGAAACGTGATGGCGCAGGTTTGGTGACCTTTGGTGGTGATGAATACGCGATCACAGCTATCGATACGAGCGATGCTCCATGGGTAGTCATGGTGTCGGTTCCCAGCAACCACCTTACAAAAAGCGTCGACGACTACCAACAATGGAGTGATGACCAGAATTCAGAAGCGCTTGAAAAAGGTATCTGGGCGGGGATCATCGCTGCTCTTCTAGGCATTGCTGCAATGGCATTTATTGCAAGCTCGCTTGGTAAAGTTCTGAACAACTTGGTTGAACGTTTTAAAGACGCTGCACAAGGTGAGGGTGATCTGACTTACCGCATTGAAGTGAAAGGCAAAGATGAAACCGCGCAACTGGCGCATTGGTTCAATACTTTCCTATCGCGTATGCAAGAGATGCTGCTGACTGTGATGGCAACGGCAGACCAAGTCGATAAGAACGCCACAGAAGGCCAGACGCGTGCCGCAGCTTCTCGTGACCAATTGAATGCTCAAGTAAATGAGGTGAACTCGCTAGCAACCGCCATCAATGAAATGAGTGCTACTGCGCAAGAGGTCGCGAACTCAGCAGTTCAAGCGGCAGCGGCGGCAAGCCAAGTACAAAGCAACAGCTTGAACGGCATGACACGCATGGATAACGCCGCAAATGCGGTAGATAGCTTGGCAATGCAAGTGAACGATGCGCAGCAACAAACACAGAACTTGGTCGACTCCAGCACGGCGATTCAAGGCATTCTGAGCGAGATCGGTGGTATTGCAGAACAAACCAATCTATTGGCTCTGAACGCTGCAATTGAAGCGGCTCGCGCAGGTGAGGCAGGCCGAGGCTTTGCAGTCGTTGCCGATGAAGTTCGTAATCTGGCCAATCGTACTCAAGGTTCGACAGAAGAAATCCGCGCTATGCTCGCTCGACTAGAGCAAGAGACGCAATCTATTGTAGTGCTGATGGAGCAAAGCCAAAAACAAGCCATTGATACTAAGGGCGAGACTCAAGCAGCGCATTTGGCTCTGTCTGAAATCAACCAAGCGATTGAAGTCATCAATGACATGAACAACCAAATTGCTTCGGCAGCAGAAGAGCAAAGCTCAGTATCGGAAGAGATTAACCGTAACGTTGTGATCATCAACGATACGGCGGTAGAGGTGATGGATACGATGACCTCTTCAGTAGAAATCAGTAACGAGTTGACGGTAAAAGCGAGCGATCTTCACGGCGAACTGAGTAAGTTTAAGCTGTCTTAATCGTCTCTTTTATTGAGTCTCCCTTACAAGCCGAGTGCATTATGCGCTCGGCTTTTTTGTTCGTGCCAATAACACTAACCCAAACTATTCAATTCAACTTTTTCTTCTTTCGTTGCGTCTTTTTGAAAATGACTTCGTCTTATAGGCATGGAACGGAATTAAGTGATGTGTGCATGGTGATGTTTTATTCATCTAATGCCTTTTTGAGAGAGCTGTAATTGATGTCGATTTTATAAATCAAGTTGCGCTTCAAATTGATTATTACCGTACGCGGTTTTTACTGGGTTTTGGAACTTGTTCTAGATCATTAAAGTGTTCAAAAACGCAATCTTTGATTTTAAATATTTAAACTTTGATGTGGTTTAAGAAATTAAACCTGACTCATATGTTTTTGGTGATCTTGTTCAACTATTGTGCGTGATTTCGATCAGTTCTCGGTAATTTGTTGGTGTTTTGAGCGCATTTTTTAGGTTTACAGAAGTTTACTCTGTATTGCTGAACTCACCCGAAAGGAGTAGTTTGCAGTCATTGAGTTCAAAAATGTAAACCGAAATGATGAGTGTAAAGCAAGTTCGATTCACCGACGAAGACAGAGAATGTTTAAGCAACTACTTTCGTTTAGCAGACACGATTGCCGATTTGATCGGACCATACTGTGAAGTGGTTATTCATTCATTTGAAAGCCTAGAAAATTCAGTCGTGAAGATCGTGAATGGCCATCATACCGGGCGTGAAATTGGCTCGCCAATCACCGATTTGGGCTTACGTATGTGGAGCACATTCGAGAAAACGGGCGAGGTCTCTCCGAAGAGCTATTTCACCAATGCTGCCGATGGCTCGCTACTGAAATCGACTACGTGCATTTTGGCTGGCCCAGAGCAAAAGCCGATTGGCATGCTGTGCATCAACATGAACTTATCTTTCCCATTCCCAGAAATCGTCAAGACGCTGATGCCACAGTGTCACGTATCGCAAACCTTGGTGAGTGAAACCTTCAGCAATAACGCGAACGACGTGATTAAGCAGGCACTGAGCGCTGCCATGCAAGAGGTGGATCAAGACGAGACGGTTTCCGCAAAAGGTCGTAACAAAGCCATCATTCGTTGTTTATTTGATAACGGCGTGTTTGAGCTAAAAGAGACGACCACACAAGTATCAGAGCAACTTGGGATCAGCCGTCAGGCGGTTTACAAGTTTATCCGTGAATTTAAATCAGAATAAAACTAATAACTTAGGAGTTATATCGTGAAACAGATCATTGCCACTGAACAAGCACCTGCCGCTATCGGTCCTTACTCTCAAGGTACGTCTTACGGCGACATGGTTTACACATCAGGCCAACTACCACTGGTTCCAGAAACCATGCAGTTTGTTGAAGGCGGCATCAAAGAGCAAGCTCTTCAGTCTCTAGAAAACTTAAAAGCGGTTCTAGAAGCAAGCGGTGCGGGACTAGACACTGTATTGAAGACGACATGCTTCCTATCAGATATGGAAAACTTCGCTGCATTTAACGAAGTGTACACAGAGGTATTTGGTACAGAAAACGCACCAGCTCGTTCTTGCGTTGAAGCAGCAAGACTACCAAAAGACGCATTGGTTGAAGTTGAAGCCATTGCATACAAAAAGTAACCGATTTTCGGACATAAATGGGTATCAATAGGAGATTCTCATGAGCGTTTCATTTATTGGATTGAGCATCCTGTTCTTTGGGTTCTACGCATTACTTGCGAACTTCAAAAAACAAAAGAAAAGCTTTAACTTCCGCGTACTGAGTGCGCTTGCTGCCGGCCTGTTATTCGGCGGTGCGATTCAGCTCGTATTCGGTGTAGGCAACGTTGCAACGGCAGGTTTTGCTGAGCTGATTTCTGTGTTCGGTAAAGGCTATATCAAGCTTCTACAAATGATCGTAATCCCGCTAGTATTTGTGGCGATGATCTCTTCGATCATGAACGTAGAAGGCGGTGGTGCACTATCGCGCATCGCACCAAAAATCATCGGTATTCTACTTTTCACTTGTGCTATCTCTGCGGCAGTGGGCATCGCAAGTATTTACCTATTCGGTATCGATGCTAACGCGCTAGTCAGCACTATCGGCACTAACAGCGCTATCGAAGCGCGTGGTGACTCTCTGATTGCAACACAAGATGCGATGGCAAGCAGCGGCCTGTCAGGTATGGCGCTGTCTATCATCCCAACCAACATCTTTGACATGCTAACGGGCTCTCAACGTACGTCGACGCTATCAACGGTATTGTTCGGTATGTTCCTTGGTTACTGTATCCTGCAAGTGAAAAACCGTAAGCCTGAGAAAGTGCAAAACTTCGTTGATTTCATCAACTCTGCAAAAGAAGTCGTACTTTCAATGGTACGTGAGATTCTGAAGCTGACGCCTTACGGTGTATTCGCTCTGATGACCACGTTCATGATGACAAACGATTTGTTCGCACTAGCAGAAATGGGTCGCTTCCTACTAGCAAGCTACGTGGCAATCGGTGTAATGTTCGCTATCCACTTCGTGATGGTGTCTATGTTCGGTCTGTCTCCTGCGAAGTTCATGAAGAAAATCTGGCCAGTGCTCGTATTTGGCTTTGGTTCTCGCTCAAGCATGGCGGCAATCCCACTAAACGTTGAAACTCAAACTCAACGTCTAGGTGTGGACGAAGAAACAGCAAACATGTCAGCAACATTCGGTACCAGTATCGGTCAGAACGGTTGTGCCGGTATCTACCCTGCAATGCTAGCTATCATGGCGGCTCAAGTAATGGGCATGCCAGTTGACCTAGGCTTCATCCTACAACTGATTGCTGTAATCGCGATTGCTTCATTCGGTATCGCAGGTGTTGGTGGCGGTGCAACGTTCGCAGCAGTAGCGGTACTAACCATTATGGGTCTAGACATTACGGTTGTGGCGATTCTGGTTTCTATCGAAGCGCTTATCGATATGGCTCGTACCGCGCTTAACATCTCTGGCTCAATGTTGTCAGGCGTGCTAACCGCGAAGAAGAATGGCTCACTAAACACTGAGCAATACAACGCAGATGTGGCTGCAACAGTGTCAAAAGAAGCAGCAGTGTAATTTCTAAACTTAATAAAGAGCACCCAACGCGGGTGCTCTCCGTTTTTCCTGAGTTCAGGTTATTTAGGTAATAAATATGAAAGTTGTTGTCGTAGGCGGTAGCGCTGCAGGTATGAGTTTCGCAGCGAAATACAAACGTAATCAGCCATCAGATGAAGTGATTGTGCTGGATAAGCGCGATTACATCTCGTTTGGTGCGTGTGGTTTACCTTATTTTGCTGGTGGCATGTTTGATGACACTGAGCGCATGATTTCTCGTACGCCAGAACAAGCGATTAAATCTGGTTTAGACGTGCGCATTGAAACTGAAATGGTGGCACTAGACCGCACAGAAAAGCAGATTAAAGTTCGTCACCAAGGTGAAGAAAGCACCATCGATTACGATATGTTGGTGATTGCCACGGGCGCGCGTCCAATCGTGCCATCGTTTGGCGAGTTCAACCCAGAGCACGTATACACGCTAACCAGCATGGAAGATGGTTTGGCAGTAAAAGAAGCGCTTAAGGACAGCAACAAACAACGCGTTTGTGTTATTGGCGGTGGTTTTATCGGCCTTGAAGTGTTCGATGCTGCACACCTACTAGGTAAGCACGTCACCATCATTGAGCGTGAACAACACGTGATGAGTCGTCAGTTCAGCCCTGAAATGATTGAAGTGGTAGAAGGCGCGATTCGCGAATCTGGTGCTGAGCTAAAAACCGGTTGCAGCGTATCAGCCATTCGCGACGCAGAGCAGGGCGGTTACATCGTAGAAACCAACAATGGCAATGTAGAAGCAGACGTTGTGATCATGTCACTTGGCTTCAAACCAAACACAGAAGCATTCGAGTTACCAAAAGCAGCGAACGGCGCATTGCTAGTCGATGAGTTTGGCGCAACAGAAGATGCACACATTTACGCTGCTGGCGACTGTGCAGTGGTTCACCATATGGCGCTAGGCAAATCAGTGTATGTTCCACTGGCAACCACAGCTAACAAGCAAGCGCGTATGATGGCTGACAAACTTGCAGGCAAAGACACTTACATGAGTGGTTTCTTGGGCTCGTCTTGTTTGAAAGTTCTGGATTACGAACTGGCATGCACAGGCGTATCGGAACTTCTAGCTAAAGAACACGGTTTGGAAGTGAAGGTTTCAACCATTTCAGATAAGAACCAAACCGACTACTACCCAGGTCAAGAAGACATTAAAGTGAAGTTGGTTTACCACCCAGAAACCAATGTACTGCTTGGTGGTGAAATCGTGGGTAAGAAGGGCGCAGTAGGGCGAATCAACGCACTCGCTGTTGCCATCACTGCGAAGATGACAACACAGCAGCTAGGTTACATGGACTTCTGCTACGCACCACCATTCGCACGTACATGGGATGCACTAAACGTTGCAGGTAACGTAGCGAAATAATTTAGCTATCCACGTAATTCAAACAAAACAAAAGGGCTCCAGAGTTATCTCTGGAGCCCTTTTTTAATGCTTGTTTGAACTATGAAGCGGGAGTGGCTTGCTGTGCACCTTCCGCTTTTAAGCGTTCGATTTCTGATTCAGTTTGCCACTTACCGTTGTAAAGGTATTCACGCTCAGGAAGCGGGGCATTTGACGCCCTTAAATCAAGTACCTCATCGGTTTTATATTCTCTATTACAAACAGGAATGTTAAACAGTCTAGCTTCTGGCTTCGATTCAAACAGCTTTTTGTGGTCATCTACCTCTGTACAATCCAGCTTATATTCAGTAGCTAACTGATTTACCATCGATTCTAAGTCCGTTTCTGTTTTGAAAAATACGTAGCAATCAGATCTACTATGTGAACGGACAATGGTGTTGTGTTCCATATCGATATATTCACACTTATCCTGCTTAAAGTAGAACTGGATCACTTTGCGCTTTTTGTTATAGTCGGCAAACAACCAATCTTCACGCTCTGCAACTCTCACTTCTGTTGGTTCATCGGGCTTGCGTTTTAACATACCAAAAGAAACCAATATAAAGCCACCAGCTCCGACAAGAACCATAGGTCCAGCAACTCCAACCATCACGACACAAACTATTGCTCCAATCCAGCCCATGACTTGAGTTGCAGAGTTTACCCAATTCGGTAAATTACGTCGTTTTTTTATAACTAACCCGCGATCGGACAAGGTGTAATCATAACGATTGTCCAACCCAAATGTCAGATAAGATACACCAGACATGATTATCGTCAGACCCGATAAAATGTAAGTTAAGATCATGTCGCTGTTGTCATGTAGGAAATAGGTAAGGAAAAATAATGGACTGACAGCGGCTATAGCAATCGATAGGTATAAGTATCGAAAAGGCTCTTCAATATCGTGCTTGTGCCAGATTGTTAGATTCATCCCCTTTAGAATTTGTTGTTCTTGTTCTTCTTGGTAGGACGAAAATTCTTCTGGCGTGATGTAAAAAGGTAAATAAGCCAAGGGTTACTCCTGTAAGCTAAGTTCACTAGCATCTGAAGTTAATGAACTTCTGATCGTTGCTTGTTTAGTATTGTCTGAAATCGCCGTATAAGTTGCACGCTGTTTTGCATTATTTTGGAACCAGTACTTACGGCTTAATTCGTTTTTATCATCAAGGATGTATTCTATCTCAAATGCTAGATAGTTAGCTGAGTCTTTCATTGGTAGAGTCAATTTATAGACGCTTTGAGAATCTGAGGAATCAGTTGAACTATCCAACGTTTCTAGATCTACTCCAGTGTGCCAAGCTCCCGACCCAAGTCCTCCCTCTGTTACAGAAGTATTTGTCCTAAGCTTTATTCCATCTCTTGCTGCATTGGTAGGAACTTGGATATGTAACTCAATACCAAACAATTCTTGTTTTGCTGCTGGATACTGTGTTGTTGAATTCGGAACGGTACGCATCAATGGTATTTGGCAGATCAAAGGTTTATCCATTATGGTTTTTAACTCAAAAAGAGCCTCTTGCACTAAAGAAGAATTATGCTTTTCTCTCTCTACCAAGCTTGAGGATTGACTCCATAGGGCTTTATCTGGGTGGTAGCCCCAAGGAAGTTTATCTAACCATTTTTGATAATCATCTTGTTTAAGTTTACTCATTATATGATTACTAAGAAGGTAAACAGCAGTAAGGCCCATAATGACAAACATGATCGGACCTCCAAACAGGATATTTGCTGACCAAATCCCAGTTAATCCACCGATAGCTTGAAACCCACCTACAAGTGTCAATCCAACTAAAGATGCAAAGTTGAAGTATTCGACAACTCTTGCGCTCCCATATAAGCCGTCTATGTTCTTCCATGAGCGATAGGCCTCTATACCTGAAGCAAGAGCCCCAATAACTCCGGTTACAGCTAGCCATTTATTGAATACCTTTAGGTCATTAAGGTTTAAGTTTTTAAAAGTGTCTTCGCTTCTATTCACTAACTTCTTTAAGACATTATATGAATGTGACCTTAATCTAGGGTCACCCTTTACTCTCTCCCATAACTTACCCGTACGAATTCCCGTCCAAGCGTTTACTGTATAAAAAAGCTTTTGCTGAATATCTAAAAACTCATCTGAGGACATTAACCCAGTGTCTTGGATACTGCTCATGGCATCACCAAGCGCTATGCAGTTAAATACTAATGCCATAAAGCCTAGACCACCTGCATTCTCGAACAGTTTATTCAAATCATCGAGCTTATTCATAGTGATCCCAGTTCTAAGCTCGACGGTTCTTTGCGGTAGATCATCGGGTAATTCAATATACTGTGGGTACTCCAATGTAGCCACAGCGAGTGCCTTCTTAATTCTCTTTTTATTTTTTAAAGCTGTAGTGTATTTAGAGTCGGCTTTGCGGTTGTTTTTCTGGAAGTCAGCAATGACCGCATCGTTTTTCTTGATCTCACTTAGGTAATCATTTACGCGTGTTTTCCATTTTTTAAAATCGCGAGCGTAGCTTTCATTTATAGTCACCGGCATATTGTGTGCCATATGCTCTGCAATAACGGCAAACAAATAATAGCTCTGACGGTTCAGAGGTTTAGCGAAAACAGGCATCAGTAAAATCGATGCTTGTGAAGTCATGTTAACGCCAAACTCTAAAACTCCTTTTGCAAGTGCACCTATTGCGGATTTAAAGATAATGTCCAGCTCTTGGAAACCTTTGGCGATATCTTTGAGAAAGTCCGTTTCCGCAGTGTTTGGGTTGGAAACAAAATCCATGATCTTAGAGTACATGCTCACACGGTTGCTTGTAGCCGAGATCTGGTCCATCAACTGATTATCAGCATCGGAATTTTCTGAGGCGATCGACTGTTCATTCTGCGCCTCAGTAATATTCTTCTCTATTACTTTAAATAAGCTTCGGCTAAACCCAGAGGCATAGAGAGCAAGTAAACTGGTTGGTTTCTCCCATTGGCTTTCAGCCCATTGGCGGTCTTCTTCTTGCACCACCAAAGTAAATGACTCAACGGCTTGTTTATGAAGTTGATACAAGCTGTATTGTGTGTCTTCACTATATAGGTCGAAGGTTCTTTCGAGATGATGCGGTGTCAAAGACTCCATTACAGCGATAAAGTCGCTTTTTACTGAAACAACTTCGGCAAGCATGGTTTCTTTTTGTTTTGACAGCTCTTGCATTTCGCTCAGCATCTGTTTCCAGTTGAGTTGCTTACGCCAACGCTCAGTCGCTATCCATTGCTCGTATTTACCAAATCGGTTTGCTGAAATGCCATATTTCTTCTGTATGGCCTCTGCTATTTCTGAAGTGGATTTTTGGTAATCATCGATAGCTTGCTGGGAAAATGAAGATGGCATTCCTTTGATGATAGCTGCTTGAGATTCACTGGTAAGGTCAACCATTGCTGAGTTGTCATAGTAATCCGCCATGTCCATATAGAATTCAAGCTCTTGGTTTTTGCGCTTTACTCCTGTGGGCATGTCTATATTGTCGCTTGCCCCGAACATGCACAGCTGCATAGCGGTCTGCATCAAGTTCCACTGGTTTGAAAACTGGTCAGTGAAAAGGCGGTATGGGCTTGCGGCACCAACAAAATGCAGTGATATATCTTGAATGTCTGCGGCGTAATCTTTTATCGCGACGAAGTAGCCCGATTCTTCTTCTGGAATCGCAGAGGTTAAGTCACTCTCGGCTGCGACAGGTTTAAAGGTAGAACCATCTTCGTCAGCTTTGGTAGCGATGCCAGAATCTGCAAAACGCCCATCATCAACGGCAGAAGGTTCAATATCAGCCACTTGAGTTAACTTATCGATTGGTGCAATGTTGTGCTGATTCTCGTTTGCAGACAGAACAACAGTCTGCATGCGATCGATATGATTACTCGGATTGTTAAGTACGCGCATGAACATGTTCCATGTCCAGCGGTGTTCAGAGTAACAAATCGACAGCACGCTCCCATCTTCGTAAGTAAGAAAAGGTTTTGCGCCTTCTGGGGTACCACGCTGTTCGGATTCTGGGCTTTCCGACTCTCCCAGCTTGTAGAGCGTGAATTGCGTTCCTTTGATTTCGTATTCGTCTAGGCTTTTATTGATTGCATCATAGACATACAACCAACCATCACGAAGCTGACGCAGTGTGTAGCCAACGGTATTGAGTTTGGCTGGGCCTTGGCCTCTCCATTCTTCAGGCAAACCAAAAGGTTGTGTTTCTTCTGTTTCTAGCTGATCGATAGCGTAGCGAACAGGGATGAAATGTGCCGGTAAAGCCTCTGTTGGTTCTTTCTCGGTTTTTAGATTGAGAGGTTCTGGTTCAGACGGCGGTGGCGGATCGATTTTTTTGGTTTCTCCCTCCCAAAACATACTGCGCTCAGGAGGCGAGCCAGCCATATCATCGGATGCGGTGGTTGGAACGGTATTCAGAGATTTCAACGTGCCATCGCTTTCAAATGCCTGAACAGCTTCTTCGTGGGTATAGCTGTTGTCGTGCCAAAACATCGAAGTTTTTGGAGGAAGTGGATTACTCATCGTCAGCCTATGTTTAAGAGTTTTACTCCATTAGGCAAATATCGCACCAAAATAAAACGACTAAAAATCAGTAGGTTATTTCTTTCGTGATTCTGCTTTAACCAAAAAGTTGTTTGTTTTTCCAATAAGTTGGTTGGCCCATACCATTTTTTGTAACGATAGGGCTTAAGGGGGACTTAGAGCCTAATTGTGACTTGTGATAGGGACTGTTGAGAGCTGCGTACAAAACAAAAAGGCCCCGGAGTTACCTCTGGAGCTTCACTAGTATCTGTTTCTAGGATGATTTTTGGGGAAGCTGATGGCTTAAAAAGGGAATATGAAGTGTAGAGCATCAGTTTTATTACCATCGATTGCTGTAGTGGAACTTTAGCCCCAAAATCGCTTAGTAGTTTCTGGTCATTAAACCAAGGATAGAAGCGCTATTCTCACCAAAATGCAAAGTAACCGACTTCGTTTCTCCTTGAGCAAATTTACCGTCCTGCTCGATCGAAGAAGGGGATAAGTACTCTTGGCCACCAAAGTACGCTTTGATTTGAGACGTCTTGAGCTTAATACCACCGCCTGAGTTGTTGGTGATAACGGCTTGAATCATACGCTTGCCAGAAGGGCTGCTGAATATGTCGTAGCTCTCTATCGTGAAGTAACTGTAAGAAGGCATATCTTTACTGTGTTTCGGTTCCGGCACAAAGGTTGACCCAGAAACCGATCTCACGAATTGCATGGTGTCTTGCGATTGAGAGAGGCTATCTTGGATATCGCCAATTTTGTTTTTAATGTTATCAATGTCATCTTTGCTTTCCGCATTCGCACTTGAGGCAAAGGCGCACAATAGCATTAAGGTGGTTACATAGTTCTTGTTTGACATACTTAGACTTCCTGTTTTAATTATGCGACACACAGTAAAATTGATTTAGATCAATTATGTCAATGTTGCGTCAATTCAGTAATTTGTATTCCTGCGCTCATATACATGACTAGATATCACGTGCTCGCTTACCTTAATCCGATTATAGAAAGGGATAATCGGATGCTCTAGAAAGGCGGTTCTCTGAGGGGTTAGTTTCTAGTGTCCAGTTCTTAATGGCATCTCAGTGATAGTCACAAACGAAAGACAAAACAAAAGGGCTTCAGAGTTACCTCTGAAGCCCTTTTTTCTATTCAAGTTTACTATTTAAGCTCTATTGAATTAACGGCGCTTCGGTTTGCGTTGGCCCGCTGGTTTGCCTTGTCCTTGAGGACGACCTTGACCTTGTGAGCCCGCACCGTTGGAGCGGCTTTGGTTGTTGCTACCAGGACGTGATCCCGTATTAGGACGCTGACCGTTTTGGTTACCACGACCATGGCCGTTTTGTCCGCCTTGCGCTTTACTTGAACCATTGCGGTTACCAGATGGCTTGCCGTCGCGAGAGCCACCTTCAGAGCGTTTATTCAAGTGACCACCGAAGCCCGGTTGGTTCTTGGTGTGTTTGGTCGCAAAGCGGTTTGCACCGTGACGACCAGACTTACGACGCTGTGCTGGTGTTTGCGCATCAATGTCTTCTGCCGGAACCAGACAGTTTGGTTTATCACCAATCAGGTGTTTTTTACCCATGTTGATCAGTGCTTCGCGGATCATTGGCCAGTTCGCTGGATCGTGGTAGCGAAGTAGGGCTTTGTGTAGGCGACGCTGACGTTCACCTTTCGCCACTGGCACATCTTCACGTTGTTTGTACTTCACGCGCTTCAGAGGGTTCGTCTCTGAGTAGTACATCGACGTAGCGTTACACATTGGCGATGGGTAGAAGTTCTGTACTTGGTCACACTCGAAGTTGTTCTTCTTCAGCCATAGAGCCAAGTTCAGCATGTCTTCGTCTTCTGTACCTGGGTGCGCCGAGATGAAGTAAGGGATCAGGTATTGTTTTTTACCTGCCTCCGCGCTGTACTTCTCAAACATCTCTTTAAAGCGGTCGTAAGTGCCCATGCCCGGCTTCATCATCAGATCCAGTGGACCTTTCTCGGTATGCTCAGGTGCAATCTTCAGGTAACCGCCGACGTGGTGAGTCACAAGTTCTTTCACGTATTCCGGTGATTCAATTGCAAGGTCGTAACGTACGCCAGATGCGATCATGACCTTCTTAACACCTTTTACTTTGCGAGCTGCGCGGTAAAGATCGATGGTGTGTTTGTGGTCGGTATTCAGTTTGTTACAGATACCCGGGAACACACAAGAAGGGCGACGGCAGTTTGCTTCCGCTTTTGGATCGCTACAGCCAAGACGGTACATGTTTGCTGTAGGGCCACCCAAGTCAGAAATCGTACCGGTAAAGCCCGGAACCTTGTCGCGGATCTCTTCTAACTCGTTGATGATGGAATCTTGAGAACGGTTTTGAATGATGCGGCCTTCGTGCTCTGTAATCGAACAGAAAGAACAGCCACCAAAACAGCCACGCATGATGTTAACCGAGGTTTTGATCATGTCGTAAGCAGGAATTTTTGCTTTGCCATACATAGGGTGAGGAACACGCGCATAAGGCAAGCCAAATACAAAGTCCATCTCTTCTGTCGTCAACGGGATTGGCGCTTGGTTTACCCAAAGCTCGCGGTCACCATGACGTTGCAATAGGGCGCGACCAGAGTACGGGTTGGTCTCTAGGTGCATAACACGACTTGCGTGCGCATACAGAATGCGGTCGTTGTTTAGTTTTTCGAAGGCAGGTAATCGCACGGCTGTGTTCGCAGCATCATGACGTGATGGGCGAATCGTAATTGGCTTCGCTTCTGGCTCTTCTTTTTTGGTGTCGCACTGAGTTTCTACTTCGTATGGGTTCTTAGGTATGAACGCTTCTTTACGAGGTTTCTCAATACGAGAGGAATCGATAACCGTGTAACCTTCTGGTTCTGCAGGTAAGTTAACCGCGGTACCACGGATATTGGTCATATTGGTGATGTCTTCGCCATCGGCTAAACGGTGCGCTACTTCAACAAGAGCACGCTCGGCGTTACCAAATAACAGGATGTCCGCTTTTGCATCGAACAGAACAGAGCGGCGAACTTTGTCTGACCAGTAGTCATAGTGAGCCACACGACGCAAACTCGCTTCAATACCGCCAAGAACAATAGGTGTGCCTTTGTAGGCTTCACGACAACGTTGTGAGTACACCAATGTTGCACGATCTGGACGTTTACCACCTTCATTATTAGGTGTGTAAGCGTCATCGTGACGAAGCTTTTTGTCAGCAGTGTAGCGGTTGATCATGGAGTCCATGTTGCCCGCAGTGATCCCGAAGAACAGGTTTGGCTTACCAAGTTGCATGAAAGCATCTTTGTTTTGCCATTCTGGTTGAGCAATGATCCCGACACGGAAACCTTGAGATTCCAATAGACGGCCAATGATCGCCATACCAAAGCTCGGGTGGTCTACATACGCGTCACCCGTGACAATGATAATGTCACAACTATCCCATCCTAGGGCGTCCATTTCTTTGCGACTGGTCGGCAAGAAGGGTGCCGTACCAAAACACTCAGCCCAGTATTTTTTGTACTCATGAATAGGAGTAATGTCGTTGGTCATATTTTGCTCTCTGTTCCAGGGAGCGCGAATTATAGCGATTTGATAATCAGGTATCTATACCCAAGTTCCCTTATCAAGCTTAGTTCAGTAAGTTTTATTTGTAGATGAAAACTACTCGCAATTGCATTGGTGTTTTTTACTGCGTTATGTCCTTCAAAGCCTTGTGGTTATTGGCTTTACTAATGGTGAAAATTTATTGATAAGCAATGGTGTGCTTATTGAAAACTCTTCCTATAATTTATTTAAGTGCATGCTAATGCATACGTCATTTTGACTCTAAATACTGACCGAACGTCGTGACGTTCCAAATCGTGTATGACCACTTTGCAATCATAAAACTACAGCAAAATCAGGCGACACCATGGGTAATCAGTAAAAAGAGGCAATGGCTGATAATAATAGGGGGCTAGGTAATGAGTGAACTACTGTCTATTGCACAAGGAGAAGTGCAGCCAACGTCCGGTCGTTCTCAGGTTATCGATTGGTCTTACGATATTCAGACCCGAGAATTTGAATGTGACCAGAAGGGCATGATGGCCGCTTTCGGCTTAAAGAAACCCATTAGCGGATTGGACGACTTGCTCGAACACATGTTGTTAGGCCAACAAGATGTCGCACGGGAAAAAATAGCGCAAATTGAAAGAGATGGCGGGCATGGCAATTTGTCTTGTTGTTTGATGCCGAATGAGGCCATGTTGGTTCATGTCGACATGAGTTTTGAACGCCTGAATGAACACATCGTTCAAGGCAATGTGATTCCACAATTGAGTATCACCGGTTGTGAGGAATTGGCAAAAATCCTCGAAACCATCTTCGATTTACCTAACGTAGGCATCTTAGTTGCTGATCAAGAGACGCGAATCCTTGGTTGTAACCGTGCTTTTGAGCAACAAATGGGGTATGAAAATCGCGATATTGTCGGCTTGAAAACCAACATTTTTAGCTCTGACCATCACAGTAAAGCCTTCTACGATGATATCTGGGAGCAAATTGACCAAGAGGGTTACTGGAGCGGTAATCTTTTAAGTCGTGCTTCAAACGGAAGTAATCAAGCCCACCATTTGTGTATCTATCGTCTTAATTTTACCTCTGGTCGAACACTGTTCCTTGGCTTTTCAACGGATATTTCTGCTTCTCTGCTTTGGATGAAAAAAGCGGGAGCACAAGCTCAACAATGGTCGGCCTTTCTTCCCCCTCGTGACGAATTCGAATCTCAGTTCGCCAATCTAGCACGAGAAAATGGCAACAAAGATTTGAACATCGTCATGACGTTACGTCCTAATTTCTCGCGTAAAAACTTGCTTGAGCAACAGCTCGGTTTAGCGGATTTCATGATGCGTAGTCGACACGCGAGCATTGCCGGTCAATTATCCAAAGATGTATTTGTCGTTTGTTTGCAGACACCGCGCTGTCAATGGCTTAGCCCTTTGAGGCTGATTCAGATTGCGTTGAGAGGCTTTTTTGTTGAACTAAGAAGTGAGCTGGGTTCGAGCATGCATGATGTGATTGTAGAAGGTCAAACAGGGGTATCAGTACTGGGTTACGATACCAATAATCCAAGACAAGCTTTGGTGCATGCCGCGCAAGCGATGGTCTCTGCACCGACAGGCGACCAAAGTTATTTTAGTTTTTACAACAGTGACTTGCATGATGAGCTGGTCAAGCGTCATCATCTGGAAGCGTTTTTAAGAACGCAAATTGAGAGCCAATTGGTCGATGTGTACTTTCAACCGATTATTGAAACGCGCACTGGCAAAATCGTGAAGTTTGAGGCGTTAGCGCGTTTCTACCATCAGAACAAAACCTACGACACACAAGAGATGATTTCAGTGGTGGAAGACCTAGAGTTGATCGCTGCACTGGATGACGTAGTGTGCAGAACTGCACTGAAGCAATTGCCTCATATTCAAAAAGTCTATGGTGAGGAGATTGGCTTAACACTCAACCGTTCGTTAAATACCAAATTAGATTCCCTTCAAGTTCTTCAAAGCTCTTTAGACTTAATTGCAGAGAGCGGCGTAGACCCAAGCCGTATTACCATTGAGCTGACTGAAACAGCGTATTTCGAACAAGACCAAGAGCACACTGTCGCGTTGGAAGAGTTGCGCGGGCAGGGAATTAAGATCGCGATTGATGATTTTGGTACGGGATATTCTTCGTTTTCCTATCTCGAAAAAGGCCAGTTTGATCTACTCAAGATCGACCGCAAGTTCGTCAAGAACATCGAAGAGGGCAGTACAAAATACAGCATCGTTAAGATGATCACTGAGCTCGCCCATAAGCTGAATGTCAAAGTCGTTGCCGAAGGGGTTGAGTCAGAAGAGGAACTAAAGGTACTTGCTAGTGTTGGCGTCGATTACATGCAGGGGTTCTTGTTTTCTCAAGCTATTCCTGTGGTTTTATTGGACAAGCCGCAATGTCACAAGAAGCGATTTAACGGGGTAGCCATCAAGCCAACACGCGATGAATCTTTATTTTCACTGAGTCATCGTGATGTGAGGCGTTTAGACCCTGGAGAGCCATTATCATTGGCGGTTGAGTACATGAATCTTAGCCCAGACGCACCATTAGTCGTGATCAATGAAAAGTGCTGTGTTGGTCTTATTACTAAAGAACAAGTCAATTTGCATTTAACACCTGCGATGGGGACGGATCTGGAATCGGAACGAGAGAACCGCATTTGGAAACGTCCGGTTAACCAAGTGATGAACACGGAGCTTCAAAGAGTGGATGCAAACCTACCGGTCTCGGAAGTGAAAGCTTTAGTAAAAGCAGGCACCAAGTTCCCTTGGATTTTATGTGACTCGCAAAACGAATATCGCGGTTTGCTGACGCAAGAGGATGTGTTGAGTTATTTGGCCTCACTGTAAAGGATGCTTACCCATAACTAATAACCAAAAGCCATGTTGTGTTTAGGTGGTTTGGCGGTAGGCGATTTGCTATTATCGCCACCCCAAAATGACTTTTGAGTTTGCATTCAACATGATTCAACAACTGCTGTTAACTTTTCCTCCAATGCTGTTTGGCGCGCAAGCGCTGTTGACTTTGCTTTTGATTAAAGGCGATATCTGTCCGGGTCAACGTGGTCGTCTGCACAAGATGTTGCCATCAATTGGTATTCTTTGGTTGGCAGTAGCTTCGCTACGTATTGAAGCGTTTATGGTCGTGTTCGCGATCTTCTATTTCTACTCTCAAGTTCAGACTAAAAAGACTCGTGAAAAAGGTCCGCTATGGGCGCTGCACCTCGCTAACGGTTTGGCGTTTGCTTATGTGAGCATTCAAGTGTTCGAGCAACCGCATTGGGCAGCCTCGGCTTCGATGGCGCTGATGATCTTTTTCTTAGGTGCAGCATTTGCTCAACTGCTTCTGGTTATTGCACGCAGCCGTCTGCAAGCTTTCCACCGTATTTTGCCTGTGACTGGTGTAGTTTCAGGTATGTTGTTGGTCGTAATGACCTTGTTCTCGGCGTATCAATTGGATGAAGCGACGCTAAACTCAGTGACGCAACACATCTTGGCGTCATTGGCGATGCTGATTATGGCCATTGTCGTTTGGTGCTGGCATATCTTTACTCACAAGGCGCCGAATAAAGTTCAATTGGCGGCGGCGCTATTACTGGCTCTTGCTTCAATGACCAGCCTTCAAGGTCTATTCTTGCTTGGCGCATAAGCCTACGTGACCTTACATCCTCTCAGAATTCTGCTTAATGAGCTCGGGATTTAGACCGAGCTCACTTTCAAATCATCCGATTAAGTCTACGCTTTAGATATAGCCTCTATTCGTTTAGAGTGCGCCAAGACGCATGTGCTCAACAGAATTGAGGTCGAATACCTTGTCTTAGAGGAGTGTCGCTATGGACTTAAGCAATGTTAGTAACTGGGACAGCATTATTTTGCTGGGTATCGTCAATGAAAAGCTGCGCTTAGAGTGCGACAGCTTTGAAGAGCTCGTTTCCATGTACGAAATGGATGTGGAATCGCTAGTGGGCAAGCTTGATATGCTCGGCTATCAATACGACCCACTTACTAATCAATTCAAATCTTACGAACGTTAAATTCGTCTCGCTTCCCGAATTTTTAAGCCATCTTGATGCCGTCAAGGTGGCTTTTGCATTGTTGGCGCGCGGTTGCAAAGAAGGCTTGTAAATAACGCTTATCTTTTTCTGAGTTTCGTGTTGCAGCAAACAAGCGGCGCCATAATCCATCACCAAACGGCTTACTGGTGATGAGTCCTTGACGTGAAAACTCCGAAATAGCCCAGTTAGGTAACGCCGCGACGCCCAATCCTGCTGACACCATTTGAACGAGCATTAGCGTGTTATCTGCTTGCTTCCATTTTGCTGGTTCTATACCTGCTGGCTGTAAGAAGTGTTTCACCACATCCAATCTTTGTTTCTGAACTGGATACGAAAGCATGGTTTGATCGGCAAGATCTTCGGGATCAATGATCTCTTTATTGGCAAGGGGATGGCTGGTGGACGTGATCAAGCGCATTTCGAAATCAAAAAGCGGTTCGTAGTGCACTTCAGATCGTGGCTGAATGTCGGAAGTGATCACCAAATCAAGTTCCCCGGCGAGTAATGCTGGTAGAGGCTCAAAGCCAAAACCGGACGAGAAGTCGAGCGTGACGCTTGGCCACGTGATTTGATACTCCTTAAGCGCAGGCATCAACCACTGGAAGCAAGAGTGACATTCGATTGCCATGTGCAAGCGGCCATTCACATCTTCTTTTAGACTCGCGAGTTCGTTCTCGGCTCTGGCAAGTTTAGGCAAGACGTCATCGGCCAGTCGAAGCAAGATTTCACCTTCAGACGTAAACTTCACGGGGCGAGTTTTACGCAAGAATAGCTGGCCGCCAATACGAGATTCGAGATCTTTGATTTGGTGAGAAAGGGCTGATTGCGTCAGATGTAAAGCTGTCGCTGTCGCTGTGAGTGACCCTGTATCTCGTAACGAGGTGAGGGTACGTAAGTGTTTCAACTCTATCATGAATCCCATTCATCCTTATGTATCTGCCATGAGCTTTATTAACTTACCGATAAAAAATGGATATGTAAACGTCTAGACGTCCATTTGTTTTGATTGAGTGCGAGTGAGATCCCTCACTATGAAATTATTTAATAAACAAGTTGAATAATTGGATGTTGTTCAATTCGCTTACCAGAGAGATAGTTTTAGCCATCCAGACATCTTGGTGAGTTTCATACTCGATGTTCTGACTCAAACATCAGACACTGAATAAGGAATACGGACATGGCGACGACAACGCATATTCTTGGTTACCCACGCATTGGTGAAAAACGCGAACTCAAATTTGCTCAGGAAAAATACTGGCGAGGAGAAATTGATCAAAACGAACTCAAACAAGTTGGTGCTGCATTACGTGAGAAGAACTGGAACACGCAATCAGAAGCGGGCTTAACCTTCGCTACTGCTGGGGACTTCGCTTGGTACGATCATGTCCTTACGACCACCTTGCTGCTTGGGCATGTACCGAAGCGTCACGCTAATGGGTTTCCAGATCTAGACACGCTATTCAAAGTCGGCCGTGGGCAGTCTCAAGCTGGCTGTGATTGCAAAGGAGCGGCCGCCTCTGATATGACGAAGTGGTTCAACACTAACTATCACTACATTGTTCCTGAATTCAGTAAGGATGATTCATTTGAAGTCGGTTGGCCGCAATTGTTTGAGGAAGTGAACGATGCCATTAAAGCAGGACATAAAGTGAAGCCGGTTCTGCTTGGGCCATTAAGTTACCTGTATTTGGGCAAAGAAGTTGAAGAGGGCTTTGACCGCCTAACGCTATTGCCGAGAATTTTGACTGCGTATCAAGCCATTCTCTCTAAGCTGGCAAGTTTGGGTGTCGAGTGGGTGCAGATTGATGAACCTATTCTTTCACTTGAACTTGAAGACAAATGGGCTGACGCATTCAAGCTCGGATATCAGGTGATTCGCAGCGATGTGAAAGTTTTACTGACGACCTATTTTGATTCTGTTAGCGATACGCTGAATAAGATTATTGAGCTGCCAGTCGATGGCTTGCACATTGATTTGTCTGCGTCACCAGAGCAACTGGATGAAGTTGTCGCTAAGTTGCCAGAGGATTGGGTATTGTCTGCGGGTGTGGTGAATGGACGTAATGTGTGGCGTACTGACTTGAGCAAACAGTTGGAACGTTTACAGCCCGTTAAAGATAAAATTGGCGACCGATTATGGGTTGCGAGCTCTTGCTCACTGTTACATAGCCCTGTCGACCTCGATCTCGAACCTTCTTTGAGTGAAGAAGTGAAAAGTTGGTTTGCGTTTGCTAAGCAAAAAGTGACGGAAGTGGCGCTACTTGGGCGTGCACTTGATGGTGACCAAAATGCCATTCTCGCTTGCGATACTTACAGCCAGCCAATTAAGGATCGTAAGACAGCCACTCATGTGAACAAACCTCAGGTACAGGCACGTTTGAATAGCATTACCGCGTCACTCGGTGAGCGCAGTGCACCATATGCTGAGCGTGCCGCTCACCAAGCTGAAGTGCTTGATTTGCCGCTACTTCCGACGACGACCATTGGCTCCTTCCCACAAACGGGTGAAATCCGTGTTCAGCGCAGCGCATATCGCACTGGCAAGCTTTCAGAAGCTGAGTATCACCAAGCGCTAAAAGGTCATATTGCTGATGCCGTAAAACGCCAAGAAGCCCTCGACCTTGATGTTTTGGTGCATGGCGAAGCAGAGCGTAACGATATGGTGGAATACTTTGCCGAAAACTTGGCTGGCTTCCAAACCACAAAGTTTGGTTGGGTACAAAGCTACGGCTCTCGCTGTGTGAAACCAGCGATTGTTGTGGCAGATATTGAACGCGAAAAGCCGATCACGGTTGAATGGTCTACCTACGCGCAGTCATTAACCAGCAAGCAGATGAAAGGCATGCTCACCGGTCCGGTGACAATACTATGTTGGACATTCCCGCGAGAAGATATCACTCGTAAGGAAATAGCAAACCAACTAGCGCTCGCTTTACGTGATGAGGTGTCCGACCTACAAGATGCAGGCATCAATATTATCCAGATTGATGAACCTGCAATACGTGAAGGTCTACCTTTGAAGAAGCGTGACCACAAAGCGTATCTGCAATGGGCTGTTGATGCGTTTAAGATCTCTGCGGCAAGCGCGAACCCGGAAACGCAAATCCACACCCACATGTGTTACAGCGAGTTCAATGAGATTATTGATTCGGTAGCAGCGTTGGATGCGGACGTCATTACCATTGAGACATCTCGCTCGAACATGGAATTACTCAAAGCGTTTGAAGAGTTTAATTATCCAAACGAAATCGGCCCTGGCGTTTACGACATTCACTCACCGAACATTCCAACACAACAGTGGATTGAAGGTCTGTTGAAGAAGGCAGCAGAGAAGGTGCCGGTGCAGCGCTTATGGGTGAACCCAGATTGTGGCTTGAAGACGAGAAACTGGGCTGAGACAGAGGCGGCGTTAGCAAATCTGGTCTCAGCCGCGAAAAAGTTACGCACTGAGCTCGCTTAATGATTACTAGCGAATGAAAATAAAAAAGCGAGGACATTGAGCCTCGCTTTTTTCTATCTGATTTTTACTCATTCTAGTGAACGAATAAGCGCATTACTGTGGCTGTTGAGTCGCAGTACAAGTTTGTTCTGATACTAGCTCATCTGCCATTAATTGGCCGCGAGAGTTACGGATCTTAATGCGGTACATCAAGCCCATATCGATTTGCTCACGAACGGAAGGCGTATTGCAGTAGGTGTAAATGCTGGTATTCAAAACTTGGTTTAACGGCTTAGCACCCAGTGCATCGTCGTTGTAGATCATCATCATCTCAACCACATTTTTATTGGATGAGATGCGTAAAATCTTGAGAGGACCGTATTCAAGCGGTAAGCCCGCAGAAAGAACACCCGCACGGTTTGAAGCCATCAATTCGAGCTGGCGCTGTTTGTCATCGTTCGATGAACAGCCAGCTAAGGCACCAAATGCGAGGAATAGACACAGTAATTTTTTCATAACTTAAAACACTTTCTTGAACGGTTTTACGATGACATTTTCGTAAACACCCGCCGCGATATAAGGATCGGCATCAGCCCATGCTTGAGCATCTTCCAAAGAAGCAAACTCTGCTATAACGGTTGAGCCTGTAAAGCCCGCTTCACCTGGATTATCAGAATCGATCGCTGGCATTGGACCCGCTGTGAGTAGTCGACCTTCGTCTTGAAGCTGTTGTAAGCGCTCAAGGTGTTGCGGTCTAACACTCATACGTTTTTCCAATGAATTCTCGACGTCCTGAGAAAAGATGACGTACCACATAGCATATTTCCTTAATTGGTAGGGTAAAGTCTTAATTTAACGCCTTTTTTGTGTCACTCACAAGCGAACATGAAAAATTGTGAGGTTCTTCCTAGCATTTATTGGTTCTGGCGTGCTTGATTACTTTTGAATTGGGCGTGGTTTGCCTTCAGTATCGATCGCAACGTAGTTGAAGGTGGCGTCACAAACCATGAAACGGTCTTCAATGCCGTGTTCTTTGATTGGCTTAACCCAAACTTCTAAATCGATGCTCATTGATGTGCGACCGATTTTAGTACATTCGCCGTAACAACACACAACGTCGCCGACTCGAACGGGTTTTTTAAAAGTGATACTTGATACTGAGACCGTTACGATTCGACCAGAAGAGATTTCTTTAGCAAGAATACCGCCCGCTAAATCGAGCTGAGACATGATCCAGCCACCGAAAATATCGCCATTGGCGTTAGTGTCGGCAGGCATAGCGAGGGTACGAAGCAGCAATTGGCCGCGAGGGGATTGAATTTCCTGACTCATTTTGACATCCATTAACTCTAGCAAAGCTAGTCTGGGTGGATTGCAATAAGGCAACACCAAAAGTCCAGACAGCAAGAACAAAACAGCGACCCAAAGGTCGCTGTGAATAATCAATATGAGCGAATTATAGCAAAACTGAGTTTTTAATCATCAACCGATACATCGGATGAGTTCTCTTTTTGCTCTTTCTGTTCTTTTGGCATGTGTTTATAGATGTAAAAGCCAGTTGCGATCATGTAAGCGAACGTCGCAATCAACAAACCAAACACTTTGAAGTTCACCCAAACATCTAATGGGAGTTCGAACGCAACGTAAACGTTCAAGCCTGCGCAGAACGAAAAGAAGCCGACCCACGCCCAGTTAATCTTGGTCCAAACCGCATCCGGCAACGTTATCTCTTTACCTAACATGCCTTTGATTGCTGATTTGCCCATTGCGTGGCTGACAGCTAAGCCTACAGCAAATATCACGTAAACAATGGTCACTTTCCATTTGATGAAGTTCTCATCGTGGAGGAATATCGTCATACCGCCAAAGATGGCCACCATGGCGAAAGTGATGAGCTGCATCTTCTCTACTTTTTTGTACAGTACAAACGTCAACACAATCTGGATGGCAGTCGCGGCAATAAGAGCACCAGTCGCAACGTAAATGTCGTACATCTTATAAAGTGCAAAGAAGACGATGAGTGGAATAAAATCAAGGATTTGCTTCATGCTGCAAAAATACCGAGTTGTTGAGTTGAGGACAGTCTAGCGAAATCTGAGGCAATGTGAACATTTATAGCTTAGTGGAAACAAAAATTGCCGTAATCAATACGGCAATTTTTTGAGGAGAGTAGTGGCTACGCGACGTTTTGATAGCGCGTGATTAATGTCTTAACATCTTCTAGGTAACCCTCTCTCAGAAGGTTATCGACTGTCGCCTCTAACTCATCATGAGACATAGTAAAACACGTTGATTTTCCGGTCATTAGGCTTAGGTACTGGTGGTATTCTTCTTCAGTGTAATGACCGACGCGATCAAGCAACAGTGTTTTGATACCGTGGTGAATCAAGCCGTAATATGTGTGTCGATGAAGCATCATGTTCACTCCTTATCAAGCTGCTCCTCCATCCTGTAGAGGACTTGAATCTGTGGATAATTCGATTTGTACTTCAGCAATGCATATCAGATGCCAACTATTCGTTCTCTTTTTCAAAAGAGCTAGATGCGGCATCTTTATTCAACCAGTTGTTCAAAACATGACGCAAAGCGTTCAATGTCGTTGGCTTTTCTAGTCTCCCGTCCATCAGCTTTTTGATCATGTCTAATTCTCGCTCACCAGACTCGCCCGATAAAGCAATGATAGGCGTTTGAGAAGAGAGCGCCTTGATTCTTTGGCTTGCATCAAACCCGTTCATGACAGGCATTTGCACATCCATTAGAACCAAATCTACGTGGTTGTTTTTAAATACTTCTACTGCGTTTTCACCGTTATTCGCTTGTAAGCTGTTGACGCCCAATTGGTTCAAATACATTTGTACAAGCGCACGTTGCACCTCTTTATCGTCGACAATGAGCACTGTTGGTGCTTGGCTATCTATTTGTACGTTGGCTGTGACTTTATGTTCAGTGCTTCGTTTACTGTGTTTCCAGTCATTGAAGTAAGGCGTGCGTAAGGTTTCGGCTTTTGGTGCATTCGGCACAACAGGGAAGTACAAATGAAACTCGGTAAATTCGCCAAGCTTAGATTCACACTCAATTCTGCCGCCAAATGAACGCATTACACGCTGACAGTAACCTAAACCTAAGCCACTACCACCACTCTTTTGGTAAGAGAAAAAGTCATCAAAGATCTTGTGAGAGATCGTCTCGTCGATGCCTGGACCGGTGTCGCGGAAGACGAGAATGTTTTCGTAAGGACCCGTTTTGGTGCTTATCTCAATTTGACTGTCTGGATACGAATCAAAATAGTAAATTGCATTACGAATCAGGTTGAAAATGACAAAGTTAAATAAGGTCTCATTGAGTTTTGCCACAAAGTCAGTGTGTTGTGGTAAGCGAATTCTTTCAATTATCTTCTCATTTTCAAAACCGTAGTGACTGACGGCTTGGTCGACGGCTTTGTGAATCGAAGTCATCGCGGTAGGCTCATGCTCCGGAGAGCTGTCGCTCACTTCTCGCAAAATGATATCGATAAGTTGGCGGCCACGTTGAATCGCCGCTTGGCCATTATCTATATCCAGTTTGATCTGCTCGACGGAGGCTTGATCTTCGATATGCTGCTTTAGGGCCTCAAATTGTAATTGAACTTGAGCAAGAGGGTTACGCATCTCATGGGCAATCGAGTTCGCTAGAGCGCGACTTTGACGAATGCGGCGGTCGGCCTCAATGGTACTTTGGACTCGAGTGAGCAAGGTCTGCAGTGCGGAGATCTCCTCATTAGAGAACATTTGATTGTTGCTCTTCTGGGGAGAAACCAATAAATGCGTCACCGATTTGCCTTGACCAAATAAAGGCATGACTAAAGCTGTGTCGTTCGAGCTCATCTTGTCGTAGAGGGCTTTGAGCGAGCCTTTTGCGGAAACCTTGTAATCCAACTCTTCAGAAAGCTCATCAAGGACCAACACCGACTTATTAGAGGAAAGGTAATCTTCGTAGAAAGTCTCGTTGTAGTTACTGGTTACGAGACGCAGCTTATCATTTGGAATTTGCAGTAGATTACCAAGGTGACGCATAGCCTCATCGATCGACAGTTTAAAATCTTCTTCTAGCGCTAGGATTTGTTGAACCGGCGTCTTTTTGTTGCCGTAAATCAAGAAAGAAGCGTAACGACTCACTCGTTTGTAGAGTAAGTGCCATGTGATACCGATGAGCGCGCAGATAGGTGTGGCGATAAGCCATTGGTTGCTGTCCGTTAGCGGAATAAATATTGCCCCCAGCGGAAGAACAAATATCGCACAAACGAGCAGTGCGCTCAGGCACATGTAAGCCAGATATTTCACGCTGTAGAAACGAGAGGTCAACAAGGCATAACCGACAAACAACATCTCACTAATGGACAAGGCTGGTGGTAACCAAGTGAGTGAGAAATCCCCCATGAAATAGGTCATTCCAAGGTGAATGGTTGCGGTAGACAGCATGAACACCAAGATACCGGCGATCATGTAATTCGTCTTCGCTAAGGTTAGCTTGCTGCTGTTGGTTCTCATTGCAACAAGGTTTACTAGCGTGAGGACAACAAAGCTGACAAGACCAATAAAGAAGTACGAGGTATGAGGCCCAAACTCAATGACGAATTGGCTTGGCCCTACGATGTCCACATGTTCAACCGTCAAATCGGGACGCAAATTGATAAACAGTGAGTACACCGTAAGGGTAACGAAAATCGCTTGCTGCCATAGATGGACTTTGCCTTTTCGCTGTTCTGCCGCGAGTTGGCAAGAGAAGTAGTACGCAAACGCAAAGGCAAAAAACGAGGCGAGGTTGGCAAACTTTGCCATGAATATACCTGCCGTTGCTCCAAGCTGAGGCAATAAGTCAGTATGGAAGTAAGCGTTGCTGCTGATCCACGCAATGATACACACCGAATACGCGATGTAAGGCGCGTGGTGTGTACCGAAGATCACTTCATTTTTTTGTTTCAGGCGATAGCAATAATAGAAGAGCCACATCATAACCACGGCTACGGTCGCGAGGAGCGTCACGGCCTTGGCGTAGATTATTGCCTCTAAGCTAAAATCAAACATGCTCATCTCTTTCTAAGGAACCACGTTTTCTGATCTCTCGAACGGCACGTTTATAGCCTCGAAAGTCGGTATCACTGAATGCTTTGACCATCATTTCAAAATTCCAGAATCCACGGTACGTCTCTTTGCCATCGTTATTTAAGTCGCAATAACCTGAATGGAAATACGCTTTTGCGTCGATGGCTTGATAAAAGTTGAGCATGAAAGGTTGCTCGATAATGGTGAAGCCAATTTTATAGCCTGTTTGATGCAACACGCTCATCAGTTCTTTTTGAGCGAGGTAGAGGAAGTAGAGTTTTTGTTGAGCATTTCCACTTACTGTCAGGCGCAGCACTTCACATACGGCTTGCGTATCTGCCAATTGTAACTTGAATTCACTATCAAATTCTGGGAGAGAGTAACATTTTAACAGTGCAGATGGTGTAAATAGCTGTAAACGCGTGAATTCAGAGTAGCCATAACTAGGAAAGCAGTAATTCCACTGTTCGTTACTAAACTGTGGTGCGTAGCTGAGCCAAGTATCATGAATGGACCAATCTTGGATAAGTGCAGAAGCAACGAGAGTAGGGCAAGGTTCTTGGTCTGGGTGCTTTAACACAATGAAGTGTTTGCCAACTTGGGACAAAAACAACAGTGGCAGCATTTCGTACCACTTTTCACCTTGTATAAAAAGCTCAAGATTGCTGAGTGCAATCGCATCACTCAGTGGCATGGCCTGCGGATGGCTCGGAGCTTGTACCATAAGTTGAGCATCTTCTACGCGCTCAATTAGCGCACCGTAATAAGCGCTGTCTTCAAAGGGCAGTTTGGGTGCTGTTGAGGCGTATTCTTCTAATGGAAACTTGGCTTTAATCGCGGCGATCTCACACTCACACCAAAAGTCCAACCAATGCATGTAGCACTGTCCCACAACGCCTTCAAGTAGAGCAATTTCCTCTGATAGTGTGCTTGGATAACGTTGAATAAGATCGCGATAATCCATTAACTCAAAGAGAACGGAATAGCTTTTGTGTTGATGCTCCGGGAAGAGAGAGGTGAGTTGGTTTTTACGATAATCCGTAATGGTTTGAAAAAGCGCGGTGCGCTCATGTGGTTCATAAGCGTTGATCACAAGATCGAGTAGCGCTTGCTGTTTTTGTTCAATAGACAAACTGTTAGCCGACAGTGAGCCTAAAGATAAGGTTAATTTCATGGGACAACCTAGCCTAGGTTTATTGATTTTTTATGTTTGTGTCGTCCTTATATCACTAAAGAAAAAATATGCTACCGGTTTCTATTTAAACGGTTACGTAAGGCAAGTTTGAGATGAAAAAAAGCCGCTCTTTTGAGCGGCTTGTTTAAATTGCATTCAGGCTTAAGCTTCTTGCTTTTGAAGCTCAACTTGTTGTGCTTCTTCTTCTACTAGAGCATCAACGATAACGGCACATGCTGCGTCACCTGTGATGTTTAGTGCTGTACGAATCATATCGAAGATACGGTCAAGAGCGAACAGTAGTGGTAGACCTTCAATTGGGATACCTGCCGCTAGAAGTACAGCCACAACAAGGAATGAAGGACCAGGAACACCTGCTTGGCCTACTGCGCCTAGTGTAGAAGTTACGATGATCGCAATGTAAGCACCCATGCCTAGGTCGATGTTGAACAATTGCGCGAAGAAAATGGCTACTAGGCCGTAGTAAATCGCGTTACCAGACATGTTGATGGTCGCACCAAGAGGCAGAACAAATGATGCTGTTGAGTTGCGAACACCTAGCTCTTTCTCACACGTATCCATTGTTACTGGCAGTGTCGCCATTGAAGAAGCTGTAGACAGTGCAACGGCTTGTGGCTTTTTCATTGCTGAAACGAACTTCTTCGCCGATGTCTTAGTGAACACGTGCACCATTGCTGGGTAAACCACGAAGCCGAACACTAGGATTGCCGCTACGTAAACAACGAACAGTTTGAATACCACCATCAGAGCACCAAAACCGAACGTGCCGACTGCTTCAGCCATCAGACCAAATACACCGATAGGAGCAATGATCATCACCTTGTTGATCATCCAAACCATAGCGTCAACGATGCAGTTAACACCATTGATGATTGGCTCGCGACGTGATTTTTCTTGTTTTGAAATCGCGATACCGAAGAACATACAGAACACAAGGATCTGAAGGATGTTCGCTTCGTTTAGTGATTGGAAAACGTTAGTTGGGATCATACCAGTGATGGTTGCCCAGAAAGTAGGTAGCTCACCTTTTGAAGCGTATTCTGCTGAGAACATGCCCTCAACGCCTGAGACGTCGATGCCCATGCCCGGTTGGAATACTTCACCCATGACTAGCGCAAGTGCTACTGCTAGGGCGGATGTCAGACCGAAGTAACCTAGGGTTACCAAGCCCACTTTACCTGCAGATTGGCTGTTGCCTAGACCTGCTGCACCTGAGATAAGCGCTACTGCGACCAAAGGGATCACAAGCATCTTGATCAGGTTGATAAAGATTGCACCAAGTGGCGCGAATACAGTCGCACTTTGACCCATAAAGGCACCAACGGCAGTACCTACGATCATTGCAATGACGACTTGCACGCCAATGTTGTTTAGCAAACTCTTTTGTTTTAACACTTCCATAACCTCTGTGCTAATAAAATGTAAAATCCTAAAATTACCCACCAATCTAAAGTTGTTATTTGGATAATTATATCGGCTTGCTTTTTACACTTATCATTCACAATTAGCAATACAATTCCGGTACAAACTCACCAACTAATTGGGAATTTCTTGATTGATGATAGTTTTTTAATCATTAGCAATCGTTTGCTATTGTTCGGGGTAATGGTTTTGGTTGGTGTTGTTTATAAAACGGATGGTAATGGAGGGGCGGTTTTAGAAACTGAATGTTAAAAAAAAAGATCGATTCCGAATGTTTAATAAGGAATCGATCTCATATTCGCCAAATCAGTGATACGTTATTTTTGTGTTGCAGCTTTCATTGCAGAAACGAATTCACCTAGCTTGTCGAGCATAATTTGTGGCTGCTCAACGTTCGCTTCAATGATTTTTACCACGGCTGAACCAGAAATTGCACCAGCCGCACCAGATTCTAGAGCTTGTTTCACCTGTGCAGGCTCTGAGATGCCAAAACCAAGTAGTGCTGGTGGTGCATCAAATTGGTTTAGTCTATCTAGCATATGACCTACAGGCATGTTTGCTTTGGTTTCCGCGCCAGTCACACCTGCACGAGATAGTAGGTACGTGTAGCCACCACCTAGCTCTGATACTTGCTTCAGTGTCTCGTCACTTGCCGTTGGTGGTGCGATGAAGATTGGGTGAATACCAAACTTCTCTGCAGCAGCAACAAACTCTGCACTTTCATTGGTTGGTACGTCTGCAATCAAAACCGAATCGATGCCCGCTTTTGCGCAGCGCTCATAGAAATTTTCGATACCACGAGAGTATACAAGGTTCGCGTACATCAGAAGGCCAATAGGTAGCTCAGGGTACTTAGCTCGGATCTTACCAATTTGCTCGAAGCAGATATCAGGCGTAGCACCAGAATCTAGAGCACGAATGTTCGCACCTTGGATAGTCGGGCCATCCGCAAGAGGATCTGAGAATGGAATACCGAGCTCTAGGGCATCTGCGCCCGACTCAACCAATGTTTCCATGATCTTGTAAGACTGTTCTGCGTTTGGATCGCAAACCGTTACGAACGGTACAAACGCGCCTTGGTTTTTCTCGTTTAGGCGCTCAAACATCTTTGCATAACGGCTCATTAGATCGCTCCTTTTTCTTCTAGGATGGCATGTACAGTGAAGATATCTTTATCACCACGACCTGATAGGTTCACAACTAACAATTGTTCTTTTTCTGGATTCTCACGAGCCATACGCAGTGCATGAGCCAGTGCGTGAGAAGATTCTAGAGCAGGGATGATACCTTCGTGACGCGCAATTTCTTGGAATGCTTCTAGTGCTTCATCATCCGTCACGTTGTCATATTCAGCACGGCCAATTGCGTTTAGATGTGCGTGCTGTGGACCAACTGAAGGGAAATCAAGACCAGCAGAGACAGAGTATGACTCTTCAACTTGACCGTTTGGATCTTGCATCAATGGCGCTTTCATACCAAAGAAGATACCCGTTTTACCGTGTTTAAGTGGTGCGCCGTGTTGGTCGGTATCGATACCTTTACCTGCTGGCTCAACACCAATTAGGCGAACGCTTTCTTCTTCGATAAAGTCAGCAAACATACCGATAGCGTTTGAACCACCGCCCACACATGCGATAACTGCGTCAGGAAGACGACCTTCACGTGCCAAAATCTGATTCTTCGTTTCTTCACCAATCATGCGTTGGAAATCGCGCACGATGGTTGGGAATGGGTGAGGACCTGCCGCTGTACCTAATAGGTAGTGCGCGTCTTCATAAGTTGCAGACCAGTCGCGTAGTGCTTCGTTACATGCGTCTTTAAGTGTTGCGGAACCAGAGTGGACAGGAATAACTTCTGCACCCATTAGCTTCATACGGAATACGTTCGGGCTTTGACGCTCAACGTCTTTTGCACCCATGTAAACGCGACACTTAAGGCCAAGTAGTGCACACGCTAGTGCGGTTGCAACACCGTGTTGGCCTGCGCCAGTTTCAGCGATGATTTCGTTTTTACCCATGCGTTTCGCAAGTAGCGCTTGACCCAACACTTGGTTGGTCTTGTGGGCACCACCGTGAAGTAGGTCTTCACGTTTTAGGTACAGTTTGGTTTTCGTACCTTTGGTTAGGTTACGAGTTAGAGTCAAAGCCGTTGGACGGCCCGCATACTCTTGAAGAAGCGTCATGAATTCGCTGCGGAATTCTGGATCTTCTTGCGCGTCGATAAACGCTTGCTCTAGTTGCTCCAGTGCTGGAACTAGAATTTGCGGAACGTACTGACCGCCGTATTCGCCAAAGTAGGCATTCAGTTTTGCCATCGTTATATTCCTTCTCGTATTTTTCGCTACGAATAGCTTTAAATTTTTTAGCTGATATCCAGCTTTAGTAGTTGCGAATAGCGGTGAATGCCGCGAGCAACTTCTGTGAATCTTTTTTGCCTGGTGCGCTTTCTACACCAGAGTTTAAATCTAATCCCAAGCAACCTAGTGTCGCTGCTTGTTGAGCATTTTCTGGCGACAGTCCGCCCGCTAGCATAATTTGACTTGGGTCGCCGATCAGTGACCAGTCGAACACTTGACCAGTTCCGCCAGTTTGAGTGCCAACTTGCGCATCTAATAAATGGCGATCAATGTTGTCTGCTAGCAGTTCTGGCTTGGCATCAGTCACGCCGTAAGCTTTCCAAATTTCTACCGCTGCTGGCAGTTTGGCTTTGAGTTGGTTTACGTAAGCTTGGTCTTCTTGGCCGTGCAGTTGCACCGCTTTTAAACCCAAAGAGGTGACGACAGAAGCAACAAAATCGATATCGTGATTTTGGAAAACGCCAACGTAATTCAGTGGAGCTCCGCTCATGGTTAAGCGAGCACCTTCAAGGTCAACCGCACGCTTCGACTTCTCGACAAAAATCAGGCCACCAAATACCGCGCCAGCTTGATACGCTTTTGCTGCGTCATCTGGGTGAGTAAGACCACAGACTTTGTTTTCACCCAGCGTCACTTTGCGTACAGCAAGTTCTAAGTTGTCTTCTGCCATCAGTGAACTACCAATCAAGAAGCCGTCTGCGTATTCCGCTAAATCACGAACTTGTTGATGCGTATAAATGCCAGATTCTGAAATTACCGTCGCGTTTGGTGCTAATTCGCGAATTGTCGGCGCCAGTTCTTTAGTACGATTCAAATCGGTACTTAGGTCTCGAAGGTTACGGTTATTGATGCCGATAACGCGAGCGCCTAGCTTAACGGCACGGTGAAGCTCTTCTTCGTTGCTCACTTCGGTCAGGATGCCCATGTTCAGGCTGTGTGCTGCTTCTTCTAGGGCTTTGTACTCTTCGTCATTCAGGACAGACAGCATTAGCAAGACAGCATCAGCACTGTAATGACGCGCTAGGTAAACTTGGTAGGTGTCCACCATGAAGTCTTTACACAGAACGGGCTGTTTGACTTGACCTCTTACCTGAGGAAGAAAGTCAAAGTTACCTTGAAAGTATTTCTCGTCTGTTAGTACCGAAATTGCATCAGCATGGTTGTTGTAAACCGATGCAATGTAATCCAAGTCGAAGTGATCACGAATCAAACCTTTAGAAGGAGACGCCTTCTTACATTCGGTGATGAATGCTGTCTTTTCGCCACCCAGAGCATCGTAGAAGCTGCGGTCCGATGGAAGCAAATCAGACTGAAATGTGCTTAGCGGTTGAGACACCTTACGGTCTGCTACCCACTGATATTTGTCGCGGACAATTTTCGCCAGTACTTCTGCCATTTCTGCTTCTTTCTTAGAAACGTGTTCAGACAGGTTGTCAGCTTGCTGAGTGTTGAAGTCAGTCATCTTCTTCAATTCCTTAAGCGTGTGCGGCAAGTTGTTGTACCAATTGGTACGCCTTACCAGAATTCATTGCCTCAATCGCTTGTTGCGTGTTGGCTTTTAAATCTTCGTGGCCGAATAGACGCATTAGCAGAGCAACGTTTACTGCCACTGCGCCCAATTGTGCGTCTGTACCTTTACCCGTCAGAATATTGGTAATGATCGCTTTGTTTTCTTCAGGATCGCCACCTTTGATCGCTTCTAGTGGGTGTGCTTCTAGACCGAAGTCTGCTGGTGTTAGCGTGTACTCAGTGATCTTGCCGTCTTTGATTTCTGCAACCGTTGTTTCACCGTGAATCGCCACTTCATCCAAACCACTGCCGTGTACTACTGCTGCGCGCTTCATACCCATTTGTAGCATGGTTTCTGCGATAGGACGAACCAGTTCTTCACTGTAAACGCCCATCAATTCGATGTTTGGACGAGCAGGGTTAATCAGTGGGCCAAGGATGTTAAAGATGGTGCGTGTTTTCATGGTTTGACGCACTGGCATCGCATGGCGCACACCACCGTGGTATTGAGGTGCAAATAGGAAAGCAACACCGATGTCGTCTACCGCTTTGCGCGTATCTTCTGCGCTCATAGCTAGGTTAATACCAAACGAGTCAAGAAGGTCAGAAGAACCAGATTTACTCGAAACGCTGCGGTTACCGTGTTTCGCTACTTTTAGACCACATGCTGCAGCAACAAACGCCGCAGTGGTTGAAATGTTGATGGTGTTGTGACCGTCACCACCAGTACCTACGATATCTGCGAAATCGTAATCTGGGCGAGGGAATGGGTTTGCGTTTGCCAGCAGTGCTTTCGCCGCGCCCGCAATTTCGTCTGGCGTTTCGCCTTTGATTTTTAGTGCAGTCAGCGCTGATGCCATCAAAATTGGGTCTAGCTCACCACGGATAATGATGTCGAATAGCTGTTGGCTCTCTTCCTGAGTAAGCGATTCTTGCTCGTACAGTTTGGTAATAATAGGGTTGATGATTGCTTCCATATTTCCTCTCCTAAATTTCTTATGTGCCAGTGCTTTTTAAGCAGTGAGTGGGTTAGCTGAAGTTTGTTCTTCAAGTGCCCATTCAATGGCATTGGCCAACAGTGTTGCTCCGTAGGTCGTCATAATAGATTCCGGGTGGAACTGGAACCCGCAAACTTTATCTTCTTCATGTACAACAGACATTACCAAGTCATCCACTTCTGCTGTGATGTTTAGGCTCTCAGGAACCTTGGTCGCAACCAGCGAGTGGTAACGTGCAATCGCAAGTGGTGATGGTAGGTTTTGGTAAATCGCATGGTTTTGGTGCTCCATCATAGAGACCTTACCGTGAATGATTTCGCCTGCGCCAGCAACGGTGCCGCCGTATGCTTCAACAATCGCTTGGTGACCAAGACAAATCCCGATCATCGGCACTTTGCCTTTCATGCGTTGGATAAGCTCTGGCATTGAGCCTGCCTCTGACGGTGCGCCTGGGCCTGGCGATAGCAGAACCACTGGGTTTTCAAGCTCGTTTACCGCTTGTTCAATGGTTTCTGCTGGGATGTTGTTTCGGTAAATCTTGACTGAGTGACCTAGCGAGCGGAATTGATCCACAAGGTTGTAGGTGAACGAGTCAAAGTTGTCGATAAAAATGATATTAGCCATCTCTGAACCCTATTCCTTATTGTGATTTATGCGCTGCTTGGATAGCAGAGATTACCGCTTGTGCTTTGCCGCGCGTTTCGTCTGCTTCCGCTTGTGGATCAGAGTCGAACACCACGCCAGCACCAGCTTGAACTTGAGCAATACCGTTCTCAACGTACGCTGAGCGGATCACGATACAAGTATCTAATGTACCTTCGCCAGTGAGGTAACCCACAGCACCGCCGTAGCTGCCGCGTCGTGCGCCTTCTACGTCGCGAATCAACTGCATTGCACGAATCTTTGGTGCACCAGTGAGCGTGCCCATGTTCATACATGCTTGGTATGCGTGCAGCGCGTCTAGGTCTTCACGTAGTTGACCAACCACACGAGAGACCAAGTGCATTACGTGGCTGTAGCGGTCGACTTTTAGAAGGTCTGCTACGTGGCGAGTGCCAGCTTGAGCAATACGAGCGACGTCGTTACGCGCTAAGTCAACCAACATCATGTGCTCTGCGTTTTCTTTCATGTCGGTGCGCAGTTCAAGTTCGATGCGGCTATCTAGGTCGAAATCAATCTCGCCGTTAGGGCGCTTACCGCGGCGACGAGTGCCTGCGATTGGGTAGATTTCAATTTGGTTAGTGTCGGTTTCGTACTTAAGCGCGCTTTCTGGTGATGCGCCAAACAGAGTGAACAGCTCATCTTGCATGTAGAACATGTAAGGGCTTGGGTTACTTTGTTTCAGTTCTTTGTAAGCCGCAAGTGGGGAAGGGCAAGGTAGAGTGAATCGGCGAGATGGTACAACTTGGAATACATCGCCTTTCACTACGAACTCTTTTAAGTCGCGAACAGTTTGGCAGAAGTCTGCATCAGATACGCTAGGTTCTACCGTTACGTCAGCGATTTGTTTTGCGCTTGGCAGTAGTTTTGGCGCTGCACACTGAGCGCTGATTTCTGCAATACGAGCCTCTAACGCCGTTTTCTCTGAACCATCAACAAACAACGTCGCTTGAAGCTGACAAGATTCCGTTTGATGGTCGACAACAAGTAGTGTTTCCGCAACATAGAAAACGTAATCTGGACACTGATTTGTTGCTTCTGCATTACCAAGCGGCTCGAAGTTTGCGACTAAGTCGTAGGCAAACAGACCACCAAGGAAAATCGCGTGCTTGTCTTGCTGCGAAATATCAAAACTATGCTGAACCAAACGCAGCGCATCGAAAGAAGAGGCTTCACGTAGGCGAGAGTCTTCATCTAACGTGTCGCATGGCTGGCTAAATTCCAAAGTTAGCGTTTCGCCATCGAACTTACTCTCAACGTCACCACGGATGTTCTGGTTTAGATGAGACAGTAGGTTTTTACCGTTGTTGGTCAAGGCGTGCATGCTAACAGTGTGGCCAAAGCAGACAATGCGAACCGCTGAATCTACGATCAGCAGGGATTTCAAATCTTGCTTCGAATCGATCTCAGCAGATTCCAGCAACAGGCTGTCAGTTTTGTTTTCACATAAAGTGTGGAACAAACGAGTCGGGTCTTGAGTATAAGGGACGGAAGCCGTTAGCACTTCAAGCTGTCCAAGTTTCTTAATTTCAATGGCCTTGTTCACAAGACCTCCTTATAGCTGTTTTACATCTTCCTGCCGTACATAGTCGCATAAAGCAAACGTTCACCCAATCAAGTTTTGGTCATATCCGATGAATGTTTGAGCAGTTGAATGTGAGATGGACGACAAAACAAAAAGCCCGCTGAAGTAGCGGGCTTTGTGACATTTAATTCTCTAAACTAGAAGTACACGTTCGCCCACCAAGAACTTGTCCAAGTGCGCCACCAAGCAAGGTCAGAAGATTTCATCTTATTCAGACGAACTGCAACTTTCGCTTCCTGGTTTTGGTTAAATTCTTGTAACATGGTGAGCCTTAAATTAGGTACTTCGTATTTATGTACTAGTTAACTAGTGCAGAGATAAAAAGTCAACCCCAAAACAGCATTAAAACGACAAAAAGATGAGAATTGATTTACACAGTCACACCACCGCGTCAGATGGTCGATTTGCACCACACGATTTAGTGGATAGGGCATTGAGTTTTGATATCGAGGTTTTGGCGATCACGGATCATGATACGGTTGACGGCTTAGCTCCGGCCAAGCAATACGTTGAAGAGAATAATCTGCCGATAAAAATCATCAACGGTATAGAAATTTCGACTGTTTGGCAGAACAAAGACATCCATATTGTTGGATTGAACATCGATCCAGAAAGTCCTGCGCTGGCAGAACTGATTCAACAGCAAAAAGCGCATCGTGTTGCCAGAGCAGAGATGATTGCTGAACGTTTGCAAAAAGCGACTCGCGAAGGTGTGCTAGAAGAAGTTCAACAAATCGCGGGTGATGCGCCAATCACTCGTGCACACTTTGCCAAGTGGTTGGTGGATAATGGTTATGCCAAAAACATGCAGATGGTGTTCAAGAAATTTCTAACCCGCTCTAACCCAGGTTACGTGCCACCTAATTGGTGCTCCATGAAAGATGCGGTTGATGCGATTCATGCTGCTGGAGGCTCTGCTGTTCTTGCGCATCCGGGTCGTTATCAACTGACTGCGAAGTGGGTGAAACGCCTATTAGCCGCGTTTGTTGAGGCGGGTGGGGATGCAATGGAAGTGGCACAGCCTCAACAAGCGCAACAAGAAAGACGCAACTTGGCTGATTATGCTATACAATACAAACTATTAGCTTCTCAAGGCAGCGACTTTCACTATCCATCTCCGTGGATGGAATTGGGAAGAAACCTCTGGTTACCCGCGGGCGTAGAACCAGTTTGGAAAGATTGGGGTATTGATCCTTCGTTGGATAACGCTCAACAAGACGAAATCGAGAACCGATAAAAATATAGAGCCGAGAGGTTCGATAATGAGGAATTACAATGAGCCAGTTTTTTTACGTTCACCCAGAAAACCCACAGGCTCGCTTGATCAATCAAGCAGTAGCAATCATTCGTAGCGGCGGTGTGGTGGTTTACCCAACCGACTCAGGTTACGCACTAGGCTGTCAGTTAGAAAACAAACAGGCGTTGGAACGTATTTGTCAGATCCGCCGTCTGGATGATAAGCACAACTTTACTTTGTTGTGTCGTGATTTGTCGGAGCTTTCTTTGTACGCACGCGTAGACAACGCGGCATTCCGACTACTGAAAAATAACACGCCGGGTCCTTACACTTTCATCTTCAAGGGCACAAAAGAAGTACCGCGTCGTTTGATGAATGCAAAACGTAAGACCATCGGTATTCGTGTACCCGATAACCGCATTGCACTAGACCTGTTGGAAGCGCTTGGTGAACCAATGATGTCTACGTCACTTATCCTACCGGGTAGCGATGTGACGGAATCGGACCCAGAAGATATTCGTGACAAACTAGAGCATGCTGTAGACGTGATTCTTAACGGTGGCTACTTAGGTGAGCAACCAACAACGGTTATCGACTTCAGCGAAGGTGAAGCGGTTGTTGCTCGTGTTGGTTCTGGCGACCCGGCACCATTTGAGTAACTGCTTTTACTCTTAACAAAACAAGAAAGGGAGGCGTGAATGCCTCCCTTTTTACTTTGAATCCGCTTATTTTTGATTCAATAGAATGGTGCCAGTTTAGGCGAAATCGAAGATGTCGATACCGTGGTGCTCAATGTAGTTGATGTAGCCTGCATCAATACCTTTCAGTGTCACTTCTACATTAAACTCGTCACTTGAGTAAACTGCCCAACCGAAATCGTTGTAAGACAGAGTTAAGTCGTCTGCCGAGTCCAAGAACGTATCGCGAATACCATCGTTGTTGGTATCTAAACCCATATCAAAGACAAGCTTGTCGTGACAAATGTTGAAATCGAGAATTTCTGATTTTACTTCGATGTCGTTTGAAGAAACTGGCTGATCGGGAACGCCAACAGCAAGACGGTTGGTCATTACGAACGTGTCATCGCCGCAACCACCAGCAATCACAGAATGACCATCACCGACAACTACGGTGTCGTCACCCCATCCCGCATTGATAAAGTTGTTGCCTGAGTAGTCGAAAATTGTATCGTCACCACAACCACCAAATAACAGGTCATTACCTAAGCCGCCAGACAAGTAATCATCACCTGAACCGCCTGAGAGTAGGTCATTCCCTCTGCCACCTAGTAGGGTATCGTCACCACGACCACCGAAAACATAGTCGTTTCCACCAAAGCCAACAAACTTATCGTCGCCGCCAAAGCCGACAAAAATATCAGTCGTGTCTGAGCCTTTTGTGCCGGTCATATTGTCATCTTCTGAGGTGCCAAATATCCAATTTAGGTCAAGATTTGTATGAGACATTTATTATTCCTTTTCATCTGATTAAGGGAGCTAGCAAGCTGTAGGGTTATCTTTCTTATAGCCCTGACAATTTTATCAGGTAGGGGATTTTTTAAGAGGTGGACACAGACCCATAATAGTGCGGTTCTAATGCCAATGAGTCTGGTACTAAGTTGGAGAAGATGATGAGTTTAGTGTGAGTTTCCGAAGGACATTCTGCAGTGACAATATCGACGATTTTGCTTACATTAAATCAGAGAATCTCGTATAATGTCCGACCGAAAAAATCCCAATAGGTTGGGTAACTTGCACAATTGAAGACCAATTCTGGTCTCGACGTCTGTGAAGACGACACATAGGTAGATAAATGAGCGAAAAGTTACAAAAAGTATTAGCACGTGCTGGACACGGTTCTCGTCGTGAGATTGAATCGTTAATTAAATCTGGTCGCGTTAGCGTGAACGGAATCGTAGCTAAACTTGGTGAAAGACTAGAAGATGAGAACAGCGTAGTTCGTATCGACGGTCACATTGTGTCTGCGAAGGCACAAGAAGAAGTGATCTGTCGTGTATTGGCTTACTACAAGCCAGAAGGTGAACTATGTACTCGTCACGACCCTGAAGGTCGTCGCACTGTTTTCGATCGTCTGCCAAAAATTCGTGGCTCTCGTTGGATTTCAGTTGGTCGTCTTGATGCGAACACATCTGGCCTGCTGCTTTTCACAACGGATGGTGAGTTGGCAAACCGCCTAATGCACCCAAGCCGCCAGGTTGAGCGTGAATACCTAGTACGCGTATTTGGTGAAGTGAACGAAAAGAAAGTTCGCAACCTAGTAAGTGGTGTTGAACTTGAAGATGGTATGGCTCGTTTTGAAGACGTAGTACATGCGGGTGGTGAAGGTATGAACCACACGTTCTACGTAGTGATTAACGAAGGTCGTAACCGTGAGGTTCGTCGTTTGTGGGAATCTCAAGAATGTACGGTTAGCCGTCTAAAGCGTGTTCGTTACGGTGATATCTTCCTAGACAAGAAGCTGCCTCGTGGCGGTTGGATGGAACTAGACCTGAAAGAAGTAAACTACCTGCGTGAGCTTGTAGAACTTCGTCCAGAGAAAGAAACCATGCTTGATCTAAACAAAGACAACACATCACGTAAGCGTGAACGTGCTCGTAGCCAAAAAATTCGTCGCGCAGTTAAGCGTCACGAAGAGCGTGTTAACACACCAAAAGGTCGCAGCAACAACCCTTCTCGTCGTAAACCGAAGAAGGCTGCCGGTGACCAAGGCGCACGTAACAAGCATCGTTAATCGATAGCAGAAAATTAGAAAGGCTTGCTACATTGGCAAGCCTTTTTCTTATCTAGCGTTTCTCGTTAGCGATCTTTCTTGTTTGCCAATCACAAGTAGCTTTGACTTACAGATATAAAAAAACACCAGCGCGAGGCTGGTGTTTTTGATCATGATGAGGAAATCGTTAATCACGTTTCCAAAGCATATGACAGAACTTATGTTCTGGGTCTCGACTGATTAGCATACGAGCAAAAACGTCATCAAGTACGTCATTTTCCTCGTTTACTAAGCCGATTCGAACTTCTGCATACACTTCTTTGTCGATATCGAAGCCAACGTGTTCAACCCAGTCATCACCAGTTTCAACAAGTTCTGCGGCACCACGATCTTCAAATTGCGCAGTAAACAGAATGACATCAGCTGGCTCTAGGTTATCTGGAGCCATCTCAAGGAAGATGTCGTACGCAGCGTCGATAACGTCGTCGTAAGAAATCAAATCAGACATACTTATGCTCGGCTCATGTATTTACGTTCAGTCGTGTTGATGATTACACGGTCACCAGTCGCGATGTACTCAGGAACTTGAATAACAAGACCTGAAGCAAAGCGTGCAGGCTTAGTACGTGCAGATGCAGATGCACCTTTAATTGAAGGATCAGTTTCTTCAATCACTAGCTCAACAGAAGAAGGAAGCTCGATACCAACAGCAGAGCCGTTGATTAGGATAAGGTGAATACCTTGAGTGTCTTCGTTGATGAACAGAAGCTCATCTTCAACTTCGTTGTGCTTGAATGTGTATTGTGAGTAGTCTTCGTTATCCATGAAGATGTGCTCATCGCCATCAGCGTATGAGTAAACAACTGCACGTTTGTTCATTTCTACTGTTTCAACAACGTCATCAGACTTGTAACGCTCGTCTACACGCGCACCAGTGTTTAGATCTGTACAGCGCATTTTGTAGATTTTAGCGCCGCCACGACCACCTGGAGTGGTTACTTCGATGTCTTTAACTAGAAGAGTTTTACCATTAGACTCGATTGCGAAGCCTTTTTTGATTTCACTTGCCTTTGGCATTGTATTTTCCTATTTACACTTATTAAGCAAAACTTGGTGATTATAGCGCTAAGTTGCTTGTCTGGCATCAAAATTCCGCACAGTAATTTGCAGGTCAATAAGGGCTTTAATGGGCTTGATTCAAACGCTAGGCTAGTGGATCATATAGCCCATCGTCCGTTAAAAGCTTGAGATCGCGTTTTCTTCAATGTCTCTCCCTGTCATCGACCCAAAGCATCCATTCCAACCTGAATTTGAACCTCTGCTAAGAGAAGTTCTGGCGTGCCTCAAAGGCGGGCTAGGGGCCAATCTTCATAGTGTCTACGTCTATGGCAGTGTGGCACGCAAGTCGGCGGTTGCAGGAAAATCGAATCTCGATATGGTCGTTGTCACTAAGTCGAACTTTGAAAACAGTCGCGCTACTTTGCTGAACACCATCAAATGGCGAGCTCAACAGGGGTACCCTCACGTTAAAGGAGTATCGATTCGTACCGCCTTGGTGAGTGAAGTCGCGAACCTAGACAGCATCTTTACTTGGGGCTTTATGCTCAAACACTGCTGCGTGTGCGTCTACGGAGATGATCTGGCGGATTGTTTTGGCGATTACGTCCCAAGCTGGGAGATTGCTAAGCACTGGAACATGGATGTCGAAGACTGGCTATCGGTGTATCGCACTAAGATAGTACAAGCACAAAGCATTGAAGAGCTGGTCAGTGCCCAAGTGACTATCGCTAAGAAGCTGCTTCGTGCGTCGTACTCGCTTGTCATGTATCGAGACAAACGTTGGTTTGATGATCCGCTTGAATGTGGGGAGCAATTTCTACGATACCACCCAGAAAAGCAGTTAGAGATAGAACGCCTTGGCATTTTGCTCTCTGGTCGTGCTATCCCGAAACGTTCTGTGATTGGTTTAATTGACGGTTTTGGTGAATGGTTGGTGGCTCAGTACCAAAAGACCGAATTTCGTATTGGGTAACGTCAGCTAGCGTTAACTCCATTCAATCTAGAATCTGATTTAGAACAGCCCCATCTGCGGCGCAGATAACTGCTCGAAGTCTGTGCCAATGAACGGCAAAATCGCATCCGCAACCGGCTTTAGCTGTTTATCAATGTAATGCTGGTAGTCGATAGGGCTATTGAGATACTCGTGTGGCTCAGGCCCATTCACTGTAATTAAGTATTCGATTCGGCCTCGGTTTTGATATTGCAGAGGGCGGCCGAGTTTGGCATTGATGTCGTCGGCTAAACGCGCAGCACGTACTTGTGGCGGAATATTTTTCTGATACTCATGCAATTTGCGTCGTAAGCGCTTTTGATACACCAACTGATCATCAAACTCTCCGGCATTGGTTTTCTCAACCATCTCTCGTACGTAATCACTAGGGTCTTCACCATGGAAGATCATTTGGTACAAAGTGTTTTGGAATCGCTGCGCCAGCGGTGTCCAGTCGGTACGTGCGCTCTCTAACCCTTTAAAGATGATGCGTTCTTGTTCGCCTTCACCAATCAGGCCTGCATAGCGTTTTTTCGAGCCCGTTTCGGCACCTCGAATGGTCGGCATCAAGAACTTGCGATAATGAGTTTCGTACTCAAGTTCAAGAATCGAGTTGAGGTTGTACTCACTGCGCAGGTGGTCATTCCACCATTGGTTGATGTAGTCGACCAGTTCATTACCAATTTTATCGGCGTCCGCTTGGCTATACGCGCCATTTAACGATACAAAGGTTGAGTCGGTGTCGCCGTAGATCACTTGATAACCTTTGTCCTCAATCAGAACTTTGGTTTGCTTCATGATTTCGTGCCCACGCATAGTGATACTAGAAGCAAGGCGGGTATCAAAGAAACGACAGCCGGAAGAACCAAGCACACCATAGAAAGAGTTCATGATGATTTTGATTGCTTGCGAGAACGCTTTTTCGTTGTTCTTCTTTGCGACATCGCGCGCTGCCCAGAGCTTTTCGATCATCTCTGGCAAGAAGTGCTTTGAACGATGGAACTGACCACCACGAAATCCCGGTACGGCTTCATCTTCTGCTTTGCCGATTTCAAGCTGCAAACCTTCGACTAAGCCCATAGGGTCAATCAGAAATGAGCGAATAATAGAGGGGTACAGACTCTTAAAATCGAGCACCAATACGGAGTCATAAAGGTTAGGGATAGAGTCCATCACATAGCCGCCCGGGCTAGCTATCCAGTTTTCTGGATGCAGATTTGGCGCAACATAACCGGCTCGGTGGATTTGCGGCAAATACAAATTGGTAAACGCGGCCACTGAGCCTCCGACGCGATCCAGTTCTACACCTGTGAGGCGAGAGCGTTCAATCGCAAAGTCGAGTAGGTGAGTGTGGTCAAAAATCTTGTTCACCAACACACAATCTTGCAGGTTGTATTTAGCCAAAGATGGTTTGTCTGAACGGTACATGCGATTGATTTCATCCATTCGGTCATGCACGTTATGGATCTCTTTACCTTCTCCGAGCAGTTCTTGTGAAACGGACTCAAGTGACCATGAGCGGAAGTGGTACGTCGCGGTTTTCAGCGTATCGATACCATCTAGCACTACACGACCGGGTATAGAGATAAAACCTTGTTGGCTTTGCGCGGAGCTACGGAAAAAACTCGGTTGGTCTGCTCGGCCTAACATCAACTTCATGTTGTGCCACTCTGCGCGTTTATGCAGCAGGCGAAAATCGAAGTCGATAACGTTCCACCCAACAATCACATCTGGGTCAAATTGCTTAAACCACGCGATTAAAGCATCGAGCAAAGCCTTCTCGTCTTTTACCCATTGAATTGGCGTGTCTGCTTGTTCTGGCTCACCAATCATGATCACACGTGAATCGACAGGGCTGTCTAAACCAATGGAATAGAGGATACCTTTTTCAGAGCATTCTAAGTCGAGGGAGACCACGTGTAACTTAGGTTGATACTCGCCTGTTCGACACTTAGCGTTTTGGACGCGTTGGAACCCGTTTCGAGATTGTAGATTCCCGGTAAACTCCATGCTGCCCTTGATAAAGCGTTCCATCAGATAACGATCGGCAAGCCGTACATCGCCTTCGAAATGAATGATGTCGTTTTGCTTAAGTTCATCTTGTAGGGCGAACGCGTCTTTTGTGGTCTGGGTATAACAGGCGGCTAAAGGTGTGAGTTGGAAGTTCTTTAACTCTAGCGGGCGCATGTCGACAGCAATTTGTTTAGCCGCGGCAAATTGTTTGGTTTGTTCGATTCGCGCTTGTTCAATAAAGAAGACAGGTCTTTCTCCTTGAATCAACAATTGGGTCGGACCATTCTCGGTCGAAAGCCACAACTCGATTTGAGTTTGACCTTTGATGTCTCGGGCTTGGCGAGTGAGAAGGAAGCCTTGTTGGATGTTCAATAGAGAGAAACCTTGTAAATCAATGAAAAACGTATTCTATCATTAAGAACTGTAAAAATAACCAGTGAAAAGTAATGCTCTATTTTGCTGGTTAAATCGTAGTGCCTTGGGTGTACAAAAGCTGAGATAGGTCGCTTATGGAATAACCATTTATGGGTGATATTGCGTTTTGCTGAGCAAAGTGAAATCTAGCTGCTTGATTTATTGGAGCTTATGTTGTTAATTAGCTTGTCTTAAAATTCGGCTTTGCACAGAGCACACTCAAATAATAGAGTGGTTTATGAATAAGTTCTTGCCAAACTTTGCGTTTAAGCACATATTCATAGAAAGCAATTTTTTGCCATATGCGTTAGTATATAGGCACTCATACTGATATCCACATTTGACAAATGTTATGTGGGTGCAGAGCCAATAAAAGTGTGGAGATACAAGTTTGATAAATGTTTTCCTTGTAGATGATCACGAGCTGGTTCGCACAGGGATACGACGTATTATTGAAGACGTCCGTGGAATGAACGTAGCAGGAGAAGCTGACAGCGGTGAAGAAGCAGTAAAATGGTGTCGTAGTAATCATGCTGACGTCGTTTTAATGGATATGAACATGCCAGGAATAGGCGGCTTGGAAGCCACGAAAAAGATTCTTCGCGTGAATCCAGATGTAAAAATCATCGTACTAACCGTTCATACGGAAAATCCGTTCCCAACTAAAGTGATGCAGGCGGGTGCTTCTGGTTATTTAACTAAAGGCGCGGGTCCTGATGAAATGGTTAACGCAATTCGTGTGGTTAACAGTGGGCAGCGTTACATCTCGCCAGAGATTGCGCAGCAAATGGCATTGAGTCAATTCTCACCTGCCTCAGAAAACCCATTTAAAGACCTTTCTGAACGCGAACTGCAGATCATGATGATGATCACCAAAGGCCAGAAAGTAACGGATATTTCTGAACAATTGAATTTAAGTCCAAAAACAGTCAACAGTTATCGCTACCGACTGTTTAGCAAGCTGGACATTAATGGTGACGTTGAGTTAACACACTTAGCGATCCGCCACGGAATGCTGGACACCGAGACCCTTTAGTGTGAATCAACCCTTCGATTCGGCTTCCTTTCTCAAGACAGTAACTCATCAGCCCGGCGTTTACAGAATGTACAACGCCGAGGCTGTTGTCATTTATGTAGGCAAAGCCAAAGATCTCAAAAAGCGCCTCTCAAGCTACTTTCGTAAAAAAGTAGATAGCGAGAAAACGCGCGCCCTCGTAAGCAATATTGCTAAGATTGATGTCACGGTCACTCATACCGAGACGGAAGCGCTCATCCTTGAGCACAACTACATCAAGCAATACTTACCGAAATACAACGTACTTCTGCGTGACGATAAATCGTACCCTTACATTTTTATTAGCGGTCATAAACATCCGCGATTGTCTATGCATCGTGGTGCGAAAAAGCGCAAAGGTGAATACTTCGGACCGTATCCGGATTCTGGCGCGGTACGAGAAACCTTGCACCTTTTGCAGAAAACCCTCCCTGTTCGCCAGTGTGAAGACACAGTGTATTCCAACCGAACTCGTCCATGTTTGATGTATCAAATTGGTCGCTGTGCAGGCCCATGTGTGAGCACGATTATTTCGGATGAAGAATACGCAGAGCTGGTGGGCTTTGTTCGTTTGTTTTTACAGGGTAAAGATAAGCAAGTACTTGAGCAGCTCATTGAGAAGATGGAAGTGGCAAGCCAACAACTTCGTTTTGAAGATGCGGCTAAATTCCGCGACCAGATCCAAGCGATTCGACGCGTACAAGAACAACAGTACGTTTCAGAAGACAGTATGGATGATATGGACGTGCTTGGTTTTGCCCAAGAAAACGGCATTGCTTGTATCCATATCTTGATGATTCGTCAGGGTAAGGTGCTAGGCAGTCGTAGTCATTTCCCTAAGATTCCACAGAACACTAGTCAACAAGAAGTGTTTGATAGCTTCCTTACCCAGTACTACTTGAGCCATAACGAGGCGCGTACTATTCCTTCTCGTATTATCTTGAATCAAGAGCTAGGTGGCGATATCGAGCCGATTCAGCAAGCTCTGAGTGAAGTAGCGGGGCGCAAGGTTCAATTCCATAGTTCTCCAACAGGTTCACGCGGTCGTTACCTTAAGTTGTCCAATACCAATGCGTTGACGGCGATTACCACTAAGATTAATCACAAGATGACCATCAATCAGCGTTTCAAAGCACTGAGAGAAGTCTTGGGTATGGAAACCATCGCTCGCATGGAGTGTTTCGATATCTCGCATACGATGGGCGAGAGCACTATTGCCTCCTGTGTGGTGTTCAACAGTGAAGGTCCAGTCAAGCAAGAGTATCGTCGCTACAACATCACAGGCATTACGGGTGGTGATGATTACGCAGCGATGGGACAGGCATTAGAGCGCCGTTATTCGAAGCAACTTGATGTAGAGAAGATACCTGACATTATCTTTATCGATGGTGGTAAAGGGCAGCTGAATCGTGCTCATGAAATCATTTCGCAGTACTGGGGAGATTGGCCAAAGCGTCCGACTATGATTGGTATCGCGAAAGGGGTGACACGTAAACCAGGTCTTGAAACCTTAATTACCGTAGATGGTGAAGAATTCAACTTGCCAAGTGATGCACCAGCGTTGCACCTGATCCAACATATTCGAGATGAGAGCCATAACCATGCCATCGCAGGGCATAGAGCGAAACGTGGAAAAACGCGTCGTACCAGTGCTTTAGAGGGAATTGAAGGCGTTGGACCAAAACGTCGTCAAGCTTTGCTCAAATACATGGGTGGTTTACAGGAATTAAAGCGTGCAAGTGTCGAAGAAATCGCCAAAGTACCGGGAATTAGTCACTCTTTGGCAGAAATTATTTTCCAAGCATTGAAACAATAAGGAAAATCCCGCAACATTAAGCCGCAATGTGTAAGAGAATAATAAAATGCGTTTGAATATCCCGAACATTCTATCTCTACTAAGACTGTTCCTAATCCCAGTTTTTGTGGTTGTTTTCTATCTACCTTACTCTTGGGCTCCTTTTGCAGCAGCAATGGTTTTCTGGGTTGCAGGGTTTACCGATTGGTTAGACGGCATGCTAGCTCGTAAGTTAGGTCAAACCTCTCGTTTTGGTGCCTTCATCGACCCAGTCGCTGATAAGGTCTTAGTCGCCACTGCTCTGATTATGATTACGGAGCACTACCACACGATTTGGGTAACCATTCCTGCGGTAACTATGATAGCGCGAGAAATCATCATCTCTGCATTGCGTGAATGGATGGCAGAAATCGGCAAACGAGCCAGTGTTGCGGTTTCTTGGGTCGGTAAAGTAAAAACCGTGTCTCAAATGTTCGCATTGTGGGTGTTGATTTGGCGTTACGATGATTGGATGGTATGGCTAGGCTTTGGCGCCCTTTATATCGCGACTTTCCTAACGTATTGGTCAATGGTTCAATACTTAGCGGCGGCGAAAGATGATTTGCTCAACGAAGAGCACCATTAATCAAATAACACATAAATAGCATTTTAAGAAGCAGGCGATATAGCCTGCTTTTTTTATGCCTCGGATTTGTGATGAAAAAATGTGACATGAGTCTTGTTTTTAATCCGACTAAACGCTTAGTGCGGTTTGTTCCTTTAATTATCGATAGTTAATACAGAAAGGAACGCCACAGAATAGGTGAAAGGTGTAGCTCGATATTCATGATAAACAAGAGTATTTGGGCTAATCTCAGTATTAAAACTAATCAATTTACCGTCTTTCGCACAAATTCTGGCCAAACGATTTAAAAAAATAAAAATAGTGTTGACTCGATCGTCCGAATCCGTAGAATGCATTCCGTACCCAAGAGAGCACAGCTTGAAAGGGTGGTGAAAGAAGAAATGCTTACTTCACAAATGAGGCGCCTTGGCAGAGTGGCTATGCAGCGGATTGCAAATCCGTGGACCTCGGTTCGACTCCGGGAGGCGCCTCCATCATTCTCTTTAAGAATGAATGCGACACTAGCTCAGTTGGTAGAGCGCAACCTTGCCAAGGTTGAGGTCACGAGTTCGAACCTCGTGTGTCGCTCCAAATAAAAATGATATGGCGTTAAGCGGTATCAGATGATGGTGTTTTACTTTTCTGTAAAGGCATCACAAAGAAATTTGTGTGCCCTGGTGGTGGAATTGGTAGACACAAGGGATTTAAAATCCCTCGACGTTCGCGTTGTGCCGGTTCAAGTCCGGCCCGGGGCACCATTTCAAATCTGCGACACTAGCTCAGTTGGTAGAGCGCAACCTTGCCAAGGTTGAGGTCACGAGTTCGAACCTCGTGTGTCGCTCCAGATTCGGAAAGCCCAGCATTTATGCTGGGATTTTTCGTTTTTAACGATTCAATTTCAATGAGCTCAGTTTTCTCATCCCCAGAGCTTCACACCACTGATCAGAATCGGTTTGTCACATCTTCAATATTATACCAATCGTAGTAAATAACTGGTCATTCTAGCTTGTTAAAATACTCGATAACTGCGTTGCAATTTTTGATTGTAGAATAACTACTTATCGAAAAATTGCGCCTTGTTCTCAAGCATTTTCCCTACGCTATTTCTGATCACTTATTTACCGTGATTGGTATTAGCTTTAGGGCTTCCTAAGTTTACTGAGTTGCTTCCTGACTCTTCCTTTGAGCATTTCAGATGATCCACTTCTGACGCTAATTTCTGCGATAGATATCAATATTACGGAAAATGAACTGAGTAAACGTTTGCTGTGATTGTGATCTCAATCAATATGCAACCTGTGAAAACATATTGCCAGAAGATTTTAGTTTGTGATAAATTCGCGCGCAATCTCGGAGCGTATTATTACGACTTTGATTCTCTGGGGGATACGCGTAGTGAACATTCAAGCTGATTGTGACACTACGTAGGGTAGGTATCGGCAAAGCCATTTGTCGATAGACGGGATACTAGTGCTGTAAGAAACAGCATGTTAATGGGAAACCCAACATTGAAACCTTTAAACAAACACACACTAATCAGCTTCATACTGCCGAAATGTCCTGTTTTACAAAACGGGTGCATTACGGAACCTTGATTACTCCCCAATCAAAATAAAAAGTCACGCTCGTCGTGACGGGTTATCTGTATTTGTCATTTAATCGATGACGAATGCGGAGGTGTATCTATATCTCCTGTTATTTAATACTAACGAGAATAAATACAGGAAAGAGAATCATTATAATTCAAGGGATTATGTAGTATGAGCACTGCCTTTGAAGTCGATAGCACTATCGCAAATTACTTTTCCTCCCAGGTTCCTGTTGTTGAAGGAATCTACGATTTAACGCCTGATCAAGTTCTTATCGAACAAGCAGAGCATGAATCTGAGGTTCGTTCTTACCCACGTCGTCTACCAATCGCGATTAAGCAAGCTTATGGCTGTTTGGTTGAAGATACGCGTGGTCAAATCTTCCTAGATTGTCTTGCTGGTGCGGGTACATTGGCTTTGGGTTATAACCACCCAGAGATTAACCAAGCGCTAAAAGAACAATTGGATTCTGGTTTGCCGTACCAGACTCTGGATATCGCAACGTCTGCGAAAACGCATTTCATCAAGTCTGTTAAAGGCTTTTTACCGCAAGAGCTGAGCGACAACTGTGTGATTCAGTTCTGTGGCCCTTCAGGTGCAGACGCGGTTGAGGCAGCAATCAAACTTGCCAAGCAAACCACAGGTCGTAACACTATGTTCGCTTTCCGCGGTGCCTACCACGGTATGACGAACGGCACCATGGGTATGATGGGGAACTTGGGCACCAAAGCTCGTCGTACTGGCTTGATGTCAGACGTGCACTTCATGCCATTCCCTTACAGCTTACGTTGCCCGTTTGGTCTAGGTGGAGATGAAGGTGCGAAAGCAAGCATTCGCTACATCGAGCGTCTACTGAACGACGACGAAGCAGGCATCATGAAGCCTGCTGCAATCATTGTAGAGCCAGTACAAGGTGAGGGCGGTGTTATTCCTGCGCCTGCATTCTGGCTACGTGAGCTGCGCCGCATCTGTGACGATCACGGTATCCTACTGATTTTTGATGAAATTCAATGTGGTGTTGGCAAGTCGGGCTACAACTTCGCATTCGAAGAAGCGGGCATTGTTCCTGATATTTTGTGTTTGTCTAAAGCGATCGGTGGTGGCTTGCCAATGTCACTATTGGTGATCAACAAGCAACACGACACATGGAAGCCTGGTGAACATACGGGTACTTTCCGTGGCAACCAACTTGCAATGGTGTCGGGCGCGAAAGCATTAGAAGTCATCCAACGTGATAACCTCGTTGAGCACGCCAATGTTGCAGGCCAATACCTTCGTTTTGGTCTTGAGAGCATTCAAAAACGCGTAAACTGCATTGCAGATGTACGCGGCAAAGGTTTGATGCTTGGCGTTGAGATTAAACATCCAAGTGGTGAGCTAAACAAGTTTGGTGAGCCTTTGTCAGATGGCCAGCTTACTCTTGCTATCCAACGTGCGGCGCTTGAGCGTGGATTGATGGTAGAGAAGGGCGGCCGCGACGGTTCCGTCATTCGTTTCCTTCCTCCGCTTATCATTTCTTTCGAGCAAATTGACTTTGCACTTCGAGTTCTGGAAGACGCAATTATCGCTGCAGGCGGTAGCCACGTTGAAGCAGACCCACAAGAAGAGTGGAAAAAGCACTTCATTCACACCGGTGAACTTGGTGGTACTGAGTTCGCGTCTGTGATGAATCACATGACTGCAGCAATGAAGTCGGTGTTTGAGCAGGTGAATGCACCATACTCGGGAATGGATCCTAAACTGCTGGAAGCGGCGATTAACGCGGTCGATCTGGACAACAAAAACGCCTCGCTAAAGTCAGTGATTGATGAAGCAGCAGAGCTTGTTGCGAAGAATGCGATTTTCACTCAGCACCAAGATTGCATTGCTCACCTACATACGCCTCCTCTCATGCCTGCGGTAGCGGCAGAAGCGATGATTGCAGCGTTGAACCAATCAATGGATTCATGGGATCAAGCATCGTCTGCGACTTACGTTGAGCAGAAGGTCATCAACTGGCTTTGTGACAAGTACGAGCTTGGTGATAAGGCAGATGGCATTTTCACTAGCGGTGGCACACAAAGCAACCAAATGGGCCTAATGCTGGCGCGTGACTGGATTGCTGACAAGCTAAGTAACCACTCAATTCAGAAGCTGGGTCTTCCTGATTACGCCGATAAACTGCGCATTGTGTGTTCTAAGAAATCACACTTCACGGTTCAAAAGTCTGCGTCTTGGATGGGGCTAGGTGAGAAAGCAGTGATGACCGTCGATGCGAACGCTGACGGCACAATGGACATTACTCAGTTAGATCACGTTCTAACTCAGGCAAAAGCAGAAGGTTTGATTCCATTCGCTATTGTTGGCACCGCGGGTACGACCGATCACGGCGCAATTGACGATCTTGATTTCATTGCTGATATGGCAGCGAAACATGAGATGTGGATGCACGTGGATGGTGCTTACGGTGGCGCATTGATTCTTAGCAGCCACAAATCACGCCTGAAAGGTGTAGAGCGTGCACATTCGATCAGTGTCGACTTCCACAAACTGTTCTACCAAACAATCAGCTGTGGCGCGTTGCTTGTGAACGACAAGTCGAACTTTAAGTTCCTGCTTCATCATGCTGACTACCTAAACCGTGAACATGATGAGCTACCAAACTTGGTCGACAAATCTATCGCAACGACGAAGCGTTTTGATGCATTGAAAGTCTTTATGACGATGCAAAACGTTGGTCCTAAGGCACTTGGCGATATGTACGATCACTTATTGGTACAAACGCAGCAGGTTGCCGACATGGTTCGCAACCACGAGCAGTTTGAACTTCTTGCTGAACCAGCACTTTCAACGGTTCTATTCCGTGCAACCAATGTACGCACAAACAACGCATCTGCAGATTTAGATGAACTGAACAAAGCATTGCGTCTTGAAGCGTTAACTCGTGGTATCGCGGTACTTGGTGAAACCATCGTTGATGGTAAAACCGCTCTTAAATTTACGATTTTGAATCCTTGTCTAACGACAGCGGACTTTGAATCTTTGCTCTTGAAAATCAACACGCTAGCAGTTGAGCTAGTTTAATAAAGGTAACGGAAAACTATGGCAGTTCTACAGATTGGTGCAGGCGGCGTTGGCTGGGTTGTTGCACATAAAGCAGCACAAAACAACGACGTTCTGGGTGATATCACAATCGCATCACGTACTATCGGTAAGTGTGAGAAGATCATCGAATCGATTCAGAAGAAAAACAACCTGAAAGATTCAGCTAAGAAACTAGAAGCGCGTGCAGTGAATGCTGACGACGTAGATTCTCTGGTTGCTCTTATTGAAGAAGTAAAACCGGATCTAGTAATTAACGCGGGTCCTCCGTGGGTTAACATGCCAATCATGGAAGCGTGTTACCGAGCAAAAGTTTCATACTTAGATACATCAGTAGCGGTTGACCTATGTTCTGAAGGCCAACAAGTACCAGAAGCTTACGATTGGCAGTGGGGCTACCGTGAGAAGTTCGAAGAAGCGGGTATCACAGGTATCCTAGGTGCGGGTTTCGATCCAGGCGTAGTATCAGTATTCGCGGCGTATGCAGTGAAGCATCTGTTTGATGAAATCGACACTATTGACGTAATGGACGTGAACGCGGGCGACCACGGTAAGAAGTTTGCGACGAACTTTGACCCAGAAACGAACATGCTTGAGATCCAAGGCGATTCGTTCTACTGGGAAAACGGCGAGTGGAAACAAGTACCTTGTCACTCTCGTATGCTAGAGTTCGATTTCCCGAACTGTGGTTCACACAAAGTGTACTCAATGGCACACGATGAAGTTCGTTCAATGAAAGAGTTCATCCCTGCGAAACGCATTGAATTCTGGATGGGTTTCGGTGACCGTTACCTAAACTACTTCAACGTAATGCGTGATATCGGCCTATTGAGCCCAGAACCATTAACGCTACACGATGGTACAGTCGTCCAACCTCTTCATGTACTAAAAGCGATGTTGCCAGATCCAACGTCTCTAGCACCAGGCTACACTGGCCTAACGTGTATCGGTACTTGGGTTCAAGGTAAGAAAGATGGTAAAGAGCGTAGCGTGTTTATCTACAACAATGCAGACCACGAAGTGGCTTACGAAGATGTAGAACACCAAGCGATCTCTTACACTACGGGTGTGCCTGCTATCACTGCAGCGCTGCAATTCTTCCGTGGCGAATGGGCAGATAAAGGTGTGTTCAACATGGAACAGCTAAACCCAGACCCGTTCCTAGAAACAATGCCAACTATCGGCCTTGATTGGCATGTTCAGGAATTAGAAGCAGGTCAAGGTTTGCCGCTGATTCACGAACTGAACAAATAAGTTTAACGTCAAACTTATTTAGATTATTCGAGCAGTCATGGCGTGAAGCCGTGGCTGCTTTTGTCGTATTTGAGGTTAACCCCTCCCAGCCTCCCCTTGAAAAGGGGAGGAGCAAAGAAAGGCCGAGCTTAGTTTCAAATCTTCCACTTTTAAAAGGGGGGGAAGTTGAGGCAAACCGAGTACAGTTTCCACTTTCCTTTTTAAGGGGAGTAGCAGAAACAGACTGATCGTGGCTTCAATCTCTCCACTTTTTTGGCAAGAGTAGAGGTGGCTTGGTTTAATCCTCCCCCTTTCTAAGGGGGAGTTAGAGGGGGTTAATCGTTGATAAATGGTTAGTTATGAGCAAAGAACAACTGAAAACCCCGTACTTCATGATCAATGAAGACAAGTTGGTTGAGAACTTAGAGAAAGCAAAACAGCTGAAAGATATCTCTGGCGTGAAACTGGTGTTGGCACTGAAGTGCTTCTCAACATGGGGTGTGTTCGACATCATCAAGCCTTACCTAGACGGGACGACCAGCTCTGGCCCGTTTGAAGTAAAGCTTGGCTACGAAACTTTCGGCGGTGAGACGCATGCATACAGCGTGGGTTATAGCGAAGATGATGTTCGTGAAGTAGCAGATATCTGCGACAAGATGATCTTCAACTCTCAGTCACAGCTGGCGGCATACCGTCATATTGTTGAAGGTAAAGCATCAATTGGTTTGCGTCTAAACCCAGGTGTAAGCTACGCGGGTCAAGATTTAGCGAACCCAGCACGCCAATACTCTCGTTTGGGCGTGCAAGCTGACCACATCAAGCCAGAAATTTTCGATGGTATTGATGGCGTGATGTTCCACATGAACTGTGAGAACAAAGACGTAGACGCATTTATCGGCTTGCTTGATTCAATCTCAGATCAGTTTGGCGAGTACCTAAACAAGCTAGACTGGGTAAGCATGGGCGGTGGTGTATTCTTCACATGGCCGGGCTACGACATCGAGAAGCTAGGTCTTGCGCTAAAAGCTTTCTCAGAAAAACATGGCGTGCAAATGTACTTAGAGCCGGGCGAAGCCATTATTACCAAGACCACGGATCTTGTCGTGACTGTGGTAGATATCGTTGAGAACGTGAAGAAGACAGCGATTGTGGATTCGGCAACGGAAGCGCACAGACTAGATACCTTGATTTACAACGAGCCAGCGTCGATTCTGGAAGCGTCTGAAAGCGGCGAGCATGAATACGTGATTGGTTCGTGTTCTTGTCTGGCTGGTGACCAGTTCTGTGTGGCGAACTTTGAGCAACCACTAGAGATTGGTCAGCGTCTGCATATTCTGGATAGCGCGGGTTACACCATGGTGAAGTTGAACTGGTTTAACGGTCTACGTATGCCATCTGTGTACTGCGAGCGTTCAAGCGGCGAGATTCAAAAATTGAACGAGTTTGATTACTCAGATTTCAAACGTTCGTTGTCTCAATGGATAGTCAAGTAACCACCAAATTGTCCAAGACAAAACGAAAAAGAGCAGCATAACGCTGCTCTTTTTATTGGATGAAAGAATAGGAACAGTGCGTTAACCTTCCACAATAACGCGCGTATCTTCACTTAATGCTTCTAGCTCATTCGCTACGTCATCAATGCCTAACTCACTTGGCAATTTAATCGCCATTTTTGCACTGAATAGACTTGAGCTAACACCGCCGCCGCCAGCAATAAACACACGTTGGCAGTCCATATCAAGAATAGAGATGCCTTGTCCGTCAAGGACATGAGTGATTTCATTGACGATACCTGCTCGGTCGTTGGCATCCAGACGCAATTGAAAAACCGTCTCTTGAGCGTGAGCATACGGTTCTGAATCAACAAATTTCACTACCAATGTTTGGCATGCAGAGAACGCTTCTTTAACGATATCTACGTTCTTTTCAGGAAGTTCAACCTTGATAACACCGGCGACCTGATCCTCAATAAAGTTCACTTTACTGATTAACCATTTGCCGTCGTTTTCATGTGTAACCGCTGCTAGCTGTTTAATGGTTGCGGGTGATGCCTGACCAACAAAATTAACGATAAACACTGTGTTCATAATGTCCCCTCCCGGAATAAGGTTTGGGTGCGGCACGGTTAGACGTATCGCTGTAGTGATTTGAGCTTAAGGTTTAAGAACTTAAGTTATTGGAATTTTTCCTTAATTTCAGTGTAGGTGCTGGGGGAGGGTTATGTTTGACGAAGGTCAATTTTTGACGCTAATTCGTGATGCAAATAATGAAAACTATGCTTGGGGCACAAAAAAAGCAGCCCGTGAGCTGCTTCTTAAATGTTTGGTTTTAGAAGGTTACCTTCATTTCGAAACCGTAGAAGACGTTATCGTAGCTTGCGCCAGCGTCCATCGCGAATTTCGCGGCATCTTGGTTGCCGAACCATGGAGACGAGCTGAACTGGAATTCTGCGCTACCACCCCAAGCATCGGATACCCAATAGTGGATATGACCTACAGGGTTTAGGAAGAACAGAGATACATCACCCATTGTCTCTGAACCCATCACTTCACCGCCGCCGGCAATAATGTCTTGCTCGGCTGTTAGCATCATTTCACCTACCACGGCACCAAAAAATGGAGTAATAAACAAGTCTTGCCATGATGGGACTTCAGCAAACGCTTCGACACCGTATTCCCAGAAGAAAGTCGACATGGTCGCTGAGTATAGGAACGATTCAAACTCGTTGTAACCCGCGTGACGCGCCGCTGTGTAGTAAACACCACCAAAGTAAGGGTGCATGATGTAGTTTAGGAAGTGTTCATCACGATCCCAAACTGGACCATCTGAAACGTTATCTTTCCATTTACTACCGAGCTTACTCATGTCACGGTCTTCTTCGTCCCATTTGGTAATGCTTTCTGGTAGTAACGTCATCAAACCAACAGTCGCCACACTCAAACCGAGAATGGTATAAGTTTGACCCATTAGGTAATCCCAATCTTTGTCTTTTGGCACGATCATGTGCTTTGGTTGAAGACCTGCGTCGAGATTTAAGGAATCATCGCTATCCAACCCCAAAGCAAAGCTACGATTTTGTGGTTCGAAGCTATACAGAGTAGTCGTTTCGCAGTAACCTGACAGGCAATCAGGCGTGTAAGAGAACTCGATATGGTTACTCATATCGTACTGGCTCGCGTTCGCCGCAGCTGACGCAGTCAGAACAAGACCACTTAGAGTTTTCTTGAACATGGATGATTTTGACACAGAGGTCTCCGAGTTGTTGGTTTGATGATCGGGCTCACAATTATCCCCTAAAAGAACAGCCATTTAAATACTTGACCTACATTTAATCTCAACAAATTAACTAAGAGATTAGTCTAATAAAATGAAAACGATATAGGCACAATGTCGAAAAAATGTGGATTTTGCCTATTTTCAGGAGTCAGTTGTGAAAATTGCTATGCTTAGTACCGGTGAAGAAGTCCTTCACGGTGATATTGTTGATACAAATGCTGCTTGGCTGTCGAGCTTATTTTATCAGCATGGATTTGGCTTAATGAAACGCTCAACCGTTGGTGACAAGCAGTCGAGCCTAATTGAAGAATTCCTAATGCTCAGCTTCAATAACGATGTGGTCATCGTTAATGGTGGCTTAGGACCAACCACCGATGACATGAGTGCGGCGGCGGCAGCAAAAGCCGCTGAGTGTAAGCTTGTGTTGTTCAAAGATTGGTTAGAGCATCTAGAGGCAATGTATGCGCGCCGTGGTATTCCAATGCCAGACAGCAACCTAAAACAAGCGATGTTGCCAGAGACGGCAGAAATCGTAGATAACCCAATTGGTACCGCTTGCGGTTTTAAGATGCTGATCAATGATGCCGTCTTTTATTTTACCCCTGGCGTACCAAGCGAATTTAAGCTGATGGCAGAAACGCAAATTTTGCCAGATTTGAAAAAACTGTTCCCTGAAGTCGAAAGTTCGTCTTGCAGTCGAATTTATACCTTTGGTCTGTCAGAGTCTGGTATTTCAGATAAGCTTGACCAAATGAAACTGCCACAAGGTTATGAGCTTGGCTATCGCTCGTATTTACCTTTTATTGAAGTGAAGCTGTTTGGTCCATCCAATCAAGTAGAGCAGCGCATGAAGCTCATGCAGATCATCCACAAGCACCTTGAAAGCAATACGGTGAGTGTTGATATGCCAATGGTCGACCATGTAGGTCAACTGCTGGTGGATAAAGGATTAACCTTGTCCGTTTCAGAGAAGAGCAGTGCAGGGCACTTAACTTATTGGCTTAACGGTGATGAGAACGTTGAAAAGCAATTTGGTCATGGCTGGGTATTAGCCGGTCAGAGCCAAACCATTACTGACGAAGGTGATCCGTTGGCGGCGGCTTTTGCGCTGGCGGGTGCGACGCGTGAGAAGTGTGGTACTGATTTAGCGTTAGCCACAGGTAAGCTTGATGAGGGCGTTTTCTCTGTCGCACTTTCCACTTCTACGGGTGAGTGGGGGGCGTTGTACAAGCTATCGAGAAAATATCAACGCGATGATCAAGTCAAAGTCATCAGTGCGGCAGCGCTAGATATGTTGCGCCGTTATTTGGAGCGAAAGCCAATGTCGGCTCAATACGCTTTCTTAGAGAAAGTGAAAGAGATGCACATTCCGAGCAGTGCACTTTAATTCTGTCGCTTGAAAATGGCAGATAACAAAAAGCCAAGGCAAATGCCTTGGCTTTTTAGTATTCACTGGTGCTAAATCTATGCGCGTTTTTCTTTCATCGCGTAGTTCACACCACTGAGCGAAACACTGGATTTCGCTTTGCAAATACATGGCAGAATCTCATCTGGCTGAGTATAGGCCATAGCAAAACCAACATACTCCACTTCACCTGACTCTAACTTACAGCGGCAAGCACCACAGTGTCCGTCACGGCAGTTGTATTCAGGGAGTAAACCAGCTTGTTCCATCGTCTCCAAAATTGTATTGGATGGGTTGGACTCAATGCTGACGAGTTTGTTGATTTTGATGCTTGGCATTACAGCTCAAATCCTTCGAAGTCGTCTGCGCTTACTTCATTGTCAATCTGACCAACAAGGTAAGATGAAATTTCTGCTTCTTGTGGCGCAACCTGAACGTTATCCGATGACAACCAAGCGTTGATCCATGGGATTGGGTTCGAAGTTGCTTCAGGGTATGCCATTGGTAGACCTACCGCTTGCATACGGATGTTGGTGATGTACTCAACGTACTGGCTCAGGATGTCCTTGTTCAAGCCGATCATTGAACCGTCTTTGAATAGGTATTCTGCCCATTCTTTTTCTTGCTCAGCCGCTTCTTTGAAAAGATCAAAACAGTCTTGTTTTGCTTCTTCAGCGATTTGCATGAATGTGAAGTCATCTTGGCCGTTACGTAGCAAGTTGATCATGTGCTGTGTGCCGTTCAGGTGAAGGGCTTCATCACGAGCGATCAGCTTGATGATTTTCGCGTTACCTTCCATCAGCTCACGCTCTGCGAAAGCGAATGAACAAGCGAAACTTACGTAGAAGCGGATTGCTTCTAGTGCGTTTACTGACATCAGACACACGTACAGTTTCTTCTTCAGATCGTACAGGCTAACTTTAACCGTTTCGCCGTTCAGAACGTGCTCGCCTTCACCGTAACGGTGGTAGTCATTTGTCGCTTGAATCAGGTCATCGTAGTAGTGTGCGATGTCTTTCGCACGCTTAAGGATGTGTTCGTTTTCAACGATATCATCAAATACCACACTTGGATCATTCACGATATTACGGATGATGTGTGTGTATGAACGAGAGTGAATCGTTTCAGAGAAAGACCAAGTCTCGATCCAAGTTTCTAGCTCAGGCAGAGAAACAAGCGGTAGCAGCGCCACGTTTGGGCTACGACCTTGAATTGAGTCAAGCAGCGTTTGGTACTTCAAGTTTGAGATGAAGATGTGCTTTTCGTGGTCTGGTAGCTTGTTGTAATCGATACGGTCGCTTGATACGTCCACTTCTTCCGGACGCCAGAAGAAAGACAATTGCTTTTCGATTAGCTTTTCGAAGATCTCGAATTTCTGTTGGTCGTAACGAGCAACGTTCACTGATTGACCTAGGAACATTGGTTCCTTTAGTTGGTCGTTTTTGTTCTGGTTAAAAGTACTGTAAGCCATAATGCCTCAATTCCTTTTAGACCTCCCCAAGCGGGGAGGTGTTCGATTGTTTGTTTCTACGGATTGTTAGGGTGGGTAAGATTAAATCTTACAACCGCCGCCTGCACAATCGTCATCTTGTGGTTGAACTGCGTCTTTCTGGTCGTCTTTCGCGCCGTCACGAGTGTTGTGGTAGTAAAGTGTCTTCACACCAAACTTGTACGCAGTTAGAAGGTCTTGAAGAAGTTTCTTCATAGGAACCTTACCGCTCTCGTAACCAGAAGGGTCGTAGTTTGTGTTTGCAGAGATCGCTTGGTCAACGAACTTCTGCATGATGCCCACAAGGTGTAGGTAACCGTCGTTAGAACCGATGTTCCAAAGCAGTTCGTAGTTGTCTTTCAGTTCAGTGAAATCTGGCACAACTTGCTTCAAGATACCGTCTTTCGACGCTTTAACAGATACGAAACCGCGTGGTGGCTCAATACCGTTTGTCGCGTTAGAGATCTGAGAAGAAGTCTCAGATGGCATTAGCGCAGTCAGTGTTGAGTTACGTAGACCGTGTTCCATGATCTCTTGACGTAGGCTATCCCAATCGTAGTGCAGTTCTTCTTCACAGATTAGGTCAACGTCTTTCTTGTAAGTGTCGATTGGCAATAGGCCTTTCGCGTAGTTCGTTTCGTGGAACGAAGGACACTTACCTTGTTCTTTTGCTAGCGCTACAGACGCTTTCAATAGGTAGTATTGAATCGCTTCAAACGTGCGGTGAGTTAGACCGTTTGCGCTGCCGTCAGAGTATTTAACGCCGTTCTTCGCTAGGTAGTATGCGAAGTTGATAACACCAACACCTAGCGTACGACGGTTCATTGTCGACTTGTATGCCGCTGGTAGTGGGTAATCTTGGTAATCAAGCAGTGCATCTAGTGCACGTACTACAAGCTCAGATAGCTCTTCGAAGTCATCTAGAGATTTGATAGCACCAAGGTTGAACGCAGATAGCGTACACAGAGCGATCTCACCTGAGTCATCTTCAACGTTCTTCAAAGGCTTAGTTGGCAGTGCGATTTCCAAACATAGGTTTGATTGACGAACTGGCGCTACTTCTGAATCGAATGGGCTGTGAGTGTTACAGTGGTCCACGTTCTGAATGTAGATACGGCCTGTTGATGCGCGCTCTTGCATTAGCAGAGTGAACATTTCGATCGCTTTAACCGTTTCTTTCTTGATTGAAGGATCGTTTTCGTATTTCACGTATAGACGTTCGAATTCTTCTTGGTTTTCGAAGAAAGCGTCGTACAGACCCGGTACGTCTGATGGTGAGAACAACGTGATGTTGCCACCTTCTACTAGGCGTTGGTACATCAGTTTGTTCAACTGAACACCGTAGTCCATGTGACGAACACGGTTCTCTTCAACACCACGGTTGTTTTTAAGAACCATTAGCGAGCGAGCTTCACCGTGCCACAGTGGGTAGAATACAGTCGCTGCACCGCCACGCACACCACCTTGAGAACAACACTTAACGGCTGTTTGGAAGTATTTGTAGAACGGGATACAACCAGTGTGGAATGCTTCACCACCACGGATTTCAGAACCTAGCGCACGGATACGACCTGCGTTGATGCCGATACCCGCACGTTGAGAAACGTAACGTACGATTGAGCTTGCTGTTGCGTTGATAGAATCAAGGCTATCACCACACTCGATCAGTACACATGAACTGAACTGACGAGTAGGGGTACGTACACCAGACATTATTGGTGTAGGTAGAGAAATCTTAAATGTTGACGTCGCATCGTAGAAACGCTTGATGTAGTCAAGACGCGTTTCTTTCGGGTAGTTAGCGAATAGGCAAGCAGATACAAGGATGTATAGGAACTGCGCACTTTCGTAGATCTCACCAGATACACGGTTTTGTACGAAGTATTTGCCTTCTAGCTGTTTTACTGCTGCGTAAGAGAAATCTAGATCGCGCTTGTGGTCAAGGTACGCATCAAGTTCGTCCAGTTCAGCTTTCGTGTAGTCTTCTAGAATGTGTTGATCGTACTTACCCATATCAACAAGACGAGCTACGTGATTGTACAGCGTTGGCGGCTCGTATTGGCCGTATGCTTTTTTACGTAGATGGAATACCGCTAAGCGAGCAGCTAGGTATTGGTAATCCGGTGTCTCTTCAGAGATCAGGTCTGCTGCAGACTTGATAATAGTCTCGTGGATATCTGTCGTCGTAATGCCGTCGTAAAACTGGATGTGAGCGCGTAGTTCTACTTGTGATACCGAAACGTTATTCAGGCCTTCTGCAGCCCACGTAATAACGCGATGGATTTTTTCCAGATCGATAGTTTCTTTGCGGCCATCACGCTTAGTGACGGTAAGTTGTTGGTTCATTCTGCTTTATTTCCCTAAGAAAACTGATAAAAGCCGTGTTTTTGTTTGTTTATGTGCAAAACTTGTAAAATTTGCGGCGGCTTTGTGATCAAAGTCTATCTATATATTGTAGTCGAAACACAACATATAGGGGTTCATTTGTTTGCGAGTTACAAGATAGTGCTATTACCCTGAGTTTTCAAGGTACAGGTTTGGGATGACTTGTGGATAACTAACAAAATAAAAAAAATCAGTAAGTGAACACTAACCGATGAGAAAAGGGCTGACTTGAATGGGGAAAATTACGTTTTTCAGATCGGTTCATAAATAACCGCATGTAAAAATATTTTCCTTGATCTTTGACAGTTTTTGTTTGTTAAAAACAGATTGGTCAAAATGGAATCTAGAGCACTTTTTTTCTACAGAAATTGACAAAAAAAGCGGCGCTTCTGTGCTACCGCTTTTCAATAAATTTCATATTACTGTTCGCCAAAACTGGCTAGGCAATAATGATTCTATTAATCAATATTTAGCAGTGTGAACGATGTAGTTTACATCCACATTACGACCGAGTTTGTAGCTGTCGTTAAGAGGATTGTAGTGCAAACCTGTAATGCCCATTTCTGTTAGGTCGGTTTGGTCAATCATCTTCATCATTTCTGCCGGTTTGATGAACTTCTCATGGTCATGAGTGCCTTCAGGAACAATCTTGAGTAGCTTTTCAGCACCGACAATCGCAAACAAGTAAGATTTGATATTGCGGTTTAAAGTAGAGAAGAATACGTGGCCACCAGGTTTTACCAATGCCGCGCAAGAGCGAATAACTGACAGTGGGTCAGGAACGTGCTCAAGCATCTCCATACAAGTCACGACATCATAAGTGCCCGCATTTTCTGCTGCATGGTCTTCGATAGTGCTTTGGATGTAAGTCAGCTTAGTACCTGTCTCAAGAGCATGAAGACGTGCCACTTCTAATGGCTCTTTGCCCATATCGAGACCGGTAACGACGGCGCCTTCTTTTGCCATGCTTTCCGCAAGGATGCCACCACCACAGCCAACATCGAGCACTTTTTTGCCAAATAAGCCGTCAGCTTTCTCTAGGACATAGTTCAAGCGAAGCGGGTTAATTTGATGAAGTGGTTTGAACTCGCCTTCTAAATCCCACCAACGAGAAGCCATCTCTTCGAATTTCTTAATTTCACTTGGGTCGACGTTTTGTGCTTTTGTCATGATAGTTATATCGCTTCGCTAATAGTCCTTTGGAAGGCGTGATTATACTCCAATGGTACGATACGTTAAAACTGCTTCTTTTCTCACAATCGCTACAGGAGAGATTTTTGAGCGGTGTTGGTGGAAATATAGTCAGTTTTCATAAAGATATGGGATGAATGTGCAAATTCTCTTCATTTAACTCATAACGAAGCTCACAACCTGATAAAACGAGTGGGAAAGTGATGCCCCGTTGATGAATTGTGTGTTATATTTTTGCACCTTACACGTATCGTAATTACGATCAGATAATAGAGGGATAATGGCTCTATGAGCGATTTAGCTAAAGAGATCACGCCCGTAAACATTGAAGATGAGCTTAGAGGTTCATACCTAGACTACGCGATGTCAGTAATCGTGGGTCGTGCTCTTCCAGATGTGCGTGATGGCCTAAAACCAGTACACCGCCGCGTTTTATTCGCGATGAACGTACTAGGCAACGATTGGAACAAACCATATAAAAAATCAGCCCGTGTTGTTGGCGACGTAATCGGTAAATATCACCCACACGGTGATAGCGCTGTGTACGACACAATCGTACGTATGGCTCAGCCGTTCTCACTTCGTTACATGCTGGTCGATGGTCAAGGTAACTTTGGCTCGATCGATGGCGACTCTGCTGCGGCAATGCGTTATACCGAAGTACGTATGGCGAAAATTGCCCACGAACTTCTGGCTGACCTAGATAAAGAAACCGTGGACTACGTACCTAACTACGATGGTACGGAGCAAATCCCAGCGGTTCTTCCAACTAAAATTCCTAACCTATTGGTAAACGGTGCCTCTGGTATCGCGGTAGGTATGGCAACCAACATCCCACCGCACAACCTTGGCGAAGTGATCGATGGCTGTCTTGCGTTCATCAATAATGAAGAAATCACTATTGATGAGCTAATGGATTACATCCCTGGTCCTGATTTCCCAACGGCAGCGCTAATCAGCGGTCGTAAAGGCATCGTAGACGCGTACAAAACTGGTCGCGGCAAGATCTACATGCGTTCAAAAGCGGAAATCGAAGTGGAGAAGAATGGTAAAGAAACCATCATCGTCACTGAAATCCCTTACCAGGTAAACAAAGCTCGTTTGATCGAAAAGATCGCTGAGCTAGTTAAAGATAAGAAAGTAGAAGGCATCAGTGCACTACGTGACGAGTCTGATAAAGACGGTATGCGTATTGTTATTGAATGTAAGCGCGACGCTGTGGGTGAAGTTGTTCTGAACAACCTTTACGCACAAACTCAGCTTCAAACGACTTTCGGTATCAACATGGTTGCTCTAAACAACGGCCAGCCACAGCTATTCAACTTAAAAGACATGTTGAAGTGCTTCGTTGACCACCGTCGTGAAGTTGTAACTCGTCGTACTATCTTCGAACTACGCAAAGCGCGCGAACGTGCTCATATCCTTGAAGCATTGTCTCTTGCACTTGCAAACATCGATGAAGTTATCGAGCTAATCAAAAACGCACCAACACCAGCAGAAGCAAAAGTTGGCTTGGTATCGCGTGGTTGGGATCTTGGTAACGTAGCATCAATGCTTGAGCGTGCTGGTACTGATGCAGCACGTCCAGAATGGCTAGAAGATCAATACGGTATCCGTGATGGTCTGTACTACCTAACAGAGACTCAAGCTCAAGCAATTCTAGAACTTCGCCTACACCGCTTAACTGGTCTAGAGCATGAGAAGATTCTTGATGAATACAAAGCACTTCTAGATGAAATCGCAGAGCTAATGCACATCCTTGCAAGCACTGAGCGTCTGATGGAAGTGATCCGCGAAGAACTTGAAGCGGTTCGTGATGGTTACGGTGATGTTCGTCGTACAGAAATCACAGCAGCAACCCATGACATCGACATGGAAGAGCTGATTGCTCGTGAAGACGTAGTAGTAACTCTGTCTCACGAAGGTTACGTTAAGTACCAAATTCTAAGCGACTACGAAGCTCAGCGTCGTGGTGGTAAAGGTAAGAGTGCAACGAAGATGAAAGATGAAGACTTCATCGAACGTCTACTTGTTGCAAATACTCACGATAACATTCTATGTTTCTCAACTCGTGGTAAGACTTACCGTCTGAAAGTTTACCAATTGCCTCATGCAACTCGTACTGCACGTGGTAAGCCAATCGTAAACATTCTTCCTCTAGAGGAAGGTGAACGTATCACTGCAATTCTTCCTGTTGATGAGTTCTCACCAGAGAAATTTATCTTCATGGCGACAGGCGATGGTACGGTTAAGAAGACCCCACTGAACCAGTTTGCAAACGTACGTTCAAACGGCCTAATCGCTGTGAACCTACGTGATGATGACTCACTAATTGGTGTTGATATCACAAACGGCGATAGTGACATCATGCTGTTCTCTAAAGCAGGTAAAGTGGTTCGCTTCAGCGAAGACAAAGTACGTGCAATGGGTCGTACAGCGGCAGGTGTTCGCGGTATGAAACTAGCAGACGAAGACCAAGTTGTTTCTCTAATCGTTCCGTCTAACGAAGGCGATATCCTAACGGTTACACAAAACGGCTACGGTAAGCGTACTGAACTAGCGGAATACCCAACGAAAGGCCGTGCAACTCAGGGCGTTGTGTCTATCAAGGTTTCTGAGCGTAACGGTCCAGTTGTTGGCGCGGTACAAGTAGAAGAAGGCGACGAGATGATGATGATCACCGACGCTGGTACTCTAGTTCGTACACGTGTTGCGGAAGTGAGCCAAGTTGGTCGTAACACCCAAGGTGTGACACTTATCCGTACAGCTGAAGACGAATCAGTAGTTGGTCTACAACGCATCGACGAAGTTGAAGAAGTTGAATTGCCAGAAGGCGAAGAAGCAGAAGCAACAGAGGCGAACGCAGAAGCTCAAGCTCCTGAAGCGCCAGCAGCAGACGATGCAGCTGAAGGTTCAGAAGAAGAGTAAGCTTCTTCTTAATCGCTAAATTTGAAAGCCGAGCATAACGCTCGGCTTTTTTGTATCTGTATCAACGCAATAAAAATCAGAAACCAGTACACTGGCGTTATCTTTATTCATAGGTTGCTTTATGTCTGTTTGGTTTTTCGTTGCCATCTCTTTGATGGGCTTGTTCATCGTCCTCTTATCACTGAGTGCATCAAAAGTGAAACCTACCCAATGGTTCGGCTTTTGTCTGTTAGTGCTTGTCATAACCAGTGCAAGCTTCTTATTGCTGCGTCAAACTCCGCCTCAACCGATGCAAGCAGAAATGTCACGTATGATGACTGCTCGTGACATCATGCAAGAGATTCAAGACCAGTTGCGAGAGGACCCAAACAACGCTGAATTGTGGTTCCAACTCGGGCAGGGCTACCTACTAGAGGGTGAATTTGACGGTGCGTTGATTTGTTTTGACTACGCGATCCAACTGACTGAACCTGTCAGTGCCACGCAACTTGCCGCAAAGGCGACCACTTTATACTACATCCACCAACAATCTATGACGCAAGAAGTCAGCCTGCTTCTGGAACAAGCTCTACAGATAGAACCGCACAATGAAGCAGCTTTGTCTTTGATCGCAAATGACCATTTTCTGTCATTCCGCTTTCAGGAAGCCATAGATACTTGGGTACTATTATTAGATTCTAATGATCCAAACTTAGATAGAGTGCAAATCATTAACTCTATCAACAAAGCAAAAGAGCTGTTGTAAGCGTACAATTTAACAAGCAGTAGAGGGAAAGGTGGGCAACGAATGAAAAATAAGGCACTAAGCATATTGGTTTTGCTGTGCGGCTCTGTATTAGCGGGTTGTAGCTCTTCCGATCATTCTGGTTCTTCCTCTTCGGTTTATTATTCTTCAGGTTATTACGATCCGTGGTGGTACGATCATGACGACTACTGGATTTATTACTATCCGGGTTGTTGCGACAACGACGACGAATACAAAGAGAAACTGGAAGAGTGGTGGAATGGTTTAGATGAAGACCAACAGCAATCCATCAAAGACAAAGTCGAGGATTGGAAGGACGATGATATGTCCGCCAATATCGATAACATGAAACGCCAACTCGACGATCATTGGCAATCACTGCCAGACGAGCAAAAGCAAGAGATTCAAACCAAGTGGGAGAATCGTCCGGAGCGTATTGAGCCAGCGGCTTTACAAGACAAAGCGGTAAAAGAAAAGGTTCAACAAAGAAAAGCATTACCGGAAACGAAGATCCAGCGCCCAGTTGCTCGCCCAAATGTGCAGATGCCTAAAGCACGTCCAAATATTCAACCGAGACCGAGGCTTCCTCGTCGTTAGTACATTCGATTTTTACTCTCGATAAAATCGAGGATGTAGAAATAAAGATAATAAAGAAATAAAGAAAAGGGGCGTTCAGTACGCCCCTTGTTGTATCTATAAATTAACCTCTGCCAGTTAGACTAATACGTGGCTTCGCGTTCAGCTGCTGCTTTATCCCATTCTGGTGCCACCGTTTCTAGGAAGTGTTTCTTGTCTGCGTTCATCTTATCCATATCCATGCCCAGTGCTTGCTGTGCTTTGGCTTTAGTAGAGATATCTGGAATTTGAACAGGGTCAGTGATACCTTTGGTTGCCAGTAAACGAACCAACTTGGTACGGGCGTCAGCGGCGCGATCAACTGCAGTACCTAGTACTTCGAGCGCTACCTCAGGGGCATGCATGTGAACACCGTGAGAAGCAATTGCGTAGTCCCAACGCCATTGTGCATGGCGAATATCTTGTAGGATAGGTTCCATCTCTGCTTCTGTAGCACCCGCTTTCCATGCTGCGCCTGCTTCAAAGTGTGCCGCTACGATTTGCTTCTCGGCGGTTAGCTTCATGTTCAGTACTTGCGCTTTGCGAGTCGAAACGATGCCTTGTAGCTGTTCTTTAGTTTGGGTATGACATTGTGCACAGGTGTCATCGAAGCGATCAAAAGGGTTACCCACTTTGTGGTCTGTGTACACCGTGCCGTCTTCTTTGGTTACTTTAGGCATGTGACAGTCCACACACACCACTTTGTTTTTGCCATGGATGCCATCGCGCCATGTTTCGTAACCTGGGTGTTGTGCTTTTAGCATCGGAGCTTTAGATACTGCATGCGTCCAATCTTTGAAATTCAACGCGTCGTAGTATTTCTCCATGTCATTAACGGTGGTGCCCATATCCCATGGGAACTTAACCGCTTTAGTCGGGCCGGTGAAGTAGTATTCAACGTGACATTGAGCGCAGACCGATGCTTGCTTATCTAGGCGAGATTGTTCATCAAAGTTTTTACCAATAGTATCAAAAGCACGCTCGACATAAGGGCGAGTTACCGCCAGTGCTGGTTCGCCTTTCTTAAATTCTTCAGAGCGAGTGTCGTGACAGTCAGAACAACCAATAGGGTTGACGATTTCTGAGCCCAAGCGTGCCCATTTACCTTCGAAATAACCGTCTTCACCACGTTCATCAATCACGCGCGCAACGTCAGGGCTTTTACAGCTCCAACAGGCCATTGGCATAGGGCCGGATTTATCATCAGTCGGTGCGCCGGTACGTAAGGTTTGGCGAACATCATCAAGTGCGTAAAAGTGACCGCGCGCTTTGTTGTAGTCTTTTGCAAAGCCATAGCCTGCCCACAAGATCACCATGTTTGGGTCTTCACTTAGGGCATCTTCAATGTGTTCGCTTTCGGATGTTGCTTTCCAAGAGTGGTATTGGTCGGGATGGTTCTGTTCAAAGGCGTCATTACGAGGATCGATGAGGCCTTTTTCTTCTGCCGCCAACGGAGCGCCGACCAAAAATAATTGGCTGGCGAATAAGGTCGCAACCGCGATAGGTGCGCTCATCCAGTGTTTTATGCTCACGGTGTTATCTCCATATTCGTTTTTATTAGCAGCGTTGTGAGAAGCTATTCCAAATAAGAACTGGAGATCTACGATTAATAATATTGCTTAATTGGATAGATGAAATAGTGAGCGAATCTTGTCTTGTTTTAGATCAATTTACACCAGTGATCTCAGTCATGTTTGAATTTATATACCCCTAAAGTGGTAGTGGTTAAGTCCTTATTCGTCAATGTTTTGGGCTTTTAACCTTTTTAAAAATAGGGTGATTTAGTTCGCTTTTTGAGCAGATGTTTCTACCCCTTATGAATAATAGAGGTATTATAAATATAGGTTTAGCGTTGTGGCTTTCCGAAATAAGAATTGATGTCATTTGAAGATTTGAAAAATATCTTCAGAGGAAATTAATTGTCGCTCAAATAAATAATTGAGAATAGTTATCAATTATTGTCGAGCTAAGGAAAGAACAATATGGGCAATATAAAATTGACCATAGAGACAATGCTGAAACTTCTCTTCGTCTTTGCCATCTATGGTTTCTCCATCGCCGCCCATGCGACTTCTTCAGAGCCGATTGAAGGTGCTCAAGCTGAGCGTCATCAAGTCGAGTTGATCCGTGACCGAGACTACAAGTGTCTGCAATGTCATAAGGATGCCAAAGAGACTCTGAACCTTTCGCATGACCCGCAAGCTCTACTCAGCCAAGGGAAGCAACTTAATTGCACCAATTGCCATAGCAACATTGGTCCCGACCATCGTGAAGGTGCGCCTGATGTGATTAAGTTTTCTGCGGCGCAATCGAAAGAGGTACACGACAAAGTGTTCCTTGATCCAAGCATGATTCTTAAAGCCAACAGTCAATGTGTGGATTGTCATGCACCGACACAGCTAAGAGAAAGCCACTGGACGCACGATGTGCACGCCAAAAACCTCACTTGTTCAAATTGCCACGATGTACACGCAGCGAAAACCAAAGCGTTGTCGTACGACAGAAAACAACTGATCAAGCAGTGTGTGGATTGTCACTCTGAATTTGCCGTCGAACCTGAACTTGCCAAAGAAGAGGAGAGATAGCATGAAATGTTCGAGAAGAAACTTTTTAGCCGGCAGCGGCGCGTTGATTTTAACTACAGGCGTTGCAGGCACTTCCGTTGTTAGCTCCTCTCTTTATGCCAGCAACAGTGAACAAGCGAAACGCATGGGTATGGTTCATGATGAAAATGCCTGTATTGGCTGTACCGCTTGTACCGATGCTTGTCGCGAAGTAAATAAAGTCCCTGAAGGTGTAACGCGACTTAAAATCCATCGCAGTGAACCGATTGGCGAATTCCCAGATGTGGAATACCAGTTTACTCGCGAATCCTGTCAGCACTGTGATAACCCACCATGTGTGTACGTTTGTCCAACAGGCGCTGCATACAAAGATGAAGCGACCGGCATCGTGGATGTACACAAAGAGAAATGTGTCGGATGTGGTTATTGCCTTGCTGCTTGTCCTTACCAAGTGCGCTTCTTTAATCCTGTCGATCACTCTGCGGATAAATGTAACTTCTGCCGTGATACCAACCTGGCGCAAGGTAAGCAGCCAGCTTGCGTGGAATCTTGCCCAACAAAAGCACTCATCTTTGGTGATTTAAATGATCTAACTAGCGAGGTGAGCAAAGCTATCGAAAGCCATGTTGTCTATCGCGATAAATCGCACTTAGGTACCCAACCTAAACTGTACAAAATTCCGCATAGCAAAGGGGAGGTGTCATCATGAACGGCTTCGAAAGTGCATTCCACTTTGACTCGTTAGTTTGGGATTGGATCATCGCGATTTACTTATTCCTTGCTGGGATGTCAGCAGGTGCGGTGATGATTTCTATCTATTTAAAACGCAAAGTGATTGAAGGTGATCCTGCAAACAACGGCATTATGAAAGCGATGGCTTGGCTCGCACCATTTGGCATCATTGCTGGGTTGGTAATTTTGATTTTCCATTTAACTAAGCCTTTAGAGTTTTGGAAGATCATGATCTACTACAACCCAACGTCTGTGATGTCGATGGGCGTGATCTTGTTCCAAGTGTACATGCTAGTGCTGTTTGTTTGGATTGGCGTTATCTTCCGCCATCAAATAATCAGCTTCTGTGAAGGGAAGTTACCAAGCAAACTGCTGGATTTTGCCGATGGCATTTTAATGAAGGCGGGGAAAGCCAACAACGCAATTGAATTGTTCTTGGGCTTCTTAGCCATCGTGCTTGCAGCATACACCGGCTTTCTACTGTCTGCGTTGAAGACTTACCCAATGCTAAACAATCCAGTACTGCCAATCTTGTTCCTGTTCTCTAGTTTGTCCTCGGGCGCAGCGGCATGCTTGATGTTCGGCATCTTGGTGTTTAAAGAGTCGACCAGCAGCCCAAGTGTGTCTTGGGTGCACGGATTTGAACGCCCAGTAGTGTTGTTTGAGTTGTTTGTCTTAGTGACCTTCTTTACTGGATTGATCTTCAGCGGTGGTCAGAACGAAGTCGCGGCTTGGAATGCTATTTCGAGTGGATTCTGGGCTCAATGGTTCTGGGTTGGCGTAGTGTTCATCGGCATGATAACGCCTTTGACTCTCAATTGGTTGGCGCCTTCAGAAGTGCGCCACAAAGGCAGTTACGTTTTTGTCGTCACGACGTTGAGCTTGGTTGGCGTACTTATGCTACGTACTTTCATTCTCTATGCCGGTCAAATGACCATAGTGTAAGGGGGAGAAATGGAGGCTGAGCTAGGGTTCTTCTTACTGGTATTGGTGGCTGTAACATCGACTTGTGCATCGCTGCTGCATTGGCTACGTCGTGCTATGGGTAAGAAGGCGACATTGCCGCATCAAGTCGCGATGTCCCACATCATTAGCTTAGCTTCCATCATTTGTTTAGCACTTCTGATAGTCTGCTTCGTGCAAGACAACTTCGCGTTGGAATATGTTGTTACGCATTCCAACAGTCAACTTCCCGTGGCTTTCAAAATTGCTGCCGCTTGGGGTGGGCACCAAGGCTCCATGTTGTTTTGGGTCGTCACCCTAAGCTTATGGGCGTCGTTTATTGCATTTAAGTCACCGCTCAACGCCCAATATACTTGTGACTGTTTAGGAATCATGAACGTTCTGATTGGGACGTTTGCATGGTTCACCTTAATGACCTCTAACCCGTTCGAATATGCCCAAGTATTGGCGTCGGAAGGACGAGATCTAAATCCAATGTTGCAAGATGTTGGGCTTATCATTCATCCACCATTGCTTTATCTCGGTTATGTCGGTTACGCAGCAATATTAGCTTTTGCATTAGCGGCGCTATTGGGTAAACAACCTATGAGCGATTGGTATGTGGTCGCTCGAAGCGCAGCGTTTTTTGCATGGGGAACGCTCACGTTGGGTATCTTGGTGGGATCATGGTGGGCGTACAATGAACTAGGGTGGGGCGGCTGGTGGTTTTGGGACCCTGTGGAGAACGCTTCTCTACTCCCTTGGCTTACTGGTACTGCTTTGTTGCACAGCGGTGTTGTCGCAACACGTGACAGAGGCGCAATTTGGATTACCTATGCACTGGCGTTTGCTACGTTCAGCCTAAGCATTTTAGGGACATTCGTGGTGCGCTCTGGCGTGCTGACTTCAGTGCATGCTTTTGCGGTGGACCCAACTAAAGGTTTGGTGCTGCTTGGTGTATTGAGCTTGCTTATCATCATCACTTTTGGCGTATTGATTGTGCGAGGAGAACAACTCCCTCGCTTCAAACTTCAATCTCTAACGAGCCGAGCTTACACTGCTTATATCGCCAAGGGGCTGCTGGTTATTGCGGCTGCCATCGTTTTTCTTGGCACTTTTTATCCGATGGTTTATCAATTGCTCGGCTTAGGGAACATTTCAGTTGGCGCACCTTACTTTAATAGTCTGATCTTCCCATTAAGCATACTGGCTCTGATTGCCTTAGCTTTGATGCCGGTGCTGAAATGGACAAAAGGCACAGTTCCGAGTGTAAGCGCTGATATCGTGATCAGTATCGCGTTATCTCTTGTCGCTGGGATCGGGTTTATCTTCTTAGTGTACGCACTGCATTTCGAAGTATTGCTAACCATAACATTGGCTACTTGGGTGATTGTGGCGCATCTCGTTATGCTGTTTCGCTGCTCCAATAAGCGTAAACTCATGCCAATCGTGATGGCACATATCGGTTTTGCACTGGCGGTGAGTGGGGCTGTATTCAATAGTCACTACTCTTATGAATACAATTTACGTGTCGAACCCGGCAGTTCTCAACAAAGGGCGGGGATCACTATCGATTATAATGGTATCGAATGGCTGGTGGGGCCGAACTATACCGCGGAACAAGGACAGATCACCTTGCATTTGGAAGATGACCGCATGCTCAATTTCAATCCGCAGAAGCGCCATTACCCTGTACGAGTAATGAATATGACCGAGCCCGCGATTCGTTCACTATGGCATGGCGATTATTACGTGACATTGGGTGACAAAGTCGATACTCATGCTTATGCGATTAAAGTTCAGTACCGCGCAGGTATTTGGTGGATATGGTCTGGAGGGTTACTAGCTGTGTTTGGTGCGCTATTAACAGTCCTAAAGAAAAGGAGAGAGGCTATCAATGCGATCGAGAAATACGCTTAAACTCGCAGGTCTCGTTGTAGCTGTTGCCGTGTTTGCTGTAGTTACTGCGGTGGCCTTGTCTGAGCGACCACATGTCGAATTGTCCCCACAACGAAATTTAGAGACACCTAATTTTCGCTCTACTTCTCTGATCTCTGATGACATAGTTTCTGAGCAATTGTTCAAAAGCGACGGATATAAATTATTGAATGTTTGGGCATCTTGGTGCGGGGTATGCAAGCGAGAGCATGAAGAGTTATTGCAGTTAGCAGAACTCGGAGTGCCTATTATTGGGCTGAATTATAGAGATCAAAAACAAGCTGCTCGTGAATATTTGAGCTCTAAACGAAACCCATATATTGAAGTAATTAGTGACCCTAATGGAAAGCTCGCTGTGGAGCTAGGTGTTATAGGAACGCCGGAAACTTACTTGATTGATCAAAATGGTCGTATATTGATCAAATATCGTGGAGAGCTAACGGCAAGTAAATGGAACGATATATTTTCAGGATATTTGAATGTTTCAATTTAATAGTCTTCTCCTCACATTAATCCTATTTACACTATTTTCTCCTTTCACGAGAAGTGCGGATTTAGAACAGAATGTTGATCTGTTTGAGTTTCATTCTGTTGAAGTGCAACAGCGCGCAACCTCATTAGCCAAGACATTACGCTGCCCGCAATGCCAAAACCAAAACCTTGTAGAGTCCAATGCACAAGCAGCCAAAGACCTTAGGTTGAAGGTGTACACCATGGCTAATCAAGGCAGTTCAAATCAAGAAATAAAAGACTACCTAGTCGCTCGTTATGGGAATATTGTTCTGTATCAACCGCCATTTAATTATACCACCGCGTTACTTTGGATCTTTCCTGCTCTATTTTTGATCCTTTTTGTCTTATATTCGATCCGAATGGTAAAGCGCAATTAATGTGACCGTTATTCCACTATTAAAAATAAATTGTGCACATAACAAGCAGAATGTTATCATTTTCTCGAATTTATGAAGGCTCCAGTGAATAGCAGACCATAAAAATTGAGCTGGAGGAGTAATAAAAGAATGAATAGGTGTACGCAGTGGATTCAGTTATATCGCAATTAAAAAAGGACTTTTATTCGCAGATTCGTGCATTGCAGTCACCGAAGCTGCCACAAGTCACTTCTACACTCGCCGTTTTAACCGACGAAGAGATTCAAGAACTTGAAGCGGTTTGGATTGAGCTCGCCGTATGGAAGCGCAGCCAAACGCACTAAAATCAATTCTTCAACTAACGCTTTCGAAACCCCAGGCAAATTTGTCTGGGGTTTTTTTATTGTAGTTAATCATAAATGTTATATTATAACATTTGTAAAGTCGGCTAGCGGGAAGTGTCCGAACAGGATTTCCTAGCTTGTCATGAATAAGAATAGGGTTCTTTGTGATCTCAACATTGAAAAATGCGGTATCAATCCCCATAGTTGAAGAGCAAATGAGAGCAATCCCATGAATGCGATAACGAAAATGCATCAAGCAATAAATCGAGTGAGTGTAGATATGGCGGAAGTACGTGCCAGAGTAGATTTTAAAGTCGGGGCTAAAAGTAACATTGATGCCGAAATCCTGTCTTTCCATGGTCTGAAGACAGATAAAGAGCATGTAGCGATTATCTTCAAACAAGCAGACCAAACTCAGGACATGCCATTAGTTCGCATGCATTCTGAGTGTTTGACTGGCGATGTGTTCCACTCTTCACGCTGTGACTGTGGTGAGCAACTAGAAGAGACCATTAATCGTATGGGCGAATCAGGTGGCATCATCCTTTACCTTCGCCAAGAAGGGCGCGGTATTGGTCTATACAACAAGATTGATGCTTACCGCTTGCAAAGCCAAGGCATGAACACCTACGAAGCGAATAATCATTTGGGTTTCGATGATGACCTGCGTGACTTCACAGAAGCAGCACAAATGCTAGAAGCATTGGGTGTTAGCAAGATTCGTTTGGTAACGAATAATCCTAAGAAGATCCGTGAGTTATCGGAATACGGAATCGAAATTTCAGAAGTTGTCAACACTTCTGCGCACATCAAAGATGGCAATGAAAATTACCTGAAGGCAAAAGTTTCTCACGGGAAACACAACCTAAAAGTTTAATTATAAAGATAAAATTGACAATAAAGCATGTGAAAAGCCTCATTATTATGAGGCTTTTTTTGTATCTGGAGTTGCAAATAAATTGTAAATTTGTATTATCTCGGGACTAAAGTGCAAATAAGAATAATTAGCACTACCAATACGATAATTAAAATGCTCAACAAGGATGCTTCAGATGAATGCAAAAAAAGTTTTAGTCCAATCTATTGCTGCATCACTCCTCATTGCCAGTGGTTCTACCGTTGCTGCTACAGTAACTAAACAACAAGTTGTCGAACATTACGCGGACGTTGCCCATGCTGTGTTTGCTGATTCAGTAACAACAGCGAAAGCGCTGGATGTAAAAATCGACGAATTTCTAAAATCACCATCAGCAAAAAAGCTTGAAGAAGTAAAACAAGCTTGGCTCGATTCTCGCGTTCCTTACCAACAGTCTGAAGTTTTCCGTTTTGGTAACGCGATTGTTGACGATTGGGAAGGTCAGTTAAACGCGTGGCCACTTGATGAAGGTCTGATCGACTACGTAGCGGCGGATTACCAATACGAACTGGGTAACGAGGGCGCGGCTGCAAACATCATCGCAAACACTAGCTTACAGATTGGTGCTTCTAAGCTGGACGTTTCAAAAATCACACCAGAACTGCTAGCGGATCTAAACGAAGTAGGCGGTTCTGAGGCAAACGTTGCATCAGGTTACCACGCGATTGAATTCTTGCTTTGGGGCCAAGACCTAAACGGCACTAACGCGGGTGCAGGTCAACGTGCTTACACTGATTTCGTTGTCGGTTCTGAGTGTACGAATGGTCATTGTGATCGTCGTGGTGAGTACCTAAAAGCGGCCGCTGATCTACTGGTTCAAGACCTAGAGTGGATGGAAAAGCAGTGGTCTGTTGAAGTGAAGGGCAACTACCGTGAAGAGCTATTGAACGAATCTGCTGACAATGGTCTTCGTAAGATGCTATTCGGCATGGGTTCTCTTTCTCTAGGTGAGCTAGCGGGTGAGCGCATGAAGGTAGCACTAGAAGCGAACTCAACTGAAGACGAGCACGATTGTTTCTCAGACAACACGCACAACTCTCACTACTACAATGAGCAAGGCATCTACAACGTTTACACAGGTACATACAAAGGCGTAAACGGCAAAGAACTTTCTGGTCCAAGTATCGCTGACCTTGTTGCTCAAAAAGATAAGAAAGCCGCGACCGAAATTCAAAAGCAGTTTGATACAACACGTAGCCAAGTTGGTGAGCTAGTGACTTCTGCCGAGAAGAATAACCAGCACTTTGACCAACTTATTGCGGCGGGTAACGCGCAAGGCAACGCGCTAGTAAACGACACCATTATGTCGTTGGTAGCCCAAACCGGTGCGATTGAGCGAGCGGCAAACATTGTCGGCATCGACAGCCTAAGCCCTGATACTGCTGACCACGAGTTTTAATAAGAAAACCATAATAAATAAGGGCTCTTTGTGAGCCCTTTTGCCGTTTGAGCTCGTTGTTATCACCCTTGTTGTATATGTAGAGCAATGATATGAAGCCATACCTAATTTCTGCGCTAGCCGCGATCCTTTCTTCTTCTGCCATGGCTTACGATGTTAAGTCCGGTGGCAAAACCAGTGTTAAAAAAGACGGCGCGAATGCCTATTCTCTTCCTGCTGCCAACCTGCCGATGAGTAAGCGCCTCGACTTTAGCGTAGGTAACAGCTTTTTCCGTAACCCTTGGGTACAAGCGCCAGCGTCAACGGACGCTCGTGATGGCCTAGGCCCACTTTTTAACACTAATGGTTGTCAGAACTGCCACATCAAAGACGGTCGTGGTCATCCGCCAGAGAAAGATGATTTACATGCCGTGTCTATGTTAGTGCGCTTAAGCATTCCAGCGATGACGCCAGAACAAAAGAAAGCTTACATCAAAGATGGTGGCATACCTGAGCCGACTTATGGTGGCCAGCTTCAAGATTTCGCCCTGCAAGATCAAACGCCAGAAGGCAAAATCGAAATTACTTACACCGATGTGCCAGTGAAATTTAAAGACGGTACGACGGTAACACTAAGAAAACCTCATTTGAACATTACCGATCTGGGTTACGGCGATATGCACCCAGATACCGAGTTTTCAGCACGTGTGGCACCGCCAATGATCGGCCTTGGCTTGTTGGAGAGTATTCCCGACGAAACGCTACTCGCTTGGGCTGATGAACAAGATGCCAACAAAGATGGTATCTCAGGCAAAGTAAACAAGGTGTGGGATATTGAGAAGGATGACTTCTCGATTGGTCGTTTTGGTTGGAAAGCCGGACAACCGACGCTAATGCAGCAAAATGCGGCGGCATTCAATGGTGATGTGGGTCTGACGAGCCATTTATTCCCGAACGAAAACTGCACCTCGAAACAAAGCATTTGTGACGACATGCCAAATGGCGGTAAACCAGAAGTGAGCGAAAATATTCTCGACTTCGTTGAGTTTTACAGCCAGCACTTAGCCGTACCTATTCGCCGTAATGTCAATGATCCTAGCGTGAAACTTGGTCAGCAAATCTTTGCTGCGTCTGGCTGTGAAAGCTGCCACAAGACCAGTGTCAAAACGGTGAAACGACCAGAGTTACCAGCGCTTTCTGAGCAGCTTATCCACCCATACACAGACATGCTTCTGCACGACATGGGTGAAGGCTTAGCCGATAACCGTCCGGAATACTTAGCAAACGGCCGTGAATGGCGAACGGCACCTCTATGGGGTATTGGTTATACCGAAGAAGTAAACGGACACACTTACTTTCTACATGATGGCCGCGCTCGTAACCTGATGGAAGCGGTGTTGTGGCACGGCGGCGAAGCAGAAACAGCGAAACAAAACGTCTTAGCACTGAACAAAAAAGAACGTGACGCATTGATTGCGTTTCTGAATTCTCTATAAGGAAGCAACCATGAAAAAAACACTATTAGTGAGTGCGATTGCCGCAACGTTAAGTTTGGTTGGTTGCCAATCGACCGCCGGTTCGAGCTCAGCCAAGCCTGAGAGCACAAGCCATATTTCTCAAAGCGTGTACGAGGTTGAGTTTCAATCAGCTCAGACGTTTTTAGCGCAAACCACAGAACTTGAACAACGCTTCGCAGATTACTGCGCATCAGAGTCGAAAGATGATGCACAAGTAAAACAGCAATGGCATCAAACTATGCTTGCGTGGATGGCATTACAAGGTCAAGAACGTGGCCCTGCTACGGCATTGGAGCAAAGCTGGAATGTTCAGTTTTGGCCAGATAAAAAGAACACCACTGGTCGTAAAATGTCTGTATTGACGAAATCTGATCAAGCTTGGAGTGCAGAAGATATCTCCACCCAAAGTGTCACCGTGCAAGGTTTAGGTGCATTGGAATGGCTGCTTTACGATAAAGCGTCGACCTTATCTAGCAACAGCAATACCTGTGCGACAGGCGTTTCGATTGCAGAAAACCTCGATAACAAAGCGCAGATCATCGCGGATTCTTGGGCAGAGAACCCTTGGAAATCGCTAGATATCACAGAATGGGAATCTGAGTACATTTCACTGCTTTCGAATCAGCTTGAATACAGCATGAAGAAGTTGAGCCGACCGCTAGCGAAGATTGGTAAGCCTCGCCCGTATTTTTCAGAATCGTGGCGTTCAGAGACCTCGCTTTCAAACCTAAAAGCCAACCTTCAAGGGATGGAAGCGTTGTACTTTGCTAACGGAAACGGTCTAGATGCGCTACTAAGAGAGCAAGGCCATGCAGATCTCGCTGACCGTGTTGTTCATCAGTTCGAAATGGCGCTAGAAACTTGGCCAGAAGATAAGAGCTTGTTTGCTGCACTACAAACAAAAGAAGGCTATCGCATGGTGCTCGCTCAATACAATAAGCTAGAGCAATTGAAGTACCTGATTCACGAAGAAGTCGCGATCGAGCTTGGCGTGGTTATAGGATTTAATGCAACCGATGGTGACTGATCAAACCCGCCGAAACTTACTGAAAGCCGCTCTATTCGGGGCGGCTACGCCTATGATGCCATTTGGTTGTGCTTCAACAAGCTCACGTGAGCCTGCGTTGATCGGCTGCTCTATCATTGGTCGAGACAAATTCGCAGCGGTGGTGGCAGATGAGCATGGTATACCGCTATCTTCATTGCCGATTCCTGAGCGTGGTCACGGTGTGGCAACAAACCAACAAGGTCACGCCGTAGTTTTTGGTCGTCGACCTGGTACTTTCTTCATGGTGTTTGATTATCGCTCAGAGCAGATGATCAAACTGCAACTAGCAAAGTCAAATCGCCATTTCTATGGGCATGGTGTTTATTCCCATGATGGCACATTGCTATTTGCCACAGAAGGGGAGAGGGGGACAAGCCGTGGGATCATTGGTGTTTATGATGTGCAGAAGCAATATCAAAAAATCGATGAGTTAACGGGTTTTGGCCTTGGCCCTCATGAAGTGATCATGATGCCTGATGGCGCACTAGCGATTGGTGTCGGTGGCGTACACACCAACGGCCGTGAACCTCTCAATCTTGATAGCATGAGACCAAGCCTGAGTTACCTATCACAGGAAGGTGAGCTACTGGATCAAGTGTCTTTACCGGATCATAAGCTGAGTATTCGCCACTTAGCCCATGACGGTGCGGAAACCGTGCTTTGTGGTCAGCAATATCGTGGTGAGCCGGACGAGTATCCAGCTTTGATCGCCATGCACACACGCGGTGGTGAAATGCAAGATCTTCAAGCCGAGCCTGAAGAGTGGGCGCGTTTCAATCACTACGTTGCGAGTATTGCAGCAACCGATGAATGGATCTTAGCCACTTCGCCTCCGGGCAGTTGTTATGGTATATGGTCTAAATCTACTGGCAAATTGGTAGAGCTAAGTGCGTTACCAGACGCCTCTGGTGTTGTGATCTACGGTGATGAATTCCGAGTCAGTTCTGGCGCGGGAAAAGTGGTAGAGCAAAGGCCTGAAGAGTCAAAAAATACCTTTGCAAGCGGTGTGCAATGGGATAACCATTGGTCGAGAATTATCTAGAAAGATCATCGAGTAAGCACTTATTGAGAATTTTGTTGTCGTTTTCGTCTTCAGATTCTTAATTTTAAAGCTGCAACCCGTGAGATATTTGCCATACTTTTTTTATGGCATGTAACGGAAGGATCGTTTCAGTGATTGCTAGACTCCTAATGATAACGGCACTTTTGGTGCCGTTTTGCAGCTTTTCAACAGTAGTTTCTCTCGATGCTTCTGCACAAACAGAGCAAGAGGGGGCGGTTGATCAGCTGTCTGTAGAAAAAATGATCCATTACCCAGATGTAATTGATCAACTGTATCAAAGCACTAATTATCGCTTGAACTGGGAAAACGAAAGCGATGTAGAACAACTCCTTTTTCAGCTTAAGCTCGTTGCATTAGCAGATGTGACTCAAGAGTTTGACAACCAACTGCGCCGCATAGAACAAGTGCGTGAACAAGGCGACAAGCTTGATTTCGATCTTGTAATGAGTGACTCATTACTCATGTATCTTTCGTACCTAGAGCAGGTTCCAGAAGAGGGCATCAATTGGTTATTTGCGAACAAAGGTAATGTTAGCTTCCCTGCGCCGAGTATTGAGACGCTCTCGTTACTGAGCAATGAGATCACAGTCGGAAAGTTAGACGAGTTCCTTGCTGAGTTGCGCTCACCTTTGCAAATGGACGAATCGTTCAATACAGCGTATGCATCTTTGTCGACTTACGCCAAGTTTGAGTTCCCTCTTTACCAACAAGATCAACGCTTAGCCCGAGTTGGGGATGAGTTGTTTGATAAAGCCAGCATGATTGCTCGAATGCAGATTGTGGGTGTTGATGTTGGGCATTTGGATACGGAAACCACACTCTATGATGAAAACCTAGAGTTAGCGGTGATGGAGTTCCAACGTATTCATGGCTTGAAACAAGATGGCATTATCGGTCCCAATACGATTCGCTGGATTAACTTCTCACCTCAGCAACGTTTGCACTCATTAGCCTTGAACGCAGAGCGTTCTCGTATTTGGGCAAAAGAGCGCGACAATGTGGTATTCGTGAACGTTCCAGGATATGAAGTGACTTACTGGCATGATGGACAGCCGCTGTTTGAATCTAAAGTCGTTGTAGGGAAAGCATCACGTAAAACGCCAATCATGACAGGTACATTGGACTCAGTGATCTTAAACCCTACTTGGAATGTGCCGTGGAAGATCATGGTGAAAGACATCATTCCAAAGGTGAAACGCAATCCGATGTATCTGATGCAACATAACATCCAGATTATTCGCTCTTGGACATCACGCGAGATCATTGATCCAACAACCATCAACTGGGCAACCGTTAACCCAAGAACTTTCCCATATCGCATGAGACAGTCATCGGGTTCACACAATGCTTTGGGTCTGTATAAATTCAATATGCCGAACCCACAAGCGATCTACTTGCACGACACACCAAGTAAAAACCTGTTCAATCAGGATCGTCGAGCGTTCAGTTCTGGTTGCGTTCGTGTCGAACATGCTGACCAATTGGCGGAGCTACTCTTCAAGACACAGGGTCTGGAAGAAAGGCTAGCGAAGAAGCGTCAAAATGGTCGTCGCTCTAACACTTCAGTACCGCTTAGTGAACGAATTCAAGTGCATATCATCTATCAAACCGCATGGTTAGAAGAGGGCACCTTGTACTACCGTGATGATATTTATCAATACGATGATCAAGGGTGAGATTCGTTCTCAATTTAAAAAAATTTACAATTCATAAAATCTGTTTTCTGTTCAATAAGTAAACAGAAAAACCAGCCTAAAAACGACAAGCCGGACCGATTTATGCATTTGACGCGTTAAATTGGTTTCGGTAATGTCCGCTGCTCGTACAGTAATTGAGCAGTATTTTCATGGTAAGTCGTAATTTTTCCCGTCGTGATTTTCTTAAAATGACCGCTGGTGGTGTCGTTGTTGCTTCAGCAATGCCAAGCATGTCTTGGGCATCTCTGCCTGATGAACCTCGTGTTCTCGCGATGAATAACCTCAATACTGGTGAGCTGTTGGAGTCGTGCTACTTCAATGGGACAAATTATGTCGACGAAGAGCTGAAGCGTCTTGATCAGTTTTGTCGTGATCATCGCCGTAATGAAGTTCATCCAATGGATCGACGTCTGTTCGATCAGATCAGTCAAATCCAAAAGTTGATTGGTACAGAAGCAGAGGTGATTGTGATCTCTGGCTATCGCTCTCCATTGACTAACGCATCATTGCGTAATGGTTCTTCAGGTGTGGCGAAAAAAAGCATGCACATGGAAGGAAAGGCCATTGATTTCCGCTTAGATGGCGTGAAGCTTTCAACTGTTCGAGATGCGGCATTAAGCCTAAAAGCCGGTGGTGTGGGTTATTATCCGCGCAGTAACTTTGTTCATATTGATACGGGTGCTGTTCGTTCTTGGTAGTGCCAAGTTGAGACAGGGTTTCTCGTCTCAGAACGTCGCCTATTACCCATGGTACAAAGCTTGAAGTCACTAGGGCTTAGTGTCATAGTTGCGGCAGTTTTCATGCAAATTTATTCGGTATAGGTTATCTATGGCTCTGAAATACCAAGTTGTTCCAGTAACATCTTTCTCTCAAAACTGTTCTATCGTCTGGTGTGACGAAACCATGAAGGGCATTGTGGTTGATCCAGGTGGTGATGAAAAGCAACTCGCAATGCTGATCAAAGAACTGGGTGTTGAAGTAGTAAACCTAGTGCTAACACACGGCCACTTAGACCACGTTGGTGGTACAGAGCCGCTGTCTGCACTGTTAGGTGGTACTGAGATTGTTGGCCCTCACAAGGCAGATAACTTCTGGTTGCAAGGTTTAGAAGGCCAAAGCCAAATGTTTGGTTTCCCACTGACTGAAGCGTTTGAACCGCATCAGTGGCTAAATGAAGGTGACAAGGTCACTTTTGGTAATCAAACCCTAAACGTGATTCACACTCCGGGCCATACGCCGGGCCACGTAGTGCTTTACAGCGAAGAAGCGCGCTTGGCGTTTGTAGGCGACGTTCTGTTTAACGGTAGCGTTGGTCGTACAGATTTCCCACAAGGTGATTTCAACACGCTGATTAGCTCGATCAAAGAGAAGTTATGGCCTCTGGGCAACGATGTTACTTTCGTACCAGGTCATGGTCCACAGTCGACATTTGGTCACGAGCGCAAAACAAACCCGTTCGTTGCTGACGAAATGCCGCTTTACTAAGGCGTCTCTGAATTAAGCATCTGGCTCGGCGGCCGCTAGGTAACGTCGAGCCAATCCCACAAACTCTTCCGCTTCTCTATCCAAATCACTGGCTGAGATAAACACGTCGTAGCCATAAAACTGTCTTTGATATTTCATTCTGTTCGCTAGCATTGCTTGCAGGCCCTCATAGTGCATCCCTTCTTTATTGATGTAAGGAGCGGGGTCTAACACCATGTCTTCAAACTTTGTTTCGCAATTATTTTGTCTTGCTCCTAAATAAAGCAGGGCTCTTTGCCCAAGCAAGATTTCTGTCGCGATACGTGGACAAATCGCGTTGAGATAAGGGGAGTAATGCTTCAGCCGAATCCCTATCCAAGGAAGGGGTTGGTGCCAGCCTTCTTGTTCGTATGTGCAAATGCCGATGGAGTCGATGTCTTTCCAGCGCACCACCCAGCCGCCTTTAAAGAGGTGTTGTTGAAAGTGGGAGGCGGTAAGGGTGAAAGAGACTTGGCTCTTTTTTATCATGATGATGGCAAAGCCAACGATGATGGCCATCAGTACGACCGACAACATCGCTTGTTTCCATCCCGGCGCAATCAAAACCAGAAACATGGTGATGGTAACGACCATAAACATGATCAGTTTGTTGATGGGGGAGTCGGATTTGAAATGTGAGTTACTTAGATGCAGCGTTTCCATGCTTTCAACCTCAATGAACAATGGCGTTGAGACACATGTTTCTTGATATTCAATTGTTTGCCTATCAAGAACAAAGAACCTCTGTTTTTATACCCAGTATTCAATAAATCCGTTCACAATTTATCTGATTAAATAGTAGACGTTCTATGCAGTGAGCGCATTTTTCATCGCGTTTCGCCGCTAAAACCTACAAATCGCTGATGAATTTTGGTATAAAACGCGCTTCAAATTTTCATCCCTGCTGAGATGCAGTGAACTGGAGAAATATTCAATGAGACTTGCTCATAAGCGTAAAGTGCAGATGAAACTGCAAAAACGCATTAAAGCGACAGTAGCAAACGTAGCTGCGGCACCAAAAGCGGCAAAACCTGTTGCTGAGAAAGCAGTAGCTGAGAAGAAAGTAGCTGCAGCGAAAACTGTTGAGGTTGCACTAACTCCTAAGCAACAACAAGTTCTAGATATCGTTGTAGCAAATGCTGAAGGTATCAACCCTAAAGGTATTGGTCTAGCTGCAGGTCAAGAAGACACTAAAGCGGCATCATGGGCTACTGGCGCACTGAAGAAGCTTCTTGAAGAAAACCTAGTTCAAAAAGAGCAGTTAGCAGGTAACAAAGTTATCTATAAAGCAGTTTAATTACCGCTGTAATTCTGTTTATGAATTGAATACCTCGACTTTGGTCGGGGTATTTTTTTGCCCAAAAAACGCTTTTCGCTCATTTCTAACTGAGTATTCTAACTATACAATTCCGTCATTTGTCACATTTTATTAAATACTGTGTAAATTCTTTCGCAGTCAACTACGTACGTGCTTTATCAGAATTTGATGTGACGGCTTGTTTGTTAACTATCTGAATAATAAAAATTCCTGCAATTTGATATTAAAAAGACTACGTATAACCACGTAATACTAATGGCTAAGGCTCGCGTTTAAGTGCATTTTTGTTGCGTGTTCATGCCCATTTCTTACTTCCATGTAATGTCCCATCTTCTATAGCGAATCCTTATGTAATGGATGACAACAATAACCTTGGTGACAAAGGACGTGAACGATGAGTCTTATCCAAAAATCTCTTAAACGAGTGCTCAAGGCGACAGCAATGGTCGCGACGATGGCATTCGTAGCAACTTCTGCTCATGCTGCTGATGACAAAGTATACCGCCTCAAACTCGCGGAGACGTGGGGGCCAAATTTCCCTATCTTTGGTGACGCAACAAAGAACATGGCAAAAATGGCGGAAGAAATGTCAAACGGACGCTTACAAATCCGCATTGACTCTGCGAACAAACACAAAGCACCACTTGGTGTGTTTGATATGGTGAAATCCGGTCAATACGACATGGGTCACTCGGCGTCTTACTACTGGAAAGGCAAAGTACCAAACACCCTTTACTTTACCTCTATGCCTTTCGGTATGTTGCCAACAGAACAATACGCATGGTTCTACTACGGTGGCGGTATGGAGTTGATGGAAAAAGTTTACTCCCCGCACAACCTATTATCTTTCCCTGGTGGTAACACGGATACCCAAATGGGTGGCTGGTTCCAGAAAGAAATCAAATCAGTCGATGACCTACAAGGTCTGAAAATGCGTATACCGGGCTTTGCAGGTGAAATCCTTGCTGAGCTCGGTGCGAAGCCAACCAACATTGCACCGGGCGAACTATACACCTCGCTTGAGCGTCGTACGATTGATGCATTGGAGTGGGTAGGTCCTTCTCTTGATTTACGTATGGGCTTCCACAAAATTGCGCCTTACTACTACACAGGTTGGCATGAGCCGGGCACTGAGCTGCAGTTCCTAGTGAACAAGCGTACTTGGGAACGTCTACCAGATGATTTGAAAGCGATCCTTCAAGTTGCGATGAAAACCGCCGCGTACGACATGTACACTCAGTCTAAGCACGAGAGTGGTAAGAACTGGGCATCAATTCAATCAGAATACCCTGATGTTCAAGTAAAAGACTTCCCGCCTGAAGTTATTTCAGCGCTGCGTGAAGCGAACGAACGTCTACTTAAACAGCACGCAGAAAAAGATGCGCTAGCGAAAGAGATTCAAGAATCTCAAGCAAGCTACATCGAACAAGTGCGTCCTTGGTCTGATATCTCACACCGAGCTTACCTAAACAGCCAAGCTCAGCAATAACTTCGACATGCTGGCTAGTTCGAACGATTTAGCCAGCAAAAGAAGCCCAAGAAAAACTTCTCTTAGAGAAGACTATAACAAGTGCTCCGCGAACCAGCGGAGCCAATCCCACACGTTCCATGGAGTTCGGAATGAGAAGCCTTATTTATATTGAGCGAATCTTTAACCGCTTCGGTGATTTTCTGGGGTGGTTATCCAGCATCCTATTCATTTTGTTATTAGCGAACGTGGTGTACGACGTTGTTATGCGCTACGTGTTTAATGACGTATCCATTGCCTTCCAAGAAATGGAGTGGCATCTATTTTCCGCTGTATTTTTATTGGGTGTGCCATACGCGATTAAATCCGGTGGCCACGTTCGAGTCGACATTTTCTATGAGCGTTTATCCTATAAAGCGCAATCCATCATCGATATCTTGGGCACGTTACTTTTTCTTTTCCCATTCTGCTTATTGGTTGCTTGGTTCGGTATCGATTTTGCCAAAGAGAGTTACGCTCTCGGAGAAACGTCTGGAGACCCTGGTGGTTTACCATATCGATGGATCATAAAAGCCATGATTCCACTCTCATTCTTGTTTATGGCGATCAGTGGTATGGGCTTACTGCTTCATTCCATCAATAAAATTGTTAACCCTCATCTTATCTATGCCGGTAATAACGGTAAGTCGTAAAAGGAAGTCAGCATGATCGGTATAGTGATGTTTTTTGTAGCGCTGTTTGCGTTACTACTCGGTTTCCCTGTTGCCTTTACCTTTGGCGGCATTGCATTAATTTTCGGCGTATGGGCAGAAGGCATCGAGATGTTTGCATTCATGCCATATCGCATTCAATCCATCATGGAAAACACGGTATTGATGGCAGTACCACTGTTTGTCTTCATGGGGTTGGTTCTACAAAAGACTCGATTGGCAGAGCAGTTGCTTGAGTCGATGGGGCGTTTGTTTGGTGGTATTCGTGGCGGTATCGCTATCTCAACTGTTTTGGTTGGTGCACTGCTTGCGGCCTCAACGGGCGTGGTTGGTGCATCTGTAGTGGCAATGGGGTTGATCTCTTTGCCAGTGATGCTCAAGTACAACTACGACAAAGGTTTGGCATGCGGCACCATCTGTGCATCAGGCACGCTTGGGCAAATCATTCCGCCTTCTATTGTTCTAATTCTTCTTGGTGATGTGCTGGGGGTTCCAGTCGGAGACCTTTTCCAAGCTGCGGTTTGGCCGGGTTTAATGCTGGTTGGTGCGTATGTTATCTATATTTTGATTTACGCCAAGCTCAACCCTGAGGCGGCTCAACCTATCGAACGTGATGAATCCATCAGCCGTAAGGAAGAGGTGATTACCGCGCTCAAAGCCGTTTTGCCACCTTTAGCACTGATCATTGTGGTTTTGGGTTCTATCTTTGCTGGTATTGCCACTCCGACCGAATCAGCGGCGCTAGGCGGTGCTGGTGCGATTGTACTTTCGCTACTTTACAAACAGTTTAGCTGGTCAATGGTGTATGAAGCCTCAAAAGAGACGGTAAAAGTCACAGCGATGGTTTTTGCGATTCTACTGGGTGCAACGGCATTCTCGATGGCATTTACGTACACGGGCGGCGACTACTTGGTAGAAGAGTGGATGCTGGAACTTCCGGGTGAGAAGTGGGGCTTTTTGATCATTACCATGTTGGTGATTCTTATTCTTGGTTTCTTTATCGACTTTGTAGAAATCTGTTTCATCATCGTTCCGATCATTGCGCCTGTAGCTGAGTTAATGGGTATCAACATGACGTGGTTTGCGATTTTGATTGCAATGAACCTTCAAACCTCATTCCTCACACCACCATTTGGATTTAGCTTGTTCTATTTGAAAGGTGTAGCACCAACGGGTGTGACAACTCGTGATATCTATCGAGGCGTTATGCCATTTATCGCGATTCAAATCGTGGTTCTGGCTTCCCTGTTGTTCTTCCCAGGCTTTTACGGCATGTCATAAAAGCCATGATGTCATCGGGGAACGAGGTTTTTGTGACCTGAGAGTTTTTACCTTTTGAGACAAGTTGTTAAGCTGATTAGTTATTAAGCTAATCAGCGTTTCATTGGAGGAAAGGGATGCCTCTCAAAGCCAAATTAATCTTGCTGGCATTGATCCCAGTGGTTTTGGTGTCAGCAAGCATCAGTTGGATTTCCATCTACCAAGCGAAAACGTTGGGTCAACGCGAAGTGGAGATCTTTCACCAAAGTCTGATCCAATCAAAAGAAGTGGCATTGAAAGATACCGTTGATCTGGCTTTCGATGCGATTTCTCACATCTATAACGACTCTACTATCGACGAGCATGTTGCCAAAGAACGTGTAAAAGCCATTCTGAATCGCCTTCGATATGGCTCAGATGGTTACTTCTTCGCTTACGATAAACACGGTACCAATTTAGTCCATCCGATTCTGCCGGATCTCGTGGGGCAGAACTTACTTCACATTCAAGATGAAAACGGCGATCACCTGATTGAGGCGTTACTTTATCAAGCCCAACTCGGTGGCGGTTTCCACCAATACCTTTGGCAGAAGCCCTCCACAGGTGAAGTCGTGCCTAAGTTAAGCTACGCGGCATGGCTTGATAAGTGGGATTGGATGATTGGCACGGGGTTGTACATAGAGGACGTGAGCCGTGAAGTTGCCAACATGCGTGCGGCGGTAAATCAGAATATTGAGACGACGTTCTTTACCGTAGTTGTGATTTTGGTTGTGACGGTCGCCGTGATCATTGTTTTAACCCTTGCTATCAACCTCCATGAGCATCGCTTAGCGGATAAAAACCTTAAAGAACTGGCCCATAAAACGGTGATGTTTCAAGAGGATGAGAAAAAGCATCTAGCCAGAGAACTGCATGATGGTATCAATCAGTTGTTGGTTTCAAGTAAATGTCATCTCGATTTGATGGGGCATCGTATTGAAGATGAAAAGCTTAAATCCCACCTCGACAAATCACAGCGCTCGTTGATCACCGCAATTAATGAAGTGCGTCATATCTCCCATCAACTTCGCCCGAGCGCCTTGGATGACATCGGCCTAGAGGCGGCGCTTTCTACGTTATTGCAGGACTTTCATTCCCATTCTGGTATGGACATCGACAGTCATTTCGATACTGGTCAGGTTAAGCTGAAATCGGAAGTGGCGACCACGCTATATCGCGTTGCTCAGGAATCGTTGAATAATATTGAAAAACACGCCAAGGCAAAAACGGTCACCGTTATTTTGCAAAAAATGGGCAATATGCTGCAATTACTGATACGGGACGATGGTATTGGCTTTATGGTCAATCAATCGGTACACCGCCAAGGGATTGGTCTGCGTAACATGCGTGAGCGCGTCGAGTTTATTGGCGGTGAGTTTGAATTGATGAGCGAACCAGGGTTGGGGACGGAAATCACCGTATTGTTAGATTTGGATGGATTAGTTTATGGATAAACCAATTAGTGTGGTGATTGTGGACGATCATCAGGTTGTACTGGATGGGTTTATGGCACGTCTGGAATTGGAACCTGACATTGATGTGATTGGCACCGCAAGCAATGGGCTTGAGGCCATCGAAGTGTCAAAAGTGCTCAACCCTGATGTCATCTTAATGGATATCAGCATGCCCATTATGAATGGGATAGAAGCCACTGGCGTGATTAAGGAAGAACGCCCAGAAAGTAAAATTCTGATGCTGACTATGCACGATAATCGCGAGTACATCATGAAGGTGATGCAAGCCGGAGCGGTTGGTTATATGTTGAAAGAAATCTCAGCCGACAAGATGGTTCAAGCGATTAAAACCGTGAATCAAGGTTCGACGTATTTTTGTGAATCTGTCACGCAGACCCTGTTTACTCAAGATGTTGTACCTGCGGCACAAAAGCCTAATCCACTGAGTCGCCGCGAAGAAGCGGTACTTAAATTAGTCGCACAGGGGAATAGTAGTAAAAAGATTGCTACGCTTTTGGATATCAGTTATCGAACGGTGGAAACACATCGTCACAATATTAAACATAAGCTGGACTTACATTCGACCGCTGAGTTAGCGAAATATGCGTTTGAAACAGGATTGATAGAGTAAGAGAAGGGCAAACGCGCTCATCACAGATGGGAGTCATGAGCGCACAGAGAAGCTTATTCTGGTTTAGTGATGCTGCCTAGTTCAAGCATTGGCGCAACATCGATGTCTTCTGCGTTCATCATGGTAGAGATGCGCTGAACAGAAGATAGCAGCAAGCTTTGTTCCCACTCTTCAAGCTTTTGGAAGCGACTGATGAAGTGCTCTTGCAATGGCGTCGGAGCTTGTTTAAGCGCTTCTTGGCCTTTTTCCGTCAAGACAGCATGAACTTTACGTTTGTCTTCTACGCTACGGCGTCGTTCGACAAGTTGATTGCGCTCTAAACGGTCAAGGATAGTCGTAGCCGTTGCCTGACTCATGTTGGTATGGCTAGACAATTGCTTGATAGTGACATTATCAAGTTCACTAATAGCACGCATTAGAATCAGCTGAGGAGCCGTCAAACCAGACTCTTTGCTCAACTTCTTTGAATGTAAATCAATAGCGCGGATGATCTGACGAATCGAGACCAAGACTTCTTCGTACTTTTCCAATTTCGTAATCCAGTCATTAAGGGATCATGTAACGAGGCGACACTAACTCAAAAGCGTTGTTATTAAAAGGGCTTAGTTAGGGATCGCGACACCAATTTTCAATTATTTGCCTTGGCTCTCCTTATTGTTTTTAAGGGTATTCGGCGGGTAAAAAAGTAACGGCTAGAATTATTATAGTAATAAATGTTTGTGGTCTAATTATTGTCGTGGTTGTTTTCGCTTTTTTTGGTGGATTTTTCTGATTGAAAAGTAAGTTATTGGATTTTTTATCAGCAAAAGATAGACAAAAACGCCTCAAATGGTAGGATCTTCCACTTTCATGGAAAATAAAATGTATCGTGTTCGAATGAATTTTTGGTTTGCTGCCGAAAAACTAGAACACAAAAGAGAGGAACAATGACAAAAGGTATAGATAAGTACAGTATCGACAGTACCGACTATACGGTTGGTCAAGACAACGTCCAGAAATGGGGTTTTGACGTACATAATCCTGTTTTTGGTATCAGTGCTGGTTTCATTGCACTATTTCTTATCGCGGCGTTGGTGCTTGATGCACATACCGCAAAAACAGCGTTGGATGGCATTAAGCTAAAAATCATTAGCTCATTTGACTGGCTGTTCATCCTTTCAGGCAACATCTTCGTAATCTTCTGTTTAGCTTTGATTGTGTCACCAATGGGTAAGATTCGCCTTGGTGGTAAAGATGCGGTAGCGGATTACTCTTTCATGTCTTGGCTTGCGATGTTATTCGCGGCAGGCATGGGTATCGGTTTGATGTTCTGGAGTGTGGCAGAGCCTGTGGCTTACTTCACTGGTTGGTACGAAACGCCTCTCGGTGTTGAAGCCAATACCCCAGAGGCTGCGAAGTTAGCATTGGGTGCCACTATGTTCCACTGGGGTCTACACCCATGGGCAATCTACGGTGTCGTAGCACTTTCATTAGCTTTCTTTACTTACAACAAAGGCCTTCCGCTTTCTATGCGTTCGATCTTCTACCCATTGTTGGGCGATCGCGCGTGGGGTTGGGCTGGTCATATTGTTGATATCCTTGCAGTACTAGCAACGCTATTTGGTCTTGCAACGTCTCTAGGTCTTGGTGCGCAACAAGCAGCGAGTGGTATTCACCACGTGTTTGGTGTGGAGCCGGGTCTAGGCCTACAGATCGTCGTTATTACGATTGTGACGTTACTTGCGGTTGTTTCGGTAATCCGTGGTATCGATGGCGGTGTAAAGGTCATCAGTAACATCAACATGGTTATTGCGTTCCTACTGCTTATCCTTGTTGGTTTGATTGGTTGGGCAGTGAGCTTAGGTTCAATTCCTACAACCTTCATGGCGTACATAGAAAACTTGGTTCCGCTGAGTAACCCGTTTGGTCGTACTGACGAAGCTTGGTTCCAAGGTTGGACAGTATTCTACTGGGCTTGGTGGATTTCATGGTCACCATTCGTAGGTATGTTCATCGCTCGCGTATCTCGCGGCCGTACGGTTCGTGAATTCATCACGGCAGTACTGATTGTTCCTACAGCAGTAACACTAATTTGGATGTCAGTATTCGGTGGTCTAGCTATCGATCAAGTGATCAACAATGTGGGTGAGCTAGGTGCAAACGGTCTAACTGACGTATCACTAGCGATGTTCCAAATGTTTGATGTTCTGCCATTCGGTAACATGCTGTCTATCATTGCTGTTGTGTTGGTATTGGTATTCTTCATCACTTCATCGGACTCTGGCTCACTGGTTATCGACAGTATTACTGCTGGTGGTAAAGTGGATGCGCCAGTTCTACAACGTGTATTCTGGGCATTTATGGAAGGTGCGATTGCGGTTGCACTATTGTGGATTGGTGGTTCAGAAGCGGTTCAAGCGCTGCAAGCCGGTGCTATCTCTACCGCGTTACCATTCACATTCGTATTGCTTGCAATGTGTGTCAGCCTATTGATGGGTATGAGAACAGAACGTCAGTAATTGATGTGATTTATAAATATCGTTAGATATTAATGAGTTAAAAAGCCAGCGGAATGCTGGCTTTTTTTGTGCGATTTTTCTGACGCTTGCCAAAAAAATGACGAAGTAAATTCTTTATTTTACAACAGGTTATTGTCTCAATTTTGTGAATAATCTTCGTGATTACTTTGTCAGAAATGTGTAATATTCAGCCACCTTAACTGTTCTCCCAACCTCTTATAATAATTATGAAATTATCATTAAAACAAAAGCTAATTGGCGCAAGCCTATCTGCTGTTGTAGTGATGGCAACAGCACTGACTTGGCTGTCGGCTGGTCAATTGTTTGATCAGACGCGTTCAGGTGTCTATTCACGAGCACAAAGCCTAAGTAACGCAGCATCAGAAGGTATTTCTGACTGGGTTGCGATTCGCAAAGACATTGCAACGGCTTTCAACGACTACTCAACAGAGCAAGACGTGGTGCCTTTCTTACAACAAGCGCGCAAAGCGGGGGGCTTTGACGATATCTTCCTAGGTACTCCGGAAGGTGGCATGTACCGTTCTCATCCAGAACGTAACCGTGCAGACTATGATCCTCGTACTCGCCCTTGGTACAAAGATGCAAATGCAGCAGGTAAGCAGATCATCACAGAAGCTTACCAAGATGCGATCACTAACGCGCTACTGGTTACCATTGCAGAACCTGTAATGAAAAACGGTAAGTTTGTTGGTGTTGTTGGTGCCGACGTACTGATTGATCAGTTGATCAATGACGTTATCAGCTTAGATGCGGGTGAAAATGCGCATGCAATGCTGATCGACATGAATGACGGAACTTTCCTTGCGCATCCAAACAAAAGCTTAACGCTTAAGCCAATCACTGACCTATCTAAAGAATTTACGAAAGATTCTATTGAACGTGCAGCAAACACGGGTTCAATTGAAACGGCAACCATTCAGGGTAAAGATAAGCTTTATTACTTCAGTAAAGTACCTGGCACAAACTGGATGTTCGCGATTGAAATGGACCGCGCAACAGAAGAAGCAAGCCACGCGCAACTACTGCGTGAAATGCTGATTACTGCGGTACTGATTACGATCGTGGTGATTGTGGCCGTATCTTGGCTAGTGGGCTTCTTGTTCCGCGACCTTGGCCGAGTATCACAAGCGCTTGAAGAGATTGCATCGGGTGAAGGTGACCTAACGCAACGTCTTGAACCACGCAGTGATGATGAAGTCGGTAAACTGGCAGACAACTTCAACCGCTTTGTGGGCAATATGCACACGATGGTAACCAAGTTAAGCCATGTTTCATCGGCACTTTCTGAGCAAGCACGCACAACGGCTCAACAAGCTGAAGAGCGTAGTCAGCGCATTTCTTACCAGCAAGACGAAATCAACATGGTCGCGACGGCTGTTAATGAAATGGCAGCGGCGACGCAAGAAATTGCAGGTAACGCAGACAACACAGCATCAAGCTCTGAAGAAGCGGTTCAAGCATGTGTTCACGGTTCAGGCCAAGTGACTCAAACGCAAGGCTCTATCCAAAACCTAGCGCAAGAAGTACAAGTTGCAACCAACGTGATCCAAGAGCTAGAAGCACACGGTAACGCAATTAATACGATTCTTTCGACTATCCAAGGCATTGCAGAGCAAACTAACCTACTAGCACTAAACGCAGCTATCGAAGCGGCGCGTGCGGGTGAGCAAGGTCGTGGTTTTGCGGTAGTTGCGGATGAAGTTCGTGTTCTGAGCCAGCGTACTCATGCTTCTACTCAAGAGATTCAAGAAACGATTGAGATGCTACAAGGCACAACAGCGAAAGCGGTAGGCATTATGGATGACAGTCGTCGTCTAGCAGACACCAGTGTTGATGATGCAAACTCAGCTGCAGTGAGCCTTACTCAAATTCACTCAGCGGTAGAGCGCATCAGCGACATGGCGACGCAAATTGCGTCTGCTGCGGAAGAGCAAGCGTCTGTGACAACAGAAATCACTCGTAACACTGAAGGCATTCGTGATGTGTCTAACGAGCTTTCTGTTGAAGCGCACCAAGCAGCAGAGCAAGCGGCGCATCTGTCAGAGCTTTCTCACGAGCTAGAGCAAGAGATCAAACGCTTCAAGCTGTAAGCTGAGAATGTTAGCTAAGCGCTGATATTCGCGTTTAATGAAAAGAGAAAAGGAGCCAATTGGCTCCTTTTTGTTTATCTAGAGATAATATTCTCGCTTCTCGCTTCTCGCTTCTCGCTTCTCGCTTCTCGCTTCTCGCTTCTCGCTTCTCGCTTCTCGCTTCTCGCTTCTCGCTTCGCTACAGCCACAAGCTACTGATGGGTTGCTCTTCACTGTAGTGGTGGGCAATTTGCGCTTGAAGTAATTCAGCGGTGGCAATGGCATCCGTTAACGCATGGTGTGGCGTGTAATCCGGAAGGCCATAACGACGTCGTGATTGTGCTAAACGTAGGGATTTTGGCTTATTACCCTTTAGCTTATTCCACAAACCACCAGATGTTCTTTGTTGAATGTTCTCTTCAATTTGCAACGTATCCAGCACAGGGAACTCAATACCTTCGCCGATACGAGTACGCAACGCTTGAGCGAGAAACTCTCTTTCAATACGACGGTAATGCACCACGACAATTTTTCCCGCCAAGCTTTCAAGTAATGGCCCGAGAATCTCACCCAAATCGGGAGCATCAATCAATTCACTGTGAGTAATGCCATGAATGATGACCGATTCCTCATCGAGTTTTTCTTGTGGGCGTACTTTCCAGTGCTTCGCTTGGCGCAAGAAAATTCGATTGAGATTAAAAGGCACCAAACCAATGGTGATGATGCCATTTTTCTGCGGATTTAAGCCCGTCGTCTCGAAATCGAGTGCCACGAATTCCACTTGGGAAAGCGGGGTTTCTGGCGTGGGTAACGCCTTACCATAAAAGGCAATTAACCGATCATCTTTCGCTTGCTCCAACTTGTGTTGAAACTTGGTATGCCATTGAATGGTCGGCTTTTGAAACAACTTTTTTATCATTCCACGCCTCACTTAAACTTGTTGCTGGCCTGATAACGGAACTTAAGGAAGTTCTGACCATTGCTGAGGATCTGGAACGCATCTTTCAGGTTACGGCGTTCGAAGTCTGACAGGTTTTCTGGCTCAATGTTGTTATCTGGTTCAATACCCAATTCAACATCGATCGCTTGGTGACGGATACGCACCATAGAGATGAACTCCATCGCGTCTTTCAAATCCTGAGCACGGCCTTTTGGCAAAATGCCCGCATCAATGATGTCATCGAGTCGTTCAAATGAGTTTTGAGCACGTGACCCCACCGCCAGTGAGTGAACACGAATCAAGTCCACAAGAGGGGCTGTACCACGACGTTTCAAGTTGATTGAGTTTTTGTGCTGGCCATCTTTTTCCATCACAAAGTCTTTAAAGAAACCCAGTGGTGGGGTTCGGTTCAACGCGTTACGAGCCAAGCATGCGAGGAAGCGGTTGTTCTTACGTGCGCGTCGAACAATGAAGCTCGTCAATTGTTCTGCCCATTTTAAACGCCCATAAACGCCATCTAAATCGAAGAAGATAGACGCATTGAGCAATGCTTTTGGATTCGGGTCATCAATCCAATCGGCGAAGCACGCTTCCCACTCTGAACGTGTCATGCGCCACTCAGGGTTGGTTGCCATGATGTCACCGGTACAATATTTGTAGCCACACACGTTCAAACCATCACTAACATATTGTGCGAGTGCTTCGAAGTATTTCCCGTGTTTTTCCTCTTGATAGGTATCGTCGAGAATGATGGCGTTGTCTTGGTCTGTGACCAATAGCTGCTCATCACGGCCCATAGAACCAAGGGCAAGGAAACAGTATGGGATTGGCGGTGGGCCTAATTCTTCTTCTGCCATTTCGAGCAGGCGTTGCTTGAAGCTTCGGCCAATGACCGACATCGCACTGCCGACCATGTGAGAGTTGGCGTCTTCGTTAACCAGACGAACAAAACTGCTTTTCACTTCGTCAGCGACAATGGCCAAATCTTCTATGGTTTGTTGTTGGAAGATGCTACTTACTAACAACAACGAGTTTTGCGATTCGTAACGAACAATGTCGGTCGCTTCGATGATGCCAATAGGCATTTGATCTTTTACAACCGGCAAGTGGTGAACGTTATAACGAAGCATGGTTAGCATCGCTTCATAAACGTAAGCGTTGTGATCGAGTGAGATAACCTCGGTCGTCATGACCGTTGATACTTCATCGAGAGGTGACAAACCTTCAGCCAAGACGCGGGTACACAAATCGCGGTCGGTGATAATGCCGACGACAGGGGATTGTGGATCGTCTTCATCGAGCACAAAATCTGGGTCAACGATCAGCAGTGATGACACATTATCTTGCGCCATTAATTGTGCGGCTTCTTGAATCGTTTGGCCGCGTTCGATGGTTGGCGCATCACGTGTCAGGAGTGTTTTTACTTTCGAGGTCGTTAGATCGTTTGCATCGTTGTTCTCTGAAACCGCTTGGCGCAAACGAGCACTGTTTTCTACTTCAACGAAATCTGCGAATGAATCGAAGTTATCGTACAGTTCTTGGAAGATATCTTGAGGAATGCAGTAGAGTAGGGAGTCTTCAATCGCTTTTACAGGGAAGCGAACTTTGTTGTTGGTAAGAAGACCCATCTGACCAAAAAGGTCGCCTTCGTCGAGCCGGTTATACAGTTCACCTTTACGTCGATACACTTCAACTACACCGCTGCGAACCATGTAAAGATCGTGGATCTGATCGCCGAAATGAATGATAGGAGTGTCTTGACGGTAGTAAGAGATTTCGATGTTCTCTGTCACTTTGGTGAGCGTTTCTTCCGGAAGCTCGTTGAATGGGGGATACTTGGCGAGAAAGTTATATATCTCGAGAAGTTCTGCTTCCATTAAGGTGCCTTTTGGTTTGCAAGTGATAGGGTAATCTTAACTTAGTTTTAAAACAGAATCTTATCGGATCACTGTTTTTCGTGCGCAATGATAAGATTCAGACAAGTCGCACGGCAAATCCTAATTAATTCGGCTACGCTGTCATCAAGATGCCGAATTAAATCAATACAATGGCGTTTATAAAAGAGTTTTGGATGACACTCATGGAAGGAAGTAGAATGGTAAGACTATTACTCGCTGCACCTCTTGTAGCATTACCAATAATGAGCGTTGCCTCAGAAGCAGAACAAGCAGAAAAGTTTGGTTACGAGCACATCAATTTAGATGTCGGTGCCGGAACCACAAACGAAGAATGGCTAGATAATTCCAACGCCACGACGCTCGGGTTGGGCGGCAATTATTTGATTCGTGATAACTGGCTACTCAATGTGGATTATTCCGCACAATTTTTCCACCCAGACGACTTCACTTTGCGCATTGACCGTTTAATGTTTGGTGGTGGTTATCGTTATGGCATCAATGAGCAGCTTGATGTGTATGGTATTTACGGCCTTGGTGCGATCAAAGCGAAAGCAACGGATGACAACACTGACCGTACCATTTCATCTGACAGTGAGTTTATTCAAGGTGTCACCATCGGTGCGAATTATCTATTCAGCGAGAAGCTAATGGCAACGGCGGAAGTACATTTAAACCGCAGCGATATTGTTGACGAGAACAACTACAAAATTGGCTTCAACTACCAGTGGCATCATGTTATCGGCACGGGACTTTACTACCAATTCCGCGATACGGATTATGAAGGCCAACCCTCTGATCATATCAATGAAGTAGGCATTAGCTTCAAGTTTATTTACTAGTAGCGAAGAGAAAGACATCGCGATTTCTATCGCGGTGTTTTAAACAAAACAGCAGAAACTAAAAAGGTCAGCAATTGCTGACCTTTTCTCTTTTTAAGCGGTTTTCGCTAGAGGGCGATTATAGAACCGCAGCGATACCTTTACACAGAGGACCCATGTTTGACTTCGTCATGCCTGCTACGCTGATACGGCCAGAGCCAACAATGTAGATTGCAAACTCTTCCTTCAGACGGTTCACCTGTTCTTTAGATAGGCCAGAGAACGAGAACATACCGTTTTGGCGCTCGATGAAGCTGAAGTCCGCGTCTACACCTTCTGCTTTCAGAGTTGCAACGAACAGCTCACGCATCTCTTGGATACGGTCACGCATTTCTGCTACTTCAGCTTCCCATTCTGCGCGCAATTCTGCATCGCCAAGAATGTGAGTCACAACAGCACTGCCGTGCGCTGGTGGGTTAGAGTAGATAGAACGGATGATCGCTTTCACTTGCGAGAATGCGGTTGTTGCTACTTCTTCTGATTCAGCAACTAGAGTGAACGCACCTACACGCTCATTGTAAAGACCGAAGTTCTTAGAGAAAGAGCTCGCCACTAGGATTTCTTTGTTGTATTTCGCGAAAATACGTAGGCCAGCTGCGTCTTCTTCTACGCCTTTTGCAAAGCCTTGGTATGCAAAGTCAAATAGAGGAAGCAGTTTCTTGTCTGCTACTAGCTTAGCCAGTGTTTCCCACTCTTCTGGCGTTGGATCGATACCAGTAGGGTTGTGGCAGCAGCCGTGCAGAAGAACGACATCGCCTTCTGATGCAGCTTGCAGATCTGTCAGCATTGCATCAAAGTCTTTGTCTTTTGTTTCAGCGTTGTAGTAGCTGTATTGTGCGGTTTCAATGCCAGCAGCAGTGAATACACCGTTGTGGTTTGCCCACGTTGGGTTGCTGATCCAGATCTTCACTTCGCCAAGTTGACGCTTGATGAATTCGCCAGCAACGCGCAGTGCGCCTGTACCACCTGGTGCTTGTGCTGTTTTAGCACGCTTACCAGCAACGATTTCAGCATCTGCGCCGAAAAGCAGTTTTTGCACTGCTAGACCGTATTCTGCTGTACCTTCGATTGTTAGGTAAGATTTGGTTTTTTCAGTTTCAATCAGTGCGGCTTCGGCTTTTTTAACAGTCGCAAGAACAGGGGTTTCGCCTTGTTCGTTCTTGTAAATACCAACGCCTAGGTTAATTTTTTCAGCGCGAGCATCTTTTTTAAACTCTTCAGTGAGTCCAAGAATAGGGTCGGCCGGAGCGGCAACTACTTTTTCAAACATAATCTTCATCCATGTTAATCGAAGGGGTCTGCTGACATTTATACCTTTCAGCAATATTCGTTACAACAGTTAGTGAAAAGAAAACTTAAAAAAGTTTTGATTTGAAACAGAAATCTAACATAACCAATGCTTTTGACATAAAAACCCCTCTTAAGATGCGTTATAAGAGGGGGGATAAGTAACTAAGCGGCTATGTTTTGTTCATCTTGATATTGATGAGCGATATGTTGAAATTGTGTTTCGACCGCAAGAAAAGCATCGACGATTTGAGGGTCGAAATGTTTGCCACGGCCTTCAAGAATGATCGCTTTCGCCTTGTCATGACTGAACGCTGGCTTGTAAACACGTTTTGAAATTAGCGCGTCGTAGACATCTGCCAACGCCATTAATCGACCAGATAGTGGGATTGCTTCTCCCGAAAGTTGGTTCGGATAACCGCTTCCATCCCACTTTTCGTGGTGTGTTAGCGCGATCTCTTTCGCAACTCGCAAAAATGAGCTACTTCCTAGCTGTTTTTCAGCAATTGACAACGCTTCGGCACCAATTTCAGCATGACCCTTCATGATCTCAAATTCTTCGTCGGTCAATTTACCCGGTTTGAGTAACACACTATCAGGCACGCCGACTTTACCCACGTCGTGAAGTGGGGCCGATTTATACAAAAGTTCAATGTAGTTGGGAGTGAGTAACATACGATGCTGTTCAAACTGACTTAAGTGTTCTGCCAGCACTTTGACGTATTCCTGCGTTCGCATGATATGCGCGCCGGTTTCGTTGTCGCGAGACTCTGCCAAGGCGGATAAGCTGACAATGGCAACGTCACGCGTCGTTTTCACTTCGTCTTGCGAAACTTGCAAGCTGTCTAGCATTTGGTTGGTGAGACAAGCCATTGAACCAAGCTCATCATGTTGGAATACAGGGAGTCGTTGAGTCACCTTGCCTTGAGTGACTTCTAACAATGCTTGTTCTTGGCTAAACAAAATCTTCCGCATTAAGCGAGTCCAAAGAATCATTATCGCGATCACATACCCACCCACGACAAGGGCTATGTAAACCAACTCCTTAATGAAGCTGATTTTTCCTAATCCATTGGCGATTTGTTCCGGATTCTGTTCTAGCCAATAAATGTCTTTTACAGCGACCATGGTCAAAATCGCCGTCAAGGTAACTAGCAAAGCGATCATCATCCCGATCATCTGTTTGACCATAGATTGACGTTGCCCTGAGAGGACAAAATCGAATTGGTTTTGCTGGCGCAAGTCATTAAATTGAGCCAATTTGCTTTGCAGTTGAAGGATAGAACCTGTCAGGAAGCCAAATAGCCCCATGCCAAACAAGACCTTTACATTGCTATCGAACGTAAAGTCATACTGAAGGTTGTAATAAGCCGCGAAAGGAATGCTAACCGCAGTAAATAAAATCGTATCCAGCTTAGCTTGCCGGTTTTGTGCAATTAACGGGTGTGTTGCGAGAATAAAGTGGCGCACTAAATAGATGAAGGTAAACACCACGGCGCAGTGCAAAATGACTTCGTAAACGCTGAGCGTACTGAGCATCGGGCATACGCGTCCGCCATAGGTGCCAAAAAAGAATGCAGCGGCCAAATAAAGTTGCAATGTAAGCGGTGCGTTGTAGTTAGTATTCGCCATGATTAACCTTTCTAGGAACATCCTCAGCATCATTGTTTTCACTCTTGGTTGCGCTTCTAGAGAGGAATTTGGTTATGTTATCGATGCTGTTAATTGATCTGTCACTTGTAAAATCAAAGACCTGCGATTCTAGCGATAGATTTCATTAAGCGCTATAAGGACAGAGAAAGGGAAGCGGGGTGCATCTTTAACTTGAAAGTAAAACCGCACTTAGATCCTACCTCAAAGGGGCTTCATAAATTGAACAGAGCGGCGAAGAGATGATTGCATGAACATCGATATTTCTAGGTTTTATAAGGTCTGATGATGTATTTGTGTAATTTATTTAAAGTTGAACTTTGATTACCCTTCTCTATGCATTTGTTCTTCCGATGTTGCGTTTACCTCGAAAAATCCGAAAGGTTAAAAATTACCTCGAGGAGCAATTTTTTTCCTCAAAAGCTCGTTGTTGATGATGAAGTTTCGGTAGAAAACAAAAATCGGAGCTAGTGCTCCGATTTTTATGTGTATGAAAGCTAAGTCGACTTATGGCATGTACATGTCATTGAGCTTTGACACTTCTTTGTGCTTTCTGCGTTTGATGAAGTAGTTAGAAACCACACCGAACATCAAGACCAGACCACAGAAGCCGTACACTTGCATGATAGTCGGATCGCTTGAGACAAAACCAAAGTCTGAGAACATCACGTAAGCACCCAATACCATGTAGATGATGACCGCTGATGCTTCAAAGCGGAATGACCACGGCGTCACATCGATATTCTCATTCACTGGCATTACGTAGTCTGTATCACGCGGCATGAAGTGACCAATCGCAAACATCAGAGCAGTACACACGACGAATAGAATCGCTAATTGGTGTAGGAAGTGGATTGGCGTACCAAAGACCAATTGCATCGCAGCGTAAGAGCTGACAAACACGACCAAAGCAACTTTAGCAGCAATAGCAGGAACACGTTTTGAAATGTAGCCCACAAACACGATAGTGAAGATAGGCACACTAAAGAAGCCCGCAACCATTTGTAGGTATTGGAACAAGCCTTCTGGTGCGTACATGATGAAAGGGGCAATACAGACCGAAATGATAGCAATGATAACGCCGAAGATACGACCTTTCCCGACTAACTCTTCATCCGATTTGTCTTTGCCAAATAATGGTTTGTAAACGTTCAAAGCAAACAAGGTTGTTGAGCTGTTCAATACACCATTAAAGGTACTTAGGATTGCGCCGAACATGACCGCAACAAAGAAACCAACCAGCGGCTTAGGCAATACTTCGTTCACCAAGCGTGTGTACATCGTGTCTGGGTTGCCTGCATCTGCGCCAAACATGTGGAACGCAATGATGCCCGGAATGATAAGAAACAGTGGAGAGATAACTTTAATCGCACCCGCGAGAATCACACCTTTCTGACCTTCTTTCAGGTTTTTCGCGCCAAGTGCACGTTGGATAATGGATTGGTCAGTACCCCAGTAGTACAAGTTCACCAGCAATAGACCTGTGAACAGGGTAGAGAACGGCAGTGGGTCGGTCTCTTTACCTACGGATTGCAGCTTTTCTGGAGCGGCCGTCAGCAATACGTCTAAACCTTCCATAAAGTTACCGCCGCCTAATGCCATCAGACCAAATACAGGGATCATCAAACCGCCGGTGATCAAGCCTACGCCGTTGATCGTGTCTGCAATTACCACGGCTTTTAGACCGCCGTAAATCGCGTAGAAGAAACCCAGCAAACCGATAGTGGCAGAAATAAGGGCGATAGAGCTGAACTCAGAAATGCCCAGCAAACCTTGCACATCAAAGATTTCACCCAGTACCACTGCGCCAGCGTAAAGAGTGGTAGGTAGAATGTTGATGACGTATTGGCACAAGAACAACAGGGTAACGAACTTCTTCACCGACATGTCGTAACGACTTTCTAAGAAGTCAGGAATAGTGGTGATACCTTGCTTAAGGTAACGAGGGACAAGCAGCAGCGCAATGATCACCAGTGTGACGCCAGAGGCCACTTCCCAACCCATCACACTCATGTTGTGGGTGTAGGATTGCGCACTCATGCCAACAAAGCTGGTGGCACTCAGGTTGGTCAGAATCAAGGAGCTGGCAATCAGACCGCCTGTTAAGCTTCGTCCACCAAGGAAGAAGCCGTCTTGAGAGGTGTTTTTATCGTTTTTAACTTTGCTGTAAGTGAACACCACAACAAAGCCTGTAAACAGCAAGAACGAAAGTAATACTGTAATAGACATTTTGTTTCCTTAACAAGTTAAGCAATTAAGTTTTGCTTGTTAGTTGTAGGGTGCCCCTCTAGCGCGTATAGGAGTGTTTTATCAGGAACAACGCGAAGTTGAAACCCGGTCGCTAGAGGGCACAGATAGAGGTTTAAATTTTCTTAAGATGAACAATGAGCGCCGATTCTGGATCGAGAATCGGAAGCGTCACCCCAATTTCCTTTAAGTTATCGCCACTTAACGTCAGGGTTTTGTCTAGCCATTGCGGACGTTGTTTCATCAACTGGAAGCTGGTTTTTGGCATTTCAACAATCTTGACTTCGTAACGGGCATTTTCATCCGCACAGCTAACGCGAAGCGGAGATGGCAGCGCATGATTTGGCATGGCCAACTGACACACCGTAATCAGCATTTCTTGTCCGTTCTCAACGCCATAGATGTTCTGGTTTTGATCGGCAGGATCGATGTGGAAAGTACGTCCAGAATGAAGCAAATCGCGATACTGCTTGTGCAGTTGAATGTAATGAGCAAACGCTTGTTTTTCTTCCGCGCTTTCTTTTACTGGATCGAGCTCCACACCCATGTGACCACTTAACGCCGTCACGCCACGCATATTGATCGCATGGCGACGATTGGTTGAGTGACACTCTGCAGGACCAATGTGAGCGCCCATGACTTCAGGTGGGAAGAAGTAGCTCATACCACGTTGAATCGCTTGACGTTCCAGCGCATCGTTACAATCAGAAGCCCAGAAACGGTGAGTGCGTTTAAGGATTTCAAAATCAATACGACCACCACCCGAAGAGCAAGACTCAATTTCAACCGCAGGGTGTGCTGCTTGAAGCTCGTCTAGCAAGCGGTAAAGCGCTTTCGTTTGACCATGCACAGCAGGTTTACCTTGATGTCCTGGTTGAACCAATTCACGGTTCATGTCCCATTTCAGGTAGCCGATGTTGTAACGAGTCAGTAAGTCATTCAAACGCTCAAACAGGTAGTTGAAGCAATCTTGGTTTTGCAAATCCAACACGTATTGCCAGCGACCTGAAGGCTGGTGGTAGCCTTGCAGACTCAATACCCAATCTGGGTGTTGGCGATAGAGGTTTGAGTCTTGGCTGACCATCTCTGGCTCTACCCAAAGACCAAACTCCATGCCTTTGTTGTTTACGTGCTCGATGACAGGCTCTAGACCATTTGGGTACTTCGTTTCATCCAAGTACCAGTCACCAAGCGCTGCGCGTTCGCCATCACGACCAATGAACCAACCATCGTCAATGATGAAGCGCTCGACACCCATTTCAGCGGCTTCGGTTGCCATCTGCATGATGTATTCAGGTTTGTGATCGAAGTAGATGCCTTCCCACGTGTTTAAGTGAACAGGGCGAGGTTTGTTGTTTGGAAATTGAATAATATTGGCACGAACAAATTCGTGGAATCGCTCTGATATTCCATTCAAACCCGAGTTACTGTATGTCGCGTAAAGCCATGGTGATTGGTAGGTTTCACCGCTTTGTAGACGCTTTTCACCAGACAGTAACAGTTCACCAGCTTGAACAAAGCGACGACCGTCACTGCGAACGTCGGCACGAAGTTGGTGGTTACCACTCCAACCAAGATGGAAGCCCCAAACTTGCCCCAATTGTTCACTAAAGCCATTAGTGCCCGCGAACAAACCTGGGAAGTTTTCGTGAGAGGTGCGACCGCGACGGTTTTCTTGCATAAAGCCACCATGCTCAAAGCTCAAACGCTGAGTTTGAAACTCATGGCACCAGCGACCGTGGAACGTCATCAGCTCGTTTGCATGGTTAGGAAGTGGCAGGGTAGAGGAGAGCTTACCTAAGCAATACTCACCGGCAGTCGTATTTTTTACGGTGATGCGTTTCTGTACCACATCACTGTTAAAGTCCAGTTTTAGCTCAATCAATAATTCAAGACCCGCAATGTCATCTTGCAGAGTAAATGTCGCGCTGTTGTCATCGTGTTCAATGGATGTGGTTGTGAACACGGGAGCCCAGTCTTCGCCATTGCGATGCCCTTCAATCCCAGGCGCATTAAAGTGACCACTACCAAGCTCAGGACAGAGTGATAAGGGTACGTCGACATCAAGACGAGCCTGCGAGATAGGACGCTCGGTTGAGAGCATTAAATCGGGATCGATCTGAGCGATCTTGGCTCCCCAATGAAGGATTTCAGGAACATGATCCACTTTAATGATCATGCTGTGATTCTTGGATTTTAAGTGAACAATTTTTTGCATGTTGTTTCTCTGTTTTCGCAAACATTTAATCTGCAAATAATCATGCGCTTGTTTGGTTTTATTTCGATTAAGTAGCCGTTTAAATGTGACTTTGAACAGGTTTTAGAACGCGGTTTTGTGTGCTAGATCTGCTGTTTTCGGGAACATTTTTTCATGTTTTTTACGACATTGTTCACGAGAACATTCGAATGAATTTGGTAGAGTGAACAGCAAATCAGAATAGGAGAACGCAGTGGCAGTCACGTTTAAAGATGTTGCACGGTTAGCTGGGGTTTCGACGCAAACCGTATCACGCGTAACTAATGGCGCGGATAACGTCGCAGAAGAAACACGAAAACGAGTCAACGACGCAATCAAAAAGCTTGGATACGTGCCGAACAAAGGGGCACAAATGTTGAGCCGAGCGAAGTCGCGGATCATCGGTATTGTCTCTTTGGATATCTCACTGCACGGTGTGGCTCTTATTGCTAATGGCGTTCGCAATCAAGCGCATGAGATGGATTACGCGACGGCGCTGGCAGTGTTAGGTGACAACTCCATTGAGGAATTCCGTAGCGCAATCCGAGAACTCATTGCCCAGCAAGTTGATGCCATTATTATCAACGCCCCGGTTACCAGAGAGATGGCAGAGAACCTTGTGGAGCAGTTCAGTCAGCTCACGCTGGTTTTTATTGATGTACCAGAGGGGACGCCCGTCAATTCCCTCAGTTGTGATCATAAAGCTGGAGCAAATTTGGCGATCTCTCATTTGATCGAACACAGGCGCGAATCCTTTGTGTGCATCTCTGGACCTAAGGCATCCACGGCTTCTCAGATTCGTTATCAAGAGTGGCAATCGCAGATTCAGCAACATGAATTGGTGCAAGCGGCGTACTATGAGGGAGATTGGCAAGCAGCCAGTGGATACAACGCCATTAAAGATGCCGTGTTAAAAGGTGTATCTTTTGATGCCGTATTAGTCGCAAATGATCAGATGGCGCTTGGTGTGTTATGCGCGCTTTCGGAGGCTGGTATTAATGTCCCTAAAACTGTCTCTGTTGTTGGGTTCGATGGCATTCAAGACAGCCAGTTTTTCTCACCCCCTCTGACTACGGTTAAGCAAGATTTCAATGAGCTTGGACGAAGGGCGGTCAAACTAGTACTGAGCCAGATGGAGAAAGGGCAAGGCGTTGTGTCAGAAGTTTTGCCTGTCAGCTTGGTTGAACGACAAAGCACATCAGCAAAGGCGGATACGCTTTATGACAAGCAAGAAATACTGGTGCACTTAGAGAACATTCGCCGTTTGTTACCATAGTGGACTTTTTTGTCACTGAGCCAATCGATGAAAGTTCAATGTTGGCTGGAGTGAAACTAGGCCAAAAATGATATCGGCAGACAGAAGAAAGCCCCGACGTTGCGGGGCTCAATTTTTGTCTCTGATGTTAACAAGCGCAGAGCTTATTTTTTCAGATTCATTTCAGATTCGTGTGCATTGGTTTCAATGTCTGGGTTAGAAGACAGCTTACCTGTAGCCCAGTCATTCATGTGCTTAAGAATCGCTTTTAGAGCATGCTTTTCTGTTGGCGCTTCAGAGGCTTCTACTTCTAGTTTTTGCTTAGGGTGAGAACCTGTTGCATCTTCAGCTACGTGCAGCCAATCCGGGTGCCAGTAATAAGGCTGACCTGACGAAGTGCTCCAAGAGTGAACACCGTTAGATTCGCCTTTGTATTGGATATCGTTTTCGTTGTATTTCGTCATTATTATCGTCTCTCATAGTCATGAGTTGAGGTGTGCGTCACCATTACACTATAAATGTAACAGATGTTATCGGAATTAATGTGACTGCTATCGATTTATCTTGCTGATAAATAATCCAATCCGCTGCACAGCTCTCATTCAGATAGATTTATTGATTCTTCATGGCAATAACCACCTGAAAAATAGGTACTTAATTTACCCTATTGCCCGTTCAGATGTTTGATGATCGCCGCTTTCGCATGTTCTTCTGTCGCGGTTTCACCCTCAGGTACCTCTAACTCAGCCTTAGGGTGAACGCCCAGTGCGTCTTCTGCAATGTGAAGCCAGTCTGGATGCCAGTAGTAAGGGTTGTTGCCTTCTGGGTGATCCCAACTGTGAACGCCTTTATGTACACCTCGATAAGAGAGGTCATCCATCGTAAACATTTTCATCATTTCCTCCCGCAGAATTTCATGCCTTTGAAAGTATGGAACATAAATTCTCATTTCGTAACGGGAATTGATATCACTAAGATTGATTAATTACGTTTCGAGTTTGATAAGTGTGATGTCGTTATAAAGGCGCGAAGTATGCTAATGTGCGCTCGATAGTCAGGAATGAGGGAAGCATGAACCGATATCGCCAACTGGCTGAGTTGTTTAAATCTCAGATCCAAAAAAATACGTGGAGAGCAGGAGAAAAACTGCCCTCCGTGCGAATGACGAGTCGTAACCATTCGGTGAGCGCAGGAACAGTACTGCAAGCTTATCAATTGCTCGAAGCGCAAGGTTGGGTGGTTGCCAAACCTCAGTCTGGTTACTTCGTTACTGCAGAGTTGGATAGGCTAGAGCCAAAGAGCGCAGAGAAAAACGTATATCGTGCCTCGGTTAATGATGAGCTTTATGATTTTTTGAAACATCAAGGGTCACCAGAGTCGATTAAGCTTGGTTCGGCTTTTCCGGATCCAGCCTTGTTCCCGTTGGAAGCGTTAAACCGTAACCTCGCCAGTTCTGGGCGAAAAATGGGGCCAGATACGCTGTTAGATAATCTTCCTCCAGGCAGTGAATCGCTACGTCGCCTGATTGCGCAGCGCTACATTCAACAAGGCCTGAACCTCACCCATGACGATATCGTGATTACTTCGGGCGCACTAGAGGCACTGAACCTTAGCTTACAAGCAGTGACTCGTCCTGGAGATACAGTTGTGATTGAATCGCCGACCTTCTATGGGGCACGACAAGCGATTGAACGACTCGGTTTGAACGTAATCGAGATCCCTGTTGATGCGCAGCATGGCCATTCAATAGAGCAACTAGAATGGGCGTTTACCAATAGCGATATACGCGCTTGCTGGTTGATGACGAATTTTCATAATCCGACAGGCACTTCGCTTTCTGAACAGAACAAGCAGCGTATCGTCGAGCTTGCAAACCAGTATGATGTGTATCTGATCGAGGATGACGTCTACGCTGAGCTCTATTTTGCGGATAAAAAACCGGCATCACTGAAAAGCTTCGACACTCAAGAGCGAGTGCTTCACTGTGGTTCACTATCAAAAAGCCTTTGTCCCGGTTATCGATTGGGGTGGGTGGTTAACAAGCGCTTTAATGAACCGATTCAAAAACTGCAGTTAATGTCGACGCTTTCTGGCAGTGCGCCTATCCAACAGGGCGTGGCGCATTATCTTCAAAACGACAGTTACGATAATCACCTAAGAAAGTTACGTAGAACGTTGCAACAGAGACAAGAACGCTTCGTTGCCCTCATCAAAACATACCTTCCTCAGACAGTGAATTATCACCTACCTTCGGGTGGGTATTTCTTGTGGCTAGAACTGCCTCAAGAGGTGGACAGTAAACAACTTTATCAAACACTCTTGAAGGAGCAGGTGACCGTGGCTTACGGAAAATTGTTTTCTGTCGAAGAGAAGCTTGAGCACTATTTGAGGTTGAATACTTCTTTTTCTGATAGCGAGCATTTAGAGAGTGCGGTCAAAAAGTTAGGTAGTCTTGTCCGCCAAGCAACTGTTTAGTGTTTTTTTGGTCAAACTGTATCAGCGCTTTTCTAACCAGCTGTGCTTCAATCATCACTAGAAACCTCTATACAAGGAGTGATGATGAAAAAGCAGTTGGTAAAACATGAGTTACGATTGATCGCAGTAGCGGTTTTTAGCGCTTTCTTGTTGGTGTTTGCTCACCTTATTTTAGCGAAATCTTTTTCTCATATGGCGTGGACGGAGTACACAGCCGCCGTTATTCCCTTTATTATGTTTGGCTTGTGCGTGTTAGGTGTGAAGTACGCAGCTAACGCTGATAAAGATGATGAGAGTGAGCCTTAACGACTCATTACAAACAATAGGGAAGAGCGGAATGAAGAGAGTGTTATCACTTGCGCTGTGCCTTGCGGCATTTGGTGCTTCAGCAAGCCAAAATAGTGAGCCCAAGTCAGTCACGTTGAACTATGACCAAACCCAGCTTGTTGCTGAGATTCAACCAGACAATCACTTTGAAGCACGAATTGACAATGAACAAGAACGCATCGACTTTTCTGGTTCTGTCGATAAGCTCCATCCAGATTACACGCTGGAAGTGTCCGTGAAACAAGCAAGTAAGCTTCAACGCTCTACCGCTCAGGTCAATACGAAAGTACTGATAAAGCAAGGTGAAAGACAATCGCCTTTGACCATCGGCAGTGTTAACGGCAAGAACGTGAGTGTGTCACTTAACTGAGTTACGTTCGCTAAAGACAAAATAAAAGACCTCCATATGGGAGGTCTTTTTAATTCTATATCACTCAGTGGCGATTAGAAGTTCGCAGAGCGAGGAGTACGTGGGAATGGGATCACGTCACGAACGTTGCCCATACCTGTTACGTAAGATACTAGACGCTCGAAGCCTAGACCGAAGCCTGCGTGTGGCACTGTGCCGTAACGACGTAGGTCGCGGTACCAGCTCATGTGCTCAGGATCGATACCCACTTCACGCATACGTGCATCTAGGATGTCTAGACGCTCTTCACGTTGAGAACCACCGATGATTTCGCCGATGCCTGGTGCTAGTACATCCATTGCTGCAACTGTTTTACCGTCATCGTTAGCACGCATGTAGAATGCTTTGATGTCTTTCGGGTAGTTCTTAACGATTACAGGCGCTTTGAAGTGTTCTTCAGCAAGGAAACGCTCGTGCTCAGAAGACATGTCGATACCCCATTCAACTGGGAATTCGAACTCACGACCTGAATCAAGAAGAATCTGGATTGCGTCAGTGTAGTCAACTTGCGCGAAGTCAGAAGAAACGAACTGCTCTAGGCGAGTGATCGCTTCTTTGTCGATGCGTTGAGCAAAGAACTCAAGGTCATCACGACACTCTGCAAGCACTGCTTTGAACACGAACTTCAGCATGTCTTCAGCCAGTTTTGCCACGTCGTCTAGTTCTGCGAACGCAACTTCAGGCTCAACCATCCAGAATTCCGCTAGGTGGCGGCTCGTGTTTGAGTTTTCAGCACGGAAAGTAGGACCGAACGTGTAAACTTTGCTTAGTGCACAAGCGTAAGCTTCTGCGTTTAGCTGACCAGATACAGTTAGGAACGTTTCTTTACCGAAGAAATCTTCGTTGTAATCTACTTTGCCTTCTTCAGTGCGAGGTAGGTTTTCCATGTCTAGCGTAGATACGCGGAACATTTCACCAGCACCTTCAGCATCTGAAGCAGTGATTAGTGGCGCAGATACCCAGAAGTAACCTTGCTCGTGGTAAAAGCGGTGGATCGCTTGAGATAGACAGTTACGTACACGTGCTACTGCACCGATTACGTTTGTGCGCGGACGTAGGTGCGCTACTTCACGTAGGTACTCAATAGAGTGACGAGTCTTTGCCATTGGGTAAGTGTCAGCATCTTCAACCCAGCCTACAACTTTAACGTCAGTTGCTGCTAGTTCGAAGTCTTGACCTTTCGCAGGAGAGGCAACAATCTTACCAGTTACTTCAACAGAACAGCCAGTAGTTAGCTTTAGTACTTCGTTGTCGTAATTATTAAGATTATTAGGGACCACGGCCTGAATCGGGTCGAAACAAGAGCCGTCATAAATGGCAAGGAAAGAGATTCCAGCTTTGGAATCACGACGTGAACGGATCCAGCCACGAACAGTTACTTCACTGTCTACTGCTAGCTGACCTTTCAAAACGTCTGATACAGGCGCGTAAGTCATGTTTTCAATATTCTCCATTGAGGTAAAAATTCAACTCAACACTTAAAAGTGCCTGTCTCACAACAAAATTGTTTAAAAAACAAGCGAAGTGTTGAGTTGGATAGAATTTTTTAGATTCATCGAAACATATTACCTGTCAAATCGTCAGCTTCAACCTTTATATTCATTTTGGAGGAGAGAATTTTCCTATTTATTCCTCCTTTGTTCCTCCGACAGGGTAAATTGGTTAAGTAATGACTCCAAACGCTCAGAAAGGTGCTCTAAATCGACGCTGATCTCGCGAGTGTGCGATGCGGATTGAGAGGTCTCGTTTGCGTGCAAGGTAATCGTATCGACTTTCGCCTGAATGTGTTTACTCACACCGGAAGTGGTTTGAGTTTGCTGTTGAATATTTTCGGCATGCTTCAACACTTGGTGCATTTCATCCACCACGTTTCTCATTGTTGCCGACAACGCTTCGACATCGACAGAGCGTTGATGGGCAAACTCACACACACTATCGACCGAACTGAGAGACTCTTCACTGCCTTGTTGGAATTGCGAAATGATGGTTTCGATATTGCTGGTGGCTTCCGCTGTACGGGAGGCAAGATTACGCACTTCATCAGCGACGACAGCAAAACCTCGACCTTGGTCGCCTGCGCGGGCAGCTTCTATCGCGGCATTAAGAGCCAGTAGGTTGGTTTGCTCTGCAATACCTTTGATCACGCCAAGAATAGAAGACACTTCTTCCGTTTGTTGATTTAACGTCGTTATCTTTTCACGCACTTTGTCGATGTCGGTGACTAGGCTCTTGATGTCTTCGCTGACATGATGCGCTTGGCCAGCGCTGCTTGTTGCGACATCGACGGTGTGATTGACTAACGTTGTGGCATCAATGGTCGCTTGTTCAACAACCCCTTGTTGGTCAAGCATACCAGTAATGTTGGTCTGGACTTCGTTGGTTTCGACTTGTTGATTATCGGCGGCTTCATCAGTGGATTGAGCAACATCGGTGAGCCTATTTGCTGAACCAGCGAGGGAATGTGAAGTCTCGCGAACCTGCTCGAGGCTTTCACAGACCGTATCCATAAAGGAGTTGATAGAATCGGAAAGTTGCCCAACTTCATCCTTTTGACTGTGTTCCAAACGCTTAGAGAGATCTTTGCTGGCACTCACGTTAGACATAAATCGTGAGGTTTTCTGAATAGGGCGAACAATGATCTTGCGAATCAGCCCCATGGTGATCAAGAAACCGACAAACGCGATTACCGACATGATGCCCATTGCAAACATAGCTTGCTTGTTAATCAGCGAGTTGACGTGGTTCATATTGTACTCAAGACGAATTGCACCAAGTACTTCACCCTCAGGAGCGATATGGCAAGAAACACAGTTCGTACCACGGTAGTTTTCGCTCGACTTCATTGGTAATGCAACAACCAATCCTTTTCCCCAATCCGCACTGATTGGCTCAATCACTAACTCTCCGCTAAGTGCACGTTGGTCTATATCATCAACAGGCTTTTGATTGGCATCACCAGGACCATAGAATTTAGAGACGGTATCAGCACGTAAGACGCGTACCTGCTCTATGCCTTCTTGGGCTAGGGCTTTTTGACGCAACGTTTCTTTCTGTGACATGGTGCCGGTTAGCATCATCATATTTAGGCTATCGAAGTAGTTGCTCGCCTTATCGTGGAGCTGTTCACTAAGGACATCATTGATGAGCGTTTTTTGTTGATAGTACTGGTAGCCCGTCGATACCGCGAGTACACAAGTGAACACCGCGATAAGAGCGAGTAGGAGCTTGAAGGTTATAGTTGAGCGCATATTTTTATAAGTGTATTTGGAACGAACGCCACAATATTAAGGGGTTAGCGAAATTTGAGCGATGAATAGCCCGAATGAATGTGACCCCAAACAGAGTAGGGTTATGTAAATGTGATGTAAGTAGTGTGTAATCAATTGTTTGGCGTGGTGCCAAAAATGCGACAGTGAAAAAAGGGGCTCAAATTGGGTCAGTAATTTATGCCTTTAACCCATCGTTAACCCGAAATAGGTTAGGGTAGCGTCCGTTTTCACACGTTTATTTCAAACGCGCGTGTGAGGGCACGGGTAATCTAACCACCGGCCCTGCGTTAGATTCCTAAACCATCACTTTTCTGGCATTTTCCAGACTTTGGCAATTATCTCCTCATAGGTGATTGCCTTTTTTATTTTTGAGTATTTTGTGTGATGGCATCCTCGCTGACCGACTTTAACGATTGCGCTCGTAAGCTTTGTGGCAGCTATTGATAAAGGTTGTCATTAAAGGGTGAATTCCTTAGTATTGCGTGTCTTTTTAAAGCCTGAGAATCAAGATGAAAACAGAATTATACAAAGAGTTTATGTTCGAAGCGGCACACCACTTGCCACACGTACCAGAAGGTCACAAGTGTGGACGCTTACACGGGCACTCTTTCCTTGTTCGTCTTTATGTAGAAGGTGAAGTAGATCCGCATACAGGTTGGGTTGTTGATTTCGCAGAGATCAAAGCGGCATTCAAGCCAATTTACAACCGCCTAGACCACTACTACTTGAACGATATTGAAGGTCTAGAAAACCCGACTAGTGAAGTACTAGCGAAGTGGATTTGGCAACAACTTAAGCCAAGCCTGCCTCTACTGAGCAAAGTAGAGATCAAAGAAACTTGTACAGCAGGTTGTATCTACAAGGGTGAGTAAGTTCCCTTTGCATTCCTATTAGAAAGGCAAGCCACGCGGCTTGCCTTTTCTTTATCTGTTTATCTGGAAGCGATCTTTTTAAGCAAGGCTAAATGGCTAATCTAGGACAAATGTCGGCAGAGTAGAGGACGTTAGTAACCTATGCCGTTGCGAAGCGCGAACTGCACCAAATCCGCATGGCTATCGAGCTCTAACATGTCCAACAGCCGATACTTGTGTGATTCTATGGTTCGAGGGCTCAGGTTCAACTCGGTGGCAATCTCTTTTGCCGATAAGCCTTTCGCCAGCAAACCCAGCACATCGCATTGACGGTGACTCAACCTTAGCATTCGATGGTTTTCGTTATCCGTCTTCATATCTGGGCGATGCAAACTGCGGTGAAGCTTTGAGTGTTGCCAGAAGGATAACCACATATGGGAAATGAACGTCACTTGTTCCAATTGCGTTTCGGTTAATCCACAGCGGCCGCTACCGAACAAAGTAAAAGACAATCCGCCCCAACGTTGACCAAATTGAGTTAATGGAATCGTATAGTGGCAACATGCGCCTTGGGCAGAAAGCATACGCAAAACGACAACATCACTAGTGGCGAGCTTGTCTTTGTCGAAGATTTGAATCTCTTCAGAGTTGCCAATCAGACGCAGGTAGCGCTCACCGTCTTCCACACCGACTTGTTCCGCAGTCAGGATCTTGTGAGGTGCTCGCGCAACAGAAAGGGTTTTCCCTTGATTGAAGAAAAGCATGGAGTTAGGGAACATCGTCATGCGATCGATCTCAAACCAATCCATTGCTTCAAGCATGAATTGTTCGAGTTGGCTTTGACATTCATCTGCATGAGAAGTCGTCAAACTCTTCGCTTGACGCATCATGAGTGCTTCAAAACTGGTTCCTGTCGTTTTACCTATATCGCTGCCCATAAAAACTGGCTCATCTTATCGTTTTTTATAAATGCAGTAATTTTACTCTACATCCTGTTCATATCATTCTGCAGAATGGCTCCCGCATTAATTCGAAGTTTTTCGAATAACATACACTATATCCGTTTTATCTCAAGGAGAGAGTTCACGCACGTATGAGCAAAGAGCTCCAACTGCATGGATATCGTGGTTTTTTTAAAATTATAGTTATTGGTGAATGGCGAGCAAGTCTCCGCCGCTTAATCATAGTCCGGAGAGGTTTTAATGAAAATGGTAAAACTGCGTTACCGCACAGGCTCACACAGTAGGTGGGTTGAAGTGGTGGTATCAACGTTTGTTGCTGAAGAATTAGCAAAAGAATACACAGGTTACGGATGGCAAGCGGAAGTAATGGCAGTATGACTTAGTAAATAGGCAGGCTCATAAAGAACCTGCCTATTTTCATTTTAGGGGCAAATCAGCTTAATGCGTGGCGCAAGATCAGCGCTTTTCCACTCTCTTCGTAAATCGTTTTCTGGGTGTTTTCAAACCCCGCTGACTCAAACAGTTTAATACCGACCTTATTTTGGTTTGCGACCGTTGCGCACACCGAGTTGCTCTCCGCATCAATCGCGTAGCCATACATCATCAACTTTTGCAGTGTCGATGTACCAATTCCTTGTTGTTGGAATCGTTTGTCGATCATGATGTAACTCAGGCCCAATTCATGACGCTTCGCAAAAGGGGCGTGTTGAGCAAACGCTTTATCAATCACCAAGTACCCGACAGTTAAGTAGTCGTGGAAGATGGTGTAAAAGACTTCTGATTTCGTCCTATTTTGGTAAGCCTGTTCAAATGGCTTAAAAAATCCTTTTTGATTTTCATGCACTTCCAATTGCATCAAGCTAGCAAAATCCTTTAGCTTGGCAGGTTTAATGGCGATCATGTTCTGAATCTATTCAGAGGCGGTAAACACAATACCGCCATTATAGTTGTGGATATTAAAAGTACGCAATCTGGTTATGTACAGATTTTGTCAATAAATTGAGGGAACTAGCGGCAAAGTGGATAGTAGAAACCTTGATGGATGTGGGCGCCCAATGTGGTGAGGAGATGCGCACACTCTGCAGTTTCAACCCCCTCTACGATAACCGTGCAGTGATAGGTATGACCCATGGCAATCAGCTGGCGCAGTGTCTCAACCTTCTTGTCATCTTGCTTCAGGTTCATCACAAACAAGCGGTCAATCTTAAGGTAGTTGGGCGTGATGTGGCTGATAAGCTCAACGTTGTTATTTCCAGTACCAAAATCGTCAATACTGATCTTACAACCCATCTCTTTGAGCTTGCTGATGTTGTCGAAGATTTCTCTGGTGTAATACATTGAGGCGTTCTCGGTGATTTCGATTGTCAGCAATGAGCAATCGAGTTGGTTAAGCTGTCGATACAAACGAGTAAAGTTATGGCCTTCAAGCAGAGAAGGGCACACATTAATGCTCAATGGCGCAAGCAGCGATTTCGAGTCACCGAAGACGGTTTTGATCACCAGTAGAGTGTGGTTTATCAGCAATCCGTTCGCTATCAAACGCTCTATAAAACGTTGAGTGTTTTTAACTTTAAAACGGGACAACACCTCGTAATGGATATTCTGCCGGTTAGATGTATTGTGGATTGGCTCTAGCTTGAGATTAAATTCGCGGATTGCCCACATGTAAGTCAGCAGGGAACGCAGCTTTTTATGCCTGATAGCGAACATTAGTATGAAGCTCAAAATCAAGATGCTCGTAATAGGGCCAGAGACGTAATAGATCTCTTTATAGCCATTGTCGTTGACGTTGTAGAGGAAGGATTGCCCACGAGTATCGCCGATTTCTAACGCTGTACCGGTGTTAGTACACACTTTCATCCCGGATAAGAACATGCGAGACATGTGGCTCTCAATGTTATTCGACAAATTGATGTTCTTTACTCGAACAAGAACTTGAGCTCCATCGAAAACAAAAGAGTGTGTGGTGTAACTGTCGTTGTTTAACCAAGTCTCACGGTCTCTTTCGTTGACCGGAACCACAGTTTCTGGCGTGACTAAGCAGCGAATATTGTGCTTGTCTGTCATTAAAGCGGACTCAACCAATTGCACGTTATCGAATAAACCACGAAGCTGGTCTTCATGTTCAAAACAGCTGCGCTGAGCAAGGTCGTGGGCAAAGTCCATCGCGCCATCGAAATAGTTTTGTCTGACGATTGTACTGATGGTGTAAAAACACACGGCGACATAAAGCAGCATGGTAAAGGTGATAAAAAACAGCAAATTGAAGTAAAGCGCTCGGCTTCGCAAACAAATGCCTATCGCCATTCTAACGCTGTGCAGCGCGTGTTTGTGGATTCTTGATTGTTGCAGTAGTCCATCTTTTTGCGCGTGTTGGCTATCGTAAGGCACAAAATATCCCTTTCGGTGGATGTTTTCGATAAGAGACTTTTGCGTCTCGACGTGGTTCTTCGTCAGTTGTCTGAACTTCTTTCGTATCGACGCAACAGCGTTCTTAAATCCATTTTCCGGCAACATCAAGTGATGTTGCGATGACAACTTCTTTTCGATTTTCCTCTGACTGATAGGCGCGTTTAAGCTACCAAAAGCGGCAATGGTGCTGAGGATTAAATATTCAATTCTGTTGACGGGGATAGCGGAGTGAATGGAGTTATTGAGCTGTAATGAAAGTTCTTTTTCGGACAAGCAAACGCAGATTTGGTTTCCAAGTTCAAACCTAATCATGTGTTAAAGCGCTCCAGGATTATTTTTTGAATAAGTTATCAATATTGGGTTAGTAGGTATGTGACCTTCTACGGGCATATCCTAAACTTCTGGATATAGTCGTAATTTTAGATTTTTTTATAAAGCTCAATCTAGAGGGAATTTTTCTTAGGAGGGTTTTAAAGGAAAAAAGCAAATGAAAAAAAAGCCCGAGCACATGGCTCGGGCTTTTCAATTCAGAGAAGAGGGGATTAGCAAATCACTTTGATTGCTAGGCCGCCTTGAGATGTCTCACGGTATTTCGCGTTCATGTCTTTACCGGTTTCTAGCATGGTTTCGATAACCTTATCTAGAGAAACAGTTGGAGCTGAAGAACGACGTAGTGCCATACGAGTCGAGTTGATCGCTTTTACTGCCGCGATACCGTTACGCTCGATACATGGAACCTGTACCTGACCTGCAACAGGGTCACACGTTAGACCTAGGTTGTGCTCCATTGCGATTTCTGCAGCCATACATACTTGCTCAGGGCTACCACCCATAAGCTCAGCAAGACCTGCTGCCGCCATAGAACATGCCACGCCAACTTCACCCTGACAGCCAACCTCTGCACCAGAGATAGACGCGTTGCGCTTGTAAAGACCACCGATTGCGCCAGAAGCAGCAAAGTAACGGATGTAATCTTTTTCAGTCACAGTTTGGATGAACTTATCGTAGTAAGCCAGTACCGCAGGGATGATGCCACATGCACCGTTCGTTGGTGCTGTCACAACGCGGCCACCTGCTGCGTTCTCTTCGTTTACTGCGAAAGCAAACATGTTTACCCAGTCAACAACCGACATTGGATCGTTTGTTGTCTTTTCAGAAGTAAGCAGTTGCTGACGAAGTGCTGCTGCACGACGAGGCACGCGTAGTGGACCAGGCAGAATACCTTCTTCGTTCATACCGCGATCCATACACTCACGCATTGTGCGCCAGATGTTTGCGAAGTATGTACGAGTCTCTTCATCAGAGTGCAGAGAGTGTTCGTTCTTCATTACCAATGCGCTAATAGAAAGACCGCTTTCTTTACACTGGTGAACAAGCTCTTCTGCAGTTGTGTATTCGTAAGGAACCTTGATTGGGTTCTCTACTTCTTTACCGAAGTTCTCTTCATCAACGATGAAACCACCGCCGATAGAGTAGTAAGTCTTTGAGTACACTTTTTCGTCTTCGATCCACGCGTGGATCTGCATGCCGTTTTCGTGAAGCTCAAGGTTAGTAGTATGGAAGTTCATACCACCATCTTTCGGGAACGATACTGTATGACAGTGCATGCCAACAGGTAGGCGCTCAGTTTCTTCTACGCGAGCGATAAAGCCCGGAATAGAGTCGATATCTACTTTCTCAGGGGAGTTGCCTGCAAGACCCATGATGATCGCGATATCCGTGTGGTGACCTTTCCCTGTCAGTGATAGTGAACCATAAACGTCAACGGTGATTTTAGTGATGTCGCGCAATTTTCCCATTGAGCGTAAATCATCAATAAATTCTTTACCCGCTTTCATTGGACCTACAGTGTGTGAGCTTGAAGGACCAACGCCGATCTTATAGATGTCAAAAACACTAATCATATCGATTACCTCAGAACAAAGCCTCCCAAGGGGAGTTGGGAGGCTTTTTATTATCGTTATATTCTTGAATTAATCACGCTTTTATAGAGAGCGGTGATTAAAGAGCGCCGTAGATTACAGAACTAATTGCTGCAAGACCACAGATTGCTGTGAAAATCTGTACAGGTGCTGAAGTTTTGTACTTCGCCATTGCAGGAACTTTGTTCATAGCGAATACAGGCATCAAGAATAGGATTGCAGCGATCATCGGTGCACCCATTGTTTCAATCATGCCTAGGATGCTTGGGTTAACGATAGCAACGATCCAAGTAGTCACAACGATGAAGATTAGTGATGCTTTTTCGATCTTGCTCTTAGGAGTTTCAGAGCGAGATTTGATTAGACCAACTAGACCTTCGTGTGCGCCTAGGAAGTGACCGAAGTAGCTTGAAGTGATTGCTGCGAACGCCACTAGAGGACCCATGTAAGAGATAAGTGGAGACTCGTGAACGTTAGCTAGGTAAGACAGTACTGAGATGTTTTGTTCTTGCGCAGATGCTAGTTGCTCTGGAGAAAGAGAAAGTACTACAGAGAATACGAAGAACATTACAAAACCCATTAGCATCATCGCTGCACCGCCAGTGATCGCGTCAGTTTTCTTAACTGCGTCATCACCGTATACACGACGTTGTTCTTTAGAGAACTGAGAGATGATTGGGCTGTGGTTGAATGAGAATACGATGATTGGAATTGCTAGCCAAACGATTGAAGGCATTTCGCCCCAGTTTGGAGACACTTCCATCATTGATGTATTCCAGTCAGGAATTAGGTAGAAAGAAAGCGCTAGTAGGATGAATACTAGAGGGTAAACCATTGCTGATGTTGCTTTCAGCATTAGCTCTTTACCGAATACTACACCCGCGGTCATAGCAGCGATTAACGCGCCAGATAGTAGCCAGCGAGGGATAGATTCCATACCCATTTGGTTAACTAGGAAAGAGTCAACCGTGTTTGTGATACCAACACCGTAGATTAGTACGATTGGGTAGATAGCGAAGAAGTAAGCAAAAGTAATAAGGTTTGCGCCAGTTTTACCGAAGTGCTCTTCTACTGTGTCAGTGATATCAGCTTCAGGGTTTTTCGCAGAAAGTACGAAACGAGCTAGAGATTTGTGTGCGAACCAAGTCATTGGTGCCGCGATTAGAGCTAGGATAACTAATGGCCAGAAACCGCCAGCACCTGCTTTAATTGGAAGGAAAAGTACACCTGCACCTACTGCTGTACCAAATAGGGACAAACACCAGGTGAAGTCTTTGTAAGAAAACTTACTAGACGATTGTGCGGTTGAAGCCGCAGAAGTAGTTGTATTCATTTTTGAGTTACTCATTTTGGGAACAGGAAATAAGTCGGGGCCAATTTTGCAAGATTTTGCACTAGGAAAATTAGATCTAAATCATGTATTGCTCGAGCTTATTGAATGATATGTCAAAAACCTGCTTTTTATCACGAAAATGGCGTGCTACACGTGATTATTGCTAATGAGTGGAATTAGAAAAACTTATCTGAAGCGGTTGGTGTATAAATTTTTCTCACCGCAAGCGTTTGCCTTATAAAAATCAAATTAAACTAATGTGAATTGATGTTTGAAAAATAACTTTTTATTAATATAGATGCACATAATGTTTGGCTTGATGGGTGAGTTGCCATTGATAAGACAGTTAGTTAGAAATGATGTGTTTTTGCATCGATTCGATAATTTGTGCTGTCATTCCCCAGATAAAATGACGCTGGTAGGGGATTGCAAACACGCGGTGACTTGTCTTTCTTAGGTTGAATTTTGTACTGTAAAGCTTCTCTGGGTTCAAAATATGGTTGGCTGGCACTTCAAAAACTTCCGCGACTTCATTTTGGTCAATGCGAGTTGTGTAGTCTGGAGAAACGAAGGCCAAAAATGGCGTCACATTAAACTGGCTAATAGTAGGTAGCTTAGGTAACTGACCAAAAACCTGTATATGCGTTTGGTGAATACCAATTTCTTCTTCTGCCTCTCTAAGAGCGGTATTGACCAAGGTGTGATCGTCATTCTCATATTTTCCTCCAGGGAAGCTGATCTGCCCCGGATGATGTCTCAGATGCTCGGCGCGCTTGGTCAAAATGACTTGAAGACCTTCTTCACGTTCAACAAACCCAATCAAGACAGCGGCATCTCGTAAGGTATTTTCTTTGAGGTGAGCTAAGCGCCCTAAAGACTCGCGGTGATAGCCCGTCGGAAGTTGTAGTTGGAAGTTTTGTAACAGTGTTGATTTATCGATGACCAAAGTGAAATCCTTATCCCCAAATTGAGTGTGCTTTTGATGGTGTTGTGCGCATATTAATTTGAAACTTATAGAGTTATACACCATTCTTTATTTTAAGACGTCACTATAAGGTTAGTTGAAGACGATGAAAGGGATAATTTTCACAGAGTTCATGGAGTTAGTGGAGGACAAGTTTGGTCTGGAAGTGCTTGACCAAGTCTTGGACCTTTCCAACGATGAAGGCATTTACACCTCGGTAGGCAGTTATGACCATCGAGACCTCGTTAAGTTGATCGTTAACCTCAGCAAAGTGTCTGACATTCCGCCAGAAAAGCTTCAAGAAGTGTTTGGTGAGTGCGTATTTCAAAATCTACTTAAGTCCATTCCAAACCATGCCAGTCTTCAACAGTGCACCACCACGTTCCAATTTGTGCGCCATGTAGAAGACTTTATTCATGTCGAAGTGAAAAAGCTTTACCCAGACGCCAATCCACCGCAATTTGATTTTATTAATGAAACAGAATCAGAAATGGTGTTTGATTATCGAAGCGCACGTTGCATGGCGCATGTTTGTGTCGGCCTTATACAAGGTTGTGCAAACCACTTCAATGAGAGTGTCGTTGTTAAACATCAAAACCAATCGGATGACGGAAGCCAAGTACGTTTTTGGCTGGAGGCTCAATAAGGCAATATGACGGGAAGTTCCTCACTAGAAAGGAAACTCAAACGAGAAGTCGCGTCACGAAAAGCGGCAGAAACACTGTTAGAGCAAAAGAGCTTAGAGCTGTATGAGTCCAATCAGCAACTGAGTGTCGCATTGAAAAAACTCGAGATGAAGTCTGAGAACGACTTACGTAAGTTCGAGTTTGAAGAACAAATCGATGCCACGCTGATCAAGTTTGGACGAACGTTCCTTTCTAGCACCTTTGATGAGACCATGATTGCCAGTTTCTTGGAGCAACTGACATCAAACTCGGTGGTTTCCGGAGCCTACTTATCTCTGAGCCAAGAGCATCTCTCGTCGTTGCGTCGCCATCAATTTGGCCATCTGGTGCTCGCTCATGAAAACGCGATACAAACCAAGCCTCATTGGATCGAGAATCGCCTCTATTTACCCATCATTATTGACTCAGCGATCTTGGGTGAGCTGATCTTTTCTGTCGCTCTTGATCAAGTCGATCAAGAGTTCACTTCAAAACAAATGGTGTTGGTTTCCGATCTAGTGCACGGCGTCATCAGCCGACATTTGAGCCTAGAGCGAGAGGTCGAGTTGCGTAAACGGGCAGAAGCGTCTGAAAAAGCAACCAAAGAATTTGTCGCGATGATCAACCACGAGCTTCGTACTCCGTTAAACGGCGTGTTGGGCAGTGCAGAGTTACTGAGCAAAACCGAGTTGGGGGAAGAACAGCAACAATACCTTGGTAACTTGATTCAATCCGGTGATTTACTTCGAGTCATCATTAATGACTTGCTCGATTTCAGTAAAATGAACGCAGGTATGATGGAAATCATCGATAAAGTTTTTGCTTGGAAGGACTTAGAGAACGCATTAACCGGTGTGTTTGCTGCGAAAGCGGCGGAAAAGCGCATTCATTTCTCGATCGATAAAAAGCTCGGCATTCCAGAATTTCTTGTGGGTGACTTTGAACGCATCACCCAGATTCTGGTGAACCTCATAGGTAATGCGATTAAGTTTACTCATCTCGGAGGCGTGGTTCTACGCGTCGAGTGGGTCGATGGTTATGCGCATTTCGAAGTGGAAGACACAGGCATTGGTATTCCTTTAGAGGCGCAGAAAGCGCTGTTTGACCCTTTTGTACAAGCTGACCGTTCCACGAAGCGAAGCTTTGAAGGCTCTGGTTTAGGTTTGGCAATCTGCAAGAACTTAGTCGATTTGATGGATGGTGAAATCAGTTTCGTCAGTGAGCCACGCAAAGGCACCACCTTTAAAGTCGTTGTGCCGCTCAAGCAAGGCGAAGCGCAGGGAAGGGCTGCCGGTGACGTGTCTGTCGGTAAATATATCGAACTGGCAGGACGCTCGGTGTTGGTGGTAGACGACATTCGTATGAACCAAGTGATCGTCACGCAAATGCTCAAAAAGCTCGATATCAAACCAGATTTAAGAAACAACGGCCTAGAAGCGATCGACGCGGTAAAAGAGAAAGACTACGAGTTAATATTTATGGATTGTCGTATGCCAGAAATGGATGGTTATGAAGCGACGGTACATTTGCGCGAAGACGGCTTCACGAAGCCAATCATTGCGCTGACGGCAGGAACAACCCTAGAAGAGAGACAAAAGTGCATTGAATCCGGCATGGATGACATTCTCACCAAGCCTTACACCGCTGCTGATATAGAACAAATCATGTGTAAGTGGCTCGACGAATGATGCACGAGTCCCCTTGAGCAGCAACAAACAGTGATTAGCAAAAATAACGATTAAAAAAACGGCTCTGTCATTACTACAGAGCCGTTTTTCTGAGTACTTAAAAGCGCTTTAAGTTACTTTAGCGCCGGTAAGATCTTGGACAGTTTGTCTAGCGTCTCTTGATATTCTGCTGCGCAATCACTGTCTGCCACGACGCCGCCGCCGGCCCAAGCGTAGAGCTTGTTATCTTCTGCAACCAGAGTACGGATCGTGATACTGGTATCCATACGACCATGGCGTGAGATATAACCGATACTGCCACAATATGCGCTGCGACGATGCGGTTCTAACTCTTCGATGATTTGCATTGCACGCACTTTTGGCGCACCAGTAATTGAACCACCCGGGAAGCAAGCTCGAAGTAGGTCGGCTGCGCTGTATTGTATATCCAAATCGGCGCGGATTGTGCTGACTAAGTGGTGCACCGCAGGGAAGCTTTCAATATCAAATAGCTTTGGCACATGAACGCTGCCTGGTGACGCAACACGACCAATGTCATTACGCAGCAAGTCGACGATCATCAGGTTTTCGGCCTGATCTTTTTCTGCCGTCTGCAAGTCATGGGCGTTGGCTTGGTCGAGCTCAGTATTTTGGCTACGTGGACGTGTGCCTTTGATTGGCTTGGTTTCAATGACGTTATCTTTCAGTTCCAAAAAGCGCTCTGGTGACACGCTTATGATTGCTGAATTAGGCATACGAATAAACGCAGAGAAAGGGGCTTGGTTACCCGCTTCTAGTTTAGTGTAAGCTTGCCACTCGCTTCCTTGATAAGAAGCATTAAAGCGCTGCGCCAAGTTTATTTGGTAACAGTCACCACTCAACAAATATTCTTGAACACGGTCAAAACGTGAAACGTAAGACGCTTGCGTCATGTTCGATTGCCAATCGCCAATCAGCTTAAAGTCTTCAACATTAGCTGGAGATTGTGAATTAAGCCATTGCAATGCTTGCTCAATGTTTTGGCCTACAAGACAAGCTTTTTCTAGTTTGTGGTCTACCACCAATGCCCATTCATACAACCCAACAGCCATATCTGGCGTTTGAAGGTCTTTAGTTGCAAGTTCTGGAATAGATTCTACACGGCGGCCTAGATCGTAACTGAAATAACCCAGCGCACCGCCGACAAACGGTAGATCCCACTCTGCGCCCAACTCAAGGTTTGGCAAAAGCTGTTGTTGGAGCTCGTCTAATAGCGAGAACGGGTCATCTTGAGAGACGTATTCTTGCGTGTCTGTTTTGATTTGCGTATCGCCAGCGATGGTCTCTAGCGTTGCGATTGGATTGGCGACCAATACATCAAATCGGCTGTCGATGTGCGTCTTAGAAGCGGAGCGTAAAAGCATCGCCCAAGGCTGCTGTTCGATACGAGAAAATAGGGAAATAGCGAGGTCGTTGGCGTAATCCAATGCCTTAAAATCAAGCAATTGCGTATCCATGTTGTTCATTTGTTTAAATTGTGACAAAGAGTTCGTTCACTGCATGGCATGTCATGGGCAGCAAGAGTATCATATTCATCTGTATAGCCAAACTACCTCTATACAAAGGCTTTGAGGTGGTTTTACTATATGAGAAGGCGACTTCAATAACTCGTGTGTCGATATCAGCCGTTCGACAATTGTTTACATAAAACGAAGCTCATTTAAGGGCAATAAGCTCAACAAACACGACAGAAGTCAAGCCAATAATGGAAGCAAAGCATAACAATAATGAGGCATGCAATGACGGTAATACGCACGCAGGATGTCATCAGCAGTGTTGCTGATGCGCTACAGTATATTTCTTACTACCACCCGCTAGACTTTGTTCAAGCCCTTGAAAAAGCCTACCACCGTGAAGAGAGCCAAGCGGCAAAAGACGCTATCGCTCAGATCCTAATTAACTCCCGTATGTCGGCAGAAGGCCATCGACCGATTTGTCAGGATACAGGCATCGTGACTTGTTTCGTGAACATCGGTATGGGCGTTCAATGGGATTCGACCGACATGACGGTTCAACAAATGGTGGATGAAGGCGTTCGACAGGCTTACACGAATCCGGATAACCCATTGCGTGCCTCGGTTCTGATGGACCCTGCGGGCAAGCGAATCAATACCAAAGACAACACGCCAGCAGTTGTGCACATCAATATGGTGCCAGGCGATAAAGTCGAAATCCAAATCGCGGCGAAAGGCGGCGGCTCTGAAAACAAAACCAAGATGGTGATGCTAAACCCATCAGACGACATTGCAGAATGGGTAGAGAAAACCCTACCAGCAATGGGTGCAGGTTGGTGTCCACCGGGCATGCTTGGCATTGGTATCGGCGGTACTGCTGAAAAAGCTGCGGTACTGGCAAAAGAATCTCTGATGGGACACGTTGATATTCAAGACTTGATTGATCGTGGTCCTCAAAACGCAGAAGAAGAGCTTCGTCTTGATATCTTCAATCGCGTGAACAAGCTTGGTATCGGTGCGCAAGGCTTGGGTGGTTTAACAACGGTTGTTGATGTGAAGATCAAAACCGCGCCAACGCATGCTGCTTCTAAACCAGTATGTTTGATCCCGAACTGTGCGGCAACGCGCCACGTTCACTTCACACTTGATGGGAATGGTCCAGCAGAGCTAACGCCACCTAAGTTAGAAGATTGGCCAGACATCACTTGGGAAGCGGGCGCAAATACTCGTCGTGTTAACTTAGATACGGTGACCAAAGAAGAAGTTCAAGAGTGGAAAACCGGTGAAACGGTACTGCTATCTGGCAAGATTCTAACGGGTCGTGATGCGGCACATAAACGTATCCAAGGCATGCTAGAAGCGGGTGAAGGTTTACCTGCTGGCGTTGATTTCAAGGGTAAGTTCATTTATTACGTTGGCCCGGTTGATGCCGTCGGTGATGAGGCAGTAGGCCCAGCAGGTCCAACAACCTCAACACGTATGGACAAGTTCACAGACATGATGTTAGAAGAAACTGGCATTATGGGCATGATCGGTAAAGCAGAGCGCGGCCCTGCAACGGTTGAATCTATCAAGAACCACAAAGCGGTTTACTTAATGGCAGTTGGCGGCGCGGCGTACCTAGTTGCTAAAGCGATTAAGAAAGCTCGCGTGGTGGCATTCGAAGATCTAGGAATGGAAGCGATTTACGAGTTTGAAGTCGAAGATATGCCGGTAACGGTGGCTGTGGATTCAAATGGCGCGAACGCTCACCAAATTGGTCCGGATACTTGGAAAGTGAAAATCCAAGAGATGGAAGCGTAATCGACTTGGTCATCATTCGAACGTCTCAATTGAGAGAATGTGACAAAGTGCTGATTTACCTAGCAAACATTTGACAAAAGTGCAGCGAAAGCTGCACTTTTTGTCTATATAATCAAATATAAACTTATAGGCATAGCAAATCTCACTGTTATGCTGACATGATTAGGAGACGGCATGCCTCGTTTTATTCAAATTCTACAAATAGTTCTTGCTGTTGTGATCGGTAGCTTTGTTGGCTACGACTTGATTCTTCACGGCATCAGTATCTTCGATGAAAAATACGTCACCATCACTTGTGTGTTATGGCTGATTCTGGAAGTTTGCCTATTCGTTATCTACAAGTTGATTGAAGACGATTAGACTTCACGTAAAGACATTAAGATCTCTAAGCCTCTGAAATTCTCAGGGGCTTTTTCGTTTTTGGAAATAGGTTTTGCAGTGAATACTTTGTTCATCTTTGATTAAGGTTGGTAAAATTACACTGCGTAGCAAGAATTGATGAGACAAATAAAAACGATGAAAAGAATAACACAAGAAGTGAATGACTTTATCAGCCGTGGTATGGACTCTAATGTCCGTATCGCCGTAACGGGGTTGTCGCGTGCGGGTAAAACCGCGTTTATTACTTCTCTGGTTAATCAATTACTGCATACCGCTACTCACGACAATTTGCCGTTGCTTAATGCGGCGCGCGATAAGCGTTTAATTGGTGCTAAACGTGAGCCTCAATCCAATATGATGGTTCCACGTTTTGCTTACGATGATGCGATGAACCAAATTCATGCCACGCCACCACAATGGCCAGTACCGACCCGTGACGTGAGCGAGATACGACTGGCTCTGAAATACAAGCCAAACAAAACCACCAAAAAGCTGCTGAGTAAAACTGCCGTGTTGAATGTCGATATCATCGACTATCCGGGTGAGTGGCTATTGGATCTGCCTTTGCTTGATATGGATTTCGCGACGTGGTCACAAACCCAATTTGAGGCGTTAAAAGGGCAGCGTAGTGAGCTTGCTGCCGACTGGCTGGCAGAGCTAGATGCATTGGATTTAGCTGCGGAATTGAATGAAAAGCAGCTAGAAAAAGTCGCTAAAAGTTACACTGACTATTTGCATGCATGCAAAGACAGCGGTTTACATTGGGTTCAGCCGGGTCGTTTCGTCTTACCGGGAGAGCTAGAAGGGGCGCCAGTATTACAGTTCTTTCCATGTCGATTTGATGCCGATGTGAAATCAGTTAAGGGCAGCAACTTGGCAATGCTAGAAGCCCGTTATCACGAGTATCAGCAGAAGGTGGTTAAGGCGTTCTACAAGCATCACTTTGCTACGTTTGACCGCCAAATCGTGTTGGTAGATTGCTTACAACCGCTAAATGCCGGTGATGAAGCCTTTTACGATATGCGCCAAGCGCTTGAACAGATCATGCACAGCTTCCGATATGGCCGAAGCAGTTTCTTGCGCCGTTTGTTCTCACCAAAGATCGACAGAGTATTATTTGCAGCGACAAAAGCCGACCACGTGACGCCAGATCAACATCCGCATTTGGTCTCTCTGCTTCAACAGATGGTGCATCCTGCATGGCAGACCGCAGCGTACGAGAACATAGAAATGAGCTGTATGAGCATTGCTTCGATTCAAGCGACGACTTCAGGTTTCATCGCTTCGGGAGATAAAACCGTCCCTGCACTGCAAGGTACAACGCTTGATGGGGAGTCTATGACGATGTTCCCCGGTGAAGTGCCGAAGAAGTTACCTAACGCGGCTTATTGGCAAAACAGTGGCTTTGATTTTACTTCTTTCCGACCAATGCCTTCAGAAACCGACGAGCCGATGAAACATATTCGCCTCGATAAAGCATTGGAATACCTATTGGGAGACAAATTGAAATGAGCGAATTAAAACAAAAACAAGTCTTCTCAGAAAAAACGATGCACGGCGATCAAGAGAGTGCTTCCCCTGAATTGACGGCTCAAAAGACGTTTTCAGAAAAAGAAACCTTCGTACCTGTCGCGATTGAAGAGCAACAGGAAGAAACCGAACAAGAGTTGCAGCTCGAACAGGTCATCCGTCCGAAATCGGGTCGCAAATGGCTGACAACGGGTCTCTTTGCCACCTTTGCCGGTTTAGTTGGTTGGCAAGCGGTCGATTCTGTCGTTACTGCAGTACAAACTGCCGATTGGTTGGCGCTAGGCTGGGCTGGCTTTATCGCTACCATTGCCTCTTTTGGTTTGGGCGCATTAGGCAAGGAGTTATGGAAGCTGCGCAAACTTCGTAACCACTTTAGCGTGCAAGAAGAGAGTGAGGCGCTTATCGATAGCCAAAGTGTCGGTAAGGGCAAAGCATTCTGTGAAAAGGTTGCGGAGCAAAGCGGGGTACTTGCAGAAAACCCTGGCTTTGATCGTTGGAAGAATAGGGTGAATCCTGCTCATAGCGATGCAGAAATTCTCGAGATGTACGATTCTATGGTTGTTAGTCAGCAAGATAAACTTGCAACCAAAATTGTTTCTCAGCACGCAACTGAATCCGCTGCTTTGGTGGCAGTCAGCCCACTAGCCGCCGCTGACATGTTGCTGGTGGCATGGCGTAACTTCAAAATGATCGACAATCTCTCTAAAGTGTATGGCGTTGAATTAGGTTACGCTTCTCGCATCAAGCTATTGCGAGCTGTGTTCGTGAATATGGCGGCAGCGGGTGCGAGTGAACTCGCTATTGATGCCAGCATGGATTTGATGTCGATGGATCTCGCCGGAAAAATCTCCGCGCGAGCAGGGCAGGGGTTAGGTGTAGGTATTTTGACTGCGCGTCTCGGTCTAAAATCCATGGCACTACTTCGTCCTTTACCTTGGTATCCAGAACGCCAAGTGAAACTCGGTGCCATTCGTAAAGAGGTAGTGGCGAAAGTTGCATCAATTACGATGAAACCGTAACCAATATCACCTTTGACGGTGAGGATTGCTTGACGCCATTCCAAGCTTGGTAGAAACTACTGTCAACTTTTCCTGACAGTTGTGAATTGGGATATTTTCAGTGCGTCTTGAAGTCTTTTGTGAAGATAGACTCGGTCTTACCCGAGAACTGCTCGATATTTTAGCGTCTAAAAGCATCGACCTACGTGGTATCGAAATTGATATCAGCGGCATCATCTACCTAAACTGCCCAGATATTGATTTTGATACCTTTAGTGAATTGATGGCCGAGATCCGCCGTATTCCGGGGGTCAAAGACGTACGTAAAATCCAATTTATGCCAATGGAGCGCCATAACACAGAGCTGCTTTCATTGGTGGATAACTTGCCTGACCCTGTGTTTGCTATCGACCTCAAAGGCGCTGTCGATATGGCGAACATGTCCGCACTTTCTCTTCTTGGTCAGCACAAACAAGATGTTATCGGCACGCAAATTGGTATGTTATTGCCGAGTGTTCGTTTTAACCGCTGGTCTGAAGGCGTGAACGCTCGCACTCGCGAAAGCCTAGTGATCGATGGCTTGGATTACATTCTTGAATTGATGCCGGTCTACATTAAAGACGAAGCGCAAAACTCGACACTTGCTAGTACCTTGATGACGATTCGTTCGAGCCAACACGGTGCGCAAATCGAAGAAATACTGCCTCTTCATAATCAACTTGGCTTTGAGCACTTTGTCGGCTTATCAAATCGCCACAAAGCGCTGATGAACCAAGCGAAGAAGTTATCTGTTCTCGATCAGCCTCTATTGATAGAAGGTGAAACGGGAACAGGTAAAGAGATGCTGGCGAAAGCATGTCACAGCCGCTCTGGCCGAGCGAGCAAACCTTTCCTTGTTTTAAGCTGTGCATCCATGCCTGATGATGTGGCCGAAACCGAGTTGTTTGGTCATGCGCCGGGTTCATTTAATCACGAACAAGGTCACAAAGGTATCTTCGAACAAGCAAACGGCGGTACCGTCTTTCTTGATGAAATCGGTGAGATGAGCTCGCATCTGCAAATCAAACTGCTGCGCTTCTTACAGGATGGTAACTTCCGTCGAGTAGGTGCTGAAGATGAAATGCACGTTGATGTCCGCATTATTGCCTCTACCAAGCACAACCTTGCAGAACTTGCTGAGGCTGGCAAGTTCCGTGAAGATTTGTACTATCGCCTCAATGTCCTGACCTTGAATATTCCGCCTCTGCGTAAACGCTCGAACGATGTAGCGCCGCTGCTGGACTTGTTCGTAACGAAACACGCTCAGCAACTTGGCATCGACAAGCCTGAGCTGGATGAAGAACTGGTGGATGCATTAGCGAACTACCAATGGCCGGGTAACATGCGTCAATTGGACAACATGGTTCTGCGTGCATTGACCGAGATGGATGGACACATCCTCAAGGCAGAGAACTTTAACTTGCCTCAGCCACAAGCTATGGGTGGTGGCAGCGCGACATTGAACCTTGATGGTTCGCTTGATGAGATCATGCGTGATTACGAATCTCAGATTTTAGAGCGTTTGTATCAATCATTCCCATCGAGTCGTAAGCTTGCTAAGCGTTTGAATGTTTCTCATACCTCTATCGCAAACAAACTGCGTGATTATGGTATTCGTAAAGTCTAGAGTCGCGGTAAATACTGGGCCTATCTGTAAAATGACCCCGAAATTAAATGGACGTTGTTATTCATAATGGAAGATAAAAGTTCTTCAATCGCCGTTCACAAGTTGGACGGCGACTTGCTTCTACGTACTGCAGAAATTGGCGATGCCGATATGATTGCAGAATATTTTCAAAGCAATCGCGACTACTTGAAGCCCTTTGAACCGAAGCGCGAAGAAGCGTTTTTCTCGGTAAATGGTTGGCTACAAAAGCTGATCAAACTAAATGAATTACATCGCTTGGGACTGGGGTACTATTGTCTGCTTGTTCATGCCGAATCTGGTAAAATGCTTGGCACGCTTTCTTTCAGCAACCTGACTCGTTTTCCATTCTATGCCTGCAACGTGGGTTACTCCCTTGCAGAGGACGCACAAGGTCATGGCTATATGCGCCGCGCGTTAAAAATGGCCTGTGAATACATGTTTGAAGTGCAAAATATACACCGCATTCAAGCAGGTTACATGCCGCATAACAAGCGCAGTGAAGCGGTGTTGCAGCACGTTGGGTTTGAGAGAGAAGGCTACGCTAAAGACTATTTGTTGATTAACGGTGAATGGCAAGATCATGTGCTGACATCGTTAACTAACCCAAACTGGAAAGCAGAGGCTCGATAAATGGAAAGATTGGAAAAGCAGTTAGCACTTCTTATTGAACTCGATCAACTAAAGAGCGTGCTTCGTCGTACTCGGGTAAAGAGTGCCGATCGACGCTTAGAGAATAGTGGTGAGCACAGTTGGCACGTTGCATTGATGGCGGTATTAATGCAAGAACATGCCAATGCACCAATCGATATTGCTCGAGTGATGAAAATGCTGCTTATCCATGACGTCGTAGAGATCGACGCAGGTGATACCTTTGTTTATGATGTCGCTGCTTCAAAAGAACAAGAAGAGAAAGAACTGAAAGCGGCAGAGCGTCTGTTTGGAATGTTACCAAGCGATCAAGGTGATGAGCTGTTCTCTTTGTGGAAAGAATTTGAAGCGGCCCAAAGTGATGATGCGAAATACGCTAAAGCGTTAGATCGCCTTATCCCGATGCTACTCAACTACCACAATGATGGTCAAAGTTGGAAAGAAAATGGTGTAACGCGAGAGCAAGCGTTAACCATCAATAAAAGAATTGAATTTGGTTCTGTCACCCTATGGGACAAGGCCAAAGAACTGATTGAAGAAGCCACCGAGAAAGGTTGGCTGAAGTCGTAAGAAAGGAGACTGAATGTCTTATTTGCCTTTGGATGAATACCAAAGAAAATGGATTTTTACTCACCAGTCAATGCCAGTGCCTGAAGAGGACCTCGAGTTTATCAAGCCGATGAGTCAAGCTCGCGCCGCGCAATTCTGGAAAGAGAACATTAGCGCACAAAGTCCTGATATGGATCGTTTGAGCTCGTCTGATTGGCCGATGAAAGAGTCTAATTGGTCAGAAGATGTCGACTGGATGGCAGCTTGGGAAGCCGATGAACCCGAGTTACCAGAAGAAATCGTGGCGTTTATTGATTGGCAAGATGATGTCACGGTGTACTTCTGTTATGAGAAATACAACGTAATCGAGACGAAGTGGTCAACGTTCAAGAAATATTGGAAGAACTTTCTGTTCTATGATGATGGCCCGATTCTGCTCGGCCGCCGTCGCGCTCAAGCGCTTTGGTTTGACTCCAAAGGCAACGTCAAATTGGGCGAGCGTCACTAAACCAATTAAATGTGAAAGCCACCGGAGTACTTACTGTCACTCGGTGGCTTTTTCTTTTTCATAAGCTAGATAACGGACTCAAGACGCCTCCTGCACCGCGCTCGATGACGTGCGTGTAGATCTGAGTCGTTTTCACATCAGTATGTCCAAGCTGTTCCTGAACGGTTCTAATATCAGCGCCAGATTCTAAAAGATGAGTCGCGAAACTGTGTCTCAGAGTATGGCAAGTCACCGGTTTTTCGATTCCTGCATCTTTTGCCGCTCGTTTAACAGCCCTTTGTATTGCGCTCTCATTGATATGGTGACGCCGAAACTCGCCGGTATCTTTATCAACGCCTAACTTGGTTGATGGGAAGAGAAAGTGCCAATTAAAGTCCAACTCTGCACAGGGGTACTTCCGACGTAATCCATCAGAGATATAAACACCGGCATAACCGCCCATGTGACGGTCTTTCTGATAATAATCTCTCGCTAAACTGACTTGTGCTTTGAGTTGTTCATGCAGCTCTTTCGCCAGTGTAACTGTTCGGTTCTTACCACCTTTTCCTTGCCATACTCTGAGCGCACCATAGTCGTAATCAATATCTTGGATCCTTAATCGTAAGCACTCCATGATTCGCAAACCTGAACCATACAAAAGCTGGATGTGGAGTTTGTATTTCGGGTCAATATGTTGAACAAATCGGCGCACTTCGTCTCTTGTTAGCACAACAGGCAGTTTTTTCTCAGTGAGTGATTTTTGAAACCTCATGTTCAATGAAAGTGGCATCTGGAAATACTCTCGATACAAAAATGAGATGGCGTTTAACGCAAGTGCCTGTGTTTTGACTGCCACTTTTTTATCAATAGCGAGATAACTAAGAAAGCGTTCGACATCGTCTTCAGAAAGTTTGGAAGGGTGGGCAAGCTGGTGGAAAACGATGTAACGCTTTATCCAAAACAGGTAGGTTTCAATGGTTTTTTTCGCATAGTGACGCGAGACCATATGCTCTTTTACGCTCAGTAAAAACTGACTTTTCATAGTTATAATTTGACTGGTTGTTTATACAGTTTTATTAACTTAGTCCCTTATGGACAATTAGGCGCCAATACACCGTCTAATTGCGTGTGTGAGCACACAGATTCATACTGATTTTCTATTTGTTTCATAAAGATAAGTGCTAGCATGCATACTTTCTTTTTGAATGAAAGAATGCGGTAGCGTGCCTGAAAGGTGGCTGAAGGCCGTATAGAAAGCGTTAGTCGCCAGAAAAAGCTAGTAATCAAAATCATGTTTCTTAGCTCAAAATTTGGCAGCTGTTTGTTTGGTATACAGATTCATCGTCGATGGTCAAAACTCAGTTTCTGCTGTTTTAAACCCAAAGCTTGGCAAGTGTCCTAGCGGTTGTTTTGTCCTTTGGTGCTGACAGAACAGGGCAATCGAGAGTCTGTTTTTGGTTGCAACTCTGCTCGGTGAGTTTGTTGGGTACAAAAGCCGATTTACTCGCTGAAATGACGTTTTCTCTGGCGTTGTAAGTTCCACGTGGTTTCATTGAGTAGCCGCTTTGAGACTGCGCCTGACTTAAATGCATCAAAGCACATAAAGTTTGTTGTTCGCAAAGTTTAGTTCGGCTTAAAATTGTCGCTCGGTGCCTCGCGACTAACAAACTGCTCAAGAGGGATTCGCAACGCGTGGCATTTTTACTATGCGTTGAATTTAGTGATTAAGGTGGTTTGCGGCGGCTTCGGTATTGCGTTGCTCACCCCTTAGCAGGGCGTTAGCTGACAAGAGGTTATATTGAGAAATTTAGATGTCTTTAATTGTGCTGTTGTTGAGATCTTCCACCTATGCCTACACAACTTTCCAGTCGATACTGATATCGTCACTGGAGATTTGGCGGTTAAAGTCAGTGAGTACTTTGCACAGCAAGATGACGAGGATTTTTTCTATCAGTTTTTGGAAATTGAAAAAATATGTACTTACACGTTGAGTTGGCTTCACAACGAAGATTACATTCGTTTCAACAGGTACAGCGCTACGGAGTCTAGAGCTGTATTAACTGAAAAAGGTCTAAATGCGGTCAACTCTGTTCCAAAGTCGATCAAAGGCGAGAAAACTTTTAAGGACATATTCTCAGGCGGCATATTAAAACTGTCTCAGCCAATCTTAACTGGCGTTGTTGTAGAGTTTTTTAAGCAGCAGTTGGGCAATGTCAGCTAACAAACTGTTTAAGAGTGATTCGCAACGCGTGGCATTTTTACTATGCGTTGGTTTTAGTGTTTAAGGTGGTATGCGGCAGCTTGGGTATTGCGTTGCTCACACCTTAACAGGGCGTTATAGCTCACACTGGTTAATTAGTATGCTGTTCTATTTGTTGGGCTGTTAGGTTAGAATATGATGCTTTCATAGTTAACCCCTGAGAATCTATATGAGTTCTAAAATCAAAGCCTTTTCCGTTAAATCATTTCACTTTGTGAAAAAACATTACCTATTTGCACTAACAGTATGTTTCGTTCTGTTGGGATTGGACCTAATTGATTCAAGATTTTGGGGCTACAAGCCTTCAGATGCCGAGGTTATAGGTGGAAACATTCGAGCAGGTTTGAAGGTCGTCGCAGGCGCAATTTTGCTGGGTTTCTCACTGATATCTTTAACTCTTCATTCCAGAAAGTAACTTGGTATCTATGTCATTAAGTTTTAACGAATAGTGGAATAATTGTGATGAAGTATCTAATTTCCTTAGCCCTAACTCTTTTTCCTATTTCTAGTTTTGCAATGGTCGATGAGTATCAACTTGAACAACTGATAGGATGGACCTTACTCGAGAGTAAACAAATCGAGGGGTATATTACTGAAAGCGGCGAGCGGTCTGATGACTTTGAAGGATGTGATTTTGATATGAGGGTGTTTTTCACAGATGGAACGACTGTGACATGTAACTCTTATGGCTATCAATATGCATTTATGCCAAAAGCTCTCATCTTTGGTAAGTCAGTTAATTATAAAGGAAAGCAGTTTACGCTTTATAAAATGCTGGTTCAGAATCAGCTGTATGACATCAACTAGAGCTATAACAAAGCATTTAAGAGTGATTCCCAACGCTTGGCATTTTTCATTCCATCGTTGGGTTTTGTGTTTACGTTGGCATAGTCAGGTTTTGTGGTAGCGTTGCTCACACCTTAATGCGGCGTTATGTGCTTTGGGAGAAAATGGAAATGGATATTCCCGACAGATTCAAAAATGTAAGATACGTTTCATCCCGCATACCGGGTTGCAAAGATGATTCAGACTTAACGCTTGGAGCTAACTGCCAGGTCTTTGCTTATAACCTGCTCAGAGACTTCGGTCTAAATCCACCTAACTACCGTTCTAGTGAACTGTGGGATGACTCGGAGTTTAGTGAGCTGGTTACTGAGTTTAAGCCGTTAGATATCATGATGTATAACGACTCTACAGACTCATATGGAGCACATGTTGGCGTATATGCTGGTAATGGATTTGTCTACCATCTTTCTTTATCCAACGGCGTGCCTAAGTTTGAGCGTCATATGGACTTGCTTCAACAAAGTAAATATCGGTTTTTTGTTGGCGCCAAGCGTATAAAGCAGTCTGGTGCATAACGTAAGCACGCACATAACAAACTGTTCAAGAGGGATTCGCAACGCGTGGCATTTTTACTGTGCGTTGGTTTTAGTGTTTAAGGTGGTATGCAGCGGCTTCGGTATTGCGTTGCTCACCCCTTAACAGGGCGTTATGTTTTTAATCAACTCCAAGGATTTAGGAGGGTAAAGTGATAAGTCTATTTGAAATGGAACCTGGTTGTTTTGAGCTGTTTCGTGAAAACTTTATACGAGAATACGCTGGTTCTATCAGCTCCAATTATGGCTACTCTGAAAGGAAATCTTTTGAGTTCGCTTCCCTAGACTTCGAGATGAGACTACCCAATAAGCTTGATACTGACGGTAACTATGTCTGTTCGATTAAATTGGGGGAGCTATCTATAGGTCATCTTTGGTACATAGAGAGTGTAGAAGACTCAACCGCTTTTATTTGTGACTTCTTCATAGAGCAAAAGTATCGCAACTCAGGTTATGGCGAATTAGTAATAAAAAACCTTGAATCCCGCCTCAAACAAAGTGGTATTACAAGGTTGAAGCTCCATGTTGCAAGTGGCAATAATGGTGCTTTAAGGCTGTACACTCGTCTTGGGTATGGGATCACAGGGCATAATCTATTCAAAAAGTTTGATTAGCTCGATGAACACCAAAACATAACAAACAATTTAAGGGCGATTCGGCACGCGTGGCATTTTTACTATGCGGTGGTTTTAGTGATTAAGGTGGCATGCGGGAGCATCGGTATGGCGTGCCTCACACCTTAATTGGGCGTTAGGTTTACGAGTTAACATGGGAAGTTAAGGTGGATAAAACTGAGTTGATAAGGCGACTTGAAGAGTTAGGTATAGGACTAGAGCATTTTACAGTCCAGTTAACCGACTACGTCCATAAATGGTCTGAAGCCTATGAGCTAATTGTCAGCGTGATTGCGCCTAACTTGAGTGGTGTGACTATTTATCATATTGGTAGTACAGCGATCCCAGGCTCAATTGCAAAACCGATAATAGATATAGGTATCGCATATAATGATACTTTAACTTTGAAGCAAAACATTCTAGCGCTCGAATCTCTAGGCTTTACTTACAAAGGAGAGCAAGGAGTTCAAGGTCGTTGTTTCTTCACATATTACAACGATGACGAACGCTTTGATTATATCCATGTTCATGCTTATAAGCAGGGCGACTCAAAGTTAAGAAAACATATTCAATTTAGAGATGCTCATATTCAAAGCCGAGAGTTGCTAAGAGAGTACAATGCCCTCAAACAGGGCTTGGTTGCAAGTGGCGTCAGTAGGCAAGATTATCCTGAAGCAAAAGCTGCTTATATTCAAAGAATATTGTCACTTACATCGTGAAATCATAAACCTAACAAACTGTTCAAGAGGGATTCGCAACGCGTGACATTTTTACTATGCGTTAGCTTTAATGGTTAACGTGGTATGCGGCAGCTTCGGTATTGCATTGCTCACCCCTTAACAGGGCGTTATGTACTTGGAGAGAAATATGGATTTTCTCGTAGGCGTAGACCTTCAAGATTCATTTGTTTTGGGGTGGAACTACTGCGATCAAACTTTGGAAATTGAACTAGAGTTCAGCATCTGGCCTGAGTCTGAATACTATAAAACTCCAAAGGTAGGTGAGTATACTTGCTATCGCTTGGGCTCTCTTCTGTTTAACGATGTTTCGAGTATTACTGGGCTCTTGAATCAAAGTGATATACAACCGACCCTAGAGCCTGATGGCTCAAAAGACTATGGAAACATAGAATACTTCGAAAAGAACCAATCATGTTTCAAGGTTGTTGGTAGCTTTGGGACCATAGAGTTTGAGAGCTCAGGTATTCATTTTGAGCTACGTACATAACAAACTGTTCAAGAGGGATTCGCAACGCGTAGCATTTTTACTATGCGTTGGTTTTAGTGTTTAAGCTGGTATGCGGCGGCTTTGGTATTGCGTTGCTCACCCCTTAACAGGGCGTTATGAGTCAATGGAAATTATGACCCAAGAAAACGTAAAAATAGATATCTGCAATCAAGCAATAGAAACCCTTAAACTGAATCGGAGTGTTTTACAGCCTCAGTTGTTTGATTCCATAGAAAAGCAGTTAGAGTGGTTAATCTCTTACTTTGAAGGTACGTCTAATGAAAGATCAAAGTTGTTTGAACTAACTTTTGGACATTATGCTGCCCGAGAAATTGATCCTAGAGAGCGTGATTTGGTCGATGCACTGAATAAAGCGTTTTATGTCGCGGTCCAAACTAGGAAGGGATTAAAATTGGAACTGAGTGTGTTGGGAATTGACTCATAACAAATTGTTCAAGAGGGATTCGCAACGCGTGGCATTTTCACTATGCGTTGGTTTAAGTGATTAAGGTGGTATGCGGTCGCTTCGGTATTGCGTTGCTCACCCCTTAACAAGGCGTTATGTGAACAAAACTGAGATTGATGTCGAGTTTATGAAAATATGATGCTCGACAGTTTCTGAACTGGAACAAATACTATTTCAAATCATAAACTTGGAGCGTCAGCATTGTGAGGTTTGTTTTAGTTGTACTAACACTGAACCATTTCATTTACTTATATTTCGAGCACTTTATCGACGGTGTAATGAGTAACCCTAGCGAAGCAGGTCAAGCTCCTGGGTATGGGATGGTTTACTCATTGTTGCTCTTTCCTTTCCAGCTTTTCCTAGAGCTAGTATTAATTGTCGCTTTGCTGTACCAAACTTTAGTAGTCCGTCAATGGAAAGGGAGCATATGGTACTGGTCTCCTTTTTTATTAACGTTGCTTTTGATCCTAGATATTGGATACTGAGTTTGCATGTTCACATAACAAATTGTTCAAGAGGGATTCGCAACGCGTGGCATTTTTACTATGCGTTGGTGTTAGTGATTAGAGTGGTATGCGGCAACTTCGGTATTGCGTTGCTCACCCCTTAACAAGGCGTTATGTCATAGCACTTCCAATCAACTCCTTGAAAAATAAGTTGTTACCCCCATATTAGTATTAGATATGTATTTCAAGGAGTCGGTATATGGCTAAAGGCATTAAGATGGTTAGGGCTTTGAAGCTTTCAGGCAACATAGAAAGTAACATTAGCATCAAGCATCTTTCCAAATCGGATAATGGTTCAATTTTTTGTGAAGGGGAGAAGTGCCGTACAAAAATTGAATATACTTCTGGGTATACTCGTCAAGCAACTGATACTAAAGTTTTACCTTACTTGAAGCTAGCGAAGGGGGCGTCGCATAAAGAAGGATGTAAAAATTCTACTGCGGGGTCTGTTAAAGTAATTGTTAGTGAGTCTGAAGATATTGAAGGTGCGCCAAATATTTTTGAAGAGTTAAGTGCTGGAAAGTTCACTATTCGATTGAACTTTCTCGCTGATACCCAGTCAAGGTTAAATGAGATTGCAAGCAAAATTTCAACTGAAGACACTAACAGCCCAGCTCTCGGCAAAGAGTATATAGAAACCAAAGAAAGACTGTCGTCATATTGTAGATCTGCTGCAGGAATTGCAAGATTACGTAGTTTATTGCTTGAGCGTAATGATATAAAAGAGCTTGCTTCACTCATGAAAATACAATTCAAAAACACATTCATTAAATGGAATGAGTTTTTTTATGATGACGAAAGATACCATGTACTTTTTAATCGTTGTAATCGAAATGCAATTGAACACCCAATAGCAATGCGTATTACTCCTAAGTATAGAAAGGATAATGGTGGAAAAATTTCTTATCAATGCAGTGCTGAGAACTCAGAAGATACTTCATATGTACCTTGGTTAAACCTAGATGAAGAGTTATCCAATCTAGATTTAGAACTAAATAAATCTTATATCGTGCTGGCTAATCTGAAAGTTACAGGAAGTGGTCGATATAATAATTTGAAGCTTAATATTGTTAATAAAATGCAAATAGTTGCCGAGTGATTGACATAACAAAGCATTTAAGAGTGATTCCCAACGCATGGCATTTTTCATTCCATCGTTGGGTTTTGTGTTTAAGGTGATATGGTTTAGTTTTGTGGCAGCGTTGCTCACACCTTAATGCGGCGTTAGGCATCAGGAGATTCAATGAAACTTTACCATTATATGGATGCACATTACGGATTACAGAACTTAGCAAATAGAAGAATTAAAGCCTCTACGTTTGATAGGTTAAATGATCCTTTTGAGCTATTGGGCATTAACACAAAAAATAAAGATGTCAGAGCGCGATTGAAGAAAATGAAGAATGATGTTGCCTCTGAATTTGGCATTTTGTGTTTTAGCAAAATTTGGTCAAATCCAGTTCAATGGGCACACTATGCTAATAATCACCAAGGAATATGTATTGAACTTGAGTTGGCTGATAATGGTGACGCTCAAAAAGTAAATTATGTTACTCGAAGATTTGATGACTCTTTAATGAATAGTAAGAGTTTCCCTCAGAAGCTTTTATTGTCAAAGTTTAAACATTGGGGGTATGAAAAAGAATACAGAACAGTACGTCAGTTAAAAAACTTTGATTACCATGATGGATTATACTTCCAACCATTTTCTCACGAGATTAGACTTAAGAAAGTTATAATTGGGTGTCAATCGACTTTAACCCGAGAAGAAGTACAACGTCATTTATCAGTAGAAGATTCGGATGTTCCAGTAATTTACGCTAGGGCAGCATTCCAATCATTTAAAATTGTTGAGCACTTAAACAAGTAGATGCCTAACAAACTGTTTAAGAGTGATTCGCAACGCTTGGCATTTTTGCTATGCGTTGCGTTTAGTGTTTAAGGTGGCATGCGGTAGCTTCGATATTGCGTTGCTCACACCTTAACAGGGCGTTAGCTTTCAAGGAGGAAAATTGAGCGCAAGTGACTATATCAAAGAGGTTCGTTCTAAGATTGGAACGATGCCACTTCTTATCCCCGGCGTTGCGGGTGTCATTTTAAATGAAAATAAAGAGCTACTACTTCAGCAAAAATCAGATGGCACATGGAGCCTTCCTGCCGGAATGATTGAACCTCAAGAGTCGCCAGTGCAAGCATTGATCAGGGAAGTTCGCGAGGAAACAGGTTTGGCTGTAAAAGTAGATCGCCTGCTTGGTGTATTCGGCGGTGAGGGTTTTGGTTTTACATACCCAAATGGTGATCAAGTTGAATACACAGTTATCATGTTCAAATGTGTAGTAGAAAGTTGTTCTCAATCCGCACTCGATGATGAAACGGTATGTCTTAAATGGTTTTCAAAAGGTAATATGCCAAGGCTGGAGCTGCCTTACCCGTTGGATTGTTTATTTGCAGAAAATGATTCAGCGTACTTCGTTGGCTAGAAAGCTAACAAATTGTTCAAGAGTGATTCGGCACGCGTGGCATTTTTACTATGCGTTAGTTTTAGTGGTTAAGGTGGTATGCGGAGGCATCGGCATTGCGTGCCTCACACCTTAACAAGGCGTTAAGTGTTTAAGCAATTCCATCGTTGCACAGACTACAGTAGAATACGCAACAGTATTAATAATGAGCTGTAATTATGACCCCTCTAAAAAGTTGTGAACTAGAGTTATCCCGCTTCTTCAACAAGTACTTCAAGTACTGTGCTTCATCGGATGCCGACGATCTTAAAGAGTTACTGTCGGTAATGTGCAGCGCATGCGAGAAGCTAGAAAAAGTAAAATCGGTCAATTTTGGTAATAACAAACGTTATCGCGCTCTAAAGGCGCTGAGAAATTTCGCTACTCATGAATCAGAGTTACTTAATACTTCTAAGGCAATTTCTGTTGCATCTGTAAAGATGGTTCATGCTGAAGTTCAACTAATTAGTTTGTTGCCTGTGGAAGTAGTCGACTATGCGATACGTAATCTAAAGTCGAAGCAGACCATAAAATATTTGAAAGAAGTGACCATCAACTATGGGAAATATGTAGATATATACCCAGCTTTATTCAACTTTACAGTAGACCTCTACTTTGAAGCGGTAAGCCATAACCTTGCTATCGATGGTTCGGGATTTAAAGAACTCGAAAACTCAATAAACTATGAGAAGTTAAATGGCTTTCCTCATTATATAGGTGGGAAAATCATCATGCTCGATGGTTCTGATGTAAACACCTTTATTGAAACTCAAGCTGTGAGTATTGAGAGCAAAAACCGCGAAGTTGCTGAGGCTCCTGTAGGTGAGGATGGACTAAAAAGTTATGTCACAGGTTATGAAAAAATGCCGTTTGATGAAGCGAGTGTGATGAAGAAAGAGGATAAGGACTATATCTTAAATCTTCTAATCGACAGTGGTGTTGTTGCATTAAATGGCAACAAAGTGAGCACTACACGTCCACTTAATCCTATTGAAACTGTTATCGTTCACGAGCACCTAAATAAAAGTGCTTCGAAATTAAACACTTAACAAACTGTTTAAGAGTGATTCGCAACGCGTGGCATTTTTACTATGCGTTGCGTTTAGTGTTTAAGGTGGTATGCGGTAGCTTCGGTATTGCGTTGCTCACACCTTAACAGGGCGTTAGGTTTTTTGAAACGGGTTAACAATAATAAAGAGGTAATTACAATTGAACGTATTCTTAAGTTGGTCGGGAGATAGAAGTAAGGCCATGGCTGAACTGCTTGATACATGGCTTCAATGTGTTATTCAAGCTGTAGATCCATGGATGTCAAGCAAAGACATTGATAGAGGTTCGCTTTGGTTTTCTGAAATAAATGATCAGTTGCAAAATACAACTATTGGTATTATTTGTTTGACGCAAGAAAACAAAAATAAACCTTGGATATTATTTGAAGCTGGTGCATTAGCTAAAGGGCTTAGTAACAGTCGAGTTTGCACTTTTTTAATTGACTTAGAACCTACAGATGTAGGTACTCCATTATCTCAATTTAATCATACATTTCCTACGCAAGAGGGCCTGTGGGAATTAGTAAGAACTTTGAATAATTCATTGAAAGATAAGGCATTAAAGGAGAAAACACTCGAGTTGGTTTTTGAAACATATTGGCCAAAATTCGAAAGGGATTTCAATCAGATATTGAAAGAAACTCCGCAAGCAGAACAAGTAGAGAAGCGTGGTGAAGATGATATCCTTTTGGAAATTTTGAATTCAACGCGGGCAATGGATCGCCGTATCAGACGTATTGAAAGTGAACGTCTGGACGTGAGTAAGCAGAATTTCAAAACGCATCGTGCAGTCGAAAACGATAAACTTGATAGCGCAAGGGATTTAGCGGTCCGTCTCAAGAAAGATGGTCTGCCGGAAGAATTTGTCGAAGATATTTTATCAAAAGAATTTGAGATTCCTCGTTTCATTGCAAAAAACATTATTGATAATTTGCCTTCCTCCGACGAATAAAAACCTAACAAACTGTTTAAGAGTGATTCGCAACGCGTGGCGTTTTTACTATGCGTTGCGTTTAGTGTTTAAGGTGGCATGCGGCAGCTTTGGTATTGCGTTGCTCACACCTTAACAGGGCGTTAGCCCTCAAGGAGAATATAAAAAATTGTTTGAAAATCATTTAAAAAGAACAAAGTTCTTGCTGTTTTTGCAGGGTATATCTGTTGCAGTTACTCTGTTTCTATTATTTACCTTGCTTGCCCAAGTAAATCAATTGAGCTCTTCGAGTCTTTTTCTCACATTTGCAATTGTTTTAGTGATGCTAAGTTTGAATTTGTCTAGTTTTTACGGGTTATTAAAAAAGAAGCTTTGGGTATTTAAGTTAATGATCGTTCTTTATTTAATTCAGATTATAGACATAGAGACACCTAACTTTTCCTTAGCCTTTTCTTTTGGAGTTGAAGTACCGATAAGTGTGAATGTTAATGAAGTAACAGTTTCTCTAAACTTAATGGCAATCTTGGTGGTTTGGTTGTCGTATACAAGTCTTAACCTTTTGAAAAAGGGCTAACAAATTGTTCAAGAGTGATTCGGCACGCGTGGCATTTTTACTATGCGTTGGTTTTAGTGGTTAAGGTGGTATGCGTAAGCTTTGGTATTGCGTGCCTCACACCTTAACAAGGCGTTATGTGGTTGGAGAAAAATTATGAATCCATCAGCGGTTCTTGTTCATGTCTCAGATGTAGCGAAAGGGCTTGAATGGTACAAGAAAGCTTTTCCAGAAGCCGTTCCGGTTTACCATCCTGACTTTGACTTCACAGCGCTTGATCTAAATGGTTTCTCACTAGAAATAGTCAAAGCAGATAAAAAGGTTGGTGCTGGTAAAAGTGGTACAGTTGTTTACTGGTCAGTAGACAATTTATGTGTTGCTCTGGCTCATTTTGAAGAGCTAGGTGCGTGTCTTTATCGTGGACCAATGGAAATTGAAGATGGGCTTTCAATGTGCCAAGTTGAGGACCCATTTGGAAACTTAATAGGACTACGTGGGAAAACCACATAACAAATTGTTCAAGAAGGATTCGCAACGCGTGGCATTTTTACTATGCGTTGGTTTTAGTGTTTAAGGCGGTATGCGGCGGCATCGGCATTGTGTTGCTCACCCCTTAACAAGGCGTTATGAGCCACCATATCAAGGAGAGATATGATGTTAGATAAAGTTAGAGAAATCCTAGAACTCAATAATATTCAGTATGATGGAGAGAATGACGTAGTTTACTGCAAGTTCCGTAAAGCTGGCTCGCAGGTAAGAATTTCCTACGATAACGAAAGTATGAGTTACAAGGTTTCTACTAATGAGTTTTTGCATTCCATAAATGCAGCGTCTAGCTATGGTTTTGCTTTTGCAGCACCGTATATCTTTGATGGTGTTAGTTGGAGTTGGCTAATATCCGCATTATCTATTTTTTCGGGCACGATAGCAGTTACTCAACTACTACTAACTCAATTCAAACTTCTAGATTTGAAGCAGCAATTAAGGCAGTCCGGCATCTACTTGAACTAGGCTCATAACAAACTGTTCAAGAGGGATTCGCAACGCGTGGCATTTTTACTATGCGTTGGTTTTGGTGTTTAAGGTGGTATGCGGCGACTTTGGTATTGCATTGCTCACCCCTTAACAGGGCGTTAGGTTTCTCCGCGGGAAACATCGAATTCGAGGATTTTGGATCATGGATTATCAAACGAAGCTACAACTTGCGCACAAAGAATTAAGTGACAAAGGTGTTTGGAAGTCGAACTACAATCCTCCACTTGTAAAGTTGTTACGTAAACTAGGACTGTGTTTTCCACCACCTTATTATCAAAGCTTCTTTGCAAACGTTATGCTTTGTGTGGCTTTCTTTGCTCCTGTTTGGGGAGTCTTTCAATGGTTTCTTGTGTGGAACGAGTTAGGTAAACCAGTTTTAGAAGCAGTTTTCATTTCGTTACTTACTGGTGCTTTGTTTGGCTTGGTTATGGCAACCTTCTATTACATTAGGCGTAAGCAATTAAATCTAACAGATTGGGGTTCTCTGGGGGAATAAGCCCAAAACCTAACAAACTGTTCAAGAGGGATTCGCAACGCGTGGCATTCTTACTGTGCGTTGGTTTTAGTGATTAAGGTGTTATGCAGCGGCTTCGGTATTGCGTTGCTCACCCCTTAACAGGGCGTTAGCTTATCAGAGGAAGTAATGGAAGAAAGTGCATTTAATATAGCTCAAGCCATATTAGTTTCGTTGGGTGGAGGAGCTGCAATCGTTCTTGGGGCTTCTAGTTTTCTTGGAAAGCTGTGGGCTCAACGAATTTTACAAAAAGAACAGTCTAAAATGGCTTTAGAGATTGAAGAATATAAAAACAAGTTAGGCGAGTTAACTGCAAATAAACAGATAAATTACTATCAAAAATTAGAACTCTATAAGTCAGTATCTGCACCATTGATCGATTTGGTAGCCAACATTACTCATCAGGAAATGCTAACCCGAGATTACATTAGAGGCTTTGACAAACAAAGGCTTCATATGACTGCACAATTAGCACTATTCGCTTCTTCCGATGTTTTCGATATGTTTATGGATTTAATAGACTATATGTATAGCTCCATTGAATCTGACACTTTTGAGTTTCATGTTTTCCGTGTAGATATGCTCAAGTTCTTAAGTGAAGTTCGCCAAGATATTGGTATCTACACGGACGAAATTACCTACAAAGGAAGCAGATAAGCTAACAAACTGTTCAAGAGGGATTCACAACGCGTGGCATTTTCACTATGCGTTGGTTTTAGTGTTGAAGGTGGTATGCGGCAGCATCGGTATTGCGTTGCTCACCCCTTAACAGGGCGTTAGTACGGGTTTGACATCAAAGGTCATCAGTTTTGGTGTTTATCTGTTTTGGCGCTCGTTTTTACACCTTTCAGTTAGTGCCTTTCACGTTATTTCCGGTGGCACTATGTGCGGAGTGTTCGCTTTTATTTCACCGTTTACGGTTTCTAACTCTTAGCCTATTTCTTTGGCGCTTTTTCATTTTCGTGGTGGCTTTTGAGAGAACCTTGATTATTTTTGGTGTGGCTGTTGAAGTACGAGGAAAGAATCCTTTTCTAATTTGAAGCCAGTAAAAGTAGAGCAGTTTAGTGCGTTTTTCTTCTAGCCAACTTTCGTCTCTCAATGGCGGTAAAGTTTTGTAGCTGCCCGTCTCACTTCAGTGTTCAAAGCCTTTCATATCATGCCACTTTTCAATATCTTGGAGCGCACAAATAGAAGTAGCGCATGTACTAACAAATTGCTTAAGAGTGATTCGTAACGCGTGGCATTTTTACTATGCGGTGGCTTATGGGGTTAAGGCGCTGTGCGGTAGCTTTTGTATTGCGTTACTCACACCTTAGCAAGGCGTTATGTAGCCGCGAGAGGGCGGTAAGTTAAAAGGATTTATATATGTTAAATATTCGCCAAGCTTGCATTGAAGATATCAGTGTTATCAAGAAACTACAGTTTCAGCTTAATGAGTATCATCAAGCAAATTTACCTGACGACTTTTTATCACCGGAAGAAATTGAACAAAAAATAGACCTACACAAGATAATCGAAAGTGAAAGCTCAATTTTTCTAGTAGCCGAAATCAATGGTCAGTTAGTAGGTTTGGTTTTTGGTGAGCTATGGGTCCGTAAGTCTTGGACACTCAAACAGCGAAAAATCGCAAGCATTGAACAAATAGTAGTGGATTCATGTTTTAGAGACCAAGGCGTTGGACTGGCGCTAATAGAGGCATTTGAGGAAAGGGCTATTTCTAACGGCGGGGAAGAGCTGTGGTTAGAAGTATACTCTTTCAATGAATCAGCTCTAGCTTTGTATCGCAAAGTTGGTATTGCGCCCAAAATCCAACTTGGACAGAAAGCGCTAGCCTGAAAGTCGGCTACATAACAAATTGTTCAAGAGTGATTCAGCACGCGTGGCATTTTTACTATGCGTTAGTTTTAGTGGTTAAGGTGCTATGCGGAGGCTTCGGTATTGCGTGCCTCACACCTTAACAAGGCGTTATGCCTTTTGGGAGAAAATATGCAGTTTTACAAAGCAGATGAATATCAGGCATCTTGCGAAAACCTGTATCGTAAGTACGAACTTGAGATAGCTACTTTACTTCCAGATGCATCTATTGAGCATATTGGAGCTTCCTCTATCCCCAATGCTGTATCTAAAGGTGACCTAGACATACTTGTTGGTGTTAACGGCAAGGAACTAGAGAATGCAGTAAAGTTACTTTCTACTCTAGGCTTCAACGAAAAATCCGATACGTTAAGAACTCCGGAGCTTTGCATGCTGGAAAATAGCTCAGGTGAGGATGTCGCTTTTCAAGTTGTAGCTAATGGTTCGGAATTTGAGTTTTTTGTGGGGTTTAGAGACAAACTCCGTAAAAGTCCTGAGTTAGTTCAACGATACAATGAGCTGAAAATGTCTTGTACAGGTTGGTCTCAAGAAGAGTATCGTCGGAAGAAATCAGCTTTTATTGAGCGTGTGTTAGGACAGGCATAACAAACTGTTTAAGAGTGATTCGCAACGCGCGGCATTTTTACTATGCGTTGTTTTTAGTGTTTAAGGTGGTATACGGAAGCTTCGGCATTGCGTTGCTCACACCTTAACAGGGCGTTAGTACGGGTTTGACATTAAAGGTTATAAGTTTTGGGTGTTTATCTGTTTTGGCGTTCGTATTTACACCTTTCAGTTTGTACCTCTCACGTTCTTTCCGGTGGCACTATATGCGGAGTGTTCGCTTTGATTTCACCGTTTACGGTTTCTAACTCTTAGCCTATTTCTTTGGCGCTTCTTCATTTTTGTGGCGGCTTCTGAGTGAATCTTTGTTGCTATCGGCGCTGCCGTTGGAGTGCGAGGATTGAATCCTTTTCTAATTTGAAGCAAGTGAAAGTAGGGAAGCTCAGTGCGTTTTTCTTCTAGCTAACTTTCGTCTTTCAATCGAGATAAAGTTTTGTCGTTGCCCGTCTCACTTCAGTGTTCAAAGCCTTTTATATCATGTCACTTTTCAATATCTTGGAGCGCATAAATAGAAGTGGTGCATGTAATAACAAATTGCTTAAGAGTGATTCGTAACGCGTGGCATTTTTACTATGCGGTGGCTTATGGTGATTAAGGCGCTGTGCGGTAGCTTTTGTATTGCGTTACTCACACCTTAGCAAGGCGTTATGTGTTCCGAACGGAGAGAGGAAATAATGACAAAGAGAACACTGGTTTTACTCTATCCGGGGGCTATTTCCTATGAAGTAATGTACGCGATAGAGTGTTTAGGAGCGTATGGGAAAGTTGATATCACCACCCCAGAGAACCACAATCATACCGATTCCTCAGGTCTAAGTATTTGTCCCACTGTTAACTTTGAAGATATAAGTATTACTGACTATCAAGCACTTTTGATACCTGGAGGAAATCCCGATTCAATAATGGGAAGCGACCAAATTGCTAACTTCATCCAGAAAGCTCATGAATCATCATTAGTTATTGGTGGCATATGTGCAGGAGTATTAGTCTTAGCAAGAGCTGGTATTCTAAAAGGCGTTAAAATTACCCATAATTATACGGAAAAATATGCCCCAAAATCTTCGGTACAGCTCACTCGACCATATTGGGAGGGGGCTATCTATGAAGAGTCATTGGTTCAAGTCGACAAGCGCATAGTGACAGCGATGCCCAATGGGTACATTGATTTCGGGCTCGCGGTGGCTGAAGCACTAGAGTTGCTAGATAGTAAGCAAAAACAGTTTATTCTGAGCTACCACAAGCAAGGTGCTCATTAAACACATAACAACTGTTCAAGAGTGATTCGCAACGCTTGGCATTTCACTATGCGTTGCGTTTAGTGTTTAAGGTGGTATGCGGCGGCTTCGGTATTGCGTTGCTCACACCTTAACAGGGCGTTATGTTTTTTGGGGAGAAAATGATGGAATTCAAGCTAGAAATCTATGCACCTGAAACAGAAGTTGTAGCTATCCGTGATGCACTCAACTCAGTTGGCGCAGGTGTTGTGGGTGACTATGACAGCGTTATTTCTATCGTAAAAATTTCCGGGTTCTGGAGACCAACTGAAGGCTCGGAACCTGTTACTGGCGAGAAGGGTGAAATTAATTTTGGTGAAGAAGTCAGAATTGACGTTAGATGCCAAGAGTCTTTAGTTCAAGTTGCACTTGATGCTATTCGAAGAATTCACCCTTACGAAGAACCAGTGATCAATATTTTACCTCTATACAACCATAAGTTTGTCTAGCTACATCAGCACAAACATAACAAACTGTTCAAGAGGGATTCGCAACGCGTGGCATTTTCACTATGCGTTGGTTTAAGTGATTAAGGTGATATGCGGTGGCTTTGGTATTGCGTTGCTCACCCCTTAACAGGGCGTTATGTGAACAAAACTGAGATTGATGTCGAGTTTATGAAAATATGATGCTCGACAGTTTCTGAACTGGAACAAATACTATTTCAAATCATAAACTTGGAGCGTCAGCATTGTGAGGTTTGTTCTAGTTGTACTAACACTGAACCATTTCATTTACTTATATTTCGAGCACTTTATCGACGGTGTAATGAGTAACCCTAGCGAAGCAGGTCAAGCTCCTGGGTATGGGATGGTTTACTCATTGTTGCTCTTTCCTTTCCAGCTTTTTCTAGAATTAGTATTTATTGTCGCTTTGTTGTATCAAACTTTGGTAGTTCGTAAATGGAAAGGGAGCATATGGTACTGGTCTCCTTTTTTATTAACGTTGCTTCTGATCCTAGATATTGGATACTGAGTTTGCATGTTCACATAACAAATTGTTCAAGAGGGATTCGCAACGCGTGGCATTTTTACTATGCGTTGGCGTTAGTGATTAGGGTGGTATGCGGCAACTTCGGTATTGCGTTGCTCACCCCTTAACAAGGCGTTATGTTTTTTGGGGAGAAAATGATGGAATTCAAGCTAGAAATCTATGCACCTGAAACAGAAGTTGTAGCTATCCGTGATGCACTCAACTCAGTTGGCGCAGGTGTTGTGGGTGACTATGACAGCGTTATTTCTATCGTAAAAATTTCCGGGTTCTGGAGACCAACTGAAGGCTCGGAACCTGTTACTGGCGAGAAGGGTGAAATTAATTTTGGTGAAGAAGTCAGAATTGACGTTAGATGCCAAGAGTCTTTAGTTCAAGTTGCACTTGATGCTATTCGAAGAATTCACCCTTACGAAGAACCAGTGATCAATATTTTACCTCTATACAACCATAAGTTTGTCTAGCTACATCAGCACAAACATAACAAACTGTTCAAGAGGGATTCGCAACGCGTGGCATTTTCACTATGCGTTGGTTTAAGTGATTAAGGTGATATGCGGTGGCTTTGGTATTGCGTTGCTCACCCCTTAACAGGGCGTTAGAGGGCTTATGAAAATAATACAACTGTTGATACTTGTTAAAGCTATATTTTTAAGTGGGTGTGTTGTTTACTTAGATCATCCTGATGCACAAAGAATAAGTGGCAAAGTTATCTGGAGAGACACAGGAAAACCTGCCGAAGATGCTAATATAACAATTTGGGAGGGGAGGACATTTTTCACTTTGTTTCCCATTTCCTATCCCGCAGCAGGTTGGGCAACTTCTGACGCAGAGGGTAATTTTACTGTTGTTCTAGAAAACCAATGGCCTGCAGACGTTACAGCACATGTTCCCTGTGGGTTTGGTAAACGTATTGTCAATGAAAGCGAAGTTAATCAAATCATTATAGAGTTGGAAGAGTCATCTTCTAGCGAGTGCTTAACTCCGATAGTTGATTGAAGACCCACAAAACTAAATTGGTGTTGTATCGTTCAGTAATGATCGACCAACTCAACCCCGCCCTCTAACAAACAATTTAAGAGTGATTCAGCACGCTTGGCAGTTTTGGTTTGGGTTGAGTTCGGTGTTTACGGTGGTCAAATTGAGTGTCGTGGTCGCGTGCTTCACACCTTAATTGGGCGTTATGTATTTTAGTCATTGGTTTAGTGACGACTGACTAATTAACGTTGGAGCTACTGTCAATGCAACTAGAAACGAGTAAAAGCATGATTCGTATTGTTAAGAGAATTTGTGGTTCATATTATGCGCCTGGAGTTCTAATGGCCATTTTTATTATGTCGATAACTGTTGTAGAAAATAGAGTTATTGAGGGGCCATACACTGATAACGATGTGTTATACCATAAAGCTGAGGTAACAGGTAAGCATGGTACTGCTGGTCGTGGACTATCTTATGAAATTATTTTTGATAAAAAACACAAGTACGATATTAAAGTTCAAGGGTATGACTTTAATTTAATAAATAATAACTATTCCCTAGGATATGGTTCGCGAAAAGATACAGAAAACCTAAGTGTTGGGCTAGTTAAAACGCATTTAGATAATATTTATTATACTGTTTACGTTAAGGCTGGAGATGAAGTTCTTCTTTCTAGTTCTGATGGTCTTAATATGATAAATAAATCTAATGCCGAGCAGGTTAAATGGAGAGCTTACTTAAGTCTTATTGCATTTATTTTACTTTCTCTAATCTTTAGGTTTCTAAGGAAGTATTATTAAATTCTATGTATAAAGTTTGCTAATAAATTTGTGCAACCAAAATACATAACAAACTGTTCAAGAGGGATTCGCAACGCGTGGCATTTTTACTATGCGTTGGTTTAAGTGTTTAAGGCGGTATGCGGTGGCTTCGGTATTGCGTTGCTCACCCCTTAACAGGGCGTTATGAGTCATCGGTGAAATAATGGAACGATACAATAAATTTTCAATTGCTCTAGAGTATCTAGACGTTGCTTCTACTTTGTTTCTTGAAGACCATAAATTTCTCTCTAGTTTGCATCTAGCTGGTGCCGCAGAGGAAATTCTTGGTAAATACTGTGAAAGTGTGGATATTGATTCTGAGATTTTAAAATACAGAAAGTCAGCGATACACTGGCAAAGTAAAGTGGATTCTTCTTTAAATGTTAAGCAAGTAGTTAGTCAATTTAACTATCACAAAAACTCAATAAAGCACTTTGATATAAAAAAGGACGGAGATGCTGTCATTGAGCTAGATGCTAAATATGAAGCTGAGCACATGTTAAGGCGTGCTTATAACAATCTCGAAAACCTAGATATGCTGGAGTGTTGCCCCCAATCTCTAATGCAAGTAATTGAAATTACGACTATTTGGATTGAGTCAGACTCATAACAAATTGTTCAAGAGGGATTCGCAACGCGTGGCATTTTTACTATGCGTTGGTTTAAGTGTTTAAGGTGGTATGCGGCGACTTCTGTATTGCGTTGCTCACCCCTTAACAGGGCGTTATAACTCAGGAGGTAGAATGGCATTTGATATCAGTTTAGCTTTATTAGCGTTTACTTCCGCTTTACTGAGTGTATTGACTTTAAAGGCGACAGATACTCACGAAAACTGGTGGTTTAGAACGTCATTTTTGAGTAAGTTACTTGTGCTAAATAGCCTGCTTGTATTATTAGTGTGTATACCAAAAATATATGTAGACAATAAGGAAAAGCAGGAAAATAGAACAAGACTATCTAATTTGCATGTAAAGCTAGACAAGTCAGCAGACGAGCAGTTGAATCTACAGAAGCAGTTATCTAAAACTAAAGAAGAGCTCAGAGTCGCTATCAACTATGGCACACGGCTAGAGATTGAGTATCAACAAAAGAAAGATCTTATGTTGTCTAAAAAGTGGCAACGAGCATTTTTAGCTGAGAAAAGTGCAAACCAAAGATTACTTCATTACTTGGCAAATGAGCTCGAAAATACAAGTAGCTTCTACTTTTTGAATAATCCTACGTTTTTAAGGAATAACTACCTAAAGTCGGTGATGAGTAGCTCATATGTTCATAGTGCATACCAACTTGAATTATTGACGGAGCTACATGACCAAATAAATGATATCAATGAAAGGATTAAAGCTGGTAGTGAAGCCGTTTTGCCGGGGAGCAATACCAACTCGACATCCGGTATTGCTAAATTTGTTGGTGTAACTTCCCGTGCCGCGCGTGTAATCGAGTTGTACGCATTACTAGAGTCTGAGTTATAACAAACTGTTTAAGAGTGATTCGCAACACGTGGCATTTTTACTATGCGTTGCGTCTAGTGTTTAAGGTGACATGCGGGAGCTTCGGTATTGTGTTGCTCACACCTTAACAGAGCGTTAGGTGAATTAATGGAATATCACTACACAAATATTGATAGATTGATGCAGCTAAACGACTTAAAAGGACGTTTGACGCTTTTAATTGCTCATCTTCAACTAAACCATAACGATGCCAATATAATTTCAATATACGAGCGTGCTTTGTTTGATGTAGATGAGCTGATTTGCAATGGTTTTAACCAAAATCAATTGTCGAATATTAGTGATTCAATCCCAGATCTTTTTAATCGACACAAAGATTGGATACCTCCCTTAGAAGTTGGCCCTGATGGTAAGTTGTCTGAGCCGCAATGGTTTTTAGCGTTAGAGAACTATCTTCAACCTGTTCTAAAAAGTGCAAGGGAACTAAAGGGGGTGGGTGCGCGATAATCCACCTAACAAATTGTTCAAGAGGGATTCGCAACGCGTGGCATTTTTACCATGCGTTAGTTTTGGCGATTAAGGTGGTATGCGGCGGCTCTGGTATTGCGTTGCTCACCCCTTAACAAGGCGTTAGCAATCAGGGAGAAATTGGAGTTGAGTGGTTATCAATCGAATTTAGAAAGTCAGCTGAACATGCTCAATGAGACTTGGGATTCATTAATAAGTAACGGAGTCACCAACGAAACAGAGTTAGTTCTAGAATTTAGCTACTTTTGTCCAAATAAAGCATCAGCCATTCAACTAAACGATGCTCTCGAAAACTATGAGTCACTGATCAGAAGTGAAGGGTTTATTAACCGCTCATGGTTTGTTGAAGGATATTCTCACCCGACAACGGTAACCAAAGATATCCTTGCTCAATGGTTAGACTTTATGGTTACAAAAGGTTGGGAGTTTCAATGTACCTTTGATGGTTTTGGAGCTTCGTTTAGTTAAATTGCTAACAAACTGTTTAAGAGGGATTCGCAACGCGTGGCATTTTCACTATGCGTTGGTTTTAGTGTTTAAGGTGGTATGCGGTAGCTTCGGTATTGCGTTGCTCACCCCTTAACAGGGCGTTATAACTCTTTTGTCAGTTTCATTGTTACACAACTAAGCTTGAAGCCCTTCGAGAACGGTTTACTTGTTGTTACTGCCGCTGCTGCTTTTGTGAGACCTTATCGCACAAATAACTGATAGGGAGATATTTTCATGGCAGCACGTCCTAGCCTACTAAAAATGAAAGTTGCCTTTACCAAGGTAAACAGAGATGTGTCTGAAGTAGGTACCATTATCGGCGGTAAAGTAAATCACAATATTAATGTTCTAACACCAGAGCAGGGGCGGTTTGAGAATGCTTGTGCGATACGTATGTCATATGCACTTAACTATGCTAGTTTCAAAGTACCCTACATAAAAAACAAAACTGTCTCCGGTGGACAGGGGAATTGGTACATTTATCGCGTGAAAGATTTGATCAACTTTTTGTATCAAAAATTTGGTGAGCCAGAGTTGGTGGTTCAAAACCCCAATGCTAATAAACTCTCTGAATACAAGGGCATTTTAGTTGTTGATGTAGATACTTGGTTAGACGCATCAGGTCATGCAAGTATTTGGACTGGTTCAAGATGTACAGATAGCTGTTACTTTCCGGACGCAAAAAAGGCTTATTTATGGAAATTAGAAGATTAGTAAGCAGCATAAGCATGGCTCTTTGTAGTCTCGGAGTTACCGCAAGCCCACTCAGTACTCAAAGTGATGAGCAGCTGTTTAAAAACTTCGCTCTCTCATCTTGTATTGCTACCTATTACAAAAACTCAGATGTTGCGAAAGATGCGATAACTGCAATGCAAGGCTATCGAGAGTTCTCCGAGCTTCCTTTAGAGTCGTTCTTTGAGGTAAGCGAGCTATTAGACACATACGATATGTCTAGGTACAAATCAAAAAATGGTAACGTGATCGAGTTGGCTTACTGTGTAGACTTTTCTAATTCAGACGGTGTTCATAAGCTGTACATTAAGGCGAAATCAGAGTTATAACAAACTGTTTAAGAGTGATTCGCAACGCGTGGCATTTTTACTATGCGTTGCGTTTAGTGTTTAAGGTGGTATGCGGGAGCTTCGGTATTGGGTTGCTCACACCTTAACAGGGCGTTATATCCACGGTATAAAATGGAGTATTTATGATAGCAAGGGAATGGAAAGCTACTTGCCCTAAAGAGTATGAAGAAGGGTTTATTGCTTACCTGTATGAGACAGGAATCAAAGATACATCCAGTACAAAAGGTTTCCTCGGTGCTCAAATTCTAAATCGAGATTTAGGCAATACTGCTGAAATCACGTTGTTGACTTATTGGGAAGATCTTGAATGTATCAAAGCATTTTCTGGTGAAGACATCAGTGTCGCCAAATTGTATCCAGAGGACGAAAAGTACAAATTGAATCCAGATCGTCATGTTAGCCACTATGAAGTCCGTGAGAACATGTGGTTATAACAAAGCATTTAAGAGTGATTCGCAACGCTTGGCAGTTTCGCTTCGCTCAATTATAGCCAAGCGCCGCTCACACCTTAATGCGGCGTTATAACACAAACGAAGCTATGCATAAGGAGAGCAAATTTGGATCTAATTGAGATTAATGAAAAGCTAGTTAGAAATGTATTTTTAAATACAGAGTTACTACTTAATGAGGGCGAAAATCAAATATTTGAATATGATATTCAAGCGTATATGTTCTTGTTTTTAAAACGCTACCTCAAAGGTAGTGCGCGTTCAGCAGGAAGAGAAAAAGTCCAAAAAGTTGACTGTGTAATCTTTGATATTAACGATGATCCAGAATGTTTCTATGAAATTAAGACCTACTTTAAAGACCATGAAGTGATCCTAGAGAAGCATTTTGAAGATGATATAGACAAGCTTGCAAAATTACTCCAAACCCACCCTAATGCAAAGGCCATGTTTATTACTGCTGGGTTAACGAAGAAATACACTGATCATCATGCTGCTAAGTTGGCGTATATCGCTGAACATCTAAATAATGTTAGGCGTTGGCACCCTCTTAAGACCACGTCAGGCATAGACATAAAGTTAAGACCAAGTGTTAAGGAAAGGCGAGGGCTTTGTAACGTTATGACGTGGGAAATTGTGTTATAACAAAGCATTTAAGAGTGATTCGCAACGCTTGGCAGTTTCGCTTCGCTCAAGTATAGCCAAGCGCCGCTCACACCTTAATGCGGCGTTAGTTTTATGGAGGAAATATTGTGGAAATCTGGAAGTTATTGTTCTTTATACCTGCGTGTTTTGCACTCAATATGACTCCTGGTCCAAACAATCTATTGTCTATGAACAATGCTCGTTGTTACGGTTTCAAATCCGCTTTTATTGCTGGACTTGGTCGTATTGCTGCATTCGCTGTAATGATTGCCTTGGCTGCTTCCGGTTTAGCAGTCGTTCTTTATGCTTCTGAGACTCTATTTCTAACGATTAAAATTGTGGGCGCGGCTTATTTGTTGTGGATTGCCTTTAATCTTTGGCGTTCGGAAGCAAGTCCTGTTTCTGAACTACAAAATACTCGCAACCGATTAGGTTTAGCTAAACAAGAATTTTTGCTCGCCGCTGGTAACCCAAAGGCGATCTTAATCTTTACCGCCTTTCTACCACAGTTCGTCGATGTTTCAGCGAGTGTAAATGAACAGTTCTTCGCTCTAGGGGTTACGTTCCTCGTTTTAGAAATGGTTGCAATATCGATTTATGCGATATTTGGTATGTACTTAAGGCAGTGGTTTACGAAGCCGAAAATGGCAAAGCGCTTCAATAGAGGTTGTGCAACTTTTTTGGCTATGTCTGGAGCAAGCTTGTTACTGAGTCGCCAGCAATAAAACTAACAAACTGTTCAAGAGGGATTCGCAACGCGTGGCATTTTTACTATGCGTTGAATTTAGTGATTAAGGTGGTTTGCGGCGGCTGTTGTATTGCGTTGCTCACCCCTTAACAGGGCGTTATGTGAATGGCGAAAAATCACAGAATCTAATCTCTAACTTCTTGCTATAACTCATATTTACAGCAGCTCCAATTCGGTAAAATGCTCGAATATATTAGTCGTAGTCTGGTGAGTTATGATCGCAGTAATTTTTGAAGTACAGGTAGCAGAGGGTAAAACTTCTGAATATCTAGATATTGCAAGCGAACTAAAACCGCTGCTATCAGATATTGATGGTTTTATCTCAATCGAACGTTTCCAAAGTCTAACAAATGACAGCAAGGTTCTATCTTTGTCATTTTGGCGTGACGAAGAAGCAATTCAAGAATGGCGCAATCTAGAATCTCATCGATTTGCTCAATTAAAAGGTCGTAGTGGTGTTTTTGAAAGCTACAGACTCAGAGTTGCAGGTGTCATCAGAGACTATGGCATGGACATACGTTCAGAAGCCCCAAAAGATAGTATCGACGCACACGGCTAAAATTCACATAACAAACTGTTCAAGAGGGATTCGCAACGCGTGGCATTTTCACTATGCGTTGGTTTTGGTGTTTAAGGTGGTTTGCGGCGGCTTCTGTATTGCGTTGCTCACCCCTTAACAGGGCGTTAGGCTTCTTTGTATAGTGAGGTAATAAATTGAGTAAAACGTGTTATATGTGTGATGCAATTGCTACATCAGCAGAGCATGTACCACCTAAATGTCTATTTCCAGAAAGTAAAGATTTACCAAGTGGTGAGGATCTAAGGAAGAAACTTATTACTGTTCCTTCATGTCCGATCCATAATACAAGTAAATCTAACGATGATGAATATTTATTGCACAGCCTTTCATTTAGCGTAGCAGGTAATAAAATTGCAAACCATCAAGTAGCAACAAAGATACAGCGTGCAACCAAACGAAGACCAAAGCTTATGAATGAGCTTAACTTAGATACTAAGCAATTATTAATTCAAGATATGGAATCAGGAAAGTGGTTTTCAGGTCAGACTTTGAATGTGGATTATGAAAGGTTTGAATCTTGTATTGACAAAATTGCTAGAGGTCTATATTTCCATCATTTTAAAGATAAGTGGTTGGGTGAAATTTCGATAAATATACACTTTATGCTGAATATTGATCCCGAAAATAGGAAATACAATCAAGATCTTGGTCGTATGGATAATATGACCCAAAGTTATTTGGCTCAGTCTCCCGCTTTTGGTGAAAACCAAGATGTATTTTATTATAAATTCCGAGATGTAAATGAAGGAATAGTAATGAGTCTTAATTTTTACGGTGATAATCGAGTTACATTGCTTTTTAATAAAACACCAGATAAAGCCTAACAAACAATTTAAGAGTGATTCGGCACGCGTGGCATTTTTACTATGCGTTGGTTTAAGTGATTAAGGTGATATGCGGGAGCATCGTATTGCGTGCCTCACACCTTAATTGGGCGTTATGCTTTTTGGAGAAAATATGGAAATTCGAAGAATCTGTTCTGATGACTTAGATGGATTTTGGGAACTTTGGCAAGGGGTGTATGACGAGGGGGTATATCTACGGAGCCCACCGCCACCAAAAGACAAAATTGAAGTTGTTCTAAATAGGATTACCAAACAACAAATTCCTCAATTTATAGCAATCGTTGATAATAAGGTTGTCGCTAGCATAGAAGCTTTTCCGGGAACTATGTGCGGCATGGATACAGACGAAATAGGATTTGTAGGTGCTCAAGTACATGCTGATTTTAGAGGACAAGGAATTGCTAAAAGGTTACTGGAAACAGTATTGATGGATGGTCAGCGTTTTGGTTTCAAAGAGTTAAGATTAGATGTATATAAATCAAATGTCGTGGCGCAAAACTTGTATGAAAAGTTTGGCTTTAAATACACAGGACTAAACAACGAAGTGATTTTTGAATCAGGTCGAAAGGAAACTAGTCTGAATATGAGCTTGTCTTTGGCACAAGCATAACAAACGCTTTAAGACGGATTCGCAACGCGTGGCATTTTTACTATGCGTTGATTTTAGTGATTAAGGTGGTTTGCAGCGTCTTCTTTATTGCGTTGCTCACACCTTAACAGGGCGTTATGCTCAAAGAGAAAGCGATGAAATTGTTTGAAAAGGTCATTATTAAAAGTGCGCTCGATTCTCTTTCGATTGACTGGGAAACTATTGTTAATAGTGTAGATCTTAATCAGCAGATTTATTTTACCGGTGCTGGGTACTTTTTGACGCTAAAATCCCGTTCAATACCCATAAACAGACATGTTGTTTCAGAACCTGTATTTATAGGAAAATTAGGCAATGTTGATGTTGGGTTTATCGTAATAATTGAAAACAACGAGCTGACACTTGAATGCTATACCTATGGTGAAACGATTACCGCTAAAGATAGGGATAACAAGTTTCGGTGCACTCTTGAAGAATGAGCATAACAAACTGTTTAAGAGAGATTCGCAACGCGTGGCATTTTTAATATGCGTTGGTTTTAGTGTTTAAGGTGGTATGCGGCAACTTCGGTATTGCGTTGCTCACACCTTAACAGGGCGTTATGAGCCACCATATCAAGGAGAGATATGATGTTAGATAAAGTTAGAGAAATCCTAGAACTCAATAATATTCAGTATGATGGAGAGAATGACGTAGTTTACTGCAAGTTCCGTAAAGCTGGCTCGCAGGTAAGAATTTCCTACGATAACGAAAGTATGAGTTACAAGGTTTCTACTAATGAGTTTTTGCATTCCATAAATGCAGCGTCTAGCTATGGTTTTGCTTTTGCAGCACCGTATATCTTTGATGGTGTTAGTTGGAGTTGGCTAATATCCGCATTATCTATTTTTTCGGGCACGATAGCAGTTACTCAACTACTACTAACTCAATTCAAACTTCTAGATTTGAAGCAGCAATTAAGGCAGTCCGGCATCTACTTGAACTAGGCTCATAACAAACTGTTCAAGAGGGATTCGCAACGCGTGGCATTTTTACTATGCGTTGGTTTTGGTGTTTAAGGTGGTATGCGGCGACTTTGGTATTGCATTGCTCACCCCTTAACAGGGCGTTAGCTCGCAAGTGAAAATATTAAACTCAGAGGTTAAATGAGAAAAGAAATTCCCGCTCCAGTGATTGCGGTTTTGTCAGAGAATTTATCAGCATTAGAGACTCATGCGAGTCTAGATAACCTTTTTCTATATGCCGATGCACCAGGTGACGCTCCTGAAGGATCTAAACCAGTAAAAGTCCAATCATGGCTAAGGCGCATAAATAAAGAATCACCTGAACCTATCAAGATTCTTGGTAAGTTGATTGAAACTTATATGGAAATCCCTGACCAAGATGAAGAGGATGTTTTTGTTTGGGGTCACAATGTAACGAATCATAAAAAAGAATTTAAGGAAAAGCTCCAGTCAATTTTATCAAAATGCAATCTTCTATACATTTCAGGTGGTTTGATTTCTGATGGTAGTGCTGCACCAAGTAGGTCTTTATCTGATTTGATTAAAGGTAAAGATATACCCTCGATCGAAGCAGAGTTTACTCGCGCTCTAGCAAACGTAAATTCGGAACCTCGCGAATCTGTATCCGCTGCTTGCAACATACTTGAATCAATTTTTAAGGTTTATATTGCAGATGAAAGTCTTCCACAGCCACAGAAACAAGATCTCCAAAACGTTTGGAAAGTTGTGCGAGGGGACTTGGGTTTTGACACCAAATTAGTACAAGATGACGATCTTAAAAAAATACTTTCTGGCATCTTATCGATAGTTGATGGAATTGGTGCTTTCCGTACTCATGCTAGCTCTGCACACGGTGAAGGAAGAGTTATGTATAAGCTGAAGCCCAGACATGCTCGACTAGCAATTCACTCAGCTCACACAATTGCTCTATTTGTGTTGGAAACTTGGGACGAAAAACGCAAGATTGCGAGCTAACAAACTGTTCAAGAGGGATTCGCAACGCGTGGCATTTTCACTATGCGTTGTTTTTAGTGTTTAAGGCGGTATGCGGCGGCTCTTGTATTGCGTTGCTCACCCCTTAACAGGGCGTTATGCGTATTCACTCAATCGTGTAAGGGATTAGGATTGAACAAAAGAGAAATCGAGAGTATTACTCAGGTAGTCTTCCCGACACACCAAGATGAGTTCCAACATGCAGAAGTGCTTGTTGTGTTGGGTAGTTACAAAGCAACTCAATATAAGATGCCAACTGCTGTAAGACTGTACAAGGAGAAAAAAGTCTCCAAGCTACTGTTGTCAGGCGGCAACTTAGCAATAGATCAAAAGCCCGAGTTTGAGTCGATGAAAGAGTATGCATTGGATAATGGTGTGCCAGATTCGGATATTATCTTAGAACGACATGCAAAAAATACAGTAGAGAATGCACAATATTCTTCAGAGATTATCGTAGAGAGTGAAATCGCGAAAAGGTCGGTGGCAATACTGACAACGGCTTTCCACATAAAGCGGGCAAAGTACTTATTCAAAAACGCTTTACCTCAATATTTGGAACTTCACAGTTACTTTGTAAACGATCGAAGTACTCGGAGGGATAATTGGTGGCTCACCGAGAGTGCCATCTCTCGTGTAATGCACAGTCATGAAGTGATAAAGCGTTTAGGCGTTAAACCATACGCATAACAAATTGTTCAAGAGTGATTCGGCATGCGTGGCATTTTTACTATGCGTTGGTTTTAGTGGTTAAGGTGGTATGCGGAAGCTTCGGTATTGCGTGCCTCACACCTTAACAAGGCGTTAGTACGGGTTTGACATCAAAGGTCATAAGTTTTGGTGTTTATCTGCTTTGGCGCTCGTCTTTACACCTTTCAGTTTGTACCTTTCACGTTCTTTCCGGTGGCACTATATGCGGAGTGTTTGCTTTGATTTCACCGTTTACGGCTTCTAACTCTTAGTCTATTTCTTTGGTGCTTCTTCATTTTCGTGGTGGCTTTTGAGAGAACCTTGATTACTTTTGGTGTGGTTGTTGAAGTACGAGGACCGATTCTTTTCTAATTTGAAGCAAGTGAAAGTAGGGTTGTCCAGTGCGTTTTTCTTCTAGCCAACTTTCGTCTTTCAATGGGGTAAAGTTTTGTAGCTGCCCGTCTCACTTCAGTGTTCAAAGCCTTTCATATCATCTCAATTTTCAATATCTTGGAGCGCATAAATAGAAGTAGCGCATGTACTAACAAATTGCTTAAGAGTGATTCGTAACGCGCGGCATTTTTACTATGCGGTGGCTTAGGGTGATTAAGGCGCTGTGCGGTAGCTTTTGTATTGCGTTACTCACACCTTAGCAAGGCGTTAGGTTTCTCCGCGGGAAACATCGAATTCGAGGATTTTGGATCATGGATTATCAAACGAAGCTACAACTTGCGCACAAAGAATTAAGTGACAAAGGTGTTTGGAAGTCGAACTACAATCCTCCACTTGTAAAGTTGTTACGTAAACTAGGACTGTGTTTTCCACCACCTTATTATCAAAGCTTCTTTGCAAACGTTATGCTTTGTGTGGCTTTCTTTGCTCCTGTTTGGGGAGTCTTTCAATGGTTTCTTGTGTGGAACGAGTTAGGTAAACCAGTTTTAGAAGCAGTTTTCATTTCGTTACTTACTGGTGCTTTGTTTGGCTTGGTTATGGCAACCTTCTATTACATTAGGCGTAAGCAATTAAATCTAACAGATTGGGGTTCTCTGGGGGAATAAGCCCAAAACCTAACAAACTGTTCAAGAGGGATTCGCAACGCGTGGCATTCTTACTGTGCGTTGGTTTTAGTGATTAAGGTGTTATGCAGCGGCTTCGGTATTGCGTTGCTCACCCCTTAACAGGGCGTTATGCAGGTAGGTAAGCCTAGGAGTAGGAAATTGAAGTTAAAAGCGCAAAAATTCGAATCAATACTCAGAGCTGCTTCTGCTGCGGTACTCCTCATTGTCCCTATTTATTTCGGTTATGTTGGTAAACCTACTGAAATGGGGCTGGTGATTGCTGCTGGCTTTATAGGTTTGGTTTTTTCCAGTCTGGATAAATTTGAAAGCTTCAAAGCGGGCGGTGTAGAAGCAAAACTGAAATTAGAGCAGATTGATGCAATCATAGATAAGCAAACAGAATCTGATTACTCTGAGGGGCAGGAGTCTCCCGGAATCGAAATTCTAAATTTAGACTTGGTGCCGAAGAATGCTCAAGATGTCCTAACAGCTCTGCATGATCCCAACTATACGTGGCGCTATGTCTCTGGGGTTTGTAAGGCAACTAAATTAAATCGTGGTTCAGTACAAGCAGCTTTAGAGTGGCTTGTAGCTCATGGTTATGCCAAAAAGTCTATTGGTAAAAATGGCGAAATTTGGGCTTTAACATCTGAGGGGCGCAGTTTGTACGTAAGAGTCAGATTTAAAAATGTGCAGGGTGGAGTACCTGCATAACAAACTGTTTAAGAGTGATTCGCAACGCGTGGCATTTTTACTATGCGTTGGCTTTAGTGTTTAAGGCGGTATGCGGCGCATCGGCATTGCGTTGCTCACCCCTTAACAAGGCGTTAGAGCGCAGGAGAAAAAAGTATGAACATGACCGATATAGTTGAATACATTTCATATCTTATCGCAGGCATTATTATCGCTCCTTTCGGCTTCATGCTGTTTAGAGAATTCATCGGTAAAGATCGCAAGACAGTTACAGATGAAGTCAAATCGACAGGAGGTGATGAATCGAGAAAGTTTCTGGGTGGTAGGTATGGTGATGCCGTTGTAGGTCAATTTGTTGAGTTTAAACTGATAATAGCGATAGGCTTGCCAGTAGTACTATTTCTAGGAGTTTCTTCCTTGGTTAATTCTCTTTTGAAAGTTCTGTTCAACCTGTGAGTTGCGCTCTAACAAACTGTTCAAGAGGGATTCGCAACGCGTGGCATTTTCACTATGCGTTGGTTTTAGTGTTTAAGGTGGCATGCGGCGGCTTCGGTATTGCGTTGCTCACCCCTTAACAGGGCGTTAGCAGTTTATATGAGTTCAAGAAATGACTATTGAAAATGTAAAAAACAAGTCGAACACATTTGTACGTGTAATGCTGGTGCTGCTGGTTTTATTGTTAGCATGCATGATCGGCTATAATTTTTTCTGTGTTGAACCGAAGGGCAGCATCACTCCGGAGCTAATAAGCCTTATCATCATAGTGGTAGTACTGGTGTTGTCAGAATCGTTTGATAACTTCTCAGTGGTAAAACTTCTTTCTATATCGCGTGAAGTCGAGAAAAAGGACGCAGAAAATCAGGTTCTTGAAGCAAGAAATGGTGAGTTGCTGAGCCAGATAATATCCATTTCGACCAGTCAATCGCAAACACAATCTAATACAAATGTATATGGTGATTACGTAGAGAGCGCAAAAGAACAAAAAGCAACGATTCAAGAAAACCGAAACCAAGCTGATTCAAAAGAGGTTGAGAAATTATTAGCAGCTGTGGGCTCGTCGATAGTAATTGAAGAGCAAATAAAAAGAATTGAAGATGATCTTTCTACTAAAAATATCCCTTTTGATAGTGACGCTAGCAGAATCTTAATTCGCCATCTAGCTGCGACGCAGCTTTTAGTTGCTTTTGAGCAGATATACCAAATTATTTTTGGTAGTCAAATAGAGTTGCTGCAACGGCTAAACCAAGTCGCAGGTCAAGGTCTATCTACTAGTGTGGTATTTAAAATAGCCGCAGAATCTATGGCTAGTAATAACCTGTCTTGGACTCAAGAGCAGTACTTAAGTTATCTGTATGGGCGCTTGCTTATCGTTGATGGTGAAGAGGATACTATCCATATTACAAATTTTGGTGTCGAGTTCATCACTTGGTTAATTCGGTCTGGAAAGTCTTTAGACCGAGCACTATAAACAGCTAACAAACTGTTCAAGAGGGATTCGCAACGCGTGGCATTTTCACTATGCGTTGGTTTTAGTGATTAAGGTGGTTTGCAGAGGCATCGGTATTGCGTTGCTCACCCCTTAACAGGGCGTTAGTTGTAATGGAGAAGACGTGACAATTGAGCAACTAGATAAAGTAGACATCATTGCGCATGACGAAGAAAAAGTAACTTTAGTTATATCCGATCATTTAGGGTGGGATGACCAAAATGAAAAGCTCCTGTTGCTCCAAGAAAAGCTAAACCTTTACTTGTCATTTATTGAGTCTGGTGAAGTATTTGATCAATACCCGTTGGCAAAGAACAAGCTATTTGAAATTCAGGTCGTTTCAAAATACCAACCTAACAATGAAGCTAAAGAATTCATTTTATTGGCATCAAAATTAGTACGTGAAGCGGGCTTTAGCCTTACGCACGACGTGAGGGATTACAACTAACAATCTGTTTAAGAGTGATTCGCAACGCGTGGCATTTTTACTATGCGTTGGTTTTAGTGATTTAGGTGGTATGCGGCGGCTTTTGTATTGCGTTGCTCACACCTTAACAGGGCGTTAGCTGAATACATTGACCTACAGCGTGTGGAATAATAGAGGCAAATTAGAACGAGAATAATTCTATGAAATCAGACAATCTTTTTCCTATCAAAGACTTCAAAAATACAGTCTTTTTGAAACCTCTAATCGCCGAAAGCGAAGTGACTAATGTTCATGCCGGTGATTTTAGCTATTACAGTGACTTTGACGATCCAACAGAGTTCCTGACTAAAAATGTACTATATAACTTTGGTATTTCGGGTAACTCACTTCATATTGGTAAATTTTGTGCGTTTGCTAATGGGGTTCAATTCATCATGCCTGACGCAAACCATGCAACTTCAGGTATCACAACATATCCGTTTGCAGTTTTCGGAGAAAAGTGGGCTGAAGCTCTACCGTTGACAGAGTACCCATTTAAAGCATGCAGAGACACAGTAATTGGCAATGATGTTTGGTTTGGTTATGACGTAACAATCATGCCCGGAGTAAACATCGGTCATGGGTCAATTATTGGTGCTAAATCAGTCGTTTCTACAGATATTCCACCGTATAGTATTGCGGTAGGTAACCCTGCGAAAGTCGTTAAAACTCGGTTCAGTGAAGCTGACCAAGAAGTACTTTTGGAGCTAGCATGGTGGGACTGGGAAGTTGAGTTAATCGAGAAAGCAATGCCAATTCTAGTCAAAGGTGACATTCCTAAAGTAACTGAATTTGCGAAACAAAATGGCTTGGCAGTATAAATTCAGCTAACAAAGCATTTAAGAGTGATTCCTAACGCTTGGCACTTTTCATTCCATCGTTGAGTCTTGTGTTTACGGTGGTATGGTCGGGTTTCGTGGTTGCGTTACTCACACCTTAATGCGGCGTTATGTGCTTTGGTGTTGATGACTTATAGATGTGCATGAGAGTCATTTTAAATTAGTAAAAGGAATTACTATGTCCAAAAAGGAATCGAATAAAAGTACTGCAATAAAGTTGGGTTTGTTCATGGCTGGCTCGGTATTTGGTGCAGCCTTGTATATCTTTTTTGCGTTTCCAACATCTTGATTGTTCGGGTTGCGAAATTTCGTCGCTTGAATAGTTCATGGTCAGGCTACATGTAGGGATAGAATGTTCGTTGCCATCGTATACGTCATTGTCACACTTCTTATGGTTAAAGTGCTTTTAAAGAAGAAAGTCTCCAAAAGTGTACTTTTTTATTTCGCACTTGAACTCTATTTTGGTGCAGTTGCGGTCGCCTCTTATATCGATTAGCTGTTCAGAGAGCAAAGGTGTTTAATTTAAGTACGCACATAACAAATTGTTCAAGAGGGATTCGCAACGCGTGGCATTTTTACTTTGCGTTGGTTTTAGTGATTAAGGTGGTATGCGGCGGCTTCGGTATTGCGTTGCTCACCCCTTAACAAGGCGTTATACATTTGGAGCAGTATGAAACTTAAGCAACTAGAAAATATGCTCTACAAGGCTACCAAATCAATAATAGTAAGGTTGTCGTCTGAGTTTCCGCAGCATCACTTTTATTACGTAGCTTTGGTCACAACTGGAGAGGGGCATCGACCTATATTTTCGGCTTGGTCTGACGAACTATTGCAAACCGAAGCTTCATCCTTTGAAGACCGAGAAGAAATAAAATGGTCATATGCAGACTCACCGTTGTTTGGTTTCTGTGATGAATACCTCTCAGGTGTTGAACTTCTTTTGGACAATGTGACCGCTGAATGTGGTTTTAGTGAAGAAACTACGGCAGCTCTTTTATCTGCGATGGAGTTGACTCTTAAGCGCTTGGATATTGAAGGTTATTTAGACAGCTTAAATTGTCGAGATAAGCTCTATATCAACGCAGAAATCATGCCGCCAGACGCGACAAACGTTGAACGAGCATATAGGTTAAATCCGCGTGAGTCCTTAGATAGTTGGCTTCGAGAGGCGGCGGAATAAATGTATAACAAATTGTTCAAGAGTGATTCGGCACGCGTGGCATTTTTGCTATGCGTTAGTTTTAGTGGTTAAGGTGGTATGCGGGAGCTTCGGTATTGCGTGCCTCACACCTTAACAAGGCGTTAGCTTTAATGAAGAAATAATTAACAATGATGAAAATAAAACAAATTGCAGTAGATAAGCTATCTAACACCATGAGAATGTATGTTGAAGCTAGGTTTAACTTTGAGCGGCTAAAGTTAGTAGATAAAGAAGAAGCAATTAACAACCTAGACCGCGCTTTTGAAGCAAAGCTAGAGGCATTTCATAGCTTGTACGATGTCACTAAATCAGACTTTGATTACTTTGAGCACGCCGATACGGCACTGTTAATACTTATTCGTAACGCAATCCACCATAGAGATCATGATCTATTTATTAGTTGGAATAAGGAAATGCTACTTAATGGCGGTCTAGAGAGAAACAATGGCGCGGAATTTCTACTTGCCAGCAATAGGGTCTGTGATAGACCACCAGTTATGCAATATTACTACAAGTTAGAGGATGTTTTGTTTCGTCTTGTTAAAAGCTTAGGCTCTCCTTTCCTAGAAAACAGAATGAGACCTGCCCAAAAAGATGAATTACTCAGGAAACTGGATGAACAGCTCAAATTTAACGATATCTTAGATTATGCGAAGTCTGAGCGATACCCAGTTAAGCAGATCTACCTAAATTTGATTCCTATTTTTACCTCTGCAGTAGTTAAAGTTTTCACTGAACTGAAGTCTATAGGTTTTCAGTTTGAGGGCTATGATGCAAAGGTATATGAAGAACCCTTTACAAATGAGCTCAGTGTTGATTATGCAGTGATTGATTATAAGCCAGTCAGAATTTGGGTTTAAAGCTAACAATCTGTTTAAGAGTGATTCGCAACGCTTGGCATTTTTTCTATGCGTTGCGTTTTGTGTTTAAGGTGATATGCGGGAGCTTCGGTATTGCGTTACTCACACCTTAACAGGGCGTTATGCTTTTTCTCAAACTTGTAAGTATGGGCACTTTACGTATTCAACGAATATCACTATGTATCATTTACTAGAAATGAGGCTTTTATCCCTTAATAGACGCTAACTTTTCTGAAAACCATCGCAGCTCATCAAAAATTGCGTTCTGTCTTATCTAATTTATCAGTGGTTTGATAGAGTTATGATTCGATGTGTAAGGAGGGTTTTAGATGGGAACTATAATAGGCTTGGTCATTTTAGCAGCGATAGATTGGTATCTTGTTCGTAAAACAGGATTTCATATACATCAACTCATTTCCAAAAAGTATGCCGAGCATTCGCGTAGCAAAGAACATTATAAATAAGACCTCTTTAGGCAACAGGCTAACTGTATATGGCGTTGGCATTTAGCCGTGCCTACTGATAGAACAAGCATAACAAACTGTTCAAGAGGGATTCGCAACGCGTGGCACTTTCACTATGCGTTGGTTTAAGTGTTTAAGGTGGTATGCGGCTGCTTCAGTATTGCGTTGCTCACCCCTTAACAGAGCGTTAACTGGCGCAGAAAATACGAAAGCACAATGATACAGTTTCTAGGTTCAGAGATTTAGCGTGTTCGGTCGGTTTCCTTAGCTGAGCTAATGCGACTAATTTCAGTTTGATACTTAAGTTTACTGATGTGAAAGGCGGCACAAAGCCTTCTAATAATATAAGGCATTCGCGATTAGTTCGGCGAACTTACATCGCCGAAGTATGGTGTTGTGAGACGCATTTCAAACTAAAGATAAACGGTAATTTTTTGATTAAATACATATTTGAGTTAGCTTTTCTAATCATTAATTAGCAAAACGAGCTTTGGCGAAAGTGGCTGAAAGATCGGCGAAAACTGAAAGGCGCTCAGTTAACAAACTGTTCAAGAGGGATTCGCAACGCTTGGCATTTTCACTATGCGTTGGTTTTAGTGTTTAAGGTGGTATGCGGCGGCTTCAGTATTGCGTTGCTCACCCCTTAACAGGGCGTTAGCAGTTAATTGGAGGTGTTTTTTGTTAAGTAGTATTTCAGAGTACCCGGTGATAACAAATTTAACTGTTGCAGTCATATCTTTGGTTCCGATGCTGAAGCTATTGCACCACATCGTTCATTCAAGTCGCTCCCTAAAGACTCAATCACTGGATTTGCTAATGAAAGCATATGCTGATTCTAATCAAGAGATTCACCGGCTAGTGGTAGAGCAAATGTTTCAAAGTTTGTTCAAGTCCAAAGTAAGGTATGAGGTTATTGAAATTCTTCTAAAAGCGAGTAACCCCTCTAAGGCTATAGTGCTTTACAATACTTCATGTCGCTATTTAAAGGTTGAAAAAAAGCAATTGGTTTTCGTCGATGATTATGCAACATCCAAATCTAGACAAAAAGAGCGTATATTTCGAAAGCCTAAGAATTTCATATATTACTTGATGCTAGCAACTCTTGGAGTTCAGGTTTAGTGTATTTGTACTTTGAGTTCGATGTTAATCGGTTGATGGAAAGCTCGTATTATATTTATAATTTTTTGTTCTGGTTTTTAATCTCTATTAGCTCACTTACATGTTTTCCATTTGCTTATTTATTTTTAACCGACAATTCAAGTATCTCGGACGCTGAAGAACTCGAATCGTTACTAAACAGTAGGAAGAAAGTAAACCAGTGGTACTATTAACAGCTAATAAAGCATTTAAGAGTGATTCGCAACGCTTGGCAGTTTCGCTTCGCTCAAGTATAGCCAAGCGTCGCTCACACCTTAATGCGGCGTTAGTTTATTGATTTAAATTAAGTATTGAAAGTATAAATGAAAGAAGATTTAGCAATAATTAGAGAAGAACTTCGTGAAGAAATCCTTTTAGAGCATCAGAGCAGTTTAGCTGAAGCGCGAGAAAAGTTTCAGACGGCATTGGATGATAAGAGCAAATATTTTGATGGCAATGAAAAATTCGATCTTTATCGAACCTGTATACCTGACAAGGTAAAACTTCTAAAGACTGGAGTGCAATTCTTAATCGGTTTTTTTCTTATCTTCACACTAACAACCAAAGGGATTTTGGAAATTGCTCAAACGTTCAACCTGTTAGACAACTTGTATTTCCAAGAGAACGCATGGTTCAAATCAGAGGAGTTATATCAACACATACTGAATATAAAGTCGTTTGTGTACATTGGTAACGCTCTTGCTATTTCAGCTGGCATTGAGCTTAGCTATATGCTTTTCACTGATGGTCCGGACGAAACTATTGAACCGTTGATGTTGGCTATTGCAGCAGCAGCATTTTATACGATCTCAGAATCACCTGAAAATAGTTGGGCAATGTTGGGGTATGCGTTCAGCCTTTTAGTGTTGATGGTTTGTTTAAAACTTTATAAACGTTGGAAGTTATAAACTAACAATCTGTTTAAGAGTGATTCGCAACGCTTGGCATTTTTGCTATGCGTTGCGTTTAGTGTTTAAGGTGGTATGCGGAAGCTTAGGTATTGTGTTGCTCACACCTTAACAGGGCGTTATGTGTCTTGGTCAGGATTACATCGAGCCAGCTACTTAAAATGAGATAATATCCGCTTTTAAATGAATTACAGGGAGTGTAAATGAAAAAAGTCGAGCGATTTGAGTCACTAATCAGAATCATGGATGTGGTTGTAACATGTCTAGCAGTACTAATAGTGGCAGTTGGTATCTTTTCCACTGTCTTGCATGGAATTCAACTAGGTATTGGAGCTCTCGTATCTGGGATAATGTTATGGATAGCCAAATTTTTCATATGTGGCATATCAAATACATTGATTCAGATAGCAAAGAACACTGCTCCAAAAGCTTCGGATGAAAACACATAACAAACTGCTCAAGAGGGATTCGCCACGCGTGGCATTTTCACTATGCGTTGAATTTAGTGATTAAGGTGGTTTGCAGCGGCCTCGGTATTGCGTTGCTCACCCCTTAGCAGGGCGTTAACTAGCTCAGTCAGAAACTAATAATAAGAAAAAGTATATGAAAACTATTTATTTTCCTAGTCAGTTTGGTCGAGACACCTTAGATGCATTTTACGAAGATCTTGAATCAAATTTAAATGAACCAGAAGTATGTGTAGATTGTTCTACTCTGAATTTTTTATACCCAAGTGGCATGCTTGTGGCTGGCTCGAAAATGAGGGGGTGGATAAAGCATCGACGTGAAGCTGGCTTGGTCACTAAGAAAAAAGGTCATGATAGCAGTAAGAATGTTCACTGCTACTTGAGGCATCTAGGATTCTTTCAGTTTATAGGGATGGGTGAGGGCAACGAAGTAGGGCAGGCTTCCGGCTCGATGACTTATTTACCAATCACTAAGATCGTTAAACCATCATTTGACTCGAACACACAAGATGTACAAGTTTGGTATGACGAAATTATCTCCCAAACTAGACGTTTCGCTAATCTCCTTTCGGGGACAAGCAGTTACACGGAAGAAAACAAACTTTATCATTATGCTTTGCGAGAAATAGTTCGAAATGTTTTCGAACATTCATCGGCTGACGAGTGTTACTTATGTGGTCAAAGATGGACAGATGGTCGTGTTGAAGTTGCTGTTATAGATGAGGGTGTAGGTATATCTTCTTCTCTACAGCGTTCTTTCTCAGTTGAGTCCGAAATTGCAGCCTTACGTATGGCTATTAAACCGGGAATATCGAGCACGACGAAAATTTCAGAAGAAGAAAACGTTTATGGTAACTCCGGATTTGGACTTTACGTTTTAGAGCAACTGGTGTCCTCTTTTGGCTGGTTTATGGTGGGCAGTGGTTCAGCTAAACTAGTTTCTCAAGGGCAAATCGTCAATGAGCAGTCACTAAACTTTGATGGAACGTACATAGGTCTTAGGCTTAATAGAGCACCCAGTCAATTTTCCGGTATTCTTGGTGATATTATTTACACGGGTGAGCAAGAAGCTCAGGCTTTTGGCGTTCGAGCTAAAGCATCTGGCATGTCTAAATTGGTGTAAAAGAGCTAGTTAACAAAGCATTTAAGAGTGATTCGCAACGCTTGGCGGTTTCGCTTCGCTCAAGTATAGCCAAGCGTCGCTCACACCTTAATGCGGCGTTAACTGGCGCAGAAAATACGAAAGCACAATGATACAGTTTCTAGGTTCAGAGATTTAGCGTGTTCGGTCGGTTTCCTTAGCTGAGCTAATGCGACTAATTTCAGTTTGATACTTAAGTTTACTGATGTGAAAGGCGGCACAAAGCCTTCTAATAATATAAGGCATTCGCGATTAGTTCGGCGCACTTACATCGCCGAAGTATGGTGTTGTGAGACGCATTTCAAAATAAAGATAAACGGTAATTTTTTGGTTAAATACGTATTTGAGTTAGCTTTGCTAATCATTAATTAGCAAAACGAGCTTTGGCGAAAGTGGCTGAAAGATCGGCGAAAACTGAAAGGCGCTCAGTTAACAAACTGTTCAAGAGGGATTCACAACGCGTGGCATTTTCACTATGCGTTGGTTTAAGTGATTAAGGTGGAATGCAACGACATCGGTATTGCGTTGCTCACCTCTTAACAGGGCGTTAGGAGTTTGCGCATGAAATTGATTTTTAGTGTCGCTTTAACATTGTTTGCATTCAGCTCTAACGGAGCAGAGCAAGTGACCACAAAAGATTTGTACGAGAAATTCAACATGAGAGCTGTCTATAGCTCTTATAGTCAGAATTTAAAGTGGTATTGTGAAAGTTATCCTAGAGAGTTCTTTTCTACAGAAGAGGCTTCGTTTGTTTCTGATAGTCGACTTGAGTTAGTGTCAGGTGACAATGTTTGGATTTTCACTATTTCAGAGCCAAATATAGTTACTATTGGAAATCAGATAACATCGGGTACATATAACAGCGTCTCAACGTATGAGCTTTACTTTGACCCTCGGACTCAGGACTGGAGGGCAAATGAAACATATATAGACATACCGAAAGATTGTGAACGCTATGAATAAAACTCCTAACAAACTGTTTAAGAGGGATTCGCAACGCGTGGCACTTTTATTATGCGTTGGTTTTGGTGATTAAGGTGGTATGCGGCGGCTTAGGCATTGCGTTGCTCATCCCTTAACAGGGCGTTAGTAAGGCCATCAGTTTTGGCGCTTCTCCTCTTTCGTGGTTTTTACTAAGTTAGAATTGTCTTTCATTGATGTGGTCATCAAAGTGCGAAGACCGAATCCTTTTCTAATTTGAAGTGTGTGAAAGTAGGGGAGTTTAGGACATTTTTCTTCTAGCCAACTTTCGTCTTTCAATCAGGGTAAAGTTTTGTAGCTGTCCGTCTCACTTCAGTGTTCAATCCCTTTCATATAATACCACTTTTCAATATCTTGGAGTGCACAAATAGAATTGGTGCATGTACTAACAAATTGTTTAAGAGTGATTCGTTACGCGTGGCGTTTTTACTATACGGTGGCTTATGTGATTACAGCGCAGCACGGTAGCTTTTGTATTGCGTTACTCACACCTTAGAAAGGCGTTATACAAAAAGGAGAGGTACGCAAATGTTTGAACTATTAATTTTTGCTGCGTTAGGTTATCTCATATGGAAGTGCAAAGATAATAGTCTGTCAAAGCCAAAGTCCACTCTTTGGGAAAATAAACCAAAGAGTGATGAACAGGCCGCTGTAGGTTTGTCATATGAGCCGAAAGTGAAAATAGAACATAAAAAGCAAAGTCACTTGGCAACTGAAAACGAGAGGAAATTGTACTTTGCCTTGCAAAAGGTCTTGCCTTCAGACTATGTAATTCACAGCCAAGTATCATTAATGGCCTTAGTGAAACCTGTTAACTTTAAACACAACTCACGAACATGGGCTAAACGAATGGATTTCGTAATCACTGATAAAGCTACAAAAGTGCTAGCAGTAATAGAGCTCGACGACTCGACGCATAACTGGAAAAACGGCAAGAACGAGATCAATATGTCAACCAAGCGCTGGAAGGACATCATAAGCTGGTGCGTTTTAGCACAAAGCGTTTTTACGAGCCATCTGAAATTGCAAAAGTTCTAGAGCGCGAGACCGAAATCAAATGCAACGGCTTCGGGTAAGTTTTTGTGTAACAAAAATGTTCAAGAGACATTCACAACGCGTGGCTTTGTTACTGTAAGCTGGTTTTAGCGGTTAAACAGGTATGCGGTAGCATCGGTATTGCGTGCCTCCCACCTTAATAAAGCGTTACGATTCAATGGAGAAAATGAGAAAATGAGAAAATGAGAAAATGAGAAAGTATGAGAAAATGAGAAAATGAGAAAGTATGAGAAAGTATGAGAAAAGGAGTTGTCTTTTTAGGTTTTTTCGTTCCCGCGACGCTGAGCGGTATTATTTCCGCGTTTTTAACCACGAGTTTCTTGTTGAACGATCTGCTCTATTCAAAAATGCGATTTTTAGAAGTCGATAGAAATTCACAAAATGATATTACAATGCTTGTGGCGCTTGAGTTTGCCGAACTCGCAGAACAACGAGATTACGACGCTATTCTAAACAGAGCATGTGTTCAACTAGACCTTGTGTCTGGACGCCTTGATTTTTCAAAGTCCCAAGAAAGCTTAATTGTTCAAGAACGATTAAAAGAGCGGGACACAAAGGCAATAGAAACAGTTAAGAGGTTAAAGGATCTTGGTTACTGCCAACCTAAAGCATAGCAAACTGTTTAAGACTGATTCGCAACGATTGACACTCTCTATATGCGTTGGGTCTAGTGTTTTAGGTTATATACGCTAGGTTGGATTTTAAGTTGCTTATCTCGTAACAGAAGGGACTGTATTATTGAAGGAACTTAATGTGCTGATGACTCGAATTGCAAAGTACGCACTATTTTTCCTTAGTATTTTAATTTTTATAGCTGTTGGTTTTGAACAATTGTATTTTCGAGGCAAGCTTATAAGGGTTCATCACGGAGTGGTTCTATCTTCGTGGGATAACACCAATGCTCCTGGTAAAAGTCGAAGCATTCATATTTATAGAGCTGCTGTGGAGTTGGACAATGGTGAGGTGGTTCAGGTAATTTGCGAGTCGATGTGTATTGAGGGCAAAGTCGTGGTGGTAGAGCAGTTCAAGCCATTGTTTGGTGACTACAGTAATTACTACACTTCATTCTAAGTTTTGCGACCATTTCTAACAATACTCAAAGCAATCTGATCATGAGGGGGATTGCGGGCGTATGTCATTTTTACTCGTTGTTCACCTCTTCACGTTGTTCAAATTAGCTACGGCACTCGGAGCTATCGGATATTGGAGAAGGCACAATGATTAGACGTAATGACGTTCTTCTTTCGTTAACAATGTGAAGTTTGGTGAGTAGCGTAAGTCAATTGACATCCTATATTTATAGCAAATTACATTAAGGGATTGTTACATTTTTTGAGCGTGACTCATATGCTTTCGGAACTGTCGATAGTTAAAGGCCAAGTTGACCACGTCCGCTAACTTGTTTCCTAAAGATCTATTCCGAACTCGTGACACCTCGCTGCGTACATTGCTTTTCCTCTTCCAAACTCTCATTTTTAAGTGTTGGCAAAGTTTTCTAGTTACTCGTCTCACTTCAGTGTTCTAAGTCTTTCGTGTTATCTGGTTTTTCAATATCTTGTCGGTTATAGATGTGGGTTGTGTATAAGTCTGTGTGTTTTGTGGAAGTTATTCTTTTGGCAGATGGCATTTGATATCCGGTCGCTCAAGTAAAAGAAGCACTGCACAGTAGTGTTGCATGGCGATACTTGCATTTTAATAAACCGCTATCATTAGAGAGGAAACTTATGAATTTGAGGTTGGGATTAGCATTAATTGCATATGGTAGTGTTTTGAGCGGTTGTGCTTCAACTTCTTCGGATGCATATCTAGCTGAACGCGAAGCTTTGATTGAAAAGATCAAGACATCTAAGGCGTGTTGTAATAGCGCTTCAGAGTTGAAGTACACATCTTTAGAGCGTGCCCCTAGCGCGCAAATATTTTACATTGATCGGACCTCTCAGATTCTGAATACCAATGGAGAGAACTCTTTAGTTTTAGCGTTGGAATTACCGGAGGAGGCTTCGCGAATCGAATTCAAAAGCTTAAAAACAACAAGCTGGGATACGACTGGTGGGCATTTTGCTCCTATCGTTCTTCAATTGGATTCTGGTTTCAACCAGGTATCCAAGCACGCATATACAGAGTACTCAACCAACAATGCGATGGTTCAATGGTCGGGTATCGGTGGCGATATCAAGTTAGAAAGCGATGCTAGATACCTTCTTTTTTATACTACTCAGCAGTTATTGGCTAAAAGGACCGCTTCTTATTGGAGTGGCTCTAGGAGCTATGAAGTTAATGTGCCAAAGGAAGTTCTTGATGCTGCGCCACTTTATGAAAAGCACACTGTTGGTTTCACGGCTAAACCAAATACTCCAGATGGAAGAATAGAAATCCATGTATGCAAAAGTGGTGATAGATCCTTTGACCAGAAGCTTAGCGATACATGCATCTGACTAAAACAAATTGTTTAAGAGCGATTTGCGACACGTGATGGTTTTACTTGAACGCGATATTACATTTCTATAAGAGGATTAAGAGCATGAACAGAGAAGTTGTTCTGGCGAGTACCTTCGCGATGTTACTAACAGCTTGTAATTCGACGACTAAAAATAATATTGTAAATTATGAGGCCGAAGGCAATTTACGCACCTCTGAACCCGTTAGTTGTGTCGCTGTGAATGAGTTAACAAACAAAAGTAATCCCGTAGATCTGTTCTATGGCGTGAATTCTTGTTTGGATATGGGAGACTATGCTAAAGCAGCCGACCTTTACTTGGTCGGTATGTCCTATGGGCTTTTTGATACTAAGCGAGTGATTGATCAGTCTGCACACCAAGCAATTCCAGTTTTACGTGTAAAAATGTTGAGAAATAAGCCACAAAGTGTTGTGAGTAATTTTCAGGAAGCTCTAAATCGTGTTATTTCGGAGAGCACTCCTATTTGCGACAACCTTATTAAGTTAGGGCCTCCTCAATACATTCCAACGTATATGTTGCAGCATGGTCTTAGAGGAGACAACGCTGAAATTGGATTACATCAGGATTTTGACCCAAATAAAACGTGGAAAAATACTTTATTAACAATAGCAAAGTGTGTTTAAAGCTAATAAGGCACTTAAGAGGAAAAGATGATTATAAACATACTAAAAAGATTAGTACTTACATCTATTTTGATGGTCTTAGCTGCGTGTGGTTCCATGTCTGACTCACCGACATATGATGGAGTCTATTACCATGAAGGCGACTCGGCGCATTATCTGAGTCTGAAAGCGAATGGTAAATTTGAGTTGTTAGAAAGAGGCAATTTTATAGTGGGCTATTATAAAGTCAGAGCTAGGGTACTTCATCTCTATAAGGACAGTCGTTGCTTTTCTGAAGGGATGATTATGAACGGGTACATAATTGACCCTGACAAAACTAAATGGGTTAAATCAGAATCAGTAAATGAAAAAACATAGAAAATACCTAATAAGCAGTGATATTTTTGGAAAAGCCATGAACTACAAAATCTTATATATAACCATATCAATGCTTCTTCTTGTTGGCTGTTCAGGAGCATCAAACAGGCTTCACGATGAGCTATTTCTTTGTGGGGTTGAAGCTACAGTAGATGCTAGCGATATTCTCTATATGCTTGAAGTTCCAGATACTAACGAGGCAATAGCACACTCCGTTTCTCAATATGTATATCGAGGAGCTAAACTGGCGGCCGAATATGGCTACGACAAATTTGCTTTGGTTAATGTACCATCCTGTTTAGAGCCCACGAATATCGGTGTCTACGTCTATGATTACGATGAAGAGTTACAGAATATTGAGGTTGTCTTAAAGCGTTCACCAGAAATTGAACTTTTAGGGATTTTCAATACAGTAGATTATCATGGGAAAAGGTATATAGATTTAAACACAGTACCTGGTGTGACATAAAAATAACAACTTATTACATAATGATTTTAAACACATAGCAATGTTATTGTACGTTAGGCTTATTGGTTAATGTCATATGTGGGGTGTTTGATGATGCTAGTTCACTCTTAATAAGGTGCTGTATAAAAAAGGAGGTTTTGTGAAAAAGTGGAAGTTTTTATTCTGGGTAATGTGTTTCTTGGCAGTTCTAAACATTATTCAATTACCATTCTCCGCAGAGCTTGATATCGGATCGTTTATTGGGTCATTCATAACTGCAATTTCTCTTGTTAGCTTTTACGGCTTCAGTTATCGAGTTGCTGTCGGGAGCAAACTGTTAGCGATTGTCATCTTTGGAATTAATGCACTTTCGATGCTGGGTTTTGCGATATTTAGCGTGCTTTTTCTACTAACCTACCTAAGTGCTGGGACATTGTTCTTGTTTGTTACGGGGATGGGAATGTTATGGGTTTACATGTATCCGCTTTATGTGTATGCGTTTAAATCGGAAGATATTTGGATACGGGAAAAAACGATATAGCAAATAATTCAACGACGATGCCATGAATGTCGTGTTTTTGATATGCATTGATTTAAAATATTAAAGTGACTTGTAGCAATCAAACTACCAGGGGCGTCTCTTAACAAGGCAATATATCTCAGGAGAAAATATGAAGATTGAGGTGCAAGAAATATCACCCAATGAAAAGGAATTGATTCAAAGCTTGCTGCAATTTTATGAGTACGAATTCTCGATATATGAAGAAGATGATGTTGATGAGAAAGGCTATTTCGAGATTGCGGACGTTGATGAATACTTCGAAATTAAAGAGTATACGCCATTACTAGTGCGAGTCTTGGGACAACCAGCTGGTTTTGTCATTGTTAATTCAGACCCTAGTGCTGAACAAGGGAGATACCTCATTGAAGAGTTCTTTATAATGAAGAGGTTCCAGCAAAAGGGCGTGGGGAGTGATGTGGCAAGTCAGGTTTTTGATATGTTCGGCCAAGACTGGGTTGTTAGGGTGATAAGTGAAAACGTAAAAGGTCAATCATTCTGGAAGAAGGTAATAGGCCATTACACTGATGGGGACTTTTCTGTTGAAGTTTTCAATGATGAATCGTGGGAAGGCCCGATATATACATTTAGTAAGTCGTAATAGATAGATGACAAGTACGGAAGTTAAGTGTTTTAGTTTTAGTGCAGAAGCGTAGCACATATTTTTAAGCTCCTCGATAAACGTCATATACAAAGGGTTGGAACACAGATGAAAGGAATGAACGGGATCTTGAACGGATTTTCTTGGGGAAGTGGTTTTTCGATAGCAATTATTGTAAGCGGGTTGATTTATACAAAGTTCATCGAGCCGTCATTGGGAGGCCTACTTGAAGACAGAAAGGTCGATGAGAAAATCGTTGAGTATTTTGCGGGGCTCAAAACTGAATATGGCTTAACACTGGAAAATGTGTTTATAGATGGGAATGATGTTCGTCTAGCAGTTGTGCAAGAAAACCGACTAGATGAGGCATTATATTCACGTGAAGTGATAGCGTCAGCTTTTGATGTTGACGGTAGCTTTATCGGTAATTGTCTGGGTAAAAATGAAATATTCGTCATGCAACCAAAAGAGACTACGTACCTTGAATTTAAATGCAAATTTTTGTCCAGTCAGGTAGAGAGAATTGAATCTTTTAAGTTGAGGGTCAAACCAATTTAAGACGCACAAGAAAAATTGATAGGTTGTGCCAGGTTAGCAGAGATAGGTTAATTATTATTGAATGTATTTTTCGTGCGATGTAATAAATGATTTAATGTAATCATGACTAACATTAAAGATTAATTTTCTCACAAGGAAATTCCCAATAGTTACCAGGAATTAAACTATAACAATATATTAGGAATAATAATGAAAGTAGTTGTGTTGTTATTTTTGTTTTTTTCAGCATTTTATTCTAATGCAGAGTTGTATGTGTTCGGTCCCTACATATCAAATACATCCATCACAACGGCCGAGCTGAAAGATAGCCAGTTATAGGCTTTGTTGCGTAATTCAGACGAGAAACCAAACCTCCTAAAGTTGAGCGACTGTTATACAATATACTGAGTTTCAGGCATACCAAGCCCTGTAAGTTTGTTCAGTGCTTTGATCATGGCGTAAGTCTCGCCAACCTGAGCGTTGTAATTTCTTAGACTTAATTTCCCACCTAGCAACTGTTTTACTCGGTACATTGCGGTCTCTGACAGAGAGCGCTTATGATAGCCATACCGCTTTTTCCACTTCTTGTTGGAGCCGTAGAGCTTCTGGCAACCTACCGCTAAGTTACGAGGATGCCCTTGTTCCCAGAAGGCTGCTCCTTCTCTTGGCGGGATGAGCGGAACAGCTCGCTTGATCCGTATGGCATCATGGCAATTCCTTGTGTCATAAGCGCCATCGCCTGATATCTCAATGATTTTACGACGTGTTTGCTTGAGTAAGTTGGGGAGCACTTCGGCATCAGTTACGTTAGATAAGCTCAGCTCTGCTGCGACTATTTCGTGGGTGCTTGTATCTACCGCGATATGCAGCTTACGCCAGACTCTTCGCTTCCCATCAGTTCCATGCTTCTTGACCTTCCATTCACCTTCGCCATAAACCTTGAGGCCAGTGGCATCAATGGCCAGATGTTGTATTGCTCCTCTGGTTTTGGTTTTAAATGAAACTTCAACTTCCTTAGCTCGGCGGCTTATACAGGTGTAGTGCGGGCAAACAAGCGGGATGTTAGCCAGCTTAAATACGGAGTCTAGAAAACCTTGCAGCGCTCTCAAGGGCATAGAGAAAACGCGTTTCACCATCAGTGCGGTAGTAATGGCTAAGTCGCTGAATCGGCGAGGTCTACCACGCTTGCCTTGTTTGTTTTGCTTCCACTCAGCTATCGCTTCCTCATCAATCCAAAAGGTCAGAGAACCACGGTTGATTAAGGATTTATTGTACTGCTTCCAGTTAGTTGTTTTGTAACGAGGTTTAGGCATGAGGCTACGACGATTGATGGGCGTAGCCGCTCAGATCGTAGTTTCTTGATTTAGTTCCATCGAATTACGCAACAAAGCCCCAGTTATATGTCAATTTTGATGGTGATTTAGATACACTTCCAAGTAATCTTCAAAACCGACTTCCATTTGTAACAGATACACGACAAAAATCGGAAGAGATCACGTTTGTTACTTCTAAAGAGGCAACAGAGGGGCTGCGTTTCGAATCAACAATTACTGAGTTTACAAACTACCGGAAACAAAATGGTGAATATATCGAAGAAGCACCTCTAAAATCTGTTGCCATTGGGGGCTTGTGGCTAGAAGGGGATATATCAGAGTCAAATAGAATGTCCAATGTGGTCGTATATAGCCCGCAAGAGGATAAAGACTTAGAGCTAGCCATGAAGAAAATATTCGAGAGTGCATATCAGAAAGCTACAATTTACAACAAGACGTTTTTTAGTTACCAGCCGATCTCCTTTGAGGATACACTCGATTTTTCCTTAAATGCCAATACTAGTGTTGTTATGAACTTAAAAGGGAATCACACGCTAACTCGTATCGAAGGTGGTTTTGCGTATTTTTCTGAACAAGCACACGGTGTTCTTACTTATGATGGGGATGACTTAGCGGTTGAGGTGCTCTTAGATATCGAAGGTGAGCTGATATACAGTTTAAAAGAGCGACTTATCGTGAGTGAGAAAAAGCGCAGCACGACAACAATCTCAGAGCCCATGTACGATGGTATCTTAAATTTGGTTACCTCCGATGTTGTAAAGATTTCACGGAAAAGAACGAGTAAGTCATCTGCTCCTAACAATGCCCCTTTAGTTAGGGATTTATTTGTTGGAACTTGGACATTAAGTGAGGCAGATCAGACTCTCATGAAGCAAGGTGTTAGCCTCACTTATCACCATGACGGCAGCTTAGTCGCTCGTTGGTATGAAGATAAATCATGCCAAAAAGTAGAAGAAGTTTTAACGGGAACTTGGTTTGTTAAAGATGGATACCTGATTTCAATTGGGGGTGATAACATAAAAACGGAAGATCGAATTTTAGCAATTGACCAATCAACGTATAGACTGCGTGGTGAAGATGGCAGCATTCAAAACCGCATTAAAACTAACAAGTGCATAGACTGATTGAAGTATGTTATCTCCAGCCGAACATATTAATTTATATGGAGAAAAACGGCCCGTCAGGGGAGTTGGGCCGTTACAAGTGTAAAGCTGATTAACGTTCAGGAGTCGTTAACAGTCTCACTGCGCTGTCTACCGCATTGTCGATACCTTGACGGCTCTCCAACTTACCAGAACTCGCAGGGCCAAGCGCGCATGCGTAAAGAGCAAGCTGTTTATCAAATGGCAAATCCAATTGCTCATAGAGATTTTGGCGGATCTTTGCGTGGTGTTCAGGTTCTTGGTTAGCAAGGTTGACAAGCGTGTCGTAAATAAGCGTTTTCATATAATTCCTTTTTTATTGCACGGGGTGCATATGTATTGTATTCGATTACAATCAGAAATTAAGAAGCACCAATCACAGAAAAATGGTCTGATATAAATTCGCTAAGCGAAGTAACTTCGATATGGCAGGAATTTAAATTTCAATAAAATCAATAGTATAAAGAAAACTCTGTGTTGGTTGTTTTGCGGATTCTATACACTTCAATGCTATGAAAAAGAGCACTAATTTTGCGAGGCGAATGGTCGTAATTCAGGCTCTAAAAAGCTTACTTTCTTGAAGCCAAAATGGTTCAGTGATTGTCTTTTGTTAATGACGAATGCCTTAACAAAAACAGATGAATAATGCTCAAGTTTGATTTTGAGAACTTCGTATAGTGAGAAAAAAGGAGCGGTCAATTGCTCCTTTTTCTATTTGAGAAAGCACTAACCATCCAGTCGCTTAAACACATCGTCAATTAGGCTCTCTCTTTCATTTATCGCTCTATCGAGAAAGTCTTTTGGTGCGTTCGTTTCTGGAGCGTACTTACTACTCCAAATCATCATTTCTAGAAGAATAGGCAGCATATCCTTGCCTTTTTGTGTCAGAGAGTAGACCTTTTTTCGCTTGTCAGAAGGGTCTACTTGTTTCTGAACTAACCCCTCTTTTTCAAGATTTTCCAAGCGGCTCGATAAAATGTTTGTGGCAACTTTTTCTTCTGAGCCTTGTAGCTCGGAGAAAGAGTGTTTACCAAAAAACATCAGATCTCTCAGAACAAGCAGGCTCCATTTATCACCAACGATGTCCAGGACATTGGAAATAGGGCAGTCGGAGCGTCTAGACATGATATTCCTCGATTTAATCTTTATAACTGTGGTTATGATAATTCACTTGCATTTTGCAAGCAAATTAATTAACTTGCAAAATGCAAGCTAAATTAAAGCCACGAGGAAGTGGTCGACGAGAACCGAAATTGGAGTAACTTATGACTAATTCAAAAATTGAGTTTGAATCCTTTATTAAGGCTCATTGGAGTCAGGAAGACAAAGCGAATGCAGAGGCGGCGTTGACGTTTGTTCAACAGATAATGAACGATCATAATTTTGACGCCATCCGAGATCGCTTCAAAGGTAAACGCTACAAACAGCACAATCGCAATATGGCAGATGGTATCGAGGGTGTTATCAAAACTATGAGCGATTTGGTGAAAAATGCACCAGAGTTTAGTTACGATGTGAAGTACGTTTTTGTCGATGGAACACACGTCATTCTGCATTCTCATGCCACACTTAAGGCAGCGCATCGTGGTGACGATTCAAAAGGGATGAACATCATCGATACATGGAAAGTGGAAGATGGTGAATTAGTAGAACATTGGGATGCAGTTCAAGGAATCAGCATGGACATGCGACTGTATAACCTGTTTGCTGGTGGTAAGGTACGGAATACAAATGGGGTGTTTTAAAACGCTCGTATTTCCGTTTCCGAACATGGAGTGTAAAGGGTTTTAAGTTCTTGCGTTAACTCTCCATTCTGTTCATCACAAAGCATGTTTTTTAAAGGACTAAAAGAGCACTCGTATGGAGAAACATTGCGTCGTTCTGGGTGGAGGCGGCTGGATGATGGGAGAGATCCCAAGCCAACTCGACGAGTACATCTTGTCTTTAACGGGCAAGAAGAACCCCAAAATCTGTTATCTCTCAACTGCTACTGGCGATGCGGAAGAAGTCATCACCCGCTTCCACAATGCTAAGTTGAGCGAACACCTCACGCACTTTCCTCTGTTCAAGTTAGAGAAAGGCTGGCGAACCAAGTTGTTCGAGCAAGATGTGATTTACGTTGGCGGTGGCAATACCCGTTCTATGTTGGCTCTATGGAAAGAATGGGGCATCGATGACATTCTCAAAGAGTGTTACAACCGCGGCATCATACTTTGCGGGATGAGCGCAGGCGCTATTTGTTGGTTCGATTATGGGATTACCGATAGTGATCCAGAGGCTTACTCCATCATCAAAGGGATCGGTCTTTTGAAAGGTTTAGCATCTGCCCACTTTGTTGAGAACGACGAAAAATACGACCTGTTCGAGCGTTTTGCCCATAGTCAGCTTGATGTGACCTGCTACGGTCTCAGTGATTATGCTGCGCTGCATTTTGTCGATGGTAATCCAAGCAAAGCCATATATAGCGATGAGAATGCTCAAATCACAATCCGAAATGGCAATGATGAGATTTCAAAGAGATAAGCCCAGCTTAGATGCGCTTACACGACTGTGCAAAAGCGGGAGTAGATGTCTTCTCTTTTGGCTTCGAAGGCAGCCAGAGGCGTCACAATGGCAACAGATTTTGTTATCTGACAGCTTAAGAGTGCTAGGCAACTACCAAACTTCAATAAACATCGGAGAGCGTGTCGTGAAACGCGCTTTGAGTAACAAGCATCAGTTTTGGGCTTTGCACGTTTTGGCAACATCAAAACAGTACATGGGCGACTATGATGAAGCGATAAGCTTGTTCATACAAAGTCAGGCGTCTGCCACTGAGTTGTATTTGAGCTTTAGTTATCAGCATTTGGGCAAGTTGTATGTAGAGCAGGGGCGATTGAAAGAGGTAGAAGCGCTGTTTAATGAAGCACTTAACATCAGACGAAAATACGATAAGCCGCTTCTGGAGTCATCGACGTTAAAAGCGCTCCAAGGATTGGAAGAGTTAAGGAAGAACAGTACAAGGAACGTATATGAACCGTAAGATTTGGCTTTTCATTGCCATTGTATTGCTAAGTGGACCTACCGTGTTACCTATTAGCCTAGAAGCATTCTTCCTCGTTGAGCTCGTTGGCTTTCTAGGAATATGGTCAATTTGTTCCAGCTATGTGTATGCTATCTGTGCTCACCCTTATACACGACGCTTTTGGGCATGTTTTACAAGTCCGGAGCAGCATTGGCTTACTCATTTTCCAATGATGGAACTGAAACGTCATCCGTCTCTCCTCATTCACATGCTGCCATATCGAAGCGTTTTAGCGTGGTCCATCCCTACACTGGTTAGTGTTCTGCTTATGGCAGGTTTTCGCTTTTAGTACAGATTTGTGACCGGTTAGAAAGAGGCGATGTAATTGAACTAAATATCAGTCTGTTTCTAATTGCTAGTCTCTCCAAACTCTTTATATGTCCTTTTGATTAACTTATCGCAAGTGGTTTGATGAGGGCATAGGTGGCTCAAGGAGGAGAGTAATGGAAGCACATTGGAAAGTAATAGAAGCCTTAGCGAATGGCACGAATCCGATAACAGGAGAGGCGCTGCCAAGTGAATCTCTTTACAATGAGCCTATCGTTATTCGAGCAATGTTCGCTGTTTTGCAAGATTTAAAGCCATCATCAAAAGTGAACAAAACCAAAAGAACCATTGAGCAAAGACAGTTAGAAAATGAATCGAATGGTTTACCAAAGAACGCAGGATTGCCGTGGACACCTGAGCAGCGCGAGCGTTTATCTGAGCAGTTTTCCTCTGGTACAACAATAACCTCGCTCGCAGAAGAACATGGTAGAACCCGTAATGCCATAACTGCGGAGCTAAAAAAGCAAGGGCTGATAGAAGCTTAATGCCTCAATAAACAGTTTGGTAAATAAAGAAAGCCCCGCAAATAGTGCGGGGCTTTGCAGCGACAACCATGCTTAAGAGGGGTCGATACTTTTGATGCTTTCGACTTTCTCTTTCTTCGTTTTCTTCAAAGAGTAGACCGCGTAACCAGCAACACCCATTGCGACGAAGATAGAACAACCACGCATAAAGTTAATTAACATAGGCGCGTCGTCAGTAAAGGCGTTGATTCCCCAAAGCATCACGAGAGAGAACACAAACATAACAAGTAAGCCGTAACACGGAGCGTCGATTTTACCGGGAACGACGTACCACCCATCTTGCTTGATTGGTTTATTTAGACGAGCGTACTCCGCTTGTTGGCCTTTCACTGTGTAAAGGTGCATTTCATCTTGTTTACCCGTCAGGAGAAGGCTGGCAGCATAAGCGACAACGGCATTCACAATCACACCAATCACACAGTACCAAGGCCACGCAATATCGGTCGCAACGGCCACATACCAAATCACCAAGAAGCTAGCAGCAACGCCAATTAACAAGCCTTTTTCCGTAATGTGTTTTGAGTAGAAACCAAGGACAAACATACAGAAGCTCGCACCAACAAAGTAAGAGCCTGCCTTACTCAGCACCTCCAATACAGAGCCTGTGCTGGTGGCGAACATTATCGCTGGGATGATGACCAAAATCGCCCACGCAACCGTGAAGAAGCGCGATACTTTCAAATAGTGCTCTTCCGATTCGTTTTGTTTGTAGAAGCGCTTGTAGAAGTCAGCCACTGACACCGTCGCCATTGAGTTAAACGCGGAATCGAGACTCGACATACTTGCTGCAAGAATGGCTGCAGCAATGATGCCCATCAAGCCTGGCATTCCATATTCACTCGCATAATGAAGAATGATGGTGTTGCCATTTTCAAACTCTTTACCGTCGTAATAAGCGTTGAACAGTACGCCAAGTAGGATAAAGACAAAGTAAATAAAGAAGGCCACGTAGCCCATCATCAACATTGCCTTTTTCGCATCGCCCATGTTTTTAGCGGCCATACAGCGTTGTACCATCATTTGGTTACCGCCATACACGGTGGTGTGGAACATCGTCATTGCGATAACGCCAGCCCATACAGTCGTTACTTGGCTTAGGTCAAAACTTGTCTGTAGAGCATCTGTCATTCCTTTCGCTTTGAGTTCTGCCATTACCTCCGTCATCGGGGCAGGCATGCCATTCCAAACGGCTTCAATGATGATGAATGCGCCGATAAACAAGATCACAGCTTGAATCACATCAGTCCAAATGACTGCCGCGATACCGCCCATTACGGTGTAGATAAGGGCAATTGCAGTGACGATCATGATGCAGTACATCACGTCGATACCTGTGATGAACTCTAAAATCATCGCTGTCGCATAGAGTACCGCTGCCGAGCTCAATGCTTGTTTGATAAGGAAGATAAACGACAATGTCAGTCGAGAAGCCTTACCAAAACGTCTCTCTTGATACTCGTAGATAGACGTTAAACCGTTGTTGTAGAAAAACGGCATGAATACAGCCACGATGAAGAAGATCACGAGAGGGTAATTGAGGTGAATCGCGATAACCGACAGACCTTCTTTGTATGACCAAGCCGGCCCACCAAGAAACGACATAGCACTGACGTAAGTACAAACGACTGAAATACCGATCGCCCACCAAGGAATGTTTTTGTCACCCAAGGCGAATTGGCTCGCAGAAGTCACTCGCTTACCAATTACCGCGCCCAGTACTAACGTTAGGGCAATGTATCCGCCAAGGATGCTCCAGTTAAGTGCGCCAAACTCATGCATAATTAGGTCCTTCTAACTGTTCTTTCATTTGTGCAAATACGTCATAACCAAGTTGCAGCAGGATATGAACGATGTCGATCGCCACCCAGTTTTCCTTCAGTAAATCGCCTTCGCGTCGCCAAATATCCATAACGCGAAGTTCGATGTGTTTTCCTGTTGGAGCAAGACCGAGCCAGCCACTGTGACCAGTATGAGTACCGTGCATATGTGGCCATCCACCTGTGGATACGTAGTCATTTTTGGCCAAAAAATTGACCTCAATATCGACACTTCGATCAGGGAAGGCGAACACGAATGGTGCTTGATGGTGGTTACGGAAACCTTTGATACCGCGCGTAGTGCCAATACCTGCTGGGCCGTACCACATAAAGTCACTGTGCCAGTAGTTTTCTAAATCCATCGAGAAGAGATCTTGACCATCAAAACGACCCAAGCAAGACAACATATCTTCGACTAATTGGGCGCTCTTCTCACTTTCTTTAAGAGACACAACAGAATGTTGGATACCGTTTGACGTCGCAGGAGAAGGGACTAAGCCATCGTGGCCTAAGCTTTTTCTAAGAGGGTTGCTTCCCGCTTGATTCATCGCATCGATGAAGTCTGGAATCATGTATGATTCGGTGATTTGGTCGTTCTCCACACACACCATTTCGGTGTAACGTAAGTAGAGTGTTTTCCCTGTTGCAGGGATGCCAAACAGTGGCTGTTCAAACGTACCGATAAAGTAACCAGTAGAGTTGTACCAAGTACGGCCTTCGTATTCGCCGTGCATCACAATCATTGGTCGGCGTTCGGCATCAGGCAAAGCATTAACAAGTGGTGAGAGGAAAGATTCGTGGGTTGCATCTGGGCCATTGAGATCGTTCACAGGGTGCGCCACGCACCATTTTACGTCAGGGTTCAAAGCTTGCAGAGCGGCCTGTTTTTGCTCTTTATCTGCGGCGTTGAAGTAGTTCTGGTAGAACTGTTCGATGATGTTGAGTGACATGTTGCTTCCTTACTGTCTGTGATTTGAATGAATAGTGTTTAATCAGCCGTTAGCCTTGCTGTAGCAGGATTTGCTTCCAGATTGCGGTCTCGTCAAACAAAGTGAATTCTCGACGAAGACCCCAAGGGCCAAACTCAGCGTGGCTGATCCCCATGATGTAAACCTCTTTCCCCGAAGGCTTACCAAACATCCCATACCCTTCATGCTTACCGTGCAAAGACCAACGAATTGCAGCGCGTGGTGACATCATGTCGTCATCTCGGCCGATACGATGGTGAACGGAAAATTGAGCATTAGGAAAGGACGCGCGAAGTGCCATCCAAAAATGGTCAACTTCCGAGTGTGATAGGGCAGTTTGACCGCCTGTGTATTCGCCGATACAAGCGCGATCGTATTCTTTTGGTACGGTAGAGAACTCGGCGTTCATAAGACTTCTTAGAATCGCTTCGTAGCGTTGGCCGTATTCATTGTCATTGCCTACGCCCAAATAGGGGCCTGGAATATCGGCTTTAGGTGTGAATGGAAATGGGCTTGATTCCACGCCACCCTCGAATTCGATTTGCTGGCGTGCAAACTCTTCAGATGTCATGCCCAGTTGTTTCGCGATATCGGCTTGATCGCGAACCAACCATTCGTCATTGATTTGGTTATTAATAGCGTGGCAGTCCGCGATAATGCGGAAACGAAGCTTGCGGTTCGAAGCTTGTCCATAGAAGCCGTTTCCGCTGTGCGTTGCGGTAGAGATGATTCGATGAGAAGAAAGCATGCCTTGTTCTGGCGTACCAGACCAAATGACATCTTCGCCATAGAGAGTACGATCCGGAAATTCTGCAAGCGTCGCCATCGTAGCACTGATTACTCCCTCGTTTCCTTGAACGATAGAGAGTGGAGTGCGAACAACAATGTCAGGAGAGTAGTAGTGTTCCAAGGTGTTCAAACCACGATCTTCCCAAATCTCTTTTGTGATACCAAGAATGTAGTCGGGAAAGTCACGCCACTTTTCATCGAAGCCAACCATGGCCATAAATCACCTCCTGAGCTGAATAGTTATGTATTGGATTAAAATTGATTACGTATCCAAAACTAACTCATGTTGCAAACTTGTCAATGGATTGTTTGTGTGGTGTGTAAATAGCGTGCTGATGATCAGATTTTTAACAATTGATCGAAAAATAAACACGATAAATGTGGTGTTGTAAGAAAAGTCTGGCCTTTGTTGAGTGAATTTATAGGCAGGGTTAAGATGCGTTTCTTGTATGAATTTCTTTCTAATGCTCTGTTTTTAATGATTTAACTAGGGTGGTTGTGTTTGTTTTAAAGAAATAGTTAGAGCAATCAGTACTTAAGGTACTTTTTGGTATCGCTTTATGGGAACCTTAGTTATTTTTCTCTGTTTTGGCGCAAGTCTAACCAAAATGAAACAAGAATGAGAGTGGATTGCATACGAATGCTAAGTGCTGTAAGGCCGCCACTAGCGCCCGTAAAAACAAAAAGAGCCACTAGAAAGGTGCATACCTAGTGGCTGGAGAAATTATTACGGGCCTATGAAGTTTGGGTTCAGGATAGAAGCGCAGGCAGCGATAGAGAGATGGCAGGGATGAAGGTAATCAACATCAAGGCCACTATCATTGCTCCAATCCAGCCCATAATGGCTTTAGAGAGCGATTCTATTGGTACTTTGCCTACCTGACTTGCCATAAACAGGTTGGCACCCAGAGGAGGCGTAACAAAGCCAATGGCCAAGTTCACGATCATTACGATACCAAAATGAACGGGGTCCATGCCGAGTGCTGACGTAATGGGTAGCAGAATTGGTGTGAGAATAACAATGGCCGCCAGCGTTTCCATGAAGGTACCGACAAGCAACAACAGAACATTGATGCAAAGCAGTATCAGCAGTTTATTTTCGGTAATCGATAGAATGAACTGAGCGATCTCGGTTGGTAGACGTTCTAGCGTCAATATACGGCCAAACGTCACGGACGCACCCACAATGACGAGCACAGCGCCAACTAACAGTGACGATTCTAGAATGATTTTCACCACTTGCGCTGGTTTGAGTTCTTTATAAACAAACATGCCAAAGAACAAGCCATAGAGCACACCAATGGCGGCTGATTCGGTAGGCGTGAAAATGCCGGAATAGATGCCACCGAGAATGATAACGGGTAGTAGCATTGCCCAACTGGCTTCTTTTAGCGCATCAAGACGCTCTGCCCAAGTCGCTTTGCGCTCATTACCAGTGTAGCCCCGCATTTTGGAGACAATTAGACAGTAGCCGATCAATACCATACCGACGACCAAGCCAGGAATGATGCCCGCCATGAACATCTTGGTGACCGAGACTTCAGCTGTGATCGCGTAGACGATCATCACCACAGAGGGTGGAATAATGACGCCAATCCCGCCGGAAGAGGCGATCAAGGCACCGGCAAAGCTGCGGTCGTATCCTTTCTTCACCATAGAGGGAATCATCGTCAGGCCGATAGCGGCAACGGTGGCAGACCCTGTACCAGAGATGGAAGCGAAGAACATACACGCCACAATGGCGACGATGCCAAGCCCACCAGTAAAGTGGCCAAAGAAGACCTCCGCCACGTGTAATAATCGTTTCGAGACCCCTCCTTGGCTCATGAGGTTGCCTGCTAAGGTGAAGAGAACGACAGCAAGGAGAGGGAAGGAGTCGAGCCCTGTCACCAAGCCTTGTACTAAGAACTCGATGTTAAGAAAGGGCAGGCTTAATATCGCGACCATACTGGATGCCGCCAGAGCAATACCGACTGGAACGCCAATGAGCAGAAGCAGACCAAAGCTGCCAAACAAAAGTGCAGATGTCATGCGTTCAACTCCAATAGTCGGTTAGAAGTACGATACTTGGCTTTTAGATGGCGATAGCGTTGGCGTGAAAAGGGTATCCGTTCGCTGGTATTGGATAGTGCGCTAGTGCGTTGATAAATGCTGGTTACCAAGCGCACACAGCTTAAGATTGCGCAAACCAAAACGGACGCATACAGGCAAGCAATAGGTATTTCCATTGCGGGTGCGATCTGACCGAGTTGCAGGCTTCGGTTGATGACCTTAAATCCAAACCAGGCGACAGTGGCACTAAAGGCAAGGTAGATAAGATCAGAGGCAATCAAACTGAATTGCGTCCAATTGCCCGGAAGTTTATCGATGAACACACGAATACGGATGTGTCGATCATCTCGGATACAGTAGCTGATGCTCAGGTGCATCGCCCATACGAATAAATAACGAGCCAACTCTTCAGCCCACGCGATCGTTGCGTCAAATAGGCGTAGTGCGATTTGCAAGCACAGTAAAGTTGTCATCGTCGAGATCGCGATAACGATAAGGGTAGGTTCTAGGTATTTGTCTAGTAAGCGAAACCACTTCATATTCACCTCCAAAACGGAAAGCACGACCTGTTTCCAGATCGTGCAAAAGAGTGGGAGTTATAGGCGTTCTATCTCGGCAATCACGTTGTCAAACAAGTCTTCACCTGTCTTGCTACGCAGATCTTGGTACACGGCTGCATTCATTTTTTCTTTCATGATGCTGCGTACGTCATCTGGAACGATGTTAACCGTCATGCCTTTCGCTTCGAGATCTTTGATCACTTCTTGGTTTTGCTTGGCGGCGAGGTCGCGCTGCTTTGCGATGGCTTCTTTACTTACTTCACTGATCAGCGCCTGTTGTTCTGCAGGCAGTGAATCCCAAAACGATTTGTTCATGAACAGTACGTAGTTGGTGTAAATGTGGTTGGTCAAAGAGAGGTACTTCTGCGCTTCATAAAAGCGTTCGGCATAAATCGAATAGATGCCGCTTTCTTGAGCGTTAATCAGACCTTGTTGGAGCGAGGTAAATATTTCACCCCAAGAGAGAGGCGTTGGTGCGGTACCCACGGATTTCCACGCACTGATCTGGGTTGGGTTCGATGCTGAGCGAATCTTCAGCCCTTTCAAATCTTCAACGCTGTCTATTGGTTGTTTGTTATTAGTCACGCTACGAAAGCCGACCTCCATGAAGCCCAAGCCGTGAAAGCCCTTTGACTCCATAGCATTCAGCAATGGTTGTCCGATCTTCTCGCTGTCGAGCGCTTTGTGTGCTTGCTCTTCGCTATCAAAAAGGTAGAACACGTCGAGCACGTTAAATTCTGGGACATAGGGAGAGAGTAAAACAGACGCTCCAAACGTCATCTGTAAGTTGCCTTGCTGCACAAGTTCCGTGGTCTCACGCACATCGCCCAGTTGTCTCGCAGGGTAGATTTCGACCTCTATCTCACCGTTTGAGCGTGCTTCCACTTCTTGTTCGAAATAGAGCATTGCTTTGTGTACCGGAGACGTTTCTTGGCTGTCGTGAGCAAGACGAATAACGTTGCTTGCAAACGTATTCATGCTGCTCAGTGCGAATCCCAGTGCGGTAAGCGAAGTTATGATTGCTTTCTTCATCGTTCTTCCTTGTTTATGGTATGACCTGCCATAGGCATTCGTCGGCAAGACACACTACTTGTTATGTTTTTATAAATTAATTGAGCAATTCATATCCATTTTGCATACGAATCCAAAATAAAACATTCAAGTAACAAGTCAATAACAAGGTCAGAAAATTGAAGCAGAATTGAATAATGATTGGCTAAAATTTAATCGCGCTCACAGAAAAATGCCCCGCTCGAAAGCAGGGCATTTTGTTTATTAAGAATGAATAAATATGAATTTATTAAAGGGTGCTGCTGCGTTCGATCAAGGTGCCTTGTTCGAGAAGATACTCACCCGTTGCGTCCTGATTGCCATTGATGCGGTTCATTAGATCTTCAACCGCGCGCTGAACAATTTTGTCGACGGGTTGAGCGATGGTCGTCAGATCATAACTAGGCCAAGCAGACATCGGAATGTTATCCACGCCCATCACGTAGAAGTCTTGAGGGATTTTTGCTCCGGCTTGGCGTAAACCATCCATCACACCCATAGCGAGGATGTCGTTTGCACAGAAAATCGCGTCGGGTTTACTGGTATGCGACAAGATTTCTTTCGCAGCATCTAGGCCAGCTTCAAAACTGTATTTGGCTTGAATAAAGGTCGGGGATGGAGCGCCGAGCTCTTGCAGTTTTGAAGAGAAGCCAAGCCATCGCTCTTCACTGGTCATTGAACCTGCATCACCACTGATGTAAGCACATTGTTTTGCGCCTTTCTGTGTTAAATACTCGGCTGCTTGTTGGCCCGCCAATCGGTTGTCAATGCCAGAGCTGTTGGCATTAATGCCTTCGGCATAACGGTTGATAAGGCTTAAGTGAACGCCAAATTTTTCACATTGGGCAAACGCGCGTGAGGTCAAACGGCTGGTGGCGATAACGAGCCCGTCTACTTGATACTCAATAGCACGAGAAATGGCGAGATCGAGGTCGTCCTTGTCGATAGGACAAAGCACGACTTGCCCACCACGCTTTTGAATTTCGACTGCCAAAGCACGAGATTGCATGTCGTACATTGGGTTTGATTCGCTATCAAGCGCAATCGCCACTAGACCCGAGCGATTCGAAATCAGGCTTCGTGCGATTGCGTTCGGTGTGTATCCGAGCTTAGCTGCGGCATCCATCACCATTTTGCGTTTCTTCTCGCTAATACTCGCGGTTGGGCTAAATGCCCGAGATACCGTCGATTGAGAGACGCCGAGCATCTTCGCGACGTCTATCGAAGTTACTTTCGCTTTAATGGTGATACTCCTTATATAAGGTCATTGGACCTTTCCATACGTGATGAGTGTATGGGCTAGGGGATTTATGTGTCTAGAGCATTACATTGATAAGGCGTAAATATCGGAGAAAACTCAAGAATTCATCACATTTCTCTCTTGTTTAAAGCCATCAATGATCATCTTGTGTTCAGACCCAACGCAAAAGAAGCCAACACCGAGTTCACGCCATTCCCGAGCTTGTTGAGCTGTGGCGACAAACATGCCAACAGGTTTATTGGCTGCTTTGGCCGCTTCGATTACTCGCATACTTGCTTGCGCGACTTTCTCGTCATGAACGCTATCTGCCCCATAAGCGACGGTGAGATCGACTTGGCCAATAAAGAGTGCATCAATACCTTCAACATTGGCAATCGCTTCAACATTTTCGACCCCTTGAGGATCTTCAATTTGGGCAATGACAATCGTATTAGCACGGCTGTCTTTCAAGTGTTCAACCATGGGTTTGGTGGCGTATTTCGCTGCTCGACTGGAGCCAGCATACCCTCGGCCACCTTCTCCGTAATGGCAGATTTTCGCCAATTGTGTCGCTTGTTCAGCAGTACAAACATGGGGAATTTGTACACCCGCCGCGCCACAGTCAAGCGCGTTCAAAATGGTTGAAGGGGCGCTGTCTTGTACTCGTACCACGCACGCGAGGTCATTCGCTCTGGCCGCCATGATGCACAGATCAAGCGAGGAACGATCGAAAGGTGCGTGCTCTGCATCCAGTACCACAAAAGGCAACTCTGCCAGTGCCAATACTTCGATAATGTGAGGGTGAGGGGTTTTAACAAATGTACCTAATAGCGTTTCTTGATTCAGACGTTGCTTAAAATTGCTCATGATTTTCTCCTTTGCAAAGGTATGCAAAAACTAACATGGTGAAATGTAAATGATGAGTAAAAATGATGTGATCTAAAACTCATTTTTGATTAAAAAGCAAACGCAACCAAAGTCGAAATTACTTTCTATATCCTGTTTAAATTAGTTAATACAAATGCTTAAAGGTGGTTTTGTTGTTTGTTGACTTAACTTGTCAAATGTTAATTAAGTGTTTAATCTGATTTTGCATTCGTATCCAAAAGCATAAAAATAACCGTTCGTCAGCCTCAATGTTCAAGGAGAAACCCAATGGCACGCATTTTAAAAAACGGAATCACTGAAGAAGCATCAGCATCAAACGACGCAAAAGTGCGTCAGATTGTCGAAAACATTCTTGCTGATATTGAATCGAAAGGTGATAGCGCTGTACGTGAGTTGTCTGAAAAGTTTGATAACTGGTCGCCGGAGCAATTCCGCTTATCAGAAGAGCAGATCCAAGCCTGTGTGGATGCGCTTGATGAATCGACTCGACACGATATCGAGTTCGCTCAACAACAAGTTCGAAACTTTGCTCAAATTCAACGTGACTCAATGAAAGACGTCGAAGTAGAAACCATGCCTGGTGTGGTACTGGGGCATAAGAATATTCCAGTGAACAGCGTCGGTTGTTACATCCCTGGCGGTAAGTACCCATTGGTTGCATCCGCTCACATGAGTGTACTGACGGCGAAAGTAGCCGGCGTAAAACGTGTTATTGCTTGTGCGCCTCCGTTTAACGGCCAGCCGAACGTCGCGATTGTCGCTGCGATGGCAATGGCGGGTGCAGATGAAATCTACTGCTTCGGTGGTGTTCAGGCGGTAGGTGCTATGGCATTGGGTACGGAGACTATTGCGCCAGTCGATATGATTGTAGGGCCGGGTAACGCGTTTGTGGCAGAGGCAAAACGTCAGTTGTTTGGTCGCGTTGGTATCGATTTGTTTGCAGGCCCAACAGAAACTCTTGTCATTGCTGATGAGAAAGGCTGTGACCCTGAATTGGCAGCGGCGGATTTGCTTGGTCAGGCCGAGCACGGTTACAACTCTCCCGCTGTATTGTTGACCAACAGCGAGACATTTGCACAAGAGACCATCAAAGAGATTGAACGTCAGTTAACCATTCTTCCAACGGCGGAAGTTGCGGGTAAAGCGTGGGCAGATTACGGACAAGTGATCGTATGCGATAGCTACGAAGAAATGGTGGAAGTGGCAAACGATATCGCTTCTGAACACGTACAAGTGATGACGGAAGATCCTAAATACTTCCTAGCTAACATGACCAACTACGGTGCCTTGTTCCTAGGTCGTGAAACCAACGTTTCTTACGGCGATAAATGTATTGGTACCAACCATACACTGCCAACGAAGAAAGCGGCGCGATACACCGGTGGTCTTTGGGTAGGTAAGTTCATCAAGACCTGTACTTACCAGCGTGTCACGGAAGCGGCATCCCTAAAAGTGGGTGAGTACTGCTCTCGCTTGTGTGCACTAGAAGGTTTTGCCGGTCACAAAGAGCAAGCGGATATTCGTGTACGCCGTTACAAAGGCAAAGTGGAAGAGGCGTAATATGTCGAAACTTGCCTTAGTCACAGGCGGCAGTGGCGGACTGGGTGCCGCCATTTGTCGCAAGCTAGCTCAATCTGGATATCGCGTAATTCTGACTTACAACAGTAATCAGAAAGCCGCCGACGACGTGCTTTCTTCGTTACCACGTAACGAGCATTTGGCATTCAAACTGAACGTGGCAGATTCGGGTGAGATTGAGCAGCTTAAACATCAAGTCAGTGAAATGAGCGACAAGCTAGATTTGTTGGTTAATTGTGCGGGGATGACGAAGTTTGTCGCGCATGCCGATCTGCAAAGTTTGGATGACCAACTGTTTGACCAAATTTTCCAAGTGAACGTCCGTGCGCCTTTTGCTATGGTTCGTGCGTTTGAGCCTTTGCTCAAGCAAGCCAAAGGTTGTGTGGTGAATATTACTTCTATCGCGGCACAGACAGCGATGGGCAGTAACATTGCTTATTGCGCGAGTAAATCTGCCGCAGAAAACATGACTCGTTCTTTAGCTCGCGCATTGTCTCCCGAGATTCGCGTTTTGGCGGTAGCGCCTGGGCTTGTCGACACCGAGTTTGTCAAAGGCTTGGACGATGCTTGGCGAAACCAACAAGAACAATCCACGCCGCTCAAGCGTTTAGCCAATGATGAAGAGGTCGCTCAAGCCGTGTACGCCGCGGCAGAAGTTCTGACCTTTTCGACAGGCAATACCATCGCGGTTGATGGCGGTCGACCTCTAGGACTGTAACTAACGCTCGGTTTGTAACTAACAGTCGGTTTGCAATTAACAACTCAAGGCTAGGTTCAAACAAGGACAACAAGGATTTCCTATGACTCTACAAACAAAAATGAATGACAATCTGGTCCGCTATATGGAGCTGATTCCGGGTACCAGTGCGTTTATCGATGCGCGTACACCTGGCAGTGATCTGAAAGATAACTTCTGCATTATCGGTGCAGGGGTGGCAGAGAGCAGTCGTCAACACGTTCACATTCGTGATACTGCGGGCTTTAACATTGGTGCGGCAGGCCAACCGCCGGGCATCAAAAATTCGTTGCACTCTCATCGTACCGCTGAACTTTTCTTGGTTTTCAAAGGCCAATTCCGTTTTTATTGGGGGAACGATGGTGAACACGAGGCGGTGCTGTCTCATGGCGATGTCATCTCTATTCCAACCAATCTCTTCCGTGGTTTTGAGGTGGTTGGCCGTGATTACGGGTTTATGTTCTCGGTACTTGGCGGAGACGATTCAGGTGGTGGTGTTATTTGGCATCCAAACGTTATCAAAGACAGCCAAGGCCACGGTTTGTACTTGAAAGCGGATGGCACTTTGGTGGACACCATTGATGGCGATGCGGTGCCAAATGAGTCTGAGCTGATGCCACTTCTTACCAAAGAGGAACTAGCCAAGTTCGATACTTACACCACAGAAGAGATGATGCCGTTCGTCGCTCTGCAAAAAGATTATCGTGCAATCAAAGGCGACTTCAGTGCCAGCAACGTCAAGCAATATGCGGTAACTGGTCACCCTTTAGCGGGCTATGATTTCCAAGTTAAGAGTGAAGATGAAGTGAGCATCATGGCTTATGAGCTTTCTGAAGGTGGCTCGATTCCTCAACATTGCCGAGAAGAAAAACAAGTGCTGATCAATTTTGATGGTGATACTGAAGTGGTTCTCACGCATCAAGGCGAACAAGCGAATGTTGTTTTAACGCGCGGTGATGTGCTGAATGTTCCAGAAGGTGCGTCTTACTCGCTGACGAACTTGCGTGGTAATAGTTTGACGTATTGCATTCTTGGTTCTGATCAACCAAAGCCGCTGACAGGAGCATAAGATGACGCAATCCACCTCACTCGTTTGGCTGCCCGGACTACTTTGTGATGGCACATTGTTTGAGGACATCAATCAAATGATGCCAAGTTGGGTCGCTCCGCAATGCCCGACACTGGCGTCAATGCCTTCAATGGAAGAGTTAGCGCAGAAAGTGTTGCAAGATGCACCGCAAGAGTTTGTGCTCGGTGGCTTATCGATGGGTGGGATTCTTGCCTTTGAGGTGTACCGCCAAGCGCCAGATAGAGTCAAAGGTTTGGTGCTAATGGACACCAACGCGGCGGATGAAAAGCCAGAGGTGACACAAACGCGTGATGCACTGGTTAGTCGAGCGTTAAATGGTGAGTTTGAATACATTACACCTGATACTCTGATGCCTGTGCTAATTCATCCAAGCCGTTTGCAAGACAAAGTGTTAACTGAGCGTATAGACGACATGGCGATCAATGTCGGTTTGGAAGCGTTTGAAGCGCATGCCAAAGCGCTAGCCACTCGCCCAGATGCTCGACCTTTATTGGCCGATATACAGGTGCCGACTTTGGTAATAACGGGTAAACAAGATTTGCTTTGTCCTATCGATAATCACCTTGAAATGGCGCGCCACATTAATGATGTTGCGTTGAACGTAATACCAGATTGCGGGCATCTCTCTTCGATGGAAGCGCCAGAAAAAGTGGGTCAGATTATCTCAAACTGGCTGGAGCTGAATCGAGCCAAATTCTAGTTTTTTACTCCGTTCTTAAATCTTCAAAGCTCTTCTAAACAAAAAGCGCCATATCGTCATGGCGCTTTCTCTTTTCTATCTCTCGATACTTTTCCTAAAACTAGGCGATAGCTGGCGCCAAACTTGGTTTGTTTCGCTCAACCACGCTGATTGAAATCGCTAGGAACAGAATATCTTTCACAAGAAAAAAGTTCGCAATCAAAACACCGTCGGAAACTTTCCACGTATTTGGTGTCGTAACTAGGAAGCTCAGTGTCGCTAGGAAGATAACGCTTGCAGCAATACCAGAGTAGTAGGCAACCGTTGGCTTTTTCAATCCAACCAATAGGCCGAGTGCCACGATTATTTCGGTTAAGCCAATGATATTAGATACAGCTTGAACGGAAATGATGCCATATAGCCAAGACATGGCAGGGTGATTAACCACCAAAGGTTCAATTAATTTGGCTTCAGTTGGGGTGAATTTATAAATACCCAACCAGATAAGAACAAGGGCAACGCCAAATACGCCAAGGTAGTAACCAAATTGTGTCGGTTTTTGGGAAACAGATGATGCATGCATAATAACTTCTCCTATAAAAGCATGTTTTCAAATGACCGACAGTTGAATTATAAAATTCTTGAATTTATGGTTATATAAAATAACTAATGTCTATATAGCAAAAAGACGAAGAATAAAAAGGATTGGCTTAGATGGAATTTATTCCTGTAGATTTATCACGTCATTTGGATTTGTGTATCGCGTTTCGAAAAGACGCTTATGAGGTCAGTTTTGGCCATCAGGATGGGTTTGATATTCAAGAAATCACTTCTTGGTTTCAATCGATCGTCAATGACAACGAAGCGGGATTCTTCCATGTCATTAAAGATGGTCAAATCATCGGGCAACTGGAGTGCCGACATCCGGTTTTGGACGATGAAGGGCTGCGATTTGGTTACATTAATCTGTTTTACTTGAAGCCAGAATTCCGCAATCAAGGACTAGGGAAGCAGTTACAAGACTTCTTATTGAAGCGTTTTGTCGATGATGGCTGTGCCTACGCCAGATTACGCTACATTCCGGGCAATGATGTCGGTGAACGTTTTTATCGAAAACATGGCTGGTATCCAGTGGGAGAGCCGAGTGGGCGAGGGCAACTCATGCAGATTGATTTATTGAGGGGCGTTTGATGATTATCCGTGAATTTCGTGAGCAAGATGCCCCGATACTGTGGGCACTTTTCTACAACACTATCCGCAACATTAATCTTAGAGATTACACCGAGCAACAAGTGAAAGCTTGGGCACCGGACGAATTTGATGCACAACTGTGGCTAAAGAAAATGACCGCTATCCAGCCTTTTGTTGCTGAGCTAGATGGCGTCATCGTTGGCTACAGCGATGTTCAGCCAAGTGGGTTAGTCGATCACTTTTTCTGCCATCATGAATACCAAGGGCAAGGTGTAGGACGTGCATTGATGACTCATGTTATCAAGCAAGCAGAAGCAAAAGGGCTGGATAGGATCTATTCAGAAGTGAGTATTACCGCTCGTCCTTTCTATGAGCACATGGGTTTTACTGTTGTGAACGAGCAGCAAATCGAAGTCCGTGGTGCAACGTTAACCAACTATGTAATGGAAAGGCATCTAGACGAAAAGGATGTGTGATCAATAAATAATCCTCGCTCAATTAGTGAGCTTGAACACAGATACCGCATGTTTTCTGCGGTGAATAAGAGTTCATTGATCTAACACCAGAATCCCTCCTCAAAAGCGCGCGCATAATTTCTCTTCGGAGTGGCGAAAGGAAGCCAGTTAAAACAGCTCCTTACGTCAGTTATCTCACGGCAAACCATCTCAGGAAGAGAAGTAGTACTATGCGCCCTTATCTCAAATACATCATCCCAACGGTGATCCCTTTGCTCATTTTGCTGATGCCACTGTCAGCGTTTCCATTCGAAGGTATGACCATCATTCAGCAGCGCGTTATCGCGATATTTTTGCTCGCTGCACTTTGTTGGGTATTTGAACCGATCCCAATTTACGCCACCTCTGTGGTGATCATCGTGCTTGAGTTGTTGCTCGTTTCCAACAAGGGCATCATTTTCTTTCGGCTTGATGAAGGTCAGCCTCATTTTGGTGAGTTGCTGCAATACAGTGACATCATGGCGACGTTCGCCAGCCCAATCATCATGCTGTTCTTAGGTGGATTCTTCCTCGCGATGGCGGCAACAAAGTATCGATTGGATGTGAACTTAGCGCGCGTACTGCTTAAGCCGTTCGGACAAAACCCGAAATACGTCATGCTGGGCTTAATGCTGATTACCGCAATCTTCTCGATGTTCATGTCGAACACAGCAACGACGGCGATGATGTTGTCCATCTTGACGCCGGTTATCGCGGTGTTTGGCCCGAAAGATCCAGGACGCATTGCGTTTGCGCTGTGTATCCCTGTCGCGGCTAACATCGGCGGTATTGGTACTCCAATTGGAACGCCACCGAATGCGATTGCGCTTAAATACCTAGTGGGTGATAACCTCATTACCTTCGGTGAATGGATGGTGTTTGGCGTGCCGTTTGTCATTGTGATGATGGCGCTAGCATGGTTCCTGATCGATTTTCTCTACAAAGCTGAGACGACCAAAATTGACCTCAACATCAAGAGCAAATTCTTGAAAACACCGAAAGCCATCATTGTGTACATCACGTTTGCGGGCACGATTCTGCTTTGGTTGATGGGCTCGGCGCACGGTATGAACTCTTACACGGTAGCTTTGATTCCGGTCGCGGTATTTTCACTGACGGGCATCATCAACAAAGAAGATCTTAAGAAGATTTCTTGGGATGTGCTTTGGTTGGTATCGGGCGGTATCGCGTTGGGTCTTGCATTAGACAAGACAGGTTTGGCAAGGCTGGTGGTTCACAGCATTCCATTTGATGAATTCTCGCCTTATGTGGTGCTGTTTGGTGCGGCGTTCTTATGTTTGCTGATGGCGAACTTTATGTCTCATACCGCGACAGCAAACTTGCTGATGCCAATTATGGCGGCGCTCGGCACTTCAATGGCATCGTTAACACCTCTCGGTGGTGAAGTGACGTTGATTCTTGTGGTGACCTTTGCGGCATCGCTTGGTATGTCTCTGCCAATCAGTACACCACCAAATGCGTTGGCTCACGCTACAGGTCATGTGCAAAGCAATCAAATGGCGCGCGTTGGTGTCGTGTTAGGTGTGGTTGGTGTGTTGCTGAGTTTCTTGATGGTGTGGATTCTTCACACCGTAGGACACATTGGTTAAGCCATGTACGAGAGTAAATTAGATACGCTGGTAGAGCGTTACTTCAATCATATCGAGCGTCGCATTACGGTGTCGGCAGGCTCGGTATTGATTGAACAAGACGGCTACAACGAGCGGCTCTATTACGTATTGTCTGGCGAGCTTGCTGGTTATTTCTCTGAGGATGGCAAAAAGCAGACTCAGGTGTTTGCGGCATCTAAGGGCGCGTTTATTGGTGTGCACAGTTTTTTCTCTGGAACGTGGACCGCCTCTTCAACGGTGATTGCCCAAACGGACGTTGAGTTAGCGTGGATTGAGCGCAATACGCCAGCGGTAGAAGCAGGTAAGTACGGCCCTTTAACCGCACAGTTTATGCCGGTAATGGTTAACGAGCTTTCTCGTCGTCAACGTCGAGCGATGCAAGAAGCGTTGGGCAAAGAGAAGGCATTGCAAAAACTGCATACCGCAGAGCAAATGACGACTCTTGGCCAACTGGCTGCAGGCATTGCGCATGAGCTTAACAATGCCATTGGCGTGGTGAGCAGTAAGTCAGAGCGCTTGGAATCGGTGATCATGGGATTGCTTGAAGAGGTGCATCCTGAGGCGAGCCAGTTTTTTGATTTTGGATTGATGCAAGGGCAAAAAATCTCATCGAGTGAAGCAAGAACACGAGGGCGACATTTCGAGAAATATTACGGTCTGCCTAAAGATTTAGCCCGTGAGTTAGCTCGCGCTGTCCCGACCGATTACCTTAACGAGCACTGGTTAAAGCGCCCAGAAGAGGCGATTCGTTACTGGCAGATGGGGCGTGATTTGCACGATTTGCGCATTGCCTCAAAACACACCGTTGGTATCGTGAAATCAGTGAAACAGCTGGGGCGTACCGACATTGATAAGGAAGAAGGGCTCAGAGTCAACGACTCGATAAACCAAGCGCTTGCTTTGCTACAAAGCGATTTAAGACGCGTCAGTGTGCGTTTTAGTCCGGCTGATTTACCTTTGTTTGTTGGCTCGCAAACCGAGCTGGTGCAGATTTGGGTCAACATTTTAAAGAACGCTTGCGATGCGATGAGAGAAACGGACTCGCCAGCGATAGAGATACAAACGCGTGTGAGCAAAAATAAGATCTTAGTAACCATTGCAAACAACGGTCCTGAGATTAATGAAGCGACACGCAGAAAGATTTTCCGACCAAACTTCACGACCAAGAAAGGTGGCTTGTCGTTTGGCTTAGGGCTAGGGCTGTCGATCGTGAAGCGAATTGTGGCGGGCTATAACGGTTCGATTGCAGTGAAAAGCGACAGCGAAAAAACCATATTTAGAATTAAACTACCGGTAGAGGACGAACATGGACAAGCTTAATTTAATTTGCGTTGATGACCAGCGAGAGGTGTTAAGCGCGGTTCTGCAAGACTTACAGTCGTTAAGCCAGTGGCTCAACATTGAAGATTGCGAGTCTGCCGATGAAGTACTTGAGTTAATGGATGAGCTAGATGCGGAAGGTGAGATGATTGCGTTGATCATTTCTGACCACGTGATGCCGGGTAAAACCGGTGTTGAGCTGCTAACAGAGATTTCCAAAGACAGCCGATTTATTCGTACACGCAAAGTGCTGCTTACCGGGCAGGCGACGCACACGGACACCATCAATGCGATTAACTCTGCGGGTATCGACCGTTACTTCGAAAAACCGTGGCAGGCAGAGCAATTGGTGGAGTGTGTGAGAAACTTGGTGACGAAGTACATCTTCGATATGGGCTTAGACTACACCGAATACCACGAGCACTTAGATCAGAATGTTGTGTTTGACCGTTTGAGATAACAGCTGAATACGATACAAACTGAGCTAGAAAACTCGCTAGCTCAGTTAGATTTGGTCTTAATTTGAAGCTATTGGCTCAACACGAGTGGCTTAAAACCAAATTATTGGCTTAACGTGTATCGGCTTGCGCTTGCCACTGATAGGGGTTTCGAGAACCAATAACCCTGTAGATAATCCACGCCCATTTCCGCAAAGAAATCACACATCTTCGCGTCTTCAATGCCCTCAATTACCACTTCGATATTTTGTTCACGACACATGGTGATCAAGAATTTCAAATACTCATGAGATGAACGGTTACTGAGGGTTTTCCACGCCATCGATTTGTCGATCTTAATTTGCGTCATTGGCAAATCAAAGAAGCAGTTTAACGAGCTGTATCCGGCACCAAAATCATCTAAGGAGAGAGCGAAACCAAGCTCTCGCAACGTATTTAATGGCGCAATGGCGGCTTGGTTATTGTCCAGAATAAAGGTCTCGGTCAGCTCAAGCACAATGGCTTGTGGCTCTATGCCGACTTCATCTGTCATTGCTTTGATTTTACTCGGGAACTCGCTATTGAGAAGCTGTAAAACAGACACGTTCACATTCACGCGAACTTGATTTTGATAGCGTGCGCGATAGCTCTTAATGAACTGACATGCCTTCTCAAACACTTGGTAGCCAAGCTCGACAATCAAGCCTTTGTTTTCCGCTACCGGGATAAACTCATCCGGGTAGATTTCGCCAAATTCTTTGCTGCGCCAACGTACCAAAGATTCAAAACTCACCACTTGCAGATCGGATGCACTGACGATGGGTTGAAATTTTACGCTCAGTGTTCTTTCTTCCAGTGCGTTTTTCAAACCTTGCTCAATAAAGAAATAACGGTCCACGGCATACTGCGTTTTCTGGCTGTACACCGCGATGCGATCTTTGTTCTTCTCGTTCGCGTATTGGCATGTGCGGGCTGCTTTACGCACGATCTCTTCGGCTGAATGTTCTGGGTCAACACATGGGTATAAACCGATGCTGATGTTGCTGCCGAGGTACTGTCCTTCTTCCACTACTGCTTCGTGATAGTTTTGCTTAATGGTCTGAGCGTAGGCTTGAAGCGCTTCCAACGGCACATCATCAAGCACGAGGATGGCAAAGTCATCGTCGTGAACCCGATAAACGGTGCAGTTAGGAGAAGGGAGGTGGCTTAAGGTTTGCAGCAATTTCTCAACCAAGCCGTCGACAAGTTCACTGCCGTATTGGTTGAGGTAAGATTTGATCTCTTCAATCTGAATGTAAAAAATCGACGCGTGAGTGCTTTGCGATTTCACAAACTCATTAATGTTCAGCAGCAGGTGCGCACGGTTTGCCATACCAGACGCGTTGTCATGAAAGGCGACCTGATGGATGTAGCTTTCCATCAGTTTTCGCTCAGAAATGTCTCTGTGGCTGCCAACCATGTAATGACCTTGTTCTGTTTCTTTGGTCATTGCGACGCCTTCAATCCAAACGTATTGGCCATTTGGTTTGCGCAGGCGGTAGGTTGTCGTTACGCGTGTGTTGTCGGTATTGATGTGGGCGTCAACGCGTTTAGACAGGCGTTCTCTGTCTAACGGGTGCACCAAATCTAACCATCTATCGAGGTTAATACGGCCCGCATTGATACCAAACTGCTCATAGAAGCGCTGGTTGTAGAAAACCATGGTGCCAAACTCATCCATGTAGAAGAGTCCTTCACTGAACACATCGAAGATATGGATGAAGCGTTGTTCAACGATCTGCAGAAACTCGCGATCGTGCTCAGAAATGGTTTGATCAACCTTGTTGGTCAAGATACTGCCCCCGCAATCCAAATTGCTGTGGAGATAAGTATATAAGTCGGGCTACACGCAAATGACATATTTTTGAAGTTTGTCCTTTTACACTGCAAACGAAGCTAGTCGAATCAGATTGGCAGTCTGTTGTGTTAATGAGCTTAAAGAGTTTCTGTGTAATAGAGTAATTATTAGAATAATGCGACTAATAATCGGTATTTATAAAACTTTGGTCAACAGTAAATACTATTTGTATTAAGTAGTTATTGATTCAACACCCAAATTATCGAAATTCTTACCACTTGTGATGATTATTTGAGCTAAGCCCATAAATTAAAAGTGGTTTATTAAACGGTGAACGTCTCATATATTGACTGAATGCTCATTAATTTTAAATGATAGCGAATTCTTATAACAGTGAATGGTCAGATCTCTTATAATGCGTCTGCTAAATAACAGGTGTTAAAAGTTTCGCGATATGCAGTACAAACCAGAAGACTCAATAAAGATAGCCATTGCAGATGTAAGTATCGGTATGTTCGTGACTGCAATCGAACAAAATAAACGCGTTAACCTCGCCAATGCGGGACGTGTTTCCACTGCGCAGGGCATTCAAAAGCTGCAAGCAAGTGGGGTGAAGTTCGTTTGGGTCGACCAGAAACTTTCTGCTCAAGAGTGCGTGTTCAAACCTGTTGAAGAAGAACACGATGTCACCTTAGCAGCCTCTGAGGTGATGACTACGCCAAAAATTCAACGCGCGTTTCGTTCTCGCGAAGCGCAGCATAAACGTGCCAAAAAACTGATTGCAGAAGCGAAGTGTTTGGCGCAAAAACTGCTCAACCAAACCTTTGAAGGCAAGGTCATTGAAGTCAACGAGATTGAATCGTGGGCGGATGACATGATCGACAGCGTCTTTATCGACTCAGACGCGCTTCAGTGTGTGTCGGCACTGCGCCAAAAAGACAGCTATTTGCTTGAGCACTCAGTGAACGTCGCTTGTTTGCTGGTTTCCTTCGGTAAACATTTGGGTTTAGATAAAGACACGCTCAAGCAGTTGGCGATTGGTGGCATCATTCATGATGTGGGTAAAATCAAAGTCGATGACGAGATCTTACATAAGCCAGCGCGTTTAACGCCGGAAGAATTTGAGCACATGAAACTGCACCAGGTGTTCGCAGGTGAAATCATTCTTGGCGTAAAAGGCCTGAGTGATGTCAGTCGAGATGTGTGTTTGATGCACCATGAGAAGCTCGACGGTACCGGTTATCCATTGGGTTTGTCTGGCGACCAGATTCCAATGCACGGGCGCATGAGCTGTATCGTCGATATCTACGATGCGTTAACGGCAGACCGCGTCTACAAAAAGGGCATGAGTTCGGCTGAAGCATTTAAAATCTTGTTGAGTTTGACGCCATTCCATCTCGATCCAGATTTGGTTTACAAATTCATCAACTGCATTGGTGTATACCCAGTCGGTTCGATTGTTCAATTGAGCGATGGTCGAGTCGGCATTGTTTGGACATCCAGCGATTCGCAGCCGCTAAAACCAATTGTGAAGTGTTTCTACTCGCGCAAATACAAGCGTTACATCGATGTGGCGATGGTGGATTTGAAAAACAGCTCTCACTCGATAGAGAAAGCCATCGCACCTTCATCGTTAGAAGTAGACCCAAAACCTTTCTATGACTAACGTACAGTGACTGCTTATTTGATGCGATCTGCGAATGATCTTGTCGAATAAGCAATCACTTTACATAGTTGCATATTCCCAGTATGTTGAATGCATAACTAAACAGCTCAAAGTAGGTTAGGGGAGAGATAAACCGAGGTGTGTTACTCTGATTTCTGATCCTGACTTCCTGCCCTGGCTTCAAAACCAGGACGCTTTTAAGGATCTCGAGTAACTTTGGGCTTGTTCAGTTGTGGTTAGAATGATGTGGTGTTTTGCTCTAGTGCGTTTCATGGATCGAAGCGAGAGTAAGACGGCTATTCCACGTGATTCGCTTATTCATTAGCACATTGGAAAGGAGCGCCAATGCAACTCGATACTTGGATCTACTACACCCTCGCAATACTTGTCCTGACTGCTTCTCCTGGCCCGAGTTCGCTACTTTGTTTAAGCAAAGGTGTGAGCAGCGGGTTTCGCCACGCCTTTATGACAGCACTTGGCAGCTTAGCCGCGATCACTATTATCCTTACCCTGTCTTTCACCGGTCTTGGTGTCGTAATTGCTTCTTCGGAGCTGGTCTTTAACCTCATCAAATGGTGTGGCGCGGCGTATCTTATTTGGCTTGGTATCCAAGCGTTGCGATCAAAACAAACCGATTTCTCACAAGCAAAACCAGAACAAGCATCGTCCGATTATCTAAGTGCATTTACCAGCGGCTTCATTGTCGGTTCGAGCAACCCGAAAGCGATCGTGTTCTTCACGGCATTGTTTCCCCAGTTTATTGATCCTTCTGCATCGCTATTCACTCAATACATCATTTTTGCTAGCACGTTTGTGGTGTTTGAACTGAGTTGGTTAACCTTTTATGGCTTGTTGGGTGTGAAGACATCGGACTGGTTATTTTCAAAAGGGAGAGCTAAGTTGTTCAACCGTCTGACTGGCGGCGTGTTCATCAGTGCTGGTGTTGCTCTGTCGACGGCGCATCGAAGCTAAATAACAGCAAGCTAAGCTAAGTTATTAAATCTTAGGCTAAATTAGAAAAACCTTATTTCCAAAATGGAAATCGGAGTTTTGGTTTTTTTCATTAGTGGCAAAGACTCTTGGCGCGTAGAATTCAACGCGTCTCTTCAAGATTGATTTGAAATGAACAAATGATTTGAAGGGGCGTATTCGTTGTATTTTCTCCAGGAACATCTTAGATGACTCAAAGCCTTTCTGATCTTCAGCAGCGTTTCCTTGCTATCGCGACTGATAGCAACTTGTCTCCAAAACAGAAATCAAATTTTCTAGCTTTGGAAGCCGAAGCCACTATTCCATATATGACCGTCTCTGACGAGGTAAGCCAAGCAATGCAGCAAGGCGTCATATGTGACATGTTTGAAGGTCACGCGCCGTTTAAGCCGCGCTATGTTTTGCCAGATTACGCAAAATTTCTTTCTCAAGGTTCTGAATACTTGGAGTTAGCTCCAGCAGAAGATTTCGATGATGCGATCAACATGTTGACCATCATTTACCATCATGTGCCGTCGGTAACCAACATTCCGGTTTACCTTGGTCAACTTGATGACGTGCTAATGCCTTACGTTGGTGACCTCACTGACGACCAAATCTACAAAAAGTTAAAGCACTTCTGGATCATGCTTGATCGCACGTTGCCAGATGCGTTTATGCACGTGAACATTGGTCCGACGGACAACATCATCTGTCGTACGATTTTGAAAGTAGACGCCGAGCTAAAACAGATCGCGCCAAACTTGACGTTCATGTACGACGAAACCGTCACTCCAGAGGATCTGCTAAAGCAAGCAACACAAAACATTTGTGAGTGCAGCAAGCCACACATCGCGAATTACCCAATGCACGCGAATGCGTACGAAGGTGGTCGTTTTGGTATCGTGAGCTGCTACAACTCTCTACCATTGGCTGGTGGTTCAAACACGTTAGTGCGTATGAACCTAAAAGAAGCAGCGAACCGTGCAGATAATCGTGAAGACTTCTTCAACAACGTGCTACCAGAATATCACGGCTTGATGGTTGAGCTGATGGACGCACGCGCTTCACATTTGCATGAAAAGTCTGAGTTCTTCAAAGGCTTCTTAACACAAGAAGGCCTGATCGAAGAATCTCGCTTTGCGCCGATGTATGGTATCTACGGCATGGCAGAAGCGGTAAACGTATTGCTAGAGAAAGAGGGCAATGCAAGCCGTTACGGCCAAGATGCAACGGCAAATGAGCTTGGTCACGCTATCTCTGCAAAATTGTCAGAATTGGTAGAAAGCACGCCAGTGAAGTTTGGTCTAGAAAGCAAAGCGCTACTGCATGCACAAGGTGGTATCAGCCTAGATTTGGATGTAACGCCGGGCGTTCGTATTCCTTACGGTAATGAGCCAGATCCTGTGTCTTACGTGCAAGCAACAGCAGGCCACCACCAATACTACCGTTCTGGCATCAGCGATATTCTGACCATCGACGAAACCGTGAAATCAAACCCAGAAGCGATGTTCAACCTGTGTAAAGGTGCATTGAATGCTGGCTATCGCGAGTTCACGGCAAACGTTGCGTCAAACGACTTGGTTCGCGTAACGGGTTACATGGTGAAACTGTCTGATATCGCGAAATACGATGCAGAAGGTTCACGTACCAATACCACATTCCTAGGTGCAGAAGCGGCGAAGAACACCGGTATTTTAGAGCGTTCACCACGTGTGGTGAGCCACGAAATGTCACCGACTTACGCTAAGTAATTGGTGACGGATAAGAATAAGATGGCTAGACGATCGGAACACCTCTTGGCTAAGGTAACTCGTATCCTTCCGTTCTCTTGTGTTGATGGACCGGGAAACCGTCTAGTCATCTTTCTACAGGGTTGTAACTATCAGTGCATCAACTGCCACAACCCGCACACCATCAATCACTGTAATCATTGTGGTGATTGTGTGAGTGAGTGTCCGGCTGGCGCACTGAAGTTCGACGAAAGCAACAACGTTGTTTGGCTTAAAGAGGAGTGCACCCACTGCGACCATTGTATAGAGATATGTCAGCACCAATCTAATCCAAAAATTACTGACTACTCTGTGGAGGCAATGCTCGATTTGATACGCCAACAGCGCTTTTTCATTAGCGGTGTTACTGTATCCGGTGGGGAATCTACCTTACAGCTTCCTTTCATTACTGCGCTGTTTAAAGGGATCAAACACGATCCTGAATTACAGCATCTCACTTGCTTCATCGATAGCAATGGTTCTTTATCTATCGCAGGTTGGGAAAGAGTGTTGCCGTACATGGATGGCGCGATGATTGACCTTAAATCGTGGCAAAGCGAAACGCACCATTGGTTGGTCGGGCGAGATAATCACCGTGTATTCCAAACCATTCAGTATTTAGCGCAAGCAGGCAAGTTGTACGAAGTGCGTTTGCTTCATATTCCGGGTAAAAGCGATTTAGATACGGAAGTTGCAACGGTAGGGCATTATCTGCAATCGTTGCCAGAATCGGTCAACATTCGTTTGAATGCCTTTCAGCATCACGGTGTAACGGGTGAGGCTTTGGAATGGGAGAAATGCTCCCAAGATGAAATGCAACGCTTCCACGCTCAATTAAGTCAATTTGTCAGCAGACCAATGACCATGCCATCGGTCTACGTGTAGCGCAGTAAAGATAAAAAGGCTTAGAGTTTATTCACTCTCGGCTTTCGACATCCACCAAGGGTCTCACAAGCCTTAAGCACTTGTTGTTGTAGCCATCTTAAAGCGGGATCGTTCAGGCTCGCTTTATTCCACACCAAACTATACGCCACTTGTCCGTACTCAAACGGCAAAGGTCTCTCTATCAATCCCTTGGCTTGCAATGCCATTCGTGCCCAAAGTTTCGAGCAAGTGAACAGATAATCAGAGTGGTGGCACATTACCGCTGCCGAACCAAAATCTGCCACGTGCATGGCGACACTGCGTTTAGCGTAACGCTGAGTTAAGTTCTGTTCAAAGTAAGGTTGGGATAGGTCTTTATCGTGAATACCAATGTGTCTCGCACACAAGTAGTTCTCTACTGACAGTTCTTCTTTCACTAGCGGGTTATTGCTGCCCATTAAACAGATCATTTCGTCTTCTAGAATCGTCTGCCAAACCAAATCTTTGTTGTGCGTCGGTGGTTGGCTGATGTCGTGCGGTAGAATCATAAAATCGACCTGACCACGGATCAGAGAATCAAAACTCATTTGTTCTTTGGCATACACGTTGAGTTGTGCGCGACTCCCCATTTGCTGAGATAAGTCTTGCAGCATAGGTGCGAAGATCTCGAAGGTACTTTCACGCATTGCCAAAGAAAAGCGACCTTCGTAATACGCGGGATTAAACGAGCCTTGGTAAAGCAAACCGTTCATGCTGGAAAGAATGCCATGAACAGAAGGGCCGATGTTCAAAGCAAATGGAGTCGGGACTAAACGAGTGCCATCGCGGTAGAAAAGGTCGTCTTTAAGAATGTCGCGCAGTTGGCTGAGCGTTTTGCTCACGCTGGAAGGGGTCACGCAGAGCTGTTCTGCCGCTTGAGTCACGCTGTGTGTCGTGAGCAGCATGTGCAATACAGTAAGGTGTTTAAGGCTAATGCGTGAGAGTGTTATGTAATCCATTCGCAAGGCTAATTCGTGTGATTTTTCTCAGTATATCAAAATATTATTATGAAACATTTTTTTACGATTGTTGAAGCACGCAAAAAGAGGCGTTTCAATTGGAGCTCGATGCAATAGTTTGGCTCAACTCGGCACTTGATGGGGTGAGTATGGCTTATAACCCTTAGAGGACGAAAGATGCTTTACACAAGCCTGACAAAATAAGGGATTGCGTACAAAGGGAGGAGGTGGTTTACTCGCGTTTCCTAAGTAACAGAGGTTTTAAAAACTTAATGGACGACCCCTTTAGTCGACTGAACAATTCACTGTATGGCTTCCAATCACCGGAGGCGTACTCATGTTAGAACTTTTCATGCAACCAGAAGCGTGGGCTATCTTCGCTACCTTGTTTGCTCTTGAAGTAGTCTTAGGCGTTGATAACGTCGTATTCATCTCCGTTCTGTGTGAACGATTGCCACAGCACCAGCGTAAACTTGCCCGAAACCTAGGTATTGGCCTAGCGGTGATGGCGCGTATTGTTTTGGTGTTCTCGATCTCTTGGATCATGCAACTTACTCAGCCGTTAATCAGCTTCAGCGACTACGCGTTTACGGGGCGTGATTTGATTATGATTGCGGGTGGTGCATTCCTACTGGCGAAAAGCTTGAAAGAGTTGTGGAGTTGGTTAACCCACACTGAACACGGTCACTCGACTCATGTTCGTACTGGTTTGGCTGTGGTTCTACTTCAGATCGTCGCGGTTGATGCTGTGTTCTCGATGGACTCGGTGATTACTGCGGTTGGTCTAACGAGCGAAGTACCAATCATGGTGGCGGCGATCATTTCGTCAGCGATTGTGATGGTGTTGACGGCGGAGAAAATCAACAACCTAGTGACGCGTTACCCGGGCTTTAAGACCCTTGCTCTACTATTCCTAGTATTGCTAGGTGGTCTGTTGATGGCAGAAGGTTTTGCTATTCACATCAACAAAGGTTACGTGTATTTCGCGATGGCGTTTGGTCTAGTGTTGGAAATGTGTCATATCCAACTTAAGAAAAAGCAACGCCCAGTGATTCAACGAATTCGTCCAATCCAACCTCGTTCTATTGCGCTTCAAACACGCTAATTGAAACGCAAACAGTAGACCTAAATAGCCGCTCACACGAGCGGCTTTTTTACGTCTGAATCTTGTTACTTAAGTGGATTTGTCGTCTCGATAAAAAACGGAATTTGTTGTTGTAGCACGGATTTCTTATATAGACCGCCCAAACCCACACGAGTGAACAAAATAGAATGAACAAATTGATCGACGCGTTATCGACGCACGGATACTACATCTGGGATGATTTTATTTCTCAAGAGGAAGTGGCTGAGCTGCGTGACTGTATTCCTGACGATTGGAAGAAAGCACGTATTGGTCGTAACGACGACGTGACTCGTATTGAAACCATTCGTAGCGATAAGATCCAATGGTTGAAGCGTGACATGGGCGCGCCGGTGGCGTCTTTCCTAGACAAGATGGAAGAGATTCGTTTAGAAGCAAACCGCTACTTTTTCCTAGGTTTGTTCGAGTACGAAGCGCACTTCGCGAAATACGAAAAAGGTGACTTCTACCAAAAACACCTCGATTGCTTCAAAGGCAATGAAAACCGCCGTCTAACTACGGTGTTCTACATGAACGAATCGTGGAGTGAAGAAGACGCTGGTGAGTTGGTGGTGTACGATTTGAATGATAATGAGATCGCGAAGATTCCGCCGCGTTCAGGTCGTCTGTTCGTATTCTTGTCTGAGCAATTCCCACACGAAGTATTGCCGACGAACGCGGAACGATTCAGTATCGCAGGCTGGTTCCGTATCAACGGTGTGAAAGACAACCAGTTAGACATCGCACACTAAGCTATCTACACGTGCTTATTTGCAGTGTTTACATGCTTTCAAAACAACAAAGGGACGCCAATTCTGGTGTCCCTTTGTTTATTCTGTTTACTGACTTTGTTTAGCGTTAAACTTCCGTGGAAAGCTGATAGCATGCTTGCATGTCGGCAGACAAAACCTGATAAACATCGGAGCACAGTTTGCCTGATTCAACCTGTTCATCCATGATGTTGGCAATTTCTTGCTGTGTCATGCGTCCTCGATATGGGCGATCTTGAGAAAGCGCTTGAAAGACATCGACAACGGCAATAATACGAGAAGGCACATCCAAAGCTTCCGCCGTTTTATGATAAGGGTAACCAGAGCCATCTAACCGTTCATGATGGTTGGAAGCCCACTCAGCGATCTTGGCATTGGGAAACACTTTGTGTAGAGCAAGTTCAGTATCAATCGTATGGCGCTTGATGCGTGTGTATTCTTGCTTGTCCAGTGGGCCTTCTTTGTGAAGGATCTCATCAGGGGTTTTAAGCTTGCCAATATCATGAACCAGTCCCGCAATAAAAATCATCTCTTGCTCGTGTTCATCCAATCCCATTTTCTTCGCTAAGTAACGAGACAGTTCCGCCACTTTTTGAGAGTGCTGATAAGTAAAAGGACTCTTGGCATCCACAATACGCGCAAGGAACAACCCCAAGCTGTTCATGTCTTCGATGGTGAGTTGCTTCTGTAGCCAATCAATGTTCTCAAACTGAAGCCCAATGGTTTCGATGTGTTCAGATTCCATCGCAAACCAAAATGCATCCGTCATGATCAGCTTAACCATGACATCGCACATATGTGGGTTAAACAGTGTGCCTGCGTTAGCCATCACACACTCGGCAATCAACTCTTCGTGCAAAGTAACCAAGTCGCTATGACAGTTGGAAACGTAATGCGCGCGCATAAAATCGAGACGATCAGCAAGATAGAGCAGAGCGGCGACGTCTTTTTCAAATGCTGGAATATCGATGTGTTCGAGCTCGATCCAATGAGTGTGGTGATAAAGTATCGGGGTTGAAAATTGGGTGAGTAATCGACACTGCTTAAGCGTGTGGTAGCCACGAATACAGTGCGCTTTGGCGTCTTGAGGAACGAGCTGTTCGAGTAGCATCATGTGCTCACGAGTTTCTGAGACACCACAGTCGTGAACCATGCCTGCAAAGTAACAGAACTCTGCTTTCTTAATGTCCCATCCAAGAGTAAGTGCACATTGATATGCGATGTACGCGACTCGATGACTGTGGTGCGTATCATCAACACCTACATAATCTAATGCGCGCGCCACCCAGATGAGGGCCTGTTTTAGATCGACTTCAAATCCCGAGGCAGATTGGGAGTAGGAAGATTGCTTCATTGTTAATACCGACGTTTCTACTGCCTATGCGTTGATTATTATGTTGTTTTTAGGGGAATGCGGCAGCGAACTGGAACCTAAAAACACGTGCATAAGGCTTAGTTATAGTTATGCCGAGAATGATACTGGTTGTCGCACGTAAATTTCATCCGTAGCTCGGAACTATCGATCATTTATTTGAACTACGTATTGATTTGGAAAGAATTTTCTCACTTCGATTGACATCTTTTGAAAACCCCTTAAATAGTGATGTAAAGTATTCTCATTATCATGTTTGTAGTAAAGGGTAAGTTATGAAAAGAGTCGTAGTGTGGGGCGCAAGCAGTGGTCTTGGTTTGGCAATTGCACAATATTTTGCAGAGAAAGGTGCTGAAGTTGTCGGTGTGGCGAGAAATCCAGACAAAAGTCCAGAATTAAAGGCGATTTGTCAGTCTACGTTTGCATGTGATGCCACAGTTGCTGAAGAGGTTGATCGCGTTGTTGAGCAACTCAATCAAGAAGACATCATCATCAGCACGATGGGCAGTTTCCGTGCAGACATCCCAGTAGATTACCTTGGTCATCGTCACCTTATCGATGCTGCCTGTAAAGCATCACTCAAGCGTTTTGTTTTGGTGACGTCACTTGGTTGCGGTGATAGCTGGAAATACCTTTCTGACCGTTCTAAAGCGGGTTTTGGCGGTGTTGTGCGTGAGAAGTCATTGGCGGAAGCATGGCTACAAACCAGTGACTTGGATTACACCATCATTCGACCTGGTGGCTTGAAAGATGGCGAAGTGACAGGCAATGGTGTGTTGGTGGAACCTAAAGAAGTGCATGGTTTGGTATACCGTCAAGAAGTGGCTCGTTTACTGTTTGAGATGCTGGAAAATGGTCAAGGAAGCGGCGAGATCTTCCATTGTATCGATCCAGAGTTGTCTTACTAAGCTCACTCGATAAACTGAATAACCCGCAGGGGCGGAGCTTAGGCGCTGTCCCTGCTTTCGTTTGAATAGAGTACGACTTGGTCACGCCCCAGATCTTTCGCGGCATACAAGGCTTCGTCTGATTCATCTAACAGGCGGTTTGGGTCTATGATGTCGGCTTGCGCGCGCTCTGAAAGGCTAATACCAATGGAGATGGTTAGATACTTGATGGTTGGTTCATCATGATGAATGATTTCTAATTGTTTGACCCGCCCGCGCAGTTGGTTGCCTCGCGCTAACGCTTCTCTCGCATCATGCACAGGAGCGAGAACTACAAACTCTTCACCGCCTAATCGCAAAGCGTAACCATGTGTTTGAACCGCGAACGATTCTAAAGTCTTGGCGACTTTTTGTAGCGCTTTGTCTCCTTGCAAATGCCCTCGGTGATCGTTGAACTCTTTAAAATGGTCGATATCAATAAAGAAGCAGGCGATGAACATCTTGTTGGATTGATAGCACAGCGAGCGGAAAGAGGCTTCAAGCGAACGACGGTTATACAGACCGGTTAAAGGATCGTGCTTCACCATGTCATCCAATTCTCTATTCTTGCGGACCACTTTGTCGACAAGGTGGCTAAAGGCGCGTGCTAAATCTCCGATTTCATCTTTCCTTTTAGTGTTAGGGACTTGAAACAGGCTAATGGTTTCAAAGTTCTGGCGCATAAAGGTCGACAGATTATTGATTGGCGATGAGATGTGGTAAGACAACAAAAGTAACAATGGATATGAGATCGCCATGCCGAGGACGATTTCTCGAATTGAATCCACCACAAATTCATCACGAATCTCACGCACCAATTCAATGTCGTACAGCAGTTCTATGTTGCCTTGAATGTCACCAGTTAATGGCAAAGTGATGTAGAGGATGTCTTTCTCAAAGCTCAGGTGACTTTTACCGATTACCCGGCAAGGATAGAGATCGAGAGTGAAATCTTCTTCGAGTTCCTTGCTCATATAATACTGCTCACGTGCGTCATTGAGGCGAGCCAATAAATACTTCACTTTCACATTGGCTTGGGAACCGGTTTTCTTGACCGAGGTAAGCCTAGCGATGCGCTGGTCTAGGTCTTGCTCGAAAGTTGGGGGGTAGTCTGAACGCCAGATTTCTTTTGCGTCACGATTGTAAGTAACAGACACAGGAGAGTTCGTCACGGAGGAATACCCGTTAACGTACAAATAACGCAAGTCGGTGTGCATCTCTAGCTCATCTTTAAAACTGGGCAGCATGAGATTGGCGTAGTTACCGCCATGCACCGCATCACTGACATGATGAACCAGTGCGCTTGCGCTTTGCTCGCGAGACACGATCGTCGTTTTGATGATGGTATCCATTGAGTTATGAAAATTGTAATAACCCAAACCACCTATCATGAGAATGACGAGAACAAAGTGCGAGAGGAAGATCTTTATTCTTATTGATGTTCCCACGTAATGAACTACTCGTTAAACACATCAATGATGGGTACGGCACATGTCCCATTGATGCAAATGTCCTTATATCCGTTATGACAGCGGTAGCACGTTTCAATCCTCAATGACGGATGACGATCTGATATGTCGTTTCCCTGCCGATCATAACTCCCGTAAAGCACTTCACCAGCAAGATGCTCGGTGACAAAAATAATGTTTTCTTCTTCGTAAACTGCAACTGCCGTTAAGCCATCGGAATAGGGGCCGTGCTTTTTATAAGCATCTACTTTGTGTTTCGGAACATAAATACTCAGGTTGGTGCCTTTACCTTGATTCGTCCAGTTGTACATCTTGACGGTCTCTTGAACAAACGTGGGCGTATCTGGCGGCAATACCACGTCTTGCCCAGGGATAACACTTTGTTTCACAAGCACAAGTTTGTCGAGGTTTTCTGGGAAGCTCGCCAATGAGCCCGCAAAAACGGATCCCGAAAAGACCAACAAAGCAAATGGCTTGTATCCCATGGCTCGTCCTCAACCATTAGTACTTAAGTTATAGAATAGTAGATAAATATTGGTTTGGTCGGCTTAGGCGTGTAGATGGATGAATACGGAATTCTGTGAACCCACTATCTCGTATTGAAGAAAAAAGCATCTAGAATGAATACTCAAAAACAAAAGGACTTTGTATGTTGAAACATCTGCTTTATCGCGGTTACACCAATGGACTGAAGGTGGCCGCTTACGTTCTTCCTCTGCCGAAACCAACGTTATTTTCAGGCCCCGGTAGCATTCATGAGCTCACGGAAGCTATCGCCGATCTCGGATTCAAAAAGTTACTGCTCGTTACCGACGAAGGGCTAGTAAAAATAGGAATGGCAGAGCAAGTAGCAGAAAGTGCCAGAACGAGAGGTTTAGACGTCGCACTTTATGCAGAGGTAAAACCTGACCCTACTTATGATCAAGTTGAACGTGGATTAAATGTCTACCTAGAATCCGGTTGTGATGCGATTTTGGCGCTTGGCGGCGGTTCTGCAATGGATTGTGCCAAGGTGATTGCAGCCAGAGTGACCAACAAGAAATCCATCAAGAGATTGGCCGGCTTGTTTCGCGTGTGGAGAACACCAGCGCCATTATTTGTGATTCCTACAACGTCAGGCACCGGTTCTGAAGTTACCGTCGCGGCGGTCGTTTCCGAGCCTGATACTCACCATAAAACCCCTCTAATGGATCCGAAGTTAGTACCTTTGATGGCAGCGCTCGATGCCAATCTACTCGTTGGTTTGCCTGCAAAGATAACGGCTGACACCGGTATAGATGCTCTGACTCATGCGATTGAAGCCTACATATCCCGCAACGCGACGACGGAAACCAAAGCGTATTCAGTTGCTGCTATTAAACTCATATTCCAATATCTCCCTCGTGCCGTAGAAGAGGGCAGCGATATTCAAGCTAGGCAAAAAATGGCGATGGCGTCTTACTATGCAGGCCTTGCCTTTACCAAAGCGAGTCTTGGCTATGTACACGCGTTCGCGCATAACCTAGGTGCCAAGTACGGTTTACCTCATGGAATGGCAAATGGCCTTGCTTTGCTACCAGTGCTCCGGTTCTCATTCTCTGAGATTGAGCCACAACTGACTGCACTAAGCGCAGCGTTAATGGATGTACAAAGTGAAGCTATGCCAAACGCACAAGCGTTCCTCGAGAGATTGGAAGGGCTGTACAACGAGATTGGCATCGAACAAACGTCGTCACTGTTGAAAACCTCTGACACTGACGAGTTGGTGACTTTGATACTTAAAGAAGCGCATTGGAACTATCCAGTGCCTAAGTTCATGAATGAAGAAGAGTGCGCCAAATTGCTTGCGGAAATCAGAGTTTAACTACTGCTGTATAAAATGGTTTACATGTGTGGGTCTTTATCCTTACACTTTGCTTGATCTTATTAGAAAGATCCTACAGAATCGTCATCATTCCAAATATGGTGTTAGGTTTGGTGTGCCGTAGCCCGATCTGATGCTGATAAATCTTATTAAGCTGTAAAGATAAATATACAATGAGTCGATCTAAAGTGTTTGGTAGTACCCTGATTATCGCAGGGACTACAATTGGTGCTGGTATGCTGGCGCTTCCTCTTGCGTCTGCAGGTATTGGTTTCTCAACCTCTCTTATTATCATGTTGGGATTGTGGGCATTGATGGCGTTTACGGCGCTATTGATGCTTGAGCTTCACCAATATGCGGACAGCAGTGCAACTCTTCATACTTTGGCGAAGCAAATCCTTGGTCAGAAGGGCAAGTGGGTTGCGAGCTTTGCGATGCTGTTCTTGTTCTACTCATTGTGTGCCGCTTACATTGCTGGTGGCGGTGCTCAGTTTGGTGACCGTCTAACAGAGTGGTTTGGGCTGGATATTTCAGGCTCGACTTCCACCATCATCTTTACTCTTATTGTCACTATGGTTGTGACGGTTGGTACAGGAACGGTAGACAAGGTTAACCGCGTGCTGTTTGGCCTTAAGATGGTGACGATGATTGCAGTATTGTCATTCCTAGCGCCAAACGTGACCGAATCTTACTTGCTGAGTATGCCAATTGAACAAGGCCTTATCGTTGCAGCAATTCCAGTCATCTTCACCTCTTTTGGTTTTCACGGCAGTATTCCTGCGATTGTGAACTACCTAGATGGCGACACCTCGTCTCTACGTAAAGCCATCATCGTTGGTTCTACGATTCCTTTGGTTATTTACATCTTCTGGCAAATTGTGACGCTTGGTGTTGTGAGCCAAGATACACTGATTGAAAACGGCGGCTTAAGTGCGCTTATCGGTCAATTATCTCAAACGGTTCACCAATCAAACCTTGGTAGCGTAGTGGGTGTATTTGCTGACCTTGCTCTTTTGACTTCTTTCCTTGGTGTGAGCTTGGGTCTGTTTGAATTCTTGGGCGACACCATCAAAGGCGACAGTGAAAAACCAAACCGTTTGGTTGCAGCAGTAATCACTTTCACTCCGCCACTAGGTTTTGCACTGTTCTACCCACAAGGTTTCATTATGGCTCTGGGTTACGCAGCGATTGCGCTGGCTATTCTTGCTATCTTCTTACCATTGGTGATGGTGGTGAAAGTGCGTCGCTCCGATGAGTTTACAGGAGAATACCGCGTGGCAGGTGGTCAGGGAGCACTATTAGTAACGGGCATTGCAGGTACAGGTATTGTGATGGCGCAGCTACTCATTACTCTGGGCGTGCTTCCTGCGCTGGGTTAATCACCAAGCTGATAGATAACGAGCAACTCATCATGTATTGAAAAGCCAGTGTACGAAAGTGCGCTGGTTTTTTTGATCTGGATTAAATTACCGTAGAATATTCGGTGAAAAGATTGGCGAAAATCTGTTTTTATTTCGTACACTTAAGTTGTGGTATGTCGATAATTTAGGTGGAGAAAAGCCGCTCTAATCACATCAAATACGCTGACTTTCATGAGCCTTTTCTTCTGGTTTCTCTACTTGGTGTGGAGGTGAAGTATGGCGCACCGGAGTTTTTACCCGTTTGCAAAACCGCTCAATGAGCAAATGCAAACACTGAAGAATAGGATGCAGGCACATTTACCGTGTGTCGATAGGGTGTCTTTTGCAAAATACCACCCAAAACAAGGCATGCTAAAATCCTTTGCTGAGAGTGAGTTCGACACTTGGTGTTTGGCTCATCATGAAGCGCCACTTCGTAAACTTCATAATTTAAGCATTGCTGCTGACAATGCCATTCCTCGTCTTGTTAACGATCTCTACGACATTAACCACTGTCCGCGCATTCAAACCTTATTGAAAGAAGGTTATCACTCATCTGTTGCGATCCCTTGTTACGATCGTCAAACCTTTACTGGCTTCGTCTTTCTCAATTCGATTCAGCCTAATGCGTTCAGTGCAGAAGCTTTGAATGGGTTAAAGCCTTACTTTGAAATGGTTCAGTTCGCAGTAGAGTCTGAAGACCATGTCGTTAACGCTATTGAGCTGTTAGCGGAAAGAATGCAGTGCTTGATGCCAGGTTATTCACCAGAGGTTTACTCGCACAGCAAACGAATGGGTATGTACGCTCAATTGATTGCCACCCAACTTGCTGATACATACCAATTCAGTGATGAGGTTGTGGAGCAAATCGGCATGTTCACTCGTTATCATGCTCTAAGCGACATTAAGCTTCCGGCAGATATCGTGTGCAATCGTCGCTGTGTGAATGCAGAACAAGAAGCGCTGTTAACGGAGCACATTGAGCAATGTGTGGAGTCAGCCGATAACATTGTGGCAAGAATTGGCAATCCAGTTCATCCGAGTGTCACTTTGTTCCAACAAATCATTTCTTACCAACATGAAAACCTAGATGGCTCTGGTTACCCGCATGGGCTTGAGCATTCAGGTATTCCAATCGCTGCGCAAATAGCAGCCGTCGCCAATGTGTTTGATGTCATGACCACCCATCATCCATATCGTCAAGCGTGGTCGATTCCGTATGCCTTGTTAGAACTAGAGAAACGTGTGTATCAAGGCTTATTATCCCGAGAGTGCGTGAATGCCTTGCGCGAACATCAAGGCTACCTAAAACAAATCATTCATAAGTACCCAGAGCACTACGCTGGTATGGGTTTAATGTGAGAGTAGAGGAGCAAACCGTGAAGGGAATCAAAATATTGACTAGGAGGTCAGAATAAATAATACTGTATATGTATACAGTAGCTCGTTTGGAGGTGAAGTATGTTGTGGGAAACCCTAGAAAGAGTAAACCGCTTACGCCAACAAGCACTTGCGAATGCTGAATTCGTAGAGTCTGCAAAGGAACATGAAGAAGCTTTGCAAGACCAAGAGTATCATTACCAACCAAGAAAGCGTTCAGCCAAGGACAAACAAGGTAAGAAGTCACTGGCCGATATCTATAAAGAAGTAGAGTTTGGCGCTGACGCTCGTCATTAACTGGTTCAACAATGCTGCGACTCTCATCCTACTTTTCTCACCGTCGCAGCTCGTCCGTCAGCGAGCGCTGTACAATTGCAACGCTCGCTGCGTTAATAACAATCCTGATTTAATCTCTTCGTGACAATGTCACTATTAACTTATCGAAAGCATAAAAAAATCCCCCGAACAGTCGGGGGATTTTTTAGAAATCTGCTTTGCGTACGTAATGGGGGTTTTTGTACTTTTTCTCGGGACCAAAAGTAGACACCACCAATTTATTCCATAACGCTTTATCAAACTCGCCTTTAGGAATCGAAGGGTAGAGGGTTTCTTCCTCTTCTCTTGCGAAGTTCATGTACTGCTTTTTCTTGATTTGGTTGTACTTCTTAGCAATTTGATTGTGCTTTCTTACCCACTCAAGTTTGTACTCACGCAGGACTTTTTCACCTTTCTCTGCATCCATACGAGACAAGAAAAGACGCTTGTACGACACTTTTCTATCCAGCATGGTACGCATGACGGTTTGAATGTACTTACCGTGATGAGTAATGGTGATGTCATTCTCATCAATAGGCGTGATGCACCAGCTCTTTGGCAAAAAGCTTGGTTTCTTAAATTGCTTATTACGTTCCATCAGCACCTGATGAAGAACTAAATCAGATGTGCCGCGGAAAGTCTTTTGCCACTTAGCGATTCGAATTTGTAACGAACCTGGCAAGCGATAGATGTTAGTAAACTTATCTTGGTCCATGGACTTCAGTCATGAAATTAATATGCAATAGAAAACAGTTCGACATGAGCTGTGAGCGAAACGAAAAACACTTTTGCGGGGATAGCTCGTGTCGATAATTAACGCGATTTTACAACGACCTCGCGGATAATAGCGAGGGGTTATGTCAATAATAGGTAAGAAATAAAGAAATTGTTTAGATTATGAATGGCACTTTCGTATAAGAAAAGCCCGCAGCATAGCTAACGGGCTTCAAGTCAGTGGTAGCGAATTATGCAGACTGTTTAAACAGCTTCCTCGAATTGCTTGTCGTCTTCCTCTTCGATTTGCTGAATATGGCGATTGGCTTGCTGAAGTTGATACATCTGTGCATATCGACCATTTTGTTTTAACAGCGCCCTGTGTGTACCACTCTCTACTAAATCTCCGTGATGAAGAACGATGATTTGGTCTGCATCCAAAATCGTCGATAGGCGGTGAGCTATTACAACAAGCGTCATATCTTGACGAAGCACTTCAAGGCTTTTTTGAATTAACGCTTCTGTACCTGAGTCGATGTTTGCCGTTGCCTCATCCAAAATCAGAATCTTAGGCTTAGCGACAAGTACACGTGCGAGCGCAAGCAATTGTTTTTGACCTGCCGAAAGGTTCGTTTCACCTTGACCAAGTTGCGTATCTAACCCATTCGGGTAACGACGAATCTGTTCAACAAGGCCGACTTTTTCCAGCGCATCCCAAATCTGCTCATCTTCTACCTTTCTGCCCAAAGAGATGTTCTCACGGACGCTAGCAGGGAGAATATGTGGGTCTTGCTGTACCATCGCAACGTCTTTACGCAGTACGTCTTTGCCTAAAGATTTTAATGGACGCCCGTCAATCCGCAGTTCACCAATTTCGGTTGGATAGAACCCCATGAGCAAAGAAGCGAGTGTGCTTTTACCGCTACCGGTGTGGCCAACAAGCGCAATAAAATCTTGATGCGAAGCTTTCAGGGAAATGTCCTTCAATACGTCTTGTTTGCCATCGTAGCTGAAAGTCAGGTTGTTAAGCTCAATCGCACCTGTTTGCAGTGGCTTATGGTCATCGCCGTAAGTTTGCTCTTGTGCATCGATCAACTCGAATACACGCTCACTCGATACCAATGCTTGTTGAAGCAATGCCAACTGCTGTGTCATCTCAATCAAAGGCTCGGTCACGCGCGCTAGATAACTGATGAAAGCGTAAAGAACACCCACGCCAATCAGCTCGACACCATTAAAGCCAAAGATAGCGACAAGAGAGAGTAGGGCAAGGCCTGCAAGCAAATCCATCAGAGGGCGCAATAGGTAGCCATTCAAACGAATCACTTTCTTCGAGGCAACCAGATGGTCGTCAGTGAGGCCGTTAAACTGTTTGTTGAAACGCTCTTCTTGCAGCATTAACTGCACCACACTCATACCTTGAATGGATTCGCTTAAATTGGCGTTAATGTCTGTCAGTAGGTCACGCATGTTTCGGTAGCTTTCTGTACTGAGCTTTTTGAACAAGTACATAAAGCCAATCACGATTGGCAGCAGCACCAGCACGACAATGGTCAGCTTCCAGCTCATGTAAAACATGACGCCTAACATCACCAAGATCATCACTGCGTTTTTCACCACAGTGGCGATCAGTAACTCATAAAACTGTTGCAGCGATTCCGTATCGTTGGTGATACGAGAAACCAACTTACCCGCAGGAGTGTAATCAAATGCCGATAAAGGCTGCTTGATCACGCCAGAGAAAACCTGTTTACGAATCGTTTTTATCGTGTTGGTTGCCACAATACTAAATTGCAATGATTGGAAGTATTGAAATACCGCTGAGATAAGCTGCAAGGCAATGTAACCTGCGGCGAGTGAGATCAATATGTCACGCGAGTAATCACCTTTCGCGATGTGTTCATCAATAAAATACTGAATCAGCCAAGGTCCGCCAGCACTGGCTAACGCCGCGATAAACAGTAGCGCCAAGCCTTTTAGCATTGGCTTTGGCTGTGACAATGGGTAAGACATTAACCGTTTAAACGTTGTCGATTGCTTCATGATTAGTCCTCCATTGCCTGTTCTAGTTTCTGGTACTGGTACATTTCCGCATACCAACCCTGACGTTCCAGAAGTGCCCCATGCTGGCCACGTTCTGCTATGTGCCCGTGATTCAACACCACAATCTCTTCTGCCGCTTCTAGAGCAGTGAGGCGGTGGGCAATAACAATCAATGATTGCTCTCGATAGTAAGTCTCTAAGTTCTTCAGAATCTGGTGTTCGGTACGTCCATCAACAGCGGATAGGGCATCGTCCAAGACCAGCACTTGGGCATTGAGCAGCATGGCTCGTGCAATGGCGATACGTTGTTTCTGACCACCAGATAGGGTAATGCCTTTTTCGCCCACTTCTGTTTGATAGCCTTCAGGAAACTTCTCAATATCGTCGTGGATACAAGCCAGTTTCGCCGCTCGATAAACGTCTTCTTTTGATGCGCTAGGGTTGCCCAGAGCGATATTGTCGAAGATAGATTTCGAGAACAAAAACGGGCTTTGGTTAACAACAGCAAAGCGGTCACGCCACTCGGGCAGAACTGCATCCTTAATTTTGATATCACCAAACTGAATCGTACCGTTATCCATGTCATGTTGACGAAGCAGTAAGGTTAGTAAGGTTGATTTACCACTGCCAACTGGGCCTGCAATGCCGAGCATTTTTCCTGGCTCAAGGGTGATGTGAACATCAGTTAGTGCTGGTGGCAGATCTTTAGACCAGTGGAATTCATCAATCTTGATCTGCAAAGGCAAAGGTTGAGTGCCTAATGGTGTTTTACCACTGACGATCTCTGGCTTTTCATCGAAGATTTCTTGCAGACGGTTCCACGCGGCAGAGCCTCTTTCCAAGATGTTAAATAGGAACGCGAATGCCAGCATAGGCCAGATCATAAGACCCAAATACATAGTAAATGCGGTCAAATCCCCAAGTGTGATATCACCTTGGTCAACTAAATAGGCACCAGAAGCAACACTCAAAAAGAAAGACATGCCAATAGTCAGCTGTATGGCTGGATCAAAGCGCGCATCGACACGGGCAACGGCGATGTTCTTCTCGCCAGTATCATCCACAACCTCTTCAAAACGTTGCTGCTCTTGGTTTTCTAATCCGAAAGCACGCAGCATGCGCACGCCGTTTAATGACTCTTGAGTCATGTCTGACATCGTAGAGAAGGCTTCTTGTGCGATTTTGAATCGTTTATGCAGAATACGAACGATAAAGAAGATGATGATGGCAAGAAACGGCATCGGCAATAATGCCATTGCAGTCAGCTTCCAACTGATTTGCGTCACCATAATGATCAGTACCGCGATACCAGTGATCAGAGAATCGGCCGCAGTTAACACGCCTTCACCTGCGGTCATAACAATGTTGCGAACATCGTTCGTACCACGCGCCATCAAGTCGCCAGTTTTGTAGCGTTCAAAGAATCGAGGGGGCTGAGTAGAGACATGACGATAAAGGCGATTACGCAAAATGGTGCCTAGTTCCCAACTCGCGCCAAATAACCAGATTCGCCACAGTATTCGACAGCCATATATCGCAAAAAACAGCACAATAAGGCCCAATAACCACATCACTAAGGTACTGGTTTCGAGGGTATTATCGACCACACCATCGACAATAATACCGACCGCTTTGGGAGGAACAAGCTGAAGAGCGGAAATGACGGCAAATAGCAGGATGGACCCCACATATTGTTTCCACTTAAGTTGGAAATACCAACGCAGCTGCCAGAATATTCTCATTTCGCCTCCTGCTTAAATTATTGAATTTGTTATGGAACCATTATTGAGCGAATTGATGAGTTTACAAGCATAATTTTTGAGCGAAATGAAAAACAACACAATGTGTCGATTTTATAGAGGCTCGATGAATAGCCGCCTTATGTATTGCTGAAAGGGGAGGATGTAACAAGATATTGTGAATTTAATGTTAATTGTAGTTTTGAGGAGTTCCGTCTCAAACAGAAAGAAAAGCTTCAAAAGTATCACTCTTGAAGCTTATTTTTACCGGTTTTAGCAGTCTCTGGTTTGAATTCCGTACTTTATTTGACCACCTGCTGTTTTCGGATAATAGACTTCTACGTAGCAAAGGTTGAAGATGTCGACAGGCTTATTAGCAAAGCCAATTAAGAAGTAGGGTTCATCTTCATCGTCCACTCCGTACCAACGATTGATAGTCAGTTTTGGGTCAAACCCGGCGAGCTCTTTTGCTGGAATCACATTCTTGATATATCCGTAGTAGCCAATCAGATCGTTGACGCCATCGTTATTCAAATCAATGTTCATCAGTTCACCAGCGTCGACGTTCTCTTGCGATTGGAGCACGGCTTTTGCGTAGACTTGATTGTTGGCTGTCATCAGCGCCTCACGAGCACCATACAAGACAGCAATGCGGGCATCCTTCTGGATACCAAGAAATTTTGGGAGCGCAACGACACTTACCACCCCAAGAATGACGATACAAACCACCAATTCTATCAGTGTAAAACCTTTGGTATTACGCACAGCCAACCTCCGAATATGTATTTTTATAGTCTGCTATTCTGGAGCAAAATTATGGCTGGAAAGGTATTGAAAAAGAATGAAGTTATGCGATGAATGATTCGGTTCTAATATATAAAACAAGTTGCTTAAAATTGTATTCGGAATTTATTCAACCTCACACAAAAAGTAAGTGTAATCTCAATAAGAAAAAGCCCCAATTTTTTGAAGGTATGGGGCTTTAAATCATCGCTTTATGAGGTGCTTGTGGCGGCGTGTGAGCCTTGTTTGAAAACAAAACGCCAAATGAAAAGAACCACGGCTATGTAAGCTAGACCAACGCCAAGCGCTTGCCAGTGCATGCCGTTATACATCGCGATTGGCATCAAAGAGATGATGAAGATGTCAGTGATTGAGCCTGGGACGTAAGCGATGGCGTAATCATCAAGTACCTTGCTACGCATCTTTGGATCAACAATTCGAAGTAGAGCAATACCCATAGCTACCGTACCGGTCAACCAACCCCAAGAGAAGATGCCTTTCTCAAACCAATCTTCACCCATGATTCGTGGTGCTACCCAAAAGATTAACCAAAGTGTGAAACTTACGCCGCCAATTGCTAGTACTACCATAGGCATTAAGTACTGGGCTAAGACGGTAATCTTGATGGCTAAGATACCAAAGATAATCAAATAATCGGTACTGATGCCCGCAGCGTGTTTGAATGCACCGTCACAAAGATAGCGTGAAGCTTTCGTTTGTTTCGCGATGATTCGCACAAGCATGCCGCCAAGGAAGCCAGTTACAAACGTCGGGATCTGCACCTTATCGTGGAAAGAAGACAAATAGTTGGCAGCGACATAAGAGAAAGCGGTTACGACAACCACTAGCGCAGCGTGAATCGCGAAAGAATCAACCGACAGGGAAGACATGGTGTCTTTCATTACCGGTTCTTGATCATCAGGCTTAACAAGGCCTTTGCGTTCGTGTTCGTCCATGCTGTCGAATGTCGTAAAGCTGCGAATCCAACCCATCTTCAATGCGAATTGCAGCATGAGCATGCCAACAGAAATTGAGATGAAGATACCCACGGTTGCGAAGGTTAAGCCTAGTGTGAAGCCATCTTCCCAGCCGAGTCCCGTGAAGATTTCACCAACAACAGAGGCGGAGCCGTGACCGCCCATAAAGCCTGCAGACATTGTCACACCAAAGCCGGGATTTATCTCTGGCCAGAAGAAGGTAGTGATCGCAAGACCAAACATTGCTGCAAACAACCACTGAGAAACAGAAGCGATTTGGTTGAATGCCCACAATGAGCCAGCGCGCTGTGCGACGGTTTTAGGTGATGGAACATCCGTTGCCAGACCTAACGCAGAAAAAAGTGCAGCAGTTAACAGGCTTGCGTTAGCGGTAAAGGTGTCGGTCCAAGGCAGTACGTTTAGCAGGGCTGGTCCAAAAATCAGACCGAATAATCCCGCGAGAACCGCCGATGGAATGTACATACGTTGTAGTAGTGGCGTGTGAACGCGAATGACTTTTGCCAAAATCAATAGTAAGCCAGCAATGGCTAAGTCAGTCAGCATTAGACCTTTAGGCATTTTATCCTCCAGTAAATGCAGTCAAGGGGTAGCGTCCTTGTGACCAACCTTGATTGAAAAATCGCTCCCAACGAAAAAAGTCACATACGTGACCAAAAGTGTTGAGAAATCAATGTCGTTTTCATAAGCAAAGGAATGTGCTTATGCAGTTTGAAATGAGTGCAAATGTCGTGATTGCGCACGAACTTGAAGAGAAATTTGATGAAATTTCTCGATGTTATTTTGATAGTTCACTCAGGAAAGGCGGCAATCCTAGTCACTTTGTCAGAGTAATGCAATTGATGGGAATCAATAAATGATGTTCGCTAAATGAGCGTTCTATACTAACGGCCTGAAAAATAAAGATAATTAACAAGAAATAATATTTGTCATATCGACAATAAAAGTTGATTGAATGGTTAAATTGTCGCCGCTTTATGAGGTGGTGTTACGGATTCACATGCGAAAGAACAAAATCAACCAAGGTGCGGTTTTTAAGGGAAAGCTGTTTTGAACGGTAAAGCAGGTGGATCGGCTTTGGCTTGGGAGTATGTTGCTGGAGAATTTCCACCAATGCGCCAGATTGGATTTCCTGTTCAACTAAGATCTTTGGTTGTAGAAGAACGCCAGAGCCTTTTAACGCGGCAAACTTAAGCACATCACCATTGTTAGACGTTAATCGGGTGTTGCTGTTTCCAAAGGTATTAGATGGCATGTTCACCACTTGTTGGCTTTCTCCTTGGTGATACTGAAACCCCAAACAATGATGGTGTTCAAGGTCATCAAGCGATTGGATAGGGGCATGTTGCTCAAGATAAGAGGGGGAAGCGCAGTAAGTCATGTGGTATTCACCCAATTTTCTCGCGACTAACGACGAATCGACCAACTCACCGATTCGAATAATCACGTCAGCTTCGCTTCGATATGGGTCAATCAAATTGTTGTCCAACATCAGCTCAACGTTCAAATCGGGAAATTCAGCTAAGAAGTCAGCCACGATAGGAGCAATGACCTTTTTGCCATACGTGACAGGGCAGTTAACTTTCACTGTTCCGGTTGGACGATTGATCAGCGTCTGGATTAGGTTCTCTGCGTTGGTGATGTCTTCAATAATGCGGTGGCACTCTTGGTAGTAGAGTCTACCGGCTTCGGTCAGGGACTGTTTGCGCGTGGTGCGATGAATCAGCTGTGTACCTAAGCTTTGCTCAAGAAAGCTCACGTGCTTGCCAACCATGGTCGGTGAAATATCAAAGTGGTGTGCTGCATTACGAAAGCTGCCGTGTTCGACCACGTAAGCGAAAACTTTCATGCTTGTTAATTTATCCATTGCACACCCAGAGTTGATAAAGAAATAACTAAAGCAGAGTTTATCAATCAAATGAGGTTAATTACAGTGGGCGTATGATTAAGAATGGAGAAAGAGAGCCATCATGAGCGAGACGATTTTTGTTACCGCCGAACTGAAAATGAATGCCGATAAGCCAAGACAACAAGTGGTTGAAGCCATTGAACAATTTTGCCTTGATATGCAGAGCGAGGCTGGGTGTTTGCAAGCGAATGCGACCTACGATTCGAAAGACCCACTGCGTGTGATTCTTTGGGAGCGATATGAAAGCCGCACCGCGATTGAAGCGCATTTTGCTATGCCGCACACACAAGCGTTCATTACGGCTGAAATGGCAGAGTTAGTCCAAGCATTCGAAACCCAAGCGCAATAGGAGACGTGAAGATGAAATGGGGCATTTTAGGTACAAGCTTTATCTCAGGTGTCATGGCTGAAGCAATCCAAGGTGATGACAAGAGTGAACTGTACGCGGTTGCTGGGCGTTCGAAACAAAACTTAAAGGCATTTGCTGAGCAATATGGCATCGAGAATACGTTCACCGATTACGATGCGTTGATTGCCGATGAGCAAGTCGACATTATTTACATCGCATTGCCAAATCACCTTCATCATGACTTTATCGTTAAAGCGGCAGAGCAAGGGAAAGCGATTCTGTGTGAAAAGTCACTGTCGGTAGATATGAAAAAAGCCGAGTTGGCACTAAAAGCAGTCGAAACGCACAAGGTATTCTTTGCTGAAGGTTTGATGTACTTGCATCACCCATTGATCAGCGAGTTGGTTTCGGTGCTTAAATCGGGAGAGATTGGTGAACTTCGCTCGATTCATACTTCTTATATTGCGTCGATTGCACAGTTTGTGAACCCAGACAGCAAAGGTGCTTTGTATAACTTGGGCTGCTACCCAATGTCATTGATGCATTTGGTGGTGAAAACCATGTTGGGTGAACAAGCCTTTGGAAACCGCTCTATGACGGCGATAGGCCGACGAGGTAATGATGGGAACATCTGCGAGTCGAACTTGATGATGCAATTTGGTGAGCAACAAACGGCGAGCGTACACACTGCCGAAGATCATGGATTGAAACACCAATTCACCATTCTGGGTAGCAAAGGTTGTATTACGTTAGATTCAAATCCATGGCTACCAACGCAAGAAAACCAGTTTAGTGTGGAAATTTACGAGACGTCGAAGCGTGAAGTGTCTGTATCGGCAGGTGGAGACGCTTTCTTCTATCAAGTCCGTAATGTTCGCCAAGCGGTTGAAGCGGGGTTTACCTCGTTAGAGAACCCTTGTGCAACATGGGACGATTCTCATCGTATTATGCAGCTACTGACGGAGTGGGAATCACTGACTTCAAAGTAAGTCTGTACTTGAACCAATGAACATAAAAACGGCACACTAAATATAATGATTAGTGCGCCGTTATTGTTTTGTGTTCAGTCTGGATTAAATACGGTTATCGCCGGTGCTGAACGCAATAATTTGGCTGATCTCAGACAGGCTTCTGCCACTTTCTTGCTGCCATTGAACAAACGCTTTGTTGGTTGCATCGAGCGATTTTTTCGTATCTTTGCCACCTTCAATGATCTTGCAATTACGCAGGTAAGCTTCAACGTCGCTAGACAAGATGAAGGTATCAACGCCCATTTGACGCAGTGTGTAAGGGCCAGTATTTCCGCCTAGGCGATTGCCGCGTTTCTTCAAATACGCCCATAGGTCGGTGATTTTCTCTTGCGGCCAATCGGCAACCATTTTGCCAAACGAGCCGTATTCGATTTTTGCTTCGTGGATCATACGTGCGTTGGCAGGAATCGACATGACTTTAGTGAGGTGGCGAATGATACGTTTGTCGGTTGCTTTGGTTTCCCATTGCTCGTCTGACAGCATCAACAGCGGCTCAATCTTAAATCCGAAAAACACTTCTTCGAAGTTCGGCCACTTGTTGCGAACCACGCTCCATGAAATGCCACTTTGGAATACCTTCATCGAAAAAGCGGCCAGCCAACGGTCATCTGGAATCGCAGCCAGTTCCTCTTTGCTTAGTGGATGAGACAAAAGCGCTTCAAGTTGATCTTCACCACCTTTACGCTCAGCAGCACGCTGATAAATCGCGTCAAATTTTTCGATACTCATAAAAGAAGTTAGTCCTAGTTTATGTCGATATTTGCGAAACATACTACGCTATAAGTGGCTGAATCGTAAATTGATGGAGTGTCACAAATGAAGAAGGTCACATTAACGTTTGTCGGGGAAGGTTCGGATCGTATTGCAGAAAAATTCTATGCGTGGATGACGGACGGTGGGTTAGAAGACAGCATGATTGAGAATTTATCTGACCGTGAAATCTCAGTGGTCGGCATCAGTGATATGGATAATGAAACGCGCGATGTGGTGATCAATACGGAAATGAACTAACGAGTCGCCTTTCGTCAGCAAGTAGAATCAGATAAAACAAAGCCCTTCACTCGAAGGGCTTTGTTACGTTTATATGCATGTGAGCTTAGTTGTTTACCAGCGTCAGACCGCTTGGCAGTGCATCACCAAAGATACGCTTCGATTCGCTCTCAGATAGCTCTTTGACTTCTTCAACCAATGATACCCAAGATTCAGGCACCTTGCTTTGTTTCAACTTAGCCAGCACTTGCTCACGGTAGTCGTCAGAGATATCGAATAGTCGGTCGCCCGTCTTACGACAAATCATAACAGCTGCAAACGCGATCATTGGCTCTTTCTGCCAGTTCTGTTCTAACAGCTTAGGCAACCATTGTTCCGCTTGTTCACGAGGGACGACGTTATGCTGACTGCCATACAAAGGCGTACGTGATGCCAAGCGACCCATTGCCCACCAGTGTGCTTGTTCGAACTGGTTGTGGTTGATGGCTTTGCTCAAGAACCACGTAGCCAATAGAACCTTGTCTTCGACTTCTAAATGCTCCAGAGAGGCTGACAAACGTACCATCGACTCGTAACCCATATCTTGCGCTGCTTTGGCTGATTGTGGGTTTTTCATCGCGCCAGGGTGTAGGTATTTCGCGATGTCCGCCAAGATGGTCTCTTGTTGCTCTTGGCTTAAACCACCGGCAATACGACGCCAGAAAACCCACCAGTCAGTCCAACCTTGATGGTTCTTAAACTGAATGTTTTGCTGGTAGAGACCCCAAACTTGCTCAATGCGCCATGAGTCGGTTGGATCGCCAAAGCCCGGACGCAGTGCAAAACCTGCCAAACGAAGCCAGTTTTTCTCGTGTTGTTCAGAACGACGGCGACGCTTACGACCTTGTGCAAAGGTATCGAACAGTTGACGTAGGGTAGTGAAATCCCATTCATCACGTTTGCCCAGTTTCTTCTCAAGATCTTTGGCTAAGGTTTTGATCTCTTTACTTTCCGCGCTTTTCTTATTACCGCTGTAAAGGCGAGCGATCAGCTCCTTACATTCGTTCAGTTTAGGGTGAAGCTTAACTTGCTCGCTGTCGTCGGTTTGCTTGTTACGAACTTCGAACTCCAGCTCCCAACGTTTGCTATCGTCTTCTGCGCTGACACATTCCATCTTAAGTGTGCCGACTTCAGTCAACTGACACGCCAGTTGCACTTCTACACGCTCTTTCTGGTTGGCTTGTAGCTCGGCGCCTTCACCTTCAAGGGTGGTGATATAAGGCGGCAGAGGAGCAAATAAGTCAGGATCAACGTCCACCATCACACCGTTTTGAATAGCGGTGTTATTGGTTAAGGTGTCGTGGGTAGAGGTCAGCAGGTTAAAGCGAACGGGTTCACCCAAGGTAAGCGAGAAACGACGACCACTTAAGCGGATCTCGTGTCCTTCTTCTGTACCTTTTGCGAGCAAACAGAGCGCTTTGCCCATCTTGTTCTTTTCTTGAAGATGCAAGAAGTAAGAACGCGCTGCACCACCACCAATTTTTAGTTGTGCACCACGACGTGCTTTACCAAACGCAACAGCACCTAGTGCAACAGACCAATCTGGATGTGGGTTATCCAATACCGTAACCGGAGCGCCTCGCCAATCGGAAAGGAGGGTAGTGACACGCTCAGTCACAAGTTCACTGTTGAACACACCACCGTTGAGTAGCAAACCGACTGGAATGGCATTTTGTTTGTCGTCTTCAATGCCAAGAGCGGCACGAGCAACTTGTTGGTGCTGAGTTAAGAACTCGGCAACGTGTTTGCTCACTGCTGGGTCAGCAACGTATGGAAGACCAAACTCGACAACGGCGCTGCGGCGTTTGTCTGGTACTTCACTGAAATCAGAAAGCGGGAAGAAGCCATCCAAAGCGATTTGGTGCACTTCTTGTTTGCTCAGCCCAATACTCTTTGTTCCGCCAAGAAGTTTAGAGCCGCTGCCCAGCATGGTGATTTTCACTTCTTCAGGTGCACTCGCTGAAAGCAGGTTCTCTTTCGCCTTGCGAGTTTGCTGAATCAGCTTAGTTAGGCTTGCTGCAGTGAGCTTCTTACTTTGGTTGAAGCGGCTCTCTGCAAGGTGTGCTAATGCTAAATCGAGGTTATCACCACCAAGCATCAAGTGTTCGCCAACACCAATACGATCAAGGGCTAGTTCATCTTGAGAAGAGAAACTGGCTTCAATCAAGCTCAAGTCGGTAGTACCACCGCCCACATCACACACCAGAATCAGCGGTAACTCTTTGAGTTCATCAGCTGCGGTTTGCTGGTGGCGTGCGTACCAGTCGTAACATACGGCTTGTGGTTCTTCGAGCAGGACGATTTTTTTCAAACCTGCCAACTCAGCGGCTTCAAGCGTGAGCTTACGAGCGGTTTCATCGAATGACGCTGGAACGGTCACAACCACATCTTGGTCTTCTAGCTTATTGCTAGGATGACGGTAGTTCCATGCTTGGCGAATGTGGTTGAGGTAGCTTGCGCTGGCAATGACGGGAGATACTTTATCTACGTCTTGCGCGCCAGCCCAAGGAAGAATGTCTGAGCTACGATCCACGGCTTGGTGTGATAGCCAGCTTTTAGCACTGGATACCTGACGTCCTTCCACCTTAGCGCCTAATTCACGAGCCCATTCACCCACGATCACATTACTAATGTCGCCAGAGACAGGTTCGTTTTCCCAAGGGAGTGTTAGGTCAGAAGGGGAGATTTGACCAACCGCAGGGTGATAGCGGAAAGAGGGCAGCAATGGTTTACGAACCACTTCACCGGGACCAATCAATTGGTCGATGTCGAATAGGGATACTTCGGATTGTTCAAGGTTGTCGGTGATTTCACAATACGCCACCACAGTGTTTGTGGTGCCAAGGTCAATACCAACAAGAAAACGAGGAGATGCCATACAAACCTTCGTGTATTTAAAAACGGCACCCGATTGGATGCCGTTTGATTTCTATTTATTCTTCTTCGTTTGAGTTGCTTTTCGCGTCTTCGCGCACATCGAACTCAACATGCCATTTTTGACCGTTATCAGCGGCAATGGCTTCTAAGTAAAGCGTACCAAGCTCAGTCACGCGAGAAGCTAGGGTTACTGGAACCACTTCACCTTCACGACGACCTTCAGATACTGGCAGCGTTACTTGGATTTCTGGTAGCTCTTCGAGCTCTTCTGGTGCCCAGTAGTCTAGGTGAGTACCCGCTAGGTCATCACGACGAACGGTTGAGCCGAAGAATTGGAAGTTAACCGGCTGACCAATGATCAAACCAAACTCTTGGCTTGGTACGTCAACGCTTGAACCTTCTTCCATACCAAATGGTGCAACACAAAGTGCTTCCATTGGAGGCGCCATGCCCGGAATCGCTGGCATCGCACTTTCGATACCCACGTAGTACGCAGAAGCAATACCACCACGGATACGAACGCCTTGACCACGACGCACAGAGCCGTAGTAAGCCGCTCCGCTAGCAACTGCAAGGTCTAGATCCACACCTGTTAGGCGTTTTGCCATTTCAGCATCTGCTTCAATTAGCCATTCGTTGATCGTGTCTTCTAGACGAGTTGCTAGAAGTTTCGATTTCAGAACACCACCGTTGAATAGGATTGCGGTTGGCTTGATGAAGTCAGCTGATTGGGCTGCATCCGCACCTGGCATACCAGGCATGTTAGCGAATGGATTGAAATCTTGAGCTGCTGCTTCTGCGCCATTTCCTGAAGCAGAAAGGGCATTAGCTTGCTTAGACAAGAACGCAGCGATATGACGAGTAATGCCTGCATCTTGTGCGTAAGGCAGACCCATTTGCGTTAGTGCACCACGGTTACGTTGAACAGGGTGGTCCGTAATCGCAACTTGAGGGAAGAAGCCGTCAACCAGTGTTTGTTGTACTTCTTCTTGAGTCAGTTCTGTTTTCAGCGTTGCGCCAAGCAGTTTAGAACCACGGCTTGGTACTACGATTGGTACTGACTGAAGTTCGCTGTCGTTCAATAGCGCTTCTTTCGCGTCACGACATGCGTGCGTCATCGCCTGAACTTGCCATGGCTGTAGCTCTTTGCCTTCTTGCGCTAGCTTCATCTTCAAGCGGTACGCAAGTGCAAGATCCATGTTGTCACCGCCAAGTAGGATGTGTTCACCTACCGCGATGCGGTTCAGAGTTAGGTTGCCATCGTCTTCAGTTACTTCAACCAAAGAAAGGTCGGTTGTACCACCACCGATATCGACCACAAGCACGATGTCGCCAACTTCAACTTCGTCGCGCCATTTGTCGTTACTGTTGTCGATCCAGTTGTAAAGCGCAGCTTGTGGCTCTTCTAGAAGCGTTAGGTGCACAAAGCCAACGTTACGTGCTGCTTCTGCAGTTAGATCGCGAGCAGCAGGATCAAAAGAAGCAGGAACTGTAATAGTTACGTCTTGATCGGCAAGGTTGTGATTTGGATTCGCGTGATTCCAAGCGTCTTTTAGATGCTCTAGGTAAAGCTCTGTCGCGCGAAGAGGGGATACTTTTTCCACTTCTTCTGGGCTACCTGCTGGTAGGAAGGCATCACGACGATTCACACCTGCGTGGCAAAGCCAAGATTTCGCACTTGCAACAAGGCGAATTGGCGTTTTCGAACCTAGGTTACGTGCAATTGCACCAACTAGAGCTTTTGGCTCGCTCGACCACGGAAGAACGCGTGATTGCGGGTTCATTTCGTGCTCGTGCGGCTGGTAAAGGAAAGAGCCTAATTGGCTGCGAGTCTCTACCGTGCCCGGTGCAGTAAGCTGCGGGATAGGCATCACTTCAACGCGAGCGTCTTCGTTGTGTGTATCAACAAAAGACATGACACAGTGTGTTGTACCTAAGTCGATACCAACACTGAATTTAGGCGTCTGTTGAGTTTCAACAGACGCTTCTTGAGAATGGTTTTCTTGGTTCATGTGTTCCATTACAGCTCAACCTCAGCTGGAGCGATCACAGATGCATCGTAGTTCTCAGCCAGTTTAGGCAACGTCATTGATGTTGCTTTCCAACCTTTGTGAACTAGCGTGCCGTTGAATGGCGCGCTGCCTGTTACGTTGCCAGTTAGGCGGATTTCTTGTGGGTTGAAGCCTTCTTCAACCGTAATGCGAGTTTCTTCGTCTTCGTTACGAACGTGCGCTAGCGTCACGTAGTCGTTCAGTACTTTCTGACCGCCAGTGTGGATTACGCGAGCGGCTGCGCCTACTTCTTCATCAGAGAATGACGTTAGGTCTTCTTTTAGGAAGTCAACCAGACGAGCTTCTTGTTGCATGATAGAAAGCAGCTGCATTGCAGAGTCCGTTGATGCAGTTGCAAGTTTTGATTCAACTTCTACAACACGCTCTACGACTTTCTCTACTTCCACTACTTTTTCTACTTCAACGATCTTCTCAACTGGCTTCTCAACCTCGACGATTTTCTCGACCGGTTTTTCTACCACTTTCTCGACTACTTTTGATTTGCGCGATACCGCGATCAGAAGAAGCAAAACACTCGAAGCTGCCAAACCAGCATGCAGCATATCGAACGTTTGAGGAATTAGGTTCAAATCAATGTTCATGACGTTTTTTCTCTTTCTATTGATTTATTGGTGCTCAGTATTGGCTCATGTGTTTACTAAAAGGATCGTCTTTGCGACCTGCACCAAGTTTAGACATTAAAATGATGGTGGATGGTAGCATATTCAAGGCTTAAGACTGTAATAATTCGTGAATATACCGCATGATTAGCATGAAAAATCAACGATTAGACGGAGCGGCAAACGTTGTTGCTTGATGTTTACCCACATGTGGCGCAGTATTTCCATCATTATCGAAGCATTGCACGCAAAAAACGTGGAACACGAAATGACATATAGCACGGCTCAACAGAGCATTTTCAAACGATATTCTGCTTCTATTGTAGCCTTTATTACGGTCATTATCGTTACCGCTGGCATGGTTGGTGTTGCCTACAAAATACAACAGCGTTACACCATGACCATCTTTGATACCTTGGCTGACCGCCAAGCGGAATCTCTTAAACTTGCCGTAGAAAACGATCTTGAGTTCATCGGTGCGGGTGCGAACTTTTTTCACTCCGTTGATAAGTCTTACTGGACGCAATTTCCTTACTATGCGAAGCAAGTAGTGGGCAGCTCAGAGAGTTTGATTGCTTTACAATGGATGCAACGTGTTGAGCCGAGTGAGTTAGAAAGTTACCTCGCTAAAACACGTCAAACTTTCCCAGACTTTCAGATCTTTACTGTACCCAAGGATGGCGAGAAGACATTCGGATACATCCTTAAAGACGATGCGCCTGCTTATGTGGCGACCGATATCTATCCAAGAACCGCAACCAACCTGTCTTTGCTTGGCTTTTATTCCTCACGTCTGCGTTTTGAGTTGATCTTAGATGACATCATCACTCATGACAGAGCCAACATTTCAGACAAAGTTCGTCTATTACAAGATGGCTACGACCAGTCATTAGAGAAAACCGGTTTATTGGTTTATCACCCAGTATTCAGCTTCGACAAACAAGAATTGCTTGGTGTCGTTGTTGGGGTAGTGCGCAGCACGGCTTACTTCGACCAACTGATCACAAAGACGGCAACGGAACTGGATATGTCCGTCAAGGTTGAAGATAAGGGGTTTGATGCTTACGACGATCCTCTGTTGTTTAAGAGTGAAAACTGGGACGCTTTAAACGGTAAGATCATCAGCCGTACTATTCATTTGCCAAACCGAGATTGGGTCATCGAGTTTAAACTTTCTGAATCCGTATCTGCGTGGGAGCGTTCAGTACTGTATGGTACAGGCATCGCGGGTTTGGTTATCGCCTTCTTGATTAGCTATATCGTTAATCTACAGTCGCGTGAGAAGGAACGCCTTGCGGTGATGCTCGACAATAAAACGGTGGAGCTAAAGCGCATGGCAGAGTTAGATCCATTGACCCAATTACTGAACCGACGCGTATTTAACGATAACTTACTGCACTACATTAATAGTGACGTTAAGTTTTCTTTAGTGGGCTTCGATATTGACCGTTTTAAGCTTATTAACGACAAATATGGGCACTTGGCCGGGGATGAAGCGTTATTGCACGTAACCAAGTTGGTGAACGCAAATCTACTTGATGGCGACCGCTTTTACCGCGCAGGTGGTGATGAGTTCTGTATTTTATCGCGAGTGACGGACAAAGAAGAGTTGGCCGTCTACTTAGATAAGCTCCGTGGGATAGTGGCAAGCTCTCCGTTTGAATACGAAAGTACGCCAATCATTTGTTCGCTGAGCATCGGTGCTGCGGTACACAAAGATGAAGATCCTGAGAGTTTATTCCACAAAATGGACGTGCAGCTCTACCAAAGTAAGGAAAATGGTCGAAACTCTGTATCGATCGGCGATTAATTCAGCGAGCAAATTCGAGTTTTGAGATTGGTTACGGTAGAATCTCACGCTTTCAAATTTACGTTAGGAATCAAGACAAACTATGAACCATAACCGTATCGTCTGCTTCGATTTAGAAATGTGCTGCTGGAATGAAAACGGCGTGGGTCGCACGGGCGAGATCATTGAAGTTGGTTTGGCTGAAATAGATTTGTCGAAAGGTGAAATCGTAAAGCGCGCGCAATACTACGTGAAACCAGAACACGATGAAGTGTCTCTGTTCTGCGCCGAGTTAACGGGTATCACACCACGTAAGATTGAAAAGCAAGGTCGACCACTAGAAGAAGTTCTCAAATCGATGCTGAAGAACTTTGGCGGCCGCAATAAGATTTACGCATCATGGGGACGTGATGACCTTATCTTGCTTGAAGAATGCCAACAAAAGGGCATTGACGCGCCATTTACCGAGTTCATTAACTTAGCAACCTTGTACCGCATTCAAAATCGTCTTAAAGAAAAACGTATCGGACACAGAGCGGCGCAAGAAGCCAAAGGTATCGAGTGGGAAGGTCGTCAGCATTCCGGTTATGTGGATGCATACAACTTGGCGAAACTTGCACTGACCATGCTATAAGCTTCTGTTTTCATAAATCTTTCATTGGATTTCAGTCTGCTCGTCATAAGCCAGCTCTAAATTAGTTATTAATAAATAACAACAATGTTGGCTAGACTCTTGCGGAGATGACGATGTTTGATTCGGGCAAATCCAGACTAGAGATATAAAAAACGCGCTCATGAAGCGCGTTTTTTATTGGTTCTTATTTTTGTTGAGGCTGTATTTTATTGAGGTAGCGCTTTACTGAGACTGCAATTTCGCTCGGATAAAGTCGCTGTGGTCGACGTAGAGTAGCTCTGCTGTTTTGCGAATTACGGCATCTTCCAATGGGTCAATTTCACCGTCAGCGTACGCCACTTCCCACATACTTTTAATCAGTTCGTAGCGGGTTTCTTGTGAAAGCTCACGCAGTTGAGACGTAAAGTCATAAAGGGAAGTCGATTCACTCGATCGGTTCTGAGCCTGATTCAGCAGTGTGTCGGTCTCTTCTTCCGTTAGGGAAAGCAATTTCATGATCAAAGAGCGTTTGGTTGCTTGCTCTCTTTCATCGATTTGATGGTCCGCACCAGCCACTTCACAAAGCAAGCAGGCTATCGCCATATTGGGTGACAGCGTGTTGGATTGGCTAAGGTCCGAGCCTTCTATAAGTTGTTTAAATAATGAAGTAAGCGAATTAAACATGTTGAGCACCAAGCTGTTATCTATTTATTTAAGATGGTAATGGTTTGAGCAAATCTCAAGGTCTTGATGAAATTCGATCAAGATCTCATACGATTGAGATGACATTTTTGCTCAATACAGTATTTGACCGCCAAAAAGCGGATTTATTCCTCAACCTTTGTCGGCGGAAAATCGATTGAATCGCCTTCACTCGTTAAGATGCTGATATTATTTGGCTTTCCGTCTTCATCCAATCTCAGCTCGCCAATCGCACTTTGGTTCACGAGTCGATAAAAATTGTGGTTGCTTGGTGCGCGTTTAAAAATCTTCAAACGCTTACGTTTGGTAAACAAGTTCAATGGCGAGCGAGGGCTATACAGCAGACGATCCATTGCATCACATGCGCTCAGAAGTTGCGCTGGAAACTGGTTCTTAATCCCACTACACGTAATCTGATAGATGTTTGGACTATTACGGCGAAAACGCAATTTGATGTCATAGGCGAAAGAGTAGTGTACATCACCAGAGAGAATCACGAAGTTAGTTGGGGTTTTGGTGTGAGTGAAAATACTGATCAAAGTATTCGCACTGCCCGGATGCGCCATCCAGTTCTCCGCGTCGATCAACAGCGGCTGACCAAAACTGGTCATGATGCGTTGCAGCGTCTCAATAAACTTCACACCAAACATGGGCGCAGCAGAGACAATGATCACTTTGTCTTGATGCATCAGCTCTTGTTGGAATTCAATCAAAGCTTCCCAATCCATCAAGCCCGACGGTTTATTCATGCGTGATTCTGAACGCCAACGACGAGTACGTGTATCCAATACCACCACTTTTGGTGAGGTGTGAATCGTATAGTGCCAATCTTCAAAACGATAGAGGTACTTTATGAACTCGTCTTGAGATTCTGAAGTCAGCTCTGCAAAGTAACGGCGCGCATGCTCCATAAACGGGGCGTTGAATTTTTCTGGCGCGTTGCCCCAACCTTGGCACAGCCAGTAAGCGATCAGGCTGTTACCGATGATGCGATGTGAGAAGAGGTTTTCATTGGCTGCTTTTTCCCAGCCAACCGTTAGGTTCCAATCGTCGGTCACGTCATGGTCATCAAAGATCATGTAAGTAGGAACGTGAGCGAGTAAACGCTGGACTTTATCCAAGCCTTCGACAAACGCATCAATATGGATTTTCTCATCACGCCAATGTTGCTGCCATTTCGGCTCTAACGCTTTTCCGCCCGTTGTAAACTCTCTTTCCAATAAACGTTCACGATTGACTAACGTCCATGGCACTGGAGACCAAACGAGTAGGTACATCGCAAACAGCTCGGCAAAACTGATGAGATGGTTTTCGCATTCACGTGAACTGAAAATAGGAGTGCCACGATGAGGGAAGAACTTGCTAAGTAAGCTGCCATCGTCCACGTAGTGAGGCAGAATGTTGTCTCGGCCATAAAAGCAATCTGGGCTTTGATACAGTTCTTGCGTGTTTTTTATTGGTGCTTGCGCGAACTCTTCATCAGGCAAGCCTAGTAACTCGACTAATTGCTCAATCGCATCCAGCATTGGACCTGCTACATGATCGGCATAGATTTGATCGCCGCTCATGATGAGCATATCAGGGCGGTCTTCTATCGGTTGGCTAGCAACTTTTGCGTCAGCTTGGACCAGAGTGTCTTTACTAAAATGATGTGGGTTACGACACGAGCCGTGCAGGACATAATCGGCTTTTTCACTGATTAGGAACTCCACACCTTGTGCTGAATCGGTGTCTTCACCGTAGACTAGGTGGGGCATCAACTCGGTTAGCAAACCGGATTGGGTATGAATTTGATAGCGCAATGCTTGATGGGTAGGAAACTCACCTTGCAGCGTGAGCATGCAAACCCAAGCGCGTTTACCAACTTGTAATAGATGCTCTGCCGATACTGGTTGAGAGTAATATTGCGCCCCAGTGGTTGCATCGCTGATTTCCACCAAGCCTTCGAGAGGTTGCGTCGTCACTAACCAAATGTTCACTTCCGTTGCGGTGACTTTTCTTAAAATCGGACCGGCAACAATCAGAGGAAGAGAGGAAAGTTCGTTGGTGTTGAGCGATGTTGGCAAAGCGGTTCCTTAATATTTTGAATCAGTGTTCTGAATCTTCTTCGAGTATTTCGATAACTTGCGAACTACTAAGTTCATGTCCCATCAGAAATAAACCTAACATAGCATCGGCTTTAGATGCACTGTCGCTGTCTTCATCGAGAATTTGCTGTAGACGAGTACGGATCAGGTCGATTTCATGATCAACAAAACCGCGACCTTCTTCTTCGCCTTGGCCATCTTCTGGTGCGTTATCGAAATGCATAAACAGCATATCACCATCAAGAGTGGTGCTTTCCAAGCGTTCTGGTAGCCATTCTTCACCCATCACGATATCGGGGTCGCTACCTTCCGGCAAGTTGTTGATTATGGAGATGAGTTCGGATGCTTTCACGATAAACTGCGGCTTTGGTCATTGGTTTTCTATTGTATCGGCGAATCTGGCAAAAATCTAAATCTCATTGCTGAGAGAAGAGAGAATTTTGACCGTTTCGTGTTTGATTGCGTGCAGAGTAATCAACCAATGAAAAAGAGCTCGTTTCGGAGCTCTTTGTTAAAGGGGGGGGAGGCTGGGTTATTGGCAGCTGCCTTCAAAAGTCCATAGCCAATAGTTGTCGAATGGATTTGCACCCCAGTTGTCTTGTGAGGCGACAAAGTGATTGCCCCAGTATTTCACCGCCGTGCCCGCAGGGTAGTAATAGTACGGAGACCACTCTTCTAGGTCTGCACACTGATCTTGTGGAACCGGCTCTGGTTGTGGCGCTTCTAACTCTGCGCTCACTGCCACGTAAACGTCGGATGAGCCTTGAGTGTTCGCCGCGAGCACGTAGATATCTGCTCCTTTAATACCACTGAAACCGCAATACTCGTGGTTACCTTGGTTAGTCGAAACGCAGTCGTAGTCAGAAAGTGTTGCTGGACGGTCGATTGCAACATACATGTCGACATTGCCGTAACCATTGTAAGTTTGCACCCATACCTCATCAGCCGGAGACTGACGCAATACAAACTGTTGTTCGCCATTCGGTGTGATTTCAACAGGTGTTGGCATATTGATCTCCAACTCTGTTGTCCCTTGCTCTGGATCAGGGTTCGGTGTTGGCGTTGGTTGAGTGTCGCCGCAGTTCATTACTTGCACACCAACTTCTGCGAACGCAGAGGTTACTGCAGAGCCATCGTATCCAAGTTTTTGTGCAGCTTTACAAACGCCTTCTGCACCTTGTTGAAAGTTCGAGTTTGGTTGCCAGTAAAGTTGGTTGGCCGTCGCATAAGCAATAAATGCTTTCTTGATGTTCCAATTTGGGCTCATTGCCAAATGGTAGAAGGCTTTGTTGAAAATGCCTGAGCTGTGGTGCACATCGATGCCATTGTAGTATTGGTTGATATGGTCGATTGAGGAACCGTCATGGCTTGGGTTGATGAAGTAACGCATAGCGGGCGAGTATTTCATCACGTGTTCGCCCATCTTCCAATTAAAGCTGCCATGCACATATTGGCTGAGTGCTGCTGCGGCGACATCGGAAAAGGACTCATTTATTCGGCTTTGTTGCGTAATTCGATGGAACTAAATCAAGAAACTACGATCTGAGCGGCTACGCCCATCAATCGTCGTAGCCTCATGCCTAAACCTCGTTACAAAACAACTAACTGGAAGCAGTACAATAAATCCTTAATCAACCGTGGTTCTCTGACCTTTTGGATTGATGAGGAAGCGATAGCTGAGTGGAAGCAAAACAAACAAGGCAAGCGTGGTAGACCTCGCCGATTCAGCGACTTAGCCATTACTACCGCACTGATGGTGAAACGCGTTTTCTCTATGCCCTTGAGAGCGCTGCAAGGTTTTCTAGACTCCGTATTTAAGCTGGCTAACATCCCGCTTGTTTGCCCGCACTACACCTGTATAAGCCGCCGAGCTAAGGAAGTTGAAGTTTCATTTAAAACCAAAACCAGAGGAGCAATACAACATCTGGCCATTGATGCCACTGGCCTCAAGGTTTATGGCGAAGGTGAATGGAAGGTCAAGAAGCATGGAACTGATGGGAAGCGAAGAGTCTGGCGTAAGCTGCATATCGCGGTAGATACAAGCACCCACGAAATAGTCGCAGCAGAGCTGAGCTTATCTAACGTAACTGATGCCGAAGTGCTCCCCAACTTACTCAAGCAAACACGTCGTAAAATCATTGAGATATCAGGCGATGGCGCTTATGACACAAGGAATTGCCATGATGCCATACGGATCAAGCGAGCTGTTCCGCTCATCCCGCCAAGAGAAGGAGCAGCCTTCTGGGAACAAGGGCATCCTCGTAACTTAGCGGTAGGTTGCCAGAAGCTCTACGGCTCCAACAAGAAGTGGAAAAAGCGGTATGGCTATCATAAGCGCTCTCTGTCAGAGACCGCAATGTACCGAGTAAAACAGTTGCTAGGTGGGAAATTAAGTCTAAGAAATTACAACGCTCAGGTTGGCGAGACTTACGCCATGATCAAAGCACTGAACAAACTTACAGGGCTTGGTATGCCTGAAACTCAGTATATTGTATAACAGTCGCTCAACTTTAGGAGGTTTGGTTTCTCGTCTGAATTACGCAACAAAGCCCATTTATTCCGCCCGACATGCCACGGTATTCCAACCCAGAGTTTTGCTCGGTAAAGCCATGGCTAACCTCATGAGCAATAACGTCCCACGTTGCCAGTGGGTACATTGAGTTATTGCCGTCACCAAAGGTCATTTGGCGACCATCCCAAAAGGCATTCCCATAGTTCGAACCGTAGTGAACACGCATGGTTAGCTTTTGACGAATAGGGCGTGCACCAATCCAATCTTGGTACATATCAAACACGCGTTGACCAAAATAGTGCGCGTCATTCATTGGAGCGTAGGCGCCATTTACTTCTCGATAGTTGTTCACGTTACAGTCGAAACGATGAACTTGGCCACCCCATTGTTGGTTGTTCATGTTGAGGGTAATGACGTTTTCGCTGTCCATTTGGCAGTATTGATTAACTTGGAATCCACCAAACTTGGTGTTGGGACCAAAGTAATAACGGCCGCTTTTGCGGTTGCCTCCCGGTCCTTCGGCTTCCAAAAACGCGATCCCATCCCATTGGTCGACGATCTCGCCTGATTTTGCGTCCACCAAAGTGATAGGGCGAGAAGGGCGGAAATTCTTAATCTGGATTGCATCGACTTTGTAAATCAACCGCGCGGTTTGTTGCTCATCTAACCAGACCATTAGCTCTGCCTGAGCGTCATCACTTGGCGAGTTTTCATTACTTGGAGATTTGCTTGCGGCGACACCTTGACGGTTGCCCGTTGCGATCTCAATGGCTTGCTTGCCACTGATCATAGGTAGGGTTGAATCAATATCGCTCTCAATGCCGACAACAACATCACCATCGACAGGTTGAGCAAATCCTCGAGTAGAGAGATCGGCTACAACGGAGTGTCCGTAAACCGGTATGCCGTAATGGAGTTGCTGTTTGCGAATCAAAATTTGATTACCGATTTCGACTCGATTGATGTCTCGATAACTCAGCTTAGTGTTCGCCGCGGAATAAGACGCTCGTTGTGTGTTATTGAGTACCGTAGATAGATCCGTTTGTGAATGGTCCAGAATTTGTGCTGCATGTGAAGCAAAAGCGAAGGGCGCAAGCGTTAATAAAGTGACGTTTCGCATAGTTTACCTTTTATTATGTGTATTTATTTGCATAAGGAATGCGAGTGCAGAGTAAAGATAATTAAGTGATATGTTTAAGTGCAATTAATTGAATATTTGACGTTAATTCAAAATAAATTTATAAATTGCTCAAGGTTTGTACTGTGATATGAGGGGAGACGGAGTCTTGTAGGAATTTTTACCCGATCTTAGACCAAAGTCAGATATACTCTTTTTCAATCGAGACCTTCTCAAATTACAGTGACATAGGAGAGCTATGAAACACCTAGTAGGAGCATCGTTAGTATGTTCTGGTTTATTGCTGAGCGGTTCGGCGTTGGCTGAAACAAAGCACGCGGAGCAAGAGTGGGGCATTGCGGCAATGTACCGAACGGCATCGATCCCGTTTTATACAGCCAATGATGACTCAACGGTGAGCACGTTTGTGCCAATGATGTTCTTTGAAAACGAACACTTGTACATCGACGGTATCGAAGGCGGTGTGTTCTTATTTGATGAGAGCGATTCTAACTGGCGTACCAGTGCCATCATGCGATTACGTTTTGTTGATATTCCTAAATCCATTCAAAATGCGTTTGAAGGGGATCGTGTCGATTTCGGTGGCCAAATTCGTTATAACTTCGACGAAAATTGGCGCGCTGAATTTGAAGTCATGACGGATGACGAATTTCAATTTCACTCTAACTACCGCATCGCTGCGAACTATGAATTGGGCGATTGGGAGTTAGAGCCCTCTTTTACCATTCGTTATAAAGATGCCGACTTCAACAGTTCGTACTACTCATTTAAAGATTCAACAGGTGAGAAAATTGGTGCGGGTATTGATGCTAATTTGGGTATCAAAGCACGTTACCACGTAATTTCTAACCTGTATCTATTGGGTGAAACCAGCATCACTCGTCTGGATAGTGAAGCGTACAACAGCCAAATTGTGGAAGATCGTTACCAAGGTGAAGTGTTCGTTGGCTTTGGCTTCTTCAATGATAAAGGCAAAGAGCGCAAGTCAGATTTGCGTAATCGTCCGTATCTTCGAATTGCACACGGCTGGGCAACGCCTTCTAACATGGGTGACATCTTTAAGTTCAATGCTGAGAAAGATGAATACAATAACCAACTGACGTCGTTCTTCTACGGGCATCCGCTGACAGACGAGCTATTTGGTTTACCTCTAGATATCTATCTAACCCCAGGTCTTGTTCACCATTGGTCGTCAGACGTGCAATCTTCTAGCACCGAATACGTGATGGCGATTAAAGCGTATTACACCTTTAATTGGCCTACTAAATGGCGTTTTGGTGTTGCAGAAGGTATGTCTTACATCGATAACATTACCTATATCGAAGGGACAGAGATGGAAGAGAAGGGCTACACACCAAGCAACTTGCTCAACTATCTCGATTTCTCATTGGATGTAAACGTCGGTGACCTGTTCAACCAAAAAGACTGGGAGAACATGTGGGTCGGCTACTCACTGCATCACCGCAGTGCAATCTTCGAGAACGCCTCTCAGTTTGGCCGTATCAAAGGCGGCAGTAACTACAATACGATCTACTTCCAGTACGATTTCTAAGCTCAGCTAAAAACAAATACGACTAAGCCTCATCTTGACATGAGGCTTATTTATTTTCTGCTAATTGGTAATTATTCTTATTTCTATTCTTCTGTATTCGTATTTATTATCTATTCAATTTAAAAACTATTCTAATATTTAATTGAATTGACACCTCTCTGACCTATTAATATTTCATTCATATAAAACGTTGAAATGAAATATAAGATTGCATTTTGTATTTTTTAATAATTGACTGTGGTCAAGATTATCACCCCTTAAATCTACAAGGATATTAATAGTGGCGGGTGGCCATGCCTTAGTTGCTCAAGGCCTGTGCTATCTAGCTTAATTGATGGTTTTGTAGAAATGTTGCTTTGATTTGCCTTGTGTATTAATTAAAGCGAAATTAGATATTTTCAATGAATGCCTATTTTGAAAATACAATCTCTATGTCTTTTATTTCTAACGAGTGTTCTTTCCCCACTTAAAGCCATTAATTAAGCGCCACGACCAAATTCAAAAACGTAATTTAGGAAAAAACCATGAGTCAAAATGGTAAGTTTAATATTACTCGGCGTGATGCTTTAAAGGGCGGTTCTGCACTTGGCGCTTTGGCGTTAGCAGGAAACGCGCTTTCTCTCCCGTTTGCAACTAAAGCGGTTGCCAAAGAAACACCAGCAAAACCAAACGAAAAAATTGTCTGGTCGGCATGTACCGTAAACTGTGGTTCTCGTTGTCCGCTTCGTATGCACGTGGTCGACGGTGAAATCAAATGGGTAGAAACCGACAACACGGGTGATGATGTGTATAACCATAATCACCAAGTTCGCGCTTGTTTGCGTGGTCGCTCTATGCGTCGCCGTGTTTACTCGCCAGACCGTTTGAAATACCCACTTCTTCGTGTTGGTAAGCGTGGTGAAGGTAAGTTCAAACGCATCACTTGGGATGAAGCCTTTGACCTCATTGGTGATAACCTAAAACGCATTATTAAAGACCACGGTAACGATGCGGTGTACCTAAACTACGGTACAGGTACGCTTGGTGGCACAGTAACTAAGAGTTGGGACCCGAGCGCGACATTGGTTGCACGTATGATGAACCTTTGTGGTGGTTACCTAAATCACTACGGTGACTACTCTGCAGCAAACATCGAATGTATGTCGGAGTACTTCTACGGTTCGTTCGTTGATAACAACTCAATTGACGATGTTCAAAATGCAGACCTATGTCTGATGTTTGGTAACAACCCAGCAGAAACTCGTATGTCGGGTGGTGGTCAGGTTCACAACTATGTGGATGCGAAAAATATCAGTCACACTCGCACGATTTGTATCGACCCTCGTTACACCGACACCGCAGCTGGCCGTGAAGACCAATGGATTCCTATCAAGCACGGTACAGATGCAGCTTTAATTGCAGCCATCGCCCATGTATTGATTACGGAAGACAAAGTCGATCAAGACTTCCTTGATCGCTACTGTGTGGGTTACGACCGTAAAACGCTTCCTGCATCAGCGCCAGAAAACGGCAGCTACAAAGATTACATCATGGGTACTGGCCCAGATGGCATCGAGAAAACGCCAGAGTGGGCACAGCCTATCACAGGCATTCCAGCGGATGTGATTTTGAAACTTGCACGTGAAGTTGGCTATGCTAAACGCATTTACATCACTCAAGGCTGGGGTCTACAACGCTCAGCAAATGGTGAGCAAGCGTGTAAAGCGGTCATGATGTTGTCATTGCTACGTGGTCAAGTTGGCTTGCAAGGTGGTGGTACTGGTGCTCGTGAAGGTAACCACTCATACCCATTCCAACGCTTCCCGAAAGTGCCAAACCCGATCAGCGCTTCTATCCCAATGTTCCTTTGGACAGACGCGATTTACCGCGGTACGGAAATGACAGATCTGACCGACGGTATTAAAGGCGTTCAGAAGCTACAAAACAACATCAAGTTTATCTGGAACTACGCAGGTAACTGTCTGATTAACCAACACTCAGACATCAACCGCACACACGAAATTCTTCAAGATGAAAAAGCGTGTGAAATGATTGTGGTGATCGACAACCACATGACGTCTTCTGCGAAGTATGCCGATATCGTACTGCCAGACTGTACAACGTCAGAGCAATCGGATTTCTGTATGGATGGTGCAGCAGCGTCAATGCCTTACTTCATCTTTGCAAGCCAAGCGATTAAACCTCGTTTCGAATGCAAACCTATCTACGACATTATGTCTGGTGTGGCGAAGCGCATGGGCGTGTTTGATGAGTTTACTGAAGGTCGCACTCAAGAAGAGTGGCTGCAGTGGATGTACGCTCAGACCGTTAAACAAAACAACGATCCAAACTTGCCGTCTTACGATGAGATGAGAAAGCAGGGTATCTACAAGAAACAATTCGACCGTCCACACGTGGCGTATGAAGACTTCCGTCGTGATCCAGAAGCGAACCCATTACCATCGCCATCGGGCAAGATTGAGATCTACTCAGAGACGTTAGCGAAGATAAACGAAGAATGGGAATTGGACGAAGATGAATCCATCAAGCCATTACCAGAATACGTTTCGACGTTTAATGGCTGGGATTCTCCTGATCGTAAAGAGTACCCACTTCAGTTAACGGGTTTCCACTACAAAGCTCGTGCGCACTCTACGTACGGTAACGTCGACATCCTAAAAGCAGCGGCACCACAGGAACTTTGGATTAACCCGATTGATGCAGCGTCACGCAACATCGATAACGGTGACTTGGTTAGCGTGCGCAGCAAGTTCGGTGAAATGAACGTTCGCGTAAAAGTAACCCCACGCATCATGCCACACATCGTTGGCTTAGGTGAGGGCGCATGGTACTCACCAAATGGTAAAGGTGTTGACCAAGCGGGTTCAATCAACGTACTGACGACACAACGTCCAAGCCCGTTGGCAAAATCAAACCCGAGCCATACCAACCTCGTTGAAGTGACGCTAATTAAGAAAATGGGGGCTAAATAATGAGCACAGCGAAGCAGTATGGCTTTTACATTGATTCAAGCAAATGTACTGGCTGCAAAACATGTCAGCTCTCTTGTAAAGACAACAAAGATCTGGGTATCGATCGTAACTTCCGTCGTGTTTACGAATACGTAGGCGGCAATTGGACGGAAGAAAACGGCGCGTTCCGTCAAAACGTGTTCGCGTACTACCTATCGATTTCTTGTAACCACTGTACTAACCCTGCGTGTACCAAGGTTTGTCCATCAGGTGCAATGCACAAGCGTGAAGAAGACGGCTTTGTTGTTGTCGATGAAAGCGTGTGTATCGGCTGTAAATCTTGTCACATGGCGTGTCCTTACGGCGCACCTCAATACAGCGAAGAAAAAGGTCACATGACTAAGTGTGATGGCTGTTACGAACGTGTCGCAGAAGGCTTAATGCCAGTGTGTGTGGACAGCTGTCCATTGCGTGCGATTGAGTTTGGTCCAATTGATGAGCTACGCGCGAAATACGGTTCAAACGCGGATGTGGCACCACTGCCAGATTCTCGCATTACGAGCCCGAACCTGATCGTGAAGCTAAATCCAAATGGTCGTCCAACCAATGACCGCACTGGTTTCCTACAGAATCCAAGAGAGGTGAAATAATGTTATACGAAGCACCATTAGTTGCCTTTACGGTTCTTGCTCAAACAGCGGTTGGCGCGCACCTAACGGTTAATGCGTTCGAGAAATTCGGTAAGCCACCACGCGTGACAGAACCTCGTATGAACATCGCTCGTTTCGCTATCTTGGTTGTAATGGGCTTGGGTTTCTTGTTCTCAACCACTCACTTGGGTAGCCCTCTTCGTGCCTTCAACGCATTAAACCGTGTTGGTAGTGCGGCGCTATCTAACGAGATCTTAACGGGTGCAAGCTTTCTGTCTTTAGCGGGTTTGTACTGGTTGCTAACGATTCTAAAAATCGGCAGCGAAGGCGTTCGCAAAATCGTGAACTGGTTGTCTATCGCGGTTGGCGTGATTTTCATGTTCGCGATGGCAAATGTTTACCAAATCGAAACGGTACCAGCATGGTACTCACCAATGACAACGGTTGCGTTTTGGTTCACGGTCGTGACTTCAGGTCTGATGTTTGGTTACACGCTGATCAACGTATTGGACGTGACGGCTGAGAAAACCAATCGTCGCCTAATGTGGGCCGGTGTGAGCTTGATTGCGCTGAACCTAGCGTTCTCAGTAATGCAGACGATTTACTTCGCAGGTATCTCAACAGCGATTCACAGTGGCTTGGATCAAATCACCTTGCTATCTGGCTATGTTGCTGGTCATGTGTTGTTGCTTGTGGTTGCTGCTGCTCTTTGGGTATTCGCTGAGTTGTTTACCGTGGAAGGTCGTCAGAAGAACTTGCTAGTTATCGTGGCATTCGTTGCCTTGTTCGTCGCAGAGATTCTGGGTCGCAATGTGTTCTACGGCATGCACTTTACATCTGGTCTGTACTGATAACCATTATTTGTACTGATAACCATTAATAGAGGGGGGCGAGTGTTCGTCCCACCTCTTTTCCGTTTTACTTAATCGAAGAATAAAAACACCAGTCATCAAAGGTACTTCATGCAAATTTCTCAACTTGAACCACAAGATACCAGCATCGTTCTTAAGCTGTTTGGTGCACTGTTTTACTACCAACCAAAAGATTACCCAGCGGCGAATCTCGATACGTTGCTAAGCAATACTGATACACCAATTGAAGCGCTTAATGACATGCTACGCAGCTTTCAAAACGAGAGCGAAGAGGCACTGCAAATGGAGCACGATCGCATGTTTGCCGGTATTGGTGAGATGCCAGCGCCACCTTGGGGTTCGGCTTATCTAGATAAAGAGGCGGTGTTGTTTGGTGAATCAACCATTGAATATCGTTACTTCTTGCAGCGTTGTGGTTTTGCTTTGGAATCTGACCAACGTGAGCCAGAAGACCAGATCGGCTTGATGCTGATGGTGTTAGGCATGTTGATTGAAACTGAACAGCAAAAACTGGCGGCTGAAATGCTACGCGAACACTTGATGACGTGGTTTGGCTTTTTCAACAAGCGCTTCAAAAAAGCGGTGACTCTCACGCCTTACTCAAAACTGTCGAACCTTACGGAAGAATTACTTCAATCCTTGAGTGAGCAATACCAAGTCGTTATACCAGCAAAAAGAGATTACTCGGATGCGCCAGTCTGAATCGGTTGACCTAAGCAAGCGACGTCTGTTTTCGTTCCGTCGCGCGCCAGTGGAACAAGCTCAAGAGCCTCGTGTTAAAGCGAGACCGCCGTATGCGGTGGAAGAGTCGATGTTCACTCGGCTTTGTGATGGATGCGGAAAGTGCGCTTCTGCATGTTCGAGCCAAATCATAGAAATGGTTGATGGCGTTGCCGCGTTAGACATCAGTTACTCGGCATGTGATTTATGCGGCGCGTGTAAGTCGGCGTGCCCTACATTAGCGCTTTCCAATCGAACAGAGTCTACAGGCTTGGTAGCAACTATCTCGAACAGTTGCGAAAACTTATACGGTTATTGCGGTAGTTGCGAGGACAGTTGCCCATATGATGCTTTGCAATGGCAAGACGATTTCAAACCTAAAATTGACGCTGCCAAATGCAAAGGTTGCGGACAATGCGCGCAAAGCTGCTACAACAGCATGATCAGCTTTGACTTAAAACGATAAAAAAGGGATTGGCGCGAACCAATCCCTTTTTGTTTGTACTCAATTCTATTTAATCTTACGCCAAGGTTGCCAATTGGCTTTGCGCGTCTGAAATGCCTTTTGCTGCTGCGTCTTCGCCCATGTTTAGCGCTTCTGCGTAAACAAATTCCACATCTGTGATGCCAACAAAGCCTAATACTGTGCGTAGGTATGGTGTCATGCTGTCGGTTGGTGAATCTTTATGAAGACCGCCACGTGTGGTGACTACGATTGCTTTCTTACCTTCAATCAGACCTTGAACGCCGTTTTCTGTGTATTTGAATGTCACGCCTGCACGAGCAATCAAATCAATCCAGTTTTTCAGCTGGGTTGGAATCGTGAAGTTGTACATTGGTGCTGCGATAACCAAAGTATCTGCTGCTTTGATTTCTTCAATTAGGGTATCAGATAGGTCAACCACCGCTTGTTGCTCTTGTGAAAGATCCTCTGTTGCACGTAGTGCTGTCGCAACTGAAAAGTCTAAAACTGGTAGTGGATTTGCAGCTAAGTCACGAACAGTTAGCTTATCTTGGTCTACATTTTTGATGAAGTCTTCAACCAGCTTGTTTGATTGAGAGTAATCGCCAAGGATGCTTGATTTAAGAGCTAGTACACGAGACATATGGATTTCCTTTAATAAGTGCTTTCGGCTATGTGATGCATTATAGGCAATGCTCGTCGACTCAAAACCCGATGGATTTGCTTAAGTTGTTCGAAAAAATTGAATGACTGTTTGAAGCTGCTTTCCGTTATCTTGTTCTAGCCCTTATGTGCTACAATCCGCGCAGTTTTATGTAATGAAAAGAATAGGAAACGCTTTGACTTCGTCACAGCCCCCAAAAAAGAATCCCGCTGAAGAGCAAGCGACACCGTCAAATGGTGCGCAAAATGCCAAAGCGAAGCAGGCTAATGCATCTCAAGCACAAGCTTCTCAGAATGCTGCGCCTCAGGCTCAAGTAAATAACGCGGCGTCACTACGCAAGGCACTTAACCAGTGCATGATGCGTGACCGCTTCCGCTTGAGTAAACGAATCTCTGGTGCAAGCAAAATCAAAAAAGACGCAGCACGTAACGCTGTGTTTGATGAAATCGCATTAGATATCGCCAAATCCATGATGGTTGTGGAGCAACGTAGTAGCTACAAACCAACGATTGAATACCCTGAAATCCTGCCAGTCAGTCAAAAACGCGACGACATTGCGAAAGCGATCGAAGAAAACCAAGTGGTTATCGTTGCGGGTGAAACCGGTTCAGGTAAAACCACTCAGCTACCAAAAATCTGTGCTGAGCTTGGTCGCGGTAAATTCGGTCTGATTGGTCATACTCAGCCTCGTCGTCTTGCGGCGCGTTCGGTTGCGAACCGTATTGCCGAAGAGATGGAAACCAAGCTTGGTGAGTTTGTTGGCTACAAGGTTCGATTCAACGATCAGATCTCTGAAAACACCCAAATCAAATTGATGACGGACGGTATCTTGCTGGCTGAAATTCAGCATGACCGCTTCTTGAATCAATACGACACCATCATTATTGATGAAGCGCACGAGCGCAGCCTGAACATCGATTTCATCTTGGGTTACTTGAAAGAGTTGCTACCACGTCGTCCTGATCTGAAAGTGATCATCACGTCGGCAACCATCGACCCTGAGCGTTTTTCAAAACACTTCAACAACGCACCAATCATTGAGGTGTCAGGTCGTACTTACCCAGTAGAAACGCGTTACCGCCCACTAAGCGGTGATGACGATAACGATCGTGACCAGCTTGAAGGTATTTTCGAAGCGGTAGACGAACTGTGCGATGAAGGCTTAGGTGACATCCTGATCTTCATGAACGGTGAGCGTGAAATCCGTGATACCGCGGATGCACTGTCTAAACGTAATCTGAAGAGCACGGAAATTGTGCCGCTTTACGCGCGTTTGTCGGCGGGTGAGCAGAACAAGATTTTCCAACCTCATGCTGGTCGTCGAATTGTACTGGCAACCAACGTAGCGGAAACCTCTTTGACGGTTCCCGGAATCAAATACGTTATCGATCCGGGTACGGCGCGTATCAGTCGATACAGCTACCGTACTAAGGTTCAGCGTCTTCCAATCGAGCCAGTTTCTCAGGCGAGTGCGAACCAGCGAAAAGGTCGTTGTGGTCGTGTGGAAGAGGGTATCTGTATCCGTCTGTACTCAGAGGAAGATTTTGAGTCACGTCCGGAGTTTACCGATCCTGAGATCCTGCGTACCAACCTAGCGTCGGTTATCTTGCAGATGACGGCACTTGGTTTGGGCGATATTCAAGCCTTCCCATTTGTAGAAGCGCCTGACAAACGTAACATTCAAGACGGTGTTCGCCTTCTAGAAGAGTTAGGTGCAATCAATTCTGATGCGAAAGAATCGAAAAAACGCCTAACCAGCATTGGCCGTCAACTTGCACGTCTTCCAATCGACCCACGTTTAGCACGTATGGTATTGGAATCACCAAAGCAAGGCGCATTGAAAGAAGTGATGATCATCGCGGCGGCACTGTCGATTCAAGACCCACGCGAGCGTCCAAGTGACAAGCAGCAATCATCAGATGACAAACACAAACGTTTCTTCCATGAAGACTCAGATTTTCTGACGTTTGTGAACCTGTGGAACTACATCCAGAAGCAGCAAAAAGCGCTGACGGGCAACCAGTTCCGCAAGCAATGTAAACAAGATTACTTGAACTACTTGCGCGTGCGTGAGTGGCAAGATGTGTACTTCCAAATTCACCAGTCGATGCGTGAAATGGAATTCAAACTGAACGATGAGCCTGCGTCTTACCATGGCGTACACAGTTCAATCCTAGTCGGTTTGTTGTCACACATCGGTATGAAAGACCAAGAGAAGAATGAATACCAAGGCGCGCGTAACGCTCGCTTCCATATCTTCCCTGCATCAGGTCTATTCAAGAAGCAGCCTAAGTGGATCATGTCTGCTGAATTGGTGGAAACCTCAAAACTTTGGGGTCGCATCATCGCGAAGATTCAACCTGAGTGGATTGAACCATTAGCGAAGCACCTGATTAAGCGCAGTTACAGCGAACCGCATTGGTCGAAGAAACGTGCAGCAGTCATGGCACACGAGAAAGTGATGCTTTACGGCGTGCCAATTGTGCCGAAGCGTTTGGTGAACTACGGCAGTATCGATCCAACCGTCAGTCGTGAGCTATTCATTCGTAGTGCGCTGGTGGAAGGTGAGTGGGAAACCAAACACGCGTTCTTCAAGCAAAACCGTAAGCTTCTTCAAGAAGTGGAAGAACTTGAACACAAATCTCGTCGCCGTGACATCTTGGTCGATGACGATGAACTGTTTGATTTCTACGACCAACGTGTTGGCACTGAAGTGGTCTCTGGCAAACACTTCGATACATGGTGGAAGAAAGCGTCGAAAGACAACAAAGAGTTGCTGAACTTCGAGAAAGAGATGCTGTTCAAGGGCGATGCAAGCCACGTTACCGACTTGGATTACCCGAACTTCTGGCATCAAAACAACCTGAAACTTAAGCTAAGCTACCAGTTTGAGCCGGGCGATGACAGCGACGGTGTGACAGTTCACTTGCCGCTGCCGATCTTGAACCAAGTTGAGCCTGCGGGTTTTGACTGGCAGATCCCAGGTCTGCGCCATGAGCTTGTGGTGAGTTTGATTAAGTCGCTGCCGAAGACTGTGCGTAAGAACTTTGTTCCTGCGCCAAACTACGCCGATGCTTTCTTAGCTCGTGCAACACCGATGGAAGCGCCGCTGCTGGACTCATTAGAGAAAGAGTTGCGTCGAATGACGGGTGTGGAAGTTCTGCGCGAAGATTGGAATATGGATCAAATTCCGGAGCACTTGAAGGTGACTTTCCGCGCGGTTGACCATAGAAATCGCAAGTTGAAGGAAAATAAAGACCTTCACGAATTGAAAGAGAGCTTGAAAGACAAAGTTCAAGAAACCCTTTCAAAAGTTGCGGATGACGACATCGAGCAAGAAGGTCTGCATACGTGGAGCTTTGGCGAACTGCCTAAGGTATACCAACAAAAACGCGGTGGTTACGACGTTAAAGCGTACCCAGCGATTGTGGATGCCAAAGACAGCGTTGAAATCAAACTGTACGAGACCGAATACGAGCAGGTCACGGCAATGCAAGCGGGTCAGCGTCGTCTGATTTTGCTGAACGTGCCGTCGCCAATTAAATACCTGCACTCTAACTTACCGAACAAGTCGAAGTTGGGCCTGTACTTTAACCCTTACGGTAAGGTGCTGGATCTGATTGATGACTGTATCGCGTGTGGTGTCGATAAGCTTATCGAAGAGCAGGGCGGTTTGGTTTGGGAGCCAGAGAAGTTTGATGCACTGAAAGAACACGTTCGTGCTGAGCTTGGTGATACGGTGGTGGACATTGCACAGCAAGTGGAAACTATCCTGACGACCGCTTTCAACATCAATAAGAAGTTGAAAGGTAAGATCGATTTCACCATGGCGTTCGCGTTATCGGACATCAAAGCACAAGTCGAAGGGTTGATCTTCAAGGGCTTCGCGACAGAATGTGGCTGGAAACGCCTGCCAGATATTCTTCGCTACATGCGTGCGATTGAGCGTCGTATGGAGAAGCTGCCGATCGATCCAAACAAAGACCGTTTGCACATGCTGAAAGTGGAATCCGTGACGAGCGACTACAAAGAGCTGCTCAACAAAATTCCGAAAGGCATGGTGATTCCTGAGAACGTAAAAGAGATCCGTTGGATGATCGAAGAGCTTCGAGTGAGCTTCTTTGCTCAACAATTGGGGACTCCGTACCCAGTTTCTGATAAACGTATCAAAAATGCGATTGATGCTTGCTAATCGATCGGTACAATAGCGGCAGTTTTTTTCTTGTGGGGTTTGCTGAGTAATCAATGGTTTGTCCAGTGGCAAGCTCGATTGGTACAGTAATTGCAGTTATTCACCCACAAGTGATTTTAAGTCACAAGGGAGGCAATGGTTCGCCTCCCTTGTGTTTGCAGTACCAACCTCTGCTTGATGCAGAAGTGGGTAATAATAAAGAGTAAAGGTTGATGATGAAGAAAACTCTATTGGCAGTGGCACTTCTAAGTGCTTCTTCTGCAGCAATGGCAGATTCATGGATTTATGGTGGTGCTTCTGTAGGTCAGTCTGACTACAAAGGCGAAACAGACACGTCTTACTCTGTACACGTAGGTACAGGTATTCTGCCAATCATCGGTATCGAAGCGGGTGTTACTCAACACGGTGAATTCAAGATCGCTGGTCAAGAAACTAAACTGACTTCTTACTACGCTGCGCTTAAACCAAGCATCGACTTCGGTCCTCTGCATGTTTACGCGAAAGGCGGTATCCACCAGTGGGATAAGAAAGTTTCTGGCGGCAAAGACGACGATGATGTGGATCTAATGTACGGTGTAGGTGCGGAATACTTCATTTTCGGCCCTATGTCTGTTGGCGCAAGCTACATGAACTACACAGCGGGCAAAGACGACATCGGTACGTTCTCTCTAAACGCGACACTACACTTCCTATAATCGTCGAACATTTCGAAGATTTATGTGATAAACACCGGCAACGCGCCGGTGTTTTTTTGTCTGTAAATCACACAAATAGACATTGAACAGAAATTATTCATTTCTTGTTCTTAAAACCTGCCACTTTTTGAATATAGTATTTACCTAGATACATAAGGAACGCGATGCATTTCGCGTGATGTTCCGTTCAGGAATCGAACAGGAAAGGTATAACTATGAAAACAAAACTCTCGTTATTGGCTTTGGCGCTATGCTCAACATCTGCACTTGCTGACTCTTGGCTTTATGCTGGTGGTCAAATTGGTCAATCAGACATCGATAGCGAAAACGACACCACTTATGGCATTCATGTTGGTACGGGGATCTTGCCGCTGATTGGTATTGAAGTGGGCTATTTCAACCATGGCCAAGTGGATTTAAATCTTGCTGGTAACCGAGGTGATGTAGATTTCTCTTCTTTCTACTTAGCCGCAAAGCCAAGTATCGACTTTGGTCCTCTGCACGTTTACGCGAAAGGTGGTATTAACGCGTTTAACGTCGAATACAATGGTAATCTGAGTAGCTTGGACAAAGACGATGGCGTGTCTTACATGTACGGTGTTGGTGCGGAATACTTCTTGTTAGACAACATTTCTGTCGGTGCAAGTTATCAAGCGTTTGGGGTTGATATCGATGGGGACAGCGATACAGTAAGCAGCATCACAGGTAATGTGACGTTCCACTTCTTATAATATGGCTTCAGACTGAGTCATTCGAATCGTAAGATTTCGTTTGATTTGAATATGAACAATGAGAAAAGCCCGCCGTTATTTTGAATAAAGTAACGGCGGGTTTTTTGTTTAGTCCTGAATCGGGTTAGGTCGGCATTGTATGTTGGTTAGAGGGACAAACTTGTCGTCTTTCTCGTAATAAACGCCACATTCCTCTTCACGAAGTTGCAAGGTGTATTGATCGGGCAATTCTGTCTCTGCGCCGTTCAATGGCATGTTGTAACTCTCCATCAATTGCCCAGAAACGATCAACAAATGTGAGTTTGTTTCGAAGGTATTTGACGCAATTTTGGGCGGCACTTGGTTGCCTTGAATTGTCGTGATTGCTTGTTGGATCTCAGTCACGGTGTCTGCAGACGTTTTAATGCTTAGTGCATTGACTGCATCATCGCTGTGACCTGAAGAAGAGCAACCCATTAGCATCACGCTGATACCCGCTCCGGTAATTATTGCTTTTGTTCTAGTTAATTTTGACATGAATAGCCTCTTGTCGAAGTGGATCAATCCCTTTATCAAGTGGAGTGCCACCTAGCATAGGCATCGCTCTTGGAGCTGCCGCCACAGCAGGCGCAGGAGGACAAGTTCCTGTGTTCATGTAGTTTAGCGCTGCAGATAGCATGCCTTCAGAGCTGTTACCCAATGGTTTGGTTAAGTCGTCTGCCACAATACAGCCTTCCACTTTGTCATCTATACCAATAGTAGACGATACAAGATTTTTTGCTGTAGGTGTAAAGCCATCGGCAAAATCGCCAAATCCTTTAGCATTCGAAGACTTAAATTGAATGGTGTAGTACATGTTGCCGCAGTTTTGCTCTGGAGAGAAGCCGTATGGCTTACCCGTTGTCGTGGTACCAATTTGAACCACTTCGACATCAATACCACGAAGACCATTGATAAGAAGTTCACTTGAGGACGCGGTGTTGTCAGTCGTTAGAACGTAAACGCGTTTCGCACTTAATGTCGGTAGGGCAATGTCAGTCAAGATACCTTTACCCCAATCAATTTCAGTATCGACAAAGTTATAAACGTTATTTTCTACCTTGCCAGAGTTCATGATCTTGTCGTTGTAAATCAGCTCAGCGAAAGTGGCATTAGAATGTGTGCCAGCCAACATGTAGCCGACTTGCGCAGACTGCCAAACTAAACCACCACCGTTGTAGCGTAAATCCATCACGATCTCATCAACGTTCGCAGCTGACAGCTGATTAAACGCATCGATAAGTGGCTGTTGCGCAGTCACTTCAAAAGCGTTGTATTGCATGTAACCGACTTTTGTTCCGTTGTTGTCGATGACTTTTACATTGCGAACTGGGCTTGTTGCGACATCTGCCGATGTCAGAGTCACCACCTTCGGAGCGCCATCAACGGTTTCAAACGTGAAGGTGTAGTTTTGACCTAGCGTAGGAGAGAAAAGCGTATTGTTGATGAAATCAATCTCAGAGCTCGAAGAGGTGTTCACAACATCAACATCATTGATTTTCAATAGCTTGTCGCCTCGAGCAACGCCATTTGAAGAGGCTGGAGAGTTATCTTCTGTGTAAGAAATGATGATTTCTCGCGGTTCATAGCTTTGAACGAATTTCCAGTTAAAGCCGAAACCAGCAACAAGACCCGCTTGTTGTGATTTCATGAAATCGTCGTAAGAGCGAGTGAAGTGGAATCGATCCTTGTATTGGCCAGAAGCCGTTCTTTCTGTCGTTACCAGCGAATCAAAATAAGCCGCAACGGTAGGGAAGTTGTCCGGGTTGATATCTGGGATCTCGTCATACCAAAGATAGGTATCATTACTGAAGGCACGTAAGAACATTTTTTCTTGCAGTGCTGAACCTGTTTGGTCTGGATAATAATCCCCTGTGTATGGGTCAATACCTGTTCTAGCGATGCTACATTTATTCGCAAACTCGCTAGCCGGGGTAGAGAAGTCTCCTGCTGACCAGGTTATGTTATTGCCGACTGCAGTGCTAGAGCTATTTCCATTGTCACCGCCGCCTCCACAGCCTTGTAACAATAGAAGAGGGAGAGTTGCCACCAACGCTGTGTTCTTATACTTCAACATAAATTTCCTTATTTCTGTGACATTTATAGATTTGAATTGTTTTTAATAAATTGCCTATAAGCCACTCGAATGTATAGATCTTGTTCGTTGCTGTGCAAACACTAAGCAAATTAGTGTGATTGGTGTCATATAAATTAGAGTAAAAATTCAGTTTACTAATTTAGTTAAATCTAAAAATTCATTAATAAATAGCAAGTTAGTGCTATTTTTGACGCGAAAATTCACGATGACACTTCTGTAATTTTAGACGATTGAAAGTGGCTTTAGAAAAGCATTGAACGACAGAAGAATGCTAGGCAAACAGTCCGAGCATGACGAGAGTCGACGCTTTGTGGTCGACTCTTTGAGTTTATGGAGTTAAGAAATTTGATCGAGTTGGTACTGATACTTTCGCTCTAAGGCTTCATTGCCCGCAGCGCGTTCTAGTTCCACCATTAAGCGGAGAGAGGGTTTCTTGACCCCGTACATTTGGTTAAAGCGCATCAAGCGAATACGTGCATCGGTATAGTTCCCGCTGTCGATCTCTAACTTAGCTAACTGAAGGATAGATTTAGGACGGTGAGGGTCATGGTCGATAGCGCGAGCGAAGTAATACTTTGCCTTTTCAGCTTGATTCGACTTTAGTGCACAAAATCCGGCGTTCTCGTAACTCGCAGGGATAAGGTAATAGTAAGGTTGCTCGATCGCACGATTGAACATTTTATCTGCTTGGCTGTATTCGCCTTGTTTACACAGGAAGGTGCCGTAATTGTTCAGTACGTTACCATTTTTGGGATGCTGGCGAAGAGAGCGTTTGTACATCTGTGCTGCTTTTGAATCTTCACCTACGGTTTCGTAGTAATGCGCCATCGAAAGTTGTGCTCGATAGTAGCTAGGTGCGTGGGTAAGGGCTTGCTGCAGATTATCGTGTGCTCGGATCATACTGCCACTCTCTAAATAGCCGAGACCGAGAGCGATTCTAGACTCTGCCATAGAAACCGGATCGGCTTTCACAACTGGACTGTTTCCATCTTCATTGACGGTAACACACCCAACCAAACCTAGCTGGCTTGCTAACACTAATGCACCGAGTTTTCCAAGCTTCATATATATGCCCCACATCCCTGATTCACACAGCATGATATGAATTACGATGCAAAAGCCTATTGGGGAAAAAATACTATGCGATCAGGTTAGCAAACTGATACAAAAAAGCCGCCAGTTGGCGGCTTAGTTCACACTCTAAATTCAGGCAGTTAGTCGTCTTTAGTGAAGGCGTCTTCGCTGAAATGATCCAGATCGTACGGAGTTTGTTGGTAAACGCAATAGTTCAACCAGTTAGAGAACAGCAGATGTCCATGGCTGCGCCAACTCGCACAAGGTGGATTGTCTGGGTTGTTATTCGGGTAATAATTGATTGGAATAGCAGGTTCCATCCCTTCGCCCAAATCTCGAATGTATTCGTTATGGAGTGTGTGAGAGTCATATTCTGGGTGACCAGTGACAAACACATTACGCTTGTCTTTTGTGGTTGCTAGATAAACACCCGCGACATCGGACGTTGCGAGAATATCGAGGTCCGTATGTTCTTCTAAAAACTCCGGCGAGAAATCTGCATAACGAGAATGTGGTGCTAAGAACGTATCATCGAAACCACGCAGAAGAGGGTGGTACTGATGATGGATAGAGTGATGGTACACGCCTGATAGCTTTTCTTTACGTGTTTTCTTTGGCAAGTTGTATAGAAGCTTCAAACCTGCTTGTGCAGCCCAGCATACATAAAGTGTGGACGTGACGTGATCTTTTGCCCACTCCATAATGGTCTTCAAGTGATCCCAATAAATCACATCTTCAAACTGAACCAAACCTAATGGAGCACCAGTAATGATAAGGCCATCGAAGTTCTTGCCTTTTACCATTTCAAATTGACGATAAAACGTGTCCAGGTGTTCCGTTGGTGTGTTCTTACTTGGGCGATTATCGATTCGTAACAGCTCCACGTTCACTTGAAGCGGGCTATTAGAAAGTAGGCGAAGAAACTGAGTTTCTGTCTCAATCTTCTTTGGCATCAAATTGAGAATAAGCACTCGCAATGGACGGATTTCCTGACTCGCCGCTCGACTTTCGCTCATCACAAAGATGTTCTCTGTCCTTAATACATCGCTAGCGGGTAACTGATCTGGAATTCTAATTGGCACGGCTTTCTCTCCCTAAGCTTAACTTTTTAGACGTCTATACTTCTAAAGCTAACGTAATTACTGACGGATGTCGACATGAAATGTGACTTTGAACGGGATTTCTTTTGTTCCTACTTTCATCTCACACAGGAGCCAAACATACAAAAGAGACTCTACATATGAGAATAGCGCTCTTTAGAATAAAAAACCTAAGTCGAACTGTTCTAATTTTAAATATTCCAATCACTTATTTTCAGTAAGTGAATACTTGATTGCGCTAATAATCCGGAAGGTTAAATTATGCCGATGTAAGATAATTAAAATTATTAATTCATTTAATTTAGTTAGATTATATTCTAACTCTTGTTTTTATGTGATGCCTTGTTAAAGGTTATGACAAGTTACTTTGTCTTTTATCGAATGATATGCTAACAACTAACTTGTAGTAACTGGAATTTGACTGTGTAAGATTGAAATTAATGAAGCAATAAATTAAAGTTTGAATTTATAGGAAATAACAACCCCTAAAAGTTATTGTAGGAAAAAGCCGAATAATGATCTTACTAGTAAGTTGAGTCGGTAGAGAGCGCTGAGTTTTCTTGAAGTTTAATCAGTGTGGGGCAGGAGGTCTAAGCGCTAGAGGCCAATGAACTTGGATCTTATCATCAACACCTACTTACGTTGTTAGACACCGTTTTCAACGCTCTTATATCACAATTAGGATGAGCCTTAGATAAGAACTCTATTTAGATATTGTGTAATTTAAAGCGAACAAAGATTGATAAGATTAAATTAGAAATAAAATATAGGCTTGTAAGTTAGTTATGAGATATAAACATATCAATGACAAAGTTTTTGATTCTTAACGTTGGAGCTATTTTGATGATTGAGAATCATACATTATGCATCATTCATTAACACGTCAGTTAGTGTAGGTGGTTTATTAAAAGGTGATAGCAGGAATAATATAATGATATTGAAACTATTTCTGTTGATGCAGTGAAAACTCACCTTGTTGATATAAACCGGAAAAAGCCCAGCGTTCGCTGGGCTTTTTTTTATGTGTCTTATGCCAGTTGGTCATTACCTTCGATCAAGTAGTGATTACTGATTGAACCTGCGGTTCTAGCGTTTAGGTGAGGTACATACTCTGGGTCATTCATAAAGTTGAGTGCTGCTTGGCGAGAAGGCCATTCGATAATGATGCGAAGTGCCGGTGCTTCACCGTTGCCTTCTAGTCGTTCGTGCACGTTGGTTCGTGCGATGTACTTGCCACCGTGTTTTTCCACCAGTGCGTTCGAGACGCTGACATAAGCAGGTACCCAGTCTTGGGCTGTAGGGGTTACATCTAATACTGAATAGTAAGTCACGGTATGCTCCTTGATTGCACGTTAGCCGATGAAATTTAGCTTAATGCAGTCTGGTCATTTCGATAAGAGAGAGCGGAATCGAAACACTTTTTAGATTCCATTGAAAATCCAAATCGATTCAGGGTTATTGCTCAATTGGTATGAATTGTCGACTCAAACTGACGCTCCGCAATTGTGATTGCGGCAATATTTCTGAGTACATTTTTGTGTAACGGATACGGTTGCGTTTGAAGAGAATTATGAGATCGAGTTAGTATAAATTTTGAGCCTTAATACCAATAAAGACACTAATTGGCTCGCCAGCACGTACTTAAATACGTTGTATGGAAAATCATCGTCAGTGGAGGACATTATGTTCGGTATGTTTAAAAGAAAAGAGACCATTCAGAGCATTGCACATCAAGTTCCTAACGTCTTGCTTAGGGAGTTTGGCGATAAGGACGTTTATCTGCCAGACGAAGTCGACCAAGCGTTGGCCGAACTTGGGCACGACAAGTTGGAAGACATGACGCGTTATCAATACGCTTACGGTATGTTCACCAGCTTGGCAAGCTATGAGCAGTTAGGTTTAACAGAGGAGCTTGGCAATTACGGCCATTTCCAACGGGAGGTTGGCAAAATGCTTCTCAACACACCAGAACCGATTGATATGCACATCTACTTTGAGCTTTCACAGCAGCATCATTTTAACCATGCCAAAGCGGATGTTGGCAATGAAGCGACTGTGGTCGATAGTGCAGATGGTGGCTATTAATAGTGGCAGAAAGGGCATTCCAAATTAACTTTCTCGCTGACTTCCCCCATGAGTCTGATCTTATTGCACAATGGTACTTTGATGAGTGGGCTTACACTGTCCCTGGTGTGACGCCCGCTCAAGTTCGCGAGAAGGTTTTACTCAAAGCCAATAGCCGCCATGCATTTCCACTTTCATTTTTGGTTCATGACGAAAACAATGACCTTGTAGCAGTCGCTGAACTCAAGATCCGAGAGAACATTCATTTCCCTGAGTATGAGCACTGGTTAGGTGGAGTCTACGTCGATGCCTCATCACGAGGTAAAGGTTATGCTGCTGCGCTGGTCGTTCGTGCACAAAATCACGTGTTTCAACTTGGCATTCCAAAATTGTTTCTGCAATGCGAGCCGCATAATGAAGCCTTGTATCTGAAATACGGTTTCCGTCCTCTGCATAACACTTCTCACAACGGAGTCCAGACTATCATTATGGTTTGGGAGTCATCCGAGCTAAGTTCTTGATATCTTTCATCCCCCCCACGTTAGTGCAATTTAAATCGCCATTCGCTAAAAAATAATAGGTTATAAGTAACAATGTGCATATCTTGACGTTGGTCAAAAATGTGCCACTTTCTCCGTCGTTTTTATTCAACTTGTTCAATACTCATTTGAAGTTGGATGTCGAGTTTTGGAATGAAGATCATGGAGAGAGATATGCGAAAGTGGCTAGGTGCACTCACGCTCACTGGGTTATCAGCGTGCAGTTTATCTGATGATATCTACATGGAAGGGCGAACACTTTACTTTAATGGCGAAATAACCGCGGAGAGCGTGCGAGAAGCCATCGAGCTTGCCAACGTTCAACCGCATGGTGTTGTTGCCTTGATGATAGACAGCGACTCAGGCGAGTATCGACCAGCGATGGAACTAGGACGCTGGGTTTACAACAATCAGGTTCATTTAATCGTCAATGGAACGTGCGCTTCTGCCTGTGCGAACTATGTTTTAACAGCGGCACCGAGTACTTTGGTTATGAAAGGCTCAGAAGTGCTTTGGTTTGGTGGCGCGATGCAAGATGAATGGGACACCGATGGCTTTGATCAACAAGAACTCGAACAATGGCATCAATCCTTAAGTTTGTGGCGTCAGCACGAAGAAGCCTTTTTTGCGCTGGTGGCGGTAAATCCAAAGATCACCATGTTTGGACACTTGAACAAACGTGAAAAATTACACAAAGCAGGTTGTGATACCAGCAATGCAGCTTGGATGTATCACATTGATGATATGCAAAAGTTAGGGTTGGACAACATCGTGTATGCGGACCCAGATTCGTTACTCACAGCCAGAAATGACGCGTCTGCCTGCGTGATCAATTTGGAAGAGACCGACTTCTAACTGCGATTATTACGCTGGTGTAAATGTGAGTTGCATCACTTTTTATAGCGTACTGACGGATTTTGATTATAATGCGCCGCTCAGAGATTCGATATGTCATCGAGTTCAGGTTAATTGAGCGTTGTTTGCCTTATGTTCAAAATGCTTGTTTCTATGCCTCCACTGGTTGCGCTGTCTATTGCTATCGTGTGTGAGGTGATTGCGACTTCTTCTATTCCAAAGACAGAACAGTTTACTAAATTGATGCCGAGCACCGTGGTTATCATCGGCTATGGTATCGCTTTCTTCCTACTGTCTGTGACCGTAAAAAGCATGCCAGTTGGTATTGTATATGCGATCTGGAGCGGGGCGGGGATTGTACTTGTGGCTGCTGTCGGTTACTTCCTATACGGACAAAAACTCGACCTTGCTGCACTCGTTGGTATTGGTTTCATTCTTACTGGCGTTATGATTGTGAACTTGCTGTCTAAGACCGTCGGTCACTAATCCATAGATTTACCAACAAAAAGCCGCGAATAGTTCGCGGCTTTTTGCTATCTGAAGAAACACTCTTTGGCTATGTAAAGAGACATGGATGCGATTAATTCGCCATCGCCTCAATCAATTGGCCTTCTCGGCGACGCTTACGGTTGCGGTACATTACGGCACCAATTGCTGGCAAACTGAAGGCGATAAAGCCAAGAATCAAAGCAGAGGCGCCTGTTTGAGCACTAATACCCGCTGGCACATCGAATGAAACGAAGATGGTCACCAGACAGCTAACCAAGCCTAGCGTCGCCACCAACATCATACCGAACTTGCCACCAGGCACACGGAACGGACGCTGAATATCTGCGTGTTTACGGCGTGAGACCAAGAAGCTAACGAAGATACAGATGTACATCACCATGTAGAGTTGAGTCATCAGAATATTCAACAGCCACATGCCTTGGTTCACGTTTGGCACCAAGATGAACACCAAAGAAAGCACACTTACAATCGCGCCTTGCAGCAACAGAAGTGGAACTGGCGCTTGGTTCTTGTTCTCTTTTGATAATGTCAGCGGCATGAAATGGTCTTTCGCAGCGACATGTAAGCTCTTAGTTGGTGCAATGATCCAGTTATTCAGGCTCGCCAAGCTACCAAATACAATCGCAAGCGCGATAACTGGCAGCATGAATGACATGTTCAAATCATCGAAGAACGCCTTGAACGCCAGAATAACCCCTTCGCTTAGGCTTGAATGATCGCTCGATACTACGGAAGAGATGGAAAGCGAACACGCGGTTAGAGAAACCAGAATCAACACGGTTGAAGCAATAAGTGCTTTTGGATAAGTCTTTTGGGGATTATCGACTTCACTCGCGTAAGAGGTGGTGATCTCAAGCCCTGTTAGAGAAAGCACAACCGCGGTAAAGCCAGCACCAATGCCATCTTGTGAGAAATCAGGTAACCAGTCAGATGCATGACTAAGTGAGATATGCGATTCACTCGGATTAGTGTAAGCCCAGTAACCACCTAGGCCGATGATCAGTAGGATAGGGAAGATAAGTCCAAGTGTACCGAACACATTGGTAATGAGCGAAGACAAACGCAGACCGAAGATGTTCACCAACGTCAGCGCCCAGAAAATCACGTTAATCATGATCAACATGAAGATGTTGTTCTGGGCTAGTTCAGGGAAGAAAGGATACGCACCGGTTGCGACGATAAACGAGATGAGAGGTGGGTAGTACACGATGTTTTCAGCATACTGATACCACACGGTCGCAAAGCCAAAGTTTGGACCTAATGTCTCTTTACCCCACAGATATACACCGCCTTGTTGCGGGTAGGTGGTACTCAATTCTGCACACACTAATGCCGTAGGGACGAAGAAGCAAAGACCTGCCAGTAAGAAGAAAGAGATGGCGTGACTACCAAATAAGGCGGCACCCGGAATGTTCCTTATACTGTCGACGGAAGTAACCGTAATCATGATGACAGAAAAGACACTGAGTTTGACGGCGGATTTGGCGATATTGCTCATTCGATACCTTTAATTATTGAGCCACGTGTCTCGGACGGAGAACCCGCGTGCTACAAGTAAGACGGGCGTATTGTAGGGCTGCACGAATCTGCCGGTATATAGCCAAAAATGGTATGTATTTACTCAAAAATGAACCGAAATCTCAGTGGTTTAATCGTAATCAATTTAAACGTTTGCTCTGGTCAAAAAACGCAAGATTGCGTTAAAAAATGCATATTAAGAAATGTGTTTATAGCGAATTATTTATTACCAGAATCCTAGAAATTTGGTCGAAATACGCCATTGTTTGACTCTAACCTTGGGGGAAGGTCTAGATTGAGGGCAGTTAGAGTGATTTAGAAAGCGGAGAAAACCATGGGATGTTGTAATCAAGCGCCAAAAGGTGGCACCGGAAAACTCTCTTATTTGCTGGGATTGGTGGCGGTGTTATTTGTCGGGATCTTAGTATTGGCCGCGGTTTTTGGCTAATAGAGCAGTATTAAAAAACACGCCCTAGAGCGTGTTTCTTGTGTCTGTCATTGGGAGCTAAAAACGGGTGTTGGCTAACCCAATACCAAAGAAGATAAACAGCCCACCACTCACGTAGTTCAGCCACTTACTGGTTTTGGAAGACGTAAGCAGTGCTTTCACTTTGGTGGCAAAGAAGATCACAAACAAAAACCAACTCGCGACGATGCTTGCCTGTAGTGCACCCAACATCATGCTTTGCTCCAGAATGTGTTCAGGTTGCACAAACTGAGGGAAGATAGATAGGTAAAACAACACGATTTTTGGGTTCAGAAGATTGGTCAGTAATCCTTTCGCAAAGGCTTGTTTCAGCGTCTGCTCTTCTATCTTGCGGTCGAGCTTTAGCTTTTGGTCTGCCAACTTAAGGCCGCTTTTCAAGTTATTGATCCCCAGCCATACCAAGTAAGTGACACCCATCCACTTTAAAATATTAAATGCTAACGCGGACTGAGAAAGCAGCAGGCTTAAACCTTTCGCCGATACAAACGCATGGATCAGAAAGCCTAGCGCCACGCCAAGGATATTGGCTATCGCGAAGCGGCGGCTTTGCGTCAGGGCTGTAAACAAAATCAGCAAAGCGTTAGGGCCGGGTATCACAGCCAGAAAGAAAACGATGCCGCCAAACGCCAACAAGATGTCGAAGTTCATACTTGTTCCAATTAAAGAGAATGTCTCATAGCTATTATGGCGAGACTTTACACCCGCATGTGTTGAAAAACAAACGATTAGAGTGCGACGTCATCGTCAGTTTTGACCGGATAAAAACGCTTCGATATAAGACTTTTTCTCTCTTATAAAATCGATAAACAATTGCGACTTCTGCGGTAAGTGTTTTCTGTCCTGATATACCAAGAGCATGGTTTTATCTTGGGGGACCCAATCATCCAAAATCACCGTGAGCTCTTGGGTTTGCAATTCTTGGTAGAGCATAGACTTTGGCAGATAACAAACGCCTGCACCGTCTAAGCAAAGTTGTTTGCTAACAAAGAAATCATCGGTTGTGACACTGCCAGCTTCGGTCACTTCGACTACTTCATCTTTCAAGCTAAACCGCCAAGGTAAAAAGTAGCCCTCCACGTGATTGCGGATGCACGGCGCTGCATTCAATTGACGCGGGTGTTCGAACTTGGGTAGAGCGTTAGCCAGAGCGTTTGAAATGGCCAAAACATACTTCACGGGAGAGAGCGAAATCGCCACCAAAGAAGAATCGCTCAATGGGCCTAAACGAAAGGCGAAGTCCAAACTCTGTTTCGTCATATCCTGATATCGATTAGACGAAGCAAGGTTGATCTTAATCGTGGGATAGCGTGCTTGAAACTCCGCAAATAGGGAGGCGAGTAGGTTCTGGCTGAGTGCACGAGGTGCAGTGATATTGAGTGTGCCAATCGGCTTGCTCGCGGCATCTTCGGCTTCATGATAAAGCTCGCTGACCGTATCTGCGATTAACTGTGCTTTGGGCAAGACTTGTTGGCCGAGTTCAGTGAGCGACAATGAGCGAGTGGAGCGATTAATCAACTTGCCGCCAAGCTCTGCTTCCAACTGCTGAATCTTCCTACTCACGGTTGTTGTCGGCACATTGAGTTGCCTTGCCGCTTCAGCAAAGCTATTGAGCTCAATGACGCGCGCAAATAAAGGCAAGGCTGATATCTCTTTCATGTTAACTCTATTTTTCTTCATCCCGAATATGGGATAGTGAAGCCCAGATTAGCTATCTAGTCAATTTTTACGGGATTAACTAAAGTTACTCCATACCGCAGCGGCATGCTGCAAACACAGAACATACGCTCAATCTCGGTAGGAGAACATCATGGACATTCTAGTTTTAGGCGCAACAGGTAACACAGGCTCAGAAGTGGTTCGTCAACTACAACAAACAGGCGCAAATTTTGGTGTCATGGTAAGAAATGCCAAGTCAACAGCAACCATGAATCTTCAGCCAGAACAAGTTCGTGAAGGTGACTTTACAGACGTTGCTGCGATGGAAAAAGCGATGCAGGGTGTAAAACGTATTTACGTCTCTATGCCGATTCATCAAGACAACAAGCTTTGGGTGGAGAACGTCATTGCGGCGGCAAAAGCAGCGAATGTTGAGCACGTTGTTAAGCTATCGGGCATGGGGGCTAAGAGTGATGCTGGTTCAGAAATCATTCGTACCCATGTAGTCACCGATGATTTAGTCAAAGCATCAGGTTTGGCTTGGACCATTATTCAGCCGAACTCTTTTTTCCAGAACCTCTACGGTAGCCTAGCGACCATTAATGCGATGGGGAAATTCTTCTTACCGCTTGGTGACGCTAAACAAAGTGTGGTGGATATTCGTGATGTAGCGGCAGTGATTGTTGAATCGCTTATTGGAGAAGGTCACGATGGCCAAACCTATTTACTTTCGGGCCCTGAAGCACTGACTTTTGCACAGCAAGCGGAAGTGATCTCTCAAGCGTCAGGCAAGCAAATCGAATATGTGGCTGTTTCTGAACAAGACGCCGCCGCAGCGATGAAAGAAGCAGGGATGGATGAATGGTTCGCCAATGCGTTGGCTGAAATCATGGCTTGGTTTGGGACAGGAGCTTACACAGAAGTGACAGACACCGTTGAGCAAGTGACTGGTAAGCCAGCACGCAACTTCGATGACTTTGCGAATGAATTTGCGCATGCCATTGAGAAATAACATCCTAAGAATTTAATGACAGGGGAGCCAAGTGCTCCCTTTGTCGTTTTTTGAATGTGAGATTTCAAACAACCTTATCTTCTCTAAAGCTTTATAATCATCAAGAGATTATCAAATAGGATTAGATAATATGTTGCTTGAAGATCTTCAAGTAGTGCTCAAAGTCGCTGAGTTTCGTAGCATTACAGGAGCCGCGACCGCATTAGATATGAGAACCGCCACGGCCAGCGCGGCGGTAAAAAGAGTCGAAGCTTCTTTAGGGGCAGAGTTGTTTGTGCGGACTACGCGCCATTTACGTTTATCCAGTGCGGGTGAGCGTTATCTTCCTCAGTGTGAGAAAGCACTCGAACTGTTAGAACACGCGAAACAGAACATGCGTGAAGATCTCGACATTATTGATGGGGAAGTGCGAATCGCGCTTTCTTCCGATTTAGGACGAAACTTAGTTACTCCTTGGCTCGATGAGTTTATGGACAGTTATCCGCAGGTGACGCTGAGAAGCAACATCAGTGATAGCAACGTGGACTTCTATCGAGACTCTGTCGATATGGCACTGCGTTACGGTGCACCGACAGATTCCAGCATGTATGGGTTTAAAATCTGCAATGTGCCAAGGTTATTATGCGCAACACCAGAATATCTTGCGGAACATGGAACGCCTAAGCACCCACAAGACTTAATCGAACATAATGGTTTGTTGTATCAACTCCACGATACGTTGCAGGATGTTTGGGGATTCAGTGACGGTGATAGTGAACACAAGGTCAAACTCAAAGGCAATCGAGCTTCCAATGATGGCGATTTAGTCCGACGTTGGTGTGTCTCTGGAAAGGGCTTGGCTATCAAATCGTGTTTAGATATGTCGCAAGATTTGCTAAAAGGCAACGTAGTGAATGTCATGAGTGAATACAAACCAACACCAACGGAACTGTGGCTGATTTGTCCGAGCCGACAATCAATTACGCCAACCGTAAGATTACTGCGTGATCTGTTCAGAGAAAAAACTAAAGTCATTCTTACTGAACTGGTTAAAGATGGTTTATTGGAACAAAGCGTACTTAAAAACTGACTCAACAAGGGAGCCTTTTCGCTCCCTTTTTCCTTTTATTGGGCGATAGACGATAGAGACACTCTCGGGACGCTCACTCTTTCAACATTCATATCTCGAAACGCAATTACTCGCTGCGGTGGAATTACCGTTTGCTGTCAGTACAGTAAGCCGCATTTTTATTACAATTCGACGAAAATCACGGCATTTCTCTTAGATTTGATAAAGTCGCCCGCAATCTCCAAAAGTTCTTATTGTGTAGCGTATCAAAGAGGCCTACACTCCGCGCGCTTTAGTTTTTAATAAGCACAGTCAATGATAATAACTTTTCGTATTTATCGTTGTTTTTAAGGATTTTTATAGACGAATTCGTCTGATGACACACTCATGAATAAGCACAAAGCACCAAAATTCAAGGCAGAATTTTTGGCACCTCGCTACTGGGGTACATTGATCATTATTAGCATCATGTACCTTCTTAGCCTCCTTCCATTTCGTGTACAACTCGCGCTAGGAAGCGGAATTGGTCGCATTGCGATGCGATTAATGAAAAAACGGCAAGTCACGATCAAACGTAATTTAGAGCTGTGTTTTCCAGACATGAGCGACCAAGAGCGTGAGACGATAATAAAAGAAAACATCGATAACGCGGGTATCGCGCTGTTTGAAACCGCGATGGCGTGGTTTTGGTCAGACAAACGTGTCAGTAAGCACGTCAACATCGAAGGGATGGAACATATCGAAGCGTTAGAACAACAAGGCAAAGGTGTTCTGATGTTAGCAGTGCATTCCATGAATCTAGAACTTGGTGCGCGAGCATTTGGGATCCAAAAGTCGGGTTCTGGTGTTTACCGCCCAAACAACAACCCATGTTTTGACTACTTCCAATACAAAGGACGTTCTCGCTCGAATCGTACTTTGATTGACCGCAAAAATGTAAAGGGCATGCTGGAAGCACTGAAGACAGGCCAGCGTGTTTGGTACGCACCGGATCATGACTATGGTACACGTCGATCGACGTTTGCGCCTTTGTTTGCGGTAAAGCGTGCCTGTACAACAACGGGAACCAGTTTGCTGGTGGATGCTACGGATTGTGCCATTGTGCCATTTACTATGGTTCGTGAAAGCAATGGGCAATACACTTTAACCATTAGTGCGCCAGTTGAAGGTTTCCCTAAAAACGACCCAGACCAAGCGGCAGCGTTCGTAAACAAGATTGTCGAGAAGTCGATCATGGCATGCCCTGGGCAGTACATGTGGCTGCATCGTCGCTTTAAAACTCGTCCGGATGGAGAATGTTGTTTATATAGACCCCAACTTGTACCTGCGATGTAACCTACGAGCCCAGACATTTGTTCTGGGCTTTATTTTATCTGTCGATTCATTTCTGATTGATTGATTGATTGATTGATTGATTGATTGTTTGCCACAATAGCGACGTTTGATGACCAAGGATGAACCATGCTGACAGGATTGAACCACATTACGATAGCGGTGAGTGATTTAGAAAGCTCGCTCGATTTCTATATCAACGCGCTCGGTTTTAAGGGGCACGTGAAGTGGAGACAAGGCGCGTATCTTTCTTTGGGTGATCTCTGGTTTTGTTTATCGGTCGATAAGCCAGACGAGAAGAGTGATTACTCCCACATCGCTTTTTCTATCTCACAGCAAGACTTCACGGACTTTTCTCAAAAGCTTATTCAGCTCGATATTGCTCAATGGAAAAAGAACAAGAGTGAAGGGGATTCGCTGTATCTTCTAGATCCTGATGGGCACAAATTAGAAATCCACAGTGGTGATTTGTACTCGCGATTAGAGAGCATAAAGCATCAACCTTATGAAGGTTTAGAGTGGTTGTAGGAGCGTTTAGATGAGATTATTTTTCGCCCTCACGTTTGATAAAGGCAGTAAATCACAGCTCAAGCAGATCCAAGATAGGCTTCAACAGCATGAGATAGAAGGGCGCTATACTTGCGTCGATAATTTTCATATTACGTTGGCTTTTATCGGTGAATCGACAGAAGAACAAACGCAGCGTCTTATTGATATTCTTCATCAACTTAGCTGCCGTTGTGAGCAGGTTACGGTCGATCACCTAGGTTCATTTCGCCAAAGTGGCAGGCAACTGGCTTGGTTGGGGATTAAAGATAATTTAGCGGTTACAACACTGCAAAACGAACTCATAGAGGCATTAGAACAGCATGGCTTTGTGACGGAGTCACGTGACTATGTTCCTCACATCACACTTGCTCGCCACGTCGATAAACAAGCACCACTTGATGCTGTTGAGATATCACCTTTACCACTTCCGATTTATTCTATCGCTTTAATGGAAAGCAAAACGGTTGATGGGAAGCTCGTTTATCACGCGCTAGAAGAAGTAGTTTGCTAGCACTTTCTATACATCAGTTCAGCCAGTAATCCATAATGGCTGAACCGATTTCAAAAATGATTACCGTTTTTTAGCTTGGCTTTTTCGACAGGTTTTCTGCCAGTTTCCCAGCGACAAGTTGGAACGCTTCTAGCTCTTCCTCAGACACGTTTAACGTCATCTTTTGAAAGATCTCAGCATCGACGGCTTTGATCTTCGACAACACTTCATTGCCTTTCTCGGTGGTCAACAAACACTGGCTGCGTTTATCTTCTGGATTCGGTCTCTTCTCAATAAAGCCTTCTTCAATCAATGTCTTAATTAAGCGTGTGACTTGTGCTTTATCTCGGTTTAAGAAGTTCACCACATCCATTGCCGTACATGGTGACTGTTTGTTAATGATTTTTATCACCCGGACATGCATAGGCGCGATAGGGAGTTCTAGTTGCTCAATTTGCTCGTGCAGTTGACGCTTTAAGACGTGCACAAGATGGAACAGATTATCCAGCGATTTTGGATTCGACATGTAACACTCCAAACAAAAGTGGTTGACATTATCAACCAAATAACTATAGTTGACATTATCAACTTAATTGAGAGTAACTTCAAGAGCGAGAATTGAATGACAGAATCCTTGACCATGTCGAACGAACTGACACAACCGGCGAAGACGCCACTGATTCATAAAATTGCTGTTGTATTAGGGATGATGACACTCATGGGAGGGACACTGACAGGCGTAATGACTTACATGAACGTAGGCTATTCCGATTCTTTCTTCAGCGATTGGTTGCGCTCATTCTTAATGGCGATTGTTGTCCTTATGCCAACGGGTATGGTGATGATGACGCTAATGACCAAACTGGTTGGCAAACTATTCAGCCGCGCCAGTGAAAAGCAGAAAAACTTTGTGGTTGGTGTCTTTATGGCGCTGATTATGGAATCCGTTATGGCGTTTATCACCGCCGCTAACAACATAGGGTTTGAGGACGTATCCGTATTTGGAACTGCTTGGTTAAAAGGACTTTTCGCTGCGTTACCTGTAGCAATGGTGTTGATGACCATTACATCCATGACCATCAAACCAAAGATTGAACGCTTTCTAAAAAGCGAGTGAATATTGATTGGAGAAATGAGATGAGAAAAGACAACCACTACCGCATTACTATTGAAGAAGTAAACGTAGAAGAAGGCCGTGAAGCAAAAAGCTTGAGCTTTGAAGTTCAAGATCGCGAAGACATGTTGAACATCGTAGATAAGATCGGTCAGGGCAGCGGATTAGAACCTGCAGATGCGACACGCGTTGGTGTTGCACTTCGTCTGCTTGGTCCTGTGATGATGAAAGATCGCAAGCATCCGTTATTCGCTGATTTCATGCCACACTTCAGAAACTTCATGCAAAACATGAAGAGTACGGTGAAACGTAATCTAGCTTAATTATAAGCGTCTGAGCGCTTTGAGTAGACTCTAGCGCAAATAAAAAGGCTGGTATTAAACCAGCCTTTTTTCGTGTGATGGCTTGGCGAAAGTTATTTACCCAAGTATCGGCTTTCTAGATGTGCTTTAAAGTGTTTCGCGTTTAACACTTCACCTGTTGCTTGCGTCACCAAATCATCGGTCGAGAACAAGCTGCCTTTGCTCCATATGTTGTCAGACAACCAAGTAAAGATTGGTGACAGATCGCCAGAGCGAATCGCGCCATCCACGTCTACGGTTTTCTGCATCGTTGCCATAAACTGCGCCGCGTACATCGCGCCAAGCGTGTATGATGGGAAGTAACCAAAGGCGCCATCTGCATACTGAACACTGATACTTTTTAAAAAAGTATTTATTGACATAGGCTTATCGAACAGTCATAACTATACAGTCACCTCATGGATAGGTTATTTAGATGAAGTTGGAACATTTTTCTCATACTGAACCCCAGATTTATTCTTACAGCAGATTTTCGAATATTAGACAAGAAAAAGGCCGCTCATTAGCGAGGCAAAAGAAATTTATTGATGAGGTTTCAGCGAAGTTTAACTTAAAAATCAATAAAGACTTGGTGATGACAGATAGAGGTCTTTCTGCATTTCATGGTCACCATAAAACAAAAGGAGCTTTAGGAGTCTTTTTAGCTGCTGTTGAAAAACAGTTAATTAAGCCAGGCTCAGTGCTGATTGTAGAATCACTTGATCGTTTAAGTCGAGAACAACCATATATTGCACAAGCAACCCTAGCTTCGCTAGTAAATGCAGACATAGTTGTAGTTACTGCTGCGGATGAAAAAATTTACTCTAAGGAAACTATGGCAAAAGACCCTCTTGGAACGATGATTTTATCAGTACTTGAGATGGTTAGAGCGCACAAAGAATCCTTAAGAAAGACAGAGGCCTCGATTGACTTTCTCCATGGTCAAATAGCAACACATGAAGAAGGAGGGGTTTCGGATTTAGCTGGTCCTCTTCCGTTTTGGATAAGTAGAAAGCAACGACCTCACCCCAAAATAAAGACTGGTTTTGAACTCAATGAGCATGAGGAAATTATTCGATTAATTGTTGATATGCATTTTAAGCAAGGGATGGGACTTCGGCCTATTAGTGTAGAGCTGCTAAACCGTGGCATTAAGCCACCATCACAATTAAAACATTCTCCTGCTAATTCAAGGAAACCAAAGAATGATGTATGGGGTGTATCAACTTTATCACACATTGTTTCTAATCAAGCTCTTTGTGGTAGATATGTGGTTAACCTCAACTATCAGAAGGATGGGAAGAAGCATGTAGAAGACTATGTGTTAAGGTCATACTACCCAGCAATTATGTCTGAAGAGGAATTTGACACCTTTCAAGCGATAAAAAAACGCCGATATGGTTCGAATAAAGGCGACAAAAGCAAGAGAAATGGCTTGGTATATTTATTGACTGATTATGGAAATAAGTCAGTATGTGTAAAGTGTGGCAGAAGTATTGGCTCTCAGCCACAGAAGCAAAAGCATGGAATTAGACGAAGATTACATTGTTCAAAGCACAAGGAAACAGCTAACTGTTGTAAAAGCATCATTCAAGACTATATTGAAGACGCATTTCTTATCTCGGTAGCGAGGCATATAGATTATAATTTAATAAATACTCAAGTTAAGCCAGCTGACATAATTCGCAACTCTGATCGCTTAGAAGAAATTGATTTAGAAATGGCTAATGTCATAGATATGCGTCGTACAGTTAAAGATGAAAAAATTAAATTAAAGTTAAAATTCGACTATGAAACTTTAGAAAATGAAAAGGAGGAATTGATTAAGCAGAAACTTGAATTTAAACAATTTAAGATTGCACCTGACGATATTAAAAAATTCATTCGAACAGTAAATGATGCTCGAAATTATAACAATAATGAAGCGAGGACTTTTGTTAAGAGTATTTTGATGCAATGTATACGCAAAATCGAAGTGCACATGGAAAAAAAGAAGTTAGAATGTTATGGATATCCAAATCTTTTTGAGAATGCAATTGTAAATGTTGTTGACGTGGAATTTTATACGGACAAGAAACTATCAATTTTTGTGAGTGCTGAAACAAACGCACTTTTATTTTCAAAGATAAGTGACGAGTTTGCAGATGAATCATTGGGAAGTTTCACGGAGGAACAACTGAAAGCATGGAACGATGTAGGTTTTGATAACTTCCAGAATCTAGGTGAAAGAGGCACATTAGTTAACGAAAATGAAAATAGTACAGAGAACCTTTGGTTTGCGTCGGATCTTGCTGAAGCCTTTATGAATGAAATGATAAATCAACCTGAAGATGAAAGTTAATAGTTATTTAAGGGTATAAATGACTTTGTTGCTGAATCAAGCTTACGAGCGCACGCTAGCTAAATCGTTCGTCCTTTAAGCGAAATACTGAGTTTTGGGCATACCTATCCAAGTGAACTTATTGAGTGCATTAATCATGGCATAACTGTCCCCAATTTATGCATTGTCATTACTAATGAGTGAGTGATACTCCAAGTAACACATTCACGCGATACATTGCGTTTTCAGACAGTGAACGTCTATGGTAACCATATACTTTTGTTTGACCCATAGAGTCTCTGGCAGCGAACTACAGATTGCATAGATGCCGCTTTTCAGAGAAGGTTGCTTAGGCACTTGGAGGCATCATTTTCTTAACTCTAATCACCTTGTGGTACTCCCTGGTTTCGTAAGCAACGACTCCCGAGATTTCCTTGATTGCTTAAGTGTTTAGGGGAGTACTTCTACACCTGTCCCGCCTGATAGTGTCAGCTAAACTGTGATAATTTCATGAGTATCGGTATCAACAGCAAGATGTGGTTTGCGCCAGGCTCGAAGCTTACCAGTGGTTCCATGCTTTTTCTCTTTCCATTCGCCCTCACCGTATACCTCGAGTCCAGTTGCACCAATGGTTAAGTGCTGAATAGCGCCTCGTGAAGAGGTTTTAAAGCAAACCTCAACATCCTTAGCTCGGCGACTTATATAGGTATAGGGACAAACCAACAGAACATTTGCCAATCTAAAAACGGAGTCGATAGAGCCTTGCAATGCCCTTAAAGGCAAGGTAAACACGCGCTTTACCATGAGAGCAGTCGTGATAGATAGATCACTAAACAACCGTAGTCTACCATGCCTATCCTGCTTAGGTTGTTCCATTCAGTTATCGCAGCTTCGTCAACCCAAAACGTGAGTTAAGCTCGGTAGATTCGTGAGCTATTGTACTTGCGCCAGCTCGTGGTGTTGTACTGAAGCTTCGGAATGAAATTAAAGTAAGTGAATAAGTGTCCCTGAACTGATCGTAAGATTCTGATTTAGTTCATTCGATTTCTACAACAAACCCAGAATCTATAACAAAGATAAAATCTACTTTTATTCAATATAGATTAGTTATTAATTTACAGTAAGTAATAATGATTTAAATTTTACATGCTAATAATTACGGACTGATTATTCCACGAAAATAATATGTCATGACTTCTTAATGATTAAGTAAATTAGACTTATCTTCTACTTATATTGTAAGTAGCTAAAACGTTCCAAGTTAATCAAGGCATATTATCATTATGATTTATATATTCTTTTTCAAGAGTGATGTTTTATTTAAATATTTAGTGCTATTTAAGGTTAAATAAATATTGAAAATATTATTATTTAATTTAATAATATAAGAAATAAGTTTTGAAGCAAGCTGTGTCTGCGCGTTTATTTGTCCCAAATAAAAACGCCGACAAATACTCCGCCCATTCTGGTTGGTTGCTCTAACCCCCTTCGGTGTTAGCGCTGGTTTATCATATGTTGTTAGTCTTAAATCTTAATAGCTATATCTAATTATTTGAGAGGTGAGTATAGATACAATAAAAGGTAATAATTATGAAACACGATATGTTAGACATTTTAAGAAGTGTAGGTGCAAAAGATTTTAGAGCTATTGAAACCGCCATTAAGACAGTAAAAAAAGAGAAATACAAACCTCGTAAAGAACCTGGTGATTTGCAGATTAAATCAGTAAAGACAAATCTCACTGAAAAAGAATATCAAGAACTAGTTAAAAAGCAATGTATGGCTGGTTATTCAAAGCTTTCAGCATTTACTCGTGACGTCATCAATAATGCTGTAAAAGTCAAACCCATCATTCTAGAGGCATCTAAAGAGTTCTTTACAGAAACTTCAGAACTCAGTGATCAAATTAAAACAATTGCCACCGATATTGAGAATAGTAAAGCTCTCACAAGAGATGAAATAGAAAGTACTCTTGTAATATTAGCGGGACTATTAAGAGAGTTTCAGGCAACTCGTCACTTGCTAGTAAATAGCTTTACTCAAGAAGCGGCTTATGAAATAGCAAAACAGCATTTAAGTGAAGACAAGCTTGTTCAGGCACTGAAAGAATTCAGAGGGTCAAGTCATGATCTATAAGGAACCTGCACAAAAAGGCGGTGAGCACACTGAGCAGACCGTAGACGCTCTCATAAAGTATGTGGCTGGTGACGATGAACGAGTGGCTAAATATTTAGTAAATTATGGTGCAGGAATCACTAAAAGCGCTGATGCAGTAACAGAATTTATTTATGCAAATAATATTATACATATCCCTGTAAATGCTAAAAACGCACCAGGGGAGATGTTAGATATGGCACTTGCGATAAGGGAGATGCAGGAGTCTATAAGGCTTAATCCAACCGCCAAACAGCAATTTAAGCACATGATTGTAAGCTTAGATACTAATGAGAGTTTAACTAATTTCCAATGGTGCAAAACAGCTAAAAAGTTGATGAATCATTTGGGTTACGCAAATTGCCGATATATTGCTTTTAAACATAATGATACCGATGAACAACATATACATGTAGTCACATCTACTATCGATATAGTAACAAGAAAACGCATCAAAGACTCTTATAGCAAGATACGAGCACAAGAAGTAATGAGGGAGCTAGAGATAGAGTTTGGTCTGCGACAATTAGTAAGTAGTAATAAGATTGGTTACGATTCCTATGCTGATATTAATGACGCTAAAATATTTAACAAAAAGGCTCAAATAGCTCGTCTGGTAAAAACTGGTATCAATAAGTTAAAGCCACGCTCTAATCTTGCAGAGTTTGTCACTGCTGTTGAATCAACACATTCAAGCCTCAAAGTTGAGCTACAAACAAAGAAGGGGGTTGCGGTGGGGATCGTATTTAATCTCGACGGAGTTCGAATGTCTGCCTCCCAGTTAGGTGGAAATCGAAAATATACACTCGGAAAGCTTATTGGAAACGGTATTCTACATGACGCCTGTAAGGACCTGAGTAACTATGAAGAAGAACTAGAAAGAGCGGCTGCGCACGCTCAAGAACAATCAGATAATGCGCTTAGAGTTTACGAAAGTAAGCAAGATCAAGATATGAGGAGTTATCTTGTGATGCTTTCTGTGAATGTTAGATATCGCAAAGAAGTAGAACAATTCATAGATGACATGAAATGGAATCTGAGAGCACGTAAAAGATTAAAAGGCGCTTCTGATGTCGTGTATGTCGTTGAGATGATTTCTATGCTTAAAGATGTCGAAATGGGTTTTGAAACAGTTATTGAAGCGCTATTTTTGGATACTCTTGATAAAGCATTTAGCTGTATCACTAAGCGAAAAACAATGGAAAATGTATTTGAAAATTTAAGCACAAAACAGATTTCTGAGAGTGACTATAAGACTTTTATTGCTACTGCTCATGTTGATATCTTACACAAGAATGATAAACCACAACGAAGTTCGGTGAACAAACTATTAGAAAGTATCATTAGCCAGGATCACTAAGGTATAAATAATTAGCCTAATATTTATAGCTATCATTAAATGTAATTATATCACTTTCTATATATAATTCACTAGTCATTATTTTTTAATTCCTCACTAATTATTAAAAATCAATGATTCGTCATAGTTAATAAATATTTTATTAAATTTACCCGTCAATAATAATTAAAATTAGTTTATTCGTAATAGATAAATTTTACGAATCAACCTGTTAAAATTATATTTTTTGTAAATTCCAGTTTGTTTACTTATATAAAGTTAACTGGTATCTTGTATTAAAAGATAAGAATAAATTGTAAGGTTTAAGTTATGGCTAATTATGCAGATGCAATGAATGTCGCGATTGATAAGAAAAGAAATAATATACTTGATGATGGTAAGAACTTCACTCCGTATCGACATAGGAAAGGAATGACTCTTTATCTTCGACTAAATATTAAAAGATGTGATGAAGAAGTAAGAAATGGCTGTCCTAAGAATAAGGTTGTCATTGTTGCCAAAAAACGTATTGATGACATTCCAAAGTATACATTTGAAGAGTTTCTAGAAAACGATGTAACTGAATGTGTAAAGTCAGGGGAGTATAATGTTACCAAAGGGGCTTACGACAAGTTTATAGCTAAACACAAATCTTATTATAGAATATATCATGAAGCAAAAGTGAATGAATGCCGTGGTTATTTCGATATTGATAGAGCTGGAATTAAGAAAGAGGCGGCAAAGATATCAAAGCCAATCCATGATGTTGCAGATATTGTTGAAAAGCTTGCTTTAGATGGTCTTTTGACTGCTGTAGAAGCACAAGATCTGTATCAGTCAATGTACAGAATTAAACAAGTATTAGACGCATACGTTATGCCTGATATTCTTTTTCAGAATATGCTTTTCTATGATAAAAAATTAACTGATAAAATTAAGACTTACAATCATTTATCTAACTTCAAAATTTCAAGTAAAGCAAATGCTGATCGTTTTGTTAAACACATGAGTAAAATAGACAGTTTTGAGACTGGTAATAGAGTTAAAAAATTAAGCACTGAAAGAAAGGTGTTAGAGTCTTTGTGTTCCAGTCTTTAATAAAACCTCATTGATATCTGCCAGATCAAAGATCTGGCTTTTCATATTATATTCAAGTGTCCATTTTTAAACATAATGGATGAATAGTATTGTTTTACTGAACATCATGGATTAGTATTCATCATATTCTGCTACCAACATGTAATAGGGATGATTATGAATGATGATATTCATGAGCAGCTTGGCGTCAATAAGTCATTTCTTAACGAAACATTTGCAATGATCCGTATATCAAAAAATGGTGAAGTTTGGGTGCAATACCAAGATAAGATGGATATACCATCAGGCTCTAAAGCAATTAATATTACAGCTGATGTTCTTAAAATTATTGCGCTTTATAAAAGTAGTGAGTAATAATAGTGCGGTTTAATGAAATTAGATTTAGATAATAAGGTTTGAGAAGTCGACTGTAATTTATCATTATTATCACTGTTTTCTCTTTCCATTAAAGGGAAGTATTATATTTTATAGATATGGACAGACTATGAAAGCTCGAATTGGAATAGCCGATGAAGAACTAGTTCGTAAGTATATGTTGGATGTTTCAGCTGGTAAATTAAACCATGTAGAAAATTTTCCTCATTTGTGGTTTACATCATTAACGGAGCTGGCCCAGGTTTTAACTAACGAAAATATTAAGCTTTTGTATATGATTTCTCGTGATAGAGCAAATAATGTAAGGAAGTTATCTGAGATAACAGGTCGCAGTGTCGAAGAACTTTCGATTTCTATTGACGACCTTGCATCTAAAGGTTTTGTTCGTATTGATAGGTGTGGAAACGAAGAGTGTCTTACAGCAATTTATACATCTTTTGAGGTCCTCATGGGTAAAGAACTGGAAGATCTGCTTCTATAGCTCATCAATTTTTAATACATGGAGTTGGTGCGCAGACGTGAGACTGGCGTTATATCGATGAGGTGTATTCGATCCCTGAAACGTGTGCAGAGAGCAATCGTTTATGTTACTAAATTGTAAAAATATGGCGACTTGCTTGAAAAACAACGTAAACGCGATCGAAATCACCGAAATACGAATCTCCCGTTTCTAAAGGGGGAGCTAAAATTAGTTGTGCAAGAACATCAAATCTAGTTCAGGGTTACTTCTTCTTGTAATCGCAAACAGAACGGGTTCATCTCAGAAAGAATGAATTCTTCAAACCAAATATTTACATCATCAAGTAACTTCAACCCTTTCTTGGCCGTATATACCGAAAGTAAGTCAAGCTCTTCAAGGTCGATCATCTCTTCAAGAGGTGAAGACCTTACTAAGTTATGAATCGATCTATTTCGCTCTTTACGCCACGAGTCCACATCACGCTTAAGATTCTTGGGTAAAAACTCATCACACAGTTCTGTGAGCTTTGCAAAGCTCTTTGTCCCTGCTTTTTGCCCTTTCAAGTACAAAACCAACGATAAACGGTCTGAAATGCAACTTTCTTCAAGAGCGATTGCTTCGAGATAAAATTCTTGGTTTATGGCCTCGTTGATACGCTCAACAATGTGCTTAGAGCGCTCTTCTTTCTTGATGATCGTTGAATAAGCAGAAAACTCTTCATCTGGGATGTGTCTTGAGATGTGCAAATTCATCACCATAGGCCTAAAGCTTGGCATAGAATCCAAGATCTCGGTGAATTGTTTCATAAAGGTATCAAGATATGTGTATGTATAGACGTTCTCACGCTTTAACCACCAAGAATAAAGCATATCCTTTTCGGTTCTTGGGATTTGAATAACTCGCTCTCCGATATGGGAAATATAATTGTGTATATTATGAAGAAAGAATGTGCAATGGAATAGAATCGTTTTCCCTTCTGGATACATTGCGTAGGCTTCTGGGGTCATATCATTAATATGAGTTTCAAAGACTTTCTTTTGTTCTACATGCTCATTTTCAATGAGTAAACACAGTGCATTGAGCAGATCTGTAGGGTTCTTTACATCAAAACCATCTAACCATAGTGATTCGAACAGCCCAAAAGCAAAGCTATAACCATCAATGTAACCATCTTTGAAGAATGTGTAGTGTTTGCGACTTTCGAGTTGAGCTTGTTGCTCTTCCAATGAGATATTCACTAGGTTCTTGTTCATTTCACTTCCTGATAATACGCCGAGATATCAAAATCAGACATTAGAAAATCTTAGTCTAGATGAACACGTTAGTTTAGTGAAGAACATCTACCCTAAGTCGAAGTAGGGCACTTTTTAGTTACAAAGTGCCAACTATGCCAACTATTAAGGTTCTGGACAATTCCGAGTTTGGATTTTTAAGAGATAACGAACACTCGAAGAAGATCAGATTGGGCAAAAACAAAACCTGATCCCATTTTCACATTTCTATACTTCTAGTGCTTTATCAAGAGCATCAAGTGATGAAACAATTGTTCCGACTGTTCCATTCTCAAACTCGACTCGATCTGTTTCTTCGTGTGTGCCCTTGTTCAAGTAGACCCAGTGTGGATCTTGACCGCCAACTCCAAGTAAAGAATCTAATGCAACAACAATATCTGCTTTATTTGGTATAGCTGCTTTGGACTTGTTTAATTTAGAGCGCAAGTTATCAGCTAAAGCTCTTAAGTCCCAAGGTGCATGGGGAGTACGCCTAGAAACACTGATTGGTTTATCTGTATTGTCACAATGCTTTCCATAGTGTAGCCATGCCTTTTCACAAAGGTGTTCCAAAGCTCTACGAGATGACATTAAAGCATCTCGATATTCAGCTTGCGCATATAACTCAGAAGCTGCCAAAACATAGTTTTTAGGGCGCTGAAGAGAAAGCACTTGAACGTGTCGTTCACCTTTTTGAGGCATAAAGATGTAGGATTCCGCGCTTTTAGCTGCTTTTGAACCTATCGTTTGATGTGTATCTTTAAAAAACTCCTCACCATGGCACGCCATAATAATTTGCTTGGCATTGAAGAACTCATCTTTAAATAAAGTTTCTCTGATTGCTTGTCTATGTTCGTCATCGATTGCATTAACTGGATCATCGAAGATCAACAGCGGACAATCCGTTTTGATGTTTTTGGCAAGCAATATCGCTAAACCTAAACAGCGAATGTGACCTTCACTGAGTACATGTAAAGCGTCGAAGTGTTTCTCAGGCTCTGCTTGGAAAGAAATCTTCAAGCGTTGGTTTTGTCCAAGTGGTAACTGAACTGCCGCTAGCTTATCGTTTGGAGAATCATAGCGATTGAATGCATTGTATAGCTCCGTTACTTTTTCACTCAAATCAGCAACTAGCTTAACTGGCAAAGCATTTTTATACGCATTAAGCTTCTCTACAAAGGATGCGTAGGCACTAACGATTTCCTTATTTCGTGCAACCACATGTTTTTCACCCTCAACACTAGAGATTAACTCTGCATTCTCCTGATCAAAACTAGCAATTGCTTGAGTTGCTTTTTCAAATGTTGTTTGAGCTGTTTGGCGGCGTGTTTGTAATACAGTTATGCTCTTCGCAAAACCACGTAGTCTATTCAGTTCCTGCTGCTTCGCCGTTCTAACTTGGGCTTGTTGTTCAATTGCGGTATCGCTTTGCTCCAATTGTTGTACTTGCGCTTCCAGATGTTGCCAAGCCGTATAACCACCTTGCGACGGTTGAAGCATTGAGTTAAACCACTTAATTGTAGGCTGGATGTTAGAGGCAAGTCTAAACTTATGAAGAGGGTTAGCTGTTAAACGATCACAGGAAACATTAATGACTTGTGATAGTTCCGCCAATGACTGATTAAGGCTCTGATAGTATTCTTGGGATTTAGCTTGTAAAACTGCAAGATGCTGTAGCTTTTGCAGCTCTTCGTCTGCATGTGCATAAGGATTCAGGGCTGTCTGTGTCAATGGAGTTTTACAGGCTGGGCACTTATCAGGGCTATTCGCTTGTAATTTAGATACTGATTCATACAACTGCTTAAATGATACTTGCTGACTGGCATTAACCAATTCTTGTTGGCTAGCATTGTAGTTAGCAAGGTTTGTATTGATTTCACTTCGAATAATAGCAAGCCTAGCTTGGGTCAAGCCGCTTTTCGCATATACTGGCTGTTGCAAATCAGTTTCCAATTTACTAATTAGCCCAGGGTTTTGATCGTCACCGTTTAGCTCTATCATCATTTGATTATAAGTACAGCCTAGACGATATTGTTGTGCCAGCGCAGCCTCTTCACCACCAAGCTGCTTCAAGTTGGTGTTGTTTTGTTCTATTTGTTGTTGATGTCCAACAAGAGTCTGTCGCTTAAGGTTCAACTGAACTGATTTTTCACCAACTAAATCAATATACTTACCATCGATTTCTGGTGAAAAGTTTTTTACGAATTCATTAAATGAATCTAACCCAAACAGTGTTGATATCAGCTCCATTTGTTTAGCTGGTGCCTGCGCTGCAATGCGAGAAAAGCTATCAATTCTGTTCTTTTCTACAAAACAGAAGCGATATAAAGATTCGTCAGGTTGGAGTACTACATCATTTCCTTGATGATCAACACCCAAGATCTGTGGTGGACTAAATGAGTTGGTATGAGCATTTTTCAGGTAATCATCCTGATTACGGAACCGCTTATTTTGCGCTTCTTCAACAGCACCTAGCAAACCATACTCTAACGCCTCGCAGAAACTTGATTTACCTGTACCATTTGGCCCGTAAATCAAAACAAGCAGACTGTGTAGGCTCAAAGACTCTTTTTTGGCAAAACCACGAAAAGGACCAATTTCAATAGACTTTAGCTGCTTGAACATTTTGCCAGCGTTACCAGTCTCGTATGTAACTTCTGCAATGGCATCTGAAAGGTTAGCCCACTGATTTGATGCTAGGCTAGCAACTTTCTTGACTCGTTTGCCTTGTGTCGTGCCTAATGGATAAACCTCTTCAAAGTGCGCAAAAACAAGATTTGCAACTTTTCGTACGCCTGCTGACACCTCCTCGGCATTCAATGTTTGCAAAAAGCGCAAATATTCATTTTTTATCATTACTATTCCCTACCAAACCAATCACAGGTTAGCTATTTTTAGTTTTAAATCTGTTCTAACTGCTCCAAAGTTCACTAACGTTGCAATCAAACAGGGAGGGGGCAGGTCTTGCCTTTGCCTCGATCATAAATTTTATTTATGCGATTATGAGCTAAGAATGAATGCTGTTCTCTCGAGCGTAACACAGTTTGGGCACTTCTGTGTTAAGAAGTGCCAACTGTGAAAGTGCTGGACATTTCTTTGTTATATGTCTTGTTATATTAGTAATCAATGATTTAACTTAGATATGGGAAACTCGTTTAGTTGAGTGTCCAGTCTGGCTGGAGCAGATCCTCCCTCAGCACGGTTCTGGATAAAAAGCATCAAAAGTTGCTTAACTTAGAGTCCAGTATTGATCAGCACCACAAAACCTATTCATTCGACTCCTGCGGCGCGAGCCGCTCATAATCAGCACTGCTTTCGCAGTGCATCAATCGATGTTTAATTCATAGTCAACAAACCATCTTTACCCTTTATAGAGGGTAGTCTGTCGTTTACCCCCGATAAGGGGTAAGACCGTTCCTTTTCAAGGATTTCGTTTTTCTTTTTATATATAAATGAAGTCAAAAGTAAATACTTTATGTTACTTAAGTTATTGTATTTTATAGTAATAATTCATTGACATAATGCTTTTGGTGAGTTCTAATGAAAATGAATGCTCTCTATCTCAATTTGCATAAAGATTGAGTTAAATAAACTAAATAATATCAAATAATTCATCACCTTAGAGGTGAAGGGAGGACTTTACTAGTATATAAATGGAGAAATAAAAATGGTTAAACAAAAAAACAAACTTATCCGTGATCTATGTGACTCAGCAAAACCTATAGTTGCGAATAAAACTGATCAGCGCATCACTGATGATGTGAAAGAGGGCGTAAGAGAAATCGTATCGAACTCTAATAACGACTTTATTGACACAGTAAAGTTGGCTTCAAGTCCCATTGATAGAGAAGATATTGATACAGAAAGAGTTAAGATTATTACTCACTTTCAAGAGGCTTTTCCCTGGGATTATGGAGACGGATTTAACGCCATTGTAACAGCTAGTATACAGAGTGAAGAGCATCAGTGGTCTGGTGACCTATTTGTTCAATTATACGATGGAGAATTCTCATCTGATTGCCAAGTTTCAGCCCTAGATTTAGATCACCAGAATTGTTTAATTTCTGACTATGATAACCTTACAGTATTCAGTTCATATACTGAAGAAACAATGACAGAGTTCTTTGAAAAAGTTATAGAAGCAGCAGAGATGGGGTTTTCTGAGGAGTATACTTTTGAAGCATTGCTTGAGGAGAGAACGGGCCTTGACGTTGAGGATTATGATTTCCAGGTAGCGGGTTGCGGTGTAGGCAATGACATCCGTTTAGAAAACTATAAAGCTGTCAATGGAGAACAAATTGTTTTAGTGGCTGTTGATAATCGAGCAAGAGCAGAGTTACGAATTAACCGCTTCAAACTTTTCGCGAGTAACGACGACTATAATGAATTTCTAGATGAGTGTATGAATCTAAACGGTAAACGATTGCAATGGAATGATTGGAATTATGCTCTAAACATATACCAACACATGGATAAACCAGATAATGATTGGTGATTTTCTAAAAGAGCATGTTTAGAAGTATATAATTAGTTACTATCAGTACTAGTAATAAAGCTAAAGTCATTCACTATGAATTGAATCAAACCAGGATTCATATACTGCTAAAAGCTAGCACCTATTCTTCGGTAAATCGACCCTGCGGGGTCGTAAATTGCGGCGATATCATCTGACGCCGCATTGCCTACTTCGGCGATAACCCTTGTGCTGTTAGGCATACAGTCTCAGTCCCCAAATCCGTTGTTTCATCCTTTTCTCATCCTAGAGTTCAAGAGCTACGCCGTGATACATATGGTGCGCAGGCCAAAGCACGAAGCACCATATCATTGTTTCGGTCAAAGCTATCCTTTAAGCAGCCATAACGAATAGTTTGCCCCCGTGATTGACGACCTTTAAGAGTGCCTTAAGTCACAGCCAAGCAAATCGGTCATTTGTAATCTGCGGCGAGAGCCGCTTCCCGTGAACGAGCACTGTTTACACAGTGCATTGGTCAATAATTGAATAGTTTTAATCAAACCAAAGTTTATAGTGCAATTTACCCCCTCTAGAGGGTAAGTCGGCTTTTACCCCCGATAGGGGGTAAAGAGGTTTCCTCCCACTAGTCCATGTTTCTTATTAGATATAAATAAGCTTAAAAGTAAATGTAAGTCATTGTTTTTAATGTAAATAGTGGTTGACTGGGCAGTTTTTATTGGTTTTAATATACCTGAAAACTCTCTATCTCTACTTGCGTAAAGATTGAGTTAAACAAATGAAACTATATTAAAAACATTCGTCACCCTAGCGGTGAGAAGGAGGGTATTACTAGTCAATAAATGGAGTAAATATTATGAATTTCAATGTAATTAAAAAGAACAGAAAGTACTTTGCTGCGACAACAGACAATAATAAATCTTGTAAGATTTTGATCGACGAGTGCTCAAAAGACTTAGAGTTAGGTGAGCATTTTCTTGCTGTTATAGATATCTCAGTTCGCTCAAAGTATGGGACTGATCTGATTTATAAGTTAGCAGCAAACGTAGAAGAACAAACTAAATTAGGCATTTGTTCTTTAAAATCAGCATATAACACACTGTTGATTGAAGAGTGCCGTAAACTCGGCGGTACTTGGGATAAATCTCAGGGCGCTTGGATATTTTCAAGTATTGTAGAAAAAGAAGTTGAAGAACTCGATCAAACCTTCAATAGCGATCTCATTACGATTGAGATTGAGGCTATCGAGGAAATACAAGAGCATGGCAAGGCGATAGAGTTTCTTGGGTATCCTGTTTGTAAAGCATTTAGTCGTGATTCAGGTGCTCGAATTGAAACTGGGATTGCATTACTATCGGGCTATTGTACTTCGGGTGGCTCAAAAAAACGATGGACAACCGTCTTGAGTGAAGGCGCGACTTTAAGGCTAAAGATCCCAGTGGATTTACTCAATATTTATGAAGACAAAAAATTTCAAGTTAAAACCATATAAATGATTCATAAATAAGAGTAAAAATAATGTCAAATCGCATAATAAATATTATCGAATTTAAAACTGAAGATCTTGCTCATGCAAGTTCCATTATTGAGTGCATTAGTAATGAAAATAATGAGTTAGATTTTAATAGGTTAATTCCTAGCCCTGAGTATCTGAAGGTTTTGGAAGGAAAGAATAGTTCTTGTCATGTTGAGCAAGACAGTGATTGGAATTATAAACATTGGTACTCAAAATGGAACGCTTGGCACAGTGAATTCAAGCTTGAGGAAAAATATGAATATGTTTACGGTAGAATTAGCTTTATTTCCTTTAATAATATGCCATACCCAATATTCATCGCGCTATCAGAGAAGTACCGTGAAATCCGCTTTAAAGTAAAATTTGCTGACCAATATGCTTTTGGTTGTGATTGTGGATTTCTAGTCTTCCAGAATGGACTGGAAATTGACTGTCATGTGTCACCTAATGAGTTTGAGTCAGATGAGCAATACTCGTATTGGCTAGATATCGCAATGAGTGTTTAATAATTTTTCAGCTCAATCGTTAGAGAGCAAGCTACCTCCCTCAAAGTCTAGACGCAGCTTGCTTTTTTTGCTAGATCAAAGTTTTACTTTGTGCAATCCAGCCTTTCCTTGACCACCAAAAAATCAACCCACCATCATTTGTGATATAAAATGTGCCTTTCTCCTTTTTGCTCATTTGTATGACAGTGTTGCCTTCAACGCCATGATCCAACAAAATCGATAAGCTAAGATCTGATCCACTATGTTTATCCAATAACTTAGCCTAATGCCGAAACCTCGCTACAAAACCACTAATTGGAATCAATACAATCTATCGCTTATTAATAGTGGTTCTCTGACATTCTGGATGGATGAAGAAGCTATTCACAAGTGGAAGCAGAGTAAACAAGGTAAACGTGGTAGACCTCGTCAGTTCGGCGACTTAGCCATTACCACTGCGCTTATGATGAAACGAGTTTTCTCAATGTCGTTGAGAGCATTGCAAGGGTTTATCGATTCTGTTTTTTCATTGGCTAACGTTCCTATAGTCTGTCCACATTACAGTTGTATCAGTCGAAGAACTAAGCAAGTCGAGGTTTTATTTAAACCAAAGACTAGAGTGGTAATACACAGCATCTAGCCATCGATGCAACAGGCCTCAGGTTTATGGCGAAGGTGAATTGAAGGTCAAGAAGCATGGTACTGACGGGAAGCGTAGAGTCTGGAGAAAGTTGCATTTAGCGGTAGACACCAGCACTCACGAAATCGTCGCGGCAGAACTGAGTTTATCTAATGTTACCGATGTAGAAGTCTTTTCTAACTTGCTCAAGCAAACACGCCGAAGAATTATTGAGATATCTGGTGATTGCGCTTATGACACAAGGGATTGCCACGATGCCATACGGATCAAGCGAGCTGTTCCACGAATCCCACCAAGAGAAAAGGCAGCCTTCTGGGAGAATGGTCACCCTAGGAATTTAGCGGTAGGTTGCCAGAAGCTCTACGGAGCCAACAGTAAGTGGAAAAAGTGGTACGGCTATCATAAATGCTCACTATAAGAGACAGCAATGTATCGAGTGAAGCAGTTGTTAGGTGGCCGGTTAAGCCTGAGAAACTACAATGCTCATACGCTATGATTAAAGCGCTGAACAAACTTACAGGGCTTGGTATACTTGAAACGCAGTGTGTTAATTGCTCAATTTCAGGCAGTTTGGTTCTCTGACCGAATTACGCAACAAAGCCCACAACATCATCAAAAACTGACTTTAGATACTCTGGATCTACTAAAAAATCATCTTATGATGAAATGATATTGTCAGTGTGGAAAGCGTTATAGAAACAATTATTAATTTAAGTTTGTTCTTTCGAATATGCCCCTCTAATCAAAGAGGGGCTTGAAAAATATTTTATGTTTTTACTCATTCAAGAAAGGCATCAAGAGCTTGAGTAGGCTGGCGCGTATTTGGATCCCATGCACCCAACGTATAACCTTGCCAACTATATGCCTGTGGCTCCCAATAGAAAATCCCAATGCCTTTATCTTGATTAACATTACGTACTTTTTGGATCATATCGGCAACGATAGTCTTTGCTTGAGGCTCATCCCAAGGCACGCCAATTTCAGTGATCATCACTTCCGTTCCGTAGCGTTCGACCATGTCATTGAGATTAGAGAGGCATTGATTGTTTGCTTCTTGCCAAGTAAGGCCAGTAGCATTCTTGGGATAGGACGATGCGCCAATAACATCCCACCAAGCACTGTTGGATTGTAAGCCATCAAGAATCCATCGGAAATTAGCATTGTCGTGACAGTTTGCTAAATGGACAATGACCTTGGCATCTGGGAATACTTCTTTGGCTGCGTTGCGTCCGCTATTAAACAACCATGCATAGTTACGCATGTTGCTTGAAGCCATTCCTTCATTCCATAGCATTCCGTTGTTGGTTTCATTACCGACTTGAATCCATTTTGGTGTGATACCTGCAGCTTTTAAGGTGTTGAGTGAGTCTCTAGTGTAAGACCATACTTGTCCCATTAAATCTTCGAAGCTCAGTTGTTGCCATGCTGCGGGTTTCCACTGGTTACCTGGATCGGCCCAAGTGTCGCTATAGTGGAAGTCAATCATCACATCCATATTCGCGTCTTTGGCCCACTGCGCTTTGACAATTACATCATTCAGTGAGCTGTAATAACCATCACTGGGGTTAACCCAGACACGAAGACGCACTGCGTTCATGCCATGGTCTCGTAATATTGAAAGGACATCTTGTCGATAGCCCCAATCGTTGTAGAACTCGTAGCCACTGTCTTCCATCTGAGTTATCCAACTAATATCCGCACCTTTAATAAAAGCGTGAGAATAGTTTGAGGCCACTAATGAGCCGAAGATGGCTAGTGTTTTTAGGGTATTGTTCATCGTTTCACCGTTTTTATATATTCACGTTTTAATTGTTTTTAAACGTAAATAATATAGCAAAGGATTTTAGTGTTGAGGTGATGTATAAAAGTGTTAGTGATTATTTTTATAAGGTGATTTATGTAGTTGTGATTGTGGGTAAATTATCTAAGTAAATTTACTTAGATAATTGTGATTATGATCCATCTACAAATTTATTAAGTCAATTTTATCATCCGTGATGTTAAAGAATCATAAATTAGCGCGCAGTTAGTTAATTTTAAAACTGTCTCGCCATATAAACTCATGACCAAATAAAACCGTTTTTTTGTATTTTCTGCCTTCCATTTTTTCAATAAACATATCTATTGCTACTTCTCCCATTTCAAACGGGAACAGTCGCATTGTAGTAAGGCTTGGACTCATATGTCGGGCTGACGAGATATCATTGGTGCCGATGACTTGTATATCGGTTGGAATGGTTAACCCTGCCTCATAAATGGCTCGATAAACACCAACGGCCACCATGTCTGTCGCGGCGTAGACCACGTCGGGAAGCTCATCGAGTTGTAGCATTTCTTTCATTGCTTGATACCCCGACTCGATGCAATACTCTTTACTTACTTTACATAGCGCATCGTGATACAAGCCGTTTTCTTTGGTAACTTTACGAAAAGTATGTAACCGCTCCTCGTTATTGCCAATAAAAGCAGGTCGTTTACAACGGCTTTTTAGTACATTTTGCATAACGTCATTGGACAACGCCAACCGGTCAATTAAGACTGCATCGGTTTTGCTACCTAAAGGGTTAGAATCAACAAATATGATATTGTGGTTAGCTTGATATAAGGTATCTACAATATGTTTGGAGAAATGTCCGACTGCAATGACGGCTGGAGCGTTTTCTATTAGATTTATATTAGTATCGATCTGGTCTAAATGGAGTGTTCTTAAATCGACTCCTTTTTCTAAGCATCGATTTTGAATGCCAGCACGAATAGAAGTGAAATACGGGTCGTCTATTTCCTGTGTCGGCGTTAAAAAGTTCAACATAACAACATCACGTACGCCAAATGGCTCATTCGTTTTGGTTACTTCATGATGAACAAACTGTTTTTTACTGCGTTTAGGGGATTGATAGCCAAGAGACTCTACTGCCTCCAAAATGGCCCGTTTTTTGTCTTCACTTACAGACAAAGTAGGGTCTTCGTTAAGAAAGCGAGAAATAGTGGAAGTAGAAATCTTCGCTCTTTGTGCAATGTCTTTAAGTGTAGCCAAAAGATTACCCTATATTGTTTTTATCGGACGGTCCTAGCATGCCAAAGAGCATTCTGAATGCTCTTTGGCACTAAAGCGCTAATGTGTTGATTGTACAGAATCAAATTTAATGACGTTTCCATCAGGTTCAAAAATGTGTAAATGGGAAGGTGATGTAAATAGCGAAATTGACTCACCAGGCTGTACTTGTGTGTCCCCATGATGAAGGTATTTGAAGTCATCCACGCCGCCACATTGGCCAAAGATGTAAGTCATGCCTCCCAGTCTCTCGACCACTTCACATTGGAATGCAAGTGTGATCATATCTGGATTTGTCGTGAGGTGTTCTGGTCTAATACCTAACGTTAGATTTTTACCTATTTCAACCTGAGCTGTTTTTATCGGTAAAGTGATTGAATGACCCACATCTAGACTCACTGTTAAGCTCGTTTCATCCCAAGCTTCAACGGTACAAGGAAGAAAATTCATTTTAGGCGAGCCAATAAATCCGGCAACAAATCTGTTAACAGGGTTATGGTAGAGATCCATTGGTGAGCCAACTTGCTCAACTTTACCATCACGAAGCACGACGATTTTATCTGCTAATGTCATGGCTTCGACTTGGTCGTGCGTTACGTAGATCATGGTTGACTTAAGTTCTTGATGTAGCTTTGCAATATGTAGACGCATATCCACACGTAATTCTGCATCAAGGTTTGATAGAGGCTCATCGAATAAAAACACTTTAGGATCTCTCACGATAGCACGACCGATAGCAACGCGCTGACGTTGCCCGCCTGACAGTTGGGCTGGTTTACGATCAAGTAGATGTTCTAACTGTAGTGCTTTACCAACCAGCTGTACTTTTTTATCTCGCTCTTCTTTTGGAACTTTGTTTACTTTTAGTGAGTAACCCATATTTTCTGCAACAGTCATATGCGGGTATAGAGCATAAGACTGGAATACCATAGCAACCCCTCGTTCTGATGGTGGAGTGTCGTTAACGACATTTCCCGAAATAGATATTGCTCCATCACTGATGTTTTCTAGGCCTGCAATCATACGCAAGAGCGTTGATTTTCCGCAGCCAGATGGACCAACAAACACCACAAACTCACCTTCTTCTATCGACAAGTTTACGTTGTGAATGGTTTGGGTATCGTCAAAACGTTTTACGACATTGGATAACTGGATCGAAGACATTTTAATTCCTCTTAAATGATAATAAATAAAGTATGTGATCTAATTCGATTTTTATTTAGTAAATTTTATTCTCACTTGTCTGATTAATCACAATAACTGCTAGCTTTAGTGATTTAAATCACATCAATGAATAGCCTGTATGGAAAAAATAACACAAAGGAGCATATTTGCACCATAAATTATTTTTACCAAAACGAAAAGGCGTGAAACTTTATGGATAATAATAAATTTAGTAAAAAACTATCTGCTCTTGCAGTTACCGCTCTATTTTGTTCGCCAATGGCGTTAGCGCAGCAGTCCTTATTAGTCTGGGAAGACATTCAAAAGTCTTTGGGTAATGAAGAGGCGGTCGCAGCGTTTGAAAAGAAACATGATGTGAAAGTGAATGTGCTTGAAATGCCATATGGCGGTCAGGTCGAATCTCTGCGCATGGATGGCCCAGCAGGTACTGGCCCTGACGTCGTCTTGATCCCACATGATCAGATCGGTGGGGCGGTTATCCAAGGTTTACTTGCTCCAATTCAGGTCGATAAAGCCGTTACCGATACATTTAGTCAATCTTCTATTAACGCATTGACTTACAATGGCGTGCTATACGGCTTGCCAAAATCCGTTGAAACCGTATTTATGGTTTACAACAAAGATCTTATTGCTGAGCTACCAGAAACGATGGACGAAATATTTGAGCTGTCTAAGAAGTTTCGCGAAGAAAATAAATACGGTTTGCTAGCAAAATGGGATGAGCTTTATTACACCTACGGAATTTTAAACGGTATGGGTGGTGATGTTTTCGCTAAAAAAGACGACGGTTCGTATGATCCTAATAAAATATTATTGAATACTCCAGGGGCAGTAGAAGGCGCGAAATTCATTCAGAAGTTCTATGACTCTAAAGTATTCCCTACAGGCATCATTGGTAATAACGGGCTTAATGCTATCGATTCACTATTCACGTCGGGCAAAGCAGCGATTGTTCAAACTGGTCCTTGGGCGCTCCAGCCTTACAAAGAAGCAGGGATCAACTATGGTGTAGCCCCACTTCCAAAATTGCCATCTGGTGAGCAAATGGGGTCATTTATGGGCGTGAAGAGTTACAGCATTTCCACTTTCTCGAAAAACAAACCATTAGCGCAAGAGTTTATTACGTTCGTCAATAACTATGACAATGCGAAGCGCCGTTTTGAATTAACTGGAGAGGTTCCGGCAGTGACAAAATTGGTAGACGATCCTGTTATCAAGAATGACCCAGGTGCAAGTGCAGTGGCGATGCAATCCATTCACGCTACGTCTATGCCTTCCATTCCTGAAATGAACGAAGTGTGGGGCCCTGCGAACAGCGCACTTCAGTTGATTGCAACGAATAAACAAGATGCGAAAAGTGCACTCGACTCTGCAGTAGACAGCATCAATATGCAAATAGAAGCTAACCACGCAATGATGGGCCAATAATTTAAAGATATTGTTCTGGCGAAAGCAATTGTCGGCCCTATATAACCATCTTGGGCTGGGGCTGACAGACGCCAGAAGTTTTCCGAAATGGAGTTGTAAGTGATGTCTGACATGAGTGAACATTTTGAGCATAACTCGGGGCTGTATCGATCCCAACGGTTTACTGCCTCTTTATTTTCAGTAATTCCTGGCTTTGGCCAGTTTTATAATCGACAGTTTGTAAAAGGCATGATGTTCTTCATCTTGCTAACAAGTTTTTATGCAGTAACTCGTGATTTTATTTCCCACGGTATGTGGGGGCTTGTCACACTTGGCGAAAACCTACCAGAGGACAACTCAGTTTTCCTACTCGCAGAAGGCATTATTGCTTCGCTAGTGGTGGTATTTGGTTTAGCGGTTTATGTACTCAGCATTAATGACGCCTACAAAAACGGTCAACTGCTTGATGAAGGCCGCCCACTGAACTCACTTCGTGTTCAGTATCGCAATGTCATCAATGCTGGCTTCCCGTATCTGATGATAAGTCCGGGTTTTATCCTTTTAGTCTTTGTTGTTGTGTTTCCGATCATCTTTGGTTTTGCGATTGGTTTTACTAACTACAACCTTTACAACTCACCGCCTGCGAAGCTGGTGGACTGGGTTGGATTGAAGAACTTCTTCAACATTTTCCAAATTAACTTGTGGCGTAACACCTTTATCGATGTGTTGCAGTGGACGGTCGTTTGGACATTAGTTGCATCAACATTGCAATGTACAGTCGGGGTTCTTTTGGCGATTCTGGTTAACCAAAAAGACCTTAAATTTAAGCCTCTGATCCGTACTATCTTTATTCTTCCTTGGGCGGTACCGGGCTTTGTTACCATCCTTATTTTTACCGGGATGTTTAACGACAGCTTTGGTGTCATCAACAACGTGATTCTCGACTTCTTTGGTATTGAGCCTAAAGCTTGGCTGACAGACCCATTCTGGACGAAAGTCGCGCTCATCATGATCCAAACCTGGTTAGGTTTCCCATTTGTATTCGCCATGACAACGGGGGTTCTACAGGCGATCCCTAATGATCTTTATGAAGCTGCGACGATGGACGGTGCAAGTAAACTCCAGCAGTTAAGAACCATCACTTTACCGCTGGTTCTGTACTCAATCGCTCCAATTTTGATTACTCAATATACGTTTAACTTTAACAACTTCAATATTATTTATCTGTTTAACAATGGTGGTCCTGCTGTCATTGGTAGTAACGCGGGCGGCACCGATATCTTGGTGTCATGGATTTATAAACTGACGATGTCCTCATCGCAATACGGTATTGCATCTGCAATCACTTTATTACTGTCGATTTTTGTTGTGGGCATTGCTCTTTGGCAATTCCGTATGACCAAGTCATTCAAAGAAGAAGCGAGATAAAAATATGAGTATTAAACGTAGTAATCGCATCCGATTGACATTGAGTTACGGCCTAATTTTGTTGGTATCAGTGATCATTATTTACCCGTTAGTGTGGACGGTTGGAGCGTCATTCTATCCAGGTAACAGTATCATGGGTGAGTCCATATTCCCGGATAACCCGACTCTGAGTCATTATGCCACTTTGTTTGCTAATGACAAAGTAGCTTACCTGACCTGGTTCTGGAATAGTTTGAAAATCAGCTTTTTGACCATGGTACTAACGCTGATCAGTGTGTCATGTACGTCATATGCGTTTTCACGCTTTCGCTTTAAAGGAAGGAAAAATGGTCTAATGCTGTTCCTTCTGTTGCAGATGATCCCGCAATTCTCCGCCCTAATTGCGATATTTGTCTTAGCTCAGATGTTGGGATTGATTAATAGCCATCTTGCATTAGTACTGGTTTATGTTGGTGGCATGATCCCGATGAACACGTATTTAATGAAAGGTTACTTGGACGCGATACCGAAAGACCTGGATGAATCAGCAAAAATGGATGGTGCGAGTAATATCCGTATTTTTTTGGAAATCATACTGCCTATTTCAAAACCAATTATTGCAGTAGTAGCCTTATTCTCTTTCACGGGTCCTCTAGGCGATTTTATTCTCGCTACAACTATTCTAAGAACACCTGAAAATTATACGTTACCTATCGGTTTATATAATTTGGTCGTAGAAAAAATGGGGGCGAGTTATACCACATATGCAGCGGGTGCTGTGCTTATTTCAATACCTGTAGCGCTTCTTTATCTATCACTACAAAAATACTTTGTATCTGGCTTAACAGCAGGTAGTACAAAAGGCTAATACTAGAGAGAAAAATATGAATACAAAATTTAAGGTTGCACTTATTAGTGCGGCAGTGGCTTTGGCTGGCTGTCAATCTGTAAATACTTCAAATAATAACAGCTCTGATATTAATGCTGATGTGGATAATACTGTTATAACTGCTCCTGTTATAACTGCTCCAACACTGAGAGCTGATTTTATTCGTGGTATGGATATCTCCATGTTGCCTGAAATAGAAAAATTGGGTGGGAAATATTACCAAGTTGGCAATGAAAAAGATCTGATTAAAATATTAAAAGATAGTGGAGTTAATTCTATTCGCGCACGTTTGTGGGTAGACCCAATGTCAGCCACTGGTGATGTATTTGGTGGCGGTAATAACACGTTAGAGCGTTCCATTGAGCTTGGTAAACGCGCACAAGAAAACGGTATGTCATTCCTGCTTGATATCCATTACAGCGACTTTTGGGCTGACCCTAAAAAGCAACAAAAGCCAAAAGAGTGGGAGCAACTTACGTTTGAGAACCTAACACAGAAAGTCTACGACTATACAGCAGAGGTGATGAAAGCACACCAAGCTGCGGGTGTCGTGCCAGACATGGTTCAAGTTGGTAACGAACTGAATGGTGGCATGCTTTGGCCGGAGGGTAAGAGTTGGGGTCAAGATGGTAAGGAGTTCGACCGCCTGTCACTGCTTTTAAAAACCGGCATCCAAGCGGTTCACGACAACGACAGTGGTAAAGACATTCAAATCATGTTGCACCTCGCTGAAGCCGGTGATAACGGTCTTTTCCGTTGGTGGTTTGATGAAATCACCCAGCGTGGTGTCGATTTTGATGTGATTGGTATGTCTTACTACCCGTGGTGGCACGGCCCAATTGACAAAGTAAAAGCCAATATGAATGACGTCATCAGTCGCTACAACAAGCCTGTTGTCTTGGTCGAAACGTCTTTCCCGTTTACCACTGAGAATGGTGATTCGTTAGGTAATAGCTACTCCGAGGCGGGGCCGATTGAGGGCTACAGTGTGTCAATTGAGGGCCAGGCGCAATACCTGGCTGACATCATGACGCTGTTGAATGAACTGCCTAACGAACTAGGTTTAGGGATTTATTACTGGGAACCCGCATGGTTACCAATCGATGGGGCAACCTGGTCAACAGGCGCTGGCATGGACTATAGCGGGGACAAATGGGACATGGGCAATTCATGGGAGAACCAAGCACTGTTTGATTTTGAAGGTAACGCACTACCGTCATTGAAAGTATTTAAAGGTCAATAATGAACAATAAAAAACACATCATTCCAAAGATAAAAGGCTTGCTCCATGGAGCAGATTACAACCCTGAGCAATGGTTAGACAGACCTGATATTTTAGCGAAAGATATTGAACTGATGAAGCAGACGAATTGTAACGTTATGTCTGTCGGTATCTTCAGTTGGTCTGCTCTTGAGCCTGTTGAAGGTGAGTTTCAGTTTGAATGGCTCGATAACGTACTGGATAACTTGGCAGACAATGGGATTTCTGTATTCCTGGCGACACCGAGTGGCGCGCGTCCTGCCTGGTTGTCTGAACGATACCCTGACGTCCTTCGAGTCAACAGCGCACGTATTAAACAACTGCATGGAGAACGTCATAACCATTGTTACAGCTCACCGAATTACCGTGAGAAAGTGAGCATCATGAACGCTAAATTGGCTGAACGTTACAGTCAACATCCTGCGGTGATAGGCTGGCACGTTTCAAACGAATATGGCGGCGATTGTCACTGTAATTACTGCCAAGAAGAGTTTCGTTTGTGGCTGAAAAACAAATACGGCTCCCTATACAATCTTAATAAGCTGTGGTGGAGTGCGTTCTGGAGTCATACTTACACCAGTTGGGAACAAATTGAATCACCATCTCCCGTTGGTGAGAACTCCGTTCACGCACTGAAGTTAGATTGGAAACGATTCTGTACTGACCGCGTCTCGAACTTCTGTGAGCACGAGATTGCACCGCTCAAGTCGATTAATCCTGATCTGCCTACGACGGCAAACTTCATGGAGTACTTTTACGACTACAACTATTGGGAATTGGCAAAGTCAATTGATGTTGTTTCTTGGGACAGCTATCCGCTTTGGCACCGTGACGGCGATGAAGTTGCGCTCGCTTGCTATACCGGGATGTACCATGATTTGATGCGCACACTGAAAAACCAGCCATTTTTACTCATGGAATCAACCCCAAGCCAAACTAACTGGCAGCCAATCACTAAGCTCAAAAAAGACGGTGTCCATCTGCTTTCCTCATTGCAAGCAGTCGCTCATGGCTCTGATTCTGTTCAGTACTTCCAGTGGCGAAAAAGCCGCGGCTCTGTAGAGAAGTTCCATGGTGCGGTGATCGACCACGTTGGTCATGCAAATACTCGCACTGGTCGAGAAGTGACAGCCGTTGGTGAGTATCTTAAACAAATTAATGATGTGGCGGGAACGAACACGCAGGCCGAAGTGGCGATCATTTTTGATTGGGAAAACCGTTGGGCAATGGATGATGCTTCAGGTCCTCGCAATGAAGGCATGCACTACGAGCAAACCGTGTGTGACCATTATCGAGGTTTTTGGCAGCAAGGTATTAGCTGCGACATTATAGAGCAGCTATGTGATTTTACTCCTTACAAGATCATTGTTGCACCTATGCTGTACTTAATAAAACCTGGCGTAGCAGAACGTCTGGAAGCATTTGTGGAGCAGGGTGGGACGTTAGTCGCGACTTATTGGAGTGGCATCGTTGATCAGAATGACCTGTGCTTCTTGGGAGGTTTCCCTGGTGGAGAAGGCAGCCCATTGCGCCGCACGTTGGGTATTTGGACTGAAGAGATTGACTCACTCTATGACCATGAACGCGTATTGTTTGAAATGGAAACGCACTCTGGTTTTGGCTTCAGTGGTGAATTTAAGGCCAAGCACTTAATGGAACATATTCATTTAGAGACGGCAGACGCTCTGGCTTATTACCGTGAGGATCTATTTGATGCTTGTCCGGTCATTACTAAGAACCAGCTTGGTAAAGGTTGTGCTTATTACATCGCTGCACGTACAGAGACAGAGTTTAACGAGTTATTTTACATCTCTCTTGCTAATTTACATGGAATCCGCAAGCCAATTGAAAACGTGCCTTACGGGGTGTCAGTGACAACTCGTGAAGATGAACAGTCTCGCTATTTGTTCATTATGAACTTTTTGAATGATCCGCGAGATTTGAAAGTTCCGCACGGGAATTGGATAAATGCAAGTACAGGTGACGATATTCAGGAGAATATTAAACTTCAACCCTATCAAGTCATCGTTATCAGAAATTATAAATAGCTATCCCGCCTGATTATTTAGGCGGGCAATGAATAACAATATTTAAAAATAAGATGAAATTCATCTTACGGGTAAGTATTGCCTAAACAAAGGATATGGCGATATTTACCCAGCCAATAACTCAAAAGTAATACAAAAGGAAATTAAAATGAAAAAAGCAACATTGACAGTCGCTATTTTAGGTTCTTTATTCGCCACTCAAGTTTCAGCAGTCGATTTCTACGGTTACGTACGTGCTGGTTTGGGAGCCAGTGCTGATGGAGGCGGTACCAAAGGAGGAGATGAGTTTTATAAAACGACATTGGGTCGCTTGGGTAATGAGTTTGATACTTATTCGGAAATTGGATTAGGCCAAGAGTTATTTAATGCAGATGGTCGTTCAATGTACTTTGAAAGTATGTTTGAAATGTCATCGGAGGGGAACCTAGAGTCTGAAAATAGTAAAGATGACAGTGCCAACTTTGGTATTAAGCAGTTAAATGTTCAAGCTAAAGGCTATATCCCATCTTCTCCTGATGCCGTTATCTGGGCTGGTAAACGCTTTTATCAACGTCATGATATCCACATTATAGACACTAAATACTGGAATATTTCTGGCTACGGTGTGGGTATCGAAAACATCAAGTTAAATACCGGTGCGATTTCAGCAGCGGTTATCCGAGCCGATAATGAGTTGGCCGAGTGGGATGATACTGGCAATAAAACGAGTTACGGAGATTTGAATACTTACTTCTTAGATTTACGTTACGCTGGCTTTAGCCCATGGGAAGGCTCCTGGACTGAATTCGGTGTTGACTATGCAATGGTTAACCCAACGGATGAGCAAGAAGACGCCGCTGAGAACTTCGATAACGGTTTAATGTTAACTGCTGAACTTAGCCAGAGTTTTTCATTGGGGTATAACAAGTTTGTGCTCCAATATATGGACAAAGGACTTGCACAGAACGCTATCTCACAAGGGGGGGGCTGGTATGACATCTGGAGTGGTGATGTCAGCGATGCAAAAGGGTTCCGCTTTATCAGTACTGGTGATTTGAACTTAGGCGAGAATGTCGTGATCAACCATGTTCTAACTTACGGTAACGTGAAAGATCATGGGGACTGGTTAGATAAGGAAGAGTTGTTCTCATTTGTAGCTCGTCCAACTTACAACTGGTCGCCATACAATAAGACTATGTTAGAGGTCGGCTACTTTGACCAAGAAAAAACTTGGGATTCAGGCTCCGAAGACAAGTTTAGTGGCACAAAATTCACTATCGCACACGCCATCTCAACGGGAGAGTCTTTCTTCGCTCGTCCAGAAATCCGATTCTTTGCGACTTATTTGAAAGACAATGAGGGCGACTCATTTGACAACAATAAGAGCAACGACACCATCAACTACGGTGTACAAATTGAGGCTTGGTGGTAATAAATAGAAATTGCCATTTTACTACTTAGATAGGCCTGTTTAGCTCCATTCTGGCCTATCACATCGAAATCCTTTGCCATTTGCTCTTGAATTGGGTCGTATTCAGCCGGAGGGGGCGGAAAATATGTCTATATTTCCATTTCAAGAGCCTTTTTACATGGACTGATGTAGGCTTTGTTGCGTAATTCGATGGAACTAAATCAAGAAACTACGATCTGAGCGGCTACGCCCATCAATCGTCGTAGCCTCATGCCTAAACCTCGTTACAAAACAACTAACTGGAAGCAGTACAATAAATCCTTAATCAACCGTGGTTCTCTGACCTTTTGGATTGATGAGGAAGCGATAGCTGAGTGGAAGCAAAACAAACAAGGCAAGCGTGGTAGACCTCGCCGATTCAGCGACTTAGCCATTACTACCGCACTGATGGTGAAACGCGTTTTCTCTATGCCCTTGAGAGCGCTGCAAGGTTTTCTAGACTCCGTATTTAAGCTGGCTAACATCCCGCTTGTTTGCCCGCACTACACCTGTATAAGCCGCCGAGCTAAGGAAGTTGAAGTTTCATTTAAAACCAAAACCAGAGGAGCAATACAACATCTGGCCATTGATGCCACTGGCCTCAAGGTTTATGGCGAAGGTGAATGGAAGGTCAAGAAGCATGGAACTGATGGGAAGCGAAGAGTCTGGCGTAAGCTGCATATCGCGGTAGATACAAGCACCCACGAAATAGTCGCAGCAGAGCTGAGCTTATCTAACGTAACTGATGCCGAAGTGCTCCCCAACTTACTCAAGCAAACACGTCGTAAAATCATTGAGATATCAGGCGATGGCGCTTATGACACAAGGAATTGCCATGATGCCATACGGATCAAGCGAGCTGTTCCGCTCATCCCGCCAAGAGAAGGAGCAGCCTTCTGGGAACAAGGGCATCCTCGTAACTTAGCGGTAGGTTGCCAGAAGCTCTACGGCTCCAACAAGAAGTGGAAAAAGCGGTATGGCTATCATAAGCGCTCTCTGTCAGAGACCGCAATGTACCGAGTAAAACAGTTGCTAGGTGGGAAATTAAGTCTAAGAAATTACAACGCTCAGGTTGGCGAGACTTACGCCATGATCAAAGCACTGAACAAACTTACAGGGCTTGGTATGCCTGAAACTCAGTATATTGTATAACAGTCGCTCAACTTTAGGAGGTTTGGTTTCTCGTCTGAATTACGCAACAAAGCCACTGATGTATGAAACCACTGTCGTTAAAAAATAAGATTATAATCTTATTTGGAATATCATTAATAATTACTATCGTAACTGCTTACTTTAGTGTTAAATATATTATTGGTGATTACATCAATAACTCATACGACAGTCGTATGGTTAGCAATGTAAGATTGATTAGCAGTGAAATTAAACAGTCAATCGAACGCGATATATCGGTGATAGAGAGCCTTGATTTTGGCGTAATTGGTATTCGTGATACTAAGCAAAAACTAGGTTATGAACAAGTTGTCAAGCTTGTCAATAAGACTGAATTAAGTGATAAAGGAAGCTTAGATAAAGAGCAATCCCAATATTATATCGATTTGGCTCGTGACCATCAAGAAGGCATAAAAATAACACAAATTTTTTCTGAAAGTGGTCAGGCAAAAGTAATTATTTCGAAAAAGAAACATAGTGTAGTAGATTTTTTCACTATCAACTTGAGTTTGATTGGGGAACTTATACAGCGCTATAGTGTTCCAGGCGTTTACTTTGAACTACTCGATGAACAAAGCAATTCTATTTATTCAACTGGAAAGTTAAATTTAGAATTAAAGCAAACTGATGTTGTTACTGTTGCTGGTTCAAATTGGTATTTACGCTCGTATATTGACTACAGATATATCAAAAAGATTATCGATGGTATAAACCAAGATATTACAAAGTATATGTCACTTTGCGCTTTTATTATGCTGGTTATTAGTTTGATAATTCTTAATTTTCAATTAAACCCGCTATCTAAGTTAAAGAATTTAGTGGAGAATTTGGCAGGTCATGATGCGGACTTAACCCAACGAATTAATATTAATCGCCAAGATGAAATAGGCCATATCTCTAACTCAGTGAATTGTTTTATAGATAATCTACAGGCTTTATTTAAAAAAATATCCAGGTCAAACGTCGCTTTAAACGGCGCCAGAGAAGAACTTGATGTTCAAATTGGACGGAATGTTTCTACTGTCTCCCGTTACAGCAAGCAAAGTGAGAGTCTGTCTGATGCTATAAATGATATTCGACTGTCATCATTAGATATTCAGCAACAAACTCAACAAGCAATGGAGTTAGCGCAGCAAGTAAGTAGTCGGGTGAGTGAAGCGGTCGTTAAAGGCAATATTGCTGAAAATATTGTGATCACCTTAGGTGAGAACACTGACAAAATATCTTCCTCAATCGGCGTGATGGATACTGTCTCTCAGGGGATCAGTAGCATTCTAAGTTCTATTCAGAAAATTGCCGATCAAACTGATTTATTAGCGTTAAATGCTTCCATTGAGGCTGCAAGAGCTGGTGAGTCAGGAAAGGGTTTTGCTGTTGTCGCTGAAGAAGTTCGAATGCTCGCGTCGAAAACTCGAAGCAGCACCATTGAGATTGATGAATTTCTTGTTCAGTTTTCCGACTCGTCGGAGCAACTTATTGGACAAATGTCTCAAGTTCTAAAAAGCAGCGAGCTAAGTCGAAATCGTACGTTAGAAGTTATTGATCAAATTCAACTGGTTGAGAGTGCCGTTAGTGAAATCAATACCATCAATTCTGGCATTTCCCAAGCGTCAGATATTCAGTGTGAAATGATGAAGAAGCTGAACTCGGAGATTGAGCTGTCTAAATCTTTGAGCGATGAAATTACTCACAGTGCAAATGCTATCGCGAGTGTTCATGGAGATATCAGCCGAGTTTCTTCAGCACTAACGAAAGACGTGGCGGTTTTCAAAGTTTAACTACGAAACTAACTAATTTGAAATTATTCAAGGAGAAGCAAAAGTGAAAATTCTTGTTACAGGTGGTCTGGGCTACATCGGCAGTCACACATGCGTGCAGATGATTGAAGCGGGAATGGATCCAATCATCATTGACAACTTGTGCAATGCCAAGGTCGAAGTTCTCAGCAGAATTGAAGCGTTAACAGGCAAGCAACCTACGTTTTATCGAGGCGACGTTCGGGATGAAGACTTCCTGGATTCGGTATTTACGAAACACGAAATCCAAGCTGTGATTCACTTTGCTGGCTTAAAAGCGGTGGGCGAGTCGGTCGTTAAACCATTGGAATATTATGACAACAACGTCAATGGCTCACTGGTATTGGCACGCAGCATGCGTAAAGCGGCCGTAAAAAGTATTGTGTTTAGTTCATCTGCAACGGTTTACGGCGACCCGGACATCGTACCTATCACTGAAGATTCGCCAACTGGCACAACTACCAATCCATATGGCCGCAGTAAATACATGGTGGAAGAGTGTCTGCGTGATCTGTTCAATGCTGAAAATGATTGGAGTATCACTTGGCTGCGTTACTTTAATCCAGTTGGTGCTCATCCGTCTGGCACTATGGGAGAAGATCCACAAGGTATTCCAAACAACCTGATGCCATTTATTGCCCAAGTTGCCGTTGGTCGTCGTGAAAAACTGTCTGTTTTTGGAAACGATTACCCAACACCGGATGGTACGGGAGTTCGTGACTATATCCACGTTATGGACTTAGCTGATGGCCACATTGCTGCACTCAAATCCGTAGGCGCAAAGTCAGGACTACACATTTATAACCTCGGTACAGGTAAAGGCTCAAGCGTGCTCGAAATGGTTGAGGCATTTGGCGTGGCTTGTGGTAATCCAGTTTCTTACGAGCTTTGCCAGCGCAGACCCGGTGATATCGCTGAGTGTTGGGCGAGCACTGAAAAGGCAGAGCGAGACCTTGGCTGGAAAGCAACACGTAGTGTTACGGAAATGACGGCGGATACCTGGTTATGGCAATCAAATAATCCTCAAGGTTATTCCGCTGAGTAATTTAAGCCGATCTGCAGATCCAGTCTCATCGAGATGTGCAGTGAAAAGAACGTATTTTGAAAGTTGAGTAAATAAGATGTCGAATGTTGAATTTAATCCAGTGGATCATCCACACCGTCGTTACAACCCGTTGACTGGTCAATGGGTTTTGGTATCACCACACCGGGCAAAACGTCCATGGAGTGGTGCTGATGAAAAGCCTGCGATGGACGAACTGCCGACTTACGACGGCAAGTGTTTCCTTTGTCCGACCAACGAACGTATTTCAGGTGACGTGAACCCTGATTACCAAGGAACCTATGTGTTCAATAACGATTTTGCGGCTCTGATGGTGGATTCACCAGATGCACCTGAGTCGGACAACCCATTATTCAAAACTCAGGGGGTACGTGGTTTGAGCCGAGTAATCTGCTTCTCACCGGATCACAGCAAAACGTTGCCAGAACTACCAGTGAATAAAATTCGGGATGTGATTGATACATGGAATGAGCAAATTGAAGAGTTAGGTAAAGATTTCATCTGGGTTCAAGCTTTTGAAAACAAGGGTGAGACCATGGGGTGTTCTCAACCACACCCACACGGGCAGATTTGGGCGAACAGCTTTTTACCTAATGAGATCGAACGTAAAGAGCATAACCTAAAAGCGTATTACCAAGAGAAAGGAAGCAACCTACTGGTTGATTACGTTCAGGCTGAGTTAAAAGACGGCTCACGAATTGTTGTTGAAACCGAACACTGGGTTGCGGTTGTACCTTACTGGGCGGCCTGGCCATTCGAAACCATGTTGCTTCCAAAAACACACATTCGCCGCATGTGTGAGTTGAACGATGAGCAACGAGATGATCTCGCTATGGCTATCAAAAAGTTGACCAGCCGTTACGACAACTTGTTCCAGTGCTCTTTCCCTTACTCGATGGGCTGGCATTACGCGCCGTTCTTCGAAGAAGGCACAGATGTTGACCATTGGCAGCTGCATGCGCTGTTTTACCCGCCACTATTACGCAGCTCGACAATTCGTAAATTTATGGTGGGTTATGAAATGTTGGCAGAAAGCCAACGAGATTTAACTGCAGAGCAAGCGTCACAGCGTCTGCGTGATTTAAGTTACGTTCACTACAAAGAGCAGTGATTTAGTAGGTTCTAGGATCCTAGAACCTAAAAAACAGAAAATCAAACAAGTGGTTCACGAGCGCGAATGAACAAAGGGTTCGGGGATCTAAATACAATTTGAAACCGAGATTTAACTATGTCAGATCTAATCCAAAATGTGAAAGCTTCTTTTGAGCAAGTATTGGGCTATGCACCAAGCCATATCATCCAAGCGCCGGGTCGCGTCAATCTGATTGGTGAGCACACTGACTACAATGACGGTTTTGTCCTGCCGTGTGCTATTAACTACCAAACTGTCGTTGCTGCCGCAAAGCGTGACGACAATCTAGTCCGTGTGGTGTCTTTTGATTACGGCAATGCTGTGGATGAATTCGATATTAGCCAGGATATCACTTTTCAAGCAGACAAAATGTGGGTGAACTATATTCGTGGTGTGGTGAAGTGCTTGCTTGATCGTGGTTACTATTTCACTGGCGCTGATATATCAGTCAGCGGAAATGTACCGCAAGGTGCGGGTTTAAGCTCGTCTGCGGCGCTTGAAGTTGTCATCGGTCAAACGTTTAAAGTGTTATTCAATCTGGAAATCAGCCAGACGGAAATCGCGCTTAATGGCCAACAAGCAGAGAACGAATTTGTCGGTTGTAATTGCGGTATCATGGATCAAATGATTTCCGCGGAAGGTCTTGAAAACCACGCAATGCTTTTGGACTGCCGTAGCCTTGAAACGGAGCTAGTATCAATGCCAGCAGATATGGCGGTCGTGATCATCAACTCGAATAAAAAGCGTGGTCTGGTTGATAGTGAATACAACACGCGTCGTCAGCAATGTGAAGAGGCGGCACGTACTTTTGGAGTTAAGGCACTGCGAGATGTGACTATTGAGCAGTTCAACGAAAAAGTCTATGAGCTAAATGAAATAGTAGCAAAACGTGCGCGTCACGTGATCACTGAAAACAATCGCACAGTCGAAGCGGCAAAAGCGCTCCGTTCGCATAATATTAAACGCATGAGTGAACTTATGGCTCAGTCACATGCTTCGATGCGTGATGATTTCGATATTACAGTCAAAGAGATTGACACTCTGGTTGAAATGGTTAAAAACGTGATTGGCGAGCAGGGCGGCGTACGTATGACTGGTGGTGGTTTCGGCGGTTGTGTAGTGGCATTGGTTCCGCAAACGCTGGTTGACGAAGTGAAAGCAACCGTTGAATCTAAGTATGAAGCTGCGACGGGCCTGAAAGAATCAATTTACGTTTGTCAGGCAAAAGAAGGCGCTGGTCTTGTTGAAGTCTATAAGTGAAACAGGTAAGTTACTAAGTAAAGCCAGCTTGCAAACGCTGGCATAGTTCAATCTGGGAAAAGAACAACAAAGAGAAATGTTCACGATTTTATGAAGTTCGATTAGGCTGAACGTGATTTAGCCAGTCGTTAATTGAGAAGGAACAACAGAAACCATCTATTTCGGAGTTGTTATCAACATCATCAAAAAGATAAAGTTGAAGTTGCCCATTATCAGTTATATTTCTAAAGTGAGATTTATTGAGAGCAAACACTACGTTTAAAATGTCTTCCTCACTTTCAATCTGACATAGAAGCATGCTTGAAAAGGTTGCCATAATAGCAGAACCATCATTCAATTTTACATACGAAAGGAGTACTAGCTCCATAGATTGTGCAAAAGTAAGGCACAGGTCTAGTGGCGAAGTGATATGTAACTTTCTGCCGTTTAAACGAATGTCATGACTAGTGAATAGAGGGCGGTTAATCAAAGAAATTTGATTATTTGACTGTTCTTGATAGCTCTTCAAATTTTGCATAATAAATCCTTAATAAACTTACCCCAAAAACTTCGTTTATTGTAGATTTATTAAGTGACACGCGGGGTGTTTAACACGTCTGTTTTTAAATTATAACTGATGATGATTAAAGTCAATTAAATTCTATAAAAAGTGAAGGTTTATTATTTTAATTATTTAATCATCACAATAGAGTTCTTCGTAATCGATAAGATGCATGTTTCTATCAATCCGTTTTAAATCTTCAAAAGCAAAAAATTTCTTAGCTAATCGAATGGCGTAATAAGGTTCGGTCGTATTTGAAAGTATTAACTCTCGACTATGAGGAACATGGACAAACTCAATACTGCCAAATCTAGTCTTATAAAAGCCCGATTCACCCGTTGTGCCGAGAATTAAAATCATCGGGATCTGAGAGATAACACTCCATCTTGAAAGGGCATCTTCGAAAGATATATAACACAGTTCGCCTTCTCGCAGTGACAAAGCTAGTTTGTCAAAGAAATCAGGCGGCAATGTCGAACGCAAGTAAACAAATCGCTCAAAATCAATACTGACGATGTAGTCGTTTTTTGCAATGATCTGCTCAATATCATCACTTCTAAAGATTGAGCAGATCTCATCACGTCTATAGATAAACTTTTCTTTACGCCGATACTGCATTTCGAAAATCATTTTCATAGATTAAAAGGTAGAATTGCTTAAAACCGAACAGAATGATTACATAATAGCTTGTTTTATATCAAGTGAAGTTTCATAATAATCATGTTTATTGAGTATCGATGGATACGCGTGTGAATTTAACCAGATGTTATACTTTCTATAATTCCCGTTTGTTTTATGATCAACTTCAGTGTCAAACCCGAGTTTAGAAAGAAAATCATTTATTGCCCGTGTTTTATAGCCTTCAGAATGTGACTGTGAAGTGATGGGCTTCAACATAGTATTCATCGAACTCAGTTTTTTACAGAGTGCGGAATTACCATTTAATAACTGGTTGATGATATCATAAGCTTCATAATAACTGGATTTAGGGATAGAATGCTTCTGGTCAATACGTTCAATAGATATGTTTAAAGTTTTAAAAAGAACATTCATCAGATTAAAAAGGGGCTGGTCTGATGTTTTAGTCTGGCGCCACTCAGTATATTCTTGCAAATGTTCTAATAACGAAGCTTTGTTTCTAGAAAATGAGATTGCGTCGTCAGTCAAATAATCAATTTGAATATGCAACCTTTCTGAAATCACTCTCTTTTCAGCAGCACTCAGTTGCAAGTTGTTTGCTTGGCCTGATTGAATGACTTCATTAGCTTCATCCAGGTCAGTGACATGTTCAGGCGCGTTATAAATCGATTCGTTAACTGAGGCCCTGTATACTTCTTCAAGCTGCTTTTGCAGCAGAGATTCATTGGCATCTTGTTTTGCGTAGTATTCTTCAGCGTTAACTCGAAAACCTAACGCTGTCGCGGTGCGCTTTAAAGATAAAGGCATATTATGGCGCGTATGCGTCGAGATATGATGGATAACGTGCTGCATGTGTTCGAAAGTAAACGAACTATTGATTGGTTTACCAGAAGAATCTATGTTTTTGTACTCATAGGGGATAACGTTGTCGGTTTGAATACCGTAAGTAATTTCCTTTGCTTGGCGAAACCTTCTCCCCATCTGAATGAGTCCCTTAGGTGTGAGTATGCTATGTGATATAACTAAAACCTTATCTGTGTAATTGGTTTCGATACTGACTGCTGAATCGATGTAGGGCGAGTATAAGATTTGCTTGTACAAGAAACATGAAACGTTTGGGGTAGCTAGATATTTACGTACAGCATCAGTATTACAAGTATCACGGGTAACCACTAGATACCCAGCTTCCAGTGCTTTTTCAGCACAGCCTTTACCTGAAGATTTAAGGCCGATCGAAAACAAATATTGGTACAAAGCTTCTTTCTTATCGAAAGCAATCACCTGATAAGCGTTATCTTCGTTCCTGATTGCGTTCAGTACGGTATCTCTATTCACGAGGTTGATGTTGATGTCAGAATATTTTCCGCCCTCGACTTTATAGAACTGATAATCGTGAATTCCTGTAGACTTAACTAATTCAGCCGTGATGCAGTTAGTGCTGTCAGCATCCATCATGATAACTTGCTTCGCGTAGGTGATGACCGTTTTTAAAGCGTTAAATGATTTTGCTTTCAGTCGTTCATTTTTATAATGATTACCGTCGAGTGATAAGAAGCCTTTTTCGCTCTCATCGAAGATAACTAAATCGCAGCCGAGTACATACTGCAGCATGTTAGGCAGTGAGTTTGTGGTTGAAACGATGATTTGTGCCTCTTCAAGCTTTCTTAATGACTTAGTGTTGTGATTTGCTTCCTTCGCATTGGGTAGCAGCGTTGAGATCTTATAATTTATGTTATTATTGATTTCGTTTTTATGAGCAATGATGGCAACTCTTAAGTTCGAATCCTTTTTCAGAAGATCACGAAGATAATTATCAATGACATACGTTGTTTTCCCCGTCCCTGTTTCAGCAGAGATAACATTAACTCGGTTTAACGATAAGTCGATGTTGTTTAAACAGGAAACCGTCTTTGCTTCTGAAAAGTTCAGGGACAGAGTGATCGCTTCATTCTCCTTTAGCCTGACGGAGCGTAAACGCTGATTGATCTCATCGTCACTGATTTCAAAGAATGTTGAAGCAAAAGACTTCACAAAATCAATAGATGCAGAAGACGTTTGCACAGCTTTTCTGAGCAGCTTGAACGCATGCTCTATTAACTCATCACTGTTGATGTCTAGCTTACATGCCTGAGACGTTAAGTAGACTTCTTGAAATATAGGGAGCATATCGATCAAATCTATCGGGTGGCCTGAGATGAGCAACTCCTTTTTAAATCGGATGGCTGTGGCTATGGCATCGATGATTTCGTGTAAATCAGTCGATGCGTAAATACAGATTGAACTCACACAACGGTTGTAGACGTGGTTATTAATGAGTACTTCACTCGGAGATCGTATAGCTAAGTCATCACGTGCTTCGGTATCTTTTATAACATCCTTTTCATTCTTAGTAATGTGAAGTCTAATATTTTTGTTTTTTAAAGGTGTAGCTGTGCTGATATTTTTATAATAATATTCCATGATTTAATCTCGATTAATTAGTTTTTAAAATTCTAATTAATAAATAACGACAAAATCAATCTATTTTTTAATATTTTTTATAATGTCTATTTATTCTTTGTATTTCAATGATTTAATTGTTATTGGTTTTTATATTTTAATTTTAATATTCGATGATATTAAAATTAAAATATAAAGGCTAAATGAGTTCTTACGTTGTTAATAATATTATTTAAATAATATTACTCCCATGTATAACGAACTGTTCAGGTTGTAACTTAGTGTATTTAAGTTTAGAAATATGACTTACTTTGACTTATGATCGTATAACAATGTGTCCATTTCTGTATTGTATATATAATAGAGAAATGTAGATGTGGACACTGAGAGCCTGTATTCCTAAACATAAACTCTTAATTGTCATTGAATTATTGAAATATGCATGCGGTAGCATGCTAAATTTGCTGGTTGTTCATTTTGAGTAAAAGTTAACCTTTGAATGGCTATCGACCTATGTGTCCACATTCTCAAATGTATATATAATAATAAATGGAGAAGTGGACACTCAAAATTAAGCATTAAATCTATATGCCACTTGCGAGGTACTATGCATCAGTAGGTAGACTCGCTCTTTGAGCGAGAGTTTCAATAGATGAGTACGTGATCATAACTCCAGTAAACGAATGGTGATACTTAATGATATTTAGACTTAAACTCTTAAACTAAAGGTTGTCATCCTCAACGATTTCATCGGTTTTAAAGTCTTTCTTAGTCAGTTTTGTACCATTTTCACTATTGTATCTTTCAATTGCTGCCGCCAGTTCACGTGATGCTTTACCTTGGGATCTTTCTTTAAAAACATCTTCTCCTACTTTAAATTTAACAAGTGGTGCTGGTTTTCGCTTCGTTGCGGTAGAAGACTTTGAACCTGTTAAAATTTTATACTTTTTTTCGAGTTCGTGAGGGATTTCAAAGTCAATTACTTGTAAAGCGTGTATGGCTGCTTCAACAGCCTTCACTTCTTGCGCAGTATTAAGCTCATCTATAACGTGGCTAACTCTATCACGGATTGCTTCTAACTCTCCCAGAGATAGTTCTAAGCCTCGGATATTATTGCGACTATTAAATATTTCTATGGCTGCTTCTTGTTTTTCAGTCAATGTCATTAGTTTTATTCCTATTAGATGTACAATTGCCAATACTCCAATTTTAAACCAAACTTAAAAAGTGTGGAAGTTTTTAATGATTAAAAAATTTTTGTTTGATTTATATTTTTGTTTTTATATTTACAATGGTTTTTAAATGTGGTTTATTAAAAGGGCATTAAGCATCTTATTGATTTAAAGGTTACCAAAATGAATCGTCGTAAATATGTATATAAAAACCCAAAACTAAACCTTGTTAAAAGTCGTTTAAATGATGGTTTAAACCCCAGTGTTGATTTAAATCCTTTTGATGATTATTTAATCTCAGATTGCGAAGCATTACTTAAAGCGAACAGTTTAACTGTTGAAGAACAGCAGCAGCATAGAATTAAACCAAACGCATCATTCTCCAATAAAAAATCGGCTAACTGTATGTTGTCGAGTCAATACCATATTAAAACGGATAGACTCCAATCAGCGCAAAGCAACCAAACACAGAAAGAATCTCGTGTCCCTGGACTCTATGGTTGCAATCGTTACAAATCAAAACGAAAAGAGCAAGTCAAAGAAAGTGAAATGTTTTGTTTCTTTTAATGTGAATCGGGATAGATATTATGACGAAGCAGCATCAATGTGAACAAATGCCTGAGGAAGTTCAAGTGTACTATACAGATCACTACACAACTGAAGAACAATGGTTTTTGTTTGTCTCTGAAACCGCAACAGAAATGGATCTAGAATTAAGTCATGAACTTAATGAGGTAGGAGAGTGGCTTTGTTGCGTAATTCAGACGAGAAACCAAACCTCCTAAAGTTGAGCGACTGTTATACAATATACTGAGTTTCAGGCATACCAAGCCCTGTAAGTTTGTTCAGTGCTTTGATCATGGCGTAAGTCTCGCCAACCTGAGCGTTGTAATTTCTTAGACTTAATTTCCCACCTAGCAACTGTTTTACTCGGTACATTGCGGTCTCTGACAGAGAGCGCTTATGATAGCCATACCGCTTTTTCCACTTCTTGTTGGAGCCGTAGAGCTTCTGGCAACCTACCGCTAAGTTACGAGGATGCCCTTGTTCCCAGAAGGCTGCTCCTTCTCTTGGCGGGATGAGCGGAACAGCTCGCTTGATCCGTATGGCATCATGGCAATTCCTTGTGTCATAAGCGCCATCGCCTGATATCTCAATGATTTTACGACGTGTTTGCTTGAGTAAGTTGGGGAGCACTTCGGCATCAGTTACGTTAGATAAGCTCAGCTCTGCTGCGACTATTTCGTGGGTGCTTGTATCTACCGCGATATGCAGCTTACGCCAGACTCTTCGCTTCCCATCAGTTCCATGCTTCTTGACCTTCCATTCACCTTCGCCATAAACCTTGAGGCCAGTGGCATCAATGGCCAGATGTTGTATTGCTCCTCTGGTTTTGGTTTTAAATGAAACTTCAACTTCCTTAGCTCGGCGGCTTATACAGGTGTAGTGCGGGCAAACAAGCGGGATGTTAGCCAGCTTAAATACGGAGTCTAGAAAACCTTGCAGCGCTCTCAAGGGCATAGAGAAAACGCGTTTCACCATCAGTGCGGTAGTAATGGCTAAGTCGCTGAATCGGCGAGGTCTACCACGCTTGCCTTGTTTGTTTTGCTTCCACTCAGCTATCGCTTCCTCATCAATCCAAAAGGTCAGAGAACCACGGTTGATTAAGGATTTATTGTACTGCTTCCAGTTAGTTGTTTTGTAACGAGGTTTAGGCATGAGGCTACGACGATTGATGGGCGTAGCCGCTCAGATCGTAGTTTCTTGATTTAGTTCCATCGAATTACGCAACAAAGCCTCAGCGGGCTTAAAGTTTCTAGCTTGGATTATGCTTTCACTGCATCAAAATCATCCGATTGAGATGACGGCTTGAAGAACAGTTTTGTTTCTTCCAACACCACATGACGCAGAGCAATCAAACCAATCAGGTTAGGAATTGCCATCAGACCGTTTACGATATCAGCCAGTAGCCAAATCATATCAAGGTGAAGGAATGCGCCAGATGCTACCAAACCAACGAAAATCAGTTTGTATGGAAGCACAGCTTTGGTACCGAATAGGAACACAACGCAACGCTCACCGTAGTAGTTCCAGCCAAGAATGGTGGTAAACGCGAAGAACATAAGACCGATAGAAACCAGCATTGGGCCTAATGTCTCTGCGTTCAAACCAACGGCAAATGCGTGTGTTGTCATCGCCGCACCAGCAAGGTCACTTTGCCATGCACCCGTAAGGATCAAAGCAAGACCTGTCATGGTACAAATGATGATGGTATCGAAGAAGGTACCCGTCATTGAAATCAGACCTTGTTTAACACAAGAATCCGTTTTTGCTGCTGCGGCTGCCATTGGCGCACTACCCAAACCAGATTCGTTTGAGAATACACCACGTGCGATACCAGATTGGATTGCCAGCATAATGCTTGCACCCAAGAAACCACCCGTTGCTGCGGTTGAAGTGAATGCAGACACCAACACCAACTCAACTGCGTTTAGCAATTGGTCCGCGTTCATGATGATCACACTCAAACACGCCAACACATAAAATAGCGCCATTGCTGGAACCACTTTACCTGCTACGCTCGCAATCGACTTGATACCACCCAATGTAACGAATGCCACTAGCAGTGTCAGGATGAAAGCCGACAGCTCACGGTTTACACCAAGAGAAATCTCGCTTGCATCAAGAATCGCATTCACTTGTGGGAAGGTACCGATACCAAAACAGGCAACGCCCAATGCAAATACCGCGAACATGATAGCCAGCGCTTTCGAGCCAACACCATATTGCAGGTAGTACATAGGACCACCAATCATTTGGCCTTTGTCGTCAACACGACGGTATTTCACCGCAAGAAGACACTCAGCGTATTTGGTTGCCATACCGAATAGGGCAGCAAGCCACATCCAGAATAGGGCACCAGGGCCACCAAGTTTGATTGCGGTAGCAACACCAACGATGTTACCTGTACCAATGGTTGCAGACAGCGCAGTACATAGCGCTGCAAAACTAGAAACGTCACCCTGTTTATCAGATGACTTATCTTTACTGAATACCATCGCTAACGCAGTTGGTAGGTGTTTAAATTGGATCAAGCCTAGGCTAAAAGTGAAGTAAACACCGGTACCCACGAGCAAAAGCAGCAGTGGTGGACCCCAGACAAAGTTATCAATGGTTTGAAGTAAAGATTGTAGGTCGTTCATGATTTCCCCTTAATAAAACAACTAATAAGGAGAAGAGGGAAAGGACGAGATCAAAGATCTCGAATAGCCATGCTATTCAAAATAAGGCGGGAACGCCAAATAGTTAGGTTGTTACTTTCCACTCCTCTGTCCTTTTGCCTGAGAGTTTCACCCCGCACACATGTGCAGGACTTGCTCCTTCGGCGACCGATTTAACGGTTCTCTCCAGAGGTTCCTCCAACTACAGTCCCCGCTACCAAGGTAGCACCTGAAATAGTTAATTCTTCGGCGAGTTACTCTAACCAAATGTTAAAATTTGGTTAATAACCACTCTCCTGCAGTCTTCATCGGAACATTTACTCAATCAAATGAGTAAAGGTTAGTTAATGATGCTGGTCACCATTAACGTGTGAACTCTATCATGTTTTGTTACCATTTCAACACCCAAATGAAGATTTATTTTCAACACATTATGCGGGTTTTGTTGTCTTAGTTTCATAGGCTTGCTGATTAATTGAACAAATAACTCTCTATGTCGGTCATTCTTGGTATGTATGGAAAGGAAGAGACCAATCGTAAGATTTGATGAGAGTTCTCTAGGCTGGTGATAAGTTGTTCAGTTTAGAACAGAAAATTGATCAAAACGGGAGCAATCGCTTCAAAATCTACGCTAAGTTGACCGTAAGCTACGTAGAAATAGGTTACAATGATTCCTTGCGCAACTGTCTATGGAATCGGATAAGTTCTTATTATTGGACAAGGAGACGGTATGACCAGATTGTTAGCCATAGCGGTATTGATTGGAGTAGCGTTTGTGCTATTTCGTTATCGTACCAATGAAAAAGTCCAAAAGGCGACCGTGATTACCTTGATCGGCGCATTCTTAATTTATACCGCGTCAATCATGATTGCGGAACTCACTCGCTAGCAAACCAGTAGAGTCCTTGGAGTAAGATACGGTGACTTCTCAAAATAATATTGAAGACCAAGACGAAGTAGTCGTCATTGAGGAGCGCGATAAGCGTACTCACATTTATATCGCGATTGCGGCCGTGTTAGGTTTAGCGTTCGGTGGTTTGGCTGGTTCTGCAATGACAGCAAGCAAGTGGGAGTCGACCTATCAAGTGCTGGAAGAAAAGTATCAAGCATTGGCACAAGATAAAACGAACTTGGTCTCTCAAGTAAAAACACGCGAAGCGGGCTTAGATAAAGAGATCGACGCTAAAGTCGCGACACTGTTGGCAGAGAAAGAAGAAGCGCACAAAGCGGAACTTAAAGCACTTCAAGAGCAACTGACTGAAGTGGAGAAGGTGAACTTGTCCCTTGAGTCTCAAGTGAAGGAGCAGAAAGCAACGTTGAACACGACCAAGAGCGAGAACGACAAACTTAACCGCCAAGCAGACATGCAAGCGACCATGTTTGAACGTTCACGTGAAGTGTTCCGTAAAGAGCTGCAAATCTCCCAAGAGCTTGAGTCACTAGAGAAAGAACGCCAAGCGCTGTTACCGAAAATCGAAACCCTGAAGAAAGAGTGTGATGTTTTCTTAGAAGGTAAGTCTTGGGATGTGAAATCTGACGCCTGTGACAAACACGATGAAGCGAATTCACGACTCAGCCAAGTTGACCAGCTCATCGAAGTTCACAAGATGGACTTGAAACAGATTAAAGAAATCACTGAAGACATGGGGCTGTAGCGTCAAAGCATAGAGCGATTGCGATTATCAGAGATTTAAAAACAATATTCGCATAGATACAGAAACAACAAAGGAGCTCACTGAGCTCCTTTTTTATGCGCGATGCTTCGCTAGAACTATTTTTTGCTACAACAACTATCTAGGATTAGATACGAGACGCGTCGTAGCCTGAAGCCAACAGCAATTCACGCTCGTGCTTGATCAGTTGAGCACGATCTTCAATCAGTTCGTTAAGTGCTTGAGAAGGTTTCCCCGCCAGCGTTTTAAATGCATCAAACGTCTCGGCACTGTCGATTTCATCAATCATGCTGCTGATGACGTTACGCGCTTCGCAAGGGTTATCATCGGTGGTGAAGTACTCTACTTGTTTTGCCGCAGACTTCATTTCTGTGAGCAGTTCTAACGGGCTACTTTCTTTTGCCACTGCCATGTAATTATCAAGTACACGCTTCGCATACAACAATTCTTTTAGTGGGATATCTCGGCCACTTACAATCAGCGATTCATTAAGGATCATACTTGAGCTCATTGGCATTCCTTTTTTATCAATAATTCAAACTTCTTGGGCATTGGCTTGAGTCTAATTTATTGAAGTCTGAATGGGAATGCCTAAAAAGCACATTATTAAACGATTTTTCTGATTATTTACGCTTTGTTAGTGAGTAAGTACGCAAAATTCGTGTTTGGTAGAATCTTTAGAAGATAGGTCAGTCAGGCAAGCCGCATGTTCGATTGTTTTCAGAGTGCATCAAATGTGGGCGATACCTGTTCTCAATACTCAGTACTAGTTCATGAAGAAGCGACCTGGCGTCACCCCAAAGCTTTGTTTGAATAGATGATTAAAAGCACTCACGCTGGTAAAACCACACTCCAGTGCAACGGTGGTAACCGGGAGGTTTTGCGCCAACAACGTCAAAGAGTGGAACAACCTTGCTTGTTGACGATACTCGATGAAAGACATGCCAACTTCATTGCGAAACAAGCGGCTCAAAGTACGGCTACTAACGTTAATTTCTTCTGCCCATTGTTTTAATGAACGATTATCCGCAGGCTCATCCAACAGTGAGTTACAAACTTGTCCTAGCTTGGCATTGGTGGGAAGAGGGAGCTGAATGGACGCTTGTGGCGCGACTTTTAACTGATCCAACAAAACCTGAACAATACTCCAATACGCCTTTGTGCTTGCTTGATCGGCCGGTTGCTCAGAAAGATGAATGAGCATCTCACGCAGCATTGGCGACACGTTGAGAACATCACTCTGGTTTGGCAGTTCAGTGTCGATGCTTGGCAACAAGTAGACGTTTTTCATTGCCGCATCACCATACATGTAGACCTTGTGGCTCTCATGCGCTGGGATCCACACCGCTCTTTGAGGCGGAACGACCCATAGCTTAGATTCTGTCTCGACCGCCATCACACCGCTGCTTGCGTACACCAGTTGGTTGTGCTCATGGGAATGCCAATCAATCACGTGTCCATTGGGGTAGTGCTTGGGAATGACCACAGCCTCCAAGCGATTGATGCTGGCGTCCAAACTGATGGCTTTGATGTTTTGGCTCATTTGAGTAATAACCTGTCTTGATAGAACCTATACGCCAAATGCTAGCCAGATAAACTGAGCTTGTCATTAATTAGCTATCCTTTATTTGGTTTGGAGTCGAGATGAACCGTTCCTTTCACGCAGGTGTCCTCAATGTGGGGCATGCGCTTAATCATTACTTCTTGCTCATTTTTCCTACTGTCGTACTAACGCTGCATAAAGAATGGGACATGAGTTACGCGGAGCTGCTGCAAGTGGGGAGCGCAGCCATGTTGGTTTATGGTGTGATATCCCTACCTGCAGGTTGGCTGGCGGATCGTTGGAGCCGAAAAGGCATGATGCTCGTGTTCTACTTTGGGATGGGCACCTCTGCGTTACTTACCGCTTTCGCGCAAACGCCATGGCAAATGGGATTGGGGCTTTGTGCCATAGCCTTGTTTGCGGCGATTTATCATCCCGTCGGTATCGCACTTATCTTCAGTTCTGCAAACAAAACCGGCAGGGCTATCGCAGTAAATGGCCTAGCAGGTAACTTAGGTTTGGCATTCGCTGCAATGGGAACCGCTTTGTTGTGCCAGTGGTTCTCTTGGCAAGCCGCATTTTATGTTCCAGGCCTTGTGTGTTTGCTGACTGGCATCGTTTACTGGTATGCATCGAAAGGTGTTACTGATATCGAACATGCGAAAAGTAGACGTGACGACGTAACGATGCCTTTGCGACAACTCAAAGTGCTTTTCGTTTGTGCTGCGGTGGTTGTCTTCTTTGGTGGTTTGGTCTTTCAATCTACGACGACCTCGTTGCCTAAAATCATGGACGCGCAATTTGGTCAATCATTGAGCCTTCCAAGCACGTTAACCACATCGATTTTTGTTTGTGCTGCGTTTATTCAGCTTGTTGTGGGTGAGTTGCTCGATCGCGTTGATATCAAGAAGCTGCTCGCCTGCATTGCTGGTGGGCAACTGTTATTCCTCCTATTAGCGACGGTTACTCATGAATGGTCATTGGTTCTCGTGTTTGTTGGTTTGATGCTGTGTACATACGCGCAAATACCAGTGAACGATTGGCTTATTGGCCGCTATTCCGATGTGAAATGGCGCTCAAGAATCTATGCCGCTAAGTACACATTAAGCTTTAGTACTGGACCTATCGCATATTGGCTTATCGCAGCGACTTATGCTCATACACAAGAGTTTGTATTGATGTATTTCATCCTTGCTGGAGGGATGGGGCTTGCATCACTGAGTGCAATGATGATGCCTTCCTCACGCAAGAACTCCGAAGCACAACCTGACCTCGCACAGTGACTTTGAACGTATTTTGATTTGTGCAAATTCTGCATAAGTGATGTACCGCGCGTGTGGTTTTTCCGTTTCGAGCGCTCCCTATAATGCTCCTCAATCGCTAAGGCGAATCGAATGATATGAGGAAAGCAAATATGAGTGACCAATTCCAAAATGCAGTACTTGACGACCAAGCATTGATCTCAGGTTTGAAATCCATCAACGAAACGTGGGGTGACTTAACGGTTCGTGTTGCTGGTGAAGTATGGGGCATGCCACTTATCGACCAAAAAACCAAAGCACTTATAACGATTGCCATCGACCAAATGGCATTGAATGTAACGGGTGATGGTAATCCATTTGGTGCGCACGTTGATATGGCGTTGAAGCAAGGCGCCACTTACGAAGAAATTGAAGAGCTGATCGTCTTTGCTTCTGCATATACAGGTTTCAACAAAGGTGCGACCACCATGGGTGCACTGAACAAAGTGCGTCATGATCGAGGAGATATCTAATGGCAATTCCAGGATTAAAAAAACCAGACCACATTGGTTTTACTGTACCGAATTTAAATCAAGCGATTGCGTTCTTCCGTGAGCATTTTGAGTTTGAACTGGCTTACGAGTTTGGTCCATTTGCATCAGATGATGATTGGATGACGCAGCATTTAAATGTTGATGCTCGCGCACAAATTACCAAGATTGCCGTGATGAGTGCGAAAGGCATCAATCTGGAGATCTTCGAATACGCAGACAACATCGAGCGTCGTTATGAAGCGCCAAACAATGCCGATATCGGCGGTCACCACCTTGCATTTTATGTCGATGATATGGATGCAGCTGTGGCTTATCTGAAAGAGCAAGGCATCAAAGTGTTGGGAGAGCCTTCCGTGATGACAGATGGCCCAACAGCAGGTGAAAGCTGGGTTTACTTTATGTCGCCTTGGGGCATGCAGCTGGAATTGGTGTCTTACCCGAACGGGAAGGCGTACCAACGTAACAGCTCTGTGGCTTTGTTTGACCCACGATGAATATTCTGTTTGTTTTCTTGGTCGTGGTGTCAGGAATGGGCCTGTCGTTTGAGGCAGGTCTTCTTGGCCCACTGGGTGAGCAAGTAGGGCACTTATGGGCAACCTTGAGCATCTTCGCTGTTGGTGCTGCTCTGCTTTGGCTGATTCGCTTGTTCGTTCCTGCTCACCATCAGGTTGAATGGCACACAATTCCGAAGTGGCAGCTCATCGGGGGCTTTCTTGGGCCTATCTATGTGGTGGTGCTTACGTTGTCGACACCACTATTGGGTGTGGCAATGACCATGATTTGTGTGTTGTTTGGTCAAATCATTAAGAGCTTTGCGATCGATTACTTTGGCTGGTTTGGAATGGAGAGAAAACCGACCAATCCACTGAGAATGCTTGGCCTTGGCTTTATTTTACTCGCGCTGTGCTGCGTGTACATGGGAGCGCGATGATGGTTTTTGTCATCTTACTGGCGATTATTTCAGGCATGGCGTTGAGTGCTCAAGCGGCTATTAACGGCAAATTAGGCGCAAAAGTGGGCGTGATTCAAAGTTCATTTTTGACCTTTGGTGTCGGCACGATTGTTACCGCCTTGCTGATTTTCTTTTTCGAACCGGCACAAAGCGCAACTTTGTTATCAGTGCCTAAATGGCAATTAACGGGGGCGTTATTTGGCATTGTCTACATGGTGGTAATGGTCGCTTCAGTACCGAGAATCGGAGTGGCGATCGCAACCGTCGCCACCATTTTAGGGCAAATGATCATGAGCCTAGTGATTGATACTCAAGGGTGGCTAGGAAATACGCCAATCGAGCTAAATTACTGGCGCGTGGCGGCAATGTTGAGCATCGCAGGTGCATTGGTTTGCATCTATTTATCGAACAAAAAGCAGGAGCAATAGAGTGGCGAGCAAAACTCTTATCGTATTTTTTAATCTTAAGCCGACCACATCGGAAGCCGAGTATTTGAATTGGGCAAAGACCGTTGATCTTCCAACCGTAAATCAACTCAACAGTGTGTCTTCGTTTGAAGTGTTTAAAGCCGAAACCTTGTTTGGTCAGAACCAAGCATCACCTTGGCAATATTTTGAAGTGATCAATATTGAGTCAGAATCCGCATTTGCAGAAGACATTCAAACAGACGTGATGCAGGCGGTAGTTGAGCAGTTTCAGCAGTTCACTCAAGACGCGCAGTTTGTGGCGACGACCAATATTCGCGCTCTACATTCGTGAACGGTAAAAAACGTACTGTTTAAATACATGGTTTCGAATGCTGCATTAACGCGTTAGCTTGGCCATTCAAAAAGGTAAGTAATTTGATTGCTTGCCTTTTTCTCGTTTTGACCATTACGCTTAGATCGATTGATATGGAGATACTCTGTGAATTATGACGTTTCGTTGCTTGAGATAAAGTTGTTTTTGATGACCACTCAGTTTGGTAACTTTTCTGAGGTTGCTCGCAGGCAGGACATGACGCCTTCTTCGGTATCGCGAAAAATGGCGCATTTAGAAGAGAAGGTAGGCACCAAACTACTGCATCGTCACACTCGCTCTATCTCATTAACGGATGAAGGCACTGCGTTTGCCAAGTACTGTGCGGAAGTGATTCAGCAGTACGAGTTGGTTGTTGAACGTATTGAGCAAAGAGCAGACACGCCTCGTGGAACGGTAAAAATCAGTGCGCCGGTCGCATTTGGACGACAGCACATTGCGCCTTACCTCTCTGAACTGCTTGAGCGTTACCCGCTGATCCAAATTGAGATGCAGCAGACGGATCATTTTGTTGACCCAGCAGCAGATTCGATTGACTTGCTGATTCGTATTGGCGTTCCTCAAGACTCTTCCATGAGAATGAAACGCTTTGGAAATCAACATTATTTGATGGCGGCCAGCCCAAGCTATCTCAAAGTGCATGGTGAGCCTCAATCACCACAAGAGTTAACGCAACACAACTGTTTGGTGTTCAAAGGCACCAAAGGGCTACAGCGTTGGTTTATCGGTAAAGACAAAGAGAAGCTGGAAGCGTTTGATGTGAGTGGGTCACTCTACAGCAACAATGCTGAAACGTTAGTATCGGCCGCGGTTGGGGGCTCGGGGATTGTCGTGTTTCCGAGTTGGTTAATTGGTGAAGAGATCAAATCAGACAAACTGAAAGCCATCATGACCGAGCATCAAGTCTCGACCTCTTCAGAAGAGCAGATCATCAGTGCGCTGTATTTAGAGACTGACAACTTGGCGGCGAAGGTGAGGGTAGTGATTGATTTCTTGTCTGAAAAATTCGGCACACCTTGTTATTGGGACAAGCTGTAAACACAATAAACCGAACAAGAAAAAGGAGCGCATTGAGCGCTCCTTTGTTGTTTTTATTGTATTGCTTTTGAATTGTACCAGTCGTTTTGGTACGCCTTAGAGGCAAACAAAGCGTTGGCCTTAGCGCGTTCAACGATGGCCGGATCCACTTCAATAGGCTTCATGGTTTGGTTATCGAAGTTGTACTCCATGGTCGATACCTTTTCGCCCGGCGAGAACACAACGAGGTTATCTCGGGTTAAGTAACCAAAGTTCTTGTCGTATTGCATCATGGCACGTTCGTCTTTGCGTGCGAGAGGCTTAGTAAGATCACGGCCAATCATCGGCGTTTTCGCATCCACACCAATCAAAGAAAGTAGCGTTGGTGGCATATCTAGGTTATTGGCAATACGGTCGTCTTTACGTGGCTTAATGTCTTTACCAAGAATCAATGCTGGGATGTGGAAGTGCTTCACTGGCACTAAGTTAGCTCCGGATACACGGGCATCGTGGTCAGCAATGATGATGAAGACAGTGTCGTCCCAGTAAGATGATTTCTTCGCTTTATCAAAGAAAGTACCAATCGCGTAATCAGAATATTTCACCGCATTATTACGCGTCATGTACTCAGAGTCGTAAGGCTCAATCTTACCTTGAGGGTATTCGTAAGGGCTGTGGTTGCTCGAACTGAATACCAAGCTAAAGAAAGGTTTACCGGTTTTTGATAGACGTTCGAACTCTTGATCTGCCTTGGTGTAAAGGTCTTCATCACTTACACCCCAAGAGCCAACAAACGATGGGTTCTCGTAGTCTTTCTCTTCGATGATTTGGTCAAAACCGTTACCAAAGAAGAAGGTCTTCATGTTGTCGAAATTCGCTTCACCACCATAAATGAATTCTGTGTGGTAGCCATTGGCTTTCAGAAGATCCGCAATCGTGAAGAAGTTGGTTTGACTCTTACTTAGCTTTACAACCGCACGCGATGGCGATGGTGGGAAGCCTGTTGTCACGGCTTCAATACCGCGAACAGAACGAGTACCGGTTGCGTACAGTTGAGTAAAGCTCCAGCCTTCCGCCATTAGCTTGTCGACGTTTGGAGTGAGTGGTAGTCCGCCTAGTGAACCCACGAACTGCGCACCTAAACTCTCTTGCAGCAAGATAACCAAGTTCTTTGGCTTGCCTTGATAGGTCGCTTCGTTGTTGTTCATGGTAGGCAGAACTGACGGATCGAAATTCGACTTAGCAGAAGAGGCACGAACGAGATCGAGCATCTTCTGGTTATCCATTTTTCCGTAGAACTCTTCCGCGCTCTTTTCTGATTTCATATTGTTTACAGCAAACAACAGAGAGTAAGAGGAGTTTAGTGCCAAATCATTCATCAGTGGGTCGTTAGAAAACGCAACCATTGCAGGGTTTAAAGGGCGATGTCCCAAAGAAGAACGTGCACCTGCAACACCAATCAGAACCACCAAAATGGCAAGAACAGGACGCCATTTCCAGTTTACTTGTTGAGCGTTGTCGGTGAGCTTTTTACTCCATTTCCAACCAAGGAAAAGGGTAATCGCCGTGCCTACAGCACCGATAAAGAGCTCTAGTTTGTAACCAGTCCAAAGCATGCTGAACACTTCTTTTGGATAAATCAGGTATTCAACAAACAAGCGGTTTGGACGTAGGTCGTATTCTTGGATAAACGGAGCAGTGGCCAGTTCCATGTAAACCAAGATCCACAAACCTGCGACCATCCAACAACGTAGAACCCATTTCCAGCATTCGCCGACCTTACCTTGAACAGGCAGTAGGGCAGAAAGTAAGCCCGGGAGAATGAACAGCCAGCAGATAGTGGCAAAGTCTACGCGTAGGCCCTGACCCAAAATATAGATAAGGTCGTTAAAAGATTCGATTCGGTCAGAGAGCCAAATGGCGAGTAAAATCCGCGAAACGGAAAGAAAAGCAAGCGAAAATAGCGCAAATACAGCAATAGGCTGCAAAGGCCCAAATGCGGGCTTCTTCATAAATATTCCCTAATTTACTGATGTAACTGATTTTTATGGCGTGTCTTTTATCAAAGAAAACGTGAAACAAACGTGAAATATAAGGCTTATTTATAAATTTAATTGTAATGATTAGTACGGCTTTGTAAGGGGGAGTAATGCCATACGGCATGCACAGTTCGGTTTGTCGCCACGAAACGCGTCAAAATCGTAGGGTTGATTTCTATAGATTTCTTATTTAGGGTGTTGGGTATGAACTATTTAGCTATTTCTATCTCAACCAACTGTTGTTGTTGCACCTCCCAAGACGTGCGGCGGCTTTCGCGTAGCTATTAGTTAGCAAAAGATCATACAGACATATTAAAGGCCGCCGATGTTTTCATCCGCGGCCTTTTTGCATTTAAAGGAATAACAATATGAGTCAGCCAAAATTACAACTATTCAATACACTGGGGCGCACCCTTGAGCCGTTCAACACCATCGAATCCGGTAAAGTTGGGTTGTACGCTTGTGGCCCTACGGTGTACGACTACGCGCATGCAGGCAACTTGAGAACCTACCTTTTTGTGGATGTGTTAAGGCGCACGCTAGAGCTCAACGGCTACGACGTAAACCACGTTATGAACATCACGGATGTTGGTCATTTGGTGTCTGATGCCGATACTGGTGAAGATAAAATGGAGAAGGGCGCGAGAAAACAAAATAAGTCCGCTTGGGAGATCGCAAAGTATTTTGAAGACGCGTTTCTAGATGATCTTACTAGCCTCAACATCACCAAGCCTTCCATCATTTGTCGCGCGACTGAACACATACAAGAGCAGATTGAATTCGTCCAAGAGCTTGAACAAAAGGGCTTTACCTATCAAACCTCCGATGGCGTTTATTTTGATTCGGCCAAACTTCCAGATTACGGAAAACTTGCCAAACTGGACCGCGAGGGGTTAGAAGCGGGCATTCGTGTCGAAATGGCAGAGAAAAAGAGTCCAACCGATTTCGCCCTTTGGAAGTTCAGTGGTGACACTCCAAGACAAATGGAATGGGAAAGCCCTTGGGGAGTGGGTTTTCCGGGGTGGCACATCGAATGTTCTGCGATGGCAGAGAAGTACCTTGGGGAAGTGTTCGATATTCATGTGGGTGGGGAAGACCATATCCCAGTTCACCACACTAACGAAATAGCTCAATGCCAAGCAAAGAATGGCCACGTTCAAGCGAATTACTGGCTGCATGGCTTCTTCCTTCAATTGAACAAAGAGAAGATCTCCAAGTCCGGTACGTCACTTCGTCTTGATGCCTTAATCGAGAAAGGCTATGACCCGCTGGCTTACCGTTACTTGGTGCTGACCAGCCATTATCGTAGTCATTTGAGCTTTACGTGGGAGAGCTTGGATGCCGCACAAACGGCTCTAAAGCGCCTAAAAGCGAAAGTGTCGGCACTACCAGAAGGTGGCAAAGTCGACCAAATGTATGTTGAGCGTTTTGTGTCACTCATCAACAACGATTTAGCCATGCCACAAGCGATCGCACTAATGTGGGAGTTACTTGGAAGTGCATTAAACGATGCAGATAAAAAGGCAACGGCAAGCTACTTTGACCGTGTGTTTGGTTTAGAGCTTGATAAGGTAGAGGAAGAGGAAATTCCGCGCGAGATCATGGAATTGGTAGAGTTGCGTTTGCAAATGAAAAAGCAGAAGGAATACCAACAAGCTGACGAAATCCGCCAGAAAGTTGCCGAACTCGGGTATAGAATCAATGATGCTGGCGATAGCTCAACAGTAAGTAAACAAGGCTAGCAAGCTGGAAAACAAAAAGGCTCACTGCGATAGTGAGCCTTTCTTATTGAAACGATAAACGCCTCGTCGTTATTGAATCGCTAACTCAGGTTGCGAAGCCTCATTCATTTCTGCGGTTTGATTGTACTTCTTAATCACTAGCGTCAAGCGAATCAGCATTGCAATTGCTGCGGTGGTTAAGCCGGTCACGATACCAATCCAGAAGCCTTCTTCGCCCATTGCAGGAACGATTTCATCTGTGATACCCAGTAACATACCAAGTGGAAGCGCCAAGCCCCAGTAGGCTAGAATCGCCAGAATCATCGGGATCTTAGTATCTTTGTAGCCACGCAGAGCGCCGTTTGCAGACGTCTGTAGCGCGTCGCTGAACTGGTACATTGCAGTAAACATCAACAGAGTAGCCGCCGTTGCGGAAACTACCGGATCTGTGGTGTACAAACGAATGATCCATTCTGGGAACAACAGGAAGAAGCCGACTGAAATCAGCGACAGTAGCGCTGTGGTAATAATGCCAACCAAGCTACGGTGAGAAGCTGTTTCAAGCTTTTGTTCACCCAAGGCATGACCAACACGAATCGTGATACCAAATGAAAGGCTCATAGGGATCATGTACGTCATGCTAGAGATGTTCAGTGCAATCTGTGCTGCAGCAACGTTCTCTGCACCAATACGGCCAATCAAGAGTGCAATCACCGCAAAGATGCTGCCACAAACCGCTATGTTCAAACCAATCGGCATGCCGAGTTTGAACAGCTGTTTGATTTCTTGCCATACAGGTTTTAACTCAGCGAAGTGCAGAATGTTTTTGTAGTGATGATGGCGTTTGATGTAGCTAAACAGTAGGGCAGACATCAGCCAGTAAACCAAGCTCGTTGCCCAGCCACAACCAACGGCACCCAATGCAGGCATGCCGAATTTACCGTAAATCAGAATGTAGTTAACAGGGATGTTTACCAACAAGCCAATCACTGAAATCAGCATGGGTGCGCGAGTGTTGTTCATCCCTTCGCAGAAGCCATTCAAGGTGTAGAAAAGCGCAATGCCCGGAACACCAAATGCCAATGCAACAACATAATCACTCGCGATAGGGATGATCTCAGGCGCAACACCTAAGCCAACGAGAATGGTTTCCCCAAGCAGCAAGTAAACAATCAGAATCGCACTGACAAAAGCAGACAACCAAAGCATTTGAATAAACGCGATACGCACGTTATCCAAACTTTGTGCGCCGCGGTGGTAAGCCGCGACAGGCGTTAATGCCATGATGATGCCGCGAAGCAATAGCGAAACGGGTAGCCATAAACTGGTGCCAAGTGCAATCGCAGCTAGGTCGGCAGCACTCACTTGGCCTGCCATTGTGGTATCGATAAAGCCCATCGACTGAGTGGCAAGTTGCATCAGAATGATAGGTATCGATAGGTGTAACAAAGCGCCCGATTCTTTAAAAAAGCGAGGAAAAGAGGAAGGTTTGTTTTGCATGGATGTAATTAAACACCAATATCAATGCACCAGTGGAAGCAGGATGGCGTTGTGCATTGTAGGGTGTGCCGCGTAGGCACGCGCAATATACGGATTTTTGTTATGAGGTTCAATGTGTAATTTAGATCACAAGAAAACGATTGCTTTGGCTGCTAAATGTATTATTTGTTTTGTGAATGCATTGCACTTTTTACTGCTCATTTTTAGATGAAAACAAGCGATTTTCGACACGCTCGTTTCAATAATAATCAGTCATTATTCCGCTTTTCGATGGTTACAAATCTTTTTATCTGACCTCTCAATTTATTTATTGTGTGATTATTTTCTTGGTGCTATTTATCGCCTTAGTTTAGGCAATGCATGGAATAAAGAATGGAAGCCGAGCAATTAGAAGTACTCAATTTCATTAGCCAATACCCACCTTTTGATGACTTACCGGAAGAGCACTTAAGAAACATCGCAATGAATGCTGAAGTCGCGTATTACCGCGCAGGGACGGACATTCTCAAGAAAGGCGATGACATTCGCGATTTGTACATGATCCGCAGTGGTGTTGTGGAAATCTTCCGCCGCAAAGGTGAGTTATACAACCGTATCGATGCTGGTGGCTTGTTTGGACAAATGGGGTTGTTGATGAACAACCGTGTCCGTATGCCAGCCAAAGCGATAGAAGACACCTTGGTTTACTGCATTCCAGAGAGGATCTTCACTGAGCTATGTGACGAGTTTGAGAACTTCGCTGATTTCATGGAATTGGAAGACAGCGCGAGACTGCGCACTGCGGTATCAAACCACTCAGATGGGAATGACTTCACCACAGCGAAAGCGCGCAAGATCTTAAGCCGCGAGCCAGTAACGTTAGAAGCCACTGCAACGGTGCGTGAGGCCGCAATCTTGATGGCGGAAGAGGGCGTCACTGCGCTTTTGATTGTCCGCGCACAAGAAGACATTACTGAAGACGATGATGACCAACTGCTTGGTATTTTGACCGAGAAAGATTTATGCGTTCGCGTTTTAGCTGAAGGGCGAGACAGCGACATTCCTGTGAGTGAAGTGATGAGCTACGACGTTGTGTCACTCGATTACAGCGCTTACGTGTTTGAAGCCATGCTGACAATGCTGCGTTACAACGTTCACCATCTACCAATCTTAAAAGACAAAAAGCCAATTGGTGTGATCAGCATGACGGATATCGTTCGTTATGAATCGCAAAACAGTTTGTTGCTTGTGAGCTCTATCTTCCAACAAAACTCGGTAGAAGATCTCAAAGCGGTTTCTAAGCAAGTGAAAGACTGCTTTGTGCGAATGGTAAGTGAAGACGCAAATGCCCACATGGTTGGACGGGCAATGTCGGTGATCGGCAGCAGCTTTAAACAAAGACTGGCAGAGTTAGCAGAGCAAGAATTAGGTCCTGCGCCAATCCCTTATTGCTTATTAGCTATGGGTTCTATGGCGCGTGATGAACAGCTTATCGTCACAGACCAAGACAACGCGCTGATTCTGGATAACAGCTACGACCCAGCACTGCATGGTGAGTACTTTGCTCAACTCGCAAAATTCATTTGTGATGGACTAGCCGAATGCGGTTACACCTACTGTACAGGCGACATCATGGCAACCAACCCAGAATGGCGCAAAACGCGCTCCGAATGGGAAGAGTGCTTTGCGAACTGGATTGATGATCCAACACCAGAGCGACTTCTTAACAGCAGTATTTTCTTCGACTTACTTGGTGTACATGGACGTGTGAAATGGGCAGAGCAATTGAGCGGCTTCATTGTGCGTCGTGCTAAGAAGAATAATCGATTCTTAGCTTGTATGGCTTACAACGCGATTCGTCGCACGCCGCCGCTTGGTTTCTTCAAAGACTTTGTGATGGAGAAAGACGGTCGTCACCGCAATTCCATCAACCTGAAGCGTCGAGGCACTGCGCCAATGGCGGATCTGATTCGTGTACACGCCTTGGCGATTGGCTCACGTTCGCAAAACTCGTTTGAACGCCTAGATGACATCAACAATGCGGGCATCTTACCGAAAGGCCGTGGCATGGACTTAAAAGATGCGATGGAGTTGATCTACATGGTGCGAATCCGACACCAAGCACTGGATATCGAAAACGATGAAGAGCCGGATAACAATATCGAGCCAGAAGAAATGTCGGAGTTTGAGCGTCGCAACTTAAAAGCCGCTTTCCAAATCCTAAGCAACGCGCAGAACTATATTAAGTTCCGTTACCAGAGAAGTGGCAAATGATGTGGTTTTCAAAACAAAAGCAAGATATCACTGATTTGCTTGATACCAGCCAGACACCTGATTGGCCAATCTTCTTCGAGCAACTAGCCGAGCAAGTGAATGATACTCGATTAAAACGTTATTACTCTACGCCTATTGTGAATGGTGATACGCCATTAAAAGAGGTACCGTTTGTCTCCGTCGATTTTGAGACCACGGGTTTAAACGCCGAGGAAGACGCCATTCTCACCATAGGTTTGGTGCCATTTACGCTAGGGCGAGTGCAGTGCAGCGGATCTCGTCACTGGGTGGTGAATCCAAATCGAGAACTGAATGAAGAATCGGTGGTGATCCACGGCATTACCGACTCTGAAGTGAAGAATGCGCCGCAACTTGAACAAATTCTCGATGCCATTCTTGATGAGTTAGCCGGCAAGATTGTGGTGGTGCACTACAAAAATATCGAGCGTCAATTCTTCAATAATGCGTTGTTAAACAGCGTAGGCGAGGGGATTCAATTTCCAGTCGTTGATACATTGGACATTGAATACGCGATTCAACGTCGTGAGTGTGAAGGTTGGTTAAACAAGCTCAAAGGTAAAAAGCCGGGTTCTGTGCGGCTCGGCCACGCGCGTGAGCGCTACCATTTGCCTGCTTATCAACCACACCATGCGCTGACCGACGCTCTTGCTACCGCTGAGTTGCTTCAAGCCCAGTTGCAGTATCACTTTGATGGTGACATGCCACTCTCCGTGATATGGCAATAACTCATCCACATCGTCTATGAATTGGCGATAAATTTTATTAGTCGTCCTGATAACAAAATGCAATGCGATATCAGGACGATTAACGCTAAAATTACAAAGTAGAGCAACCCTTCTAAAAGCGACGTAACGATCGCAAATAAGCTTTGCAGCAAGTGACGCAAGAAAGCCATCACTCAAAGTCCTACACAGATTTTAATTTGGTCACGTATTTTAAGGAGATAAATCGTGAGCACCGACAACAATGGCGGTATCCAACGCCCCGACGGTAAAGTGAACCCGATCGATACTGATTATCAGATCGGTCAGGATAACGTCGCGCTAAAAGTAGGTCCTTTTGGACTTGATATTCACAACCGTGTGTTCGCTATTTCAGGTATGTCGATCATCCTGTTCGTAGTGTTAACACTGACATTCAGACAACAAGTTGAGCCGTTCTTCGCGGGTCTACGTGGTTGGCTTGTTTCTAACCTTGATTGGTTCTTCCTATCTGCGGGCAACGTGTTTGTCGTGGTGTGTTTGATTCTGATCGTAACACCACTTGGCCGCGTTCGTATCGGTGGTACAGAAGCAACTCCGGATTACACGTACGCAGGTTGGCTAGCGATGCTGTTCGCGGCTGGTATGGGTATCGGCCTGGTATTCTTCGGCGTATCTGAGCCTATGTCTCACTTCAGTGCTGCTCTTGGCGGTGTGAACGTTGAGAATGGTGTTCGTACTGACTGGGCTCCACTAGGCGCAGCAGAAGGTGATACATCAGCGGCGTCTGCACTTGGTATGGCAGCAACGATTTACCACTGGGCACTTCACCCTTGGTCAATCTACGCACTGTTGGCACTTGGTTTGGCGATCTTCTCGTTCAACAAGGGCTTACCTCTAACGATGCGTTCTATTTTCTACCCTCTTTTTGGCGAGCGCGTTTGGGGTTGGACTGGTCACATTATTGATATCCTAGCGGTAGTTGCGACGGTATTCGGTCTTGCGACGTCTCTTGGCTACGGTGCATCACAAGCAGCAACAGGTCTAAACTTCCTGTTCGGTGTACCAATGACAGATATGACGCAAGTTGTGATTATCGTGATCATCACAGCACTTGCTTTGATCTCGGTAGTTGCTGGTCTGGATAGCGGTGTAAAACGCCTGTCTGAAATCAACATGGGTTTAGCGGCGCTATTGCTTTTGTTCGTGATCGTTGTAGGTCCAACACTTGCAATCATGACTGGTTTCTTCGAGAACATCATGTCTTACCTAGCGAACGTTCCAGCGCTTTCAATGCCATTCGGCCGTGAAGACGTGAACTACTCTCAAGGTTGGACGGCGTTCTACTGGGCTTGGTGGATTTCATGGTCACCATTCGTAGGTATGTTTATCGCGCGTGTATCTCGTGGTCGTTCAGTTCGTGAGTTCATCGTGTGTGTAATCCTGATCCCATCAACCGTGTGTGTATTATGGATGACGGCATTCGGTGGTACGGCGATCAGCCAATACGTGAACGATGGTTACCAAGCGGTATTTGACGCAGAGCTTCCACTTAAACTGTTCGCGATGCTAGATGTGATGCCTCTTTCTCAAATCACGTCTATCGTAGGTATTATTCTGGTTGTGGTGTTCTTTATCACGTCAGCGGACTCTGGCTCTCTTGTAATCGATACGATTGCAGCGGGCGGTAAAGTAGATGCACCAACACCTCAACGTGTGTTCTGGTGTACGTTCGAAGGCTTAGTTGCAATCGCACTAATGCTTGGTGGTGGTCTAGCGGCTGCACAGGCGATGGCGGTAACAACCGGTCTGCCATTCACTATCGTATTGTTGGTTGCAACGGTATCTCTCGTGAAAGGTTTGATGGATGAGCCTCGCCCAACATCAAAATCAATGAAGAAAGCGAAAGCGTAATTTAAGCTTCCTTCATAACAACAAAAAAACGGCATGCTTCGGCGTGCCGTTTTCTTATCTGAATTCTTCATCTTTAGCCATCAATCTACTGCAACTTTCTTCCTGCTCGAAACAATTCCCCAGTGCGAAATTGACGATGTTTTGCTCATTTGGCTTCAATTTATTTTTTACCCTATAAATACATTAGAGATCAAACTATTTTCAAAGTCATGCCCATTTGGTCTTAGTGCGACATAGATCAAATAAGCAGGGTTTTTAAGCGGCTTTGTTTGATTTCTATGCACAATCAGTGTGCATAATAAAAAGGAAATTTAATTAGTGTACGAAGGATATGTATCTACACATGATTACCTCAGCCCCTTGGGTTATGTATCCAGAGATTGGAGAAGACCCAAGCAAAAAATGGATTTTTCGTGAACCTGTCGTGTCTGATGGCGACGATATTTATGGTTTGATCGCAGATTGTCCTCCGCTCGATATGAACTCGTCATATTGTAATTTTCTTCAATCTAGCCATTTCAGCAAAACTTGTATTTTGGTCGAGCACAAAGGCGAGATTGCAGGGTTTGTTTCTGGCTATCAGAAGCCGGATGAACCTAATGTGCTGTTCATTTGGCAAGTTGCGGTTGCCCCACGTTTCAGAGGAAACGGCTTGGCGTCTCAAATGCTTGAACGCTTACTAAAGCGAGAAGGGCTTGAAGACATCAACGCTATCGAAACCACAATCACTAAATCCAATGATGCATCTTGGGCGTTATTTAAAAAGCTCGATGCACAACATGGAAACGCCGGCGAAGTGACGACTTTCTTGGATGAAAAGGATCATTTCAAAGGCAAGCACGATACCGAGTATCTGTATCGTATTCCCCTCAAGTAATCCCCACAAAATAGGAATCAAATAACGGTCTTATCATGGATATTTTCAAAAAGCAGGAATCCAACGTACGTTCATACTCGAACAGTTTTCCAGTCGTCTTTCGTAAAGCAAAAGGTACCTGGTTGGAAACAGAACAAGGCGAACGCTACCTCGATTTCCTTGCTGGAGCGGGATCTCTAAATTACGGTCATAACAATCCAGTACTTAAGCAAGCGCTCCTTGAGTACATTGAAATGGATGGCATTACACACGGCTTGGACATGCATTCAGAAGCCAAAGCCGCTTTTCTTGAAGCACTGAATCAATATATTCTTGAACCAAGAGGGCTGGATTACAAAGTCCAGTTCACAGGCCCAACCGGTACCAATGCCGTAGAAGCGGCAATCAAGTTGGCAAAAAAAGTGAAGGGGCGCAGCAGTATCGTTGCCTTCACAAACGGTTTTCATGGCTGTACGGCTGGCGCTTTAGCGGCAACGGGCAACCAACATCATCGCCAAGGAGCGGGTTCTAGCTTAAACAATGTTACTCGTATTCCTTTCGAAGGTTATGCAGATATTGATGGCCTCAAACTGTTTGAAACCATGTTGTCAGATAACTCGGCAGGCATGGATAAACCAGCTGCAGTTTTATTAGAGACAGTGCAAGGTGAAGGTGGCCTTAACGTTGCGTCTAACCAATGGTTGCAGCGTCTCAGCAAGCTTTGCAAAGCTCAAGATATCTTATTGATTGTTGACGACATTCAAGCAGGCTGCGGTCGAACTGGCACTTTCTTTAGCTTCGAGCCATCGGGCATTAAGCCAGACATGGTAACGCTGTCAAAATCGATTGGCGGTTATGGTCTGCCAATGGCTATCGTTTTATTAAAACCTGAGTTGGATAAATGGAAACCGGGTGAACATAACGGCACATTCCGTGGCAACAATCATGCGTTTGTGACAGCAGCGAAAGCAATCGAAACATATTGGTCAAATGACCATTTTGAAGCGCATATCAAACGTTGTTCGAGCATGGTTGATGAAGTCATTCAGCGATCGGTAAAACGATTCCCAGAAATGTTTATACAGCGCAAAGGTCGCGGGATGATGATTGGTATTGAATGTAAGAGCGGTGAAATCTCTGGTGATATTGCAAAAGCGTGTTTTGAGAACGGAATGGTGATTGAAACCGCAGGACCAAATGATGAGGTGGTGAAGTTCTTTTGCCCATTGACCATTTCTGAAGCCGAACTTACCCAAGGGCTTAATATCTTCGAGGGCTCGGTAGAAGCCATCGCAAGCAAACTTTTCAAACAAGCATCATAGCAAGGAAAGAATTATGATCGTTAGAACACTCGATGAGTGTCGCAATAGCGAAAGACGAGTTGTGTCTGATAACTGGGAAAGTGTCCGTATGTTATTGAAAGACGACAACATGGGCTTCTCATTCCATATCACGACGATATACGAAGGAACCGAAACACACATTCATTATCAAAACCATTTGGAATCTGTATTTTGCATGAGTGGAGAAGGGGAAATTGAAGTCGTTGGCGGCGAAACTTATCCAATCAAACCGGGTACGCTATACATCCTAGACAAGCATGACGAGCATTACCTACGCGCCTATAAAAATAAAGAAATGGTCATGGCGTGTGTGTTCAATCCCCCAATCACGGGCGCGGAAGTCCACGATGAAAATGGCGTTTATCCGCTGGTGGACTAGCCCACTGATGTTTTAAAGGGGTGATGTTTCACCCCTTTTTTCTTATCCATTCTTGTAAATTACCAATCATTAAGGCCCCCTCATGACATTTACCGTAGAAAAAATCGGCGGTACATCTATGACAGCATTCGATGCTGTACTCGACAACATTCTTCTTCGTCCACAAAACCCATATAACCGAATTTTTGTTGTTTCCGCGTATGGTGGTATGACAGACGCTCTATTGGAATGTAAAAAAACCAGTAAGCCAGGTGTCTATCAGCTTATCGCTAAACGAGATGAAACTTGGCAAGACGCACTCGCCTATGTTGAAAGCCGTATGCTGCTGACAAACGAACATATTTTTGCCGATCCGATGAATCGTATGCGCGCGGACAAGTTCATTCGTTCTCGCATTTCAGAAGCAAAAATATGCGTAACCAATATCCTAGAAACTTGCCAATACGGGCAGTTTTCTCTGCGCCAGTACTTACCGCAAATTCGTGAGTTTCTTTCATCCATTGGCGAAGCGCACAGTGCTTACAACACCGCCTTAAAGCTAAAGAACATGGGTATCAACTCGACGTTTGTTGATCTATCCGGTTGGGATAACCAACAACCTCGCAGTTTAGATGAGACGATACGTGAAGCGTTTGAAAAAATAGATGTGACTCAAGAGCTGCCAATCGTGACGGGTTATGCGTATTGCAAAGAAGGGCTGATGCACACTTATGATCGAGGCTATAGCGAAATGACCTTTAGCCGAATTGCTGCAACAACCAAAGCTGACTTGGCGATAATTCATAAGGAGTACCATTTAAGCTCTGCAGACCCAAGGGTTGTTGGTGTTGAGCGTGTCAATCCAATTGGAACGACCAATTATGATGTGGCCGATCAGTTAGCGAATCTTGGTATGGAAGCGATTCACCCAAATGCAGCAGCAGGACTGCGTGAAAGTGGGATTGAATTACAGATCAAAAATACGTTTGAACCAGAGCATAATGGGACACTGATCTCTGCAGATTACCGCCCAGAAAGCGACCGCATTGAAATCATTGCCGGTAAGCAGAAGGTGTTTGCGCTTCACCTATTTGATCAAACCATGGTTGGAAAGGTAGACAACGTTAGCTACGAGTTGATGGAGATAATCGCTGATGCTCGCGTCAACCTCATAGGGAAGGAGATGAACGCAAACTCTATCACCTATTACTTAGGCGGCAGTGCAGAGAGCTTAAACAAGGTGCGCTACAAAGTAGAGAAACGCTATCCACAAGCCTCGATTAATGGACGAATGGTAGCGCTCATCTCTGCAATCGGTTCTCAAATCGATACCAATAAAACGTTAGCTAAAGGCGTTTTTGCACTGATGAATCGCGACGTGACACCCATTGCTCTTCACTCATCAATGAGAAACGTTAACGTGCAGTTTGTTGTGAGTGACGATGAGTATAAAGAAGCGATTTGCGCGCTACATGAAGAGTTCTTTGAACAAGACAGCGATACAAGTAAGTCGGCGAATGTTGCTTGAAGTTGATTGGCGGCAGTTAACTGTTAGACAAAGGTTAGCGGCTAATTGAAAAGAAGGGGCGTGGTTTATCGTCCCTTTTTTGTGTCCGTCAACAAAGTTCAAGACACTTGAACATATAGGGTTAGGTAGATAGAATTTTCGCTCCTCAGTATTTACCTCAACTAACACATGAAACTTATTCGCTGACGACACTTGCCTGATTTTTCAAACTTCACGTTCTACTCTGATATTCGGAGGGAACAAACTCGAATTAAATTAGGTAAACATCATGAATAAGAATCAAACCATTCAATCAGGTCATTACCACCTTAAAACTATCGTTCGTGGCAGCGGTATCCCTTTAATTATTATCGGCAGCGCAGATTACTATTTGCGTGTCATGCCAACTGCATTGTTCGACCATTTCCAATGTGTTTTTGTCGATCATCGAGGCTTTGCTGAGTGTGACGTTATTCCCAATGCATCTGACGCAACGTTAGAAGCCATCAGTGCTGACATTAAATTGGTCATGGATGAGCTCGGTATCGAGAAAGCGTGGGTGTTTGGTCATTCTGGGCATGCATTAATGGCAACCCATTTTGCCGTGACGTTTCCTCAATATGTTGAAGGTTTAGTGCTTGCGAACATCTCGCCAAATTTGTCACCACAAATGCAGGCGCTCCAATTTCAACGTTGGGAACAAGAAGCGGACGAGGAGAGAAAGCAAGTTTTCGAACGTAATTTCCCATTGCTTGCTCGCGACATTGAGCAAAATCCGGAGCGAAAATTCGTTCACTTGTGTCATCGACTAGGCGCGATGCGTTGGTATGCTCCGGAGTTTAATGAACTGCCGTTGTGGGAAGGGTTTCCAACCCATACCGCTCTGTTAGATAAGCTCTGGGGAGAAGTGTTCGCTGAATTTAATACGGCGATTTATCAGCAACTTCCCGCTGTACAGGTATTAGTGATCAGCGGAGAAAAAGATTTCAGCATTGCGCCAGTTTCATCATGGGATCAGATTGATTTTGGAGAGGCAGATATGAAGCTCGAAATCATCGCTGAATCGGCTCACACACCAATGCTAGAGCAACCAGAACGATTTGTGAAAGTGATGAGCGAATCAGTAGCAGCGAGTTAATTCACTTCTGTGTGTACAGGCAAACAAAAGCAAAGGAGCCAGCGGGCTCCTTTTTCTATTTTATTAATGAATGAATATCGAGCGAGAGTTATGCATCCCACTTAGGTGCTAGACCTTCTGGGTCAACCTCACGGCCATTGCATTCGAGCGCATCGATACGAGCCATCTCTTCATCTGTTAGCGTAAGCTCTAACGCTTTCAAGTTGCTCGCTAGGTTTTCGCGCTTTGTTGAGGACGGGATCACTGCGATACCTTTCTGCATTGCCCATGCCAGAGCCACTTGAGCCGCGGTCGCACCTTTCGATGTTGCGATGTCATTAATCACTTCATCTTTAAGAACTTTGCCATAAACCAGTGTCATGTAGGATGTCACCGTAATGCCTTTATCGTTCATGAACTCGACTAACTTGCGGTTTTGCAAATATGGGCTCAGTTCCACTTGGTTGGTAGCAATATTATCGAAGCCAACCACATCTGCAGCTTGTTCTAGTAGCTCGATATTAAAGTTAGAAACCCCAATCGCTTTGGTAAGGCCAAGTTCTTTTGCTTTTAATAGCTCTGGCATGTATTCATTCACGTCAGTGCCTTCGCCTGGCCAATGGACAAGTGTTAGGTCAACATGGTCAGTTTTAAGTTTCTCTAGGCTTGCTTTCAAGCTCGGGATAAGGTCTTGCTTGTTAAGCTTATCAACCCAGATCTTGGTGGTAATATAAAGCTCATTTCTCGCTACGCCACTTTCCTCAATCGCTTGACCGATTTCAGTTTCGTTGTCATAGATTTGAGCCGTGTCGATCACGCGGTAACCAAGGTCTAGTGCGTTCTTTACTGAATCGATTACAACCTGACCCTTAAGGCGGAAGGTACCCACGCCAAATGCAGGAACTGTCATACATATCTCCTAGTTTTTAGATTTATTTTAGTCGTTGAATTCGTTTCGATGAACCCAGTTTGCATGATTCTAAAATTGATATAAAGTCACATAAAATGAAAATACTTTTGAATCAAACGCAATAATGAAAGCAACGTTAGATGAAATGAATGTGTTCGTGTCGGTGGTTGATACTGGCTCGATCAGTGCTGCGGCCGAGTTGCTCTCTTTGACAACCTCTGCGACGAGTCGTGCGCTGGCAAGGTTAGAATCTAAGCTCAATACCACCTTACTTAACCGAACCACAAGGCGAATTGAACTGACCGAAGAAGGGCAGTTGTACCTTGATCGCGTTCGTAAAATTCTGGCGTCGGTGGACGAGGCAGAAGATATGCTCGTCGGTGATAAAGGTAAACCATCGGGACTTTTGAGAGTTAATGCTGCTTCACCATTTATGCTTCATGTTGTGGCGCCATTGGTGGCGCAGTATCAACAAGAATACCCAGAGATTGAGCTCGAACTGACCAGTAATGAAGAGAACATTGACTTGCTTGGCAAGCGAACCGACATTGCAATTCGCATTGGACAACTTAAAGATTCCACCATGCGTGCCGCGCGTCTAGCGACCAGTAGCATTCGTGTTTTAGCAAGTCCCGAATACCTCGCGCAACATGGCAATCCAATGTCAGTCAAAGAACTAGAACAGCATCGGTTGTTAGGCTTTAGTCGTTTCGAATTCTTAAATGATTGGCCGCTGCAAACCGAAGCGGGTGAACTGCTTCGTATCAAGCCAGTGGTAAAGGCGGAAAGTGGAGAAACGCTTCGAGTGATGGCATTAAAAGGAGACGGCATTGTTTGCCTGTCTGACTTTATGACTCAAGGTGACCGACGTAATGGTCGATTGGTTGAAGTGTTGCCAGAGTCTCGCTTAGATATTCGACAGCCTATCCATGCTGTCTACTACGCCAACGCGGTGGCTTCTGCTCGAGTACGTTCATTTATCGATTTCTTAAAGCGTCATATGAATGATGAAGGTTTTGAGTAGCACGAATTCAATTATTTGAAATGAATAACAAAAGGAGCCAAAGCTGGCTCCTTTAAAGTATTTCATTTACCAACTTAGATATTTGGGCGTGCCGTCTCGTTGGTTGATGGTGGAAGATGAGGAAGTGTTACCTCTGGTTGGTCACCCGTTAATGAGCGTAAGAACTCAGTAATCTTGACCGACTCTTCTTTCGTCAGTTTTTGACCAAGCTGAAGATCCGCCATCATGGCGACCGCTTCTTCTAGATCCCAAACCGAACCGTCATGGAAGTACGGGTAGGTCAGTTCGATGTTACGTAGTGTCGGAACTTTGAAGACAAACTTATCGAAATCATTGCCCGTGATCGCTTTACGTCCAACATCTGGGTTATCCGTTGCAAACGGCTTCACTAAGCCCATCTTTTGGTACATTTGACCACCCGCGAGAGGGCCGCTGTGACATGCTGTACAACCTTTCGCTTTAAACAAGTTGTAACCTTCGACCTGCGCTGTTGTTAGTGCGTTATCGTCGCCCTTCAACCAAAGGTCGAATGGTGCGTTTGGTGTACGTAAGGTTTGCTCAAAGGTCGCAATTGCATCAGTCACGTTATCAATGGTGATCGTCTCACTACCGTAGGCTTGTTTAAACCACTCGCGATATTGAGGAATCGACTTGAGCGTGTCGATCGCAAGCTGGTGGCTAAAGGCCATCTCAAGTGGGTTTTCAATAGGGCCAGCCGCTTGTTCTTGCAAATCTTTTGCGCGTCCATTCCAGAACTGAACAAAGTTCAAATCCGAGTTAAACACCGTTGGTGAGTTGATAGGGCCAATTGCCCATTTATGACCAATGGAGCTTGGTAGGTTATCGACGCCACCTTTTGCGATGTTATGGCAAGAGTTACAAGAAATGGTGTTGGAGGCGGATATACGAGGTTCAAACCACAACGTTTTACCCAGTTCTACTTTCTTCGCATCAAGTCCAGCAACCGGTTCGATCACCTTGATAGGCTCTGCGGATTGGCGCTCTGCGTAGGCACCGAAAGATAGGACTGACAAGACGCTCACTGCTATAAGAGTTTTCATAATAACTTCCTTTTTAAGTGATTTTTCACTCTCACTAGGGCGGCGTACTTCTTATTGGTACGCTCTGGAAGTCACGGTATAGCAATCGTTTTATTCGATAAAATGCAAAAAATCGATGGTTTTTATGGCAAAAAGCGATGTTAAAAACGCCCAAACTTTGCACGATTTGATTTTGCTAGCTTCCCAAGCAGTTGGTCACCTTTCATTTACAAATATGCAAAGAATATAAACGACAGGTTCGTTGATTTAGGTCAATTATGCAATCAAGTGAACCTTGGTAGGCGAAAAACCTAAGATATAGGAGAAGCTAGGTTTTTATTGCGTAAATTATCGGTAAGGGTGGGGTATATAACAGGCAATAAGTCAGGTGTGTAGAATTATTCTATTTTAGGGATTTTGCTCTAAGTCTAAATGAATTTTTGCATTTCAATTTCAATAAAGCTTGGTTATTGATCATGTTTCTGAGTATGTGAATTATTATCAATTGTGCATATGGTTGCTCATTGTCTAGTTTGATTTGTGTAACGTCACTGCAGCACGTATTGAGCGTACTACGCTGATTGTCTGTGTTTTCGTGTTGACAGTTTGGTACTAGGTAAAATTCAACAAGACTATGATTTCAAGGAACATTTTATGTTAAAGAAACTACTAAGTTGTTGTATCACCTCGGCACTCTGTTTTCATTCTTCTATCGCTTTTTCGCAATCTAATGAGATTGCGGACAGTGCAGAGTTACAACAAGCTCCCGACGCATTGCCTGCCACTTTGATGCTTGCACCGGACGACATCGCCATTGCAGATCGCTACATAGTGGTATTTCAACAACCGCAAATGATGGCGATCAACTCAACGGAATTCGAGCAATTCACGCAACAGTCTGTAGACCGCATGTCTGGTTTGTATTCGATACAAGTGGAGTCGGTTTTTGACCACTCGATCAGTGGATTTGTCGCTAAATTGAGTCCTGAGCAACTAAAAGATCTGCGTTCTGATCCTCGTGTGGATTACATTGAGCAAGACAGAATCCTATCGCTTGACCCAATAGTCTCGGCAGACGCAAATCAATCCAATGCCATTTGGGGGCTAGACCGAATCGACCAACGCAACTTACCACTCAATAACAACTACAGTGCCAACTTTGATGGGACTGGGGTAACGGCTTATGTTATCGATACTGGTGTGAACAATGCGCATGTTGAGTTCGGTGGTCGCTCGGTCTCAGGGTATGACTTTGTCGACAACGATGCAGATGCAAGTGACTGTAATGGACACGGTACACACGTTGCGGGCACCATTGGCGGCAGCTTGTATGGTGTTGCGAAAAACGTCAACCTTGTCGGCGTGAGAGTATTGAGCTGTAGCGGTTCGGGTTCTACATCTGGTGTCATCGCCGGTGTGGATTGGGTGGCTGCGAATGCTTCTGGACCCTCAGTCGCCAACATGAGTTTAGGTGGCGGTCAATCTGTCGCTCTCGATAGTGCGGTGCAAAGTGCGGTTCAGTCAGGTGTCAGCTTTATGCTTGCGGCAGGTAACTCCAATGCCGATGCGTGTAACTACTCTCCAGCGCGCGTTGCTACTGGTGTCACTGTCGGCTCGTCTACCAGCACGGATGCACGTTCGAGTTTTTCAAACTGGGGCAGTTGTGTGGATGTATTTGCGCCAGGCTCACAAATCAAATCTGCATGGTATGACGGTGGCTACAAAACCATTAGTGGTACTTCGATGGCGACACCACATGTAGCGGGTGTAGCAGCTCTGTATCTTCAAGAAAACAGTTCGTTGTCACCAAGCCAAGTAGAGGCCTTGATCGTTAGTCGCGCAACAAGCGGAAAGGTGACGGACACAAGAGGCAGCGTGAACAAGCTACTTTATAGCTTAACCGATGCAGATTGTGGTCAAGACTGTGGTGGCCCAGATCCAACACCGGACCCTGAAGGCAAGTTAACTTCTGGTGTGCCAGTGAGCGGTTTAAGTGGTTCAACTGGTCAAGTCGCGTATTACTATGTTGATGTAGAAGCGGGGCAGCGCTTAACCGTACAAATGTATGGTGGCAGCGGTGATGCTGACTTGTATCTCCGTTTTGGCGCCAAGCCAGCACTGAATGCATGGGATTGCCGACCTTTCAAATACGGTAACAATGAGACATGTACGGTCAGCGCAACACAAAGCGGACGCTACCACGTCATGATTCAAGGTTACTCAAACTATAGTGGTGTCAGCATTCAAGCAAGCTACTAGTTATTATTCTCGTTATTAGAAGAGAACAAAGCCCACTTTTCGGTGGGCTTTTCTTTTGGTAATACCGTGCTTAGGGATGACTGAGTTTCATAGGGGACGTTCGACGTTATTCAAACGCATCAGTTTTTTGCTTCAAGAACTCAATCAGAGTGCGAACTCGAAGCGGCATCAAGGCTTTCTCTTGATACACCGCATAAATCGGGATCTCTAAGTCGTGCACATCGGGTAGGATGCGAACTAAATCTCCACGAGCTAGTTCTTCCTTCATCATAAAGCTTGGCATGATGGCAAACCCAAGATGATTCAAAACAAACTCTTTTACTGTGGCCGCGGTTCTCACTTGTACTTTTGGACTGTGAACCAAGCGCGTGACATGACCTTGGCTGTTGGTCATCGTGAGTTGCTTATCACCGTGAACGATATGGTGGCTAATCCAATCCAACGATAGAAGATCTTCCGGTGTCGATACCGTTTCTACCTTGCTGAGATAGGTTGGCGTGGCGCAAATCATATCGCGAAAATAGCCCAGTCTAACCGCATATAAACTCGAATCTTCTAAAGCGGAGGAGGCGCGCAGTGCAATGTCGCAGCGAGATTCAATCAGGTTGCTGTAACTGTCGCTCTCAATAATGTCGAGTTTGATTTCCGGATAGAGGTGTAAGAACTCACTCAATAAATCGACCAAAGCTGAGCTAGGCGTAGAAATACGAATCGTCCCACTAGGGATTTGATTGGCATCTTGTGTTTCTGCATTAGCTTCAGACGCAATATCACCAATCAGTTTGCACTTTTCGTAATAGCGTAAACCTGCATCAGTCAATGAAAGGGAGCGTGTTGTGCGATGCAACAGGCGAGTATTCAACGCTTGCTCAAGTTTCGAAACGATTTGTGAGACGCGCGCTTTGCCAATATCAAGATCATCTGCTGCTTGAGTAAAGGATTGTTTCTCTGCCACTTTGGCAAAGACCATCATGTCATCGAGTGAGATCATACCGATTACTTTCCCAAAGCCATTTAGTGTTGTTTAGTCAGAATGAACAATTAGTTTAATCAAAGGCTAATTATCTATCAATCATCAAACGATATAGTGTCTCCATCGACAGCGGGAAGCCAAAACAGCTTGGTCATTTTCGCCTTATTCAGAAAGAAATAATGTAAGAATTGAATGGAGAAATCATCATGTCAGATCGCAAAATTCTAGTAACAGGTGCATCAGGTAAACTAGGTTCACAAGTGGTAAAAGCATTGCTTGAAGACCTCAATGTACAACCAAGCCAATTGATTGTGACCACTCGCAATGCAGGCAAACTGCAAGCGTTAGCAAGCCAAGGTGTGGATGTTCGCGAAGCAGATTTTTCTAGCCCAGAGTCACTAGAGAAAGCCTTCCAAGGAGCAGACAGCATGCTATTGATCAGCATCGACGCCTCTGGTCCTCGCACTCAAGCACACTTGAATGCTGTCGCGGCAGCAGAAAAAGTAGGAGTGAACCACATTGCTTACACGTCAATGCCTTCTGCAGAAAGCTCGCCAGTGATGTTCGCGCATGAGCATGAAGCGACAGAGAATGCGATTAAACAAAGCAGTATCGCTAACGCGACCATCATGCGCAACAACTGGTACTTCGAGAACTTGGCAGAATACTTTGCGAGCATTCTACAATCGGGTCATTGGTTGACGTCGGCATCAGAAGGGCGCTCTGCACAACTATCACGCAAAGATCTCGCTTTTGCTGCGGCATCTGCTCTAGTGACACCAGCGCAGGGCAAAGTGGTATTGCCAATGAACGGTGCGCAATCTCTAACGCACGCAGAAATGGCGAAAGTGATAGATAAAGTTCTCGGTACGTCTATCAACATGGTTAACTTGTCTGACGAAGATTACCAAGCACAGCTTGAGTCGTTTGAGTTGCCTGCTCCCATCGTAGAGTTGTGTGTGACGATGGATAAACACAATCGCGGAAACTACTCAGATGGTACAAGTGAAGCGTTTGAACAACTGACAGGTAAGCAACCTCAGAGCTTCGAAGCTTGGTTAGAAGAGAACAAAGCAGAGCTGCAAAAACTAACGAATGCTTAAGCTTATTTGAAACCATCAAGGGACTTGTTCGAGTCCCTTTTTAAATATTAGAGCCTATTAACTATTACTTAGTTTATTAATGAAAAATAAATTAGATGATACTTATTTAATTGCGAACTAAATTATTTTTTACTCATGATAAATTAGAGTAAATATACAATAATTTATATTTAATGGTATTTACCGTACTCATTACCATTATATAGAAGAGAAAATAATGTGATTTTCCCCTTCATAATGAGCTTTTAATTAGTAATAATATCTTATTGAGCGGTTACTTCATCACCACTATTTATTCTAAGTGTCAAATTTATCATATTGTAACAAATTCTTACATTTGATAATTAGGGCCAACTTAATGCGATATCAATCTTCTCCAAGTGACCACTCAGAACAAGTACAACAATCTGTCCAAGAACGCGCAACCCAACAACGTTTAGCTCGTAAGGAAGAGCTAAAAGTGACACAAGCAGACAATAAACGCTGGGCAGCGAATCGAGAAAGAGTCATTGCTGAACGCAGCAACGAAAACACCGACGTAGCGCTAACACCATTAAAAGAAAATAAGAAAAAGAGTGGACTCAGTTCTTTGTTGTGCGCGAAACCGAGTTTTTCCAAGCTACCAACCAAGACCGTTGCTTATTGTTGGGTGAATACAAAAGCGGAAAGTGGTGAAGACAATATTATTCCAAGTGTTGAAAAGGAACATGGTCTACTGAACGTCATTAGTAATGCCAAAATTACTCCAAAGGTAAAACATGTTATATATGTTGATAGACGTACTAAAGGGCGAACTTGTTACGACTCACGCGTCGAGCTTCCGGATAATGTTAAGTTCGTATCAGTAGCTGAATTGCTGAAGAAGAAAAACATGGAGTCGCCAGTCATTGCCGAAAAGATGACGGAATTGTATGAGGCAAGCATCAATCACGGTAGCCCAGCTTTTGTAAAGAACATGGTCTCTTTACTGGCTTTAAATGCCGGAGATTACTTCTTCGATATCGGTGTCAGCATCAAGCCCGATGGTAATTTAGCTAAGCACCTTAATGGCCAGAGCAAGTTTTCCGGTGGTGCAGTAGGTAACGGAAGTTATCTGATGGGTGGGCACAATAAAGAGGATATAGAGACAGTTGTTGAGTACCTCTATGAAATGTATACCTGTGAAAGGCCCCCAACGGTACATCCTAAAAAAGCAGTAGAGGTCTTAGAAAGCCTCGATAAATCGTTGTCGCCGGCAGATGTAGTCAGCGCAGTAACAAGCAACTCGAAATTAGACGAAAAAATCACGCCAGCGGACTTCGTTACTTACTCTCGTAAGATGGAGCAGGGATTTGCTGAGCGAGGCGTTAAGACTACAGAATGTGAATATGCTCGTCACACGGACGTTGTCTTTGGTAACAACATTGCAGTACTCACTACAAAAGTGAAAATGGGCTTTAGGAGCGGAACAGATTTCGTTAATACCCATAAGATGAGCCACATTCACAAAACCAAAGTGGAAGCGCATCACGTGCCGGTTTTATAAAGTACGCAGAAGAGTAATGACCTCATCCCCCTAGGTACGGCGCCAAAAACAAAAACGCCCACACTTATTCAAAAGTATGGGCGTTTATCTTTCTAATCCAAAACCCGCTGCTACTTCACTGCTTCCACTTCCAACATCGACGCTTGAGTCGCAGACAAGTTTTGTTTTACGTAGCTCGATAACTGCAACCATGCAAACAAGCCAGCTAGAACGTTAGCAATTGTCGCCGCGATGACGATTGTAAAAATGTCACCCTGTAACGAACCAATAGCAATCGCTGGGATGTATAGAACCACCAATCTTACAAAGCAAACGAATAGGGCAGTTTTTGGTTTACCTAATGCGTTGAAGATGGAAGTGACAACCATACACAAACCTAAAGGGCCGTAGCTAAACGGAATCACCCAAAGCGCTAGCTTTAACCACTCTTGCATTGTGTTGTCCGCCGATAGTAGAGGAACAACGATTGGTAAACTTACTACCAACAAGGTTGCGATGGCCAAGTGGAACAAAATAACAAAGCGAGAAGCCGATTGAACGAGCGCTTGGATTGAATCAAAACGTTCGGCGCCGAGTTCACGGCCAATCATTGGTGGCAAAGACATGGTGAGTGCCAGCGTGAAGATCAACAAGAAGCTTTCCACTCGGTTTAATAAGCTCCAAAATGCGATTTCATTAGTACCAAGATGAGCGATGAACATAACCGTCACGAAAGCACTAACGGACGGTAAAATCTGATTCATCATGGTTGGAATCGTGGTTTTGATCAGCAGAGCAGCATCGTCTTTGCTAGCTAAAGCCGAAGAGAAAGGCGCGAACCATTGTCGGCCTTTGGCTTTGTGCATCATGTAACCCGCGCTGATGGCAAAGCCAAGCATCGATGCTAATGCAGCACCCGCAATTCCCATGTTTAGAACGAACATAAAGATCGGATCGAGCACGAGGTTGATAAGGCTTGCGATAACAAAGACAGATCCCGTGACTTTAGTATCGCCGTTCGCACGGTAAACACAGGTCATTAAATACAGTACGGCACTGGATAGTGCGCTCAACAGCCATAAGCCCCAGAACTGACCAAATAACGTTTCGAGCTGTTGATACTGTGCGCCGCTGTCTTTCACAGAGACAAACGCAGAAAACACACTTTGCTCCATCAACCACAACGCGATTCCAATGAGAGCGATAAAAGCGCTGCCGACCAATAACGCAAGTGAAGCGGTATTTGTCGCGCGTTGCGTATTATTTGCGCCAAAAGCATGTGAGATGATCGACGTTGCTGCGACCCCAATGCCGACTTGAATGCCAATAAAGCCAGCTTGGAACGGCATGGTGATACCTTGAACAGTTAGCTCGTTCACGCCAAGCATGCCGATAAACACCGCATCAATAAGTTGTACTGACATGATCGCAAAAAGGCCGACAGTCAGCGGCAGTGTTTTTTCGAGAACGGATTTTAAGGTCGAGGAAATCGCTATCATCACAAGGCTCTTGATTCGAAAGTTCGGGAACAGTGCCAGTATAGAGTTGCGATTGTTAATGATAAGAGGGCTAATCCTTAAATCAGTTTTTAGACTTGGTTAATAATCCAAATCAGTTGGCGTATTTGTGTTGTGTGTTCGTCTGGCTATACTCAACGTATCTTTCTGAAAATAATAGTATTCGTTAGCTAATCTGATATGAAAAATAGCCTCAGTATTCGAGCTTATACCAAGCAATTACAGAGCCATTCACACGGGGATTATCATCAATTGGTGCTGCCAATTCACGGCAATATTGCGATTGAGATGACAAACTTTGTCGGTAAAGTCACCGTCGGTGAGTGTGTCGTGATTCCTGCTGGCACTGAGCATGGATTCAAAGCCGATGAAATGGCGCGTTTTATTGTCGCGGACTTGGACGTTTTGCCAGAGCACTTTCTTACGGAACAATTGGCAGTGTTTTCTGTTACGCGACCACTGTTAAGCTATCTTCATTTTGTAGAAAAACAGTTGCAGCACCAAGTTGATAGTGGGTTAGAGAGCTCAATTCTGAATGTGTTCTCGATGCTTTTAGAGCAACAAACCCACGCAAAGCCTGTTGACCCAAGGATTCGAGCGGTACAAAGCCATATTGCTGAAAACATGGATACGGCTTTGTCTATCGATGAGTTGGCTAAGATAGCTTGTTTGAGTCCGACTCAATTTAAGAAGCTATTTAAAGAAAGTCTTGGTATCAGCACATTGCAGTACATCACCGAGTTGCGAATGGAGAAAGCCAAAGCTTTGCTCACGCATACCGACTTGCCAGTTCAGCTGATTGCCGAGCGAGTCGGGTACACCGATTTATCTGCGTTTAGTCGCCGCTTTTCAATTCATTTTGGTTTGTCGCCACGCGAGTTAGCTCGTCAATAACGTCTCATTAAACGATTATTGCGTCCTTTCTGCAAAGTTATGCCTTCTTAATCAACGTATCCTTTTCTCTATGGAAAATCATTATAGAGAAATAAAGCATGTCATCTGTTGCGATTCAATCGACAAACCAATATCAAGCGGGCGCGCTGGCGATCTTGTTCGCTTCTTTGTTGTGGGGAACGACAGGCACAGCCGCGAGTTTTGCTCATCAAGTTAGTCCGCTAGCCATTGGAGCTTTTGCTATGGGCGTTGGTGGCGTCATTCAAGCAGTGTTATCTTGGCGTAGCATCCGTCATCAATTCCATCAGATTTTACTGTTTAAGTTGCCGTTAGCAATAAGCAGCGTTGCATTAGCTGTATATCCTTTGGCGTTTTACACGTCGATGAAGCTTTCTGGTGTTGCCGTTGGTACCGTTATCTCGATTGCCAGCGCGCCTTTCTTTACTGTTTTAATAGAGTGTCTTTTTAGCAAAGGTAAGCACGTTTCTGTTCAATGGTGGGTGAGCTTCGCATTTGGTCTGGTGGGCATCATGATGTTAGTCATGGCGAAATCGGGTGGGGCAGTTGAATCAGACCAAGCCTCTTATCTATTTGGCATCGTTTTGGGGCTCATCGCAGGATTAAGTTACGCCATTTATTCGTGGGTCGCTAAGCGAATGATTGATGGCGGAATCAAATCTCAAGCGGCGTTAGGTAGTATCTTTGCTGGTGGTGCTCTGTTGTTATTGCCTAGCTTAGCGTTTACCGGAGAAAACCTATTCACCGGCGTCACGAACGCTTCTGTTTCAGTCTATATGGCGATCGTCCCAATGTGTTTGGGTTATCTCGCGTATGGGTATGGATTAAGGCACGTTGATGTTAGCAGTGCCAACCTTCTTACGTTGTTTGAACCTGTTGTTGCGGCGGTGTTGGCGGTTTGGATTGTTGGGGAGAAGATTGCTATCTCTGGTTGGATTGGCGTTGGATTGATTGGTGTATGCCTGATTCTTCAAACCTTAGATAAAGAGGCGAGCAAACCAAAACAGGTGACATGATTTCCTAGCGAATAAGATTTCCTCACTAACGAACATAGCCTCCTAGCAGACATCGATGAAAAGCGTTAACTCGTATGCATATCGGTTTTTCGTTTTCTATGAAATAGAACTGCCATTGCTACGGTCTGTCTTAATCAACGTATTACCAGTTCGCTATTTACTACAGTATGAACACATTCGGGGAAGATTATGTGGATTAAGAAGAATCATCGCTGGGCTTTATCTGAAAACGAAGCGACGCCAGAGTCCGTCTATAAAGAGCGTCGCGAAATACTGAAAAAGCTAGGCATTGCGGTAGTCGGCATGCCACTCGCCGCGAATGCACAAGCAGGTATTTTGGATATCTTCTCGTCAAAGGAAAAGCCAGTTTCAGACAATCGAATTGACCTTAGTGTGACTAAGCCACAGCAGTATCAAGCGGATCTTTCTCTTACTCCCGAGAGCAAGGTTTTGAAATACAATAACTTCTATGAGTTTGGTACCGATAAGTCTGATCCTGCGAAAAACTCTTCTGAATTTGTGTCTGACCCATGGACGGTTGAGATCGATGGCTTGGTGAATAACCCAATTAAGCTCGACTACGATGACATCTTTAACAAGTTCACACTAGAAGAGCGAATCTATCGCTTACGTTGTGTGGAAGCGTGGTCTATGAACATTCCTTGGATTGGTTTTCCTTTAGCGGACATCATCAAAATGGCCGATCCAAAAAGTAGTGCGAAATACGTAGCGTTTGAAACCCTCTACGACCCGAAACAGTTTCCAGCCCAAGGCTCGTTTAGCAGTATTGAATATCCTTACGTCGAGGGGCTTCGTCTTGATGAAGCAATGAACCCGCTCGCGCTGATTTCTGTGGGTTTATACGGTAAGACGCTTGCGCCACAAAACGGTGCGCCGCTTCGCTTAGTTGTACCGTGGAAGTACGGCTTCAAGAGCATCAAGTCTATTGTTCGAATTCGTTTAACTGACCGAGAGCCGCCAACAACGTGGAATCGTTTAGCGCCGAATGAATACGGTTTTTACGCTAATGTGAACCCGAATGTTGACCATCCACGCTGGAGCCAAGCAAGCGAGCGTTTCATCGGTGAGGGCAGTGTACTCAGCACTCGCAGACAGCCAACATTGATGTTTAACGGCTACGAGGAAGAGGTGGCGCATCTCTATAAGAATATGGATCTGAGGAAGTTCTATTGAGAAAGCTGACGCCAAAACACATCATTGCGCTTAAAGTCCTGATCCACCTTGTCTCTCTCGGTTTCTTAGGTCTGCTGGTCATTGCTATTAATACTGACAACTTAGGTGGCGATCCCGTTCAAGGCATCATTCATTACACGGGTATTAGCGCGCTTAATACGTTGTTTATTACCTTACTGGTTTCTCCGCTTGCACGTTGGACCAAGCAAGGGTTGTTAGTTCGAGTTAGGAGACTACTCGGGCTCTACAGCTTTTTCTGGGCAGTGCTTCATTTGGTTGCGTTTGCGGTGCTTGATTTAGGGTTAGATTGGAGCTTAATTGCTTCTGAAATCGTCAAACGCCCTTACTTGACCGTTGGTGCAGCAGTGTGGGTAATCTTGTTGCTTCTGGCGGTAACTTCGACTCAATCCATTCAACGCAAGATGGGGCCTAAATGGCAAAAGCTGCATAACTGGGTTTACTTGGCCGCGATACTTGCGCCGATTCATTTCTATTGGTCGGTGAAGTCAGAGGTAGCAGAGCCAACCATCTATATCCTAATCGCCATTGGTTTGTTGCTGGTGCGTTGGAAGACATTGAAGCAGCGAGTGTTTCGAAAAATGTTATCCAGTTGATGCGCTGTTAGACTAATTGCGATAAATGAATCAACAGACAAAAAGGGGCTACGTGAGCCCCTTTCTTCATTGGATAAAAAGCCGCTAACCCAAGCCTTCTGTTGCTGTTGGCTCACCACGCTTCCACACCTTTCGTTCGCTCTCGCCAAAGACCTTAGGCTAGGTCAATCAAATCCCACGACAACGCTCATACCATTAGCCCGAACCCTACGACTAATGTCTAACCACCTGAGACTATTTGTATTTTTTCGTTTGGTATAAGGTACTAGCAACTGAATTTTAAGAGTTCATAAAGATCAGTCATCGAGTTCTCGTAGCAGAGAATTTATAGACAACGACTCGCTTAATCTTCGTTTAGTGAGTAAACAACGTTGGTTGGAAAAACACACCTTAGAGTGTGAACGAAAGGAATCACAATGAGCAGCACTTTAGAGTCCGTACATATTGGAACAGATAAGCCTAAAGCCAGTGAGGATGAACTCACTTATGAACAACAACATAAACCAAGTTCGGAATTTGAGTCCCGAGAACAATATTTAGAGCACGAGTTGCAAATCATGGCGCCTAAACGTTGGCGTCCTAATTTGCCGTTTAAAGACTATCGATTCGAGGTAGAAGACACCATTCCAGCGATGGCCGCGACCATTGGTAAAGTCGTTATGGTGGGAGCCATCGCAGCAACCTTTGCCGGAGCGCTAGGGCTGAATGAAGGCTTTATTTTAGAAAATGTTCGTTATGAACTGCTCATCGCCTCTGTTTTCATAATTCTTTTTTCAGGCTTTCTACTGCCGACCGCAAACCTCGCGGGTACACACGGCCCACTGATCCCATTAATCCCTATCGTCGTTGCTGCTGGTGGGCACCCTATGGCCTTTGGTCTGCTGATTGGTGCTTTTGGCATACTGTTAGCCATCAGTAAAGGTGGCAGTATGCTGGCAAATCTCACCAGTAAAGGCGTGTGTGGCGGTTTGCTGCTTTACCTAGGCTTTGTTGGAACCGTCTCTCAAGTGAAAAAGCTGTTCGCTTGGGCAGAGGGAATAGGGATGAGTCACATCGCTTTTGTCGTGATCTTTTGCACCATTATTTTATATGCACTACTGGAACATTTTCGTAAGCGTTGGTTAGCTGTCCCTCTTAGTTGCTTGCTAGGCGGTACGTTAGCTTTTGCCATGGGCGCGCCGTTTTCTTTTCAAACCGAGCCCGGCTTACCCAATATGAACCCAATGTATTGGTGGGGAGAAGATACAGGTTGGATGCTAGGTTTACCGACGATTGAACACTTCATGGTCGTGCTGCCTTTTGCCATTTTGGCCGTAGCTATGTGGTCGCCAGATTTCTTAGGGCATCAAGTGTTCCAAAAAATCAGCTATCCAGCACGTACAGAGAAAGTACATATGAACATCGACGATACGATGACCACAGCGTCAATTCGTCAGACGTTCGGCTCTTTGCTTGGTGGTACTAACTTTACGTCTTCGTGGGGGACTTACATCGTTCCGGCGGCTATCGCTAAACGTCCTATTCCTGCCGGTGCTTTGCTAACTGCGCTGTTTTGTATCATCGCCGCAGTTTGGGGTTACCCAATGGACTTAGCGATTTGGCAACCTGTACTTTGTGTTGCGCTCATTGTTGGGGTATTTGTTCCTTTGCTAGAAGCAGGAATGGAAATGACGCGTGAGGGTAAAACCACGCAATCGGCGGCGATTGTTGTATTTTCTTCGGCACTCGTGAACCCTGCATTTGGCTGGTCTCTCACAATGCTGCTAGATAACTTAGGCTTAGTCGGCTGTAAAGAACGTAGTGGGGAACTGAGTAAAATGAGCCGTTGGGTGTTGCCTGGCATCATGTTTGTTGTGTTAACAAGCGTAATGGCGTTGGTTGGCTTACTTCCGGGGATTCCAGCAATTATCCCAAGTTTTCGTTAGGTAAGCTCATAGTACGATTTATGGTTTGAAGAACCTTTTTCTAACCTGATAGAAACGGTTTAGTTCTGTTGAACTAAACCGTTTTTTGTCCCATTTCGAGTTAGAACAGAATTGATGAGATAATACTGGATTAATCCTCTAACCTAGGCGACCGTTTGTTCTTGTGCCAACCTCCTATGGTCGCTCATATCAAATCAACTGATGCTTGCTTTTCGCTACTTCCCGAATTTGATCAACTAATGTTCGAACTTCGTCATGCTCACTTTTATCTGCTGCACACATCAACCTCAACTCGCAACGCAATGTTGGTGAAACACGTAGCCGAGAGACCTGCTTCTTCCAATCATCAGGAAAAGCTAAACCAGGGATGAGTGATGTGCCGTACCCAGAGGCTACGATAGAAAACAGTGCAGCAGTGTCTGAAACCGTCGTTTTTATGTTCAGCGTGTGTTGATGCTTATCAAATAACTCCTGTATAAATATTTCACACCCAGAGGAAGACACAATAATCGGTTTATCATTCAAACTCACTAAGTCGACAATCGATGTCTTCGGTTGACCATAGGGGGTAATAAAATAAAACTCATCCTCAAAGAGTAACTCACTGCAAGTCGGATCCATGTTATATGCGATTCCAATATCTGCAATTCCCGCTTTTACCCACTGTTCTACTTCTTGGTCTGTGCCAGTAAATAAGTTGATCTCTAGATTTGGGTGCGTTCTACGGACATTCACCAATATCTCAGAAAGGATGACTCGAGACACGCAATTGATTGCTGCCACATTCACTGTGCCGGAAATAGATGAGCCGGCTAGTTTCAATATATCGTTGATGGCGCTCAGTGCGATGGTTGCTGATTCGCTTGCAGCTAACCCAGCGGCAGTGAGAGTAACACCTCTTGAACCGCGTACCGCTATGGGTGTCTCGATAACCGTTTCAATAGCTTTGACCGCATGGCTAACGGCAGCTTGCGTTACATGAAGATGCTCTGCTGTTCGACTAATACTGCCAGTCTCTCGAAGTGAGTCTAATGCCTTCAACATCATTACACTGATATTAGCGTTTTTCATATCGGTATTAAATTATGTCAATTTACTAATGTCAACATGGTAATTAGTCTATCTCCAAATTGAAAGCACAAACTCAAGTTCCAAACTAAAAGAACTTGTTGAGTAAGCACAACGTGCAAACAACGATAGTGTTGTTTATCGGAGGATATAAATGTCGAAAACAATCTTAATTACGGGCTCAAACGGCAGAATTGGCTCTGCATTGGTAAAGTATATCGACGACTTTTTACCTGATTACAAATTGCTCCTCGCAGATCTGAGTGTCGATGATGAGCGAGGAATAAAGTTAGATATTAGTGATTTAGCTGCTGTTCGTTCAGTGTTTCAAGAGAATAATATCGATGTTGTGGTTCATTTGGCCGGGCTCGCTTCTCCTGATATGCCATTCAAGCACTTACTACCTGCCAATATCGTTGGTGCTTACAACATCTTTCAAAGTGCGTATGAAAGTGGAGTTGATCGCGTGGTGTATGCGAGTAGCGCGCAAACAATCGAAGGTTATCCGCTTGATATTCAAGTAAAAGAGAATATGCCGACACGTCCTAAGAATCTATACGGTGTCAGCAAAGTCTTTGGCGAAGCACTTGGTGCTTACTATGCGTATCAAAAAAATATTGAGGTAGTCGCTGTCCGAATTGGTGCTTTTGAGTATCAGCAGGAGTGGAGACAAATGAGTTCACGAGATTTGAGTGCATGGAGTGAACCGCAAGATCTCTGCTCATTGCTAATAAGTAGCATTGAGTCTGAATTAAAGGGTGAACCTTTCATCATCGCTCATGGAATCTCAAATAATCGCTCTAAGAGGTTGGACATTACTGAAACTAAAAAGTCTCTTGGTTATGACCCGAAAGCAGATGCTTTTGACGCTTGGAATATGAGCTTTGCAGTCGAGAGCGAGCCTAGCGCTTGTACAGAGAAAAACCCAGCAAAGGAGTCGCTGTTTTGGGATAACTTGAGTACATATTCAAGAATAAAAACGTAATAATTCTACGTCTTCGCGGGGGACTGATATAGGACTAACGAGCGTAATGGCGTTGGTTGGTTTACTACCAGGGATACCAGCAATTATCCCAAGCTTTCGTTAGGTAAGCTCATAGTACGATTTATAGTTTGAAGACCCTTTTTTAAACCTGATAGAAACGGTTTAGTTCTGTTGTTCTAAACCGTTTCTGCCACATTCCTTGCCAGTAACGTTCAACCTCACAAATCACAGTGAGATGGTTTGAACTACTTCTTCTAATCAGCATATTGTCTATGAAAGTCGGGGTCTTACCAACTTCGTCAACTAGTTCGAATAGGCCGTCTTATCTCCATTTTTTAACCTACCGAAGAAACGTGTTCTCTGTTAGAGTCACCGTCAACTACGCTATTGAATAAAGACACCCACAGATCGCATGTGATTGATGGATTTTTATTCACCCTTAAAACTCATTTTAGGAATCCCTAGTGACTAACAACGAAATTTTACGTCGTATCCAACACGCGTTAAACCTTAAAAACGCACAGATAATGAAAGCTTTCGGGCAGGCCGAAGTCACTGTGGCTCACGATAAAGTGGCAAACTGGTTAAAACATGAAAGCGACAAATCTAGCATTAAGATGAAGGATCAAGAGTTAGCGGTATTCTTAAATGGCTTTATTAACCTCAAGCGAGGCAAAAAAGACGGCGAGCAACCTAAGCCAGAAGTCGCGTTGACCAACAACATGATTCTCATGAAGCTGCGCATTGCGCTAGACATGAAAGCAGAAGATGTATTGGACGTATTAGAAGTGGTTGGTATTAGTTTAAGTAAATACGAAATTGGTGCGTATTTCCGCAAGCCAAACAACAAAAACTACAAACAGTGTGAAGACCAACTGCTGTGCGACTTCTTAAATGGTGTGCAGTTTACCAATCGTCCCGATTCTGAAGAGTTTACTGGGTAATTTATATCTCGAATCGAACGTGGTAATTGATTAAAAAAGCGAGAACCATTTCATTTGGTTACTCGCTTTTATCATGTTAAAGACCGATATTAGAGCTCCACAATCACGTCTACTCCTTGTCTCTCTTCAGTAGATACCTAACAAACCACGCTGAAATCTGGTCGGCTTTTAGAATCAAGACAAACACCGCCCCCTATGCCCCTACCAAGATAAACCCAAGCTAAAACCTTAAGTCAGTTAGGGGGCTCTATTCTGGTCAAGCTATTCTAAACATCTTGTAGTGATTCACTAAAACTGGCCACGTATATAGAGTTTTTCCATACTTTTGGTCATGCGAGCAGGGTCACGACTGACGCCATCAGTAACACAAATTTTGCCCCTTTCGGTGTTAGAGTTGATACTCGGAACATTTCTATACGTTCCTCTTTAACTTAATTTATCTAATGCACCTAGTAGAAAGCTAAACGACGGGTAAATTTCCCCCAAACAACCAATCTTCGCTTCTGCATACAACTATTTTCTTTTACTCGCAGAAATCTTTGGGGTTGCATCGATTACAATGATATCTGAGGCAGATTCACCACTCTTAAGCCTACGTTCCCTAATTTCGTTGATCTGCTTAAGCTTGTTACCCAAGTCACCATAATTCATAACTACAAATATGCCATAGTTAGTCCTCGATGCATCTTTATATATTTCTAGTTGTTTTTCATAACCATGCTTGACTGTGCCACTAGAACGCTTCATCTCTACCAAAACTTTCGCGTCGTAACCTACAGAGAACTTAAAGTCGATCGGACCTCCCCCCATATTTGCTTCAGGGGAGACGTCAACATTGTTTGCTGAACAAAAACAGTCGGCTATTGCAAAGTACATTAACTGTGCAGCTCGCTCCTTTTTAGGCTTATTTTCAATCCAAAGTTCTTCCCACAAGTTCCCGTTTTCGACATGATGTTTGAATTGCTCAATAGTTAGCAAAACAAGTTTCTTCAAATTTTCAGGGCTATGATAAATGTTAGGCAGATTTTGCGTGACGTACTGTGACTGGTTGCCTCGAAGGAGTTCTCTAAGTTTGTAATAACCCAATGCATCTTCATTAGCATTATAGTTATCAGCATGCTCCTTGACGGAGTCAAGGAAATGTTGAAAGGACTCAGATGAGCCTAAAGCTGCATCTCTTAGAGCAGCTTTTCGTTCTGCTACTGTCGGCCTAGCGATATCTGCAAGATACTTATTCACTCGCTCGCGGATCTCTTTGTTTTGAAGTGCAGCAACTTCGATATCAGACCAGTCATTAGCAATAGGAAGGTCGCGCACGATATCTTGTGGAACAAGGAGTATCGGCGCCCCATCGTACATAGGAAGGTCAAATCCGTTAGATAGCTGGGATGACTCCATAGGAATGTTATGAGCTAGGCAGAAGTTGTGTGTGATTGTAATTAGACTATCTAGAATAACCCTTGTGGTAAAATCACTTATAGTATCTGGTCCTACATTTTCTTCGAAAAAACCCATCAGTGACACCATTTCAGGGTCTTTAGCACCCAAGTCAACAATCTCTTTGGCAGTGCGAATCATTGTTTCTCTAATTTCCTCTGGCCTCGAACTACCACTACGACTGCTTCCACCATAACCAAGCCCAGTTTGAGCAGGCTCACTTAAGTCGAGTAATTTGCGAGCCCCTTTCCATGCAGCATCTCCTTCTTTCTCTGAAATAGTTAAAAGTCGAACATAGTTAGAGAAATGATTGCAAAATTGATTGTATCCTTCTACACATACCTCTTCAAAGCGCGACTTTTTTAAGAGAACAGGATCAATAAATAGTTGAGTATCTACATTTAAGAACGGGTCAATCAATCCCACATTTTTTAGTTCTTGCTCATCTATCCCAAAGTGTTTTGAAAATAGAAGCGGTTTAGTTATTTTTGCCATCTGATATACACCAAAAAGGGAGTAAGTTTAACTCTTCAAGTAGGGACTAACTTATCCTATCTGAAACAGCCTTTTTATGAGTAAAATCACATAAGCTTACTTTCTGAAATTTCCAATTGTAAGAGAGCCTTAGATTCACCTAAGGCACAAAACTGTCTCACGCGACGATTCCAAGTAACGCGTCATAGCGTGAAACTATAGACGCTCCATGAGTTAGATATAAAAACTAGCTGATTGGTGCAGTGGCAGAGTGAAGTAGGGAGGTTTGTAATACCTGAGATTATCCGTGAGATGCCAATTAAGGAAATACGCTGACAAGCTTCTGTCCAAAAACGAGCCAGTAACTCTTCTACTCAACTCAGTTACTAGAATATCCGAGCAAACAAAAAGGGGCTACGTGAGCCCCTTTCTTAATTGGATGAAAAGCCGTTAACCTAAGCTTTCTGTTACCACTGGCTTGGTATTGCGTTTGGCAATCCAGTAAGCAACGCCGCCCCAAAGTACGGTCAGAACCCAAAGAGCAGTCCAGTGTTTAGCTACTTGTTGCCACGTTGCGCCCATTTGGTTGAGTGCTAAAAAGCCTTTGATTGCCCAAGTGCTCGGGCTCAAGTCTGCAAACCAAAGCAGTGGTGCAGGGATCGACTCAACCGGCCAAATAAACCCAGCTAAGAAGATTAATGGCATTGAGCTAACCAGTACAACCAATGTCACCAGCTCGCGTCTTGGTAGCAAGTATCCGAGCCATAAACCTAAACCACAACAACCAAGTAAGAATGGCAATAACAAGGTGAGTAGCTCACCTGCGTTGGCAACGTGGTTGACGTTCAAGCGTTCAAAACTGAAGCCAAAGTAGTAGGCGCTGAGTAGGTAGTAGATAGCGACGAAGACCAAGGTTCTGGCAAGTAGCAGAGCGCCCGTTGGCACCTGAGACCAATAACCGCGACCATGGCGCTGAGTACCGGTTTGCAACCCGACTGCCATGATCAATGTTTGTTGAAGGATCAGAACAAACACCGCTGGCACCACGTATTCGATGTAGCCCATGGTTGGGTTGAAAGTTGGCTTCATGTTCAGTTTAATCGCGGAGTAATCATGGCGCGCCATACTCAGTGGTACACCATCAATCACCATTTTGCTTACTTTAACTTGAGCGCCAAGCGTACCACCTGCTGTTGCCAAACCTTCGACGACTGTGCCGTACACTAAGAAGTAAGAAGCGTCAGCGGCATAAGCCAGAGTCGGGCTGCTGCCAAGCATCAAGTCTTTGTAGAAGTGTTCTGGAATCACCAAGAAGCCAGTGATTTCACGATTTAAGAATGCTTGTTTTGCATCGGCAATCGTGTGTAAACGCGTCACGACTTTAACCTGAGGCGTCGCGTCGACCATGCGCTCTAGGGTTAAGCTGGTTTGGCTACCATCGAGGTTCACAATCGCAATCGGCTGTTCTCTCGGCGTTTGTTGCGCGTACGGAAGCGGGTACAAGAAGGAGTAAAACACCACGCCACCAAAGACGGTCAGTACCACCACAGGATTGGTCATCACTGAGCGAAGTTCTGTTTTAATCAGTTGCCACAGTGTCATACCGCCTCCTGTTTGCTATCTGTTGAGGACGAGCTATTTAACAAAGCTGTGTTGCGATGTTTTGCCAATAAAGCCGCCGTCATCAGTAGCGGGATAATGTACCCAACCATCGGCCAGAGTGAGCCGATAGATTGTGCCGCACTTGCGCCGTAGCTTGCTTGATCCACTTGAACTTCGATGTAATGCGTAATTGGTAATAAGCCTCGCCATGCTTGCGCTAACGCGTTCATGTCGGAAACCGGGAAGGTTATCCCCATAAATGCAAAGCTCGGTGCGGTAAATGCGCCAGCAAAGCTCATTGCACGTGCTGGGTCCATCGATAGGAAGAAGAACAATGCCCCCATGATGATGCATGCGATAGTCGTTACGAACTGTGCCAGCAACATCACCAAATAACTGCCTTCCATCGGCCAATCAAGCACCACATAAAACCAGACTAAGAACAGTGCGCTTTGTGCCATAAAGACAGGAATGTACTGGCTTAGAATTTTGCTTAGTCGAGTGAAAGGGCGATCGCCTAAGAACGCGAAGCTGTTGTTGCCATTTCCATAAAGACGAAAATGCGCCGCGAGGATCAAAATGGTACTGACCACGACACAGATCTGCCAGATCGCCGGAACAATCGCTGTCACCAAGAACTGAGCGTAGTTAGTGTTGCGGTTAAACAAGGCTGTAATCTGAGTCGAAATAGGCACGGCTTGACCAATAGCTGCAAGTGTTGTGGTATTGCCCTTTGTTAGGTTACCCATGGTTTCTAGCTGAGCATCAAAATACCCTTGAGACTGCGCAACCGCTGAGTTAATCAACTTGGCAACCAAAATGTATTGGCTGTTAAAGAAGACAGATAGCTGCGGTTGTCGATGCAAAAGAATGTCTTGGTCAAATTGAGGGGGAATCACAGCATAAGCGTAGATATCACCCTCTATCATCGCGTTCTTCGCTTCTGTTGAACTGGTGTAGTGGTAATCAACAGAAAGAGTGGAAGAGGCATCAAGAGACTGAATCATCTTGCGTGACAATTGCGAGTGCTGCAAATCAACCACACCAATCGGGAGATCTCTGGCAATACCTGCCGAGAACACGCCCCATATAGTGACGGCCAATAAGATCGGCACCCATGTCAGGCAAGATAATAACCACTTATCGCGCCGTAGGATTTGTCGTTGTGAGATTTGAATCGTCATAGTCTTAGGCCAGCGCGATTACAGCTCAACTACAACGCTCATGCCCATGCGTAGCTCAGGCTCTGGTTGGGTAGGGCGAGCTTCCACTTCGAATGTACGAAGATCAAAACCTTTTGATGCGTCTGTCGCGCGCCATGTGGCAAAATCGCCCATCACAGCAACGTGAGTCACTTTAAATTCAACGTTTTTATCTAGTGCGGGTAAGTAAGCTTTAAAGGTCGTACCTTTGGTAAAGTGTTTGAGCAAGTCTTCGCGTACGTTCAGTGTTGCCCAAGAATCTTGAGTATCAATAACCGTCACAACCGGGAAGCCCTGCGGAGCTAATTCACCACTTTGTAGGAGAACTTGAGAGACTTCACCATCAAACCAACTGAAGATTTGCGTGTCTTTTGCGTACGCTTCTACTTCCGCTACTGCGCCAGCCGCCATGCGTGCTTTCTCTGCTGCAGCGACTTTGGTTTCGCTACGCGCGCCTTCTTTCGCCATGTTGTACATTTGGAACGCTGCGCTTTCGGTGTATTTAGAAGCTTGCCATTGCGTCATCGCTTCATCGCGTTTTTGCTCTGCAACTACACCATCTTTATAAAGGTTGTTTACACGTTGGTAGGTCTTTTCCATCAAATCTGCCGCCGCTTTCGCTTTCAACCATTGGTCTTTTGCGGCTTGAATTTGTTGCTCACGTGCGCCTTTTTCTGCTTCTAATGCCAGTGCACCTGCGGCTTTTTCACCCGCTTTTGCTTGCTCCAGTTTTGCTTCGATTTCTGGGCTATGAAGGGTGAAGATCAACTGACCTTTTTCGACATCATCGCCTTTACGCACCATGACTTCATCAATACGACCTGGGACTTTAGAAGAGATGCTATATTGCTGCGCTTCAATCAGCCCTTGTAGACGTGCTGGTTCTGGTTGATACGCTTGGTAGAACTGGTAACCAACCCAAGAAGCGACACCCAAAGCGCAAAGTGATAGTAGAGCGGGTTTTAGAGATTTTGCTGCCATGACTTATTTTGCCTCTTTGGATGCTGATGCTGGAACGTAAGCAGTGTGTTGGTATTGAGCGAAGCTGTTCATTTCGCTGCTCAGTGCTAATAGTTTGGTTAAAGAAATCAGATAACGGAAACGTGCCGCTGATTGCTGTGTTTCTACGCTGGCGACATACAGTTGCGCGTCGACCACATCCAAAGATGACGATAAGCCCTGAGTGAAGGCTTTTTCGCGCAAGCGTAGGTTTTCGTCTGCAAGGGCGATACTTGATTCTAGACCTTGCACTTCATCAATGGCTTGTTGTGCTTCTAGGTAGGTCTTTTGTACCAGAAGTGACAAATCTTGCTTCGCTTGTGATTTTAGTGCATCGACTTGGGTGACCATGCTTTGCGCCGCTTTTACTTTTTCGCTGCGACCAGTGGATTCGATAAGCGGAATATTTACACCGACACCAACTAACCAATCCGGTTTCATTTGGCTGGCAAGAGAGTCATCTTCATACAGGCTATAATCACCGTATAGGTAAACTTCTGGGTAGTATTTGCCTTTCTCGGCTTTGATTAAGCTTGATGCTTGTTTGTGTTTGGCATCCAACAAATCTAAGCCCGGGTAGGTCAGCAGTGTTTGATCAACAAATGCGTTCAACGGCGGCAGGTTACTGTTGATAAACAGTGTTTCTGAAGGCTCTACAGAATCGTTCTGCGCTAAGATCTTTCCTAGAGCCGCTTGCGCAATACTCAAATCACTGGCGGCTTTGCGTGTTTCGACTTTGGCTTTGTCTAATGAGGCTTCGGCTTGAAGGCGTTCAACACGGGCGATTTGGCCTTGTTCTTCCATCTTAATCGCAAAGTCGCGGTGTTTAGTTAAGCCTTTCTCTACTGCTTGGCGTGTTGCTAATACTTCTTTTGCTAGAACAACGGAGAAGTAGTATTTAGAGAGATCTTCGAAGCGAGCTTGTTGCTCCATCGCGAGCTGGCTTTTTGCCTCGTCCGTTTTACCTTCTGCTGCCGATTGAGCGGCATTGATTCGACCACCAGTGAAGATTGGCCAGATAGCACGAATAGAAGAGGAGAAGATGTCACGCTCAGTGATCGTCGATGTGGTATTCGCAAGCGCACTAAAAATAGGTTGGAAAACAGGTGGCACGCTAATGTGTTGCCCAGTGCTATCGAGAATCTGCTGTCCGGACAAGGTGACGTCCGTATCTAAACGCGTGTAGTTCGCGCCGATGCTTACTTGCGGTAAGTTGAGGTTATCTGTCGCGCTTTGTTGGTATTCATAACTTTCTACGTTGGCACGTTGCGCTTTAAGGGAATAGTTGTTTTCTAACAACAATTTCCATGCATCATCGAATGTGATGGGAGCTGAGTGACAGGCAAGGGAAATCGAGCTGCTGAGAAGGCCCAAAATCCAGAACTTTCCGGTTTGTTTCATAGTGGCTACTTTGCTTTAGAGTATTAGCTCTAATATAAAGTATTCATTAGAAGGTGTTAAGTGATTGGATAAAAGAATTGTTGGAGAAATGTTGCGCCCAATTAAGTGGGGCTTAGTTGGGCGCAGCGTTATTACGTGTTTTCTACTGTTTCACTTCATGGAAGGGCAGTGAAATTCTGCTCTCCACTCAAGCTGACGAGAACCTCGCATTGTATTCAGCAAGTCTTTACCACTCATCTGTGGGAATGACAGCAGCACCTTAAGATCAGCGGAGCTAGCATCACTCTTTTCATAAGCTCTGACGTGTGTAAACGTTGAATACATATTCTCTGACAGCATGGCCTTATTCAGGCAAATTCCAAATGTATCGCGTTCCATGTTTTGGTGTTCCTTCTAACTATAAAAGCACCTCTGTTTATAGTTATTGCAGTGCAGATGGTGTCTAAGTGTTTGTCCTACGGTCAGTATTTGTATTTTTATCAATGTGTCTTCAAATTTTCTGACGCAAGTGTTGAGCGTTAAATAGACTTCCAGTTGGCTGCTTTCTTTGTTCGAAGCTCTATGAGGCTTCTTGACTAAAAATTATACGACGGAAAGTCTAAAAACGCCTCAAAAACCGCTCAAATTGGTGTGATCATGTTCAAGATTTGGATGGCAATTTATGTATGATGTTGAATAAATAACAACATTATTTGGCTGGCGATATGATTTGTTTTTGATATTTCATGGCGGCTATAAATTGAGCGTTGAGACTACGGTTAAACGCGCCGTGATTCAAAGTGACGAAGACTCCGAGCTGTGCCGTTTCACGCAAGTTGAAAACGTTGCTGTTTTTTTGCGGGGTGTCAGAGTTTTAATCAACAATGGTCGCTAGATTAGACTCAAGTAATCCCATTGCATTTATTCGCTTCTCTCATTTTTAAGCGCTAAAGGTACCAGCTTCATGACCACGAATTCTTATAATTTCACCACAACGTTAGACCGAAAAAACAGCTTTGCTGCAAAGACAAACCATCAGATAGTCAAAGATTTTTTAGGGGTGAATTATTACGATGACACCATTTCCCTTTGGGTGGCGGATATGGATTTTGAGTGCGCGCCAGCAATAACTCGCGCACTTACTAATCGAGCGATGCAAGGCACTTTGGGTTACACACAGCAGACTGAACCTTATTATGACAGCGTCATCAATTGGTATGGTCGACGTCATAATATGTCGATTGAGCAGGACTGGATTGTGTACAGTGCGGGAACCGTTTCTGCAGTTCGTAATGTGATTCGAGCCTTCAGTAAAGAAGGGGAAGGCGTCATTATTCAGCCTCCGGTGTATTACCCGTTCCAAATACAGATTCAAGAGACCAACCGTGAAGTCGTGCGAAACCATCTGATCAAAGATCAGAACAACCAATACAGCATCGATTTGGTGGATTTTGAAGAAAAGTGCAAAGACCCGAACAACAAGATCTTTATTTACTGCAACCCGCATAACCCGACGGGCAATATTTGGCCTGAGGAGGTCACACAGTCTCTTCTCAAGATTTGTGCAGACAACGATGTGCTGTTTTTCTCGGACGAAATCCACGCGGATTTGATTCGCAAAGACAACTCGTTTACTTCTGCCCTTAACTTGGAGCACAGCGAAAATACCATCATTGCAACGGCGGTAAACAAAACGTTTAACGTCGCTGGGCTGCATATTACGAACTTGGTCATCAAGAACGCATCGCATAGGGAGACATTGAACAATTACACAGGAAAGGTAGGCATGTCTCCGTTTGCGTTGGACGCGACGATTGCTGCATTCAACGAAGAAGAGCAGTGGGTGGAAGAGGTCAAGAACGTAATCGACACGAATTTGGCTTTGATGGCGTCTTTCATTGAGCAACGCATTCCAAAAATCCAATTCTATGTCCCTGAAGCGACTTATCTAGCGTGGTTAGATTTCTCAGAGTTTGGGTTAGAAGAAGCGGACTTGCTTAATCTACTGGCTGATGAAGCGCACTTGGTTCTCGAAGGTGGCAGCATGTTCGGCGAAATGGGACGCGGCTTTATTCGTATGAATGTGGCTTGTCCGACTGCGGTGATTCAGGAAGCACTGGATCGTTTAGAGCGCGTTTTTGCTTCTCGATAAAACCAACAAGGTCAGGTGAGATGCATGATCGCCTGACCGCTTATCTTTCTGTTTCTACGTTTTATTCCATCAAGTTTTTCTCCCACTTTTGAAGTGCTTGTGCTTCTGCTCGCTTAGTTATTAATCGGAAACACACGAGATCATTTCGTTCGTTCACAGATTTGTCATTTAGTAAAAGCCTCATTGTTAACTCAGTGTTAATTTAGAATGAGTCTTCACAGTGACGTGGAATGTTCGCAACGGTAAGGGATGTATCAATGAGTTGGACTTCGATCAGCTTTCGTAAGCGTATGCTCATTATTATGACGTTATCGGGTTTGATTGAACTTCTTATCCTTGTGGCTGCGGGCTTTACTTACCTTAAATTCGACCAAGAACAAGAGATGGGTGAGAAAGCACTAGGTGTGGCGCGTTTCTTATCGACATCTCATATCGTCATCGAGATGATCGAATCTCAAAACCCTGAGCCATACCAACAGCGATTTCGTGAAATGACCGATGCGTTAGGTGCTGCGTTTATTGTTATCGGCGATAAAAATGGCGTGCGTTTGATTCACCCGGTCGACGAACGTATTGGCAAGCCGATGAAAGGCGGTGATAACCAGAGAGCGCTGGTGGAAGGGAAGTCCTATATCTCAACGGCTCAAGGTTCTTTGGGCTATTCCGTTCGTGGTAAAGCGGCGATTTTTGACCAGCAAGGCAACATTATAGGGGTGGTTTCTGTCGGTTATCTTTTGGAGCGCCTACAAGATCGAATCGAGCCGTTTCTTGCCTTTTTGATTGTAATGGCACTGGTTGTGGTTGCAGCCAATGCCGTGGTCTCTAACTATGCGTCACGTAAGTTCCAACGAGCGATCATGGGCTTTGAGCCGGAAGAGATTGGTCGCTTATACGGTGAATTGGATGTGACTATGAGCACCATAAAAGAAGGGGTGCTCAGTGTTGATGCGCAAGGTGTATTACGCTCAATCAACCGTAGCGCATGCCAAATTCTGGGTATTGAACGAGAAGCCGCGCTCAACAAACCGTTGACCGATACGCTCCGAGATAGCGATTTGTATACGGTGTTAGAAACAGGACAAGAAGATCACGACATCGAGATCTTCCTCAATCACAAACGCTTGATCGCAAACCGTTCACCGATCTTTGTGGATGGCAAAATCGTCGGTGCCGTATCGAGTTTCCGATTGCGTGATGAAATCAACGAACTCACCGAGCAACTCTCGCAAACCAAAGAGTACGCGGATTTGCTTCGCTCACAAACGCATGAACACCGAAACAAACTCAACACCATTAGCGGCTTGGTTCAAATGGGTGAGCTAGAAGCGGTGCAGCAGCTTATTGGACAAGAGACAGCGCATTACCAAGCGATGATTGAGTTCTTGCGAGACACCATTAAAGATCCGCTTATCGCTGGCATGCTTTTAGGCAAAACAGAACGTGCACGGGAGCTTGGTTTGCAGCTGGTGGTCGAAGAAGGCAGTCGCTTAGAGCCGCTACCAGAATGGCTCAACGCCGAAGATTTGGTGACCATTCTCGGCAACCTTGTCGATAACGCATTTGACGCGACTTTGTCTGCTATTCGTGTTGAATCTGCATTTGCTCTAGAGCGTCGCGGCATTGATGTTTCGATCAGTGATTACGGAAACGAAGTTATTTTAGAGGTGGTCGACCAAGGTTGTGGGCTACCTGAAAACATTGAGCCACAAGAGCTCTTGAAAAAGGGCATTTCAACCAAGTCGCGTCAGAATCGAGGGGTAGGGCTACACCTTGTGAATCAACTGGCGACGCGTTATCACGGTTATGTTGAGATGCTACCAAATACAGAACATGGAACGAGAATTACCGTGTATTTGCCTAAGGAAGAACAAGTATGAATACGGCAACGCGAGTCATGATCATCGAGGATGATATTGCCATTGCAGAGCTTCACCACAAGTATCTGAGCCAACTCTCCGGTTTGGAAGTGGTGGGCATTGCAACGACACGGATGGAAGCAGAAATGCAGCTAGAGATCCTTAAACCAGACCTGTTACTAATGGATGTTTATCTACCAGACGGAACGGGCTTGGAGATTCTCAATACGCTGCGCTCAAACAATCAAACTTGCGACGTGATTTTAATTACCGCGGCGAGAGATGTAGATACGCTTCAACAAGCGATGCGAGGCGGGGTCGTTGATTATCTACTCAAGCCCGTTATGTTCCCTCGATTAGAGGCGGCATTGCAAAAGTACATCTCTCAACGTCAACAGCTGAACGTGGCACAAAGCTTAGACCAGAACTTGGTTGATAAGATGCTGCAATCAAATACAGGATCAGACAACACGCCACAACGCTTACCAAAAGGGATTGATGGCGTAACTTTAGACAAGATTCGTGCTTTGTTTGTTGGAGAAGGTATGTTTACAGCAGACGAAGCAGGCGAGCAGATTGGTGCTAGCCGAACAACTGCCAGACGTTATCTTGAATACCTGATCAGTTCGGGTGAACTGGAAGCCGACTTAAACTATGGCACAGTAGGGCGACCAGAGCGCAGCTATAAAAAAGTGATAAGGTAATCATTGTCGTTTTAACTCATAAAGTGGTGGCTTTTGTCTAGCCATCCTTTCATTTCTAAGTATTAACCACTATCTCCCTGCCTACTTCCCGATAGAACGCTCGGTTATAATTCATTAGGTATCATTCTCAACGAGTTGCGAATTGAGGAGTAAACTCCAACTGAATCGCATTACTTATGTAATGGATTGCAAATTTGAACATTTATTCTTCAATTTAGAGTTTTTGCTTAAATTTTATAACTCTCGAAAGGTTATTGATTACTTCTTATTATTCAATGCTTTGTTGCGTACCGTGTAAATTATTTAAACGTTTGCACCGCCAAGTGTTGATGTAAATCAAATAGTCGTAGACAATACGCCCCCGTGTCGGAAATCTCCTCCGCAGAGTGCAAGGTTGTACTCGAGAGACATAAGCGTTCTAAACGACCTACAAATGTTGAAATCCAGACTATGTTTAAGGAGCTCAGCAGTTGCAGTGATTTGGGACTATAGGCTTTACCTATCAACGTAATAGGTAAGACCAATTTTCTATTTTGGGGTGCCATTGATAGGGTTGGCTCAATCCTTTTAGCCGTATCCGGGCACACAATAAGTACCTCGTTTTTAAGGGAAAGATGATGGTAATACCAGAAAACAGCAGCATCGTTATTTTTGGTGCTTCAGGCGATCTTACATACCGTAAGTTAATTCCTGCTCTATACCACCTCTATGCGAACAAACAGCTTCCAGAGAATTTTGCCATTCTTGGCGTAAGTCGTACTGAATATAGCGACGATTCTTACCGCGAAAAGCTGAAAAAATCGCTTCAGGAAATGGAGAAAACTGAGCCAGAAACGCTTAATGCATTTATCAACCACCTGCATTACCAAGCAATCAATACTTCTGACACACAAGATTACAGCAAGTTGGCGACTCGTTTAGACCAACTGGCAGACGAATACCAATTCGAACAACGTAATACGCTTTTCTATCTTGCGACGCCACCAAGCCTTTACAGCGTGATCCCTGCAAGCCTTGCAGCACACGGCCTGAACAACGAGGAAGATGGTTGGAAACGTCTGATCATTGAGAAACCTTTTGGTTACGATCTTGAATCAGCGCGTACGTTGGACAAAGAAATCCACGAGCACTTCCAAGAGCATCAAATCTACCGTATCGACCACTACCTAGGTAAAGAAACGGTTCAAAACCTTCTTGTACTTCGTTTCTCTAACGCTATGTTTGAGCCATTGTGGAACCGTAACTTTATTGATTACGTGGAAATCACAGGCGCAGAATTCTTAGGCGTAGAAGAGCGTGGCGGTTACTACGATGGTTCAGGTGCGGTGCGCGACATGTTCCAAAACCACTTGCTACAAGTACTGGCAATGGTTGGTATGGAACCACCAGCACAAATCAATGCTGACGCGATGCGTGATGAAGTTGTGAAAGTACTTCAGTGTCTTAAACCACTGGATGAAGACGCACTTCGCAACGACCTTGTATTGGGTCAGTACACGGCGTCTGAAGTTCGTGGTCAGCAACTTCCTGGTTACCGTGAAGAGAACGGCGTAGCAGACGATTCTCGTACTGAGACTTACATCGGCCTGAAAGCTTACATCAACAACTGGCGTTGGAATGGCGTGCCTTTCTACGTACGTACAGGTAAGCGTTTACCGACTCGCGTTACTGAGGTGGTTATCCACTTTAAACAGACACCACACCCAGTGTTTGGTCAAAACGCACCAGAGAACAAGCTGATTATTCGTATTCAGCCAGACGAAGGCATTCAAATGAGCTTTGGTCTGAAAGAGCCGGGCGCAGGCTTTAAAGCGAAGGAAGTGAAAATGAACTTCCACTATGCTGATCTGCAAGAAACCCAAATGCTAACTGCCTATGAGCGTCTACTACTTGATGCCCTAAACGGTGATGCAACGCTATTTGCTCGTAGCGATGCGGTTGAAGCGTGTTGGAAATACGTGCAACCAATTCTAGATTTCAAGCAAGACCCACAAGCGCTATTCGGATACGCATGTGGTACATGGGGACCAAAAGAAGCGGACGACTTGCTACAGCGAGCTAACCGCGCATGGCGCTTCCCTTGTAAAAACCTAACAGATACGGACTACTGCGAACTATGATCAACCATAAGATCTACCAAACAGCAGAGCAGGTAGTAGAAAGCCTTGCTAACGACATGAAAGCGTTTAGCGAAATGGGCCGACCTGTTCACATCTCTCTTTCTGGCGGCAGCACACCTAAAATGCTGTTTAAGCTATTGGCAACAGAAGCTTACGCGACGTCAATTCAGTGGCAAAACCTGCACTTCTGGTGGGGTGATGAGCGCTGTGTTGCTCCTGATGATGCAGAAAGCAACTACGGTGAAGCAAATACGCTACTATTTAGCCAAGTAAGCATTCCTGCTGAGAACATCCACCGCATTCGTGGTGAAGACGAGCCAGAAGCTGAAGCACAGCGCTTTGCGAAAGAGATGACAGAAGTGATTCCAACTGAAAATGGCACTCCTGTGTTTGATTGGATCTTACTTGGTGTTGGCGCAGACGGTCATACCGCATCGCTGTTCCCAGGTCAGACAAACTACGATGATGAGAACCTATCAGTATTGGCGTCTCATCCTGAGTCTGGTCAGATTCGCGTATCAAAAACGGCACGCGTACTAGAAGCAGCGAAGCGCATCAGTTACTTGGTACTTGGCGCTGGTAAAGCAGACATTATCGAAGAGATTAACAGCTCACCAGCACGCGTACTTCCATATCCGGCAGCGAAGATCCAAGCGAAAGCGGGTCTGACGGAATGGTATTTAGATTTAGACGCAGCGGCAAAAATCGCTTAATGCGGCCGCTGGTCGAATAAAAGACAATTGGAGAGAAACAATGAAAGGTGATATCGGTGTAATCGGCCTTGCTGTAATGGGTCAAAACCTTATCCTAAACATGAACGACCACGGCTTTAAAGTTGTGGCTCACAACCGTACTGCTGCTAAAGTAGACGAGTTCCTGGAAGGTCCAGCGAAAGGCACAAACATCATCGGTGCATACTCTCTAGAAGAACTAGTAGAGAAGCTAGAAACACCACGTAAAGTGATGCTTATGGTTCGTGCAGGTGACGTTGTTGACACGTTCATTGACAACCTAATTCCGCTTCTAGACGAAGGCGACATCATCATCGACGGTGGTAACACTAACTACCCAGATACAAACCGTCGCGTAGCACATTGCCGTGAGAAAGGCATTCACTTCATCGGTACTGGTGTATCTGGTGGTGAAGAAGGTGCACGTTTTGGTCCTTCAATCATGCCTGGCGGTGCGGCTGAAGCTTGGGAAGCGGTTAAGCCAATCTTCCAAGGTATCTCTGCAAAAACTGACGCTGGCGAGCCATGTTGTGACTGGGTTGGTAACGACGGTGCTGGTCACTTCGTTAAGATGGTACACAACGGCATCGAATACGGTGACATGCAGCTTATCACTGAAGCTTACCAGTTCATGAAAGACGGTCTTGGTATGTCTGCAGACGAGATGCAAGCAGTATTCGCTGACTGGAACAAGACTGAACTAGACAGCTACCTTGTTGAAATCACTGCTGACATCCTTGGCTACAAAGATGAAGACGGTGAGCCTCTAGTTGAGAAGATCCTAGACACAGCTGGCCAAAAAGGTACTGGTAAATGGACTGGTATCAACGCACTAGACCTAGGCATTCCACTAACGCTTATCTCTGAGTCTGTATTCTCTCGTTGTCTATCCGCACTGAAAGACCAACGTGTTGAAGCTGAGTCTCTATTCGGTAAGACAATCACTCCAGTTGAAGGCGACAAGCAAGAGTGGGTTGATGCACTACGTCAAGCGCTACTAGCTTCTAAGATCATCTCTTACGCTCAAGGCTTCATGCTAATGCGCGAAGCGTCTAACGAGAACGGTTGGGACCTAAACTACGGTAACGTAGCTCTAATGTGGCGTGGTGGTTGTATCATTCGTTCTGCGTTCCTAGGCAACATCCGTGATGCGTACGAAGCGAACCCAGATATCGCATTCCTAGGTTCTGATGAGTACTTCAAAAACATCCTACAAGGCAGCCTAGCAGCATGGCGTAAAGTAGCAGCGAAATCTCTAGAGTCTGGTATTCCAATGCCATGTACGATTTCTGCGCTATCTTTCCTAGACGGTTACACAACAGCTCGTCTACCAGCGAACCTGCTTCAAGCTCAACGTGACTACTTCGGAGCTCACACTTACGAGCGTATTGACCGTCCACGTGGTGAATTCTTCCACACTAACTGGACTGGTACAGGCGGCGACACAGCGTCTACAACGTACGACGTTTAATTCAAAGTCAGTAAACTGATCAAAGCAAAAGGATGCCCAAGTGGCATCCTTTTTTATTACCTGCAATTCGTGAGAGAGATACTACTAAAACTAACAGTTTCACAATGATTTGAAGTCAAACGCAGTTCTCACAAATGGAGAAGAACCTTTCAGCACTCTCCTTAAAATACTTCTCAACATCCGGTTTGAGAATAAGAGTATGGCAAGCGATAGATTTCAGTGTTTGAGCAAGAGAAATAAGGTACAGCGAGATAGCTGTCTGAAAAAGATAAGAGAAAATGAAATAGATATTTATGTTCTAGAAAGTAGAGCATTTGTTGATTTATGGGTTTTCGAAAAGAAATTTAAGGGTCTAACAGAGCAACAGATAAGAGATCTAGCAACAGCGATGGGAATAGCCGAGTTTATCAGCTCACGAGGTAGTTTGATGCACGACATTGCTGCATTCTATGTACTTGCAGAAGATCTACATAAAGGTGGTGCTATTAACGGTAAGTATGAAATTACAAAGAAGGGGGCGAAAAGTTACATCACTTTTTTTGGAAATCACAGGCTTAGAAGCATAGTTAAAGGCACGCGTTATCTTTCAAATAATGCCAACATTTTGGCTTTAGGTATTGGGCAAGCTGGTTTGAGAGCGAGTGCTAAAGGCGGAGTATTTCTGACGGTTATATACTCAGTTCCCTATCGAACCTTAGAACTAGCCTTTAAAAAAGATTTTTTGTTCAGTAATTGGATTGTTAGCGTTAGTTCTGATGTTTTAAAAGCTTCAATTTCTGCTACAGCGGGATACATAGCTGGAACTGCTATTATGAGTCTTACAGGAGTTGTGCTAATACCGATAGGAATTGGTATTGCTGTAGCTTTCGTTGCTGGAGAGCTACTTAACTCTTTGGAAGGAAAATTTGAGTTGAAAGAGAAAGCAATCTTAGCTCTTGACGCGTACTTCGAAAAGAATGCCAAACTAGCCGTTGATGGTATAAATGAAGATATTGTAAGTCGGAAATCGATAAGCCAGTTCCAACGCTCTACCACCAAGGCGATTTTCTTATGATAGAACAGAAGCACCCAGTGCATATGGCTTTGGTTTTGGGGATGTTTATTTTATTGGGCGTGTTCTCATTTTATCGTTTATATGAGTATGTAACGTTGGAATCTCTTCAACATCAAATAGGCAGCAACTTTTCAGTCATATATTTAAGCACATCTCATATGGTTAATGTCAGTGGTTTGATCCTAATGCCTACTTTAACGTTATTCATGGCCTCTCGTGTTATTTTTAAATCTTCGGCTATGTCCGTTAAATGGATAGGTTGCGCAACCGCAATTGCTTTACTCGTTGCTATTCCTGGAAGGTTAATTGAGTTTGGGCGATTACAAAACATCGCAGAGAGTAACGGCTATTCGGCATGTCCACCCTTTACGCTTGCTTCAAGCGGGATGTTTGTAGAGGCCATGGTGAAAGAACAAAGATATTGCATAGAACCAGAAATCAATCGCCTCGGAATGTATGGTTACTATCATGAGTTGGAGAGAATCGATAAGTTCATCAAAGAGAATATGAGCACCAATTCGGATGGATGATATGAAGTAACTCAAAGAGCGCCTAAGCGCTCTTTTCTTTTACATTGCCTTTTGGGTGATGGCCGAATCTATCATTCAAGTAGAGCAGTCCACTGACGAAAAGTGCCACAACGGAAACCGTAAAGAGGGCATACATACTTAATACCCAAGCGAATGTGGCTGTCAGAAAGGCAATGAAGGAAAACATTCTGCTGAATGACATTACATGACCTAATTTTTTACTTTTCATAACGCCTCCCAGAGCTTAGTGGGTAGAGCCAGAGTGTTTTCACTCCGCATTTGTATTGTCACTTTTTTGCTCAGAAGATACCCAAAAAGTAGGCTAAATATTTCTCAAAAAAGATTAAATATTGACCTGGTAGACAGTTTTTAATAGCCAATTGTTGTGAGTTTCATTGCATAGCGTTTTGGACAGCATTTTTGATTCTATTGAGCGTCAAAAATGATTTTTATCTTTGACTAAAGTAAATGCATCCCAACTGAAAACGCAGGAAACTCTTATGTTAAAGACTCAACTTAAACGTGTCGCATTGATTACTAGCCTATTGGTTTCATCATCAGTCATGGCAAGCACAGGCGCTTACAACACTGACATTCCATCAAGCATCATGACACCTGATAAGGTTGAAACCAGCATTGGTACTCTGAATTTCAAGGATGGCGTGCCAAGCCAACAAACCATGGATACGCTGTACAATAATCTCGATACCATGCGTGCGACAGAAGTGTTTATGAACGCGATTCCTATGGCCTCTATGGAAGCGTTGAGAGTCGGGCATGAGAAGATGGGGCTAACCAATTCAAATCAGGTGATGCTGTTTGATGATCTGATGGATTCAAACCCTCTATTTTTAACGGGAAACACGGATACGGTTTACGCATCGGCGTTTCTTGATTTAGAACGTGATGGTCCAACGGTCGTGGAAATCCCGCCGGGCATGGGGCCAACCACAGTCAATGATGCCTTCTTCCGTTTTGTGACCGATATGGGCGTTGTAGGCCCAGATAAAGGTCAGGGCGGTAAATACCTCATCTTGCCACCAAACTACGAGGGCCCAATACCTGAGGGTTACCATGTTTCGCAGTCGACAAGTTATACCAACTGGTTTATTGCGCGTGGCTTCCTAAAAGATGGTAAAACCGATGCTGCTGTGAACTCATACCACACAGGTTTGAAGATTTACCCACTGGCGAAGAAAGGCGAACAACCGAAGATGGAATTCATCTCAGGTAGTGGCAAGCCTTTCAATACTATCCATGCGAACGACGACCATTTCTATGATGAAATCAAAACGGTGATCGACAAAGAGCCGATTGAGTTCATCGACCCGGAAATGCGTGGTTTGATTGCGACTATCGGTATTCAGAAGGGCAAACCATTTGCACCGGATGCTCGCATGCAAAAGATCCTTGAAGACGGTGCTGCGATTGGTAATGCAACGGCACGTGCACTGATGTTTAACCCACGCACCGAGAATGCATATATTTGGAACGACCGTAACTGGAAGACTGCCTTCATTGGCAACGATTACCAGTGGTTAATTGAAGAAGGTAACGGTGGACGAAACCTAGATGCACGTACCTATTTCTTTTACATGGCAACGGTTAACACGCCTGCAATGGCATTGAAGATGGTTGGTAAAGGATCGAAATACGCGATTGTCGATAAGTCTGCGCAAGGCGAGTACTTTGATGGCGGCAAGAATTACAAACTGACGATTCCTGCCAATGTGCCTGCGAAGAACTTCTGGTCTGTGGTGGCTTACGATACGCAAACACGTTCGGAGCTACAAACGAGCCAACCGTTCCCAAGTAAGAACGACAAACGTGATGAGATGATTGAGAACTCAGATGGCTCGATTGATTTGTACTTTGGCCCGAAAGCTCCAAAAGGCAAAGAAGCAAACTGGATTCAAACTGTACCTAATAAAGGTTGGTTCACCATCTTGCGTGTATATGGTCCACTAGAACCTTGGTACGACGGTACTTGGAAGCCAAGTGATATCACTGAGGTTAAATAAGATAAAAGCTTAAGTCCTAGAAGCTGAAGAAGTAAGCCGACCTGTTTATTGGTCGGCTTTTTTGTATTCGTTGACGATGTGGCAATTGAATTAAGTGGATTAGCTAAGCGCTCGTTTAATAAAGGCTTCTACTTGCGCAATGATTGGATGTTGGTAGAAGGCACGATGGTACTGAATACCTACGTCAAACATCATGGGCTTACCTTCTAACTTCAAAGGTAATCGACGAATGCCTGGGGGCAACTCTTGGTCATCGATATACATGCCAACAAATACATACGGGCTGACTTTGACACAATCTAGCGCAGCACTCATGGAGGAGACAGTCAGTTTTTGTTCTAGATTCACGCCAGTCAACTTACGCATTCGCTCGTAATAGGCGCTCACATCGAGCGAACCCATTGAGACGCGCACAGTATCTAGGTTCTCCATATCGCTCAGCTCAATTTCTTGTTGTTGACTGAGTGGGTGTTGATCATTGACGTAAGCGAAAATCGGCACTGAGCTGACTTTGCGTTCTACCATCCTTTCATTGAGTTCATTTGGAAAACCACCAATACCAATCGCGACAGCACCACGTTTGGGATTTTCTATGCTTTCAATCGACCAATCAATAAAGGCGATCTTAGGCTTTTGCTCTTCTGTTGTGAGGGCGGTGACCAAAGGAATCGTCAACATGGCAGAAAGAGGATTGATAATGCTGAATAGGTATTCGTTCGCATGCTGATTCGCATTGTAGCTTTGTGCTAGTTGTGGTATTTGCTCAAGTTGCTCTAGCGGTTCGCTTATGGCTTCACATAGCTGTTGGCAAAGAAGAGTGGGGGTATAGAACCCTTTCTCCGCATTGAACAGTTCGTTATCAAATCGCTGGCGACATTCGGCGAGCTGTCGAGTAAAAGTCGCTTTGCTGATGTCGAGGGTGTGACACACTTTCGCCTGAGTTTTTTGCTGGCTGAGCAGGTAGAGAAAGCGATACAAATTTAAATCAATGGTATTTTTCACGAAGTAAGCGCCTCAAAACATTGAGCTTTAAGTATCAACGCCTCTCATCCTCTGTTCCAATGAAATCTGCATCATTTTTTTCTTTTGTGACATAGAGTTAGATCGTAAGGGTATGGTGTATCAATACTGATATCGAAACTAAGATTACGTAAAAGATGAAAAAGAGTGTTAGGTAAGCCCTTGATCTCCTCCTATAATTAGCTTGCATATGGAGGATGTTTAGTAGACAAACATCCTCTATTTTTTGAAACCTACAACAAGGAACCGGCATAAGTCGTTTTTGCTGGTGTTGTTTACATTTACCAAGAAGGTGATTTAACACTATTAATTGAGGTTCTTACGATGACTCTTAACAAGTACTTTGTTTTCATTCCGGCAGATATGGATCAGGAAACGCACAAGGAACAGAAAGTGAACTCTGAAACGGAAACTCAACGTCAGGCATTAGTAAAACAGGCGCAGCAAGAAGGCGGACTGTAAGGCTAGGTTTCAAAATAAGAAGAGCACCTCAAGAGGTGCTCTTTTTTTATCTCTCACATTTCATTATTTCAGCATTCCAAGGCTCTTGAGTTTGCGATAAATGGTATTGCGGCTCAGACCTAGCATGCGTGAAGTTTTGCTGATGTTGCCTTGGTTTGCTTGGTAGGTTTTCACGAGTTTATCTTCCACAGTCGTACGCATGTCTCTGGTTTTTGACGTATCCACTTGTTCGATAATGTTTGTCTGGCTTAGCTTTTTGGCAAGGTGATTAGGTACGTGACTGAGCTCGAGTTGCGCTTCTCCTTGCGCCATCAAGGCTGACACTTTTATTAAGCTGTCGAGCTCACGCAGATTCCCCGGCCAACCATAGCCCAACATTAATGACAGCAGGTGAGGGCAAATACTTTGTTCAGACTCAGCATGACGACGATGAATGTTCTCAATCAGTGCTTGTTTGTCGCTACGCTCTTGGAAACGAGGCAGCTCAACGATTAATCCATTCAAACGATAATAAAGATCCTGACGAAACTCACCTTGTTCAACCAAGAGCTCTAAGTCTTTGTGTGTTGCGGCGATGATTTGTGTATCCACTTGAATGGTTTGGTTAGAGCCGACAGGCAACACGGTTTTGTCTTGGAGCACATGCAGCAGTCGGCTTTGTGCTTCTAATGGTAAGTCTGCGATTTCATCTAAGAACAAGATGCCTTTGTGTGCTTGACGGATCTTACCTTGGTAGCCTTTGTTGTTTGCTCCGGTGAAGGCACCTGCGACATAACCAAACAGTTCGGATTCGACCAAGTCTTTCGGTAGCGCACCGCAGTTCACGGAAACCAAGGGGCCGTTTTTTCTCTGGCTGTTTTTATGCAGAGCTTTAACGAACTCATTTTTACCTACGCCTGTCTCGCCAAGGATCAACAAGCTAATGTCTTTGTCGATAACGCGATTGGCTTGCTGCCAACAGTGCTCGACGGTGGTATCGCCGTAATGCAGGTCATTCGAGGCAGAAATGGCACGGGATGATGCTTTTCGCTCCGATAGTGGCTGAGTTTTGAAGACTAAAGATTGGTTACTGGCAGAATCGTCAAGTATGGAGGCGAGTTGTTGTCCAACAACATTGGTTTGATCCAGCAGCTGTGAGGCAACTTGGTTATGAGCCAGAATCTGACCCTCCTCATTGGCAATGATGATGCCTTGCCAACCGCTATTCAGTAGACCTTGCTCACAAGCTAAATCAACTCGAATGTGCCCTTGAGGAATTTGGTTGAGCAGTTGGTTCTCCACTTGCTGAACCATGTTTTGCACTAAGACCTGCGTTGAAAAGTCATGCTTCTTTTGTTCGCTAGTGATGTCCAGAACCCCAATCAAGTTACCTAAATGATCGAAGATAGGGCTTGCCGAGCAACTGATGAAACGATGGTGTTGTATGAAGTGCTGGTCACCAATCACAGAGACCGGTTTTGCTTCTACTAATGCTGTGCCAATGGCATTCGTACCTTTGAGTTTTTCTTGCCAGCATGCACCAGAACTGAGTGCAATCTCGGTCAACTTTTCGCGGAATTTAGGTTGTCCCCAGCTACCGATGATCACGCCATCTGCATCGGTCAATATTAGGCGACTGTCGCTGTGCGCAAACAACTGGTTAAACAAGGGAAGAGCGAATTGTTTGACCGCATCGATCAAGAAATTGAGCTGGTGGCGTCTGTCTTCAAGAAACGCGGAAGTTACGCGAATATCGTCTGGCCGACGTCGCTGTTTTAAACCGGCTTGCTCACTTCTATCCCATGAAGTGGAAAGCCAATTGCTGTTGGTAATGTGTTGAAGTTCCATGACTGTACCATTTTGTCACAGTGAGGGTGTGCCATTTTGGAACACTTGAACACTGGTGTTCACACCATACATCCGCTCAAACGTCACTCACTTGGTTTGTTATCGCTTGGTAATCATAGTTTTACATTTAATTAACAACAAGACGCGCGTTGTTGGCATGTGACTTGAGTAATGAAGTGAACAAAACAACAGAGTTGAACACTCGGTTGTTTAAAACAAAAAACTGAACGAGAACAAAAGGAAGAGTTATGATTTATGCACAGCCAGGTAGTGAAAATGCCATCGTTAATTTCAAATCGCATTACGACAACTACATCGGTGGCGAATGGGTAAAACCAACGGGTGGTGAATACTTTGACAATACATCGCCAATCAATGGCCAAGCGTATTGTAAGGTGGCTCGTTCTGGAGAAGCAGACATCAATCTGGCACTGGATGCTGCACATGGCGTAAGAGCGCAATGGGCGAAAACCAGTGTGACTGAACGTTCGAACATCCTACTTAAGATTGCAGATCGCATTGAGCAACACCTTAAAGAGTTGGCTGTGGCAGAAACATGGGAAAACGGCAAACCCGTCCGTGAAACGCTAGCAGCAGACTTGCCTTTGGTCGTCGACCATTTCCGCTACTTTGCAGGTTGTATCCGCGCTCAAGAAGGCAGTGCAGCTGAGTTAGATGAGCATACCGCAAGTTATCACTTCCCTGAGCCGATTGGAGTAGTTGGGCAGATCATCCCTTGGAACTTCCCAATGTTGATGGCGGCTTGGAAGTTGGCTCCAGCATTGGCTGCGGGCTGTTGTGTCGTGCTAAAACCTGCCGAACAAACGCCAACTTCGATTCTCGTTCTGATGGAAAAAATTGGTGATCTTCTGCCAGCCGGCGTGGTGAATGTGGTCAATGGCTTTGGCTCAGAAGCAGGGCAAGCACTGGCGACGAGTAACCGAATCGCTAAGTTGGCATTTACGGGGTCAACAGAAGTCGGTAACCATATTCTGAAATGTGCCGCAGAGAACCTTATCCCATCAACGGTTGAGCTTGGTGGTAAATCTCCAAATATCTACTTCCCAGATGTGTTTGATCATGAAGACGAATACCTAGATAAGTGTATTGAAGGCACTTTGCTTGCGTTCTTCAACCAAGGCGAGGTGTGTACCTGTCCATCACGTGTGTTAGTGCATGAGTCTGTGTACGACAAGTTTATCGCTAAAGTCGCAGAGCGCGCGCAGACAATCAAGCAGGGTAATCCACTTGATACCGATACTCAGGTTGGCGCTCAAGCCTCGCAAGAGCAATTCGATAAGATCCTGAGTTACCTAGAAATCGGCCGTCAAGAAGGCGCGAAAGTGGTATTTGGTGGCGATGTAGCGAAACAAGAAAACGACTTGGAGCAGGGTTACTACATTCAACCGACTTTGTTACAAGGTCACAACAAGATGCGCGTATTCCAAGAAGAGATCTTTGGCCCGGTCATCGCAGTGACCACCTTTAAAGATGAAGCGGAAGCACTAGCGATTGCCAATGACACGGAATATGGCTTGGGTGCAGGTGTGTGGACGCGAGACCAAAACCTTGCTTATCGCATGGGGCGAAACATCGAAGCAGGGCGTATTTGGATTAACTGCTATCACGCATATCCTGCACACGCTGCGTTCGGCGGTTACAAGAAATCAGGTATCGGCCGTGAAACCCACAAGATGATGCTTGATCACTACCAGAACACGAAAAACCTACTCATTAGCTACGACGTCAATCCGCTAGGCTTCTTCTAAATAAATCGCCTTTTAAGGCAACAGAAAAAGCAGTAAAACAAAGCCCCGAGTTTTCGGGGCTTTTTATGTGCACTTATGCGGTCGCGCAAGGGTAATCGGTGTAACCTTTTTCATCACCGCCGTAGAAGGTGGAATGCGCATCGTAACCAACTGGTGTTAGCTCGATGCCGTTTTCCACGCGGTAGACGAAGTCTGGGTTAGTGATGAACGGTTGGCCGAACGCCACTAAATCCACTAAGCCAGAGTCTAGCAACGCTTGGCCTTTTTCTACGGTGAGTTTACCTGCAACCATGATTGGGTTTGGGTACACCTCACGAACTTGTTTGCGGAAGGCATCCGTCGCTTCAGTGTAGTTAGAGATATTCTCACTGAAGTGAATGTAAGCAAGGTTCATCGGTGCAAGCTTCTCTAGTGCCTTTACTGTTAGCTCAACAATTTCGTCATCAACGATGTTTGAGCCTTCGGTAACGAAAGGAGACAGGCGGATTGCAGTTTTATCGCCGCCAATTTCCTTTGCGATCGCTTCGGTCACTTCCAACATAAAGCGCATACGATTTTCTTGAGAGCCACCGTATTGGTCATTACGTTGGTTAGATGCTTTGCGCATAAACTGATCAAGCAGGTAACCGTGAGCACCGTGGATCTCAACACCATCAAAGCCAGCTTCCATCGCGTTTTTCGCCGCTTGCACAAAATCTGCAGTGGTTTGTTTGATGTCATCTTCACTCATTGCGCGCGGCATTGAGGTTTCGATCATACCAAACCCGCCTTCTGAAAGAGGGCCAAATACCATGTCCGGTTCTTTGATTGCAGAAGCCGATACAGGTTGTTCACCCGCGATCGTGTCGTGGCTGCGACGACCAACATGCCAAAGTTGAATAAACACTTTGCCGCCAGCCTTATGTACCGCGTCGGTGGTCTTTTTCCAGCCTTCAATGTGTTCTTGAGTGTAAATACCCGGTGTCATTGAGTAGCCGCGACCTACTGCTGAAATTGGTGCGCCTTCAGTAATGATCAAACCTGCTGTGGCGCGTTGTTGGTAATAAGTCGCCATCATATCGTTTGGCACGTCGCCCGGTTGTGAAGTGCGTGAGCGAGTCATTGGGGCCATCGCGATGCGGTTGTTTACAGCAAAATCGCCGAATTGGAATGCGTTGAAAAGTGCGTTGCTCATAAGAAGCTCCTATTTCGAATTACCCTCAGTCTACTCTTTTGATGATTTGCAATTAACGGCAGTAATGGCAAAAGGCTTTTGTTAAAACAACAAAAATTGAAAGCGTAATTGCAGCAATACAGACTCACTTTTTTTCCACACCGTCACTGATAATTTATATATCAAGCATCAATGAATAAATGCGTTAACTGTTGGCTTTGCTTTTGGTTAATGCCTTATTAAACATCAATGGCTTGTATGTTCAACTCAGTGGTTCCTTTCGGACAGAACAATTACACAAGTCATTTGGTTCATCGGAAATGAGATAACTAAATGAAAAAAAGATCCGTATTAATACCCTTGTTTCTCCTATCAAGTGCAGCTCATGCGGCGAGCGATTATGTCGTTGGTCAATTGATTCCTGAAAAAAGCGTCGTGGTAAAAAGTGAAGTTGTCGGCGTGGTGGACTCTTATCGCTACGATAACGGTGATGTTGTGACTCAAGGTCAGGAGCTTTTATCATTATCTTCAGAAGATTATGCATTGAGTTTGGATTTAGCCCGTAACGAGTTAGAGGTGAGTCGTGCTGAGTTGGATATTCAAGAGAAGCAACTAAAACGTTATCAATCCCTGCTGACCAGCAACGGCGTCTCGGCAAGTGACGTGGACAACCAAATTCGCGTGACCAACATTGGTCGAGCTCAATTCAACGTAAGCAATACACACTACAAAATCGCTGCACGAACATTGGATAAAGCCTCTCCGGATGCGCCTTTTGATGGAGTGATCATCAATCGCTCCGTTGAGTTAGGCCAGTTTATTTCGGTGGGTGATGCGCTCTTTACCATCGCTGATATGGAGCGATTAAAAGTGCGATTTCATCTATTAGAAATTGATTTCAACAAGTTCAGCAAAGGCGAAAAGGTTAAGGTCAAAGTGCCTTCTGTTGAGCAAACGCTAGATGGCACCATCACTTTGCTTTCTCCTGCGTTCCAAAACAGTGAGCCGGGCTTCCTTGTCGAAGTGACGGTCGATAACGCCAACGGCGAGCTTAATCCGGGCATGGAATCATACGTGTATTTCAATGATCAGGAGGCAATGTGAATTTCATCTTAGATTTGCTATCTCATCGAAAGTTTGCGTCTAAAATCCTAACCATTTTGATCATCAGCATTGGTGCCCTTACTGCCTACAATCTTCCCCTTGCTGAGAAGCCTCGATTTGACTTAGGAAAAGGCGATATCGTCACGGTTTACCCTGGTGCCAGTGCGAAAGACATTGAAAGCAATATCACCAGTAAAATTGAGAAAGAACTGTTGTCTATTTCAGGCTTGAAAGAGTTCACCTCTACGTCGGAAACGGGCGTCTCAAACATCAGTGTGGTGTTGGACAGCAATGTCTCTGATCCGAATGCGGTTTACCAAGACATTCGAGATGCGTTGGCGAGGGTAACGGATTTACCCGCTGGTGTGACCGAAGCGCCAACGTTGTCGATTAAAAAGTCGTACAGTTTGGATTTCATGGTGGTCGGTATCTCTGGTGATGTTGGTTATAAGGCACTGCGAGATAAAGCCAAAGATCTAGAGTTGGCCTTGCGACGTGTCGAAGGGATTGGTGAAGTTTACACTGTTGATTTACGTGCGCCAGAATTCTTAATCCAACTCGAACCAATTTCTTTGAGGCGCTACGGCTTAACATTGGATCAAGTGGCGGCATTGATTGCAGAGCGTAATACGCTGATCAGCGGTGGTCGTCTAGAGACCTTAAAGAACAACCCTGAACTGATGACCTCTGCCGAGCTGGATAGTATTGAAGAGCTGCGTGAAATGTTCATCTCATTCAGCCCGAATATTCAGCTTAAAGATGTCGCAGGTCTCATTGAGGATGGGTTTGAAAAAGGCGAGGTTTATGGTTCAATCAATGGCAACAAGAGCATTCTTTTTGATTTAAGAACCAATGAGAGTGCGGACGTTATTAGCACCTCCAACGCGGTGAAAGCTCTGATTGCAAATCAGCAAAAACTGCTCGGTGACAAATACACTATCGCCATCGGTTCTGATTTGTCTGAGGACATCCAAGAGAAAGCGCGCATCGTGCAAGACAACGGCTTGGTTGGACTTGGTTTGGTACTGATTACGTTGGCGTTTTTCCTTGATAGACGCATTGCATTTTGGGTCGCGGTTTCTATTCCCGTGTGTATCTTTGGCACTCTGGCTTTGTTGCCTCCTTTCGGGCAGATTCTCGATGTGTTCACTATGTCCGCCTTAATTTTGATTGTCGGAATTATTGTCGATGATGCCGTGGTGGTGAGCGATAAAATTGTGGCATTAGTTGAAGAGGGTTATCCGGTTGATAAGGCCGTCACACAAGGGGTGAAGAGTGTATTCCCAGCGGTGTTGGCAAGCATTTTATCGACTATGATTGCCTTCATACCTTTGCTTTTCTTGCCGGGAAACAGCGGCAAATTGGTGTATGTGATTCCGCTTACGGTCATTATTGCGTTGTGCTTTTCTTTTATCGACGCCCTGTTCTTTATTCCTGCGCACTTAAAAGGCATTTTGAGTAAGAAGAGTCAGGTAAAGAAAACGCCATTTTTAGATTTAAGCGCACTGAATCGTTTAATTGAATTTGTCATTCGAAACAGCAAAGTAGCGCTGCCATGTATTACCGTAGTGATTCTGACTTTAGGAGCGATTTCATATAAGAGTTTGAGCTTCTTGTTCTTCCCAACAGACGGGGCGTATTTGATAGAAATCAGTGCTGAATCGAATCCAGAGTTGGATTTGGATGACGTCTGGAAAGAAACACAACAGCTCGAAGCGCTGATCAAAAGCACTGAAGAGGTGAATTATTGGTATGGCGAAGTGAGCTCACCAACTAGCTATTGGGTAATTTCATTAACGCCACCAAACAGCCGAGCAAGAACTGCAGAACAAATCGTCGAAGAGTGGGAAGAGAAAGCGACGCAAATTACTGGTTTGGCTCAAATTGAGTTCGATATTGATGGCGGCGGTCCTCCGGTAGGACGTCCGGTGGATTTGCGTGTCGTTGGCGGGACGGATGAAGGGCGAGAAAAGCTTGCTAATGATTTGACGGCGTACATTGAGTCATTGGAAGGGACGAGCCGAGTACGACGTGATTTAAATGCACCAGCACCACAAATTCAAGCTGAGCTGCAACATCATTGGCTCAAGTACTACGGCATCAGTGCCAACAAGGTCGGCGATATCATTAAGTTTGCGATTGACGGTCAACGCGTGACGCGGATCTTTAATGGTGAAGAAGAAGTGTATTTCCGAGTCGCGCTAGAAGAAGACGACAAATCCTTAAAAGAACTGGATAACATTTTAGTTCGTGCCAGCAATAACAAACTGGTGCCATTAAGTGAGCTGGTGCGCTGGAAAAATGCCGATGCAGAAGCGCAAATCAAACACTTCAATGGAGAGCGAGTGATTCGTGTGTCGTCAGGTGTCGATTCGACCGTGACCGATCCAGTTGCCGTTTTTGCTGCGGTTCAAGAAACCTTTGCCAATAAAGAATACGGCGGTGCTTCTATCATTGCGACAGGGCAGATCTTAGAAACACAAGAAGCGCAACAAGGCTTTATGATCGCGATTAGCGTGGCGTTTATTGGTATTGCGTTGCTTCTGATTCTTTTGTTTGACCGAATGTGTGAAACCTTGATTGTGTTAACGGTGATTCCATTTGGCATCGCAGGCGCGCTGTTCATTCTGTTCTTACACAATCAGGTGCTGAGCTTTTTCTCCATCATCGGGATGATTGCCTTGATTGGTATTATGGTGAACAACAGCTTGGTGCTGATTTGGCACTTCAAAGAACACGAAGCGGAATGTAACGATACCAACTTGCTGGAGTTTGTCATTCGTGGAACGCAAAGCCGAGTAAGACCAATCACCTTAACCACAATCACAACGGTTGCAGGGCTTATTCCGCTTGCGTATGGCTTGGGTGGCTACGATAACTACATGTCACCGATGGCGCTGGTGGTTGGTTGGGGTTGTGTTATCTCAATGATTGTCACACTTACCGTGATTCCATCCATTTATCTATGGACACACCGGAAAGGGAATCAAAGCACCTCCGAAACCAATGACAACGTCGAAGAGAAAACTTTAGCGCTCGACTAAGTGCGTTTGAAACACCGAACAGCCCGCAGGCAAACTCTGCGGGCTTTTTTATTTGGAATAAAACTAAAGTCGTACACGGTTCATAATTGCTTACCGATCAAAGCCTTTTGCGGCGTGGTGATTATTCTCAGGATGTGATCTCGAACGTTATCAACTTGTTAACGGTTGCTATACTTATCTGGCCATAAACAAAGGAAAAAATAAGGACGTTCAATGTTAAAGCTCAAGCAAATTGCTGTCGCGGCTTCTCTGGCTGCACTAAGTGCAAGTTTTTCAGTTTCTGCTAAAGATACGTTCGTAACCATTGGTACGGGCGGTGTAACTGGCGTGTACTACCCAACGGGTGGTGCTATTTGTCGTTTGGTGAACAAATCACGTGCTGACCATGGCATCCGTTGTTCAGTAGAAAGTACCGGTGGTTCTATCTACAACATCAATACCATTCGTGCAGGTGAGTTGGATTTAGGTATCGCTCAGTCAGACTGGCAGTACCATGCTTATAACGGTACGAGCAAGTTTGAAGATAAAGGACCATTCAAAGAGCTTCGTGCTGTGTTCTCTGTTCACCCAGAACCGTTCACCGTTGTGGCTCGTAAAGACGCGAACATCACAACGTTTGATGACCTAAAAGGTAAACGAGTGAACATTGGTAACCCAGGCTCTGGTCAGCGCGGTACAATGGAAGTGCTGATGAAAGAGTACGGCTGGACGAATGACGATTTCAAACTCGTATCTGAGTTAAAAGCATCAGAGCAGTCTAAAGCGCTGTGTGATAACAAGATCGATGCGATGATCTACACAGTAGGTCACCCAAGTGGTGCGATTAAAGAGGCGACTACCTCTTGTGACAGCAACATCGTAACGGTAGCCGGCCCACAAGTTGAGAAGTTGGTTTCTGATAACAGCTTCTACCGTATCGCAAACGTACCGGGTGGTATGTACCGCGGTTCAGAAAGTGATGTACAAACCTTTGGTGTAGGTGCGACGTTTGTTTCTTCAACGGCAGTGCCAGACGAAGTTGTTTACAACGTAGTGAAAGCGGTATTCGAAAACTTTGACGATTTCCGCCGTCTACACCCAGCATTTGCAAACTTGAAGAAAGAAGAAATGGTGAAAGATGGTCTGTCTGCGCCACTTCATCCAGGTGCTGAGAAGTACTACAAAGAAGTGGGTCTGATTAAGTAATTTCACTCAGAACTAATAAAAACGCCATCGTAATTTGCGATGGCGTTTTTGTTTGTGTGTCATCTGAACCTGTTGTCAGCGAGCTGATTGCTATTGAACTTTAAAGCGAGAAACGACGTCACTCAAACCTGTCGAGGTTGCTTTTAGCTCATCACTGACTGAGGTGGTTTGCGAAGCGTTATCGTTGAGTTTACGAATGATCTCTTGTATCGCACTCATGTTGCGGCTGACTTCTTGAGTCACTTGGCGTTGCTCTTGAGCAGAGGTTGCCATCAAGGTGTTCAGATCGTTAATCTCCACCACAGAATCGGTTACGACATTCAAAGAATCCATTACTTGGTTAGTGCGATCTGCGGTTTGCTGACAGCTTGAGCGTGTCGAGTCCATTTCGTTGACCACGTTATCGGTTGTCGATTTCAGTTTCGCCAGCATCTCGTTAATTTGTGAGGTGCTTTGTTGAGTTCGAGCGGCGAGGGCACGAACTTCATCCGCTACGACTGCAAAACCTCGCCCTTGCTCACCAGCACGCGCTGCTTCAATCGCCGCATTCAATGCCAATAGGTTGGTTTGCTCTGCAATCTCTCCAATGACTTGTAGCACTGAGCTAATTTGTTTGGTGTCTTCGTTCATTGTGCTGATCGTATCGGACATGGAAGCAACCTGCGTGACCATGTCACTAACACTCTGAACAGCGTTACTCACGGTGCGCTTTGATTCTTCCGCATAACGGTTGGTGCGCTCGGTCAGCTTGGCTGCATCATCGGCACTGTTTGCAATAGATTCTGCTGTTGCGCTCATTTCTTCAATTGCTGTGATCGCTTGTTCGGTTTCAATGGTGTGCTGATTTAACGTGTGGCTGTTGTTATTTGACTGGTTTGCGAGTTCACCTACTGCATGGTCGATGTGGCCTGAAGAATGAGATACTTCAACAAACATCTTTTGCAATTGAGCAATGAACTGGTCGATTGAATTAGAAATTGCACCGATTTCATCTTTGGTATCGATATTCAAACGTTGAGTTAAATCGCCGTTACCATCTGATAGATCACCGACAAGATTCTTTAAACGCTCAAGTGGTTTAAAGGTGTAGTGCAGCAGTACCACGCTACCCAAGACAATCGCGATGCCTGCAATAGATAACGCAAGAGTAATCATCCAGTTCAACGCATCAGTGTTTGCTTGAATGCTTTCTTGGTCGATGTAACCAATCAGCTGCCATTGGTTTCCACCAAACGCAATGTTCCGCTCTACAGGGGTGAGATTCGAGCCTTGTTTATTGCTGTAAATGGTTTGGCCATCTGCTTTTAGTTCAGCATAGCTGCCTTCTGCTGCCAGTGCGTTAATCAGCCCACCCAATGCGCTTAAATCGTAAGTGAAAAAGTCAACAGACTCATCAAAACGCTTAATCGAAAAGGTGATGTAAGGGACGCTATCTTCTAGTGCGATTGGGCTGATTGATAGCTTCTCATTTTGAGTTTCTGCTGCATCAATAAAGTATTGCGCGTCTTCCTCACTCATGTTGCCTGTATCATCAAACGCATAGCCATTAACGATTTTTACGATCTTAGTAAAACCAGATGCCTCTTTAGTCTCTGCAATGTCCATCATGCTGAAGTTGAGATTGGTGGCTTGAGCGGCTTTGCTGTTGAGTTCTGCTTCGAGTTTGTTACGAGTAATATCAATGAGGTGAGTGATGTTCTTTGTGTCTGATTGGTGAATATAAGAACTAATGAAGTGGTTAACGCTGAAGTAAGAAATAAGAGTGGTTGTGGTGATGATCGCGACGATCAGCAACACCAGTTTATTCTTAAACGAAAGGTGAGCCATTGTACCTATGCATCCTTGTATAGTGACGTATCAAAAAGATGCCGCAATCCGGCGGCAAGCGAAATAACGTTTTTTGTTGAATGGCTCAATAATAAGACAGTTGCAATGCAAATGTAAAACAGTTCATATACTTACGTGATGAATTCTATCATTTAAAAGCTCAGCTTAAGCGTAAACATCAATAAAGAAGTAAATGGTAATCGCGATTGAAGAGAGGGCGACAAAGCCTTTTACGTGGTTGGGATTCAACTGGCGAGATACACGCGCTGCCAAATAACCGCCAACTAATGTGCCAACCATAACAACGCTGCCTTTGGTCCAATCGATTGAACCGTTAGCAACAAAAATCACGATGGCAATCAGGGAAACACAGGTTGAAACCAGCAGCTTAAGCCCGTTCATTAAGTTGATGTCTTGGTGTCCTGCAACCACTAAATAACTCAACACGATCACGCCCAATCCGGCATTGAAGAAGCCACCATAAGCAGAAACTCCAACTAAAAGCAGGCTCAAAGCAATTACGCCTAAAATGCCGGCGTGTTTGGTCTCTTTGGTCAGAGACTTAATCAACGCAGTCATGCGAGAGCCCGTTAAAAACAGTACGGTTGCGAATAAGAGTAGCCATGGAATCGCTTCAAGAAAAACAGATTCTGGCGTATTCAGCAGAAGATAAGCACCGACAGCGCCACCAATCAAACTGAAAGAGATAGTGAAAGCCAGTTCTTGCTTGTTCTTCATGATTTCTTCGCGAAAACCGATTGCACCACTGATGTAACCTGCGCAAGAAGCATAAGTATTCGTCGCGTTCGCCATGATAGGAGGCACACCAACCGCCATTAATGCAGGGAAGGTAATAAAGCTACCACCACCGGCGACGGAGTTCATGATCCCACCCACGACGCCCGCAGCAAACAAGAGAGCAAATTCCAGCAGCATAAAAGGTCCTTTTTGTTTTTATAATTTTTGTTTCTGAACGGTTAACACTACGCAACTCACCCAAAGAAATAAAGTAGCGATTAGTCCAAGAAAAAAGCCACCGCATAGGGTGGCTTGGTTTCAAAGGTCTATCTGAGGGAGAGACAGAATGATTATTGCTCAACTTTTACTGGTTGTGCTTTAAGCTTTTGAAAGAGTTTTACAAACAGTGGACTACCAAGTACCAATACTGCAAGTACGGTGAATGTCAGCGTGATTGGACGTTCCCATAAGAAGCTCAGTTCTCCGTCGGAAATCATCAATGCACGGCGCAGGTTCTCTTCCATTAATCCACCAAGGATAAAGCCAAGCAATAGCGGTGCGAGAGGGAAGTTTGCCAGCCTTAGTGCGATGGCAGCCATTGCCACAAGTAACATCACAAACACGTCCATGGTGTTGAAAGAAACCAGATACACACCTGTGATAGAGAAGAACAGAATCATCGGCAACAACACGGTTCTTGGTACGGCCAACAGCTTTGAGATGTATGGGATCAGCGGTAGGTTAAGAATAACCAACACAATGTTGCCGAAGTACATAGAGATGATCACCGACCAGAACACATCTGGGTGCTCAACGAACAGACGAGGACCTGGTTGAATACCGTAAGCGATTAACGCTCCTAGCATGATTGCGGTTGTACCAGAGCCCGGAATACCAAGGGTCAAAAGAGGAACGAAAGAACCACTTGATGCTGCGTTGTTCGCTGACTCCGGAGCCACCAAACCTCGGATGCTGCCTTTACCAAACTGCTCTTTTTTATCCTTTGGAGCAAGGTTACGTTCCATGCCGTAGCTTAAGAAGGCGGCGATGGTTGCACCTGCGCCCGGAAGCACACCAGTAAAGAAGCCAAGGATTGAAGAGCGAATAGAAACAGGCGCTACTTCTTTGATTTCTTCCTTGGTGACTTTCATCGAGCCAATGTTGCTCAGCTTATCTTGTTCCTCATCACGCGTATCTTCAGAAGGCTTCAAAATACCCATCAAAGTTTCACCAAGCGCAAAGGTCGCCATCGCCAACAATAGGAAGCTAAAGCCATCCATCAAATCCGTTAGACCAAAGGTGAAGCGTTCGACACCGACGCCTTTATCAATGCCGACTGTAGACAGCATCAAGCCCAGAATGGTCATCATCCATGCTTTTATTACTTGTCCTTTGCCAGCGAACGCAGCCACTGCGGATAAGCCAAGAAGCATTAGCGCAAAGTAGTCAGAAGATTGGAAGCTTAACGAGACGTTAGCCAATGCTGGTGCCGCCACAAGCAGCATGATGGCTGAAAGCGTGCCACCAGTGAAAGAAGAGTAAGCCGCCAGTGCAAGTGCTTTACCTGCTTGTCCTTTCTGTGCCATTGGGTAGCCATCAAACGCGGTAACTACGGTTGAAGAACAACCCGGTGCGTTGATAAGAATAGAGGAAGTTGAACCACCAAATACCGCACCATAGTAAACGCCTGCCATCAGAATCAGACCCGAAGACGGATCCAATCCATAGGTGATAGGGATCATCAGAGCGATGGCAGATATAGGACCAAGTCCCGGTAGCATGCCGATAAACGTACCGACAAAACAGCCAACAATCACCATCATGATGTTCATTGGCATCACGGCGGTGGATAAACCTTGTAGAATTCCATCTAACATAATTCAGTCCTTTCTTTTGACTACCAGATGGTGAAAATCAGACCAGGCTCAAGGTAGATATCCAGACCTTGAGTGAGCAACAAGTAAAACGCGATAACGAACGGGAATGAGGCTCCAAACAACACCGATTTACGTCGTTCGCCAAGAAGGTAAAAGCCCGCAAGCAGGAAGAATCCTGTCGCTAATACAAAGCCAATGTAAGTCAAACCCAGACCATAAAGCGCCATCAAAACTAAAAACGCGATGAGCAATTTCCAGTTGAATGACATCACAGCGCCGCTTTGTTTATCGGGCTGACCAGTGACCAATAGCATTAATGCTAAACCAACCCCAACGTAGGTCAGAATGGTCGGTAAGGTGCGAGCCGTGAAGGGTTCGTATTCATCCCCGGGAAAGAGAGGGATTTGCGTGGTTTGGTAGCCATAGCATAGGCAAAACAACAAAAAGATCATCGCACCGACACGATCGCGGCACAGCAAATTCTCTTTGGTAAAAATATTGGTTGAATGAGACATATCCAACTCCTAGAACAACAGGAAAAGACCGTATATGGGCGTTAATGAAGAAGGACTAAGTCATTAACAATTAAGCGCATCGCTGCTAGTCGAGTTACTTAGTGTTTACCAATCAATAAACAAAGGAGTTTTTACTTGTCGATTATCGACAATGCCCATATACGGTGAAATTAGAGTGCAAATACAACTGGGGCTAGGGATAGCTAACCCCATAAACTCGGATGGGAGTTATTGCTTCTTCAGGAAACCTAATTCGCGCATTAGATCGCCCATTTGCTGCTCTTGCTCTTCTAGGAACGCGAAGAACTCTTTATCCGCTTTGTAGTTGTCAATCCAACCATTGCGGTCACGAACAACTTGCCATTCGTCCGTTTTGTACATTTTGGTCAGAGCCGCGTTCCATTCGTCGAGCTTGGCTTGGCTTGTGCCAGGAGCGGCAAAGAAGCCACGCCAGTTCGCGAACACAGTCTCATTGCCATATTCTTTCAGGGTAGGGATGTTTGGTGCAGCGTCTAGACGTTTTGGTGCCGTAATCGCCAGTACTTTTACCTGACCAGATTTCGACATCTCTAATACTTCGCCAAGACCGGTTGAAAGCAATTGTGTTTCGCCAGATAGAAGTGCGGCCATTGCTTTGCCACCAGCGTCATACGCGATGTAGCGAACTTTACGCGCGTCAAAACCTTCGCCTTTAAATGCGGCTGCGACGACTAGGTGATCCATCGAGCCTCGTGCAGAACCGCCAGCGATTTTTACTTTACGTGGGTTAGATTCGAAATCTTTGACCACATCTTCCCATGTGTTGTATTTCGAATCCGCGGAAGTCACGATAGCGCCGTAGTCAGCAATCGTTGCGGCTACTGGCGTCAGATCTCGGAAAGATTGCGGGAAGATCCCCGTCAGTGAGCGAACAACGATTGGGGTGGAGTTGACCATCAGCGTGTCAGGTTGACGCTCAGCGGTTTCGATAAGGTGCGCAATGGCTTTACCACCACCGCCACCAGAGAGGTTTTGGAAAGAGACATTCTCAACGATGTCTGATTTAACCAGAACATCACCTGTGCCACGAGCTGTCATATCCCAACCGCCACCAGCACCACCAGGGATTAGGAAATGGAGTTTTTCAACATCAGCAGCAAAAGCGTGGAAAGAAAATGAGGCTGCAATGATAGATGCGGCGAGCGTTGGTTTGAGTACCTTTAACATGTTTCACGTTCCTTATGTTGGTGACTCTCTTGTTTTGAAGAGCCTTATTATTTGTTCTCCTAACGAGGTAGGGAGACTCGCTAGTGATGAGCTAAAGGTTAATAAGGTGTTAACGTGATGTCTCTAATGCGTAGATAAAGAGAATATTGAGCATAAGCGACATTTTGTTCATAAAGTTCACGCAAACATGCCGGCCGGAGAATGTGGTGAAAGACTAGGTTGGTCACATCAATTAAGAGTCTAAAACCGCCATAATGATGGAGATTGAATAGGGAGGAACAGCGATGAAAGGAACATGTTTATGTGGCGCTATTGAAGTGACTGCACCTCAGCACAATGAAGTGAGCTTTTGTCATTGCGATATGTGTCGAAAATGGTCAAGTGGACCTCTGCATGCGGTGCATTGCGGCCCCGGTGTGACATTTAGTGGTGCTGAGCCTAAACGCTATCAATCATCCCAATGGGCAGTACGAGGTTTTTGTGCTGAATGCGGCACGAACATCTATTACCACTTATTGGCAACGGATGAATACATTCTTTCCGCCGGGTTATTTAATGAACCTGATTTCAAATTGAGCTTAGAGATCTTCACGGATGAGAAGCCCGCGTACTATGATCTGCAGCCACACAGCAAGAAAATGACAGCTCAAGAAGTGTTTGAACAATATGCGCCAGAAGAGTAGGTAATCATGAAGTTTCTTTGGTTAAAGGTATTACTGACAGTAGCGGTATTTGCAGGTTTGTTTTTGATTGTCTATCAGCAAGTACAAAGTGGCGTAAGTTGAACATAAAAAGCCGAGTACAACTCGGCTTTTCGCTATTTGCTCACTTGTGGGTTTGATTACTTAAGCATGTGAACATAGTTATAAAACTCGACATCGCGTACGTAACCGTGTTTCTCATACACAGATTGAGCGGCTTTGTTGTCTATGCCTGTGCTTAACATAACAAAGGCAGAGTCAGTCTCTTTCGCCAGTAGGTCTGCTTGTTCCAATAAGCGTTCACCAATCCCTCGTTTTCTCTCGGATGAATCCACATACAAATCGTAGAGAAGCCAAATCTTTTTCATTTCTAACGAACAGAAGAGTGGATAAAGCTGCGCAAAACCAAGCGTTTGCCCACTTTCATCAGTCGCGTAGTACACGACTGATTCTTCATTCTCAATGCGAGATTTGATAAAAGCCTCGGGATCTTTATCTGAAACATCGACTTGGTAGAACTCAAGATACTTCAGGTAAAGAGGGGCAATTTTCGCAACGTCAGAGGCGTCTGCTTTTTTTACAACGATCATAATAAAACCTCAAAGGCATACAGGACGTTAGCAAGCATACGCCTAATGTGCAGTAAGGCTTTCCGGTAATCTAATCTCTCTAAAATGATGAGCTAGCAATAGTCGTAGAATTTACTCACTTTCAGCTCATCCATGGCCACGATGCCTTCTACATCGAAAGCCGTGAAAGGACGATGAATATTGATAAAACAGCCCGAATCTCGGATTTGTTGTAGGGATTTCTCCTTACCTAAATAGACCAGCAATGAGGGTGTTTCCGTCGAGCCCATATTGGCAAGATTAAACCCATCGATTTGCATTGCATTCGCCACGTTAAAATCATCCAACGCGAGTGAACCCATTCGAATATAAATGTCATGATCTGACAGTTTTGCCAACGGTTCCTTTTCAACGCCTTGTATTTTGGCCTTGGTCATCACGACCTCATTGGTGGCATGAAAAGCACCAACGAAAGCTTCTAGGGTATTGATTCGAGCCTCGCGTTGCATTTGCATCATCTTAGGTGCAGAAAACAGTCCAATGATCGCCAGTACTACAACTGCAACCACTACTTCCGTTAGGGAGAATCCTTTTTGTTTCATAGAGGTTTCTTATAAATGGGGAGTAACACAAAAGAGGCGTCATAGTACCGAGCGAGGTGCTCGGGATAAATTTGAGATGAACGATTGTTTCAACAGATAAAACCTATCAGTGCTTCTTCTCACCCAAATACAAGCGATGCTTTTTTTCTTATTTTCACGACAAGCAGCGTGTCTTCATTCCCACTAGTATAAACATTGAGCTTATTAGAAAGGTGGTGTCGATGAAGGTGTTGTCTGGTTTTGTGAATGCCTTTTGAAGAATGGATTTGCTTGCGATATGCATCAAAAAATAATCGCTGTTAACCATCAATTTGAGTCAATTAACAAGTAATAAATTTGGTTCTGTGAAGGACAATCTTATTTATCGGATCGTTTTAAACATAGGTTTTGCAAAATTGATAGCAAATATTACGTTGTATAAGTCTACGCTTATGTATGGGGTTATTTAGTATTTTGATAGTAAATGGTGATGTAAAGCCGACAGTTTTGGCACTTTATGGTGATGCCGGGGCGCAAGAATGAAACGCAGTTCTGAGCTAAAAAGTAAATATTCAATCAAGTTCATTGTAAGTAGCATGTTCATGTTAGTGACGGCACTTACGGCGATCTTTGCTATGGGTATGCAGTATTACTTTGGGCAGAAAATGTCGCAGGAGCACGTCATCTCAAGGTTGAGTACGGCGGCGGCAGATGTAAGTGAATACATTCACCAAGTCGATAGCAATGCGATCAGCAGTACAAGAATGCTCAAGAGCTTTCTTTCTATGTCTGACCACAACTTTTCTGAAAAAGAAATTCTCACCTTGTTTGCTCAAGTTTTGGATGAAAACCCGTTCATTCAAAGCTTGTATGTGGGTAGCGAGAATGAAGATTTCTTTCAAATCATCAACCTAAAAACCTCGGTAACGATTCGCGACAAGATGAGCGCCGATGCGGTAGATCGCTGGGCCATCGCTAAAGCCACTGGCATCGGTCCGGATAGACAAATGATCGTGTCGTACGTGGACAGCAACTTTAATGTGAACCGAACCGTTGCGAGCAAAACGTCATTTTATCCTACCCGCCGACCATGGTTTATCGGGGCGACAGAAACAAACGTCTATAAGACCGAACCTTACCTGTTTAAAAACATGAAGGTTACGGGGCAGAGCTATGCGATCCGCAGTGGTAAAGATGTTATCGGTATCGATATTGAACTGTCGACACTGAACTCAAAAATCGCGTCAACCGCGCTTGGTATGAGTTTAGAAAGTGGGGCAGAGTCTTTCATCTTCAACCATAAGGGTGAAGTGATCGCGTCGAACATCGATCTAGAACGCGATATCGAAGTGCCACCGTCTGAACCATTAGTGCTGACTGAACCTCAACGTGCGCTTGTGATGAACTCACCGGCATTATTGGTATCGAACCAAAACGACTGGGGACCTTATGATTTTTCTCAAGCCGGTGAACCGCAAGGTTATGCCGTCGATTTATTGAGAATACTCTCTCAGCAAACCGGCTTAGAGTTCGACTTTATCAATGGTTTTGAATCGATCACGCTATCGAAAAAGTACTTGAGAGGCACCATTGATGTCCTGCATTCCGTGTCTGGTGAAGTGCCTGAGTACGGCGAGCAAAGCGCTACCATGTACACCGCAGACTTGGCGATAGCAGGGAAAAGCCAACGCTTCATTCCTATTTCTCTTGAAAATTTCACTGATGAAGTGGGCGTTGTTTGCGGGTTTGGCATGAAGGAGTGGTTACAAGAAAACTACCCTAAGCTGAACATCGTTGAATTTGAAAGCTTAAGTGATGCAAAAGAAGCGCTAGAGAAAGGCGAGATCCCATATTTGGTTGACACCTATTTGACGTTGGATGAGCTTAATGGCTTGGAGAAAACATCGACCGTCACGGTAAGAAAACTGGATGCGAAGCCTGTGCCTTATCACATTTACATTAACCAAAAGCACGCGGGTTTGTTAGAGGTGCTCAATCTTGCTATTGAGTCGATTACACCGGAGCAAAGAGAAGCATTAACGCAAAAATGGCTGGAATCAAACCATTGGCGCGGAACGTTTGTGCCATACCCAGAAGTATTTCAACTGTCGAAAGACACATCTAACTACAACACCATGGTGAGACGAAGCATTGAAGGGCAAAACTACTTTGTTTATGTCACGCCAATCTCAAGTTCCAGCGGCGGTGATGACTACTTTTCGGTGGTGATTCCAAAAGAAATCGTCACCGATGCAGTAACAAAGCGCTTGTTTAACTCGCTGTTGTTTACAGCCTTGGTGATGTTAGGTCTTTTCCCTCTTGCTTGGCGACTCGGCACACCAATGACGCGTTCAATTTACGCGCTGAAAGCAAGAACGAGAAAGATCCGTGCTCGTCGCTTCGATAAAGTGTGGCCGATGACGACGCGAGTAAAAGAGATTGATGAACTCTCGGATGCAATGATGGAAATGGTGGCAGAGATTCAGTCACACGAGAAGCAGCAAGAAGAGTTTGTTGAAGCCTTTATTCGCCTTATCGCACAAGCGATCGATGACAAGTCTCCATACACCGCAGGGCATTGTAACCGAGTGCCAGAAATCGGCATGATGCTGGCGGAAGCGGCTGAAAAATGTCAAAGCGGTAAATTTAAAAACTTCGCCTTCCAAAATGACGCAGAGCGAAGAGAGTTCCGTATCGCGGCTTGGTTGCACGACTGCGGCAAAATCACCACGCCAGAGCACATCGTTGATAAAGGCACCAAGCTAGAGGCGAACTACAACCGAATCAATGAAATTCGCACTCGATTTGAAGTGTTACGCAGAGACCTAGAAATCGAATACCTAAACGCCTTGTTGCGTGGCGAGGTAGACAAAGACGCAGCAAAAGCCGAGTTTGAAGAAAAAGTACGTCAGCTAAACGATGACTTTGAGTTTATCGCCAATGCAAACATTGGGGGTGAGTTTATGAGTGAAGATAAGATCGAGCGCGTGAAGCAAATCGCTGAGAAAACGTGGTTACGATACTTTGATGACCGCTTAGGTTTGTCACCATTTGAAGAAATGAACAAGCCAAGTTCCAACACGCAGTTGCCGGTTAGGGAAAAACTGTTGGAAGACAAGCCACAACATATCATCAAGCGTATTCGCCCTGTTGAGTTTGCGCCGGAACATGGTATTCAAATGCAAGTACCGGAGCATCAGTACAACATGGGTGAAGTTTATAACCTGACGATTTCTCGCGGTACACTGACACCAGAAGATCGCTTCAAAATCAATGAACACATGATCAGTGGCATTAAGATGCTAGAGGCCTTGCCGTTCCCACCAGAGCTAAGCAATGTACCGCGTTATGCGTCTACTCACCACGAGACGCTGAAAGGGACAGGATACCCTCGTAAGTTGAATGCGGATGACTTGTCGATTCCAGAGCGCATTCTAGTGATTGCTGACATTTTTGAGGCATTAACGGCGGGAGACCGACCTTACAAGAAAGCGAAACCAGTGAGTGTGGCTATCGATATCATGTATAAGATGGCGTTGGATGAGCACTTGGATATGGACCTGTTCTTGTTGTTCCTAGAGAGCGGCGTTTACCTCGAATACGCGAAGAAGTTTATGCCAGAAACGCAAGTGGATGAGGTTGATATTCAAAAGTATCTCTCTCACTAAATCAAAATGGTTTAACCCTCCAAAAAACATCAGCTAAGAGCGGTACTTCGGTATCGCTCTTTTTTATTGCGTAAAAGTGATCTCTGGCTTGTATGCGACGCAAGTCTCTGAAAAATATCTACTAGACTTGAAAAGTATATGCTTCAGGTTGCTTTGATAAAGCGAGTTGCTGAGTTTGTTGTTGAAGCCATCGGAGGGCTTTATCGCGTGAAGACTAAATCTGGTACCCCTCGTAAATTTTCGATTAAATTCACCGTCGGGAGTTTGTTTGTTATTGCTACGGCAGTGACGGCGCTGCTTGGACTCGGAATGCAGTATTACTTCGGTAAACAGATGTCGGAAGAACATATCCTGACTCGTTTAACCATGACCGCCAAAGACGTCAGTAATCATATCCATCAAATTGATGCCAGTGCGACCAGCAGCGCGGGTATCTTGCGCAGTGTAGCTGACTTCAGTGATACACAATTCAGTGTGAATGAAATCCAACGAGTTTTCGTTCAAGCGCTCATCGATAATCCCGTTTTTTACAGTATCTATTTTGCCAATAACAACGAGTATTTCTTCCAAGTCATCAATTTGGAATCGTCCCCAGAAGTTAGAGGAAAGATAGGGGCAACCGCCAATGAGCGCTGGGTCATCATTACCATCAAAGGTGATGGCGAGGAGCGAATGCGGCAAACCATGTATTACTCGGAATCGCTTGAGGTTGTCCGTCAAACAGAACAGAAAAGTAACTTTTATCCATCTCGCCGACCTTGGTTTGCGGGCGCCTCAAGAGACAGCGTTTACAAAACCGATCCTTATCTGTTTCAACACCTGAAAATCACCGGGCAGTCTTACTCGGTGCGCAGTAAAGGTGCCGTTATTGGCGTAGATACGGTGCTTTCTTCACTGAGTGAAAAGATCAGCGCTACCGAACTTGGAATGAAGAAGGATGATGGCGTCGAAGCGTTTATATTCAACAATCGTGGTGAAGTGGTTGCGTCCAGCATCAACGTGTTTCACGAAGTAGATATTCCTGATTCATCGCTTTTGGCATTAAGCGAACAGCAAAAAGCCTTGTTAGATGGCCGTGAGTTTGTGGTTTCGAATCAAAACGACTGGGGACCTTACGACTACACCCAGAGCGGCGAACCAGGTGGTTATGCTGTTGATGTACTCAATCTGGTTTCGCAGAAAACGGGCATGACGTTAGAGTTCGTTAATGGTTTTAGCTCAAGGGAGTTGGAAAAGAAATATCGCAAGGGAGAGATTGATATCCTCCAACCTGTGCTTGGCACACCGCCAGAGTTAGGGATCAATAGTGATCCTCTGTTCATAGGGCAGCTTGCGATTGCGACGAAAACTACCAATCTAATGCCTAAGTCGTTGACGGAATTAGGTGACGACAGTATTGGCGTGGTGGCGGGTTTTGGCATGAAAGAATGGCTACTTGAACACTATCCGTCACTGAATATTATCGAACAACCGAATCTCGATTTGGCAAAACGAGCGCTGCACATGGGAGATATTCAGTACCTTGTAGACACTTACTTAACCATGGTTGAGATGAAGCGGTTGGTGAAGCTGACCAATATTCATGTCGGGTTGCTCGATGCGCCACCTTTGGAATTTTCTCTGTTTATGAAGGAGAAAGACAAAGACGTGGTTGAGCTTATCAACCAAGCGATCGCAGCAATTTCACCGGAGCAAAAAGTAGCGTTGCAAGAGAAGTGGCTCAAACCTCATCAATGGAGGGGGAGTTTTGCTCCGTATCCAGAGGTCTATGAGTTGGCGATTCAGAAGGACAAACACGACCTAATGAACAAAGTGACCATTGATGGTGAAAGTCGATTCCTCTATCTTACTAAGTTGCATTCTACTCGTGGTACGAGCGATTACTTTGCTGTGATCGTTTCTGGTCAAGTAGTGACTGATGCGGTGACAAGTCGATTGTCTAAAGCGATTGTTATTACGGCGTTCGCAATGATGATTCTCTTCCCATTGGCGTGGAGAGTGGGTTCGCCAATTGTGCGCCCAATTGTTGCGCTGCGAAAAGAGACCATCAAAATCAAAGATCGTCAGTTTGATAAACTCGTCCCGGTCGAAACGCGAATCAAAGAAGTTTCTGACTTGTCCGATTCGGTCACCGAAATGACGCAAGAGATTCAGCATCACGAGCAACAGCAAGAAGAGTTTGTTGAAGCCTTTATTCGCCTTATTGCGCAAGCGATCGATGACAAGTCTCCTTATACTGCGGGGCACTGTAATCGTGTTCCAGAAATTGGTTTGATGTTGGCAGAGGCGGTAGAGAAGTGCGACACCGGTAAGTTCAAAGACTTTAAGTTTAACAATGACGATGAACGACGTGAATTCCGTATCGCGGCTTGGTTACATGACTGCGGTAAGATCACCACGCCAGAACACATCGTTGATAAAGGCACTAAGTTAGAAGCCAACTACAACCGCATCAATGAAATTCGCACTCGTTTCGAAGTACTAAGGCGAGACGCTGAAGTGGAAATGTGGAAGTCGATATCTACTGGTGAACTGTCAAAAGAAGAGGCGCAAGCCAAGTTCGACCAACGAGTTGCGCAGTTGGACGAAGACTTCCGATTTGTTGCCAACGCCAACGTGGGTGGCGAGTTCATGAGTGACGAGAAGATTGAGCGAATAAAACAAATCGCCCAGCAAACTTGGTTGCGTCACTATGATGATCATCTTGGTCTTTCTCCGTTTGAAGAAATGATTAAGCCAAAATCTGACGTGACGCTACCCGTGGTTGAAAACCTTTTAGCGGATAAGCCTGACCATATTATCGAGCGTGTTCGCCCAATGGAATTTGCACCGGAGCATGGTATTAAGGTGCAAGTGCCAAAGCATCAATATAACTTGGGTGAAGTTTACAACCTGACTATTTCCCGCGGGACGTTAACACCAGAAGACCGTTTCAAAATTAACGAGCACATGATCAGTGGCATCAAAATGCTGGGGGCACTGCCATTCCCTCCGGAGTTAAGTAACGTGCCGCGTTATGCTTCGACCCACCATGAGACGCTGAAAGGCACAGGCTATCCGCGTCGGTTGAGTGCAGAAGATTTATCAACTCCAGAACGCATCTTAGTGATTGCGGATATCTTTGAAGCATTAACCGCAGGGGATCGACCTTATAAGAAAGCCAAGCCAGTGAGTGTTGCGGTCGACATAATGTACAAAATGGCACTGGACGAACACTTGGATATGGACTTGTTCTTGTTGTTCTTAGAAAGCGGGGTTTACCGTGACTATGCCAACAAGTTTATGCCAGTTGAACAGGTTGATGAGGTGGATATTGAGAAGTATCTGAAGTCCAAATCATCAGACGCATAAACCAGAGAGCTTAGAGCGTTGAATTCCTACAGCTTCAAAGAGTGGCGCATTCGTTGCCACTCTTTCTGTATCAGAACTTGGTATCGCGTTGGTAGATCAACGTTATTTGGGGTAGGTAGCAGTTCTGTCGCCTCTTGTAACGAGAGACCGGCAAAGGGATGTTGATCGTGACAGCTGAGTAAGGTCATTGCCAAGGCATAGAAATCATCGTTCTTACTTGCCTGACCGATACGCAGAGAGGGGCGGGTCGCACTATAGGCTCGGCTAACGGTTGTATGTGAATGCTCTCGGTATTTAGCATCAACTCGAATCACACTGCCAAAGTCGATAAGCCGAACTTGGTTATTTGGCGTCACGATGACGTTATGTGGCTTGATATCGCCATGCAGATATCCCGTTTTGTGTAGATTGAGCAAAGTGAATTCAAGCTTGGTTATTATGTCTTGAGGTAACAAATCAGGTTCTATTGCGTTAAGTGTTTTGCCTTCCAGATATTGGCTCATTAACCAGTCGGCGTGGTTCTGTGAGCCGTAACCATGAAAGTTCGCCCAGTAATCCGACGCGTATTTGGATAGAAAGTCCGCTTCCGCCATCAAAGCCCGCTTCTCAGCCAAGCTGCGCGCTACCTTGATGACCACAGTGCCATAAAGTTTGTGCTCGCACTGAAACACGTTTTTGCTCAAAGGCGCTACATAAGTAACGCCACAGGCTCTAAACAGGGTTTGATTGGCGAACGTATTCATCACTAAATGCTCGCAGGTAATACAAAGCCCGCAAAGAAATTCGGTACGAAAGGATTGTTCTGACCTTGAGTTTTAATCGTTAAGCGAACCTTATCGCCATTGTAATCAAACTCAAGTTGGGTACTTTGCGAAGAGGTTGAAGTGACGCGCGGCTCAATCAAGCGGAACCATGCCCAACTGCCTTTAAACTGCTCATTGGCAATCGGCGTTGCTTGTTTTTGTAGGCGCACTGTAAGTGCATCTTGTGCGACAGAATCACCTTTCCAGCTTTGTTGTGTCCACAGCATCGGACCGTGTTGATAGGTGAAAATCGGTTTTTCAGCCCGAATGGAAAACTCAGTCAGTGCCGAGCTCATTTCTGTTGGTTTCATCTGGAATTGAATCGCAACGTTTTTCGGGTCAGCTAAAAACAGGGCAGAGCGAATGTCTTTGGCTTTATCAAACATCAGCCAAATCGCAGGATCTAACGCAAAACCAGTATTTGGCAATAAGCCGGACATAAACGGTGCTCGTTGCTCTGTCGAGAAGCCTTTCAGCATGGTTTGATAGAAGGTGTCCAACGTGCCGTCGGTTTTAAAGAAGGCTGCGACATCCGCCGTGCTTGCGTCGCTGTTGGCACTTTTCTTAAACGGGTAGAAAGCCGCGATGGTGTTTTCATAAGGCTGGTAGACTTCGCTGCTCCACATACTATTAAGGTATTGGTGAGCTAAGTTCATTACCAATTCATTAGTTTGCACTGTCACGTAGTCAATTACTTCACCGGATAACGGTGGCTGGGAATCGGTCAATGACGCCAACTGTGCGACCGGGTTTTGCGCCTTTAAACCTGCAGATAACGTTTCGTAAGCCACTTTGTCTGGCGTGTTGGATTTGTAGAACTGATCGAGCCATTTGGCCGTATTCGTATAACCTTCCAGCACGGAATCTATTGGTTTCTTACCCTGATCGTCTGGCGTCACTTGTTTGTGGAAATCATTAAACGTCAGTGTGATTTGGCGAGCTGATTCCTTTTTCTCGTTGTCTTGCGCAGCATCGGCAATCTCTTCATCGGTCTTCTTCTTCGCATCTTTTGGCTCAGGTAGAAGAACCGAAGTGTAGTTGCTGATGGTGGTAAACAGCTTAGACATTGGATTGTTTGAGGCATTGTTGAGCACGTTCAAGCTGGCATTTAACTGCTCAGAACCGGAAATGGTTTTCACCTCGATGCTGTTAATAAAATCGCGCCAGTAATTGATGTAATCGTTCTGGTACATGCGCTTCAAGTCGTGGCTGATTCGGTGCATTTCTAGTGCACTTGGGGCTTGTCCTGCGATGCCTTCATAAGCGGATAACGCTTCAATAAGAAGAGGGGATTCCACCGAAAGATCCAACTCGTTAAAGCCAGTCGGTGTGTATAAGTAAGGCACGAAATAACCCACGTAGCCAGGTTTGAATTGGTATATTTGGTTGAAGTTGGAGCCCAGTTCTTTACGCACATCGATGCGCTTCTCGTACGCATGATCATTCAAGATGTGTTGGTAGAGTAGCGTCTCGATGTTGGATTGATTGATGACTTGCTTCGCCAGTCCTTCAAGCTCTTGATTGGCAGTTGTCGCCACCAAGTGCTGGTTAAACACATCGTCGAGCAGCACTTTAAGCTGAGCAACGTTGGTTTTGTCCGCTTCGCCTTGATGTTCTAAGTTTGCTAGGAAGTAGCTTTTGAGCTCTTCAATGTTGGTGCGATTTTTATCAAACAACAGTCGATAGTCATTCAACAATTCGAGTGTTCTGGCTTGATCTTCCAAGTTCACATACACATACAAGTCGCTCTCAATGGTGTGCGCCATAGAAGGGATCAGCACTTGTTGCAGCTCTTTAGTGTAAGCCGCTTCAACTTCTGGCTTGATGGTCGCATTCGGTAGGAATGGCAATGTATACCAAGGTTCAGGCTCCTGATATAGCGCGTAAATGCGATGCATGGTGTACAGGTTTGGAATGTTGCCCACCAGATCTTCTTTGCTGTATGGCTGTGCTGCGATCGCTTCTTTGTAACGTTCTAACATGCCATCAGCTTTGGCTTCACGATTGGTTTGATAATCGAAGTCGAGCTTGAGAATCGTCAGTGTACCAATCAATAAACCGAGCCAAATTAGGGTGTAGGCGGTTTGGCTGAACCACAACCAATTCTCTTTATGGCGGTTAACTCCGACTAAAGTGTTTTCATTTAGCACGACATGAGACATCAAATGCTGAGCAAACAAGGTTTGTTGAACGGGCATTTGTTGGTGTTGCTGATATTGCTCATTGCCGAGGGATTGATTGACTACGTTAGCCAGTAAATCATGCTGTGCGAAATCTCTGCCACTGTGGGTAAAGTAGAAGCCGCGGAAGTTGAGCCCATCTGTGTATTGGTCACCTCGATGCAAACGCTGTAAGAAGTGCCACAAATTCTGTTTAAGCAGACCAAATTGGTATGGCGCACCACAAATGGCATTGCGGAAATCTTGGTTAAGTTGCGCTCCCAACGCATTGCTCATGTTCGAAATTAACTGACCAATGAGATGGTCGTATTCGTCATTGAACCAATCGGCGTCAATGCCACCATGTTTTTGTACTGGGCTGGTGGCGCCGAACACTTCATTGCGTCTCGCTTCATCAAACGCAGAAAAGAACTGACAGAAATCGCTCACTTGCCCCATGTTAGTTAGGACATTGTAGACAGGTAAGTTCAAACCAAATGAACGATTGAATGCTTTGATTTGCGATTTCAATTGGTCGGCTTTTTGTGAAAGGGTTTCACTATTGCCAACTAACTGTTCAATTTCTGTGGTGAGCAACAAGCCGTTAATCGCTTGTCTCGGGCGCCATTTATTGAGGCATTGACACAGTGTTTTTAAGTAAAGCGGTTGTTGATCTTCGCCCATACTGACGGAAATCAGAATTGAGTGTTCACTGAGCCAAAATAGAATCGGAAACTCAATGTCGTTACCAAAGTCATCCACCTTATAAGCTTCGTAGCCCATCTGCGTGATGATACTTTTGTCTTTGCTTGGGTTATCACTGAGTAACAGGTAAATCGGCTGATCGTAACGGCTGGTTAAGCGCTTTTTACGTTTTTGTACGCCGAGCATTTTCTTGAAGTGGAAAGCGAGTAACTTGGAGCGTTTGATAATGAGTGCGCGTTCTTGGTCTTGCTCAAGACTCTTTTTCACCTTGCGATTGATTAACCAAAAGCAAAGCCCAGCAGAGAGCAGTGCCACAATGGTCGTCGTGATGACACCTGTCCATAAGAAATCAGGATACGCGACAAACCAAGTCAGTAAGCCACCTAAGATTGCCAGAAGCAGGAGGGTAACAAGGCTCCAAATGATTGCCTTTTTTCTTGTTGGTGTGTTTGGGTTGTCTTGCGTCATTGTGACTCAACCTCGCTTTGTTTATTTTTGTTATGCACCACTAAGCCGTTGACGTTGGCATTCTCTCGATACCAATTATTGATGGTTTTAGCTTGTTCTGAGTTGTCACATCGAACGATGACGCGAACGTAGGAGTTGATGTTATCCGCGACAGGTTGATAGTTGGATGTCGGCAGTTGGGCGATAAATTTCTCGGCGTTTTTAAGGTTAGAGAAGGTCGCAAGTTGCACCAGCCAATCAGTGTTTGCTGTAGGGCTCGTGACTGGAGCGCTCTTCGTCCCTGGCGCCGAAGGTTTCGCTTGTGGCGTCACGGCTTTTGGTTGGCTCGGAACTGGACGAGGTGGTTGAGTGGTATTTACCGCGACTTTATTGCCTTTTAAATCATCGTCAGTGCTGACATACACGATGTCTTCCGCACGACCAGATTCAATATAGCGTTGGCTGTACTCACCAAGCTGTACAAAATCTCGTGCCCGCTGTGGTTTGGTTTTGTTGTACCAGAAATAGGTGAGGGCAACACTCAAACCAATGATAGTTAGGAAAAATAATGTGGTGACAAGGTAACGTTTCTTGCGCGTTGGTTTACGTGTTTTAGGCACCGAAACCTTAGTATGACAATAGATTCCACCGGCTTGTCGGTACTGACTTAAAATCTGCTCTAAGCGGTAGGTAAAACTCTTTAGCTGTTCGCTGCCCGTTTCGCGGTACTGACCTTTAAACCCGATATTGAGAAACAGATAAACCACTTCTAATAAGTCGATCAGCTTGTGCGGTTGGCGCGCTGCTTTCTCTGCCACAGTAAAGAAAAGCTCACCACCGTTGCGCATACCAAACAGTTCACTGAGTAAGGTTTTGTTCTCCCATCCGCGTTTTTCACCCCAATCGGTGTAGACAATCAACTCATCCAAAACCACGGCATACAGGAAGCAAAGCTTGTCGATCACGGCGACTGGGTAGGTCAACTCGGCACCTTTGGTTTTAATTTCATTAATGGAAGCCACCAGTTGATGCCTGAGCGTGGTGATGTCTTCGGGCTCCGGCAAAGTGTTGATCTTGAGCGTGACAGCCAATAACTCAGAACTGATGTTTATCAGCTGATTCTCGGCTTTGTCGAAATGATGTAAGAACCCAATATTGGCTTGCGCAGCGTTGACCGAATGCCATTTTACGTCAGGCATGTCGGTATCTTTACTTACGAAGTCATTTTCGCTGCTGTCCCAAACTAAGGTATCTTCATCCAAATAGTTCATAACTTACTACCTCAGTGCGTACAGCATCACTTCTAGGTCGCCTACACGTGTATCGATGTGCAGCGCCAGTGCATCGCGGTTTTCAATCATTTCTAACCAATTGCGGTCTGACGTATCCACTTCAAAATACGCTGTGCCTTGCATCGGTTTCAGTTCGCTTGGCGCAACAGGAAGCGGCGTCAGTTGCACGCCAGAAAGGGCATTACGCACAATCTCGACAATCTTGTTATTGCTGCTGAGTTTGGCAGCCGCAGGGAACAATTCGTTGAGCTCGGTGCTGCTGACGTTGGAACGGACACTGAGAACGAATCGGCGATCGGACAGGTTGTGACCATCTTTTACCAAAGTGCGAAGCAAGCGGCGTCGTTCAAACAACGAAGTGTCGAACGCAAACTCAATCACCGAGTCTTGTTGAACCAGCGTGAGCATATTGCGCAAATTCGAAAAAAGCGGATTAAAGCAATCGTACAGACGATGGAAATCCAACGGTTGGCAAGGCTCTGGAATTGCGGGTGTGGATGCCATGACTTGCGCTTCAAACTTGCGTAGCTCCAAATAAAGCTGATGGGTTTGAAACTTTGGATTCGACAAAGACAAATCAAACCACGGAAGCCAAGTGTTGAGTGTTTGCAGCCACAGGTAATCCTGCATCATCGACTGCGGACTCTTTTGTCCTTGCCCAGCTTGAATACGTTTGAGCAAGCTGGTGGCACGGTTGGACGTGAGGGCATGAATCTCTTTCAAACGCTCAACCAATAGCTGTGATGCCCCATAGTGCAAACACGCAGGAATAAAGGAGCGGTCTAGCATCACTTCGCCCGTTTCACTGCATTCCAATACTTTGGCGAAAGGAATCAGGGTAAAGCCCGAAGTGTCTTCGCCTTCGAGTTTTATCGCTATATTGAGCTGTGCGACGTCCACCTCAACGCTGGCGTTTTCAGAGGTTGAAGTATCAAACACATTGATGGTGCGTGTGAGATAGCGGCTTTGTTCCGATTCATCATTGGCGTAATCATTATTGCCTTGCAGAGAGACGGGCAGTGCTAAGTAAGCCATTTTCTCAATCGTACCGTGCGGCACATCTCTGGCGACTTCGCGTTTCAGTTCGAAATGCGTGCCATCTGGGAACAAACCCGCGCTAGAAGAGACGGAAAGCTTGCCAATTTTAAGTAGATCGTGATTGATCACCAAGTCGGTCACACCATAGTAAGGGGCATAACCAGCAAGCGTTTCGACGTTTTGTCTTACGTAGTTTTGTGTGTATCTGTCTTGTTGTTGAAAGTGTTGTGGGGCAATGAACATGCCTTCTTGCCAAACGACTTTTTTGTATGCGTCCACGAGATTTCCCTATCTACTGAATCGAGTTAAAAGACATCCCACCAAGGTGAATCTGGTGTCACGGTTTGCAATGCTGCTTTGTTACCGCTGATCTTTAACTGGATATATTGTTCTTCTTCCTGAGGCGTGGTTGTCACTACCGTCGCCGTGCTTGCATCATATTCGGCAAATTCCACCAATACGCCGATGTATTGAGTGGTCTTGTTGATGTCTAAGGTTTGTTTGCTATTGCTGTCTGGCATTACCACGGGCAGCACTTGTTTCGACACCAAGTTTGCGCCTAATAGGCTTACGTCATCGTTGTACAAATCGATAAACGGCAATTGCTTAAACTGTTGGGCATCGGTTAGTTGATACAAGCGTACTACTACGGGATTGGTACTGTTGTTAACACTTGGGTTAATCGTCTTCTCTGCGCTTACCGCCAATTGATATTGCGTCACAACCGGTGTTGGGTCAGATGAACATCCCACCAAAGCGAAAGCGAGTAAACTAAGCCAAATCTTCATCAGCTTTCCTCGCTTTGCTTTTGCATGTTTTCCATAAACATCGCTTTGAACTGGCGACGAAAATCACCGTTGTCTTGTCGATGCTGGAAATGTTTGCGGTAAATTTTCCAATACTTCTTGTCTTTGCTACTGAACAGTCCGCCAGACACAAATTCGCTAAATTGATTCTCTAGTTGGTTCGGCGCGAATTCGTTGAGGAACTGATCGAGCGTTTTGTCTAACGCATCAAACAAAGCATCATGTGCAAGCGGTGGGTTGCTAAGGTATTGCTGATTCTTCTCGGTAATCGTAATCAGCTTTTCGATGGAGGCTTCCAGCTCTGACGTTGGAAGGTGGTCTCCCGGAAGATACTCAATCTCCGTAGAACGCTCCATTGCTTGCTGCTGTTTCGACACTTCATCCACTTCAAAGTGATCCGCCAGTTCATCATCGTCGATGTCTTCAAACGGGTCGGAGGAGAAGGGGTCATCGCTCATTACATTCTGATGGGAGTAATGAACTTCCGATTTCACGGGTTCGACGATGTCACCCTCGTCGAGAAAATCGACATTGTCTTCCAGTTGCAGGTCGAACTTGCTTGCAAAGAGGTCATCAGGTTGCTCTTCGGTAGGCGCTTTGCTCGACGTGAGTGTTGATACCAACATTGAATAGCTTTCGATCTTTAAAATGTCGCCATCGTTGAGTGGGTAATCTTTATCTCTCACCATGGCTTTATCGTTGAGGCGAGCCGGGTTCTTGCCAGTACTCTTCACCAGATAACCTGTTTCAGTGAGACGAATTTGTCCGTGGATACGCGAGATGCGTTTTGATTGATCGGGCAATGCCACTTCACAAGAAGCGGAACGCCCAAACTGCCCGCCAGACTCGGGCAGATAGATGACTCTTGAAGTCACCACCTCTTCAGAGGGTACAGAAATCAAATGTATGCTGATCGCCACTTGTTATCCCTCGCATTTAGCCAACGCTGTGTTGAAAGCGGTTAAGAAACCAGAATATTTGTCCAAAAAGCGGTTAGAGAAATACACGCCCATGGGCTTGGTTTCGAATACTTGAGAATAGAAGTAATCGCTTGGAAGAGAGGCTTGGCTGATTTCCGTATGGAACACCCGTTCATCTTCCAGTGCGACGTCAATTTCTCTTTGTTTTAAAAGCCTTAGTAAAACCTTAGCATCTCGTGGCTGCTTAACGACGTTGTATCCATTACGTTTCAGCCAAAACCATGTGCTTGAGCCAAATTCTGCCGAGAACTTAAGGTTCAACTTTGACAAATCATCAAGCTTAGGCTCTACACCGGGACCAAAATACCAACGCAGTTTTTGCTCGGTAATGGGAGCAGACAACGTTGCGTAGCTGTCGTGCTCTCTGGTTTTCGGCGAGACGAAAAAACCGTGCTGTTGACCACTGTGTACGTGGAGCTGTGCGTCAGACCATTCCGTCATGGTCAGTTGGTAAGGTTGTCCCATTTCGCCCAGCGCACATTTGACGCGGTTGAGCGCAAACCCATCCATGTTTTGATTCTGGTGAGTTTGGTACGGTGCCCATTTGTGGGTCGCAAGCAGTAATCGGTCGGGACCAATCCAAACTTGCGCCCATGCTTCGAACGAGAATAGGGCGCCAAGCAAAATAAACAGCGACGAAACCAGCTTGGTTATTTTGCGGAAAAGACTCACCCCACAGCTGACCGTCGCCTCTTGAACAAGAATCGAGGTGGTGACGAGATGGGGTGAATGTACGCTTCTAAACATCATGATTCGTTACTACTGAATATCCAGTTCAAAGCCCTGTGGCGTGGACGCAGCGGTCACCGTCACTTGGCTAATCGGTTGTTGTTCGCTCAGACGCGCGATGCATTCTTCTGCCAACTTCGGCATCAAAGAGCGGTTAATGATTTGCTCAACCGCGCGACCACCTGTCGTAGGGTCGGTGTTTTTGCTGACAACCAAATCCACAAAACCTGCATCCCACGTAAAGCTCGCTTGATACTGTTCTGCCAGTTTTTTACGAATGCGGTTTAGCGCGATTTCGGTGATCTTCGCTAACTCATCATCGTTGAGTGGGTAATAAGGCACTATGGTAGTACGTCCAAGGAACGCAGGTTTGAAGTAGCGTTGTAGATCGGGACGAATCGCTTCAAGCAGTTCATCGTTGCTGATGCGTTCGGCGTTTTCATCACACACATCGCAAATCGCTTGGTCAGCGGCGTTAGAAGTCATGATGATTAAGGTGTTTTTGAAATCTACCGTGCGACCTTCACTGTCTTTGATGTGTCCTTTATCGAAGATTTGATAGAAGAGGTCATGAACGCCCGGATGCGCTTTTTCCATCTCATCCAAAAGCAAGACAGAGTAGGGATTGCGGCGAACCGCCTCGGTTAACACGCCACCTTCACCAAAGCCAACATAGCCGGCAGGCGAGCCAAGTAACATTGAGATTTTGTGTTCTTCTTTAAACTCGGTCATGTTGATAACCGTGAGATCGTTGCTGCCTCCGTAAAGCTGCTCAGCGAGCGCCATGGCGGTTTCAGTTTTACCGACACCACTTGGACCACACATCAAGAACACACCGATTGGTTTGCGATTATCAGTTAAGCCAGCGCGCGAGATTCGAATCGTTTTTGCCAGTTCTTGCTTCGCCACGTTTTGACCGATAACGCGTTTATCCAGTTCTGATTCTAGTGACAATAGGCGAGCGATTTCGTCACTCATCATGTTGCCGACGGGAATGCCTGTCCAACCGGAAATGACTTGAGCAATGGTCGCGTCATCCACCATCGCATTAACTAATGGCTCTTCTCCTTGAAGCTCGTGCAATTGGTCGAGAAGGGCATTCAATTGGGTTTGTTGAGCTTCGTCCGGCGTTTCGCTTTCTGTGATGCTTTGTTGAAGCGCTTTAATCTCATCAACCAAAGTAATCTCTTGCTCCCAACGCTTTTGGTAGTCAGCTAATTGAGATTGATTGGTGGCGATTTCTTGCTTCAATTCGGCAATTTCTTCTGCGCCTGTGCCGAACAAATCAAACTCTTTCTCTAAAGCCGACTGCTCGTTCTGTTGATAACGAATGGTTTGCTCTAACGCTTCAATCACTTCTGGCTTTGCACCTTGAGTTAATGCAATACGCGCACTAGCCGTGTCGAGCAAGCTGATCGCTTTATCTGGTAATTGGCGAGAAGGTAAGTAGCGGATAGATAGGTTAACCGCGGCATCAATGGCGGATTCAGTGATAAACGCACCGTGGTGCTTTTGCAATGAAGCCGCAATGCCTCGCAGCATTTGTTTGGCATCTTCTGCGTTTGGTTCTTCTACCGTGACGACTTGGAAACGGCGAGTCAGAGCTGGATCTTTCTCAAAGTACTTTTTGTACTCCGCCCATGTTGTTGCGGCAATGGTTTTGAACTCACCACGTGCAAGAGCGGGTTTCAATAAGTTGGCAGCATCATTTTGTCCTGCTGCACCGCCAGCGCCGATCAGCGTATGTGCTTCATCAATAAATACAATGATTGGCACATCGCTGTTTTTTACTTCATTGATGACATCTTTAAGGCGGTTTTCAAATTCGCCTTTTACGCTGGCACCTGCTTGTAATAGCCCTAAATCAAGCGAATGGAGTTGGACGCCTTGCAGCGCACTTGGTACTTCATCTGCTGCGATTCTCAGCGCTAAGCCTTCAACGACAGCAGTTTTACCCACACCCGGCTCGCCAACAAAAATAGGGTTGTTCTGGCGTTTACGACAAAGAATGTCGATGGCTTTTCTTACTTCAGAATTACGCCCAGAAATCGGGTCGATATTGCCTTCAATCGCTTGTTGAGTCAGGTTGATGGTGTACTTGCTTAGTGCGTCGTTCGCGCTTGCTGTGTTTGCGGCTGAACTTGCTTCATCGGCGCTTTGTTGCGTTGCTCGCTTAATCGGCGTTTTGTTGATTAAACCTTGCAGGGACTCGGTCGACACGTTTTGCAGTGATTCGAGGTTGTTGCCCGATACGCCCATGATGTTCTGTTGCAACAGTGCTTGAACGAGATGCAAGCTGATGATTTCGCCATGCCCATAGTTAACGGAGGCAATCATCCAAGCGTCTTTGAGAAGTTCAGTCAGTGCATGGCTGAGCGTTGGCTGGCTGTCTTGTACTTTTGGTAAGCGCTCGATGCGATTTGCCAGTTCACTCGCAAGTTGATCTTGGTTGATCTTCTGACTTTCAATCAGAGTTTTTAAGTGCGCGTCTTGCTGATTCAATAGTGTGAGCAGCCAATGTTCCGGCTCAATGGCAGCAACGCCTTGGTTCATGGCTGCACCCGCAGAGGCTTCCAATGCGCGTTTTAATTCTGGCGATAACTTGGCGACTAAATTTGTCAGCGTTACTTGTGTCATAACCTTATCCTTGTCTTTTGCGCGATAACCTTCTTTGTCGTCGCGATGTCTACCTAGCTATTTCAGAAGAATCCGAATCCGCTCTGTAGGTTTACGTTCTGGGGCGAGGCAATCCACTTCACCCAATTTCGCGGCTTGATCTGGTTGAGCAGACAGCCTTGGTTTTTCGAGATACGCACGCTTAACGTTGAGATAAATAGAAATCGGCGTGGCGTCTCGTAAATAATGTTGAATGAGCTGGCGCATGTAGCTCGCCAACTGAGTATCTCTATGAATTTGATGCAGCTCTTTGCGGTTGGCAGGCTGGATACTCACCACCAAATGTTGGTTGTAAGTCATGCACGTTTTGCCAATGAGGAAACCTTGTCCGATTCCGCTGTTGTAGTCGTCTTTCTGCCCCAAACGGGTAAGAGAACTCGCGGGTAACTGACGACGTTCATGGCTCTTAGTCGACACATCGATTTGGTAAGGGAAGTAGTCGTTAAGGATCTGCTCTAACGTTTCTAAGTTACGATGCCCCTGAGCGAACAGCAGCGAATATTGGAACAGCGCGCCGTGTTCGTGTTTCAGGTTCGCCAGTTGTTTGAGTAAATCGGTTTTCTCTTTTGCTAGCTCTTTCTGAACCAAGAGATGAGGAGCGAGTTCTAGCTGCGCGGCAAGTTCAAAATGGCGTTGATTGAATACGTCTAAAAAGTCCTTCAGTGCATGATCATCGTTATGCAACGCAAACAACAATTCTTCATAGATGTAGTTTGGGATAACCCCTTGTGCGCCAGATAGTGCTTGCTGAGCAATACGAACTTTGGCGCTGTGGTCACTGAACGAAAAGTATTGAATATCGTCGGCATCACCATGGGGCATGGCTTCTGCTTTGAGCTCTAACTTCAGCTTGTGCCCAGACTGCTTTGTCATTTGCATCAGCAATCGCATTGCTTGAGCAAAGTCGTACTCATGTGGGTTCGCTTTTAAATCGTTAATCAGTGACATCGACATCATCTATCTTCCACGCTACATCGAGCGCTGGCTCCCGTGGATTTTTGGATAACGCCTCGCAATGCCATCTTTGCCATAAAGACGAATTGTGAGCTGAATGTAGCGATCAAAACTACAGAACTGTTGGAAGAAGCGATTCAACACATCGGTGAAAGTCAGATAGTTGCCAGAGGTATCGAGAGTGATTTCAATCTCTGTGCCCGGAGAGAAGACGTTCTTGCCTAGAATGCGCATTGATGAAACTTGTGAACGCACTTTAACTGACTGAATCATCTGAATTTCATCGCTTAGCAACTGGTTGCGGCTACACAATTGCAGCATTTGCTTAAGTTGTTGAGTAGGATCTTCTGAGTGCAAAAGTGACGAGAAGTTACTGTTCAGTAGCCCGATAAATTGCCAGTGCATATTGGCATCAGATTCCCGTTCTATCGGAGCGGAAGGCGGGTAGAGCGAATGAAAATCACCGGGCAAATCGATCGGCTCTAAACATGTCATCTCACCATTGATGGTGCATGCTTGTTTGCCATTGGTACAAAGAAGGCGAGTGCCATAGAGTTTGTTGAATTCGAGCTCTTGGTTGGCGTTTAGGCTGATCGCCAATCGCAGTTCACCTGTGGAATCTTTTCGGCTTTGCCAGTAATCACAATGTGGGTCGCTTTGGTAACTGTCTTTAAACAGTGGCGTCAGCAGTTTTTGACCGCTCGACGTAATCTCAAACACATCCAAAATGTCGACCACTTGAATTTCATTATCGGTATGCGCATCGGCATTAACGGGAATGGTCAGGCTACGTTGGTCATAGCTGGTTGGTTCGCCCGTTTGCTCGAAGAGGTTCACCGCAGGCACCACATTGAGCTTAAACACTTGATTATCGAAAAGACGGATAAACTCCATCGGCAAAGAGTGCATAAACAGGTTTAATACCACAGTGGAGCAATCATGTTGCTGACAGGCTTCACCAAAGCCTTTAAGACGGAAGAACTGACGTTTCTCTTTGAAGAAGAAAAATTCATTCATCAAATGGTAGCCAGAAAATTGATTGCCTTTTTGTGGCAGAAATTGAAACTGCTTATCGCTGATTCGGCTCTTGAGCTGATTGGCAGCCAAGACAGCGTGATTCTCACCATTGATGTCGGAAATCGATATTGCGCGCGCTTCACTGAGCAGCAGTTCAACCAAGGAATCCGCATTGTTCTCGAAACCTTGAACGAAGAAGTCGAGATCTTCTAACGCTAATTGACTGAAGTGCACATCATCATCGCCAGTAGACAGAGTGAGCTGAATAACAGCGGTAGTTTGTTCACTGCCTTGTGGGCGATTGAAGTCAAAGGGCGCGCTGCTTGCCTTGGTGTCAATCAGTGCAAATGGTGTCGTTTTGAGCTCGTCCGTTGTGGTGAACAAACATGTTTTGCCTTGCGATTCGGAAGAAAAGCGTGTGCCTTTGGGAAGCGTCGTGCTGTCAGTGGAAGGGGCGTCTGTGCTCATTTCTAGATACGCCACACTTGGCACAGTTTGAACGTAACTTGGGTAAAGTACACCAAGTAGTCCTTCGACAACTTCAGGGATTTGCTCAGATAGACGCTTTTCGACGTTGGCATTCAGTAGTGCCACGCCATCCAATAAGCGGGCTAAACTCGGATCTTCGATTTGTCCCTGATGAATATTGAGGCGTTGTGCGTGTTCTGGATGTTCAGAACCAAATTGACCGAGGGCTCGACGGACAAAAGTCAGCTCTTGCTCGTAATAACGCAGTAGAGGATCACTCATACAAATCCTCCTTCATATCAGTAGTCATGTCGCTTAATGAAATCTTGGAATCAAAAATCAGCTCTTTTTCGCCCTGTGCCGTTTTGGCTTTGGCGACGATATTGAAAGCGATGGTGTTTTCTCCCGCTTTACGCTCAACAAGTTCAACCATGACTTGGCTAAGACGAGGCTCGAAATGTCGAATGTAGTTTTCTAGTTTGAGGGCTAATTGCTGGTGGTCGAGACTGGCACTCAATAGGTGCACATCCTCGATGCCAAAACGATAGTTAGAGCGCTGCACTTCGGTTAACCGATCATCAATGCTCATCAGTGACGCTTCCGAATCAAACAGACGAGTGAGGTGATATTTGATGTCCTCGATATCATCTCGACGAGTCGTAGGGGCAGTTTGCACAAAGGTACGCCAAAAACTCATTACGCCACCTCATCCAATTCTGTTGTCAGCACGACTTCGCCACTGAAATGGTCGTATTGATACTGCGGGACGATACGCAATGTACAGACGAAATTGCCCGGATGATGGTCAGAGTCGCACACGCTGATCTTTGCAAAACTCAATGGGTATTTTGATAGGGTTTCTTCGTTGGCGTACGCAACGTTACTAGAGAATTTTTCAACCCACTGAGAGAGGAACAACTCACACTCAGCAGCTGTTTTGAAGCTACCAATCATCTCTCGCACTTGTACTTTGAGATAATGTGCAATACGGCAAGACATCAATGATGTTTGGATTTGAGTGAGGACTTTCTCGTTATCAGACTCGCTGTTGTGCCAAATCGAATTGTTACCATTGAAGTAAAACTTATCGCTCAAAGGGCTCTTAGTTAGAGGGATAAAACCGCTGCGACTGTAGAAGGTCGACAGTTGCCCAAATAAGGTCACTTTGGTTTGTGGTTGAATCAGAAAATGGCTATCGCTTTGGCTTTGATTGACCACGGCACCTTGGTTGTTGTCGTTCCAACGAGATTTCAAGAAGCCAAACCAACTCACCCGTTGATGCTCTCGCATAATGGTGGATACAAACGCAAAGCCCGCATTGCCCCAAAGCCCGTTTTGCTTCTCGTTGTAGATGAATCCCACTTTGGCGTTTTGATAACGTGTACGCATGCACATTTCTGGCATCACTAAACCGACAAAACGTGCAGAGGACTTACTGCGTAAAGACTGCCACGATTGGTAATCAGGGCTGGCAAGGATCTTCTCGATTCGGTTGATATCAGACAGCCAGTCTGCGCCGGATTCGACAAAGAAATCGCGATTAGGAGCAAACAGCATTGGGCATAACGTCGCTTCACCCAAGCGGCTCAATAGCTCGACGGTGAACAAATCATCGTAGTCAGATTCGAAATCCATATCTGCTGCTACTGGCTGTGTGAACAACAAGCAGCCGAATGGATGTCCGCCCAAGGTGTTTAACTCTTGGTTGCCGATCTTGTTGTACAACTCGGACGTTTTGGTGCTGTAGGCTTGATTGACGTCTGAAGACACTTCTTCCCAATTCATATTGAGAAGCTTGAGTTGAGTGCGTTGGTAATTAACGGGCAGGGTGGCTAAGCCTTGAAGCCCTAGCCAGTTGGTTTGCAGTGCCTCAAACTCTGGGTGATGCAGTAACTCATCCATCTGCTTCGAGAGCTTATTGTCAATCTCTGCGATTAAGCGCGAAACATGTGTGATAAGCGCATCGGGATTGTCTAGCGCGGAGCGAGACACTTGAGACAATAAAGAGAGCGCCTCTTGTAAAAAGTCGCTGTCTTTATCGTCTAGCTGTGTAAATTGGGTCTGCCAACCTGAGTGATAAATCTTACTCATACTATCCTTGTGACCTAAATCGAATTGGCTTGGTCGAAGCATCCTACTTCGACCAAGCTCTATCATGCTTAACCTGGGATCTTCGCTACCATACGAACCGACGTAGTCAGCTCTTCAAGTTGTAGCCAAGGTCTTAGGTGAGCAACGGCTGAATACGCGCCCGGTTTACCCGGTTGTTCAACCACTTCAATGCGAGACTCCGCCAATGGCGTTTTCGCTCGTTGATCATTACCAATTGCACCTGCGTTGGTGTATTGATCGATCCACAGTTGAAGTTCACGTTGAATGTCTGGCGCTTCTAGATTCGAACCTAGCTTGTCGCGACCCATGACTTTCAAGTAGTGAGCGATGCGACCACTTGCCATGATGTAAGGAAGACGCGCTGAAATCGCTGCGTTTGCTGTTGCATCTGGATCTGTGTACGTCTTCGGTTGCTGTGTTGTTTGGCCGCCGATGAACACGCCGTAGTTCGAGTTCTTGTAGTGAACCAGTGGCAAGAAGCCTAGATCACTTAACTCTTTCTCGCGTTCGTCGGTTAGGTTCACTTCTGTTGGACATTGCTGAACCAAGTCGCCAGCTTCGGTCTTGTACGTTAGGTTTGGTAGGTTTTCCACTTTACCACCGTTATCCAGACCGCGAATTGCTGTACACCAACCGTACGCAGTGAACGCTTGCGTCATTTTCAGACCCAACTCGTAAGCGGCATTTGACCAAACCAACTCATCATTGCTTGATGGATTCGGGTTGCCATCTTGGTCGGTGTTTAACTCTTCGTAGCTAAACAGCTTGGTGCCAAGACCTTTCTCACCGTAAGGAAGGCGAGCTAGTGTGCGAGGTAGTGTTAGAGTTACGTAACGCGCGTCGTCACTTTCACGGAACGAGTTCCATGCAGCATAAGCCGGAGAATCAAAACCAGCCGCGACAGGTTTGCCTTCTTCGAAGGTAGTGAAGTCATTGAACTCAAACATTTCTGCGTTTGCTGCGGCAACGAACGGAGCGTGACACGCAGCGGCTACTTCACCCATGTAGCGTAGTAGGGCGACGTCTTCATCTTTTGCGCTGAACTCGTAATCACCGATGAAGGTGCCATACGGTTCACCACCTGCTGTGCCGTATTCGCCTTGGTATACCGCGTTAAACAGTGGGCTACGGTCGATGGCTGGCGCATCTTCAAATTGATCAAGCAGCTCGTCTTTGGTGTAGTCGACCATTTTGATTTTCAGTGAGCGTCCTAGGTCGCTCTCTTTAACCAGTTTTTGCAGACCACGCCATGAACCTTCTAGCTTTTGGAAGTCATTTTCTTGCATGACTTTCGATAGCTGTTTAGAAAGCTTTTTGTCGATCTCTACGATGGCGTTTTCAATCGTTTTGGTGACGTTCTTGTCCCATGTTACTGTGCCGCTTAGCGCTTGCTCTGCCAACACTGAGAACAGTTCTTTCGTCGTGTCCGCTGGCGTTTGTGTGGTCGCTTCGATTGCACGATCCAGAAAGCTCAACGAAGCTTCAGTCGCTTCTGCTTGTGGTTGGTTTTCAACTTCCGTCGTCATTATTCTGCTCCTTCTTTCTGGATGCCTAGCTCATCGGAAAGGGCGTTGATAGTGTCTGCACTTTGCAGCACTTCCTTGAGTAGTTTCTCTAGATCACGAGAACGGTCCGCTTTTGAAAGCAGCACTTTGAGTTGGTTACGAGTCTCAACAAGCTTCTTGAGCGGTTCAACTTGCTCAACGATGGCTTCAGGCTCGAAATCTTTCATTGATGAGAATTTCAGACTCGCTTCGATTTGGCTGTCGTCATCAACCAAAACGTTGTCCACTTTGAGTGATAACTCAGGGCCAACGCGTTTCATGACAGTATCGAAGTTGTCTTTGTCGACGTTATAGAAGGTGCGATCTTCCACTTCTTCTTTGTCTTGCTTGTGACCCGAATAATCACCGACGACTCCCACCACAAAAGGGAGTTCTTTGGTTTCTACTGCGCCATTCGTCTCGACATCGTAAGTAATACTTACACGGTTTTTGCTAACTCGCTTGTGTTGGGAGTTCAGTGCCATAATGGTATCTCCTTATTCCATTAAGAAGCTGTCGAAGTAACTTTCGCTGTCGTTGCGTCAAAGCCCACTTCAGGACCTTTCTCGATTTTGCCGCCTTCGCCTTCGATGTAGTACGCTTTCGAAATCTCGGTGTATGTCAGGCTGAATGATTCATTTGGCAGGTGACCATCCGACGCGCCCATGTTGTAGCTCGACATACGTGCTGCGCTCAGTGTCAGGATTAGGTATGGATCTGCACCAGAACCTTCACGGTTTGGTTTGGTCATCACGATTTCGATGGTTTTACCTTCACCACCTGGTGCGTAAAGGAAAGTCGTTAAGTATGGCGTTGCACCATCACAGCCACGAGTGATGTTCACTTCACCTAGCGCGACCATGCCTTGGTCTGCGTTGTTCGCGTTACCGACGTCGATACCAACGCCACGAACGGCACTCCAGTTCACTGTATCAATAGCAAAAAATCCATCCTTGCCACCGATCTTATCTACCGTTGCAGCACCTTTTGGCGTAGTGCCATCAATTCTCATGTAAATAGAAGCCATTTGGTTCTCCTTTGCTTATTAGCATTTTTTGCTTCACCACTCGAAATCGGTAATACCGCTCGACGATTGAGTAGTTTTTACTTCTGGTTGGTTGGTTGTATTAGGAGTGTCGCTTTGCTCTGACGTTGTAGGTTCAATTGACGTTGCACTTTGAGACTCCTCATTAGAGGTGTTTTGAACCTCAGACACAGAAACGGTTGGAACCGGCTCTGGCACTGATTGTGGTTCAGGAATTGTCTTCAGAATGGTTTGTTCTAAGTTGTCCATTCCGGTGAGTTGATTGATATGACTCAGAACTTGGCTGTTGCCGCCAGTCATTTCTTGGAGTAGTTCTGGCAAGCTTAGATAACCCCATCGAATCGCGCGCTCTAACAAGAACGGAACAGGGCTGTGTGGCTCAGTTTGTTTGAAGTAATCGGCGAGCTTTCTAAGTTCATGAAAAGCGTGGTCGCGATTTTGGATCTGGCCAGCGATATTCATCGCGGTGGGTGCCGCTAGCTGGTGTATTTCATTTGAAGGAGTCGGCTCTAGCAACGGCGTCGTCGTAATTTGCTCTGCTTCTGGCTCTGATGAGGTTGGTGCTACTTCTGCATTTTCAGTTGCCTGATAGGTTGTTTCAGGAGAGTTTGATTCGACGGGGGGAGCCTGAGCTTCTTCGGCAATCAATCTAAATTGATCATCTAGCGGCCATTTAGAAAACTTGTCTTCAGTGAGATAACGGATTGCGTTAATCAGCTCCGCAATGTTTTCTTTGATGAATTTGAAACTTACAGGAGTTGCATTAACGGGTTGGCACTGTTGAGCGATGGCTTGTTCTATAGCATCGAGATTTTGATAGGTTTGCGCCAAATCCATTAAGGTGTCTTGCGTGTCAGCGTTGAATAGGTTTTGCGCTTTAGTTTTGATTTCGCCAAGCGAACCGTTGCGCTCTGCGCGTAGGTAATCACCAAAGGTGACATCGTCAATCAAGCCAATCAACTGCAAAGGCATATACAGGGCAGTGGTATCGTGAGTTTCGCCGACAAGTTGTAGCAGAGGTTTCATCCGGAACTCGGCTCGTTCTCTAGCGATGCCAGACTCTTCTGCGCTTTTTAGTTTGTCTTCAGGAAGGAACGGATTGAGCGAGTCCCAAAACTGCTCCACGGTGCTTAGAAGCACTTGCGTTGCGTCGGCAAGATTTCGATAGGGAGCGTCAGTGAACAACTGACTGGTGATATACCAACCTAGCAGCTCCAAGTCTTTGCTCGACTGAGTGAGGGCGTGGTATGTCGCTGTACGTAACTGTGCCCAGTTGTCATCATTGCTTTCAAGCAGTGCTTGATCACTGGATGCATCAGGCGTTTCAACCAATTGGCGAAACGATGATTGCGCGGCATTGTAACTGTTTCTAAGTGCTCGATAGGCACTTCTATCAAGCTTCAGATAGACACCACTTGGCGAGCCATCTGTGATCGGAGCCAAAAGACTATCAATATTAACCATATTCAATCCATGAATTATTGTTTTATTAAGTCAGAGATAAATCCATTACTCTGGTTTCATAGTTTGTAAACTTGAGTCTAGTGAGAATTTTCTGAAATAGCTGAGAAAAATTAACTATTTAATAAAAAGTAAGAGGTTGATCCAAAAAATTGGTCGGAGGAATACATCTGTCAATATAATGTCCTGATTTATAAAGGGGTTTTATCCCCCTATAAGTACAGTGGGCATTCCTGCAACGATACTTCCGCCGTGAGACGTAGTGTCCCCCATTCGGGCTGCAGGCTTATTGCTTAATAGCACGGTCGTGCTTCCCATCGCGATAGAATCCGGGGTTCCAACGCATACACAGACATCACTCACTGTGGCAGCAGGTAAGCTACCGATCAGTACGGTTGGAGCTCCAGGACCGGTTACCGGGCCACCCACATGAGGAATTGGTGGTGTTGCTGGTGTCTGCATCGGACATACATGCATGTCAGTGATACGAGCAGCAGGTAACGTCATCGAACTTCTCCTTGTAATGCAGTTTGTGACTGGTTATCTGAAGTGCCTTGACCGCCTGCAGCGATATCCAAAGCCATGGCCATTGCGGCTTGATAGTAAGGTTTAGTTTGGTCCCATTCAGGAAGGGCGGCTGCGTGATTGATCGCTCCCGCAGTCGCTTTCGCGTACAGAAATGGATCAGGCATAACGGGTGGAATATCTGGTGCAACGATGCTACCAGAACCATTCCAAAATACCGCTTGAGCAAGCCAAGATGGGCCACAATTCAGTTCCAATCGATGAGAGAGATGTTCGGCTTTGCGGCGCAATTCTTCGGAGGGTGAACGCACCCAAGCCATACACGTTTCGACACTTTGTTTTTGAAGGGGTGACCATTCCTCATTGCGTTGATTTAAACACAACGCTCCCCACCAGATTGCCTCCCGTACTGGCAGAGCGTGCGTCAAAAACTGCACGAGGTCGTTGTAGAGCTCTTTGTCTGTGAGTGATTGAATTGCATCGCTGATGCTGGTTTCTTCGTCAAGCAGTGCCTTTGCTTCGTCACTGGCTTTGAATCTCGGTAGTATTTGCCCAGCCGTTTGGTATGGAATTTTCTTATATTTCATTAGTTAACCTTTACAATTGCGCCTTTCACTTCACCCATTACGCCACCATCGAATGTCGCTTTGAGACCCGATTTAAACTCCGCACTCAAAGAGCCCTCTGCAGAGAGCGTGGTGTCTGCTTTGATGGAAATACTCAGGCCAGAAATGCTGTTTGAACTGGTTGCTTCAAGCGCCGTCGTGGTGCCTGAAACCTTGTTGGCTGAAGTGGCTTTGCTGGTGACGTTGGTCCCTTCCAAATTCAGCGCGCTGCTGGCTTTGACGTCGATATTGGTTGCTTCAATGGCAATGGATGATGAGGACAGGGTTATTTTGCTTGAGCCAACTTTGAGCTCGATAGAATCGTCAGCTTCGATCGAAATCGACTTGGCTTTTTCGCTCAGTGCTTTGGTTACGCTCAGCGAGTAGTTGTCTTCGGTCGACACTGATACCGCTTTGGTTACTGTTTGGCTTAATTCACCCTTGATGGTTTCGGTTTGGTTGTTTTCAACTTCCTGCGTCAGGTCTTTGGCTGCATGAAGGTAAAGCAGTTCATTGTCTTTTTTATCATCGAAGTAGAGCTCGTTACTCTGTCCAGAAAGTTGAGTTTTGATGCCAGACTTTGTTGTATTGGCTTCGGCATAAGGCGGGGCATTTTTGCTGTTGTAAACGCTGCCCGTGATGATTGGTCTATCTGGATCGCCATCAATGAAAGAGACCAGAACTTCTTGCCCGGCACGCGGCACAAACTGAGCACCGTAACCACTTCCCGCAAGCATTTGTGCGACACGAACATAGCAACTGGTTTTGTCACCGCTTGCGTCTGTATCCCATTGGAACTGAATACGCACGCGACCTTGTTCGTCCTGATTAATATCACCCGCGGTTGAGCCGGCAACGACTGCGCTTTGCAAGCCCTGAACCACTTGTTTTGAGCGAGGCTGAGGGTAGTGAGGAGTATCTTTTGGAATCACTTTCAGTCTGGTGCTGCTCTGTGCATTTTCAGTGTATTCCACTTCCATACTGATGACCGAAAAGTCACCAAGTTGACCTTTATCTAAATGGCTTGAAAGCGAGAAGTAAGTACCGAGCTCGAAGAGATCATGTTTTGCGCTGGCAATGACACTTTGGTAATCCTGCTCGACATACTCGATTCGACGTTTGGCAAGATTGCTTGAGAGATCCGTCATGTCCCCGCTGATGCCCAAAGTCGGGTAACGCGTGTTGGCGAGTTTAGTGTTGTTGGCAATGGTATTGCTGGAGGTTTTACTGCCGCTGGTGATGAGTTTCGTCTGCGAATAATCGTAGCTTGATAGCTCGACACTCGCGCCATGAAAGGCAACGGTAGGGCACCAATCTTCAAGCAAAGGAAGTGAGCCTGTCGGCGTTTCTTTCATATCAAATTTCGCTGTGCTGGCTTTATCAAATGGGGTTTGAGCATCTTGCAAAATCATGGTGTGTGAACCACTCGCATGCTCAAAATAATAATGAACGCCTTCCTCAGCGAGCAGGCGAGAAACGAAGTCAAAATCCGATTCGTTATATTGCAAACAATATTCACGCTTGGTCGAAGGCATGCTGGATATTTTATAGTTACCTTTGAAACCTGCGTTATCGAAAATATCACTGACAATTTCTTGTGTGGATTGATTTTGATAAACCCGGAAAGAATGTGTGTGTTTTAATAACCAAAACCAAGGTTTAAGCGTTATTTCGTATTGGTGATTCTGCAAATTAGAATCCATTCCTAAATGTTGGATCAATGTCACAACTCCATTGTAGGAACGATTGAGTGTATTGCTGCCAGATTCGTTGAAATAACGGTTTATGGTAAGGAACTGACCTAGTTGATCTTGCATGTCAAAGCCACTGGACACCAGCATTGCTTTGATTTCAAAGGGCTCTGACAAGGCTTGCTTTATTGTTGCATTACTTATGATATGTTCTTGATTACTTGAGTCTTTTGCAGACATCAAACTAGCCGAACTGCTGTATTTATCAGCCATTGCATATCCTTATGCTTGAACTTTTCAATAATAAAAATTTGAAATATAAATACTATTATTAATCAAATTACTCAAAAAATAGCAGTATTAGATCTTATTCGCTATTCGATTTATTAAAAGAAAAGGAGTTCTTTATGGCGAGTCAAAATGCAAAAAAGATGGCGAAAGAATTTTTGCAAAATGTAGAAAAGGACAGTAAGTCATATCACAAAAGTTGGGCGAGAAAATTCGGTAATAAATACCAATCTGCAAAGAACTGGGTAAAACGTGACAAGAAAATGGTCGCGATGGATATTGCGCAAAAAGGGGTAAGGACTGGTATCGGGATGATTCCATTTCCCGGCTCGAAAGAGGGGGCAGCCCTTTTGGAAGTCGCAGGTGGGGCAGCGTTAAAAGCAGCTTCTCGCAAAGCGTGGGAAGAAGGCTCAAAGAAAGGGGTTAAATCTCTTCTTAACAAAAAAATTGAATCTGCTCGAAAGCAACTTAAAACTAACTCGGTAGGTAAAGTCGATCACGAGTTCTTGGCGCTTTCTGCGCGTAAGCGTGATGAACACATTCATGCGATTCGTAAGCTAGTGAAGTATGAGGTGAAGTTGTTACCAAAGCGTTCAGATGAACTCAGTTTGCGTTTATTCAAGCTTAAAGAGGCGATCAATGAATCCCGTGTGAAACTCAACAAAACCACCATGTCTTCGACATCGGCTATCGATAACATGCAAGCATGGACGGAGTTCTTTTCTGCTATCAAAGAGGTGGAGCACTACCAAGCGAAATTGCGTGAAAGCCTGATTCAAGTGCAAGAGATCACTAAAGATGTGGAGTGGTTCTTGGCGGCTTCTGAAGCAACGACTGATCAGATGAATGCACAAAACTTACCGCAACTAGAAGAAGCGTTTGACCAGATCCGCCGTAGTTACGGCAATATCAATTCGCTGAAACAACTGCAAGATATGATGTTGGAGAGAAACCTCGTTGAATCCGGTTTGTTGGATGAAAGAGACTTAACCTACAAGCTGGTCAACTAAGCAAATCCGACCGTTCGTTAGCAAATTGAACCCAAGTAGGGAGCTGTTATGCTCCCTAATTCTTTTTACTTGCTGAATTTATTGGTTTTTTATTGTCGACAATTTCAGCTTGCTCTTATCGAACTGATGTTTTTTTACTCATAAATCACTCAATAACACTATACCTTAGTCTAAATTGTCGACAATTTGCTTGATTGTCGACAATCTGATCGTCTATTTTATATTCAGGTTAACAAATTGTTGACACTTTGATTTCTAAATACGAGTGCCTTGAATATGAATACAGAATTGAAAACTCGTCATAAAGTGATTGTCTCTGAAAAAGAGCACACTAAATCTGAATCGCTGACCGAATCGTTAGTGGAAGCGATTGTGAGTGGTGAAATTGAACCGGGCAGTAAAATCTCAGAGCCTGAATTAGCCAAGAAATATCAAGTGAGTAGAGGTCCTTTACGTGAAGCCATGATGCGTCTTGAAGGGCTTGGCTTGATTGAGCGCATTCCGCATGTTGGTGCTCGTGTTATCACTTTCTCTCCAGAGAAACTCATCGAGTTGTATTCCGTCCGTGAAGCATTAGAGGGTATGGCGGCAAGGCTCGCGGCTCGCTATATCACTCAAGAAGAATTACTGAGTTTGGAAATGCTATTGTCGACACATTCCAAACATATCGACGAAGTCGAAGGATCGTCTTACTTCCACCAGCATGGTGACTTCGATTTCCACTATCGAATCATTCAAGCGAGCCGAAACAGCAAGCTTATCTCTTTGCTTTGCGACGAGCTGTATCACTTGTTGCGCATGTATCGTTACCAATCACCACGTGCGCAATCTCGCCCTAATGAAGCACTCAACGAGCACAAATTCATTCTGCAAGCGATTCGCAACCGTGATGAAGAGTTGGCAGAAATGCTGATGAGAAGGCACATCTCAGGCAGCCGAAAACTTATCGAATTACAGATTTTACATTCTGAAAGTAAAGATAGAGAACAAGACTAGAAGGAAATTGTCATGAGCTTATCTCCGGGGGCGAAGTTCAGACTCGCCATTGAGCAAAACAACCCGCTACAGATCGTCGGCACCATTAACCCATACTGCGCCATGATGGCGAAAAACTTGGGTCACCAAGCTATCTATTTATCGGGTGGCGGCATCGCCAATGCATCTTACGGTTTACCAGATCTTGGTATTACGACACTGAACGATGTTTTGGTGGATGTAGATCGTATCACCAACGCGTGTGATTTGCCTTTATTGGTTGATATCGATACGGGCTTTGGTGGTGCTTTTAACATTGCACGCACTATCAAAGCGATGGAAAAAGCGGGTGCGGCGGCAGTGCACATGGAAGACCAAGTGGCGCAGAAGCGTTGTGGTCATCGCCCAAACAAAGCGATTGTTAGCCAACAAGAAATGGTCGACCGAGTGAAAGCAGCGGTGGATGCACGTAATGACGAGAGCTTTGTCATTATGGCTCGCACTGATGCGTTAGCGGTTGAAGGCATGGACAGTGCGATTGAACGTGCGATTGCATGTGTCGAAGCGGGCGCAGACATGATCTTCCCAGAGGCAATGAATCAGCTAGACCAATATCAACAGTTTTCGACAGCGCTTGAAGACGCGACAGGGAAGCACGTTCCAATTCTTGCCAACATTACTGAGTTTGGACAAACGCCATTATACGGCTGTGAAGAGTTAGCCCAATCCAAAGTGGACATGGTTTTGTACCCATTGAGCGCATTCCGTGCGATGAACAAAGCGGCTGAGATGGTTTACAAACACTTGCTTGAAGTTGGCAACCAAGAAGCGATGCTTGATTCAATGCAGACACGAAAAGAGCTGTATGAGCACCTCAATTACCACGACTACGAGAATAAGTTAGACAAGCTGTTCTCGGAGGGTAAATAAGGTCAACAAAGAAACAACGGAAGCTCAAGAAAAGAATCTCTAATCCAATAACGTGAAAATTGTCTGATTCAAAAGAGCCCATTAAGAGAGCCAAATCAGACAGAAAAGGAGTTCAACAATGCCTCATTCTGTAGAAAAGAAAGCTGAGATAGGTGGCGCAGGTCTACGTGGTCAAAGCGCCGGAAGCACAGCCTTATGCACTGTCGGTAAAACGGGGACGGGTCTAACGTATCGTGGTTACGATATTACGGACTTGGCAAATCATGCTCAATTTGAAGAAGTCGCGCATTTGCTGTTACGCGGTCACTTACCTAATCAACAAGAGCTAGACGCCTACAAGACACATCTATTGAGCTTGCGTGGCTTACCAGCGGAGCTTAAGCAAGCGTTAGAGCTGATCCCTTCTGATGCTCACCCGATGGACGTTATGCGTACAGGTTGTTCTATGCTGGGTAACTTAGAGCAAGAAATGGACTTTGAGCAACAGCTCCATGCTACTGAGCGAATGCTGGCGCTTTTCCCTGCGATCATCTGTTACTGGTATCGCTTCAGCCACGATGGCGTACGCATCAAAACGCACGATAACAGTGAAGACTGCATTGGCGGCTACTTCCTAAAACTGCTTACTGATAAAGCACCAAGCGAAACGCACAAAAAGGTGATGCATTGTTCTCTGATACTCTACGCAGAGCATGAATTCAATGCCTCAACATTTGCAGCGCGCGTATGTGCTTCTACGCTTTCTGATCTTCATTCTTGTATTACGGCTGCTATCGGTACGTTACGTGGTCCACTTCATGGCGGTGCAAACGAAGCGGCGATGGAGATGATTCAAGATTGGCAAACACCAGATGAAGCAGAAGCAAATATTCTGCAAATGCTAGAGAACAAAGACAAAATTATGGGCTTTGGTCATGCAATCTATCGAGAAAGTGACCCTCGTAATGCACTGATCAAGCGTTGGTCAGAAGCGTTATCGAAAGAGGTGGGTGACACACATCTTTACGCAGTTTCTGAGCGCGTGGAATCCGTCATGAAGCGCGAGAAAGGTCTGTTCTGTAATGCCGATTTCTTCCATGCTTCGGCTTACCACTTCATGGATATTCCAACCAAATTGTTTACACCAATCTTTGTGATGAGCCGACTGACAGGCTGGGCGGCGCACGTGTATGAACAACGCGCGAACAACCGAATCATTCGCCCAAGTGCGGATTATACCGGACCGGATCATCAAGACTGGGTGCCAATCGAACAACGCTAGCGCGTGACGCCTCTTTGTGAGCTTCGTCTTTCATGGCATTCACAAGGGGCGTCTCTTTCACCGCGAATCCATTTCAAAAACAGTATCGCGGTGCGTTCAGGCACAAGATGTACACTAAAGCGGAAGCAAGCCCATGAGCATCACCACAAACATAAATACTCAATATCGTAAGCCGCTCCCGGGAACCCAACTCGATTATTTTGATACCCGAGAAGCTGTTAATGATATTTCTCCAGGAGCCTATGAAAAGCTCCCATACACCTCACGCGTTTTAGCCGAGCAGTTGGTTCGTCGCTGCGATCCAAGTATGCTCACTGATAGCTTAAAACAGTTGATTGAACGCAAGCGTGACCTTGATTTTCCTTGGTATCCGGCGCGCGTGGTTTGTCATGATATCCTTGGACAAACCGCATTGGTCGACCTTGCTGGTCTACGTGATGCGATTGCCGAGCAAGGCGGTGACCCAGCGAAAGTAAATCCTGTGGTTGAAACGCAATTGATTGTCGACCATTCACTGGCGGTTGAACACGCAGGCTTTGATCCAGAGGCGTTTGAGAAAAACCGCGCGATAGAAGAGCGCAGAAACGAAGACCGATTCCATTTTATTGAGTGGTGTAAAACGGCGTTTGAAAACGTCAGCGTTATTCCTGCGGGTAACGGCATCATGCACCAAATCAATTTGGAGAAGATGTCTCCGGTTGTGCAAGCCAAGCAAGGCATTGCTTACCCAGATACCTGTGTCGGCACAGACAGTCACACTCCTCACGTTGATTCACTTGGCGTTATTGCGATTGGTGTCGGCGGTTTGGAGGCGGAGACGGTTATGCTTGGTCGCCCGTCGATGATGCGTTTGCCAGACATTGTTGGCGTGAAGTTAACTGGCAAACGTCAACCGGGTATTACCGCCACCGATATCGTGTTGGCGATTACCGAGTTTCTGCGAAATGAACGCGTGGTTTCATCTTATCTCGAATTCTTTGGTGAAGGAGCGCGAGACCTAACCATTGGCGACCGCGCGACCATCTCAAACATGACGCCAGAATACGGCGCAACCGCAGGGATGTTCTACATTGATGAGCAGACCATTAATTACCTCAAACTGACGGGGCGCGATGATCAACAGGTCGACTTGGTCGAGAAGTACGCCAAGCAAACCGGCCTATGGGCAGATGATTTAGATACTGCCGTTTACGAACGCATACTTGAGTTTGATTTGTCCCAAGTCGGGCGTAATTTGGCAGGTCCATCTAATCCTCATCGTCGTTTACCTACTTCAGAGCTTGCTGAGCGCGGTGTTTCTGGAGAGTGGCAAGAGAAAGAAGGCGAACTTCCAGATGGCGCGGTGATCATTGCGGCGATTACTTCTTGTACCAACACGAGTAACCCAAGAAACGTTGTGGCAGCAGGTCTGGTTGCTAAGAAAGCGAATGAGCTTGGTTTGGTACGCAAACCTTGGGTGAAGTCTTCATTTGCTCCGGGCTCTAAAGTGGCTCGACTCTACCTTGAAGAATCGGGCTTACTCCCTGAATTGGAGAAGCTTGGTTTTGGTATCGTGGCTTATGCGTGTACAACCTGTAACGGTATGAGTGGTGCACTTGACCCGAAAATCCAACAAGAAATCATCGACCGAGATCTGTATTCAACGGCAGTACTTTCTGGAAACCGAAACTTTGATGGTCGAATTCATCCTTATGCAAAACAAGCATTTTTAGCATCGCCACCTTTGGTCGTTGCTTACGCGCTAGCCGGTACGATTCGCTTTGATATCGAACGTGACTCTTTAGGCACAGACAAAGACGGCAAGCCCGTTTATCTCAATGACTTGTGGCCAACGGATGAAGAAATTGATGCTGTGGTGGGTGAGTACGTTAAGCCAGAGCAATTTAATCAAGTCTACATTCAAATGTTTAAACTGAATGATGAGGCTCGTAACCCGAATCCGCTCTACGATTGGCGTCCGATGAGTACGTATATCCGAAGACCGCCTTACTGGGAGGGAGCACTGGCTGGTGAGCGAACTCTGTCTTCAATGCGTCCTCTCGCCGTTTTAGGCGACAACATTACAACCGACCATTTGTCACCATCAAACGCAATTTTGGCAAGCAGCGCCGCAGGTGAGTACCTCGCGAAGATGGGCGTGCCAGAGGAAGACTTTAACTCATACGCGACTCACCGAGGCGATCACTTAACCGCGCAGCGTGCCACTTTCGCTAATCCAAAACTGTTCAACGAAATGGTCAAGGAAAATGGTGAAATCGTGCAAGGATCGCTGGCGAGAGTCGAACCTGAAGGCAAAGTGACACGCATGTGGGAAGCGATTGAGACTTATATGAATCGCAAGCAGCCGCTTATCGTGGTCGCAGGTGCGGATTATGGTCAAGGATCGTCGCGAGATTGGGCTGCGAAAGGCGTTCGCTTAGCGGGTGTAGAAGCCATTGTCGCTGAAGGGTTTGAGCGTATTCATCGTACCAATTTAGTTGGGATGGGCGTGCTTCCTCTGCAATTTAAAGATGGCGTGAACCGAAAGACGCTCGAATTAGATGGCACTGAGCTTTATGACGTTATCGGCGATATCACTCCTGGTGCTGATTTGGCCTTGGTGATTACTCGTGCTAATGGCGACAAGGTTGATGTAGCAGTGACTTGTCGACTCGATACCGAAGATGAAGTTCACGTGTACAAAGCGGGCGGTGTGTTACAGCGCTTTGCTCAAGATTTCCTCTCGCAATAGATAGCGCAATAACGGAGCAAGATATGGATAGCAAGATGCAAAGCCAAATCAAAGTCCCGGCGACTTACATGCGCGGCGGTACGAGCAAAGGAGTGTTCTTCAACCTTGAAGACTTGCCACAGCCAGCGCAAGTCGCGGGTGAGGCAAGAGACAAACTGCTACTTCGTGTGATTGGTAGCCCAGACCCGTATGCTAAACAAATTGATGGCATGGGCGGCGCAACTTCCAGCACCAGTAAAACTGTGATTGTGTCGCGCAGTCAGCGAGTCGATCACGACGTTGATTACCTATTCGGACAAGTATCGATAGATCAGCCATTTGTCGATTGGAGTGGTAACTGTGGCAACCTTTCTGCTGCAGTCGGACCTTTCGCCATTCATGCAAGGTTGATCGACGAAGATCGTATTCCTCAAAACGGCATCGTTACCGTTCGTGTATGGCAGGTAAATATTGGCAAAACCATATTGATTCATGTGCCAATCGTAAATGGTTTCGTTCAAGAAACAGGGGAGTTTGAGCTTGATGGTGTGACGTTCCCTGCGGCAGAAGTCCAAGTTGATTTTGTCGACCCTGCTGATGGCGAAGGCAGCATGTTTCCAACCGGCAATCTAGTAGACGATCTAGTCGTGCCAGATGTAGGGGCCTTCAATGCCACCTTCATCAACGCAGGCATACCGGCAATCTTCGTAGACGCAGAAGCGCTGGGTTACCAAGGCACTGAGCTTCAAGATGACATCAATAACGATGAATTTGCGCTCGCGAGGTTTGAGTCCATTCGTGCTCATGGCGCGCTAAAAATGGGGCTGATTGATTCGCTCGAAGAGGCTCAAACACGTCAGCATACGCCTAAGATTGCGTTTGTTTCCCAGCCTAAATCCTATTTATCGTCGAGCGGTAAAGCCGTAGAGGCAGGTGAGGTCGATATTCTCGTCCGAGCGTTATCTATGGGCAAACTTCACCACGCCATGATGGGTACCGCAGCGGTCGCCATTGCCTCGGCAGCATGCGTTCCGGGTACTTTGGTCAACTTAGCGGCTGGTGGCGGAGAGAAAGAATCTGTGACGTTTGGGCATCCATCAGGAATGCTTAAGGTGGGGGCAAAAGCCAAACAAACAGAACAAGGTTGGGTGGTTGAGAAAGCCATCATGAGCCGCAGCGCGAGAATACTAATGGAGGGCTTTGTGCGTGTTCCCTCCAATGTCTTTGAATAACACAATTGCATGGTAGTGATACTTAAAAAAAGCAATGTCAGGACATACTGGAGGAAGCAATATGTCTGCATATCAAAAAGAATACCTTTGGGCACAAAATGAACCGGAAAACTTTTGGCGTGCTCAAGCTGAAAACATCGATTGGTTTGAAGCGCCAAACACCATCTTACAAGCTGACGAACATGGGATTGAACGTTGGTTTCCTGATGGCGTATTGAACACGTCATGGCTCGCGTTGGATTATCATTGCGAGCAAGGAAGAGGCGACAAAACCGCACTGATTTATGATTCGCCAGTGACGGGTCAAAAACAAACTTACAGCTATCAAGCTCTGCGTGACCAAGTGGCGAAAATCGCGGGCATGCTTTCCAACCAAGGCGTAACCAAAGGCGATCGTGTGGTCATCTACATGCCGATGATCCCAGAAGCAGCAATGGCGATGTTAGCGTGTGCTAGATTGGGCGCGATTCATTCGGTGGTGTTTGGCGGTTTTGCTCCGAATGAGCTCGCCGTTCGAATTGAAGATGCGGAACCCAAAGTCATCATGACGGCGTCTTGTGGCATCGAAATCAATAAGGTGATTCCATACAAACCCATGGTCGATAAAGCCATTATGGACAGCCGTTGTAAGCCAGAGAAAGTCTTTGTTCTTCAACGTCCGCAGTGCGAAGCCGAACTTAACCTTGAGCGTGATTTAGATTGGCAGCAAGAATACGCGCAAGCTTTGCCTCATGCATGTGTCCCTGTGCTTGCGACAGATCCTCTTTATATTTTGTATACCTCTGGCACAACAGGTAAACCAAAAGGCGTGGTGCGTGATAATGGTGGTCATGCCGTTGCGATGAAATATTCGATGACGTCGATTTATAACATCCCTCAAGATGGCGTGTTCTGGGCAGCATCGGATGTGGGCTGGGTTGTTGGTCACTCCTATATTGTGTACGCACCGTTGATTCATGGCTGTACAACAATTCTATTCGAAGGCAAACCGGTGAGAACTCCAGACCCCGGTGCATTCTGGCGTGTTTGTGACGAATACAAAGTGGACGTGCTTTTCTCCGCGCCAACCGCTTTCCGTGCAATTAAGAAAGAAGACCCAGAAGGCGAGTTCATTAAGCAATACGACTTGTCCAACCTCGACTCAATCTTTATGGCAGGCGAACGCCTTGACCCACCAACCTTAGAATGGGTCGAAAGCAAAGCAGATAAGCCGGTCATTGACCACTGGTGGCAAACCGAGACTGGATGGGCTATCGCGGGCAATCCGACTGGTATTGAGATGATGCCGGTAAAAGCAGGCTCCGCTACCAAGCCGATTCCTGGCTATCAGGTCGAGATTCTCAACGAAATGGGCATGCCTGTGGGCGCAAATCAGCAAGGTTTTGTGGCTCTGAAGCGCCCATTACCACCAAGCTGCCTACCGACTGTCTGGCGTAACCATGATCGCTTTGAAACCGGTTATCTAAGTCAATTCCCGGGTTACTACGTATCGGGAGATGGCGGTTACCTAGATGAAGATGGTTACCTGTTTATCATGGGGCGTATTGATGACGTAATTAACGTCGCAGGTCACCGTCTGTCTACTGGCGAGATGGAAGAAATCGTTGGTGGTCACCCTGCGATTGCGGAGTGTGCGGTAGTCGGTATCCACGATGAGTTAAAGGGTCAGCTACCGCTTGGTTTCGTGGTTCTTAAAGATGGTGTGAAGATTGATGACCTAACACTAGAAGGCGAGTTGGTGGGTAAAGTGCGCAACGAGATTGGCGCTGTGGCTTGCTTTAAACATGCACTGGTTGTTGATCGTTTGCCAAAGACTCGCTCAGGTAAAATTCTGCGAAGAACCATTCGCCAAATAGCCGATGGCGAGCAATACGTGGTGCCATCAACCATTGATGACCCATCCAGTCTAGGCGAAATCGAACGTGTGCTTAAACGCGGCTAGTTTGCATCAAATTCAACATAATAAGGCTCAATTCTGAGCCTTATTTATTTTTTCAGAGGCGTCACTTATTATGTTCCTCATCCACTTATGTCCGGAGTCGGTGGCTCGGTTTGGATGATATATTAAGCACAAATCCCACTTTGTTTGCTCAAATGGAAATGGAAGAACTTTGATTTCCATAAGCTGCTCAAAAGATTTCGTTATCGTTGAGTCCATCAAGCAAATCACATCCGTTTTCTCGACAGTTTTCAACATATCTAATGCATTAGAAACACTATAAGGAGTGCTGCGGTGAGATAGTTCGACTATGTCACTGTTCGATAAAGGGTTCACCTTGTGCTGCCAAGAACCTAGAACGATGTGATCCTCATTCAAGAACTCCGTTTGAGAGATGGATTCTCCCAGTCTTGGATGGTTTTTCGCGCAAACTACGACAATCTCACGTTTTCCAATCGGTTTATATCTTAAGGACGAAGTACGTAGTTGAGGCGCATCGATGACAAAATCATATCTCTTTACTCGTAGATCCATTTCGTAATCTTCACTGTAGAGTGGGTGAACATCGATAGTGATATTTGGAGCTTTTTTTCTTACTTGTGTAAGCAACTCAGGTATCAATTGATAGCTTGCGATGTTAATGCATGCCATGGAAAAGCTTCGGTCTGACGAGATAGGGCTGAATCTATTTAGATGCTCTAACGTTGAAGCATACAGTTTGTTCGCTGCGGCGAGTGCTGGGTAGATCTCAATGGCTTTATTTGATGGAGACACACCATTGTGGTGGCGTATAAACAATACATCATCATACTTTTCTCTTAGGCGTTTAAGGTTTTTGCTTGCGGCCGGTTGGGTAACGCCAAGCTTTTTTGCAGCGACAGAGATATTACCTTCTTCATATATAGCCAGAAAAAACGGGATCAAATTGAAGTCTATCTCTTTCGGCATTCGTTAACCTTTAGTGTCGTTATTACTTTCTTAGTTAAATATAACACGTAAAAACGTCGTTATTTCATAACCGTTTCGGCGGACTTTTATGCCCACTAGTTATAGCTCACCTAGGTAAGATCGGTACGGATTTTTATCAGTTCAATGAGGATAAGTATATGACTTCAATAGGGCTTAAACGGGCGATCTCGTTAAGTGTATTGGCTGTATCTCCCAGCGTTATAGCGGCAGAAAAACCTAACATATTGGCGATATTTGGTGATGATGTTGGCTATTGGAATATTAGTGCATACAACCAAGGTATGATGCGCTATCGCACACCAAACATTGACCGAATAGCGAATGAAGGCGCGTTATTTACCGACCATTATGCTCAGCAATCATGTACGGCTGGACGAGCAGCTTTCATTACTGGACAAGAACCGTTCAGAACGGGGCTACTTACAGTGGGATTGCCAGGAGCCAATCATGGTATCGCGGATTGGACTCCAACGATTGCTGACCTTTTAAAAGAGCAGGGCTATGTCACTGCACAGTTTGGAAAAAACCATCTAGGCGATCAAGACAAACATTTACCGACAAATCATGGCTTTGACGAGTTCTTTGGCAACTTATATCACTTGAATGCAGAAGAAGAGCCAGAGACTTATTACTACCCGAAAGATCCAGAGTTTAAGAAAAACTATGGACCTCGTGGCGTAATTCATTCTTATGCGGATGGAAAGGTAGAGGATACCGGCCCGTTAACCCGTAAACGCATGGAAACTGTCGATGAGGAATTCTTAGAAGGCACTCTGAACTTCATGGAGAAAGCCGTAAAAGAAGACAAGCCGTTCTTTATTTGGCACAACTCAACTCGAATGCACGTTTGGACGCGTCTTCAGGAGAAGTATCAGGGCAAATCTGGGGTCAGTATTTATGGCGATGGAATGTTGGAGCTAGATGACCATGTTGGTGTTCTTCTTAATAAACTGGATGAGCTCAAGGTTGCCGACAATACCATTGTTATTTTCACTACCGATAATGGAGCAGAAACCTTTACATGGCCTGACGGCGGTACGATTCCATTTAAAGGTGAGAAAGGCACAACTTGGGAAGGTGGTTTCCGAGTGCCTCAGATTGTTCGATGGCCGGGGGTGATTGAGCCGGGCACGCAGATGAACGAAATGATGGCTCACCAAGATTGGCTACCAACCATTCTAGCCGCTGCCGGTGTTAATGATGTGAAAGAAAAGTTAGCCAAAGGCTATAAGGCGAACGGGAAAGACTGGCGTGTTCATATTGATGGCTACAACTACCTTCCTTACTTGAAAGGTGAAACAGATAAGGTGCCACGTGAGTCTTTGTTGTATTTTTCGGCAAACGGTGAATTGAACGCGATTCGTTGGAATGATTGGAAGTTGCATTTCGCAATTATGGAAGGCGATATGACAGACGCAGTTCGTTTTGAGCCAAACTGGCCACAGGTTGCACATATGCGTGCAGATCCGTTTGAGCGAGGTAAAGACGAATCACCAATGTATTTCCGATGGATGGCTGATAACTTGTGGTTGTTCGTTCCAGTTGGTGCAGAGATTAAAGCGTTTACTGAAACATTAGATCAATATCCAATGCAACCGAGTGTTCGCTTTAATGCGGGTGGTCTGAACTATCAAACACTAAACCTACAAGAAAAGCTTAAACAAATGGATGCGATGCAGAAGAAACTAGAAGAAATGTAATCCATCTTCAATATTAAGAAAAAGCCCCATTTTTTGGGGCTTTGTTTGTTCCTGCTTGCCTTAATGGACATTTAAACACACACTATATGGATTCCTGTTTTTGGCTTCTTTTCCTATGTCTACTTTTGTAATCAAACCAGCGCTTTTTGACGATCTTGAACAACTTAATGATTTGATGTTCGAGCTGCATGATGAGCACCATATCCAATCCCCAGAGCTGTTTAAAACCGCAGAAGAAATCGAACAAGAAAAAAGCATTGCTCGTTATCTCGATAATCCTGAATGTTTGGTGTATGTCGCTAGAGTAGAGGGTGAGATCATCGGCTTTGTTTCAGGGCACTTTTGCGAGCTTATTTCTACGGTTAGCAAACCCGTGATGATGGGAAGCGTTGATGAGCTCTACGTCTTAGCTGAGTATCGTAAACAGGGCACTGCAAAAGCTCTGATTGAAAAGATAGAGGCGACATTCGTTGATTATGGAGTGAAACAGATGTTCGTTGAGGTTTGGGACTTTAATCAGACCGCGATTTCTCTCTATGAGAACCAAGGCTTTGGGCATCATATTCATTGGTTAAGAAAGTCGTTATCTGAACGTTAATTAATGCGTAGCTAAGACGGTAACTTAGTGACTTATGTAATCTGACGATGCAAAAGTTGAGTCTACTAGTCAGCATTTGTTATTAGTCTTGTCGCAATGTGCGGCGACTCATTCTCATCCAAATTGGTGATGTTGTTTTTGTTTGCTTGTTTTGTAAGTGGCACATGAATAGTGCCTCATAAAACAAGAGGAAAATAACATTGAATCTATCAAAAACCTTACTTGCAACGGCGTTATTGCCAATGTTGGCGAGTGCAGATCAAGTCACGCAAACACAAAACAATGAAATTCAGCCGGATATCGTGGGTGGCATCACGGCAAACCCCAATGACTGGAAATTTTATACGCAGATAGTCAGCCGCAATGGTAATCGTTCTTTCTGCGGGGCGAGTTATATTGGGGATGGTTTCGTACTTACTGCTGCTCACTGTGTTGACGGTGACACACCAAATCAAATAGCGGTAAAAATTGGTGGTGTGATTTATAACGGCACTGATGGCGTACGCTCTAACGTTAGCCAGATCTATATTCATCCTTCTTATAATGCTTCAACGCTTTCAAACGACATCGCATTGCTTAAGCTCAGTTCAATTCCCTCTGGTGTAACGAAAGTGGATATTGCAGCAGGCAGTGTCTCGCAATATGCAGGTGTCGGTGATTGGTTAACCGTCGCTGGTCTAGGCCGAACTTCGGAGGGGGGCAGCTCACCAACCGCGCTGCAAGAAGTGGATGTTCCTCTGGTCTCTGATGCGACTTGTCGACAAGCTGGCGGCAATTACACCACGGTTGGCTCAGTATCATTCTGTGCGGGTGTACCGCAAGGTGGGATTGATTCTTGTCAGGGAGACAGCGGCGGTCCCATCGTCGTTAAGAACAACGGTCTCGTCACTCAGCTAGGTATCGTCAGTTGGGGTATAGGCTGTGCCCGACCGGGTAAGTACGGCGTGTATAGCGACATTGCGGCGTTACGTAGTTTTGTTGATGGCGTAGTAGGTACGACAACGTCTCCGACAGATAATGTTTCTGTTGGTTACACGGCAAATCAGACTTTAAGTTCTTTTAAAGTGGGCGAGCTGATGCAACACAGTTTCAGTATTCAAAATATCGGTGATGTTGCGTTTACTGTCGAAAGTGTGGAGCTACAAAGTTCTGGCGTCACGAAATCTGCGATGATCACCAGAGACCAATGTGCACAATCGACACTCAATGCAGGCGGCTCGTGTCGTGTCGATGTGGAATTTGGCGCTTCTCAAGCAGGTGAGGCGAGTGTCGCTTTGGCTTTTGGTATCGATAAAACCAGTACTACATACCAAGCAGTGGCTACAGCTTCCGCCACTAGTACAACGACACCGCCTCCCGGTAGTTGTGACAATGAATGGCAAGCGAGTGGTGTATACAACACGGGTGAAACCGTTACTTGGGCTAGTCAATTATGGAAAGCACAATGGTGGACTCAAGGCGATAACCCATCAGAATCTGGTCCATGGGGAGTATGGCAGTCAATAGGCAGCTCAGATTGTTCTGGGACTAATCCTCCAGTAGATCCACCAACAGAGCCAACACCGCCGCCAACTTCGGGTGATGCTTACCAAGCGGGTACGAATTATTCTGCAGGGGATGTGGTGACGAATAACGGTGCAAGTTACCAATGTAAGCCTTGGCCAAACAGTTTGTGGTGTGGCTCAACTCCAAGTGCTTATGAGCCGGGTGTGGGCTCAGCTTGGACAGATGCATGGTTAAAGCTGTAAAAGCATAAGTGAACCATAAAGAGAGTTTATTTGTTGTCGACAATAAGCTCTCTTTCTTGTTTCAATTCTGAGAAGGCGTAAAATCCACGTAAATTCCTCTGACGTTAACTTAATATAACTGGCAAAATCGCAGCCAATATTTCGAGTTATGTCTGATTTTTGTCAGAACTATTTTGAAGAGTGTCGCAAAGCGTTTTTTGACATGTGTGCTAAATGTACAACTGGTTACTTAATTTATGTCGAAAAATATTGGTAATCCTGCCATCATAGCTGAGTGATTCTTCTTTTTTGTTAAAGGTCGTATTTTGTGCTGAGACAGCTGTTTTTTCTCATCCTGTATTCCATTTCTTTGTTTGTATCTCCTACATCTGCCGCGAATCCTCTTCCTGAAGACGTAAAAGGGGCGCTTTGTATTGTCCGCGCAGATGACAAACTGGTTTTAATCCATGAAATATTAACCAATAAGATTTCTCTTCCTGGTGGTACTGTTATTGAAGGTGAGTCACCAAAACTCGCGGCTCAACGAGAAACTTGGGAAGAAACTGGCTTAGTTGTCACTGTCGGCGAAGAGTTAGGTAGAACGGATACAGCGATATTCTATGATTGTGTCTCTGATTCAGAAGTGATTGCGTTTTCGATGACCAACACTTTAGATGGGAACGAGCTTCCAATTTGGTTTGCGCCGCATTATGGCGTAGAAGTCGCCTCTGCAATGATTGCAAACCCGAGCAATATGTCAGCCTCTCTTTACCGTTATCCTGCACAGTGGAAAGAGGTGGCTGAATTTTACTCACGAGCGACAAATCAATCAGTTGTTTATGTTGACCAGTTGATAGATTCCGCGCCGGGTTTTCGTCAACTTGAGCTTTCTTGGATGGTCGATTTACAAAGCTGGATCGCGTCATTTTCGTCAGCAAGCCGTGAAACAACCTGTGAAGTTGCGAAATTGGTAACGAGCATCAGCAACCCAACGTTTCTGTTGTTCTTGTTCCCGTTTGTCATGATGAAGTTTGATAGCCGTTTCGTTTACCGTCTATTTTTCTCAATCACTGCGACTTCTCTGATGGTATTAGTTGCGCAGCAGGGGTTCTCGCTACCAAGGCCGCATGTTTATATGCCGATCACAGAGTTAACGCATAGCTTTGGCTTTAGTTTCCCAAGCTTGCCGATCGCGATTTGGTTCTGTGTGATGACCTTCTTATTCCAAAGGACGAAGAGCTTTGGTTTAAATCGAGTCACTTTGTTGACGGGCTTGGTCACTTTAACCGTAATGTTCTGCAAGTTCTTCTTAGGGACTGCGTTTATTCTGGATATGTCTGTTGGTGCGTTGTTGGGCGTTCTTGTCGCATGGCATGTTTTGCGTTTGGAAGATAACCCAGAAATCGATGTCGATAGACTGCTCACCTCGAAAGGGGTTTGGTTCACCATGACAGCAATTACGGCGGTGATTTCTGTTATCTGGCCATTGCCTGTGTTCACCAGTTGGTTAGCGATTTTAATTACAGCGTCTGCACTGGTTATGACATTTAAAGAGTCGGATATTCGATTTGAGCGCCAGCAGATGTTGTTCGTTATTTTGGCTTTGTTGTTGGTTGATCAACTCTATCTCTACTTGGGAACAACGGTTTCGTTCAGTGGGTTCTGGTCTCTGGTCTTTAATACGTTCCATTATCCGTTGCTAATGCTGACTTTTATTACATTAGCTAGAAAGCTGACGTGTGGAAAACGTGCGAAACAGGGCGCTTAGCTAGAAAATGGATAACAAAAAGCCTCGCTCAAATGCGAGGCTTTTTTACATCAATTCAGTTCGACTCAGAGTATTACGCGTTAAGCACAAACTTCTCGATCGATTTTGCTACACCGTGCTCGTCGTTGCTTACCGTGATGTAGTCTGCGATTTGTTTGGTTTCTTCCATTGCGTTCGCCATTGCGATACCAAGACCTGCGTATTCAAGCATGTGGTGGTCGTTCTCGGCATCACCCATACAAATCACTTCTTCAGCTTTGATGCCTAAGTATTCTGCGATTGCCGAAACACCAACGCCTTTGTTGCTTGATGGATTCAAGAACTCTAAGAAGAAAGGCGCACTTTGCACAACAGTAAACTCTTGTTTTAGCTCTGCTGGTAGGGCTGAGATAACTTCAGTTAGTTTGCTTGGCTCTGCAACCATCATTGCTTTGATGATAGCGTGATCATCTTCAAGCGCATCAAAGTTCATCTCAGTGACTTCTACGCCATTGATTTTTGCTTCGATGTCAGTGTAAGGGTTGTTTTCTTCTGTGATCAGACCATGCTCTTGGCTGAATGCGTGAACATAAGCGCCAAGCTCGCGTGCTTTACGTGCAATTTTCTTCGCGGCTTTGCCATCAATGATCTGCTGGTGGATGATTTCATTGGTACCAATGTTTTTCACCATAGAACCGTTGTAGTACAAAACAAAGTCTTTGTCTGAGTTGATGTTTAACTCGTCTAGCTTGTCTTGCATTCCCTCAAGAGGGCGGCCAGAAGCAAGGACAACGGTAACACCCGCTTCGCGTGCTTTTGCAATGGCTTGCTTGTTCTCTTCAGAAATTACTTTGTCGCTGTTTAGCAACGTGCCGTCCATGTCTAGGGCGATCAGCTTGTACATCTTTACTTACCTTAAAAAATGGGGAACCTGCGTATGAAACTACAAAACGACCTATTTTAACAATTTATTTTTGGTTTAAATTGACCTGAGTGCGCCTCTCCATTAAGGTCTTCGCCTCGAAGTATAATGAGTTGAGTGAGTTCTACGTTGTATAAGCTAAATGAGATGTTTGAAACCATCCAAGGGGAAGGGGTTTTCACCGGTGTGCCAGCGGTTTTCGTGCGTTTGCAAGTATGTCCGGTAGGGTGTTCTTGGTGCGATACGAAACAGACTTGGTACGCAGAAGAAGAAGACCAGCGCCAGATTGGTGACATCTTGGTGAAAACTGAAGATTCTCCAACATGGTGTTTCGCATCGGCAGAAGACATCGTAGCTGAATATAAAAAGCAGGGCTTCAATGCGAAGCATATTGTGATCACTGGTGGCGAACCATGCATTTATGATTTACGTGCGTTGACGGCTGCATTTGAAGAAATGGGTTGCCAATGCCAAATCGAAACCAGTGGTACTTCAGAGGTGGTAACTTCAGAAAGCACATGGGTGACAGTGTCACCTAAAGTCGCAATGAAAGGGAAGCTACCAGTACTCAAAAGTGCATTAGAACGCGCAAATGAGATCAAACATCCGGTGGGCACCCAAAAAGACATCGATCAGCTTGATGCATTGTTGGCCTCAGCAGACATCGCTGAGAAGACAGTAATCGCACTTCAACCTATCAGTCAGAAGCCTCGCGCCACACAACTGTGTATTGATACCTGTGTTGCTCGCAACTGGCGTTTGTCGGTTCAAACTCATAAATACCTAAGTATTGCTTAAGCTCGGAGAGAAAGATGAAAAAAGCAGTCGTTGTTTTCAGTGGTGGACAGGACTCTACAACATGTCTGGTTCAAGCTTTAAAAGAGTTTGACGAAGTACATGCCATCACTTTCGATTACGGTCAGCGTCATAAGCTGGAGATTGAAGTGGCTGAGAAAGTCGCAAAAGATCTTGGCGTCGCTGCACACAAAGTGATGGATGTTGGCCTGCTGAATGAACTGGCCATTAGCTCTCTGACGCGTGACGACATTCCAGTTTCTCATGAACTACAAGAAAACGGTTTGCCGAATTCATTCGTTCCAGGTCGCAACATTTTGTTCCTAACGCTTGCTGGCATCTACGCTTACCAAATTGGCGCAGAAACCGTCATTACTGGTGTTTGTGAAACAGACTTTAGTGGCTATCCAGATTGCCGTGATGATTTTGTAAAAGCAATGAACAGTGCCTTGGTTAAGGGTATGGATCGTCAGTTTGACATCAAAACCCCGCTAATGTGGTTGAACAAAGCAGAAACGTGGGCACTGGCTGATCAATATGATGCGCTGCAACTAGTTCGTGAAAACACGCTAACGTGTTACAACGGCATCATCGGTGATGGTTGTGGTGATTGCCCGTCTTGCGACCTGCGCAAAGCGGGCTTAGATGACTATCTAAACAACAAAGACGCCGTTATGCAGTCGTTGATTCAAAAGCAGAAGACGGAAGATCAATAGGCTCGTTATACGCGTCAATCACGGCATTATGTCCGTTCTTTTTAGATTGATACAAAGCTTGGTCTAGTATCGAATACAACTCATCGAAGTTACTGAGTGGCTTAGACGTTGAGAGGTAGGCCAAGCTGGCTGTCACATTGAGAGTTTCATCGTTAGTGCTCTTAATTTGTTTTTCAGAGATGGTTTTGTGTAGGCTCTGGATACGAAATGGCACATCAATCTCATCCACGTTCTTCAACAGCAAGATAAACTCTTCGCCTCCCAAGCGACCAAGGTATTCGCCTTTATTCAATTTAACTTGAATCGCTTTACACACGTGCTTTAACACCAAGTCGCCAGTTGGGTGTCCGTGCTTGTCATTGAGCAGTTTAAAGTTGTCTAAGTCGATCAGGGCTAATACATATCGCATGTCTTCTGGCGCGCTGACGGTCTGATTTCTTATTTTTTCTATGATTGTGCTTCGGTTTAACGAACCGGTAAGTCTATCTAAGCGTGATTTGATCTTGGTATTGCGTAATACGAACAGCACGACTAGTAAAATAGTAAGCAAACAGAAAATCACAAAGTTATAAGCACGTTGCTGTTCACCTAACTTCTCAAGTTCCAAGAGCTTAAGGTTTCGCTCGTTGTCTATTTTGACGAGTTGTAGTTCATATTCGTACTCGCTTTTTGTTAGATCCAACGCCTCAATTGCTTTTACGTTGTTGGCATCACGGCTAGCAAGTTCGAGCTTTGCGTATTTTTGATAGTGTGAGAGGGCGTTAGAAAAATCATTTTGCTTTTGATAAATCTGCGATAACAACAGCTGGGCTTTAGCTTGTAGAGCTGATGTGGAGTTTTTGTTAGCGAGTTCTAACGCCGCTTGCGCGTGTTCCAAAGCGTCACGCAGAGAATCGTGCTTCAAATAAGCAAAGCCCGCGGTAAGATGGCTTTCAGTTTGCAAACGCATATTTTCGTATTGCTCACCTAATGCAAGTGCACTTTTAATGTAAGGTACTGCACTTTTCAAATCGCCAGAATCAACATAAGCGGAACCAAGTCCAAGATAAGTTAACCCTTGACCGTAGGGATAGTTAAGATCCTCAAGAAGCGTCAATGCATTCTTGTAGTGGCTGACCGCTTTTTCATAATCCATAGACTTGCTATACATCGCCGCCAAGCTATGTTCGACCTGTGCTACTTCTAGCGGTGTCGACTCAAGTTGGCGTGCCAGCAGTGCCTGTATTAAGTATTGTTCGGATTGCTCAAACTGACCTAACTCACTCAGCAAGTTACCAACGTCATTATAAACACCGGTTGGGTCACTCTGAGTCGGCATTTCTGTCAGCAATCGACGGTACAAATTCAGTGCAATTTCATACTCACCGCGAAAGTCAAAGTTGTTCGCGATAACACGTAAAGCAAGATCCGAAGGGATATTTTGTTGATGCTCGCCCAATAAATGATTGTTCAATGATGAACAAAAGAAGCTTGCTTTGTGGTACTGGCCCTGTTGATTCAACGTGTAACAAAGCTGATAGTTCATCAATGCTTTAGTTTCTTCATCACTTCGCTGTTTTGCACTTTGTAATAAGGAAGTAAAAACGTTTACCGATGTATCGTAGTTGCCATTTTTTCGTTCTGTCAGTGCAAGAATGTATTTGGACTCAAGCTTGGCAAAGCGGTTTTCTAATATTTGACTGCTTCCATAATACGGTTGATCAATGTTAGACATGTATTCGTAAATCAAGCCGCTAACGTACAACTTTTCGCTATTAGAATCGGCGCTATGATACCGATCTTGCAGCATGCTGAGCGCAGACTTAGCGTTTGTTTTCATCGTAGCTTGATAGACAGCATGCCATTGGGTGATATTTTGAGTGTCACTTGCGTTTGCCTGACCGCCGATGAGGAGTGACGCAAGCAAAGAAAGCAGGGTACGCATAGTGATGTAACCTTATGTTATTTTTATATTGTTTGCTCAGAATGATATACCAATTAGGTACAGTTCATTGTGACAAAAGCCGAAGGGTATAGATAATGAAATAAAGAAAATTATGCGCTCGGTCGAGCTTTACATCGAAAAGGTAAGTAACAATAAAGCAGACCCCAGCACGATGCTGAGGTCTTTAGGAATTAGCCTACGTACAGTTTAGCTAGATCTTGAGGTTCAACCTCTTTACCTTCTAGCTGAGCGTTCCAGTTTGTACCAACAAGCACGCCATCTTCTGCAAGAGTTAGAAGCCAATCTTCAACAAAGATATCTAGAGGGATTTCTAGTACTTCGAAATCTGCCCATTCTTCAACGTTGTGTGTTTGTGCATCTTCCTTAGTAGACCAGAAAGGCATAACCTCGCTGTTTTCGAATTCAGTTGATTCACAAGATAGCCAACCTTCTTCATTGCGTAGACCCCAAACCAACTGGTTTTCTTTGGTTTCAGCAACGAAAAGGTCAAGGTTTGCTTGGATATCTGATGTAAGTTTGCTCATTTCAAAACTCTCATTGTTATGACGCGAGTAGATTACCACTAAAGTGCCGATTCCTAAAGCATAATACGGTTTAGCAAGGTTGAAAAAGAAAAGGAGCCGAAGCTCCTTAAATTGTATTCTCAGGTAGGGTGGTGAATATTGTCCACTCTTTCTTTATTTCACCTTTGTAACCCACAACAGAAGCGGTCACTCTGCGGTTGAGTGCATGGCTGACTTCATCCGTGCCTTGTTGGGCTAAATGAGTATCGCCATAACCTACGATTCGAACGCGATTTGCCGCGATACCGTAACCTAAAAGTGCAGAGCGCACGTTGTTCGCACGACGTTTAGATAGGTCTAAGTTATGGGTTGAGCCACCAACCTTACTTGCATAACCGTGCAGCTCAATAGATGTGGAAGGGTATTCGTTCAAAAATTCAGACAGCTGACGAATTTGACGGTGGAACACTGGGTTAATCTCATCAGAATCATTAGCGAATAAGACGCGAACTTGCATTTGTTCTGACGATTTAATGTACTCACCGCAGCCGTCGTTATCGATCTCTGATGTCGGCGGCGTTCCCGGGCATAAATCTCTGGCGTTAATTACACCGTCGTCGTCATCATCTTGAAGATCTGCTATTTGCTGTGCATTCGGAGTGACCATGTAGTCGTATTCATCTTCTGCGAATGCTTGGTTCACAGACAAAATCAATCCAAGTGAGAATAGAATCTTTACTGCTTGCATGTCTTAGTACTCCACCTTCTGATTCCATTCTGTAGGAACGTCGACGCGTAGGGCATTCAATAGTTGTCCTGTTGCGTTCATCACACGATATTTTGCGTATTGCTCAGCGTATTTCGCATCTAAGTAATCTTTGCGCGCTTCGAACAGTTCATTCTCTGTGTTCAACAGATCAAGTAGGGTCCGTTTACCAATTCGATACTGTTTCTCATAAGCGATAACGGTTTCAGATGCTGAATCTACGTGATCAGACAAAAATTGTTTTTGTTGCTGGGTCAGATCCAATGCACTCCATGACAAACGAAGGCCTTCTTCAACATTTCGGTATGCGCGTTCACGTAAGTCTTTAGCTTTGTTCAATTGGTAAGCAAAACTCTCGGCATTTGCTGCGTCACTGCCACCGTTATACAAGTTGTAACGCATTCGAAGCATTGCGGTCGTTTCGTCACTATTTCCTTCGATACCAGCGGCATCATCACGCCATGTCTGTGCGGCTTCTACCGAGATCGTTGGGTAATAATTCCCTTTTGACTGCTTGTATTGAAACTTCGCTGAATCAACGTCTGCTTTAGAAATTTTGATCACTGGGTGAGAGTCAAATGCCAAGTCAACTGCGTCATCCACTGTGTATGGAATGAAGTTTTGATCAGCTCGTGGGAAGATTAGTCCTTGTGGAGCTTGCCCGACTAGTCGAGTAAAGATGGTATGACTATCAAACAAATTGTTTTGTGCCGCGACCAAATTACCGTGAGCTTTTGCTAGGCGAGCTTCTACTTGGGTTAAGTCTGCGGTTGAGCCAATTCCTGAATCTACGCGTTTTTTGATGTCTTGATAGATCTTTTTGTGCACTTTCAGGTTGTTTTCTGAAAGCGTTAATACTTCATAGGCTTTTACTGCATCTAGATACACTTTGGTCACTTCAAGTGCTGTATCTTGAGCATCTGCAAGCAGTTGATAACGAACAGACTCAGCGTCAGCGGCCGTTCTATCAATGTCGTTTAGTGTTGCTGAACCATCCCAAATAAGTTGGGTTAGGGTGACCGTTGCTTCTTTTCGAGTTAAGTCTGTTGAGTCTCTGCCACCTTCGGCAGGGTTAATACCTTCATAACCGATTCCTGCATCCAGATCGACTGAAGGGAGGTAAGCACCACTCGAGGCTTCATTCACATACTGCTTACTTACGAATTCATTAAACGCGCTTTTTATGTCTGGATTGGTGATAAGCGTGTTTTCTACTGCTTGCTCTAGTGTTTGCCCGAAAGCAGGGCTAACGGTAAGCACACCAAGACATAGGGCGTTGGCACGAGTCCACTTCACTTTAATTCTCCTAGATTTAGTCAAGTCTGAAGGCGAGAAATTATTCTTATAAATTAGGGATAACTCTATAGGCGTCAATAATCTAACGCACAAAGCTATTAACAATCAACTATGGAACTAGTTGCTATACTTAAGTGTGCACTGTTGAAATTCACTATACCGTATGGGAGTTAATATAATCTTTGAATAAAGATCATATTTTCATGATGTTAGAACTATTTTGGCACTTAAACGTAGTGATCCAGTTCTCATACATTTGTTTGGCACTTCATATGGATAATATGTGACTTAAAAGTTGTTTTTTGGTGTTAAAGCTCTGTTATTGCGTTATATCTTCGGGCAATATATAACGAATTGGTATCATTGGTCAAAATGTTGACAGTATTTAAAGGTCAGGGGTTTATATGGATCGTACATCCTTAGTTTCACTTGGTGGTCAGATCGTAGTAATAGGTTTGGATGGGCAATTAAAGACATTAGCTCAAAACGAACAACCGTTACCGGGTGAACTTATTGTTGCTAGAACTGAAGCTGAACCGGAAAAGCTTCAAGTTCAAGTCGCAAGAGAAGAAGGGGTGCAAGACGTCACTGACGATGTCGCTCAAATTATTGACGCACTTCAAGATGGGCAAGATCCAACGTTGCTCAACGAAGAATTCGCGCCAGCTGCAGGCGAGAGCAATGGTTCCAGTTTGCAGGCTAGCGGCACTGTGGAGCGCACGGCAGCAGAATTGCTAGCCGATACTGTGTTTGAAACAACGGGGTTAGCTGCGCTTGGATTTTCCGAAACTCAAAGCCTAACTCTTGCTGAGCTGTATTTAAACCTTCCTAACACCTCTCCAGCCGTCACTCCAATTGCTCCGGTCGCTGAAGATGACAACATTCAAACAGACGAAGACGTTTCGATTACCATTGATGTCCTAGCCAATGACGATGATGAAGATAGCGACTCCCTTACAATTGATTCAGCCACAGTACCTGAAGAACAGGGAACCGTTGCAATCGTTGATGGTGAGTTAGTTTTTACACCTGCTGAAGATTTCAACGGCGAAGCAACCATCACTTATGTTGTTACCGATGGTGAACTAACTGATGAAGCAACGGTTTCGGTTACTGTTAATCCTGTAAATGATGCTCCAGTAGCAAATAATGACAGCATTGCGACGGATGAAGATACGCCAGTTACCATTGATGTACTACTCAATGACACCGATGTTGACGGTGACACACTGACTATCGTGAATGCGTCTGTTCCTGCAGAGCAAGGCACGGTTGAGATCGTAGACGGTAAACTTGTTTTTACTCCTGCTGAAGATTTCAACGGTGAAGCAACTATCACTTATGTTGTTACCGATGGTGAACTAACAGATGAAGCAACGGTTTCGGTTACTGTTAACCCTGTAAATGATGCTCCAGTAGCAAATAATGACAGCACTACGACGGACGAAGATACGCCTGTTACCATTGATGTGTTACCTAACGATACCGATGTTGACGGTGATACGCTGACCATCGTGAATGCGTCTGTTCCTGCAGAACAAGGTTCGGTTGAGATCGTAGACGGTAAGCTTGTTTTTACTCCTGCTGAAGATTTCAACGGTGAAGCAACTATCACTTATGTTGTTACCGATGGTGAACTAACAGATGAAGCAACGGTTTCGGTTACTGTTAACCCTGTAAATGATGCTCCAGTAGCAAATAATGACAGCACTACGACGGACGAAGATACGCCTGTTACCATTGATGTGTTACCGAACGATACCGATGTTGACGGTGATACGCTGATCATCGTGAATGCGTCTGTTCCTGCAGAGCAAGGTACGGTTGAGAGCGTAGACGGTAAGCTTGTTTTTACTCCAGCAGAAAACTTCAACGGCGACGCAACCATTAGCTACACAGTTTCTGATGGTGCATTAGAAGATGAAGCAGAAGTTTCGGTAACAGTTAATCCACTTAATGATGCTCCGACAACCGAAAATGCTATCCCATCCCAAGTTCTACAAGAAGATTTTGCTGAATACACGATTAACTTGAATGACGCATTTAGCGATGTAGATAACTTAGACAGTGAACTGACGTTCAGCGTTTCTGGTCACAGCAATATCCAAGTGTCGATTGTTGATGGTATCGCAACGATCACACCAACCGCTGACTGGAATGGTTCTGAAGAGCTAACGTTTACCGCGACAGATCCAAGTGGTTTGGAAGTTAGCCAGACAGTTGATTTCACGGTTAATGCCGTCGCCGATATTGTCGCTGATAGTGCAGATATCGTTGAAGACACACCAACAATTTTGGATGTGTTAGACAATGATAGTTTCGAAGGTCAATCACCAGTTGTTACAGTGGAATCTGGTGATGGTCCGACTAACGGCAGTGTGGTTGTTAACAACGACGGTACCATTACCTACACGCCAGACCAAGATTACAACGGTTCTGATGAGTTCACTTACACGGTCACCTCTGGCGGCGTCACTGAAACCACAACAGTTACGCTGAACGTTACTCCTGTAAACGACAAGCCAGTAGTGGAAAACACCATTGCAGACCAAGTTCTACCGGAAGACTTTGCTGAATACACCATTAATTTGAATGACGCGTTCAGTGACGTTGATAACGCGGATAGCGAATTGACGTTTAGTGTTTCGGGTAACAGCAATATCCAAGTTTCGATTGTTGATGGTATCGCAACTATCACTCCAACAGCAGATTGGAACGGTTCTGAAGAGCTAACGTTTACTGCGACAGATCCAAGCGGTTTGGAAGTGAGCCAAACGGTTGATTTCACAGTCAACGCCGTTGCCGATATTGTCGCTGATAGTGCAGATATCGTTGAAGACACACCAACCATTTTGGATGTATTGGTTAACGACACCTTCGAGGGTCAATCACCAGTGGTATCAGTCGAAGCGGGCAATGGCCCTGCAAATGGCAGTGTGGTTGTTAACGATGATGGCACCATTACTTACACACCAGACCAAGATTACAACGGTGCTGACGAGTTCACTTACACAGTCACCTCTGGCGGTGTCACTGAGACTACGACGGTTACGCTAAACGTCACTCCTGTTAACGATAAGCCAGTGGTGGAAAATACCATTGCTGACCAAGTTCTACCTGAGGACTTTGCTGAATACACGATTAACTTAAATGACGCATTTAGCGATGTTGATAACGCGGACAGCGAACTGACGTTTACCGTTTCTGGCAACAATAACATTCAAGTTTCGATTGTTGATGGTATTGCGACGATCACGCCAACCGCAGACTGGAACGGTTCAGAAGAGCTAACGTTCACTGCTAAAGATCCAAGTGGTTTAGAAGTGAGTCAGACTGTTGATTTCACAGTCAATGCTGTTGCCGATATTGTCGCTGATAGTGCAGATATCGTTGAAGACACACCAACCATTTTGGATGTGTTAGACAATGATAGCTTCGAAGGTCAATCACCAGTTGTTACAGTGGAATCTGGAGATGGTCCAACTAACGGCAGTGTGGTCGTTAACGATGATGGCACGATCACTTACACACCTAACCAAGATTACAACGGTGCTGACGAGTTCACTTACACAGTTACCTCTGGTGGTGTCACTGAGACTACGACGGTTACGCTAAACGTAACTCCAGTCAACGATAAACCAGTGATAGAAAACACCATTGCTGACCAAGTTCTACCTGAGGACTTTGCTGAATACACCATTAACTTGAATAACGCATTTAGCGATGTAGATAACTTAGATAGCGAACTGACGTTCAGCGTTTCGGGTAACAGCAATATCCAAGTATCGATTGTTGATGGTATCGCAACTATCACCCCAACAGCAGACTGGAATGGTTCTGAAGAATTAACGTTTACTGCGACAGATCCTGACGGTGAAAGCGTAAGCCAGACGGTTGATTTCACCGTCAATGCCGTTGCCGATATTGTTTCGGACAGCGCGAATATTGTTGAAGATACGACGACTATTTTGGATGTGTTAGACAACGATAGCTTTGAAGGCCAATCACCAGTTGTATCCGTAGAAGAGGGCAATGGCCCTGCAAATGGCAGTGTGGTTGTTAACGATGATGGAACAATTACTTACACGCCAAACCAAGACTACAACGGTGCGGATGAATTCACCTACACAGTCACGTCTGGCGGCGTCACTGAAACCACAACAGTTACGCTGAACGTTACTCCTGTAAACGACAAGCCAGTGGTTGAGAATACCATTGCAGACCAAGTTCTACCGGAAGATTTTGCTGAATACACCATTAACTTGAATGACGCATTCAGTGATGTTGATAACTCAGATGGCGAGCTAACGTTTACCGTTTCTGGTAACAGCAATATTCAAGTTTCGATTGCTGATGGTATCGCAACTATCACCCTAACAGCAGATTGGAACGGTTCGGAGGAGTTGACGTTTACCGCGACAGATCCAAGCGGGTTAGAGGTCAGCCAAACAGTTGATTTCACAGTCAATGCCGTAGCCGATATTGTTTCGGATAGTGCGAATATTGTTGAAGACACACCAACAATTTTGGATGTGTTAGACAACGATAGTTTCGAAGGTCAATCGCCAGTTGTATCAGTAGAAGCGGGCAATGGCCCTGCAAATGGCAGTGTGGTTGTTAACGATGACGGTACGATCACTTACACACCAGACCAAGATTACAACGGTGCTGATGAGTTCACTTATACAGTTACCTCCGGTGGTGTCACTGAGACGACAACAGTATCTCTAAACGTAACACCAGTGAACGATAAACCAGTGGTTGAAACCACCATTGCTGATCAAGTTCTACCGGAAGACTTTGCTGAATATACCATCGATTTAAATGACGCGTTTAGCGATGTTGATGACGCAGACAGCGAACTGACGTTTAGCGTTTCGGGTAACAGCAATATCCAAGTTTCGATTGTCGATGGTATTGCGACGATCACCCCAACCGCAGACTGGAACGGTTCAGAAGAGCTAACGTTCACTGCAAAAGATCCAAGTGGTTTAGAAGTGAGTCAGACGGTTGATTTCACCGTCAATGCCGTTGCCGATATTGTTTCGGACAGCGCGAATATTGTTGAAGATACGACGACTATTTTGAATGTGTTGGGCAACGATAGCTTCGAAGGTCAATCACCAGTTGTTACGGTTGAATCTGGAGATGGCCCTGAAAACGGTAATGTGGTTGTAAATGTTGATGGAACAATTACTTACACACCAGACCAAGATTACAATGGTGCTGATGAGTTCACTTACACAGTCACCTCTGGTGGTGTCACTGAGACTACGACGGTTACGCTAAACGTAACTCCTGTTAATGATAAGCCAGTGGTAGAAAACACCATTGCTGACCAAGTTCTACCTGAGGACTTTGCTGAATACACCATTAACTTGAATGACGCATTTAGCGATGTTGATAACGCGGATAGCGAATTGACGTTTGCCGTTTCTGGTAACAGCAACATTCAAGTATCGATTGCTGATGGTATCGCAACTATCACCCCAACAGCAGACTGGAATGGTTCAGAAGAGTTAACGTTTACCGCGACAGATCCTGACGGTGAAAGTGTAAGTCAGATCGTTGATTTTACGGTTAATGCCGTTGCCGATATCGTCTCAGATAGTGCAGATATCGTTGAAGACACACCAACCATTTTGGATGTGTTAGACAACGATAGCTTCGAAGGTCAGTCGCCAGTTGTGTCAGTAGAGGCAGGCAATGGCCCTGCGAATGGCAGTGTGGTTGTGAACAACGACGGTACGATCACTTACACACCAGACCAAGATTACAACGGTGCGGATGAGTTTACCTACACAGTCACTTCTGGTGGTGTCACTGAAACAACGACGGTCACGCTGAACGTTACTCCTGTTAACGACAAACCTGTGGTTGAAAACACCATTGCTGATCAAGTTCTACCGGAAGACTTTGCTGAATACACTATCGACTTGAATGACGCATTCAGCGATGTTGATAACGCGGCCAGCGAGCTGACGTTCAGCATTTCTGGTAACAGCAACATTCAAGTTTCGATTGTCGATGGTATCGCAACTATCACCCCAACTGCAGACTGGAATGGTTCTGAAGAGCTGACGTTTACCGCGACAGATCTAAGCGGTTTGGAAGTGAGTCAGAAAGTTGATTTCACAGTCAACGCCGTCGCCGATATTGTCGCAGATAGTGCAGATATCGTTGAAGACACACCAACAATTTTGGATGTGTTAGACAACGATAGTTTCGAAGGCCAATCACCAGTTGTATCCGTAGAAGGGGGCAATGGCCCAACCAATGGCAGTGTGGTTGTGAACAACGACGGCACCATTACTTACACGCCTAATCAAGATTACAACGGCGCAGATGAATTCACTTATACAGTCACCTCCGGCGGTGTTACCGAAACCACAACAGTTACGCTGAACGTTACTCCTGTGAACGATAAGCCACTTAACGAAGACTTTGACCATAGCGCTGACGAACTTATTACTAACGTAATTTTTGATACTGATGATAAGCCTTTGGACCAAGGCTCAGAAAGCGATCATATTTCTGACGTTGAGGATGACTTAAATGGTGATGATCTTCAGATCCGGATAACAGAGCTACCTACATCTGGCACCTTGTATTTCAAAGATGAAAATGGCGATCTTCAAGAAATCACATCGGCCGATGGCTCGTTGTACAACAAAGACAGCATCTACTACGAAGCGGATAATGTAGGGTTCTTGCTTGGTATCAAAGACAGACCTAGTTCTCCAAATGGAGAAGAGTCAACGACGGATTTCTACAACTGGGGTTTAAGTGCAGACGGTGGTGAGTCACACAGTCGAACCGAATATCTAGTAAATGGAGCGTCTATTGATATCTCCTCCGATAGTGGTGTGCTAGCTCAATACAACCGAGAAGTCTCACATATTGGTCATGGTATTGCTGATAACGATGGCCAAGGCATTCAGCGCGGCGAAACCATCAGCATTGATTTGTCTGAGAACCCTGTTGGCAGCGTGAATCTTGGTCTGGATGGCCTAGGAGGCTTGTTTGAGCACGGCGACAACAATGCTGCTCTTATCACGGTGACATACCTTGATGCTAACGGCACAGAGCAAACTCAAGTTATTGAGTTCTTGAAGCCAGAAGGCAACAACATGCTATTCCAGGAGACTAGTATTGGCTTCGGTAAGGATTACCCTCTACCTGAAGGGGCGGTAATTACTCAATTAGACTTCTCGACCAAAACATCTGGGAATTGGGAGTTGCGTTATGTAGAGGGCTTCCCACCTGAAGATAGTTTTGACTATGTTGTAGTTGATTCTGGTAACGCTGAAAGTGACCCTGCAACGGTTACAATTGCCAATCAGGTTCTAGACGGCAACGTGTCGGAGAACGGTCCGGATCTATCTTTAACAGGGAACACTGTTACAGAAGGAGAAGACGTTACGTTTTCTGTGGTACTGGATGAGGCGACAGAAACGGCGGTTAAGTATCCAATAACTACATTGGCTCCAGGCTCATCGGCAGATGATTCAGACGTCAACCTATCTAATGCAACCTACACGAATGGTGTTGTTTTTGCCGGGGGCTACCTGATTGTTCCTGCTGGTGTTAGTAGCTTCGAAATCATTGTGCCGACGATTGATGATTCAAAAACTGAAAACCTTGAGAGCATCGTTGTCGAAGTTGGGAATGCGAGTGGTATTGGTTATATCCAAGATGATCAAATAAACAATGTGGACGAAGACGCAACCGCAGAGCTGACCGTGAGTGCGGGCGGCGATGTCACCGAAGGTGATGACAGTTACCTTGAGTACACGATCAGCCTCAGTGAGCCAGTCAGTGAAGATGTCGTACTGAACCTATCGACCGATGGTACAGCGACCTCTGATGTTGACTACGACGCGACGTACCTTGTTGCTGACGGTAATGGTGGTTACCGTGAAATCACGGCTGATGAATTGAAGATCGCGGCTGGTGAAACTGAACTTACGGTTTACCTTAAAGTGAAAGATGATACGGTGACTGAAAGCGCTGAAAGCGTCGAACTGACGGCATCGACGACCAGCGGTAAAGTCACCGGCACTAAGTCTGACAGCGCGACAGCGAACATCCTTGATGACCAAGCAAACGGTGTCGACAACGACGCAACCGCAGAGCTGACCGTGAGTGCGGGCGGCGATGTCACCGAAGGTGATGACAGTTACCTTGAGTACACGATCAGCCTTAGTGAACGAGTCAGTGAAGATGTCGTACTGAACCTATCGACTGATGGTACAGCGACTTCTGATGTTGACTACGATGCCACATACCTTGTTGCCGATGGCAATGGTGGTTACCGTGAAATCACGGCTGATGAATTGAAGATTGCCGCAGGGGAAACTGAGCTTAAAGTTTACCTACAAGTAAAAGACGATGCGGTGACGGAGAACTCTGAAAGCGTTGAGCTGACGGCATCGACGACCAGCGGTAAAGTCACTGGCACTCAGACTGACAGCGCAACTGCGAACATCCTTGATGACCAAGCACACGGTGTTGACGAAGATGCAACCGCAGAGCTGACCGTGAGTGCGGGCAGCGATGTCATCGAAGGTGATGACAGTTACCTTGAGTACACGATCAGCCTTAGTGAACGAGTCAGTGAAGATGTCGTACTGAACCTATCGACTGATGGTACAGCGACTTCTGATGTTGACTACGATGCTACGTACCTTGTTGCTGACGGTAATGGTGGTTACCGTGAAATCACGGCTGATGAATTGAAGATCACTTCAGGGGAAACTGAGCTCAAAGTTTACCTTCAAGTAAAAGACGATGCGGTGACTGAGAGCGCTGAAAGTGTTGAACTGACCGCATCGACGACCAGCGGTAAAGTCAACGGCACTAAGACTGACAGTGCGACAGCGAACATCCTTGATGACCAAGCGAATGGTGTTGACGAAGATGCAACCGCAGAGCTGACCGTGAGTGCGGGCGGCGATGTCACCGAAGGTGATGGCAGTTACCTTGAGTACACGATCAGCCTTAGTGAGCCTGTGAGTGAAGATGTCGTACTTAACCTATCAACGGGTGGCACAGCGACTTCTGATGTTGACTACGATGCCACGTACCTTGTTGCTGATGGCAATGGTGGTTACCGCGAAATCACGGCTGATGAATTGAAGATCGCGGCAGGGGAAACTGAGCTCAAAGTCTACCTTCAAGTAAAAGACGATGCGGTGACTGAGAACTCTGAAAGTGTTGAACTGACTGTATCGACGACCAGCGGTAAAGTCACCGGCACTAAGTCCGACAGCGCGACAGCGAACATCCTTGACGACCAAGCAAACGGTGTCGATAAAGACGCAACCGCAGAGTTGACGGTGAGTGCGGGAGCCGATGTCACCGAAGGTGATGACAGTTACCTTGAGTACACGATCAGCCTCAGTGAGCCTGTGAGTGAAGATGTCGTACTGAACCTATCGACCGATGGTACAGCGACCTCTGATGTTGACTACGACGCGACGTACCTTGTTGCTGACGGTAATGGCGGTTACCGTGAAATCACGGTTGATGAATTGAAGATCGCGGCAGGGGAAACTGAGCTCAAAGTCTACCTTCAAGTAAAAGACGATGCGGTGACTGAGAACTCTGAAAGTGTTGAACTGACTGTATCGACGACCAGCGGTAAAGTCACCGGCACTAAGTCCGACAGCGCGACAGCGAACATCCTTGACGACCAAGCAAACGGTGTCGATAAAGACGCAACCGCAGAGTTGACGGTGAGCACTGGAGGCGATGTCACCGAAGGTGATGATAGTTACCTCGAGTACACGATCAGCCTCAGTGAGCCTGTGAGTGAAGATGTCGTACTGAACCTATCGACCGATGGTACAGCGACCTCTGATGTTGACTACGACGCGACGTACCTTGTTGCTGATGGCAATGGTGGTTACCGCGAAATCACGGCTGATGAATTGAAGATCGCGGCAGGGGAAACTGAGCTCAAAGTCTACCTTCAAGTAAAAGACGATGCGGTGACTGAGAACTCTGAAAGTGTTGAACTGACTGTATCGACGACCAGCGGTAAAGTCACCGGCACTAAGTCCGACAGCGCGACAGCGAACATCCTTGACGACCAAGCAAACGGTGTCGATAAAGACGCAACCGCAGAGTTGACGGTGAGTGCGGGAGCCGATGTCACCGAAGGTGATGACAGTTACCTTGAGTACACGATCAGCCTCAGTGAGCCTGTGAGTGAAGATGTCGTACTGAACCTATCGACCGATGGTACAGCGACCTCTGATGTTGACTACGACGCGACGTACCTTGTTGCTGACGGTAATGGCGGTTACCGTGAAATCACGGTTGATGAATTGAAGATCGCGGCAGGGGAAACTGAGCTCAAAGTCTACCTTCAAGTAAAAGACGATGCGGTGACTGAGAACTCTGAAAGTGTTGAACTGACTGTATCGACGACCAGCGGTAAAGTCACCGGCACTAAGTCCGACAGCGCGACAGCGAACATCCTTGACGACCAAGCAAACGGTGTCGATAAAGACGCAACCGCAGAGTTGACGGTGAGCACTGGAGGCGATGTCACCGAAGGTGATGATAGTTACCTCGAGTACACGATCAGCCTCAGTGAGCCTGTGAGTGAAGATGTCGTACTGAACCTATCGACCGATGGTACAGCGACCTCTGATGTTGACTACGACGCGACGTACCTTGTTGCTGACGGTAATGGCGGTTACCGTGAAATCACGGTTGATGAATTGAAGATTGCCGCAGGGGAAACTGAACTTACGGTTTACCTTCAAGTAAAAGACGATGCGGTGACTGAGAGCGCTGAAAGTGTTCAACTGACCGCATCGACGACCAGCGGTAAAGTCACCGGCACTAAGTCCGACAGCGCGACAGCGAACATCCTTGACGACCAAGCAAACGGTGTCGACAAAGACGCAACTGCAGAGCTGACCGTGAGTGCGGGCGGCGATGTCACCGAAGGTGATGACAGTTACCTTGAGTACACGATCAGCCTCAGTGAGCCAGTGAGTGAAGATGTCGTACTGAACCTATCGACCAGTGGTACAGCGACTTCTGATGTTGACTACGACGCCACGTATCTTGTTACTGATGGCAATGGTGGCTACCGTGAAATCACGGCCGATGAATTGAAGATCGCGGCTGGTGAAACTGAGCTCAAAGTTTACCTTCAAGTAAAAGACGATGCGGTGACTGAAAACTCTGAAAGCGTTGAACTGACGGCATCGACGACCAGCGGTAAAGTTACTGGCACTAAGACTGACAGCGCGATAGCGAACATCCTTGATGACCAAGCAAATGGCGTCGACGAAGACGCAACCGCAGAGCTGACCGTGAGTGCGGGAGCTGATGTCACTGAAGGTGATGGCGGTTACCTTGAGTACACGATCAGCCTCAGTGAGCCAGTGAGTGAAGATGTCGTACTTAACCTATCGACCAGTGGTACAGCGACTTCTGATGTTGACTACGACGCCACGTATCTTGTTGCTGATGGCAATGGTGGCTACCGTGAGATTACGGCTGATGAATTGAAGATCGCGGCAGGAGAAACTGAGCTCAAAGTTTACCTTCAGGTGAAAGATGATGCGGTGACTGAAAACTCTGAAAGCGTTGAGCTCATTGCATCGACGACCAGCGGTAAAGTCACTGGCACTAAGATTGACAGCGCGACAGCGAACATCCTTGATGACCAAGCAAACGGTGTCGATAAAGACGCAACCGCAGAGCTGACCGTGAGTGCGGGCGGCGATGTCATAGAAGGTGATGACAGTTACCTTGAGTACACGATCAGCCTCAGTGAGCCAGTGAGTGAAGATGTCGTACTTAACCTATCGACTGATGGTACAGCGACTTCTGATGTTGACTACGATGCCACGTATCTTGTTGCTGATGGCAATGGTGGTTACCGTGAAATTACGGCCGATGAATTGAAGATCGCGGCAGGGGAAACTGAGCTCAAAGTCTACCTTCAAGTGAAAGACGATAGCCTTATCGAAGACAAGGAGTCCGTTACACTTAATGTCGAAACAGCTTCGGCATTGATTACTGGTGATCGTACTGATAGTGCGACGGCTCATATTCATGATGAAGACAATCCTCCTAAATCTGAGGATTTCACTGTCGAAGTGTCTAGTGGAAATCGCACTCAGGTTATCTTTGATCACGAAAGTGAAGAGAAAGACCATATCTCTGACGAAGAAGATGATGCAGAAAATGAGCAGCTCCACGTTGTGATCACTGAACTACCTGAGCATGGGACGCTTTTCCACAATGGTGTAGAGATTAAAGAAGCCGATCTTTATCAAGGTGAAGGCGATACGACATACACCAAGTTTGACCCTGATCTCATTGAATATCAGCCAAATAGTTATTCAGAAGGCTTCTCACTTGGCATTAATAGTGATGCCGATACTCAACCTTTAGGTCAACCGGATAGCGGCTCGAGTACCTCTGATTTTTATAACTGGGGAGAAAAGGTAAATGCGAATACGCGCGAGCTTAGGTTGGATGGTGGTGACATTGTCACTATTCGCAGTGAAGGCGGAAAACTTACTCAATATAGTGGTGATGAAAGCGCAAATCATGTCGGTTATGGTCTTGGTGTGGGTGGCAAGCAGGGTGTCAACGAAGGCGAAAAGCTCATTATTGAATTTGATAGCCGACCTGCAGACAGCGTAACTCTTGGCCTTGATGGATTGGGTGGTTACTTTGAAAAAGAATTAGGTAATGCCAATGAGTCGAGTGTCGTTATCACCGTGAACTACGAAGGTGGTAGCAAAACATTTGAATTTCAAAAAGAATCTTCGGGCAATAGTGACCTGTTCCATTCTTTAACGATTCCATCTGAAGGGTTTGACCTTCCTGAAAATGTTGAAATCACCAGTATAGAATTGACTACAGAAGGTAAGGGAAATTGGGAGCTTCGCTCAGTTGAAACGAGCTTGAGTGATAGCTTTGATTATCGAGCGCTAGACAGCGATGGCAACTTTAGTGATGTCTCGACTGTTACGTTTGAAGAGACAAACCAAGCTCCAGACGCACAAAACGATCCAGTAGGCTTTGAGGTTAAGCTAGGTTCATTCAACGAAGGCTCATGGAAGTCTCAAGGTGCAGCTATCAGTGCAAATTATGCCGGTGAAACGAGGCTTGTTACTGAGGACGGAGATAAGCGTGGTGTGGCTGGTCATGAAAATGGTGGTGAAGAGGCTCAGCTACAGTTTAATCGTGAAACGGGTCAGTCTGAGCAGTTCGTTATTGATCTCGATAAACCAGCGACTGAGTTCAGCTTTACGGTTTCAAATTTATACAAAGATGAAGGTGATCAAGCCGGAAACCATGAGCAAGGTAAGTGGGTGGCATACCTTAACGGTGTCGCCGTTGCGAGCGATACCTTTGTGGCAAACGATGGAAACCACAAAGGAGAGTACACGGTTGACCTAACTAAAGGTGGGAAACCTATTGCTTTTGATAAAATCGTCTTTGAAGCAACTGATTTTGTTGATGTTCCTGCAAAAGGCAACGACTCATCAGATTACTTTGTTACTGGATTCCAAGCTTCTAGTGAAGGGGCATATGCGGTCAACCAGGGTGGTGTGCTTGAAATTCCAGTGTCAGAACTCCTTGCCAATGACTCGGATTTAGATGGTGATAGCATCTGTATTACCTATGTATATGGCGAGTCACAAGGCGAAGCTTACATCAAAGATGGGGTTGTTTACTTTGATTTAAATGACGACTTTGTCGGACAGACCGATTTTCAATACCAGATAACGGATGACAGAGGTGGGTTTGATACCGCATCAGTGAGCGTTATTGTAAATCCAGAGCCAGTAAAAGTGGTGGTTGAAAGCATTGATTTGTTATCGAACCAAGTTGTTGAAGGTGACAAATTAGCATTTAAAGTCAGCCTAGATTCAGGTGCTCTTGAAGAGACGCGCCTAGATATTGAGTTTGGACAGCTAGGTGATGACGCCAGTGAAAATGATGTCAATCTTACTGATGTCGTGTTCACCAACGGTGTTAAGTATGACAAAGATGCAGGTGAACTCATTATTCCAGTTGGCGTGAAAGACTTTACAGTGCTTATTCCAACCGTTGTTGATGGCGTACACGAACTTGATGAAGGCTACAGTATAAAAGTCGGTGATGTATCGAGCAGTGGCACTATTGTCAATGCTGAGGCTTTGAACCTGAGTGTCACTAGTTTAGGCGACGTTGCTGAAGGTTCTAAAGCAGTATTTTCAGTTGCTCTAACCAACCCATCGAGTGAGGATATCAATATCTCGCTAAACCTAGCACTTGATGGTTCTGAAAACTCAGCAGAAGTTGAAGATTTTAAAGCCCTTTCTGAATTGTTTATTGCGTATTATCTAGATCCACAACCAACTGGTGATGATCTGCGAGTTGAAGTTCCCGTAACTATTGATTCGATGACAGGTAAACCTATCGTTGAAATACCAGCAGGCGCATCGGAAATTTTCATTGAAGTGGCAACGCAAGATGACGTGGTGTTTGAAGGTAGTGAAGACTTCACATTAGTCGTAACCGATGAAAGTGGCTATGTAGCGAATAATTTTGATTCTGCTCACTCGAGCATTGTCGATGATGGAACCGATCCTGATATTGATGGCCCTCAAACTGGTAACGACGATCGTCCAATTGTCGAGAGTATTTCTAGCTTTGACGTCGAAGAGGGAGCCGTAGGACAATTCATCGTCGAGCTATCCAATACAAGTGAATCAGAAACTACAGTGGCAATGTCTCTTAATGACGATTCAGCAAAAGGTGGTGAAGACTTTAATGTCTCAAGTGTCACCGTCGTATTTGGTAGTGGCGATGATAAACAAGTTGATACTGTCGAAGTCATTGATGGCAAATTTGTTGTTACAGTGCCAGAGGGTTTGGGTTCTTTTGCAGTTGAAGTAGCAACAATACAAGACGAGCATTCTGACAACTTAGAGCAATTTAGTTTATCTGGAAAAACCTCTTACCAAGAACAAGCTGAGTCAGGGATTGCAACAATCCTAGATAATGAGGCGCCGCTTGTTGACTTAAATGGTGCCCAGAGTGGTGTTGGTTACAGTTCAAGCTACGTAGAAGGTGACGAAGCTCGACTTGCAACTATTGATGCTGATGTTTTTGACGACAAAGACACCATTCGAACAATGACAATCACTCTGACTAACCCAAAAGAAGGTGATGACCTTACTTGGGACGAAAACAGCGTGTTTACAGTAAACAAAGCGATGATTGACGGAGAGGTCGTTCTGCAAATCACGCATCCTTCGGGAGATGTTTCTGCAGCTGAGTTTGAATCATTCTTGCAATCGACTCGTTTTATTAACACTAGCGATACCCCTGACGAAGAAGAGCGTGTTATTGAAGTGCTTGTTTCAGATGGTATTAACATTTCTGCACCGGCGATAGTTTCAGTTGCAGTCACGCAAGAAGAAGAGCTTTCGCTACAAAACGTTGTAGGCCTTGAAGATAAGTTTATTGATCTTGGTATTGTCATTAATGATGCTGAAACCTCAGTTACAACTGTTGAGTTAAGTGGTATTCCGCAAGGTTCTACTATCGAAATTAATGGACAAGCATCCGTGGTTAATAGTGATGATGCAATAGTCATTAGCATTGACGACATTAGCTCCGTGAAAGTCAAAGCTCCGGAGCATAGTGACGTTAACTTTGATATTTCAGTTGTTGCGAAAGACGACAGCAATAATATCGTAGAGACGGGCAGCATAAGCGTTGACGTTCATCCCGATGCGGATAAGCCGATACTAAACATTGGCGGTTTTGCACAAGTAGCGGCGATTGACTTTGAAGATGTCACCATTAAGTCAGGCTCATGGGATAGCGATATTGAGATCAATAAAGTAGAGGGTGCTGGCACAGTTGGCCAATGGTTTACTTCAAACCCTGGTCAACATGTTGAAGTTGGAACCGAAGGTACATACCTGCCAGGTAATTCAACAAACCAAGTAATGGAAATTGAAGGCGAGGTGGGAGACAAGATTCTATACACCGATATGGACCTTGTTGCCGGACGTTTTTACAACTTTGAATTTGATATTGCGGCCAGAACGAATAAGGCACATACGTCTGATATGTCGGTGACTCTGATTAAGTTGGATGATCAGGGTGACCCGATTGATGGTAGTGAAGTGGAGCTCTATGACTTCGACCCGACTACTCATGGTTGGTATCAAGGTGAATCGATCACGCTCCCAGTCGAGGAGTCAGGTAAGTATCGCTTATTGTTTGAAGCCGATGAAGCCGACTCGACTGGTGCCATCATGGATAATATCAAGTTCACGGCAGTAGATAACTTGGGGTACGAAGATTCGTTCATTAAGCTCAGTGAAATAGACGCATCACTTCAAGATAGTTTGGACCAATCCGAAAGTTTGAAAGTCGAGTTAACAGGGATTCCCGTCGGCTCAGTACTTAAAGACGGTGAAGGTGACAGTGCAAATATCTATGTTGTTACACAAGAGAACAAAGACAATCGCATAGACGTTACGGGATGGGATTTGTCTAACCTACAAGTCAAAGCGCAAGATGCTGGGGTATTTGCCATTACTGTTATTGCGACTTCAACTGAGCGTGATACCAACAAAGATGATGAACATGGCGATCATAGTGATGTTGGCGGCAGTTTAACGGCTGAGACCACCGCTAGTATTAATGTCGAAGTTATCGATAAGCTTGATTTTGTTGCTGGCGACGACATGATTGATTCCGTTGCTTACCGTGCAGGGCATGGCGACGTTAACTGGCAGCAGAGCGCGGCGTATTCCAATGCCGGTAGGCCTGAGCAAAATGGGTTGTATGACTACGATCCAGATACTGGTATTAGTATTGATGTAGGGAATGGTAACGATAAAGTCTTCTTAGGTGATGGCGATGACACCATTTACTTGGGCGAAAGCCATGTTCAAGAGCAAGATGGTGACATTCCAGAAAATGAGTTTGCATCAGTCTTAGATGATTTTGCTAACACAGCTCTTAATAACCTTACCTATACTGCTAACGATCAAGATCAGGCATTGAAGGCTGAGATACAAAGCAAACCTGGTTTGGATATAGGTCATGGTGGCGCCGGAGATGATGTTATCTTTGGTGAAGAAGGTTCTGACATAGTGTTCGGAGGAACAGGGCACGATATCTTAGATGGCGGAGAAGGCTCCGATGCTGTGCGAGGTGGGTCTGGTAATGACGTACTTATTGGAGGCTCGGGTGATGATATTCTTATCGGTGATGATGGCGAGGATATCTTCAAATTCATCGATGACGGCTCAGGTATTCGTGATGGCGAGATAGATACGATCAAGGACTTCACGAAAGGTGAAGATAAGATTGATATCTCTGACTTACTTCATACTGACGACTCAGACTCGATTGATAGTTTGCTTGCAAATAACGAGATTGGTCTTGAAGCTGATGGCGATAACTTGATTCTGACCATATCTGAATCTGATGGCTCAGCAAGTCAAAAAGTGGTGATTGAAGGCGGCTCTAGCCAATACAGTGAATTTTTAAGTGATGGTTCTTTATCATCGGCAGATGGTAGCGCCATTCTTAACGATCTACTGAAAATCAACAACGATATGAGTTAGTCGATTTAAGGAAGGGGCGAGTATGCTCCTTCCGCTCCGGAGCACCAACTAAAAAGGTCTAGCAAATGCTAGACCTTTTATTATTGAGTAGAACAAGACAACTAACTCTTAGGTAGGGTTGTGAAAATCGTCCATTCTTGTTTAACTTCGCCTTTATAACCCACAACTGTTGCGGTTACTCGGCGGTTTAACGCATGGCTTGTTTCATCGGTACCGGTTGATGCGAGCACGGTGTCGCCGTAACCAACAATGGTGACACGATTTGGACTAATGCCGTTTTGTAGCAACACGCGTCGTACATTTTCAGCGCGACGTTTAGACAAATCTAAGTTGTGTTCGGCAGTACCAGTTCGACTTGCGTAACCTTGAAGTTCAATTGAAGTACTCGGGTACTCTTCCAAGAACTCAGAGAGTTCGCTAAGTTGCTGAGTGAAAACAGGGTTGATCTCATCCGAGTCATTAGCAAACAATACTCGAATCTGCATTTCTTGCGATGTTTTTAGATACTCACCACAGCCATCATTATCAATCTCTGAACCCTGTGGTGTTCCAGGGCACAAATCTCGCGCATTAATTACGCCATCACGGTCATCGTCCAGCAAATCAGCAATTTGATCTGAAGTCGGGGTTTCAATGTACTCGTACTCATCACCGGTTTCGGTATTGGAATTCGAACTGCACGCTGAAATTAGGCAAGCCATGAAAAAAATAGGTATTACTTTCATATTAATACTCCACTTTCTCTAGCCACTCTTGCGGAATATCGACTCGCAAAGAGTTAAGCAGTTGTCCAGTCGCATTCATCACGCGATATTTTGCGTATTGTTCTGCGTACTTGGCGTCCAAATAATCCTTACGAGCTTCGAACAACTCATTTTCAGTGTTGAGCAAATCAAGTAGGGTTCGTTTACCAATGCGGTATTGCTTTTCATAAGCGATAACGGTTTGAGCTGCTGAATCCACGTGGTCAGAAAGGAACTCTTTTTGTTGCAGTGTCAGATCCAACGCACTCCAAGAGAGTCTTAAACCTTCTTCAACGTTTTTATATGCAGAAGAGCGCAAATCTTTGGCTTTATTCAGTTGATAAGCAAAGTTTTCTGAGTTCGCTGCGTCGCTCCCGCCGTTGTAAAGGTTGTACCTTAGTCTAAGCATTGCGAGAGTTTCGTCGCTGCGTCCTTCGATTCCATCAGCATCGTCACGCCATGTCTGCGAAGCTTCGACAGAAAGGGTGGGATAGTTGACCCCTTTGGACTGTTTGTATTGAAACTTAGCGGAGTCAACATCAGCCACAGCTACCTTGATGACTGGATGCTGATCAAATGCAACACCGACGGCTTCATCTACTGTATATGGGATAAAACTAGAATCCGCGCGAGGGAAGATCAGCCCTTGAGGTGTCTGTCCCACAAGGCGAGTAAACTGAGTGTGGGTATCATAGAGGTTGTTTTGTGCCGCCGCTAAATTGCCATGCGCTTTTGCAAGACGAGCTTCTACCTGCGTTAGGTCGGCGGTTGAACCGATACCAGAATTCACACGCTTTTTGATGTCAGAGTAGATGCGTTTGTGAACCGCAAGGTTGTTCTCTGACAACGTGAGTATCTCATATGCTTTCACGGCTTCTAGATAGACGTTGGTGACTTCAAGCGCTTTGTCTGATGCATCGGCAAGCAGTTGATAGCGCAATGACTCAGCATCCGCTGCCGTTCGGTCGATGTCATTGAGAGTAGCAGAGCCATCCCATATCAACTGTGTCAAGGTTACCGCTGCTTCTTTACGAGTTAAGTCTGTGTCTCCACGGCCTACACTGTCGGCAGGGTCAATGCCTTCATACCCGATGCCAGCGTCTAAGTCGATTTGTGGTAAATAAGCACCTGATGAAGACTCGTTCACATAACGACTACTGGTAAATTCGTTAAATGCCGCTTTCAAATCAGGGTTCGTTTTAAGCGTTAAAGCCACAGCCTGTTCCAAAGTTTGGCCGAAAATAGGGAATGACACTATTAGGCTACTGCAGCACGCTATACTTAGTCGGCTCCACTTCACGGCGGTTCTCCCAGATAAATCCATTCAATTTTGTCGCTCTCAAAATTGAGACTTGTCGACATTAAACAGCGATTTTGAACGCAAAGGTTCAACTTGCTGTTATCCCTAGGCTTTTGAGGTAAATCCTCAGTTTGACCCCTTATAACACCGTAGCATATATGACAAAGTTTGCTTATGTTTCGAATGATTATGCTGAAAAAAATGTCTGATTTTTTAAGATCATAGCAATTTTTAGAGTTGTCATCTTGAAGTGATGTCAATTTCCCGCCCCTAGGAAATGCACACCCGCAATGCCGAAAACCCAAGCAATAAATACGTTTATTTTGACTAAACTATAGTCGTAAATGAAGGGGTGACAAACTTTTGACGCTGCAGCGTTCGAGTCGAGGTATTTATGGATAATGCAACCTTGCGCTCATTAATGGGCCAGATCGTAGTTATTGGATTGGATGGTAACTTAAGAGAGTTGGGACAGGGCGAAACCCCAGCTCAGGGTGAAGTAGTAATTAACGAGTTATCAGCGAGTTCGGAGCCTAGCATACAGGTCGTTTCTCAAGAAAACTCGGAACCAGTCAACATCACAGAGGATGTCGCGAGCGTCTTTGAAGCCATCGAGCAGGGTGATGACCCAACGCAATTAGGGGAAGAGTTTGAACCAGCTGCAGGTGAAAGTGACGGTTCTAGCCCTCAAGCGACAGGCGTTATAGACCGGACGGGGGCTGAACGCCTTGCTGCGACAGACTTTGAAACTATCGGTCTTGAATCTCTAGGTCTATCTGAAACACAAATTTTGTCCTTGCTAGAACTCTATTTCGGAGGCTTTTTCTCACAACCGAGTCAAATTGCTGACGTCATTATCCAAGACATATCTAGCCCAACGGTGAACGAAGGTGAAGACGTAAACTTTGACGTCACTCTTGATGCGCCAACAAGCGACGAGACCGAGTTAGTGTTTTCTTTGGATGATGGCAGTGCGTCAGGTGGCCAAGAAGACAGTGGCGTTGACTTCCTCAATAACATCGTGACGATTACTTTTGAAGATGGTTCAGAGCAGCAAGTGAGCGTCGACGAGAATGGTGATTTCATTATTGTTGTACCAAGCGAGACGACCACTTTTACTGTCACTGTACAAACGTTTAATGATGAACTTTTAGAAGGTGATGAAACTTTCACTCTCAGTGGTTCAACGCCAAATCAACAAGATCCCGTAACTGGCACAGCAACCATCAGCGATGATGGGGATGGTCCGGGAGAGAATCCTGATGATGATCGTCCTACTGTGCTTTCTATCTCAGATGTCACCGTTAATGAGGGAGAGCCTGCGGTTTTTGAGGTCGTCTTAAGCAATCAAAGTGAATCTGAAACGTCTGTCACTCTTACACTTGCCGACGGCAGTGCAACAGGAGGGAGTGACTTCGATAACACATCTGTTTTGGTTACCTTCTCAGACGGTACGTCGCAATCTGTAAGTGTTGCAGAGGACGGCTCTTTCACAGTGATGGCTCCTGCAAATGATACTGACTTTTCTGTCACGGTCGTAACGAACAATGATGAAATACTTGAAGGGGATGAAACGTTTACGCTCACTGCAAGTACACCTACTCAAGAAGAGCCCGCAGAAGGAACAGCAACCATAAGCGATGATGGTGATGGTCCTGGGCAAAATCCAGACGATGATCGACCTAATGTTGCATCTATTACGAATACAACAGTAAATGAGGGCGAGGCGGCTACGCTCGTCGTAAATCTCAGTAACCCGAGTACAACGAGCACTGTAGTCACCATGCAACTTGCAGGTGATACTGCGACAAGTGGTGTGGATTTTTCGGACACGACCGTCACGATCACGTTTTCAGATAATACCAGCGAAGTCGTGTTACTGAATCCGGACGGTACATTTGAGGTAAATGTACCCGAAAATACAACGACTTTCAGTGTTACGGTCGATACCTTCAACGACGATATTTTGGAAGGTGCGGAGACTTTCACCGTGACTGGTACAACATCGACACAAAGCACACCAGCACAAGGCACGGGTACCATTGTTGATGATGGTAGCGGTCCGGGCCCAGATCCAGATGACGACCGTCCAGTTGTTGCTGCAATTAGCAGCGCGACAGTCAATGAAGGTGATCCTGCGACATTAGATGTCACACTAAGCAATCCAAGTACGACCGATACGGTTGTGAGTATGACGCTTGCTGATGGCACAGCAGATGGTGGCATTGATTACACTGAGACCTTTGTAACTATTACTTATGGGGACAATTCAACGCAAGTGGTGGCTGTGAGCCCAGATGGTACGTTTGATGTGACCGTACCAGCGAACGATACAACTTACAGCGTTACTGTGAACACCACCGATGACAATGTGTTCGAAGGTCCTGAGACCTTCACATTGTCCGGCGCAACATCGACTCAAAATACTCCGGTACAAGGCACAGGCACGATTGTTGATGATGGTAGCGGCCCGGGGCCTGAGCAAGATGACGACCGTCCAGTGGTTGCTTCAATTAGCAACGCAACAGTCAATGAAGGTGATCCTGCCACATTAGATGTCACGTTAAGCAATCCAAGCACGACTAATACTGTTGTGAGTATGACACTTGCTGATGGCACTGCTGACGGTGGTGTGGATTACACCGACACCTCAGTCATCATTACTTATGCGGATAACTCAACCCAAGTGGTGGCTGTAAATCCGGATGGCACATTTGATGTGACTGTTCCTGCAAACGACACCTCTTACAGCGTTACGGTGAATACTAACAATGACAATGTGTTCGAGGGGCCTGAAACCTTCACATTGTCTGGCGCAACATCGACTCAAAATACTCCGGCGCAAGGCACAGGTACGATTGTTGATGATGGCAGTGGTCCGGGGCCTGACCCAGATGATGACCGTCCAGTGGTTGCTGCAATTAGCAGCGCGACAGTCAATGAAGGTGATCCTGCCACATTAGATGTCACCTTGAGCAATCCAAGCACGACCGATACAGTTGTGAGCATGACTCTTTCGGATGGTACTGCCGACGGCGGCGTGGACTACACTGACACCTCTGTGACTATCACTTATGCAGATAACTCAACCCAAGTGGTAGCAGTAAATCCGGATGGCACATTTGATGTGAACGTCCCTGCGAATGACACAACCTACAGCGTCACCGTTAGTACGACCGATGACGATGTCTTCGAAGGTCCTGAGACCTTCACATTGTCCGGCGCAACATCGATTCAAAATACTCCAACACAGGGCACTGGTATCATTGTTGATGATGGCAGTGGTCTGGGGCCTGAGCCAGATGATGATCGCCCAACCGTCGCTTCAATCACAGATGCAACCGTGAACGAAGGTGAGCCTGCCACATTAGATGTCACGTTGAGCAATCCGAGTACGACAGACACTGTTGTGAGTATGACGCTTTCTGATGGAACAGCTGATGGAGGTGTGGATTACACTGACACCTCTGTGACTATCACTTATGCAGATAACTCAACCCAAGTGGTCGCAGTAAATCCGGATGGTACTTTTGACGTTACCGTACCTGCAAATGACACGACTTACAGCGTTACCGTAAACACTACCAGCGACGATGTGTTCGAGGGGCCTGAAACCTTCACATTATCAGGTTCTACGTCAACTCAAAATACTCCTGCCCAAGGTACAGGTACGATAGTTGATGATGGTACTGGCTCAGGTCCTGATCCAGATGATGACCGTCCAGTTGTTGCTTCAATTAGCAACGCGACAGTCAATGAAGGAGATCCTGCCACATTAGATGTCACGTTAAGTAACCCAAGTGCGACAGATACAGTTGTAAGCATGACGCTTGCTGATGGCACAGCAGATGGTGGTGTGGACTACACAGACACCTCTGTGACGATCACTTATGCAGATAACTCAACCCAAGTTGTGGCTGTAAATCCGGATGGCACATTTGACGTAACTGTTCCTGCGAATGACACGACTTATAGCGTTACTGTGAATACTACCGATGACGATGTCTTCGAGGGGCCTGAAACCTTCACATTGTCAGGCTCTACATCAACTCAAAACACTCCGGCGCAAGGCACGGGTACGATTGTTGATGATGGCAGTGGCCCGGGCCCTGAGCCAGATGATGACCGTCCAGTAGTTGCATCAATTAGCAACGCGACAGTCAATGAAGGTGAGCCAGCCACATTAGATGTCACCATGAGCAATCCGAGTACGACGGACACAGTTGTGAGCATGACACTCGCTGATGGCACTGCTGACGGTGGCGTGGATTACACCGACACCTCAGTCACCATCACTTACTCGGACAATTCAACGCAAGTCGTGGCTGTGAATCCAGATGGTACTTTTGACGTTACCGTACCTGCAAATGACACGACTTACAGCGTTACCGTAAACACTACCAGCGACGATGTGTTCGAGGGGCCTGAAACCTTCACATTATCAGGTTCTACGTCAACTCAAAATACTCCTGCCCAAGGTACAGGTACGATAGTTGATGATGGTACTGGCTCAGGTCCTGATCCAGATGATGACCGTCCAGTTGTTGCTTCAATTAGCAACGCGACAGTCAATGAAGGAGATCCTGCCACATTAGATGTCACGTTAAGTAACCCAAGTGCGACAGATACAGTTGTAAGCATGACGCTTGCTGATGGCACAGCAGATGGTGGTGTGGACTACACAGACACCTCTGTGACGATCACTTATGCAGATAACTCAACCCAAGTTGTGGCTGTAAATCCGGATGGCACATTTGACGTAACTGTTCCTGCGAATGACACGACTTATAGCGTTACTGTGAATACTACTAATGACGATGTCTTCGAAGGTCTTGAGACCTTCACATTGTCCGGCGCAACATCGACTCAAAATACTCCAGCACAAGGCACAGGTACTATTGTCGATGACGGTAGTGGTCCGGGGCCTGAGCCAGATGATGACCGTCCAGTTGTTGCTTCAATTAGCAGCGCGACAGTCAATGAAGGTGATCTAGCCACATTAGATGTCACCCTTAGCAATCCAAGCACGACCGACACAGTTGTGAGCATGACACTCGCTGATGGTACTGCCGACGGTGGCGTGGACTACACTGATACGTCAGTGACCATCACCTATGCAGATAACTCAACCCAAGTGGTTGCAGTAAATCCGGATGGCACATTCGATGTGACTGTGCCTGCGAATGACACCAATTACAGCGTCACCGTTAGTACGACCGATGACGATGTTTTCGAAGGCCCTGAAACCTTCACATTGTCAGGTTCCACTTCAACTCAGAATATTCCTGCCCAAGGTACAGGTACCATTGTTGATGACGGTAGTGGCCCAGGACCAAATCCAGATGATGATCGCCCAGTTGTTGCTGCAATTAGCAGCGCGACAGTTAATGAAGGTGACCTAGCGACATTAGACGTTACTCTGAGCAATCCGAGCACGACAGAAACTGTTGTGAGTATGACGCTTGCTGATGGCACAGCAGATGGTGGTGTGGACTACACAGACACCTCTGTGACGATCACTTATGCAGATAACTCAACCCAAGTTGTGGCTGTAAATCCAGACGGTACTTTTGACGTTATCGTGCCTGCGAATGATACAACTTACAGCGTTACTGTAAACACCACCGATGACAATGTGTTCGAAGGTCCTGAGACCTTCACATTGTCCGGCGCAACATCGACTCAAAATACTCCAGCACAAGGCACAGGTACTATTGTCGATGACGGTAGTGGTCCGGGGCCTGAGCCAGATGATGACCGTCCAGTTGTTGCTTCAATTAGCAGTGCGACAGTCAATGAAGGTGATCTAGCCACATTAGATGTCACCCTTAGCAATCCAAGCACGACCGACACAGTTGTGAGCATGACACTCGCTGATGGCACAGCAGATGGTGGTGTGGATTACACTGATACGTCAGTGACTATCACCTATGCGGATAACTCAACGCAAGTTGTAGCAGTAAATCCGGATGGCACATTTGATGTTACTGTTCCTGCGAACGACACGTCTTATAGCGTTACTGTAAACACCATCGATGATACTGTCTTTGAGAGTTCCGAAACCTTCACGCTTGCTGGGGCAACCTCTACCCAAAATACGTCAGTGCAAGGTACTGGTACGATTTTAGATAACGACGCGCCTCCGGCCATCGGCAATGTGGTTGATGCGATTGTTTCTGAAGAAGGGTTACCTGATGGTATCGCCGATACTATGGGAACTCCTTCAGATTCCACGAACTCAGCGAGCTTTGTTGGCTCATTCACAGTCAGTGACCCTGATACGACAAACCTCAGTCTTGTACTTTCCGGCCCCAATGGACTGGCATCTGGAGGTGAACCTGTTACTTGGTCTTGGAACGCCAATACTCAAACACTCACCGCATCGACGGCAAGTATTGCGAGTGTAGCAACAGTCGTGTTGACAGAACCAAATGCGGCAGGGCAAGGAACATGGGGTTACACCATCACACTCTTAGAGCCACTCGATCACCCAGTTAATGACGTCGAAGATTTGATCGACTTTGATTTGCAGATCTCAGTGAGTGATGGTCAAACCACGAGCTCCCAAAGTATGAACGTGGTTGTCGAGGATGACTGTCCACATGTTCCAACGTCTTCTCAAGCCGTAGATGTGTCGCTGGCAGATATACCGGAAATTCTCACTGGCAATATTAGTTTTGTGGGTAATGAATCCGATGCATTCAGCCGAACTTTCGGAGATGTCGAAGTGACTGCCTTGGGATTTTTGTCTAATGAGTCTACCGATCTTGGCGCCGCAGAGATTAATCAAACTTCATCAGGTATTGGTGTGAAAAGTGTCGGTAATAACGGTTATCCGCTTGCTAATGAGGTGGATTATCGTTTTGCCAATGATACCGGTGTCTCAGAGCAGTTGATCATCGACTTGGGCGATAAGATTGCCTTTGGTGCTGAAATCGAATTCGAGAAAATGTTTGGTGGTGAGTTAGAAGAAGGTCTTGCTTCTTTCTATCGCGATGGTGTTTTGATCGCACAGCAAGCCTTTAACTCTGATGCGGCAAGCGGTGATTATGCGGCTAACTTCAGTGTTCAACAGGGTGGTTTTGATAAGGTTATTCTTGAAGCCACAGGTAATGGGAATGGGCCAAACACTGCAGACAACAGTGACTTTACCGTCAAATCTATCACCTTTACTGGGGCTGATTCCGTCATTCCAATTGCAACAGCAGAGGGGAATTTAGGAGCACTCTATGGCGCTGATGGCCCAGGAAGTATCGTTCTTAATGGTGCAGAGAGTGGTCTAGAAACGCTTGATGGCGAGGCTATCAGTGTCGCGATTGATCCTCAAAACCCAAACAGATTAGTCGGTGAAGCGAACGGCGAGCTGGCGTTTGAAGTTCAATTAACGCCAAGCACCGGGAAGTGGGAATTCTTCCAGTACGTACCTTTGACCTCTCCAAGTGGTGATGGTGATATCGACTTCAGTTACACGATTACCGATAACGATGGTGACAGTAAAGCGGGGAGCTTTGCGGTTAATCCATATGCGCCTCCGATTGTTGAAGGCGTCACGCTTAATGTTTCTGAAGAGGGTTTGGGTAATGCCATTGCCGATGACTTCGCGCTGAATGGTTTTATGGACACCACAGATTCAACGTTAGATATGGTTCAGTTAACACTTGGTCAAACGGTTGACTCGGTCGCACTGAATGTCCCAACTGCGAACCTAACCAGTAACGGTGAGGCAATCACATGGGCCTTGTCCAACAATGACCAATTGCTTGTTGGTTCAACGGATGGAGAAGAGGTCATTAAGATCTCGGTTAATGATACGGGGGCAATCTCTACTGAACTTCTTGGTCCAATAGAGCATTCAGATACGTCTGGCGAGGACTCTTTAAACATTGAGGTTCCTGTCGTTGTTTCGAATGCTCTTGGGTTGACGAACTCTGCGGTAGCAAATGTTGTTATTGAAGATGATTCACCTGATTCGACATCCATTGTTCATGATGTGGTCGCGGAAACAAAAGAGAGCGCTAACGTTCAATTGATCATGGATGTTTCAGGCTCGATGCGCACGGGTAATCGCCTTCAAATAATGAAGGACTCGGCAACTCAGTTATTAAATCAGTACGAATCGATTGGCCAAACTCGGGTTCAAATCATCAAATACAGTGGTTCGGCAACAACGTACGCTATTGCTGGGGCAACATGGTTAACCGTAGATGAAGCGAAAGCGTACATTGATACGCTTACTGCTGGCGGTGCAACTAACTACAATCGCGCAATTAATGAAGCGAAGGACTCTTGGGATGATGCGGGTAAATTACCTAGTGCATCAAACGTGAGCTACTTCTTATCTGATGGTCAACCAAACCCAGCCTCATCATTCATCAACGATGCTCGTGAGAACAGTTGGATAGATCACTTGACCGATTCTGATAATCAGATCACAGCGCTGGCTTATGGTATGGGCGTGAACCTGATGCCTGATCAGTTAGACCGTGTTGCTTACGATGGTTTCTTGAACCAAGACCTTGATGGTGTAGTCGTGCCTGACGTAACTCAGCTGCCTCCAGTAATGTTGCAGTCCGTGATTCAACCTGTTGGTGGTAACCTCATGTACACCACATCACCAGATGCAGGTATTGGTGCAGATGGTGGTTACATCAGCGAAATAGAACATGACGGTGTCACTTATTCATTTGATGGTACAGACCTGACGGTTGTAGACAACAACAACGACATCTCACATGCGTTTGACGATATCACGATGTTGCTCACTATCTACATCGACAGTAAGCACACGTTAGAAGTCGATTTGAATGATGGCGCATATGCCTTCTATGGTGCGGTAGGTGACACAGTAGAAACGTTAGACTTCGATTACGTACTGACCGATAACGATGGTGACCAATCTGAAAATACACTTCAGTTTGTGATTGACGAAAATGGTGGTGTAAACGCGGCGAGCGGTGGTGCGGCGAACATCATTGAAGCGGAAGTGGATGTAAGCCATGACATTTTAATTGGTAATGACAACGAAGCGGACATATTTAGATGGGTTAATGACTCACTAGATTCCGGCACGGACTTGGTACGTGGCTTTGAACGAGACCTCGACATTCTCGATCTAAACCAAGTTGTCGAAGATGCAGGGCATAACACCATTGAAGAGCTGCTCAATAGTATTGACCTAAATGTTGACGGCGAAGATCTATCGCTTGAAATCACCCACAACGAGGGTAACTCCATCCAAACGATCGTCATTGAAAAAGGAGCTTCCGAGTTTAGCGATTTGATCATCGGAAATATGGACTTTGAAAGAGATGTCTTATCGGCTCTCACAAAAGTTAATTTAGATTCATAACAAAAAAGGGCCAACAGGCCCTTTTTCTTTGCTTCAATTCTTTTTCGTTGGCTATGACTAAGCCCGACTATAGAACCTTACACGCAAACCCTTTCAGATAGAAACCTTCTGGGTAAGCCGTATCCGTTGGGTGATCGGCTGCTTGTTCAAAACGCTCTACAAACTTAACTTGGCGGTTTGCATCTACTGCGGCGTCAGCAATGATTTTTTGGAACAGAACTTGGTCCATTAAGCCTGAGCAAGAGTAGGTCAGCAGCGTGCCACCCGGGTTTAGAATTTGCATCGCCAACATGTTGATGTCTTTGTAGCCACGACATGCACCGTTTAGTTGAGCTTTACTTTCTGCGAACTTCGGTGGGTCCATGATCACAACATCGAACTTCGTACCTTGGTCACGGTATTCGCGTAGTAGTTTGAAAACATCTGCGTTTAGGAACACAGCGCGTTTTTTCGAGATATCAAACTCGTTCAGCTCTGCGTTGAACTTCGCTGTGTCTAGAGCAGGTTGTGATACGTCTGCGTTGATAACGCGTTTTGCGCCGCCTTTTAGTGCATACAGACCAAAACCGCCGGTGTAAGAGAAACAGTTCAGAACTTCTTTGTCTTTCACGTACTTCATCGCTTGTTGGCGGCTGTCACGTTGGTCTAGGTAGAAACCCGTTTTATGACCACCAACGATGTCTACGCTGATTTTTACGCTGTTCTCTTCAATCACCACTGATTTTGGTGGCTCTTCACCGTGCAGTACGCCAGTGGTTTCTTTCAAACCTTCTTTCTTACGTACTGCGACGTCTGAACGCTCGTAAACGTTGCAGTCTGGGAAGCACTCAACCAAAGCATCAACAATCGCTTGCTTGTTGTATTCTGCGCCCGCACTTAGAAGCTGGCACACAAAGAAGTTTTGGTAACGGTCGATAGTAACGCCAGGCATACCATCAGACTCTGCTGCGATAAGACGGTAGCCCGTTAGGCCATCGCGCTCGATGATGTCTTCACGAAGAAGCTGAGCGTTGTTGAAACGTTTAACGAAGAAGGCTTTGTTGATTTCTTCTTTGTCAAAACTCCAGATGCGAGCACGAATTTGAGAAGCTGGAGAATATGCCGCTTTAGCTAGCCATTTTCCGTCGTGAGTGAATACATCAACGGTTTCGCCAAGAGCAGGTTCGCCCTCAACTTTACTGATGCCTCGAGAGAAGATCCAAGGGTGCTTACGCTTAACCGATTTCTCACGACCTTTAACCAAATAGATAGCAGCTGTCATTTCTTTAGCTCTTGTTGAATTTTGAAAGGGGCGTATTGTCCGGGATGTTGCCCGCAAAAGCAATATCCATCGACAATCCAATCATTTGTAGAGGCTTTAATTATAAACTGATGAGTGGAATAACGGGTGGGTTTTCCAGATACAAAAAAGGGCCACCGAAGTGACCCTAGTTATTCGTTTAAGCGATTAAGCTTTCAAGCCAGTCAGTAGCGACTCCATGGTGTCACTTTGAGTTCGAAGCTGCTCGACGTTTTGCGACGTTGTGCTGATCATCGTACATACATTGTTTGCTTGTATACGGATCTCTTCAACGCTTGATGCGATATTGTCTGCCACGACACCTTGCTCCTCAGCTGCTGTCGCAATTTGAATGCTGCTGTCTGAGATAGTTTGGTTCTTGTCTGCTAGTGAGCCGATTTCGTGGTTCACTTCAGCCATCAGAGTTTGGCCTTCGTTCGCATTGTGAACCGTGACTTCCATCAGTTTAGTCAGTGATTGGCTGTTACGTTGTAGCGCTTCAATCATTGCTTGAATCTCAACTGTCGCTTGTTGAGTGCGGCCTGCAAGAGCACGGACTTCATCAGCAACAACCGCAAAGCCACGACCTTGTTCGCCTGCACGAGCCGCTTCAATTGCAGCGTTCAAGGCGAGTAGGTTAGTTTGCTCAGAGATACCGTTGATGGTTGTGACCACTTCATCAATCTGCGCTGCGTTTGCATCTAGCTCTTCAACCGCTTGAGATGCCGATTGGATCTCAGTAGAAAGGTTCGAGATAGAGTGAAGGGTGTTTTCCACTTTCACCTGACCTGATTGCGCGACGCTGCGAGCATCATCAGTTTGTGTGCTTGAGTCATGAGCCAGCGTTGCCACTTCACGAATCGTGGAAGCCATCTGTTCTGTCGCACTTGCCAGTGAGTTAAGGTGCTCTTGTTGAGTATTTGAGATCTCAGAGCTGTTGTGAATCGAAAGGTTAAGGTCAGAGCTGATTTGCTGCATCAGCGCTACGGATTCTTGAATCGACTGAACCATCTTTTGTTCGCGATCCGCTACTTTGTCGATAGTAATCGCGATTTCGCTGAACTCATCACGAACACGGAAGAAATTCATACGCGCTGTTAGATCACCATCTGCCAGCGTGTTGAGCGCTTTGTTCATCGTAAACATCGCACCACCGATGAAAGTCATGATGTAGTAAACACCAATCGCGATAATGAACAGAGTCACAAGAATAATACTGACTTGCGCTGTAGAAAGTGCGGTCCATAAAGACTGCTCATGGTTTGCAACTAGGCTAAATGCGCCATTCAATACAGAAACAGAGTCGGGACCAGTACCAAGGGTAATTGTCTCTGAGCCAGCAATAAGGTTTGCAACTTGAGATTGCGAAAGGTTGCCAGCCTCGATAAGCCCCTTCATTAGCATCAATTCTTCCTGATACAAGCCAGAAATCATGGCGTCTGCGGCATTATTCAGGACTAAAGTGAGAATGACCAATGCAAGAAGAGGAAGGAAGAAGAGTAAATAGAACTTTTCTTGAATTTTTAAATGGATGAGATACTTATCAATCCAACGGAAGGGAATTTCTTTCATAATTATTATAACCATATAAAAACCCACTATCCTTAGTGGGGTAAATAGACGCAATTAATATATCACTCAAATATAGGGAGCGGTATACGGATGGTACTAAAGTGTGAGAAGTTTCTGATAGTAGGTCACGTACAAGGGGTAGGATTTCGATACCACACATCGCATCAAGGATTGAAGCTCGGTTTGACGGGCTATGCGAAGAACCTAAACAACGGAGATGTTGAAGTGATTGCCTGCGGCACAGAAGAGCAGATTGCCGCGTTTTCGACGTGGTTGGAGGAAGGTCCGCGGACAGCGAGTGTGGACAGTGTCACTCAGGAAAGTGTGTCTTACAAACCTTTCCGCGGATTTAAGATCTTATAGCTTTATAAGCTTTCATTTTGTAAGTGGTATTTTTAAACCAGAGCCTTACAAACATTTCGCTGGTTTAGGAAGGCCTGCCAATTTGGTTGCCTGTTTCGCTGGGCCTTTCTTAAACAGTTTGAACAGGTACTTGCTGTTACCTTTCTCAGGGCCGTGCGCCTTTTCCATCGCTTTCACAAGCATTCTTACCGCAGGTGAGGTGTTGAACTCCTCATAAAAGTCACGTACGAAGTGAACCACTTCTAAGTGCGCATCGGTAAGTTCGATCTCTTCATCTTTTGCTAGAAGCTCAATCATGCCTTCTTCCCACTGAGTGTGGTCAAGTAGGTAGCCTTGAGCGTCGGTTTCAATTTCTTTGCCGTTGTAAACGAACATAGCTTTGTTTCCGCTAAGTAACCATTGATACGTATAGGGTAGCGTAGAGCGAAGCTTAGACTCAACAAAAGAATCTTTGAAGGCTTCTGAGCGAAGTAAATTTACACAATTAATACCAGATAAAGAAAGTGACGGTAGAAGAGGTTGATTACTTTGATTATTCACAAAAATGTAAATTTATTCATCTTGTTAGAAAATTCTCGGGGTGAGCATTTTAGTTTTTGCATGAATATTCTTTCATTTGAATGGCTGACGCCAAGTGTTCCGTTAGCGTCAGCCTCTTTTAAGTTTATGTCGGTTCATCAGGAACTAGGTTAGCAATCAAGTGTAGTGGCGACGCTTCGGTATATTTTGAGTAGCCAGCCGTGCCCACTTGTCTGGTTTTAAAAGAACCATAATATTGGACTGTTGTACTCGCGTGTCCAATAGTGTCTTTCATACCGTTCCATGTTTTTGCAGATTCGGTGAATCCATACGCTTCAGTTTGGAACCACGTACCACCGTTTCTTGTACCAAATAGTACATTTCCCCAACGGTTAGGGAATAAGATTTCAAATTGTTCGTCATCACTTTGGTGGGATGACTTCCCAGTTCTAGAGCCACCGCGAGCCTGGCCTTGTTGTAAAATAGAGCGCCAATAGCGATAAAACATCTTGTTATCTTCAACTTCAACATGACCGCCTTTAAACACGATAGAGCCACCTTCCGTTCTCAACGTTGCACGATGATATAACTCTCTAATGTCGTTGATAACCTGAAGGTACTTCATGTTTTGCCCTTGAAAGTGAGCCTGATCTTTGAGTAATGCTTGGTAAATAGAATAAGCCGAATGTCCCAAAGCAGCGCCGCCCCAATCACTCCGGCTTTCATGCCTATCTGGTGCCGATAATCTCATGACGTTGATTCTTCCTTTTGTGTTGTATTTTATAAGATAGTTGCCGTAACCAACGATAGTATAAAACTCAAAATATGCATATAGTTTTATATTTATTGTTTGATTTTGGGTGTAACATCTCTTGAGGGGATGCAAATAGAAAGAGGCAGATAGAGATAATGCAAAAGGCGAGGGATATAAAAAAGCCCGAAGTAGAACTTCGGGCTTTTGAGTTTTAATTCAATCTAACGAATTAGTCGTCGTTCATGATGCCTAGGATGCTTAGTAGGCTGATGAAGATGTTGTAGATTGAAACGTATAGCGTAATCGTTGCAGAGATGTAGTTTGTTTCGCCGCCACGGATGATGCCTTGAGTAGTCATCAGAATTGCCATGGTAGAGAACACAATGAACAAGCTGCTAAGTGCTAGATGCAGAATAGTTGATTGGATGAAGATGCTCGCAATCATACCTACAACTAGAACGACAAATAGTGACAACATAAGGCCGCCCATCATAGATAGGTCGCGCTTAGTTGTTAGAGCGTAAGCAGAAGCTGCCATGAATGACAGAGCGGTACCGCCTAGTGCTGTTAGAACAACGTCGCCCATACCAGCGCCGATGTACATGTTTAGAATTGGACCAATGGTGTAACCCAAGAAGCCTGTGAATAGGAATGTAAACACTAGGCCCATGCTGTTGTTGCGGTTTTTCTCAGTCAGGAATAATAGACCGTAGAAACCAACCAACATCAGGATGATACCTGGACGCGGTAGGTTAAATGCCATAGACACGCCAGCCACAAGAGCTGACCATAGTAGAGTCATAGAAAGTAGTGCATATGTATTACGCAGTACTTTGTTGGTTTGTAGAGCACTCTCTTGAGTAGTAGTGCGAGAAAACATAGGACTGTTCATAATCTTCCTCTATAAGGGACTGTCTTATCTTTAATATATAGACATATATGGGCCCGATAGTTCAAAAAATCAAGCCCGCCACATGTATATCTAGAACAAAATAATAATAGAAATAATGTGTTATGTATGTGGCAACTTGTAACACAATATTACCACCTTGCATAGCGAAGAAAGGCTTACTATTCAAAGCTCTGAAGCGCAGCTCACGAAGTAGGTTGCAAGATTGCGCGAATTTACAACATCTTGAATCAACTGGATTTTCGTAACATGAGTGAGTAGCAACCGTTTAAACAAAGAAAAAGCGCTGATTTTGATGTCAGCGCTTTACAATTTTAGCTATGTACCCAACCCGTCTTAATGGTGAAGGATCTGAGCCAAGAAGTTCTGGGTTCGATCCGATTGCGGATTCTCGAAGAAGTCGACAGGGTTGTTCTCTTCGATGATTTCACCCGCATCCATAAAGATAACTCGGTCAGCCACTTCTTTAGCAAAACCCATTTCGTGCGTTACACACAACATGGTCATGCCTTCTTCCGCCAGTTCAACCATTACATCAAGCACCTCTCGCACCATCTCAGGGTCGAGTGCCGATGTCGGCTCATCAAACAGCATCACTTTAGGGCTCATACAAAGAGAGCGGGCAATTGCCACACGTTGTTGCTGGCCACCGGAGAGCTGGCCTGGATACTTGTCGGCTTGATCGGGGATCTTAACGCGCTCTAAGTACTGCATTGCGATGGCTTCGGCTTCTTCTTTTGGCATTTTCTTCACCCAGATAGGGGCAAGCGTACAATTCTCCAAAACCGTTAGATGAGGGAAGAGGTTAAAGTGCTGAAAACACATGCCCACTTCACGACGAACCGCCTCAATGTTTTTCAGGTCTTCTGTAAGTTCAGTGCCCGATACATAGATGCTGCCGGCTTGATGCTCTTCGAGACGGTTGATACAACGAATCATGGTCGATTTACCTGAGCCCGATGGTCCACAGATAACGATTTTTTCGCCTTTCTTTACGTCTAGGTTGATGTTCTTTAGTACGTGAAACTCACCATACCACTTATTCATGTCCTTCAACTGGATCATATAATCTTGTTGTTGCGTCATAATACGTCCTTGATCTTAGTGAGTTATCGTTTGTGACCGGTATGCAATTTGTTTTCAAGCCATATCGAGTAACGCGACATGCCAAAACAAAATACCCAAAACACTAACGCGACAAATACATAACTTTCTGTTGCGAAACCTAACCACTCAGGGTCGGTATTCGCAGCTTGTCCAATGCCCAGCACGTCAAACATACCAATAATAAGCACAAGACTGGTGTCTTTAAATAGGCCGATAAACGTGTTCACGATAGAAGGGATAGTAATCTTGAGTGCCTGAGGCAAAATGATCAGTCCCATCTTTTTCCAGTAGGTAAGGCCAAGAGCATCTGCTGCTTCATACTGGCCTTTCGGAATCGCCTGCAAACCACCACGTACCACCTCTGCCATATAAGCCGCACTGAACATGACCACACCGATTAGCGCACGGATGAGCTTGTCAGTTTCTGAGCCTTGAGCCAAGAAAAGAGGCAGCATTACCGAGGCCATAAACAGAACGGTAATAAGCGGAACACCACGCCACACTTCAATGTAAACCGTACAGATACTGCGAATAATTGGCATATCTGAACGTCGACCAAGTGCTAACGCTACACCGATTGGGAGAGAAACCACGATACCAACAAGCGCGATGATCAACGTAACTAGTAGACCACCCCATTTGTGTGTCTCAACGACTTCGAGACCAAATACGCCACCGTAAAGCAATGCAGCAATAATGAATGGGTAAATGTTTACGAAGAACAACCAAATCCAAATACGTTTCGGCGTTTTCTCGTAAGCAAGTAGTACAGTGAAGATCGCCAATGTGATGTAGAACAGTCGAGGGCGCCAGAGTTCAGCTTCTGGATAGAATCCATACATGAACTGTTCCCAACGGACGCTGATAAAAACCCAACATGCGCCTTCGCGAGTGCAGTCGTCTCTTGTTGTTCCGACCCAATCAGCATTAATGAACGCCCAATCAACGATATTCCAGAGTGCAGAGAATACGATGTAAGCCAGAATGAGCGTCACAATCGAGTTGATTGGTCCATTGAATAGATTTTTGCGTAGCCAACCTACGACACCAACCATGTTTGCTGGCGGCGGGAGATCTGGCTGAAATTGATGTGTGCTCATATTATCTCTCCACCAGTGCCACTTTACGGTTGTACAGGTTCATCAACGCTGAAGTAATCAAACTTAGCGTCAAGTAAACGCCCATGGTCATTGCGATGATTTCAATCGCTTGTCCGGTCTGGTTCAACGTGGTTCCAGCGAATACAGAAACCAGATCTGGATAACCAATCGCCATTGCCAGCGAAGAGTTCTTGGTGAGGTTCAAGTATTGGCTCGTAAGAGGAGGGATGATGATACGCAATGCCTGAGGAATCACGACCAGTTTAAGCGTTTTTGTGCGGGGTAAACCAAGTGACATGGCTGCTTCAGTTTGACCATGACTCACAGCGTTAATACCAGATCGCACAATCTCAGCAATGAACGACGCGGTATAGACACTCAATGCCAATAGAAGTGCAGCTAGCTCAGGAATGATGCTGATGCCACCTCGGAAGTTAAAGCCTTTTAACTCTGGGTACTGCAAAGAAATCGGCATACCAGCGATGAAGTAAACAATCAAAGGAAGCCCAATAACTAATCCAAGCGCAATTCGGCCCATTGGCGTTTGTTGACCCGTTAAACGCTGCTTATTGTTTGCCCACACGTTAATCAAAACCGTCGCAATGACGCCAAAGATAAGTGCAGCAATAACCAAGCCGCTCCCTGCTTCCATCACAGGCGCTGGGAAATACAAGCCACGAACGTTCAAGAAGATCGCTTCACCAAGGCTCATACTTTGTCTTGGTGATGGGAGTGCTTGAAGAACCGCGAAATACCAGAAAAAGATTTGTAGAAGTAGTGGGATATTTCGGAACGTTTCAATGTATACCGCAGCTAATCGACTCACCAGCCAGTTGGAGGAGAGACGCGCGATACCCATAACAAAACCAATAACGGTTGCGAGGATAATACCAAGCACAGAAACCAGTGCGGTATTAAGAAGGCCAACGACAAAGGTGCGTCCATAAGAGAACGTTTCGTCGTATTCGATAAGAGTCAGGCCGATCCCAAAGCCTGCTTCTTGATTAAGGAAACCAAAACCTGTTGCGATACCACGAGCATCAAGATTGGTCAGTGCATTGTTGATGATTGTGTAAAAGAAAAATACCAGTGCGGCTACGGCAATGATCTGGAAAAGAGCGGAGCGAAAGGCTGGATTGTAAATCAGGCTCTTACTTCCGCTTGGTTTGGACATCGCACTTGGCGATGCATCATTCGTCGGTTTCATACAGCGATAACCTCAAACCCTTATTTATAGATTCACTCACGAAAAAGGGCGGCATAAACCGCCCTGTGATAATCGTTGTATTAGCGGATTGGTGGCGCGTACATAAAGCCGCCTGCATTCCATAGTGCGTTTACACCACGCGAAATTTTCAGAGGCGAACCTGTACCAACCGTACGCTCGAAGCTCTCACCGTAGTTACCGACTTGCTTGATAACTTGGTAGCCCCAATCGTCACGGATACCTAGGCCTTTACCTTTAGGGCCGTCCACACCAAGAATACGTTTGATGTTTGGATCTTTCGATTTCAACATCTCATCTGCGTTCTTAGAGGTAATGCCGTACTCTTCTGCGTTCACCATCGCAAATAGAGTCCACTTCGCGATATTGAACCATTGGTCGTCACCTTGACGTACAACTGGGCCTAGTGGCTCTTTAGAGATGATCTCAGGAAGAACGGTAGCAGAAGAAGGGTCTTTCAAATTCAGACGTAGCGCGTACAGACCAGATTGGTCAGTGGTTAGTACGTCACAGCGGCCAGCATCAAAACCTTTAGAAGTTTGCGCAGCAGTATCAAATACCACTGGTTTGTATGCCATGCCTTGGTTACGGAAGTAGTCTGCAAGGTTTAGCTCAGTTGTTGTACCTGATTGAACACATACTGATGCGCCATCAAGCTCTTTTGCACTTGAAACACCAAGGTCTTTCTTAACCATGAAACCTTGACCGTCGTAGTAGTTCACGCCGACAAAGTTCAGACCAAGAGCCGTATCACGGTGTAGTGTCCAGGTGGTGTTACGTGAAAGCACATCGATTTCACCCGATTGTAGTGCAGTGAATCGTTCTTTCGCGGTTAGGGGTACATACTTAACTTTCGTTTTATCCCCAAGAACGGCTGCAGCCAGTGCTTGGCAATATTCTACGTCGATACCTTCCCATTCACCTTTTGAGTTAGGGTTTGAGAAACCAGGTAGACCGGTACTAACGCCACAAGTAATAAAGCCTTGTTTTGTGACTTTGTCCAGAGTAGTGTCTGCTGCTTGAGCTGAAGTAGCCATCATGGCAGTAGAAGCCGCTACGACGGAAGCAAGAACTGTGAGTTTATTTGCCATTTGTATCCTTCCTGTATGATCCATGTTAAATCAGGAGCGACCTGATACAACGTGTCCTGTTCATTTGTGTTTTCGTCCTACGTGATTGATTTTAGAAGAAACGGTCATCGTCAAATCAATCAGTTATAAGCGTAGGAAAGGATCTGCTAATTCTCAAATATATAATTTAAAAAGAGTTTTGGAGAGAAGTCACAATGTTCCTTGCGATTTAGAATGAAGAAATGTTAATTGTTTGTAAATAGTGCAACTAATTGTCAGATTGGTGCATCAGAACAATCGATAAAAGAGGGATTAAAACAAGAGGATAATAATTTGTTATTAAAAGTGTCATTAGTGTAGGGTGGCTATGTAAGCCGAAAATTTGAACAAATATTATTTGTGAAGTCGAAACAAGGTGAAGTGATTGCCCCATTTTTGGTAGCATGAATTTCGATAGTTATTTGAAGTGATCATGGATTGAAATGCGATATTTTCCTCTGTTCTTAGATTTAGTAAATAAACCCGTGCTGGTTGTCGGTGGTGGTGAAGTGGCGAGCCGCAAAGTTGAGGCGCTACTTAAGGCTGGTGCTGACATCACCATTGTGTCCCCAAGTCTTGTCGACTTTCTTGATAAACTTGCTCAAGAGCAGCAAGTGCATTGGATTCAACGTTTTTATTCAAGTGACCTTGTCACAAACTCTTTCATTCAAGTGTGGGCAACCACAGATAACCCAGAACTGAATCATCAGGTCTATAAAGACGCGAAAGAGTTAGGCATCTTAGTCAACGTTGTAGACGACAAGCCTTACTGTGATTTCATTACGCCTTCAATGATTAATCGCGGACGTATCCAAATCGCTATCTCGAGTGGCGGCGCGTCTCCTGTACTGATCCGTAACATTCGAGAAAAGTTAGAAGCTATTCTGCCGCAAAACATGGGATTGATGGCGGAGTTTGCTAATTCAAAACGTAACTCTATTAAAGAAGCGCTACCAAGCGTCGATTTACGCCGTAAGTTTTGGGAGAACTATTTCTCTCATCCTGAAGTAGAAAACGCGCGAGATAATCGTGAGCTTGAAACCATCTATCAAGAAACCATGGCAAAGCCTCTGGATGAAACAGGAAGCTGCACTTGGATTCAAGTGGGTAAAGATGTAGAGATGCTGCCGATCAAGGCTGTACGATACATGCAGCAAGCAGAATTGGCTCTTTACTCAACCAAATGCGAAGCAGATGTAATGGAGCTGGTAAGAAGAGATGCGGAACGTGAGGCATTTTCTAGCGCAACCGAGCTTTCTGACATGCTTAGAAAGGCCAAAGAAGAAAAACTTCGTGTCTGTGTATTCATCCCCCAAGGAACAAGTGAGTTTTCTCTCCTACAAGGACAGGACCTTGTAATCTAATAAGAAGCGCAAGTTCATAGCTTCTTGTAATAGGTAGAGGTTCAAAACCGACATACAAAAACGCCGACGAATATTTCGTCGGCGTTTTTTATTCCACTGTTCTCGTTCTCTGTCTTAAGAGAGTAGGAGAGCGCAATTAATCACGGAAGTTGTTGTACTGAAATGGGATACCCATCTCTGCTTCACGGATCGTTGCAATCGTCGCTTGCAAGTCGTCACGCTTCTTACCCGTTACGCGCAGTTTGTCGCCTTGGATAGACGTTTGAACTTTAAGCTTCGCGTCTTTGATTAGTTTAACTAGCTTTTTCGCTGTAGGCGTATCAATACCTTGGCGGAAAGCAACGTTTTGGTGCCAGTTCTTACCCGTCGCTTCTGGATTTTTTGCATCCATAGCGTTCGCATCAATGTTACGCTTTGCCAAGTGGCTACGTAGGATGTCACGCATTTGCTTAAGTTGGAACTCGCCTTCTGCTGACACTTTTACATTTTCTTCTACTAGCTCAAAGCTCGCATTCACATTGCGGAAATCGAAACGAGTAGACAGTTCACGGTTAGCGTTATCAACCGCGTTACGTAGTTCAACGGTATCGATTTCTGAAACAATATCAAACGATGGCATGAAGATTCCTTGATTATCTTGTTATAGGGAAATTACTTACTGGATTTTACTGCTTCTGCCAGCATATCTAGCATAGTCACAGTATCATCCCAACCTAGACATGGGTCAGTAATCGACTGGCCGTAAGTTAGGTTGTGAATATCAGTCATTGGCTGATTGCCTTCTTTAATAAAGCTCTCTGCCATGATACCCGCAATGCGAGTACTGCCTGATTTAATTTGTTCACAAATGTCTTGTGCAACTTCAATTTGCTTGCGGTGCTGCTTCTGACAGTTTGCGTGGCTGAAGTCTACAATCAAACGTTGTGGCAAGTCGAATTCTGCAAGCGCTTCACACGCTTGTTTCACTGACGCTTCATCAAAGTTTGGACCTTTCTCACCACCACGAAGAATGATGTGACCATATGGGTTACCACTTGTGCGGTAAACTGTCATACGACCATTCTTATCTGGCGAGTAGAAGTAATGTGATGCTTTAGACGCACGAATCGCATCAATCGCAATTTTCACGTTACCGTTTGTACCGTTCTTGAAGCCAACTGGGCAAGATAGGGCAGACGCCATTTCACGGTGAATTTGTGACTCTGTTGTACGAGCGCCAATCGCGCCCCACGTAATCAGATCAGCAATGTACTGGCCTGTGATCATATCAAGAAACTCAGTAGCCGTTGCAAGACCAAGCTTGTTGATATCCAGTAGCAGTTTACGAGCTTTATGAAGACCAGCTTCAAGTGCGTATGAACCATCTAGGTTAGGGTCGGTGATAAGACCTTTCCAACCAACAACGGTACGAGGCTTCTCAAAGTAAGTACGCATAACGATGAACAGTTCATCTTTGTACTTATCTTGAATGTCCGCAAGACGAGTTGCGTAGTCAATTGCCGCTTCAGTGTCGTGCACTGAACATGGGCCAACGATAGCAAGGATACGGTCATCCTCACCAGTCAAAATCTTCTCAATTTGTCGACGAGATTGAGCAATACGGTCTGCTACATCATCAGTGATTGGATGTACGCTACCTAGCTCTGCGGGTGTCGGCATTGGACCCAAAGGTTGGGTTCTCAATTCATCTGTTTTAATAGGCATGTTATAGCTTTATTCTCTATTGCGAAGCGGTAAAGATAACGGAATTATAGTTAGGAATAAACCGTTTCACGGGATTCTTATCTAGTAAATACCGAAATGTATGTAATGCTGTGGCTTATCATAAATGATAGTTATGTATAAATGACAAAAACGGCGGCAGAGATCAATACATAGTCGTTTGAATTTATAACTAGTTTTTCTATTTAGTAACACGCAAATTTGGCATTTTAAGCGTTGGAGCTAGGTGTGGTGGGTGTTTCATATTCAACGTAAAACCTTACAGGAAAGAAACCGATTGCTAAATTGCCTACGCAGATCGATTTCTTGTTAACATTTCTTTGACATTTTAGCGCTTCATTGATTAACTGGTCTGACTAGTCTGGTAAGGAGACCAAGATGTTATCTGCTGTTCGCCGTGCAAATCTTTACTTAAACCTTTTTGGCTTTTCTAAAGTTCCACTTATCTGGTTGTGTAGACCAAAGATCCTTGCCATCGATGATCAACACGTTGAAGTTAAAATTCCATTAAAGCGAAGAACGAAGAACCATCTCAATAGTATGTATTTTGGTGCGCTTGCTGTTGGTGCCGATGTCGCTGGTGGCTTTCTTGCTATGAGTAAAGCAGAAGAGCAGGGAGAGCGTATCTCTCTCGCTTTTAAGGGCGTGACAGCAGAGTTTCTGAAACGTCCTGAAGGCGACGTGCATTTTGTGTGTCACGATGGTCCATTAATTGATGAAATGTTGCGAATGACATTAGAAACTGGCGAACGTATCAATCGGGATGTAAAGATCACCGCATTGTGTCCAAGCATTAATGGTAATGAACCTATGGCCGAGTTTTCTCTTACGCTTTCCATTAAAAAAGCAGCTAAAAAACAAGCTGCTTAATTTCAGAATTCATATTGTGGGCTTAAACCAGTTCGATTTTCTCGAGAGAGACGATCTTTGAACGGTTAAGCACGACCTTCCAACGGTAATAAACGGGCTCATCAGTGTGGTTGTCTTCTTTGACAATCACATTGAGAAGATGGCGTTTCTCTACCGACTCTTTACTTACTTGCCCATCATTCAAACGATAGACTCGGTTCGAGCTCTTATCCATTAAACGAATAATAGGGCGCAAACTAATGTTCAACGTTTCGCGCGTTTGCTCGTAACCACTCAAGAACAACGATGTCGCCATCTCAGTCTTAGCATGGTAATGCAGGATTTGTTCTTCACGCTGAACCACACGCTTCTTACGAATATTTTGAATACGATCCGGCAAACTTGAAAGCGAACGATAGTCTAGCCATTCCAGCTTACGGCCAACGACTTTCTTCGTCGTCGGATCCATGTACTTCTTACGCCATTTTGGCTTACCTTTACGAATCCAACGCCACATTGCGTCACGCAAGTCGTCTTTAAAGATTTCACGTAGCGCATAGATGAACGACATCGCAATAATGAAAGACGCAGAAATCTCACCTAGATAATCTCGCGCAAGGATAACGGTACTTGTCACAACGACCATCACTAAGCCCGTCGCGATCCCTTTGATTGCACGTTTGATGTTGTTACCCATCGACATCGTTTTTTCACGCAAAACAATTGGGTGCTCAATCAAACGTCTCAATAAGCGCATTTTGTTCGACAGACGTGTCACGTCCTCAACGACGCTCGCTGAGTTGTAGTTATTCAACTTACGATGCGCTTGCTCTTTTTCACATAGAGTAATCAAACGCTCTTTGATCGTACTGTAATCGCCTTCACGAGGAAGGTGAGCGACAAGGGATAGGAACTTTTGCTCAGTGTACCAAGACAAGTAATTATCAATGTTAACGTAGTAACGCTTGAGGTTTTCTTCGTAAGGAATCGAACGACGCAGACGCTTCAGGATGTCGAGCGTCAATTCAATCACTTCATCCACTTCTTCCGCTGTTACGCTGTCACTATCATGTTTGTTTAACGCAGCTACGGCTTTATCAAGCGCAATAACGTATTGATACGCAAACAAACTCAAACTGACGCGGTACTGGCGATTGGACAAACGACCACGTTTAGCAAGACGGCTGTGCACCAAAGGCAAAAGCACCTCTGTACTGTAGTAAGAACGTTTTTGCGTGATTGAAGTGTAGTAGAACTCGGATTCGCTGATGATGTCGGAATTTAAACCCAACTCTCCGGGTACGAAAACATAGATATCAAGGTCGAGCGTTTTACTCTTTGCCAATGCATGGCTAATTTTTAAGGTTACCGAGTCTTGTTTGTCGACAGTGACCAAGGAAAGCTCCTGATTTTGCTAAAGCATCCTATATCCAAAAGCGTCCGTTCATTGAAATAACTTAAGGGCGGGCTAGGATAAATTGTTGAACGAGCACAGCATAACAGAGAGGTTTGCTTTTCTCTCTGATTTTCTTGTTAGTTTGGGTATAATTCCCAGTAAATTTAAAAAGAGACAAACTCAATGATTAAAATTGGTCAAATTAACAGCTTAGAAGTCACTAAAACGGCTGATTTTGGCGTATTTTTGGATGGTGATGATTACGGCTCTGTCATGCTGCCTAATAAATATGTACCAGAGGGTACAAACGTAGGCGATCATATTGACGTATTTCTTTACTTTGATTCAGAAAGTCAGCTAGCTGCGACCATTGATAAACCCATCGCTCAAGTTGGCGAGTGGGGCCTAATGCAAGTTGAAGGTGTGAGCAGCACTGGTGCATTCGTCAATTGGGGTATTAAAGAAAAAGATCTTCTTATCCCGTTTAGTGAGCAACGTTCTCGCTTTACTGCTGGTCAAAACATTCTGGTTTATGTATACACAGATAAAGCATCTGGTCGTATCGTAGGTACAACCAAGTTCAATAAGTGGCTGGATAAAACGCCAGCAAACTATGAAGTAAACGAAGAAGTTAACCTCATCATCGCAGAACGCAGCCAACTTGGTTACAAGGCGATTGTGAACGGCGAGCACTGGGGCATGATCTTCCCATCTGATGTATTCGGAAAGCTGTTTATCGGTAAAAAGCTGAAAGGTTACATTAAGCAAATTCGCGAAGACGGTAAGATTGACTTAGCGCTACAAAAAGTTGGCGTCGCTAAGATGGACGACCTATCTAGCAAGATCGTTGAGCTTCTAGAGAAGAAGGGCGGCTTCTTGCCTCTTAACGATAAATCTTCTCCAGAAGCGATTTTTGACGCATTTCGCACGAGTAAAGGCACGTTTAAGAAGACCATCGGTGGTTTATACAAAGCAGGTAAAATCGTTATTGAGAAAGACGGAATTCGTCTCGCTGAATAAGGACTAAAGATGCAATTTGGCTGGTGGATCGCGTCTTAGTCGAAAAGATTTGAACGCGAATTGAAAAGTACCAGCCAAAAAAATGGCCCAAACTCGTCCTTATTTTGGGCCTAGGGGAAACGGCTCCTTGATAGAGCCTGCGCTAAACTTTTTGACCAACAATATGGTTGGTTAAACATAGAGAGAAATGCCGTTTCAAAGCGATGCTTTGATAACTTCAGTTTAGTACAGCGCACTCGGATCGCTAGTGAGCCCAGTTCCAATCATGCTTTAGAACCAAAAAGCCATCGTAAATACGATGGCTTTTCATTTATTTATAGCATTTCACTTTGCTACTAAAATAAGTTCTTATCTCGTACTAATTCGCGTGGAAGACCGTTTTTGATGCGGTTGCTTACCCATTTACCAAGGCCGATAATGGCACCTTCGTACTTTACAAGAACTTCGCCTTTACCTGTCTTCATCTCGGCTGGAATGTTTTGAGGGCGAACATCACGACCCATATACCATTCACGCGCTTCTTCGATGGTTAGTTCAATCGCATTACTCTCATTACCTGTAGCGAGAGCTGTCGCAACTTGGTGCTGCCAGCGATAACCGTTTTTATGGGTTTCAGCAATCTTGATGCCCATGCGAGAGAAACGTAGCTCGCCAATCATCGGTTCTAGTGCGTCTGGGAAAAGCCACACATCTTTTTCACGAATCCAAACCGTGCTGTCTTCAGGCAGTTTGATGTCGATTGCGTTTTGTAGTTGCTTAGCGATCTCTGCAGATTCTTTGTTTGATGCTTTTGCAAATGGGAATTTACCCATGCGCTTCTTCACTTTTGGCGCTTCAACTGCCGCGAGCTTGCGAATTCGAGCGACGAAGAAGCCTTCACAGTCATAAACTTGAGGGAAGATGTGCAAGAATCCTTCTTCGGTCAGTGCCGCTTCTGCATTTTCAAACAGATCTTTTAAGCTTTCGAATTCAACAGCGTCACCAAATGTCTCTTTTAGATGGTGACAAACTTGCTGGTTCTCTTCGGTGCTTAACGTACAGGTTGAGTAAACCATTACGCCACCTGGTTTTAGAGCATGGAACGCACTTTCAATCAGGTCTTTCTGTGTATCGGCAATTTCAATGACGGACGCTTGCGTCCAGTTCTTCATTGCATCTTCATCTTTACGAACCGTACCTTCGCCAGAACATGGTGCATCGAGTAGAACGGCGTCAAATTGCTCTGGGAGCCAGCCACCAAACACACGACCGTCGAAGTTGCTTAGCGCAGCGTTACGCACGCCACAGCGCTCAATGTTTGCATGAAGTACTTTCACTCGACTCGCCGCGTATTCGTTCGCAACCAAAACGCCTTCGTTATTCATCAACGCAGCGATTTGAGTCGTTTTTGAGCCTGGTGCCGCCGCAGTATCGAGAACCGCGTCGTACGCTTCTTGGTTCATGAACAGGGCAGATACAGGCATCATTGAGCTGGCTTCTTGGATGTAGAAAAGCCCTGACATGTGTTCAGCGGTGTTACCAAGTGGTACAACCGATTCATCCGCATCAATCCAAAAGCCCGTTTCACACCAAGGTACAGGGGAAAGTTTCCAACCTTTTGCTTCTGCGCGCTCTAAAAACGCTTCAACGCTGATCTTAAGCGTATTAACACGAATACTCTTTCGCAGTGGCTTTTGGCACGACGCGATAAAGTCTTCCATGTTTAGGTGAGCAGGAAGGATGGTTTGGATTTTTTCCAAAAAGGCTTCTGGGATGTAAACGTTAGGATGCAAAGTGAAATCTCGATTGCAGAATTTGCCGCAAATGATATACGAAAGCGAACCAGAAACGAATAGTCACAAAGGTTTGAGCAATAAAAAAGAGCAGCGATTGCTGCTCTTTAAGTCGTTATGGTAAATCTAACGGATTATGGTTTTGGTATTGCTGTGCGCCACTGTGTCCAGCTTTCTTCCGCTTGTGGGTATAAGTAGAAAGATTGACCGCGTTTCGCCGCTGGCGGGATTTTTGATTGCTCAGGGGTAGAGAAAGCGATACCGCCACGCACTAGGCTGTCAAAAGTTCCTGCCTTTATGTTTGCGCCACCAAGACCGATGGAAACATCGACGCCAGAGACATTCCAGAACACGCTGTTTTGACGAACTAAGTAGGCATACTCTGGTTGAATCTCGATTTTCGTTACCACTCGATCCGCAAATTCACCCAGACTAACATCCGTCACAGTACCGACTTCCATTTGACGATATAGGATAGGGGTACCAACTTGAACCGAGCCACGCTGTTCGCTCTGTAGTGTGAAAGAAATACCTTGTTCAGCTTGCTGGCTTTTCGCTAATTCAAACTTGAACTTCGCTGCGCCATTACCCGGCTCGACACTGATAGATTTCGACACCAAAGCGCCTAAATTCTTAACACCACCTAAGCCAATTTCTGGTTCTGTTAACCAGAAGTGTGACCCGGTAACGGCAATGTTGTCGACGTATTCAGGAAGGATGCGAGCCGTAACCTCAACCATTTCTCGATGGAAGTTTGGAACAACTAAAGTAACCTCACCGACCTTAACACCTTGGTATTTGATAGGCGTTCCTTTCGCTACTTCTTGGCTGCCATCGGTTTCAAGGGAAATTACACGGCCAAACTTACGCGCTTGGTTTTGGTCATTGTAAAGCTTCCAACGCTGGCCAATTTTATTCTCAATTCCCGGAATGGAATCAAATGCGATACCACCTTTAATGAGAGTTTTAAGAGGGTGCGCCTTTACGCTAATGCCAGCGAGAGATGCGTCAATCTCGACACCTGAGCGGTTCCAGAATACGGTTTTATCCGTCAAAAGGTGCGCATAACGATTTTCAATTGTCGCTTTTACAATGACACCACCGTCGACCAAATTGAAATCGGAAATACTGCCCACAGGCAAGTTACGGTAGAGCAGTGGGCTGCCTTTTGAAATTGGTGGCAATTCAGCCGCAAATAGAGTCAGCGTTTTTGACCCTGTTTGGTTGTACTGCGCAAGATCCGCCAAAGAGGCACTTTGGAACAGTTGGTACTCTTTTTGGACCTTTTCTTGCCCTTGGCTTACAAAGCTAATTGAACCCGTTAGAAGCTGTTTTGCAGGCGGAACGGTAACGCTAAGTCCAGATTCAGTCAGTTCAGCAGAAGCACTGCCAGTAACATAAAAGCGGTTATTCGATTTGATCAGATGCTTGTATTCGTTGTCGATTAGGACATCCATGAATACTTCATGCTTCGCTGCTAGTGCCTTTGCTTCATCCAGCAAGCCAACTTTTATGATGGAGCCAACCACAATACCTTTGTAAAGCACGTTTGCACCACTGTCTAAACCAAAAGAGTTGTCCGAGACAAGGCGAATGGCAATCGACTTCTGTTGTTGTTGGTTGAACACATTTTTGCGAATGGCGGTAAAGCGTCTTGAACGTTCACCTTCGCCCGGCACGATCGTTAAAAAGTTACCGCGCACAAGGTTTGCGATGTTCTCTACACCCGATAACGAGACTTTTGCTTCTTCAAGAACAAAGCGGGTTCCTGACGTTAGCATATCGCTAAACGCAGGCTGAATGGCTGCAGAAGCCAGAATTACTTCTCGACCTTCAGAGAGTTTTAAATCGGTGATTTGGCCAACTTCTAGGCCGCGATACATAATAGGCGCGCCTTCGCCACTGATTTTATTATCATCAGGAAGGGCGATTTTAATTAGGATACCTCGACCCGCTGTTTTCAGATCTTTGTATAAACGGAATTCGGTGTTCTCTTTGACTGGCTCACCGTCGTCTGGCGAATCTACCGCAATCGCGCCGCCAAGTAGGGCACTCATGCTCTCAAGTTGAACATCAACACCATCGAAACCGATACTCGCACCGATGCCACTCACATTCCAGAAACGGCTGCGGCTATTAATGATGTGTTGGTACTGTTCTTGAATGTTTGCTTGGATAGTGATGGATTTAGCGTCTTCATTTAGCTGATAGCTGAACACTTCACCGATCGGGATCTTTTTGTAGACAATTTGAGAACCAATAGAAACGCCGCCCAAGTCTCGGCTCTTCAATTTAATGTTCAAGCCTTGTGTCACGCGCAAATCTGTTGGTGCAGATTCAAGGGCATGGAAGGTAGTTTCGAACTTCTCGCCATCACCCGGCTGAATAGAGATGTAGTTACCAGAAACAAGAGCATCAAGACCAGACACGCCAGTTAAACTCGCTGTCGGTTTGACCAACCAAAAACGTGTTTTGTCGTTAAGCAATTTAGCGGCTTCTGGATAGATGTCTGCGTCAACATAAATGCTGCCCAAGTCTTCAGACAAGTTGATATCTCGCACCATACCGACTTCTAAACCCTGATAGCGAATGGTGGTTCGCCCAGCGACTAAACCAGCCGCATCGGAGAAGTAGATTTGCACGCGTTGCCCGGCGTCATGAATTGACTTCACCACGAGCCAACCGGCTAACACCATGGTCAAAATCGGCAACAGCCAAAGGGGAGAGATACCTTTACTCCTCTTTACCTCTGGCACATATGACGTTTGAGAACTGTTCTGATCACTCATTAATTGACTCTTTTTCTGATTGTGTTGGGGCTTGGTCCCAAATAAGCCTTGGGTCAATGCTCTCCGCCGCGAGCATTGTAAGTACGACGACAACACCAAACGCAACTGCGCCATAACCCGGTGTGAAGTCGAGAATTTGTCCACGATCGACCAATGTCATCATGATAGAAATAACAAATAAATCCATCACAGACCATTTACCGATCCATTTTACTGCAAAGTAAACCATCATTCGTTGTCTTCTGAACACCGAACGTTTGAATTTGATACATAACAAGATGTAGGCAAGGCCAAGAATCTTAGCGACAGGCACGACGATACTCGCCACAAAAATGATGATAGCAATGCCGTACATACCGTTGTTCACCAATCCTGCAACGCCAGAGAATATCGTGTCTTCCAGACGTTTCCCGTTTGTCAGCAGAATGGATATAGGAATTAAGTTGGCAGGGAAGATGGCAATCGTTGCGGCGATCAAGTAAGCCCACGTCTTCTGAATAGAATTTGGTTTGCGATGATACAGTTCGTGATGGCAACGACGACAACGTGAGCCTTCTGGTTGTGAAAGGTGACACTCATGACAATGAACATCTTTATGCTCGAAGTCGAAACTGAGCTCAGATTCCCATGACTCCCAGTAGCGACGGACGCTAATGCGAGAAATTAACAAAACAGTGAAGATTTGCAGTAGGACGAGACCAATGAGGCCCGGCCCAACAAAAATATCTGAGTAATCTTGTAGCTTGAAACAGGAGATAGCGATACTGACAAGGAAAACGTCCAACATCACCCAGTGTTTGAGGTGTTGAATCAACCATAGTGAAACACGAAGCCCTTTAAACCAGCGCTTGTGTAATGACCAATGCGCTGTCACTACTGAGCTACATACGATTAATGGGGCCAGCGAGCTACAAAATAGAATAAGAATAGAAAGAAGAACGAACCCTTCTTGAAACAGTGTGATCATCCCTGATGGCAGTGTTGCAGGAATCATCACTCCAAACAGACGAATGCTGATGAAGTTAAAAAAGTGCGAAGGAATAAAAAGCAGAATACAAGTGACAGCGATTGCTAGGTTGCCAGATAAACTCGGACTACCACCACGGTACAACTGTGTACCGCAACGAGGGCAGTGTGCATTTTTACCACTAGGCAGATCGACAATATCGACAGGCAATTCGCAACCTTGGCACAAGCGAATGCTACTAGGTTGCATGGCGTGTTTAGACAGAGAGGTCACAACGACCTCTCTACATAGAATGGTTTAAGCGTGGGACTGAATGCCCCCATACAAGGTTTGATATAAGCCTTCTTGCTCAACGAGCTCACCATGGGTTCCTGTTTGCGTCACTCTTCCATCTTCAAGCACATAAATCAAATCGGCTTGTTTCACCGCAGATAAACGGTGGGCAACGATTAAAGTAGTTCGACCGCGTAAGAATTCAGTTAACGCCTTATGTAATGCCGCCTCTGTCGCGGTATCCAATGCAGACGTTGCTTCGTCTAGGATAACAAATTGTGGGTTACTCAGCACCATGCGTGCGATTGCTAAACGCTGACGTTGGCCGCCTGACAAGCGGATACCATTACGCCCAATCTGTGTATCCAAACCGTGGCTAAGTTGAGAAATGACGTCTTGCAGCTGCGCCACTTCTAGGGCACGCCACAGTGACATTTCATCGAAGTCGCCACCGAGGGTGAGATTATGCCTCAAGGAGTCATTAAATAGTATAGGTTGTTGTAAAACCACGGCAATTTTGTCGCGTATCACTTCAAAACTAATGTCATCGGTCAGTTCATCATTAAAACGGATAGAACCTGCGTTTTGACGGTAAACACCAATCAACAGTTGAATCAGCGTGGATTTGCCACCACCACTTGCACCGACCAGGGCCACCTTCTTACCGGCAGGAATGTGTAAAGATAGATCGTCCAACACTTTGTTTTCGTTGTTGTATGAAAAATCGACATGTTCAATTTTTACATCAACTTCTCGATTTTCTTTGAAAGGATTTACTTTCGAAACAGGTCTATGTTCTTCTTCCAATTCTAATAGGTCGTTAATACGCTTAAGCGCCGCTTTTGCACTGTACCAAGAGAATTGGATGCCCAAGAGTTCTTGTACCGGAGATAGCATAAACCACAGGTAACCAAACACAGCAAAAATTTGACCAATGGTGAGGTCACTGAACATCACCATTAGCATGGCAACGGCGCGGAATAGCTCAAAACCAATTAGAAAAAGAAGAAAAGAGACGCGACCAGCAGCTTCTGATTGCCAAGCGTATTTGTCGGCATCGATACGAACTTGGTCGGCACTACCTTTAAGCTGCTGTAAGAATTCGCGTTCTTTGTTCGCTGCTCTCAATTGGTAAATGCCATCAAGCGTCTCAACCAGACGATTTTGGAAAATCTCAAAAGAGTGGTTTTCCTTACGCTTTAGGTGTTTCACCATACTTCCCAATTTGCGAGAGAAGTAGATAACAATAGGGTTAACCAGAAGGATAAATAGACCGAGTCGCCAATCGAGCCAAAGCAGAACAATGGCAGTACCAATCACGGTTAGAAAGCTAATAATGAATTTCGCTAACGTAGAACCAATAAATTTATCAATGGTCTCAATGTCGGTGATAAGGTGAGCGTTGATGCCGCCGCTGCCTTTGGTTTCGTACTGACGAATGCTAATACGACCAAGTTTGTCGATCATCTTGCTGCGCATTTCAAAGGTGATGGTCTTTGAAACCAGTGTGAATTGTCGACTTTGAAGAATGTTGAAAGCTTGGCTGCCTGCTCGCATGAGTACAACCAAAAAGAGAGTAAAGAAGATATAACCCGTAGGTGTATGCCACGCCTCAGGTAAAACCGCGTTCATCGCTGCAAGGCCAGATGCCGGTTTGTCCAATAAGACTTCATCCACCATCAGAGGCATAAGAAGAGGGATTGGAACACTAATCAAGGTCGCAAGTACGGCTATCAAGTTCGCTAGAATCAGCTTGGACTTGTGCTTTTTCACTTGTGTTATCAACCAAGAACGGCTAATAGTGTCGTTTTTCGGATTCATTGTAATTGAGAATAAGTCCTATTAAAAAGTAGGGCTGCATTGTAACGCCATACGATAAGAATGGAAGCCTAAATAAAAAGTAGGAAGTTAATATGAACATAGAACAATACCAAAGACTTACCAAGCAAGCTGTTGCGCTGATCGAATCAGAAAAAGACTACATTGCAAACCTAGCGAACATTAGTTCTCTACTATTTATGGAGCTGGACGACCTAAACTGGGCTGGCTTCTACCTTAAGAAGGGAGACGAACTGGTTCTTGGTCCTTTCCAAGGCAAGCCAGCATGTGTTCGCATTCCAATGGGGCGTGGTGTCTGTGGTACGGCTGCACAAACTAACAGCGTACAAAGAGTATACGATGTACATGAGTTTGAAGGTCACATTGCTTGTGATGCAGCGAGCAATTCAGAAATTGTGATTCCTTTTACTATCAATGGGGAAGTGGCTGGCGTGTTGGATATTGATAGTCCAAATATCGGCCGATTCAATGAAATTGACGAAGAAGGTCTCACTCATTTTATGGTTGAAGTAGAAAAGCTGCTTAATTCGCACGCTAACGACGCATAAATTCGCCCTCGAGTGTGGTTTTTCCTTGGCATGTCACTATAATACGAGAATATTTTTTCTTAATGCTTCGCGGAAATCCGCTCAAACCAGGAACCCTCATGACTGAAAAGTTAAAAAACAGCAAAGAAGTTATCGCATACATTGCTGAATGTTTCCCTAAGTGCTTTACTTTAGAAGGTGAAGCAAAGCCTCTGAAAATTGGTATTTTTCAAGATCTTGCGGAACGTCTAAATGAAGACGAAAAAGTAAGCAAAACTCAGCTTCGTGCAGCGTTAAGACAGTACACTTCATCATGGCGTTACCTACACGGTGTAAAACCAGGTGCAGTACGTGTTGATCTAGATGGCAACCCATGTGGCGAGCTAGAAGAAGAACACGTAGAACACGCTAAAGCGACACTTGCTGAAAGCAAAGCGAAAGTTCAAGCTCGTCGTAAAGAACAAGCTCAGAAAGCTCGTGAAGAGGGTAAGGCGAAAGCGAAACCTGCGGCTAAAAAGCCTCAACAGCCTCGTCGTGCTAACAAACCAAAAGTACAAAAAGAAAGTAAGCCTGTAGAAACACGCGCGCTAAACGCTGACGAGATCACAATCGGCAACGCAGTAAACGTGAACATGGGCAAAGGAAACATGGCTGCGACCATTGTTGAAGTCAATAAGGAAGATGTACGTGTTCAACTTGCTAACGGCCTACAAATGGTTGTGAAAGCGGAGCACTTGCGCGCATAAGGGAGATACTCCTACGCATGAATTGCCGTTCAAAAGTGACACTGATTGCTGCTAGCTTCTGGCTAGCAGCATCAGCTCAGGCTCTAGAAGCCAAACTAAACAAAGATGATTTGCCGGTTCTTGCTCCTGAAGTTCAGCATGAAACAGCCAGCAAACGAGTGACTTCTCGATTTACCCGCTCTCATTATAAGCACTTCAATCTGAATGATGATTTCTCCAAAGCGATCTTTGAACGCTATGTAGAAATGCTTGATTACAATAGAAATATTTTTACTCAAGCCGATATCGATTCTTTCAAAGATTGGTCAATTAGCCTTGATGATCAGCTTAAAGCTGGCAACAACAAGATTGCATTTGATGTTTATAACCTTTCGATGCAGAAGCGTTTTGACCGTTTTGCCTACGCACTGACTCTACTCGATAAAGAAATCAAGTTTGATACTGACGAATCTATCGAACTGGATCGCTCTGAAGCCGCATGGCCTAAAAACGAAGCCGAGTTAAATGAGTTATGGCGCAAACGCGTTAAGTACGATGCTCTAAACCTTAAAATGACTGGTAAAGAATGGCCAGAAATCAAAGAGGTTTTAGAGAAGCGTTACAACAACGCGATGAAACGCATTACGCAAACTCGCAACGAAGACGCTTTCCAACTTTACATGAATGCTTTCGCTCGTGAAGTTGATCCGCACACTAGCTACTTATCTCCTCGAAATGCAGAACAATTCCAATCAGAGATGAATTTATCTCTTGAAGGTATTGGTGCCGTACTTCAAATGACCGATGACTACACAGTGATTCGATCTTTGGTTGCCGGCGGTCCTGCTTCTAAGAGCAAACAGTTGGGCGAGGGTGACCGCATCATCGGTGTTGGTCAAGATGGCGAAGAAGTTGTCGATGTCATTGGTTGGCGTCTTGATGACGTCGTTCAGTTAATCAAAGGCCCTAAGGGAACCAAAGTTAACCTACAAGTCTTGCCAGAAGGCAAAGATGCAAAGAGTTACGTTGTCACTATTGTTCGTGACAAAGTTCGCTTAGAAGACCGTGCGGTTAAATCTGAAATCATCGAGAAAGACGGTAAAAAGATTGGTGTTCTTGAAGTTCCAAGCTTCTACGTTGGTCTCTCGAAAGATACAGACAAACTGCTTGCTGAACTGAAAGCCAAGAACGTCGATGGCGTGATCGTTGATTTACGAAACAACGGTGGTGGTGCACTGACAGAAGCAACCGCTTTAACAGGTCTCTTTATTAAAGAGGGCCCGGTTGTTCAAGTTCGTGATAGCTACGGACGTATCAAGGTAAATGCAGATACCGATGGCCAAATAAGTTACGACGGCCCGCTAACTGTATTGATCAACCGTTACAGTGCTTCAGCGTCTGAGATCTTTGCGGCAGCAATGCAGGATTATAACCGTGCGATTATTCTTGGCGAAAACTCTTTCGGCAAGGGTACCGTTCAGCAACATCGTTCACTGAACCATATCTACGATCTTTTCGATAAAGAGCTTGGTTATGTTCAATACACGATTCAGAAGTTCTACCGCATTGATGGTGGCAGTACTCAGAACCGTGGTGTTGCACCAGACATCGCTTATCCAACGCCAGTTGAGCCAAGCGAAACAGGTGAAAGTGTTGAAGATAACGCGCTGCCTTGGGATAGCATTGATAAAGCAAAATATCAGACGTTCCCAAGCAATGACGCTCTTGTGACTCAACTGACTGAACTTCACAACAAACGTATCGCAGACGAAATGGAATTCCGTTTCATCAAAGAAGATATCGAGAAGTACCGTAAAGAGAAAGACGATAACTTATTGTCTCTTAACGAGAAAGTTCGTGAAGATGAATCGGATAAAGCCGAGGCTCTACGTCTAGAGCGCATCAATGAACGTCAAGCTGCAATGGGTAAAGAACCATTCAAAACGCTTGATGATGTGCCAAAAGATTACGAAGCACCAGACGTTTATCTAGATGAATCCGTTGCTGTTATGGTCGATATGCTGAAAAGCTAATAATTCAGTCATAATGACTAACAATTCTGTGTATTAAGAGCGAGTCATAGCGACTCGCTCTTTTTTTTATGTGTATTTACCACTATGTTCAAACTGAATTCGGTGAATCCTACGCTTAATTTTCTCCAACAAATTACGTGATGCAGATCAAATATTTCGCGAAAACGAGATCTAGCACCTAAGCTAAAAGAAAACGATAAGGATACCGTTATGAAATGGTTCATTATTTTACTTAGCTTTTGCTGCTTTAGTGTTTCTAGTGCGGAAACCAACAAGGAAGACGAACTCAGTCACTTCGACACCCCGTTTTTGATCGGCGACTGGTACCTGATGAATCCCAACCCGGAAGAATCATCAGAGAACTTCCGTGCTATCAAACTGACTTTGGGTTCTGATTACACTTTCTCGATCGATATACAGAAAAAAGACTATTCAATAGACCATTGGGAAGGGATGTATAACGCCAATGAAGACACCATTGTTCTTGGTTTGAATACAGATGAACCGCAAATTTATGCATATCGGAACAATCACAACACACTAGATTTGAACGGTGTGACCTTCACAAAAGGACTATCAAATGCGCTTGCTGGCATTTGGTCCAGTTCACAAGTCGGTGGCGATGGTATGCTCGCCAATAACATCAATCAGATGGATTTGATTCTACAACCTGACTTTGTGTTTATGTTCCGTGTCGCGAACGATGAAGGTGAGGAATCAGTTAAGCAGGGCGTATTCTACACCGAAGGGGAACATCTGGTTCTTTTGTATGAAAACGGTGAACATGGTACTCGCTATGTACTCAATCAAAATGAGCTTACGATTAAGGATTCCAACGGGGATATGTACGCGGTTCTCAACCGAGTGACACCCTAAATGATTCATCATCATTATTTCACGCTAGGTTATTAATAGTGAAATGTTCTGATGTTGATTAAATGTTAAACAGAAAGCGGAGCTAAGCCACTAAAAGCTCCGTTTTTTTATAGAAAGACTTGTATTCTGATACCACAACCCCTAAAAATAGCTTATATCGTGATACCAGTAAGAGGTGTTTGAGCCTCTAGTCCTGGTATTTTTGTGGTTCTATATACAAGGATTTATGGACATGTCTCAAGCTCCCCAAGCGAAATATCGCAAAGATTACAAATCGCCATCTCATGCCATCACGGACATTGAGTTGACGTTTGATCTTTATGACAACGACACGATCGTTACAGCAGTATCAAAAGTAGTTCAAAAGGGTGAATCCACCACATTAGAACTTGATGGTGAAGGGTTAGAGCTGCGCTCCGTAAAAGTGAATGGCGAAGATTGGGCTCACCATGAAGTAAAAGAAGCCTCTTTAGTGCTTACCGATTTGCCTGCGGAATTTGATTTAGAAATCATTACCAAGATCGATCCAGAAGCAAACACGGCACTTGAAGGTCTTTACAAATCAGGTGGTGCGTTTTGTACGCAGTGTGAAGCAGAAGGCTTCCGTCGCATTACTTACTATCTAGACCGTCCAGACGTTCTTGCGAAATACACAACAAAAGTGATCGCAGACAAAGCTGTGTATCCATACCTATTGAGCAATGGTAACCGCGTCGCTGAAGGTGAGGCAGAAAATGGTCGTCATTGGGTTCAATGGCAAGACCCACATCCAAAACCAGCTTACTTGTTCGCACTAGTAGCCGGTGATTTCGATGTACTACGTGATAAATACACAACCACATCAGGTCGTGAAGTAGACCTAGAAATCTTTGTCGACAAAGGCAACCTAGATCGTGCTGGTCATGCGATGACTTCACTTATCAACTCAATGAAGTGGGATGAAGACCGCTTTGGTCTTGAGTATGACCTAGATATTTACATGATCGTGGCCGTTGATTTCTTCAACATGGGCGCGATGGAGAACAAAGGTCTAAACATCTTCAACTCGAAGTTTGTCCTTGCGAATGAAAAAACCGCGACTGACCGTGAATACCTTGGTATTGAGGCGGTAATCGGTCACGAATACTTCCACAACTGGACGGGTAACCGCGTGACTTGCCGTGACTGGTTCCAACTGAGTTTGAAAGAAGGCCTAACGGTATTCCGCGATCAAGAGTTCTCATCTGATCTTGGTTCACGTGCAGTAAACCGGATCGACAACGTTCGCATTATCCGCGGTCCTCAATTCGCGGAAGATTCAAGCCCAATGTCACACCCAATTCGTCCGGATAAAGTTATTGAAATGAATAACTTCTACACGCTAACCGTGTACGAAAAGGGCAGCGAAGTGATCCGCATGTATCATACGCTACTTGGCGAAGAAGGTTTCCAAAAAGGTATGAAACTGTACTTCGAGCGTCATGATGGTACTGCAGCAACGTGTGAAGATTTCGTTTCTGCAATGGAAGACGCAACGGGCGTTGACCTTAAGCAATTCCGCTTATGGTACAGCCAGTCTGGTACACCAACACTTCGTGTAAACAGTGAATACAATGCGGAAGCAAAAACTTACGCACTAACGGTTGAGCAATTTACTGAAGCAACGCACGACCAAGCAGAAAAACAAGCGCTACATATTCCATTCGATATTGAGCTATACGCGCAAAACGGTGATGTGATTCCACTGGTTATCAACGGTGAATCGGTACACAACGTTCTAGACGTGAAGCAAGATAAGCAGACTTTCGTATTCGAAAACGTCGCAGAACAACCAGTGCCATCATTGCTTCGTGAGTTCTCTGCACCGGTTAAATTGGAATACGATTACAGCGATGATGAACTGATCTTCTTGATGAAGCACGCAACAAACGATTTTGCTCGTTGGGATGCAAGCCAAATGCTGCTAGCGAAGTACATTCGTCAAAACGTAACTAACGTTCAAGCGGGTGGTGAGGTTAAGCTATCAGAAGACTTAATCGATGCATTCCGTGGCGTGTTACTTGATGCGAATCTTGAGCCAGCGTTTATCGCACAAGTTCTGTCTTTACCTTCAATTAACGAAATCACTGGTTGGTACAAGCAGATTGATATTGATGCGGTAGATACGGTACTGAATAACATTACAGTGTCACTTTCTAAAGAGCTAGAAGATGAACTGAGTGCTACTTACCACGCATTGAACCAAGCAGAGTACAGCATTGATCACGACGCTATTGGTAAACGAGCTTTGCGTAACCAATGTCTGCAGTTCCTAGCCCACACTGAAAAGGGCAACGAACTAGCTAAAACGCAGTACGAGTCATCAAACAACATGACAGACACGATCGCGGCAATGAGTGCAGCGAACAATGCACAACTTGAATGTCGTGAAGCGCTAATGGCGGATTACAGCGACAAGTGGAAGCACGATGGTCTGGTTATGGACAAATGGTTTGTTCTTCAGGGCAGCAACCCGGTTGAAAACGCACTTGAGAAAGTGAAAGAAACCATGAGCCACGAAGCATTTAGCTTGAAGAACCCGAACCGTACGCGTAGCTTGATTGGTTCTTTCTTAAACGCAAACCCAGTACGCTTCCATGATAAATCAGGCTCTGGCTACCAGTTTGCTGGTGAGATCCTTCGTCAGTTGAACGATACCAACCCACAAGTGGCGTCTCGTATGATCGATCCTCTATTGAAGTTCCGTAAATACGATGAAGGCCGCCAAGCGCTTATCCGCGCAGAGCTTGAAAAGCTAAAGGCGATGGACAATTTAGCGAAAGACCTATTCGAAAAAGTGACTAAAGCACTAGACGAATAATCGACAAAAGAATAGGGTGGTCGTTATGATCACCCTAGTTTTTTGTTCTGACAATAATCCATTCTAATGAACCAGTATTACTTCTCTCTCAACATCTCTTATCAAACATTTCTTTCACACTATTCCGGTGCCGCAAGTTCGGTACAAGTCATTACTGACAATGGTTTGAGAGTGCAACTAGATGCGTCAAAATTCAGACCATTTCTTAGTCAATTAGGCGTTAGAGGCCGTTTTAGACTCACAACTGACCAAAATAATAAGTTTCTAAAGTTAGAAACTCTGTGATGCCTGATATTCCTAGTGAGTTAAACAGGAATCTTAGTCACATAATCAAACATTTCACCTCTTACCACTGCGAATTTTTGTTAAACATTTGTAATTATGCTTTTACAATAAGTGCATGCATTACCTATGCTTAGTTTCGAGGCTAAAACCCGAAGTTAAGTCCCCCTACAAAACAACAATTCTAATGTGGAGTGTGAATATGACCGCGCGTGAAAATGTAGTGCCGGTTCTGCTTGAAAAGGTATACCAACTAATTCAAGACAAACTCGAGCTTTCTCACCAACCGCTTGTAACTAAACTTGCTCAACACTTATTTAGCAACATTGCTGATGATGACTTGATTCAGCGAAATGAATCCGACCTTTATGGTGCCGTTGTTAGCCTGTGGCATCATATCAATGAAAAGAAACCAGAAGACATTTCTGTCAGGGTATTCAACCCGACTGTCAGCCGCCAAGGTTGGCAATCAACTCACACGATTGTTGAAATCGTTGTACCGGATAGCCCGTTTTTAGTGGATTCCATCAAGATGGCGCTAACGCGACTCGACCTTGTTTCTCACTTGATGCTCAACAACCCAACGCAACTAGAACGCGATAAGAAAGGACAAGTGACGGACGTAAATGGCGAGGGCGGCGTTCTTCAATCTCTATTCCACATCGAAGTAGACCGTTTAACCAGTAAAGATGAAATGCAAGCGCTGAAAAATGAGTTGCTAACCATCTTATCAGACACGCGCTTAGTCGTTGATGACTGGAAGCAAATGGTTGAAAAACTTAAGATCGTTACCAACGACCTTGAGAAGAATAAAGATCGTGTTTCAATGAAAACGGATCGTTTAGATGAAACGATCGAATACCTACGCTGGTTAGGGGATCATAACTTCACCTTCATGGGGTATAAGGAATATGATCTTGTCAGTGTCAATGGTGATACTGAGCTTCAGCCGGTGAAAGAGAAAGGCCTTGGCATGTTTGCTGATGATAGTCGCGTTCGCAGCATCAAGCTTTCTGAACTGTCAGACTCAGCGCGCCTTGAAGCGAAAAAACCTTATGCGCTGATCATCACTAAGGGCAATCAAGCCTCTCGTATTCACCGCCCAGCTTACACTGACTACATTGGTGTTAAGAAATTCGACAAGAATGGCAAAGTGATTGGTGAGCACCGTTTCACAGGTCTTTACACTTCTGCGGTATACAACCAAGCGGTACAAAGTATTCCTCTGATTCGCGAGAAAGTGGATCGTATTCTAGAAGCGAGCGGCTACCGTAACGGATCGTACTCGTACAAAGCTCTGCACAACATCCTAGAAAACTACCCACGTGATGAACTGCTTCAAGCTCGTGAAGAAGAGCTATTAGAAGTGGGGATGGGCGTCGTACAAATGCAAGACCGTGACTTGTTACGTCTATTTGTTCGTAAAGACCCGTTTGGTCGATTCTTCAGCTGCATGGTTTATGTGACAAAAGACCGTTACAACACCGAGCTTCGCCGTCAAACACAACGTATTCTTAAGCAGTACTTTGGCTGTGAGCAAGAAGTTGAGTTCACGACCTTCTTCTCAGAGAGCCCGCTGGCGAGAACCCATTACATTGTTCGTGTAGACAATAACAACATTGATGTAGACGTGAAAAAGATTGAGCAGAACTTAATGGAAGTATCGACTTCGTGGGATGATCGCCTAAAAGAATCTATCATTGCTAACTTCGGTGAAAGCAAAGGTCTTCCGCTTTCGAAAGAGTACATGAGCGCATTCCCACGTTCATACAAAGAAGACATGATGCCTGGTTCTGCGGTTGCAGATATCGAACGTCTTGAAGCATTAAGCGATGATAATAAACTCGGCATGTTGTTCTACCGTCCGCAAGAAGAGGCGGCAGAATCGAAAGCGGTGCGCTTAAAGCTATACCACCGTGACGAACCAATTCACCTATCCGACGTGATGCCAATGTTGGAAAACCTAGGCTTACGTGTGATCGGCGAATCGCCTTATGAGATCGAAACCAACAATGGCCAAACGTTTTGGATCCTTGATTTCTCAATGCTGCATAAGAGCGACAAGACCGTTGATCTTCGTGAAGCTCGCGATCGTTTCCAGCAAGCATTTGCTGCGATTTGGGCTGGTAATTTAGAGAGTGATGGCTTCAACCGCTTGTTGCTGGGCGCTTCACTGTCTGGTCGTGAAATCTCAATTCTTCGTGCATACGCTCGTTATATGCGCCAAGTTGGCTTCCCATTCAGCCAACAATACATTGAAGATACCCTGAGCCATTACCCAGATTTGGCAACAGGTTTGGTGAATCTGTTTGCTAAGCGATTCGATCCAAAACACAAGGGCAGTGAAAAAGGTCAGAACGATCTTATTAAGAAAATAACCGAGCAATTGGATCGTGTTGAAAGCCTAGATGATGATCGTATTATCCGTCGCTACATGGAAATGATCACAGCAACGCTACGCACTAACTACTACCAGTTGGACGAAAATAAACAGCCGAAACCTTGGTTATCATTGAAGATGAAACCAAGCGAAATCCCAGACATTCCTCAGCCAGTGCCAGCGTTTGAAATCTTCGTGTACGCACCGGATATCGAAGGTGTACACCTACGTGGCGGTAAAGTCGCGCGTGGTGGTCTACGTTGGTCGGACCGTCAAGAAGACTTCCGTACTGAGATTCTTGGCCTAGTTAAAGCACAGCAAGTTAAGAACACGGTGATTGTCCCTGTGGGTGCAAAAGGTGGCTTCGTATGTAAACGTCAGCCAACTCTAACTAACCGTGATGAAATCTTCGCTGAAGGTCAACGTTGTTACAAACGTTTCATTCGTGCATTACTCGATGTTTCCGATAACATCATCGAAGGCGAAGTTATTCCGCCAAAGAGTGTAGTGCGTCACGATGAAGACGACCCATACTTGGTTGTTGCGGCCGATAAAGGTACAGCAACGTTCTCTGATTTGGCCAACTCTGTATCGGATGAGTACAACTTCTGGCTAGGTGATGCGTTTGCGTCAGGTGGCTCTAACGGTTACGACCACAAAGCAATGGGGATCACTGCTAAAGGTGGTTGGGAATCGGTGAAACGCCACTTCCGTGAAATGGGCATCAACTGTCAAACCACTGACTTCACGGCAATTGGTGTTGGTGATATGGCGGGTGACGTATTTGGTAACGGTATGCTGCTATCTAAGCATATTCGTTTGCAAGCTGCGTTTAACCATATGCATATCTTCATTGATCCAAACCCGGATTCAGCCACCAGCTGGGAAGAGCGTAATCGCTTGTTCAATCTACCACGATCAAGCTGGGAAGATTACAATGCCGAGTTGATCTCACAGGGCGGTGGTATTTTCTCTCGACGCTCTAAATCGATCCAACTTACGCCTGAAATCCAAAAAATGTTGGGCACTAAAAAAGCGTCTCTAGCGCCAAACGATCTGATTAAGATGATCCTACAAATGGAAGTGGATCTACTTTGGAATGGCGGTATCGGCACGTACGTTAAAGCTTCTAGCGAGACGCACACTGATGTTGGCGACCGTGCAAATGACGTACTCCGTATCGATGGACGTGATTTAAAAGCGAAAGTCGTTGGTGAAGGCGGTAACTTGGGTATGACTCAGCTTGGTCGTATTGAGTACGCAACCACTGGTGGTCGTGTAAATACCGACTTTGTTGACAATGTTGGCGGTGTAGACTGCTCGGACAATGAAGTAAACATTAAGATCTTCTTGAACGGCCTTGTATCAAATGGCGATTTAACGGTTAAACAACGCAACCAAATTCTTGAATCGATGGAAGATGAAGTGGGCGAAATCGTATTGGACGATGCATACCGTCAATCTGAGTCGATTTCGGTGACTGAACAACAAGGTGTTGGCATCGTTAAAGAGCAAATCCGCTTTATTCACACTATGGAAAAAGCAGGGTACTTGGATCGTGCTCTTGAGTACATTCCAGACGATGAAACCTTGATTGAGCGAGAAAAACAAGGTCTTGGTCTGACACGTCCTGAGCTTTCAGTGCTTGTGGCTTACGGCAAGATGGTTTTGAAAGAACAATTGGTTGCTGACGAAATCGCAAATGACGAATTCCATGGAAAACAACTGGTTGCTTACTTCCCAAGTGAGTTACGCCGTAACTACAAAGATCAGATGGTAAACCACCCGCTGCGTGCTGAAATCATCGCAACAGCGCTGGCAAACCAAATGGTTAATGAAATGGGCTGTAACTTCGTGACTCGTCTTCAAGAAGAAACGGGCGCGAGTGTGGTTGATATTGCGAACGCTTACAGTGCAACACGTGAGATCTTCGAACTGGAAGATATTCTTAAGCAAACCCGAGCACTTGATAACGTTGCAACAGCAGAAGCACAGTATGAGATCATGTTCTACGTACGTCGCGCATTGCGCCGTATCTCTCGTTGGTTACTTCGCAATCGCAGCGGTAAGAGCACAGTAACTGAGCTCGTTGCACTATATAAAGACGATGTTCACACTATTACTGAAACTCTAGACACCATGCTAGTTGCATCAGAAGTGGAAGAGCATAACGAACTTGCCCAGAAATGGATTGATCGTGGAGTAGAAGAGAAACTTGCGCACCACGTAGCTCGTCTCTCTAGCTTACAATCAGCACTGGATATATCTTCAGTAGCGAGCGAAACGGGTAAAACGGTTGAACAAGCATCTAAGCTTTACTTCAACCTCGGTGACCGTTTATCACTTCATTGGTTCTTGAAACAGATCAATAGCCAAGCAGTCGATAACAACTGGCAAGCCTTAGCTCGTGCGGCATTCCGTGAGGATCTTGATTGGCAACAACGTCAACTGACTGCTCAAGTTTTAACTTGCGGCTGTTCAACAGAAGATCTAGACGTGATGCAAGCACTCGAAGATTGGATGACAACAAATGAACTGTCATTGCATCGTTGGGAGAGTATCTTGAATGAATTCAAAGTTGGTTCCGTCCATGAATTCGCTAAGTTCTCTGTAGCACTTCGAGAATTGGTTCTACTTAATCTGAATTGTTCTTCGAACGAATAGGGTAAGTGACTTTGACAAAGGCCTCGCAATAGCGGGGCTTTTTTATGTTTAAACCATTTCAATTAACCCAACTCAGTGACGCTGTAACACCGGTTTTAAGTTTTCATGACATGAAATCGTTTGCTTTTAATGAAAAAGCTAGCAATTTTGTATAGGAGAACTAGCGCTAATCGACTGTTTTTAAGAATAAAACTAAAATAAGAGGCTCAATTTTGCTGAATTCATTCATTTTCATTGAATTGCATTGGAAAACAGTAAATAATATTGACCCGTTTACACGGGGCTTTTTTCTTTCGGAGGCACAATGCTTTACCGTCTAGCCAGAACTGGCTTTTTCCAACTTGATGCCGAAAAGGCACATGATCTTGCAATCAAAAACTTCCAACGCTTTAACGGCACTCCTCTCGATCTTTTCTATCGTCAACAATTACCAAATCGTCCAGTAGAATACATGGGGCTTACATTCCGTAACCCAGTGGGTCTTGCTGCTGGTTTGGACAAAAACGGTGAATGCATTGAAGCGTTTGACGCTATGGGCTTTGGTTTTGTCGAAGTTGGTACTGTTACGCCTCGTCCGCAACCAGGTAATGACAAGCCACGCTTGTTCCGCCTAGTTGAAGCGGAAGGTATCATCAACCGTATGGGCTTTAACAACCTAGGTGTGGATCATCTGGTTGAGAATGTGAAAAAGGCAAAATACAACTGCGTTCTTGGTATCAACATTGGTAAGAATAAAGACACACCAATTGAGAACGGGGCAGAGGACTACCTGATTTGTATGGAAAAAGTGTACGAGTACGCCGGCTACATCGCCGTGAACATCTCGTCACCAAATACACCAGGACTTCGTTCGCTTCAGTACGGTGAAGCGCTAGACGAATTGCTAGCTGAACTCAAAGCAAAACAAGCCGAACTTGCTGAAAAACACGGTAAGTATGTACCACTTGCGCTAAAAATTGCACCGGATTTGAGCGATGACGAAATCAGCCAGATCTGCGAGTCTCTAATTAAGAACAATATCGATGGTGTTATTGCAACCAACACAACACTGGATCGCACAGTCGTTGAAGGTATGAAGCATGCAAACGAAGCGGGTGGTTTAAGTGGACGTCCGGTTCAATCTCGTTCAACAGAGGTTGTTCGCAAACTTCACGAAGAACTCGGCGACAAACTTCCGATCATTGGTGTCGGTGGTATTGACTCTTACGTTGCGGCAAAAGAGAAAATGATGGCAGGTGCGCAGCTTGTTCAGGTTTACACTGGTTTTATCTACCACGGACCTGGTCTCGTACGCGATATTGTTAAAAATCTATAAGATCAATCGCTAAATCGTTGAGAAATCGACGCTTGTTACTAAAAAAAGAGGAATTCGTTTCCTCTTTTTTTTTGTCCGTTCGTTTGTAAAATTTAAAAATCATGAGTAGGTAATTAAGCGTCTTACCTCTTATTACTGTTTAACTAGTCACAAGAGAACGGAATAATGCTTAAACCCAGCGACAAATGGAATTGGTATTTTGACGAGCAGAAAGCTTGCCTAATGCTGGATTTAGGGGAGGAAATGATTTTCCAAACCAATCTATGCCGAAAGCTGTTGGTCAATTGTGCCTTCTCAGACAATGAATTCACCGTTGATGACGCAAGCGCGTTCCAAACGTACAACGAACGAATCCGTTGTCTCGACATCAACGAATACCGTCAAGCCGAGCTTACGCTTTATTGCGTAGCCGCGAAACGCTTTCATAAGCCAGTTCAGCCTAAGAGCTGGTTCTTCGATGCCCAATGCGATGGACACGAGCCAGAAGAAGGGGACATGGTCTTCCTAACAAACCGATATTCAGAAGGTGTGTTCGTCGTCCTAGAGCCAGGTGAAACATCAAGCCTGTGTGCTTATGTTGGACAGGAAGAGTTCCTACTAGACGGCAACAAAACGCTCCAGTTTGGGCAACCGATTAAAGTAATGCATGATCGCATGGTCTGTGCTAATCACTTATTCATGATGGCACCGATGGCGATGGTGGGTTAGTTTCCTTTTGATTTTTTCTTTAATTTCGTTCCTTTGTTTGCATTAATCGACCGTACTAGGTCGATTTTTTTTGCCTAGAATTTTCCAAATCTCTCCTAATACACGCTCCAAACTCACCCTTAGGTGAGGGGATTTCGTATCTCATATATGAAGCAGCTCACTTTTATTTCACTTTTTTCATTTTAGCGTTTCCTTAAATTAGGCAACTTGGCGCTTAATATTTCACCTTTTATTCCTCTATATGTGCGTTTTGTAAGTAAATTACACACCAATAGTACGTCTGGTATAGGCCAAATTTGCAGTAAATAAGTATTCACTTCTTCTGTAGGGCTTGTTTTTATTAGGTAGTGAAAAAGAGACTTATTTCTTGATGAAAGGTGTTGTGTTTTGACTTTCAGCAGGAAGGGTTGGTGATGGATTGCGCTAACAAATCGAAAAAGCCTTTAAAAACGAGGCATTGATCGTAAAGTCAGGTATAATCAAAGCCATTTTTTATCGACGAAAGAACACTATGAATCAATATCTCGCGGTAACTTCAAATGGCATGGAAAACTTGCTTGTTGAAGAACTGACTAAACTAGGCATTGAAAACGCCAAACCAGTACAGGCTGGCGTAAAATTTAAAGCAACGAATGAACAGATTTACCGTTGCTGTTTGTGGAGCCGCTTGGCGTCTCGATTTGTACGTGTTTTATCGGAGTTTACCTGTAACGACGACATGGACCTTTACCTGTCAACGTCTGCAATCAACTGGGTAAACCAATTCCATAGCTCAAAGCGTTTTGTGGTTGACTTCAACGGTACTAACCGCGAAATCCGCAACAGCCAATATGGTGCAATGAAAGTAAAAGATGGCATCGTAGACTGCTTTGAGAAGAAAGGACTTCCTCGTCCAAATATCAGCAAAGAGCGTCCAGATATCCGTGTTCATGTCCGTCTACACAAAGATAAGGCAATCCTTGGTGTGGATATGGTGGGTAGTGGTCTTCATCAACGTGGCTACCGTCCAGAATCTGGTCGAGCTCCGCTGCGTGAAACACTAGCAGCAGCTATCGTAATGCGTTGTGGCTGGGATGGTTCTCAACCACTTTTAGACCCGATGTGTGGTTCTGGTACGTTGCTGATTGAAGCGGCAATGATGGCAGCGAACATGGCACCTGGCGTTAAGCGCAAACAGTGGGGCTTTGAAGCACTAGAAGACTTTGAACCAGAACTTTGGGCAGAGATAAAATCAGAGGCAAATGTACAAGCTCGACGTGGTGTCAAAAAAGTTGACGCTAAGTTTTTCGGCTTCGATAACGACCCGAAAGTACTAAAAGTTGCACAAGACAACGCTCGTAGAGCTGGCGTTGAAGAGCTGATTACATTTGCACAAGGTGACGCGGCAACTATTACTCGTCCAGCAGGTTTCGAAGCTGGCGTTATCGTTTCTAACCCTCCTTATGGTGAGCGTCTTGGTACTGAGCCAGGTCTGATTGCGCTATACACAGCATTTGGTGGCCAGCTAAAAGCAGAGTTTGGCGGTTGTAAAGCGTCTATCTTCTCTAGTTCAGATGAGCTACTAAGCTGTCTTCGTATGCGTGCGGACAAACAGTTCAAATTGAATAATGGTGCGTTACCGTGTCACCAAAAGAACTACAGTATTGCAGAGCGCAGCGCTGAAGAGGTGAAAGGCGCGGATACTAGCGTTCAAATCGCACCTGATTTCTCAAACCGTTTGAAGAAAAACATTGGTAAGATCGGTAAATGGGCTCGTAAAGAGAAGCTGGACTGTTACCGTATCTATGACGCAGACCTTCCAGAATACAACGTAGCGATCGACGTTTATGGCGATCAAATCGTTATTCAAGAATACGCGGCACCTAAGAACATTCCGGAAGAAAAAGCTAAGCGTCGTTTGACGGACATTATCCGTGCAACGATTCAGGTAACCGGGGTAGAAGCGAACAAAGTTGTACTGAAAGTTCGTGAGAAGCAAAAAGGCCGTAGTCAGTACCAAAAACTGGGGCAAGTTTCAGAGACACTTGAAGTTAACGAGTACGGCGTGAAGCTGATCGTAAACCTTCACGATTATCTAGACACTGGCTTGTTCTTGGATCATAAGATCACTCGTCGTCGTCTTGGCGAAATGGCACAGGGTAAAGATTTCCTTAACCTTTTTGCTTACACTGGTAGTGCAACAGTTCACGCAGCTGTTGGTGGTGCTCGTTCTACAACAACGGTAGATATGTCTAACACTTACCTGAACTGGGCGAAAGACAACATGCAGCTAAACGGTTGTGTGGGTCGCCAGCATCGTTTTGAGCAAGCTGACTGTCTACAGTGGCTTGAGAACGCGAAAGGTGAATACGATCTTATCTTTATTGATCCACCGACGTTCTCTAACTCTAAACGTATGGAAACGTCGTTCGATGTACAACGCGATCATATTAAGCTAATGACAAACCTTAAGCGCCTGTTGCGTGCTGGCGGTACGATTGTTTTCTCAAACAACAAACGTCACTTCAAGATGGACGAAGTAGGGCTTGCAGAACTGGGCTTGAAAGCGCAGAACATTTCTTCTCAAACTCTGCCATTGGATTTCTCTCGTAACAAACAGATTCACAACTGCTGGCTGGTTACTCACGCAGAATAGGGACGGAACAGTAAAAGGATGTTGAACGAGCTAACACTTTACAGCACTGAAGGATGCCATCTCTGTGAGATGGCGTTTGATCTCGTTGGTCAGATTGGTCTCGCCGAACAAACTCACATCGTCGACATTGCGTTCGACGATGTTCTCTTTTCTCGTTACGGCGTCACGATTCCCGTATTAAAATATCAAGATTCTGAGTTGAACTGGCCGTTTGACTTAGAACAACTCACACATTGGTTGGATAATAATGGCATTACTTACCATTCATAACGCGCAACTTGCATTTGGTGACCATCCATTGCTAGATAAAGCGGAGTTCGCTCTTCAAGAAAACGAACGCGTTTGTTTAGTTGGTCGTAACGGTGCAGGTAAGTCCACGTTAATGAAAGTGCTTGCCGGCGACATTTTGTTGGACGATGGCAAGATTCAAATCACTCAAGACGTAGTTGTTTCTCGACTAGAACAAGATCCACCACGCAATCAAGAGGGTACGGTTTACGAATACGTATCTGGTGGTTTAGCTGAAATCGGTGAACAGCTGAAGATCTACCATGATCTTCTCGATCTTGTGGCTCAGGACCCAAGTGAAAAGAACATTAATCGTCTTGCTAAGATTCAAGAGCAGCTGGATCACCTAAATGCTTGGCGCTTTGATGACCGTGTAAAGAACGTTTTAGGCGCTTTAAAGCTAAGCCCGGAAACTAAACTGACGGACTTATCGGGTGGTTGGCAACGCAAAGCAGCTCTGGCTCGTGCTCTTGTTTGTGACCCTGATGTATTGCTTCTTGATGAGCCTACTAACCACCTTGATGTAACAACCATCGAATGGCTAGAAAACTTCTTAAAAGACTTCAAAGGCTCAATCATCTTTATTTCTCACGACCGTACGTTCATCAAATCGATGGCCACACGCATCGTTGACTTAGATCGTGGTCAATTGGCGTCTTTCCCTGGTAATTACGATCAGTACCTGAATGACAAAGAAGAGATGCTTCGTGTTGAAGAAATGCAAAATGCTGAGTTCGACAAAAAGCTAGCTCAAGAAGAAGTGTGGATTCGTCAGGGGATTAAAGCGCGTCGTACGCGTAATGAAGGTCGTGTTCGCGCTCTTAAGAAGCTTCGTGAAGAACGTCGTAACCGTCGTGAAGTGCAAGGTAAAGTTAACCTTAACATCGACGATGCATCGCGTTCAGGCAAGATCGTCTTTGAAGCAGAGAACGTCTCTTTTGCTTTTGAAGGCAAAAAGATCGTGGATGACTTCAGCTTCAACATCATGCGTGGTGACCGAATCGCCCTGATTGGCCCTAACGGCTGTGGTAAAAGTACGGTTCTCAAGTTGTTACTAGGCCAATTAGAGACACAAGGTGGTCGTCTACATTGCGGCACAAAGCTAGAAGTAGCTTACTTCGACCAGTATCGTGAAATCCTCGATCCTGAAAAGACGGTTATCGATAACTTAGCGGATGGTAAGCAAGAAGTGATGGTGGGTGGCCGTCAACGTCATGCATTGAGCTACTTGCAAGATTTCTTGTTTGCACCAAAACGTGCCCGTACGCCAGTAAAAGCGTTATCAGGTGGTGAAAAAAACCGTCTTTTGTTAGCGCGTATCTTATTGAAACCTAACAACTTGCTTATTCTTGACGAACCAACCAACGATTTGGACATCGAAACGTTGGAACTTTTAGAAGAAATGCTTGCCAATTATCAGGGTACGTTACTGTTAGTAAGTCACGACCGTGAGTTCGTAGACAATACGGTAACAACCAGCTGGATTTTTGAAGGTAACGGCGTAATCGAAGAGTTTGTTGGTGGTTATCACGATGCTAAACAGCAGCGTGATCAAGTTCTTGCTTCACGCAGTCAGGTTGAAAAAGCGACGAAGAAAGAGAAAGTGGTTGAGGAAACTCCCAAAACTACGCAACCTAAGAACAATTCGAAGAAGTTATCGTATAAGCTGCAAAGAGAATTAGAGGCTCTTCCAGCTAAACTAGAACAATTAGAGTCGGATATTGAGACGCTACAAGAACAAGTGAATGACCCAGAGTTCTTCACTAAGTCTGTGGAACAGACTCAACCGGTATTGGAACAGCTCGCTGCAGTAGAGCAGGAGTTGGAAATCGCATTCGAGAGATGGGAAGAACTCGAAGCAATGCAACAGGATAGTTAAGAATTCAATGAATTGTAGTAACAAATTCAAATTAACCGCCGTCGCGATGATGGTTGGTACAGCAATGAATGCTAATGCAGCATTGTATCAAGTTATTGAAGTAGAACCGGAGTCAAACGGTGATGTCGTTAATTACGAGACCGCTTATGGCGTTGCGATTCAGCAAGGTGATGTTCAGGATGTAAGCACTGGTTCACCGTTTGTCCATGGTTGTTTTGATTCTGCAGCTGGTTGTACGCCGGAACAATTTAAATTGGCGATGGAAACTCGCACAACGGCTATATCAGCAGGAGAAGCTGTTGATGGTGTTAGCTACCGTGAAGAAGTCCCATTCGCGATGGACTCAGGTTTTTATTATGTACAAGAATACGATGATTTCGAACGCTACTGCTACAACGAGCGTCGTTACTCAACGTGTGAATCTTGGGCTTACGTTCATTGGCAACCATGGGGCAAAGAGTTAAGCAAAGACTTCACGACAAATGCACTAGCGTTTGTTGAAGGTGACTCAAATGCTTACGATAACAAATACAACAATGTTATTAATAGCCTTACTGACGACGGCAAGCCAGTTGGTAATCAAAGTGTAGTTAGCGATGCTGACTCTTCTGAACTGGAAACTCGAAATACTGTTGTTGCACCAGTGGTGCCTACGATAGTTCCGAGTGATGAAGACGCAACTGTTGTAGCGAGCCGAGCATGGCGTACTGACGGCACATTTACAGTGGGCAGCATTTCTGAGCAAGCGACTAACGATAATGGTACGCACCACACCTCAAAAGCGGCAATTTGGGATGCATCCGGCACGGTAAGTCAGGTTGATTGGCCTAGTAATACTGCAAAAGACGGCGAGCGCTTAGCTCAAGGTAGTATGCGTGGTGTTATTGAAGATGGAAGTACTGTATACGGCGTCGGTTACAATACTTACTCAGATGACAACTACATGAATGCGACTGTATTTGTAGGTCAGTTGACAACACCTGGTGACATAACGGGCGTTGAATGGACTAACAAACAAGTTAGTGGTGCGCAGCAGCGTATTGATGGTGATACAGTCCACTCAAACTCCCGTTTAACGGATGTTAACTCTAACTTTGTCGCGATTGGTGAAGCCAAGCGATCAGGCGCTTATTTGATGCCAACAGGTTCTGCACCAAATCGTCTTTTTGTTGTTGAAGACGTAAGGAAAGACTCTGTTGCTGCAGAATATCCAACCACAGGTATTTTCTTCAGTGGTGCAGGCGGTCACATGGGAGCGATTAACTCGTACAACGAGATCGTTGGTCAATTAGACGCTGAAACAACTCGTGAAGATGAAGGTAAACCTCGTCGTAAACGCGGATTTATCTATCCATATGCACTTGGTGGAGAAGTTAGCGACCGTGCTAAAGAAATCTTCGATGGCAAAGCATGGTTCTTGGATAACCTGACGAATGGTGGAGATTTCTCTGCTGACAACAACGCGTTCCGCATCATTAATGCGACAGACATTAACGACGCTGGCGTTATCTCAGCAACCGCAATGAAGTGTGAAGGTGGGTACAAGAGTACTGACCATAACGCGTCTTGTGATGGTACTGAAAAGATCGTTGCCGTTAAGTTGATGCCTATTGCCGGTGCTACTTCGGCAGATATCCAACAGAGAAGTATCGAAGACGAGGCTTCTGAGCGCGAAGGTGCTGGCCTTGGTTGGTTGGCTTTGACCATGCTTGGCTTGTTCGGGTTCCGTAGAAAATAGTCAGTAATTTTTAAATCAAGCAGAGGCTCACAGAAATGAACCTCTGCTTTTTTTATGCCTTGAGAAAACGCGCAATTTGATCGATTCTTATAAGTGGAGTCATAAAAACTCCATCAAAGTTTCACAGTAACAGTAGTACGTTTGTAAATGGACCTGTATGAGGAATTAACTATGAAGAGACAAAAGCGTGATCGCCTAGAACGAGCTCAATCTCAAGGCTATAAAGCTGGGTTGAATGGAAGGTCTCAAGAGGCTTGCCCATATCAACAAATTGACGCTCGGTCGTATTGGTTAGGTGGTTGGCGTGATGCCAGAGATGAAAAACAATCTGGTCTCTACAAATAACTCTCCACATACAAACATAAGGATTTGAAAGGGCTCGTTAAGAGCCTTTTCTGCGTTTGGTAGATAGGAGTATAGGTATCTAGATAAAGATAAAGAAAAGGCCCCTTAAAGGAGCCTTCTAAAATAATTCAGAGTAGGAGACTAGAAGCTTGAAGTGTCTTGGAACAAGCCCACTTTCAGATCTTTTGCTACGTAGATTTCTTTGCCATCTACACAAACACGACCATCAGCTAGACCCATTACCAATTTACGGTTAACGACACGCTTCATGTGGATCTCATAAGTCACTTTTTTCGCTGTTGGTAGGATCTGACCAGTAAATTTCACTTCGCCAACCCCTAGAGCACGGCCTTTACCTTTACCGCCAACCCAACCTAGGAAGAAACCAACAAGCTGCCACATTGCATCAAGGCCAAGACAGCCAGGCATTACTGGGTCGCCAGGGAAGTGACAGTCGAAGAACCAAAGGTCTGGAGTAATGTCCAACTCTGCTAGGATCAAACCTTTACCGAAATCACCTTCAGTCTCAGACATTTTTGTAATGCGGTCCATCATCAACATGTTTGGTGCTGGTAGCTGAGGACCTTGTGGCCAAAGTTCACCTTGGCTGGAAGCTAGAAGATCGTCGCGGTTGTAAGAATCACGTTTGTTTTGCATTATCAATTACTCCAATTTTTGATAGCTGCATCTTAGTGAACACGTGTACGCTAAACAACTCCGATCAGTACTAGACAAACCAGTTTTTGATGCGCTCCACAATTCCGACTGGATGCTCATGTCTTTCAAAGTTTTCAATACGTTCAGCAATTTTACCGATGATGCTATCGTCTTCACCACGGAACGGTTTAGACATCAGAATAGGAATCGCCTCATCAACAGTAGAAACTGACCAAATATGGAACTCACCATTCTTAATACTTTTTATGACATCTTTATGTAAAGCGAGATGTTTTAGGTTGGATTTAGGCATAATTACGCCTTGCTCACCTGTAAAGCCTTGGTGTTTACATACTTGGTAAAAGCCTTCAATCTTCTCGTTCAAACCGCCAACGGCCTGTACGCGACCAAATTGGTCTACCGCGCCAGTAACAGCGATCTGCTGGTTGACCGGAGATTCAGATAGGGCACTCACCAAACAACAAAGCTCTGCTAACGAGGCGCTGTCTCCGTCGACTTCACTGTATGATTGTTCGAATACGATCGATGCAGAGTAAGGCAGAGGTTCATCTAGGTTCAGAGCAGAACTCACAAACGCTTGCATAATCATCATGCCTTTAGCATGCAGGTTGCCACCAAGCTCTGCTTTACGTTCAACATCTGAGATATCACCATCACCGAAGTGAATAACACAGGAAATACGTGCAGGTTCACCATAAGAGACAGGGTGTCCAGCCATATCAATGACAGTGAGACCATTAATTTGACCGACTTGCTCGCCAGTTGTTTCAATGATCACTTGTCCATCAAGGATATCGTCTACTGCGCGTTGTGGTAGGTACGATTCACGATAATATTTGTCATCAATTGCCTTATCAATATCATCGAATTCGATCACAGAAGCATTTGAATACTGACTAGCAAGAGCCAGCAATTGGCTGTGCCACATTACTCCAAGTGGTAAATAGTGTTGATCTTCGGTGTAACGCATACCAGCGAGAATAAGTCTTCTAAACGCTTGAGAGCTCAACGCAGGGTATTGATAGCGTTGACATACCCAATTCACTAGACCGATGTAACTACGGAGGCTTTCTTCGGAAAGATGGATATCTTCTTCAACCTCGGTATACATGGTAATTCCAGCCGAGAAGTCTTCGTCAATGTACTCAATTTCCGCTAACTGATTGCGATCCCCCGTTATAACAAGCTTTACGTCGTACTCTTGGCTGCCTAGCGGAGAAGACGCGATACGATTAGGTGTCAAATTGGCCGGTGCAAAGCTTCCACCTTGAATAGCTGCTTTAATACTTGGCCATCGAGCAGCATTCGCCAAAACTAAGTTTGCTGGAACAATAAGGTAACCACCATGTGCTTTGGCGATTAAACCTGATTCAAATGTTGTTTGCCCATCTAGATTGACGCTATAACGATCGAACAGCTCTTTTGCGTCCAATGATTCTGTAACAATGACAGGAGTATCAGTTGTCACTTGCAAAGCGTCACGGATAAATCCGCGATAAACCGAGTTGTCCGTGCAGTTAACTAGCAGTATGCGAGTTAGGCCTCTCACATTGACGAATCGACGGATAGTCGCTTCCAGTCTTGGTTGTAAATCAATAAAGGACTTTAGCGGGAGTGAAAGAGCGTTGCTCAGAATTTCTTCGTACTGCTCAAAAGAGGGGGTGACATCTTGCCAGTTAACTTGGTTCATTCAAATTCATCGTAATTTAGTCTTGTGCGCATTATAGCGAAACGATGATCAACTCCCTAGTAACAATTTGACCTATCCAAAAATTCTGCAAATTCAGTTGATTAAACCTTCGACAAATAAGTGATCAACATCGATACTTTTATGAGTTTTAATTGCTGAATCTGTGCATCTGGGTTACGCTGTCACCATATGCGCATTAAGGGTCGGAAGGATGAAATATCAGCAGCTTGAGAATTTAGAATGTGGTTGGAAATGGAAGTACCTCATCAAAAAATGGAAAGATGGTGAAGCCATCACTCGATACATTGATACGAGTGAAGCTGATGCTGCTATTGCCGAACTACGCAAGTTAGAGCATGAGCCAACACAAGTGCTAACTTGGATAGAAAATCACATGTCAGAAGAGCTTGATAATAAGCTCAAACAGGCAATTCGAGCAAAGCGTAAACGTCACTTCAATGCTGAGCAAGTACACACGAAAAAGAAATCAATTGATCTTGATTACCGAGTGTGGGAAAAGCTCTCAAACCGAGCTAATGAGTTAGGGTGTACATTATCAGACGCCATCGAATACCTTTTATCAGAAGCTTCACGAAGTGAGAAAGCGAGTATGAAGGTATCATCTTTGAAAGAAGATTTGAGTAAATTGTTGTCCAGCTAAGGAGTATCAAATGCTTTATGTAATATTGATTGCTGCTGTTGTCATTTTTTGGCTTATCGCTGTAGATAGACCCGTCTTAAAGGTAAAATTCGAGAAAGGGCACATATCTAACGTGAAAGGTCATATTCCACCTTCTTTTAAACACAACCTGCAAGACATCGCTGAGCATGACCCCTTTGATGGTGAGATGAAAGTCTACAATCAACGTACTGGTATGCGTTTAACTTTCTCTAAAGAGGTCCCTAAGAAAGTCCAACAGCGTATTAGAAACGTATTCCCTCACCAAGGTTTTAAGTCGACTAAAGGCAAAAAACGAGCTTAAGCATACTATCAGTTACTTGTTCATGTTAAACGGGGCGCATTAATTGCGCCCCGTTTTTATATTAACTAAGTCAGTGAGTTAGAGTTTTAGCTTTGACTAACTAAAAGGTAACTCTATGCGATACACTGTCACGTTTTTGCTCGTGTTATTTAGTACATCTGTTGCTAAAGCTGACGACTCACAGACCAATCCCGTAGCGAACAAAATCAAAATAGAACTTCAAAAGAAAACCAACAGAAAGTTTGATGGTTATTACGGTTATTGTGACTTGATGATTGAAATGGAGCACAAAGGCAAGAGCGCCAAGATCAAAAAAGTAAACGGAAGTGGCGATAAACGCGTATGCCAGTTCGCTAAGTCAAATGTGAAAATTGGAAAACGTTATCGCTATAAATTCTCTGAAAAGTACATACGATTACACATAACAACGGGGGATTAGTATTTGCTAATTACATTTCGATAAGTTCGAATCATTTATAACTGGAATTAATATCACATTTCGTTTACTGCATGTGGCTTTATAGATAAACTTGCCGACAGGAAAATAAAACAACGTTAGGAATATCAGTTTGTTGCTCACACAAAAAAATTACACACAAGAAGCAATGGACATCGCAGCCAAAGTATCGAAAGAAGTAGAACTTAGGCATGCAAAATGGCTAGCAAGCATGAACCACCAAGTGGACCAGTCACAGGTGGACAAGCTTCTCAGTTTACAAGGACGCTATTGCGACGACGTCATCTTCAGTGAGGAAGAGCGAGTTACACGTAACCAAAGAATACTTCTCATGTGTGAACAAGAGAGAGTAAAAGAAAAGCGGCAGGTTGTTGAAGATAGGCAGAAAACACTGCAAACAGTGATCAATGACGTATCTAAAGTTGCCGAGCGAATGTTAGGGAAAAAGCTAGAAGCTCTACCTATTGATAAATTATCTAGCAACCTACCAGCATTTGAACAATTCGCATCATTTGCCTATACGCCATCTCTGAGCCTGAGAAAACTGACTGATTTAGCCAACAACAGTCATCAGTTAAGTTCAACAATCGCTGATCTCATTGAAAACTCGAGGCTACGTGAACGAGGCAGCGCGGCAAAGAACAACTCAGATGTTCGAATTGCGATCGGTCGCATAGGAGTTGAGAATTGCCGCAAGTTATTCCCAGTATTGATGGCGCGTCCAATGATGAGATGGTCAGACAATAATACTAAGGTTCTTACTCCGAAGTTTTGGCAACAATTGGTTTTAACCGCCAACATCACCAAGATGCGATTGAATGAAACTGATGTTCCTGACCCCGATTGCGGAGTTTTAATCGGAACGCTTCGAAGTCTCGGCAGTATCGTGCTCATTAATCATTTCACCGACACGTTTGAAGATGCACTCATTGAAGTCATGCTGAATTACAGAAAGACTAACCGGAAAGATGAGTACTACGCGTGTGCTGATGTCCGACCCAATTCAGCGTTCTTACCTAAAGTCATTGTCGATATGGAAGCGCTGGTGACGAAACGACTTGTGGAAAACTTCAACTGGCCGAAAAATGTAGAACATATTAAAGTCGCGATTCTAGAGGACATAGAAAATAAACCTGTCTTAGAACGCAGCGTATATGGTGCAGCTTTGGCACAGGCTAGGGCATATGCAATCTACGATAACTTATCAAGAAGTGAAGTGTTTACGGAAAAGCACAAACCATTTTGGTTTGCTAACGTTCAAATATCTGGAGAAGCGTTATCATCCATTAGAATGAGCGCCCCAGGAAAGATGACTCTTTTGATGTAAAAGAGTTACGACGTCACATGCGTTTATAGCGACCGCGTTTGGTCGCTTTTTATTGCCTGAAAAAGAGAAATCCACAGATTATAAATCCGAGTTCGTTAGTTTTTAAAAATGACCAAACCCTCAGTGACAATGTCACTTAAAGAAATAAGCAATGTTAGAAGAACTGACGCCAAGTTTTAAAATTATGACGGAGCTACTGAAAGCATGTTTCTAAGGCGATGGATTACCAAGGTGCTTCCAGAATCTTGAAATTGTTCACTGACGTGAGTGACGCAACATAGGACGTGAAAAACAAAGTGCATCTCCAAACATCTCCGATGAAACGCAATAACTACTAAAAGAACAGATAGAGAATAAGTTGACTAAACAAACTAGTGCAAGATTAGCATAAGAACAAAGAACTAGAACAATTGGTAAATTAGATTTAGTGAAACACAAAACAGAAACAAAGCTGTTAGGTTGTCACGCTGATCGCAACGAGAATCCACAGATAAAAGCTGTATGGGAAGGCATAGCAAAAAAGTATAACGGACTTGGATTAGCAGGAATTTCAATGGCTTGTGGTGGTTTGGCTATGGTGATTTCGAGTCCGTCAGAATCATTATTACAGTGCGCATTATATGTGTTATGTTAAATAAAATATACACGTACGCCAATTCTTCTCTAGTTTGGTCTCCTATCCCTCTCAAATTTTAAAATACAGCGCTTTTTGTTGGTGTTATTAAACATAATGGTGATTTACCATAAAATACTTAATATAGATCTTAATAATCTTACGATTGTTAAGATCTATATTAATGCGCTACGCGAGTTCTACTAGTGATTGGATTGCTTCATAGATATCTTGTCTTCTAACTGGCTTCGAAACAAAACCGTCCATGCCAGCTTTCATGCATGTGATTTTGTCACTCTCAAGCGCATGCGCGGTCAAAGCAATGATTGGTGTGCTGATTCCTTTTTGTCTGATCAACCTTGTTGCTGTTATCCCATCCATTACTGGCATTGAAACGTCCATTAAAATGATATCGATACTTTGCCGTTGTTCTTCCAAGAACGCTAAAGCTTCTGCACCATTACTGGCGATAAAAACGTTATGCCCAAGCTTGTTTAAAATAAGCTTAATGACTAGTTGGTTTGATTCAGTGTCTTCTACGACAAGAAGATTCATCGCTTTTGATGGATGATTTTGCTCTATCTTTACGGGCCTTTCTTGATTATTCCTGGTTAACACGGGAATCTTGATTTTGAAATGTGAGCCAACGTTCTCTTCACTTTTTACGCTGATTGTTCCGCGCATCATCTCAACCAGATGTTTGGTTATAGCGAGCCCCAAACCAGTACCACCAAACCTGCGTGTTATTGAACTGTCACCTTGATGAAAAGCCGTGAAAAGATGGCCAATCTTAGCTTTTGGAATTCCGATGCCGGTATCAGCAACAGAAATAATAAGCTCGCTATCTTTTTCAATCACAGAGATATCGATGCCACCAAAGTCAGTAAATTTGCTTGCGTTGCCAATCAAGTTAAAGAGAATTTGAGACAAGCGTGTTGAATCAATCCAATATTGCTTGTTTTTATCAAGGTTACAATCGAACTCAAAACTCAAATTCTTAGCTGTAGCTACTTGTTTTTGTTGAGAAATAATGAGAGTTACGGCGTCACTTAAATCAGTCCACTGTTCATTCAAATGAAAGCTACCCGACTCTATTTTTGACAAGTCTAGAATATCGCTAATGATTGCCAGAAGCAGATCAGCTGAGCGCTCCATCTGATTGAGAACTTCTGATTGGTCTTCGGTTAGAGTCGATTGTCTCAATATATCGAGCATGCCTAAAACCGAGTTTAATGGAGTTCGAATCTCATGGCTCATCATGGCCAGGAACTCGGACTTAGATTGGTTTGCTCTTTCCGCTTCTTCTCTTGCTTTTGCAAGTTGCGAGGTGCGGACTTCTACGATACGTTGTAACTTTTCTTTAGTTTCAATATCGATAACAGCCCTTTCAATCAAAGGTCTGAAACGTCGGAGCGTCTCTTTGTTTTCAATACTGAAATGCCCTTTTTGAGCGCCGACAAGTATGATGATCGTTTGCGTTACTTCAGACCTAATGCCAGTTAAGAGCATGGAACTTACCTGACTTTTTATAAAGGAGTTTAGGCTCTCAAACTCCTTTAAACGCATAGGTTCGAACAGCAAAATACACTCGCCATTAAGCGCTCGCTCTGTCGCGTTACCTTGTAACCAATTTACCCTATCAAATACACTATTGGTTGATAAAAGAGTCTTGAAACTTTGGCGATTGCTGTCACGTGTGATTACGATAAAGTCATCAAAATCAATATACTTTTTCAGAACATTGTTCAGCCCTGAAAAAATCTCATGCCGGTTTCTGGCTTCACTCATTGCCGAAATTGCAGATAAGATTGCTTTGTTCTCGTCTGCTAGTAATTTCTCTCTTTGCCTCGCTTCTTTTAGCTCGACAAGTGCCTCTTGTAACGCTTCTTGTTGGTATATCTCTAAATATTTATCTTTCATAAGGTTTATGGAAAATTGCTGAAGATATCATCAAGTTTCCATGTCCATTTTCGCCACCTATAAATCTTCCTTGCTCACCAAAAGTAAACGGGCAAATAAAAGGTAGGTTCTCTAATTCCTGGTTAATTTGTTCACAAACACTATTAATATCCTGCTTTAAGTGCAGCATAGGACCTGCACAAAAGATATTGATCACCCCTATTTTTCGAGACTCTTCTAACTTTTGATTAAAAGCCGCGTTCACCACTCTGGCCGCTCTAGCCACGAGGTGCTGGCGACTTCCTTGCATGAGGGTTAACACTTCACCTTCTTCAATATTTGTGAAAAGCTCGATACCACCCTGCTCTGTTTCTCTTATTGGGTGAGACAGCTTGTAGTAAGGCCTATCGTAAAGGTGCCCTGCAATGCGCCCCAAAGGGTAAGCACTAGAGTTTGTAAATAGAAAGCTTTCTTCATCGGATTGCGTTTCTTGATGATTGGTCCACTTACGGTAGACATCTAATGCAGGTTGGTTGTCTATTTCTAAAAGGCAGCGCCCTTTCGTTTTTGTTGCGATGCCAGTAATGCCTGTTGGTGAGTGCCCCGCGCTAAAAGCGATATCAACTGGTTGGGATGAATAGAATAGTGTCAAACTAACACCGTTCTGCTCGTATCCTTGTGAAGTGATTACAGACCAATTCCCTTTCACATTATTGTCGGCTGACGAACCGCCAATAATGGGAACCAAAGTGCCAAAGCGTTCATCGATACATTCAATAATTGATTCTTCATTTCCCGGGGTTGCGTGAAGAAGGATCAGATTCGGCACTTCACCTACGCGATTTGCATGAAGAAGCGCCATATTAAGTGCGTCATCAACATTTGTTTCTATATTATCCCCATAGGTTGCAATGCCCGTCCCATATGCGTGCTGACCGGAATCATAAATCGCAAGTACTGCAATAACAGGCCCTTGATGGTACCCATGATTGGTCATGATAGCTTGACACGAACTAGCTCCGTGGACGGTTACCTCAGGAAAGAGTTCAACGAACGCGTTTTGGATTTTTCTGAAATCATACTCCTCTGTGTAATAACAGATGAGATGGGACAAGTTGTCCGGACTCAACTCAGAGCGAAATTTCTCTATTGCTAAACATTCATCAGTAATATGAGTAAATAATGATTGGCACTGCATACGGTTTTATTATTGTTTATCACTTTACTGTTATACCATTGCGAAAATTAAGCGCTAGGCAAGAAAGTATTAATTGCACAAAGAAGATACAATTATCTCGCGTCAGATCTGATTTATAAATGAACTCGGACAATATTTTCGTTTATTTTGAGATTAATTGCTTTTGTCTCAGAAATAGCGCTCCAATCAATCTCCTTATATTTATCATCTAAGTTAATAAAATTGCCAGATTGATTTAGATCAATTTTTACACTATCAGTTTCCGAGCTTTCAATCGAAAATCCTTCTGAAGCCTTGTTTATAGTGATCTTTGCTACCCCAATTGTTACATCACATCGCTGTTTTTGTGAACAATCGACCTCTCTATCTTGCTCATAAGTAAAGGTGCGCCAGAAAAAGGCACCGATTAAAAGACTGAGCATGATTAAGATTTGTGCAAGTCTTGCCTTTGTTAACTTTTGTGCAGCCATAATTCCTAATATCCTTGTTACAAACTTCAAACTTTTTAAATAAAAAATGATTTCCAGAGGCCTTGTAAGGTTACTACTCTGTCATTGAATTGTTAATTCAAGTATAGTGTCACGCTGAAAATGCCACTTTTTATTAAAGTCAGCAATGGAAATAAAGTGATGATAACACTTGAATTCTAGAGTTTACTTGGGTGGTGTTACGACGCAAGTCGTGTTGGAAGTAAAGTGTAGTTAATTAGAAATTGGAAGCATGCAAATGAGCCAAGTAAAGCAGCTTGAACAAAACTACAACTATACAGTCGTTCGCCAATTTACCCTTGTGACCATTTTATGGGGCATAGTTGGTATGGCTGTTGGTGTTTTGATTGCCGCTCAGTTAGTTTGGCCACAGCTAAACTTTGATACGCCGTGGTTGACGTACAGTCGTTTACGTCCATTGCATACTAATGCGGTAATTTTTGCGTTTGGTACCAGTGCCCTGTTCGCGACATCTTATTATGTTGTTCAGCGCACCTGTCAAACTCGTCTTTTTGGTGGCCCACTCGTTGCCTTCACCTTTTGGGGTTGGCAAGCAATCATCTTAGCCGCAGCAATCACCCTACCTCTAGGTTTAACCTCTGGTAAGGAATATGCTGAGCTAGAATGGCCAATCGATATCGCAATCGCGATTGTATGGGTGTCTTACGCGGTCGTGTTCTTCGGAACATTGGTCAAACGTAATACCTCTCACATCTACGTGGCTAACTGGTTCTTCGGTGCCTTTATCCTCACAGTAGCAGTACTTCACATCGTGAACAGCATGGCTATCCCTGTGTCACTTGGTAAATCTTACTCGATTTACTCTGGTGCAGTGGATGCGATGGTTCAATGGTGGTATGGACACAATGCGGTAGGTTTCCTACTAACCGCTGGTTTCCTAGGTATGATGTACTACTTTGTCCCTAAACAAGCTGAACGTCCTGTTTACTCTTACCGTTTATCTATCGTTCACTTTTGGGCACTGATCTCTCTATACATTTGGGCTGGCCCTCACCACCTGCATTACACAGCACTACCAGACTGGACTCAGTCTCTAGGTATGGTGATGTCTTTGGTTCTATTCGCTCCTTCTTGGGGTGGTATGATCAACGGTATTATGACGCTGTCTGGCGCATGGCATAAGCTTCGCTACGACCCTATCCTGCGCTTCCTAATTGTTTCATTGTCTTTCTACGGTATGTCTACTTTCGAAGGCCCAATGATGTCAATCAAGACTGTAAACGCGCTATCGCACTACACAGACTGGACCATTGGTCACGTTCACTCCGGTGCATTAGGTTGGGTTGCAATGGTTTCAATTGGTTCTGTATACCACCTTGTTCCACGTCTATTTGGTCAAGAGCGCATGTACTCTGTAAGTCTAATCAACGTTCACTTCTGGTTGGCGACTATTGGTACTGTTCTTTACATCGTAGCAATGTGGATCTCTGGTGTAATGCAAGGCCTAATGTGGCGCGCAGTTAACTCTGACGGCACACTAACTTACAGCTTTGTTGAATCTGTAGAAGCATCTTACCCGTTCTACTTCGTACGTTTCCTAGGTGGTTTCATCTTCCTATTCGGTATGTTCTTAATGGCATACAACACGTACAAGACGGTAACTGCACCTAAAGAAAGCCTAAAAGCTATCCCTCAACCGGCATAAGGAGATTAAAGAATGAGTAATAATTCGAATAATCGCCACGAAATCCTAGAACGTAATGTCGGTTTGTTGGCAATTTTCATCGTCTTTGCAATCAGTTGGGGTGCGCTTGTAGAAATCACTCCTCTGATTTTCCAGAAGCAAACGACGGAGCCTGTAGAAAACCTACGTGCTTATACTCCTCTGGAAATGGAAGGTCGTGACATCTACATCCGTGAAGGTTGTAACGTTTGTCACAGTCAGATGATTCGTCCTTTCCGCTCTGAAACAGAGCGCTACGGTCACTACTCTGTTGCTGGTGAAAGCGTTTGGGAACACCCATTCCTATGGGGTTCTAAGCGTACTGGTCCAGACTTGGCTCGTGTAGGCGGACGTTACTCTGACGAATGGCATCGTGTTCACCTTATTGATCCACGTGAGCTAGTACCTGAATCAAACATGCCTGGTTTCCCTTGGCTTGAAGAGAACGTACTAGACGGCAAACTAACGCAGAAGAAACTAGAAATCTTCCGCAATCAGTTTGGTGTTCCGTACACGGATGAACAAATCGCGAATGCGGCTAAAGAAGTAGAAGGTAAAACAGAGATGGATGCAATCATCGCTTACCTTCAGTCTCTTGGTCATGCAATGAAGTAAGGGGGTCACATGGATTTCGGTACAATTCATAGTATTTATACCGTTGTACTCTTCGCGAGTTTTATTGGCATCGTTTGGTGGGCATTTGGTAAGAAGCGTAAAGCACGCTTCGAGGAAGATGCTAACTTGGTGTTTGCCGACGAAGAGCAAAAAACGACCCCAAATAACCAAGGAGTGAAGAAGTAATGACTACATTCTGGAGTCTCTGGATTATCGTGATTACTGTCGGTACGCTGGTAGGCTGTGCGATTCTCCTTACTTGGTGCGCAAAAGATAAAATGGGCGTCGAGGAAGGGGAAGACATGGGCCACGAGTACGATGGTATTCGCGAGCTTAACAACCCTCTACCTAAATGGTGGACATACTTATTTGTGAGCACATTTGTGTTTGCAGCTGTATATCTGACCTTATTTCCAGGTCTAGGCAGCTTTAAAGGTGTCCTTAACTGGCAGAGTTCAGATCAAACCGTACGTACGTTGGAAGAATCAAAAGAAGCCATCGCACGAGCACAAGAAAACAAACAACTTAACCAATACGCTAAAGAGCTTGATGATGCTGATGCTTACTTCGGTGAAGCATTCCGCGCACTTGCTCACAACGCAGATGGTCTACGCCCTATCCCTGAGATTGCGCAAGACCCTGAAGCGATTAAAGTTGGTCAGCGTTTGTTCCTACAGAACTGTTCGCAATGTCACGGTTCTGATGCTCGTGGTCAGACAGGTTTCCCTAACCTAACTGATGACGCATGGTTATATGGCGGTGAGCCAGCGGCTATCGTGACTACTATCATGCAAGGCCGTATCGGTCAGATGCCAGCGTGGAAAGATGCACTTGGCGAACAAGGTGTTCAAGAAGTTGTAAGCTACACGCTAAGCCTGTCTGGTCGTAAGGTGAATGCTCGTGAAGCAGAAGCTGGTAAAGCTCGCTTTGTCGTGTGTGCAGCTTGTCACGGCACGGATGGTAAAGGTAACCCTGCTGTGGGCGCACCTGACCTAACTGACCAAGACTGGTTATTCGGCGATTCACGCGCTGCAGTAACAGAAACAGTTATGAACGGTCGCTCTGGTGTGATGCCAGCTTGGAAGGACATTCTAGGCGAAGACAAAGTTCAACTTGTCGCGGCATACGTCTGGAGTTTAAGCAACTCTGACAATAAGTAACATTTCAATAACAGCCCCTTTCATAGGGGCTGTCTTTCCTTTAAATTTAAAGCCTTACATTTTTTCATTTAGCTGTTGAGAACTTTTTTATGGTAAAGCCTTGGTATAAACAATTTTGGCCGTGGTTCCTGATCATCCTGCCTTTAACCGTTGTGGTATGGACAATCGTTACAGTGGTCGTATTCGCCAACAACTCTGTTTCTTTGGTCGCCGAGGATTACTATAAAAAAGGCAAAGGTATCAACATCGACATCAGTAAAATGAATGTCGCTCGAGACCTTGGTCTTAACGCTACCGTCTCGTCAGATGACAACACGGTGGTTATCTCCTTCAACAAAGGAGAGCTGCCACACTTCCCTGCACTAACTGCAACGTTCACACACCGCACTCTACCAGATCGTGACTTTACTAAGCTTCTGACAGCTGATGCGACTGGTAATTACCGTTTAACGCCTGAAAGTTCCATTCAAGGCCCTTGGTTTGTCGAACTTGAACCACACAACAAAGAATGGATGATTCAAGGTCGAGTCGAGTTCCCAGCACAACCAACAACTTTGATGAAGTAAGTCTATGTGTAAATCCTGTTATCACTGTGGTGAAGATGTACCAGCCAACACGGATTTCAAAGTAGAGATATTGGGTGAAATTCGCGACATGTGTTGTCCGGGCTGCGAAACCGTGGCTCAGACCATTGTCGATAGTGGTCTTGTCTCCTATTACCAATACCGTACTGCACCAGCAGAAAAGGCGGATCTAGTTCCTGAGCAACTCCAAGCCCTTATCCATTATGACAACGAGGACGTTCAATCAGAGTTTGTTCGTAACCATGAAAACACTTCTGAAGTCACGCTTTCATTGGAGGGCGTCTCATGCGCCGCTTGTGCTTGGTTGATTGAAAAACAAGTGTCGGGTGTTAAAGGCTTGGTTTCCATTCGTGTTAACACCACGACCAACCGCGCTCTACTCGCTTGGGATAAAACTCAAGTTCGACTTAGTGAACTGCTGTCGGTCATTCATAAACTCGGTTACAAAGCCGCCCCTTTTGAAGCAGACAAACAAGAAGCGGCTTACCACCATACGATGAAGCAGTACCTCTATCGTTTGGGTATTGCAGGTCTCGCCACCATGCAAGTTATGATGCTCGCAGTCGCGCTGTATTTGGAAGTCTTTGGTGATTTAGAGCCCGAGTTTAAAAACTACTTCCGCTGGGTGAGCTTAATTTTTGCAACCCCTGTACTCCTCTATTCCGCGCTCCCTTTCTATCTCAATGCATGGCGAAGCATTAGGGGGCGAACGCTTGGGATGGATGTTCCAGTCTCTATTGCATTGATCTTCGCTTATGTAGCGAGCTTAGTTGCAACAGTGACTGAACAAGGCGAAGTTTTCTTTGAATCTATCTCGATGTTTACCTTCTTCTTGTTGGTTGGCCGATTCTTAGAAATGCGAGCTCGTCGTAAAGCAGCGGCAGCGAGTGGTAACCTTCTTAAGCTCATCCCTGCGATTGCTACAACGTTAGATGGTGAACAAATCCCAGTGAAAACGTTGAAGATAGGCGATCGTATCCGTGTTCTTCCTGGCGAGCACATTCCTGCCGATGGTAAAGTGATTTCTGGCCGTATCCATATCGACGAGTCGATGCTTACCGGTGAGTCGGTTCACGTGGTTAAGAAAGCCGGAGATGCGGTTTACGCCGGTACATTGAATGGCGAGGAGTCGTTTGAGTTAGAAGTGACGAGCTCGAAAGCAGACTCAATGATTTCTAACATTGTTCGTCTTCAGGACGAAGCCCAGCATTCTAAGCCAAAAATCGCTGAAATCGCTGACGTCGTGGCTCGTTATTTCGTAGGCGCGATATTAATCATTTCCGCAGGTACTTGGTTCTACTGGCATCAGACTAAACCTGATGATGCGTTCTGGATTATGCTGTCTGTCTTGGTGGCCACTTGTCCATGTGCTCTATCCTTGGCAACCCCAACCGCGCTAACTTGCGCTACCTCTCGTATGGGCAACTTTGGTATTTTGCTGCGTAAAGGTCATGTATTCGAAACTCTATGTAAGATTAATCATCTTGTCGTTGATAAGACAGGCACCCTTACTAAAGGCGACATAGAAATTAGTCAAACCCAGACCTTCGCTGGCTTCAATGAAACTGAAGCACTTGCGATTGCATCGGCACTTGAAGCACACGCAAACCACCCGATTGCTCGCGCATTCTCAGGGTTTGGTCAAGAAGACGTTACCGTGAGCGATGTTCAAAATATCATTGGTTCTGGTATTCAAGGCGTATGGAACAACAAGACGGTAAAAATTGGTAGTGCCACCTTCGTAGTTGGTGAAAACCGAGATGAGAGTAACGCTGTGTATCTTTCTATAGCCGAAGAGCACGTTGCGACCTTCTATTACCGCGACCCTATTCGTAAAGAGAGTAAAGCATTCATTCAACGCTTTGCAGACGCCGGTATCAAAACAACCTTGTTGACAGGCGACTCACTGCAAAATGCGCAGCCTGTTGCGAATGAAATGGGTATTGACCATGTGATCGCATCGGCAAAACCAGAAGACAAACTCGCGTATCTTAAAGAGCTAGATCAAAACGACATAACCATGATGGTTGGTGATGGTATCAATGATGCGCCGACTCTAGCCGGAGCTCACCTATCCGTGGCGATGGGTGGTGGTACGGATGTCGCTAAAGCTTCTGCAGATATGACGCTTCTTGGCGACAATTTAGAGAAGCTTTTAGAGGCTAGATTGCTTGCAATACGTACAAGAAAGATAATCCGAGAAAACTTGGCTTGGTCTTTGGGCTACAACCTGCTAATTTTGCCACTGGCAGTTGCAGGCTTAGTCGCTCCGTACGTTGCTGTAGTGGGTATGTCAGCAAGCTCTATTATTGTTGTATCCAACTCGTTGCGACTGCTTAAAGAGAAGTAAGTGAGAGATCAAACATGGAAAGTCTTTACATATTAATCCCTATCGCCATTGTATTGGTCTGTGTCGCCGTTGCCATCTTCCTTTGGGCCGTTCGTAGTGATCAGTTCGAAGACCTAGAGCGACAAGGTCACAACATTCTTCTTGATGAAGACGAAAAACCAAATAACAAAAAACAATAGCGTTACTCTATGAGTCCAGATTTTATTGGTGCGTTCATGATCGGTCTCGTTGGGGCCGGTCATTGTATGGGAATGTGTGGCGGTATCGCCTCGTTACTCTCCATGGGTGCACCGAACAACAAACCATCTTCTTCTATTCCTCTTTTCTATAACTTTGGCAGGCTTTCCAGCTACGCTTTGATTGGCGCTATTGTTGGTGGTGCCATATCAGGCCTGTCAGAATTGAGCGGTTTAACCCAATCTCTCGCTTGGTTTCGATTTGTCGCTGCAATTTTCATGATCTTAGTCGCGCTCTACATTGCCAAATGGTGGCAAGGACTGCTTGTTGTTGAAAAAGCAGGTCAGTATATCTGGAAGTTTATCTCCCCTGCAGGCAAGCGCCTGTTGCCGCTAAAACATCCGACGCACGCATTCCCATTTGGTTTTATTTGGGGATGGTTACCATGTGGTTTAGTTTACTCAGCACTCACATGGTCCGCTGTTTCAGGGAGTGCATTGAACGGTGGATTAATCATGTTGGCATTTGGTTTGGGTACTCTACCGTCGATGCTCGCGGTCGGATACGGTGCCACTCATTTTCAGAAACTGCAAAAGTCGTTAATATTTAGAAACATCTCAGCATTAATCCTCATAAGTTATGGCGTGTATACTGCCGCCGGAGCTATGCGAATGCTTGGTTTCATATAATATGAAAGTCGTTTTCGATAATTTTTTTGCTACCCTTTAGAAGTAAGCAGTGATAAAATATTGATGTATATCAAATAGTGAAAGGTTGTTATGATTTCTGAAAAACCTGCAACAAAGCGTATCCAATCAGGCGGTTGCGCGATTCATTGCCAAGATTGTAGCATTAGCCAACTGTGTATTCCGTTTACTCTTAACGAGTCTGAATTGGATCAGTTGGATCAAATCATCGAGCGTAAAAAGCCAATCCAAAAAGGCCAAGAGCTTTTTAAAGCAGGTGATGAGCTAAAATCTCTGTACGCTATCCGCTCTGGTACTATCAAGAGCTACACCATTACAGAACAAGGCGATGAGCAAATCACTGCGTTTCACTTAGCGGGTGACCTTGTAGGTTTTGACGCAATCACAGGCGATCTACACCCTAGCTTTGCTCAAGCACTTGAAACATCAATGGTATGTGAGATTCCTTACGAAATCCTTGATGACCTATCAGGAAAAATGCCTAAACTTCGCCAACAGATCATGCGTCTGATGAGTAACGAAATTAAAGGTGACCAAGAGATGATCCTTCTGCTTTCTAAAAAGAATGCTGAAGAGCGTCTTGCGGCTTTCCTATACAACCTATCGACACGTTTCTCTCAACGTGGCTTTAGCCCAAGAGAATTCCGTCTAACCATGACTCGTGGTGACATCGGTAACTACCTTGGCTTGACGGTTGAAACCATCAGTCGCCTACTTGGCCGCTTCCAGAAATCTGAAATTCTGAGCGTAAAAGGTAAGTACATCACCATCTTAGACCATGATGCATTGATGGAACTTGCTGGCGTCAGCAAAGACTAATTTGCCCTATCAATTGATGTAGCTCGAAAATGAGCTACATCATATTTCTTCTAAAATCCCTTCGAAAGTCCTCAAATTCTTCCTCAAACTGAGCTACAGTAAAAATGTACCTTGTGTACTCCAATATACTGATTTACCTTATATTCGGTATTTGGTTTTACAATAATAAGTGGGCTTAGATATGAGTATATACAGTAAGATCCTTGTTGTTGCTGACATCAATAATGATGAGCAGCCAGCACTTGCAAGAGCAGTTCAACTCGCTCGAAAAAGTGTATCCAGAAGCCGAATCACTTTCTTTCTGTCAATCTACGATTTTTCGTATGACATGACCTCAATGCTGTCGGTCGATGAAAGAGATGCTATGCGTCGCGGTGTTATCCACCAACGTGAACAATGGATGCGTAAGATAGCCCAACCGTATTTAGACGATAGCTTCGACTTTGATGTTTGTGTTGTTTGGCATAATCGCCCTTATGAAGCGATCATTGCTGAAGTCTTTGCTGGCGGTCACGACATCGTTATTAAGGGAACGCGTAAACACGATGTTCTAGAATCCGTCATTTTCACTCCTACAGATTGGCATTTGTTGCGTAAGTGCCCTATCCCTGTGCTTCTAATTAAGAACTCCGATTGGCCAGAGCACGCGAAGATTCTCGCGTCTGTTCATGTTGGCTCGGAAAACCCAACGCACATTGATTTGAACGACTCAATGGTCGAGCGCCTTAAAGAAATCACCAATCGTCTCGATGCTGAACCGTATCTCGTTAATGCCTATCCGGTTACTCCGGCGAATATTACGATTGAATTGCCCGAGTTTGACCCAACAACGTACACAGATGCAGTTCGCGGGCATCACCTAACCGCAATGAAAGCACTTCGCCAAAAACACGGTTTGGATGAAGAGCAAACAATCGTTGAACAAGGTCTACCAGAAGACATTATCCCTGCAACTGCAGAAAAGCTAAATGCAGCAATGGTTATTCTTGGCACAACTGGTCGTACGGGGCTTTCTGCGGTGTTTATTGGTAACACAGCGGAGCATGTGATTGATAAAATCAATTGCGACGTACTGGCATTAAAACCAAACGGTTACATCAGTCCGCTCGATCCGAATACAGCGACATAACAGCGCTCGTTTTTGAAATAATATAGAACTGAAAATCCCCCCAATTGTTGGGGGATTTTTTTATTCTGTTCACGGCCCTAAGCACGCAAATTAAAAAGGAGGCTAACTTAGCCTCCTCTTTTCGAATTAGATGTTGGTTACATCGATAAACATTGATTCGTCGATGTTTGTCGAAGAAACTACAGCTTCACTGAATTCGTATTCTTCGCGATTTCCTTCACGGTCCAGTGGAAGGTTTTCAAAGTCGAACAATTCACGGTCTGCAAGCTGGCTTGGGCTTACGTTCTGGATCGACTTGAAGATAGCTTCTACGCGACCAGGTGTTTTCTTGTCCCAATCGATAAGCATTGCTTTAATCGATTGACGTTGAAGGTTCTCTTGAGAGCCACACAGGTTACAAGGAATGATTGGGAACTCTTTGTGCTCTGCGTATTTGATCAGGTCTTTCTCACGACAGTAAGTAAGAGGACGAATAACAACGTTACGGCCATCGTCTGAACGAAGCTTTGGTGGCATCGCTTTAAGGCGTGAACCATGGAACATGTTCAAGAACATAGTCTCAACAATGTCATCCATGTGGTGACCAAGTGCTAGTTTGGTCGCACCGATCTTCTCAGCGAAAGAGTAAAGCGTACCACGGCGAAGACGCGAACACAGGCCGCAAGTCGTTTTGCCTTCTGGCACTTTTTCTTTAACCACTGAGTAAGTGTCCTTGTCTACGATGTAGTAAGGAATGTTCAGTGTTTCAAAGTAATCTGGAAGAATGTGCTCAGGGAAACCAGGCTGTTTCTGGTCAAGGTTAACCGCAACCACTTCAAACTTGATTGGTGCTGCCTTTTGTAGATTCAACAGGATATCAAGCATCGCAAATGAATCTTTACCACCACTAATACATGCCATCACAACATCGCCTTCTTCGATCATGTTGTAATCAGTAATGGCATTTCCAACATTTCTTCTTAGACGCTTCTGAAGTTTGTTGAATTCTAGGGTTTCTTTTCTTGTATCTACTTGGTTCATTGCGGGCTCTCACATCGCCGATAAATCGACTAGGGCTTCCTAACATGGGTTTCTATGGGGCGTGGATTATACGAGCTTTTTACGCAGGATTAAATGTTTGTGTGACCGAGTCGTCAATAAATGCACTCTAAAACAGCGCGATGGGCGATAAAAATAAAAAAGAGCCGCAATTGCAGCTCTTCAAAAATCAAATCACGATTACTTTTTCGCGTTTGGCAGATAAGGTAGGACACGAGTCGTTGGCTGAGGCAAAATCATATGACCTCCTACGCCAATGTCACTCAAAGCCACCTGAACTTTACCATTCACAATGGCTTTTTCTGTGCCATCGGAGAATGTGATAGTGTCATTCAAGTTATCCGCAAATTCCATAGTCACACCTTGTACCTCTGGAGTGAACCAACCTGCAAACATACCGCCTAGATCCTCAAGTAACGCCTGCATTTGTGGCATCAAAGGCGTAAGTTGTTCGTAAGATACGTTACCCTGTAATGGCTCTTTGGTCATCACAACTAAAGAGTAATCACATCGTGTGTCTTTCGGCGTTTGGACGAAGACAAGTGGGTTCGCAGACTTCAAGTTCTTGTCGATCGGAATAGGAAGTTCTTTAGAAGCCGGAATCACAAACTCTTCGTAATGCTCTTCTTTTTCCATCCATGCTTTTTCTATCTCACACAGTTGCTTAGTATCTGCATCGACAAAAAAGACACCGACTTTAACGTCGTCATGACCTTCTTTGGCATTGTTCTTCAATTGTGTGTAGAGCTTAGAATACGTAAACATGTATTCTTGCGCGTGAGTTGCAGGCGATGCTAAGACCAGTACCGCACTGCCTAGTAAACTTAGGCTTAACTTCTTCATCCGATCCGTTATTTCTTCTATTGTGTCCAGTAAGCGTTATTGTGACGAATCATCGCACGTAAGTCATTAACGTAAGCGATGCCACGTTCGGAATACGCGAGCAAACCATGAGTTAGCTCCGATGCCGTCGCCACAGATAACAAATCCTTGTGTTTCCCTGCTAAATTAGCGCGAATGTCGCGTAAATCAGCGTAAGCACGGTTGCGATTTACATTCATAAAGTAGCCGTGCACCGACTCTTGTACTGTGTCGAATTTTTCTACTTCATGCGTTTTTCCTGCCCCACGATGTGCCGGGACAATTCCGCAGCCCTTCTTATAACACCATTGACCAAACAAGTTGTTTGCTTGAGTGGCAAAACGAGAGGTTCCCCACGCAGATTCATTGGCGGCTTGGGTTAAAACCAGCGCTTCTGGTAACACGTTGACACGTTTGAACATTTCACCTAGCCAAACTTGTGTCACCGTGCCTTCTTGCAATGGGTAAGAGTAAAGCGAAGCCAAACGTTCAGCGTAAGAGGTTTGCTCAGCGCTCACCTCACCGATTTTTAAAGACGTTAGGAATGCTCGCTCTTTCTCGATTCGTTGATTTTCTAACGCTATTTTCGGTCGAAGGAAGTCGAAGAACGCTGTCTTCTTATCTTTCGTGTCCTTAATCGAGTTGAAATCAGGAATGTCACCAATATAAGGGAGGTTAGACAAGTCTGGGTGTGTTACCGGGCCGTGCACTACCTGCGGGTCAATCGCATTGCGATATTCGCGGTCGTAGTGCAAATATGGTCCTACAGAAACAAAAGTGGCGGCTATTGTGATAGCCGCCACTCGTAAACTCATTGATTTTAAAGATTTAGGCATCAAACACCTGAGAGTTACCATCGTGATCGTTATCATTTTGCTGTGTCGCTACGATCTTTAACTTGATACCAAACATTTCGCGGTACAGGATTCCCTTCAAATGGAAGAAGAACGGTAGCACGAAGATCAAGCCAATTCCGTAGAACATTGCAGCAACAATAAACATCAACATCACGCCTAAGTAAAGCCCTGCGACGACAAAAAGCTTCTTGTTGATTGCACGAAGTGACAAAAGAAGTGACTGCATTGGCGGCACTCTTTTCTCACAAATCAATAAGATAGAATGACTAAACGCTAAAGAAAGATACAGAGACAGCAATGGGAAAATCATTCCCGCCACACCCTGCATCATCAAGCTAAACAGCGTTGCTAGAATCACTGGTACCGTAAACTGAAGACCTTTGCCCACATGACGGATCTTGGTTCGTAGCCCAGCAACGTGGCTCATCGCCATTAAGCTGATACCAGCATAAATCGGCGCACTGATCACTTCGTAACTAAAGTTAGCCACATAAATAGCGGAAACGATGTCAGTGGTGAAAGATTCTGGGTCTTGAATAGCATCAAGGATTACGCCTGGATCACCCAGTTGAAGTTGCAGTGCGATATAGAAGATACCCAACTGTACGAAAAGCAAAAGAATAATCGCAGGTGAGAAGGACAAAAACTGTTGAATGGTGGTGCGCCAAGCTTCACTAAAAACGGCTGCTGCTTTTAGTTCATACTTGCCAGAAAGAGCTCGCTCTACACTCCCTCCAAGATTGAAATCTTTCTCAAAATCGTTGTTCATATTTAATCCAAGGCTAACTTGTAAGATTTTTTCTGGAAAACCAGTTAATTAATAAGGGCGTCATTATAAAGAAATCTTTCCACGTCTAAAATCATAAGTCGGCCTCAATACTTGCAAAATCTGCTATTTGGTCGATAATTAACCACTCGCAAATCTATGAAATTGAAAACATTTGCTGACGAAATTAATGCCTTGCTTATGTATAGCGGAAAATTGAATACCCCCATAAAAACAGTATGGTAAGGAATGTTTACTTTTGCCTGCAAAATTTTTTCTGTTTCAAGATAAGAAAATGCTTTGATTTCACAATTTTGGTGATTATGATGCGCGCCTCAAAAGTGAATGACTAATGTCACATCAATTGGTCGAAACCCAATTTGAACGTGGGAGAAATACAGACGTTGAACGCTAAACAGCAAGCAGGAAAGCCAGTAGTTCGTCTATCTGGTATTAGCAAAAGTTTCGATGGCAAGGAAATCATCGGTAATTTAAATCTGGATGTTAATCATGGTGAGTTTCTGACGATTCTTGGTCCTTCTGGTTGTGGTAAAACAACAGTTTTACGCATGATCGCGGGCTTTGAGACGGCAGATAACGGTCAAATCGTATTAGATGACCAAGATGTAACACAGGTTCCTGCAGAGCAAAGGCACGTCAACACGGTATTTCAGAGTTACGCACTCTTCCCTCATATGACCGTATTTGAAAACGTTGCTTTTGGTCTTCGTATGCAGAAAACACCTGCTGCAGAGATCGAGCCACGAGTTATGGATGCGCTACGCATGGTTCGCCTAGAAAAAATGGCACAGCGTAAGCCTCACCAACTTTCTGGTGGTCAGCAACAACGTATCGCCATTGCACGTGCAGTTGTGAACAAGCCAAAAGTACTGCTGCTAGATGAATCTCTATCTGCACTTGATTACAAACTACGTAAGCAAATGCAAATCGAGCTTAAACAGCTTCAGCGTCAACTTGGTATTACCTTTATCTTCGTTACGCACGATCAGGAAGAAGCCCTATCGATGTCTGACCGCATTATTGTTATGCGCGACGGTGTTATCGAGCAAGATGGCTCTCCGCGTGAGATCTACGAAGAACCTAAGAACCTATTTGTTGCTCGCTTTATCGGTGAGATCAACGTATTCAACGCAACCATGCTAGATCGTATCGACGAGAAACGTATTCGTGCAGAGATTGAAGGTGTTGAATCCGTTGTTTACTACGATCAAGAAGCACAAGCCGGTGACAAACTACAAGTACTACTTCGCCCAGAAGACTTACGAATCGAAGAGATCAAAGAGTCTGAAGAAAAAGGCATCGTAGGTCACGTAACTGAGCGTACCTATAAAGGTATGACGCTTGATTCTGTTATCCAATTGGATTCAGGCATGCGCGTGATGGTAAGCGAATTCTTTAACGAAGATGATCCAGATGTGGACCACTCTCTCGGCCAGAAAGTCGCTATTACTTGGGTTGAGAGCTGGGAGGTAGTACTAAATGATAAGCAAGAAGCTTAATCTTCAGAACGCGATCATTACCCTAATCGTTGGTTGGTTAACACTGTTTGTGTTAGTACCAAACCTAATGATTATCGGTACAAGTTTCTTGACGCGTGATGAAGCGAACCTCATTGAATTAACGTTTACATTCGACAACTATCTTCGCCTACTCGATCCTTTGTACGCAAAGGTGCTGATGCACTCTTTCTACATGGCGATCATCGCAACATTGTTGTGTTTGGTGATTGGTTATCCATTTGCTTACATCGTAGCGAAAATGCCTGAAAAATGGCGTCCGTTCATGTTGTTCTTGGTGATTGTACCGTTCTGGACTAACTCTCTTATCCGTACTTACGGCTTAAAGATTGTTCTAGGTACTCAAGGCATTTTGAACAAGTCGTTGATGGCGATGGAAATCATCGATAAGCCGATGCGTTTAATGTATACCGAAACCGCAGTAATGATTGGTCTTGTGTACATCTTACTTCCATTTATGATTTTGCCGCTTTACTCGGCAATCGAGAAGTTAGACAACACATACATCGAGGCAGCAAAAGACCTTGGTGCGAACAAGTTTCAAACCATTACACGCGTTATTCTACCTCTGACAATGCCTGGCATTATCGGTGGCTGTTTGTTGGTTCTGTTACCTGCACTAGGTATGTTCTACATCTCTGACCTTCTTGGCGGTGCGAAGAACCTACTGATCGGTAACGTAATTAAGAGCCAAGTATTGAACGCTCGTGACTGGCCATTTGGTGCTGCGACCAGTATCGCCCTCACCTTCGCAATGGCTGTGATGCTTTACGCTTACTACAGAGCAGGCAAACTATTGAATAAGAAAGTGGAGCTAGACTAATGGGACGCACAGTTAGATTTAGCTTTATGGCGCTGGTATATGCATTTTTGTATCTGCCAATCATCGTCCTAATTGTTAACTCATTTAATGCCAACAAATTTGGTATGAAATGGGGCGGTTTCACCACGAAATGGTACGAAACCTTAGTAAATAACGACAGCCTAATGCAGGCTGCATGGCATTCATTGAACGTAGCGGTATTTTCAGCAACAGCAGCAACCATTATTGGTAGCTTGACGGCTGTTGCCCTATTCCGTTACTCGTTCAAAGGTAAAGGCGCGGTAAACGGCATGCTGTTTGTCGTAATGATGTCTCCAGATATTGTAATGGCGATTTCATTACTTGCTCTGTTCCTTGTATTGGGCGCACAGCTTGGCTTCTTTACTCTATTGATTGCTCACATCACCTTCTGTCTACCGTTCGTTGTGGTAACAGTGTACAGCCGCTTAAATGGCTTTGATGTGAAAATGTTGGAAGCTGCAAAAGACCTTGGTGCAAGCGAATGGGTTATCTTGAAACAGATCATCCTTCCTCTTGCTAAACCAGCGGTTGCTGCAGGTTGGCTACTGAGCTTTACCCTGTCTTTGGACGACGTAATTATCAGCTCGTTTGTAACAGGTCCAACTTACGAAATCTTGCCATTGAAGATTTACTCAATGGTTAAGGTGGGCATTTCACCGGAAGTGAACGCCCTAGCAACGGTGATGTTGATTGTTTCTTTGGTCTTGGTAGTAATTTCTCAGTTGCTAGCAAGAGAAAAAGTGAAGTAGAATCCGCACCCGTTAACATCACGAAACAGAATGGTTACATGCCATTCTGTTTTTCTATCTATCGTCCAAAATTGGACAACGTTTGGTTTGGAGCTAACGTCAATGAAAAAATGGGCTACTCTATTAGCTGGTAGTGCATGTGCGCTTTCTCTGTTCTCTGGTACAGCGGCAGCGGATGATAAAGAATTAGTATTTATGAACTGGGGTCCTTACATCAACAGTAATATCCTAGAGCAATTTACTAAAGAAACTGGCATCAAAGTGATCTACTCGACTTACGAGTCGAACGAAACTTTGTATGCAAAGCTAAAAACTCATAACCAAGGTTATGATCTAGTAGTACCTTCAACGTACTTCGTAGCGAAGATGCGTGATGAAGGCATGCTACAAAAGATCGATAAGACTAAGCTGAAAAACTTCGGCAACCTAGATAAAAACTACCTAGACAAGCCTTACGATCCAAATAACGACTACTCTATTCCACACGTTGTTGCGATTACAGGTCTAGCGGTTAACGCAGACATGTACGATCCAAACGACTTCCAAAGCTGGGCTGACCTATGGAAGCCTGAGCTTGAAGGTCAAGTAATGCTGATGGACGACACTCGTGAAGTGTTCCACATTGCACTGCGCAAACTGGGTTACTCAGGTAACTCTACGGATCCAAAACAAATCGACGAAGCGTACGCAGAGCTACAAAAGCTAATGCCTAACGTTCTAGTATTTAACTCTGACAACCCAGGCGCACCATACATGTCTGGCGAAGTTGGCGTTGGCATGCTTTGGAACGGTAGCGCAGCAGCCGCTCAAAACGAAGGCATGAACCTGAAACTTGTATTCCCTAAAGAAGGCGGTATCGGTTGGGTAGATAACTTCGCAATCTCGTCTGGTGCGAAGAACGTAGAAGCGGCTCACAAGATGATCGACTTCCTACTACGTCCAGAAATCGCAGAGCAAATCTCAGCGGACACAGGTTACCTAACGGCGGTTGCAGAATCTAACGCTAAATTCAAAGACGTTGCACCACTGTTCCCTTCTCAAGAAGACCTTGACCGCGTTGAATGGCAAGACTCTGTTGGCGACATGACGGTGAAGTACGAAGACTACTTCCTAAAGCTAAAAGCGGGTCAATAATCTGATCTTGCTTAATAAGCCATCTACTAAATGAAAATAGGCAGCAATACGCTGCCTATTTTTGTAATTGACTGATATAATTGTATGTTGCTAGGTTTATTTGACTCGAGTTCAAGCATTACTACCTATTTTGGTCGTAATGTTGGTTTTCGTAGTTCAAATAAACAGGATTGTGCTTATCGCAATTTGGCTCAAACCAGTATCTGTTACTAGTATTGATTTGTCCTGTTGCTGAACAAAACGGAAATAAAATGAAAAGTAAATTCTACGCAAGCGCACTGTGTGCGGCGACGCTAATCGCTACCCCTGCAATGGCTGCTGATCAAGAACTGTATTTCTACAACTGGTCGGAATACATTCCAAACGAAGTTCTTGAAGACTTTACAAAAGAAACCGGCATCAAAGTTATCTACTCTACGTACGAGTCTAACGAAAGCATGTACGCGAAGTTGAAAACTCAAGGTTCTGGTTACGACTTGGTAGTACCGTCTACCTATTTCGTATCTAAAATGCGTAAAGAAGGCATGCTGCAAAAGATCGACAAAGAGAAACTGTCTCACTTTGCTGATCTAGACACTAACTTCCTGAACAAGCCGTTCGACCCGAACAACAACTACTCTATCCCATACATTTGGGGTGCGACCGGTATTGGTATCAATGCTGACATGCTAGACAAGTCATCAGTTTCTAAATGGGACGATTTCTGGGATAGCAAGTGGGAAGGTCAACTAATGCTGATGGATGATTCTCGCGAAGTATTCCACATTGCATTGACTAAGCTTGGTTACTCGCCAAACACGACTAACCCAGACGAGATCAAAGCAGCTTACGAAGAACTGAAAAAGCTAATGCCAAACGTGTTGGTATTCAACTCAGACTTCCCAGCGAACCCATACCTAGCAGGTGAAGTATCACTTGGTATGCTTTGGAATGGTTCTGCTTACATGGCTCGTCAAGAAGGCGCGAACATCGACATCATCTGGCCAGAAAAAGGCACTATCTTCTGGATGGACAGCCTAGCAATTCCAGCTGGTGCGAAGAACGTTGATGCAGCTCATAAGATGATCGACTTCCTATTACGTCCAGAGAACGCAGCTAAGATTGCACTAGAGATTGGTTACCCTACTCCAGTGAAAACAGCGCACGATCTACTACCGAAAGAATTTGCTAACGATCCAAGCATCTTCCCACCACAAGAAGTGATGGACAGCGGTACATGGCAAGACGAAGTTGGTGAAGCAAGCGTGCTTTACGATGAGTACTTCCAAAAGCTAAAAGTAGACAACTAATCAGTCTGTCGAAATAGTTTAGAAAAGCGGCTTCGGTCGCTTTTCTTGTATCTGTAGATCGCTATTTGTGGCTCAATCCATACTGCTCGAATTGCAAAGCATCAGAATACAACGTTTCAAAATACAAAAAGGCATCGAATCACTCGATGCCTTTTTGAAATGAAGGTTCTGTCCGTTTGATTAAGCGCTGGCTTCGTTTTCCAGAGCAAGAATTTCGTCAACCAATTTTGGCACTTCAATAGTTGCTTTACCGTAACGCTTCTCTTCAAACTCACTCTCGACGGCACTTGGCTCTAAATTGATTTCAATCGTATGTGCACCATGCATCTTCGCGTCATGAACAAAGCCTGCGGCTGGATATACCACGCCAGAAGTACCGATAGAAATAAACAAATCCGCCTCTTCCAATGCCGCATATATCTCACCCATGCGCAGTGGCATTTCACCGAACCAAACAATGTGTGGACGCATTTGAGCCGGAATTTGGCAGCAATGGCATAACTCGCCAGTCTCAATGTCTTCTGAATGCTCGATGACTTGATTGGATTCGCTGCAACGCGCTTTGAGCAACTCACCGTGCATGTGAATGATATTGGCGCTACCGCCTCTCTCATGCAGATTATCAATGTTTTGAGTAATGATAGTCACTTTACCTTCCAACTGCTCTTCTAGGCGCCCTAGCGCGATATGAGCAGCATTAGGCTTGATATCTTCGCCCTGTAGTTTTTTTCGACGTTGATTATAGAACGATTGAACAAGATCGGGATCGCGAGCAAACCCTTCGGGTGTTGCAACGTCCTCAATGCGGTGATTCTCCCAGAGACCATCTTGAGCGCGAAATGTTTGAATACCAGACTCAGCCGAGATGCCAGCGCCAGTAAGTACGACAATATTTCTGTATGGGAAATTCATAACCGATCCTTGTTGCTCTTTTTTATTAAGCTTAACACCGATAGAAAAACAACAATAGCAATAAGGATTAGACCATGGTCGTAAGCCTGCTGATTTGCCTCTAATTTCTGTTTAAAAACTGATGGAATCACTCCGTCTTTCAGGCATAAAAAAGCCCCGCGATGGCGAGGCTTTTGAGCAAAGATTCCGGTCTACAGGTTTGGACCTGTAGACGGTCTGTGAGGCATATTGTTGCGCAGTTGGTTCATACCTTGGTACATACGTAGGAACCATACAAGAATCGCAAGCGTTGCGAACAGCATACCTATCCAAGGAATGAAGTAAGCCACCGTGTCTAGCAAGCTGCTGTGTACCCAATAGTCACTTACGCCAACCAACACACCGTTCGATGTTGCCACTGTTACGATCAATACAACAAAGAACGTGAAGTACAGGAAGAAAGTACGAATCAAGCCGTAGTAATGTGAGTTCACTACATCACTGTCTTCGCCTTTATCCAAGCGGTAGCCCGCGTAAATGATTGCGATAACGCCTGAGATCAAAAACGTAAACGGGGTCAAACAACTCAGGATGTACGCAACCCAAATCCCGTTATGAGGTTTGTTCATTCGCTTTCGCTCCTTTTGGTTCCGTGTTTGCCGTATCTGTTTCGCCCATCGCTTCTTTGGATTTTACTTCTTCATACCAAAGATCGTGGTGTTCTTTCGCCCATGTTTCGTCAACTTCACCGGTAACCATACCTTCTAACGCACCTTCCATACCGAATAGACCGATGTAGATGTGGAAGATAAAGCCACAGATTAGAATCAGTGCCGAAATCGCGTGAACGAGGTTAGACAATTCCATATCGCGACGAGTTTGGCCGAAAATTGGGAAATCCAGAATTAAGCCACTCACTGCAGCGATAGCACCGAAGAAGATCAACAACCAGTAGATCGCCTTTTCACCACCGTTCGAGAAACCAGCCGATGGGTGCGTTCCTTTGTGTTTACCAACCATGCCACCCATTTTCATGAACCAACGGATGTCTGTCATGTTAGGGATAGATTTGCGCCACCATTTCAGCAGAACAAACATCAGCAAGATGAAGAACAGCGGACCCATGTAGTTATGGTACTGCTTCGCCAACATGACGATGAAGCCCCAGAACTCAGTGGGTACGTACGGTTTTAAGAAGTGCTTACCGTAAACCAGCATCAAACCACTGAATGCCAGCGTTAAGAAGGTAAACGCCATGCTCCAGTGTAGTGCACGGTCTAGTCGAGACCAGCGTTTCATCTTCTTGCCAGTACGTGGCTTGCTTAGCATCAGAGGACCAACGAATACGTAAGCCATGATAACCATTGCGATACTGCCGAAAATCGCGACAGCGCCCGCAGGAGACATCCATTTCTCTTTAAGAATGTACCAAGTCTCACCCGGAGTACTGATCAGCACACCGTGTTCCGCTGATTTCGACGTGGTATAGCCTTCTTGCCCCTCTTTGACCTGACGCCAGAAGTCTGCACCTGCAAGTTGCGTCATCTCCTGTTGGACCACTGGAGATGTGTCTTCTTGCGCAGACGCTGGCATCGCGAAGGTCAGCAGTAATGCTGTCATCATCGACAGCATTACAAGAGACGCACGTTTAAGAGTATTTAACATGTGTCTCTCCTACTTAGCTTTTGGTTGCGTCGTAAGAAAGATCGTTACCGTCTGTCCAACCTGCGTTTTTCGCACCGCGCTCAACCACACGTTGACGGAAGATGTCAGATACTTTCTCTGCATCACCCGCTAGCAGTGCTTTTGTTGAACATAGTGACGCACACATAGGTAGCTTACCTTCAGCAATACGGTTCGCACCGTACTTCTCACGCTCTTCTAGAGAACCTGGTTCTGTGTTTGGACCGCCTGCACAGAAAGTACATTTGTCCATTTTGCCACGCTCACCGAATGACGCTTGTTTCGGGAACTGAGGCGCACCGAATGGACAAGCAAACAGACAGTAACCACAACCGATACAAAGATCTTTGTTGTGAAGAACGATGCCGTCTTCTGTGTGCTCGAAACAGTCAGCTGGACAAACTGCCATACAAGGCGCATCTGTACAGTGCATGCAAGCAACAGAGATTGAGTTTTCACCTGGTTCACCGTCGTTCAGTGTTACCACGCGACGACGTTGAATACCCCACTCAAGCGCATCATCGTTTTCGTTCTTACATGCAGTAACACAGCCGTTACACTCGATACAGCGTTTGGTGTCACATAGGAATTTCATTCGTGCCATTGTCAGACTCCTTACGCTTTACGAATGTTACATAGGGTTACTTTAGTTTCCTGCATCAAAGTAACAGGGTCGTAACCGTAAGTGGTTGCCGTGTTGGCTGCTTCACCAACAACATAAGGATCCGTACCTTCTGGGTACTTAGGACGTAGGTCTTCACCTTCGAACTTACCGCCGAAGTGGAACGGAATGAATGCCAGACCCGGTTTAACACGACGAGTTACCATCGCTTTCACCTTGATGCGGCCTTTTTCTGCACCTTCAACCCAAACATCATCGCCGTCTTTGAAGCCAAGGTCGTTTGCGTCTTTCGGGTTCACTTCAACGAACATTTCTTGTTGAAGTTCAGCGAGCCATGGGTTTGAACGCGTTTCTTCACCACCACCTTCGTACTCAACCAAGCGACCAGAAGTCAGGATGATTGGGTATTCGCCAGACTTGTCTTCTTTTTGGATAGACTTGTAAAGCGTTGGTACACGGAAGATTGCTTCTTTGTCGTCCCAAGTTGGGTAATCCGTTACAAGGTCACGGCGAGGCGTGTATAGCGGCTCACGGTGTAGCGGTACGCGGTCTGGGAATGTCCAAACAATCGCGCGCGCTTTTGCGTTACCAAACGGGATACAACCGTGCTTAATTGCTACGCGTTGGATACCGCCAGACAGGTCAGTTTTCCAGTTTTTACCTTCCGCTGCTGCTTTTTCTTCAGCTGTTAGGTCGTCCCACCAACCAAGCTGTTTGATTAACTTGTCAGAGAACTCTGGGTAACCGTCTTTGATTTCACAGCCTTTTGAGTAGCTGTCTTCAGCAAGTAGGCTTTGGCCTTCGAATTCAACACCGAAACGCGTACGGAAGTTACCGCCACCTTCTGCGACCGTCTTCGACGTATCGTACAGAATGTGTGTGCCTGGATGCTTCATCTCTGGCGTGCCCCAACATGGCCAAGGTAGACCGTAAGTCTCACCATTCACAGGACCACCCTCTGCTTCCAGAGATGTCTTATGGAATGTGTGCCAGTTTTGTTGGTGCGCTTTTAGACGCTCTGGGCTTTGACCTGTGTAACCGATAGTCCACATGCCTTTGTTGAATTCGCGAGTGATGTCTTCGATCACTGGCTGGTTGTTCTCTACGCGTACGTTTTTGAACAGCAGATCTTCATAACCTAGCTTCTTAGTTAGCAGGTACATGATTTCGTGGTCAGGTTTAGATTCGAACAATGGTTCGATAACCTGATCACGCCACTGAAGTGAGCGGTTAGATGCTGTCACACTGCCGTGTGTTTCGAACTGAGTCGTTGCAGGAAGCAGGTAAACACCATCAGTACGATCGTTCATTACCGCTGCAACTGTTGGGTATGGGTCAACAATAACCATCATATCCAGCTTCTGCATCGCTTTCTTCATCTCAGGACCACGAGTCTGAGAGTTTACTGCGTGACCCCAGTAGAACATGGCGCGGATGTTTTCACGTTGACGAATGTTGTCTTTGTTTTCAAGAACACCATCCACCCAACGAGATACAGGAATACCTGCACTGTTCATTGGTTTTTGACCGCCGTAAGCGTTGTCATCGAAACGACCTTTGATCCATTCGTAATCGATTTCCCACACTTTCGACCAGTGACGCCAAGAACCTTCAGACAAGCCGTAGTAGCCTGGTAGCGTGTCAGATAGTACGCCAAGGTCAGTTGCGCCCTGTACGTTATCGTGACCACGGAAGATGTTTGCACCACCACCTGATTTACCGATGTTACCTAGCGCAAGCTCAAGTACACAGTAAGCACGTGTGTTGTTGTTACCAGTCGTGTGCTGAGTACCACCCATACACCAAACGATACAACCTGGACGGTTTTCAGAAAGCAGTTTCGCTGTTTGGTAAACTTCAGACTCAGGAACGCCAGTTACGCGCTCAACTTCTGCTGGTGTCCATTTCGCTACTTCTGCACGGATTTCATCCATACCGAATACGCGTTGACGGATGAACTCTTTGTCTTCCCAGTTGTTCGCGAAGACATGCCATAGCACGCCCCAAATGAACGCAACGTCAGAACCCGGACGTAGAGATACGTAGTGATCCGATTTTGCAGCAGTACGAGTACGACGAGGATCCGCAACAACGATCTTACAGTTGTTCTTCTCTTTCGCGATCAGGATGTGCTGCATCGCAACAGGGTGCGCTTCTGCAGGGTTTGAACCAATGAACAGCATCGACTTACAGTTGTGCATGTCATTGAAAGAGTTGGTCATCGCACCGTAACCCCAAGTGTTTGCTACACCTGCTACGGTTGTTGAGTGACAGATACGCGCTTGGTGGTCAACGTTGTTGGTACCCCAAAGCGACGCCATCTTACGGAACATGTACGCTTGTTCGTTGTTGTGCTTCGCACTACCCAACCAGTAAACTGAATCTGGACCCGACTCTTTGCGGATGTCCATCACCTTGTTACCGATTTCTTCGATCGCTTGATCCCAAGAAAGCTTCTTCCACTTACCGTTTTCAAGCTTCATTGGGTATTTCAGACGACGCTCACCGTGACCGTGTTCGCGCAGCGCTGCGCCTTTTGCACAGTGTCCACCAGCGTTGAATGGGTGGTCGAATGCAGGCTCTTGGCCTGTCCACACGCCGTTTTGAACTTCAGCGTAGATACCACAACCTACAGAACAGTGAGAACAGATGGTACGTTTTACTTCTGTTTTCGCTTCTGGATCCACCGATTTAGCTTGTGCTTTCTTCATCATGCCCGGTGCAAAAAGACTTGCACCTACAACCGCACCACCAGCAGCAAGCAAGGTGTTTTTCATGAATGCACGGCGAGAAACGCCAAGCTGATTGGTTTCTTTGCTCACACTGTCGGAGCGTTTGACAAGTTTCATCCGTTATCTCCTAAAGTGTGTCGTAGTAATCGCGAATGTGTTGAGTTTCACGATACCCTTTCTTCTTCACGTCTTTTTCAGAAGGCTCAACCGTTTCTGAAGCGCTTGCCACTTTTGTTGTTCCAGCGACAACCGCACCAGCTACGGCTGCAGTCGTTAAGCCTTTCAGGAGATCCCTACGGCTTGTGTTTATTTCTTTATTATCTTTCATCATTGCTTCCTTACCTTACGGTAGATCTTTGGAGGCTATTGCCCCTCTATCGATATGACCAAGTACTGCTCGATTACTCGTAATCAGTGACGTTTTTCACATCAATTTTTAATTTGTGCTTACTGCTTTTGGTGTTCACGCTAAAGCGCACTTGTTCCAGTGTTAAGAACGCCTCACACAGTTGAGCTGCTGGCTTATAAAAGTTCGCGCTCTCTGCGTTTTCTAGTTGCTGAGTGAAAGAGTTGAACCAAGGTGCGATGTGTTTGTTAAACACCGCTTGTTGAAGATCTTCTTCTTCACCCGTTAGCATCGACATCACTTCACAAAGTGCCGCGATATGGTCTTCCGGTTCTTTCACATTTTCATCGCGCTCGAAACCAAGCAGTTCCAAATCGTGACGAATTTCAGCCAGTGGTTTTTCCATCATTGCACCCGTCATGTGCCATGAGCCAAATGGCATCACTTCACCACGACCGATACCAATAAAAAGATCTTGGTATTCATCTTCGAGCGCTTCGCGATTAGAATCTTTTGCCGCTTGCTGAAGCGCAATCCACGCTTTTTGCATTGCGCTTTCTGATGGTTCAACTTCTAGAGAAGTCAGGAACTCGATCATCTCCTCACTTGGTGCGCTACGGAAAAGCGCTGACAAAACTAAGTAGATCTCTGTTCTCAGTGTTTGTTCTTGTTCTCGTTGTGTATCCACTGCGAGCTCCTAGTATTTCAGTTGTTTCATTGGGTCTTCTGCCATCGACTCAAACATGTCGATCACACGGCAGTCTTCACACATCGCGATACGATTGATCGCCGCTTCATCAGAGAAATGAGAGTGACCGCGTAACTTGTTTTGTAGCATGTCGATCATAGACTGAGGTGCGAATGGCTTATGACAGCGAATACATTCCGCGGCTTTCTCTTCGTGAATCACAACCGCTTTTTGACGCTCTTCTTTCACCCAGTTCATACGTGGCGTTAGAGTCAGAACTTTCTCTGGACATGCCTTTTCACACAAACCACATTGAATACAATCTTGTTCAACGAATTTAAGTGATGGAGATTCACCATCGGTATGAAGTGCACGCGTCGGACAAACCGCCACACAGCTCATACACAACGTACAATCTTTGCTCTCACAAGAAACATTGCCGTAAGGCGCGTTCGCAGGCAGTTCAACAATGTTCTCAACCGGAATACGAGAAGAAGACATTGCATCAAGCGCAGTAAACAAACGTTGACGCTTGTTACCTTGAAGATCGCCAAGGGCAAGATCGAATGAATCTGTACATAGTGTTGGAGGACCTTCACGAAGCGATTCCAAGTAAAGGATATCGATAGTTTCTTTTGCGATACCAAGTTGATCCAATAGCTCTTGCGCGATACCTACTTCGTTGTTCAGAACACGAATGATGGTTGCAGGCATAAAACGAGAAGCTGCAAATAGTACTTGCGTCGCGCCATTAACTAGAGCGGCGAACCATGTATCGATACCAATAGAAGGCAGTTCTTCAACCACAATTGGAATCACGTTATCTGGTAGCGCTTTCAGTGCCATCACGTTGTAAGTCTCGTGACGAGAGCTACAGATAAGAACGATAGGATCTAGGCCGCCCGCTTGCTCGTAGTTCGCTAACGTGCGTTCAATGAATTTTTGCGTATCTTCAGGATTAGGTAGCGCGTAATGAATCGCTTCTGTCGGACAAGCCGTTGCACAAGTACCCACGCCCTGACATAGGTATGGGTTAATCTCGATGCGATGACCCGTTTTATCGCTGCCTTCACTTGATAGTGCGCCAGCAGGACAAGCATCCACACAACGCTCACAACCTTTTACGCCACGAGAACTGTGCGCACATAGATCAGTGTCCAGACGGAAGAACTTTGGCTTATCAAACGTACCCATCAATGTTGGGATTTCTTCTAGCGCTTCTGCCAGTTTTGGATAACCGCGTCCCACTGGGTAGTAACCCGGAACCGGAACCTCTTCTGACATACAGCTGCTTAGACAAAGATCGAGAACAACATCGAAACAATCACTATTAATAGCGACTTTTGCTAGGTTGCTTGTTAGACCGTTATTTTCGATAAGCACTTCAAACGTGCCTAGGAAACCAGAAACCTGAACTGAGTTTGCAAAGTACAGTTCTGGATTGGCGCCTTTCTCTCCGTCTGTAGAAAGAAGTGTCAGGCTGTTCATTTGAGATAGCTGCGCGGCTGCACTCTCAATGATGGCAGTCGGTCCAACAATCAGTGTATTACCGCCACTCTCGTAGCTCACCGTTGGTGGAATAAGATTGGTCAACTCTACGGTATTCTCAAACGCATACAGACGCGCTTTACCGTTATTGGAAGTTGCTTGTTCTAATAGTTGTTTCAACATTGCTCAGTTCCATTTATACGCATGGATAGTTTCTTCCATCTTTCATTGTAGTTAGCGCAGGCGATTCTGCTGATTAACTCGTCAGTAACTACCCCTTTTAGGTAGTCCCACCCGGGTTATCACTGCCTGTTAGGCAAATGGTCTAACTTCAACAAGAATGGTAATGAGCAACAGATAGCAAATGTCGTGCCAATTAAATATCAGCTAATTTTCAATAGGTTAGCTATTTATCTTAGAAATTGTAGGGATAAAAAAACCGACTGGGACATTTTGTCTCAGCCGGTTCATTGAGCGTTTAGTCAAAATGTACCTATTCTTTGTGTGGTATATTTTGTCCCACCTCTTCAGGGGCTAGTTTTGTCTCTAGATTATCACTTTCACCAGGCACTGTATTTATATCCAGTTCTTTTTGTTCTTCGGGAATTTCGGCACCTTCAGCAAGTTCTACATCAGCCGATTCAATATCACTTTCTTCATGAGATTCAGTTGATTGTGCGGTTTCTTCTGCTGGTTCTTCTTCCGTTTTCTCTTTCACCCAATCACGAAGTGTTTCAGCCACCCCTTCAGAAAGCGACTTGAGGTTACTGTAGTCATCGTCGTAATCATCCAAACCATCGCGAACGTTAAACTCTTCTGACAAAAACATCTTACGCAGTGCGGCTTTCTTAACGCTCTCTGATGCCTCAGAAACCAATAGCTGCGCTACGGACATCTCTTCAGGATCAGTAGTTTCGCTTGATGTCTGTTGAGATTCAGTCTCTGTCGCAGAAGCCTCAGTAGCCAATGCTTGCGCTTCAGTGCTTAATTCTTCATGAGCTTGTGCGGTTTCTGGTTCAGTAGATTCAACAGACTCCACGACCTTAGCGTCTGTAGGCTCGGTAGTGGCTTCTTCTAACTTACGTTTCGACCAACGGCTAAAAAAACTAGTTGCCATTTGCTCTGCCCGCTCCTTTGCGTTTCTTGCGTCTTACTTCTAACAACTCACCGTGGCGCCCAATAAAGGCTTCCATCCAAGCTTGAATAGCTAACGGCATATCATTAGATAATACTAGGTTATCGCCATCCATATATTGCGCAGCGACAGTTTGAGACGCCGTAAGCAATTGAATCGTCGGTGTATCACCAGAGTCGACATTGTCCATAACCAAGAAAAGCTTTGGCTGTTGCGAGCTCAGGTTAAAGCGATAATCGGTGCGCTCGTCTTTGTGCAATTGCAGCAAGCACACGTGTTGAGTGTCTTCGGTTGGATTAATCTCAAATCCCGTCAGTTGCCATTGGGTCGTAACCCAAATACCGGTACTGATCTCATGCTCTACAAGATCCACACCTACCGGCCATGAATCTTCATTTTTCTCGAACTGTTTCTTATCCGACATAACTCACCCAATTTGTTCTATGTTGGCTTTAAGACAGAAAAGGACATTTTGTACTTTGCTTTCAACCATTTTAGCGGTACAAAGCAATAAACGCGCCAAATCAAACTCAAATTCTCCCCAAGATCAAAACTAGTCGATACGCAAACCGATATCTGTGTCATTACTGCGATATCGCGGTTTTTGCATTGAATTGACCTAAAGCCTCGCAATTTCTCGCATAACGGCTATTTTGGAATGAGAATTGCTTTGTAAGCAGAGTTAAGACGAATAGACCCATTAATGAGAGCGTGTATCGGCTCTCTCATTCATTAGGACATGACTGTGGTAAAACCAAACATTATTAAAACCAGTGAAAATCCCCTACAGACCATCGAAGTAGAAGTGTTTGACGAATACGGTGAGAAGCTGACTAAGCAAATCGCCTGTGAGCGCCCTCTTACGGTGATGTTGAACTGGAAGGAAGTCGTTACGCTAATGACGCTTGGCTCTCGCCCTGAAGCGCTTGTGTTGGGTTATTTAAAGAACCAGAGCTTCTTGTCTGATCCTGAGGCGATTGAATCGGTCATTATTGACTGGGAAACGCACTCAGCTGCGGTTATCACCAAAGAAAATACTGAGCACTTAGAAGGCGCGCTGAAGAAGAAGACGGTGACGTCTGGTTGTGGTCAAGGCACTATGTACGGCAACGTGATGAAGCAGCTTGAAGATTACCAAGTGCCACAAGTGCCTTTGAAGCAATCTGAAATCTACGCGGCGCTTGAAGCGTTGACGCATTACAACGATACCTACAAAAAAGCTGGCGCTGTGCATGGCTGTGCGGTGTGTAAAGGCAACGAAGTACTGTCTTTTGTGGAAGATGTTGGTCGCCACAACGCAGTTGATACGCTTGCGGGTGAAATGTGGCTTAACCAAGAAACGGGTGAAGATAAAATTTTCTACACAACTGGTCGCCTTACATCAGAGATGGTGATTAAAGTGGCGCAGATGGGTGTCCCTGTTTTACTTTCTCGCTCGGGCGTAACTCAAATGGGTTTGGATCTGGCGAAAAAGTTTGGCATCACCACCATCGCTCGTGCGAAAGGCTTACGCTTCCAAGTCTTTACTGGTGCAGAGAAGATTGATTTTGACGTGAAAGGAAATCAATAACCTCTCACTAAGTCATCAGATGAGTTAGACTTAAACTATCATGTGGATTCACAAAGGATGTGAACTATGAACAACGATCAGCTGTGGAATTATCTACTCACCCCAAGCGGCATCATCGTTTCGATGATCATTACCTTCGGGCTCGTTGGGATATATGCTTACCTAATGAGGCAATTTAAGGATTGAACGCCACAACCTAGCGCTAGCAAAGCATTAGCGCTCACAAAGAATAGACATAAAAAAAGACCTCGCGATGAGGTCTTTTTCTTTATTCGGAAGAAGGATTAACCTTCGATACCACGAGATTTTAGGAACTCAGAGTAAGTGCCTTTAAAGTCTGTGATTTTACCATCGCGGATTTCGATGATACGTGTTGCTAGCGAGTCTACGAATACACGGTCGTGCGATACGAAGAACAATGTGCCTTTGTACTGCTCTAGTGCCGTGTTCAATGATTCGATCGATTCCATATCCATGTGGTTGGTTGGTTCGTCCATCAGCAGCATGTTTGGTTTGTGCATCATTAGCTTACCAAGCAGCATACGACCTTGCTCACCACCCGACAGTACTTTTACTGACTTCTTAATGTCGTCTTGGCCAAACAACATACGACCTAGGAAGCTTCGAACGACTTGCTCGTCATCGCCTTCTTGACGCCATTGACCCATCCAATCTGTTAGGTTCATGTCTTCAGCAAAATCGTGTGCGTGGTCTTGCGCGTAGTAACCGATGTTCGCGTTTTCAGACCATTTGAACTCACCAGTACGTGGTTCTAGTACACCAGCAAGTGTGTTCAGTAGGGTTGTTTTACCCACACCGTTCTCACCGATGATTGCAACACGCTCACCAACTTCAAAAATAGCATTGAAGTTGGCAAACAGGTCGTCTTCAAAACCTTGGCTTAGGTTTTCAACAATCAGAGCGTTACGGAATAGCTCTTTAGACTGTTCAAAACGAATGAATGGGTTTTGACGGCTAGACGCTTTTACTTCGTCCAGTTTGATCTTGTCGATTTGCTTCGCACGAGATGTTGCTTGTTTTGCTTTCGATGCGTTTGCAGAGAAACGTGCAACGAACGTTTGTAGCTCAGCGATTTGTGCTTTCTTCTTCGCGTTGTCGTTCAGTAGACGTTCACGAGCTTGAGAAGCTGCAGTCATGTACTCGTCGTAGTTACCTGGGTAAACACGTAGCTCGCCGTAGTCCAAGTCAGCCATGTGCGTACATACTGAGTTTAGGAAGTGACGGTCGTGCGAGATGATGATCATTGTGCAGTTACGCGCGTTTAGCGTGTCTTCCAACCAACGGATAGTGTCCATGTCCAAGTTGTTGGTAGGTTCGTCAAGAAGCATAACGTCAGGGTCTGCGAATAGAACCTGTGCTAGAAGCACACGAAGTTTCCAACCCGGTGCAACTTCACTCATTAGACCGAAGTGTTGCTCCATTGGAATACCTACAGCAAGAAGAAGCTCACCCGCTTTCGCTTCTGCCATGTATCCGTCCATTTCCGCGAACTGAACTTCTAGGTCAGCCACTTTCATGCCGTCTTCTTCGCTCATTTCAGCAAGTGAGTAGATGCGGTCACGCTCTTGCTTCACTTCCCATAGCTCTTTGTGACCCATGATTACTGTATCGATTACAGTGAATTCTTCGTACGCGAACTGGTCCTGGTTCAGTTTTGCAACGCGCTCGTTTGGATCGTAGCTTACGTTACCGCTTGTTTGTTCAAGCTCACCGCTCAGGATTTTCATAAAGGTTGATTTACCACAACCGTTAGCCCCGATTAAGCCGTAGCGGTTACCTTCGCCGAACTTAACTGAGATGTTTTCAAATAGCGGCTTAGCGCCAAATTGTTGAGTAATATTCGCTGTGGAAATCAAAACCTTTACCTTAGCAATTCAAGTTTATTGGGAAAAACCGCGCAACGTTACTGCTTAAGGCTACACACTTCAAGTTTTGTTTTTATTAATTAATGAGAAAAAGCACTCTTTCGCGAGCTGAATTTTGAGATTTGGATAACATAAACCGCTCCAACTTTAAGGTTTCTCACTCTAACCGACTCAAAACTGAGACATAAATCCGTCATGACTAACCATTGACATACCCCATGAAATTGGGTTTATAGTGCGTCCCCTTTTATCAATTCCGTACGTTATTCCTTTATTAAGCATCCGTTTCTCAAAGGCAATCGCAACATCACGCACGGTCATTGGGTAAAACTCGCATATCGCGATAAAGCAACTACACTAACTCTAACCTTATAAGTTTTAAGAGAATTTTATGCATTTCATGGCGCGCATTTTAATGCTAGTCGGTCTCGTGCTTTCTTTACCTGCTCACGCTGAGTGGGAGTACGAATTCCAACCTGAGCCTCAAATCCTCCCTGTGGCACAAGAGATCACTCAGGAGATCAACAAGCTGCCAGAACCTTTGTTTATGTCTGACCAAGACAAACGTAAGGTCAACCAATTGCTCAATGCAGTAATGAGTGAGCAGCGCAAACAAACCCTTATCTTTGATCAACACTTAAAGACATTCCGTGAGTCTGGTGAAGACAAAGAATGGTTTGAAACGCAATCCAGTTACCTGACGGTCAACAGCCTAGGTCAAAGCAAAGAACGTTTATTAGAGCTGACCGACCCTATCACGCATGACAAATTGACCGGTTTTGGTCCTTATGGTGTCACGCAGTTTAAGCAAGAGTGGCGTCAAACTCAGCTTAACGTTGAATATTTGGTGTTCTTCCAGATTCGCTCTTTCCAATCTCTGATTAAGGAAATTCTGATTTCACCGATTCCGGTCGTTTGGGCTGGCATCAAAGTGTTGTTTATCTACTTCGGTTTAGTATGGTGGTTAACTAACAGCAAGCGCATCATTACCCTATTCCGCGAAACACAACTGGATAACGTTGCCAAACCGCCAATTTGGGTTCGTTTGATTTGGTATATCAGCCGTGCGCACAGAGCAATTGCTTGGTTGATTGCGATTACGCTCTCGCTTCGAGTGCTATCAGAAATCCCAAGCTTGCAGCATTTGATCATTCTAGAAATCTTCACTTGGTGGGTTCTAGGTGGTTCTATCGCGATTAGCTTTATTCTGGAATTCACTTATCGAAACAGCCGCAGCACTAGCCAAGAGGTGATTGCCCTACGTCTTTCAACCATTCGTCGTTACGTTTGGAGCGCTATTGTTGCTGGCGTGATTCTGCAAATCTCGATTCGTACGCTGGGTAAAGGCACCATCTATTCATGGATCTACAGCGCGCTGTTCTTTTGGTTTGTATTGGTGACGCTGTCGGTATTGCGCCTATGGCGTAAGAAGGTATTTGAAGTCGCGGAGAAGCTCTCTGATCGTCCTGTTTGGGTAAACTGGTCAATCCGTCGTAAAGATACCTTGTTGCTAAGCATCATCGGTACGGCAATTTGTGCTGTGTGGATTATGCTGCACAGCTTTAAACACCGCATTGTTGCAATGTTGTCTAACTACACCATGTTTAGCCAAGCGTTGGCGTACTTGTTCCGAATCGAAGTTGCCAAACAAACGGGTAATAACGGTGGTGATACCAATCTCGTAAGAATCAAGGGCGAGCAAACATTCGAGTATATTCTCCCTGGTAGCGAAGACAGCGAGTTGGTGGAGTATGCCTCTGACGAAATCAAACAACTGTCTAAATACCTACTGACAGATAGCCCTGCTGTGTGTGTGATTTCTGGTGAACGTGGCGTTGGTACAACGACCTTCCTTCGCACTATCCTGAACAAAGTGAAGAACGCCGAGCCACTTTATTTGAACTGTCCATACGCAGGTTACAGTGAACTACTAAAAGAGCTGGCACTACAACTTGGGTTAGAAGAAGACGCGTCTGAGATACAGGTTCTTGCGCATCTTCGTAAAAGTGATACGCCTTACCTTATCGCAGTTGATAACGCCCAGCGCTTAGTTAAGCCAATGGTAGGCGGTTTAAGCGGTTTGATTAAACTGACTAACCTACTTCGTCGCTCTAAGAAGAACCACCGCGTTGTGATGGCGATTGAGAAAGCAAGCTGGCGTTTCGTCGACCGTGCTCGTGGCGAACGTTTGTTGTTTGACTGGGTAGCGTTTATGCCGCGTTGGAGTGAAAAACAACTGTCTGCGCTGTTTGATACACGTATTAACCAAGAGATCGAGAACCCAGTAACGTTTGATGGTCTTGTCGTGCCTAAACAATGGGACCAAGAAGACATCACAGAAGAAGAACGAGCTAAGCAAGGTTTCTACCGTATTTTGTGGCATTACTCTGATGGTAACCCGACAGTTGGCTTGCGCTTTTTCCGCTTGTCTCTGCGTCAGGATAAAGAGACGCAACAAGTGGTGGTTCGATTGTTCCACGCACCAGAGTCTCAAGAGCTAGAGAAAATGCCGAAGCCAATGCTGGCCGTGCTGCGCTCAATTGTTCAGCTTGAAGTGGCGTCGCCGGAAGAGCTTTCTGAGTGTACTCAGCTGAGTATTGCGGAAGTGATTGGTACGCTGCGCTACTTCCAAAGCCGCGGCTTTATTGAGTGGAGCGAAGACAAAGCTCGCGTGTCGGATCACTGGTTCCGTCACATTACCAACGTTCTCGACCGTCAACATTTATTGGTGAAATAACGATGAAAAAACTACTCACCGTATTAGCGTTATCGCTATTAAGCACCTCTGCATTGGCGACTGAAGAAATCGCGAGTGTGGATAATATCTCGCAAATCGCTAGCCTAATTCGTTGGAGCGGCGTGTTCTTCTCCATCATTGTGATTGCCTCAACGTGGCTATTGCTTAAGTTCATGAACTCGATGGTAGAAAGTATTGGTAGCCAGTTCGTGCAATACCGCATGGTGCTGCAAAAGCTCCAATCATTCCTGCAGTTCTTTATCTACTTAACCGCTGGCTCTGTCGTGTTTATGATGAGCTTCCGTATTAACGATCAAATCCTTGCTTTGATTGGTGGTACGTTAGCGGTTTCGGTTGGTTTCGCATTGAAAGACCTAGCCGCATCCTTCATCGCAGGTATGACGGTTATGGTTGACCGTCCATTCCAAGTTGGTGACCGCGTCACGTTCGAAGGTAACTACGGTGATATTATTGCGATTGGTTTGCGCTCTGTACGCATGCGTACCCTAACCGATGACATTATTACGATTCCAAACAACAAGTTCTTGAGTGAAGTTGTGGTCAGCGGTAACTACGGTGCGCTGGATATGCAGGTGGTGATTCCGTTCTATGTCGGCATGAATGAAGACATTACGTTAGCGCGTGACTTGATTCAGGAAGCGGCGTCTTCAAGCCGTTATATCCACCTACCTAAGCCCGTAACGGTTCTCGTCAAGCAGACTATTACTGATAACTACTTAGCAATTCAACTAACGTGTAAGGCTTATGTGGTAGACACCGCCTACGAAAAGCTGTTTGAAACCGACATTACTCTGCGTGTGATGAAAGAGTTCAAGAAGCATGGCATCAATCCACCGAAGATTGCAGTGCATACGGGTTAATTCAACGTAATCCTCTCGCGTTTAGAGAAGGACAGATACAAAAAGGGTCAGTGATTACACTGACCCTTTTCTTTACGCGTTAGCTAATTGGAATCGCCGGTTAAGCGATATTCGTGACCTCAAGCAGTAACTCGGCTTTCTTTGGAAGGTAGATACTGAACGTACTGCCTTTGCCCCATTCCGATTCGGCTTTTAGCTCGCCGCCTGTTTGACTAAGAATACTTTGCGAAACAGAAAGCCCTAGACCTGTACCATCGCGTTTAGTGGTATAGAACGGAGAGAAGATACGGCTTAAGTTTTCTGGCTTGATACCACAACCTTCATCGGTGACATGAATCGCTGCGCCTTTCAGTTCGCCATCTTCAATCCAATCTTCACTCACGACGGTCAACTTGCCTTTACCGTCCATCGCGTGAATGCCATTCATCTGCAAGTTCACCAGAATCTGCAACAAGTGGTGGCGATTGATCTCAACCGAAGTATGAGCTTGTAAATCGGTGACAAACTCGATATCGCGCTTCTTAGTACCGGTTTTAACCAGAGTGATGCTCTCATCGATGATTGGGTTCACGTGTTGCCACGTAATCTCGTCTTGTACACCGCCCTGACGGCTGTATTGCAGCAAGCTGCGCGTGATATTCCGAATACGGTCAATCTGAGCGTGAATCGCATCAATCTCTTCCTGAACGCGGCTTGCCTCTTCACCGAGCTCAAACTGAATCAATTCAACGTTACCCAGAATCACTGCGGTTGGGTTGTTAATCTCGTGCGCGATGCCCGCGGTTAACTCACCCAATGCAGCAAGCTTTTCGTTGACCACAAGCTTGTCACGGGTTTGGTTGAGCAATTGAATATGAAGTTCGAGTTGTTCAGTTTTGTCTTTCAAACTCGCCGTACGTTGTTGAACTTTACCTTCCAGCTGCATGGCTGAGTTCTTCAGCTCGACTTTACGATCTTCCAAAGCATCAAGCATGTTGTCGAACTGGCGCGCTAATTGAGCCAGCTCGTGATGCTCATCCAGCCCTAATGGACCAATGCGCTTTTCTTTACCCAACTGGACAAGCTTCACGACCTTATAGATGCGCTCGATTGGACGGAATAGATCACGTGAGCCGCGATACACCATCACGCCAGAAACTAAGAGCAACATTAAGGTAATCAAGCTGATCTCAACGATATTGGTCATATACGCCTTGACGAATGGCCACATCAAGTAACCGGTGTAGAGCATACCAATGACGTTATCGTACTGGTCTTTGATTGGTTGATAAGCGGTGATATACCAAGCATCGTAAACAAACGCGCGGTCGACCCATTGCTCACCTTCCGCCAATACCTTGTTGTATACCTCAGAACTTACTCGCGTACCGATAGCGCGCCCCAAACGTTGGTCACTGTCTAGCGGAACGTTAGTACTAACACGAAGATCATCCAAGAATACCGTCAGAGTCCCCACTGGACGGAGGGTGTCGTTATCACTCAAATAGATAAGATCACGAATTTGATCGACCAATACCGTGCTGTTGTTAAGCAGCAAACCGCCATCTAAGAAGCCAATTAAGTCGTTCTGTTGGCTGTAAACTGGGATCACAGTTCGACTCACCAAGCCACGCGCTTCTACACCACCATTCTTTAGAATCGGTACTTCAGCACGTTTGGCGAGTTCGGGGTCTAGCTTTTCCAGTTCTTTTCTGTCGAGCACATCGAAGAAAGATTCGCGCTTAGTTAAATCCATAAAGCGGAATTTGTTTTCCATCGAATTAACACGTTGGAAGGACAAAAAGTCCAAACCGTAGCGTTTTTTCTGCGCAGTCACCCACTTTTGCAACTCTGCTTGTGGGACATTTTGATTCACTCGGGTACGGAAGTCATAAGAGTCCGCGAACGATTTGACGTAGTTCGCCTGCTTTTGTTGCAGCAGCGTAATGCTGTTATTGGCGACACCTAAACGCTCCGACACGTCTAATAATGCGTTTTGCCACGTATAGTGAATCGACCAATAGATCGTAATGCCGATAAGGGCTATCAGCGTTAAGAAGATTGGCGCAGAAGTCAAAATCAACAGTCGATAACGCACCATGGTTTTGAATCGGTACGTCCATTTAGACAATCCTTTGTGTTGCTGCCAACTACTACTCGGCATAATCCTCGTCCTCAGAATCCCACTCTTTGTATTTGCGCTCTAGCGTTTTTCGTGCCACTCCTAAATCTCGAGCCGCCGCCGACTTGTTGCCTTCGTGCAAATTAACCAATTGTTGGATATGCGCTTTTTCCACTTCTTTTAATGTCCAAGTGTTTGGATAGCCTTCACCGGAGAACTCTTTGCCCTCTTTGAAAGTTGGCAATTCTTCACTGTGTGACACGGTAATGGAAACATTCGGTAAAGCATGACCGCCATTGAGTTCACGCCAGTGATGCGCAGGCGGTTTACCTAACAAAATGCAACGTTCGATGAGGTTTTTAAGTTCACGAATGTTACCTGGCCATTCGTACTCACTCATCGCTTCCATGTCTTCATGCGCCCACTTCGGTGCTTGCATGCCAAGTTCACTGGTCAGCATATTGCTGAAGTACGGAACCAGTTCAAACAAGTCAGTTTTACGCTCACGCAGAGGGGTAACTTCGATCTTCAACACGTTTAAACGGTAGTAAAGGTCGCTACGGAAGTTACCTTTGTTGACCTCTTCTTGCAGGTTGCGGTTGGTCGCCGCGACAATACGAACATCAATGCTGATTTCACGCTCAGAACCTACCGGACGAATCGTACGTTGCTCTAGCACACGCAGCAGTGACGCCTGCATGGATAAAGGCATTTCACCGATTTCATCGAGGAATAGTGTACCGCCATTGGCTACTCGAAAAAGACCTTCGCGAGATTTCTTTGCGCCAGTAAAAGCCCCCGAGGTATGGCCAAACAACTCACTCTCTAAAAGCTCTGGTGCAATCGCACCACAGTTAAGTGGGACGAAAGGACCTGTTCGACCACTGGCTTGGTGAATGCCTCTCGCGACCAGTTCTTTACCGGTGCCCGACTCACCTTCTACTAAGACAGACGCACGAGACGGCGCAAATTGAGTAATCAGCTGTTTGAGTTGGCGAGTTTTTTCCGAGCCACCAATAATCTCTGAGGTGTTGTGACGCTGATAGTCACGCTTCATCGCGTATTGCATGCGCTCGTTCAAACGACGATCCATACAACGACTGACCGCTTTCAGCATCTGTTCTAGGTTGAACGGCTTGAGGATAAAGTCCGACGCACCAAGCTGCAGTGCTCGAATGGCAATTTCCAAATCCGCGTAGCCAGTCATAAAGATGACATCCGCGCGTTTGTCGTCATCTTCAAACGCCTCTTCCCATTCAATCCCTGAACGCCCCGGCAAGTTGATATCTAACAGAATCAAATCGTAGTGGCGTGAGTTACGTAGCTCTTCCGCTTCTTCAATGCTGCCCGCTGTATCGACTTGCGAAAACAGTTTGCCCAGCGCCTTTTTAAGGATGGCTTGCATACCGAGTTCATCATCAACGACCAGTACTGAAAAAGCGTTGTATTGTTGGTTTGTACTAATATGGGATTGAGTAGACATATTTACCCCAGTTGGATTGGAATGGGACAGAGTGTACCAAGTTTAAACAGAGATACCCTACAAAAAGTGCGACATTTTGTACCAACGCATATTTTTATGCAAATAAGTCCATGAATTAGCGCATAAATCAAACATTTTGAGCTTGTAAAATGTTGGCATCTTGTTTGCTATATGGAGTGTCCAAGTGACCTCAGGATGTGGGAGACATCAATGCAATACCATCGCTTCTCGCTCCCTCACCCTAAGGTGGCTTGTGATTTGAGCGCTCACTGACGCTCTGGCGACTTCTTTAGTAACCCAAGACTTAAGAAGCCAAAGAATCATTGGAAAGGAAACAACTAAAATGAAAAAAATTGCGCTGACTCTAGCTGCAACGTCAATCACTCTTGTAAGCTACTCTGCTTTTTCAGCTCAAGATGGCGAACACATTCGTCTGGCGACAACAACAAGTACTTACCATTCTGGCTTACTGGACTACCTACTTCCTCAATTTGAAAAAGACACTGGCTACAAAGTGGATATCATCGCTGCTGGTACTGGTAAAGCGCTGAAGATGGGTGAAAACGGTGACGTTGATTTGGTTATGACGCACGCTCCTAAAGCAGAAGGTGTGTTTGTTGAGAACGGCTACGGTGTCCTTCCACGTAAACTGATGTACAACGACTTCGTTATCGTTGGTCCTAAAGCTGACCCAGCGCAAGTAAAAGACGATGCGTCAGTACTAGACGTATTCAAAGAGATCGCAAACAAAGACGCGACATTCATCTCTCGTGGCGATGATTCTGGTACACACAAAAAAGAATTGGGCATCTGGGCGCAAACTAAAATGGAACCAAACTTTGGTGGCTACCGCAGTGTAGGCCAAGGCATGGGCCCTACTCTAAACATGGCGTCAGAAATGCAAGGCTACACCATGACTGACCGTGGCACTTGGTTGGCTTACCAAAACAAATTAGATCTTGCGATTCTATTCCAAGGCGACGAAAAACTGTTTAACCCGTACCAAGTGATTTTGGTGAACCCAGAGCGTTACCCAACCATCAACTACCAAGGTGCGAAGGCTTTCAGTGACTGGTTGGTGAACCCACGCGGTCAAGAGCTGATCAATGGCTTCCGTCTGAATGGTAAACAATTGTTCGTTGCGAATGCTGAGAGCAAATAACGCAATATGAATCTTGCTGATACAACACTAGAAGCCCTGCGCTTACTGGTGAATTTTGATGCAGACCTATGGGAGATCGTTGCGGTCTCCTTTAGTGTTTCTATTACGGCAATATCTTTGGTGGTATTGCCGTCTATTTTGATGTCTTTTGTCCTAGCCTACACCGACTTTCGTGGTAAGTGGTTCTTGCTGTCCATTGTGAACACCTTACAGGCGGTGCCAACGGTCGTGATTGGTTTGCTACTGTACATGATGCTTTCAAGAGCAGGCCCTTTGGGTGATTGGCAAATGCTGTTTACGCAAAAAGCCATGATCTTAGGACAAATGATCGTCTGTTTTCCGGTTCTGGTTTCCATGATGCACGGTGCGCTTCAATCGAGTGACCGTCGCGCAGTTGAAACAGCGATTACGTTAGGTGCGTCAATACCTCGTATCGCTGCTACTATGATCTGGGAGACACGTTTTCCTTTATTGGCGGCTATCATTGCGGGATTCTCACGAATCGTCACAGAGGTAGGCTGTTCAATGATGGTTGGTGGCAACATTATGGGCGTAACCCGTAATATTCCGACTGCCATTGCTATGGAAAGTAGTAAAGGTGCTTTTGCGCAAGGAGTTGCATTAGGAATTGTATTACTATCGTTAGCGTTAGCGCTCAACTTCCTCTTATCGAGCATGAGAGGCAAAGGCTATCTAAGAACATGAAGCAAGCAATCGACTCGCCATCGACCCAATGTAAGGGTGAATTATGACTATAAAAATTACCGCCGAGCAATTGTCCATGCGCTTTAAAGAGCGTGTGCTTTTCCACATCCCTGAATTGGCCATTGGTCCAAACGACGCGATTTACCTAAAAGGTGACAATGGCGTTGGTAAAACCACCCTACTCAAGATCCTTGCAGGTTTGCTCAAGCCTTCAACGGGTAAAGTGGTGGCACCGAAAGATACTTGGTTGAAGAAGTGGACGCGCCGCAATGGTCGTGTTGATGTGATTTATCTCCATCAGTCTCCTTACCTTTTTGACGGCACTGTTTATGAAAACGTCGTTTATGGAGTTAAATATCAACAAGACACGGCAAAAGATAAGCGAGCTCAAGTTATTAGTGCGCTACGCATGGTAGGGTTAGAAACCTTAGCCGACGAACATATCTCTGTATTGTCCGGCGGTGAGAAGCAACGCGTAGCAATGGCACGAGCTTGGATCTTAAAACCATCGATTTTGTTGATGGATGAACCAAGTGCCTCTCTCGACCAAGAGTCGATTGAACGTCTGGTTATCATGGCAAAAGATCTGCTTGATCGCGGCTCTAGTATTGTCGTGACCAGTCACCAAGCCAACGCGTTGACGGATTTATGTAAAAAACAGTGGTGGATTAAAGACAAGACTTTGGTAGAGTCTCCACTCTTGTATGTCATACCAAAAGAAACATCCCAAGAGAACGCATATGCTTCAGCCAACACAAACTAGTTGGGTCATTTTGGCTGGTGGTCAAGCCAGCCGTATGGGTGGAAAAGACAAAGGTCTGATCGAACTGAATCAGAAGCCACTCATCGAACACGTTATCGAACGTTTATCTCCGCAAACACCACGCATTCTAATCAATGCGAACCGAAACCAAGACGCCTACCGTGCGTTTGGTTTCGTCTTCAGCGATCAATTTAAAGATTTCCCAGGTCCGATGGGCGGTATCCACGCGGGCCTAGTTCATGCAGAAACCGATTGGGTTGGCTTCGTCCCTTGCGACAGCCCACAAATCAACACCGACCTTGTTGAACGTTTTTGCAATGCAGTAAAAGAAGACACCGATATTTTGGTTGCTCATGATGGCGACCACCAGCAGCCTGTCTTCACGCTTTACCACAAGCGCGTACTGCCAAAGCTGACCGCGTTTTTAGAACGTGGCGATCGTAAGATCATCCTACTCTACAAAGAGTGCAACACCAGTTACGTTGACTTTAGCGACTCACCAAACTGTTTCGTCAACTTAAATACGCCTGAAGAATTGGCGCAATTTGGACAACTCGAATCATGAAACACACGCTAAACATCCCTATTCTTGGTTTTGCTGCCTACTCTGGTACGGGCAAAACTACGCTACTTGAAGCATTGCTACCAAAATTGACCGAAGCAGGTTTACGCATCGGCATGCTAAAGCACGCACACCATAACTTCGATGTCGACCAACCGGGTAAAGACAGCCATCGCCTACGTAAAGCGGGCGCATCGCAAATGCTGATCTCTTCTCGTAACCGCTTCGCACTGATGACAGAAACACCAGAGTCAGAATCTGAGTTTGATTACCTTCTGACGCGTTTCGATGAAGACAAGCTAGACGTGGTTCTAGTGGAAGGCTGCAAAAATATTGCCTTTCCAAAGATCGAATTGCACCGTGAAGAAGTCGGTAAGCCTTGGCTTTATCCAAACGATGAAAACATCATCGCGATTGCTTCAGACAGCGGCGAATTGGACTCTGAACTGCCACAAATGAACATCAACGATCTTGAAGCGATTGCCCAGTTCGTTATTCAGTATGTTCAAGAAGCGAAAGCACCAAAGAGTAAAGAGAAAGAAGCCGCTTGCTGCGATACCCTTTCTCCAGCTTTCCTTTCTGTGGTTCAAGGACAAGAAAAGATCCTTTCTTTGGTAAACACGGTTTCTGAAACCGAAGCATGCAAGATTGAAGATGCATACGGTCGTGTGCTTGCAGATCATGTTGTGTCACCAGTGAATGTTCCGCAATACACCAACTCAGCGATGGACGGTTACGCGATTCGCGGTGATGACGTCGAGCGTGAAAGCTACCAAGTAGTTGCTGAAGTGATGGCAGGTCATGCTTACGATCAGCCTTTGGAAGTTGGCCAAGCGGTGAAGATCATGACGGGCGCACCAACGCCTACCAATGGTGATACCGTTGTTATGCGTGAGCAAGCGAAACAGGATGGCGATACTGTCACATTCAATGGTGCGAGCATCAAAACTGGTCAAAACGTTCGCCAAGCGGGTGAAGACTTAGCAATTGGTAGCGATGTGTTTACTGCAGGCACTCGTCTAGCTTCTCCTGAGATGGGCATGATTGCTTCTCTTGGTTTTGGCGAAGCGAACGTATTCCGCAAGTTGAAAGTTGCTGTGTTCTCTACCGGTGACGAAGTACAAGCGCCAGGTACAGAACAGAAAGCGAATTCAATCTACGATTCAAACCGTTTCACTATCATGGGCATGTTAGAGAAGCTAGGTTGCGAGATCTTGGATTTCGGCATTCTAGAAGATAACGAGCAATTGATGATTGAAGCGCTCGAAAATGCTTCTGCGCAAGCCGACGTAGTGATGACTTCTGGCGGCGTATCCGTTGGCGATGCCGATTACATTAAGCTGGCATTGGATAAGCTGGGTCAAATTGATTTCTGGCGTATCAACATGCGCCCTGGTCGTCCGCTTGCGTTCGGTCAAATCAACGATAAGCCTTTCTTTGGTTTGCCGGGTAACCCTGTGGCGGTGATGGTTTCATTCATTAACTTTGTTGAACCTGCTCTGCGTAAGATGCAAGGTGAACAAGGTTGGAAGCCACTTAAAGTTAGCGCTATTGCGACAGAAAATCTGCGCTCTCGCCAAGGTCGTACCGAGTTTAGCCGTGGTATCTACGAGCTAGACGAAACAGGTCGCCTAACCGTTCGCACAACAGGCAAACAAGGCTCTGGCATTCTACGCTCAATGAGTGAGGCAAACTGTTTGATCGAAATCTCCCCTGCTGTTGATACAGTAAAAACGGGAGAAAGCGTGACAATTATCCCACTTCAAGGCAGAATCTAGGCCGATTCAGAATTCAAAGGTCAGCACGTCTGACCTTTTTATTGATAACAGAAAATTTTTCAGAGAGACAGCTATGGCTCGCACCATTCTTTACACTTACAAAGACCAAGACAAAGAACTGACGTTCTCATACCAGCAGCACCGCAACATTCAAGAAGCAGTTGCAGAGGCGGAAGGTATCGATATCACTGAGTACCTAAAGATGGAGCAGCAAATCGAAGCAGTATCTGACACCAAAGCTGTGCGCAACTACCGCGATAATCATTTCAGAAAACTTGGCTTTAGCAAAATCACCCTAGCTCAAAAAGAAAACTTGGGCGTAGGCAAAAAGAAAAAATAAGCCAAGCTATACAGACCAAAACAAAAACTCACGATTCGTCGCGAGTTTTTTTATGCATGCAATCTAAAGGCAACACACTATAGCTGAGGCTCTACAATCACGAACTGATTGGTTCCCGCAATTGGCGCATACCAGTCACTGCCTTGAACATAGAAAGTCGCCCCATTAACAGTCACCGTGGTTGCTTCATTCGGCAAGACATCGACTATCTTACCTGCAATCCCCTTATTTGTTACGACAGTGGCACTCGCTGTATTCACTTCACTCTGTACAGATACCGGTGGTTGCTCCACGTAAATATACTGATCGCCACTTCGCTTGTAATAGACATTATCAACGACGGCATAAGTGATCCCCGCAATCACTAGGTAAGTCGCGGTTCTCGGAATTTTATTGTAATGGTATACGCGATGAACTGGCGCTTTATAAACGGGACGGTAGACAGGCTTTACCACCACTACCTTCTTTCCATGCTTTGGTGGCTTAGGTGCTGGAGGCTTGGCAAACGTCGGTGAAACCATACCAAATAATGCGATGCTAAGAACGCCGTAGCGTAATTTTGATGAGTTGAACATCTTCATTCCTACTGTTCGTGGAAGCAATACAAACAGCTTATCAATCGAGAGTTCAAGGGACGTAAACGAAGCGTAAAGCTGGGTAAAGATGGCAGCTTAGTTATACAAAGCAGCAGTATGGTTCGACAAAATAAAAAGCCTCGTTTCACCTTAAAGGAAAACGAGGCTTTCAATGTTGGTCTTATGTGTTTTCGCTTACTGAAAACTCAGACGATTATTTGATGTTTAGGAACGCAGCACCACGTACACCGCCTGAATCGCCGTGTTTTGCTTTGATGATCTTCGGACATTTCGCGACAGAAAGTAGGTACTTAGGAATACGTTTTGGCATCTCTTCGTAAATCAGTTCGAAGTTAGATAGACCGCCGCCTAGTACAACAACGTGTGGGTCAGTCGCAGTAAACAGGTTAGCGAAGCAGATTGCTAGAAGCTCCATAAAGCGCTCAACGTGCTCAACCGCTTTTGCTTCGCCTTCTGCGTGTGACTTAATGATATCGATCGCTTTCTTCTCTTCGCCGTAGTAATGCGCGTACAGAAGCTCGAAACCACGACCAGATAGGTAGCTATCTAGACAACCTTTCTTTTCACAACCACAACCTAGTAGAGGTGCGTTGTCGCCTAGGTGGAACCATGCGTCGATAGGAAGACGTGTATGACCTACCTCACCCGCTACGTGGTTACGGCCAGAGAATACTTTACCTTCGTAGATAAAGCCGCCACCAAAACCCGTACCAAGAATCAAACCTAGTACAGATGGTTCATCTTGAAGGTCTTCATCCCATGCTTCAGACAGCGCGAAACAGTTTGCATCGTTTTCAATTTTTACGCTGCGACCGATTTTAGCTTCAAGATCAGCGCGAAGTGGTTTGCCTTTTGCTGCAGGTACGTTAACCGTTAGTACAGTTGCATCATCAGCATCTTCCATCCCCGGAAGACCAAGACCAATCGTACCCTCACAACCAAATTCCGCATCGTATTTGTTAACCAGACCTGCGATAGTTTCTACCAGCAAATCGTAGTTGTCTGTTGGTGTTGGTACACGTTCAGTTGCTACACGCTCAAGTTTTTCGTTAAACGCACCAAACTCAATTTTAGTGCCACCGACATCAAAGCCGTAATACATGCAATTCTCTCCTAAAAAGCTCAAACGACTCCCAAAAAATGCTGGAGTCAAAAAAGATAAACTCCGAGCATTATCCATATCTGTACGCCTGCAAACCGTGACCGAATGCAGATTTATCCCCTCATCGAAGCCAGTTGAACAACAAGCCATCAACAAAAGTTCATTCCTTAGAGTTAGCTCTCGATTTTAGCCCACTCTTTGAAACGTTTCAGATGCGGTCGAGACCAGTCAGTTTTTACGCGAGTTTTTGTCAGCATGTAGGTTTCACGGAAGGCTTCAAACCACAATTGCAGACACTCCGAAGCTTGCTCTTCACCTGCCTGTTTGAATACTAACGTCGCGACTTCTGCAGTAGACAAATGCTGCTCGTTGTCCGAGCGGCGCATGATGTATTCAGACAATGATTCCGGCTCAATAGAAAGCACAGGCAGAGACTTCAAGAACTCTGAACGGCGGAAGATCTTGCGCGCTTCACGCCAACTGCCATCAATGAAGATCAGTAACCATTTTTTATCTGAACCATCGGATGCCTTCAAACGCTCTGGATTCAAACCATCCAATAAACGCTCAGGCTCATCCACGTAATCTGCTGGGAAGACAACCACAGGTTGATAAGCATCGTTTTCTAGCAGTGCAAGCATCTCTTGAGAAGGCTCAGTACGATTCCATTGATACACGTAGGTCTCTTGAATCGTATCAGCAATTAGACGCCCGGTATTACTCGGCTTGAACACTTCGTTTTCCGATACGATCAGCATGCAGGCAATATTGGATTCGATGTTAGGCTGAATGTCGCACAAACAATATTGCTCAGAAACCTGACAATAAGGACAGCGAACCACTTTGCAGCCACGAGCGTTAAACGGCTTCGTTGAGATAGATTGACGGTGCTGGTATAAACGATGGAAAGCGTGGATTCTCATGGATAGAAAGTACCAGTTGGAATAAGTGCATGTATAAAGTAGAGCGCGATTCTACTTGCATCGCCAGTGAGTCTCAAGAAATGCTCGTAAACGGACGGACATTCACATTCCTTTCTTCTCGGTGAAAGATACGGTGGAGTCTTAAGGTCTTAACAAATAAGCGAATCAATCAAGGAAATTAGCGTGACCGAAACAGCATTTAACGACCCTTCTTGGCTACGACTTAGCATCTTTATTGGTGTTTTGTTGCTGTGTACTCTGTGGGAAAATAAGCTACCAAGAAAGCAGTTGACCGTCGACCGTTCATTTCGCTGGTTTAACAACCTCACACTGGTCGCGCTAAATAGTGTCGTTATTGCCGTTGTCATGCCTATTGCCGCTTTCCAAGCAGCCATCATTGCTTATGAAAACCAATGGGGTCTACTCAATGCATTCACCTTACCAACTTGGCTACATGTGCTGATTGCCGTCGTATTACTCGATCTCATCATCTACCTACAGCATTTAGTCTTCCATCGCGTTAAACCGCTGTGGAAGCTTCACCGCATGCATCACGCCGATCTGGATATCGATGTCACCACAGGAACACGATTCCACCCGATAGAAATCATTCTTTCAATGATTGTAAAAATCGCTGCTGTTTTCGCTTTGGGTGTGTCTCCTATCGCCATCGTGGTGTTTGAAATCGTATTGAATGCTAGCGCGATGTTTAACCATAGCAATGCAAAGCTTTCACTGCCTTGGGATGCGACGTTACGCAAATTGGTTGTGACGCCAGACATGCACCGCGTGCACCACTCTGTCATCGTGCGTGAGACACATTCAAACTTTGGTTTCTTCTTGTCGATCTGGGATCGTTTGTTTGGCACTTACCGTGCTCAACCGGAGTTAGGTCATGATGATGTTGTGATTGGTGTTCCAGAGATTCGTGACAAAGACGAGCAAAGATTGGATAAACTGATCACCCAGCCATTTCGTTACAAGGAAAAGTCTTCCTCATGAGCAGTTCAATGAAAGTGAATGTGTTTGGAAAAATCATGCTTGCTGAATGCAAAGATGGGATTTGGACGCTTTATATCGATTCGGAAACTTCGATAAAGCGCCCTATCAGAGATTTTGTAGTGCCGCCCTTTCTCAATGAAGACGAGTTACTGACCTACCTAGATGATATGTATCACGAGCACGCGACTGCATCTCATCCCAATGTATTTCGGATTGAATAGCCCAGTTTAACTTCCGTAGCTGGACGACCATTGGTTAACGAGAACAACGAAGAGGACTCTGTTTGCAGCACTTCAAAACCGAGTGCTTTGAAAATCTCGACATTACCAGTTTCTTCCACACACCAGACACTCAAAGCATTCACTGAGCTATGTAACTTACATAAAGCCACAATCAAGCGACGAGCGATTCCTTGTTTGCGAGATGCACTTTCAACAGCCAGTCCTGATAATTGCAGCTCGTCGTCTGTAAGTTTGACTTTGACGCAACCAACGATTCTACCTTCAAGATAATAAGCATAATTGACCCATTCATCTTTGCTTGAAGTCGGTTTCGCGGCTTTATTTGGAGAGTAGATTGCTCTCAATTCTTGAAAGCAATCTCTAGTAAGGGATACTACCGAAGGGTTTTCACTCGAAACGCGTTTAAGCATTTTCTATTTTAATGAGCTTAGGCTTTAATTAAATCGCGTTTTTTGTTTGATTGGGTCACACCAACAAACAAACCGATAATCCCAAGAACAATTGAAGAGATGGCGAACACGCTCACATCTTGTTGTTTGTTGATGGCAGCGTACACAAACGCAATGCCAAAAAAGATTGCGCCAAAACTAAAGCCCGATAGCGCGGCAAAAACACCGAAGCTCGCCAGCTCCTTAAAGTTATCCATAACACTTCCCTGTTTAAAAATACGTATTGTCGAATAAAACAATTACCGGAATATCTGACGTGAGTGGCGATGCTTTTGCGAATTCCACAGCCAAATTGATACTCCAATAGAAAACCCTAACAACAACGTTTGCCATTGCAGTTGTCCACTGCTTTCCAATACGCCCAATCCATAGTGCGCATAAGAGTTAAAGCCTACGCTGCTCAACATAATCAATAACAGTAAAACCAGCCCAGTCCGGCGGTGCCTAATCAGCAAATAAACGGCGAGTAAATCAAGGAGGCCAAGAGCGCTCCAATACATGTTTAACCAGCCTGGGGCAAAATCGTAAGGCAAAAAGCCATCGACAATATTGTCGTAAATGTGGATGACACCACCCACTGTCAGGCAAAGGCATAGGAGAAACAGTACGAATTTATCCATTATCGTTTCCTTTCCTTATCTGAATGAATGCGCAAAGCATATAGAAATCAGCTAAATAATTGTAATTTCGACGCCATTTTTGAGAGCGACAGTGCCTTTAAACCGTACGTGAGAGGTTGAAAGAACAACAATGGCTGCTCTTCCTTATCAATTCGCTCCTGATAAAAGCATAGCGTTTGGTTTGATGGTTCGCTTGAAAGCTTAGTTAACCTCTATTGGCCCTTTCTGTGCCTGCATCGTTATTGTGTATGGTAGGAATAAAGTATCAGCCAACGCTGAAAAAGCAGTATCAAACACAAAGAAAGGCACCCCATCTAGTTTGGGACCCGTGTTTTCAGAATAGCTAGGCTCACCATTCAACAAACACATGTTGTAATTCACCCCACTGTAAACTCTTGGTATTTCCTTGCAGTAGCTCTGCTTCCCCTCATGAGCGATTCTCACATGATTGTTTGTTGGGTTTAGGGTCTCTATTGTTGCACAACCTTGCGACGCAATGGCTGCCAATATGACGAGTCGTTTTTTCATGAACTTTCCTTGTTTGTATTTCCTTCGTGAGAATGATTTACGTACTTCTTTGTTTACTGCTGATACTCGTGAGATGTGACGTTTGGATGTGGTTTAGAAGCTGCAACAAATCTCCAGTGAAATTGTCGTGAACGAGTAATAGTCGAACGTCAATCTTGTTCCCCCTCTTTAGACTTCGCATCAATGAACACAAACTTCATCGAAGGCGGAAAGATAAAGGAATCATCACACCGATAACCTCTTAGCCACACACCATCATCCCGCTTACGCAGATACAAACCTCTGGGATAGGTCTCTTCCTGCTCAAGAGCCGAAGAAGCGAGCGTTATGTATTCGTCTTTTGTGAGCAAAATACCTTGAAGTAACAAGTATGGTGCAACGGCGAGCGAACAAGGCTCTAGCCCTTTCTGAGCTCCATGAGTAAGAAGCTCAGCCAACGTTGCTCCAAATGAAGCACCTAATTCCGAAGGCGTTACTATCGATAAAGACAAAGTCTGAGCATGTTGTTTGGTTTGTATCAATTGATCTTCAAACAGCTGTAAGGCAAACGGATTGAATTGAATGCGTTGATCTTTGAGTTCTTGAAGCAACTCTGCATTCGTGTGATTACCGATTTCAACTTTCACTTAATTGCTCCAAGGCGGATAAGCTGACGAACTTGCTCTAAAGCACGCTGAAAGACAGGGTGCGCATGGGAGGAAATGTCTTTTGTCACCCCATGCCAAAAGAATTCGAAATCATGCCCACCATCATCTTGAGTGTGGAAGACCCAATGCTCCGGCAACTCTTCACATTCACACAAAACGAAATGCCAAAGCTGCTCTTGAAACCCACTCTCCCAAGCCCCTAAGTAGGTTGTGTGATTGACCAATTCGATGCCCGACTCTTCTGCCAATTCTCTTTTTGCCGCACTGAAGAAGTCGCAATCGAAGAGTTCAACAGTGCCTTTCACCAACTGAACGCCCGCAAGAGGATGTTTGAAAAGAAGAATCTCGCGGTTTTGTTTTCGTAACACCAGAGGACACACTTTATCGACCACAGAGTACCTCCTCGCTCTGAAGGCATATTTGTTTCGCTTCGACTGGAAAGAGAGGCAACATGGCTAGTTCAGTAAAACTCACCCATCTCAAAATATATTGATTGGAAGCCGATTGCCTTTGTTGCTCGGGGCCATTACCTAGCGTTGAGGTAGCTGAGCCGATATGTGATAAGAAGTAATGATCCATTCGGCCTTGATTTTGAATCTGAAACACAGGTGTGAGCGATGTCAGCTCTATAGAGGTCTCTTCTAGAGCTTCGCGTTTCGCCGCTTCAGAAAGAATTTCTCCATCCTCTACACTACCGCCAGGAAACACCCAATAGTGTCTGTCGCCCTTCACTCGTTCAATCAATAAAACTTCTCGGTGCTCGTTTATTAATATCAAACTTGCTCGCTTCGGCATTCATCTCACTCCCTTGATTTAGCGGAACATTCTAACAACCTTGAAGCGATAACAAAGAATTAACAAATGCCGGTGGCACATTTCTCTTGTGCCGTTAATCAATTTGCGATTTGGGTCACTCACTCTTGGCATCAAAAAATAAAAAGGCAGAGCGATTGCCCTGCCTTTGGTCGTATTGGAAGTTCGTTTGGTCTTACCTAATGCTGGAGCAACTCACTTTATGCAGTTCGTATTTATGCAGCATCGCTTGTTGATGCCCTGCGATGTCTGCAACTTGCTCTGAGCTTTCGACCATGGATTCTAATTGGAGTTTGGTGTGCTCACCTTGGTCAGAAATGTGTGTAATGGCTTGCGACACGTCTGCCGTTGCTCGCTCTTGCTCTTCTGTCGCAACAGAAATCTGTTCGACACGTTGTTGGATATGCTGAACCGCTTCGTTAATGTCTGAGAATGCCGATTTCACTTCATCACTCGATTGCATTGCGTAAGACATTTCCTCACGTGAGTCATTTACCGCTTTACGTGAGCGTTCTGCCGCTGCAACTAACTCATTCATCATTTCACGAATATTGGTGGTCTGCTGCGAAGTATCACTGGCTAGCTTGCGAACCTCATCGGCGACGACTGCAAAACCTCGCCCTTGTTCCCCTGCACGCGCCGCTTCAATCGCCGCATTCAAAGCAAGTAAGTTGGTGTTATCAGCAATGCCACTGATCATATCAACCATCTCACGAATCTGTTTTACTCGTTGGTCGAGCTCAATCATGGAGTGTTCATTGATGTTGAGTGAGTTTTCTAGTGATTCCAAACGCTGACGGTTTTGCTCTACCACTGCAACGCCTGTCACTGTGTGTTCCGTCGCTAAATGCGAATCTTCGGAAGAGGCATTCGTCACCGTTGCGATCTCTCTAATCGATGCTTCTAACTGAGTAATGGTCGTCACCATGCTCGCCAGCGCTTCATTTTGCACCGTTAAGCTTTGATTGGTTTGCTCAGCCGCATCGTGGCTTATCTCAGCGGTTTGGTACAAGGTTTCGCAGTTACGTGTGACGGTAGAAATCGAATCGTGTGTTGAATCGATAACTTGGTTGAGTTTGCGTGCGACTTCTTTAAGTTCAAACGGGCCAATCTCTTGCGCCTTATCTCGGAAATCATGTTCCGTTAGCGCGAAGAGACGAGTAAGGATGTTTTTCAAACCTCGATTAATCCAAGTACGAAGGCCAAACCAAGTCACTAAAACCACAAGCGAGATAACGCCAGCGGCAACAACAACCATCAAACTGACGTTTTGAATGGTACTGTGGACAATGGTTTCACGCTCATCAATCAGCGCTGAGGCGGAATCAGATACTTGGTCGAGCAAATACATGGTTTCGTTTGAGAGCTGAGAGGCACGTTGAAACTCGACCTTTTGCTGTTCGCTCTGCTCAAGTTTCGCCAGAATCAAACGCAAAACCCCGTCATCTTTGAAGCCTGTCTGTACCATCTCATAAGGCGCAGTTAGGCTGGCGAACTCAGCCACTTCAGGATGCCATTCTTTGAAGTCATCGTAAGCGAGATTAATACCAGCGATACGGTTTCGCATTTCTCTGTATTCTTGCTCCGCTTTCTCTAGCTCGGTTTGCATCATCATGACCAAGAAGGTGCTTTCCATCGAGCTTGCGGATGCAATGAAGCGATTTGCCGCATCACTCGATTCAGGGTTGTCGTTGCTTAGAAAGGAGCTGATACGGTTCATCTCTGGACCAATCGAACTTAAACCATATCGAAACCCACCTACGGCCGAGTTAATGTCGCTTTGCATCTGAATCACCGCAGACTGTTTCGATAAAATGGAATTGGTGACTTGATGCAACTCAGCAACGTTTTCTTTGAGCATGCTTGATAGATGTTCAGCTACACCGGAAGTTTGCTCTATGAGCCCGTCACTTTGCTGCGCTAACTCTTCAATTTGAGAAGTGATAAGAGGAAGTTCATTCGGGTCGGTGATTTGCATTCCATAGTTAAGCAGTTTGACCTGTTCTAATACGTTCCTTGTGAGTGTCGCATTTGCCATTGCCATGGGTAACGCTTTTTGAGACAACTCTTCAAATTGTTCGCCAATCTGTTCCATTCCTTTGAAACTTGAGACAGAAAGGGCTATAACAAGTGCGATGATAGTTAAAAATGTTGCACTGATAGTCTGAATCAGTGAAAGAGAAAGGCGTAAACGTTTGCGCTCTGTCATAATCAATTTATGTTCTTTCTTGGTTTTGAATCAACTTTCCGTTTGTTCGTCACATAAGTGAGACAAAAACGTGATTTTCAGCCCATAGTAGGCATTGGTTATGACACTAATATTTCAGTTTTAAGTCATGGAGATGACCTGTGTACAAAGTACGTCGTATATTTTTCCCTTTAATAATCAGTACGCTACTTAGTGCGTGTTCTTCTGGCCCAGACCCAGAAACGCAAGTAAACGCCTCCCTTCCAGTCAACCAACTTCTGTCTGACAATCAGGACTTGTTTCAGTTTTTTAATGAATGGGAAGGCACGCCCTATCGTTTAGGCGGTACAAAAAAATCAGGCATAGACTGTTCTGCGTTTGTACAAAAAGCCTTTGTCGAGGCATACCAAATGTCATTACCGCGAACAACGCGCCAACAGTCTAAACAAGGTGTTGAGATGAGTTGGTCTGATGCGCAGCAAGGCGACTTGGTGTTTTTTAAGACCAGAAGAAGCACATACCATGTCGGTATCTACTTAGGTAATAAGCAGTTTATGCACGCTTCCACATCGAAAGGCGTGATCATTTCAAGAATCGACAACCCGTATTGGGCATCGAAATTTTGGCAAGTGAGAAGAGTTACAATGTAACTCTTCTTTGAATAGAAATGACGAGAGATTGGAATCAGTCGTAGGTCGCGACAGCTGTATCGAACAAGTTCTTCACCAACGCGATGTATTCATCTAAAAAAGCGATCTGTTCATTGGTCGCTTTTTTCGTCCACACACCCGCAAGCACTTCACCCAAATCCTCTACTACCGCATCAGCTTCTTTTAGTAACTTAAAGCGCACACTTGAATGCAATTCTGGGTTTTGTTCGAATATCGCCATGATGTTCGACGCAACCATGTCAGTCACGACATCTTCAATGCTTTCTGATCCTGTGTCACCGATTTCAGACGTGAAAATATCTAAGTTAAGTGACAAGTGCTCGATTAGAGCGAGATATCCATCGGTTTCTACAACCACTGTTTTTCTCCGTTTAGTGCAAGCCTTCGAAGCTGAAAGCGAAATAGTTTCAATAGTAAGACATGCCGAGAAAATTTCATTAACTTATTTCATATTAATAAGCATTGATGCGTTAACTGAATGGTTTTCAACCAATTAGGTTAGTCATCTTCGTGACAACAGGTTTGATTTCGTCCATTTTCTTTAGCGCGATATAACGCAGCATCGGCACTCTTAAGCCATTGTGTGTGACTCTCGAAGTACGATTTATACTCGCAAACGCCGATACTTATCGTGTAGTTAATCAAAAAGTCTTCAACTTTCACGATTTCTTGCTCGATTCGCTTTCTTAAACGCTCTGCAAAATAGCTCGCCTGTTCTTGATTGGTATGTGGCAGTAAAACAGTAAACTCTTCCCCACCGAAACGCCCGCAAACATCACTGCTGCGAGCCGTTTTACGCAATAAGCTAGATGTACGACGAATCACTTCATCGCCAGTATGGTGGCCATAGGTGTCGTTGACCTTTTTAAAGTGGTCAATATCAAAGATTACCAACGAACTTGCCCCTTCAATGACTTTGAGTTGGGCAAACTCTTCTTTCAATGACTGCTCCCAGTACGCACGATTAAACAATCCCGTGAGACCGTCTTTACGACTGATTTCAGAAAGGTGCTGGTTGGTTTCTCTCAAATGAATACGGTTACGCGCGGTTTCTGACACATCGTTGATTTGAATCGCAATGTGGCTCACTTCTCCTGAGAGGGAGCGCAATGGCGTGATCACAATGTCTTGGAACATCAGGTTGCTGCTGTTTGAAACCGGCGAGAAGTTGTTGAACTTAAAAAGATATGGTCGGTTTTCCCAGCTAGAGAATGAACGCGTCTCTAAATCCGCCGACGTTTTCAGCTTGGTCTCTAACCATGTTCGGGGTAGATCTTCAAAGTGATCAAATAAGCACTCACCTAAGATGTTTTGCGACAGGATACCGCTGTAAGACTGCATGAAACTGTTCCACACACAGACTTTATACTCTTGGTCGAGTACGATAAGTCCAGAGTCCATGGTATCCAGAATTTGGGTAACCCAGTGAAAGTCTGCTATGTCCAGCGTAATTTCGGACATTAGATTAACTCCATGATTTCATAGATGATTTCTACGGATGATTTATCTATCAAAAACAGAACTTCACACTCGAAGTCGAGTGCCTCTGCCATGTAGGTGTATTCGATGGTAAAGAGTTGGCCAGCTTCGCCCTTTTCTTCACTGAAAGGCGTAATGGTTTCAATGATACCTGGCTGACGCAGAGAGAATTGCTTATCCAGTTGGTTACCTAAAGAAGTTAGGAAAGAAGAAACCAACAAGTTAGACACGTTTAAGATGATTTCATTGTGTGGCGTAAACTCTAATAAGTACCCCAACCGCTCACCGATTTGGTTGATGTCTTTACCGCGCAAGCAAACCAGTGCTTCACCGTGGATACCACCACCGACAAATCGCTGGGCAACCGCCACAGAACTATCACGCCCGATCACATCCACCAGCGTCATATGAAGCTCGCCATAAGAAAGCGGTCCTACATGAGGCACAGGCAGTTGAATAAATTCGTGCAGATGGTCCGCCATGATTGCTGCACCTTTACCTAGCGCAATATTGGCCACCTCTCGGAACTTAGACAATGGGGTAATTTCTATGTTTGGCGTTGGTTCAACTTCAACACTAGAACTAAAGGCGTAGTGCAACCCCAGACTTTCATATAAAGGAACGACTTGTTCTTCAGAGAGAGGTTTCGCAATAAAGTCTATTGCACCAAGATCTAAACAACGTTGTTTGGCTTCTTGCTGGACGTCACCCGAAACGATGACAATCTTAGTTTGATGTTGGCTAACAGGCAGAGACTCTAGTACCTCGAATCCGTCCATTATTGGCATCGTCAAATCGAGAAACAAAACGTCAATATTTTGTTCCGCTAGGATTTTCAACGCCTCGTGACCATCTTGGGCTTCGAGAAGGTGCAATGATGTATCTTGTACGATGGATCGGGAAATCAACTTTCGTGCGACTGCCGAATCATCACAAATCAGTATTTTCATGCCACCAATGGAACTAAAGTCAAAAAAATTATAATACTCGTTGTATCTCAATAGCTCCATATGTTAAGTCGATAAATCATAGAGTTATAGGCGACATGATTCACACTTATGCACATTTTTCACTATGACCGACGTATTTATTGTCGAAGTTTGCTCAAGTGCGCGTCAATCTTCCGCCGTTTATCCTAAACTATTGTTGGTCAAATAGATGAGCGAGGTTTTGTATGTGGCAAGCAATATCGCAACAGCTTTCTGATACCTTAATGTTTGAATATCAAATCACCGAGAAAGTGAAACTTTCAGGCGGCGACATTAGCGAAAGCTACATGATCAATGACGGAGAGCAACGCTATTTCGTCAAACTTAATGATCGGGATTTCTTAGCCAAGTTTGAAGTAGAAGCGGAAAGCCTTCACCTTTTGCGTGAAACCTCTACTCTATTTGTCCCTGAAGTCGTTTTAGTCGGTAAAACTAAAACGCACTCATTTATTATCCTTAATTACCTCCCAACCAAACCGCTTGAAGATGCCAGCAACAGCTTTAAGTTTGGCCAACAACTGGCTCGCCTTCACTTGTGGGGTGAACAAAAAGAGTTCGGTTTCGACAGCGATAATTATATCGGGTCGACACTTCAGCCAAATCAATGGCACAAGAAATGGTGCGTCTTCTTCGCTGAGCAGCGGATCGGATGGCAATTACAATTGCTGAAAGAAAAAGGCGTATCTTTGGTTGATATCGATGACTTTATTGACGTCGTGAAACAGCTTTTAGCAAATCACTCACCTCAGCCTTCTCTTTTGCATGGTGACCTGTGGAATGGAAACGTTGCACTGACCCCTGCAGGACCTATTAGTTTTGATCCAGCCTGTTACTGGGGAGATCGGGAATGTGACCTCGCCATGACCGAGTTATTTGGGGGTTTCCAACCTGATTTTTATCAAGGATATGAATCAGTTGCACCACTTTCGGTTGGCTATGAAGAACGTAAAGATATCTATAATCTCTATCATGTTCTTAACCATTGCAACCTGTTTGGCGGACATTATCTGGAACAAGCGCAATCGATAATTAAGAAGATAATTTCTTATTGATTTGGAAGGAAAAGATCATTGCTGAGTGTAAATTTTCGACGCATATCACTCTAGAGAAAGACCCCAAGCCCAACGTTGGGTTTGGGGTCAACTTTTGTACTTATTTCGACTCAATTAGCAACAAGAGCACCTAATATTCTAAGTAACTCGGCTTACGTTGTATCTCTAACCCTAAGAGACAAGCGAGTAAATAAGGGCTGTATTTTCTCTACAATAAAGTATTAAAAGCCCTGCAATACTAGGAGTTTTTGTATGCAAAATTACACTGAAAGACATGTGAAATGTCCCCACTGCGGGCACTCAATCGGCATCACTCTCGATGCAAGTAATGGTAACCAAGAGTTCTATGATGACTGTCCGGCTTGTTGTCATGCGATTCACCTCAACATGAAAGTTGATGAGTTGCAGCAAAAGGTCGAATTGTTCATTGACGACAACTACGAGTAGGAACTCACATCCCCCCTAAAAACAGAAGAAACAAAAAAGGAGCCTCAAGTGCTCCTTTATTATTTTTACCCTGTTACGTTTGCCTAGTTAAACAGAGTAGCTATTCCTCGCAGAACTAGAGCTGCTTCGCAGCCAATACACGTTCTACCGTATCAACAATTGCTTGCGTTTGTGGATCGAATTCTACGTTGATTTTTTCACCCACTTGGCGACGACCAAATAAGGTTCTTTCGAGCGTTTCCGGAATTAAGTGTACTGAGAAACGGTTGTCTTCGACTTCACCAATGGTCAGTGAGCACCCATCTAAGCCAATGTAGCCTTTAGCAAGCACGTACTTCATCGACTCTTCTGGCAGCGTAAACCAAATGGTGCGATTGTTTGGCGTATCAATGACTTCTGCAATTTCTGCCATCAAGCTAATGTGACCAGACATGCTGTGGCCGCCAATCTCATCACCGAACTTTGCTGCGCGTTCAATGTTGACGCTGTCGCCTTCTACCAATTCGCCTAGGTTGGTCAGCGCAAGTGTCGCTTGCATTAGGTCAAAGCTGATTTGCGATCCTTCGATTTTCGTTACGGTGAGGCAACAACCGTTGTGCGCGACAGACGCACCAATTTCAAGACCTTCACTTAATGCGCCTTCCAGTTCAACAACGTGAGTTTGAAAGCGATCTTTCTTGTCGATATGAACGACTTTAGCCGTACCCTGAACGATTCCTGTAAACATTCTTTTTACCTATTTGTTAGAAGCGACTGATAGCCAAGCTAAACGTCCGCCGATTGTTTTTACAATCGTCTATCAATTAACCAAAAATCCACATCTTGTGGGTATGGTATCTGAGCATACAATTGTTTATCATCTGCGCGGAGTTCCACCGAGGCATTTTTTCACCTTATAGTGACTAAAATCAACCATCAGATCAGTTCATCACATCTTTTGTCCTCGAGCACTCTCTTTCGATTCAAATTATTTCTTTTACAATATATTGTTCCGCTCTGGAGTATTTCGTGCATCGTTATAAAGAAGAAGCATCGAGTCTTATTAAATTAGCCACCCCTGTGTTGATCGCTTCTGTCGCGCAGACGGGGATGGGCTTTGTCGATACCGTAATGGCAGGTGGCGTCAGCGCGACGGACATGGCTGCGGTATCTGTGGCTGCAAGTATCTGGCTTCCATCAATTCTATTTGGTGTGGGTTTATTGATGGCGCTTGTACCAGTGGTTGCTCAACTAAACGGTTCAGGTCGCCGCGTTAAAATCCCATTCGAGATCCAACAAGGCATTGTGCTTGCCCTACTGATCAGCATTCCAATCATCGGAGTGTTATTCCAAACCCAGTTCATTCTTGGGTTAATGGATGTCGAGGCAGCAATGACAGAGAAAACCATTGGCTATATCCATGCGGTTATTTTTGCTGTACCAGCGTTCTTGCTGTTCCAAACTTTACGCAGCTTTACTGATGGTATGTCGCTAACGAAGCCTGCGATGTTCATCGGCTTTATCGGCTTGATGCTGAACATCCCACTTAACTGGATTTTCGTTTACGGTAAATTCGGTGCACCTGCACTAGGCGGTGTGGGCTGTGGTGTTGCAACCGCGATCGTCTACTGGGTGATGTTTGGCTTACTGCTTCTTTACGTAACCACTTCTGCACGACTAAAAAGCATCAATCTTTTTGGCGAGTTCCACAAGCCTCAACTTAAGGCTCAAATTCGTCTATTCAAACTGGGCTTCCCTGTCGCTGCAGCGTTGTTCTTTGAAGTGACGTTGTTTGCCGTGGTTGCGCTTTTGGTCTCTCCACTCGGTTCGATCATTGTTGCCGCGCACCAAGTAGCAATTAACTTCTCTTCACTTGTTTTCATGCTACCAATGAGTGTGGGTGCTGCGGTGAGTATTCGCGTTGGTCACCGCTTGGGTGAAGAAAACGTTGATGGTGCACGTGTTGCTTCTCGCGTAGGTGTGATGGTTGGTCTTGCTCTTGCGATGATGACGGCAATTCTAACTGTTGTGTTCCGTGAGCAAATTGCCCTGCTTTACACCAATAACCCTGAAGTTATCGAACTGGCAATGGTGCTACTGCTGTTTGCAGCAATTTACCAATGTACCGATGCAGTGCAAGTTATTGCGGCAGGTGCTCTGCGCGGTTACAAAGACATGCGCGCGATCTTCAACCGTACCTTTATCGCCTACTGGTTGCTTGGTTTGCCAATCGGCTACGTGTTAGGTCGTACAGACTGGATTGTTGAGCCTATGGGCGCACAAGGTTTCTGGTTAGGCTTTATCATTGGTCTATCGTCGGCTGCATTCCTACTAGGTATTCGCTTGCGTTGGATGCACCGCCAAGACCCAGAAGTGCAGTTGAATTTCTCTCAGCAGTAATTCAAACTTCGACTATCAAATCTTAAAGCCAGCGAACGCTGGCTTTTTTGATCTCTCCCGCGCGTCACAAAGTATACTTATCTAAGTGATTAAAAAGGAAATGCTGTGAGAAATTCACTTGTTGCTACGGCGCTTTTATTATCGACAAGCTTACTCACTGGGTGTAACGAATGGTTTAACCCAGAAAAAGCGATATTCGAAAAATACAATCAACGCTTGGCTAACGTGTTAGACACATCAGAATCTGACCTAGAGGCTTCTCCAGCTGTCACTGTTCCTGAGAAAAGAGAACTGTTTCAAGAGCTCCCTCGCCTATCACTTGGCCTATTGGAAAGCTATCAATTGCGTCAATGTGGTCTATTCAACTTGCTCGCAGAAAAAAACTCGCAATTGGGTAAAGTCCAAGACGCCTTTTACGATTTCGACTATCAAACCAATCTGCTCAGAACGCTGAATGGTTGTTTGAATGATTACCCATTGAGTGACGAAGAAAGCACAAAACTTAACGGTTTGTACGATCAGAAATGGCATCACCTAACCGTACATCTCGACAATATGTTGCTGACTAGCGATGCCATGCGCAAGCAATTAACCGGGTCTGAATGGTTGCCGATGGAGAGCAAAGACCAAGTTGCCCACGTACGAGACGCTTTCATTGCTTTGGATGAAATGTACCAAACACCTTATCGCACCCTTTCTCGCTTACCCGACGTAACGATAGTGAACTATCAAGAAGAGATTGAAAAAACACGTCTCGTTGGACGACTGTATTACACCTTGATTGATGCGACCCGTTGGCTAGAACAAACCACACAAATGCTCGAAGCAAACCAAGACAAAATTATTTGTGGTGCTAACCGAGATACCACGCAGTTCCGCTATTTGAGAAACGTATTTCAGTCGATTTATGTCGGCGAGGTTCAACCTTACATGGCGTTTGTCGACAGTACTTATCAGCAGCTCGATGGCGGGATTAAATTAGTCGAACAAAGAATGGCTGCACATGGTGCAAATTACGGTATTGAAAAAGCACATGACCAATTTCGACAAAAGACATTGGAGCATGTGCAATTCTGGAAAGACTTATTTAAACGCTGCGGTGTGAGTGTTGGCAATCAGTAGCTTCGATTTATTGTGGAACTCGCTCTCTTAAGAATCGGGCAAATCGTGGTTTTCCATTATGGGTATAGCCGTTAAAACGAAATGTGATTGTCGAGCCGATTCGTGGCGGCGACTTTCTTACATCATCGGTAAAGCCACTGCCAATATAAAACTCTGTGCCATTGCTCAAACGCACCAATAACGCTCCCATCATTCCCAGTAAACGTCCGGTCCCTGGCTTGTAACCGACCACTAAGGCTTCTGCATCTTCAAAGCGTTTGAGCTTGAGTAAATCACTGCCTCTTCCTGCCTGATAACGGCTTGATACCTTTCTCAACATGACACCTTCACCGTCAGATTGCGAAATTTGGTCGAGTTGTTCGAACAAATGTTTCTCATCTTGAATTGCACGATGCTCAACGTACTTAATATGAGGCGCGTCAATCGCAAACACTAGGTCCTGAATGTTGTAGTACCGTTTTCTGTAATCACCAGCCGAATAAGGCATATCAAACAGCATGAAGTCGATTCTTTGCCAAGCACTGTCTACCGGTGTTCTGTCTAAAACCGTCTGCTGAACAAGATGGAAGTTACCTCGCCCTGCCCACAATTCGCCATCTAAAGGATAATCAGGTAACACTCGGATAAACCAATCTGGCGCGTAGATGCGATTTCCATTTCGTGTCACTAGATGTTGTCCCGTCCAGTACGCCCGAATGCCATCAAGCTTTTCGCTATACCAGTACTGGGATACATCTATTCCGTCTTGATAGGAATCGGCAAGTGAAACAGGTGGTAGTAAGTTGGGATCAGCTTGAGGCTGGGCGGAAGCTATTACAGCGAGGGCAATCAATGTCATTCTTAATGGCATGCGGGAACCTTGTACGAAAAAGCACCTCTATTGAACCGTACCTCTCTGTAAACGCCTAACCCACATTTTACGTTCTACGACTCAACGCAATACTCATAAGCAAATAAGTGCAACTGCATACATAAAGATCAGATCGGATTAGCATTTATAAACCCCTAAAACGATTCACTTTTTTGATTCTCATATTGAGAAAAACCAGATTTTCAATATGAAACATCGCTCTACACTTATTTAATGCTATGTAATTAAAGGATTTTTTATTTGGCACGTTCCCTGCTCTATCCAAATCAGGAAATCGAATAAATGGAGAAAGCATCATGGAACTACGTAAACTTGAAACTACCCCAAACACGCTAACTATCGAATTTTTTGGTGACCTCGATGCAAAAGGCTGCCGTCAAGCACAACATCAAATTGATGAGGTGATTCACAGTGACGATCACAAGGAAGTAGAAATCAATCTGCAACACGTCCAATTTCTTGATTCTTCAGGGATTGGTGCCATTGTTTATCTATATAAGCGCCTAGTTGAACGTGAGCGTAGCATGATTATTGAAAACGTATCGGGACAGCCATTGGAGATCATGAGCCTGTTACGCATCAATCACGCTATCCCGGTCAATTCAAAAGGTCATTAAAAAAATACCGGTTAATACGGAGGTTGGCATGGTGAATCTTTTACGACAAAGTGTGTTTTGTAGTCTCGTTGTCGGCATGTTTGGTTGCTCAACGTTTAACTACCCTGATCATGGCAAGGGTGGCATGGCTGAAAGCTACCAAGATATTTCTATCGAGAATTATCAGTTTTCACCAGTGATGCCCGACGAGCCTCTTGGCCCTGAGCACGGTTTACGTTTCGATTGGCAGTTAACCAAGCTGCACTTGGATGCTTTGATTCAAGAAGGCGCACGCTGGTGTTTTCCTGCTGCCGTTGTGCAGGCACTTGAGAAACAAAACCGTATCGCTCGTGAGTTGGAAGGCGGACTGCTCCTTGATGCAGCCAACGACATCGTGATTCAGCGCCGACGCCTAAACCAACTTGAGCAACAGCTCGATTACGTATTGTCGCAAACTACGTGTAAACCACCACAGGACATAGAAGCACTGCGCAGTGACCTAAACATCGTTGCGGACATCTATGACCTCCTGAACGTAGACAATCAATTCGCCGTCGACTCTGCGGAGATCAACCCAAAGTACATGGGACATCTTGCTGAGGCAGCTTATATCCTTCGTGACCATCCATCTTTGTCTCTGGTCGTAACCGGACATGCAGACGCAACGGGCACACCGGAATATAACCAAAAATTGGCTCAAGACCGAGCAGAGCAAGTTAAGCGTTACTTGAACGTATTTGGCATCACCTCTGACCGTGTGCAAACCAAATCTGTGGGCGAAACACTGCCCCTTTACGAAGGGCAAACACCAGCGGTTCGTTTGACTAATCGCCGCGTGAGCATCGAAGTCCTGAACGCTAATTCAGACACAAGCGCAGAAATGGGAGGCACACTATGAGAATACTCAAAGCCATCACCACCCTACTGATGCTGTGTTTAATCACCATAAATACAGCGTGGGCAGCGGAAGATGACGTGGTTAAAGTCGGCGATTTGGTACAAATCAACCTGCCCGGCGAAGCATCTCTGAATAAAGGTTTTCAAGTTGATAAACGTGGCCGCATCAATCTGCCTGAAATCGGTCCGGTTTTTGTTGCGGGTTACAACGAGACTCAGCTTCAAAATGTCATCACCGATAACCTTAAAACTGTGTTCCGCGATGTAAGTAACGCACGCGTATTCATCAAACAACAACAGCTATTGATTTCAGTACAGGGCTACGTGGTTAAGCCGGGCGAATATACGCTTCCATCTGGCTCCAATATTCAAATGTTCCTTTATGAAGCTGGCGGCCTACGTGCTGGTGCTCAGCTTGATAAAATCATCGTAAAGCGTGGCAACAAGAACATTGAGTTCGACTACAAACGCTTTCTCGATACCGGTGACGATTCAAAACTGCCAACTCTAGAATCATTGGACGTTCTTTTCGTCCCTGCTTCACCGTTGGTGGGTAATATTGAACAAGAATTCGATGCAGCGAAACTAGCAAACTCCGGCGACAGTGCCGATTCTGCCCGCGCAATTAAAGTATTCGGTGAAGTAAACGCTCCGGGATCATTTACCTACAAACCTAACACGACACTTGTCGATGTGGTCATGCGTGCCGGCGGTGTTACCCGTTACGCTAGTGTGGAACAAATCCGCGTTATCACCAACAACACGCCAATTATGTTTAACTTAAAGCGCTACCTAGATACAGGCGACCAGAGCTTGCTGCCAGAGATCCTTCCGGGTGCAACCATCTTTGTGCCAAAGCAGGAAGAAGAGATCAAAGCCGGCGCGAACGTGGTTTACGTGATGGGTGAAGTGGCTCACCCTGGAGCCTACGAAGGTAAGAAAGGTGCGAGCTTTATGGACATTCTTGCTAACGCAGGTGGTCCAACACGTTTTGCAGAATCTCGCCAAATCCGCGTTATCAAAGCGGATGGTGGTGTCATCAATTTCGACTTAACCGCTCACACCGAAGGACTGTCTAAACAAAAAGTACCGACGGTTGGACCGGGTGACGCTATCTTCGTCCCTGAAAAAACCGACATGAATGAAAAGTCATGGTTGAAGGTTGCACCAAGTCGTGCGGTCGCTGTAATGGGTGAAGTGGTTCGTCCCGGTCGTATCGAATGGTCAGACGAAATGGACTTGATCGATTTGATTGCCCATGTCGGCGGCCCTACTCGCCGTGCGGACACCAGTAAGATTGAAATCTCCAACAACGGTAAAGTGACCAAGTTTGATTTGGATAAATACATACTACAAGGCTCACCACATTCTAAGTTGCCAAGGGTTTCAGCAGGCACAGTGGTTCGTGTTCATGCGTTACCAGACGACCCATCAGACAACAAATCACAGTGGGTCAGCCAAAGCTCTGATGCATCAATTTATGTGTTCGGTCAGATCAATGCGCCGGGTCGTTACCGCTTTACCAAAGAGATGCATTTCCTAGATATCTTGTCTGCGGCTGATGGTCCTACCAAAGATGCTGATATTCATAACATCCGAGTGACGCATCGTGGTTTGGGTTACGCAAAAGTAAGCAAACTTAACCTGTCGCTTTACTTTGAAACTGGCGATGAATCAATTCTGCCAGATGTACGCCCTGGCGATACCATCTACATTCCAGAGAAAGACAAGAACTGGCTTGATCGCTCTAAAGAATCCACAGTTCGCGTACTGGGTGAAGTACATGCTCCGGGCCGCTATGTCTTCAATGACAACATGACCATTCTTGACCTGCTTGCTGAAGCTGGTGGACCGAGTGACAGTGCTTACGTTGAGAAGATCAGTGTGGTTAACATGTCTTGCTGCCAAGGTCAGGCACGCGTGTTTAACTTGGTTGAATTCAGCAAAACCGCCAACATTTACGACCTGCCTGTGATTCGTGCCGGTGATACGATTTATGTTCCGCACAAAGACGAAAGTTTTGCTGAGAAAGCCCGTGCTGGTTTACGTGACTTGCTACAAATCACCACCACTATAGTGTTAATAGGAGCGCTGTAATGACTATTCCTGCAACACATGCTGAGATTGAGCAAATCTATCTTCAAAGTGAACTCAAGGGCTACAGGTCAATTAGTGTCGTGGCTTGTCAGTCTGAAGATGGGGTTACGTCTGTGGCTTCTGCACTGGCGGAGCGTTTGATTCTTGCAGGTCATAAAACACTTTATGTCGACTTGAACCTGTTCAAGCCCGCTTACAGCACAGTTCATGCTTTTGAAGAAGAACCGGAAGAAGTCGGACAATTGATCTCTCGTGAGGAAGACCATCAAACGCTGGTAGGGTTAACCGTCCCTTCCCTTGCGAGCACACAACTCGCCTATCGCGACCCAACCATGTTGCGAAAGGCGGTCGATAAGTGGCTTGAGCAATACGACCGAGTGGTAATTGACACTTCACCGCTACTGAGCATGAACCGCAGCAACATTCCTGCCCAAGTCGTTGCAGGCGTTTGCGATACTTGTGTACTGGTTGCCAGTTACGGCTCAACGACTACGAGCCAAATCGACCAAGCTAAAAAGCTATTAGAAACCAGCAATGCCAATCTGCTAGGCGCTGTGCTCAACATGAAGCACAACGCAGGTTTAAAAGACGAACTGATTCGTCAGGTGAAAAAACTGCGCTTTTTGCCAGAGAAGCTGAAAGCGAAAATATCGAAACAAATAAAGAACAGCGAATTATTTACCTTATAGGGAGCGCGCACTATGAATACTCAAACTGATGTAACGTTGGAGCAAGAATTGGTTGATGAGTTGATTCTTCAGCAAATGATCAAAGACACCTGTGCGGAAATCATGCCTACCTTAATCGAGCACTATATTGAGGAATCTCGTGAGCGCGTCGAAAAGATTCAGCAGGCACTCAACAGCCAAGACAAAGAAGCGATGGAGTTTGAAGTGCACACGCTTGGTAGCTCTGCACTTGCCTTGGGTAATCGCACTCTATCGCGTCATGCTCGCACCATCGAGAAATACTGTGTTGAAGGTAATACAAAACAAGCTTTTGAGCTTTGCCAATCCTTACCAGAACTGGCAGAACAGTCTTTTACCGCGCTAAACCAAAGAAAAGAGCAAGGGTTTGAAGACTAACAACAAATTTCAGGGATTTAATTAACTAAAAAATAAAGAATTTTCTGCAATCCTCACAGCGTGTGCTAATACTTAAATATAAAGATTCTCAAAATGAGAATCGAAAAGAAGCCATCAGCTTGAGGCAAGAAAAACGAACTTATCATGACAGCATGAACCTCAAGCCGACTTAACGCATTAAAACAACGAATTGAAGAAAGTTGGGAAAGGATTATGAGACCAAGGGTGTTACTGGTAGAAGACTCTACTTCACTAGCCATACTTTATAAGCAGTACGTCAAGGATGAGCCTTACGACATCTTCCACGTAGAAACGGGACGTGAGGCGATTCAATTCATTGAGCGCAGCAAACCGCAACTTATCATTCTCGACCTTAAACTTCCGGACATGTCGGGCGAAGACGTGTTGGACTGGATCAATGAAAACGAGATCCCGACCTCTGTCATCATCGCAACGGCGCACGGCAGTGTCGATCTCGCGGTCAATCTGATCCAGAAAGGCGCGGAAGACTTCCTAGAGAAGCCCATCAATGCGGACCGTTTAAAAACCTCAGTCGCTCTTCACTTAAAACGCGCGAAATTAGAAAATCTCGTCGAGAACATTCAATCAACCTTCGATCGCCACAACTACCATGGTTTTATTGGCTCTAGCCTACCGATGCAAGCGGTATACAAAACCATTGATGCGGTTGCCCCAACCTCTGCAAGCGTGTTTATCGTTGGTGAAAGTGGTACGGGTAAGGAAGTGTGTGCAGAAGCCGTTCACAGACAAAGCGATCGCCGAGACAAACCTTTCATTGCCATTAACTGTAGTGCTATCCCTCGCGATTTGATGGAGAGTGAAATTTTTGGTCACGTTAAAGGCGCATTTACCGGCGCAACCACAGACCGTAAAGGTGCAGCAACGCTTGCCCACGGCGGTACACTATTCCTAGACGAACTGTGTGAAATGGAACTTGAGATGCAGAAAAAACTTCTACGTTTTCTGCAAACCGGAACCTACACCCCGCTTGGTGGCACCAAAGAGATGAAGGTGGATGTTCGGATTATCTGTGCAACCAACCGAGATCCATTGACCGAAGTGGAAGAAGGACGTTTCCGCGAAGACTTATACTATCGTGTGCACGTTGTTCCAATCGATATGCCGCCACTTCGCGAACGTGGTAGTGACATTGTCACACTTGCTAAGCATTTCTTAACCACATACGCGAAGCAGGATAAGAAGAAGTTCAGCAATATCGACAGCGAAGCCCAACATGTGATTAAGCACTATGACTGGCCAGGCAATGTGCGTCAGTTGCAAAACATCATTCGCAACATAGTCGTGTTGAATGACGATGACAAAGTGACTCTGGCACACCTACCCGCTCAACTGACTCGCAAACCGTCAAAAGCACGCACTGTCACACCACCTCATGTTGAAAGTGCTCAAGTAGCCGCGGTAAATCCAGTCACCGCTGCAACGCCAATGCAAGCACAACCATTAGAAAGTGCGCCTGTAGAAACATCCGCGCAACCAGAGTTCGCCTCAACTATGGTTACGAACGAAGCGCCTCCAGCAAGCCCTGCGGCGCAAGTGTCATCGCCTTACTTCAATTCCGATGGCACCATTCGTCCAATGTGGAAAGTTGAGCGAGAGGCGATTCAAAACGCCATTGCGTATTGTGATGGTAACGTGCTTAACGCGGCGGTGATGTTGGAGCTTAGCCCTTCCACTGTGTATCGTAAAAAACAAGCGTGGGAAGCGGATGAAGCTAATCTCGAACAATCTTGAGATCCCAGTTGTCGGCGAAGTTTGGATTCTGCTGGATAGCCGTATTTACGGTGGTATTGAAAGCCATGTAGTCGAACTCGCCACAGGGTTGCAGTCCTTTCATGTTAACGTACGAGTTGTGTTGGTGGTGGAATACGATCCACCAGCACCACTTATCGACAAATTAAATCAGGCTCAAATCCCTGTGAGTTATTTGTGGCACCTGTGCCCAAAGTCAGAACGGTCAAAAACCATTCCAGTCAAACAAATCACTGGCGCGGTGGCCGAGCATCAACCCAGCGTTATTCACACCCATGGTTACAAAGCGGCACTGTTAGCCAGAAGCGCAAAGCTATTCACCCGTACTTTTCCCCGTTTAATTTCCACCTACCACGCCGGTGAAACACCAACGGGCAAAGTTTGGGTGTATGACTGGCTGGACCGATATTCCGCGCGGCTCTCTGATCATAGCTTTGCGGTGAGTCAGGCCATTCAAGACAAGCTCCCTACTCAATCAGAATTGCTCAATAACTTTGTCACGATTCCCGAACAGCATTGTCGTTACAAAGAAATCGCATTTGTTGGTCGCCTAAGCCATGAGAAAGGCGCAGACCGCTTCATCGATATTGCCCGCCAAATTCCTGATGTCGAGTTCTCTATTTATGGTGACGGCCCCGAAAAACCGAGACTCGTAGAAAGCGCACCTACCAACGTGATATTTCACGGTCATCAAAGTGACATGGATGCCGTTTGGCGCAATATCAGCGTTCTCGTCATTTCATCGCGCTATGAGGGCTTGCCAATGGCGGCGTTAGAGGCGATGGCGCGTGGTATCGTTGTGATAAGCCTTGACGTTGGTCGCCTTCCTGATTTGATCCAAGATGGTCAAAATGGATTCCTCGCTCACGATATTCCGGCACTAACCGACAAGATCAATAACTGGTTGGAAATGAGCCATAGCGAACAATACCCAATGCGCCACAAAGCAATTGAGACCATCAAAGCGCACTATTCCTCTCGCAGCATCATTCCTATTCTGATTGAACGCTACCAAATTGAGAATCACACTTGATGCATATCTATTCTCAATTTGAGAAGTTTCGTATCTGATTTTCGCACCCACTGCATTTCCCAATCAAAAACAGACACTTAAAGCAATAGCATATTTTGGCATCTCGGTTGCAATAGCTAATCCAAACAGATTGGCTAACCGAGGTAACGACTATGACTACTCCAAAACGCATTCTTTACGTTCATTATGGTGATAACTGGATTCGCGGCAGCGAAGTAGTACTGCTTGACCTCATCACAAATATTGATCGCGACCAGTACCAACCGATTGTCTGGTCAAACTGCGAGCCTTTGATTGAGAGATGCCAATCTCTAGGCATCGAAGCAGAACATTCGAACTTCAGCCTTGTTGGCGGTTGGAACACGCCTCGCTGGGACATCAGTGGTTGGAACGATTTGATCAAACAAGGCACAGCGTTGATCGAAAAGCACAACATTGACCTTGTCCACGTAAACAGCGGCGGCCCATGCCAATGGATGTGCCTAGCTGCTCGAATGAATCACATTCCTTTGGTAACGCAGCTTCATTGCCACTACACCTTGCGTGACCGCTTCTCACTGGGTCTGCACCTTTCTCCAAAATTGATTTGTGTGAGTAAAGATGTGGGTCACGAGATTCTCAAAGATGGCTACCCAGAAGAACATCTTCATGTCGTTCATAACGGCGTGTCGTTGGAGAGTCACGATGCACCTATCGATGTCAAAGATCGTCTGGGCATTCCTCACCAAGCATTCACCTTTATTTCGGTTGGATCTCTCATTAAACGCAAAGGCTTTGACCGCTTAATCCAAGCCATGCGTATGCACAACTACCATCAACATAATCCGCATTTGGTGATTGTTGGTGATGGTGAAGAACGTATCGCGTTGAAGCAGTTAGCCGTTGATTTAGGTGTGGAGGATCGTGTGCATTTTGTTGGGGAACAACACAACGCCGGAGACTGGATGAAAGGTAATGTAGATGCCTTCATCAGTGGTGCTTACGAAGAGGCATTTGGTCTTGTTCTTGGTGAGGCGGCACTAGCGAAGTTGCCAATCATTGCACCAAAAACAGGTGGTATCCCGGAGCTGTTTGAGCACAACCACAGTGCCCTATTGTTCGCCAATCACGGTATGGCGAGTCTGTTAAATGCGATTCAGCAAATGATTCAAGATGCGCCGCTACGAAATAAGCTAGCCGAGAATGCGCATCAACACGCGAATCAGCATCTAACGGTTTCTGCCTCAGTAAAAGCGATTGAAGACATTTACCACGATGAACTGACGCAGAAAGAACTGACACCTATGCCTGTCAGCCACTGTATGAAACCAATTTCGCGCTGGTTAAACATCAACTAAGGAGCTCACCATGAAACGTGTATTGATGTTTGACGCCATCCCAATGCAAGGCGGTTCGAAAATTGCCAACGCTGAGTTGATTAAACAGTGTGACCAACGTGATGTGATTAGCTATGTCGTGACGACAAATCCAGAACACTGGACTGCCACATTCAGCTCAAACCCTCGCGTACAGGTATTGAAAATCAAGCGTTCTCCATTCACGTCTCATCATGGTATCGCTTATTGGTTGATGAACTGTTTTTACCTGGTGCAACTGATTTTGGTCACGTTCAAACTACCAAAACTCGACTGGTTTATGGGCTTGTCTTCACCAAACAACGACATGCCTTTGTACCTGCTTCGTCTGTTCAATCGCAAACCTATCGTGCAAATGGTGCATGGTCCAGTCGGCGTGTCTCGCTCATCTGGCTACTGCTTAGTAAAAGCGTCTGCGATTCATTATTTATCGAACACTCGTGCTTCCATGATTGATGCGCTTGCTGCCTATTTAAAAATGCCAAAACCGGCGGTAGAACGCTTTTGGACAACCTTAAACACCTCTTCTTTTGTGAACGGCTTGTCTTCAGAACGCGCGCCAAAGCAAGCAAACCCGATTTCTAATCGAGTGTTCTGGGCTGCCAGCCTCTTGAAATGGAAGAACGTTGATCTGTTGCTCGACGCGATGAAGCTGGATGAGTCAGCGAACCTAAATGCGACCATCTGCTACATCAAACCTAACATTGAAGGCGTTGAATGTTCACAGCCAGATTTCACTCAGGCAAACATTGAATGGCACGAATCGCCAGACAACCTTGACGAGCTACGAGCACAGTGTGGTGTGTTTGTGTCGACCAGTGAGAACGAACCGTTTGGGTTATCAATTTTAGAGGCGTTAGCCGCTGGTATGTGTGTCGTGATTCCACATGACGACAGCTATTGGGATCGAGTGTTAACCCATGGCAAGAACTGCATTAAGTACACACCGAAAGACGCCGCTTCTCTTCACAATGCCATTCGACTTTTAAACGAAGCACCTTGGCTAAAAGTCACCATGGGGATGGAAGCACTAAACGTTGCGAGTTTATACACCGCAGAACGTTGTTACTTCGATATTACCCAACAGCTTTGTACTGACCCGACTAATAAAGCTCAAGACAGCGCAAAGAAGCGCGACAACGTCAAAGGATATGACCATGTCTAAAGCCATGACCAATATGTCTCTGTTCGCCATAGCGTTGGTGATCAACAAAAGCATCAGCTTAATCATGCTGCCAGTGCTTCCTCAATTTCTATCGCCAGAGCAAATGGGCAAACTTGAGTTACTCACTTCTTTCGGTGTTGTCACTGCGCTACTTGCGAGCATGGCAATGCACGAGGCCCTTTACCGCTTTGTTGGTGTAGAGAAAGACAACGAGAAGAAAGCGACCATGCTTAACCAGATCTACTCGCTTTCTGTTTGGATCGCAGCGGCGATTGGTTTGGTTTTACTGCTTGCGATTCTAGTTGCTCCGATACCTAGCCCGTTTTCTCAGTTTGAATTTATCGTACTGATGCTAGCTATTATCTTGGAGGGCGCGATTGGTATTGGTACTGCTTGGCTGCGCATGCAAGATGACAAAGCAAAAACGCTGCTTAGCGTGATGGTCACCACTACCGTGCTTCAAGTTGTATTCATTGTTGCCGCTCTGATGATTCACCCACACGTCATTTCTGTGTTACTTGGTGGCCTACTGGCCGCTGTTATCCAATTTACCTGGCTGCACATTATCAATAAATACAGAGTGGTCATGCCTGACATGGCGATTGCAAAGCAACATCTACATTACTGCATCCCTGTCATGATGTCTGCGCTGGTTGCTTTTTGCTTGAATGGAGCCGAGCGTTGGTTCATTGGTGCGAACGCTTCACTAGCAACACTTGGTGTTTACGCGATTGCGGTGAAGTTTGCCATTGGCATGTGTATTTTGGTTCAACCATTCGGTATGTGGTGGATGCCACGTCGCTTCGCCTATCTAGAGCGTAATCGTGGTAAAGAAGCTGTAAGAATTTCTCACTTCGGCATGATTTATATTGCAGCACTTACTGTCCTAGTCGCGACCCTTGCCTTCATTATGATCAGCCAGTTTTTACCAGAAACGTATCAAGAAGCCGCGCTTTACACATTGTTTCTTCTGCCAATCGCTATGATCAAAGAATGGAGCGAACTGCTGAACATCGCGATTCTTTACAAACGTCGCACTCGCTGGTTGCTGGGAATCAATGTCGTTGCCGCTGGCGTCGCAATTACTCTTCTATTTGCGCTTTCTTCTCTTGGTATTTATGGCGTATTCATCGCGCTTTACTACGCGCAACTAGCCAAACTGGCGATGACGTTCGTGATTGGACAACAGTGTATGCAGCTTCCTTTCCACCTAAGTTTGATGGTCGCATTACAAATCATCTCAGGAGTGGCACTGTTCCTGCTTTACTCTACTCAATCCATCGGAAGCGCGATTGTGATTTGCATTTTGACATGCACACTGCTTGCAGGCATCGCCTTCCGATACATGTCTAAGGAAACACGTAGCAATCTTGTGATGAGATTAAGAACGGAAGCGAAAAGAGTGACGTTATGAATGCCACGGATGTGAGACCAACCCAAATCATCGCTGCGATAACCATTACTGTGGTTATCGCTTTAGCGTGGTTGGTGATGCCGCATCCGATTTTGATTGTCGCAATTTGTTTTGCTCCGCTTGCCATCTTGTTTGTGCTCAACCAAACCTTTTGGCTTGTGACTCTGTTCGTCATCTTCTCTTTCTTTCGAATTCACGAAGCGTTTCCCGTTATCTACAACTTCAAAATCCCATTATTGTTGTCTTTGGGCGCACTTGGAGCGCTGTCTTTTCATCTATTGATCAGTCGTCAGCTATCGGTCTTCTGGCACCCTTCTTTAAAGTGGCTGTTCATCTTCTGGGCGTTAGTCATCATCGGTATTGTGTTCGCCTCGGCACGCGACATCGCGATTACCGTGTTCAAGAATACGTATTGGAAGATCATTGTGATGACACTGGCGATCACTTGGCTTATCACCACCCCCAAACAACTCGCACAAATGTCAAAAGCGATTATCGTTGCTGGGTTGTTGGTCGGACTCGTTGCACTTTATAACGCCACTAACGGCATTGATATCGTTGAAGGAACGCGTGTGTCGATTGGTCGTTCATTCGGCTCGGTATTAGGCGACCCCAATGACTTGGCGCTGGTTTTGATGTTCCCCCTCGCCTTTACGGTGAGCCAATTGGTCGAGAAACGGTCGTCCATGTGGCTGCGAGGGTTCGCGCTGCTCACTTGTATCATTCTGTTTATGTCTATCCTTGAGACACAAAGCCGCGGTGGTCTATTAGGAGCGCTTTCAGTTTTCGCGTATTTCGCGTTCAAACACATCAAGAGTAAGGCATTGGTTGTCTTCCTAGGCTTAGTCGCGGCTTTGATTCTTTATGCTGTAGCTGGGATCTCTGGGCGAGCATCGGGCGGCGCAGCGGAAGCCGGTATTGATGCCTCGGCAATGGGACGTTTGTACGCTTGGGAAGCGGCTTTCAAAATGGCACTCGATAACCCAATCACAGGCGTTGGTTTAGAGAACTTCTACTACAACTACTTCTTCTATAGCCCGCATTGGGATGGCATTAACCATGCAGTGCACAGTACTTGGTTTGGTGTACTGGCTGAAACCGGTTTTGTTGGTTTAGCGGTTTTCATTACTCTGATCGTTTCTCTGGTAAAAACGTCATTGAGTTCCATTTCACTTCTGACTGAAAAATCCCACTTCACCCTATCTGTAGGTGCAAACGCCGTATTGAGCGGACTTATCGGCACCATAGTCTCGGGGACCTTCCTCACTCAAGGCTTCACTTGGCCGATTTACATACTTGCCGCACTAACCATAGTGATAAATCGCATCGTTCAAACTGATTGTCAAAATGAGAAACCTTCACTCTCTCAAATTAAGAAATAACCTAACTTATTGTTTTAATAAAACTTAATTCCTTGGCACGCATCGTGATACGTCTTTGAGTAACAACAACGAATCAATTGGCTCAAGGAGAGAACGATGACAGATATCGTAGTATTTGGAGAAGACTTCGGCGGCTTGCCATCTTCCACTCAACATCTGATAAAGCACCTAGCGAACAACCATCGTATTCTTTGGGTCAATTCTATTGGCTTAAGGCAGCCAAAATTTACGCCGAAAGACGCTAAACGCCTCGTCACTAAACTGACTGGTTCAGTCAAACAACAAGACAAGGTCCAAACGCCTTTCGGTCGTGAAGAAGACGCAAACATCCACACCATTACTCTGTTGACGATTCCCGCTCCCAAATCGAAATGGGCACGTAGCGTAGCGACGAAAATGATGAAACATCAACTGAGCAAAAAGCTGAATGAGCTAGGCTTTCAACATGCCGTTTTTTGGACATCACTGCCTACCGCTGTGGACATTTGTCGAGAAATGAGCACCAAAGGCGTTGTTTATTACTGTGGTGATGACTTTGGCGCGCTAGCAGGTGTGGACCACCAAACCGTTTTAAAACATGAAGCAGACCTGATTGACAGCGCAGACCTGATTCTGGCTGCGAGTGACAAACTCGCCGCTGAGTTTCCACAAGAGAAAACCGTTACCCTACCGCATGGCGTGGATTTCAGTTTGTTCTCAGAGCCAGCAGCCAAAGCGCAAGATATGCCAAACAATGGTCGCAAGGTCCTGGGTTTTTACGGCAGCCTATCAGAATGGTTAGATTACCGTTTGATAGAACAAGTGGCCGATCAAGCGCAAGATTGGGACTTGGTCTTTATTGGTCCAAATGAATTTCCTCACAACCCGTTGCCACAACGAAGCAACGTCCATTACCTAGGACCGCGAGCACATCAAGATTTACCTAGCTACTCACAGCATTGGGATGCGAGCTGGCTACCATTCGTCGATAACGCGCAAATTCAAGCCTGTAATCCACTTAAACTGTTGGAATACCTCGCAACGGGTACACCAGTCATCAGTACGGCTTTCCCAGCACTTAAGCCTTACCAACACATGTTGCATGTTGTGGCGGACGTGGATGATGTTTGTGCAAGCCTCAATCACTTACTCCCACCACCAGAAGGATCACTCTCGATCATCCAACAACAAAGTTGGCAATCAAGAGCACGTCAAGTTGAGCAATTAGTGAGGGCGTTATGAACGATTTAAGAGACAACATCACCCTATTACTGCACGGTGCGTGGCGACGTCGTTACCTGATTGTCATTCCTATGTTGGTGTTACCAATCTTGGGGTTTGTCGTCAGTAAAATGATGCCTACGAAATATGTGGCGCACACGAGCATGTTGATTCAAGAAACAGCAAAAATGAACCCGTTCCTTGAGGACCTTGCCGTCTCGACTATGCTGAAAGACCGCTTGAGCGCATTAAGCACCTTACTAAAAAGCCGTCATGTGCTGTATTCGGTTGCTCAGGAACAAGGCTTGATTGACGACACCATGGGTCCGAAAGAGCAAGAGTTCATCATTAAAGATCTTGCTAATCGTCTCACGGTTCAACAGCTTGGTAAAGACTTCATTCAAATCCAGTTAACCAGTGGTAAATCTGAAGGCATGGAAGAAGTGCTTGGTTCCGTCAGCGACCATTTTGTGGAACAGTTGCTTGCACCAGAGCGCTCTTCAATTAAAGATTCAAGCCACTTTCTTACCATTCACATCGATAAGCGCCGCGAAGAATTGGATAAAGCCGAGCAAGCTTTTGCGGAGTACAAAAACGCCTACTCGCACGCGACACCAGAGATGCAAGCGCAAAGCCTGACTCGTTTAGCGAGCCTAAAGCAGACATTGGCAGAGAAAGAAGCGGAACTAGCAGGTGTAAAACGAAGCTTGGGTAGCTTGGACCAACAGCTTTCAAAGACCAACCCAGTGATTGGTAAGATTGAGGAACAAATCATCGAGATCCGCAGTGAATTAACCCTACTTCGCGCCAAGTACACAGAAGCACACAGTATGGTTCAAGGTAAGCTGCGCGAACTAAATCGCCTAGAGCAAGAGCGTTCGGTTCTACTCAACTCAAAACAACCTGAAATGAACAGCAATCAGCTTTGGGATATCGCCAGTACAGCAACGGTAAGCAATATTGGTGATGCGCAACCTCTGCTTGTTTCTCAGCTTCATCAATTGCAAATCATGCGCGGGCGATACGAGTCGCTTCAGGAAGAAACCATTAGCCTGCAAAGTATGATTCAGGAACTAGAAGTCAATGCAAACCGTTTTGGTAGTACCGCAACTGAAATCAACCGTCTCGCTCGCGACGTGACAGTGAAACGCGAGTTGTATGACGAACTGGTTGAACGTTACGAAATGGCACAGCTCACCGGGTCTTTAGGTGTGTTTGAGGAAAACAAACGTGTGAAAGTCATTGATGAACCTTACACACCAACGATTCCTGCCAACCTGCCAGCGTTTGTATTTGTCATTTTAGGATTCATTGGCGGAGCAGGTTTAGGGATCGGTTTGGCAACCATTGTTGAACTGGCTGACAATTCGATTCGCTCGCGTAAGACTCTCGAGAAACACCTTGGGGTGCCAGTGATTACGACCATTCCCAAAATCGCCTTTTAGGCCGAATACTTGACTGCTCCTTGGTGCGATGGTGTTACTCCATTCGCACCAAGCTGAGTAAGGTATAGGTTTCAACACTCGCATTCACCTTTAGCAAACGCATCAATACGACGTCTTGTCCAATACCGTGATGATTCAACACAATCAGCTTAGGTTTCGACAACAAAACACGTGCAATCAGAATCTGGTTATACAGCGTTTTGTCTAAATGGCGTCCGAACTCAGCAACCCCACAATCTAAACGCTCTGGACTGATGCCGACAAACAGACACACACTGCTTATCTCCTCTTCAGAGGCTCGACGATTGCCATATCGAATGTTGGTCAAAACCGTACCTCGAAACAGCTGACATTGGTCATCGATGATGTAAACATGCCGACGCAATGAAGAATTGTTGATGGTTCGAATGTCCATTTTCTCCAACGCGACATCCCCCATGTAGTCGGTCACAATCCCACTCAATACGGTACAAATTGCGGTTTTGTTGATTGGGTCGATGCTCGACAGATCAATCGAACGCCCTTTGAAGATATTGACCGATAAGTTTTCACCGGAGAACGGAACGGAGAAGTTCTTAATGCACAAACACAAAGCAAGATCAGTATCAATTTGATGAATTTGACGCTTGTAATTACCCCGCGTGCGACTCATCGCCAACTCCAAACGTTCCTTGGCGACATAGTAAGTGACGGCATAGCCCCAACTGATGGTGATGTCTCTTAGCGCGTTAAATAACAAACCGATGATCAGCATCAGAGTGCCGAAATTTTGCCCCACCGGATGCTCTTGCCAAACTTGGTGAGTGAACAATAACGCAAGAAGAATACAAAACCACATTGCCGTTTGCTGAGTGAGAACAGCTTGGAAAACGCTATTTTGCTTTGATGTATCACCCAACATCTCGCTGCAGCGATTAAGGCGTCGCCCTTCACGTTTAATCTGACGAAACTGATTCACACTTTGGTAGCCCATAATGCGCTCGCATAAATGCCCGCTCAAACGACCTCGGTCAGTGCGCAGTGTTAAAGCAAGTTCGGTTAAGCGTGGCGTCAGCGCCAAAGACAATGAAAAAAGCCCAGCAACCACCCAAGACACTTGCCAACTAAAACTCGGCCACAAGTAGAAGATCAACACGAGATAGCCAATAAATGAAAACCCGCTGGTGACTAACGTCGCCGCCCCTAAACTCGCCCAGTTTTTAATGTTGTTACTGTCAGTGATCATTCGACTCATCGACACGCCAAGCCTTCTCGGAGGTTGTTCGTTCTTAGGCGACATCAACTCGGTATAGAGTTGATGTCGTATGTCTTTCAAGTAATGCTGACCAAGCTTCTCGCCTAAATAGCTTTCGACTATCGTCAGCAAGTACGCCCCAATTCCCAACAACAAGAAAAGCACTAGGTTGTTAAACTCCGCATCATGCCAAAGCGTATCGAGCACCAAGACATTCCCGACGTTGAGTGCGGAGATGATCAATCCTAGTATCACTAACTGAACCAGCCAGCGTTTTCTCACGCCGGAAAAAAGGGCGTGCAGCTTCATGCGAGTTCGAGCTCCGGTGTCATGCTTGGGAAGTGCAGTAAAGACTTCGAAATACTGGGCTCAATAAGCAAATCTAAGCCATAGACTGGCGTGTCTATTTGTTGCGTAATCTCACGGGTAGACAAGGGTGACGCACACACAATACCGCTGACAGCGGAGACGGAATAACCTTGATTACTCAACCACTGGACGCCTGCCGTTGCACCTAATGACTCTCTCGCCGCAAAAACGACGTTTGGGAAGCGGGCTTTAAACTCTCGATTCTCAAGTAATTCTCTGGTTTCTTTCTGGAAGATCCCGTCGGCTATCTCAACCACAATGGCGTTACACCCAAATCGAATCAACTCCTGAGACAGACGATCGACAATATTCATCAGGTCAAAACTGTTTACTTTAAAGGTGGTGGCGTGACCTGCATCTGTGAAATCAAGCGCAATATAAGCACCGGAGTCTTTCATTAACCAAAGGTCGCCGCCTGCCCCGGTTCCAGTCACCTTCATCGCGCCAACACGATAACCGGCCTTGTTCAGACCTCTGATGATGTGCGCGGCAGAAGTGGTTTTGCCTGCGTTCATAGAAGTACCAACCACCGCTACGCTCGGGACGAGATCAACCAAGTTCGATTCATCCACAGCGAAATCGGACACATTAATGATTTTGCCCGAGTAATCAGCAATAAGACCAACAGGTTGAATGACCGTTGGCGATTTGGTCTTCGAATGCCAAGAGATCGCTTGAGCAGCAATCCCACCCGCTGCCACCAAATGGCACTCTTCGAGTGAGCCTGGTACAACAGCTTCAAACTGATCCGGCGCATAGCGATGCCCGTACGCCAAGATGATCTCGTCTCCTTCAAACAACGCGGCGCGTCGTCCGTCCGTTCTCTCTCCAAATTTGTGATGACCAACCTGCACAATTTTCGCCAATACAAGATCACCAGATTTTGGCTTGCTTACCCCATTTCCTCCAACGAGAGATTGCATAAGTTCAAGAGGAACACGACGGGTTACAAAAGTTCGCTTAGCCGAAGCAATACGGTAAGCCTGACTCAACATAATCATAAGAATTCTCCATTTCTACCATCTGTAGAGATGCGTTTTTTCAACTCGATTTCCGACTTAGTGGTATCAACGCCCTGCGTATTTGGTCAGGTTTTGCGCTGACAGAAAGCACTGTAGAAAACCAAATGTGAAGCAGTTGTGAAGAACTGATGGTTTGAAATAAAAGATTCATGAAACTTATTAGTCAGATTCCAAATAGCTGCTAACCAATTGAATTCTCGCTCCTCTTGACATGACGAAATTTGAATCTCAATTTGAGAATCTACCCTTCTCGTTTTGACTCACTTTGAAAGATAAGATTTAAACCACTGAATTTTAATAGGTTTATTTCTGGCATACAGACTGCAATGAACTGGATAAGCAAAATTAAGGGAAATGCGTCGAGGGCCAGGAATGAAAAACTCAGAGACTAAAAACTCAAGCAATAATGGCAACGTGATCGTTCACATCGTTCAGCACCTTGCTCCGGGTGGTTTGGAAACTTTGGTGCTTGAGATGCTTCGCTTTGCCAAAGCCGAAGACTCCGTTTTTGTTATCAGCCTAGAGGGAAACAAACAAACTGCGCTAAATCATTGGGAAAAGTTGGCGGACTTTGAAGACCAACTCCACTTTCTAAACAAGCCGTCTGGTTTGCATCTATTAACCTTCAAGGTTTTGAAAGCAAAATTAAAACAACTGGATGCAAACGTCGTCCATACACATCACATTGGGCCTTTGCTGTACGGTGGCACCGCAGCTCGTTTGAATGGCATCAAAACCTTGATCCACACTGAGCATGATGCGTGGCATTTAAACAATAAAAAAGCCGCGAGACTGCAATCGACGCTTCTTAAAGTGCTTCGCCCTCAAGTCGTGGCAGATGCAGACTTTGTCGCTGACCAAATTACGAATAAGTTGGGATATCAGCGCGTAAGCACCATCCATAATGGAATCGACTGCGAGAAATTCACCGATGGCAATCCACAAAAAGCACGTGAGTTTTTCTCTCTTCCTACCGACAAGTTCATTGTGGGTACCGCGGGTCGCTTGGAAACGGTGAAAGGACAAGAGATCCTCATCAAAGCCTTTTCTCATCTGCCACAAAACACCCACCTTGCCATTGCTGGTTGCGGCAGCCAAAGAGGCATTCTTGAAGCACAAGTTCGCACACTTGGGTTAGGAGACAGAGTGACTTTCCTCGGATTAGTCAGCGACATGCCTCGTTTTTATCAAAGCCTAAACGTGTTTTGCCTTCCTTCACTTCAAGAAGGTTTCCCTCTATCCACATTAGAAGCACAGGCTTGTGGCGTACCTTGCATTGCAAGCGATGTTGGCGCGGTAAAAGAAACACTGTGCCCACAAATTGGAGCGCTCGTCGAACCGAACAAAGTGCCAATGTTGGTAGATGCGCTATCGCTGCAATTATCACAAACACCCCAATCACCGAGAGCACACATTCTTAAGCATTTTGACATTCGCAATATGGTGAACCGTTACGCTACATTGGCTCAGGGAGAGAACGCATGATTGATCTACTATGGACGGCTGGTTTTGTTTTGTCTGCGCTACTGATTATCTATCATCACGTCGGTTATCCTTTGGTTTTGAATTGGTTATCAGCACGCAGAGAACAACGAAAAGCGAAAAAGAATGCAAGAAAACAAAAAGCAAAAGAGCGCTGCTACAAAGCTTCAAAGCGTGACTGCACACTGCCAAGTGTCACGGTGATCGTTCCTGCTTACAATGAGGAACAATGGATAGCAGAAAAAATCCGTAACCTAGCAAGCCTAGACTACCCAAGAGATAAATTGGCCGTCGTCATTGCTTGCGATGGCTGTACAGATAACACCGCAGCGATTGCACAAGATACGATTCAAGAAGCCATCTGCGCAGACACTCTGTTCATTGTTCACGACCATGAGGTAAACCGCGGTAAAGTCGGATTAATCAACGTGGAAATGGAGAGCGTCACTTCAGATATTACTGCATTAAGTGATGTGTCTGCCCTCGTCTCTTGCGACTCGCTCTTATTGGCCAGTCAGCATTATCAAAATGAGAAAGTGGGTGTGGTGAACGCAACCTATCAAATCATGGCGACACAAAACCAAGGCGAAGCAGCTTACTGGCAATATCAATCGAACGTGAAGTACAAAGAGTCATTGATCGGCTCAACCATTGGTTCTCACGGCGCATTCTATACCTTCAGAACCAAACTGTTTTCGCCATTAGAGCCTGAGATCATTAACGATGACTTCATTTTGCCAATGCGCATTGTGCTTCAAGGTTATGACTCCGTTTATGAACCAAAAATGTTAGCCATCGAACTGGAAGAAAGCTCAGACAGTTCGGACTTCAAACGTCGCCTACGTATCTCGGCGGGTAACATGCAGCAGTTCTTGAAATTGAAAAAACTGTTATTACCCCGCTATCGTGGCACTGCATTTGCATTTCTATCGGGAAAGGTACTGCGTCTTGCGACACCTTACCTAATGATTATGTGTTTGGTGAGTTCATTACTGCTGATTCACTACCCAGCATTTCAATTTCTGATGCTGGCACAACTGGCAGTCTACTCAGTTGCTCTCATCACTTACTTAGTACCAGTATTAAATTTGTTTAAGCCATTTAAGTTAATCAATTACTTGGTGGTTGGACACATAGCTAACTTCGCAGGCGGACTACGCTACCTACTTGGAATGGAAAACGGACGCTGGAAGCGCGTTAATCAATAAGGAAAGCATCATGAAAACTTCACGCTACGACTCAAATATTCATCTAGCAAAACGTGCTTTCGATGTGGTTGTTTCACTGCTCATCTTGCTCGTCACCATGCCGATTATGCCTTTGATTGCGTTAGCAATTGTGATGAACTCAAAAGGCCCTGTGATTTATCGTCAGCTTCGTGTTGGACGTTGCACACCGGAAAAAATGGATCTGTTTGAAATTATGAAATTTCGAACCATGTATGTGGATGCAGAACAACGCTCTGGTGCGGTATGGGCTTCTGAGAACGACCCACGTATCACTCCGGTTGGACGCTTCCTACGTAAGACTCGCTTGGATGAGCTTCCACAACTGTTCAATGTGCTAAAAGGTGAAATGTCTTTGATTGGACCTCGTCCAGAGCGCCCTGCTTTCTATCAAAAGTTGGAAGACGAAATCCCTTATTTTGTTGAACGCACTTACGGTGTGCTACCTGGCATCACAGGTCTAGCCCAAGTAAATCAAGGTTATGACTCTTGTATCGAAGACGTTCGTCGCAAGGTAGGTTTTGACCACAGTTACGCACTGAGCTTGAGTTCTTTCTACTCGTGGATTTCCATGGACATTGCCATCATGAGCAAAACACTAGTAGTGATGATTGACGGTCGCGGCCAGTAAACCACAGAGGCTCAACTGATTAGAAAGAAACAAACAATGAAGAACCGTTACTCTTGCCATTGGCGGCGCATATTCTCTATCGTCGCTGATGGCACACCATGAATGCTCGGATACTCACCTCGACAAACCTGTACTTCCACTTCAATCTGCTTTTTCTCACAGTGCTTCAAATACCGCTTCATCTCCCAATTGCGCACAAACGTGTTACTGACGATCACAGTTTTTCCTTTGCTTAACCATTTGCGGGTTTGTTGAAAGCACCACTCATGCGCGTCAGCCAGCTTTGTGCCATCAAAATGGTATTCACCAATTTCATTCTCAAAATACATGTCAGCTTCAAAATGTTTTGCTTTGAGCTGTTTGGACAATTTCTTGGCAAGTGTCGTCTTACCAGAGCCCGGTAAACCACGGATTAGAAGAAGTTTCGCGTTAGACATAATGGGTTGATTTCAGTGAAAAACCAGCAAACTGTACGCTATTTTTATAGAAAAGAAAGCGAAAGCAACCACAAGGTTTTGCCATTCTCGGAATCCTGCTTCCATTTGCGTAAATAATCGCGATGCGCCATTAATTTTTGTTCCCTCCTGTCGCATTTGAAACTAGAATGCGCGCGCATTTATTGAGCCCTAAAAAGTCACTAAAAGTTAGGCACTTATAAACCAAAACTCAATATCTGTGAGCTTTTAGATTAAGTTAATCTCAACCAACTCGCCATCCAGACGACGATGGCATTTCATAAGGGTTTAGTCTTTGAAAAGAAGTCTTCTTTCAATCCTTGTCGCTTCGCTGCTGTTTGGCTGCGGAGGCGATGAAAACAAACACTCAACAAGTACCACACCTCCAACGGTCGAACCAGATTTACCGCCTGATCAACCAGATATTGGCGTAACGACCTACCAAGGCAAGCTGTTCATTAACGGTAAACAGATCACTGGCGATATTCAGTGTGATGGACAAGACATCAGTGAGTCTGGCTACTTCACCTACACTGCTTCAGAAGGCCAGTTTGATTGTCAATTTGGTGGTGTGACTTTAGGTGAGTTCAGTTACCAGATCCCTGAGCAAACTCGTATGGGTTCACAGCCAGCTGAATTAACGCAAGCCTATGACCTAAAAGACGTACTCGGCCAACACGCAAACAATGCCACTAAGCTGTTAAACAAGATCGACACGTGCCCTACTCAGGACGCACAAGTGTGTTTGGATGAAATCAACAGTTATGACATCCAAGACTTATACGAAAGTGACGATCAAGCTGCGATTGATGAGTTCCTCAATCCAAGTGTTGCAAACGAAGGTGAACAACCAAGCGCGCACGTTGACCCAGAACTTCAACCAGAAGTCACTCCGGGCGCAAGCAACAACTTAACGGGGTCGTTTGTGTCTGCCAATGCAGAGGCGACTTACGAATACAAACCAAGTGCAGCCAACAAACCGTTGACCAAAAGCCGTTTGACCGACTCGCAAGGAAATGCGCTTGCTGGCGTCGAGTTCTTTAGCCAATCCGCACGCGGAATCACGGATGCCAACGGTGAATTTGAATACCTTTGGGGTGAGAACCTGATCTTTGGTATCGACACCTTTACTCTAGGCCAAGTGAAAGGAAATAAGGTCAATTACCAACTTGCAGATTTAAGCGACAGCCCATTGGTGAAACAGAACCTTGATGCGTTCGTTCATCGCTATGGTGTGTCTTCTGGCAACCATATTGAAATCAGCGATACCGTTCGTCAGGTGTTTGCACAATACCCGAACGTTATTAACGAGCTGATCAATTTGAGCCTACCAAACGGCGCAAAAATTGAAGGCACGAACTTCACCACGCCAAATGAGTTCGAAGCGCAATTCAGCCAAGGTTTAACACAAATCATTGATGGGCAACTAAAGCAGACGCCTCAATGGTCAGGCTTTGCTGCCCCTATGCTACGTACGGTTCGCGCTTCTGGTAGCAATTATGTCACGCACTCTTTACATCAGATTTATGTTGGCGTGGATAGCGTGCACATCTTCCATGATAACCATGGTTGGGGTGGCTCTGGTTACACACGTGCAATGCGCAACTTCAACCTAACCAATGAAGCGTTCCCTGTTCTGATGCCACGTAACGACAACAGTTACTGGCTTCCGTTTGGTCAAGAAGCAGCGTGGACTCGTGGTTCAGGCAAAGATCAAAAAGCCTACATTGTGGATGCCACAACCATTGATGAAAACTCAACGGTGGTTATGCAGCGCCCAGAAGTGATTTCCAAACAAACCGCGACCTTTAATCTACCAACCATGACGGCAGGTATGATTGGCTCGGGTAAAGTGGTGTTCTTGGGTAACGCGATGTACACCTCTATCTTCTCTTGTCCAGAAAACTACTGGGCAGGCGCAGATCTGGGCATCGACAGCGAAGCGCAGCAATGTCGTTACAGCACGCCTCACAACCAAGAAGCACAAGATGCGGATACTCGTACCGACCACGGCAGCATGCAAATCATGTTCAGCAACTTGATTGATTGGTTAGTGCCGAATGCAACGCAAGAATCTGTCGCGATTGCTACCAACATCAACAAAGGTCACGCATTCCGTTGGGATCGCAAAGAAGGTCAAATCTACGATTTCTTTGTCAACCCAAGCTATAAATTGGGTGAAATGGACGTACTAAGGAGCGGCCAGTTTGATTCATTAGATCCAACCTCTACACCACTGCTTTTGCTTCAGTCTTACGAAATCAAAACTGATGGCTACGCGACAAAATCCGTCGTGTCCGACATCAACCAACCTAAGTTGGACGCAGACGACGTCACAGCGCTGATCGAATACGTAAACAACGGCGGTAGCATCATCTTCTTTGATGCTTTAGAAGAGAGTAACCCAGAGCCGATTGCTCGTTTAGCGGATGCGGCAGGCGTTTCTGTTGGTGGAGCGAACGTTGCCAAGACATTCCAGTCTCTGTGTACGGACAGCTATTGGTGTCACAGCACATCAGGTCCGAACGTACCTAACCTGCATACCGTCGCAGAGCACGACCTCGTGGTTTATGAACGTTATGCAGACACGACTAAGATTGAGATTAATGACAACGGTACGGTGACATGGCCGGGTAATATCGACATGCCTACCCTTGAGATACCGCTATACAAAGTTTCCATTGATGGACAAGAGCATCAACGTTATGCATTCCACATGGTGAAGTCGGAACAAGAGAAACAAGCAGCAATCGCAGAGCTTCAACGCGAGTTTCCTGGCGTTCCGGTTTGTAAAGACAATTACCAATACGAAGTAAACTGTATTGAAGTGCGAGAAGGCCATGGCATTCCGAGCCGTGGTAACCACCATCGCCCAGACTTTACTCGTTACGAAATGAGCCCTGAAGTCGTGGATAGCATGGTAAAAGCGGCGAACTTAGGTGCCAACATTGATCGTCTACTTTCTCACGAGCTTTACTACCGCAGTAAAGGGGAAATTGGTGAACGCTTGTCGCAAGCTGAGCTAACTTCAACCTACGATAACCTATCCGTTTGGCTTTGGAATGATGAGCAATACGAATTCAATCCAAACGTACAAGATGAGCTTGGCTTCAAACGTGCGGTCGAAATGCTGAACTGTTACACGAGCAACGCACATCAAGGCGGTAATGTTTGTGGTCAAGAGACGCGAGAGCAACTTGCTAAATGGTCAATGATTACCGAATCAGGCGAGCTGAACCCGTCTTACCCTCTTAACTGGATGGAAAAGCCGTTAACACGCATGATGCTGGGTCGCTCTTACTGGGATTTAGAGATCAGTGTCGATACAACGGGCTACCCTGGTCGCCCTGTTCAATCAGGCAGTGCAGCGAGCGTTGCGATTCATACCGACAACAAAACCGTAATTGGTACGGCAGGCAGCATGCAATCGACAGGCTTATGGGCGCCACAACTTGAAGAAGTCACCATCTCTGGTGGTGTAAAAGCGTCTATCATTGTTGCTTTGGTTGATGACCTGACGGGCCGTGCAAACCACGAACTGAGCTTGAAACGCCCACCACGCGTGCAAAAGACTTTCCAATATGACGGTTCGTCTTTGAGCTTCAAAGTACCTTACGGTGGTTTGATTTACATTCAACCGCTAGAAGTGGATTCTCGTGACGTTGTGACGTTTAACTTCACTGGTGTGCTTCGTGCGTCTTGGTGGAAGGACGGTGCTTGGTTAAACCCAATCAACACTGACGTCCCATTGGCAGAAGTCGATTCAGGTCATTTCGTCTACACGACGCCAGTGAAAAACGTACTGGACACAGACGTACCTAAGTTTGCCGATGAACTGAATGCATTCGCGAACCATGCGAGTGATTTTTACGGACGCGATCAAGTCACGGCAGAAGGGAAACACCGTCGATTTACTTATGATGCCCTGCTCGCAAACCGACATCGCTTCGTGAATGATGTGCAAATCTCGATTGGTGCGGCGCACTCAGGCTACCCAGTTCAAAGCAACAGCTACTGGCCAACATGGACTGTCGTTCCATCAAACCCAACCAATGACTGGTTGCTATGGCATGAAGTCGGACACAACCTCGCTTCAGCGCCGTTTATGATGGCAGGCTCTACTGAGGTCACCAACAACATTCTTGCCCTTTACATGCAAGAACAGCGTGAATCAAAGCCATACATGGACCGCATTGCGAGTGATCTATCCAAGTCACCATTATGGCTCGACCGTTTTGAAGGCCATGCTTGGAGTGAAGCGGATGTCGGCATGCGCTTAGCGATGTTCGGCCAGTTAAAGCTTTGGGCAGAAGACCATTTCAACATCGATGATTGGTATACGAATCAAGCCGATAAGCCGAGCATCTTTGGCGAAGACCAAGGCTGGAACTTCTTCAAACTCGCACACCGTAAAGCACGTGGTGACAGCATTGGCGACCAAGGCATTAACTACTGTTCTGCACAAAGCAGCCTGTTAAGCCAAGGTGATCTCATGATGGCATGTACCTCATACCTGACCGGATACGATCTGACAGATTACTTCCGTATGTGGAACCCATCAGAAACCAAAGCCAACCTGCCAAATGGCACTGTTGATTACTCTGGTGGTTTAACGCCTGCCGGTTTCAACGCAGTTGCGACGATGGATTTACCGAAACCAGATAAGTCTCCTTCTGAGTATTTGTCTGTTAAGTAACCCGTAAGACGATAAAAGCCGACAGAATTCGATTCTGTCGGCTTTTTTGTATCACTCAGCTTGTTTTGGCAAAGTGCCGAAAAGGTAATCTACAGGGCCATCAGCTCTTGCTTAGTTTGCTTATCCAACTTTTCTATCGCATATCGAAACGCCGTTCTCGGCATCTTGCTATGCTGACGTTTCAAGTAGTCCACCACTCGCTCTGGTTCTTTTTGCGCCAACACTTTGAGCATCCAACCATAGCCCTTTTGCACTAAGTAATGGTCATCTTCAAGCAACAAATCCGCTATGTGAAAAGGCTCAGTCCCTTTATACAGACCTTTATTGATCGGATAGATAAGCGTCACAGCGGCTGCTCGCCTCACGGCAAAGTTATCACTCTTTACCCACTCCAATGTGCGAATAAACAGGCTGTTGTCTTGAGCAATAAGCGCACCGAGTGCATGGGTGCAAAAATCATCACAATCATTCCAATCGGTAATGTATTGATAAAGCCAAGATTCGAATCGATCGTACGTGGCGGCGTCATAATGCTTTTTTACTCTGAACGCCCAATCAAACGCAATCACGCTTAATGCCCAATCACGCTCTGCCAGCAACGTTTCACATTGCTCAAAAACGAAGTCTGCTTGCTTACTATCTAAACTTCGGAAACCATCGGCAGAGATCGATCTCACCAAGCCCGTACGCACTCGCTTATCTGGGTATCCAATCTCACTTAACTGTTGAGTTAACGTTTCTACAATACTCATTGTTTTTCTTTCTGTACTTCCATTTCGATACGTTTAGCATGAATCAACCACCAAGGTCGTCCATCAAACAAACGAGAGCCAACTTGTTCAACTTCCAACATCAATCCGTCAACAACTTCTTCAGGTAAGACTTTTCTTAATTGAACTTCATGACTCACCCATTCTTGATAGACCGCATGCCAAAATTCGGAAATGCCCTCTCTTTCAGTGGCCTCGATTAATTCAAATCCGTTTTTTTCGAGCGCTAAACGCCATGCGCTTCCGAGCTTTTTAAACTTGGGCGATCCTTCTAATGGTTCTCGTGTCGTGAAGATCAGTTGCCCACCTTTGTTAAGTAAATGATGGATATCCGATAGCACTTGGTCTTCATCTCTTGCAAATGGCAGTGCATCAATGCTGATCACACTGTCAAACTTTGCTGAAAGACTGGATAAATTCTCAAACTCTAATTTGAAAAACTCGATGTTTGAGCCTTTCAATGTATGTTGTTGAGCATACTCAATCGCAAATTCAGAGCGGTCGACGCCTAACACGTGACAGTTTAATGTCTGGTTCAGCCAGCGACTAAAACCACCAGATCCACAACCTAAGTCCAATAAAGTCTCGGGGTTGCCCGCAATGAGTTTACCTTGGAGTTGTTCGAGTAACTGAACAGTGCAACTGCTGTAAGGCTGTAGTTCAGAGGGATACTTCTCGCCTGCCGCTTTGGTCCATAACGAATTAAAGAGAGCGTTGTTTAAACGGTATTGATAGCTATCCATAAAATTACTTTGCGTGCTGTCTGCGTAACCACTCTCGTGCGGCTTCACCCATGCTTGTTCCTTCTGCGTCGTTCATCCACTGCATAAAGCCGCGGTCAAACTTGAAATCGTCTCCACATTTGGATTTGAAGTAACGACGTACATTTTGAGTGCTCTTATAGGAAGACGTAATTAACGTGTTGTCTTCAATATGGTTTTTATGCCAATCCACTTTGCTCACATGTCTCTCCCTTTGTGCTTTGTAGCGACTCCTTGCTCAAAAGAAAGAGTGACATCTTCTATGAACTACATCCACCTTGAGTCCGCGAATACTTCATTTTTGCCAATTCAGTCATATTTCCGTGGTTTATGTATTGTGCTGACAAGAATCCAAATTGGAACGGGACACGAATATTTACATATCTCGTTGTAATCAGTTTAAGAAAGAGTCGGTCTGCCATTAGGAACCTTCACTACTCAATAAAGGAATGAAAATGAAAGAAACGCTCCAACCAAAACTTCAACGTCAGTTAGGATTAGGGCTGTTAGCATTGCGCTTAAGTATCGCGTTGGTATTTATCATGTGGGCGCTAGATAAAGTGCTGGTACCAGAGCATGCAATGAAAGTGTTCTCTGGCTTCTATGGCTTAGATATTTCGAGTGGATTTTCTGTCGCGTTAGGTATTGCCCAGTTGGTGTTCATCGGGATCTTTGTGGCTGGACTTTGGAAGAACCTGACTTATCTTGCGATTCTGGTATTACACGCAGGTTCGACCTTTTCTTCGTTCGCGAAGTACCTAGACCCGTTCAACAACCTATTATTCTTCGCGGCGTGGCCGATGCTTGCTGCGTGTTTCGCTCTCTACCTATTGCGAGATCATGACATCTATGTGTTGAGAAAACAGCCTCAAGCGGTTACGGCTTAACTCACCACTAGCGACTGAGACACAAATAAAAAAGGGAGGCTTCACACCTCCCTTTTGTTAACTGAATATCGGCACTTCGACCATCGAAGTATGATAAAACGCGTAACGCCCTTTACCCAACTGCTTCGCTCGGTACACCGCCATATCGGAACAGTGCAGCAGAATATCAATATCGCGCCCCACGCCCTCTGTGAGAACAACCCCAATTGACGCAGTTAAACTAATATCAATGCCTAAACGATCCGCTGTGCTTTGTAATTTAGCGAGGAACTTATCTAGTTTAAGTTCTAACTCACGCTTAGTTCGAAACTCTTGCGTTAACACCACAAACTCATCACCACCAAATCGGCCGATGATGTCACGCTTGTGACCAAAACTCTCTCTCAACACGGCCACAAACAGAGCGATAACTTTATCGCCCGCTAAGTGACCGTATGTATCGTTGATGTACTTGAGGTTATCCATATCAAAGAAGATACAGGCTTTGGGCGTATTACTAAGAGATAACGACTTCTCTGCCCCTCGCAAGAAATACTCTCGCGTGAGCAACCCACTGCGTGAACAAAACACGCCATTGCGGCTGGCTTGAAGAACTTGTTCAAAGTGCTCTTTTAGCTCCATCGAGCTGTCGTTGAACACTACTTTGCTCTCTTCTAAGAATCGGTCAAGCGGTTGAGTTAAACCGACCACCTGCTTACCCATCAAGCGCGCAATAACGACGTAAATCGCGATAATCAACATCACGTTCGCACCAAACATCAAAGTTCCATCACCTAGCAAGGTACTGAACTTAGCTTTTGAAAGCAGAATCCAAGGCGTGCCTTCTATCTTAGTAAACTCAACATATGACAAATCAAAAGGCTTGCTGTAAGTGAAAAAGCCACCATTGGCCGTTTCGGTCAGCGCTTTAAGGTTCTTTTCACGGTCGAATAGCTTCTCGTAACCGTAGTTAAACAAGTTAATCCCAACATAATGCTTATCTTTGGAATGACTAATGACATTAAGATTTTCATCTAACAGTACGCTGTAGATGTCGTTTTCATTGTCGGTCTGGAGTGCGGTTTGAATTTCACTGAAATGAATAGACGCCGAGATGGTGCCCATCAAATCACCGAGTTCGTCAAACATAGGACGACACAGCACATAAACAATTTTTCCGTTTGAGACGTCGGTGAGAACGTCCGTCATCACCGCTTTCTTACTGCGGATCACTTGATGGAAGTAGTCACGATGAGCGATGGAATGCACTTTATTGTTGTGTGTGCTGACCATGTTCCCCACACCATCGCTGAATCCAATGCCCGCCAGTTCAAAGGCCTGCTTATATGGAACCGCACGTTGCGCACGCTCTTGCAATGTGATGTCCGATTCGATGAAGTGCTCATCTTTACTCATTGCACGTAGCAGATCACGGTAACCATCGACGATAGTACCAAGGTTGAGCTCTGCAGATTTAACATGGTATCGGGCTAGGTTTTTCGCTTCGTCGACCTGCTGGTATGCCCAGTAGGTGAAGTTAGTGAAAAGCGCGATCAAGACAATCGGGACAGTGTAACGCAGAGTGACCGATTGAAGACTTCGAGATACGTTCATGATTTAGTTATTGTTATTTGTTGTCGTATGGAGGTTAACTTTTTATTTAAGCCTTTTTCCCACTAACCTTTGCATCGTTTGAAGTACAACTCTGGGAAATCACAAGCACATATTTCACAAAGTCTCATTAGCGAGAAAATCCGACGATTATACCCACCCCTGTATATCGACACAGCCACTTTATGACCTTTTACGACAAAACATTTTACTCACTCGACAAATGATTTTTGTTTATAAATATCATTGCTTTGAATAATTCTCACTGAGTGAGAAACCCTATTTTTATTGATAGATTAGAAGATTTATCTCTTTCAAACACCGACCTTTTGTAACGAGCATCACAATTTTTATATGGCGAAAGTGTGAATTTTTCTGCTTGATTTCTAACAATTGAGATAGTTAGCCTACACTTTTCATATCAACTTATTGGATATGGACGTGCACAGTGGTCGGATCGTTTTCATGGAATAACCTATCTGTTAAGCACAAGCTGTTTAGCTTAGTTTTTTTACCCATCGTTTTACTCCTCTTTCTTGCGGGGCAACAAGTTCACAGGCTTTCCACTCAGGCTCAAGATCTGGAGAAAGCGCAGCTGTTTTCCGACTATATGGATAGCGTCTCTTATCTGTATAACTTGCCGAATAACAGCGAAGTGTCAGACAAAGAGTCGGAGATCAAAACCGTCACGCAGTCGCTCAATAATGAAGCCAAGAATATCTTTGCCGACAATGGCGTAGAAATGGCGGACCTGCTCGCGAGCCTGGAAGAAGCCAGTCTTTCTCTCGCAACAACAACGGACATGGATGAACGTTTAGACGTTGCAGAGTGGCGCGCAGACACCTACAAGCAGATTCTATTGGCGTTAGAAAAAGTCCCTTTTAATGACGCTACATTCGAAATCCAAGCCCACCTCTCTGCCCTTATGCAGATTGAATGGTTGATGTTTTGGTCCAAAGAAGAAAACCGACTTAGCCAATATCTGATTTACTCCGTTGAGCAAAACCAATTTTATGACGCTGACATCAGCAGCGAGATTGAATCGCTCGTCAAAAACCAACAATTGTTCCTTGAACGCTTCGTCACACTTAATGCCAACCAACAACAAGTTGAACTGTTGATCGAAACATTCACCAATGAAGTGTTCGTCCTTAGCCAAGAGTTCAGAAGCTTTCTGTTCAACGAGGAAGCGCTCAGCACTCTGCCAGAAGGTGAAGTTGCCGCAGGTTTAACCGCATTGAACGGACGCTTAGCGTTGCTTAAAAACGTCGACAACAAAATGACCGAGCAACTGAAAGCCGACGTGGACCATGCAATTACGACTGCAAACCAACAGCGCTTGATGTTCATCGGTATCATGTCTGTCATTACCATTTTGGTGATTAGCTTGGCGTTACGTCTGGTTCGTAAAGTGACGAGTAATCTTCAGTTGGTTTTGGAATTTCTTCGTCGCGATAGCTACAGTGAGGAATCGCCGCTTGAAGAGCTCGTTAAGGGTAAAGACGAATTAAGCAAGTTTGCTCAAGAAGTGGAAAGATTGAGTTATGAGCGTGAACAAGCCAACATCAAACTGACACAAGCAAAAGAAGACGCTGAACGCGCCAAAGACGATGCGATCAAAGCCAGCAAAGCAAAAAGTAGCTTCCTCGCAAACATGTCGCATGAAATTCGAACGCCACTTAACGGTGTTATCGGTATATCAGAAGTGCTATCTGATACCTCCCTCACTGCCACGCAACGCGACTATGTGGATACTATCGAGACTTCATCGCAACTACTGTTGAGCTTGATTAACGACATTCTAGACTTCTCAAAAATTGAATCGGGCATGCTACTTATTAGCCCGCATTCAACTTGTGTTCGTGAGTCTATTTACGACATCGCTTCTATCGTTTCGCCTAAAGCCAAAGAGAAAGGCATCGATCTTCAAGTGAGCATCAGTCGTAACACACCTTTCCGTTTGATGATTGATGATCACCGCTTACGCCAAGTGGTGATGAACTTTATGTCTAACGCGGTTAAGTTCACGGAAAAAGGCACGGTGCTTCTTTCTGTTACCACCCATAGTGTTTCTGGCTCTAATGCGGTCATGGAATTCTCTGTTCGAGATTCAGGTATCGGTATCGATGAACAGCAACAGAAGAAAATCTTCGAACCATTTGCACAAGAAGACGACTCTACAACTCGCCAGTTTGGTGGTACCGGTCTTGGTTTAGCAATCAGTACTCAGCTCGTTGAGTTAATGGGCGGCAAGATTCAATTGGAATCTGAAAAAGGCCAAGGCAGTCGCTTTTTCTTCCAACTGTCCCCTTCTGTTGTTCAGCTAGACTTTGATGCCAAACATGCCGCGGCCAACAGCCAAATTTGGTTGGTTTGTGAAGATGCCGCGATGGAGAGCACACTACGTGATGAACTGAACTTCTATCGCATTGCGGTTCATCAATCCGTGACGAGCTTAGACGCCCTCCCAACTTGGATTAACGACAAAGAACACGTCATCGTCATCTACGCCGAAACGCGACCAAATGCTGCGATGGAAAGCGAAGATGCCTTCCACCGATTAGAAACTCAAAATGTACGCGTTTGCCTAATCAAACATCTGCAAAGCGACCAATTTGACTTCGGTGAAAGCGTCAGTGCAATGATCACGCAACCTCTGCTTGGCCAACGTTTGGTGAAAGCGCTTGAAAACTGTGAGGCCAAATTTAGCCAAACCGCTCAACGAGTCGCAGCAAGCGCGACAGCCAATACCAAAAACAAAATCTTGGTGGTCGATGACAACACAGTAAACCAAAAAATTGCGGGCTTACATGTGACAAAAGCCGGCTTCACGTTCGACCTCGCCGCCAACGGGCAAGAAGCGGTCGACATGTTCAAGAAGAACCAATACGCCTTGATTCTAATGGACTGCATGATGCCCGTTATGGATGGGTTTGAAGCAACAGAGAAAATCCGTCAAGTCGAAAAAGAAGAGAACCGCAGTTACCGCATTCCAATCATTGCGCTAACCGCCAGTGTGGTCGATGACGACATCCAGAAGTGTTTTGATGTCGGCATGGATGACTATGTACCCAAACCATTCAAAGCCAACATCCTTAAAGAAAAACTGGCAAAAGCCGTTGATATCCCGACAGTAGATAGCCCTGATGTAGTACCAACGCCAATCAGCGCAGCAGCAAAAACACGCCCGGCAGACAAGCCTGAAGAGCCTGCAATGAACACCTTGCCAAGCCGCTCAGAACGCATCTTGTTGGTCGAAGACAATACCGTTAACCAGAAGGTTGCGTCATTGCTACTGAGTAAAGCGGGCTATCAATTTGAGATTGCCGAGAACGGTCAAATTGCCGTGGACATGTTCCAACAAGATAACAGCTTCGACATCATCTTGATGGATTGCATGATGCCAGTGATGGATGGGTTTCAGGCGACAAAAGAAATTCGCGCTTATGAACGAGTTTCTGGTCTGCCTAAAACTCCGATCATTGCACTGACGGCAAGTGTGGTGGACGACGATATTCAGCGCTGTTACGACTCAGGTATGGATGCCTATGTGCCAAAGCCGGTGAGAAAAGAAAAACTTCTTCACCAAATTGAAAGTGTGATTTAACGGATAAGGTAATGGTCATGGATACCCATTTCTTAGTGAACAAAAACAAAGTGTTGAGATCACTCTCTACTGCAATGATCGCCTTTGCCCTGTTAATGTCTTTTGATAGCGAAGCATTGGCGGCAGACCAGTATGCGATTTTCTCTCTCGACTCAGGCTTTGATGAGCTCAGCATCACCAAAGCAAGAAAGCTTTATCGTGGTAAGACAAAGCGTTTACAAGGTAAGCGTATTGAGCTGTCTGATTGGCCTGATACTTCCTCAGAACGCTCAGAGTTTTATCGCTATTTACTCAACAAAAACATCGCGCAAATGAACGCGCACTGGGCAAGCTTGTCGTTCTCTGGCAAAGCGCGTCCACCAAAAGTTATCGACAATTCCAACATGGATGCCCTATTAGCCTGGATGAAAGAAAAGCCGAATCGCATTGGCTATACACCGGTGAGTAGCCTCCCTTCTGATGCACAAATCCTCTACGTAGTAAGTTCGGAGAAATAATATGAAGAAAACACTCATCGCATCAATGACAGCAGCAGCGCTTAGCAGTGTGGCCTTTCCGAGCTTGGCGGCGATAGAATTAACGGACAACTTATCATTGAGCGGCTTTGGCTCGACGTCTTGGGCAACCACCGACAATGAAACACCTGTCCTCGTGAACCGATTTGTCGACGACGAAAATTGTTACGACTGTGATACCACGTTCGGCGTTCAGTTCGACTTCTACTACGATGCCTTTAAAGCTTCCGCCCAAGTGGTAAAAAGACCGCAAGATCACTGGAGCGATCCACAACTTGAATGGGCTTATCTCGCTTATACCTACGGTAATGTTGAATTTCGTGGGGGTCGCTTAAGAATGCCAGTGTTCTTGGCCTCTGAGTATTACTATGTGGGACATGCGTTTACGCCAGCGCGCCCACCAAATGAGGTTTACGACAGTATCTTGGGGATTACCGCGTTTAATGGCATTTCATTCTTGTGGAACTACGATCTCAACGACAGCATGACGTTAACCACAACGCCTTTTATTGGCTTTCGTGATGAAAGCACCGTCGACTTTAACGCCAATACTGAGCTAACGTTTAAAACTAATGAAATGTACGGCGTGAACTTTATCCTGAGTGGGGATTACTACCGCTGGAACTTTACGTATCTAGACTCAAATTACGATCAAGAGACCAAACTACGTAACCTGACCACCAATATTCCTGGTGTGGGCATCGTTCAGATTCCGGATCAAACCATCAAAGCTAAAGACCAAAACATTCAACTGTTCTCACTTGGTGCTGAGTACGAGTTTGATGCGCTGACGTTAACCGTGGAAGGACAAACCAACGACATTGCTTCCGCATGGTATGTGCAAGGTACTTACAACTTAAACAAGTTCACACCTTATGCGACCTATGGCCAGCAGTTTGATGATCATGAACATCGAGTTGGCGATAGCTACCTCTTCGGTGTGAGATACGATCTTCACTACAATGTGTCACTCAATGCAGAGTGGCAACACTTTAAGGCTTATCGTGACGCCTCTGGCGCGTTCGTCTCTAACCCTTCGGATGACGACGCTAATATGTACACCATTATGCTTAACTTTGTGTTCTAACCCTTTAGCAGGTCGACACTCATCGACCTGCCTTTTCCTCTATAAACATTATCCGTCTATAAACATCACAACTTACTTCATCCTCTGCCGTTGTACCGATTTATGATTTGAATCGGTTAATCATCACGACCGAGACGATGGTTAGCACCATCCCTAAAGCGTGAAACCAAGTAAATGCTTCGTCCAATATGAAAATGGCACACAACGCTGTCATTGCTGGGCCGATGTTACTCACTAAACTCAGATGCGCAGGGTTCAGCCGTGCCATGGCAGCCGCAATCAGATAAGAAGGAATGACAGTACAAAAGATGCCCAGCAACACACCAATAGTAATGAGTTCATTGTTCATCGAGCTCAACTGTAATGAACTAAACGATAAATGAATAAGAATGGCGACACCGGCACTGCCCATGCCGATACTGGTAAACATGGTACTCCCTAGCTTCGCGATGCTGGCTTTGCTCAACACCAAATACACGGCAAACACAAATGCAGAAAGAATTGCTAGCCCACCACCAAGCCAGATCTGCTCACCATAGTGAGAAAGGTCATGCGCCACAATCAGCCCCACTCCCAGATACCCAACCAATACGGCTGACAGCACCTGGCGGTTGGGTGATTGCCCCTCTTTAAACCACATAATTAACACGACAAAAGTCGGAAACAAGAACAGCAATAAACGTTCAAGTTGAGCAGAAATGTAGTTAAGTGCGGTGATATCGAGATAGCTTGCTAAGTAATATCCAAGCACACCAATCGCGGCGGCTTTGATTCCGTGGTGTTTCACTTTCGCTCGGTTCTCGGAGCCGCGTAGCATCCAAAAGAGAATACAAAGGTAAAGAGGCAGTGAACTCATTGCTCGAAGCGTCATGATGCTCACCGCGTCACCGCCATGCTGATACGCGAGTTTGACAAACACAGGTTTAATTGAAAATAACAGCGTACCAGCGAGCGCAAACATGACGCCAACAGTTATTGCACTAACAGGCTTCTTTTGGGGTTGATGTTCAGAACTAAGGTTGGAGTCGGATGCCGTATTCATTTTCTCTCCTTGATGATTGATAACATTCAAACAAGGCTACGAGATAGAATACGATTCTGGCTGCATCTACTCGCAGCCAGGCACAACTCAACCTACCGACTGCTTGGCATTGGAAGGAGGAGCCACCAGAGGTTGGTTGTGCGGATGATCATTTTACTTTCCTATTCGGGTAGAAGGTTCAGACTAACCATTGAACATATTTTGTTCAAGCTTGCGGTCTTTAAAATAGTACTCTTTATCGTGTTGTCCGACCTCTCTAAGCACTCGACAAGGGTTACCAACGGCTACCACATTGGCAGGAATATCCTTAGTTACGATACTGCCCGCGCCAATCACCGAGTTTTCTCCGATCGTTACACCCGGTAATACCACCGAGTTTGCACCAATCCATACATTGTCTCCGATTCGAACCGGCATGTTGAACTGTGCTACGTCTCGTCTCAAATCGGGATCGATTGGGTGCCCTGCCGTTGCAATGGTCACATTAGGTCCAATCATCACGCTATTCCCAATGTAAATGTAAGTATCGTCGACCAAAGTCAGATTGAAGTTTGCGTAAACATTGTCGCCAAGGTAAGTGTGACAACCCCAGTTTGCCCTTAAAGGCGGTTCGATGTAGCAGTTCTCACCAACAGACGCGAGCAGACGACCGAGTATCTCGCCCCGCTTTTCTGATTCCGAAGGACGTGTGTGGTTGTAATCGTATAAGATCTCAAGACATTCGGTTTGCATTGCCGCCAATTCTTCATCATTACAGAAGTACACTTTTTGGCTGTGCAACATGGTTTTCTTATCCATTATTATTCCTGTTGAGGGGATGTTCTTGGTAAGAATTTAGCAGAGTCAGAATAAGAAAGGCTTGCCAAAAGTCATGAAATTCGCGCCTTACTTTGTAAGCAAGGTGAAGTAATGAACCCAAGGCTCGTTTTCACCGATGATGTACTGTTTCTGCACAGACAAAAATGCGACGCTTATTCCTTTGACGCGTTAGGTAGATGCCGAGACAAAGCATCCATGAGGTCCTTTTTGATGAGTGGTTTGGCAAGAACTTCATCTGCACCCGCATCGATAAATGATTGTGTCGACTGTTGCATCACATCCGCAGTCCAACCGAAGATCACGACATCATCCAGCCCTTGTTCGCGGATTCGCTTAACGACCTCAATGCCGCTCATTTCTGGCATATGGTTATCAATAATTATGAGATTGAAAGACTGCTCGTTCAACAAGTTCAGCGCTTCTTGTCCACTGCTGCATGTGTGACTTTTCGCCCCTAACTTATCTAAAAAGACTTTGGCGATGATTTGATTCATCCGATTGTCATCCGTAATCAGCGCGTGAACGGAAGAGAGATCTTCAACCTTCACATCCTCTGTTTTATCTTCAATGGCCTCGCCTGAAGCACTCGGTAAGCTAATCACAAAGCGGAACTGGCTTCCCTTTCCTAACTCGCTCTCAACACTGATTTGGCCATTCATAAGAGTCACTAGTTTTTGGCAAATCGCTAAACCCAACCCGGTGCCACCATATTGCCGAGTCGTCGACACTTCAGCTTGTTCAAATTCATTGAAAATAGAATCCATACGATCTTGAGGAATACCGATACCGGAGTCTTCTACGCAAAACTCTACGAAGGGCGACTCTAGCGCTTTGATGGAAACGTTAATATGACCAGCCTTAGTAAACTTGAGCGCATTGCCAACAAGGTTGAGCAAAACCTGCCGAATACGCACAGAATCACCACTGTATTGGCATTCATCACTGCATTGGTTATCCACGCTGAACACGATGCCTTTCTCTGAACACAAGCTCTGGTAAGTCACTTCCACTGGTGTAATGATGTCCGCCATTTTGAAAGGATGAATATCGAGTGCAAGCGCATCACTTTCGACCTTGGCTAAATCTAAGATGTCATTGAGAATCGAGATCAAGTGTTCACCCGAGTTCAATGCGAGTCGCAGCACTTTCCTTTGTTCCGGGTCTCGGATGTCATCGATCAGTATTTGTAGCATTCCCAATAGCCCATTAAGCGGCGTTCTGATTTCATGGCTCATCGTCGCTAAAAATGCCGATTTCGCTTCATTGGCATGCCTTGCCTTTAATGCCTCGGTTTCAAGGTCACTCTCTAAGCGTTTCACTTCTGTAATGTCACGTTCAATGGCAATAAACCGCTCAACAACACCTTGCTCATTCCTCAATGGGATAATATCGATATCAATCCAATAGGGTTGTTTGTTTCTCGTATAGTTGAGTATCTCTGTCCTAACTTGCTCACCCTGTCGAATTGCTTTCCCGATGTCTGCGATCGTCTCTGGTGAAGTGTCAGCCCCTTGCAAGAAAGCACCCGGCGCTAACCCTTTGATGCCATCGAGTTGATAACCCGTCATGGATTCAAACGCTTTGTTTACCCACTCAACGTTTCCGTGGTGGTCTGTAATAACAACGGCATCTCTCGCGGCTTTAACAACAGTCGCAAGTAACTCGCTCTCCTTCTCTTTTTCTTTCAATTGAAGGTTAGATTCTTCTAGCTCCTGCCTGGATTTCTCTAGTTCACGATGAGGGTTAACGAACAGCCTTTTTCCTATGACTGTCACAATAATCGAACTCACGATCAGCACGCCAATTAAGCCCTTTAGCAAACTGCTTTGAAGGTTCGTTAATTGCTCATCCAAGAAGGATTTACTGACACCTTGAGTCAAAAGCAAATTACCTCGGCTCAAGGGTTCTTTATTGATGATCCATCGGTCGATTTCGCTTGCTGTTGGAACATGCTCATGGCTATGGGATAGATGGTCTTGCGCCTGTGTTTCGGTTAGGTGAGCCAGTTCAGGAAGTGGTGGAATGGTTTGACTGAGTTCATACCAACGCTCTCTTCCCGTTACAAACGAACCAAAAAAGTCATCGTAATCGACAGCGGTTTCACCATATAACACCCCGACAAAATCACCGTTATTTACAAGGGGCATAAAAAGCTTTAAGCAGATGTGATTAGTATCATCGTGCAACAGATACACGATGCGCTCATTTAATCGAGACTCGGAAAGCGCATTAAAAATCGCGACTTCTTGTTCAGATGCAGGGTGACGAAAAGTGTCTTCGAACAATAAATCGCCGTTAACATCTCTTGCTGCAAATTGCATCGTTTGATGTTGGCCTTTAAAACGCTCTAACTGGAACGCTAAACCTTCAACATCATTGTCGACCACGGCATCGATAACCCCACGGTATTGGGATGCAAGGACGATTCGGTCTTCCGCTACCTCTAAGTACTTCTCCATGAAGATCTTGGCGGACTCTAGCTCAAACCGACCATTCCCCTTTTGGAGTTGTTTTATTGTCGCCTGACTTTCTTGAGATAACACAATAAGTGAAATGACTCCGTAAATGAGCGCAGTCATCCCAATAAAAATGAGTAATAGAGCTTTCGGACTAAACCTAGAGAGCTTTTTTGCCATGAGCACATGCTTCCTTGCGCGAATTCACCGCTTTCACATCAATAAGTGTAGGATACGTAACCGGTTAATTCTCATACTCATTTAGGGTTAACCTTTGGGAACCAACTCCATCAATACAAATCACACATGAACCTAATGAATGGGAAGCAGTAAACTGGCCGGATCAAAAATGCCGCAAAGTTCGAATCTTGCGGCATCTTTCTAAACTGGCTTGTTTGTTTTTTTGCGATTTTCCAAGCGCGCTTTAAATTTCTTATTTCGGCGCTTTAAGGCTCGGAAAAATTTCGACTCTTCGTGATACCAGCCAATAACGCTAATGGGGAATCCCACCAGCATCATGATGAAGACATCGGCAGGAAACTGCTCTGTAACATCCCTTACCGTTTGCAGCTCACCAAAGATAAACAAGCCTATAACCTTGCCAACCAACAACGCACAGCAAATCATCAAGAAAGACTTCATTATGTAGTGCCATTTGCCTTTCTTGCGCTCTTCTCGCCAATACACGTATTTGTGCTCGCGGTTGTACATTTCCCCCTCCGTTTAAGTGACATTGTCACCATCAGTCTGCGAAATGGAATGGTGGTGCGAGACGGCAAGCTCGCACTACTTTAATCATAGTGCGATTGGAGGGAGTTGCTTGTCAGACCAATAAGAAATGACGGGGATTTTACTGAGCGGTCCACATTTGTTTGTAAGAACGCAATTCTCGGTTGGACTCATCCAAACCAAACATGCCTGCTAGTGCTTGCAGTTTTTGTTTGTAGTGCCCTAGTGCGCTTTCATCGTCAGTCATGATTGCGAATTCTGCGAAATAACCGATGCCTTCAAGGTGGTCAAGCGTGATATGGAATTCACCGACAAAGTAGATACTGCGAGTCTTCTTGGTATGAAGGATGACCTCGTAACCCATGTTCTCTAACATGCTTTTTGCCGCGTGAGACTTGGTGATGTCTGTCGCTTCGCAACGATCTTCTTCCGGCCCTTTAACAATCCAAAGCTTAATGCCAGATGGTTCAACTTCACGAATCACCAAGCTTTTGTTTTCATAGGTTAGTTTGCGTTCCGGCGTATCGTAAAACCAATCTGATTCTTGGTTATCTTCGAACATCACCTCGTGCTGTAAGCTGCTTAGCGCGATTAAAAACGCTCGCTTGTCTTTCACTCGGTATTTCAATTCAACTTCAAACTGACCCTGAAAATGATCTTGTGCACTCACGCGACTACCTCTCTACAACTGTTCGCTTGGACTTTTTATTCTGCTCTTCACAAGGTGAAAGGACTTTTAAAATTGGCGAAAGAGTAACATGAGTTCCGCGACTGGTCTGAAACACAAGATAACTTTGTGCAAAACGTGGCACAAAACTTAAAACGCGAGAGAAAGCATATAAACACAGCTTGCAATGCCAGTTATGACGACCAAAGTCCTGCCGATGGCAATATCTGCAATGTACATGACGGGATGAGCCATTCGAGTAAAAGCAAATACAATCGCAGGCATGGAGAGATCAGACCATGGAACGCCACTCAAACTCACGGCAAGAATGGTTGCGCTATAAAATGCCAACGCCTCCCAAGCATTCGACTGCGCCGCAATGGTTCTTGCGGCTCGACCACTGAGTTTTCTCTCTTGCAAACGTGGATGATGGTTATCTAGATGACCGAGTTGCTGGACTTTGGCATAGCCCCCAAGGCCGGCTAAAGCATAAGGAATAAAACTGACAAAGACTAAGACAAACAGTGCGGTAGGCATAACAGGGATTCGTGATAATGATTCATAAGTTAAGTTTAGCAATTTCTAATTTGCTCGACTGCTTACTTGTCTCATTAATGCTTACGAAACACCCAAATTGGCCCGATTAAGAGGAACTGAACATCTTCAAAAAACGATGGTTTCTTCCCTTCGATTTTGTGCCCGATAAACTGGAAAATCCAAAGCACACCAAAAAGCAGCATCGAAATCTGTAAAACCGGCCAACCGAGTATGTCCATCGACCAGATTAGCCCGATACACGCAACGGTGTAGCCAATCATCATCATGAACACACTAAGAGACAGCCGGAAGTAGAAAATCCACGCGGGTAAAGCAACGACCCATACCCAGTTGAGATTGAATCCAAACAAAGGAATTTGCGGAATAGACCAAATCAACCCGACCACGGATAAAAAGATACCCGGCACCGCCACTTTATGAATCTTTTGATTGATTGGGTTTTGATGGCTTTCACCGTAGGCTTCTAACCATTCAGAGAGTTCACGCATAACTTCACCTTTAACATCGCTATAACATTTATATAGTCGGTGCGAGTTAAAGGTGCGAGTTTTTGCCCGAAGATATTGATAATAAACAAAGTATCTGTGACCAATCACAAACTATGTTACTGATATCCCAATGAAATACGCTGCGCTTTCGTTAGTTTAGCAACCACTAAGTCATAAGAGCGTTCGCACAAATCCTGCACGAAGCCATCTTCAACATCGCCATTGAAGTAAACCGTAATCCAATGACGTTTGTTTAGGTGATAACCCGGCGTTATATCGGTGAACTGGGACGTTAGTACTTCCCCATCTTCAGGTGCTACTTTCAGGCTCACATACTCTCGTCCGTGGCGCTCAGCTAAAACCGCAAACATCTTGCCTTTAATTTTGAAGACGAGAGCTTCAGGGCCAAATGGAAAGCTGCTTTCTGCACACATGAAAGTATCAAGAAATTGCTCTAACTCTTTAATATTCATCCGTAATCCTCTTTCAAACCCATGACTTGCCTCTACTCATACTGCGGCAAGAGAAGCTTTAACGCCTGATTAACCTGCCCTTTTTCTGCACTGTTTAAAGAGCCCATCAGCTCATGTTGCGCTTGAAGGTGTTGCTCTATCAGTGAATCAATCAGCTCGAAACCTCTTTCTGTGAGTTCAACAGTGACGCTGCGGCGATCTTCTTTACTATGCTCACGTGCAATCAGACCTTTCTTCTCTAGCTTATCAAGCCTATTTGTCATGGCACCGGACGTCAGCATCATGGATGAAATCAGCTCCGATGGCGTTAAACGATATGGCTGACCACTGCGTCGCAGCGTTGCTAAGACATCAAACTCGCCCATTTTGAGGTCGTAACGTTTATGCAGTTCGGCGACGTGGTTCTCCATGTGCTTTGCGATTCTCATCAAACGCCCCATGATCGCCATCGGTTCGGTGTCGAGCTCCGGCTTTTCCTTAGCCCACTGGCTTACCACTCTGTCAATTGCGTCCATTACCCTTTCATCTCCAAAGACATTTTGATTTACGAATTTATTTTAACATAAAGATACTTTACAAAAAGCCATCACGAGCGTACCTTTACAATAAATTATCTCAACGTAAAGATATTTAACATGAACATTTTACTCGCGATGATTCCGGCGTTCTTTTGGGGCACCACTTACGCCGTGACACAATTTACTTTGCCGGACTGGCCGCCAGTGTTGCTTGGCGCGCTGCGAGCTTTGCCAGCTGGCCTTTTGTTGCTTGCTATCAAACCATCATTACCAAAGAAACAAGATTGGAAGATCTTACTGGTACTCGGCACAATCAATATCGCCCTCTTCTTCGGACTCATCTTTGTTATGGCGTTGACCTTGCCTTCTGCAATTTCCGGAGTGGGTATGATTTCTGTCCCTGTGTTTGCGATGCTGTTTGGCTTGGTTGTGTACAAACGACAACCAAGTTTGATTCAAGGGATAAGCGGTGCAGCGCTGATTGCACTGGCGTGGTTCCTGTTTGATCCTAGTTCGATCACACTCAACCCAATTGGCTTAATTGCTATGCTATCTGCAATCATGTGTATCGTCATCGGCAGCAGCGTCACTAAGTCTCTTGGTGCAAGAATGCACTGGTGGACGGTGCTAACATGGCAGCTCATCTTAGGCGGTATCATTCTTTCTATCGCCGCAGCCATCTTTGCGAGCTTTAATCCAGAGCCGTATGTGAGCGCCCTGCAAAACGCATCATTAAGAAACGTCGGTGGTTTATTGTGGGTCATCGTCCTTAACACCGCACTTGGTTACGGCATGTACGTGTGGCTATTGCAACGCATGTCTGTGGTGGACTTTACCTTCGGTGGTATCGCAAACCCAGTCGCTGGCATTGTTTCTGGCTTAGTATTGATGGGCGAAAGCTTCACTCCCGTTCAATACAGCCTAATGCTAGGCATGATCCTGATGTCACTCGTTCCGCAGTTGGTAATGTCGTTCAAACAAAAACGCAGTGTTACTCACGCAAAGCCTTGTGAGTCTTAACGCTCTATAGCGTGAAAAACAAAAAGCCCGAGTTGATGCTCGGGCTTTTTGATTCAAACTAACGGTTAAACGCACGTATCACTTTACCTTTGGAACGAATCTTATAACTTTTCGTGTACGCGGGTACGAACGCTGACTCTCCAAGCTGCAAGGTTATAGCCTGACCTGAACTGTCGCATAGCACCGTCTCTTCCTCCAATGCCAAGATGATTTCAGCACTGGAAACTTTAATCGCGACTTCTTGAGCCTCTTGCTCAATGACTTCCAATGCAAAATCATCAACAGTGACTGGGTAGTATGATCGCCCTTCATGTTTTTCTGGCTCTAACAACAAAGTGTCAAACGGTTTTGGTTCAAAGCTCGTGCAGCTTACTAACTCAGTGATGTCGATATGCTTGTTGGTAAGGCCCGCGCGCAGCACATTATCTGAGTTAGCCATGATCTCTACACAAGCGCCTTTTATGTAGGCATGTGGTGTTCTTGCTGTTAAGTACATACTCTGACCGGGCTGCAAGGTAATCACATTTAAAAACAAAGGTGAGAACACACCAACATCTTCAGGGTATTGCTCAATGAGAGAGAGAATCAACTCAAACGTTTCCTCGCCGATAAAGCTTTCTGACTTTTGAGCAAGTTCTCTGATGGCCTGTTGTTTCTGGTCATTTTCCAACTGCAGCAGTGCAACAAAAAAAGCCTCAAGCCCTTGTGCAGTTTGATTTTTTTCAAATGCTAACATCAAGTCGCTTAAGACAGAAACATCGACGCGAGTGAACAACGTCAGAATCTCTTTGTAATGGCGAAAACCGTTCATTGCCTGAAAGTTACCAAGCGCATAAACAAGCTCCGGTTTGTGGTTTGGATCTTTATAGTTTCGATTGAAGTCACTCAGCTTGATACCTGCTTCTTGCTCACGCTGATAACCGATTTGAGCAGAGAGTTTATCTGGGTGAACTTGAATGGATAACGCACGTTCTGCTGTCAGCACTTTTAACAAGTAAGGGAGTTCACCAAACTCTAGGGCTGTTTTTTCTGATAGGAATGAGGACTTGTCTTGTTCAATTAGGTCAGAAAGTAGCACGTCATGACCATCTATCAGAGCTAATGAGCATCCTCCAGAGTGTGCTCCCATCCAAAGCTCAGCAATAGAGATAGATTGATCATTATTGAAAGAGAACAATTGAGGTAAGAGTGTTGGGCTTCCCCAAACGTAGTTCTGAATCGTATTTTTGAGTTTGAAGAAGCTCGATTTCGTTATTACGGTTTGCGCCATTTCTTGTTCCTGCACAGAGAATCTGAGTCGCTAAAACTTCGCTTCTTACCGTCATTAAATAGGTGACGAGCCAAACCCAGGATGCAAAAGTCCCTCACCTTCATTTCTGAAGGCGATAGGTTTTAATCATCAATCCGAACTATTTAACTGAGACTTAGCGAGAAGAAGCCAGCGTGCCAGTGTTATAAATACGAGCGCCGTAACGACAATGCCTACAACGCTCCGTGACTAGTTGACGTTGGTATCTAGGTTGAGTTGCTGAGTAAGCACTTCTAACGTCAGTAATGTGTTGATTCTGGAAAAGGTTGAACTCCCTTCACCGATAATAGGAACCCAATAATCCAGATACGTTTGACCTAGCGCTTCGGGCACTATCGGAGAGACAGCAATGGTTACGCAATCACTTTGCGATAGACCTTGGAGTACCGATAGCCATTCTGCACTAGGCGGACAATCGGAGATGAACATAAAGATGTCTTTGTACGTAACCTCTGGCTGAATTGCTTCACAGTGCGCGGTGCTTGTTAAAGGCACGACGCGTTTACCGTGATTTAGACAAGCATCGGTAAACAGTTGAGTTAACGACGTATTTTCACCAGCCACAAACACGCCTTTGCTACGGCGCAAATATGCTCCAAACTCATCAAAGTTAAAGTCACGCAGTAAATCTTTAGTGAGAGAAAACAACTGCTCAGCTTCATCTAACACATCGACTTCTGCCCCACCGTTCACATTGGGAACAAAGGAAATAGAAGAGTGAGCAGCCATCTTAAAGTCACCGTAATTACGGTAGCCCAGTTCGCGGCTTAAACGGCTGACACTAGAAACGCTTACATCTGCAACTTCCGCAAGCTCAGTGACTGTCATTCTTGATACTGATGACAAGTTGTCTTCGATAAACTCCGCAAGTTGAGTCAATGCCGGGCTCAAACCCGGTTTAATTAAACGTAACGTAGCAAGCAGTGGCGCGGATTCATGCATCACGATTCACCTTTAAATTCAAACCAATTTCAAAGGTACGTTGCCAAGGTGAAAATGCCGTTAGCTCAATGTCTTGTGGTAACGAATTTGCAGTAAGACGTTGGTATTGCGCCTGTAACGCTTGCTGAGCAAATACCATAGCTTGCTCGACCTCTTGATCTGCATAGTTGGTGTGACCAAACGCTGCATCACCGAAGTATTTTTCCAATAGTTGGCTTCGCACAACCGACTGGTAGCATGCATCCTCAAGCACGTGATAACAGAGGTTTCTTACCGTGGCGGCCTTCAAAACATCGGCAATCATGCCTGCCCCTAATGTCGTTCCGAGCGTATTACAGTTGGTATTCCAGCCTTTGTAAGAGACAAGCTTATCAAGCGTTTGAAGCTTATCGAGAAAGCTCACCAGCTCTAGGTCGCCACCGTTAGCAAAGGCGCAGTCAGCCACCATGACTGGCTTTCCAGATTCAATGTACTCACTGATTCGTAGCGCAAAATCAGACAGGTTTCGTCCAGAGCTGTAAGTGAGATCTTTCTGGGATTGTTTCGACGCTTCTTGCATGAACTTACCCGGCGAGTTAATCGCAAGCACATAGTCTGCTTCTGCACTGTTGTCGCACCATATGCCACCAGCCGCTCGGATATGAGATTTCACTGACTCGTTCATCGGACGATCTTCATACAAAGGAACGATCTGAGGGCCTAATGTCGATGCATAGAAAGGATAAATTTTCGGTTTGCGCTGTTTGAATTCGTTGTAAGCACGAGACAATAACGTCACCCCAACTTCATCCGCCCCAGGATAAATCGCAATATCGAAGGACAGAGACTCTTGCTCTATAAACGCAATCACTTTTTGTTGATCAATTGCCGTATAACCAAACGGGCTTGAGTCATCTTGCGGAATCACTAAAAAGTCGATTACCTTTTCTTTCACTAACTGTGCGACAACCAAGTTCACCTGTGAATTGAATGCTCTACGAGATTCAAAATCAGTCAGTACGTCAGTCGGAACGAAGTGCTCCAACGGGGCTAAGTCTGCTTGCTCTTCTTCAGACAAGCCTTCGCGTTCTTGCTTATCTTGTAGGTACTTGCGACGGAAAATTTCATGACCATATTGATCGTAATACTCCGGCTCTTCATCACTGCTGCTGTAACTAGGACATCGCATAATGCAGTTATAAGCATAAATCTTTGCTGATGGATTGATGCTTTTTAGCTTGCGAAGGTTATCTTCAAAGCGGGCAACATCTTCCATCGCTAGATAATGAAGTCTTGAAGGGATCAGACCGCCATACATCATCATGTCCATCGACAATACGACGTTGTCTGCCCCTTCAATGTTTTCAAACATGAAGTTCCACAAAGCACCTGTGTTCGCCGCTTGTTTTTTGCAGCTCAATTGCGCCATGCTCGGTGTAATCAGTTCAATGTCTGATGTCTCGGCAATGTACTGCGGATAGAGGTAGTTGCACGGACGCTCATCTAAAGGAATAAACAAGGTCTTCATTTAGCATGCCCCCTGTTTTAATAGTGAGCCATCTAAAGCGTTTAACGCCACATTAAGCTGCTTAGCCAATGCGCATGCTCGCCCTGCTGCATCCCCCATATCTCGGCACGTATGCTGAATTCGAATGCTGGATTGCATCTTGAAATCACAAGAGATGATGCGACCAACAAAAATCAAATTGCTTACTTCTGCACAAACCAACGAACGATATGGGATTTCGTAGTACTCACCCTTGTCGTATTTCTTTTTGAACGATTCATCTTCGACTTCAAGATCATCGCTATGGATGTCGATGTACCAATCTCCACGCGCAACGCCATCTTCAAACTTACGTCGAGCGGCATAATCGCTACCCGTCATAATGTATTTACCCATCACACGGTTTGATTCGCGGACACCTAACATGTTGGCTTCTTGAGAGATGAAAGCATCCTCGAAACCCGGGATATGTCGATTTAAAAACGCTAACAACTGATGCTGCATGCCACGACCATAACGGACGTATTCAGAAAACGTTTTAGGATCCTCAATATTGCCAAGGTTTGGCATTTGCGGGTTATTAAATGACAAAGTGTTTGGCTTACCCGGCATTGAGAAACCTTGAATGTAACGAGCAATCTCTGGTGTTATCTCACCCGCTTCAATCGCCGTTTGGAAGACGTCTAATAAAGCCCCACACGCAGCAACACCCGGAACATGGACGAACTCCATAAACGTGGCGTCACTTGGGTCACAGAAGCTGTAATTGGCCTCTTTCAAGTAATGACGCAGACGAGCGAAGTCAATATTCGTCACTTCAAAGCGGAAGGATACCGATTGGCGAGTGCCATCTTTATCGCCCTTCTCTGTCTTCGCACCAGCAAAACGTGAAAGTAGCGCATCTCCCGAAGCATCGATAAAGTGTTTCGCTTCAAATGCGTAGAAATCATCAAAAATCAGAGCCGTAACGGATTCGATATTCCCTTGTTCGGTCTTTGCGCTTACCAACGTCGCGTCGTAAAAGATCTCTACACCAAACTCACGTAGTACTTGGTCATTGAGTAACTTGAAAGACTCTGGCGAGTAAAGCTCCATTTTTCCTGGAAGTGTTAACCGACCTTTCCCTTCCATCATTTGATGGTAGCGTTCTGTCAGTAGATTAGCGGTTTGTGAACCATGGACATGAGAAGGCATAAACGGTGTAACCATCGCGTTGGCTTGCGTGCCAGTAAGTGCGATGCGCTTTTCTAGCAAGGCAACCTTCAATCCCTGTCTTGCCGCTGACAGCGCCGCTGTAACACCAGATGTGCCACCACCGACCACAACAACATCGTAATCTGAATAAGTTTTAGTTGGAGTCATCACAACCTCCGATAAATAATTCGTCAATCAAAAGCGGGTTAAACTCGCATTCACATACCAACTGAGCAAAGCGATTCGAAGCAATTTCCGAAGGCGACTGCAGTCGTCCATAGAAGGTTTTTCCTAAGACTTTGAGCCGCTCAACTTTGAGCGCTAGCACTTCATCTTGGATATGCTCATCTATCTCAAGTAAATGAAAGAACTCATGCGCTAAATAAAGTTGTTCAATCTGAGATGTCGATGAGTTGATTCCTTGTTGCCTCAAGTCTGTTAACGCTTGTTCAATGCTGTCTTTATAAATCAGCACACGTTTACCAAGGTTGTCTTCAATGATCTCTGCTCGCATTAGCAAACCTTGACTCAACACTTGCTTGGCATTGTTGGTGTATTCGATACGGTAGCCCGCTTCAATAAAAGCTTGTTTGAGGTCGACAGAGCGATATTCTTTCGCTACGCGTTCACCTAGCTGTAAACCTCGCTCGATAATGTCTGAATGCATGTCCGAAGGAATCTTGCCAAAGTACTTGTCTAGGCTCAGTTGCATCTTTGCGTATTCAATATCGCTCTTCATTGTGACCTCGCTTGGTTATTTTTTAGCTGCAACTAGCAGCACTTCTTGCTCAGCATCGAGATGGTCAAGATCCATCGCGATCATTGAGGTCAATTGCTCTGAACTGAACAAACCTGAGTAATCAAACATTCGAGAGCCCGTAAACGCGAACACTTTTGGAATCGACTGACCCGCATCAGAGTACGAAGACAATTCACTCACCAAACTCTTCATCGCTTCACCATAGCCACTACGTGGAACTTTGATGTGCTGTGCGTTTTTGATTTTAAGAGGGATCATTCCGTCTGATTTCACCACAGCGAAGTGGTCTTCTTCTTTCTTCAATAAGTTGAAGAACTTGCGGCTTTCTTTACGTGCTTTAACGATTTGGAATGCACCTACTGCGTCTTTGGCTTCCACCGCCGCTTTTTCAACAGAGAACACATCGCCAACTTTGGTGATGATGTCTTGCTCACTCAACTTATCTTGTGACGAATCGTTGCTAAACTCCGTTGCGCCCGTCGCCGTCGCGATTAAGATGTTGCGTTGCTTATCCACTTCGATGGCAATCTCAACACTTTCTTCCTTTGCACCTTGAGCAACAATTTGGTCCATGATGTCGGAACGAATTTTTTGAATATCAGAAGCGGATGGATCCACGACAGAACGTTCAATTTGCTCACGAACCATCGCCATCGCAACACCAATGGTTGAAATGTATGGCGCATTTTTTGCCGTTTTCGATTTGAATCCGTACTTCTCACCAAGCGCAAAAGTCGTAATCGCCGCACTACCGCCACCGCCAACAAATTCAATGTACTCAGGGTTAACTTCGTACTCTTTGATCATTGGTTCGACAATGTTCCAGATTTTTTCACACGCAATGTCCATCACGTCGCGTGCAACCTCTTCAACGGTTTTGCCACAGTATTCAGCCAGTGGCTTCCATGCGACACGAGCCGCCTCAACATTCGCATGTGCGTAGTCGTCTTCTGGCACATAACCTAGGATATTCGCCGCCCCCGCCAGTGTGTACGCATATTCACCTTGGTCGGAAGTAATGATGGCATGATCAGGGCTATCACCTTTCATTGGTGTGATTTGTAGAAGCTTCGCATTAGTCACTGGCGCGTCCACAAAACACTCATAATGCTTGTCAGCTAAGTGCGCAGAACGTGGGCCAACATCAATGATCTTTCCATCACCGACGCGGATCATCGAGCCACCAGCAATACCCAGTGTACGTACATCCAGTGCCTTCAAGTAAGTCTTGTGCTTACCGACTTGCGCGTTGTTAACGATAACTTTGCCGTCTTTGATAACCGAGATATCAATCGACGTACCACCGACCTCGAAGAACACACCGTCAGAGATTTTTTCGTACATCAATGCGCCCGCAACACCCGCCGCCAAGCCAGACAGCATGGTCAAGATTGGACGTTGGCGTACTTCATTTACCGACATCACACCGCCATCGGCGCGCATGATCATCAGCTCTGAAGGGATGCCGACTTTTTTCACGACTTGTTCTGTCATGTTCGCGGTTTCGATCATCTTTGGAATCAATGACGCGTTAACAACAGCAGTACGAGTGCGCATTCTTAGGCCGTATAACTGGGAGATTTCGTGCCCACTTGTTGCGTACAGACCTTTCTCTTTCGCTAGAGCTGTTACCAGTTTTTCTAGATGTGGGTCATCCACGGCGTAAGCTTCTGACGCGACGATAACATCACAACCTTTAGCAACAAGTTCATCAATCGCACTGTCTGCTTTTTCTTGGTTGATTTCATCAACGTCAAAGTAGATAAACTCGGTTTGTAGGAACTTACCTGGCGCAAGCTCGATGTCTTTGACATCCAGCTCATTTAACGCAGCTTTACTCTTACCCATGCCGATAATGCCAACTTTCGCTACATCACCCTCTAGCAACGCGTTGGTTGCTTGAGTAGTGCCGTGTGCAATGAACACCACTTGCTCTGGAGAAATACCGTTGTTGTCCAACACTTCGTTAATGATTTCCACGATGCCTTGTGCAACACCATCTTTGTGATGGTGAGTGGTTGGTTTTTTCGCCTTAGCAATCACTTCACCCGTTGTGTTATCGATAACCACGGCGTCAGTAAACGTACCGCCAACATCAATACCAATTCGTACTTTACGCATAACTTTGTACCTGTTTTTCGCTTGTTTCATTTGGGTGGGTTGCCCCACCCTCCGTGGTTAAATCAATGGGATTTGGTCAACTAAAATGGCGTAGCCAAGTGCGATGAACGTAATGATAAGGCCGACCCAGAATAAGCTCTTCGTGATGTCGTTCGGGTCCACCTGCACAAAGTCGGCAATCCAGATATTTTGAGAGTTTGTTGGGTCACCAAAGCCTTGCATCATACCCGTAGAGCGAAGTACCCAAACTACGGCAATTGGAGAGAAACCTGCGGTTGCAAAGATAGCTGGAAGTGAGCCACCGATACCCCAAGAGTTAAGAGGACCACGGTACAGAACAAGTGGCGTCGCTAGAGTGAAGCCGATTACATAAGTCATTGGGCTTTGCAGCATGGAAACCAGCATTTCAATCGCAGGCGCAATAACTGGCGTTACTGTGTAGAACTGAACACCGCGAATCAGAATGCCTAGACCAATAAGCAGAACGATTGCGCCCGCGACTTCTTGTGTACCTTGCACGAACGATTGAGCAATCGCGTTCACTTTATCTTTGATTTTACAAACGTAAACCGTGTAGATGATGCCAGCAATGATGGCCAGTTCCGCCGTGATCACTTGTGGCATCACATAGATAGAACTTAAAACAAGCAGTACCGGGATAATCGGAGCAATTAGCGCCCAGTTACTTAGCTCGTAAGCCGATTGTGTTTTTCTTGCGTGCCATGCGCTGCGTTGGTTGTTCTTTACGTTCAGCATGATGTAAACAACTGACACTAAGAACGAGATGATGAATAGTGTGATTGCCATGCGCGCCACAATTTCATATGCCGCCTCATAGCCACCTTCGATAACTGGTTCTAGAATAGTAGCGAAGAAGGCAAAACCAGCTGGGTTCATCACCCCACCCGTTGTCAGACCAAGCAGAATAATCGCGCCAGAAACGACACCAGAAATACCGGCCGTCATCATAATAGGAAGTGCTACTGAACCAATCAGTATTACCGCACCTAAGCCACCAATCGCAGAGAAGATCACCATAGTGGCAACGTAAAAGATAAAGGCAATCACTCGAACACGGTCACCCGCTAGTTCTGCGGCTTTCTTGATAATGGCTTCTGCGATGCCGACGCGTCGCAATAGCACTGCAAACGCACCACCAAAAATGGTTGCCGCGATGGTAGATGCCATCATGCGAGCACCGTCGCCAAGTACGCTGTTCATGATGCCTTGTACTTCTTCACCGTTCGCATTCTCATGGGCAAACAAGCCTAATAAAGGCAGCTCGCCAACACTTGCAATAACAGCGGTTAAAACACCCATAATTGGCAGTGCAATCAGAGTGGAGATACGCTTAGTGATCATGGCGTAAACGAAAAATATCAGTACGCCAGAAATAAGCAGTAAACGAAGAATTTCTATATTCGTCATGGTTATTCTCGATATGTGTAGGGTTATGAGGCCGGAGCACGCTCCGGCGTGTTGTATTGGAGCCTCTACTACGCAGGTAGACGCAAAGTTAAAATCTGATTCGGTTCGATATTCGATTGGTACGCTTGCTCTTCACCAATGAAATTCACCACACGATATTGCTCAGAAAGTACAATCGGTTGTGACTGTGCTGAAGGGTTCCAGACGCGAATCTCTAGCTCACCTTTTATTCGGCGCACACAAGAAACTTGCAGAGACGCATTGACTAAACGGACCGGCTTACACCACTTGTCGCTGTGACCTTTCACCATAAATGGCGCATATCGAACTTGCTCTGCTCGTTGACACTGTACCTCTGCGGACACTTGACCAAGGTGCAAACGAAGTTGATATTGATGCTCACCTAAGCATTGCGCTTCTGGTGTTGGTAAATCTGGACCTGCGCCATTACCGCGAGTAGAAAAATCACGTCGTGATAACCAACCAACACTGCGCAATAGTGTTAGCGCGATTTCGTCACTACGACCTTTCACTACTCGATATTCAGGGACACCTGCGTGAGTAATTTGCAAGTCGCTACCAGCAACAAATGATTGGCTTGGGTTAACTGACACTTTCGCTTCTTTGTTCGCTAGGACTTGTTGATTGTCTTGGTAAACAACTGGGCGACTGACGACTTCAAACGCACTATCTGCATGGGTTTCCGTTAGTTTCATGCCCGTCGGGAAATGGATAGATAGGCGGTGATCTTTCGCTTGGTTGTGCCACTTCAAGTCGATATCGATAAAATCTGAATCTTGGTACAGCTTAATCGTCAACACACCAAAGCTCGTGACATTGTCACCACTTGCGCTTCTTCTGTCATTCGATAAGGAAGCAGGCTGAACAAGCTCGATGTTTGCGCTCATCTCTGAGTAGTTAGAATGATTGCGCGTTTGAACCTCTCCTACTGTGCGAGCAATGCTAAAGCGATCATTCATCGCCGGAGCAAAGTTGTAGCTATCACCACAGTCTAGAGAAGATTCGATTCTGCCTAGTCCATGGAATACTTGCTGAGTACGTAAATCGGTAACGATGAAGGTTGCATCCTCATGCCAATCGACACGATAAATATCATTAGCGATAGTGCGAATTGTACTGGTCACCAGAGGCTCTGAAGTCGCTAACTTCTCTAATGTGAACGCTTTAAAAGACAGGCCTTCAATTTCCGTCTGGAAAGCAATGTTGTACCAAACGCCTTCAATTCGATCAGGGAAATCATCAATTGGTGACGTAAAGCTAAAACCCGGTTCAGCTTTGGTGATCACCGGTTCGATCAACTCGCCATTTTCCAGAACAAGTTGTAAGCCGAACGCTTCCTCACCTTTCAAGAACACTCGCTCAGTCACCCAACCATTAAAGTCTTTTGGATTAGGGTTGAAGATAGAGAATTGAGTGTGGTCAGCGAACGGATTTACTTCATTTGATGCGCTCATCTCATCATTTGTGCAGCCTAGTGAAAGCAATGCCATGTCCATCATGGCTTGACTACGTTGAGCAAGTTTCTCGTAACGAGTGACCATCTCACGATGCACTTCATCAACAGAACAACCACAAATGGAATCGTGAGCATGCTGGGTAAGCAGTGTTTTCCAACTTTGTTCTAGAAAACGAGTTGGGTAGTGCTCAACTGGCGACATCGCGAGTAACGGCTCGACTTTGCGAGTCAATGTGTCTTCCGCTTCTTGGTTCATCTGCTTTAGGTAGCGACGTGTGGAAAGCACGTCAGGTAAAACAAATGCGCGGTCATTTCCACGAAGCTCGCCTTTCACAACGGGTAAATCGTTTGAAACCTCGCTTTGCAGCGTAGTTAAGTATGTCGCCAAGTCACTCTGTTTAAGCTCAATGTCATTACGAGAGTGGTTAAACTCGGCAATGCGCTCCGCCATGTTGCCGTTTGCTGGACGCAGATGATCGCCACCTTGCGTCAACAATAGGTTGTCCGTTGTTGCACGTTCAGTGATCTTGTTCAGGTACACATCAATGTTGGTAGCGAAGTCATCTGTGTTAAGTGGGTGTTGGTAATAACCCTCAGTCAAGAAGAGAGTGAAAATCTCGCTGCCGTCGGCACCTTTCCAACGCAGTTCAGATTGGTTCGCATCAATTCCGCGCCACAAAACGATGTTGTTAATATCGAAACCAGTTAATAGTTGAGGCATCTGACCGATATGACCAAACGTATCTGGCAGATACCCCACTTTTTGATAATTGCCAAACGAGTTCGCCAATTTACGCCCAATCTCTAGGTTACGGATTAAACTCTCTCCGCTACACAGAAATTCATCAGCCATGACATACCATGGCCCCAGAACCAAACGTCCTTCTTGCATCAGGCGATGGAGTTTTTCTGCCAATTCTGGTTCACAAGCTTCCAATAAATCTTCAGCGGCGACCACTTGGCCATCAAATAAGAAGCTTTCAAGTTCATGCTTTTCTAACGCATCAACAACACGCTCCATTACACGGATAAGTCTTGCTCGGAACGTCTCAAATGGTAGATACCATTCACGATCCCAGTGAGTTTGAAATACAACAGAACAGATTTTTTTCGACATAGTTTCAGACCTTTAAAAGCAGCATTCCGCTTTAGTCACGTTGTTGTTTTAGTTCTTCAAAATGGTTGAACACCATTTTTGCAGCGCCATACATACCAGCGTCATTCCCTAATGTAGCTGGTCGCACCGGGGTCATCACACCCATTTCTTTGAGGTACTGGTTCATCAATTCCCACCAGTATTCACGCGAGTTAATCATTCCGCCGCCAAGCAGAACCAACTGCGGATCCATCGTCCAACGAATGTTGCTGATGGTTCGTGATAGTAAGCGCATAAAATCTTCCACCGTTGCTATCACTTTTGGATCTCTCTCGGAATACGCTTGCATCACACTCAAACCATCTGGGTATCTTTGATGCTCCGCTTCCGGTAATTGGAACAAGAGCGTTTCGCGTAACCCCGTTCCTGATAGCAGCGATTCCAACGGCACGTTCATTTGTGGTCGGTAAGGATGAGGAACTTCCATTCGTCCCCAGTGACCCGCTAAGTAACTTGAACCGTGGAGCATTTGACCATTGGTTAGCATTGCTCCGCCCAGACCGGTTCCAAGGGTGAGCATCACAACACTGTTGTAACTTTCAGCTCCGCCTAGCCATTGCTCGCCTAAAAGAGCGCAGTTCACATCGTTATCCGTACCCACGTAAATGCCGAATTCTTCCTCCAGCAAGTAACCCAGACGCGTACCCTTCCAATTCGGCAAGCTGTCTGTTGCGTCCAGTACCGAGCCAGAGCGAACGTTAATCACACCCGCAGCCGAGACGCCGATGCCAAGTAGTAACTTCTTTTCTCGACGAGCGCGTGTCAGCAAAGGCACAATCGCCGAGATGATGCTATTCATAATTCCTTCTCGACCTTCACGAATGTTGGTCGCTGAGGTGTTTGCTACGATGAGCTTCCCTTCACTATCCACAAGACCTGCGCGGATCTTCGTACCACCTAAATCCAAACCAAGCGCGAGTTCTGTCATCAGGTCAGCTCCTTCTCTGCTTGAATTGCTTGCGCAAATTTTTGTGTGATCAATTGCGGACGCGTTATTGCAGAGCCAACCACGACAGTCCATGCGCCAGCTGCCATCGCTTGGGAAACATGTAATGGTGTCGAAATTCGGCCTTCTGCAATGACCGGGATGGTCAGTGATTGGCTCAAACGACGAATAAGAGGCAAATCCGGCGCTTCACCTTGGTGTGCCGTATCCGGCGTATATCCTGATAAAGTGGTCGACACACAATCAACGCCGAGCTTTTCAGCTTCAATACCCTGTTCGTATGTCGCGATATCCGCCATGATTAAACAAGAAGTGCGGCGAATCTGTTGAATCAGGCTTTCAACAGACTCACCAAATGGGCGAGATCGACCTGTCATATCAAGAGCAATCATGTCCGCACCTGAATCGATGATTGCCTGTACCTCTTTTGCAGTTGGAGTAATAAAGATCTCAGAGTCACTGTAATCTTGCTTGATTAAGCCAATCACAGGGACGGTTGGAAACGCTTCTTTTACCGCTTTGATATCATTAACTGACTGAATACGAAGTGCTTTTGCTCCGCCTTCAAGAACCGCTTTTGCCATCTTAACGATGGTGTCTGAACCAAATAACGGTTCATGCGGTAATGCTTGTACTGAAGCGATAAGTTCGCTTTTAAGTGCCACTAACATATTGACCTCAACGAGCCTTGTTACGTTACCTTACACTCATTAACATATTGAAATTCAATAAGTTAAAGATTGCTCGGAATTTTGAAATGTTTAAGTTTTTGCGTTGAGGTCAGATTAATTATTTTTTTCAGGCAAACGTCATTTGGTGACTAATTTTGTCATTGAGGTGATCGCGATCTCTTTATTTTGATAGTTTTGTCGTTTATGAACGATCAAGATCACATCGAGTTTTATCGAACATGGAAAATACCTCGTTAACTAATTGATTCGCTCTCAGAATGGATTCTACTAATGACCTCCAACTCTTTATATCTATCTGTATTTTAAGAATTAAATTAGCCACCAAGCCAAAAAACCAACCAAGATCACAAAATATCCAATGTGATGTCATCCACATTTCATCGAATTGAAATGTCGATTTTGAGTGACTTTAATCGCCTTCTCTAAATATTCTCTGTGTGAATCCCTTTTGTGGAGAATTTTTATTCAACAATCCGTGTCGAAATTCATTCACGGACATCAGACAATAATGAGAAATAAAACACTTACCCTACTTACTCTATCGTTATGTTCTGTGGTTTCTACTCAAGCTTTGGCAAACGGAGGCTGGATTCAAAACGAAACCGAATTCAGACACTTCCGGTATGATTACGACAATGCTCCTAATCCTTTCAGTCGTGATGAAGTCGAAGTAAATAAGAAACTCTTACAAGGCATGTTGCAACTCACCGAAGGCAGTGATCTTTGGCTCGATTTACGTCGAATCGATTATTTCACTGACAATGGCGATGGATGGTTTAAAAACGGTTATCACTGGGATCACGAGGCACATTTACGCTTTCACTACGACGGTATCAAGTTCCTCGGCCGTGATTGGAAGTTCCGCCCGGCTTTAGCTTGGGAAGGTGATTGGAACTTCAAAAACACCAGTGGAGATCTCAACTGGAGCTCTAACGACTACTATCTACAGTTCGATCTTCTGACCTCATTCCCAGAGGGTTTAACACCTTGGGATAATGGTCGACACACACTTAACTTCCGTCCACTTTTAACTGAATACATTGTTCTGGGAGAAACGAGTAAGTTCCACAATGGTGGTCATTATCGCGGACATCGTCAGCAAGTGATGAACTTCTTCCTTGTGTCACAGTGGAATGAGCGATTTTCGTCTATTTTTAGTTTCCGTAACTACCTAGATACGATGGCTAAAGACGGCATCAAATACCATTACGGTTCAGAAAACGAAACGTGGCTCGACTTGTACAAAGAAGGTGGATTCAAAGTCACTTGGCATAACAAGTTAGAGTTTTATCTAGGTATGGACGATTCAAGTGAAGTACTTCGCGATAAGTTCGTCGAGTTCTACACACGTTTAGAGGCAAGCTACAGCAAAACGCTAGAAAACGGCGTCACAATTAAAGGCTTGGTGGGACAAGATCTATGGGATTACCACTACAACGACAGCATGTATGTGGGTGGCGACTATGGTCGTAGCGAGACGATTGCAACCCTTACATTTAATGTCCCATTAGGTAAATAGGAGTCAGTTTATGCAGTACCTGGGCTTAGATATCGGTGGAACCAAAATTGCCGCAGCGTTGTTTAACGAAGCTGGAGAACAGCTTTATTATCAACGCCATAACACCATAAAGAGTGATTACGACGCGTTTTTAACTCACGTTATCACCATCATAGAGCAAGCAGCATCATGTGCAGATGAATCGATTTCTATTGGTATCGGACTTCCCGGTGCAATCTGTCCAGGTACGCAAAAAATCAAGAACTCCAACATTTTGGTATTAAACGGACAGGCTCTAAAAGAAGATTTGGAAGCGCATTTAAAGGCAACGGTACATATTGCCAATGACGCAGATTGTTTTGCATTGAGCGAAGCACTTTTCGGTGCAGCAAAAAATCATGGCTCAGCATTCGGTGTCATTATCGGCACAGGCTGTGGTGGTGGCGTGGTTTACAACAAGCAGTTAGTAAAAGGGCCGAATAATGTCGCTGGCGAATGGGGACATAATCAACTCGCTTTTTACGATGAAGTGAAAGATGGTAAAACCGAAGACTGTTACTGCGGTCGCGATGCGTGCAATGAGCTATTCCTATCAGGGACTGGCTTTGCAAAGCAATACAACGACAAGCACGCGACCAACCTCTCCAGCCAAGAGATTATCGCACTGAAAAGTGACTCCGAATCGGCAAAACGCCACTATGAGCTCTACTTAGATCAACTCGCCCGTGCACTCTCGCAGGTTATCAACTTTTTCGACCCACAAGCCATTGTACTCGGTGGCGGTATGTCGAATGTGCTATCTATTTATGATGATTTGCCGGCTTATCTACCCCAGTACGTTTTTGGTGGTTATTGCAAAACACCAATTCTAAAAGCGGAACTGGGTGACGACAGCGGAGTGAAAGGCGCAGCGTTTCTTGGCCTGTCCTCATAAGACAAGGATTATTCGATGAAAATTAAATTACTACTATTGGTATCTGGCGCGGCAATGATGGGTTGTGCTTCAGAACCCGTGGATTTAACGACAATTACTAATTGGCAAAAATACGGATTTGAGCAGGCAAACAAAGGTAACGTGATGTTATCTGATTCCGAAATTTCCGCTGATGATTTTGCACTCTACAAGCAAGGCTATGAGGTCGGCAAGAAAGCCTACTGTTCTCAAGATGCATACAATCTAGGCATGCGTGGCAACACCTATCACGGTATTTGTGACGACGTGTCGCAAGACTTTAAAACGCAATATGAGCTAGGAAGATTGGAATACCTCGCTCTGAAAGAGAAGTTCGACTCAGAGTAAACTTCGAAAACCAAACACCATCATTTAGCACCTTAAGTTCCCGCTAGTTGATGGCAGGGCAAGCTTAGTCACCTTGCCCTACTCTCTTTATTCCACCTCTGTTCTTCACTTCACCGTTATTGGCTTATCTTTCACTCCAGCGTAAAACACCAAAATCTCTACCGGCTCATCACCCGTATTTGCGCCAAAATGCCATTGGTCGACAACTTCTGCAATTGCATCTCCGGCTTTCAGCACGATCTTCTCGTCATCCTTTTTCGTGACTGTGATTTCCCCTTTCAGCACAATGCCTGCATTAATGACAGGGTGTTGGTGCATGGGAAGCTGCACGCCCTTCGGGACGGTAATTTTCAAAATGGTGACTTCCGGTTGGCCTTTGGGGTATTTTGGCAGCGTAGTGCCATCCCAACTGGTTGTCGTCTTTAGGAGTGCGTCAGCCTCTATTGAATCTGGCAAATGGGTGTCTGCCCATACAGAGCTAAACACCAATGAAAGTGTAATCACTGCGGTTTGAATCGGTTTCAAAACCCTCTCCTTGTTTATTGATAACCTTTGTTTAAACAGTAAGAGAGGATGGAAGATGATGACGAGTGGATGAGAAGAAGTGTGAGCGAAACAGCGAAGCCTATTATCATGATGCAACAGCCTACTCTGTTGTTGAGCCCAGCATCACTCTTCTACTAGGCTGATTTCGATGCGCTCTTTGCCTTTGCCGATGTTCTTTCGTTTGAGTTGAATACGCCCAACTTCAGACGTGTTCTTTAAATGGGTGCCGCCACACGGAACTTGCGCAAAACCCTCAACTTTCCAGTAGCGACGCTGTTCTCTGGTATCAGAAAAGTCACTGATGATGTCAGCGTGAGAATCAATCACACTTTGAGCTTGTTGTTGCAGCTCTGGCAGCAGTGGTTTAACACTCTCATACCACTCAAAATCAATCCGGCTTTTGTCGGCAGAAATGTGCGCACCGACTTTGGTCATCTTAGGAAAACGATGGGTTACGACCTCAAGAATCACTTCCGCGGCAAAGTGCAGTTTCATCAGAGCATAACGACGCGCCCAATCAATCTGCGTGGTCACGACTGCGCCAGCTTGAAAGTTTGGCTCATGTTCCAGTGTATAAACAATCGATAGACCTTGCTTCTCTGCCTTTATCACTTGGATACCACCGATGGTGCCTGTATCGCTTTCTTGACCACCAGACTCGGCGTAAAAGATGGTTTCTTCTAGCTCGATACAAGGCCCGTCTACGCGAGAAACGGTAGATTCCAACTCGACTTGATATGGGTCATCCCAAAATACTTTGTGCGTCATTGCCTTCCCTGCAATTTATCGTGGTGATGCCCTACTTTAGGTGAGTTTTATATCAATGCATAGCGTATCTGTGTGATTCACTGCCCGATTTCATCCATAAAAAATGCCCACCGAATCGGCAGGCATTTTCTATTTCATAAAGTTTTAGCGCTGAATAGCTTCTTTATTGGGAGAGCTTTTTCATTTGTAAGCCCATAAATATGAAGCTGATGCCTTCAATCAGAAGCGAGATGCCCACAAACGTGCCCAATAGCGTGGTTGAGAATGCAGGATCATCAAGCAGCATGAAGAAGTAACCACCGATCAGCACTGAAATTACGCCACTGAATACAATAACGTTGCTGCTTGGTAGGCTACGATTACTCAAACCAAAAAAGATACGAGTCAAACCGTTTAAGATCATCACAATCACCATCAACATGGTAATCGTGACAAGGCCCGCTAATGGTTTGAACAAGATGAACAGACCACCCACGATATACAGTACCGCACTTAATACGTACCAAAGCTTCTCTTTCCAAACATTGATGGAGAATGTGTGGTAAGCCTGAACCAGACCACTGAACAAGAGTACTGCACCCACGATGGTTGAGATCGTCACGCCTGCCAGCACGGGCAAACTCATGGCACCAATGCCCATTAGTGCGATGATAACGCCAACGATAACGAAGTATTTCCAGCCTTTAGATAGGAATGTAGGCTGTTGTGATTGATTAGAATTTTCCATTGAATGCCTCTTGAATTAAACGCGAGCCGCCTTTTCAGTCTAGTCTAATAAAATATAGAGAGTTCACAGACTTAACAGAAATACGTGTCCCGTTTGCATAAATGGATGTTAAACCCGTATCACATCATCGCCTATACGCTATTTTTGAATAATAAGTTTCAAGATTGCTGGATTAAACCAGTGCAAAACAAGGAGATGGAGAGTAGGATTAGCGGCTTTTATAACGCCAGTTGCCTGACTTTTCTTTAGACGTTCCCACTCCTTTCATTCAGGCTACTTTTTTGAGGATGACATTTTGCTCGATCATCATATTCGCACCTTCATTTCTGAAAAGCTCAGCTCAGTAGGTATCAACAGCGACCCTTATGGTATTGAACTCACCTCTGTCTTTATTTTGGCGAGCCTCACTGCGGCCGCTCTCAGCTATTTGATTGTGCATCACCTGATTGTTAGAACGGCCAACAACGTTCTGATGAAAACCAACAAACCACTCGCTGAGAGTTTGACCAAGTATGACGTTTTAGAGAAGCTGTCGTTGCTCATTCCCATCATGGTGCTCGATGTCTTCATTCCACTTGCTGTCGGTCATTACGATTGGTTGGCGGCGATCTTCGATAGAATTTTAAGCATTTCGATTTTGGTTATCTTTGTGTGGATGATCTTCGCCCTACTCGACGCTATGAATGACATCGCAACGTTTAAAGGCATAACCAAAAGAATGCCGATCAAGAGTTTTGTTCAGTTGATTAAACTGTTCACCTTCTTTGTTGGCGTCGTGGTGTCCATGTCAATTCTCGCCAACGAATCCCCAGTCATTTTCTTATCTGGTTTAGGTGTCGCAACGGGTTTCGTGATGCTGGTGTTTAAGGACACGATATTGGGCTTTGTTGCTGGCATTCAGCTTTCTGCAAACCGCATGATCAGCTTAAACGATTGGATTCAGATGGACGCCTATGGCGCAAATGGTACGGTAGAAGAAATCTCGCTGACGACGGTGAAAGTCCGAAACTTCGATAACACCGTAAGCATGCTGCCCGCCTATGCGCTAGTTCAGAATGCGTTTATCAACTGGCAAGGCATGTCTGATTCTGGTGGCCGACGTATTAAGCGCTCCGTCAATGTCGACGTCACATCGATTCGTTTCTTGTCTGATGAAGAAATTGAAAAGCTGAAAAGCATTCGAATCTTACGCCAATATATTTATGAAAAGTCGCGTGATATTAACGAATACAATGAAGAGATGAGTGATGAACCGGCCTTTGGCAACCTTCGTCAGATGACAAACTTAGGCATGTTCCGCGCTTATATTAATGCGTACCTAAAAGCGAACAAAGATATTCACCAATATATGCTGATTATGGTTAGGCAATTAGAACCCACACCAGAAGGTATTCCGCTTCAAGTCTATGCCTTTACCAATAATACCGACTGGGCGTATTACGAAGGCGTTCAGGCGGACTTGTTCGATCACATCTACTCTATTATGCCTTTATTTGGCTTGCGTCCTTACCAAATGCTAACCAGTAACGACGCTAAACAAATTGCATTGGAAAGTACCACCAGCAAAAACACTCAATAAAATAACAATGAGGGTGAAGCCTATGCTTCACTCTCTAAACTGGGAGTGAGGCCTTTGCGATTGTAGCGATGCTCCGCTAGCACACCATCTTGCACCTTGTAACGCAAACCGTATTTACCAATACAGCCTCGTAACCTTGAGCGCGTCAAATCCGATAAATCAGATGCGGTACTTGCCTTGTCTACAAGTTGCACCCAATACGTTTCCATTTTGTCTTTCACAATGATCCCCCGACCAACATTTATAGATTTACCGAGAATTCTTGCAAATACCGATAGTGGTCTGGATAGCATACGACAGAACTTTTCTGACAGAATGCCTACGAGAATCGCAGATTTCTCGTTCAATGCGGTATTAATACGTTGAAAATAAAGCTTTCCGTCTAATTTTTGGCTTGGTTTGAAATGGAATTAAATTCCATAAAAATAGATGAAATTTGTTGGATTTAAGAATTTCAGCTTAATCGTTTTAGCTAAAAACAATATTTATTGAGTGAACCAGAGGTTGCTTCTCCTCTGGTTCACTAAGCTGCTCAATCAATTATTGGCATGCTGAACCTTTGCCAGTCCATACGGAAGAAACATCTGGCTGATCACCACGCGTCCACCACTTCGCCTCATACTTAACGCCGTTGTAAGTCACTTGATCACCGCCGGAGTAGGCTTTTTGAGTTGACCAAGGCAGCGCTACATCGCTGATGAGCTCCCAGGCATCGCTGTTATCAGGCTGATTGTTCTGGCTCCAGTACTTTGCTTTCCAAACGAGCTGCTTGTAGCTGACAAGATCACCGCCCGAGTACGATTTGCTTGCTGACCATATAGCGTAGTTCGCCGCATTTGGGTCGCTGATGCTGCAGGCATTGTTGTTGGCTTTGACTTTCACAATCGTGCTTGAACTGGCACTTTCTCCTACTGGATCAGAGACAACCACACGGACCGTAAATTGGCTATCGACCGTGACTTCCGGAACCGTCAGACGAATAATGCCTGCTGATACAGGCTGATAAGCCAAGCCCGATGTATGCCATTGATATGAAAGCACATCACCATCTTGGTCCGATGCCGTAGCGTTAATCTCAATCATCTCTCCAGATTTTGCCTCCATGCTTTGCGGGAGAGACACTTGCGGCGCATGATTTTGGTTTGCTTGAGGCTGTGCACTAATCATCACCGTATCTTCAGAACTTGCTTTTCCATCGTAGACTGTGACGGAAAAAGCGTACGACTCCGCTTTGTTCGACTCCGGCAAAATGACACTGGTGTGAACTTTGTCGGTCGACTGAATGGTCGCAGGTAAACCCGAGATTTGCTTCCACAGGTAAGTTAACTCATCGCCATCGGCATCAGCTGACTCTTCTGCAGATAGCGTAATGGTTGCGCCTGACAGCACAAACTGATCTTCACCAGCATGAGCAACAGGTACACTATTCTCTGTTGGAGTTGAGTCGGTTAAGGAATCAGACTGAACAATAGAAACTTTGAGGTCTTGCTTTGGTTTCTCAATGTCTAGCGAACTCAACACCGTATCATCGCAGACAACTTCTGCTCTTGTCGGTGCATCCGCTTGCTTGAGGTTGATGTGGAACTTGTTCATCACGTTATCGTCATAACGGAATCCAACCAATTGGTAGTTATCCGTTTGGTAGTTTCTACCGTTATACACTCTGACATAACATCCATTTGTGTTTAGGCTCTCTGCCGGAGTCGGCTGATAAACAAAGCCATACGCACCATGTAATGCTGGGAAAATATAACTATTAAGTGTCTGCTGAGGGTCGTAGTAACCGACGAGCGTTGTTACAGCGACACCGCTATCCGTAGGGACACGTGTTGGGTTATTTTCCGCTACCTGATCTTCACTGGTTTCTTGCCAACCTTTACCGTCACTGACGTAAAACTTGCTGTCACCGCGATTCAAGTTCACCGATTGGCCATTAATATGAACCGTCACGCCATACCCAGAGTAACGTGCAACATTCACCACTTTACCCGCGACAACATTTGCAGCATTCGGCAAGTAAATATCGCGAATCCAACGACCGTCTCCTGTTTCTACTTTTGTGATATCAAAGTCATTGATGTAACCCAACAGCACTGAGCCTGAAGTGTCATCTTTGATCGTATTTAGTTGAGATTGCGAGGCAATAGATTTGGCCAACAAGAGCGCTGGTTGTTCATACTCTTGCATCGTTTTGGTTTCATCGCTCCATTTACTAAAGCCAGTCGGCGATGCCGCATCAAATGTCGCCTTTTTCTCCATAAAGGTCTGAATCTTTTCTAGCACAAACGGAGTGTGCAGGGTGTACTTGGAAATCGGTGAAGTTGGCTCACCGCCCCCCATTGCATCTCTGTTGAACTTATAGCCTTCGAAAGCCGGGATTCCTATGCCGTCGGTACAACAAACCTGATGCTGACCATTGCGCTTGTTCCACATAAAGTTAGCAATAAAACGTTGTTGGAATTGATCCCAACCCCATGCAGAGTTTATGTCTGTAGATGGCCGATGCGTTGTGCCATCCGTACCACCCGGCCAGTGCCCGAGGCCAAAGTTATGCCCGACTTCGTGGCTCCATTCATTACCCAACGATGAGTCGATAGTCACCATACCGTTGCCACCACTGCCACCGTGGGCAACCACGCCATTTTGATAACGCCCTACTGCGGCAATGGCTGTAATTTGATTCGCCGTATATGGATGCGCTCTCTCTGAGATCGCCGTTGAAGAGTTGATGCCATAGTTTGCTAGGTTGATGCCGTGCGACATCAGAATCTTGGTGGTATACGCACGCATATCCCCTTTGTGCCAAGTACCTGTGCTCGGATCTAACTCGGTTAATAAACGGCCGTCAGGCAGCATCACTTCATTGAGTTTCACTGTTTCGTATGGGTTAACGATCAACTTGCTTACCGGAATTTTTTGGAAGTAGTCTCTGTGCCTTTCAGGATTGTCTGCGAAGTAAAAACGCCCCCTTGGATTGGTTAGCATCCCTAAATCCATCGTGTTTATCAGCAATTCGTTCGGCGCACCAATATCCAAACCGGAGAGGACGCCTGATGTGCTTCCATTCAGGAGCTCTAGAGTAAGGCCGGGCTGTATCCAAGTCGCTGGCAGTGTCACTGACCACATATCTTGCGCATACGTAATGTCGAGGTTTGGACCATCGTGACTCGGAAGTTGATCTGGTGGGTTCAGTGACAGCACACCTAATTGCTCACCATTAGCATCGCGCCCAATCACTTTCACTTGCGTCGAGTCCAGTACGTGCTCGACAGGTTTAACAAGCAGCAAAGTATCACGCAATGCAGTGAGGTGCGGCCTAGGATCGCCTTTATCGTTGTGATGAGGAACCGTGATGTTTTGCGCATATATGACCATCGCCTCAAAATCACCCTGTAAGTCATTAGTCGGCTGATTATTATTGAATGGGATCACCTGAGCGTGAGTGACGCTCGTGAATAATAATCCGCAAGCAACACTTAACCCTATACTGACCTTATTTATTTTCATACCTTTCCCTTATGTTTGTATTTCAACCACTTTGTTTATTACTTTTATTTCCCAGCAATTGTAAAAATCAACTTAATGAAATCAGCCTTTTATTCTCGGGAAAGAGCAGGTTAAAACCTTGAAAACTTTCCTTATCGAACACGTACGAGCAGTGCGTTTAGCTAAAAACTTTAGAAATTACTTAATTAGTTTCGGTGAATTAAAACATCTCATCCGAGCATTAACATCGCTGTTAAGCCAATCAAACAAACAATGAAAAAAAATAAAAGATAAATCATTAATTATCAATGACTTAAGCAACCCCAGCCATTAACACCGTTAATTATGGTAAATATTTACCAGCATATCTACGCAAATAAAAATTAGATAAATAGGTTTTAAACCAATCTCTTATTGTTGAAAAGATCAGACTTTTACTACAGCACTATTATTTTCATCCGACTGATAAATAAGAAGATTAAAAAATATCGCATAAAGTCTGTTTAATATGGAATCAGAGTCATGAATTTCATTACCCAATAATTCATGCTTCATAATTTGCTGAATCAATACCTCACTTTTCAAAACTCTATTTGAAATTCATGATGTTTCGGAAATAAAAAAGCGGAGAAGGAAAACCTTCTCCGCTTTATGCGTTATTTATACATTCGAGGGAAAACTAAGGTGTCACGTCTGTAAACGTAAAAGTCCCGTTATCCAATTCGCGTTTCACTTCTTGCTTTTTGTCAAAGTCAATCTTAGTCAGGTCAACTTTCTTGATTCGACTGTCATGCATCGTGGTGTAGTACAGCGCCTTGTTACCTTGATCGATCACTGAGGTCCATTGCGTCGCACTCGGCAAATCAGGGATATGTTCACGATATTCAGGCCCAAATTCTGTACCAATTGGAATATCGAAGTTGTTCAGAATGTGGAATGCTTGTGACACTGCCTCTTCGCCCGTTTTTGATTCCGGAGCAGTGTTGACGAAAAACGCCGCTCGTACAAATCGCGATGGTGGCGTAATGTCCCCTGGCATACCCAAGAAGCCAGAGCCAATACCGAACGACTTCGCTTCAACACCACCAAATTTGGTTGGCGCACTAGTACCCGGCTGCAAATGAATGTAGTTGTTTAAATTGGTCACTTGCCATGGGAACGTTGGTGAGTTCGTTAGTACACCGACTTCGTTCTCGTAGATGTGTACTTGTCCATGATCCATGATTTCAATGACGATGTTGTTGCCCGCTTTATCGGTAACACGCCAATGACCAGTTGGTGAAGGTTGTCCTTTCTCATCGATATAAACCGGAACAATATCGATGTTTTTCATCGCTGTTTTAACTTCATCGACGGTTTTGAACTGCGACAGCATCCAACGAACAAAGTCCATATCAGCGATGCTGTTTGCACGGTCTTTCGCGTCGTACGCTTTTAGCGAGCCGTAACCTTTGAAGTAAAACAAACCGGCAGTCAGTCCTTCTTCATTGATACCTTCACCAATGAAGCGATCGTCACTGACGGAGATCCCAACAAAGCCGTACTTACTCTTCCAACTCAAACCTTGTTTCTGGTCCGGCATAGTCGAGGTAAACGTGTAATCACGGGGGGCAACAATCAACTTGCTGTTGAGATCGTTTTCGCCCCACTCAATTGTGCGAGCATGAATGTGGTCATTCGCCACAGTAGAAAGAGAGATGCCAGTACAAGCACTCGCCGGAACGATAATGCTCGCAGAAAGTGCCATAGCAAGGAGGGTTTTCTTTATCATTTTTAGATCCACCAAGGAGGGGTAACATTTCGCGATTGTAGTCCTTTCTAGACAACTTACAATCGAAAAGATATCAAAATGGTGGAATATAAAATTACTGACTATTTGGATAACACCGCCACTTAGATTGCACCAAGTGGCGGACGTTAGCCTCTATAACAAACCGAGATTACCCTCGACCGTCACTTTGACTTTTGTGACACCTTGCCTAGGATCCTCTTCAATATGCTTCAGCATATATTCGTCTCCAGAAATATGTTGAAGTTTGAACACAACAAAAGTCTGATGCTCACGCAAAAATTCATTCAAGTTCAAAACTTGACCAGTAGAAAATTTATTCTGACTTAATTTAAACATGAACAAAGTGTTTAAAAAAGAAGCATAGTAACCAGAATTTACCACTTGTGTTTCTTTATCGTAGTTAGCATCAGAAATATACCTTCCATTTGAACCTACGATATGAACTGAACGTTCTGGAAACTTTCCTTTAATAACAAATTGACTTGTAAATGCATTCACCCAAGGCAAACTAAGAGACAACACAATAAAAGCGAATAAAATTGCGACTTTCCTTCTCATTTTTATCACCACCAATCTTTTCTCCCTGAAAAGATTATTTCATCCAAGTAGATTTCTTGATCCGCCTTTTGCATTTTTCCTACCCACCGACCTTCTTTCTCCAGTAGCTTAACGGGCGTCATTCCTGGAGAATATAATTCCATATCAATATCGACCACTTTTTCAGCAAAGTCAGGTTCGAGTCCATCTAAATAGCTCCCTCCTAAAGTCAGAAAATACATGGAAGTTCCAATCGTCGCATATATTCCTGAATCAACCTTATAAACCTTCCCTTCATAGATGTTAATCGCTTTATACATACCTGATTTCGCTGTCACTAGCACTTCAAGACCACTATCCTGGAAATGTGTGTAACTTGAGAAGTAAGTTCCTAATGATAGGTACCAAGGTATAGAAAGTACGGCAAACGTCGATAGACCAAGCTTTAGCGACAATCTTCTTACCTTATCCATAGAAGCCTCCATAACATTCAAAACACTCAAATGCCTCTCTATAAATAAAGAAAAAAGTGAGTGCTATGATCACTAATCCAATTGACAACTCCCAAAACATGGGGTCTTTAACAAATGATTTCATATGTGAGGTCATCGTTTTTCCACTGTTAGCGCCAATGTCAGACAAAGGTAAAGTATGAGGAATGATGGTAGTAGCTTGAGAATTTCTCGTATCATTTCTCCCTTCGTTGTCATTGTTTTGAACTAGTTCAATTGGTTCAGCAGTAACATTCGAATGGAATATTTCTATTTGCCTTGCATTTATAAAGACATACCCTTCTCCCGGTAGATTATTAATCTCAAATCCTTGCTTTAGACTATTGAGCTTCTTTCTCAGTTTCATTATTGCGACAGCAAGGGAGTTATCTCCAACAACTCTCCCTGGCCACCCTCTTTCAATGAGGGTTTGTTTATCTATTACCTCTCCGTGTGAATCACAGAACACTAAAAGTAAATTATATTCACTCCGGTTTAATTCTAGTGGCTGATTTTCTTTGCCCGATTCACTATCGATTAAAATTATCGTTCTTCTTACAGTATCAATAGAAAGTCGTTTGTACATTTTTAGTCCCGTTGTTTGTTAGTCCACTTACATTTACATAAAAAAACATAAAGCGCATAAATTCAAACAGTTAAACTTCAAAAAATGGCAATTAAATGTTTTTAACCACATTGACATCACTATTAAGAGCTTTTTAATTCACAGAGTTTGATCTTCTGCGCAAAATGCCTGCTTTTCCACACCAAAACGTTCGTTTCCTATTTATCTGGAAAACGAACTTATTAATAAACATAGGTAATAAATATGAAAGTAAATGCATTTTTCACACTTGGCGCATCGGCATTAATTATAGCTTCAGGCGCAGTAAATGCAGAAACAACAGCCGTAGAGCAAGCAACAGCAGATGCGATTTGGACGGGTGTAATTGGGGGCTCAGTTCCAAGTTCAAACTTAATTATTACAGGTGAAGCTGGTGGTGACATAAAGCCGGGTACTTTATATGTAAACAGTGATGGTACTTTTACTTCTTCTGATGTTGTTCTGGAAGCTCGTGACTACACTCCGGCAACAGATGGCGCAATACCTACGGAAGAAGTTATCGGTGATCGTCAGCCGGCCGCAACTTGGACATACACAAACTCACAAGTAATGATTGGGGGTCAAGTTACAAAAGACGCAACTCTAGTCCTTTCTGACGCAATGTCGGGTACTGATTTAACAAAAGGCACATTAAACGAAGTCACTGGTGGTTACGTTCAGCTAACAGTTTCAAACGGCACAGAAATCACTGATGTGCCAGTAGAGGGTGAAGCACAAGTCATCGTACAGATGGCAGCAAGCTACGACGATTCACTTTAATTAAACTAGGGGGAAACGTGAAAGCATCAACACTCATTAAAGTCGCCTTCTTATTGCTAACGATGTTTAGCTTCGGAACTAAGGCAGAAACCTACATATTTCGCCTAGTGAGTGAGATCGATAAAAGTAACTTCTTTTCTTACCAGATCAGGAAAGTCACGTTTTCCCCTGCCAACATAACACTGAGACCAAACACAGAAACCAATACGTTTCATGATGCGTTTACGCTTTTGACCGTTGATACCGATATTCCGAGTTCCGACGTATCAATGAAGTTCCAGTTGTTTATGAAAGGTAACACTGCACAGTGCTTTGATATCGAAGAGACTGCGTTAGTGACGCCGTCTGATTTTGCACAAATTTTTATTGCTGAACAGCCACTGACCGAGCTCACGCCTGCTTTACTCGACTTTAACAAGACATCTGATGGACTAAAAAGTGGTGAGTATGACGTCAAGCTCACTTTTGGTGAGATTCCAAATGGCGCAAATATCTGCCGAGGAGAATTTTCTGTTCTAGCGGAGTTGTCTCTGTGAAAAAAACAAGGTTATTTACCACTGCTGCGTTAAGCACCATTACTCTCCCTCTGATTGCATCTGCATCTTCTGTTCCTGAAGGTTTCCAAGATTTCTTCCAACAACAGAAACGAGACGTAGAGATTAAAGGCATTGATGGCACGTTTTTTAGTGTTCCAATGCTTGTAACTTATGACTCTGTAAGACTGGAAGATCCTAAAGACGCTCGTGGCTTCATTACACATCTCGTTTTATCAGGTTTGAGCGAAGATGCCGCTCGTGAAATCGTAAGTACCTTACAGCATGGTCAATCCAACAGTGTTGATTGCATTGGGGATTTAAACCTCTGCTCTCTTGCTCCACAAACCTTTGACACCTTTTACGATTATCACTCGAACAAGTTATACCTTTATGTAAATAAAGAGATGCTAGAGGACAATAAACCCAAAGCTATCCAGAAAAACTATGCCGCTACCTATAACGAAAATGCGGGGATAATCAATGATGCAAGCCTCTATACTTCTTCCGATTTATCAGATAACACGACCGTATCACTTAGTGACCAACTGATATGGGGTCTACCCTATGGGTCAATCCATATAGATTCTTACATCAGTAATCAGGAAGACGCATCGGAGTTGAACTACGGATACTATAATCTCGAGTACAAAGCCGTACGAATGACCTCGGGCTATCACCAAGACCGCCTTGCATTAAATAGCACCTCATTCCTTTTAAATGGTACACAATATCACGATCTAAACGCGAGCTTGTCTTCTAGCAAAAACCTTAGTCGTACTAATAAAAAAGATGAACAATTTTTGTTCTACTACGCGCCGTCTCCAGGTGTCCTGAAAGTCTACAAAGATGATCAAATCATCGTTCAGCGCTCCGTTGGTGAAGGTCAAGGCAGCTTGCGTTATTCAGAGTTACCACATGGTGTTTATGATGTTGTCATAGAGATCTCAACCGGTAATCAAGTAGTCTCATCTGAATCAGCTCGAATCTACAACGCAAACACTGACACATTAAATACCGGAGAGTTTGACTACTTGCTGTCTGCTGGCCAATTTCAAGGTAACGAAACGACTCAACTTAACCCCAACAGCACAACAGAATTAGCTCAATCATTTGACGATACCCCCTATGTACAAGGGCTTGTAGCTTATAAGTGGTCAGACGCTCATACCGTCGCCATTGGTTCAACCATCACGGATAACTACGTGATGAATCAAATTGGATTCAAAGGCTACCTCCCTTTCGATAGCCGATATGAAGTGTCCTTGTCGAGTATCGATAGTGAAGCGTTCTATGTATCTGGATACTGGAACATCGATAGCATTGGCATTACTTATGAAAAACTGACAAACGACGAGCGAAATCTATTCGCTGAATATTTGTATGGCGCAACAAGCAAAGAACAACTGAGCATTTCGAGTAGCTTTGCATTAGGCGCCGATATTCGGGGCTATGGGTCGGTGAACTACTTGAACCAAATTGATTTTTACGAAAATGAGCTCACAAACTGGTTCATTTCATCAGGTCTGAGTATGCCTTTTATTCTGAATTCCAGCTTGGATTTAAACCTTAGTTTCAGCAATGAAGAATTGGTTTCAAATTGGGATCAAGGTGAAGCGACCATCGCATTAAATTGGTCAGTCCCACTGTCGTCAATTTTAAGAGGCAACGCCGGTGTAACTTTTGATGAAGACGGTTTTAGCCAATACACAAACAGTTTGGAAAGCCGTGATCTTGTTAAGCGCGATGATACTGACTTGCGGGTGACACTAAGCAATAGCTACTCACAGAACTCACCAGATACAACACTAAATAGCCTGACAACCTATGGCTCACAACACAACCGTCACTATCAAGCTGATGGCTTTGCCTATATCGCAGATAACGGCGAACGCTCTTTTAACGCTACGCTAAGCAGCACACAGGTAGTTGGCAAAAACAGCCTGAACTTCACTACACAACATAGTGATGCGTTTGTAGCTGTCGATACCAAAGACAATATACGCTTTGATAAAGACGAAGAACAAACAAAAGGCCTGTTGGTTATACGCTCTAACGATAAGTTTAACCGCAAGGAGTACATCAACAACGAGTCGGCACTCATTCCTTTAGGAGAATACCAAGCCAGTACCGTTGAACTCGATGTAGAAAGTGTCGCTTTACACAACAGCGGTCAGCAATCAGTCACCGCTTACACCCATCCAGGAACCGTTGTGGAGCTGAACTCTAACGTGAGTCGAGTCATTAGCTTTGTCAGTAAATTTAAAGACATCTTTGGAAACAATATCGAAGAAGTGAAATGTTCAGGCCCAGCCTGTTTGGAGATATCTAACATCACTTCTGGTATTCACAAAATAGATGTGCAAGAGGGCCTGAGCTTCACTCTGACTAGTGACGGCCAACAGTGCTATTTACCTTCAGTGGATGATGCAAAGCAATTGAACTTTGGCACCAACTATTGTCAACCTGACCTATCGCCTATGGAGTCCATCGTTCTTGTAAAAAATAATCGAGAAATCAATGTTATGTACATTGGTGAATTTGATGACCTAGCAATGATCAAACCGCAACTCCAAGCCATGACAGATCAAGGCATGGAGATCCTAACCACGCAGCTGGGACGCAAGTCTTTCGTTTACCTAACTGGTGAAACAGGGCTTCAGCTGACCCAACAGCAACAACAAGATATTGAAAACGTTGCGCGATATGCCAGCTCCGAAACACCACGAGAGCAAGATTTTGTACTTAACAGACCAGAAGGAAATTGATGATGAGAACATTTCCCATTTTGATGACATCACTATTAGCTAACTCTGCATTCGCGATGAACATCGACACTATGCTGCTTATCGGTGATGAATACGGAAATGGCGTATTCACCATCTCAAATGAAGGAGAAGCAACAGAGTTTATTCAATCCAATATTACTCAAATCGAAGTTAAAGAAGGCAACCTGATCCGTACTCCCTATACAGAGGACAACTTCGAAGATTGGCGAGTCACCCTAACTCACCCCAAAATGATCCTGGAAGCAGGCCGCCAAAAACAAGTTGGTGTCCGCTCCCTTTGTGGTAGCAAATGTGATTTTACTCAAGATCAATACTTCTTGGTGAGCTTTGAACCTTCTCCATACGATCCAGAAGGCAAATCGAAATCGGCGGTTGTCATTAACTTCGGCTATCGTCCTCTTTTTGTCATTCCGGCAAAAAAACAAAACATCGACTACATGATCTCCCTAGAAAATGGGCAGTTATTTATTAACAACAAAGGAAACAGTTTTATACGTGCTTATATCGATGAATGCACTGATGACATCACGGAGGACTGCGAACTTACAGCGATGTCTCTTGCGGGTCGTGAACGTGCTTATGAACTACCAAAGAACATAAAGTCCACTAATTTAAACGTAACTATCGTTAATCACGATGAAAGCTACCGTGAAAAGCTCACCTTAAGGGAGAGCGAAGAATGAAGCGCGCTCTATGTTACTCTCTTATCTGCGCGTCACCATTGGCTTATTCGTCAACGTTGAACATTGATATTGAAGGCCAACAATTAAGATTTGAAAATGCACTCTCTTTAGGTGCATCTTCTTATACATTGAGTGATTGGACTGTAGCGAGTGGTCTAACGCCAACAAAACGATTTCTTCCCGGAGCTTATTTATCAAACAAGCCTGACAAAATCACATTATCCTCTGCTTCTGGTCAAAGCGTTGAAGCGCCTATTTCAGTCAATGGGCTTCAGTTCAACGTTTCATCCAACTCTTATACTCGTACCGATAACGCATTGGTAAGCCCTACTTGCACAATATCACAGGTGTCCGGAAATACCGTTCATTTAGAAGATGGTACAACGCAAACTTGCAACGCAGATTTCTCATTAGACTACACAGAATCAATCACACCTTTTTACTTCTATCGACCTACTTTTAATTTGAATACAGCCGCCTTGCTCGCAGCTTTTAATGGTAAGCCGAAAGGCGTTTATGCAGGTACAATCCAAGCAGATATCAAATATTATTATGAGTCATTAGGGGGAGCGCTAACCTATCGCGTGATTCCTGAGGTGTTTACTGTGAATGTCAACTATGTGCCAAATACGTTAGAGAGTATCGAAGTCTCCGGCGACGGCATCATGGAGCCCGTCTATGACACGGACAATCACAAGGTCTCGGCTGATACGACATTTAACATTACCGCTTTAGGCCAGTTTAGTACCGGGCTTTATATCACTCTGCTTAGTCATGATTTTGAACTTAAGTCGAGCGTTGGGGAAACCACAATTCCATTTTCTGTCACTTGCCTGCAATCCAATTGTGAAGATCAGGTGTGGATTAAAGATGGTGTTAGCCAACTAGAGAGTGATGAAACTTCATATACGATTGACACACCAAGTAACGTCATCAACTTTGACCTTAAGGTTAGCTACCAAGATATCCCATCGACTGAGGTAGAGACCGGAGCCTACACAGGCAGCTTCACCGTTATGTTTGAGGAACTCTACTAATGAAACCATCTTTAATATGGATCAGCTTAGCATTGACCTACCCTAATCTCTCTATGGCTCAAGAGTCTAATTGGTACGTAGGTGCTGGCGTCAATCATACAGGTAAAATGGATTCAGATGTCTCTGACTCATCACTGGGTGGTCAAATTAATGTTGGTTACGAGTTCCACCCAAACTGGGCCATCGAAGCATCTACCGGTTACTACGGCAATTTGGATATGGTGATTCCTGGAGATTACCGAAATACAATTGAAGAAGAGAACCGCTACGGCTCAGATATATCGCTTCTTGGCTCCCTTTCATTATCACAGTATTACAATCTGTACGGTGGCTTAGGGGCTCAAGTAGAGGGTGGAGACATCTCTCCAATAGGTCAGTTAGGTATTCAATATGAATACAGCCCTTCATGGTCAATCAAGTTTGGCTACAAGTTTCTGTGGGCATCTAAATCCGAATACAATTTGCAAATGTTAGGTTTAGGGCTTCAATACCACTTCGCACGTCCTGAAACTGATGTTGAACAAGAGCCAAGTTATGATGATATTAGTGTTATCGCCTCGACCAAAGTACCTACGTCAACCCCAGAGAAAACGGCGACTAAAACACGCTGCACAACCAACACATACATAGTGAAGAAAGGTGACTGGTTAATTAAGATTGCCTATCAGCACAACTTATCGTTTAGTGAGTTTAAAGCGATAAACAACGACTTTAGAGAGATTAAGGACCTAAACCTTATCTACCCGAATCAAGAAGTATTGGTTCCAAGTGCGGGTTCTATTTGTCCTTGATCTAATCAAACTCCATTGTTAATAAAGCCACCTTTTCAGGTGGCTTTTTATTGCTTTGCTGAGTATCAAAAATGCATAAACATACGTTAAGCATTTTCGCTCTTCTTTCCACTACTACTCGGGTAAAACGTAAAACTCGAAAGCATTAATATAGTCTTGCTTGTTACTACTGTAGTATTTAGATTGAGCGCGGAATCCTTTCATTTGGTAGTTTTGAGGTACAATAAACGTATCACTGTGATCAACATAGCCTGTTGTTCCACAGGCAAACTGACTTCCATTCTTATAGTGAAAAACCATTCGAGCAATCGCAAACAAGTTGTCCCCCTTGTGATTCCAATTACCCCATCCCACATAAATAGAAGTGATATCTCGACCGGATATCTCATGTTTTGTACCACCAGAGCCCCCAACCATTCCATCTTCTGGAGTACCCGCTGCATCTAACCAAGAACCACAGCGCAGAGAAAACATGTTGCTGTCACCTAATAGATAATCGCCCTCTTCGTCACCTTTGTCTGGATAACCGTAGTATTCAGATCTCGAGGAGTCGAGGTCTGCTATAAATGCTTTATGGAACTCTGCAGAAGCGCTAACCGTAACTGACAACACATCGTTTCTTAGTGTTTGGTCTATGTAATTTTCTATAGATTCTCCAACAGAATCTACCACTGTAAGTTTACTCGTTGAGCCATTATCAAAATGACCATTACCATAGACTGCCTCCAATCCCATATTTTGGTAAGGTGCATTCTCACCATCTGGGTCAAACACCTTTAAAGTATACGTATATTCATTTGAGTTCTGCTCTTCATTCAATGACTTTACATAAAAGTCTTTAACTTGGGGTTTATCAAACAAAACACAAGTTACAAAGCCTGTTGAGGTCGTTTTGTTTAATTCGGCAGAAGAACCATCGGTGGCCATGATTCCAACACCAGATGATTCCGAAATCATATCACCGGTCCAATAAGACGTATTTGCTGGCCAGTTTTTTGACTCAAAAAGATTGCCATGTTCTGCGGTCAACGTGCTCCATTCCCTTTGGATAGGCAACCTACCATTTCGAGTAGCACAATATGACTGCGCTTGTTCGAGTGACATTGTCACTACCTTTGAGCCTTGAGGTCCAGTAACTCCATTTTGTAGAACTGCTTCAGAGTATGATGTATTAGTGTAATCCGCGAGAACCTGACTAACTGGTGCGGTAAACGTTATATCAGCACCGATAATAGGGTCTGCAATAGTGATATCTTCCCATTCTTGGACAAGATCGAAGTCAGGTTCGACCTCAATGTAAACTTGCCCTACATCATACCCACCTCGCCCATCGGTAATTGTATAAGCGATCTCGTGTGGCCCGGGCTGAGAAGACTTAAAAGTAAAAGTATGTTCCGTTTGGGAAGTAATATTTGCTTCGGCATTATAGGCGCGAACTGAATCCAACAGCACCAGGTCTTCGGCGTCTGATACATAGTCAGTAAGATCAATTGTGACTAACATATCCTTGGCTAGCTTACCTTCTAGAACCTTGTTTTCAGCCACTGGCGGCGTGTTCACAGTATCTGATACTGCGATGTCTATCGTACCCAACTTAGTGGTAGAGCCATCACTCATTGAGTACAGAACCCTATCGACACCGATTTCGTTTGGTGTAAAAGTAATCTTATTGGTACTTGGCTCTGCCGTGGCTGAGCCAGTACCCAAAACACTAATATCACCTGAAACGACGTAAGACGATGTATCTAGATCTCCAGAAAGCATTGTATTTAAGTCTATCGTTATTTCAGTAAGTCGATCCGTAGTTTCAGAGAGGTTAGGAAGAGTATTATCGCTGGCTGTTTCAGACACTGATACCCTAGCTATAGCACTTGCTCTCCCTACAAAAGCCTCTGTATCACGAGGACCAACTGTGTATTCAAACTGGCATTCACCAACCTGTTCTGCACTCAACGAAAATGCCATTCCATCTATGCCATCAATTTTACAGTTAGAGGCGTCAGACATTGGAATGACAGAAGTTAGTTCAAGCTCAACCTCAGATGATGTTGCCGCTTGAACCTTGATAATGCCTTCAGTTCCTAAAAGCGCTTTGTCTTGTAATGATTCAGCATTAATTAACACTTCTGTTGGAGTTTCAGGCCGTGTCGGATTGGAATCAGAACCACTATTACATCCGAACAGAAAAAAAGATGTTGCGAATAGAGTTAGATATTTATACATGTGTGTTCCTATCTTTATAGGTAAGAAGCGAAATTTGCATTAACGATGTAAGCTTCAACATCTTCGTAGTTTGTAGCGCCACCAGCACCTACCCAATATGGCTGAGTTGGGTCAATGGCTCCCCAATCGAATGTGCCGACAAATTCTGGTTCGCTCGGTCTTTCAGGTGTTGGAGACGAATAGTGATACAGCATGTCACCTTTCTTCTGAAACCACAGATAACGATCTACATATCTAACTTCTGCAGGCGTATTACCTACAAAATTATCAAAACCCGAATAGAAGTTGAATTCTTGCTTTGCATATTGAGTAACAATATTGAAAGTATCCTCGGTTTGAGGAGCTCCAGGTTGATCTCGCTCGGGGTCATTAGCTGGGTTGTACCAAGTTGAATCGGGCATGTTTCCTTGCTGTTCTATAAAGAAGGAAATCGCGCCATAACTTAATGTTCCTTTATTCCGAATATGCAATGCCATCACAAAATCCGAACCAATAAAGTGCTCTTTGTATACCGAACTGCTCCCCATTCCTTTCTCAGCGCTATAGTTGTACAAAACCGGAATACCATTAGCGCCAATCGGAGGAGGCGTATGACCAAACCTCGTATCAACATGATTCCATTTTGATCCATCATGTGTTTCAAGTGATGAGGCATCTTCATCCGGAACGAAAGGATAAAGCTCATTTGTCGAACTCACTAAGGATGAAATAACAGATGAGTTAAACGCGGTATCGAAATATGAGACAGACTGTTTTCCCGTCGAATCCGCAACGAGCTCTTGATGCGTTTCGCCTGAACTAAAGACACCATTTTCTTCTAGAGCCTCTAGTTCAATATCCTGAAATGCGCCGGTGCCTCCATCGGGGTGATTAACGAGCAATTGATATGAGTATTCGTTGCCTGAAGCAGAGATCAAGCTAGGAGAGATAGAAAAATCTTTCACACTCGGATTACTCATATCGACACACGTCGTGTATCCAACATCAGTGCCTGGCTGTTGTCCGGTAGCCCCATCAAAAAGGCTCGCCGTTGCGGCATTGAGTTCACTTACCTTTTCCGCCGTCCAATAGTTCACCTCCGTTGGCCAGTTGTGAGTGGTAAAAGCACTGATTTCATTGGTAATAAGAGAGTCTAGCTCGCGCTGTAGAGGTAAACGGCCACCTCGAGTTTTGCAGTAAGCGCGTGCTTGTTTGAGCGTTTGCATAACCACTTCTGACCCTTTAGGACCCTTTTCACCAGATTCGATATGAGTTGAGGTATAAGAAGCATTCACATAATCCGCGTAAACTTTACTCATTGGCGCAAACAGTCGAATATCAGAACCGATAACAGGATCGTGAGTAACAATATCCTCCCAATCTTGAATCAAAGAAAAGTCCGGTTCGACTTCAATCCGAGCAACTGACGTCGTATAACCACCTCTATGATCACTCACTGTATAAGCGACATCATGTGGCCCTGGCGTCGTCGATGAAAAAGTGAACTTGGTATTCGTCGTATCTGTGGCATCAAATAAAGTGGCCGTAGAGTTAAAATCCTCAATGGCAATGAGTTGAACGTCATCACCATCAACGTCCCCCACATAGCCGCCAACGTCTATCACCACCGATTCCCCAAGCGCTAGCAGTTTGTCATGAGCAAAACTATCTGCGCTAGGTGCCGTATTTGCACTTAACTGAGATGCCGATACTGAAATTGTCCCCACCTTTAATGCTTCGGCACTTTGGTAGCTGTAATGAATTTCACTTTGGCCTTTGCCAGAAGGGCTAAACCGAATCTGCTTAGAGTTGATGTACTCAGCAGTACCACTTCCAACAACGACCATATCCTCTTGAAGCTCAAAAGAAGAATCAGGTACCGAAGAACCTAACTCAACTTCAAGGTCGATGGTAATGTCTGTGCCTTCAGTCGTAGACGCAGTTATGCGTGGCAATGTGGAAGATGAGTAGGTAGAAGCGACAGCAACTCGAGCGTATGAGTATGACGTCGAGTCGTCGTTTACCGGAGCGACTTGATAACGGAAAATACAGTCTTGTGTATCATCAGAGACGACTTGAAAAGCTTCATCTGTAGTACCAGTAATTCGGCACTGCTCACCAGAAAGCGAAGCAACAGAAGTGATACGGAAGCTGCTATTGTCGCTAGTAGATACATGTCCCCCTAACTCTATTTCACTTGTAAAACCAGACAAAGCATTCTCTGCAATGTCTTCCGAGTAAATCGCAGTTTGGGGCTCAGGAGGAGGTAGCACAGAGACTTCATCTTTATCACTACTGCCTTTGCACCCGGCAAGTAAACAAAGAGCAAAGGCACCAAATATGAGCTTTGGAGGACGGTACCTTCTAAGCTGAAAACGGAGTAATTGCGTCATTTTTAATCTAGATAGTTAGAACAAAGTTACGCAATTTTCATATTTTAGTGGTAACTCCACCACTAAACACCCATGATTAGTCATTAAAAGCTAATCCATTGTTTTATATGACATTAATGGTAATTTTAATCACTGTTAATTGTGATATTAATTCCAAAAAACTTCTAAAAAGCCTTAATATCTTCAATAGCCCGCAATAACAAACAAAAATCCATGCAGTCCTGAGTATTCTTAATATCGTAGTGTAAGGACCTCGCCGCTAACTCAACGGTAATTTTTAGCTTACTTGTTCTTGGCTTGAAGTGGATAGTGATACTGTCGCGTTTTAATCCTATTGTGAAGTGATCGTATCCAAGCTCTTTTGCAAACTCTACGATTGTATTTCGCCAAAGTGCGGTCTTCGAAATGGCTTTCATCATTTAGGGTGTACCTGTGAACTTACTAAAAACGACATCAAGTTTGGTCTTTCCAAAGCGGCTACACCAATAAATGATTGTGAAAACCGACAATTGACTGCCATTAAGAAGAGGTAGAGCTTTCTGTATCATTGACTATTGCTCAAACTCATCAACAAGTATCCGTAGGAGAAACATCAATTAGAGTTATTTAGATAAAATTATCTCTACATGATTATTTTGACAAAAGGTAACGACATCCATCGGTTATATGAGAACTCCGATTTCCCCAATAAACAAATTGATTAATAAACATTCAAGTCCATTTATTTAACTTGCGAATTCTTCTTACGCATACTTGCCTCGAATTTCAAAACACGAGCAAGAGTAACAGAATGAACATCGTTAATATCGACCACGTTTACAGCATCGCGCGTAACCACTCAAACTCAGATAAAGCACTGTTTCTACTGCAAGAAATGGCTGAATATTCGAGAGAGACTTTTATGCATGTCATGAACGTTTCTATCTATGCTTACTACTTTGGCGAGTACCTAGGTTTTTCAAAGCAAGAACTAGAACTGATTTTTGATGCTGCTCTTGTCCATGATCTTGGAAAGTTAAAAACACCACTGCATGTCCTACATAAACCTGAGCAGTTGTTACCGATTGAAAGACAAGTAATGAATGAGCACGTCAAAGAGTCATACAATCTCACAAAAGACTATCCTGAGCTAGAATCGGCTTCCATGCTGGGAGGCTTACATCATGAACGCTGGGACGGAAATGGTTATCCGTTTCGCCTGAAAGGTGATGAGATCCCTTATGGGGCACAGGTATTGGCGATTGTTGATGCTTGGGATGCTATGGTTTCTAACCGCTCATATCGAAGAGGAATGAACAGAGATCATGCTTTAAAGATACTTCTCGATGAAAGAGACAGTGGTCAGTTCAATCCAGAACTTGTCGATAAGTTCACCGCTTACATAGAAACGACTTATTAATCTCACTCAAACGGAAACGCCCAAAGTTATTAGCTTTGGGCGTTTCTTCTAACAAAACCTGATTGAGGCGGATGTACGACATATCGAGCGTTACAACGTCATGTGTAAAATTGGAAATGGTTTACCCATATCATCGAGTGGTGAGCGAGACTCGATTTTAAAGCCCATACACTGGTAAAAACCAACGGCTTGTGGGTTTTGCTCATTCACATCGACTTTTACTGCACCGAGATGTTTGATCGCGTGTTGCAGCAACATCTTACCTATGCCCTTTCCTCTTGCTTGATCTAGAAGAAACAGCATCTCGATTTTTTCATCATGAACACCAACAAAACCTTGTATTGCACCTGTCGTGTCTTTCACACACTTTAAGGTGACTGCGGGAAATGCTTGTTCAATGATAATGGGTTTAAAAAACTCAATATCTTCTTCTGTGATGAAGTCATGCGTCGCTCGGACTGAATTTTCCCAAACAGCTAGCAGCTCTGCGTAGTGTTCAGGAAGCACATTTTCTACCGTCATAGATGCTCTCTCTTTGAGTGGACTGAAGTTCAATGTGCAGCCGCGAAGCGTGAGTCTAGCAACTTGGTGACGACGTGTACATTGGAAGATCCTGTGCATTGAGCTCCACTGCCCATTGAATCGAAATGGCGGAGGGTTTGTCCTAGCGCAATTAACCACAATTTAAGCATGGAAATATCACCTTCTTGATACAACACTTAATAAAAAGGAGGTCGATATGAAAAGATTTCAAAACATCTTATTCGTAAGCCAAGGATTAGAAGGTAAAAGTGACTCACTGGAACAAGCGATGAAACTCGCTAAGTCGCATGATGCAAGATTATCGGGTTTGATTGTTTGCCCTGCGATGCCAACCAACATGAGCGAGTACCAACACACTTACGAAAACTCTCTGATAGAAAGTTTGTTCTCTGATATCAAAGCAGCACAGGACCTTGATCCCTCTTCCGACATAGTAGAGCCGTTCCCTATTAATGTTGAAAGTGGCGATCAGCCCGGCGTCTCCATCATCCAGTCTGTCTCTAAGCAATACTATGATCTCGTGATTAAAGATGCTGAACCGTTGGATGAGGGCAGCAAAGGGTTCAAAGCACTCGACATGAAGCTTCTGAGAAAATGTCCCTGCCCAGTTTGGTTAAACAGAAAACCCAAACACTCAATGGTGAAAAAACGCGTTGCTGTTGCTATCGATCCGATTATCTCTAGTAAAGAACAAGAAGTCCTTACGGTTGAATTACTGCAACTTGCGCGTTCAATTGCCGACTCTTTCAATCGACAATTACACATCGTGTCGTGCTGGGAATATCAGATGGAAAGCTATTTGAGGCATCACGTGTGGATTCAAATCGAAGACGATGTGCTAGACCAGCAGATCAACGCGCACCGAACTGCACACCGTGAAGCGCTCGATGCCATAATTGCTACCTCTGGTATCGCTGGCGATTCTGTTGTTCATCACCTTCATGGTTCTGCGGATGAGCAAATCCCTCGCTGGGTCACTAAGGAAGAAATCGATGTATTAGTAATGGGGACAATTACGCGTACCGGAATCCAAGGGGTAATCATTGGTAATACCGCTGAAAACGTCCTGCAATCAATCGACTGCTCGCTGGTTGCTTTAAAACCTGAAGGCTTTATCTCTCCCTTGGCGTAAAGATGAAAAAAGCCCGCCTCTCATATCAAGAAGCGGGCCTGCATACGAAGCATTGATGCACAAATGTACTATCCACGATATAGAATGGTGAAAGTTAAAAGCGACATGCAGCGCTGTTAACGAGTCAGATAATACTGGCTTCGTTTAGTGAAAAAGAGGCAGTCTGAAGATGCGTTTTGAAATGTTTGCCTAGCCTAAATGCAAAAAAAAAAGCCCACACTTCCATGGGGCTTCAAGCACTAATTTCGCATTATTGTCGTTATAAGGTGAGGTCTAACTATAGGAGGTGTTAGTTAACGCTCGAAAAGGATATTAACGCATGAAATGCTTTAAGAATAAGCATCTTAGCACACCACTTTTTTCTACTTGCCAATTGTGCAACATCCACTTATCGACGGACCTCAACCTATATTTAGTTAATATGAAAAAGCCACCACTCTATTAATAAGAGCGATGGCTTTGATGCTTGCCTTAGCCAATTCCTTTTGGCTTTAACGAGTGAGATTAGTTAGCTGGACGCCAAACACCCCACTTGTCTTTTTGGTAAGTCGCTTGTGGATTGTCACCACCTTGGATCCACCACTGAGCTTTCCAGTTTTGGTCAGCGTAAGATACTACTTCACCACCTAGGTAAGTTTTCGCAGCGTCCCATGCATCACCACTTGGATCTGGCGTTGGGTCTGGTGTTGGATCCGGATCTGGTGTTGGCTCTGGGTCTACCGTGCTGTCATCTGCAATAACTTCAAACGTGAATGTCTCTGCACGCTCGCTGTTCACTGCATTCGCAACAAACGACAGTGTTTCATTTTGTGTGATTGCCGTTGTATCAACAACGATAGAAGCCGTGCCATTGTTCTGAATGCTAACTGCTGAACCTTGAGTTTGCGTTAGATTCGCTGCTTCGCTAGTTGCAATAACCACTTTGTCGCCAGCATTTACAACCTTGTCACTCTTAACAAGCTCGTAGATGTCACCAGTCAGTGGCTCCACGCCGCCTTCATCGCCATCAATAACTGAAATCATGCCAGATGCACGGCTATCTTTTGAGTTAAAGAAGTTGCGTGATGGATCGTTCTGGAAGTACATGTAGTGTGACATTTCTTCATGCCAATCACCGATGAAGACTGCGCCGTCTTTGAACTCTGCGTGCCAACCGTTGATTTCGGAAGCCAGTAGACGTTCCCAATCATTGATGTTTGATGCATTCACTTCGATATCAAAGCTACGTGCTACTTCACCGTATTTATTGATGATGTCGTATTTCACCGTATCGCCTAAATCTGGACCGACAAAATCAACTGGAATGTAAAGGTCGCCTTTCACAAGGTCTGGCTGTGGCGTTGGCTCCGGTGGAGGTGTCTCGCCGCCCACAATAGTGATGTCTGAACAGTTGTAGAAGCCTTCACCCGCAGCATCATCACGCTGCCAGCGAACAAAAAGAATCGCATCACCAGAACGATCTGAAGGGATTGTCACGTTCATGCGGTACTTACCACCGCTAACTGGCACGTTACCTTCTGTCTGGATAAGATCTAGGTCACCCCACGCAAGTGCCTTGCTCAGATCTGCACCTGGTTTGGTTAGGTAAAATTCCCAAAATGAAGGGTTGTGAGGTGCGGTCGCGTTAAACACAAATTCGAATGTTCCTGTGTTTAGTTCCGTACGTGTCCAACCTGTATGCGGTGCGCCCATGCCCTTTTTCTGAGGGTCATTTGCGTAACACAACGTACCATCTGGAATAGCAGCTTTTACTGCCGCCATATTGTTGAAATCCGTAATGTTCTTAGCGTATTCATTACGCTGAACAAAAGGATAAGAACCAGAAATTTCCTTTGCTTGAGCACAAGCCGCATTTGGTGGGTTACCCGACCAAATTCCGCCTTGTTCATAACATGTATTTTGTCGAGCACTCGGAAACTCTGACCAACCGTGAGCATTTGCTGCTGTTGGTAGGCCAGATAGCATCGCCATACCCACTGCTGCTTTAAGAATGTTTTTATTTGCTTTCACTTTTTCACTCTCTACCGTTTATAGTACAAATAAGATTCAACGGATGTTTTATAACCGTTGTTACTTATTTCATGTTTATAGTTTTAATCAGTAAACAGTTAAAAATAATATACGTAAGTTCTATCAATGAAAGTTTGACGATTATCGATATGAACAAACATCACAAATTTAAATAAAAAGACAATTTCAGAACATACTGACAAAAAACTAACAAATAACAATATTTACAATCACTTAAATGATTATCACAAAAGAAATTTAGCATAAGATTAGAGCAAATAGTTTAATAAAAAACACCATTTATAAATATTAAATATAATTGATTATTTTGTGACTCAGTTTCCAAGAATGATGATGTGAATAATTAGAGATTAATAAATAAACGAACGCTAATATTTTCTGTAATAATACCAACCATTAATTCATTATAAATTTAATATAATATCAATATTAGCGCTGTCTATTTGATCTACTTGCTTATTTAAACAGCAGGCACAGGGATAATTTTCAGATCTCTCATCGCTTTTTCGTCACGCAGTTTTCTCAGTGGTGCGTATTCAGGAGAGTCATGCCACGCTTGTGCCACTTCCAAAGATGGCCAGTGTTGAATGACACAAACATCTGCCCCCACATCGCCATGTAATGTCGTTGGTGATTTGTTGATCGCAATCGTCTTGCCTCCATAGATTTGAGTGGTTTCAGAAACACGCTCAGCATACTCACTGAAAGCTTCCATATCCTGAATTTTAAACTGTATATAAAGGTAAATTGGTGTCATGTTGATTGCCTATTGGTTTGATTGAATCAGTAAGTCTCACAATACGCCTCTCGATTTGTAACGGTAGATCTCAACACGTTGAATCAGTTATAACTAGAAGTTGAATCTGTTCCATGCTTTAACGCATTACATCAAAAAAGCCCGAATTGAAGGATCACGACTTATGCTTCCGACTCAACTTCCTTTGTTTATTGCGGCTGCTCAAGAAGGCAGCTTTTCTGCGGCTGGGCGCAAGCTAGGGATCTCTGCAGCTGCAGTGAGTAAAGGCGTCGCCGCTTTGGAAAGACAAACTGGGGTGAGGCTTTTCCATCGCAACACACGTCAGTTTTCATTAACAGAGGATGGCGCCAGTCTTTATCAACGCGTCTCGCCGCTACTATCGGAAATTGAACAAAGCATTGATGGTCTGTCTGAGCAGAATAAAAACCCTGCCGGCAAACTTAAAGTCAATTTGCCTGACAGCTTTGGGCGTAAGTTTGTTATGCCGCATATCGCCGAGTTTCTGAACTTGTATCCGGGGATCGAGCTAGATTTGGTCTTGAGTGATCGCATCTTAGACGTCGTCGATGAAGGATTCGATGTGAGTGTTGGCAATCAGATAAACGAAGACAGCCGCTTGGTGGCACGAACAATTTATCAAATGCAAAGCGGCATATTTGCGAGCAAAGAGTATGTTGAAACGTTTGGCCTCCCGCGTAGTGTGGAAGATCTTCATCAACACAACTGCATCGTTTATCGCCCTCTTTCGTCGGGTCGGTCCTACACTTGGCCATTGAAGGACACCCACGGAGAGCACGTTCAATTCATTCCAAAAGGTAACCTTAGCCTATCTAACATTAGCGCCGCCAAAATTGCAGTAATGCAACATCTAGGCATCGCATTCATGGGAAGATGGCATGTAGAAGAAGAGTTAGAACAAGGCAGCGTTGTACCCATCTTAGAATCGTATTGGGTCGAGCCTAAGCCCGTTTGGATTTACTACTCATCTAGAGATAACTTGCCCAAGCGTACACGCCTTTTCATCGACTTTATGGTTGAGAAGCTCAAGTCTTACCCCTCTTAACTGGTTATGCATTACGTTAACGCCTAGCTAACCACAAGTGGTTTGAATGAAAACGGGTTACAATCAGTTTAAACTTTTAGTTACAAGTAAAACAACCTTTACCTCTCTACACGAACAAATCTCTTTATCCAATAATGTGATTACACAACGGAAACGGAGATAGAAAAATGAAAAGAGTACTCGTTCTTGGCTCAACTGGTTTAATTGGTCGTCAATTTGAAACGCTACTAAAAGATAAAGCAGAAGTAATTGGTGCATCGTTCAATCACCCAGAAAATCCGGTAGATTTATCTAAGCCCGAATCGCTTAAAGCGCTGTTTGAGAAAATTGGTAAAGTTGATGCCATCTTCTGTACCGCAGGCGTAGCAAACTTGGCTCCGTGGGCCGACGCGCCGGACTCTGAATGGGAATTCGGTATCAACAACAAAATGATGGGACAAATCAATACCATTCGTTTTGGTGAGAAATACGTGAATGACAACGGTGTCATTGTACTTACTACTGGTATTTTGGCTCAGCACCCATTCCAAGGCAGTGGCATCGTTACCACCGTAAATGCAGCAGTAGAAGCGGCAATAAAAGCGGCGGTCACCGAGATTGATCGAATTCGAATCAACGCAGTGTCTCCTGGGTGGGTCGCAGAAACCATGGTTGCAATGGGTATGGATCCTGAACCGGGCATGCCAGCTATCGAGGTTGCTCAGCAGTATGTAAACCTATTGGAATACAGTGCAACTGGCGAGATCATCACTGCCGTTAAATAACCAAACACAACGTCTAACCCTGTTTTTGAAGAGCGATGGCCTTATCGAGGTCATCGCTTTTTTGCATTCTAAATCCACATCAAAACCAACTCATTCTTGATGCTTTTGTGGGCAATTGTTTTTGTCTAATTCCCTAATTTAAATGAGGTTTTCTCAAGTCTAGAATCGGGACAATTTCACCACAATGAATGGAAAACATAGTGATTCACGTCACAAAAACCTCATGGCACAATCTCTTCCGTCAAGTAAAGAAACAGGGATTCGTTAGACACTTTACCGTTTAATCAAATATTACTTTAGGTGACACTATGAAAAAGCTAATGACTCTAACTTCTCTTATGCTCGCAAGTTTTTCTGCCTTTGCAGGTATCCACACTGAGCATGGTACACAGAGAATTGTAACGGATAACTTCGCCGATAAATCATCCGCTTACGAAGCAAGCTTTGATCTTATCAACGAGATTCAAGACATGTCTCAAACCGAATTGCGCCGTGAACTGAGCATTATTGGTCATGGATTCGCACGCGACATCCGTTTAGACAACACTTACGTAACGGTAGAAGAATATTCAGAGCAACGTGACGAAGTAAAATACCGTGCGATCGTGAATGTCTTCTACAACTATCGTGCAAGCGACTCTGGCAACAACTAAGCTCAATTCCGCACGTTTTTGATAACTTCTCCACCCTCTCTTACGGTGGAGAGGTTGTTTTCATCTGGGAAACTTCCCGTCTTCTCATCACTCTCGTGACATAACACTTCTAAAAACTATGTTCAAACAAACTGCGAATAATAGCGCGTGGTTGATGGCTTTCTTTGCCTGTTTTTCCATCTATTTATCCATCGTTTGCTATCCGTTTCTTTTTTCAAACTCATTTTCTGAACCACTTACCGCCCTTCAATTGTATTATTTGGTCGCAACTCAATACGCTTGGCTTGGCCTGATTGCACTGCCATTCTTACTTTGCTGCCTGTTGCTCTCGTTCTTGCCATCACATCTATTCAAAGGTGCGGTCATCCTCGTTGCCATCGCACTCTTGATCATGCTGAATGTCGACATTTTGGTTTTTCAGCAGTACAAGCTCCACATCAACGCGTTACTTATCCGCATGTTCTTTGAAGGTGGAAAAGAGGTATTTGAAATATCTTGGATGACGTGGTTGATTTTCGTTGGAGAGATCGCGCTACTCATTTCAGGGTTAGTGATGACGGTTTGGTTAAGCGGTAAGCTTGCGTCGAGCCGTCTGAAATATCTGTTGTTCAGTGTTTGGTTTGTCCTATTGCTCAGTACGCAATTCATCCATGCCTATAAGAACGCCCTCTATGACGATGAGGTAAGCCAATTCACGAATAACTGGCCTCTCTATTATCCGCTCACTGCGCGTAAATTTATCTACAAACATGATTTGGTGGATCAAACCATCGCGGCTCAGAACCGAGTTGAACTGAAGGCCGTCAAAAGTGGGTCTCTCAATTATCCCCTCGCGCCATTATCAGTCTCTTCAAAAGAAACAAAGCCGAATGTCCTGTTTATATTAATTGACGCTTGGCGCTACAGCGACGCAACCGCCGAGATCATGCCCAATATTACGCAATTTGCAGAGCAAACCATCAACTTTTCTGAGCACATGAGTGGCGGCAACTCAACACAGGCCGGCGTTTTCAGCTTGTTTTATAGCTTACCCGCCACATACTGGAACAGCTTTTACGCGAGCCAAAAGTCACCTGTGTTTATGGATGCATTGCAAGGCCAAGGGTATCGCATGGGCGTCTTTGGTTCTGCTTCACTCACAAGCCCTCCTTTGTCACGCACCGTTTTCAAAAACGTTGAAAACCTGACGCTTAAGCGCGATGGCAAAACGCAGGTTGAGCGAGACCAAGAAATCACTGATGAGTTTATTGAATTTAAGAACCAAACAAGTGACGACCCGTACTTCGGATTTCTGTTCTATGATGCAGCACATGGAACCAGCTTTCCTGAGCCTGAATTTGCTAAGTTCACGCCTTATTGGAAGCGTGTCGACCACATCAAACTTAACAATGACTTCGATGCCACGCTTTATCACAATCGCTATAAGAACTCTCTGTACTATATCGACAGTTTGATTGCACAAGTGCTGGATAACGTGGATTTAGACAACACCATCGTTATAATCACTTCCGATCACGGTGAAGAGTTCAACGACCATCAGATGAACTATTGGGGTCATACTGGCAACTACAGTGCGACTCAGGTTCACGTTCCGCTTTACGTGTATATGCCAAAGAAAGCGCCTCAAACAATCCGTTATCGAACCACTCATTTCGATATTGTTCCTACACTCATGAATCAGCTCTTTGACGTGACGACGAGCCCCGAATCTTACAGTGTCGGTCATAACTTGTTTGACGAAAACGCATCTCGTGATTGGTTCATTGCTGGCAGTTATTACAACTACGCGCTAGTCGGAAGAGAGAACATGCTTGTGGTTAACCCGGGCGGGCATTCGCAACTGCTTCGAAATGATTTACACATCGATCATTCGGGTCGAGTTCCGGTCGAAACCATGCAGAGAGCACTCGATGAAATGTCCCGTTTCTATTATTGAGTTGCCGGCTACTACTTCGCCTCGCTTTATGCGGGGCTTTTTTATATTGAGCAGAAACGAGAAACGAGAAACGAGAAACGAGAAACGAGAAACGAGAAACGAGAATATTTTTGGGAAAAATAATAACAAGTACAAATTATAAGCAAAAAAAAGCAGCAAATAATTTGCTGCAAAACATTAAGAAATACAAATATACGTAAATGTTAACCTTCCTAGCAGTGGACTAGCTAACGGAAAGAATAATAAATCAAACCATGAGTTCACTCACGATTTATATTATCCATTCATTATGGAAAAAATAGCCGTCAGAAATAACAGACACAAAAAAGCCGATGAAGTTATCTTCATCGGCTTGTATGTTAATCAGTGATTAGAATGAGTAACGAGCAGCAACGGCAAATACGTCGTCTTCGTTTTCAACATCATTGATTTTGTATTCTGCTAGCGCTTTAAAGTTTTCTGTTAAGTTGTACTCCGCGCCGATAGATATGTAATCTACAGTGTCAACGTCATTACGCTCTAGGTTGTTGTAACCTACCAACGCAAGGAAATCATCAGTCACTTTGTACGTTGCAACGGCTTCAATACCAGTGTAATCCGCGTTTACATCAGAACCATCTTTTGCCCAGTTTTCACCATCACTGTACAGCGCCGCTACGTAGAATGCATCGTACTCGTAAGAGATGGCAGAAGTGAATAACTCAGCGTCGTTACCACCTGCAAGTGTTTCACCTTCGTTGTAACCTAGTGCTACTTTAAAGCCAAACGGAAGTTGGTAATCCGCGGCTATACCGTATGAGTTAGAGTCAGTCGATACTTCATCATTTTCTGCTTGGTAGCTTGCATGAACGTTTAAGCCAGCAATGCTTGCCGTTGCTTTGAAGACAGAGTCTGAACGGCCTGTGCCAAATACGTCTGCACTCACGCCTGCCGCTTCGTTACCAAACTCAGGGAAGATATCGGTGTAATCAGAAACCAGCGTCACAGCACCGTATTGGCGACCGTAGCTGAACGTTGCGTAATCTGTCGCAACACCCACATAGCCTTTACGTACATCAAACTCATCATCTTCAACACCGTTAACGTCACGACGGTTTGATTTAAACTCAAGCTCATAAAGACCAAACGCGTAAAGATCATCATTAATTTTAGATTCGCCGCTTAGGCCAACACGTACGTAACTGTTATCGCCATCTACGTCTTTATCATCAGAGAAATAATACATACCCTGCATACGGCCATGAACATCGAGTGTTGTTGTATCGTTAGAGAATACTTCTGCTGCTGATGCACCATTCGCTACAATAAGAGAAAGAACTGCGAAGGCTGTTTTATTCATTTTCATTTAATTACCACTACTTGTTTGTTAATAAGCGGTGACAATTATGCTCAAATTATTATTTTATATTAGCGACAATTTTACTATTTAAAATGGTTATTTTTGAACGAATAACTTCCCTGTTAAACATTTACAAATAAAATAATTACTATATTCTAATAAACAAACTAGAACATTATAGGTAGTTTTCCCAAATAGCAGGTTTACCAATCACCTCTTGAACCATATCAATAAAGAGCTTACCAAGAGGTTGCTGATCACGATGAGAGTACATCGCATAAACTTCGCCAGAATCGGGTAATTTATAATCTGGTAACAAACGAATTAACCCTTGTTCATCAATGTGCTTTTGCAAATAAAACTGGCCAATTAACGCATAACCTAAGCCAGATTTTACAGAATCGATAATTGACTCGGCTTCGTTGACTAAGTATTGTCCTCTCATAGTAAACGTTTTTGTTTCATCTGAGTCTAGACTCGTCGGGATGCGTAATTTATCAGCAATAAAGTTTTCGTTTGAATATACGATTGATGGCAATTTAATCAAGTCTTCTGGCGTTTCTGGCATACCATACGTATCAATAAAATCTCTTGAAGCGACTAATGCCAACTTATTGGAGGCAAGCTTTCTGACGATCATATTGGAATCGCGAATTTGACCAATTCGAAATACCACATCATAACCTTCACTGATCACATCAACCCGATTATCATCTAACACCAGCTCAACACTGATCTCCGGGTATTTCTTGATGAACAATTCAATAGCACGATTGATGTAAGTTCGACCAAAAAACGTTGAGCTAGAAATCTTCAGATGCCCACGAGGCTCATCATGAAACGTTTCAGCTATCTTCTTGGTTTCATTAAGAACTTCCCTCACCTTTTTGGCTTGCTTTACCATCTCTGCACCTGCACTTGTCAAAGACAGAGAGCGTGTTGAGCGGTTTAACAAACGCAATCCTAAATCATCTTCCAATCTTTTAATTTGCTTAGACAGCGCGGAGCGATCAATGTGGTTCCTATCCGCTGCCTTGGCAAACGTACCAAATTCCGCAACGTCCAATAACAACTCAAGCTGTGTAGCAAGATCCATCCAACTCCCTCTCCTAATATTGTGATGAAGAGCCGATTTTACAAAATCCATCAATAATTATTATGGTTATTTTTGCACTAATGAAATGATAAAAATGCATCATTTGGCTATTTAAACTTTGATTTAACTGTGTTTTGTCGACGCATTTTCTCTATTACAAATTGATATAAACCATTTCGAACTAATATATATATCAACAACATTCGCAGGGTTTATATTTCTAAGTTTCTAAAATTAAAAAGAATTTAGTTTACATTGATTGATTCGTGCATTTTTTTCAATTCTATATGTTTTATCTATGCACTTATTCTCCACAATTCCTATCAGTAGAATCGCCTCCTCAAATTTTTGACGAGGATTGATTATGTTAAAAAAAGCAGTGGTTACAGGAATTAGCCTAGCGGTATTGTCCGCTTGCAGCTCTGATGACAAACCAGCAACACAACAAGCTCCTGCGTTTGTCCCTGTAGACGTGGCGACCGTAGCATATGAACCGGTTCAATCGTGGTTTACCTTTACGACGCGACTTGAAGCGCCTCAAGAGGTTTCTCTTATGCCACGAGTATCGGGCGTGATTGAGACCATTGAATTTGAAGATGGACAAGCAGTACAAAAAGGCGACCTACTCGCAACACTCGATGCAAGAACCTTTGAAGCAGAAGTCGCACGCCTTGAAGCGCAATTACTGAGCGCGAAAGCCTCCCTAGAACAAGCGAAGAGTGACTTGCGCCGTGCATCAAAATTGGTGGAGCGTCGAGCCATCTCCCAAGAGCAAGCGGAATCTCGCTCGACATCGGTTAAACAACGAAAATCGGAAGTATTGGCACTTCAGGCTCAGTTGAAATCTGCCAAGCTTGATCTTGAGTTCACACAAATCTACGCACCTATTAGTGGCACCATCTCGAATGCGTTTATCACTGAAGGCAACAACGTAACGGCAAACCAAAGCATCATCAGTAACATTGTTTCCAACGACAAAGTTTACGCTTATTTCAACGTTGATGAGCGTACATGGAACCGCAATTTCTCTGACACCACCGCGGCAAGCAAGACGCCGGCTCGCCTGCAGTTAACAGGCAAAGAGCAGCGCCCTTACTTTGGTTACATCGATTTTATCAACAATACGATCGATCCAAATACTGGCACATTACAGGTTCGTGCTGTGTTTAACGCAAACAATCGACCGTTGCGAGTTGGTTCTTTTGGCCGCGTGCAAATCACCACCAGCTTGCCAAAAGAAGAAGTGTTGATCCCAGAACGTGCCATCGGTACTGACCTAGAAAACCGCTTTGTTCTAACCATGAACAAAGACCATGTTCTGCAATATCAGCAAGTGGAAGTCGGTGAGCGTTACGGCAAGTACCGCGCTATTACACAAGGTTTGGACTCAGACGACATCATTGCCGTCAATGGCCCTGCAAAGGTCGGTCCTAGCACTCAAATTCAACCAAGAAACGTTGAGCTCGACCTTACATCTGTGCCATTGATCTTGGCGTCCGCCCCTTCTAAAAGCACTCAACCTACGACAAATGCACAAGAGTAAGGCGATTCAATGAAGTTTGCGCATTTTTTCATCCAGAGACCGATCTTCGCATCGATGCTCTCTCTACTCATTCTGATTGTTGGTAGCATTTCTTTGTTCCAACTCCCAGTGAGTGAATACCCAGAAGTCGTGCCTCCTACGGTTGTTGTAACCGCGAACTACCCAGGTGCGAACCCAAAGATCATCGCAGAGACGGTAGCAACACCGTTGGAACAAGAGATAAACGGCACGGAAAATATGCTCTACATGTTTTCTCAAGCCACCAGCGATGGTCGAATGACACTAACGGTCACTTTCGCGCTTGGCACTGATCTCGATAAAGCTCAGGTTCAGGTTCAAAACCGCGTGAACAGCGCCCTACCGCGTTTGCCTCAAACCGTACAACGCTTAGGTGTCGTAGCAGAAAAAGCATCGCCAGATCTGACCATGGTGGTACATATCTACTCTCCAGATAACAGCCGAGAAGTCAGTTACCTTGCGAACTACTCGAACCTTTACATCAAAGACGACATCGCTCGCCTTGGCGGTGTGGGTGACGTTCAGTTGTTTGGTGGCGGCGAGTACTCAATGCGCTTATGGCTCGATCCAGACGCATTAGCCTCTCGTAACTTAACAGCAATGGACGTGGTTAATGCGGTAAGACAGCAAAACCAACAAGTCGCAGCAGGCTCACTTGGCGCACAACCTTCTACTATCGATAATCAGTTCCAAGTGTTGCTGAACGTAAAAGGCCGTCTGGAGAACATCGACGAGTTTAAAGACATCATTGTTCAAGTAGGTGATAACGGCGCTTTGACTCGTTTGAAAGACGTAGCGCGTATTGAACTCGGTCAAAACACCTATGCTCTGCGTGCACTGCTAAACGGCAACTCTGCGGTCGCTATGCCTATCTTCCAACGTCCGGGCGCTAACGCGATTGAGCTATCAAATGAAGTTCGTGACACCATGGCGGAGCTATCGAAGAAGTTTCCGCAAGGCGTGTCTTACGAGATTGCTTATGATCCAACCGTCTTCGTACGCGGTTCAATCAATGCCGTAATCAGCACGTTGCTTGAAGCGATTGTATTGGTGGTTATCGTCGTCACCTTGTTCTTACAAACATGGCGAGCATCCATCATCCCAATCATTGCCGTACCGGTTTCTCTTGTTGGTACTTTCGCTGTAATGCAAATGCTTGGCGTCTCAATCAACACTCTATCCTTGTTTGGCTTGGTATTGGCTATCGGTATTGTTGTGGATGACGCGATCGTTGTGGTCGAGAACGTAGAACGGAACATTCACAATGGCTTAAAACCGCTGGAAGCGACCAAAAAAGCCATGGAAGAAGTAACCGGCCCCATCATCGCTATTGCTTTGGTGCTGTGTGCGGTATTCATCCCTACGACGTTTATTACCGGTTTGTCTGGTCAGTTCTACAAACAGTTTGCCTTGACGATCACGATTTCAACCATAATCTCGGCAATCAACTCTCTGACTCTTTCTCCAGCCTTGTCAGCCTTGCTATTGAAAGAAAAAGGAGCAAAACCCGATCGCTTAACGCGTATGTTGGACGCCGTGTTTGGCAAGTTCCTGTTTAAGCCGTTTAACAAGCTGTTTGATTATGGTTCAAACCGATATGAAGCTTTGGTGAAGAAACTGGTTCGTTTCAGCGCGATTGTCGTTGCTGCCTACCTCGTTCTGCTTGGTGGTACAGGCTCGCTGTTTAACGCCGTACCTGGTGGTTTTATTCCACAACAAGACAAACAGTATTTGGTTGCCATCGCTCAATTACCTGATGCCGCGAGCTTAGATCGAACTGAAGAAGTGATTCGAGAGATGGAGACGCTTGCTCTGGCGACGCCAGGCGTTTCACAGACCATTTCCTTCCCGGGATTGTCTGTAAATGGCTTCACCAATAGCCCAAACAGCGGTATTGTTTTTGTTACGTTGGACGCATTTGAAAACCGAGCAGATCCAAGTTTAGGAGCCAATGCCATTGTTGCAGCCTTGAACCAAAAATTTGCCGTGATCGATGAAGCGTTCGTCGCTATTTTCCCACCACCGCCGATCCAAGGTTTAGGCTCGACAGGTGGCTTCAAATTGCAAATTGAAGACCGTGGTAATAAAGGCTTCGACCAGTTGTTCCAGCAATTGAACCTAGTGATTCAAGAAGCAAGCAAACGCCCAGAGCTTATGGGACTTTACTCAACGTTCCGTATTCAGGTACCTCAAATGGATATCAACGTTGACCGTGAGCAAGCCATGTTACAAGGCATTCCGTTGGAAGAAGTCTTCAACGCACTGCAAGTTTACTTAGGTTCATTGTATGTCAACGACTTCAATATGTTTGGCCGTACATACCAAGTAAACGCTCAAGCCGATATTGATTACCGTCTCGACCCTGAGCAAATCTTGTCTTACAAAGTAAGAAGTGCATCAGGCAAGATGGTCCCACTTGGCGCAGTACTTGAAATTACACCGACCATTGGTCCCGATCGTGTGATGCATTACAACGGCTACCCAAGTGCCGAGCTTAATGGCAGCCCAGCCTTCGGTTACAGCTCGGACGAAGCACAAAAAGCCATAGAAGATGTGCTAGCAGCGAACTTGTCAGAAGGTATGGTGTATGAATGGACCGATGTTACCTACCAACAAATTTTGGCGGGCAATACCATGGTTTATATTTTCCCATTGGTTGTATTGCTGGTGTTCATGGTACTTGCTGCGCAGTACGAGAGCTTGAAGTTGCCATTGGCGATCATCTTGATTGTCCCGATGACGATCTTCTCTGCTCTTGGCGGTGTGTGGCTGGTTGGAGGCGATAACAACATCTTCACCCAGATCGCATTGATTGTCTTGGTCGCGCTCGCATGTAAGAACGCCATCCTGATGGTGGAGTTTGCTAACGAGTTGAAAGGCAGTGGTAAAGATCATCTGTCTGCGATTTTGGAAGCATGTCGCTTGCGTTTGCGTCCAATCTTGATGACCTCTATCGCCTTCACAGCAGGCGTTGTTCCTCTTGTGTTAGGTAGTGGAGCCGGTGCTGAGATGCGTCAAGCGATGGGTATTGCTGTGTTCTCCGGCATGGTGGGTGTGACCTTCTTCGGTTTGCTACTCACCCCTGTGTTTTACATGCTCGTCAGTAAAGGTCGAAAACAGAGATAACGCTTTTTTGACCACTAAATAGAAAAAGGAACCGACATTGCTCGGTTCCTTTTTACTTATAGCTTTATCGATAAGTTTCATTGCGTTAGCTGTATCAATAAGCCTGACGAAACAAATCGGACTAGACATTCACCTAAGCAAGGCTTTATAACGTGAATCCAACGACTCAAGGAGCACACCATTGGATTTAGCAAACAAACTCGAACTGCTGCTAGAAGTATCCAAAGCGGGATCATTTGCCAAAGCGGCTGATCGCATGAACATGGACCGTTCTGTTCTGTCCAAACACATCAAGCAGCTTGAGGAATACCTTGGCGTTCGTCTGGTAAACCGCACCACTCGCTCTCTTTCCATGACTCAAATTGGCTTACAAGTGATAGAGAAAGCCGAGAAAATCTCGACACTATTAGACGAGACGAAGCAACTTACCTCTTCATTCCAAACGGATTTGAGTGGCAATCTAAAGATCTCAAGTTCGACTATGTTTGGCCGCCAGTATTTGCAGCCCGCTATTCAGCGCTTTTTGGAGCAATTTCCGAAAGCATCGATTGAGCTTCTCTTAGATGACCATCATGTTGATGTAGTCGGCAACAACTTCGATATTGCGTTTCGCATTGGTCCGATGCGCGACTCTACCCTCGTCGCGAAAAGACTGGCAGAAAACAAAGTCGCTATTGTGGCGTCCCGATCGTTTATTGAAAAACATGGTGAACCGAAAACCCCTCAAGCGTTGTCTTTGCTGCCTTCCATTGTGTATGCCAATGGAAACTTTAACGCAGACAAATTGAAGTTCATTTCTAAAACAGAGCCAAACCAGTTGGATGTGTATTCAATGACGAGCGCTTACCGCGTCAATGAGCCTGAACTGATCATAGAAAGCGCAAAAGCCGGGCTAGGCTATGCGCAGATTGGTCAGTTTATGGTGCATGAAGAGTTGGAATCAATGGGGTTAGTTCAGTTATTAGCGGATTACGATATCCCAACACATGGCGATATCTACGCGATGTACACCCATCGACAGCATTCACCTTTGCTCAAAGAGTTTATCGACATCGTCCAAGATGTCATCGGCACGCCAGCGAACTGGGAAGCTTATTTTCGTTAATGTTTTTCACAACAAATGAGTAAATCAAAAAAAGGAGCTGACGCTCCTTTTTTGCTAGTTGTGGATATGAACATCTCGTTGAGGGAATGGAATCGTGATGTCTTCTGAATCAAAGGCATCTTTCACTCGTTCATAAAGGCCAAAGTAAGCCGGCCAGTAGTTTTCTGAATCAACCCACGCCCACACTAGCATACCGATGTGGCTGTCACCGTGTTGGCTCACATGCACAGTAGGCTCGGGCTCGTTGATGATCAGCTCGTAGTTCTCCATCACTTGCATTAGAACACGGCGGGCTTTATGGATATCGTCACCGTAGCTAATACCAAACTCAATATCGATACGGCGCTTCTCTTCACAAAACAGATTCTTCACCGTTCCGTTAGACAATGAGCCGTTAGGGATGATGATTTTTTGGTTATCATAAGTCAGCAGCACGGTTACAAAAATCTGGATATCAACGACCTTCCCCATGTGCCCTTGCGCTTCAATCACATCCCCCACTTTAAATGGCTTGAAGAACAGAATTAATACTCCACCCGCAAAGTTGGACAAACTACCTTGAAGCGCCATACCAACGGCAAGGCCCGCAGCACCCAACATCGCAATGAACGAGGTGGTTTCTACGCCAATCATAGAAGCGGCAGAAATGATCAAAAGGATCTTTAAAATAACAGACGCCAAGGAAGAAAGAAAACCGCGTAAGCCGTGCTCTATCTTCATCTTTTCTAACGCGACTTCAATAGCACGACTGACTTTGCCTACAATCCACCAGCCCACGAACAGAACAATCAAAGCCAAGATAAACTTTGGTCCAAACGTCAGTAAAAGCTCCAAGCACTTCTCATACAGTGTTTCTAAAGAAATGTTTTCCCACATGCGAATCCCTCTCTAAATATCAAAAAAGAGGTACTTTGGTTCGACCAATCGGCCACTGCAACTGTCTCAAGGCAAGATTAAAAAAGACAATCACACTTTTCGTTTGTATTGGCGGGTTTATCGAATTCTAGAAGGGATTTGAATACTGTGTGATGGCTCTAGATACAACAAAGCCCGCTAAAATAGCGGGCTTTGCGTTTGTTCACGAAGAACTAAATTTGGTGGGTCCGACCAGATTCGAACTGGTGACCCCTACCATGTCAAGGTAGTACTCTAACCAACTGAGCTACGGACCCAAATTTACTGTTCGGCATACTTTGGTTTTAGTATGACTTTAAGGAGTGGTGGGTCCGGGCGAACTCGAATCGCCGACCCCTACCATGTCAAGGTAGTACTCTAACCAACTGAGCTACGGACCCATTCCTTAAGAACGAGAAGGATATTAGCTATATCCTATGAGGGGTGCAAGCATAAATTCATTAACTTTGAATCGTTTGGCGAAAATCTAAACTCAACACCCGTTTTCAGACGATTTTATCGTCAAGCCTCAGCTTGAGTGAGGTTAAAAGTGTGATCTACTTAACTTTTGTGTTTTGAGTTAATTGTCGTAAGGCACTTCACTGAGCATCCAAATCTGCAAAACTTGCGATACGTTTGGACAATCGCCAAACAAAATTTGGTATTTAGGCTCGAACGGTTCACCAATAAACGTGGTACGAATTAGTTTGCCCGTTTTGAGATCCACTTGGGTACTTACCCGCCCTTTAAAGTTCTGGAAAATCGCAAACTGCTCACTGTGGTAAACCATCTGCTCACGATAAAACAAGAAATGGTCCTGAGGTGTATCAGTTAATTGGCATTCTAGTGGTTTGAGTGACTGCTGTGCATGACTACTGAACGTAAGTAGCAGCGCTGAAAGAATCCATCCATATCGCATAACGCTTCCCTATTCTTCTTTCTTTATCAAAGTATAGGAGCTACCAGAATGGGTGTTGATAAGTGTTGCGAAATGCTATTTTTAATCTTCATCACACATTTGAACTGTATGTATATACATGTCTTTTGATTATTCTATGATTCGTCGATTTTTTCGTTAAGAGTTAAAAAATGATCCAAAATCTTGAGCCTGGCATTCGAGAGTTAGTAGAAGAATTCCAATCCAATGGTAAGCCTTGCCCTTCAAAACAAACTATTGCTGATCGACGAGCTGGTTATCTCAATAGCACCGTATTAGCGGGTAAAAGCGCTATACCAGAAAGAGAGTTCTTGGATGTAGTGAATGGCATTCAGGTCAAAGTTTATAAGCCAACCAATGAAGATAACTTACCGCTCACGATTTATTTTCATGGTGGTTGCTTCATCAGTGGTGGCTTTGAAACGCATGACGCTCAGTTGAGACAGATTGCCGTTCAATCCAACTCGATCGTCATCTGTATAAAGTATCGACTCGCACCAGAATACACATATCCTGCCGCACACGATGACGTATACCAAGCTGTACTTGGCATTAAGGAGCAAGGACACAAATATGGTGGGAATCCAGAACGAATGGTATTTGTGGGTGATAGTGCCGGAGGCCAGTTGGCTTTAGCGACGACGTTAAGGCTCAAAAAATTGACCACTTGGTTACCAGAACAACAAATCCTGATTTACCCAATGTTGGATCCAAAAGGCAACTCTCAGAGCTACGAAGAAAACGGCTCTGACTACATCATTACCGCAAACATGCTTCTGTCTGGTTTTGATTTGTATACCAACAACGATCCTAAAGTGCTTTCTGAGCCGGACCTAAACCTCATGAGCGCAGACTATCGAGGATTACCTCCTACGACCATTATCACTGCGGAGTTTGATCCCTTACGTGATGAGGGCGAAACATTGTGCGAATTAATGCTCGCTCATGGCGTAGAGGTAAATTGTGAACGCTACTCAGGCGTTATCCATGGTTTCTTTCAACTCTCCGGAGTAAGTGAGTCTGCAAAGCGCTGTATCGCTTCAATTTCAAAACAAATCAAAACTCGCAGAGCTCCAATCGCTTAATTCGGTTTACTTCGCTTCACTCTTATTAAGGCATTAAACCGCGCAAAAAAAGGCTTCAACCAATCCAGTTGAAGCCTTTCTCTATCTCAATATCTGGGAGCGAATTGTTTATTCGTCTTCTGTATCAAACACCACGTTGTAGTTTTCTGTGTAGGTACAGTTTGGCTGACGGCTACAAGTGAAGAAGCGTCGACCTTTAAACTCACCTTGGCTTGCGGTTCTGATGATCATCGGACTGCCACACTTTTTACAAAAGCGGACTTCTTTATCCGGTTCAATCAGATCAATGTGCGCTGCCAATAAACGACGTAAACGCCCTACTTGGTAGCTGTGTTTTACCGATGCGCCAATCAAAGGAAGGTTTGCCGATTTACACACGTGCATCAGCAGTTTTTGGCGCTCGACTTTGCCTTTATGCAGCTGCTGACCGTTATCAAGCTCAATAATTACACGTGGTTCAAGCGTTCTAGGATCGCAGATAACGTAGTCGAAGTAGCTGCGTGAAATTCGGTTACTGGCAATGAAGAACTGCTTTTTGTTCTTAATCTCTTTTGGTGCGATCAACGTTGCCATGTTTACTTTGGCAAACACCACTGCGTGATCGCCAACCGCCGCTCTTAACGCATTAAAAAACGCCCCTTCTTGCCCTTTTAATAAAGGACCTTTCGAACGGTATGGGAAGTCTCGCGTGTCATCGTTTTTGATCACGTACTTTTGAATGATAAAGAAGAAAACAACAAGTAGAACAACAATGATAAAGATGTTGGTCATAGATAAAGTGCGCCCAAAACAACTAGTTGCTCAAAGCCTAAATGGAAATTTTAGCCAGAGCAACAAAACCGATAAATTTTGCGGGGTGATGATAACAGTAGCCAACGTTTTGAACACGATTTTTACGTCAAGTTGAGAGAACAAAAACGGACTCCATTAAGAGCCCGTTTATTAATCATTGAGATGTAGAGAGAGTGCTAGCTGTTCGCGTCAGGTTGGTTCTCTGGCATGGCATCAATAAACGCAGGCAGTTGATTACATGCTTCGACAATCGAGCTTATTACCGGATAAGGAGTCATATCCACCCCAAAACGTAACGCGTTGTACACTTGAGGCACTAAGCAAATATCAACAACAGAGGGAGAGTCAGTCACACTGTAGATGCAGTTTCCATGTTGTTGTCGATGCTGGTTTAGCTTCTCTTCTAACGCAGTAAAGCCTTGATTTACCCAATGATGAATCCACTCGACTTTCGCTTCTTGATTACACGACAGCTTCCCTTCTAGGTACTGCAACACGCGCAAGTTATTGAGTGGGTGGATCTCCATCGCGATATCCTGAGCCATAGCCAAAGTAAGGTAACGAAGCGGCAATTTCTCTGGAACCACTCGAACTTGTGGATACTGCTCATCGAGATATTGAATGATGGCAAGAGATTGGTTTAACTGAATATCACCATCCATCAGCACTGGCACAAGCTCAGAGGCGTTTAACTCATGGTATTCCGCGCTATGCTGCTCGCCGCCATTAAGTACCAAATGAATCGATTTGGACTCGTACTTCAGCTCTTTTAAGTTCAAACAAATGCGAACTCGATATGCCGCCGAAGAACGCCAGTAGCCATAGAGGGTGATGTTATCGCTCATACTTCCCTTGCCCCTCACTCTCAGTGTTTTAGGTATTGGCTGACTTGCTGATCAATCGTGCCAAAGATCGAGTTGCCATCTGCGTCAAACATCTCTAGTTTGATTGAATCACCAAACGACATAAAACGCGTCGACGGTTTGCCATCACGAATGGTTTCAATCATGCGTACTTCTGCGATACACGAATAGCCTACACCACCCTCTCCGATTGAGGTACCGTGCTCCGTGCCCTGCTTGTTTGATACTGTGCCCGAACCAATAATTGCACCTGCAGAAAGTGGACGGGTTTTGCTGGCATGGACAATCAAATCAGCGAAATCAAACGTCATATCTATGCCTGCATTTGGGCAACCAAATGGCGCGTTGTTATAGGTTGAAACCAAAGGCAAATGAACTTTGTTTTCATACCATGCTTCACCCAGTTCATCAGGCGTTACTGCAACAGGAGAAAACGCCGATGACGGTTTTGATTGGAAGAAGCCGAAACCTTTTGCCAGCTCTGCCGGAATCAAACCACGCAACGATACATCGTTTACGAGCATGATAAGGCGAATGGATTCTTGTGCTTCTGCAATGCTTGCTCCCATCGGCACGTCACCAGTGATCACGGCAACTTCACCTTCGAAGTCGATGCCCCACTCGTCGCTGGCAAATTCGATGTTGTCGCAAGGACCAATAAATGCGTCAGAACCACCTTGATACATCAAAGGGTCGGTCCAGAAGCTTTCTGGCATTTCTGCACCGCGCGCTTTACGCACTAATTCGACGTGATTGACGTAAGCACTGCCATCCGCCCATTGATAGGCGCGAGGCAATGGTGACTCTAGATAGTGGGATTCAAACGCTTCACTTCCTGACACCGAACCATTGTTTAGCGCGTTATAAAGCTCTTCCAGTTGTGGAGCGACTTTACCCCAGTTATCCAATGCCACTTGCATGGTGGGTGTTAGATGCATCGCGTGGAAAATTTCGGTTGCCGGAACGCATTGTTTCAAGTCTTTGCTCACGACCATCAACAGACCATCGCGAGTACCATTTTTCTTGGTTGCTAATTTCATCCTTGCCCCTTACTTCTCTTGCCAGCTATAGACGTATTCTTTGTTTTCAACCTTATCGAGCTCGTCAGAAAACTCGAGCGCGTGGCGCGTATCAATCATCACTGCCACTTCATCGGTAAACTTCTTCTTATATTCCTGACCCGCTTTGAACGCTTTCGGGTGAGGACCGTGGGTAAAGCCTGCCGGATGGAAAGTCACCATGCCAGCTTCGATGTTGTCACGGCTGAAGAAATCCCCTGCGTGGTAGAACAAGACTTCGTCATAATCGTCATTGTTATGATAGAACGGCACCTTAAGTGCGCCAGGGTCGCTTTCGATTGGACGAGGTACAAACGTACACACCACGAATCCAGCACCAACAAATGTAGTGTGGGCAGAAGGTGGTAAGTGATAGCGGTGCGACATCAAAGGTCGAATATCACGCCAGTTCACTTTCACCACGGCCAAATCACCGTGCCAACCAATCGCATCAAGCGGGTTGAATGGGTAAGTAATCACGCTGACTTTGTCATGGCGCTTCACATGAACTTGAGTTTGATCTTCTGAGTATTGCGCGCGGAATTCGTCGTTAATTGACGGCGTTTCCAAAACCGCAGGGTCGAATACAGCGTGATTGCCCACCATGCCTTTTTCTGGCAAAGAATAAGCGGCATCGGTGTTTTCAATCATCAGAACAAACATTGGTTCACTTGGTTCTAATCGCCAACTGGTCGAGCGTGGGATCATCACGTAATCACCTTCGCTCACTTTGAGATGACCATAGTCGCAATAAAGGTCTGCTGTACCGTGATGGATGAACAGCAGCTCATCGCCATCGGCGTTACGCACCAAGAAGTCCATCTTCTCGTCCATACGCCATACACGTATCTTACAGTTGGCGTTGTGTAGAAGATGCGTCACTGCCCAAGGCGAAATCTGACTTGCCGTTTCGACTAGGTTGAAATCAAACGCGCGCGGACGTAAATCGCCCTCCCACTCAGACCAACCTGTCGGTGCGTGTTGATGATGAAAGTGTGCCGCAGGACCGAAGAACCCACTTCGACCTGCTTCACGTTCGTAAATTGCCTCTTCCGGGAAATCAGCATGTGCTTGCTTGGAGCACACTCCCTCCCGATGAGGGAATGTGATCCATTTATGCATCGCTTAGTACTCCTCGGCGGATTTGGTCTTCTTCAATCGATTCAAACAGCGCCTTGAAATTACCTTCACCAAAGCCCTCATTGCCTTTACGTTGAATGATTTCAAAGAACACCGGGCCAATTACAGTCTGAGTGAAGATTTGCAGCAAAATACCGTCTTTGGTCGGCGCGCCATCAATAAGGACTTGCAGATCACGCAGTTTGCTGACGTCTTCCCCGTGCCCTTTGACACGTTCGTCGACTTTCTCGTAGTACGTATCTGGTGTCGGCATAAAGTCCATGCCACGATCACGCAGTGTTTGAACGGTTTGGTAGATGTCATCGGTGGTCATCGCGATGTGCTGAATACCTTCACCGTTGTATTCACGGATGAACTCTTCAATCTGGGATTTGTCGTCAGAAGACTCATTGATTGGAATGCGGATCTTGCCACACGGTGCGGTCATTGCGCGGCTAACGAGACCAGTCAGCTTCCCTTCAATGTCAAAATAACGAATCTCGCGGAAGTTACCAATGCGCTCGTAGAATCCTGACCACACGTCCATGTTGCCTTGCTTCACGTTATGGGTCAGATGGTCGATTTCGTACATACCAACGTCTGCTTTCGCTAGGCGCTCTTCTGCATCATCATAGAAACGGAAGTCGACATCGTAAATGCTCTGTTTGCCGTAACGATCCACGAAGTACAGAAGACTCTCACCGATACCGTAAATTGCCGGAATGCTCAGCTCCATCGGACCGATTTCTGTTTTGTACTCTTCACCGCCGTTATCCAGCGCCTGCTTTAGTGCTACGTTCGCGTCTTGCACACGAAAAGCCATGCCACAAACTGAAGGGCCATGAACTTTAGCGAAACTTTCTGCCTGACTGTGCGGCTGAGCATTAACGATAAAGCTGATGTCACCTTGTCGGTACAGCCAAGCCTCTTTAGAACGGTGTTTTGCGATCTCTGCAAAACCCAACGAAACAAACAGCGCTTTAAGTTGTTCAATACCTTCGCTATCCGCCGCTGTGTATTCCACAAATTCGAACCCATCCGTGCCTAATGGGTTGTAGGTGTCCACCATGACTTTCTCCTTATGTCATTGTTGTGTTTGAACATACGTTCTCTTTCGATATTTCTAACTTGGCGCAGGAGGAGAAGAATTGGAATACATGAGTGGAAATCTGGCTTTACGCAGTTTTAAACGGCAGTTGTAAAATTTATGTTACACGCAATTTTGTTATAGCAAACGTTTACGACAATTATACAGAAAGCGAGCTATATCAATGCATTATCATATACCACATCAATTTACACACCGCAGCAAGATGTAAACAACTTGTTACCACGGCGATTATTTTGGGCAGTAACGCGCATTTATCATTCAAACAAGGTCCCGTTAAGGATATTTATATGGAATGCAAGACGATAAGTGTTAGTATCGTTTTTTTAACCACAACATTGGCAAATTAGTTATGGCACGCCGAACTCACGAAGATACCCAAATTACGATCAACACCATTCTCGATGTCGCGACAGAGCAACTGATTACGCTTGGCTACGAGAAAATGTCTTACACAACGTTGAGCGAGCAATCGGGAATATCGAGGACGGGAATAAGCCACCACTTTGCAAAGAAAGCCGATATCCCTCGCGCTCTGCAAGGCAGACTGCTAAAAATGTTGATGGATAAGCTCGACCTATCTGGTAGCGAAGAGGCATTTGTCAGTAGCTGGAAGCAACATTTCGAAGATCCTGAATTCATGGCGATCTGGCGCTTGGCATTCTTGATGACCGTTTGCGAGCACCACACTCCTTACCTCAAAGACTTTCAAAACCAGGTAGAGGCAGTGGCTTCTTACAAGTTGCACAAAGATAGCCAGCGCACGGTTGAGTGGTTGATTGGATTAACCCTGCTAAGCATTCATCGATACGAATAAAGTCAAATCAATAGTGAAGCCGAGTACCCTACTCGGCTTTTTGCTTTTTTAGGGTGTTGAATACATAAAAACAAAAGGTTAGCAGCATTGAAACTAAAGCGACCGAACCCTTTGCAGAGTTCGGTCTATCCAGAAAGGCAGTGCGAGAGGACATGAATAAACAGAGATTGTATTAATCCACATTCGTGACATTGCTTCAATAAATAGAGGGTAAATTACAATCAGCTCTACACATATACTGCTAACTTTTCATCAATTACAAAAATAGCTCGACTCTGTACATAAATACTGAAGTACTTCAGTTAAAACAGAGACTTTCTCGACATATAGAGATTCGTAAAAAGCTCACATCATTCTTCTGCGTCCTATTCCCCCTAACACTGATTTCATACGTAGCTCTTACCCTCGTGCTTTCCTAGCTGTTATTTACTTTCGTGACCGCCGCATCAGATCCGGTAATTCACAGGTCAGAATAATGTCAGGCAGAGGTGTTTTTTGATTCAAGACAGTTTTCACATGGATTAGCTGTGTAATAAGAGGTGTTCTGTTCCCTTTCGGGCTCGCACTCTATACCGCTGCGGTCTCGACCAAGAAAGAAAGAGACATCCAAATGACACAAATTAATCAAGAACGTCTAGTTGAACATTTCTGCCAACTGGTTCGCATCGACAGCGAATCTATGAATGAAAAACAAATTGCAGAAACTCTGGCTGAGCAACTGGGCGAACTAAGCTTTACGGTTCACAAACTACCAGTACCAGAACACATTTCTAACGGTTTCAACGTGTACGCACGTCTAGAAGGCAAGAAAGAAGGCTCTATCCTAATGAGCTGCCACATGGATACAGTAACGCCTGGTATCGGTATCGAGCCAATCATCGAAGATGGCATCATTCGCTCTAAAGGCAATACGATCCTTGGTGGTGACGACAAATCAGGCATCGCAGCGATCATGGAAGCGGTTCGCTGCATCCAAGCTGAAAACCTAGAGCACAAAACGTTAGAGCTTGCTTTCACTGTGCATGAAGAAGGCGGCCTGTTCGGCTCTGAGTACTTCGACATGACGCACGTAACGTCTAAAGAAGCGATCGTCCTGGATACAGGCGGCCCTATCGGCACTATCGTGACTGCGGCACCTGGTCAGCAAAAAATCGTTGCGACAATCAAAGGCCGCCCTGCACACGCGGGTCTAGCACCTGAAGAAGGCATCAGCGCAATCATGGTAGCGGCAGATGCAATCAACCAGATGAAGCTGCTTCGTATCGACGAAGAAACCACAGCAAACATCGGTATGGTAAACGGCGGTCAAGCGACAAACATCGTGATGCCGGAATTAAAAATTGTTGCTGAAGCACGCTCTCTAAACGGCGAGAAGCTAGAAGCGCAAGTGAACCACATGATCTCTACCTTCGAGTCAGTATGTGAAAAACACGGCGCAGAAGTTGAAATCGAATCAAGCCGCGCGTACGACGCTTTTGTTATCGAAGAAGACAATGCTCACGTATCAGCAATCAAAGCGGCATTCGCTGACATGGGCATCGATGCATTTACAAAAGGCACTGGTGGCGGTAGCGACGCAAACAACTTCAACAAGAAAGGTCTAACAACGGTAAACCTTTCAACTGGTATGGCGAAAGTCCACACCACTGAAGAATTCATTGCCGTTGACGACATGGTGAAAATCACGGAATTCGTTAAGCACTTCCTAGTGAAATAATCTAGAGAATAGAGCGCAGTTTACGCTGAATTTGAAACGCTAATGGTGATCCCCTTCTTGCTTCGTGCATGAAGGGGATTTTTCGTTTCTATCCGCTTTATTCTCTTCATTCTCTCTTTACCCTGCCTTCTTGGCAGAGAATCTGACTGTGCCAAGTTGGCATAAATTCATGGATTGAAATTCTAATGGCTCACTTTTTGAGACCAAAAAGCTCAGCTTCTAACACCCTGTTACAGGTATGTTAAAACTCGATTGTCTGAACAATTTATACAATATACATTCAACTCACCTTCAAGGATGAATCGAGTGAGGAAAGGATGAAACTACCTAAGCTACTTTTGTTGGCATCTGTGATGAGCCCAATGTTTGCGGCTTCGACTTATGCTGTGCCGTACCCATCGGGCGTGACACTCGCCGAAGCACAAGAGATCACGCTTAATAACGGTGCAGAAGTGACGTCTATCGATCCGGCTAAACAAGCAGCTGAGCCCGCATTTAACCTTGGTCGAGACTTATTCGAAGGGTTAACGATTCAAGACAAACAAGGAAAAACCATTCCCGGCGTTGCGAAATCTTGGTCGGTGAACGACAACAATACGGTCTACACCTTCAAGCTTCGTGATGCAAAGTGGTCGAATGGTGACAATGTCACTGCACAAGACTTTGTCTACAGTTGGCAGCGCTTACTCGACCCCAATACCGCTTCCCCTTACGCTTGGTTTGCCGCGATTCCAAACATCCAAAACTCACAAGCGATTATGAAAGGCGAAGCAACACCGCAAACACTTGGCGTAAAAGCGCTAGACGACAAAACCTTCCAAGTGACGCTTGAAAAGCCGATTCCATTTTTTATCAAGCTGCTTAGTCATCCGGTTCTTGCTCCGGTGCATCAAGCCACGGTTGAAAAATACGGCAGCAACTGGACGCAACCAAAACACATTGTTACTAATGGCGCGTTTACCGTTTCTGAGTGGAAGGTAAACGAAAAAATGGTGATGGTGAAAAATCCATATTATTGGGACGCAAGCAACGTCGTGTTGGATAAAATCACGTGGCTGCCGATTGGTGATGCCAATGTTGTGCTTAATCGCTATTTAGCGGGGGAAATAGACCAAGTGATGTCGATTCCTTCTGCGCAAAAGAAAAAGCTAATCACCAAGCTGCCACAAGAAGTCGCAGACACCAGTGCGTCACTTGGCTCGACGTTTTATTACCTCAACACCCAGCAGGGTCCAACCAAAGACCTGCGTGTTCGACAAGCCCTATCCTATGCCATTGATCGCAAGATCTTAACCGATGCGATTTTAAGAAACGGAGGTATCCCAATGTTTACCTTGGTGCCGCCACAAACCGATGGCTTTCAATCACACATCCCAGAATACGCGACATGGACAACAAATCAGCGTATCGACAAAGCCAAACGCTTATTGGCACAGGCTGGTTATAACAAAGCGAATCCACTCAAACTCACTTTCACTGTTCCTACCTTCTCTAAAGACGTGAAAATGGCAACAGCAATGGCAGGCATGTGGAAAAGCCGTTTAGGTGCGCAAATCACCATCAAACAACTCGAGCCTAAAGTGTTCTACGCATTAAAAGAGCCAACTGAAATCACTCGTGGCGGCTGGACCGCAGACTACAACGAAGCTTCAACATGGCTCGATATCTTCGTCTCCAATGGCGAGTACAACGATTCACGCTACAACAACCCCAAATATGATGAGTTGATGTCGCGTTCTAAAACCATGAATGATCCATCAAAGCTGTATCTAGAAGCAGAAAGCATGCTGATTGAAGATATGGCGATTATCCCGGTTTACCGTCCAGGCAACGATCAATATTTGATCAAGCCTTATGTTGGTGGCTACGAGCGTACTAACCCCGAGTCCTCGTACTACCGCAAGAATGTCTATGTGAAAGTCCACTAATGGCATGCTTTCGGCCTGAGTCGGCTCGGTAACACGCACTGACATTGCGAGTACATGGCATATCGTGTCGAACTTCTCTTCTCTCGGTGATGAGCTCAGGCCAATTTTTTCTCTTTCTCGACGTGACGACATGTGACGTCGAATGACCAAAGGATGATGGATCATGATTTGGTACATTCTCAGACGATTAGCCATCGCGATTCCGACGTTGTTGTTTATCGCTTTGGTCTCTTTTTGGTTGATGCATATCGCACCCGGCGGACCGTTTGACATGGAGCGTCCTATGCCGGAAGTGGTTCGCGCTAACATCGAAGCCAAATTTCACCTCGACGAACCATTTTTGGTTCAGTTCTGGATTTATATTACCAACTTCGCTCAAGGCGATTTAGGACCAAGCTTTGTCTATCAAGACTTTACGGTGACTCAGTTGGTCGCTCAATCTTGGCCAGTCTCTGCCCTGCTCGGCGTTCTGTCTTTTTGTATCTCAGTCCCACTTGGCATGTTGCTCGGCACCATTGCTGCGTTAAAGCGCAATAGCCGTTTAGATTACGGGTTGATGACCCTTTCCATGACGGGTGTTGTTGTGCCTGCTTTCGTCCTCGCGCCAGTATTGGTGACGATATTTGCGATTCATTTAGGTTGGCTACCTGCCGGTGGTTGGGAAGGAGGACAACTCGCTTTTCTCGTACTACCAGTACTAAGCCTTGCGATTGGCTCTATCGCCAGTATTGCTCGTGTTATGCGCGGCGCCATGATTGAAACACTGAATCAACCTTATATTCGTACTGCAAAAGCCAAAGGGTTATCGACCGCATACATCTTGTTCCATCATGCACTGCGACCGTCATTGATCCCCGTCGTCGCCATGCTGGGTCCAGCTTTTGTCTCGGTTGTCACAGGCTCGGTCATCATCGATATCTTTTTTGGTACTGGCGGTATGGGTCAACACTTTGTCTCCGGCGCACTGAATCGCGATTACGGCTTAGTCATGGGTATTACTCTCATCGTTGCTTTACTGACGATCTTTTTCAACCTTGTGGTCGACTTACTCTACACCGTTATCGACCCGCGTATCCGAGTTTAGGAGCCGAGCATGTTATCGATTAAAAAGCTGGATACTCAATCCTTACAAGACCGAGTTGTTGATAATATCCAAGCTGTAGAAGGTCGCAGTCTGTGGCAAGACGCGTGGACTCGCTTTCGCAAAAATCGCGCGGCAATGACCTCCGTTTACGTGCTCGCGTTCATCATCTTGTGTATCACCTTTGGTCCTTCACTTGCTGCCTTTGGACATGATGAGATTGATTGGAACATCCTTGCTGACCCGTACGAGTTAGGGAAACCCTCTTTGAGCAGCGGGCACTATTTTGGTACCGACGACCTAGGACAAGACCTATTTGCCCGTACGATGCAAGGTGGTCGCCTGTCGATTTTAGTTGGCTTTGTTGGTGCCTTGGTTGCCGTTGTGATTGGCACTATTTGGGGCAGTATTTCTGGCTATCTTGGTGGTATGGTAGACAGCGTTATGATGCGCATCATCGAAGTCCTCGACTCAGTGCCATTTATGTTCATGGTCATCCTGTTCGTGACCTTATTTGGCAACAACATCTATCTGATCTTTATCGTGATTGGCATGGTGTCATGGCTGGGTATTGCTCGAGTGGTACGGGGCGTAACCTTCGGCATCAAAAAGCGCGAATTTATTGAAGCAGCGCACTCCATCGGCGTATCTAAATTCACTATTGTGCGTCGTCATGTGCTGCCAAACGTACTTGGGATCGTGATGGTCTACTCCTCCTTAATGGTGCCCGGTTTCATCATGTTTGAGTCCTTCTTGAGTTTCTTAGGCTTAGGTGTTCAACCGCCAGACACCAGTTGGGGAATCTTGATTTCAGAAGGCGCAAAAACCATCGACGTGGCATTGTGGATGCTACTTTTCCCATCGCTGTTTTTGGTCGCAACCCTGTTTTGTTTTAACTTCATCGGCGATGGCTTACGCGACGCCCTTGACCCGAAAGATCGATAAGGACTTCCCATGCTATCAATTGAAAACATGAACGTGCGCTTCGATACGCCAGACGGACAAGTGCAAGCGGTTAGCAACCTCTCTTACGCGATTCAAGCGGGAGAAACACTAGGCATCGTTGGCGAGTCCGGCTCAGGCAAAAGCCAATCGGTGTTTGCGCTAATGGGGTTAACAGCTGATAACGGGAACGTCTCGGGCGAAGCGCGTTTTCATGACGAGAACTTACTCGCGATGTCGAAGAAGCAACTAAACCGCATTCGCGCAGAGAAAATCGGCATGATCTTTCAAGATCCGATGACCTCTCTTAATCCTTTTATGAAGATTGGCAAACAGCTCAGTGAAGTGCTGATGGTGCACAAAGGAATGAGCCGAAAACAAGCCATTGCAGAATCCATTCAGATGCTAGATGCAGTACGAATTCCCTCTCCGGAAACGCGCATGAACCAATATCCACACGAACTTTCTGGCGGTATGCGCCAACGTGTGATGATTGCCATGGCGTTGCTGTGTAAACCGGAACTGCTTATTGCCGATGAGCCCACAACTGCACTCGACGTGACAGTACAAGCTCAAATCCTGACGCTCTTGCGTGAGTTACAACAAGAGTTCAACACCGCCATCTTGCTCATCACTCACGATATGGGCGTGGTCGCTGAAATGTGTGACCGAGTTTTAGTCATGTACGGCGGACAAAAAATGGAACAAGCCGATACGGACACCTTATTCGCCCAGCCAGCTCACCCGTATACTCAAGGGCTTCTAAAGGCGATCCCATCGATTACCGAAGACATGCCTCGTTTACCAACTATTGCAGGTAACCCTCCAAGCGCTTTGATCAATCACAAGGGCTGCCCGTTTAGAGATCGCTGTGACTATCGTGAACCACGTTGCCAAACACAGACGCCTCGGTTCGCGCCCCTTAACGGACGCCAATCCATCGCCTGTCATGTCAAAGCGCAAGGCAGTATTTCTCTTATTCATCAATCGGCTTAAGGAAACGTTATGACCCAACAAGAAGTGTTATTGTCTGCCCGCGACCTGAAAGTCCACTTTCCAGTATCGCGCCATATCATTCCTAGTCGAAGAAAGATCGTCAAAGCGGTGAATGGCATTGACTTAGATGTGTACCGAGGTGAAACCCTTGGCATTGTCGGCGAATCCGGCTGTGGTAAGTCCACATTGGCGCGCGCCCTACTTCGGTTGGTTGAACCGACATACGGCACCCTGACGTGGAAAGGTGAAGATATGCGTGGCTTTGGCAAAAACGCACTCGCCCTTCGTCTCAGAATGCATTGCCGAACCACTGCTAACACACGAACCAGGGCTTAAACGTGCCGAAGTTGAAAAGCGAGTCATCGCCATGATGGACAAAGTAGGACTGCTCGCAAGCCAGCGTAACCGCTATCCGCATGAGTTTTCTGGTGGTCAGTGTCAACGTGTCGGCATCGCACGTGCGTTGATTCTTAATCCTGACTTGGTGGTTTGTGATGAACCCGTTAGCGCACTTGATGTGTCCATTCAGGCGCAAGTGATCAATCTACTCGATGACCTCAAACAAGAGATGGGACTGACACTGGTAATGATTGCTCACGACCTCAGCGTGGTACGTCATATTAGTGATCGCGTAATGGTGATGTATTTGGGTAAGCCGATGGAAGTCGGACGTTACGATCAAGTATTTGATGATGCGCAGCACCCTTATACCAAAGCGTTGCTTTCTGCGGTGCCAATCGCCAACCCTCAACTAGCACGCAACCGCGAGATCCAATTGCTGCCCGGCGATCTCCCTTCCCCGCTCAGCCCTCCGAGCGGTTGCGTCTTTCGAACCCGATGTCCAGAAGCGACGCAACTCTGCGGGCAGCAAAGCCCTGCAAAAATTGGCTCTGAGCAACATCATATCTATTGTTCAAACATGATTTCAGGAAGTCTTTCATGAATACAACAAACTCGGTAAATCAACGTCTTTCATCGCTGCGAGATGCGATGGCAACTTATCGCGTTGCAGCTTATATCGTAACGAATAACGATCCTCACAATAGTGAATACTCTGCGGATCATTGGGCTGGTCGAACATGGATTTCTGGTTTTACCGGTTCGGCAGGCAACGTTGTCATTACCACTCAAGGCGGTGGATTATGGACCGATGGTCGCTACTACATTCAAGCTGAAGAACAGCTTCATGGTACTGGACTCAACCTATTTAAAGCGCGTCAACCAGAGACGCCAAGCATTCCAAAATGGTTAGCCAGCACGTTAGAAGCCGACAGTACCATCGCGGTAGATGGGCGCTCTATCAGCTATGCATTTTACCAAGAACTCAAACAAGCGCTTGAGCCTAAAAACATCCAGATTATCCTCGATCTCGACTTACTGACACCGATCTGGCATGACCGCCCTAGCAGACCAACTGAGATGATCTTTGAGCACCCTGTCGCCTTTGCCGGCATAGAGACCAAGCAAAAGTTAGCTGACCTTCGTTCTTGGCTTGGCGACAACCGCGTTGACAGTTTATTGGTGTCAACGTTAGACGATGTAATGTGGACGCTAAACATTCGCGGCGCAGATACTCCTTACTGTCCAGTATCTGAAGCGTATCTTGTGGTGGAACAAACGCGCGCGACCGCATTTATCGACAAAGCGAAGTTACCAGCTGAGATAGAAAAGCAACTCAACGAGCAAGGTGTCAGCGTTCGTCATTACGAATACGTAAGCCAATATTTGAATCAGCAATGTGAAGGGCTTTCTCTTGCGTTTAACCCAAGCTACACCGACAGTTTATTGGTCAGTGCAATTGAGCAAAACGTTTCACTAAAGCCAATGGCTTGCCCGGTCACCGACATGAAAGCCAGCAAAAACCCGACCGAGCTAGCCAATCTCGAACAATCATTGAAGGACGATGGTGTGGCAGTTGTCAGGTTCATGAGTTGGCTAGAAGACCAAGTCCCAAGTGGGCTTGTTACTGAATTGTCTGCTGAGGCGCAGTTAAAAAGTTATCGCCGCCAAACTCGCCATTATGTGAGCGACAGTTTTCGCACCATCGCCGGCTTTGCTGCCCATGGTGCCAAAATGCACTACGCTGCCGATGAAGAAAGCAATGCCGTCGTCAACGAGAGCAATTTCTTTCTTGTTGACTCTGGCGGTCAATACCTTGGCGGCACTACGGATATCACCCGTACTTTCCATTTCGGGTCACCGACCATTAAACAGCGCAAAGACTACACCTTAGTGCTCAAAGCGGTCATCCGACTGACTCAGACTCGATTTATGAAAGGCTCTACGGGTGCCAATCTCGACATCATGGCTCGCGGTGTGTTGTGGCAGCATGGTATTGATTATAAATGCGGCACGGGACATGGCGTTGGTATTTGCTTAAATGTTCATGAAGGTCCACAAAATTTTTCGCAAAGCCATCGCGAAGTGGAACTGAAACCAGGCATGGTGATCACCAACGAGCCGGGCGTGTATCGCGAAGGTGAATACGGCGTTCGTATCGAGAACATCATGAAAGTCGTGGAGGTCGAGCAAAACGAATTTGGCACATTTTACGGTTTTGAGACCATTACCCTAGCTCCGATAGCCACCAGCATGCTCGATATCACCTTACTTAGCCAAGACGAGGTGGATTGGTTAAATCACTATCACACGCAGGTTTACAAAGCGCTCAGCCCATCATTAGATGCGCATGACAAAACTTGGTTACAAGGTGCAACCCAGATGGTTGAAAAATAGCGTTTTCTTCATCTCCAATTTCATTTTCATTTCAAACTCTTGTTAACTTCAAATAACTCAGTTTGATTGCCAGTCCTCGGGCTGGCTTTTTTCTTCTCACTGATTCAGTCCTCGCTAAAAATCCCTTTTTTCTTAGAACAACATGCCATTCGCATACATAGGAAACATCATTTTGTATAGATAGATAAATATGAATTTGGACATAAGATACCAATCTAATTTCGCGATCAAATCAGAGCTGGAAGCGAAATCACAAGCGCAATTCATGCTATCTATTTTGCCGTCAATTCCCATCAGATAATCAAATCTGTAAGCCACTCACATTGAGATTGCTTATGTAATCCCCTCCATACAGTGTCGAGCTTCTGGCGACACATAAATGTCTATTCCATTGGCAAAAGTAGAGTCTAATATGAAGAAAAACACGCTCGCTTGGCTGATCTCATCCTTATTAGGAAGTACAGCCGCTTTCGCAAACGCGAACCACGACCTAACCTTGGTCGAAGTCGGTAACCAAACCTTTGAACGCATAGAAATGCTCAAGCAGTTAGCAGACAAAGGTCAAGGCACGTCCCAGCGTGATGGCGAAACCTACCTTGATTTTCAAGGCTATGAATACTGGGTTAACTTTGATGGCTACCCTAAGTTCCCATTCTTATTCGGCGATCAAGACCAAGCCTACCGCAATGTGGTGGACTTCGTCGGTCCTGAATGGGAATTCATCATGTACAACGGTGGCTTCTACCTGATGCACAAAGAGTTTGGCGTGATGAACCCAGACGACACAGGTTGCTACGTAGAATATATCCCTGCAGCTCGAGGCTCTAAGGGTCCAAATGGCGAATACATTTGGCAGTCAGATATGATTCAAAACATCGAGACTTCTGACTGTGGTGACCTATCTGCGCCAAGCATCAATGCATTGAACGTACCCAGCGTTTCAGATCAAGGTGTTCAGCTAAAATGGGCTATGCAAAACACGAATGACAATGTGGTTTTGACGTTGACCGAATCAGGTTCAGAGCCCGTTCGTTATGACAACGTTCAATCTGGCTTGTTCATTGGTAACCTGAAACCAGACACTCGGTACACGGCGGAGCTTTCTTCGTGTAATGCGATTGATTGTATCGAGCCACAAAAGATTGAGTTCACGACAAGTGCGGCACGCCTCGGTTACGCAGACGAATTAACGCTAGTAAATCACTTGAATGGCGATTTGATTGGCTCTATCCATTTTGCTCAAACCCATACGACCACCGCCCCGAATCAAAACGATGTGAACCTGTTCCCTGACTTGGTGATCGACCGTGAAGCTCTGCTTTTATTCACGCCAGAAGACAAAAACGTTCAACAAGTTTGGGTAGAAGTGAGCTTTGAAGGCACTGTAATCACTCGCCTTCCAATGCTGCCACCAAGCGCGCTTGCGGCTTCTGATCAGCCAGAGAATGGACGCTCTAAAGTGGTATTCTCCCATCACGCGTGGTCACTGCCGCTGCAATGGGATTGGATGAAGCCAGGCTTGTCGCTACGTTTAACCGATAACACTGATCGACAAGGCGACTTAGCTGCTAATGAACTTGTCTTTGGCGGCGCACCGGAGCTTATCATTCAAAACATCGACATGGGTATGCTCACGGCGCCGCGTGATGGCAACACCATGATCAAAAACATGGCAAAACTCAGCGCCGATTACTTCCAGAAAATCCCAGCATCTAAACTGGTGATGGCGGATTACACTGCCGCTTATTTCCCGAAAGTGACGCTGCCAAATGGTAAGGTTTACACCACAAGCTCAGACGGTGAAGGTGGTTGGCACGGCGGTGATATGCGTGAAGCCATTGGTAAAGCACTGGTATCTACAGGTGTGAATAATGCGAACGTTGGCATTACCGATAGTGCTGGTTATTCGCAAGCTTACAATAAGCGCTTCAATCACATTACTGCGCACACCAACCGCGGTGTGTACACCAACGGCATTATTGACCATGGCGGCAGTGGCGGAGGTGGCATCGTGACGTTAACAGCAACAACAGGTAACGAATGGTCGCACGAACTGGGACATAACTACGGTCTGGGTCACTACCCTTGGTATGCTTCCACGCACGATTTGGAATCTGGTTGGGGTTGGGATGCTCTGCATCGCCGCTTTATCGGTAACTTACACTGGACAGGTGAAGCCACGACTAACGATGTGGGTGGTGAAGTGGTACCACCATTTGCGGGTGAATTCCGCTTTATGCGTGACGCTCAAGCCGGTGGCGAAGCCGCACTATTAGGCACCATTAGTCATTACACGTTAGAGCACCCTTCTCAGTCTCGCCGTGTACAAACTTGGCTCAATAACGGCTTTAACGTCAATTTAAACAGCTCGACTGGTTATGTTCGTTGGAATCAAGAAAGCCAAAGTTACGAAGAAGCACAAACCGACACGCCAGTACCTAGCGCGGCAGGCGTGCCTGTTGTCACCATGTTGGGCATTTACGATCCGCGTAACGAACTTGCAAGCCAAGTTTACCCACTGATTTACTCCAACTACGGCAACGTGTTTGAGCTACCTTCTGCACCAGACGTAACTTCTCATCCGGAAGGTTGGCAAGCGGTGTCTTCTTTGTCTGACGAGCAAATTCAACAAGATTTGTGGCAGACGATGAAGGTCAACAACCAGCAGGCTCGTATTTGTCAGTTCACCTACACGGCAAGCAATGGCGAAAGTGCAAACTTCGTTGGTACAGTCAGTGCAGATATGGCGCGTTGTGAAAGCAGCGAAGACATGTACTGGAACATCAATGGTCAGCGTGAGCACATGATTTCTCAAGATCATGACTACTCACTGCTATCTAAATACGGAGAAGGTGCTGTGACTTACACGCCGAACGCCGAAATTGGCGAAGTGCCACTTTGTGTGCTTGATAAATCTGGCACGAGCCATGATGGTGCGGGCTACTTTACCTCTTCCCATTGCCAGCAGTTTAGTGGCGTGAAACACAACAACGGTGCAGATTGGCGTTACGCACAACATCAAGGTGGAATGCATCAACCGAGTATGGTCTCTCAACGTAGCTGTGCAGTTACGGTGGAGCGCCAGGATGGTTCAGTACAAAACATTGCGGTTGCAAGTAGCCGATTAAACGACTCACAAAGCAATAAGTTTCACTTTAACCTAGAGCAACTGCCACTACCGACTCGTGTCACCTTAAGTTGTACTGACGTGAATGGTGAACAAGTACTAGATAGCTTGATCCCTGATCAAAACCCAGCGATCGATAAGCTTGTTGGTCCTATCTTTGTTGGTCAAGAGCACGGTTACAAACAATATATTGATGAACAAGTCATGTTTGCCGACAACGCAGCGTTAAACCGCGTCGACTTTGGCTTTGTGGCTGACTTCGACAAGTTCGTAGCAAACAACTACGGAGCGGGTGTGCTGAACAATGGTGAGACAAGCGCAGAACGCCGCGCTGGTGCACTTTACGTGTACCCTAACCCAGTCATCGGCACTCGCGATTACTTCCTAATGCGTGATATCTCTGCGGCGGATTTCCCAACCAACCAAGCAGACAATGAAGGCTGGAAGTACCTAGGCTCAGCGGAAAACCATGTCCAGTTTGGTTTTAACCCACTGAAAGTCGATCGTAGTAACATCGACAATGCACAGCGTGTTGCCAGCTACTTCAATCAACGTCAATTGCTAACTTGGGAACAAGCGAGTTCAACAACATGGGGTCTATCTGAGAACGCTATTTTCATTGATACCGATGAAAGCGGTGAGCGCCGTTACTTTATGCAAAAACGTCCGGGAGTAAACAGCGCGTTGCCAGTTCAAAACACCTCTGACGCTGATTGGCGCTTTATTGGTAGCGATACGGATATTGAACAGTACATTGCTGATCTCAACAGTGACCTAGCTAAGTTTGAAGCCGAAATCTTAAACTGGCACAAGCAAGATCGCATGGGAGTTTGGGGCGAGAACAACAACACGGGAACGATAAACGATATTTACGTGTATCACTTCCGTGGTGGTTATCATTACTACCGCCTCATTGACGGCAAATACTGGTATTTCCCTTGGCCAACGGAGTCAAACCCGAACAACGCTGATTGGCAGTATTTGGGACACTTCTAAGCCTTAACCGATATTCAATATGAATAAAAAACGCCCAGCACAATGTAAACTCGTGCTGGGCGTTTCATTTTCTGTTGTTACTAGGACCAGTTGATCTTAATTAACAGAAACAATGTTTACTGACGACAACCTGAGGTATCAAAGTCCACTACAATCGCGGCATTTTCAAACTCACCAGAGACTTTAACGTACCCCCAGTAATTGCGCTGATTGGACAAGGTAATACACTCAGCATTACCCGCATTGTCTGACCACGCATGGTGATTTGAACCGTTTGGCCAACCATCATTGCTGTACTCAATTTTCAGGTCGCCTACCCCATTTGCCGTGGTGATTGCCATACTGGTGTGCTCATTGACCGCTGGGATACTCAACCAAATGGTTTGTTGCGTCGCCAAACACGCTGCTTGTCCCGCAGTTAAGCGTCCACCACTGATTTTACTTTGCACTGCACAATCTTGTGGTAGCGCATCAGAACCGCCCTGCGCCGTAATGGTAAGACTGTGTGTCGTGCTTGCCGTTAGCCCATCATTATCAGTCACGGTTAAGCTGATCGTGTACTGCCCTTCACTGCCATATAGGTGCGACGGCTGGGTTTGTGTGCTGGTCGTGCCATCACCGAAATCCCACAAGACGCTGACGATCTTCCCGTTTGCATCCGTGCTGTTTTCACTGCTAAATGTAATGCTTTCACCGACTTTGCCCTCACTGTTTGCGGTTATGACTGCATTAGGAACATCACCAGAAACAAGAGTTTGTTGCCACTGTTCAAACTCGCTCTGATATAAGATTGCCCACTGATTGATGGTTGCTTTGTAATTTGCCCAATTGCCTTGACGAGTTTCTATCAGCATTTGATTAACGTCGTCTTTATGTCGCTCAAACATGAATCGAACCGCCAAGTAACCCCAACGATAAATTCTATCGACGTCAAAGCCATCATAACTGGTCTCAAAGATCTCGCTGAGCGTAAACGTTGACCCATCTTTGATGGTGTCTATCGCAGCTTGGTTATCGTTCTCCTTCGACACATATTCGGCAATGCCCTCACTCCACCACACGATTCTTTCAGTTGGATGACCGAAGCCGCCATAAAGGTCAAATCGTCCATCAAGGTAATGAACATACTCGTGCTCTAGGTTCCACACAAAGTGATCCGGATTGGCGTAAGGCGCTTCATAAGCAACAAAATTAGGGATGTTCCCCGGCGTTGATGGATCGCCCTCAAGGTACATCCCACCATTGTTGGTACTGATGTTAAAAATCGGTCCTGCGTATTTGCCGTAATCATCGCTTGAATCAAAGATGTTGACCTGCAATTGCGTGTTGTAGTCATCCGCAACAGGTTGTCTTCCTGTCTCAAGTGAAGTGTGGAAATACCCTTCTTCGTACCCCATCTTCGAACAAGCCGCGACGTGCTGCTCTTGCGTCATGTTCTGCGAAAATATTCGAATGGTAGGACTACACGTGTACGATTGAGAAAGTACCAAGCCTTTCAACTGGGACTCAAAGTTACAAATTCCATAGTCACTACAATCCGCGTAATAAGAGACCGTATCGGCAGCGCCAAGCCAAATGGCATCACCTCTACCGTACATCTCGTATTGAGCAAAGATCTCGGTCAGTTTGCTTTTCACTGTACTGGAAGCACTACCGGAATATTTGGTTAATCGCCCTAACTCACGACCAGCATTCGCTGCCATAAACTCATCACTCGCACCGATAGCTGACGAGCGTAACGCAAAGTCCCCTAGTGCCTTAACAAGCTCAGTCTGATTACCAATGGTTTGCACAAATTGTTCATTCCACTGACCACCAAACAAAATGGTAAATACGCCATTCACTGCATTCCGCATGTACCAGTTCTGAGCGTATTGACTGTCCCAGCGAGTGAGCCACTGCGTAACCTGTGGTAGGTAGGCATGCTGGAGCCCTGCACTGTCCATAGTGATAATGACTTCACTGAGCACCTTGCCATGGGGGTCACTGTTCTCATAAAAGTTCGCATTATTAACAAAGGCATCGACGGCTTCTTGTACTGCAGGTGTCACCCAAGAAAGAAACGAGACCTTGCTGTTGTAAAACTCAGCGTAATAACCCGCTCGTAAATACAGGAACAAAGCTTCAAGCTCATCACTGCCGCCCCCAGCGTAGGCTTTCGCTAAACTGGTCGTGTGCTTTGCAATGTTGTACATGTGCCCAGATTCGAACGCCGCTTCTTGTATTCGACTCTCGGCTGAGAAAAGCGCATTAACACAAGTTGATCCTTGGGTTTTGATTGCGTTGAGCACATCGTTGCTACTGTTCGAAGTGAAAGCTTCTACATCACACACGTTTGCGGCCTGCTCCGCAGACCGAGTAGAAAGGGTACGAAGGGTCGGTTTCGGTTGCTGGGGAAGCAGCTTAGTTGGTGCATAATCTGGCAACGCTCTATCATTACCGCTTTGATGAGCGTGATGTTGATATATTTCTGTGACTTGCTGCGATGGCTCACTTAAAGCAAGCGCATTCGTACTAGCAAAGAAGGTCGCCATTGCGACGGTGAGATTTTTTAGTTCCATCTTTATTCTTCTATATGATGAGTTCCTTAAATGCCGTTACCACTTAGGCATCACCATTTACTCTTCTCACGACAAAGAGCACTCTCATATAAAGCGCCTTGAGCTTTAAAAGAAACAATTCATTAACATTCAAGAGCTTTGGTCTCAGTTTCTAGTACTCAATCTGCCAGAAGACGAACTTTATAAAATCTATTTGCTTGATGAAGGTTTGTCGGCTAGCTATTAGTGCGGCATGTAAGCGAGCATTGGTGTTCATTTAAAAGCAAGTTACACTACGCCCTCTTTTCCTTTTCTGACGCATTCCCATGACTGACGCTGATATCGAGCTGCAACACCTTTGGTTAGAAGTTCAAGCTGAGCGCTGGCAAAACCTGTCACGCTTTTTGTTTAGCTATTACTGCTACAAACACAACCTCGTGAGTAAAACCAATAAAGTGTGTTGGGAAACTGCCCGAGCATCACTACCTTGCTCTAAGACGATTACCGAACGCAAACATGCGGTTGTCGAACCATTGATACCGGAAGATACGGTCGTTGGACTATTAAAAACCATCAGTAAAGATGGCGACATGAGCTTTGAAATAATGGCGAGCACACTCGACACATTTTTGCGCTATGTTGTGATCAGCAAACAAGAAAAAACCCAGCTTAAACCCAACATGCCAGCAAGTTGGTATCAGCAAGAGAGCAAGCCATTAATGGCACGTTTTGAGCTCGCGGGAATTGTCATTTAAGGTACGTCGATGCAATTACAAACCCTAGGTAAAGGACGCTTTGAGGCGCAATGGAGTGAAGATAAGCATCTCATCGAAAAAACGATCCGAGATTGCATCTGTACGCGCCGAATTTTTGATGAAAACGAAAAGCTCCTCACCCAAGGTGAGCATGTCGAAAACTTATACCTGGTCGATTCAGGGCGCATCTCTATGGGCGTTACAGCAAGAAACGGCAAAACCTTTCTGCTTGGTACGCTTGAGTGTGAACAACAAGTCTTTGGTGAGATGGAGTTCTTTACTGGCTACCGCTGCCAAATGGACATCGTTCCGGTAGAACCGGTTGAAGTTGCGATTATTGACGCGCAAAAGCTGCAAAAATGCTTGTTAGAACAGCCTCGACTGTCGCTTTACTTTGCCAGCGCCATCGCGATTGATTACCAAGATACGGTGGAGATTCTTTCTCGCCGATTACTTTACCCAATCACTTATAACGTGGCGTACGACATTTATCATCAGTATTTAAATGACCTGCCAGTGGATGGATTCCAAAAGAACTATTTGGAAGCGGAGCGATTTGCTACCTCAGACCGTGTGTATCGTCGCGCAGTGAAAGAGCTTGAAAACAAAGGCTTTATCGCTAAAGAAAAGAAAGGATTACGTATTCTCGACTTGGACGGACTGCGTAATTTTGTTGAAGAATAGCTGAGTTCTTCACTTATAAACGAGAAAAGGTCTGCACAGTGCAGACCTTTTTGTTCTCTTACTTAACTTCATTTAAGCGGTTTGCGTTTGCTCTACTGTCTTAAATTTCATTGAAACCACCAGCATTGCGACGACTACTGCGTAGATAACTGGAATGGCGTACATCACGGTTTGCAGACCAACCACACTTTCCATTACTGAACTGATGGCTGGGCTGAACATCGCGCCCGCACTGCCACTGATTAAGATGTAAGACACGTTCTTACTGGTTGCATTGCGCACAAACGATACACCATAAGCGATGAAAGCATTGTAAAGCGCTGCACAAGCAAAGCCGTAACCGTAAGTCAGGTATGACAGCCATTCTAGTTTATCCGTGGTGACGATAACGCTAGTGATCACCATAGCAACCGAGATGATAGTCAGTAGAAATGTCTGAATCTTCATGCGCGAAACAATCACGGTAGAAACCAATGCACCAACCAGAGCGGCAGACCAGTATTGAGTGATGATATTGCCTGCTTGCTCAAATGGAATATCAAACTTCTCTTTCACGAACATTGGTGCCCAAGTTAGGAAGGTGTACAACGCAAGCATACCTAGGAACAAACCTACGCCACCGCTGATGATGCCGAAGTTCCATTCAGATTTTGCTTCTTGCTCAGCGCCGCTTTCACCACCACATTGGTTAAAGTTGGTCAGCAGAGCAACAAACATAGTTGCCAACGCCACTACACCTACGCTCAGGTAGCTGATGCTCCAGTTCATTGCGTTCGTCAGTGCATAAGTGGTGATCAATGGGAAGACGACGCCTGCAATGTTAAAGGTCGCGTCTTGAACCACCAGCATGGTGCTTTGAATTTTGTCTTTCCATACCGATACCACGATAGTACCCGCGATACAAAGACCGACACCGCCGCAGAAACCAATTACGGTCATGCCGAGCATCACGATAAACAGAGAAGGCGCAACGTATAGGCTCAGTGCCGCAGCGGCAATCGCACCGTAACACAGCACGGTCATGCGTTTGATGCCGACTTTTTCAATCAAAAAGAAAGCCGCGATCGTGCCGGCAAGTGCTCCGCCGTTTAACAGCGAGAAAATCGATGCGACTTCGTTAACGTTCGCATCAAAAGTATTTGCAAGCGGTTCAACCAACATACCAAATTGGGTCGCAAAACCCGCCATGATGAAGTTGGCGAGAAAGCTAATTGCGGTGAGTGTTATTTTATTTTTCATAATTCACTCCAAGGGCTCATGAGATAGATGTTCTTAGTATTAGAGAGAGCCAGCGAGCCAACTCTCAAAGAAAACTTAATTGTAGGGTTAAGCTTTAATCGCAGTTTCCAGCGCTATTTCAATCATGTTGTTGAAAGAAAGCTGACGCTCTTCTGCTGTGGTTTCTTCGCCAGTAATGCAGTGATCAGACACGGTCAAAATCGCCAGCGATTCAATGCCGAATTGGTGTGCTAAGCCGTACAAGCCCGCTACTTCCATATCCACACCAAGCACGCCAAAGCGCTCTAGGGCTGGGATCATGTCTTCATCCGGATCGTAGTAAAGATCGCCTGTGAAGATGTTACCCACTTTGACATCAATGCCCTTCTCTTTCGCAGACATGTAAGCGTTGTGCAGCAGTTCAAACGTTGCAGACGTTGCCATATGGTAGCCACTGCTGCGCTTAGCATTCGTCGGTGAATCTGTGCCTGCCGCTTGGGCTAGGATAACATCACGCATGTGAACGTCTTTTTGCGTCGCGCCGATGCTGCCGATTCGGATGATGCGTTTCACACCAAAGTCATTAATCAGCTCGTGACCATAAAGCACCATTGATGGAATGCCCATGCCGTGCCCCATCACTGAAATGCGCTGACCTTTGTAATAACCGGTGTAGCCCAGCATGTTACGAATGTCCGTAACCAGTTTGGCATGATCTAGGTAGGTTTCAGCGATGTATTTCGCGCGTAGCGGATCGCCCGGCATGATAACAGTTGAAGCAAAATCTTCTGCAGAACCTGCGATATGAGCAGTCATAATGTTTTCCTCGTTCGTTCTGATGGCGCAATCATAATGAGGAAGCAGGACAAAGTTTCAGGACAAAAGTCCGGTTTGAAAGTACGAGCTCTCATAACTGAGCAAAGCGTCAGTATTCAACGAAAAAAGCGCCCACAAGGAGGCGCATTCGATCAAAAAAGTGAGTAATTCTTTGCAGAGAAAGCTCAGGGTAACCGCAAAATGGCTTGTTGCTTTAACCAGATTTATTCTTGAATGCCGCGGATACGCACGTTTCGTCTGCGCAGTATTTCTAGCGTGATGAGTAGACACACCGACATAAAAATCAACAGTGTCGCGACGGCAAGTATGGTCGGACTGATTTGCTCGCGAATGCCAGACCACATTTGTCTTGGTACGGTTTTTTGCTCCGCCCCTGTTAAGAACAGCGCAACCACCACTTCATCAAACGAAGTGCCGAAAGCAAACAAGCCACCGGAGATCATACCCGGACGTATCAGAGGGAAAGTCACATGCTTAAAGGTATATACCGGATTAGCTCCAAGGCTAGCAGCGGCTTTAACTAAGCTGTGGTCAAAACCACTAAGTGTTGCCGTTACCGTGATCACCACAAACGGTGTACCAAGTGCAGCGTGAGCCAAAATGATGCCGATGTATGTCTGGGACAGTCCTAAGCGTGTATAGAAGAAATACATAGCTGCCGCCGAGATGATCACCGGAACAATCATTGGCGAGATCAGTAGCGCCATAATAGCATTGCGAAACGGCAAATTACTGCTGGCTAATCCTAGTGCCGCTAATGTGCCAAGCGCTGTAGCAATCAAAGTCGCCATCAAAGCGATGAAGGTACTGTTTTTGAGTGCTAACAACCACTGCTCGTTGGTGAACATCTCTTGATACCATCGCACTGAATACGCCTCAGGATCAAGATTCAGCATGCCCTCAGTAAAGGTAAAATAAGGTGTGGCATTAAACGACAGAGGAATGATGGTTAAAATCGGTGCAATAAGGAAAAACAGCACTAAGCCGCAAAAAACTAAATACCCAGCGTAGGCAACTCTCTCGCCTTTGGATGCATAATTCGGCAGTCCCATGATTACCCCCCTACCTTGATATTATTAATACCCACGACGCGGTTGAACACATAAAACAGCGCTAACACCACAAACAACAATAGACCGCCTAAAGCCCCTGCCATGCCCCAGTTCAGCGAGGTTTGCATGTGATAAGCAATCATGTTGGAAATCATCTGTCCGCTTCGTCCACCCACCAATGCTGGCGTGATGTAAAAACCGATGGAAAGAATGAAGGTCAACAGCGCACCAGCGCCAATACCGGGTAGCGTCAGCGGCATATAAACTTTGGCAAATGCGACTAAAGGCGTGGCACCGAGTGAACGAGCCGCGCGGAAGTAAGTCGGACTAATGCCCTTCATCACGCTGTAGAGCGGTAAAATCATAAACGGCAAAAGGATGTGAACCATCGATACCACGGTGCCAAACGTATTGTGGATCATTTGAATCCGTTCCGACGTTAAGCCAGACCAAATCAGTAAGTCATTAATGACACCTTGGTTTTGCAACAACACAATCCAAGACGTAGTCCGAACAAGTAACGAAGTCCAAAATGGTAGAAGAACAACGATCAACAATAGGTTTGCGCGCTTATCTGGTAAGTTTGCTAGCAAGTACGCTACGGGGTATGCCATCACCAAACAAATGAGCGTGATTAAGACCGACATCCAAAAGGTTTTAAAGAAAAGGTCGACGTAGATCTGGCGTTTTTCTGGTTGCGCTTCAATTTCACCAAACTCATTCACTTGCATGTCTAATGCCGCTAAATAGTGGCTCAATGTTATGGCACCACTGAGGTTCTTAAACGCCGCCCAATACTTGGTTTCTGCCCAGCGCTTATCTAGCTTAGACAACTCAGTCATCGATGCTGGCAATGATTCAAGGCGAGATAACTTTCTCCCGGTTTTCATCATTAAGCTACGCATTCCGGAAACTTCAATATTCATGCGATTGGCGATTTTTGGCAGCGTTTTGCTTTGATACAAACCCAATAGCTCATGAGAAAACGCAGCGATCACTTCTGGGTGCGGCTGACCTCGATAGTCCCAGCTTTCCAGCGCTTGAATTGTTTCTGGCAATACTTGAGGTATGGCTCGATTGTCGACACTGCGATACAGCATTTCTAAGATGGGAAATGCAAAGGTGATTAAAATGAAACACACCAAGGGCACAGTAAGCATGATCGAACGGATGGTTTTTCTCCGTTCTGCTTTTTGCAGCTGAGCTTTGAGATCGTGTTCTTGCTCATGAACTTGGCGCTCGATTTCCAATACCGAGTCCAATGAGGTTAGCTCTCGACTCATGCTGCCTCCTCATTGCATTCCGTTTGCGGTTGAGATTGAGGTTGTGAGCAATCAAGGGCGTGACAATCTTCACTTTGCCAGCCGATGCGGCATTGTGCGCCCGGAGTAAGTGAGAGATGGGTGCGATTGTCATTTGGCACTTTGACGACGAGTTTACCCACCGTCTCAACGTCAACCACTAAGCGATAATGGTCACCATGGTAAATGAGCTCACGCAAGATACCGGAAACTTGGTTATCACACTGATCGCCATCAGACTGAAGGATGATTTTTTCCGGTCGAATCGAAAGCGTGGTGCTCTGCCCTCGCTCTTTGACTCTTACAGGTTTCGCATTGAATGCCGCTTTCCCGACCTGCACTTGGCAACGAGTATCATCTAACGTGTTTACAATACCGGTAAGTTGGTTGTTCTCACCGATAAACTGCGCCACAAACGCATTGCTTGGCGATTCGTACAACTCAGTTGGCGGCGCCAATTGCTGCACTTCGCCATGGTTAAACACCGCAATGCGATCAGACATCGTCAGCGCTTCATCTTGATCGTGCGTCACGTACAAAATGGTGATGCCGAGCTTTTCGTGAAGATGCTTTATTTCCATCTGCATTTGCTCGCGAAGCTGCTTATCCAACGCACCCAACGGCTCATCCATCAACACAAGTTTTGGCTCGAACACCAAGGCTCTGGCGAGGGCGACGCGCTGTTGCTGACCGCCAGATAACTGCTTGGGATAACGACTGGCAACGTGCCCTAGCTCCACCATGTCTAATGCGCTTTGCACTTTACTCTCAATGTTTTCACTGTCGAGCTTGCGAACCTTCAGCGGGAAGGCAAGGTTTTCAGCAATGGTCATATGGGGAAAGAGCGCATAGTTTTGAAATACCATGCCGATGTCTCGCTTATGCGGAGCAAGGTTGTTCACCGGCACCCCATCAATATAAATTTCGCCGCCAGTGGCAGTTTCAAACCCTGCCAGCATCATTAAGCACGTGGTTTTGCCCGAGCCGGAAGGTCCAAGCATGGTGACAAACTCACCAGGGGCAATATCTAAGTTAAAATCTTTTACAACCAAGTTGGTGCCATCGTAGGTTTTCTTAACGTGTTGAAAGCTGACATAGTCCTTGTTCGCCGAATTCATGGCTTCCCTCCTCTCACTTTTTTGAACATCAAGAATAAGCAGAGCGTCAGTTAACGCCCTGCTAAGCAGCTTGGTTATAAATTGTATTTAGTTAGGTCTAAACGAGTAGCAAGCGCATGCTCGACCAATTGAATCACCTGTTCACGCTCTGCGCCTTGCAAGATTTGACGAGGGGCACGAACTTGCTCAGAGCCGCGTCCACACACTTGCTCCGCCAGCTTGATGCACTGAACCAAAGTTGGGATGGTGTCTAAACGCAGCAATGGTAGGAACCAGCGGTAAATCTCCAACGCTTCTGCGTAACGACCTTGACTTGCCAACTTGTAAATCGCTACTGACTCTTCAGGGAATGCATTGGTCAAGCCAGAGATCCAGCCTGTTGCACCAAGCATTAGTGATTCAAGCGCAATGTCATCAACGCCGCTGAACACGGTAAAGCGGTCGTCAAATTGGTTATAGAGTTCCGTAATGCGGCGCGTATCCGTGGTGGATTCTTTCACCGCCACAATGCTTTCAAATTCAGCCAACTTCGCCATGATGTCGAGATTGACATCCACCCCGTAAGAAACTGGGTTGTTGTAAATCATAATAGGCATTTCTGGCGTCGCTTGCGCCAAAGTGCGGTAGTAATCAAAAGTCTCGCTTTCTGATGTACGGTACACCATTGCAGGCATCACCATACAGCCATCAATACCGATTTTTTGAGCGTCTTGCATATAGTCAATCGCTGCAGTGGTAATGGACTCTGCCGTACCAGCAATCAAAGGTACACGACCATTGACCACTTCTTGTGCTGCCTGCAATACCTGACGTTTTTCTTCTGGATACAAGGCGCAGTTTTCTCCTACTGTACCCAAACAGATGATGCCGTTGACGCCATCCTTAATTTGGTTATCGATAACGGTTTGTGTTGCATCTAAATCAATTGACTGATCGTGACGAAACTGAGTACTGACCGCTGGATAGACACCTTTCCATTCTACTTTCATTAACTTTCTTCCCTATATGTATATTGTATGCAATTTTAGAAGGCGAGCGAAAATGCTCAAACTAGGCTGATGCCGCTTTCTTTCAATACCGCTTGTACAGCGGCTAAATCGGCTAAGGCACTGCCCACCGATTTGTATAAGGTGATCGCCTCATCACTCTGACGCCCTCTCACTTCTTTGGCGCAAAGCTGTGGCAACTCTCCTTTAATCTGCTCGGCGTTAAACACGCCCTCTTGGATTGGGATCAGTAAATCCCCTGCTTCCGCTAACACATTGATACGGCTGTCGACATACACCAGTGCGCGCTGCACAACTGTCGAGTCACACTCTCGTTTATCCGAATCATGATTACCCACTAAGTCGATATGTGTGCCGGGTAGAACCTTTGCACCATCAAACAGTGGTGTAGCGGAAGCGGTTACACAACTAATGATATCAACGTGTTCAAGAGTCTCATCGACGCTCTCAACCACCGACACCGCAAACTGACGTTCGATTGGCAAGGATTGATACTCTGGCGAAGAGACAATGCGATCAACGGTAGCCATCGCTTTGTCCAAGCTTCGTCCCCAAACATAAACCTGTTTAAGCGGCCGAACCGCAGCATACGCCCACGCAAAATATGGTGCCAGATTGCCAGTTCCGCATATCAGCAACCGAGAGGCGTTTTCACGCGCTAGGTAATCCGCAGCTAATGCAGAGGCCGCCGCTGTACGCCAAAAAGTCAGCACTTTTCCATCGACCAATGCGACGGGTTGACCGTCTTCTCTTTTAAACACCAAGATTTTGGAAGCCAGCGTATCTTTGCCATCTGCTGGGTTTTGCGGAAAATAGGTAAAAGCTTTAACCGCGATTAAGTCTTGGTTCCATGCGGGCAGCAAAGCAAATGCTTCATACTTACCTTCTTCCAAAGGCATCACTCTTCGTTGGGGAATAGCAGCTGGCTGGGCATAAGTTTCTCGCATGGTTTCAATCAATGACTTCATGCTCAAACACGTGGCAACTTGCTGCGCATCGATAACGTTCATGGTTTCTCCAAAGCAAATAAGGGGGGACATCAGAGGCGGAACTTTTGATTATCAAGCCCGCCCCTTCAGACGTAACACTCAACTGAGTTAGTGCTTAGTTAACGCCTAATTAAGCAGCCACGTATTAAACTCTTCATTGAGTTCATCGGCATAATCCGACCACCACTCGTCATCAATCAAAAAGGCTGTTTTAAAGTTCTGCGGTGCGGTAGGCAGGTTTGCCAAAATCTCAGGACTTACCTGCGCCGATGACGATTTGCGGGTTGGACCATAGGCAACGTATTTTGCTTGGTCAGCTAAAGGCTTGGTGCCCGACGAAAAAGCGATGAAATCGAGCGCTAACTTGGTGTGCGCACTGCCTTTTGGAATCGCCCAGCCGTTCATGTATCCCATTTGGTGGTCCCAAATGATGCGAAATGGTTGACCTTCATCTTGTCTGGCATTATGGATACGACCGTTAAATGCCGAGGCTATTACCACTTCTTTGTCGGCGAGCATTTGTGGTGGCTGAGCACCTGTGGTCCACCACAACACTTGTGATTTGATGGTATCGAGCTTGGCAAATGCTCGCTCGCGCCCTTGTTCGGTCTCCAGCAAAGCATAAACCTCTTCAGGCTTCACACCATCCGCCAGCAGTGCCCACTCTAAGTTACCTTGAGGCTGCTTTTGCAGCGCACGCCGACCAGGAAAGGTGTTCAAATCAAAAAGGTCGGTCAACTTGCTTGGTGCGGCTTTGCCTTTAAATGCCTCTTCATTAACGGCAAGCACCGTCGAGACCACAATCGAGTTGATTGCGCATTCGTGAATCGCCCCTTCAATGAAATCTTGTTCTGCTGGTGTCCCATCCGCACCCGGCGGCAAAATACTCGGATTAACAGGCTCTAAAAGCCCTTCTGCACAGCCGCGTACAATGTCTGGTTTGTCTAGTGATACCAGATCCCAGCGCACATTATTGGCTTCTACTTGCGCTTTGATTTCGGCTAAACCACCACTGAAGTCTTCTGAGACAATCTCTACACCCGTCTTTTTGATAAAAGGTTTGTGATACGCCTCAACTTGGCTCTTGGTAAACGCACCACCCCAAGACACAATCGTTAATTTCTCTTCTGCGTATGCATAGGTCCCCAACAGCATTCCTGAAATCAACATCGCCAGTGGTGCTTTCGTCATTCGTGACATGTTTTACTCCTTTGGTCGTTTTCTGGAGGTATCCGGATACGGCTGCTGGACACCTTGTTGTTAAATTTTCGTTAACATTAGCATTAAATATATTTTATACAATATTTAATCTTAAAATTTTTTAAGCGAATCGCTTGAGCATAAATGGTGAAAGATCAACCGATGGGCTTTTACCTTCAACAAGCTCCAAAATGAGTTCGGCGGTGATTGCAGCTTGGGTTAATCCAAGGTGCTGATGTCCAAATGCCAGCAGCACTTTTCCTTCGCAAATCTGGTCAATCACAGGTAACGAATCCACCGTTGAAGGTCGATTTCCCATCCACTTTTCTTGTTGTTTGAGTGGGTTTAATCCACTTTCGAACATCGCATCACCTTGTTGATACAGCATCTCGGCACGCTTCATATTCGGAGGAGATTCTACGTGCGCATACTCTACTGTTCCCGCTAAACGCAGCCCACTCGCCATCGGCGTCATGATAAATTTTCGGTCGGCAGAGCTGATCGGAAACGGCAGCGCTTGCCGTTTATCATCCATCATTAAGTGATACCCTCGCTCGGCTTGAATAGGCACAGCGATACCAGTTAATTGCTCCACTAAAGGCTTGGAATGCACCCCGGCAGCAACGATGATACGGTCGAATAAATATTGACTTGATTCCACCGACACTTGCCCCGATTTACTTAGAGCATCAATCGTTTTATTAACAATGGTTCCCCCCTGCTTCTCAAAGGCATCATAGAGCTCAACGCAGATGGAATAAGGGTCTATTGTATGTCCCGTCTCAGGAAAAAACACACCATGACGAATTTGGCGACTGATCTCGGGAAGTTGTTCACGGATGGTTTTCTGCGTCCAAACTTGATACTTCACATCGTGTTTTTTTAGCTCTTCTAGCGTACTTTGATAACGTTCGAACAGCCGCTCGCTTTCAAAGGTCAATAACGAGCCATCCATTTTGATCAGGTCTTTTTTCTCAATGGAATCGAGCAGCTGTTGCCAGCTTTTCACTGCTCTTGAATTGAGACTTTTGATGGCGTTGGTCGAAGGCTCTGTCGATGATGGTTTGGCTTTTGATAAGAACCGAAGCATCCAACCCATGGTGGAAGGGAGATCTTGCCAACGGATAGAGACCGGACTTTTTGGGTTCAATAGCATCTTAGGTAACTGAGGAATCAGACCCGGTGTTGCAAGTGGAAAAACTTGCTCAGTGGCGATATGTCCTGCGTTCCCTTTCGAGCAACCATTTCCCACGCCATTCGGGTCGAATAGCGTCACCTGATGCCCTTGTTGCTGCAATTTTAAGCCAATCGCTAAGCCGATGATCCCCGCGCCTACTATCGCTATATTTTGATTTCCAGTTTCTTCCTTGACCAACATGAATATGCTCCAAGTCACATTTGAAAAAGCAGATTGTATACAATATATTTTACATCACGATAACATTAAGCCTGTTCGATTCAACCCATTTTTTCAGCAAGGAGCGAAAAATGAGACAAGGAACCTTTTTCTGTATCGATGCCCACACCTGTGGCAACCCTGTCCGATTAGTGGCGGGCGGTGTTCCTCCACTTAAGGGCAATACCATGAGTGAGAAGCGCCAATATTTCTTGGAACACTATGATTGGATTCGTCAGGCATTGATGTTTGAACCTCGTGGTCACTCCATGATGTCAGGTTCCGTCGTTTTACCGCCTTGTAATGACAATGCTGATGCCTCGATTTTGTTTATCGAAACCAGCGGCTGCTTACCAATGTGTGGGCACGGCACAATAGGTACCGTCACCACAGCAATTGAGAATCGGCTGATCACACCAAAGGAAGAAGGTCGTTTGATCCTTGACGTCCCTGCTGGACAAATCGAAGTGCATTACCAAACAAAAGGTGACAAGGTCACGTCAGTTAAGATCTTTAACGTTCCTGCTTACCTTGCTCACCAAGATGTCACCGTTGAAGTAGAAGGACTGGGAGAAATCACTGTCGATGTTTCTTATGGAGGCAACTACTACGTGATTGTCGACCCACAAACCAACTATGCCGGTCTTGAGCACTACTCACCTGATGAGATTTTGATGCTCTCCCCCCGAGTGCGTGAAGCCGTTTCAAAAGCGGTGGAATGTGTGCATCCAGACGATCCAACCGTATGTGGTGTCTCTCACGTGCTTTGGACAGGTAGCCCTACTCATGAAAACGCAACCGCTCGCAACGCCGTGTTTTACGGCGACAAAGCCCTCGACCGCTCCCCTTGCGGCACAGGCACCAGTGCCCGTATGGCGCAGTGGCATGCCAAAGGCAAACTTAAACAAGGTGAGGACTTTGTCCACGAAAGTATTATCGGCAACCTGTTTAACGGACGTATTGAAGGCGTCACTGAAGTGAACGGGCGAGCAGCCATTCTGCCTAGCATCGAAGGTTGGGCGCAAGTGTATGGACACAACACCATTTGGGTGGATGACGAAGACCCATACGCGTATGGATTTGAAGTGAAATAAGGACAGTAAGGAATCACAATGAACCCGCAAACCGACAACATTTTTTACGCGACCAACGCCTTTACCGGTGAGGCGCTCCCTTTAGCTTTTCCTGTTCATACGGAAGTTGAGGTCAATCAAGCCGCTACTACAGCAGCAAAAGTCGCGCGCGATTTTCGCCGCTTAAGTAACAGTAAGCGTGCTAGTCTGCTTCGCACGATTGCCAGTGAATTAGAAGCAAGAAGCGATGACATTATCGCCCGAGCCCATTTAGAAACGGCGCTTCCAGAAGCACGTCTGACAGGAGAAATCGCTCGTACAGCTAATCAACTTCGCTTATTCGCTGACGTAGTCAATTCTGGCAGTTATCACCAAGTCATTCTTGATACGCCAGATCCAACTCGTGCCCCGTTACCTAAACCAGATATTCGTCGCCAACAAATTGCACTTGGTCCCGTCGCGGTATTTGGTGCATCCAACTTCCCTTTGGCTTTCTCTGCTGCTGGTGGAGATACTGCTTCTGCCCTAGCGGCAGGTTGCCCGGTGATTGTAAAAGGTCATACGGCGCACCCAGGTACAAGCCAAGTCGTTGCAGAGTGTATCGAGCAAGCGCTGAAACAAGAACAGCTACCACAAGCAATTTTCACCTTGCTACAAGGAAATCAGCGCGCTTTAGGACAAGCTCTAGTCAGCCATCCTGAAATTAAAGCGGTGGGCTTTACTGGATCGGTTGGTGGTGGACGCGCCCTGTTCAACCTAGCGCAGCAGCGACCTGAGCCAATCCCGTTCTATGGTGAACTTGGTGCGATTAACCCGACGTTTGTTTTCCCTTCTGCAATGACAGCCAAAGCAGATTTAGCGGATCAATTTGTTGCCTCAATGACCATGGGCTGTGGGCAATTTTGTACGAAACCTGGCGTAGTGTTTGCGCTGAATACACCGGAAACACAAGCGTTTATTGAAACCGCGCAAGCCCTTATTCGACAACAGTCTCCTTCCACTCTACTTACTCCCGGAATCCGTGATAGTTACCAATCACAGGTCGTCAGCCGAGGCTCTGACGACGGAATTGACGTCACTTATTCTCAAGCGGAGTCCCCTTATGTGGCATCAGCTCTCTTTGTTACGAGCAGTGAAAACTGGCGTAAACATCCTGCGTGGGAAGAAGAGATTTTTGGTCCACAATCGTTGATCGTCGTTTGTGAAAATGTGGCTGATATGCTTTCGCTCAGTGAAATGCTAGCAGGATCGCTAACCGCGACAATTCATGCAACGGAAGAAGATTACCCACAAGTAGCGCAGCTCATCCCTCGTTTGGAAGAGATTGCCGGACGATTGGTATTTAATGGCTGGCCGACAGGCGTAGAAGTTGGTTATGCCATGGTGCATGGCGGCCCTTATCCCGCATCGACCCATTCGGCTTCGACTTCTGTTGGTGCAGAAGCCATTCACCGCTGGCTACGTCCGGTGGCTTATCAAGCGTTACCAGAAAGCTTACTGCCCGATTCGTTAAAAGCAGAAAATCCATTGGAGATCGCGCGCGCAGTAGATGGCAAAGCAGCTCACAGTTAAGTCATTGGCTCAAAAAGGCACCAGTTGGTGCCTTTTATTTCACGCCACATCTCAAAACCTTCGCTTGCAGTTGGCTTAATCCAGAAAAACAATAAACTAAAGAAATTGGATACAATATTTATTTTTGACGGGAGACTTCAATGTCACAAAAACCTGTTTTTAAGACCCGCACTCAACTGGTTGAGGAAGCGATTCGAACTCAGATCCTTAAGGGCGAGTTAAAAACTGGTCAACCTTTACGTCAGGACGCGTTGGCAAAAGAGTTTAATGTTAGCCGTATTCCCGTTCGTGAAGCGTTAGTGCAATTGGAAGCACAAGGATTAGTGAGTTTTGAGCCTCATAAAGGGGCAACAGTAACCGAGCTCTCTCCAGATAAAATCGACGAGTTGTTCGAACTGCGCGCCGTAGTGGAATGCCACATTTTAGAGCGTGCGATTCAGAACATGACTGACGAAGATCTCGAACATGCACGTGAAGTCCGTGAACGTTTTGAAGCGGTAGTCAACAGCGGCGATGAAGTGGAAGAATGGAGCAACTACAACTACGAATTCCATAAAGCGCTGTATGCCCCAGCAAACATGCCAGAAACCATGGATGTGATTTACAGCCTCAACACTAAGTGCGACCGCTACATTCGCATGCAACTGCTGTTCACGACGGGCATTCAAAAGGCAGAGCAAGAGCATTTGACCTTGTTCGAAATGTGTCAAAATCGCGATGTGGACGGCGCTAAGTATTTGCTGAAAAAGCACATTTTGGAAGCTGGCACCGCCATTCGTAACTTGTTGTTGGAACAACAGAACACATCAAAATAAGCTCAGCAGTTAAGGTGGTGTTAAGAAGTGAATGTCGGACCTAAATTTCTATTAGCGGCGCTGCGACAAAAGATCAAAGATGAGGGGCTGTGCTACAGCTCTTTGTCGGAGAAAAGCGGTATTCCGTTGTCGAGCATCAAACGCCACCTACATAATCCTTCTTTGGGCTTGGATAAAATCCTTGTCTATCTCAACTATTTAAACACCGATCTAATTGAACTAGCCAACCTCGCCAATCAGCTTCAGCATGAGAACGAACAAATGCTGACAGAGGAGCAAAGCGCGTTATTTCTTGAACACCCCTACCTTCTCGACTTTATCTATATGGTGACGTCTCGTAACCTCGACCCGCAAGACATTGCGAAAACCTATCAGTTATCAGAAACCAGTCTGCGTTTTTATCTGCGCATAGCGGAAATGCTAGGTTATGTTGAAGATTTTGGTGATGGGCTGTTCTACCGTTCTGGGCGACGCTTTTTGATGGAAGAAGGCTCTGAACTCGACTCACTATTTCGTGAACGCTTCCAAAAAGAATCCTTATCTCACGAGGTAAATCCGGGTATTTGTGTAGGTCGTATTCGCTTAACCAACGCACAGCGCCAACAACTAGAAGAAGAAGTTTACAACAAGCTAGTCAAGCTCAATGCAATCAATACTTCTAATGATGACGGTGAACTCACCAACGTATTAATGCGTTGCACTCCAGGAACACAGATTTTCTTCTCTGATGGGTTGCCTGACATTGACGGCGACTTATTAAAACAGGTTGCTCAATTCACTAACAAAACGATGAGTTAGCAAAACAACCTGATTTTAGTTAATCCCTTAACCACTGTTTAAATTAAATCGTTAATATAGACTCTGCGATTACGGTATTTCTGCCGCTCAGTTTAGCTTTATATAAGCATTGGTCTACTTTATCCAAGAAATATCGAATATCTGAGCATGATTCTGCTCGCTGACTAAATACGCCAATCGAACTGGTTAATAAATGGGTGTGTGCATTATTTTCACATAGGATTGAAAGTTTAGAGATCGATTCTCTCAGTAACTCTGCACGCTCAACGCAATGTTCATGCTCTGAGTCAACGAGCACAATCAAAAACTCTTCCCCGCCCATTCGAAAAGCGACTTCGTCAACACCATTGAACTGAGAAGATAATAACGCCCCAACCTTGGTGATGGCTTCATCGCCCTTTAGGTGGCCAAGCTCGTCATTAAGTTGTTTGAAGTAATCTAAGTCAATGGAAATAAAGCTGACAGTTTGCTTTCCTGCTTGCGCTTTAGAAAGAATGTCTGGCGTCATGATGTTGAAGTATCGACGGTTATATAGTCCCGATAGTTCATCTGTTATCGCAAGTTCTTGCAGCTTTTTGTTGAGGCATCTCAACTCTTTCTCTGCCACAAAACGACGATGTTTTTCTCTAACAAGCTCAATGGATTGAGTAGACACTTCAAAATACATTTTGAGAACAGTATCTGCGACTAAACCATTGATACCCTGCAGTGTATCTACCGCGTTCACTTTTGCCGTCTCTAAAGAATCGGTAGATTCCAACTCTTTCAACGCGACACTCATTTTCTTGTCATCGCCGATGATATGGAATACGAGCCAACGAATTAAGAACTGCAGAATATGTTCGATAGATTCTTGCCAGTTGAGGGTTTTAGATTCAGATTGAATCTTGATGACTTCGTTGACAAACGACGCATGACTTTTCTTGTGATCATCATTCCAAACATCATCGACAAAGTGTTCGTTCCAGATGCTTTCTTCAAAAGAGAAGTGGTATTGAGCGTAGTCTTTTAATTCACTAAACACACCGTCAACTTCTATTTGATCATCATAAATCAACGTATTGGCTAATTTATTTACCAATAAAAAGAGATGGTAATGTTGTTCATCGACCTTTTTAATCCCTGTCTCAAAATTGTGATTCCAAGGGAAAATGATAAGTTCATTATCAGACATAACTATTCATGTATTAACACTATTTCTTGTGGGGAATAGTACCCCATGTTATTTAAAGTTGATAGCCCTTATAATCAAATCTATTAATCAGAAGAATAGCCAAATTTGTTATAAATATTAAATTAATAAATTTATTGTTAAAAAATAGCACCAACAGAGTGGTGCTATTTTTATTGGTTGGAAAAGTATGCGGTGAATAATTACTTTAATTCAATCCACGCTTTACGCTGCGATTTGTCCATGTAAGACCAAGCTATAAAGCGGCTGACTTTTTGTCCTTGGCTCATTTCCACGATTCGGATCGCTTTTACACCCAACTTTTCAAGTTGTTTACGCATCGGACGAACATTGTCTTTCTTTGAGATTAACGTGGTAAACCAGAGTACTTGCGCACTGAATTCGTGGCTTTCGTTCGCCATCTTACGGATAAACGCAGCTTCACCACCTTCACACCATAGCTCAGCATTTTGCCCACCAAAGTTAAGCGCGGGTTTATTGGCTTTTACTTGCGGCGTTTTCGCTTGATTAGCTTGAACCTTCACGCCCTTTTTACGCTGATTCGCTTTTAAATTGTCTAACTTACGCTGACTGCCCATCGCGGCTTCTTCAGCAGAACGGTGGAATGGCGGGTTACAAGTCGTAATATCGTAGCGATCGTTTGGCTGGATAATACCGCGGTAAATATTGGACTCACTGATTTGTTGTACGAGTTCGATCTTACCGTTTAACGAGGCATTACGCTCTGTGATTGCTCGTGCTGATCCAATCGATTTTGGATCAACATCGCTACCGGTGTAATGCCATCCATACTGAGTCACACCTACAATCGGGTAAATACAGTTTGCTCCAACACCGACATCAAGCGCTCGCACTTTATGGTGGGCGTATTTGCCTTTTACTTCACCATCTAGCAACTCTGCTACACGATGAACGTAATCCGCGCGCCCGGGAATTGGCGGGCACAAGTAAGTATCAGGGATATCCCAATATTCAATATCATAGTGCGCCGCCAGCAATGCTTTATTGAGCATCTTGACGGCCTTTGGATCGGAGAAGTTGATTGAGTCTTCCCCTTTCGGATTCTTTATCACAAATGATTTGAGCTGAGGCACTGCTGTGATTAGCTTTTTGAAATCGTAGCGACCTCGATGTGCATTACGTTCATGCAATCCACTCTTAGCAATTTTGATCACCTCCACATCGCTGCTTTTGTTCGCGGCGTTAGTTTTCAGACCTGTGCTTTTTGTAGCTTTTGCTGTCGGCTTATTTTTCACACGCTTTGGTTTGATCTTGGCGATTTCTTTGCTCGGCTTAGACTTCGCCGATTTTGGCTGAGCTTGTTTCGCGTTGTGATTATTGGTCTTCATTCGAATTCGCTTTTAAATCGAGGTAAATCATAAACAGACGAGCATCAAATTCGAGTTGGTGATACTCAGGTTCCATATAACAGCACAGCTGGTAAAAGGCTTTGTCGTGGTTTTTCTCACGCGTATGTGCCAGCTCATGCACCACCAGCATGCGTAATAACGCTTCAGGTGCATCTTTAAACACGTTCGCAATGCGAATCTCATTTTTCGACTTTAGCTTGCCACCATGGTTACGGCTGATCACGCTATGCAAACCAAGTGCATTATTGACGGCGTGAATTTTCTTATCGTAGACCACTTTGCTAATTGGCGCGGCTTTCTTCATGTAGCGGTTTTTGATTGCTATTGCGTACTCGTAGAGCGCCTTTTCGCTTTTGATTTGGTGTCTATCTGGGTAGCGTTTTTCGAACCAAGGCACCAGTTTACCACGGTCGATGAGTGAACTGACTTGCTCGACAATGTTCTGCGGATAACCTTGAATGTATCGAAGTGACGGATGCATGCGTATTAAGTCTGCTATGACAAAAGAAAGGCGCTAAATATACCTGAGATAAGCAAGAGTTTCATCTTGGGATTACTATTCACATGGGCTTTCAATCTTGTGCCCTCTGCTCCTCTGAAGCGACATTTTCTCGTCTCGGCAGATACGTTTATTTTGTATATGGCTTTTTAGCGAGTAAACGTTTTGTTATGTGCACTTTCTTATTCGTGTCACTTGCGCACAATGGGCACAAAGCAGTAACGAAGGTTTCTTGCGTTGTTTTATTTCGAACCAAACAACCTAACTCTGCTCTTTCTAGGCAACGAGAGTTGCAACAATTGGTTGCTTGCTGGTTTTGCACGGTTTCCCAATATTCTAGCCAAGATCGGTAGGCGTTGGGCAGTTCTATTGACTCATCTTTTATGCACTCTACATCAGGCATATTTCCTCCAGAAGATGTGACGGTGGTTATTTCTTTTGTTTTATAAGGCGATAAACAAAACAGAGGGAGCGATTTCTCACTCCCTCTTAGACAGGTCATTACATCAATGACGATTGCTATCGGTATTTTTACTTCATTGGTATTTAGAAGTCGCCTTCGTTAGAAACGATAAGACTGAAGTCCAATTCGAAATCAAGAAGCTTTTCAACAACGGTAGGATCCGTTAGGAAGTAAACTTTCTCTTCGAAATCCCATTCCAGGATACCTTTCGTTTCTGTACCGTCATCCCACTCAAAGGTTGCTTCATAGCGTAAAGCACCTGAGATTGGCTCCTCACTGCTTTGACCAAAGAAGAATTTGTGTTCTTCAATTGGCTTACCTTCACCACCATCAATGTAGATGAATTGGATAGCACTGTTTAGGTACATGAAGCCAGAGGTTGGGATATAGCGACCCATGATGTTTCGGCTATAGCCGATGTAATGCACCATCTCACCTTGAACGATATTCTCGGAACGCTCTGTAAATACGTAGAATGAAGCACTATGTGGTGGCGTAATCGTTAGCTCAGCGTTATCTTCGATGGTGTAATCATCTGTTAGTAGACGCGCAGTAATAAATACTTTGCCAACATCGACACCGGTCGCAAGACCTTTTTCACCAGCACTGTTAGAGATGGTTGCAATTTCTGGATCATCACTGCTCCAGTAAAGGTTGTCTGCTGTTGTTACGTCAATGCGAACACCATCTGACATTACGACTTCTGCTTTGAATTGCTTTGTCTTTCCTGATGGAATTTGAGGCGTATCCAAGCTGTCTTGAGGTTTAGGCGTCACATCTAACTTCAGCACAACCGCTTCAGTGATAACCAGTTTCGCTGTGTCGGTAATTTCTTCACCGTCCGCTTCTACAAAGGCAGTAATGGTAACTTCACCCATCGCAACACCCGTTGCTGTGCCTTTATCCACTTCTGAGTTTGAAATCGTCGCGATTTTAGAATCACTGCTACTCCAACTTAGTGCACTGTCGTTGGTAACATCGATAACTTCACCGCTAGACAATGTCGCGTATGCCTTGAACGGCTTAGCAAGACCAACAGGTACTGATTCCGTTTCAGGGGTAACTTCGAGAGAAGTGATAACCGCGCGCGTTACTTGTAGACCCGCATTTGCGTATACAAACTCGCCGTTTACTTCGCCAGAAACAACAATCGTTGTCCAACCAGTATCAACACCCGTTACGAGACCTTTTGAACCCGCGTCATTTGATACCGTTGCAATATCTGTCTCACTGCTTGACCAATTGATTGAGTTCTCATTAGTAACATCCAGCTTTTCACCATCAGACATGGTTACGATAGCCGAGAATTGCTCTGTCAGCCCCACCGATACACTCTGAAGTTTTGGCGTAATTTCCAAAGAAACGGCAATTGCTTCAGTGACGTTCAATGTCGCACTGTCGCTAAAGCGTTCTCCATCAACGTCAATATATGCCGTGATCGTCGACTCTCCCACAGACTTCGCTTTCACTTGGCCTTTGGTTTCCTCATCATTTGAGATGGTTGCAACATTAAAATCGCTACTATCCCAACTGGTCGAACTATCGCTTGTAACATCGATAGCCTGGCCGTTAGAGAAGTTTGCCGTCGCTGTATACGAACGAGTCAGACCAACAGGTGTCGAGGCATCTTTTGGCGTTACGGTGATAGATGTAACAACCGCTTCCGTGACTTCGACAATCACTGTGTCTTCGTATTTTTTACCACTAAATGTGCCCACTGCAGTGATCTTCACAACACCTGTGACATCACCTGTAGACACCAGTCCATTGTCATCAACCGTTGCAATTGATTCGTCTGAACTGCTCCATTTAACATCATCACTAATGGTTACATCAGTAACTTTGCCTTTTTTTGTTACTTTTTCTGCTTTTAATTGAAGTTGAAAACCGATAGGAACACTGTTTTCTTTTGGTGTCACTACCAGTTCTTTCACTCCGTGGTTACATGCACTAAGTCCTATTACTGTCAGCACAGTCAGTAATGTAGACCTTATTGAGGTGCTTATTTTCATGCGCTTACTCCTATATTTGCTGAGCGAATATAAGCTTACCGATATAGGTAACAAGGAGTAACAGCACGTATGCATTAATATTTGCAGAGATGCTTACTTTGCTAATTTCAATACATAAAAGTTATCAGATAACTTCAATTAAAAATCAAAAAACCATTAAATACAGACAGTTAAACACACCACTACACCTTCAAAGGCTCTTTTAAATGCTTTTATTTATAAATGCCAATTCACATTCAGGTTAATTATTATTCAATAAAAATGAATTAATTTAGAACATTCGAATAAATTAATTCATAGCAATCGTGCAATTCTCAATTAGAGCGTTTGGCGATTAATTTTATTACATACGGAAAATATGAAACTTGTCTATTTTAATACCAAGGAGTGTAAACAGTGTTTAATTTAACACAGACCAGTTTGAGCAAGAGTGCAATATATCTTGCGGTAGCACTTGGTGCTTCTACCTCAACCTTTGCAGGTGATGTCTTCGATCAACCCCATGCGCTCGCTGTGAATGTTTTTGATATCACAACCGGTGACCCTATTGATGATGGACAATATTATGTTGAAGTGGAGATTGTTGATAATGACACCAGCCTAACCATAGGCACTGAGCAGTATCAATGTGACTTTTTTAATGGCATTTGTTCGCTTCCTATCTCTAAGCAAAACCTCTCCTCTCTTACAGACCTAACCGGTATCTCTTTTTCTGTCAACATTCCTGATTTGATCGATGAAAATACCCTCTCTTACGATGTTTCTAATGTCTCGGTTGGTGTAAAAACACCGAACTTGACGGATAACACCTTAAAATACGCCGTAAAGCCAGTGCTGTATTCACGCGTCGCGGAGATTGCAACCAACGTGACTGGTGACATTACCCCTGACTCTGTTGATACCTCAACCCTTAGCATTAACGGTTCCGAGGTGATCAATGAAAATGGTGAATGGGTTGGCAAAGGAGCAATAGAAGGACCGAAAGGCGATACGGGTCCACAGGGGCCGCAAGGGGAAACTGGCGCTCAGGGTCCACAAGGCCCAAAAGGTGATACTGGAGAACGTGGTGCAACAGGACCAAAAGGCGCAACTGGTGCTAAAGGTGCAACTGGACCACGCGGTTACACGGGCACTCGCGGCGCGACTGGCCCTCGCGGTTATACCGGTCCCCGTGGTGCGACTGGTCCTCAAGGTCCAAGTGGTGATTCTGGCGTAGTTTGTCAGGTTAATACCTCTAACCGAGCACGCTGGGAAGGCTTACCAATTGCCAACAATACAGGTCATGGTCCAAAAGCGATGACGATCGAATTTGTAGGCCGCTCAGCATACAACGCACACGACTTCTACTTCAAACTCTTTATGAATGGAAACTACGATCCGGGCAAAGGAATAGACAGCATTCAATTGCTTGAATCATCCATATCTGGTTTAAAGATTGAAAAAGTCGTCGGTGGTACAACACCATCTGTGAAGTTCAATAACCTAGGTGGCCTAAGCTTTAAGTTCTACCCACATGGCAGTGGCAAGAACAAAACTTACAATATTCAGGGTGACAGTAAAGCTTGGATTCAAGGTTGCTTTAAATCATTCTCTTTTGGTTAATGAGCAACAACTAACTAACCGTAAAGCCACTTACTGTGTAGGTGGCTTTATCTTGCCCTCTCCTTTAGCCTGTCGATTCATCCAGCATCTGCATTGATGGCAGCGGCTTGGCCCTCCGTTGCGTAAACACTCAAACGATAGTACTTACGTTAAAAACTCACACTCGTAAAAAAGGCCCGAATTTATCAGGCCTTTGGTTGTTCAGCGTAAGCTAAGCGAAGTCTTCAGCAATAATCGTTTCGATACTTCGTTCCGCCAGTGCTGCAATAGTCAGTGCAGGGTTAGCACAACCATTGTTGCCAGGAATGAGCGCACCATCGATCACGTACAACCCCTCATAACCATGGACACGACCATACATGTCCGTCGCCTTACCAAGCTCCATACCACCAACCGGATGTGCGCCAGTAAAGATCACATCAGAGAAACCTTGTGCCCCAATGCGTTGCCAATTGGCTTTTGCAACACGGTTATTGATTGCTCGGAGTGCATCTGTCGCATCTTTTTCTAACGCTTTCGGATAATAGAGCTTTGCATCATCGGTTGATGGATCGTAACTAAAGCTACCACGGTTTTTGAAGTCTGCAGTCACTGACAACATCATCGAAATACCAACGTCTGCAATACCCGCATTCGCCCAGTTTTCAGCGGCTATCGGACTTCTACCATCTTCATCAACGTAAATGGCCGTTGGTGATGGCGAACCTTGAGCAACACCAGACGGCAGACCAAATGGCGATTGTCGGAAGCCCATTCGATTCCCGTTATCTCCCCAGTTTTGCCCCACATATTGGTTGAGATCAGGTAAGTCACCTCGACCTTTTGCACGAACCAACATACGTGTTGTATGGTAAGAACCCGCAGAAATGATCAGCTTATCGCATGTCACGGTTTGCTCATGTACAACATTGCCATACGCATCGATCTCCGCCACATCTAACTCGTAAATATCACCATTCATGCGGATGTTACGCACATCGTGATTATGGTGGATTGTCACATTTCCTGTCGCCTCAGCCAAAGGAATGTAGTTTTGACCAAGATCGTTCTTACAACCGTTACTATTACCGAAGTTAGTCAGGCCGATAGTCGACGAAGGAAGGCTCTGCCCCTTTAGCTCTTTGCGAACCACATCCCAGTTCCAGTTGCCTTCAATTTTATAAGGCTGGTAACCCGCTTTTTTCACCTCTTTATTCCAATCACGGCAGTGTTTGAAAGGCAGACTAGCAAAAATGTCATCGGGCATTTCACTGTGTTTAAGGACAGATTGAACACGAGGATAATATGTCTCTACCATCTCTTTGTATGACAGCTCTTGAGGGTACAGTTTGTTGAAGTGCTCCTCTTTGGGAATGACCATCACGCCTGTGTAAATGACTGAGCCACCGCCAACTGCAGTACCGAGTAGCAAATCAGAGCCATCGATATTGTTTTCTCCCGGTCTATCAACAATATCCAACACCCCGCCAAATTTTTCGATATTTCGAGGAGTGATTGTTTGCAGGAATGGTAGATCGAAAGTCAGCGCAGGAAATGTCGTTTTATCTCGTTGCCAAAACATGCGCTTGTCCGCAATCATATCGTGAGCAAACACGGCACGCTTAGTGTCTACTGGCCAACGGTTACCTCGTTCAATCACCGAAGTTTTGATACCGGCTTTGCCAAGTCGATACGCACTGACTGCTCCGCCAAAACCACTACCAATAATCAGCACTGGCGTGTGGTGTTTTAGCTGAGGCGGACGCTCAAAAAGCTCGGGCAAATACTTTTCTAATATAGGGGAGCCCTTCACTACATCTAGGTCCGTGTCTTCTTTCTTTTTGAAGAAAAAGGCTTTTGAAGGTGCTGAAGCAACACCTAGACCAACCGCGACTGATGTTGCGGTAAACGATTTAATAAAGCCTCTTCGATCGTTTTGTTTCATAACAACTCCTTTTGAGCTAACACTAAAGTCATTCTTATTTTGATTGAACTAAGCGTCAGGAAAATAGAGCATTTCAGAATGAAACCTATTGAAAAAGCTCGGTTTGTTTAAGTAGATATCTTTGCATTCAATAGGAGATGAAGTGCAAGGGCTTGAGAGAAAAGTGTCTACTAAATAAACATGGAGGGCTTGAAGTAAATAATGCCATTGCCACTGTGAGACACTTTTCTCGGAGGATTAACTTTGGGAAGAATCAAACCAAGAAAACGATTGGTGTTGATTGAAAATTAAGGCTCGGGAAAGCGAAGCCATAGTTTGCTCGGTGATTAAACCTCCCCTTCCGGTATGCCCCTATTCTGTTTTATTAGTGTCTTGGTGAGTGTTTCCGCATTGACAGGCCCACCAAATAAAATGCCTTGTTGCTTTGTCAACCCATTGGAAGCCGCCAACTGACTCAGTGCCGCATCTTCTATTCCATCGAGCATCACACTGAGGTTACTTTGCTTAGACGCGTTAGAAATACTCAGCAGTAAATCAGCATTATCATTCGCACTGAATGTAGGATCGTTATGACCGGCTAATTTTAGTTCGCGTACAGGCAATTTCGAGGCTGAAATAACACGCTCCGCTGTTAGCTTATCCGAGCCCAGAATCAAGCTAACACCATTGGCCAACAGTGCATCTAGCTGGTGAATACGCGTCGAGCTATCGGCTTCAAGTACATCATCACTCTCCACATACAGGCTAAAATGATGGTTTGGATTAAACTTAACCAACTCCATCAAGCAACCGTAAATGAAGCTATCGTCAATGAAGTCACTGTGAATATGAAGGGTAAAAAACAGCCGATTGGCTAGTTCCATAAAATACGCCTTGTAGTCTTGAAGGAACCTTCCAATAACGATCTGGTTAAAGAGTTTTTTACTCGTCAATGTACGAATTTCTGGCAGAAGGTGTGTCGACAACAACAGTCCATCGTCATTATTGAACCAGTTACCACTGATATCCACGCCAATGATATCGTTGCTAACCGTTGATACCTGGGGTTGATAATAAGCACCAATCGGAAAGTCAAAAATGTTCACATCATGGGCGTATCGATGAACCGTTTCTCGCTGCTCATCGTCTTGGGCAAAAACCTCCGTGACAAGATCAGTGACATTCTTGGAGTTAATTGGCTTTTCTAAGGCTTTGAAGATATTAAGATCATACAGTTTTCCAATTTGCGGCATTGAATCGATAACTGCGCTATCAAGTGACGAAATAACGATGATTTTCGTCGAGATCGCCAGCTGTGAAATCATGCTCAACAATTCAAAGCCGTCTCCATTTGGCATCATGATGTCCATAATGACCAAATCAAACTTCTTACTGCGTATTTTATTGATCGCTGAATAAGCGTTTTCGACACAGGTGATCTTTGCACAATCACTCGCAGCCAAAACCGCACTTTTAATAATTTCTCGCGATAACTCTACGTCATCAACAACAAGTACTGATTTATACATCATGCTTATCCTTATATTGAGATAGTAGGTTCATCCAAACCCTCTGAGATTTCAGAGTCTTGATGTCAATATTCATCAGTTTGAACACCACATCTTGTCTCGATACACTTCGATACTCGAAACTCAAAGAGAAAAACAGATTGAATATAACTGGATTGTTCACATACAAAACCAGCTCTGTATTTGGATCCAAACTATGGATATAGCGATAGACTTCTCGGCTTAATGTCTCGACCAGAGAAGCAATGTGTGAGCAGTTAAATGACAAAATAAAGTGCACATTCTTGTCATGAAACAACATATCCTCACCTAAAAAATCAGTGGCAAGACTGTAACTGACTGAGAACAAGTGCCCCAATATTTGACCATGCTTAACTGCAATCGTAAGCTCACCTCCATATTGATTGATTATCTTCATGACAATGGATTCTCGTGTTAATCCTTGAGACTCCATCGCTTTTAACACTGCGTTTTCTTCGTATTCAAAGATCGCATCAACAAGGTTTAACACCTCGCCCAGTCTGTCTAGGTTTGTCGCGTTAAGTACGATCAGCTCGACTTCGTCGACACCACGTTCATTAAAGTAACCGTGGTTGTTTATTCTGTTGGTATAGTCAGGCAAGTTGTTGACGTCATTGACGGCCGACCACACGTCAAAGATATCGACACCCAACATGTCTAAAATCTCGTTTTGCCTGTTTAAGTGCGGTTTTGTTGCTCCCCTTTCCCATCGACTCAATGTGACGACATCTAAATTGTCAAAGTTACTGCTACTTTTTTGTAGTGCGTTAACAAAATCCAATTGCGATAGGCCACTCTGCTTTCTAAATGAGCGAATGATTTCTCCGAACATAGGCGACTACTTATCTATTGCTTTATCAACTAAGATTAAATTTTGTTGTATGACTAGCCATGAACATAAGAGCACTTTTCAAACTGTTTTTTTTCATGTGCTCAACTAGTGCAACAACACGAGTAATTACAAGCGTTTTCCTCCGGTCCTACGCAAGGAAAACGATGGGCATTTATTTATGTAAAGTCAGTGACAATGCCGTCATCAGATCAATTTCGTTGACAGGTTTCGTAATATAATTATCAAAATAGTGACTCATTTTTTCTTCCTCTTGAACGGTTGCTCTTGCTGTGACGGCAATAATAGGTAACGTTGGGGCAATATTTTTACTTCTGTTTGCGAGTTCGACACCACCCATATTTGGCATAGAGACATCCGTTAAAATCACATCCACTACTTCGTTCTCTAATTTATTGAGCGCATCGACTCCATCTATCGCTGTCACGCATTCAATCCCAAGCAAATTCAGGTGGTACTGTAATATTTCCCGATTGAACTCAACATCGTCAACCACCAGCGCTTTAATGCCTTCAAAGCTCTGCATTTCAATATTTTCATCGTCGGCACTTCCTTCATCTTCTTCAGATGCTAAAAGTACGTTATGAGTTAGCATAGAGATTGGAAGCGCAATTTTAAATATGCTTCCTTGTTCTATTTTACTCTCCACTGCTAACACACCACCCATCAGATTTATGATAGCCTTAGTGATTGCTAAACCTAACCCGAATCCGAACTGTTTATCTTCTTGATTTGCTTGTTCAAAGCTATTAAATATCGTCTCAAGATCCTCTTGCCTAATTCCTCTACCAGTATCACGAACAGCAAAAACCACCATTCTCTGACCGTCAAACGAATCCATTGAAATACTAATTTCGATCTCTCCGATGTCAGTAAACTTAATAGCATTCGTGATAATGTTCGACAATGCCTGCTGAAATCGCAACTCGTCAATAAATAGCTGATGTGCCCCTCCAATCCCCTCCTTAACAATGTTGAGTTTGAGTCCCTTTTGTTTTGCGAGAGGATGAAATGTTTTTTCTAGATCTCGTGCAATCTTATTTATTGCCACATGTTTCGGGTGAAGCTTATAGTTTACGGAATCAAGTCGTTCAAAATCTAAAAGGTCATTTACAATATCTAATATCGTGTTGCTCGCCGTGCTTATTCCCTCAAGCTCATGACTGCAATACGTGCCGCATTTTTCTATTTTCAGCATATGTAAATAGCCAATGATGGCATTGAGAGGCGTTCGAATTTCGTGTGAGACATTAGAGAGTAACGTTGACTTTTTCTTCGTCGCATCAAGGGCCTCTTTCGCAGCCTTTTCGTACTGTTCGGTACGCAGTTTTACTTCACCCTCCAGCCCTTCTACGAGAAGCTTGATCGTTCTTCCTGCTTCGCTATAAGCTTGAGACAGCACTTCAATCTCGTCCCCGTTGTGATAAACAATATTCGCAGCATTAGTGAAGTCTTTATCTTTTAAGTAGTTCGCTTGTTTTATTAGATCATTCACTGGACGGAATGTTTTCATCACAGTGAAATAAATAAGAACGAGAAATAGTGTGAATAATGCAAGAGAAGAAAACAGAATCTTTTCTACTAATCGATTATCAGAGTAAAGCAACAACTCTCTTGTCGAGACATAACTAGAATGGAGATAAGACTCCGGCGTCACTAATATTACTCGCCACTTCATGGTCTGATTCTGACGATGGATAATGTTGTAAACGTCATCCTTTGCTTTCACGGTAAACGAGCCAGATTTCATACTTTGAATGTAATCGCGTAACGTGTCGTAATGATCGTCAACCACAATCTTTGTGTTTAATAAGCGGCGAAAACTCTGCTGCAGGTTCGATGCAATAAAATTGCCTTCACCATCCAATAATAGAAAGCGATACTGATTGTTATCTAAACCATCAAAAGACAACGAACGTGAAAAAATTTTCAAATCGAGTTCAAACTTTAATAATACGTTTGGAAAACCTTTCGTCGGTTGCAGTATATAAAAGTTATTCGCAATATTATCTCGTACTACTTTGTATTTAAAAGCATTGTCGCTCGCCCACAGCGGCGTGTGCTTAGAATCATATCTGAGTATTGATGTTGAACCATTTTCGGCCAAAGAAATTTGAATATTCTTAGAAATATCGACAAATGCGATACTTTTAATATAATCTGTCGCTGTATCGTTGATGCATTGTAGGCTCTCCCCTATATGATCAAGTGTTGGATACCCTCGTACACATGAAGATTCAAAAACCAAAGATAGATACTTCACCTCCTCCAAAATAAAATCAGCTTTCTCTTCTAATAAGGCATCTTGGCTTTGAACAAACGTTTGTAGTAATTTCGTATTTTGACCGATGATCCCCTCTTTAATACTGTCTAACTGGTTATTGTAACTCCCTTTAACATACTGAATCGTCCCGTAGACAAAAATGCCAACGAAAACGAGAAAAAGAGTTGCGTTGATGATCAGTATCTTATTTCTGAAAGACATGGGCTGTTCCATTAAATACTTAAAGAACAAATCGAGTTCAGTGCCATATCAGAGATTATTGTTCTCGTGCGCTTTTCATTAAGTACACCATCATACAATTCAAGCTTTTGACATACAGAGGCCACATCATTGAGCCCACAAGCAGACACAATACCTTTTAATCGGTGAGCTAAAGTCTTATTGCTGTAGCTTTGTTCTATTACATCTGCGTGGAGTGCTTTTAATCCACTGACTGCCAGCCTTCTAAAATGAATTCCTTTATTCGATGTAAACTCCGCACCAGTGCTTTTCTGAAACAACGCTTCATCTATTCGATATTTGATCAATGCAATTCACCTTACTTTACAAGTGCAAATGCGCGTACAGTGCCTAATTTGACCGATGTTTCATATAGCATTTGTATGTAGCACATAGCTAAGATGCTAATCACCTGACACAAACCTGACATTCAACAACATCAGAAAGAAGCAATAAATACCCAATAAAAACAATGATATAAATAACCCACACCGAAATAAGCAATCGTTTTTGTTGACGATGTACTTTATAGCTAAAATATGGCCAAACTCTCACTATGGCATTTATAACTTTTTATTTTACAAAATTCGGAAATGAGCAGCATACTAATAGGCATACCAACCAACCTAACAACTAAAGGTGCCTACTATGCGTTATTTTGTTATTTCAATGTTCAGTGTTTTGGCTTTTATTTCCTTCAATGCTTCAGCTGCAAATGTGACCGTAAAGTGGTTTGGCGTTGTGCCTAGTCTCGACTGCTCTTCTCGTCCAATCAGCAATCAGATCGACTTTGATTCTCTCGATGAGAAGTGTAAATCGGAGTTCAAAATTGAAACTAAGTCCAATGCAGAAAAAAGAAATGAAGAACAAAAAATAGTAAGTTTTGACATGTGAATTTGAAAACAGCCACTTCAATCGTCTTGAGTGGCTGTTATTCGCTTTCCTACTTTTAGAACAAGCCTATGAGCACTTTCAGAGTACAGCAAATTAAAACAGCCCTTAACTGAGGCCGTATTTAGATAGATGATTGGAGTTATTTCTTAACTTTTAGTCACTACTATGCCGATCAATATCGAGTTCCATGCTGGTTCTCTCGCACTCGTAATAGAAAAACGTCATAAAAAGAAAACGGAACCATTTAGCCTAACCTTGACCCGCAGTGAATTTTTAGTGCTTAAAGAGCTTGCTTCCAACTGCGGAAAACATCTCTCCAAAGAACACCTTTTTCGAATCGGCTGGCCAGATAGCTACGTCGGTAGTAATTCTTTACCAATGACCATCATGTCTTTACGCAAAAAACTGCATCTCGTCGGGGATTTCTGGGAAATCTCAACGATCCAGCGCCATGGCTATAGCTTGAACGTTGCGATGTACTACCGTCAAACCAAAATCAAAGTCACCTTCTAACAAGAGTCAGACATTTGAAGGGAATCAGCATTGAGTCCAACACTGCTGTTTAAACTCGTACTCCATTCCACCTCTAACCCATGATTTCTGACCTAACCCATAAATGCAAAAAGGGCATCTTTATGATGCCCTCTTTTAGTTTCTGTTTTAAGTTAAGCCAAATTAAAAAGGTGTCGGCTCATCCTGAACACAAGTCACAAGGTAATTGCCATCGACATAATCTGACGCTAGGCCCGTTTTCATATCTACCGTCTTGAACACACCAGCATCACTCGCAATGTACTGTTGTGACACAGGCCAGTTATTCGATGTTTCTACATCTTCAGCACTTAAGACGTTAAGTTCTGTAGACGTTGGTAGGCGGCCAGAAGCATTACTCGTACAAAAACTTTGCGAACTGCTTGAGTTAAACAGAGCGAGAGATAACTCAGGTGTAAACGTGTCATCAACGAAGGAGCCGCTGTACTCAATCTGTTCCATCAGTGCTTCTGAAGTCGTCAATGGTGCCGTGAAGAACTGCGCTTGACTATGAATACCACTCCATTGAGCTGCTTTATTCGGATCATACACTGGAACTTCGACCAAACCGTATCCATAGGCACCATTGTTGTCTGATACTGCAAAAGACACATAGTGATAACCTACGACCGATGTTTCAAACGTAAGTTGTGTATTTCCTAAAAAGCCAGGGTTGAGAGGTGCAGTGGCAGCATTAAAGGAATCAACATGTATCAACTGGAATCGGTCATCATCCAATGAAGTCACAAAAGGAGCGATATCAATCGTCGTCTTTTCTCCAACTTTGACTTTGTCTACAGTGCCACCCTTTTCAACTTGAAGCCCCAAGTTTGGATCAAAAGCAACAGCGATATCTAACGTGCCGAGATAAACCTCGCCTGTTGATTCGTTGATATAGCTGAACAAGATACGTTCAATACCTTCAAAGCCAAAGAACGGCGTGTAAGTAATGGTGTTTCTGAGCGAGTTCACTGTCGCAGTAATTGGTGCCCCAGGAAACGCATAAGGTAAAGAAATTTCTTCACTCAGCTTAAAACCGGAAGGAACGCTGATAGCCGCTTGAAAAAGTAGTTCGTCTTTAATATCCACCGTTACCTCTGTTTCAACAAAGGTAACAGCACTGATCGCTGGCCATTCAACTTCCGAGGTCGCGGTCGCTTCTGCGCTCGTCACTGCTACACGCGTTATTGCGATATCAGTCGGAGCCGAATCCGCACTCGCAGCAGAAACTGAGCTCATGCTTGCCTGAGCAGTGCTAGGGGCATCAACAACTTCTACTTTATATTCATATGTACAAGATTTCGAAGTGTCTGCCGCAATAGTAAACGCTTGTTCAGTTTGCTCAAGTGGGTAACATTCTGCATCTTGCGTTAGTGAAGTTACCTCAACAAGTCTAAAGCTCTTGCCGTCGCTTACCGAGACTTTATCTGACAGATCCACTTTGTAGTTCGCATCATGCTGAGTAATAAAAGTCGCGTTTTGAGCAACGATTGTCGCTGGTACGGTACTTTCTGGTGAACCAGTATCTTTTGCATTGTCACCTTCGCCATTACAGCCGGCAAGGGCAATAGCCATCGCTACCACGGCGTATGGGAACTTCCTTTTGTAAAGGTTATGGTGCATAGACATCTTTCCTATCATTTATTGAATTTTGCTATGGTAAATATTTCAGCCATAGAGACATAGGGCACTTTTTCATCGTTGCCTATTCAAGTGCCAATAGAGTTTGCTTCGAGCGCAATGCTTTTGTTGTCAAGGCTTAGCTAGCCGTTGAAAATAAGACTGAGGTGTTAAATAGGGTTAAAAAAAGCACTGTGATTACAGTGCCTTTTGTCTTTATTCACAAACAGCTCTTGGGTAGTTAATGACTTCTCCCGGATAAACAAGATCCAAGTTTCGCCCATTTAATTGAGGGTTGAGTTCCACGATGTCCCGCAGCGTTAAGTTATTAATACGCGCGATTTTCAATAAGTAATCTCCTTTAACCAATTGGTAAGGATAACTTTCTAAGCGGCACTCTTTCTGTTCTGGTACAACTTCGATAGGCTCCTCTATGATAGGTTCTTCAGGCGGACTAACTGGCTCATCCACCACAGGTTGTGCCTCAGAGAAACGATATAAGAATGAAAAATTGAATGAATAAAGATCATCATCCAGTTCATCAATATTGAAGATACCTTGATAACTCACATCCGCATACCAATTGGTTGATAATTGATATTGAATTCCCAGCTGTGCTGATGGGCTTACTTCGCTTTCAATAAATGCAAAGCCAGGACCTGCGTAAATCGAAGCAAAATCACTGACTGGCATCAGCCAATTCGCTTTAATCGAGAGTGCATCAAGTTCAAGACCATCATCTCGTCGCCAGTCGAAATTTTGGTATCCGGCCTCAAGAAAAATATCATTTTTATAGGTGAAGCCTACCATCGCTTCAAAACCGAACCCTTCACCATCTTTTTTTCTGTCATCTAAAACAGAGGCGTTTAGTCCACCTTTGACATAATATGGCGTGGCAACCTCCACGGTTTGCGCGTTAGATATGGAAGCCGCAGATGCCATTAACGCTAATAAATAATACTGTTTCATCTTATATACCCGGCCCTACCATAATCGTTACTGTATCGGCGTAATCGCCGGACACTAAGGTTTCACCATCAACGTCGTAATCGAACTTCAGATTGAAAGTAATGCTTTTTTGAATACCGCTCCCCTCGCCAATCGTCGTGACTTGTTCAAGCAAAACACCATCATCAACCAATTTGGTCGCACTGCATTCATTGCACACAACGCTATAAGGAATGGTGACGTCGGGAGAAGTACTGTTCACCATCTCGTAATCTTGCGACGGCATGGTTAACACAATGCCATCATGGAAAAAGCCTATAGCCTCAAGTCGGTAATTAGTTTCAGAAGTCACACGACGATCCGTACTGTTGTAGTTTGGCGTCATGATGCCGTCCCCGCTTCTGACTTCCAGACCTGTGATTTCTACAGGGTCGTAATCGAAGTTAAAAATGATCACATCGTTTATGTTTCGGAATGTCGAAATGCCACTGGTGTTTTCGTAGTAATAGCGAATCATGATTGGTGCTGATGCTGAATAACTGCCTTCAGACTTGCCATATAAGGCGTTTACGATCGCCATATCATCGATTTGAAACATCGGACGAAACAAGAGAAACGGCGATGTAGGTGTCGCAGGAGACAGTTTCGTTGAGGAAATACATCCAGCACCTGTGCTCTCTAGCGTAATGAGTGGCAATGCTACTTCATCTCGCGTACACCCGCCGCCAATCGTATTCGTACTCTCAGTTAAGTTAATACCGGTCGTGTTGTACTGAATACCTGTAATCGTGATAGGAATGCTATCTGTGGTTTCTACATTCAGCCCCCCTCTCAAGGTAATCGAACTTTGCGGGACAACGGGGAAAGAGCCGGCAGACCAAGAAAGCACTGAGCGCAAAGCGGGCGGTACTCCCCATTTACTTGGCACCTTGTTATCGCCTTTACCATAAGTGACGTTGTCCCATTTTATACCATCCGATTTCACTTCAGCATTGACATAAAAAGCGCCATGAGAATAACTAGACAGTAACAACGCACTCGTTGCTATGAAATGATGAAACACCTTGTGCATTTTTAATTACTCCGTCTAATGATTTCAGCTTTGGAATAGCTACCATCGTGAGAGTTGACTATGATATTTAACGCATCGCGCTGAATGGTATCCAACAAGTTAAAGGTTTTCTCGCGACCAGCTAAAACAGTGAGCTTTTGTCGACACTGAGCAGTCACTCGAGAATCACAACTATCTATGAAGATATTGATCATCGTATTGCTGTCGTTCTTAACTTCTAACGTTTCCCCTTTGTTTAAGATTTCATAATTAAGCTGAGGAGCAGTCGTCGGAATGATATAAACGGGTGCGAAACCATAGTTGATATCAACACCAGAAGTTTGTCTTTCACCTTCTTGATATTTACTTGGAATGAACGACAACATAAACATTAAGTCCTTTGAGTTATCACAAGTTGTATTGTGACAAAGGCTTCGAATACCGATGTCTTTCGTTTCACCAGGTTTAAGCACCAACTTTTGATAAGTTAACGAGATCTTCCAATCTTCTAAGTTGTCTCTCGAGTAATTGACCTTATCAATATCCACCCCATTATTAATATTAACTTCATCGATTTCCGTATTAATAAACAGTGGAACATCTTGATCGTTACTCAGGGTAATTATTCCATTACCTCTTTCGTCACCAACAATCACCATTTTATCCACCTTGAATGCTTGTGATGGAACAGAAAAAACAGTAAAAGCTAAACTTAACAATGGTAAGGTAATATTCTTTAATTTCATGACATGCCTTAATTTACTTTCGCAACTGGGTAACTGATTGAATTAGTTTTATACAAACGCTTTGCTAATAGTTTGATCGTTTCAATTTCTTTTTCATGACTTGCTAACATATCGGCCATATTCGACGCTTTATGGGCAATATAAACGGCCTTCAATGAACCAATGTCTTTTTGAATAACTCGATATCCCAATGACTTAAGCTTCTTAACTGAATCATTTAATTGTTCAGACTCCTCATAGGAACCTAGAAAAATGGCACTAAACAACTCTTCATCAATCTCAATCTGTTGAACTTCATTACCGTCTGCAATTGGCAAGCAGTAATTCTGTCCAAAGTTCAATTGAGTCGTTGATGTAAACTCATAAGGTAACAAGCATTCGTTTTGATCTGAGGTCAGTTCAAAATCTAATCCTTCCAGAACCGTTACTCGATAAACACCATCGGCCATTTCATTGACTTCCAAACATCCTATGCCCTCACATTGGACGTCAGTAATAGGTTCATCAGAGATGTTGTTGAACGCACTCACAAATGAAACGACGCGGCTGATCTTAGGAGATAGGTAAGAAACCGTACCCGGGTGGGTGTAGACTTTTTTCTTACTTTCACCTGAGTTGTACAAATTGACACTTTGGGAATCAAAGTTAGCATCGTATTCATGGTAACTTCGCAAAGGAACAATTTGGTCATCGTCATATACGATAAACTTACTGTTGGTTTTGCCATCTCGAGCAAGCGTTAGATAACCTTTCTCAATTATCTCTTCATCATTTTCGGTGTTGCGAATATCTTGGATATTGACCAAGGTATAAGCTTCCGAACGATCTTTGGTTATATGAACGCCTTCCGTCGTGACAATCTGTGTACTCGATAAGCCAGCGTTAATACCGCGAGTGCTGTCTTGCGAAGAGACATAAGCCAATGCGTTCATTCGTGCATAATCGTTGTAGCCATCAGCACTCAACGTAGCGTCTTGATACATATCTTCGAGGTCACGGTTATAAGTGTTGCCAACCTCTAAAGCCGTATTCACTGAATCAGAGTCCAATAAGTTGCTTTTTCTTACTGACGTTCGTAATTGGTTTAGCGTGTCAGTATCAGACGAAATACTCGCGATAGCGTCCATTGAGTCTGAGAGAGGAATAGTCCACAGTACGCTAATGTTCTTGCTCTCATCGACGTCGGAGTAGTCAAAGTTTAGGTTCAAACGAGAATCTAAAATTGCCGGCGCACTGTAACCAACAGAAACAAGGTTGGTTTCTCGCTCAAGACCTCCGCCACCGATTTGATTATTGAGTAATGTCTCATCACTGCGGGTATAGATCGCGTAAATGGAGCGGCCTTGCCCAAAGTTATAACTCGAGTTGACCGACCACCGAGAGTAATCAATATAGCCATACATATGTGAGGCAACTGGGTCACCTTTGTCGTTATCTAACGATTCGTATGACACATTAAACCAAGGCAAACCGAGGTTGACGTTACTGTGCGCTGCGTCATCAAACTGGCTGTGAACGCCTTCCAATACCATCCCTGTGTTGAGCAAGTAGTAGTTAGCCCCTAGGCTATACATGTTTCCAGTATCCGTCACCAGAGCCCCTGCTCCTAACTGAAGTGATGGCAAAACCTGATAGTTGATAAGCCCTCGGCCATAGGCATCGTCTTTAATCTCTGTGACACCGCTATCCTCATAGTCGTAGTAACTTTCCGCAAACAAACCTGCACTGAGGGCGTAGTCCACACTTCCTTCAGTAAGCGTGTCATTTGTACTGTTGTAGACTTGGAATGACTGTGTGTTTACCACTTGTCCATTATTAGAAACTTCAACTCTTGCCTCATATCGTCCGGATGGTAATTCACTGTAAGAGATTGAATTTTGGCCTTCTGGCACATTCGCTTGATAGATTATTCGCTCACCACGAAAGACTTGTACAAGACCACTCGAAGGAACATAGAAACTCAATACTTTATTGCTGTTCTTGCCGCCTACTAAGAGCTTTTCTGAAGTGGCAAAAGTCACCGAATTTTGTGACAAACGAGCAGTATTGTTTAAGTAATCTGTGGAGTTTACGGTTGGGTCATACTCAAAATGTCCTGCTTTGAAAGCGTAGGCGTCCACGTCCAAATGATATGCCGCTTCGTACAGCTCTGAGCCATTTTCACTATTGGTTAAATTGAAATCGCTTCTTAAATAACCATAAGGGAGACCAAGTGTCACTTCATCATTGAGTGATACAACTGAATCCCTTTCATGATAGGTACTAACATACAAATCGAAAGAATTGATCAGACCATTGCTATTACTTTTGGGCTCATGATATCTGCGGTTTTTGTTTGAATTATAGAGTTCGAGAATGCTCGGAGAAACAAACAAATACACTTCTTGGTCGTTATAGTTTTGAACAATTTCGAAGGTTTCCGGGAAAATCTCACAGTTTTCAATTTTGCCAATGCACTGTGACTTATCTTCTATTCCTTGAATTAAGACTGAGATGATTTGTTGGTGATAATCGGCTTTAATATTGTTATCGTTGAGGTACTTTTCGATCTTATCTAAAGAGTCTTGATTATTTTCATCAATTTTTAATGTTTGAAATGAGCTCAACACAGGTACTGGCTCAGAAAAAGAGCCATCGAGGTTTCGGAATTTAACAAACGTCTCTTGTAACTTGAAATGATCTTCAAAGCCATCAGGAACACCTGTAGCAAAAATATTATTTGAGTAAAGTTGGCATGCTATAGCGAAAGAAATGCTTGCATACTTAAATTTGTTGTTCATATATCTACTCCAACTCTAAACTCTACTTCGCCACTGCATTCTTTCAAAGGACCTGTTGATATGGCTTCAGAAAAAGGGATAAATTTTAATTCGATACTGTGTTCGCTATATTTATAAGTACCATCATCAGTGGCTTTGTTGCGTAATTCAGACGAGAAACCAAACCTCCTAAAGTTGAGCGACTGTTATACAATATACTGAGTTTCAGGCATACCAAGCCCTGTAAGTTTGTTCAGTGCTTTGATCATGGCGTAAGTCTCGCCAACCTGAGCGTTGTAATTTCTTAGACTTAATTTCCCACCTAGCAACTGTTTTACTCGGTACATTGCGGTCTCTGACAGAGAGCGCTTATGATAGCCATACCGCTTTTTCCACTTCTTGTTGGAGCCGTAGAGCTTCTGGCAACCTACCGCTAAGTTACGAGGATGCCCTTGTTCCCAGAAGGCTGCTCCTTCTCTTGGCGGGATGAGCGGAACAGCTCGCTTGATCCGTATGGCATCATGGCAATTCCTTGTGTCATAAGCGCCATCGCCTGATATCTCAATGATTTTACGACGTGTTTGCTTGAGTAAGTTGGGGAGCACTTCGGCATCAGTTACGTTAGATAAGCTCAGCTCTGCTGCGACTATTTCGTGGGTGCTTGTATCTACCGCGATATGCAGCTTACGCCAGACTCTTCGCTTCCCATCAGTTCCATGCTTCTTGACCTTCCATTCACCTTCGCCATAAACCTTGAGGCCAGTGGCATCAATGGCCAGATGTTGTATTGCTCCTCTGGTTTTGGTTTTAAATGAAACTTCAACTTCCTTAGCTCGGCGGCTTATACAGGTGTAGTGCGGGCAAACAAGCGGGATGTTAGCCAGCTTAAATACGGAGTCTAGAAAACCTTGCAGCGCTCTCAAGGGCATAGAGAAAACGCGTTTCACCATCAGTGCGGTAGTAATGGCTAAGTCGCTGAATCGGCGAGGTCTACCACGCTTGCCTTGTTTGTTTTGCTTCCACTCAGCTATCGCTTCCTCATCAATCCAAAAGGTCAGAGAACCACGGTTGATTAAGGATTTATTGTACTGCTTCCAGTTAGTTGTTTTGTAACGAGGTTTAGGCATGAGGCTACGACGATTGATGGGCGTAGCCGCTCAGATCGTAGTTTCTTGATTTAGTTCCATCGAATTACGCAACAAAGCCATCATCAGTCTTAAAATCTTCCAACAAAGCCTTCTCACCTATCGCAATCAAATCGCCATCAAAATAGACAGAGGTAAAATTATCTTGGGGATTCACCTCGCCAAAATAATCAGTACAACTTGTTGTATTTCTTAATAGTTCAGAGGTATACCCGACGCTCGAAGTATTCATTGGTATATCGGTTGATACTTTCATCGTTGTAACTTCGTTCTTGAACCCTGATCTATCGTCTTGAATATCAAGTTGTAATGACGCAGGCTCGAATTCGACCTTGGTAATCGCATCGGTATAAAGGTTACTAATATCTATGTTTGTTGTTACTCTTAGTGTTTTTTCTAAAGCACTCACATTCATGCTAATGAACATAAATCCAAGTAACATTACTGTTGTTTTTTTCATATCGATTCACTAGCTAAAATTAATAGGGCTTGCTTGACGCAAGCCCTAACTATAAAACCTTATAGAGAAGGCTTATTACATTGCCGATGCAAGTAGCGTTACTGACGCTTGAACATCTTGGCCACTAACGTCTGCTGCAAGTACCGCAGTTTGAGAGATAGTTACGCCGATTTCAGAAGTGTCTGATACAACACCGTTAAGAGCGACGACTTCGCCGTTAATCTTAACTTCAGAAACTTGGTCAAGCTGTGGAGAGCCCGCGTATGCGATTTCAGCCGCTTTTAGAGTCCAGTTCGCATTTTGTAAAGCGCCGACAATTGGAGCTTCAGCTGTACCTGTGTTTTCGTGTGACTCTAGTAGAAGAGTTGGTGATACGAATGTACCATCGATATTTGGAGCAAGAGTACCTGTTACAGGGCTCAAATCACCACCAAGACCAGTAATAACAAGAGTATCATCTGCGTTGATTGCAGGAACTTTACCTGTCCACACTACCACTGCGTCTGCTGCTTGAGCACTACCCATAGCCATACCTGCCAAAACTAGAGAAGTTAGTGCTGCTTTTTTGAAGTTGTTCATTTTTGTCTTCCTTAGGAAATATAAATACACAATGTAAGTAAGTTAATCTGAATCAGTTGGATATGTTTCCTCACTCCGCCGTGACCAGATGTGTGTATTTTGCAAATCACTCGAAGTAATTTATTGAGCATTTCAAACAATCAATATAAATAACTGCCTATGGCAAAGTGTTTATTACTTATCTTCTATATTCCCCCCATATATACGACAACGTCATGCTCTATAAGAAAAATAAAATTGATTAAAAAGACAATAAGAAGAACTTTCTTTTTATTTAGCATCAAAAAGGACAGAAATTTTTCGAGTTTACAAGATTCTGATGAGTAAGAGGGTGATGCCTAAGTGGTTAAAATCAGAGAGCGTTGTACATCACCCAATACACAATCGGATGATGTTTTGAAGTTCTGTAGAGATAGATGGAAGATAGAGAAAAGTCCTTCGATCTAATGGGTAGACTGGTGATTGTTTTGGAATAGCTTGTTATCGAAACACTTCACACAGTAAGTGCTTATGCTTACTGGCACTCCCGCACACATTGAAATTGTTGGTGTTGCATCCTTTTGTTGACGCGACTTTAGTAACCTGTTTTTGACTCAATTTGCTCTGTCGGCTTTGACGGTTGCAAACGGGACACCCTACTTTTTTGTTGGCAGCTAGGAAGTTTTTAGGGGATGTGTAGAAAGAGCCATGTACAAGACAAATGATCTGCACATAGGTGTTTTGGTTGAGGTAATCGACTTTCGAGTAATCGTATAAATCTCCATATTTCTCTTTTGCTTTAATAATAAACTGCTCCGCGCGGGTTGTCGTATCTTTCGGCATGGTCTTATCGCTAGTTTTGATTCATTAAACATCATATCCTTTGGTTGATTGATAATTTCATAATGAATCTTTTAGCTAGAATAGCTTTCTTGTTTTATGTTTTACATTCATGCTAATAAAAGTTATAAACTAGTGAATTGTAGGCTATTTAATCTCATTTTCATCAAGGATAAAATAAAATAGCATTTTTCATTTATGACATTATTAAGCCATAGTATGCATTCTTTATACAAATTAATATGAAGTGCTATATAACATGCCTATAAAATTACATAATATCCCTCTCGTAGCACTTTCATGGGGCTTTGTTGCGTAATTCAGACGAGAAACCAAACCTCCTAAAGTTGAGCGACTGTTATACAATATACTGAGTTTCAGGCATACCAAGCCCTGTAAGTTTGTTCAGTGCTTTGATCATGGCGTAAGTCTCGCCAACCTGAGCGTTGTAATTTCTTAGACTTAATTTCCCACCTAGCAACTGTTTTACTCGGTACATTGCGGTCTCTGACAGAGAGCGCTTATGATAGCCATACCGCTTTTTCCACTTCTTGTTGGAGCCGTAGAGCTTCTGGCAACCTACCGCTAAGTTACGAGGATGCCCTTGTTCCCAGAAGGCTGCTCCTTCTCTTGGCGGGATGAGCGGAACAGCTCGCTTGATCCGTATGGCATCATGGCAATTCCTTGTGTCATAAGCGCCATCGCCTGATATCTCAATGATTTTACGACGTGTTTGCTTGAGTAAGTTGGGGAGCACTTCGGCATCAGTTACGTTAGATAAGCTCAGCTCTGCTGCGACTATTTCGTGGGTGCTTGTATCTACCGCGATATGCAGCTTACGCCAGACTCTTCGCTTCCCATCAGTTCCATGCTTCTTGACCTTCCATTCACCTTCGCCATAAACCTTGAGGCCAGTGGCATCAATGGCCAGATGTTGTATTGCTCCTCTGGTTTTGGTTTTAAATGAAACTTCAACTTCCTTAGCTCGGCGGCTTATACAGGTGTAGTGCGGGCAAACAAGCGGGATGTTAGCCAGCTTAAATACGGAGTCTAGAAAACCTTGCAGCGCTCTCAAGGGCATAGAGAAAACGCGTTTCACCATCAGTGCGGTAGTAATGGCTAAGTCGCTGAATCGGCGAGGTCTACCACGCTTGCCTTGTTTGTTTTGCTTCCACTCAGCTATCGCTTCCTCATCAATCCAAAAGGTCAGAGAACCACGGTTGATTAAGGATTTATTGTACTGCTTCCAGTTAGTTGTTTTGTAACGAGGTTTAGGCATGAGGCTACGACGATTGATGGGCGTAGCCGCTCAGATCGTAGTTTCTTGATTTAGTTCCATCGAATTACGCAACAAAGCCCTTTCATGGTGCTCGTCTTTAGTCTTGAACTACATAATGCTTTATTATTCCCCCTCCCTACGGAGGGGATTTTTTTATCCTCAATCTCTCTGATGTCTAAGCTCTTCCTCCCGTTAATCCTACTTTATTTAGTCGTTCACCAAGCTTTTCTTTCCCTTGAAACCTCGCTAAACTTCGCCTCCCGACGATAATGGAGAGAAATTGAATGAAACGTGTCGTTCTTTACGTCAAAGACAAATGCCCGCACTGCAAAGATGCTCAACGTTATCTTGATTCGAAAAATATTAACTACCGCTTGTGCAACGCAAAAATGCAACGCGGTCGCAAAGAGCTCGATGCTCTGGGTGCTCGTTCAGTGCCTGTACTGAAGATTGGTGATCGAGTCATGATTGGCTGGAACCCAAAGAACTTTGAAAAAATGTACAGTAACTAAGAGACGAACCAATCCAATTGCTCGGTTACTTAGTCCACACTGAAGAGCCTCTCCAAAGAGAGGCTCTTTTTGTATCTGCCCCACCCTTATCTCGCCTGAGCATCTACGATCCTCTGCTCAACCTAGCTACGATTAAAATTAGCAAATGTCGTGTAATGGCAATTTTTAGTGACTAACACACTGTATTTTTACACTCACGCCAACCGGTCTCAGTTTAATTCGCGCCTTATCTTGCGTCGTTCATAAACTCTGACCGTTCTTTTCTATCATCAGTGAGTGTGAATATGTCAGAGACAGCAGCAGAAAACCAAGTAAGCCAGACGCCGCAACCTGTTAATAAGGTCAAGCGCACAACCAATGCATTATTTGCACTCACTATGGTGTCCATTGGTACAGCGATTGTGGCAGATCGCATCATTCCGACGACCGATAATGTCCGCGTGGAAGGCAATGTCGTCTCATTGATCCCACAAGTTTCTGGCCAAGTAGACAGTGTCAGCGTTAAACCAAATACCCAAGTCAAAAAAGGCGATGTGCTACTACAAATCAATACCACCGATCACCAGATTGCGGTCAAACAAGCGGAAGCAAAGCTAAAGATCGCAGGACAGAATGTTGGCTCACAAATGGCAGGGGTGATGTCAGCACAAGCTCAATTGACCACCGCGCTCGTCGCACAAGAAAATGCTAAACGCCAAGGGCAGCGAGTTTTAGCCATGGCAGAAAAAGGCGTGGTTTCAAAATCAGATGCAGACACTACTCGCGCAGCCATTGATAAAGCGAATGCCGATGTCGTTAACGCCAAAGCGAATCTAGAAAAAGCAAAAGCTCAGGTGGGAGCTGCAGGTGAAGAAAACGCTCAGATCCAATCGGCTTTACTGGAACTGCAACAAGCGCAACTGAACTTATCACGCACAACAATGCGAGCACCTTCTGATGGCGCTGTGACCAATTTTAATTTGTCTCAAGGCGCTTATGCCACGGCAGGTTCTCCCTTGATGACGTTTGTTGAAAGCGACGGCTTATGGCTTGAAGCCTTCTTCCGTGAAAACAGCATGGGCAACATTAACGCCGGAGATAAAGTTGAAATTGCGCTCGATTATGCTCCCGGACAAACCTTCTATGGCACAGTATCTTCCGTAGATTTAGGGGTTGCATGGGGCGCGAATAATCAGCCAGGCACCTTAGCCACCGTAAAAAATCAAAATGGCTGGCTTCGCGATACACAGCGTATGCCCGTGACCATTAAGCTCGATGATAAACATGCCGCTGACTTCATGCGCATCGGTGGACAAGCAGATGTAGTGATCTACACCGAGAGCAACACTCTATTTAACTTTCTGGGTAAGATTTGGATCAATCTAGTGAGCGTATTCTCTTATGTTAGATAGTCTGACCCAAGCACAAGAACGTCGAATACTGCGCTATGTTGTCACTGTAGGTTTGGCTACTTTTATGGCGTTATGGTTTAACTGGCCTTTGGCATTTTGTACGCCTCTTTTGACGGCAAAATTCATCGTCGATAAACCGCAATTTCATATTCTGCATGTCAAACAACTTGGCTATGCGTTGATCTCCACCGCGGTCATTGGCTTTTTGGTATCGAGCGGCTTGCCAGAGTACAAAATAGGTTTTTTGGCTGTACTGTCGCTGGGCATGTTGTGGAGCTATTACCTATTTACCGATCCGAAATGGGTAATGTTTGCCACTTTCTTAATGATTGCCTTGATTTTGATTCCATCGGTTACCATCATCGACAAGCAAGCAGCGTTAGACGTAGGCATCGGTTTTGCGTTTTCTGGTATCGTCGCTGTCGTGCTTTACGGCGTGTCGCATGTTTACTTCCCAGAAGAGGATGCGACTGAATTTGCTGGCTTTCCCCCTTCCCCCTTAAGCAAAGAAGTGCGTTGGAATGCTGCGATTCGAGCTTGGATGATGTCGTTTCCCTTGGTTTGTTTTTATTTCTATTTCCAACTGTCACAAATATTGCTCACGGTTGCGTTTGTCATGTTGCTTTCTCTGATGGCAACCAGTGACAAAGCTGGCAAAACATCATTGTTTTTTGTTATCAGTAATGTGTTAGGAGGACTACTCGCTTTCGCAGCCTTCGTTACCATTTCTCTGGTGCCAAATATGTACATCTACATGCTTGTGATGTTGGTGGTTATTACGTTACTTGGTACCAAGATTTACACCGAGCCCGCCAAAGCCCCAGTCTACGCCACTGCATTTACGGGCTTTATGGTGTTAATGGGTACCTCCATGAGCAGCGGTGCGCTAGACGATAAGTTTTACGTTCGGATATGGCAGTTAGTGTTGGTCGTTGCTTACATGGTATTTGTCACCTATTTCTTCGAATCTCGCGACAAGAAGACCGCGTAGTCGCATTAAGCTTGGGCACTTTATGCTGCTCAAGCTTTCATCACTATTGTCGCAAACTGGCAATGAATATTTCATCAAATTGGTAATCTCATACCTTCCATATTGTTATTCACTGAAGGATGGGAAATACGCCATGCTCGATTCACTCGCTAAAAAATTCATCCCACCAAAGCCTTACCTTGTGTTAGGCAACCGCATGTTTTTGCTTTCTATCGTGCTGCTTATCATCAGCGCGTATTTTTATGATGTCGGAGAAGCTTTTGTGGCGGTGGAAGTGGGAATCATCCATTATCTATACAATCTCAAATACAGCACAACAAAGGACACGCTATTAGGTAGCCTTCATCCTTTGATCATGACATTAATTGCGGTACCACTTTCCATGGTACCTATCACTTATGCACCTTTTACTAGTGCGCTGTTTGCCTTCTTGCTCGTCATAACAGAGCGCGATAAACACCATCAAGGAGTACCAAAGTACATTCTGCCGCTGACGTTTATGTTGTTATCGATGATGATGCCAGTAGATATCCCAGCCACAGAACTGATGCTTCAACGTTCAGTATCGGTTGTGCTTGGCATCACTGTGGCGATCATTGCTAGTACGTTGGTTTGGACAAACGCCAACACCCAGAATGGCTCGATGAGCACCACACATAAAATTGGTCGTGTTGATCTCAAGTACTCCAGCCGCAAAGCGCTAGGGATTGGCTTGGTGCTGTCGCTAGGTATATGGGGTGGCACAGGAGCCGTTTTAGGTGCTTACCTATTTATGATGATCCACAGCCCGTTCAGCAAAGATTTAGCACCGAAAGCTTGGCAACGTTTGAACGGAACCTTGCTTGGCGCATTAGTTTATTTGCCTGTGGGATTGCTATTGGGCTCGTTCAACTCCGACATGGCAATGACAATAACCATGTGGGTTTTGGTCATCGCTTCGCTATACGGCATCCTTGTGTATCTCGAACACAACTACACCATTGCCACAGCTTGTATCATGCTGCTTATTCTTACTGTATCGGTGGGCCCTTTTAATCCGGAAATGGCTGAATTGATCTTTTCGCAGCGAGTATTGTTCACCGTAATCGGTGGCGCTGCCATGGTGGCTCTTGGGGTTTTGATACCACTTAATGAGAAAGAGATAACTGCATAAAAAAGAAAAGCCTCCCAATTAAAGGGAGGCTTTCCATTGAACAGTTTGGTTTTAACTGGATGCAAATCAAACATACCGCTTCACAAAGTCAATAAAAGTACGGTCGGCAATGGATAGATAGCCTTGTTTTCGCCACGCAAGTGCAAGGTCGAGCTTAACGCTAGGTTCAAATGGAATACCCACCACACCCTGTTCATGTTGTGTCACCAGTTCTAGGAGAGCGGTAATAGCGAATTCTTGCTTAACGATACTCAGAATGAGCGGCAGCAAGTTGGTTTCGAATGAGGACTTCATCGTAAAGCCATGCTCTTCACTCACGTGGTCTAAGAATTCTCGGTGGAAGTAGCCATGTTGGAACATCACCAAATCATGCTCGAAAAACTGATCAAATGTGATGGCACTGCCCTGAGCTAAATCATGTTCCGGAGCTACAACGGCGACCATTTGGCTAGTAAACAAATGGTCAGTTTCTAAGTCCTCTGGTACATCGTCACAGCTGATCACGCCAATATCGAGCTGACCATTAAGTAACATTCGACGAATAGACTGAGTGCCCGCCTCCACCAGCGTCAGCTTTAAATCTGGATACTGGCTCTTAAACGCCATGACAATTCGAGGGAAGAAATAGCTGCCCATCATTGAAGGCGTACCAAGGCGCACTTCCCCTTTGGCTAAACCTTTGAGTTCATCAATCGCTAGCTGCGCATCGTGTAACTGCTGAATCACTCGCTTAGCATGAACCAACAGGGTTTCCCCTTCTTTGGTTAAGCTGATTTTCTTTTCTTCTCGGCGAAACAGCGTCACACCAAGAGACTGTTCGAACTTCTTAATTGAAATACTTAACGCTGGCTGAGCAATGTGCAAAGCCTTAGCTGCATGAGTAATGTTGCCGTGTTCCGCGACCGCCAAAAAGTGTTTGAGTTGTTTCGATTCCATTAGATCAAAAATATATACCAACCATATTTTTAATATATTTTTTCAATCCACAACTAACTGATAGATTGATCACAGTTTCTTTATATTTGCTCGCTCGCATTAGGCAGGACTCATGGTCAGTTTCGGCACTCCGGAATACAAACGCATTACGCTATCTCTGGCGCTCGGCTCGTTTTTGGTTTTCTCAAACCTTTATCTCCTTCAGCCGATGCTGCCAAGCTTTGCTGCGCACTTTCAGATCTCGGAAACGCAGGTCAACTGGCTATTCGCCGCCACCACACTGGCTCTCTCCTTTAGCTTGGTCCCGATGGCTGTGCTTTCTGAATCAATTGGGCGCAAACCTGTAATGATGTTTGGTCTGTTCTCGATCCCTGCTATCTCCGCATTAATGCTGCTTGGCGATTCGTTTTTGTTCTTAGTGGTTTGTCGCGCTTTGATCGGTATTGCGCTTGCCGCGTTTGCTGCGGTTGCCGTTGCTTATATGGCGGAAGAGCTAGATAAACACGCATTTTCAATGGCGATTGGTACTTATATCGCAGCCAATTCATTGGGAGGGATCGCAGGACGTATCAGCGGAGGTTTGCTGGCAGACAACTTCAGCATCGACGTCGCCATCGAAGTTATGATGCTATTCACCCTTATCGGCGTGGTTAGCGTGCATTACTTGCTACCAAAACAGAAAAACTTTACCCCTTCGTCGAGCAGTTTAAGGCACCACAATAAAGCTATTATCGGACACTTCAAAAATCAACGTGTGTGGTTCGCCATGCTGATTGGCGGTTTGAACTTTGCGTTGTTCGTTAATCTTTATTCGGTAATGGGATTCCGCTTGGTCAGTGCGCCACATAATGTGCCTGTCGGGTTAGCTTCTCTCATATTTGTTTGCTACCTGGGTGGTACGTTTTCTTCCCGTTGTGCCGGACATTGGAGTAAACGCTTTTCACCGATACTTGGCATGTTTTTAGGCTCTATCGTCAGTATGGCTGGCATGTGGATCGCAGTAATTGAAAGCATACCTGTAATGTTGACAGGTTTGTTATTGATCAGCTTCGGCGCGTTCTTTACTCACACGCTCGCTTACGGCTGGGTTGGACAAAACGCGACACAAGCAAAAGCGACGGCGACCGCATTGTATCTCGTGCATTACTACATTGGCGGCAGTTTAGGTGGATTCCTATTGCTCTTTTGCTGGCAAAACGGCGGTTGGTCGAGTGTACTCATCGGTGGCAGTGCACTGTACATTGCCATGTTCGCTGCTATCGCATTCTTAAAACACATCACAGAGCGAATCGACGCTGGTGATAATGCAGACTTACCGGCTTAACGAAGCGTTAAGTCCTATTGATTTTATGTTGAGGCGCTGGTCTGCTATGCTTGCGCCACACTCATAAAAGCAAGAAAGTCGTATGCCAACGCGCTCAACACAAGAATCACCAAACACCGATATCAATGCGATCACAGAGCAAGTCGATCAATGGCTCAATGATGTCGTGATCGGGTTAAATCTCTGTCCGTTCGCCGCTAAGCCACAGCGCAATAAACAAATCAAAATCTTCGTGAGTGAAGCCTCGCAAGAAGAAGCACTACTTGAAGACATTTTGCTGCAGCTGATCGAACTGAGTAATACCGAGCCAGAAAAACTGGAGACAACCTTGGTTGTGGTTCCAAACATGCTGCAAGATTTCTGGGATTACAACTTCTTCATTGATTGGGTTGAAGGCTTGATCAAACAGCAAGATTGGGAAGGCATTTTCCAAGTTGCCACCTTCCATCCTGATTACTGCTTTGGCGGTGCAGAACCAGAAGATGATGAAAACCTGACGAATCGCTCTCCATACCCAGTGTTTCATTTGATCCGTGAAGAGAGCATGGAAAAGGTACTTAAACACTACCCTGATCCAGAGTCCATTCCAGATACCAATATTGCACGTGTCTCAGCGCTTTCAGAGGAAGAACGTAAGAAGCTCTTCCCTTATCTATTCCGCTAAAACTCACTCCCCCCAAGAGACAGATTTCTAACCAGTTAGAATGGGATCGCTTGGGGATTAAAGTTCGGTTTGATATGATTGCGACTTCAATCGATTCAATGGACATTAGAATGCAACTGTCAAAGCTAACCCAAGAGATTTTTGATCACCTATACCGTGACATCACCGAGTTCCGTAGCACTTTCGACCTACCAGTGGCGGATGTTGCAAGCCTAGACGCACAAGCAGATACGCTACACACTTCTCTTGCGATCGAAGAGCTTACTGAACTAGCGGAAGCTGATTGCAAAACCGAGCAAGCAGACGCAATCATTGACAGCGTTTACGTTCTAATGGGCCGTCTAGTACACCTTGGTGACAGCAAAGTTGAAGATAACCTAGCGATCAGCTACCTGATCGATCTACTGCTTAACGTAGCGGTGAACCGTGGTATCGACTTTATTCCTTGCTGGGACGAAGTGCACTCAAGCAACATGAGCAAAGTGTGTCGCAACGAACAAGAATACGCAGAAACAGAAGCGTTCTACGCTGAACAAGGCATCAAGCTAATGGCGGTTCAAAAAGGCGAATACATCATTGCGAAGTGCGCAGAAGATTTTGTATCTGAAGGCAAAACGGTACGTAAAGGCAAGGTGCTAAAGTCGGTTTACTACCGCCCTGCAGACCTTAAGCCACTTACACAGTAAGTCGTCGATTAGGTACAACAGATAAAATTCAGCGCCCACAATACTCGATATTGTGGGCGCTTTTTTATGTCCGCTCAGAGCCTCATTACTTAAAAGTTAAGCTTCATTGAATCTCTGGTCAATGAAGCTAAATCCATGCTTTTAACGCCACTAAACATCTGTTCAGTATTTATTGATATTTCTGAGGTCTATCTCTCTGATAACCTTATCTCAGTTACCATATCGTGGATTACCTATGATTCATATATCTCAGGTGTTGCCGTTAGTCGAAAAACAGTTCAAAGAATTGCAGCCTAAAGAAGCGGTAGAGTTTAAGACTTATAAGAGAGATCGCGGTTTTCTGATTTATTGTCTAGCAGATAGCGAGTTCCAAGTTGTTGAAACGGGGTATCACAATCAAACAATGATAGGAGATTTGGTCAGTACGCGTAAACACATTAAGAAAGCCCTCCGACGAGAGTTTCCGAGAAGTAATAAAGTTTGGGTGGAGTACTTTCAGGGGGTCGATAACCCATTAGATATCAAGAAGTCCCATTCACATCAGATGCCTCTGTTTTAGTCTCTCACCAAATAAACGCTTGGCATCTGGATGCTCTGTATTTCTTTAGGATACTAATCAAAAATTAGATACGGCCTTTCTTCTACCAAGACCTTCTTAACTTGAGTTTGGAACACCTCAGCTAATCCTTCTTCTGATAGCACTTCATCGGCGTTACCGGAAGAATGCAATACGCCGTTATTGAGCAGCAGTACCTTATCAGCATGCTTAAGCGTTCGGTTTAGATCGTGGTTTGCGACCAACACCCCTATGCCTTGCGCAGCGACGGCATTAATGAGCTGATATAGCAGTCCTTCTTGGGCAATATCCAGCGGCGCTGCGGGTTCATCCAAAATCAATAGCTTAGAGTAAGGGTTAATTGTGCGCCAAACTTGCAAACACACTCCGGCTAAACGGACACGTTGCCATTCACCGCCGGATAATGTCTGAATGCTTCGATGAAGCTTGTCTTGCAATTGTACTAGCTCAATAACAATATTAACGGCATCTCGTACTTTCGCGTCGCTGATATTGGCACCAGTTGGCAATGAAAGTGCTAAGTATTGAAAGACATCAACATTGAATGCGGGCCTCGATTGCTGACACAGATACCCACGGATATACGCTTGTTCTGAAAGTGGCATTGCTAGCAAGTCGTTATTCTCGACAAGTACTTCCCCACCCACGCCTTCACGCTGAGTTAAGGTGCCAGATATCGCACCAAGTAATGTGCTTTTCCCGGAGCCGTTTGGACCCACGACATGGACAACCTCACCCGGCTTACATTCAAAGGACAACGGTAGTAGACGGCTTCCCACTGCGATGTGCTTAACGTGCATCATGACTTTTCACCAGCATCCAAATGAAGATAGGTGCGCCGATAGAAGTGGTCATCACTCCCAGCGGCAACTCTGCAGAATCAAGCAACAAACGTGCGCCGATATCAGCAAACACCAATAAGGCTGCGCCAGATATTGCCGACAGAGGCAACAGGTAACGGTTTTCTGTACCAAACGCTAATCGAAGCAGATGCGGTACGACTAAGCCCACAAAGCTAATGATCCCACCCAACGCAACGGAACCACCAACAAGTACGGAGATTGCCATAATGAGTTTCCAGCGCATCTGATGAACATCAATGCCCAGTTGAGTGGCATGGATTTCCCCTAGCATCAACTTATCAAGCGGTTTGCCCTTGCAGCAGAGCCAAATTAGCACAGGTAGCATGACCAAAGTAACCGTGTGCTGATACCAACTTGCTCCACCAATGCTCCCCATTAGCCAATACATTAACTGACGCAGGCTCAAGTCATCGCTAAAGTAGAATGCCCACGTCACAATTGCGCTCGACAAAATACCCAGAGCTACACCGACGAGCAGCAACCGTGCGGTAGTAAGATGCATTGCCCTAGCGATACCAACCAAAATAACAGTAAACAACATCGAACCGGCAATGGCAGCCAACATAAAGATCATTGGAGACGGTAAAACTGGCAAGGCAAACATGACGAGCACCATTGCCAAGCTCGCGCCACCGGAGATCCCGAGAACGCCGGGTTCGGCTAATACGTTCCCGAGTAGAACTTGTAAGGTAGCACCAGAGACCGCCAATGCTGCCCCGATAATGGCGGCAGAAACCAAACGTGGCAGGCGTAAATCCAACAAGAGTTTTTGTTCAAATGCAGAGAGAGACTGAAAAGGAGAAAGGAATACCTCTCCGACCATCAAGTGGATAGCAGAGAGCAGCACGAGAATCACTGACATGATCAAAAGATTGCGTTGCCAGCGTCGTTCCTTGTTCAGGATAAGTTGTTGAAAATCCATAGTAGCCGATAAATACAAACAAGGCTTAACCTTACAGTTAAGCCTCGGTAAATTGCAAATGTGTTCTTACGCTTTATTCGCCGAAATTAAAGCGATATGGCATTAATCGTAGACTAACTCGCCATCTTCGTAGCGCGTTTTCACTTCACACACCATTAATGCTGCGCGTTGACCGATCGCGACGTGGCGGTTTGGGAAAACAACGGCTTCGTTATCGTTCTTCGCCATCAATGGTTTGTCACCATCGTGACCAAACACTTCGCCGTGAACGAATGAGGTAAAGTTCTCGACGTTGTCATCAAACATAAAGTCGAAATCTTCGTGCAAACGCACAATCGTACGACTAACACGGTACTTGATACATGGTTTAGACAAGTGCTCCGCTTTCGCCTCTGCAATTAGGTTACGCAGTGACAAATCGAATGCTGTCAGTTTGTCTAAGTCGTTTTCACCAATGCGAGCCACTCGACCCAGTTCCATCGTCAAAGCTTGAGCGCCGTAGTTCTCTGCACTGAACCAGCTAAATGTACTGGTTGGCGAGTTAGAAAGCAGCACCGCTTCAATATGCGCGCTGTCGAGAAAATCAATCAAAGCTTTGCTACGAACAGGATGACGCGTTTTCGGACTCACCGCAAAGGTGTAGTGCTTTGAATCACGGATCGCACAGTGCAAATCTAAGTGCCAGCGTGTTTCCGCTGCCGTATCTTGATAGAAATCTCTGACTAACAATTTGAGGGTATCAGCAATCGCAAGCTCTTTGGTTGGCTCGTGCTCTTTCTCATCAAACAGTCGGTTAAGGTTTTCTTCTAAAAATCGCGTATGCGCCAGAGTCGATTCTGGGTGAGCGATAATGAATAAGCATCGAGCCTCGACTTTCTGGAAGCCAGATTCGATGTCTTTGATAATTGAATCCACCAGCTCCATCGGTGCGGTTTCATCCCCGTGGACACCACAAGAGATGATGACGTTCTTTGTTTCCTGAGTGTATTCGTCAGGAATCACTTCTAGCACACCACGCTGATAGAGTTTAAGTTTTACACCATTAGACAGCACCTGCTCCGCTGGCGCGACATCAATATGAACATCTAACGTGTCAGTTAAAAACGATTGGCGAAAGAGAGACTTCGTCATGCGTTACTCCTTAATAGCACGGCGGGTATGTTAATAAATTGTACAAAGGATTTTTGTTGTTGCGATCCCACTTATGAGTAGAAGCCGCCAAATTTATTTAAAATCCCATACCTTTTCGCGCCATGCACTCAAATCAAGCATTGAGGCGTTTATTTTTTAAACAATTACAAAGTGTTAGGGCTGTGAACTTTACCACAGCCCTAAAGAAGATCATTATGATTTGATCAACTTTTAGCGTTTATTCACCACGTTGTGCGAGTAAACGTTCAAATTCGTCTACTTTGTCACGAACTAGCTCCACACTCTGCTGCCAGAATTCTGGTTGCGTCAGGTCCATTGAAAGGTGCTTGTCTACAACTTCTTCAGCCATCATGTTGCCAGTGTCACGTAATAGATCTACGTAATCGTCGTAGAAACGCTCCCCTTTAGCTTCACGTTGAGCGTAGATACCTTTACTGAACAAGAAGCCGAACAGATATGGGTAGTTGTAGAAGCTCACCCCAGAGATTGAGAAGTGCAGTTTGCTCGCCCAGAAATAAGGGTCAGCTTCGCTCATCACATCGCCATACCAATCTTTCCACGTTTCTGACATCAGCTCACAGAAGTCATCTGCTGTCAGTTCGCCCTCTTGGCGACGCTCGTAGAAGGCTTTTTCGAATTCGTAACGAACTGGAATATTGATCATCAGCGCCAACGCCGAAGAGAGCTCTTCCCACAACATTTCGAGCTTATCATCCACACTTTCTGCTTTTGAAATCAGATGATCGCGAACGATGTTTTCAGCGAAAATTGAAGCAGTTTCTGCCAACGTCATCGGGTAGTATGTTTGGCAAAGCGGCAAATCACGAATCACCCAGTTGTGGAATGCGTGACCAAGCTCATGAGCAAGCGTCATCAGGTCTGAGCGGCTACCACTCCACGTCATAAATACGAGCGGCGTGCGCGTCGCCGGCAGCTTAGTACAGTATGCGCCAAGGCGTTTGTTGGCATTAGGCGCGGCATCAATCCAGCCGTTTTGTACCATCATGCGGACAAACTCGGACATGTCTGGATTCACGGTTTCGAACGCTTCACAAATGACGTCGATTGCTTCATCGAATGGATAAACTTTCGCTTCGCCACTCAAAGCAGGCATCGCTGCAAGATGATTCCATGGCTTCATCTCATCCAAACCGTGGACCTTCGCCATTAGCAAACCGGCTTTTTGGCCAATCTCACGGCTGTCTTTAGCGACTTTCATCATGGCATCCAACGTTTCCGCTTTGATTCGGCTGCCATGCAAGCTTGGATCAAGGAAATGAACATCACGTTTGGTAGAACGCTTTTTGTTCTCTGTTAAGCGCCAACCTGAAAGCGCGTTAAGGATAGAGGCAAAAGACTCTTGATGTGTTGCCATCGCTTTTTGAACGCCACGCCACGCAGCTTCTTGGCGATCAAATTCAGAGCCATAAAGAATGCTTGCCGCTTGCGAGAAGCCAAGCTCTTCGCTTTCACCATCAGCGTAGTCAAGCTTCACTTTCAAAGAGCCCGTGAGGTTGTTGTATAACTTACCCCACGCAGATTTTCCATCCACGCTCATCGCCGCTAACAGCTTTTCTTCTTCGGTGCTTAAGCGTGTGTCAGCCAGTTTGCGTGAGTTTAGGATTGAAAACGCCTGACCACTGATGTCTGGATTTTCATGATCCAAAACGCGAGTAATGAACTCTTCATCAGCGTGAGTTAATTTAAGCTCAAACGCACTGTAAGCTTGAGAAAGCTCAGAGAAAATACGCGTCATACGACCCAGCAGTGCTTTCGCCTCTGCATTTGTCGCATCCACTGACGCGTAACAGTTAGCGAAGTTCGCAATCGTGCCAGCCAAACGGCTTGCCGCCTCACTGGTTAAGATTGCGTTTTGCATCACTTCAACAGAATTACAATCAGCAGACTGTTTATTGAGTAGGTCAATGCATTGCTCTACAAGGGCAATGTCATCTTGAATTCGTGGGTCAGCGAGATCGTTATAAACGATGGATAAATCCCAGCTAGGAGCGGTCATTTATGGTTCCTTTTGATGTAATCGAGCCAGCCCTTTTCTCTCTTAAACTCGGTAGAGATCCAAGCGTTGGCTACTTCCGTGACTAATTTTCAAATAGTGGTACGCCTATCGAGCGAACTGAGGCGTAAATCTGATCATCGATGGTAATTGTTATATGTGTTACTGACGCATTTCCTATCGCTAATGTCGAATACCATCGCGGATTGCGCCAATCTACACCCAATACATGGGCAAGAATCATTCTAATTACGCCACCATGCGTGACAATTAGCAAGTTGTCATTGATATCATTAATGATTTGAGACCAAGCACAAGTTACACGATGAGAGAAATCATCCAAGCTCTCAGCATTCGGTAAGGTGTATTGTGCTGGTGCTTTCCAAAACGCATCGAGCTTATTCCAGTGCTCAGAAAGCATGTCAAATGGGATGCCGTCGAAATCACCAAAATCCAACTCTTGAAGTTGTGGTTCCACACTTAAAGGCAAAAGTTGCTGCTCTGCAAGTATCTCAGCAAGATCGTGACAACGTGACAAGGGAGAGCTGATGATCCCTTCTACCTCTCGACCCGTCTGTTGCCAGGCTTGCGCAATTTGGCGTTGCTCAGCTTCATCGACTTTTTAATCGGCTTGTCCGTGTAAACCTGGGGCTGCGTTCACTTTCCCGTGTCGCAGTAAATAGATATTCAGCGTTTTCATCTCTTCCCTTCCTGTGGTTTGAGCTCAAGCGGCAAGCCCGCAGCGACAAACGTGACTCGCTCACATACGGTCGCCAGTTTTTGATTCATCCGTCCCGCATTATCGACAAAGTAACGACTGACGGCGCCGAGCGGCACAATGCCCATCCCGACTTCATTAGAGACAAAAATCAGCGTCGCTTCAGCTTGTGCTGCCGCATTCACCAACAACTCAATTTGTTCCTCTAACCGCTCATTACAGCAGTCATCACCGAGTTCAAAGATCCAGTTGTTGAGCCAAAGCGTAAGGCAGTCAACTAACACAACATCTTGAGACGAAAACTCACAAATGAGCTCTGGCAAGTTACGCGGACATTCATGTTCCATCCACCCAGCACCTCGCTGCTGTTTATGGTGAGCAATGCGTTGCTTCATTTCATCATCAAAAGGCAATGCCGTCGCAACATAGTGAAGCGTTCCGTTTTTATTTTGTGCCCATTGTTGCGCCCTGCTCTCTGCTAAGCTCGATTTTCCTGAGCGCGCACCACCTAGAATAAGTTGCTTCATAATGAATGACTAAATGCGATAAGAGTGAGATAAACAAGCAACTCTGCAAGCTGCTGCGCAGCACCAAGGCAGTCGCCAGTAAATCCGCCGATACGTTTGGTCAGCCAGCGTTTAAAGCCCACACGAAACAGTGTCATTACCAATACAATCACAGCGGCCTGAGTCACACCCAGTAACAACGCGACTACCCCACCAGTAAAGAGCAATATTGCGACTTCTAAGCTCGATTGCTTATTCGCTAACGGCTTACTTTTCGAGGTATCCGTGTCACTGACGTAAGGCATGTCATATATGAGAGTGGCAGCCAGTGCTCGGCTCACTGTGTACGCCACGACGATCATCAGCCAAAATTGAGGTTCATTGGCTAACTCGCTCCAAAATACAAACTTCGCCAACAGCGCCATCATTAGCGTTGCCGCGCCGTACGTCCCGATGCGGCTGTCTTTCATTATGGTTAAGCGGCGCTCTAACGTCATGCCACCACCAATACCATCCGCCATATCCGTTAAACCGTCCTCATGGAACGCACCGGTAAGCAGCAGGCTAAATGCCATGGTCAACACGATGGCAACTGAGTTTGGGAACAATAAACTTGCCAGTGAAAATACAGCTGCGCACAGTAGCCCTAGCACCACACCTACCAAAGCAAAATATCGGCCCGCTTGGTTCATGCGCGTTTCACTGTAAGGTAAATCAGAAGGCACTGGTATACGGCTAAAAAAACTTACTGCGAGCAAGAAAAGCTCACTCTGGTAGCGCAAAGAACGAGTCTCTGAATGGAGTGTATTATCAGAAGCAGACACTAAACCGTCACTCCCGCACTCTCAAAGCTCGCCATGTTGTTGTAAAACTGAGCTGCCGCTTTTACCAGTGGCAAAGCAAGCGCAGCTCCAGTTCCTTCACCTAGACGCAAACCAAGATCCAAGAGAGGCTCCGCTTGTAGGCATTCCAGCACAAACTTGTGCCCATTCTCTTCTGAGTTATGAGCAAACAACATGTAATCTCGCGTCTCTTCATCCAATAGAGTCGCGACATAAGCGGCTACAGATACGATAAATCCATCGACCAAGACTGGCGTTTTGTGGCGTTTCGCTTCTATGAATGCGCCAATCATTTGCACAATTTCGAACCCACCGACTTGAGCCAACGCGCCTTTGGTATCTAGATCACAACAGCGATTCACACCTTGTGCGACTAGCTTGATCTTACGGTTTAGCTGCTCTTGAGTAATGCCCGTGCCATAGCCAACGCAATGGTCGACTTCCAATGGACTCAGCGCAGTTAACAATGCCGATGCCGAACTGGTATTGCCAATCCCCATCTCACCAAACATCAACAAGTTCGAGCCATTAACAATCGCCTGCTGCGCGACCTGGGCTCCATATTCTAAGCCTAGCGCGACTTGTTCTAGTGACATCGCCGTTTGTTTAGCAAAGTTTGCCGTGCCATTTCCCAGACGTTTCTCAATCAAGTTGGGATGATGTTTAAAGTCAGGAACTAAGGTATCGATCGGTGACAACATGCCACAATCAATGACCTTAAAGTCAATTTGGTTGAGATCGCAGAAACAGTTAATAGCAGCGCCACCAACGAGAAAATTCGCCACCATTTGTTGAGTCACAGCACTTGGCGCAATGCTCACCCCTTCTTCTGCGATACCATGATCACCAGCGAATACCAACATGGTTGGTTTGCGAATTTCTATTGTTTCTACCGCTTGAGGCTTATCTTGGCTTTGAATTAACGCCAGTTCTAGCGCCACTTTTTCGAGCAAACCAAGAGCGCCTAACGGTTTGGTTTTGTTATCAATGCGAGCTTGAATTTCTGAGGCAAAAGAGCGATCCATGATGATGATTCCTTATTCTTTATTTTGGACGAGCGACAGAAAAAGTTTTTTCTAACGTGGCGTATTCATTACCGCCTAACCGAGCTAATGGGTCTACAGCTAAGGCATCAACTTTTAAACGGTCACCCTCCATGGATATGACCCGCTCATCGACATAAATGTGTTCAATCTCTGCAAAGATTAAACTTTGCGGTGTCTCCCCCATCTCTATCACTTCATGCAACTTACAGCCGAATGCAATTGGCGCGCCCTCTAAGCGTGGTAATTCGAAACCTTGGAAATCAACCGTCTCAAGTTGAGTCGTCTCCAGTTCAGATTCCCCATGTTCTAATGTGGCAGAAGATAAAGTGACTTTATCCGCGAGATCGCTGGGTGCAATATGGATAACCAACTTACCAGTTTCTAATGCATTTCGCGTGGTGTCCTTGATGTCTCCATTGGGCTTTTTTCCCACAGAAATCATCAATAAAGGTGGACGGCTAGAAACCGCAGTAAAGTAGGAAAATGGCGCTAAGTTGAAGTTTTGCTCACCTGAGTCTGTGAGCACCCAAGCGATTGGGCGAGGAATGACAGTTTGAGTCATCAAATGGTACACCTGCGTTGGCGCAAGCGTACTGAGATCTATGTTCATACGACGTCCTTGGTCTTAGAAAACCGCGAGAGAGATAAGACTCCCGACAAATTGAGAGAACAAGTGTACCCCTCTCCCGTGCAATTTCATCTGATTTTCTCTTTTTGACAGCGCTTTTTGTCAATTCGACAGTCATATTGATAAAAATGTTATTTCAACAAGCTTGTTCCACTAAAGAAAGAATTCAACTTAAACCAACTCAGTCTCAGTCATTTATTTTTCAGCGCTCTAATTGATAACGTCTGATGGTCAATATCAGTCTAACCAAACAACTTAAAGCATTGATAAATAAAAACTATACAATAGCACGTCTAACAAAGATTAGGCGTAAATGAAACGAGAGCTGATTTCCTCATCGCCTGTATTTTGAAAGTTGGCACGTGTGATGCTTTAAAGAAATCGTCCCTAACACAAAAAGCGAGAAATTATGTTTGCCAATCAAAGTCGTCGCCCCGCTAAGAGAGGCAAGCCAAACCCACCACGCCAATCTCGGCGATCCATACCCTTATCATTCTCCTAAGAAAAAAGACCCGTTTGTCCCGCGGGTCTTTTTATTTGCCTCGTTTGAAGAGCGAGCAAACGGGTCGTGCGTCAAACATTGATAGCATGCCTAATGCTTGGCTGAACAATTAAGCTACAATAGCCTAAGCAACTGTTCTCTATGAGGAAGAATACAATGAGTAACGATTCAAATGCATGTGTCATAATCGCTGGCGCAACAGGGCTGGTTGGTAGAGAAGTCTTCCTTCAACTGATCTCACAGCCCAGCATCGAAACTCTGTATTCCCTTTCTCGACGAGCCCTCACTGACATTGCCGACCCTGATAATAAAATCATCCCACTTCTCGATGCTGAACTCACCATTCATGACTGGGACGAACAACAGCCTACCCCTCGTGTTGGTTTCATTTGTCTTGGTACTACATTGAAGCAAGCCGGCAGCAAAGACGGTTTAAGGAAAATCGATGTCGAGTTAGTGTGTAAAGTGGCTCAGCAAATGAAGTTGATTGGCGTAAAACGCCTTGCAGTCGTATCGAGTTTGGGTGCAAAAGCCTCTTCATCATCCCACTATCTTGCTTGCAAAGGCCACATGGAAAAAAATATTGAAAAGATGGGCTTTGAAGAAGTGGTCTTCGCAAGACCGGGACCTCTGGTCGGGCAACGAGAAAATCCTCGTACAGATGAGAAGGTTGTTCAGACTCTTTCTAAAGTAATTCGTCCGCTTATGCTGGGGAAGCTGGCGAATTTTGTGCCTATTCAAGCTCAAGACGTAGCCAAAGCGATGATTTACCAAGTTTTCAGCTATCAACAAGACCCAATCGTCTATTTGCATAGAAGAGAGATGATGGACCTCATCAAGCATTATGACTAAATAAAATCGGATAAATCTCGTGCTAAAACGTTATTGCACGAGATATGCGTCTCACTTTTATATTCATTTTCGATCTATCTAATACCTGTTTTTCATTTTTAAAGTTATATCCCGATCGGTATCTTACGTTACCAGTATATAGCCCCGTATAAAAAACAGTCAGCATTTGGCGCTGATTAATAAGGTCAGATTATGAATTTCGCAGTGGTTGCCTCTCTGGCGGTGTTTATCGCCATATTATTCTTTCTTTTTAACCAACAACAAAAAAAGAACACGTTATCTCGTCTTGTGTTAATTGGTCTTGTGACTGGTTCACTTTTCGGTCTTGCTTTACAACTGATTCATGGCGAAGGCAGTGATGTGATTGCTCAAACGCTTGAGTGGGTTGGTATCGTTGGTAGTGGTTACGTTGGCCTGTTGAAGATGGTCATTATGCCATTGGTACTGGTCTCTATGATTTCAGCGGTTGTTAAGCTGGAAAAAGGCGGCTCTCTGGGTAAGATTTCTGGCCTTACGATTTCTGTTCTTCTCGTTACGACCGCTATCGCTGCCATGATTGGTATTCTGGTGACCACAACGTTTGGTCTTTCTGCAGAAGGTCTCACAGAAGGTGCGCGTGAAACAGCTCGTATTGCGGTACTGGAAAGCCGTGTAGGCTCAGTAAGCGACCTAACGATTCCTCAGATGCTAGTTAGCTTTATTCCAACCAACCCATTTGCTGATCTCACAGGTGCTCGCTCTACATCGATCATTGCTGTGGTTATCTTTGGTGTGTTAGTAGGTATCGCTGCGCGTAAAGTAATGGCAGAAAAAGAAGAGCTAGAATCTCCTATTCGCACCTTCGTTGAGGCAGCTCAATCTATCGTGATGCGTTTAGTTAAGATGATCATGGCATTGACGCCTTACGGTATCGCAGCGCTGATGGCAAAAGTCGTTGCAACCTCAAGTGCTGGTGACATCCTTAACCTGTTAGGCTTCATCGTGGCATCGTACGTTGCTATTTTACTTATGTTCCTTGTACACGGACTGCTAGTGTCTTTCGTTGGTGTGAGCCCAGCAGAGTACTTTAAGAAGATCTGGCCTGTACTGACATTTGCATTTACGTCACGCAGCTCAGCGGCAACGATTCCACTTAACGTTGAAGCACAAATCACCAAACTAAACGTGCCACCAGCGATTGCGAACTTGTCCGCGTCTTTCGGTGCGACTATCGGTCAAAACGGCTGTGCAGGTATTTACCCAGCAATGCTGGCGGTAATGGTAGCGCCAACCATGGGTATTGATCCTCTAGACATCAACTTCATTTTGTCACTGATTGCTATTATCACGATTAGCTCATTCGGTATTGCCGGTGTAGGCGGCGGCGCAACTTTTGCGGCATTGATTGTACTACCTGCAATGGGCTTGCCTGTGACAATTGCTGCGTTGCTTATCTCTATCGAACCATTGATCGATATGGCGCGAACTGCACTTAATGTGTCTGGCGCGATGACAGCCGGAACGATTACCAGCCGAGTATTAAAGTCAACCAATAGCGAAACTGCGTTGGAAGAACAGAAAGCGTAGTCGCTACTCAATAAACATTTCTTACACGAGCCGATGGTTTTCCCATCGGCTTTTTTGGTTTTCAGGCTCGCTAAAATAAAGCATGACGAATCTCCCCCAACCTCTTTCAAAGACTTACCAGAGTCTAAATAACATTTGCGGCAAATGGGTTTGTTAGTATTAATTGTTATGATATAACATTTTAACAAACTAAAGCGCATACGAATAACATCGGAGGTTATATCATGACTTCAACTTTAACCGAGTCCATTACAACTGAAGCCTTGGGAAACACACACAAAACTGCATGTTTCAGTGCACGAAAAGAACCGACGGTGTTGGCAGACATTTATCAGGAAGACATCAATATCGCGATTTGGCAGCGTCAATTTGATCAACAGCTTATTGATGCAAGCAAAGCGTTTGTTACGTCAAACCCCACCTTTGGTAAGTCGTTGAGTGTCTCCCCGGAAAACGCTTTAGAAACATTGCAATTCGCAACTGACGGAAAAGCACCAGAAGTGCTACTAAGAAATATTGCTGAGTTGGTTGATATGTTCTGCTATCTGTTTGAACTCAAAGATGCAGGATTACGCCTCGCAACGCTCAATAGTGCGATGTGTCCCCGCTTTCACGTTGACCAAGTACCTTGCCGATTGGTAACCACATATCATGGTACTGCGACACAGTGGCTAGCCAACGATGCCGTCAATCGCGCCAAACTGGGGCACGGTAGCAATGGACTCCCAGACTCGGAATCAGGTTTGTACATGAAAAAGAATGACATTCAACATTTGTCTGTGGGTGATGTTGCACTTCTGAAAGGTGAACGTTGGAGCGGCAATGAAAACAGAGGTCTGGTACACAGGTCTCCGAACATTGAATCGAGTGAGCCTCGCTTGCTATTAACCTTAGATTTTGGGTGATACAACACCTCAATAGTCTAAGCATTAGTCAATTCCGAAATATTAAGCCGACGGTTCGCCGTTGGCTTTTCCATTTTCACAACATCACCTTGCATCTTTCGTTGCGAGTCAAGGCGTTGAATGGTCTAATACCCTCAATCGGTTCCGTAAACGGTAAGCAGAATGCACCAAGATAATCAGCCCACTTTTTTCTTTTTTGATTACGAGACTTGGGGAACAAGTCCAGCCAAAGATCGTCCAAGCCAATTCGCAGGCGTTCGCACTGATGAAAACTTCAATATCATTGGTGAACCTTTGGTCATGTACTGTCGCCCACCTGCTGATTATCTCCCTTCACCTGAAGCCGCTTTGATCACTGGCATTACGCCACAAAAAGCCGTGCAAGAAGGCCTACCTGAGCCTGAGTTTATCGCTAAGATCCACGCCGAGCTTTCTAAACCAAACACAACGAGCCTTGGTTACAACAGCATCCGCTTCGATGATGAAGTCACACGTTACACTTGTTACCGCAACTTTATCGACCCGTATGCCTGGAGCTGGCAAAACGGTAACTCGCGCTGGGATTTGCTAGATGTGATGCGAGCGTGTCATGCCCTTCGTCCTGAAGGTGTGGAATGGCCGGAGAATGATGAAGGCTTTACGAGTTTCAAGCTTGAGCATTTATCCGTCGCCAACGGCATTGAACACAGCAATGCTCACGATGCGATGGCAGATGTAATTGCTACGATTGAGATGGCGAAGAAAGTCAAAGCCGCGCAACCAAAGCTGTTTGATTACTTTTACTCGATGCGTAACAAGCGCAAACTGAACGAGCTAGTCGATATTGTAAACATGACGCCATTGATGCACGTGTCAGGCATGATGGGACGTGAGTGCCAATACACAAGCTGGATTGTGCCAGTGGCTTGGCATCCAACCAACAACAACGCCGTCATTACGATTGATTTAGCCAAAGATCCTCAGCCTATCCTTGAGCTTTCAGCAGAAGAGTTGAAAGAGCGTTTGTACACCAAGCGTGAAGAACTGGGTGACTTACTGCCTGTACCCGTAAAGCTCGTGCATCTGAACAAGTGCCCTATTCTTGCTCCAGCTAAAACGTTAACGGCAGAGAACGCAGAAGTAATCGGAATCGACCGTCAGAAATGTTTGAGTAATCTAGCGCTGCTGCGTCAACACCCAGAAATCCGTGAGAAGCTAATTAGTCTATTCTCTATTGAGCGTGAGTTCGAAAAGAGCGATGATGTGGATACGCAACTGTACGATGGCTTCTTTTCACCAGCAGATCGCGCAGCGATGGACATCATTCGTGAAACAGATCCAAATAACCTTGCTGCGCTGGACATTGAGTTTGATGACAAACGCATCAAGCCGTTGCTATTCCGTTACCGTGCCCGTCACTACGCAGGCACACTGGATGAACAAGAACAAAGACGTTGGGCACAACACTGTCGTGAAGTTTTCGAAAGCCAAATTGAAGAGTACATGCTGAATTTAGAAAACTTAGTTCACGAACATGAAAGTGACGAAAAGAAGATAGCGATACTAAAATCCGTCTATCGTTATGTAGAGAGCTTAGCCTCCTAATTTCTTACCTTGTTCAAGCGCACCTTCGGGTGTGCTTGTTGTTTTATATGCTGTCAAAATGATTAAAGATCGATTACTACAGCTGGTCCATTTGCTCATTTCCCTCGCACTCATCATGGGAGCACTTGGCATCGGCAACACTATTCAAAAATTCACTGGCGTTTCTGTTCCTGGAAGTGTCATCGGTATGCTTGTGCTGTTTTTCTCTATGACCCTTGGCTTCGTTAAAGTCGAATGGGTTAAGCCTGGCGCGACGCTTTTCATACGCTACATGATCTTATTGTTCGTCCCAATCAGTGTTGGTTTGATGCAGCACTTTGATATGTTGTTGGCGAATGCACTGCCAATTATTGCGAGTGCCGTAGGCGGGTCACTGATCGTATTGGTCAGCTTAGCGTGGTTCTTAGATTACTTGCTGAAGGAGAAACACTAATATGTGGTTACTTGTCACTATTGTGGTTTTCCTTGCCGCTCGTCAAATCTCGATTAAGGTGAACAACCCAATCGCCAACCCGCTTTTAATCAGCATTGCAGTATTGATCCCTCTACTCACCTTTTTGAAAGTGCCGTTTGAAACCTACTACGCCGACAACGAGTATATTAGCTTCTTGCTTCAACCCGCTGTTGTTGCGCTAGCGTATCCGCTCTATGAGCAACTGCCTCAAATCAAAGCCAATTGGCGCATTATCGCGCTGGCTTGCTCTTTGGGCAGCGTGATGTCGATGCTAACGGCAACACTTATTGCTGTTGCGTTCAAAGCAGACATCAGCCTCATTGCAAGCTTAGTGGGCAAATCGGTAACCACCCCTATCGCGATGGAAATCTCTAGTCACTTAGGTGGTGAAGCCGCTGTTGCCGCTATTTTAGTGCTTATTGTGGGTTTATTCGGGGCGATTTTAGCTTACCCAATCTTTAACCTTATCGGCATTAAGCACCCTATCGCTCGCGGCCTGACAATGGGTACTGTCTCTCACGCACTTGGGACAGCAACATGTGCTGAAAAACAGCCTGGTGATGCGGCTTTCTCATCTCTAGCTTTGGTGCTGTGTGGCATCATCACTTCTATTCTTGCGCCAAGCTTCTTTGCTTTGGCTGTTTGGTTATACCAATAAAGACCTCATTGACCTGCTCTGCTTTGCTTCCCGATAAAGTGAGCAGGTCATAATCTCATCCAGAAAATTCGCAGTATGAATATACGTTGATATAGTTATTAGTGGGACAGAGATAACGTTAAATCGTCGTGAAATCGAATACATGTGTGAGCTCACTCTAATTATGTAACGTAAATTATCATTACACACATTAACGTGATCTAAAGCACAGAACATTTCCATCTTTCACATAGAATAACTGTCCATGCAATAACAAGGATTCAACATGAAAAGTCGCATTGAACAGGCGCTAGCAAGCGCTCCTGAAGCACTTTCAACACATCTTGCTCCTATCGTTCTCGCTGACGATTTTGATGCCACTATTTCTGAGCAACAGTTTGATGAGCTGCTGAACGCTACCAACCTTTCAGACAAAGAGCTTCGTGTTGCTCTACTTCCTTTTGCCGCAGCGTTTTCTTACGCTCCAATTTCTGAATTCTATGTCGGTGCGATTGTTCGCGGTCTATCTGGTCGCCTTTACTTTGGTGCGAACATGGAGTTTTTCGGCGTTCAACTGGGTCAAACCGTTCATGCTGAGCAGTGTGCGATCAGCCACGCTTGGATGAAAGGCGAACATGGTGTGAAAGACATCACCATCAACTACAGCCCTTGTGGTCACTGTCGTCAGTTCATGAATGAGCTAACTACGGCAAAAGAACTTAAGATCCAATTGCCAGAACGCGAAGAAAAGTCACTACACCACTACCTTCCAGAAGCTTTTGGTCCTGCAGACTTAGGCATCGAATCTGGTCTAATGGCAGATGTAAAACACGAGTTTGTGTGTGATGAAGATGACGCTCTGATCCAAAAAGCGGTGAGCGCAATGAACATCAGTCACGCGCCTTACACTAACAACTTGAGCGGTATTGCTCTTGAGATGAACAGTGGTCGCGTATTCCAAGGCGCTTACGCAGAAAACGCGGCGTTCAACCCTAGCCTTCCACCGCTTCAGGTTGCACTGATTCAAATCCTGATGGCTGGTGAGCAGTTTGAAGACATCAAAGCTGCAGCTCTGGTTGAGAACTCGCAAGGCAAGATCAGCCACCTAGCCGATACTCAATCAACGCTAGAAGCGCTAAACCCTGATATTCCAGTGAGTTTTGTGAACGTTTAATTCATAAACTTCAATACAAATAAAAAAGAGCCCGTCGGGCTCTTTTTTATTATAGGAATTCAGTTAATCGATTCGCGGCTCTTTCTAATGCCAGGTTGATCACCTTTGTAATCTCTGGATATTGGTTGTCAGGGTCATCCCAATCAACATCTTCCGGTAGCATTACCTCTTCAAGAATCTGGTGTTCCATGACAATCTTGTTATTGCTGAGATCAACCAATGTCACTTCAGCATTAACATAACCACGTGGCGATGTAAGTGGAATAAAACCATAGTAATCACGCAACGTTCCGGCAGCCATTGTTTGAATTACCAATAAGTGGGTCGCTTGATACTGTTCTTTTACTGCAGAAACATCGTAGTCAAAGTAGCCCTTTTTACGCTCTTCTTTCGGCAGTTTATGTTCATCGGTCGCTTCATAGTATTCTGGAAGAATCACACTGCGACTTCCTCGGCTCTTGATAAGTGTCGCGACCTTGGATTTACCCAATTCAAACTTATCGTGTTTCAGTGACTGGATATGAGATTCAACACTATCTGTCACCATTTCATTGATGGCCATATCCAGCAGACCTTCACCACCTTTCCTGTGCGCATCCATCTCTGGAGGCTGAACAAACGCAACGGCGATATTTTTGTCGCCACCCGTTTGCCAAAAGTCTGAAGGGATATCCATCGCCTTTTGAGATACACACCCAGACAAAAGCATCACTGCAATAGCACAACCGATTATTCTTATATATTTCATTATATTAGACTCCTTTTTATAGAAGCGAAGAAATCTATCAATATGAAATATATTCTCAATGAGAATAATCATTTATTGTGATTGATTGCATATTAATTATTACAAACGAAGAAGCCAAGCGATGACGCAAACGTTTGCATCATTACAAAAAATCAGTATGATCCCCTGCAAATTCGGTTTCATCACTTTATTTTGTAAGGGAACACTATGTTCGGTACTGCTACTAGCACTCATGCTACCCGTGTATTACTTTTGGGCTCTGGCGAGCTTGGTAAAGAAGTGGCAATTGAATGCCAACGTCTTGGTTTGGAAGTGATCGCTTGCGACCGTTATGCCGATGCTCCAGCGATGCAAGTAGCGCATCGTAGCTACGTCATCGACATGCTTGATGGACAGGCGCTGGAAGAGATCATCAATAAAGAGCAACCTGCTTACGTGGTTCCTGAAATTGAAGCTATCGCGACCGATAAACTGGTTGAGCTAGAAGAGAAAGGCTTGAACGTTGTTCCGACAGCGAAGGCAACTAAGCTGACAATGAACCGTGAAGGCATTCGTCGCCTTGCTGCTGAAGAGTTGGCCCTAAACACTTCCCCTTATCAGTTTGCTGACAGCTTTGAGGACTTCAAAGCAGCAGTAGAACACGTTGGTATCCCGTGTGTTGTTAAGCCAGTGATGAGCTCTTCTGGTAAAGGGCAAAGCGTTATTAAATCAGAAGAAGATGTTCAAACGGCTTGGGATTACGCACAAGAAGGTGGTCGCACAGGTGCTGGGCGTGTGATTGTTGAAGGCTTTATTGACTTCGATTACGAAATCACACTGCTAACCGTGCGCGCAGCTGATGGAGTGCACTTTTGTGCTCCGATCGGGCATCGTCAAGAAGATGGTGATTACCGTGAATCATGGCAGCCACAAGCAATGTCAGACAACGCTATCAAAGCGGCTGAATACACGGCAGAGAAAGTCGTTAATGCACTGGGTGGCTACGGTATCTTTGGTGTAGAGCTGTTCGTTAAAGGCGATAAGGTTATTTTTAACGAAGTGTCCCCTCGCCCACACGATACTGGCATGGTAACCATGATTTCTCAAGAAATGTCTGAGTTCGCACTGCATGTTCGAGCGTTCACTGGCATGCCGATCAACAACATAGTTCAGTATGGACCATCAGCATCAGCGGTTATTTTAGGCCAAGGTACATCAACTGATATCCGCTTTGACAATGTTGCCAAGGCATTGGCTCAGCCACAAACTCAAGTACGTTTGTTTGGCAAACCTGAAATCGACGGTCGTCGTCGCTTAGGCGTTGTTTTAACGCGTCGTAAGACTATTGAAGATTCGATTGAAGATGCAGTAAATAACGCATCTAAAGTGCAGATCGTTTACTGATTTCTTTAATCAGCTAAAGATAGACAAAAGCGCAGCTCAATTGGCTGCGCTTTTTCTTTCTGTGGGTTCGAAAAGTCCTTTATTCGCTCTCTATTAAGTAGACTTCTTCAGAGAAGCGGCTTAGACCTTTCTTCGCAATTTTGGGATGGTTTTCGTCGGCTTGGTCGACATTCAAACAAGTCACCTTATAACCCGCAAACAGCTGTTCAATCTCTTCTACTGGCACGCTAAATGGAGGGCCTGACATCTCATCCTGTGGGTAGTTAAGAGTCACAAGTAAAATACGTCCGCCAGGGTTCAACAGTTGCTTAAGACGAGCTACGTATTCTTCTCGCATTTCTTGCGGCAAAGCCACAAGCGCCGCACGATCGTAAATGATATCGGCGTTAGAAACAGGCGCAGTAAAGAAGTCGCCAGTGTAAATCGACAACTCATCGAACTGATACAACTCATGCATGCCGTTTAATGATGTGACAATCGGCGTGTAGAAGTGTTCAGCAAAAAACGCACGCACGGCGATAAGGCTGAGTTCGACACCTTGCACGTCATCATGCTTCGTCGCAAGCCATACCAAATCCTCTGACTTTCCGCACAAAGGAACTAACACGGTGTCTTCGCGTTTAGGATTGGTATGCTGCCAGAATGCAGGTAACAGTGGATTCACGTCATCTAGGTGGAAACCAATTTGGTTACTCGCCCATTTACTGTGCCAAAATTCTTGATCTCTCATTTTACTTCTACTTGTCGGCTGATTGTGGATTCGAGCTTTGCGCTTCGCTTTTGTGGGGTAAGACTAATGATTTTTTCAAATTTGTCTATGCCGTTCATCTTTGGTTAATACTGCGATGGTAGTATGGCTATCGTTCAAGAATGAACCCTTCCTTTTTCTGGTTGTCAGAATAAAGGAAAGCAAAATGGTGATCTAGAACACGATTCCACCATAAGGCTAAAAAACAGCCTTGGAATCTATCGTAGAGCCCCCATTAACTAGGTAGTACCTGATTTGCGAATCTTAGTGACCTTTTCGTTACCCATTTTCTAAGTGCAAGCAAGTTAAGGAGAGTGAATGAGCTTATTTTTACGTACTACAGCATTGATGCTTTTAGTACTAAGCCGTGCGCCGGCGTTCGCCGCACTTCCAAATGTCCCGAGTAACGAGCAACAAAACCGTTCTGCTAGCCAAAACGAAGTTTGCTCAAAATTGTTTAAGCATAGCCTTAGTGGTTTGTATGGCATTCAGTCAATCGACTCCAAACCAACTCAACCTTATTCAGATTTCGACGTACTTTACAGCAAAGCTCACCAAGCGCAGTTCGAGTTAGAAACTATTTGTAAAAGTACTGCCCTTCTTACTGACGCCCAACCTTACTTCGCAGGCGTTAAATCTCAACATCGTGCCGAAGAAAAAATTGCTCACGAATTGGATGGTCAAGTAGAGCGAATTACAGACTTAGCACGAGCAACTATCGTCGCGGATGACGTAGCAAGCCTTGTCTCTGTTTACGAAGCGTTAGAGCGTGAAACTACCATCGTTAAAGTGAAAAACCGCTTTAAGAAACCAACGGCCTCTGGCTACCGCGACTTGAACCTTTTAGTCCGTCTCCCTAAGACGAATTTGATTGCTGAAGTTCAACTGCACCTTAAAGCCATTGCTGATGTTAAGAATGGCCCGGAGCATGATTTGTACGAACAAATTCAGAAGCTGGAGCGTCAAGCTCTGGTAGAAGGTCGAAACTTAAATGATATCGAGACAGCATCGATTCGCAGCATGCGCACTCAATCGAAAAACTTGTATCAAGAAGCTTGGCATCCGTACCTGACGACACACCTAGAAGCTGCATAAACAAGCCGTCTTTTAGAAACTGATTTCCTCAATACTGAAAACCACCGCAATTGCGGTGGTTGTTTATTTGTTCTTTAGTAAGTAACGAAGCGTACAGACAAAAAGACCACGACAAAGCGTGGTCTCATTCCATGTTACATGGCTTACTGGTCTGCCTTTAGGTTCTCTACGCGAGCTTTCAACTTCTGACCCGGGCGGAACGTAACGACACGTCGAGCAGTAATAGGAATATCTTCACCAGTTTTCGGGTTACGACCAGGTCGTTCGTTTTTGTCACGAAGGTCAAAGTTACCAAAACCTGACAGTTTTACCTGTTCGCCACTTTCTAGTGCCTTACGAATTTCTTCAAAGAACACTTCCACCGTTTCCTTGGCGTCCCGTTTACTAAATCCCAATTTATCAAACAGGTTTTCTGCAAGTTCGGCTTTTGTGAGCGCCATAAAACTTTCCTCAAAGCTATGTTAAACAATGCTACCTAGTGTAGCGCCAGAGCAGTTTTACCCTACCAATTCAACAACATATCGGGGTTACATCAGGAAGTGTATGCCAAGCTTATGATTTTCGCCAACTTTTTTCTTTGCTAATATACCGAATGTTTTACCACTGCGGTACTTTACCTACCATTATTTCCAGATTTTACTTTAATTCCCTCTCTATCGAGAAAAATATCCAGTTTAAATTACTAGTTTAAAACCTTAAAACAACATTAATCACTATTTAATAAAAATGTCAGATACTGGCTATTTTACAAACAATTGACACAAAACTTCTCTGTTTTTCAGTAGTTTGAGTCACTTCAAAAATAGATCTGACCAGTCACATTCAGCATACTTTTTTTACCTATTCTGCTAGGTAAATTGAAAAACGAAAGCTTGAACGAAGACAAAATTCTGCGTGTTACTCCATGACGGCAAATGGAAACATTGATACTGTTTTCACATACCGCCCTCTTACTAGCGAGCCAACATGTTTCACCAAGTCGTCAGCATTCTCTTCCCTGTATTCGCTTTGGTTTTTGTTGGCTATCTCGTTGGCCGCTACGTCAGACCAGATTTTCGCCCCATCAATCGCATTAATATGGATGTGTTCACGCCAGCACTCGTCTTTTCATCACTGGTAAACATGCCCCTCGACATGGACCAAGCCCCTCTATTAGTTTCTGCTGTTATTGCTGTCGTCGTTCCCGGCATTGTGATGCTACCAATTACGAGGCTGACCGGTCTTTCATTTAAAGCATGGGCACCACCACACATGTTTCGAAATAGCGGCAACTTAGCGATCCCGCTGTTCACGTATACGTTCGGTGAACTCGCTTTACCCTCGGCAGTGCTGTTGTTCGTTGTCTCAGCCTGTTTACACATCAGTTTGGGTGTAATACTGCTCAGTAGCGGAAACCCCTTCAAACAGATCATTAAGATGCCGATTTTCTTATCTGCTTCACTCGCTTTGTTCATTAATCTTTCTGGAATCGGTATTTGGAACCCGTTGTATGAGGCGACCGCATTACTCGGACAAGCGGCGGTACCAGTGATGTTGCTTTCATTGGGTGCCCAGATGTTGAACCTGAGATTAGGAGGTTTAAAGGTAGGTCTTATGTGTACCGTGCAATCGCTTGGGACTGGTGCGATCGCATTTGCATTAATCTATTGGTTTATCCCACTGCCGACAATGCAACTGCAAATGATGGTGTTGTTCACTATGCTGCCACCAGCCGTCATGAACTATTTGTTTGCAGAGCGACTGAACATTGAGCCAATGACAGTCGCTTCAATGGTGTTGTTTGGTAATTTCTTCAGCATAATCACATTGCCGCTACTGCTGTTGTTTACCCTTTCACTCTCTTGAGCAAATCAGCCCTAGCGATAGTGGATCTTCGCAGGAAGCACCACTTGCTGTGGGGTGTGTTTTGGATCGGTAAGCAGTGCTTTGCCAACTTCATATAAGCTTTGCGCAATCAAATCACAATCTTGTTCAATCGAATCTATCTTAACTGGTAAGCAATCCAAAATAGCGTAGTTGTCGAACGTCGCAATTTTCATCTCTTCATTTAACAATTGCTGCTCTGAAAGAAAACGCAAAACCCCTTCAAGGATAGAGTAAGAAGCAACGAACAAGCGTTCCGGAAGGCGACCTAACTCTTGATAGGTTTCCTGCATCATTTGATAGCCTGACTCGGGTTGGTAATCCTTGTGTTTAACCAATGCCGCTTCAAATTTCACGCCGGCTTGCTCCAACCCTGCTTGGTAACCGGCAAAACGGTCTTTACTCGGAGAAAGCTCTAACTGACCGCCAAAGTAAGCGCACTCTTTTGCTTCCTTACCCAACTTCTCCACGACTTGCTTAGCGGCGTTGTGAGCGTCGGTTTTGATTGTCGTCATCTGTTGCTGCTCAATAACACGGTCAAACAAGATCACAGGCGTAGACTGTCTGACTTCTTGATAAAAGCTATCGTCAGACATAGACGTTGCGACCATCAGTAAATCAACTTGTCTTTCTAATAGGCTCTTTACTGCTTCTTGCTCCTGCTCAGGTTCATCCTCAGAAGAGGCGATCAACAGCTGATAACCACTGCTTCGAGCGAGCTTCTCGAGTTGCTTAGCGGTTGTGGCAAAACCCATGTTGGCCAAATCAGGAATAACCAAGCCCAAGGTATACGTTTTTTTCGCTTTTAAAGCGCGGGCATAAAGGCTTGGTGCGTAATTGTGTTCCGCGACGACAGCTTGGACACGTTTTACGGTGTCTTCATTGATTCGGTGTTTCTTGGCGTGTCCATTTAAGACAAAGCTGACTGTGGATTTAGAGACTCCGGCTAGTTCTGCAATGTCCGCTAGCTTTAATTTTTTGTTCTTCACCTGGTCATTCCGTGGTTATTTTAAGCTTGGGCTTTTTTATTATCCCGCCAATGATACTCAGGTTAATTATGAAAGCCATCACAATCCCCCACTTTGCGCTTGGGCAAACACTCTAGATCATGGTTAAGATCACAATTAACGTCATTTTGACCTTTTTGGTTCAAATAAACATTGATTAGCTAAAACGATTTAGCAAAAATGTAGTTAGTGATTAGATTCTATTTTAGGTAGTAGTTATGAGTAAGATTTGGGTGACTGGCGATGCCGTTGTTGATTTGATTCCAGATACAGAAAGCACGTATTTGAAGTGCCCTGGTGGCGCGCCAGCCAACGTTGCAGTCGCAATCTCTCGATTAGGCGGTAACAGTGCTTTCTTTGGCCGCGTTGGTCAAGATCCTTTGGGTCGCTTCATGAAAGCAACGCTGGCACAAGAACAAGTCAACACAGATTACATGCTGTTGGATGAAGCACAGCGCACATCAACAGTGATTGTAGATTTAGATGACTCAGGTGAACGCAGTTTTACTTTTATGGTGAAGCCAAGTGCAGACCAATTCCTAATCCCTGCTGACATCCCCGAATTTGCTCAGGGTGAATGGCTACATGTTTGTTCAATCGCACTAGCAAACGAACCGAGCCGCAGCAGCACACTAAAAGCGATGCAAGATATTAAAGCGGCCGGTGGCTTCGTCAGCTTTGATCCAAACCTGCGTGAAGAAGTTTGGGCGAACCCAGAAGAGTTAAAACCTGTGGTTCGCCAAGCAATTGAGCTGGCTGACGTGGTGAAATTCTCTGATGATGAGCTACTGTTCCTGACCGACACGGACTCCCTTGAAGCGGGTCTTGAAGCCATCAAAGCATTCAACAATACGCTTGTCCTTATTACTCAAGGTGCAAAAGGCGCGTTGGTTGTATTCGAAGGTGAACAAGAGCTGATTGCAGGCCAAGCAGTCAAACCAATAGATACAACAGGCGCTGGCGACGCATTTGTGGGTGGTTTGCTGGCTCGTTTAGCTCAACAAAATGAGTGGGCGAACAAAGAAGCGATCCATTCAGCAGTTAACTGGGCAAATGGTTGTGGTGCTTTAGCGACGACGCAAAAAGGCGCGATGACAGCATTGCCAACTCAAGATGCTTTGTTGGCTTACATCTAAAACAACATTTCCGTAGGTTGAAGCTCAGGTAATAAAATAGAAATCCCCGCAATTGCGGGGATTTTTTTATTTGCCGTTTTTAGAATTAAACCTTTTGGAAAGGCGCTTTTGCCGCTTTCAAATAATGCAGAGTTGTTTCTCGCTCTCCACCTTGTAAAGACAAACGTGTCGCATCGACATCAGTAAACACACGCGACGTCATCACCGCTTCACCACCGTTAACAAACACTTCAACAGAAGAAGTATCCGCTAAGATACGCAGTTCAATCTTGCCAGACTCTAGCGGTAACTCGCGAACCGTATCTTGTGCTCGATTCAATGTTTTAGAACGATCTAAGATCAATCGACGCTCAACGTCATCGGCTTTTATCGTCAGTTTTTGCGCTGTATTTTCGAAGAGGCATAACTCGTCTCCCCATTCTAACGTGATAGTTAAATCGAAAGACTTGGTTCCGATATCCATACCATCGGAATTCAACACAAATTGGTTTGTTGATTCAATTAGCGATTCAAGCTCATGAATTGGAAATTGATACAGCTTGCCATCACGGAAGCTCATTTCACGCATTGTCGTCAGTTGATGTACCCAGCCATTGTCTGAACTCGGTTGATCGATTTCATCTGGTAATCCCATCCAGCCACACATAACACGGCGACCATCTGGCGTAAGCATGGTTTGCGGCGCGTAAAAATCAAAACCAAAATCGAGATGCTGGAATTCGCTCAGCTGAAGGCCATCTTTTTCATTCCACTTTGCCTTCACAATGCCATTATGGTGAGGAATTGAGTTGTATTCGGAAAACGAAGGAATTCCTTGTGGACCAATGACAACAAAGTTCTGCTCAGACAAATTGAACATGTCCGGACATTCCCACATATATCCGAAATCACCAAACTCATCGCCATACAAACCGTCAAACGTCCATTGATACAAGTCGTCAGATTTGTAAATCGCTAGGCGCCCTTTTAGCTCTTCCGTCTGCGCACCCAATAACATTAGCCACTGGTTATCGTGACGAATCACCTTAGGGTCGCGGATGTGTGGTGTTACACCAGGAGGTAGTTCACCAATCACCGGACCATGCTTAACGAAGTTCACACCGTCAGTTGAAGTCGCTAAGCACTGGGTTGTATGACGATCTCGTTGCGGCCCAATTCGTGTATTGCCTGTGTAGAACAACATCAATTCGTTTTCTTGGCTAAGCGCATGACCAGAAAATACACCATGACTATCGAACCAATCTGAAGGCGTGAGTGCAACGGGTTGCCATTCCCAGTTGATCAAGTCAGTACTGGTTAAATGTGCCCAATGTTTATCTTTGTGTTCGCACCCATACGGATACCATTGGTAAAACATGTGGTATTGGCCATTGTGGAACACAAAACCATTTGGGTCGTTAAGCAAACCTTGTGGTGGCGTTATATGCCATAAGGGACGGTACTCACATTCAACAGGCTCTTGAAGTGATTCAAAGCGTTTCGCTTGTTCTTTGGCGATCGTCTCTCCTAGCTGAAGTAATGCTTCCGCACTGACAGAATCTGAGCGCACAAATCTCACTTGCATTTTTCCCTGAACTTCTTGTAGCTGCTCAATCAGCTCAGAGTCTTGAATTAGCGTGTGTTCACGCACTTCAAAAATAAGGTCTGAATCAGGAATCAAAACGCGAGAGATGTTTTCAACTCCCCCACAAACGGCAATATATGGTGCTAACGACATTTACTTTAACCTAAAACTCAAATTGGGAACGTTTGCAAAAATAACATATCAAATAACGAATTCATAGATAACAGCGGATCATAGACAACAAAAACCGTGATCAACCTAACGCTCTAAAGCATCTTTTAGTTTATAGCTTAGTACTTAAGTTCTCGTTAGCTGCTACGCTGCTCTTCACACTTGAGAACGTTCCCTAAAAAATCCTATTAACCAGTGGAAGATTTAGATCTACCTTTCTTACAAAGCGGTAATAAGCAACGTAGAGGTTTACTATTAAAACCAAGAGGTTAAGTGTTACACTGAAACCATTCAACCAAACGTTACATTGCGAAATTCCATGAAGTCGATTTTCCAGATCAGCGATTGTCACTTAAGCGATCCATCTAGCTTTGAAAACCTGCGCAAAGCGCTGTTGTGTGCTCAAAATGATTCATCCTGCGATACTCTTATTCTCACTGGAGATCTGTGTTGCAACCCTCAATCTGGCGACTACCTCAGTCTAGTCAACTTCATAGAGCAACACACCCGAGACAAGCGTATCTTCGCCATCGCTGGTAATCATGATGACCATGAACTGATGAAACAAGAACTGCGTGGAAGTTGCATCGCCGTTGTCGATAAAGCCAAGCTCCATGGACGAGAGGTTATATTTTTGGACTCAAGTGCAAAGCCATTGGATAAGCGACACCCTTTAGGCTCTGGCCGAGTTGATAACCGTGGTTTAGCAGTCCTAACTAAACAGCTTCGCCATGTCGCCAACCCGATCGTCGTTGTCCACCATCCCATTATTCCTGTTGGCTCAGACTGGATGAAAGCGATTTGCTTAGAGAACGATGTAAGCTTACTTGCGCTTTTGGCAAAGCATCGAGTTCAGGATGTAATTTGCGGGCATGGACATGATGCACTGACTGTAACGCGTCAAGGTATGACTCAACATATGGCACCCGCCACCGCTTATGGCTTTGACCACAGTCTTGAGAAATACAACCGAAGTGAAAGGATTGGTGTGAATAAGATTTGCTTTGAAGGTGAGAGGATAAAAGTGGAGACAATTTGGCTATAGCTATTCCCTATTCCCTATTCCCTATTCCCTATTCCCAAAATACAAAAAACCCTGCCGAGCTGGCAGGGTTTTCATTTCTTGAGAAAATACGTTACGCGAGATTAGTCACGTAGAGACGCACCAAACTTCTCAGAAACGTGAGCAACGATAGCGTCAACCGCACCAGCGATATCTGCATCTTCAAGCGTACGCTCAAGTGACTGTAGAGTCAGAGCGATTGCTAGGCTCTTCTTACCTTCTTCAACGCCTTTACCTACGTAAACGTCGAACAGTTTCGCATCTTTAAGGAACTCACCACCTTGCTCTAGACAAGCGTTAACGATGTCACCAGATGCAACAGCTTCATCCACTACTACCGCGATATCACGACGGTTTGAAGGGAATTTAGAAAGTGCTACCGCTTCTGGGATCACTTTGCTGTTGATTGCAGACCATTCGATTTCGAATACGATAGTACGACCGTTTAGACCGAACTTACGCTCAAGCTCAGGGTGAACTGTACCGATCACGCCCACTTCTTTGCCATCTACGATGATTGCCGCAGATTGACCTGGGTGAAGTGCTGGATGCTTAGCTGCAGCGAAAGAGTATGCTTTTTCGTTCGCAGATAGCTCTAGAATCGCTTCTAGATCGCCCTTAAGGTCGAAGAAATCAACAGTGTTGGTTTCGATATCCCAGTGCTCTTCACCGCGAGTACCAGCAATAACACCTGCAAGCATAGGCTCTTGGCGCATGCCGTTTTCTGCAGATTCACATGGGATGAAACGTAGGCCGTATTCGAATAGACGAACGCGTGGCTGTTGACGCTTCTGGTTGTGAACAACCGTGTTCAGCAGACCTTGGATAAGACCAAGACGCATTGCTGACATGTCTGCAGAAATTGGGTTTGGAAGCACTAGAGGCTCAACACCAGGTACAACTAGCTTTTGTTGCTCAGGCTCAACGAAGCTGTATGTAATTGCTTCGTGGTAACCACGGTCAACAAGAAGATCACGAACACGTTTCAGTGGAAGATCCGCTTCAACGTGGTTGTGCATCTTAAGTGCTGCAGCAGGGTGTTGGTTAGGAATGTTGTCGTAACCGTAGATACGGCCAACTTCTTCAATCAGGTCTTGCTCGATAGCGATATCGAAACGCCATGTTGGTGCTACTGCCATCCAACCTTCTTCTGAAGCTTCAACAGTCAGGCCTAGGCGCTCTAGGATTTCTACTACGTCAGCATCAGCGATGTGGTGACCTAGTAGGTTGTCTAGTTTAGTGCGACGTAGAGCAACTTTGTTTGGCTTAGGTAGGTCTGCTTCAGACTCTACTGCAACAACAGGTGCTACTTCACCACCACAGATCTCAACTAGAAGCTGAGTTGCACGCTCCATTGCGCTCACTTGTAGTGCGTAATCCACACCACGCTCGAAACGCATTGAAGAATCAGTGTGCAGACCGTAGCTACGAGCGCGACCACGGATGTGGTCAGGTGCAAAGAATGCACACTCTAGTAGAACGTCTTTAGTCTCAGTTGTTACACCAGACTCTTCACCACCAAAGATACCTGCGATTGCAAGTGCTTTGTTGTGGTCAGCAACGACTAGTGTATCTGCGTTTAGCTCTGCTTCGCTGCCGTCAAGAAGTGTTAGCTTCTCACCTTGCTCAGCCATACGAACTACGATGCCACCTTCGATCTTCGCTAGATCGAACGCGTGCATTGGTTGACCTTGCTCTAGAAGAACGTAGTTAGTGATGTCTACTACAGGGTCGATCGAGCGAATACCACAACGACGCAGTTTCTCTTGCATCCATAGTGGTGTTTCAGCTTGAACGTTTACGTTCTTAACAACGCGACCTAGGTAACGTGGACACGCAGCTGGCGCTTTCACTTCGATAGACACTTTGTCTTCGATTGAAGCCGCTACTGCTTCTACTGATGGCTCAGTCACGTCAGCGCGGTTTAGTACGCCAACTTCACGAGCTAGACCACGGATGCTGAAACAGTCAGCGCGGTTTGCTGTTAGGTCTACGTCTACTGTTACGTCGTCTAGACCTAGGAATTCACGGAAATCGGTACCAATTACTGCGTCTTCTGCTAGTTCCATGATGCCGTCTGACTCAACGTCGATACCTAGTTCAGTGAATGAACAAAGCATACCGTGAGATGGTTGGCCACGTAGTTTCGCTTTTTTGATTTTGAAATCGCCTGGAAGAACAGCACCAACTGTTGCTACTGCTACTTTCAGACCTTGGCGACAGTTGTGTGCGCCACAAACGATGTCTAGAAGCTCTTCTTCACCCACGTCAACTTTAGTTACGCGCAGTTTGTCTGCATCTGGGTGTTGACCACATTCAACAACGTGACCAACTTTAACGCCGTTGAACGAACCTGCTACAGGTAGCACGTCATCAACTTCTAGACCCGCCATTGTAATTTGGTGAGTTAGTTCGTCAGTGGTAATCGAAGGACTAACCCACTCACGAAGCCATGATTCGCTGAATTTCATAGTGATTTATCCCCTGGATTACTTGAACTGTTTTAGGAAACGAAGATCGTTCTCGAAGAACGCACGTAGGTCGTTTACGCCGTAACGAAGCATTGTTAGACGCTCAACACCCATACCGAATGCGAAACCAGAGTATTTTTCAGGGTCGATGCCTACGCTACGTAGTACGTTCGGGTGAACCATACCGCAGCCTAGTACTTCTAGCCATTTACCGTTGTTGCCTTTCACGTCAACTTCTGCTGAAGGCTCTGTGAATGGGAAGTAAGATGGACGGAAACGTACTTCCACTTCTTCTTCGAAGAAGTTACATAGGAAATCGTGCAGGATGCCTTTCAGCTGTGCGAAGTTCACGTTCTCATCAACCAACATGCCTTCCACTTGGTGGAACATTGGCGTGTGCGTTTGGTCGTAGTCGTTACGGTATACACGGCCTGGTGCGATGAAACGGAATGGTGGTTTGCCATTTTCCATCGTACGGATCTGTACGCCTGACGTGTGAGTACGAAGCATCAAATCTGGGTTGAAGAAGAAAGTATCGTGGTCAGTACGCGCTGGGTGATCAGCTGCGATGTTTAGTGCATCAAAGTTGTGGAATGCATCTTCGATTTCTGGACCAGACTCTGTGTTAAAGCCAAGTTCGCCAAAGAACTTCTCAATACGCTCAACAGTACGAGTAACTGGGTGTAGACCACCGTTCTCGATACGACGACCTGGTAGTGTCACGTCGATCGTTTCTGCTGCTAGCTTCGCTTCTAGCTCTGCACGTTGAAGTGCATCTTTACGAGCTGCGATGGCTTGCTGAACTACGCCTTTCGCTTTGTTGATCTCTTGACCAGCTTCACGGCGCTCTTCTGGTGGTAGTTTACCTAGGCTTTGAAGTTGAGCAGTTAGCTCACCTTTTTTACCTAGATACTGAACACGCACTTCATCAAGTACGACTAGCGATTCTGCAGCTTCAACTGCTGCGCTCGCGTTAGCAATGATCTCTTCTAGATGTTGCATCGTTTCCTCATCTACCTATTGGTAGTATCCATAAGGGAGTGATTGGTTTTTTGATAGCTGTACATAGTAGCCAAACCCGCCACCAAAGCCAAATTGAATTATGAAAAGAAGAGGTTATTGAATAAAAAGAACACAAAAACGTAAAAAAAGCAGCGTTGTCTAGGAATAACGCCCATTTTATCGAGGTTGTTTTTGCATAAGAAGCCAAAGAAAGTCACTGGTATTGTTCTTATCAAGCGAGAAAAGAAGACCGTTTTCTTTGGCGATTGAATATGAGAAGTAATCTAGTTTAAAGGCGTCAGTTTTTGTACGGTTTGAACTCGGTTTTTACCGTTTTGTTTTGCCAAGTAAACGCCCTCATCAGCAACTCGAATTAAATCCGTGTAGGTTTCCATATTGTCTCGACGTTCTGCGACACCGACACTGATGCTCCCTCGCCATGGTTCGAATGAAGTAGGAACAAGCATATGGGAGACCTGCTTTCTCACCGCTTCTGCCACATGCAATCCACCCTCTAACCCTGTATCTGGGCAAATCACGAAAAACTCATCGCCACCCAAACGACAAACAATATCATCACTGCGGAAGTAGTGCTTCAATGCTTGCGCGAGTTCGGTTAGGACTAAGTCCCCTGCTTCATGGCCGCAGGTATCATTCACTTGTTTGAAGTAATCCGCATCGATCATGATGCAGACCAAAGGCAGGTCTTTAGAGTCCTCATCCTTCCACAATTTCTTAAGCGTTTTTATCGCGCTTCTACGATTGGGTAACTGGGTTAACGAATCAGTTAGGGACAAGGCTTCTAGCTGTTTATTTGCATTCGATAACTGCTTCGTCCTTTCGTCCACCTTTTCCTCTAGAACTAGGTTCAGCTTGAGTAGCTCTCGATTTCGCTCAGAGACTTGCGAAAATAGCGCATTTAGCGCCTCAAGCAGTGGCTCTGTTGAGGCATTAGCTTGTTTTTCTTGCTCTTCATACGCTGCTTTTGGAGACATGCCGGATTGAATCGCCGCCACTTGTTTGGACATATTCTGATCGATGCCAAGAATGTGGTACGCCAGCCAATGAATAAGGAAATCCAGCAACTGTTCGGCCGCACGCTTATTTTCTTCATTGATGAAGCTTTGCATGCTGATGATATCGCTCATAAACGCGCGATGGACTTGGATATGTTTCTGTAGATGCTCAGGATAGATCCCCACTTCGCGCATTAAGTTCTCTTCTTCTTTGAAGTGAAACTCTGCATAACGAGAAAGATCAAACAATGCGACTTGAATATCGGTCAAGGAGATGCTGTTTTGCGCCAAAAGTTCGCCGTACTTATTGATGAAGCCGACTAAATACTGGTGTTGCTCATCAACTTGTTCGATTCCAGTTTCGAAATATGTGTCCCAACGAAATGAATTCAACGCTACTACTCCTGAGTAAAACCAGTGAGTATTGATAGTTGCTTATATACAACTATCAATACCACAATAAACATAAGGAATAGTATCGACAAATCTTCCTTAACGCTTTAGCAGTCAGTCAAAATAATGACGTGGATCTACTTGCCTCCAACTTTTCGATTAGTTTATCTACCAATTTAAAAATAATACTGGATAGAGAGTTCGATAAAGTCGTCGTCCCGTGCGAAATAAAGCAGGTCCGTTGGCGTGTCATTTTTAAACAACCAAGCATCGATTTGCCACTTGAAATGATTTGAAATGCGGCTGGAAGCCTCAAGTTTTGCGTTGTACACATCGGAGTTGTCGAGATCTTGCGTTATACCCGTTAAGATTTCTGTGCCGTCTTCGTCATTGAGTGCTAAACGAATGCCTGCAAAGACATCATTCTGACCGATGTTTTGCGCATTGTTACCACGGCTATCATAGAGATACTCACCAATAATGCCTACGTCCCATACCGTATCAAAAGCGCCTACTATCGTGTATTCAAAACCCGTCACGACGCCGACATGATTGTCGAAGCTATCGCGGTAGACACTCTCTAGCTTCCATAACCAATCGCCCACGATGCCTTGAACATCCAGTCCAACATGGCTCATGAGGGCGTAGTAAGGTTTTAGCTCTCCTTGATCAAGCCGAAAATACGGGTCACGGTTTGTTCCATAGACATAGCTTAAACCGACATCCCAATCGCCGAACATTTGTGCGTACCGAAAAGCGACATCCACATGCTTTTCTTCTCGGCTAGATTCATACAGCGCATCATCAGAGACAACAGGATCAATCCTCAAACGTCCATCTTTACCTGCAAATGTTCGCTCACGAAAATAGGGCAATAACATCGCATCCACCGTCCCCCAATCTTTGATAGAAGTAAAATGAACCATAGGTTGGCCGAGCTTATCTTCTCCATCAACCGCTTCTATCGCATCAATTTGGGTTACAGCATCAACCAAGTGCGCAGACTCTGTGACGCCCCAAAACACCTTACTAATGCCAACTCGCAGTTCGTAATCATCCCAATAGGTTAAATATAAAGCTTCTCGAATATCACCATGAGTGCGCTCATCATCCATGCTATCCCAGCGATAAAAAGGCGTGAAAGTGAAACTCGCATCACCGTCTTGCAGATCCCAATAAAGCTCGGGTTGCAACACGAGTGATGTCTGCCCTTTGTCTTGCCCCTGAGCACCGTCAGAGAAAAACTGGCGATGCTCGATATTGACCTGCCCCGCTAGTTCAACGCCAAGTAAAGGCGAAGAACACAGCATGGCCGTAATGCCAGCCAAGGTTCGGCTTGCAGCGATTGCCCTAATCATTCAACCTCCCTACTTAACGCGCTTAAGGACGTTTTTGTTGAAATCGTTGTCTTTCAAACCAGTCTGGAACGTCAATTCGCTGGTCGTCAGCTCCGTACTTTTGCCCGTTTGGTGATTCGTCATCGCCATGGTGTGAGCGCGCCAGTATTGATTCAGATATTGTTTGTAGTCGGAGAATAAAAGTGTTTTTAACAACGCACCTTTACGGTCATAAAACTCTACTTTCAGAGGACGATAGTGCGCCTTGTCCAACCAAACCACCTGCTTGGTGTAACCGGAGTTTTTATCTGTCGGGATTTGCTCTAACACAAACGTCTCTTGGTCATTCACCGTTTCATCTTTTAGGTAATTGAAACGGTATTTTTCGACCTCGAATGAGCTCAGGTCTTCATAAGCAAACTCACTGCCCATAAACGGACCGGATTTATTGCGTGAAGCAATACGTTTTACACGCTTAAGAGCCGGTAGGTAGAGCCACTGGTCATCAGCACCAACTGTATGAGAATGGTTCAGAAATGCTGTGCCCTTTACATCACGTGGCTCATCAAAAATGGTCAACCCTTTATCACCATCATCGGCAACCTCAAGTGATTTCAAGCGCATCAAACGCGTACTGCTCTCCCCTTGTGCGTTGCGAAGGATCATTTGCATGGTTGCCACCGAATCCCCCCAACCTTCATCACGAGCTTTGCGTTCCTGTGCAATCTCTAATCCTTTTACCTCATCTGCCCACGCAAATGACGAAAGCAAAAGTGAAACCGATAACGCGGCGACTTTGAATGGTGTTTTAACTAGTTTCATCATATGTTCCTTGTCTTAATTCCTGAAGTTCGTTTCTCGATTACAACGGTGTCGCCGTAACGTTTTTCTCAGATTCTGAAGGTGTTTTTTTCGTCCCTGTGTTTTGTGAGTAAGCGGCCTTATCAAACAGCATCAACAAAGTCGGTAAGAATAAGAAATCCACTAATAAAGCGATAAAGATGACAATGGCGCTGAGCTGGCCCATATCAGCATTCAAACGGAAGCTCGACATGGCCAACACCGAAAAGCCTGCCACCAAGACAACAGTGGTAATCCACAGCGCGCGCCCAACAGTATGGAAGGCGTAACGCACTGCCTGTTCGGCGGTTTGGCCTTCTTTTCGAGCACGCTGGTATTTAGAAAGGAAGTGAACAGCATCATCGACCACAATCCCGAGCGTCAGTGTGACAACAACAGATAGCCCGAGGTTGATTTCACCTGAGATAAGCGCCCAGAGACCAAAGCCAATCACGGCGGGGGCGATGTTTGGCACCAAGCTGATCAAACCAAGTTTGAGAGAGCGAAGAGCAAAAATAAGCAATGCGGAAATGAGCACTAATGTAATAGGTAAAGTAGAGAGCATACTCGCCATGTTGGTCTCACCAATGTGGGCGAACATCAAAGAAGGGCTCGAAGCAACTACTTCATATTGAGGGGCATTGTCAGCAAACCAAGCATAGATACGATTCTCAAGATCAACCAATTCAACACTGCCTAAGTTATCGACGGTGAGAACCATTTTAATTGACGATTTATCAACATTGATTTGGTTGTTTAGGTCGAGCCCATACGGCAAGGACATCTCATAAAGCAACAGATATTGCGCAGCCAGTTCGCGATTTTGTGGTAACGCGTAGTAGCTTTCATCGTCGCCATGCATGTTCTTGTTGAGACGTTTATACACATCCACTAGCGTCGCAACATGGTCAGTTTCTGGCTGAACTCGCAGCCAATCCGTAAACCCACCAATAGCATTGAGAAATACCGGGTCTGCAATCCCTTGTGACTCGTTAGTTTTAATCGCAATACTGATGTTAGTCATGCCACTGATGCGCGCTTCCATAAAGTCGGCAGCTTGGCGAAAATCACTGCGGTTATCGAAGTACTTCACGGATTCATCATTGACGCGATTCAAAGGAATCAAACTCGCGCTGACTGCAATAACCAAAACAGATACAGGCAGTAACGCTTTGCGATGTGTAACAACAAAGTCGCCCAGTTTATCCATAAAGTCAGACTTTCCGTTCGAAGGCGTTTGCTTAACATTGATAGGAAGCAACTTCAGCAAGGCAGGAAGAAGCGTGACAGAAAGGAAGCATGCGATCATTACGCCTAACGCTGATAAGTTGCCAAAGTCTCTCAATACAGGAGAATCGGACATATTCATCATCAAAAAGCCGATCGCAGTGGTCACTGAAGTGATCAGAATTGGCATGAAGTTAAGTGAAATACTTCTCTCAATAGAATGCGCTTTGCTAAAGCCATTTTGCATCGAATGACGCATGGTGGTGATGACATGCACACAGTCAGCAACGGCAAGTGTCATCACCAGTGTTGGCACATTAACGGTCGCCGTGCTCAAGAACATGCCCGCCCAACCAGAAAGCCCCATTGTCGCCATGACTGAGCCGATGATAACGATCAAGGTGGCGACGACACTCAAGAATGAGCGCAACATAATGGTCAAAAACACCAAGATCACTAACAGCATGGTTGGCACCAGCGTCGAACTGTCCTCTTGCGCCGCCGTCATAAACGCATAGTTCATGGCGATAATGCCTGCTTTATGAAACTCAACATCTGGGTAGTTCTGTTGGTAACGCTCTAGCATTGCGCTGATATGGTACATCACCTCTTGCACTTCGGCCGTCTTGTCTATTTCTGGCAGTTGAACAGTAATGTTCACAACCGTTACGTCCCCTTTTTCCGAAATCAATGCGCTTTTCAATACAGCTTCTGACAACGCAATGCTTTTGACTTTAGCGATGCGCTCAGGGGTTAACTCATAGTCTTCATACAACAAATCCTCGACGAGAAGATCGTCTTCGAACGCTTCGGTATGTTGGTAGTTGGCGATAGAGTCAACACGACTGGAATAAGGCACCTGCCACGAATCGACGGTGAGGCTTTGTATAAGTTGGAGGATTTCCGGAGTGAAGACGTCGTTGCTGGCTGGTGCAACGACAATGGCGAGATTGTCTGTTTTAGCAAAAGTGGTTTGAATTTCATCGAACGCCAATAACTGCTTATTGGTACCATCAAAGAAGATATTGTAGTCACCACGAAAATAAAGGTTCTTTCCTCCTATTGTCGCGATAACAACGAGTAATACCGTGGCCAGTAGTACCCATATACTGTACTTGGTTGGAATCTTCCCCCATTGAGCAGAGGAAGCTTGTTGAGCTTGGTGGTGTTTCATCACACTCTCCCTTTGTGACGTTTCGTCATAAAACGGAGTTAAAAAAGCAGCTTATGCTGTTCTCTAATTCCGGATACGTTTCTAACGCAATCTCTACACCGATTTAATTAGAGGTATCGGTGTAAAAATCATCGTTATTGACGATCCGTCAAATAGTGTGATTAAAAAGCCAATCCGCTAATTTGATTGGCTTGTTACTTACTTAACGATTGACTGAGTCAAGATAAGCAAGTTCTTCACTGAATAATTCCTGCTCTACTCGACGCCAGGTTTTGCGGTAATCCCACTCAGTTGAGAGCGGTAACCAACCCAAACCGTCAAGTAACATATTGGCGTTATGGAGCACTGAGAAAGGGTCTTGCAAGCGCTGTATGCATCGACTATTTGACGCATTTTGCGCAAGCGCATTAGAACCAAAAGCAATAGACCAGTTTGCGAATACAATGGCATCAGAGCCTACTGCGGGTGAGAATTTTAAATCTCCAACTTCTACCGCATGGTTCACTAATGCATCCGCACCAGAAATCACTTCCTCTTCAAGCTTATTCAATTCATTTAGGCGGGCCGGAGAGGCTTTCTCAATCACCCAAGGGGTTTTAGCAACAATTGCGCACGTCGATAAGACAGGCTCCATGCGAGCGTAGATACGGTAGCCCACATGCATTGCAATGATCTTCTCACGAGTATTGCCATCAAAGTTGGCCGTGCGTTCAAAAAACACCGCCTCACTTTTTAGAGAATGGATACAAAGCGCGAGAATCACATCTTCTTTGCTGCAGAAATGGTTGTAGATTGTCCCTTTTGAGTAAGGGCTTGCGGCGGTCAGCTTATCCATGGTGAGATTCGCAAACCCCTGCTCTTGAACCAATGACTTTGCAAGTTGGATCAACTCCACCTCACGATCGGCGATCGCTTGTTGTTTCTTAGTCAAACCAGAAACCACACGACACCCTTCTTGTTTGTCATTTTTCTTGCAGCCAAAGTTAAACATATTTCCCTGTTCCGTATCCCTGTGTAACCCAAATGAAGTGTAACACGAATATGGTTTGCAGAAACGACATCACATTTCTGACGAATCGTCATAATTGACACTTCGTCATAATAGTTCAACAAATAAACATTTCAAGAATGAATTTATAAATCACCAAAAATAACTAGAGATTATATCGAGAGACTCGGCTTATCCCCTGCGGATGCTATCGCATAACGAATATCATCAATAAAGTTTGTCTCTGTTTGAACGATACCATCTGAAAAAGTAACGGGCTGATGAGGGCCTGCAATCAAAAGGACATTGGTAAAATCGGATACGTTAAAGTTCTCTGCCACTACATTTTTTGAATGAAAATCAAGCACAGTATTCGCGACCTGTTCTTCCAAGATAAGCAGTTGTTCTTCTGTGATTTTCATGCGAGACAAAGCGACTCGAACACACTTCTCGTGCGTGGTCGTTTGATCCTTGATGATCTCTGTGTACTTGTCGTTAAGCTTCGAGTTTTCAGCATAGCTGTAGTAAAGCGGACCATGCAGCGTAATGTTGTTTTCTTCATCAACATAAACCAGATCAAGTAATTCTAGCGCGCCTAAATAGTCCGACATACTTTGTTTCGAGAGGTCATACTTTTTCATTAGGATGGTATAGCCGTCTTTCCCACGAAGCATCCGTAATTCTCGATAAAAATCGTAAAGATGAGGAAATTGGAAAAAGACTTCGTCTTGCGTGTGGCTAAAGTAATCTTGATCCTCAGCTTGAAGTTGATTTGCCAACTTCTGCAACTCATCAAGGGTGCAGTCAACCGCGCGGCAATACTCGAGTAGCTTATCTAAAGCAAGGTTAGTACTAGTTAAATGACGTTTAAAAGTGGACAACGGCATGCCCATTTTCTCAGATAACTCTCGATATGTTAGCCCTTTAGTTTTTATCGCTTGTCGTAATGCGGCTAACAAGTACTCGGGAGTGAGTTCTCTCATCTACAATTCCTTATGGCAATGTTACAGCTGTATAGTATTTGTAACAATTTAGAATCACTTCGCAAGGCATAAGTTCATATTTTTATAAGAAAACTTTGAATTAATATACTTTCATTCACATTTATGATGTTAATATTGGCACTTAAAATGCATTCAGTTTCATTATAAGTTGTTATCAAAATAGATTATAAACATGTTAATCAACATGCTATTCGTCGCATTAACTACTAACTTGAGCGTTTTCTCAGAGTATTTCCGACTTAAGACATCACAAAAACTTAGAATATTTACCCTACAAAACATGCACCCAAAAATGCATAATCATTCAAATTGAATATGCTAAATCTCTATCTATTATTTTTTGTGAACGCTACGATCAGGATCAATAAGGTGAGTATGTAGGAACATTAGGTAGGCGTCAGAAATGCAAACGCAGAACATCACTATCGAGATTCTGCGTTTCACTTGAAATGGATAATCGAGTTGGAACTTACTACCCCATTCTATTGATCATGAGTTAGCAACACATCGTCTTGGCCAGTCGCTCTTAGACAAGCTTTACTGCAGTGCCAAATGCAAGAATCTCTGAAGAGCCATCAACGATCGAACTGGTGGTGAAACGAATACCGACAACAGCATCTGCTCCTAGGTTCGCAGCATCCTCTACCATTCGTTGAATAGCAATATTTCGGGCTTCCGTCATCATTTCGGTGTAGCCACGAATCTCACCACCAACAATGCTTTTTAAGCCAGCCATGAAATCACGCCCAATGTGCTTTGACTGAACCACATTTCCCTTCACAACACCTTTTATCTCAGCAATCTCTCGCCCAGGAATCGTCTCGGTTGTTGAATAAATCATGTTATACCTCAGTAAGATAGTTAGATAACTCAATTAAGTTACCATCTGGGTCTCTAATGTAAACCGATAGGATGTTACCAATTGCACCTGTCCGTTGAACGGGGCCATCAATAACCTCGACAGAGTGGGAGTCTAAATGGGAGAGCACGTTTGCAATTGGCGTATCACATACAAAACACAAGTCGGCACTCCCAGAGGCCACCTGACTCGCCTTAGGTTCAAATTCATTGCCTAGCTGATGAAGGTTGATTTTCTGTCGCCCGTATACCAAAGCAACACGCCCTTCGCCAAAAGTAACACTTTCCATACCGAGAACCTGTGTATAGAAATCCAGTGCGGTTTGAATATCTTTAACGGTCAGTACAAGGTGATCCAAGCGGTTTATTTTCATTAAAGCCTCTCTACAATGCTTCAGATGAGATGACTGCCTCAATCTCAATAGATAGGTCGGGGTGAATCAAACGGCTCACCTCGACTAAAGAACAAGCAGGTAAATACCCCTCATAGAAGTCGAATAATACCGATCGGATCTCTGGCAATTGGTTCATGTCGGTTACAAATATCGTCAGCTTGACGAGATCGCGTTTCTCTCTTTGTTCTTCAGTGAGTATCTGCGACAAATAAGACAGAATCGTTTTCGTTTGCTCGATTAGGCTCTCACTTTGACTTGGTGAACCCATAGCTGTCAGCCCTGACACATACAAGGTCTCACAATGTCTTGTCGCATGAACATAAGGACCAGAAATTTGCGGCAAAAATTCGTAACTGATTCGTTGAACCATGTAGTTTCCCCTTCCCTAGCGGTTGTATTTTCGTTTGTTCAGTATCTCTTTTACTTCGTGCGTTTTTTCTAAATCTATTTCATAAACATTGGCTAATGCACAAACATAATAGAGTACGTCGTAGAGTTCTTCCGCGATTGTTCCTTTAATTGTGTCCTCTGTCGGTTGTCCAGTGGCGTCATTCCTAATCGATTCAGACAACTCACCCACTTCTTCAATCAGTTTGAGGAAATAATGCTGTTTCTGTTCTGGGTCGTGATCAAACTCTTTTATATGCGCTTGTAGTTGTCGAATGTCCATTTCTAATCCTTTTGTTTGTAATCCTAATAAACCCTACCATAAGTAGATAACAGAATGATTTAACGCGATATTCCTTTACTGAGCACAATGCAATGATACTCGCGCCCTAACTCATGCTCAGTATCATCAAATTGCTCTATGTGATTGAAGCCTTGCTTAAACCAAAAGCGAAAAGCGTCAGTATTCTCAACGTACACATTTAGCATGGCTTTATTGAAAGGCGCATACTCAAGAGCAACGTCCAATACACTATCGACGATTTCCTTTCCTAATCCCCTGCATTGATAGTCAGGAACAAGACACAACATAGGGATCCATAAACACCCTTTGTACGGAAAATTCAGTTCGAGTTGGATATAACCTATCGGCTCCCCCTCCTGTGTCGATATTTTTCTGAGGTAAAAAGCTTCGAGGTCATCGGGATTTTTTGGTAGAGCACTCTTTGAAATCAGCGCTTGATATTCTGCAATTGGCCAATCACGAAAAGTATGGTCATAAGCCACTTTTTGATGATTAGAATCGAATAGAGATTTGGCTAGCTCAGCCTGTGTTGTATCAAAAGTAGAAAAGATTAAACGCTTTGATTCCCAATAGCTCGGTAACACAGATGCTCCTTATCCATGACTTAATGAGAGGAAGCAAAATAACAAATCCAACCATTAGAGCAACTTATTTGGTCAGAGTTGGGATATGAACGGGAAATGGGAAATGGGAAATGGGAAATGGGAAATGGGAAATGGGAGAGTTTGTGGTAAGGGAAACAGAAAACAATAAAAAAGGAGAGCTAATGCTCTCCTTCTCTTAATCCTAAACTGCTAATTAAAGAGCAGCTTTCGCTTTTTCAACTAGAACAGCAAATGCTGCTTTGTCGAATACTGCGATGTCCGCTAGGATCTTACGGTCGATCTCGATAGATGCTTTCTTAAGACCGTTGATGAAACGGCTGTAAGATAGACCATTTTGACGAGATGCTGCGTTGATACGTGCAATCCATAGTTGACGGAATTGACGTTTCTTAGCGCGACGGTCACGGTAAGCGTATTGACCAGCTTTAGTAACTGCTTGGAAAGCTACGCGGTAAACACGTGAACGTGCACCGTAGTAACCTTTAGCTTGTTTTAGAACTTTCTTATGACGTGCACGAGCTTGTACACCACGTTTTACGCGAGGCATTATGCTTCTCCTAAACTAAACGATTGATAACTAAAAAGAATTAAGCGTATGGCAACATACGAACAACTGCAGCAACTTCACAACGTGGAAGAATTGCATTTGGACGTAGCTGACGCTTGTTCTTAGTAGTACGCTTAGTCAGAATGTGACGTTTTGTAGCGTGCTTGTACTTAATACCACCAGCAGTTTTCTTAAAACGCTTAGCAGCACCTTTGTTGGTTTTCATCTTAGGCATGATGAATAACTCCGCATTGAGTAGGTTTAATAAACAACGTAATTAGGGCGAACAAAACCCAGCCGTTTACCTTTAAAAGGGAAACGGCCAGGTCTTAATTACTTGATGAGCCGTTAATTACTTCTTTTTAGGGGCAAGAACCATGATCATCTGACGACCTTCGATCTTACTTGGGAAAGATTCCACTACAGCAAAGTCTACAGTGTCTTCTTTCAAGCGATGAAGAACGTCAACACCGATGTCTTGGTGTGCCATTTCTCGGCCACGGAAGCGAATTGTTACCTTCACTTTGTTGCCTTCTTCAAGGAAACGCGTCAGGTTGCGTAGTTTTACCTGATAGTCTCCAATATCAGTTCCAGGACGGAATTTTACTTCCTTAATCTGAACCTGTTTTTGCTTTTTCTTCTGCTCTTTAGCAGATTTGCTCTTTTCAAAGAGGAATTTGCCGTAGTCCATAACACGACAGACTGGCGGCTCAGCGTTAGGACTGATTTCCACAAGATCCATGCCTGCTTCTTCAGCAGCTGCGATCGCTTCTTGAATCGATACAACACCAACTGATTCACCGTCAGCGCCAGTTAGTCGAACTTCACGAACGCCACGAATTTCACCGTTCATACGGTGTGGGTTTTGTTTTACCGGCTGTTGGCCGCGTCTTCCGCCTTTAATAGCTTATTCCTCCAGATTGAGCTTACGGCTAGAGATCTCGTCTTGGATGTATGCGATAAAATCATCCACTTTAAATTTACCGAGATCTTTACCTTTACGAGTACGTACTGCGATTTCGCCTGCTTCCATCTCTTGGTCACCGACTACAAGCATATACGGTACACGCTTCAAAGTGTGTTCGCGGATTTTAAAGCCAATCTTCTCATTTCTCAAGTCCGCTTTAGCTCTAATTCCACTTTTTTGTAGTTTTTGTACTACTTCTTGAACATATTCTGATTGTTTATCAGTGATGTTCATAAGAATTGCCTGTTCTGGCGCCAACCAAGTTGGGAAGAAACCAGCATATTCTTCGATAAGGATACCAATGAAACGCTCTAGTGAACCTAGAATTGCACGGTGAATCATTACCGGTACAAGACGTTCATTGTTTTCACCTACATAAGTTGCACCTAGGCGACCTGGTAGGTTGAAGTCTAGCTGAACAGTACCACACTGCCACGCACGGTCTAGACAGTCGTATAGTGTGAATTCGATCTTAGGACCGTAGAATGCACCCTCGCCTTCTTGAATTTCGTATGGGATTTCCATCGATTCAAGAGATTGTTTCAATGCTTCTTCAGATTGATCCCAGATTTCGTCTGAACCTACACGTTTTTCTGGACGAGTAGACAGCTTCACTACGATATTGTCGAAACCAAATGTTTGGTACGTATCGTACACCATCTTGATACAGTTTGTTACTTCTTCTTGAATTTGGCTCTCAGTACAGAAAATGTGAGCGTCATCCTGAGTAAAGCCACGTACACGCATGATACCGTGTAGTGCACCAGATGGTTCGTTACGGTGACATGAGCCAAACTCAGCCATGCGTAACGGTAGGTCGCGGTACGATTTAAGACCTTGGTTAAAGATCTGTACGTGACCTGGACAGTTCATTGGCTTGATTGCGTATTCACGGTTTTCAGAAGAAGTCGTGAACATTGCATCTGCGTATTTGTCCCAGTGACCAGAGCGTTCCCAAAGAACACGGTCCATCATTAGCGGACCTTTTACTTCTTGGTAGCCGTACTCATCTAGCTTAGAGCGGATGAATACTTCTAGATCACGGAAAACAGACCAACCATTGTGATGCCAGAACACCATACCAGGTGCTTCTTGCTGCATGTGGAATAGGTCTAGTTGCTTACCGATCTTACGGTGGTCACGCTTCGCCGCTTCTTCTAAGCGAGTAAGGTGCGCTTTCAGTGCTTTCTTATCGTGGAAAGCAGTACCGTAGATACGTTGAAGCATTTTGTTGTCGCTGTTACCACGCCAGTAAGCACCCGCAACATTCAATAGAGTGAAATGTTGGCAGAAGCTCATGTTAGGAACGTGAGGACCACGACACATGTCGATGTATTCTTCATGGTGGTAAAGACCTGGACGATCATCACGAGATACGTTTTCGTCTAGGATTTCCACTTTGTATGGTTCGCCACGTGATTCAAACGTATCACGTGCTTCCTGCCAGCTCACTTTTTTCTTAACAACTTCGTACTTGGTTTTCGCTAGCTCTTTCATACGCTTTTCAATCTTTTCAAGATCTTCTTGCGTTAGAGACTCATCTAAGTCGATGTCGTAGTAGAAGCCATTGTCGATGGTTGGACCAATCGCCATTTTTGCTTGTGGGTAAAGCTGCTTAAGAGCGTGACCAAGAAGGTGAGCACATGAGTGACGAACGATTTCTAGACCGTCGACTTCATCTTTTACTGTGATGATCTCAAGGCTTGCGTCTTCTTCAATTAGATCGCACGCATCAACGCGGTTACCGTTTACACGACCAGCGATAGTTGCTTTTGCAAGACCAGGACCGATCGATTGCGCAACTTCCATAGTAGAAACTGGGTTGTCAAATTGACGCTGACTGCCGTCAGGAAGAGTAATAATAGGCATGCTATGTCCTTTACAGTGGTGTTGCACACCAAGCAACACATGTTATTCAAATTAGAAGATATTTCGAGAGTCGATGACGGTCGCTCAGTAACACGAATACCGGACCTTCATCGGAACAAGGATTGTACATAGCTCACATTTAGAATGCAAAGTGCGATTTCAAAATGTCATTGAAACTTCATCACAGCAAATTCATCGATAAGCACAGAATGAGGAATTAATACAATTGAACGGCATTCAAAACATGATAAGACTATAGTTAATCTATTGAGTAATCTCACTTTAGGCTCTCATCATGATGGATTTAAGATGGCAACCTACGCTCATGAGTTGCGCCATTCTCCTATCTGCGCCAGCAATCTGTGCTTCAGATTTGTATGGTCCACTACGTTCCTATGCTCAATCTCCAGTGCAAGTTGTCGGTCACACGAACATACTTCGTTCCGGATATGCCCTCCCCTCTGGTTATGTTGAAGCGTATGGTTCGGGCACAATTGCGAGTGTCTGGGCACATACCAGCGACTATTCACTCGACTATTACCACAACCAACTCGAGTTAGGCGGTAAGTGGCAAATCAATGAAAAGTGGCAATGGGAACTGAACTATCGTTGGGTTTTTGCTGCGGATAACCATTTAGATGGATTGACCGAAAGCTTTCACGACCTGTTTGGTATTGGACAAAATGGACGTGATGAAGTCGACAAGAACCGCTTTTATATGTCGATGCCTGACTACGACATTTTAATAGAGGATTTTGAAGGTGAAACGCTAGCGAACAACCTCTCAACGTATATCCAATACCAAATAATACAAAGTGAACATCATGGTTTGTCTGTTGGTGGAAGTCTCTACTATAACGATGTTGCTCATGGCTCTTTCAAAGGCAACAGTTTTGAGCAAGGGGTACAAATCAACTACACCTATCGATTCAATGCAGCCAATGTGTTCTATTCGATGGCCGGAATGACCTTTAGAAACAGTGATAAAGCACTCGCTGATCTCCCCTATCGACATAACACAGCCGCCTTTGCTGGCGGTTATCGCTATGCACTAAAAAACAATCACCACTTCATACTTGAATACCATTGGTATCAAGGTTCGACAGAAGGGCCAAGTGAGTTTGCCGACGCATCGAATGAGTTCGTGATTGGGTATCGTTATTTAATGGAGAACTCTGCCATAGAAGTCATGGCGATTGAGAATGCGAGGAATATGGATAACAGTACCGATATCGCCTTTACATTTGGATATCGGTACTTGTTCGCTCCAGATAATGAGAGCTAGAAATATTACAGGTTCAATGTCGGCGCAATAGCTGCCGCAACTTGTGAATCAGAAGCCCCTATCGGTAATGAGAATGAACGGTATTGGTCACCCGACATACTAAACGAACGGTCAATCTCTGCTAAACAATGGATAGTCCCACCATCTAAGATAAAGGAAAGCTCTATCTCTTTCGTAGAAACGAAGCCGTTATTGCGGAATTCTAATTCTTGGTAAATACCCGAACGTGAAGAGAAGGTATTCCCACGCAAGAAGCCTTTTTCAACATCAGCTTTTACCATTGTAAAACCGGCTTGCTCGATCGCTTGAATCACACGAGCAGCAACAGGCAAAGGTTTCACCTCAATGTAATCACGATCGCGAGGGTCTATCGCAAAGCCGATGTCCAGTGTGGTCTCTACCCAAACATGACACTGGTTTTTATGTGCGTTAACGGCTGTGATGGGCGTTTCATCGTGCAATTTGAGTTCAAAAGGTACTTGTTTTTCTTCATTCGGTTGAATGACAAACGGCTCAACCGCTTTCAATTGATCAATGGTGAAAGTTTGGTAGCTAACGCTATCGTCTTCTTCCACTTTCATTTCTGTGTTCAATTTAATGGTAATGGCATCGATTTGTTGCTCAACATCACCGCCTTTAATTTGAACGTGACCACGCAAAGTCGCGCCTTGATACACACTCATCTCATCTAAAATCGTATCTACTTTTGCTGAGCCGATACCGAGTGACGCTTTTAGTTTTTTAAACATGCGATTCCTTTGTGACTGTCTGTTTTCGTTATTCTGATAAGTCTCTGTTTACACAACTGATGAAACTCCTGCAAGCAATAGACGACAAGAATGCGGACTAATTCCTTTTATCACTGCACAAAATACGTATGTCTGTTTGCAATTTGTCTATAGATTACGCAATATTTGTATAGTCAAATAAAAGGAAGCCTTTATGTCTGCACCACTCTATATGCAAATCAAACGATTTATCCTCGATAAAATTGATTCGGGTGAGTGGATGGTTGGTCATCGTATCGCAACAGAAATCGAATTGACGGAACAGTTTGGTGTGAGCCGTATGACCGTCAACAAAGCGATCCGAGACTTAGTGAATGAAGGCAAACTTCAACGCCGACCACGCCTAGGTACCTTTGTTTGCGATCCGGCAGAAAAGTCTGAATCTCCACTTTTAGACATTCGCAACATTGCCGATGAAATCAGCAATCGCGGACGAGAGCATCACAGTGAAGTGTTGCAACAAATCTCCATCAAAGCCGATGACAGTATTGCGACCAAACTTGGCGTCATGCTTGGCACAACTGTGTTTTACAGTGAGATTGTCCATTTTGAAGATCACACTCCTATCCAACTAGAACTGCGTTGGGTCAACAGCCAATATGCGCCCAACTACTTGCAACAAGATTTCACTTGTATGACGCCAAACCAGTACTTGTCGGGCAACTGTCCACTCAGTGCCATCGAACATACTGTCGAAGCGATTATCCCCGACGCTCGCGTAAAACAAGACCTAAAAATGCAAGCCAACGAGCCGTGTTTGCTGCTGAATCGTCGTACGTGGAGCCAAGATAAGCTGGTCAGCACTGCCCTCCTTTATCATCCGGGCAACAAGTACAAATTAAGCTCTAAGATCCTGCTATAAACTAGGCGTTACTTCTTCGTTTTGATCACATTTCAGCAACATTAGCCTTGTCAGTGATGCTTTTTTCTCCTATTTATTTGTATATACATTTGAAGATACAAATCAGAAGGAAACATCAGAATGGATTTGCTGATTGAAAATGCACGCCTCGTCACTATGCAAGAAGGAGAACAAGGTTACCTACCCTCTCCCCTTGCTCGCGTCGGCATTCGGTCAGGAAAAATTGTTGCACTCAGTACAGCTGCAAAAGGCGAAGACAGTGCAGAAACTGAATCCATCCTGAATCCGGACTACTACGAACAAACCATTGATCTTCAAAGCAAGCTTTTGTTGCCAGGTTTGATTGATTGTCACACTCACCTTGTTTACGCCGGAAATCGAGCCAACGAGTTTGAAATGCGCCTCAATGGTGTGCCTTATGAAGAAATCGCCAAGCAAGGTGGCGGTATTCTCTCTACCGTTCATGCTACTCGTGCCGCCACTGAAGAACAACTTATCCAGCTCGCCCTACCACGTTTAGATGGGTTACTTGCCAGTGGCGTTACCTCTATCGAAGCTAAGTCTGGTTACGGTCTCACGCTAAATGATGAAATCAAGATGCTGCGAGCAGCCAAAGCTTTAGAGCAAGAGCGCAAAGTAAAAATCACCACAACCCTGCTCTCCGCTCATGCACTTCCACCAGAATTTAAAGATCGAGCTGACGATTACATCCAACATATTTGTGATGACATTATTCCCCTCGTGGCAGAAGAAAAGCTCGCCACCAGCGTCGATGTGTTTTGTGAATCGATTGGTTTTAACTTAGCGCAAACAGAGCGTGTCTTTGAAGCGGCAAAAAAACATGGCTTGCATGTGAAAGGTCATACTGAACAGCTCTCTGATTTAGGTGGTACGGTTCTAACCGCCCAATACAATGGTCTTTCTGCCGATCATATTGAATATCTCGATGAAATTGGCGTACGTGCCCTTGCCAACTCTTCTACCGTGGCAACCTTGCTCCCTGGCGCATTTTACTTCTTACGTGAAACCCAATTACCACCTATCGATTTGCTTAGAACGCACAAGGTACCAATGGCGATAGCGACGGATATCAACCCTGGCACGTCACCGTTCGCAGATTTAACCCTGATGATGAACATGGCTTGCACTCTGTTCCGCCTAACGCCACAAGAAGCACTGCGTGGCGTCACTCAAAACGCAGCAAAAGCACTGGGTTATGGGGAATCTCGTGGCGTGATTGAAGTCGGTTATGACGCTGACTTCTCAATCTGGGATATCGAACACCCAGCAGACCTCAGTTACCAAGTCGGCGCAAAACGTTTGGTAGGTCGTATAGTCAATGGTGAATATGTCTCTCACGGAGGACTGTAACATGGCTCAATCAGATCCAAATACCACTCCATTTCACTGGCAAGGTCGCCACGATGCAGAAGATGGAGAACTGGGTAAGCGCGTTCACCACGTGATTAAAAATATTTCTGTTGAAGAGTTACCGGGCAGAAGCGAAGGCGTCTCAATCCTTGGTTTTGCGACCGATGCGGGTGTTGCCAGAAATAAAGGCCGTATTGGTGCGAAAAAGTCACCGGATTTAATCCGTCGTGCCCTAGCCAATCTCGCTTGGCACCAAGATGCACCACTTTACGATCTCGGCACTGTCGTGTGCGAAGACGACCTACTAGAGAGCAGCCAATCGCAATGCGCAGCCACGGTTGCTCAAGCACTACCCCATTCACCTGTCGTCGTCCTTGGTGGCGGACACGAGATCGCATGGGCGTCATTTTCTGGGTTGGCCGAATACTTCAAAACTCATCACCCAGAAAAGCAGCCGAAGATTGGCATAATCAACTTCGACGCACATTTTGACCTACGCGCTTTTGAAAGTTCGCTGGCAGATGTAAAACCGAGCTCAGGGACACCATTTAATCAAATCCATCACTTCTGCCAACACAATGATTGGAAGTTTCATTACGCTTGCATCGGTGTCAGTCGCAGCAGCAATACTAAAGCACTATTCCAGAAAGCGGACGAACTCAACGTTTGGTATGTGGAAGACAAACAGCTTTGCTACATGAACCACAGTTACCATTTAACGCAGCTACAGCACTTTATCGATGACTGCGATTACCTCTATCTAACGATTGATTTGGACGTATTCCCTGCGGCAACAGCACCGGGTGTTAGCGCCCCAGCAGCGAGAGGAGTCAGCTACGACATCATTTCGCCGTTTCTCGATCGAATCCTACATTACAAAAACAAGCTCATGCTGGCAGACATTGCCGAGTACAACCCCACGTATGACGTCGATAGTCAAACAGCTCGATTGGCAGCCCGCCTATGTTGGGACATCGCTAATGCTATGGCAGAGAAAAACGACGAGCCTAAATAAACCCAATAACGATTAAATAGCCAAGCACAGACTTGGTGTACACGTGAAACTAAAGGAGTCTTAAAATGACACAGCGCCAAGGACAAGATCCACGACTTGATACCAGCAGAACAATTCGTGCTCCACGCGGTACCGACCTGCGCGCCAAATCTTGGCTGACGGAAGCCCCACTTCGTATGCTGATGAACAACCTTGATCCAGACGTAGCCGAGCACCCTCACTCGCTCGTTGTATACGGTGGTATCGGTCGAGCAGCACGAAATTGGGAATGCTTCGATAAGATTGTTGAAGTGTTAGAAAGACTCGACGATGACCAAACTCTTCTCGTTCAATCAGGCAAACCAGTGGGCGTTTTCCCGACTCATAAAAATGCGCCACGCGTTCTGATTGCGAACTCAAACCTCGTACCACATTGGGCCAATTGGGAGCACTTCAATGAGCTCGATAAAGAAGGCCTGATGATGTACGGACAAATGACTGCAGGTAGCTGGATTTACATCGGCTCACAAGGCATTGTTCAAGGCACTTACGAGACCTTTGTCTCGGTAGCTAAAAAGCACTTTAACGGCGATGCAAAAGGTCGTTGGATTTTAACTGGCGGCCTTGGCGGTATGGGCGGAGCTCAGCCTCTAGCTGGTACAATGGCGGGGTTCTCAATGATTGCTGTTGAGTGTGACGAGTCACGCATCGATTACCGCCTGCGCACAGGCTACGTTGACAAGAAAGCCACATCGCTGGATGAAGCCCTGGCGATGATCAAAGAGTCCGACACGCCTATTTCTGTCGGTCTACTAGGTAACGCTGCAGACATCTTCCCTGAGCTTGTGGAACGTAACATCACGCCAGACGTAGTAACAGACCAAACCTCTGCACACGATCCACTGAACGGCTACTTACCTCAAGGTTGGAGCATGTCTCATGCAGCAGAAATGCGCTTGCAAGATGAAGCCGGCGTAGTGAAAGCGGCGAAACAATCAATGGCTGTACAAGTTCAAGCCATGCTAGAGCTGCAAAACCGCGGCGCTGCAACACTGGATTACGGTAATAACATCCGTCAAATGGCGTTGGAAGAAGGCGTCGAAAATGCGTTTGATTTCCCAGGTTTCGTGCCAGCTTACATTCGACCTTTGTTCTGTGAAGGTATTGGTCCTTTCCGTTGGGCAGCGTTGTCCGGCGATCCAGAGGACATCTACAAAACCGACCAAAAAGTTAAAGAGCTGATCCCAGATAACCCTCACCTACACAACTGGCTAGACATGGCACGTGAACGCATTCAGTTCCAAGGTCTGCCTGCACGTATCTGTTGGGTAGGTCTGAAAGACCGTGAGCGCCTTGGCCAAGCCTTTAATGAAATGGTGAAAAACGGTGAATTGAAAGCACCGGTTGTTATTGGCCGTGATCACTTAGACTCTGGCTCGGTAGCCAGCCCGAACCGTGAAACCGAAGGTATGATGGATGGCTCTGATGCCGTATCAGATTGGCCATTACTTAACGCCCTATTGAACACAGCAGGTGGTGCAACTTGGGTATCACTTCACCATGGTGGCGGCGTTGGTATGGGCTTCTCTCAACACTCAGGTATGGTGATTTGTTGTGACGGTAGTGATGATGCGTCTGAGCGCATTGCTCGTGTGCTTCACAATGACCCAGCGACGGGTGTCATGCGTCATGCCGATGCGGGATATGACATCGCAAAACAATGCGCAGCTGAGCAAAAACTGGATTTGCCAATGCTCAATGAAGAACTGAAAAAGCTGAAGTAAGGATGAAAGACATGCTCAATTTAACGCTAAAGCCGGGCCATATTAGCTTAAACGAACTACGTCAGGTGAGCCGCTCGCCTGTCAACCTTACTCTCGATCCAGAAGCCATTCCGGCCATTGAGGAAAGTACTCAAGTTGTCGACCGAGTGATTGCAGAAGATCGGACTGTTTACGGCATCAATACGGGTTTCGGTCTACTCGCGAACACTCGTATTGCACCAGAAGATCTAGAAACACTACAACGCAGTATTGTGCTTTCTCATGCTGCGGGCATCGGCAAATTTATGTCAGATGAAACCGTTCGCTTGATGATGGTGCTGAAAATCAACAGTCTTGCGCGTGGCTTCTCAGGCTTACGTTTGAAAGTGATCAACATGCTGATTGACCTTGTGAATGCGCAGGTGTACCCATGCGTGCCACAAAAAGGCTCAGTAGGCGCATCGGGTGACTTAGCGCCGCTGGCTCACATGAGTACGGTACTTCTTGGTGAAGGCCAAGCGCGTCACAATGGTAAAGTCATTTCAGGCTTAGAAGCTCTGCAAATTGCAGGTCTAGAGCCAATCACACTGGCACCGAAAGAAGGTCTTGCACTGCTTAACGGTACTCAAGCGTCAACGGCGTTTGCACTCGAAGGTTTATTCATTGCCGAGGACCTGTTCTCTTCAGCGACCGTTTGTGGCGCGATGTCGGTAGAAGCAGCACTAGGTAGCCGTCGTCCGTTCGACCCACGTATCCACCGTGTTCGTGGCCATCGTAGCCAAATGGATGCGGCGTTAGCGTATCGACACCTACTAGAAGCGACCAGTGAGATTGGTGAATCCCATACCAACTGTGAGAAGGTTCAAGACCCTTACTCATTACGCTGTCAGCCTCAAGTTATGGGGGCTTGTTTACAGCAAATTCGCAATGCGGCAGACATTCTGCAAGTAGAGGCCAACTCTGTGTCAGATAACCCGCTTGTGTTTGCAGAAGACAACGACATTATCTCTGGCGGTAACTTCCATGCTGAGCCAGTTGCTATGGCGGCTGATAACCTTGCGCTTGCGATTGCAGAGATTGGTAGCTTGTCAGAGCGTCGTATGGCACTGCTTATTGATAGTGCTCTGTCTAAGCTTCCTCCATTTTTGGTCGACAATGGCGGCGTAAACTCGGGCTTTATGATTGCACAGGTGACGTCGGCAGCGCTGGCGAGTGAAAACAAAACACTGGCTCACCCTGCTTCTGTCGATAGCTTGCCTACATCTGCAAACCAAGAAGATCACGTATCAATGGCGACTTTCGCCGCTCGTCGTCTGAAAGAGATGGGAGAAAATACGCGTGGTATTTTGGCGGTTGAATACTTGTCTGCCGCGCAAGGGTTGGATTTCCGTGCACCAAACAAATCTTCTGAGCGTATCGAAATTGCCAAGCAAATGCTGCGCGAGAAAGTCTCGTTCTACGATAAAGACCGCTACTTCGCGCCAGATATTGAGCAAGCCAATGCCCTACTCAAGCTCGCTTTGCATAACGCATTGATGCCAGAAAGCTTACTGCCAAGCGTGCATTAATCTATTGTGCTAATGACCCTAAAGGCTCCTTCTTGGAGCCTTTATTGTATTTATACGCATCAAGTCCCTCAATAATATGGTAAATCGCGGATTTATGGCCATACTGAATAATGCATAACAAAAGCGCTCTTTTTGGTGCTTTATTCCGCTGCGTTATCGTTTCATTGTTAAGATACAGTGAAGTTTTCACTGGATGGACCATTGCTACGCAGATATTCGCATATAATCCCTGACAGTTTTGGTTACTACGTAAAAATTATGTTTCTAACACCTTATTTTTCAAACACTAATCACCAATTTCAGTTCACTCGTGAGCAAGCAAGTCACTTCGCAAAACGCGTAGCTGGTGATTACAACCCTATTCACGATGAAGACAACAAACGCTTTTGTGTCCCGGGCGATCTGCTTTTTGCAGTCTTGCTGAGCAAAGAAGGCGTAAGCCAAAAGATGCGTTTCGATTTCTCTGGAATGGTGAATGATGGCGTTGCACTTCACATCGAAAATAAGTGTGAAAAAGAAAGCGCCGTGGTCGATGAAGCAGGTAAAGAATACCTACACATGTCTCGTGAAGGCGAAACAAACCAAGATCCAGCATTTATTGAACACGTGGTGACTAACTACGTTCAATTCTCTGGCATGAACTTCCCTCACATCATGGTTCCTCTAATGGAAGAGAAACAAATGATGATCAACTGCCAACGTCCACTGGTGATTTACGAAAGCATGGAAGTTGAGTTCTGTCGCCTAGACCTAACTCACCCAGAAGTCGATTTCACAGGCGCAACGTTTGATGTGGAAGGCAAACGTGGTGTTGTAACGTTAAACTTTGCATTCAAACAAGACGGTGAAGTCGTTGGTAAAGGCATCAAACGTATGGTGGCAAGTGGCCTTAAACCATACGACCAAGATGCAGTTGACGATTTGGTACAACGCTTTAACGAGCGTAAGGATGCCTTCTTAGCAAAGTTCGCTAAGGCAGCTTAGTCTTCGGAAGCAACGCTCCAGCAGACAAACCCTGCCGCTCTTTCCAAAAAAGAAATTCAATAGAAAGCCCAGCAAATATGCTGGGCTTTCTTTTTATCTGCGGTTTGTTTATTCATCAAATCCAGCGACGGACTTGGTTCTTATAATCTAGGTAATCTTCACCGAATAGTCTTTCCAAAGCGCGTTCTTCTGGCTTAATTTGGTAGCGATTCATGTACGCGACAAACAATACACCGCACAAAATAACACTGAGATGTTGCCACCACAGACCAATAGCGATAATGACAAGCAAAAGCGCTACATACATTGGATTGCGTGTGTAAGCGAATACGCCTGTATCGACCACCAGCGAAGCAGTTTCTGGTTTCACGGGGTTTACTGTCGTCTTGGCTTTACGAAACTCGTAAACACCAGCAATGCCCACAAACCCTGCTATCAAAACAAGCCCAGCAGTAACAAACTCAACAAACGGTACGGTAATTTTCATTTCTGGCACGACGTCTTTCAGCCAGTACATCAGCAATACCATCAACAAAAATAGAGCGACAGGTGGCACTTTAAGCTCAAGCTTTTTCAATCTTCATATCCTTATGAGAATAAAACGTTGTCATCGTCAGTAACGGTTCTTAAATGATAAAAAGCCCAGTTAGACTGGGCTTTCGTAAAAAGCATTATATCAAGGTTAGCAAAGCTTGAACTGGGTGCTTAGGTTTTACCCCTTCAAAGCGTTTGACTTGGCTTCGGCAGGAGTACCCCGTAATCAAGCAACGCTCGTTGTCAAGTTTGTCCAAGTTCGGCTTCCAGCTCAGATCATAAATGTCACGCGACATCGATAGCTTATCGACTTCATGGCCAAAGGTCCCTGCCATGCCACAGCAGCCTACAGGCACAGTGTTCAACACCGCACCAAAATGAGCGAAGATAGCTCCCCACTCTTTCTCTGCATTTGGCAATTTGGTTTTCTCAGTACAATGAGCGAACAGATACCAAGGTGCTTGCTCTTTAGACTCAAGAGCATCGAAATCGTCCAGTCTTGGATGAAGCCACTCATGTGCAGTCAGCACATCAAACTGACCACGCTTGCTACCCAATACTTCAGCATACTCGTCGCGGTAACACAGTACCAACGCAGGATCGACTCCCACCAATGGGATATCTAAGTCCGCGACCATCTCCAAGAACTTCGCGGTATCTTGCGCAGTGTTCTTAAACTGACGTAAGAAACCTTTGATGTGCTGCGCTTTGCCGTTTGGCTTAAATGGCAGAAGAACCGGATTCATACCTAACTTCTTAACCAGTTTGATGAAGTCTTCCACCACCTCTGCATCGTAGTAGCTGGTGAAAGGGTCTTGAACAATCAGCACATGCTTTTGTTTGTCTTCACTTGATAAGCCACTTAGTGCTTGTAGGTCATAAGCCGTGGTTAACGTCTCGACTCGCTCTTTCAAAGTCGGTACAGACAATAACGGAGCATCAACATAACCCACCGTCGAAGCCGTTAGACTTTGCACCCAAGATTGCTTGAGCACACTATTCACGACACTTGGCGCTTTGGCCATCAATGGCAACATGGATTCAATGTTCGATACCAAATAGTCTTTTGCCGGGCGTTGGTAACGAGAGTGGTAAATATTGAGGAAGCGAGAGCGGAAACTAGGTACATCCACTTTAATCGGGCACTGGCTCGCACACGCTTTACACGCCAAACAACCATTCATCGCTTCATACACTTCGTGGGAGAAGTCATATTCGTGACGACGGTTAATCGAATGACGCACACGGTCGATCATGGTTTTGATGGACGTTTTGTTTTCCAGCGTCTGCTTCTCTAAGTCGAGAATATCAATGCCCTGCTCAGTCAACTGGCGTAGCCACTCACGAACTAAACCTGCACGCCCTTTCGGCGAATGACGGCGGTCTGCAGTGACTTTCATTGAAGGACACATAGGTGAGCTGGTGTCGTAGTTAAAACACAGGCCGTTACCGTTACACTCCATCGCTTGCTTGAAGCTATCACGTACCTGTACGTCAATCTGACGATCGAAGTAGCCGCGTTTGGTGTCAGTCACTTTCACAAGCTCAGCATCGCTATTCAGCGGCGTACAGATCTTGCCTGGGTTCATTTTGTTGTGTGGGTCAAAAGCGGCTTTCACTCGGCGCAATTCAGTAAAGAGTTCTTCACCAAAGAACTCAGGGCCATACTCAGAGCGGAAACCTTTACCGTGCTCACCCCACATTAAGCCGCCGTATTTTGCCACTAGCTTAACCACTTCATCCGAGATTTCATGCATCAAGGCTTCCTGATGAGGATCGCATAGATCCAATGCCGGTCGAACATGGAGAACACCAGCATCAACGTGGCCGAACATGCCGTAGTTAAGTGATTTTGCGTCTAGCAAGTCACGAAATTCAACGATAAAGTCCGCTAAGTTTTCTGGCGGAACACAAGTGTCCTCGGCAAACGCCACAGGTTTAGCACGCCCTTTTGCTGCGCCTAATAACCCCACGGCTTTTTTGCGCATGTTGTAGATACGGCCGATACTCGCTACATCACTGCATACTTGATAGCCAATGATGCCCGCTTCTTCCGTTTCTAGCATGGTATCGAGCTTGGCCGTTAGGAACGCGACTTGAGAAGCCACCTCCTCTTCATCCTGACCAGCGTACTCGACCATGTTGATGCCGAGCATCTCTTTATCAGGTACGTCGGTAATCAAGTCACTGACGGTGTGCCAAACAATGTCTTGCTTCGCCAAGTTCAGAACTTTTGAATCCACTGTCTCAACAGACAACGCTTTCGCTTCCACCATAAATGGCGCATTACGTAGAGCCGAATCAAAACTGTTGTATTTCACGTTAACCAGAGTTCGCGCTTTAGGAATGCGGGTTAGGTTGAGCTTCGCTTCGGTGATGAACGCTAATGAGCCCTCAGCGCCGCACAAAACACGAGTTATATCGAAGCTGTCTGCCTCTTCATCAAATGCGTTTTTAAGGTCGTAGCCAGTTAAGAAGCGGTTTAACGGTGGAAACTTATCGTTAATTTGTTGGCGCTTGTCACGACATACCGATTCCGTCACACGCATTGCCGTATCGGCAAACTCCCCTTCATTTGGCAAGCCATGAGAAAGGTCGGATTCCAAAATCGAACCATCAGCAAAAACCGCTTGAAGAGAAAGAACGTGGTCTGAGGTTTTACCGTACTTAAGCGAGCCTTGACCGGACGCATCGGTGTTGATCATCCCACCAATCGTTGCACGGTTGCTGGTCGATAAGTCTGGCGAAAAGAAATAACCATACGGACGAACAGCATCATTCAGTTGGTCTTTAACCACACCCGTTTGAACACGAACCCAACCTTCTTCTTCATTTACCTCTAGAACTTGGTTCATGTGGCGAGACAAATCAACCACTATGCCCTTCGTTAAAGATTGACCGTTCGTACCCGTACCGCCACCACGAGGAGAAAAGGTAATACGCTCGTATTTTTCTTTGTTGCTAAGTTTGCCGATGAGGGAAACGTCTTGGGTGGTTTTGGGATGAACAACAGCCTGAGGAAGTTGCTGGTAGACACTGTTATCAGTGGCCACCGCGAGACGGCTAGAGTATTGGCTTTCGATATCGCCAGTGAACCCGGAGTGCTCAAGCTCTTTGAGAAAACTAAGAACAAGAGGATCGACATCCGTTTGCGAGTGTAATCTTGGTAACATTTGCTTCCTGCCCCTACTGCGCTGATCCAATCAGCTGCGGGTTATCTAATTTTTAATCATTCTCACCATCAACGACCAAAACCACTGGCAAGTTAGAGGTATGAATGAGGTTGTTTTCTTTGAATTACGTCACTTTACAACATTTAAAAAGGCGTTCAAATCAGAATCTCAATACAAGAATTAAACTTATGCTTTATTTTATAACGCTTGATGCCTTACATTGAAAAAGAAATAGCCTTTCAATATGAGCTTTCAGGATGAAAAAAAATAAAGTTGTAACCACTGAAGATATCCTTCTAAAACTTTGCCAGTCGGTTTCTGGCGTACTTACTTCAGCAACCTCTTCTCAAGTTAACTACTCTGCCATGGTGCAAAAGATCAACAAAACCAGCCTCAAGCCGGATTTTGGTTGTTTTGTATTGTTTGATGGAGGCTTCACTGGCCTTGTTGTGATTAACTTTACAGCAAAAGCGGCCTTAGAGATTTACACCAACTACATGCGTAATATGGGCATGCCAGAGGAAGAGTTAGCGATCTCACACACTTCAGATGAAGTGGGCGATGTGCTTGGTGAGCTGATGAACCAATTGGTCGGCGACTTCACCAATAAGATTCGTAAAGAGCTTCAGACCAACATCACGCAGAACCAACCAAAAATGCTTTCACTGAACAAGCAAGTGATTCTGCAAGTTGATACCAATCTAGACCGTCCTCAAGCGCGCCGAGTCACCTTCTCTACAGAGAACAATAATATCTTCTACCTAGAACTTGCGATGGACAAGACCGAGTTTATCCAACTTGAAGAGTTTGAAGTGGCTGAGGATGAAAGCCCGGATGATATTTTAGAAGCCACTCGCAAAAGTATGGCTGACAAAAAAGCAGCAGAGTCAGCAAACTCAAAAAGTGATGCGGATGATCTGCTAGACCAGCTTGGTCTGTAATTTTGTCAAACAACGACCTTTCTCAAAGCCTCTTTCCATAAGGGGCTTTCTTTTTGCAGCACAGTTTTCCCTCTCCATCGTTATTCCGTTTTTCCATCAAAAAAGGTAATATATCCGACTTCCTAAATTTTCAGTTCCCGGTACTGGTCGTCGATGGATAAACAAAAAGCTCTGAAAAAAATCGCCAAGTGTTTAGAACTGGGCAACTCCGCCAACGTTAATGAAGCGGCGAACGCTATCAAGATGGCGCATCGTCTCATGCTGAAATATGGCTTGGATAAGGACGATATTGAGTTTATCAAGATGGGTAAGACTCAGTCTTCACATCTCTTGCCAGCAAGCATTAGCTCGACGATATTGCGCGTGATTCGCGGCATCAATACTAAGTTCGGTGTTGAGGCGGTTCTTCTGAACCATAAAGGGCTAAAACGAGTGGAGTTTATCGGTGAAGCAGACCGCGCGATTTTTGCGGCTTTTGCCTTTGATATTATCTATCGTGAGATGAACGAGAGCACCGGACAGTTCCGCAATAGTTTCGCGGGTTCAGGCACTTCTTCAATGGAAGTAACGCGTCGTGTTAACTCGTTCGTTTCTGGTTGGGTAGAAGGTGCGCTCGAAAAGCTACCTGTGATCTCACCAGACGAAGAGTCCGCAAACAAAATCAATAACTACATTGATAAAGAATTTAAAAACATCGACCGTGAGACGTTCAAGAAACAGCTCAAGGAAGCGATGAAGAACATTACTGCAGATTACGAAGTCGGCTTGAAAAAAGGCCGCAAAGTTTCCGTTAACCGAGGTGTTGGCGGAGAGCAGGCGAGAAAAATGTTGGATAACCCTTCTAAATAACTCTGGAACTGATTACAACATCGCCAACTATAAGAAAAAGCTTACAAAGCTTCTATCAATCTGACGTTCGCATAACAAATATCAATACCTTCTATTCCATAATTCACATCCCATTATGAGGCGCACTTGCGCCTCGGCTTATACGGAGATTTTCCCTTGAAAAAGATGTCTATTGCACTTGCGCTAGTGCTGGCTCTTACTGGCTGTCAAGCAACACAACGCCAAAACGCAACTACAGGTGAATACGAAACTAACTCAACTACGCAAGGTGCGCTTATCGGTGCGATTGCGGGTGCAGCAATTGGTCTTGCGACTGGTGACGACGCTAAAGAACGTCGTAAACACGCATTGATTGGTGCGGCGGCTGGTGGTGCTACAGGCGCTGGTGTTGGTTACTACTTCGACCAACAAGAAGCGGAACTGCGTCGTGCTCTATTAAACTCTGGCGTACAAGTTGAACGTGTTGGCGAAAACCAACTGCTTCTTCGCATGGAAAACGGCATTGGCTTCTCTTCAAGCTCTTACCAACTAGACGCAAGCATCCACAACACACTTCGTGGTGTGGCTCGTATCCTAGTTGAATACCCAGACACAAGCCTTGTGATCGATGGTTACACAGACAGCACAGGTAGCGATTCTTACAACCAAACGCTATCAGAGCGTCGTGCTGAATCAGTACGTCAGTACCTAGTATCACAAAACGTTGCACCAGGTCGCGCAATCGCACGTGGCTACGGTGAGCGTAACCCAATTTGCTCAAACCAAACTTCTGAAGGTCGTGCTTGCAACCGTCGTGTTGAAATCCAGATCTTGCCACTGAAGTAATTTGGTTGCACCATATCGGTAATAATAATGATTACCGGAGCAGGTCTAGCGTCGTTCGCTAGACCTGACATACCCAATGTCTTTCAGAACCACTGCCCTCACCTTTGCTTTAAGTGCCTGCCTTACGAGCACTGCATTTGCTTCTCAGAACCCGACACAACCTGAAGCCCAATTCGACCTTGCGCAACAACTGGCGTTGAAACCCAATCCAGAATCACCCACTGACGCACGTTATTGGCTAGAACAAGCAGCACATCAAGGTTACTTACCCGCTCAAAAACAATTAGCAGAAGATTACGCTCGTGGTTTAACTGGCAACACGGATTTCACCCAAGCGATTTATTGGTTCACTTCTGTTGCGTTAAACGATCCTACCGACCGTGGCTTTTTGTTGGCCGATTTTGTCCAACACCATCAAGCGGAAGTATCGAACTCTGATCTTGTCGAAGCTTGGTATCAACTGTCTGCACTTAAAAACCCTCAGGCAGAAGAAGCCTATAACCAGTTTTTGGAAGATCGCTTCAATCAACTCAGGGCCAAACAAGTTTCTGAGATTGTAGAGTTGGATAAGCAAGCCACTGACGAAGAACAGAAAGAGACCATTGAAATTCAACAAGCAAAGAAAGCTGAAAACTCCAACGTTTGGTATGCTTCTGGCGCTCTGGGCTTTGCTTTGCTTCTTGGTGGCGGAGCATTCGGTTACCGCAGGCATACACAAAAGACCAAAGCCACTGCAGCGAATGAAGTGTCACGCTCTCTGCAATTAGAGACACAAGTGAAAGAACTTCAATTTGCCAATAAACAACTTAAGCGCCAACTCGAAAAAGTATTTAAAGAGTTTAAGAAGATAAAAGGTCAATCTGAGAACCAAAAACTTCTCGTCGCTTGTGCAATGTTTGGCTATACCCCGCAAACCATTCCAGACAGTAAAGCAGTGAAGTTGCGCTACAGACAATTATCTAAACTCTACCATCCTGATTCTAGGGGAAGTGAAGAAGAGATGAAGCGTTTAAATCAGGCGTTTAAAACCATTTCACAAAATGTTACAAAAGAGTAAAACTTAGCCACACACCTTTATCTCGCGAGCTTTTCATCCTAGAAAATAAAGGCTCGCAATCGATCTCCCTCTCAAACAAATTAACAGACATTTAACTTGACCATCTTTTATATGCCATAATGCCAGGTGAAAAATAACACCTAGCGACTCAAATTTATGTAGGTGGGGAGAAAATCAATGTTCACTGAAGAAGGCACCTGTGACTGGTGTAAAAAACCTAGCTTTGTAACTCGTCATGATTACGTAGATGGTAAATACCATCGTTCATGCAGCTCTTGCTACGACATCGCGAAAATCGATGTCCGCCTATTCAACCAAGGCGAATTGCAAATGCGCGAGCGTTTGGAACAACGAGCAAGCTAAATAGAACAAATCAACGGAACTGATTTTCAAGGGCGCCTTATCACAAGGCGCTTTTTTGATCCTTCATTAGAACGTGAAGCCCTCACAACCAAAACACTCCGCAATCACATTCTCTAGTCCTCTGGTGGTTCTCACACTCTCAAATCGGCTATTAATTGACCTATTAAAAACAGTGTCACTTATTTCATAGTGATGTTGATGGTTTTCCCTGTCAGCGGGTCAAACCCACGATACATCTGGAGTATAGTTTTGTCGCTCAAACAAAAAATAGGTGACCATATGTACACAGATGAAGCGGAAGCAATTATTGCTCGCCAGCCTCCTGAAGCCGTTGCAACTGGCGAGTTGATGGTTTTGAAAAATACAATTAAAAGAAAAGTCTCTGGCCCTAACAAAAGTCGATTATTGCGATTAGCAAACTCCGACCTTGGCAGTTTATGCTCCCGCGCCAATTCAGGTAACATCGAACAAATTCGCACTATGTTTCAAACTATGGTTCAGCTTGTAAGGGCTGGCAACATCGGTCAATTTGAAACAGAAATCGCACGTGCAAAAACCGAATTCTAACCATTATTAAACATCGATCCTTGTATTTTCAGGCTGCGTATTCGCAGCCTGCTTTTTATCGTTGTCTGTAAAAACAAAGCGCTTTCTTGAACATTCTGTCTCTGCCTTTCTTGTTTTCTCTTCCTTTCTTCTTCCTCAAAAGCACTAACACTACTGCGTGCCATCACGAAAAAGCACTGTATAAACCGGTTAAAACCACTGTATAGCTAAGCCGAAATTACTGTATATACAGTAGTAACCACCTGTATATACAGCTCTGGAATGCAGGTGACCTCACATTTCATCATGTTTATAAAACATATCAAAAATCACACTTTATAATTTAATTTCAACAACTTATACGAAAATCAAGTCATAAGTACGGGAAAGTTTTTCAACTCAATTCATAAAAATCGGTTGATCAGGCATCAAAAACAAACTACTGTATACACATACAGCATGTATAAAGGAACAGTAAGATGCAGTTACAAACTCAATCTCATACATACTCTCGCTACAACGTATTGGCACAAGCAACACAACCTATGGATGTGTCGGACCAACTTCTTTCTAAGTTGGCAGTATTGTCTCAACAACAGCAATGGATTCTGTTTACCGCTGAGTGCCCTCGTCCTGATTTTGAGCAACTTGCTGCTTCCAACATTCGCTGTCAAAACATCGTTCAGATGAAGCCGTCTCAACAGCTTTCTGAAGTGGAAATCGTGATTAAAGCTATTCAGTCTGGTAACGCTAGCGCTGTCGTCGCATCGAACAAGATTGCCCTAATGAATCAATCAATGCTTCGCGATATTGCTCAACGTTATCAGTGTGAAGTCTTTTTCGTCGAAGGCAGAGTGAACAAGTACCACTAACAAGATCGACGTTATCCATCCTGCATCTCGCCTCCTTTTAAGGGGGCTTTTTTTGTGCTTTAACAAATTAAGGCAAACGTTTGCTTTTTCTCTGGCGAGTTAAAATAGTTCTGGTATGATGCCCTCATTCGATTTATTCAGCGTGCTCTTTTCGCTGGATATCTTCTCTTTATGACGTTTGATTAAGATGATAGGAATGTCGCAATGAGCCTTGCTAATCAAGTACTTGCCGTCAATGACGACCTGCCAATTCGCACCCACAAGCCTGTTCACAGCGGAAAAGTTCGCTCTGTTTACTGGTTAACTGAAGAAGACAGCGCACGACTGATCAAAGAAAAAGGATATGATGTCGCTCCTGATGCCCCGTTGGCCATCATGGTGATCAGTGACCGTATCTCTGCATTCGATTGTATCTGGCACGGCGAAGGTGGACTCAAAGGTGTTCCGGGTAAAGGCGCTGCACTCAACGCGATCTCTAACCACTGGTTCAAATTGTTCAAAGACAACGGCCTTGCTGATAGTCATATCTTGGACATCCCTCACCCATTTGTTTGGATTGTACAAAAAGCGAAGCCAGTTAAGATCGAAGCAATCTGCCGTAAGTACATCACAGGTTCTATGTGGCGTGCCTACGCAAATGGCGAGCGTGAATTCTGTGGCATTCAGCTTCCTGAAGGTCTTGAGAAAGATAAAGCGCTACCTGAATTACTAATGACACCTTCAACCAAAGGTATCTTGAAAGGCATTCCAGGCGTTCCTGAAGCGGATGATGTGAACATCACTCGCCAAAACATCGTGGACAACTATGAAGCTTTCAACTTCTCAAGTGCAGAAGACATTGCACAGTACGAAAAGCTATTGAAAGAAGGCTTTAACGTGATCAGCAATGCGCTTGAAGCCGTTGACCAAACGTTCGTAGATACAAAGTTTGAATTTGGTTACGTGCACGACGCTGCCGGTAACGAAAAGCTAATTTACATGGACGAAGTCGGTACGCCTGACTCGTCACGTATTTGGGATACGAAAGAATACCAAGCAGGTAACATCGTTGAGAACTCGAAAGAAGGTTTCCGTCAGTTCTTACTAAACCACTTCCCTGATCCTGATATTCTGCTTAACAAAGAACGCATGCCAGAGCGTGAAGCTCTTGCTCGTGATAACGACCTGCCAGTGGAATCCTTGATGGATATCTCTCACACGTATATCGGCATTGCAGAAAAAATCACAGGGCAACCAATCAAGTTGAGCGATAATCCGAAAGCAGAGATCATCGAAATCTTGAGCAAAGAATACGGTCTAATCGACTAAAGCCAGCCTCCGTACTGAGCTAATAGATTAACCAACAAGAAAGTCCGCTAAGTGCGGACTTTCTTATTTCAAGCGCGGCCGTCTAAACGTATTCGTTTACTGCCCTACTCGATATCGAGCGTCAGACCATCCGTTGTGGATGCCGACTTGGTTGTCACTTGATAGTCTTTGTCTTTAATGGTGGAAAGCATGTACCACGTTGATTGCGCTTTCTCTGGCGTAAAGGTCACACGCATGAAACCGCGTTGCTTAATGTCTGTCCATTGCAGTTCAGAAACTAAATTCGGTAGTGAATATTCCATCTGAGCAATCGCAACCGGCTCCAACGCTAAATATTCTTCCAAGCCCGGCGAACTGACCGAACTTGTCGCGAACTCAACGCCAATAGGATTGTTCGACACATCCTTCAACTCACTAGTCCATGCATTATGTGTATCGCCCGCCAAACACACAAAGTTGCCAGAGCTCGCTTTAGCAATTTCATAAACGCGCTCACGTTCGACGTAATAACCATCCCAAGCATCGAGGTTATACGGCAGCTTAATCGTGTCCGAACTTGGGTCAGCAAGATAACCGGCGATTGCATTGTTCACTGCCAATAATGCATCCATCTTCTGCTCATCGGTCGCGGTAAATAGTTGGAACATCGCTAACATTACCGAGCTCGGAAGCTCCATGCGTGACATCAGCACTTGCTGTCCTAGCACATTCCACTTTGCATTCTGGCTATTAAACGCATTCATCAACCACGCTAACTGCTCTGTACCAAGCAGTTCTCGTTCGGTACTGCGTGACTGAGCGACTAGGCTACCAATCGCTTCCATTGTTGGTGCGGTGAGAGAGAAATAATCCAAAGGTTGGTCGCGGCCTACCAATCGAGTGTCGAGCATCATTAGATTGATTAAGTCACCAAAAGCAAACTGACGATAAATCAACATGTTTGAGAAGGTGTTTTCTCGCACAGGGAGCCATTCAGTCCAAGCTGCTGCTGCCGCGGCGCGTCTGTCATTAAAGCTGCCTTCATTGTCTTGATGGTTTTCCGCTCCCTCTTTCCATGCATCATTAGCTAACTCGTGGTCATCCCACACTGCGATCATTGGTAACGCGGCATGTAAAGCTTGCAGATCTTCATCTTGGCGATATTGAGCATAGCGCTTTCGATAATCATCTAACGTAATACATTCTGTGCCTTTACTCGGCTCACGACCTAGCGCAGCTGCATCTTCGCTCGCATAACCACCAGCGCCGTATTCATAAATGTAATCACCGAGATGCAAAACCACATCGAACGCTTCCTTTTGATGCTGTACAAGAATCTCTTTGTAGGCGTTGAAATACCCCGCCGGATAATTTGCGCAAGACACGACTGCCATAGACGCTTTGGTCACGCTGCCTTCCGGTAAGGTCTGTGTCATACCAATGATGCTCGTATTCTCTCCCACCATGAATCGGTAGTAGTACTGGGAGCTTGGATTAAGGTTTTGCACATCGACCTTAACCGTAAAATCGCGACTGGTATCTGTGGTAAAAATGCCACTTTGCTCGATGCTAGAAAAGTCTTCAGTTGCAGACACCTGCCAAGAAACATCGACATAACTCGCCTGCGTAGTCACCCGTGTCCAGATGATCACTTGAGTTTGAGTTGGGTCACCACTGGCGACGCCATGCTCGAATGAGGCAGCAGTGGCGGTATTGTTATCATCACTCCCACAAGCAGTCAGCGTGGTAGCAACGGCTCCTGAAGAGACGACTTTTATAAAGTCTCTGCGAGACAATGACATAGTAACTTCCTTTGTTATTGTGTTTTTATCGATGCGCGTTTTCCTGCGCTGAGTAACGAGCCAATTTAGGCATTGGGGTCGTTTGGCTAATTACTCTAAAAAACATTAAGTTAGAAGCTAGTTATGACAATTGCATTTCTTGATGTTAATTTTTTGTTACTTTAAGTGTAAATACTCTATATTCATCACAGTTCCAACAAATTGAAAACCAATTTATAGAATTAACAGAACAAACATAAAAAAAGCGACCGTTGCTGGTCGCTTTTGTGTTTGGGGGAAATGTTCCTTGGGTGTTAGAGCTTCAAATTAAGCACATCTTGCTCTGCAGTTTCTACTTTTAGTTTACTTCGAGATTCAATGTACTCTATTTGTTTTGAGTCTAACGAATAAGGCATAACTACACGTAATTCATGGATCCCTTCATGTTTTGCTAGCTTCACCAACATCACTAGATTGGATTCATCGCTCTGACGAGAAGACATCGATTTTAAGGCTGCATCCCAAAGGCGATCCTCTGGTTGGCTTAACTCCGCGATGTTCTGTTTCCACATCAGGCCAAAAATGGGAGCGATGGTGGCGAATGCCTCCAAGAAGGTCCACTTCTTACTTCCTGTTGCCCCTAGGAAGCTTGTGTAGTCGAATTCAATGCATGTCTTTCCTTGTTGCTCCATCCTATGCCTCGACACTCTGAAATGAGATATACAAAATATCGTTCAATTATTTTGATATAGCAATAGGATATAAAACAATGGTCTTTTATGCCCTAATTTAACCTCAAAAGGAAATATTAAAACCAGCTTTGTAACAAATGATGTACAGCTTCGCCATATATAAGCATCCAATTGATTAATATTTTAAACGCCAAACTAAAACTAAGGGGCAACAAGGGATACAAGCAGATCGGCGTTATAAGTTAACCAACCTGATCCCAAGCCCAACACGCGTTTGTGAATGGTCGTAATCAATCAAGGTTTCACCATAGCCATGGTAGCCCTGAACATACAAACCTAAGATATCATTGAAGTACAAGGTGTACCCCAATTCTACGCCACCTTTATCATCGGCAAAGTTATAGAAGCCTCGGGTATTAAACACACCAGCACCAGTGTAGACCTTTGCCCACAGTTCATACGGGGCATAATAGTTTTCCATGTCATCATTTTCGGTGGTGACCACCCACCAAGCGTGCGCACCGTATTCAACAGGACCAGAAAAACGCTCTGCTGCGATATAAAGGCGATCCCAACTACGAGATAGCTTACTTGATTGGCCATTTGACTCATGCTTGTACCCCACTTCTAAGTGGTTGAACAGCAGCATGTTTGATTGATGTGCAAGAAACACTTGAGGTTTGTAATTGGTCTCTCTGAACGGAGAAGAAATGTCAGAGTTAGCAAGTTGCCAGAGAGACTTTTGCGTGTAAGACCCCATCAAGGCCGTACCGGAACTGAATCGGTAGAATGGGATAGAAGCCGAGATTTGAAACTTCACTTCAAACTGCTGAAGTGAGTCCATATCTGAACCGAGTTCGTTGTAGGCGTCTTGATTGATGTCTGTGGTATAGGTACCCAGAACGTAGTTGTCTTCGTATGTTGAGATGTGTGTGATGCTTTTGCCGTACGCTAGTACCGGACATAACAATAGTGGAATCGCTTTATACTTCATCGTTTTCCTTCACGCCGCTCAACCGGAGCGGCAAATTCATTCCTTATCACCTAATAATCAGGTCATAAACTGCAAGGGAAACGGATTAAAGCAATTATCGTTCCGGCTTATAAATATCCTTATTTTACATCAAGTACACGACTGGCTTTTTTGTACTGCACTTTCCAACCTGCCCAGCGTGGTAGCTCCCAACGTTTAGGGTCGCCTTTTCGGCTGCCTTCGGTGTAAATGACATGAACCAATTTACGAGACACAAAGTATTCCACATCGAGTTTCAGTTCCGCCAAGATCAACTTTAAAGGGAACTGCCCAGCAAAATCTTGATATTCCCAGTCTGGAATACCTTCGAATGGGATTTCATCAGCTTCAAACAGCTCGATATCTTCCACACTTTCTACGCCAAGCGTTTCCAGTTGCTCGACTAACCAAGTAGCGAAAGACAAACCGTCGAGTTCCGTTTTTTCAATAGGCTCAGGATTTAACCCAAGCGCGTTATAGATCTTCCAGTGCTGAATTTGCTGTTTTCTCAATGGAGCAAAACCCGGTAACAGCGTTTCGTCTTCAATCATCTCAACAATAGATTGGACGGCAACTTCGCCTTCAAGCGCTTGATATTCCGTACAAATGGTTCGTCCTGCATAGATCAAATGCATGGTCGCGCGTGGGGCTTCTTTCTCATAATTGGTTTCGCCTTGTTGCCACTCACCAAGCTCTAATTCTCGCAGCAGATTGAGGGAAACTGGCAGCATTACGGAGGCAAGATTGAGTGTCTGTTTTACACCTCGTCCGGGTACGCTGTGGCTATCTAGCACCAAAGCTGCTTCACTTTTTTCCGGAAAACGGCTATTGCGCCCAACCATCATTTCCATCAAACCATTGCCTAGCGCGTCACGACGTCGTTCTCGGCGAACAAATATAAGCTCTGGATGTAACGTGGCAATGGCTTTGGTCAATTCATCACGTTTGTATCGCGATGCGACTTCAAGATCCGGCAGTTCAAACACTTCTCGCATTTGTTTTGCTAACCCTTGCGCTTCTTCAAGCACACTCGCGTCAAGGTTAATGCCGGGAAGTTGCTCCCCTCGCACCAAGCGAATCATCAACGAGGCATCACAGCCAAATGGTTCTTCTTGAGCTAATGCTTCGGCAGACTCACCGCCTTGCAATTGATACAACTGAGCGGGCACAGAAAGCGCTGCCGCTAAATCGATCATTGCTTCTCTTTCTGATTTGGTTTGGATACGAGTCACTAAGTCTGCAAATAAGGCATCAATTGGTAGAGGGTAAACTTTTTTACCGTGCTCGGTGATGTCACCTTGCTCGTCTATCGCTCCCATCCCCTGCAAGATTTGGAGTGCTGAGTTAAGTGACTTTTCAGGTACAGAATCGAGGAAGGAAAGTTCGGAAAGCCTGTATCCACAACAAGCCGCAGCGAGCATTGGTTCTACGAGTTCTTCGCGATGCAATTCAGGTGGCGTCACCAGTTCCAACGGTGCATGCTCACCAAACAAGCGAATACACGCCCCTTCAGCAACACGACCTGCTCGACCCATTCGCTGCGCCGCGCTGGCTTTAGAGATGTTGGTTAACGTGAGTGCTGTGCGTCCATTTCGTTGCACGGTTCTGCGTTCCAAACCACTATCGATGACCACGCGGATGTTTGGAATGGTCAAAGAGGTCTCTGCAACGTTGGTTGCCAACACTACTTTACGTTGCTTTTGCACCGTTAACGCACGATGGCGCTCTTCATCACTCACCGATGCATGCAGCTTCACGACCATCACATCATCAATACTTTGCAGCATTTGTGCACATTGAGTGATCTCTTTTCGACCCGGTAAGAAAACGAGAATGTCGCCCTCTTCGTCTTCGAGTGCTTCTTTTACTGTGCGCACAACATCATTCTCACAACCTTTCTTGTTCGGCAAATAACGGCTGTCCATCGAGCGATGAATCACGGTGACAGGAAAGCAACGCCCTTCAGAACGCAGGCGCTTGGCATCCAGATAGCTCGCCAGTTTTTCGCCTTCTAAAGTGGCTGATGTGACAATCAAACGGTGCTGTTTTTCTTGCTTTAAAATCGCGGTAAGGAGATCAATGTCCCAGCGGCGTTCATGAAATTCGTCCACCATCACGATATCGAAGCTAGCCAGTTTGTCTTCCGCGAACCATCGCAGCGCAACACCGGGCGTCACGAACACGACTTTAGTCTTTTCATCATAGTGAGCGTGAAGCTTGATCGCGTAACCAATCTGCTTACCTAAAGGTTGACCAGATTGCTCGGCAAGAAATTCAGCTAACGAGGTACAAGCGATTCGGCGTGGCTCAATCACCAATACTCGACCGTGATTAGCAGCCCAAAGTGGCAATCGCGTGGATTTACCTGAACCAGTTTCGGCCTCAACCACCAAATGATGGTGATTCACGAGTTGGTCAAATTCCGCTTGTAAGCTATCGATAGGTAATTGAGACATAAAAGATAAGAACGTGATAATGGATTGCGAGGCATTATACCTGAGTGAGAAATTCCTGCTTTAGGAATCGTTTCTGGCCATTTAATGACAGTATTATTGTTTCAGTGACGATATTTTCGTCGGGAATTGGATTTTTTTGCGACATTACGTTGATGTGCATCAACGAATGTTTACAACTAAATAGTGAACCCGTTAGAATTTTGCACGCATCCTTCAACCCTACATTTAAGGCACCCAATGAACAACGACAAGCGCCCACTCTATATCCCATATGCGGGTCCGGCTCTTTTAGCTACCCCTCTTTTGAACAAGGGCAGTGCGTTCTCCGGAGAAGAACGTAGTTCATTCAACTTGGAAGGTCTTCTACCAGAGACGACTGAAACCATCCAAGAGCAAGTAGAGCGTGCGTACCAACAGTACAAAAGCTTTGAAAGTGACATGGACAAGCACATTTACCTGCGCAACATCCAAGACACGAACGAAACGCTATTCTACCGCCTAGTTCAAAACCACATTTCTGAGATGATGCCTATCATCTACACACCAACCGTTGGTGCAGCGTGTGAGAACTTCTCAAACATCTATCGTCGTGGCCGTGGTCTGTTCATCTCTTACCCGAACCGTGACCGTATCGATGACCTGCTAAACAACGCAGCAAACCACAACGTTAAAGTAATAGTAGTCACTGATGGCGAACGTATCTTGGGCTTGGGTGACCAAGGTATCGGCGGCATGGGTATTCCAATCGGTAAGCTTTCTCTGTACACAGCGTGTGGCGGTATCAGCCCAGCTTACACACTACCAATCGTACTTGACGTGGGTACCAACAACCCGCAACGTCTTGCAGACCCGATGTACATGGGTTGGCGTCACCCTCGTATCACTGGTCCTGATTACGATGCGTTTGTTGAAGAGTTTATCCAAGCAGTACAACGCCGTTGGCCAGATGCCCTGATCCAGTTCGAAGACTTTGCACAGAAAAACGCAATGCCACTTCTAGAGCGCTACAAAGATCGCATCTGTTGTTTCAACGATGACATTCAAGGTACAGCGGCGGTAACCGTAGGTTCTCTACTTGCAGCATGTAAAGCGGCAGGTACTAAGCTGTCTGATCAACGCATTACTTTCTTGGGTGCTGGTTCTGCTGGTTGTGGTATTGCTGAAGCGATCATCGCGCAAATGGTATCGGAAGGAATCTCTGATAAGAAAGCACGTTCGCAAGTTTACATGGTTGACCGTTGGGGTCTGTTGCAAGAAGGCATGCCTAACCTTCTTGATTTCCAACAGCGCTTGGTTCAGAAGTTCGACAACACGAAGAAGTGGGAAAATGAAGGAAATGGCTTCTCACTTCTTGATGTGATGCACAATGCGAAACCAACCGTGCTAATTGGTGTATCTGGTGCCCCTGGTCTCTTCAGTGAAGAAGTGATCAAAGAGATGCACAAGCACTGCGCGCGTCCGATTGTATTCCCGCTTTCGAACCCAACAAGCCGCGTAGAAGCAACACCAAATGACATCATTCGTTGGACAAACGGTGAAGCGTTAGTTGCAACAGGCAGCCCATTTGAGCCAGTGGTTCATGAAGGCAACACTTACCCTATCGCGCAATGTAACAACAGCTACATCTTCCCTGGTATTGGTTTAGGTGTACTTGCGGTAAAGGCGAAGCGCGTAACAGACGAAATGTTGATGGAATCAAGCCGCGCATTGGCGACATGCTCACCATTAGCGATCAACGGCAACGGTGCTTTGCTTCCACCACTAGAAGAAATTCATTTGGTATCGAAGAAGATTGCATTCGCTGTTGCGAAGAAAGCGATTGAGCAAGGTGTCGCGCTAGAAATCACCGATGAAGCGCTAAATGACGCGATTGACCAAGCATTCTGGCAACCGGTTTACCGTCGTTACAAACGCACAGCATTCTAAGCTTTAAGACGTTTTGTATAATTATTAGCCCTCGCACTCCGAGGGCTTTTGTTTTTTATGCTCTTTTTTCTCATCCTAACCATATTTTGGCATAAATGGGCTTCTCTCTTTTCATTTCTATCAGATATGATGAGGGATACACATTGAAATAAGGACATCGAACGTTTTGCTGTTTTCTCGCATAAAGTCAAAGTGGAAGCTCAAGTTCTCATGGAAGCGTCTGGCTTTGGTTTTGTCGATCTCTTTACTCGGCCTTTTCGTCACAATTATTGCTATTGACCGTTGGGTAGTGCTTCAAGCACAAGAAGAAATCTTTACCGACTACGAGCAAGTGCCTAAGCATGAAGTCGCGGTCGTTCTCGGCACCAGTAAATACATTGGGAAGATCCTCAATACTTACTACACCCACAGAATCAACGCCGCTATCGAACTGTACAAACAAGGAAAAGTGAAGCAGTTTTTGTTGAGTGGAGACAACGCACATCGCTCTTACAATGAACCGTGGACGATGAAACGTGATCTACTCAAAGCAGGAGTGCCAGAAGAAGTCATTCATCTGGACTATGCGGGATTCCGAACTCTGGACTCCATCGTTCGTGCTAAAAAGATATTCGCCTCTGAGCGTTTCTTGATTGTCACTCAACGATTCCATTGTGAACGCGCGCTGTTTATTGCTGACGCTTACAATATTGATGCGCAGTGTTTAGCCGTAGCTGGACCAACGGCAAGTAAGCAGAAGATCAACATGCGAACACGTGAACTTATGGCTCGTGTGAAAGCGTTTTTGGACTTGTACATCATGAATACGCAACCGCGTTTCCTTGGTCCTCAAGAGCCAATCGTTGCGGTGGAAGATACGGTGGAAGAAAAACAAGAAATCATCGAAAACGAACGTAACATTCCGGTTCATTAAGTCGACCAAAGTGTTGCTGCTTTCAACATTCTCGCTCTGCATTACACACCGGTAACAATTCATTAAAAGTAAATGGGTAGCTTTCTACCCATTTACAATTCCCAACCTCACACTTTCTTATTCTGCCGTCGATTCAGGCAAAACACCCTTTCGCATCCGAAGTAACATTTAATCAATAAATAACTACAAGTCAGTTACTTTGCCATAAAAAACCAACACTAAGGCAATGCAAAAGGAGCACAACCCATGACCGCACTCGCTGTGACATTGAAGAATTGGTTCTTCACACGCAACAGCATGATATTGACGTCTAATGTCCTGCTGTTCGCTATTTTGTTCAACACCCTACCGTTTGAGCCTCAAGTCGTAACCGGCTTATGTATTTTGATTTTCGTTGCCGTACTTTGGTTAACGGAAGCCATTCACGTAAGCATCACTGCCCTGCTAATCCCGTTACTTGCGGTATTTTTGGGCGTATTCAATACCCAAGCAGCACTAAACAACTTCTCTAACTCGATCATTTTCTTGTTCTTGGGTGGTTTCGCATTAGCTGCAGCTCTACACAAGCAAAAGCTTGACCAAGCGATTGCCGACAAAGTATTACTGATTGCGCGCGGTAAGATGTCTGTCGCGGTCTTCATGTTGTTTGGTGTGAGCGCTGGCCTATCAATGTGGATCTCAAACACCGCAACGACAGCGATGATGTTGCCATTGGTTCTAGGCGTTATGAGCAAACTAGACGCGAAGAAGAGTCACAGCACTTACCTGTTCGTGCTACTTGGTATCGCTTACAGTGCGTCTATTGGCGGTATCGCAACGCTAGTAGGTAGCCCACCGAATGCTATCGCAGCTGCAGAAGTCGGTTTGAACTTTACAGAGTGGATGGAGCTGGGTTTACCAATTTCTTTGATTCTCATGCCTATCGCGATCTTGGTGCTTTACACCATGACAAAGCCAGATTTAAGCCACACGTTCGAACTTGACCACCAGCCAGTTGAGTGGACAAACGGCAAGAAGATCACCTTAGCGATTTTCCTATTAACAGTGACATTCTGGATTTTCAGCAAACCAATCAACGCGATGCTTGGCGGTTTTGCGAAGTTCGATACGCTGGTTGCAATTGGTGCGATTCTATTACTTGGTGCATCTCGCGCAGTAGAGTGGAAAGACATTGAAAAGACAACTGACTGGGGTGTTTTGATCCTGTTTGGTGGCGGTATCTGTCTAAGTAACGTACTAAAAGCAACGGGCACAAGTGTCTTCTTGGCTAACGGTCTAGCTGGTTTCCTTGAGCAAGCTGGTGTCCTACTCACGATTCTATCTGTGGTTGCGTTTGTTGTTTTCCTAACCGAGTTTGCAAGTAACACAGCAAGTGCGGCGTTATTGGTGCCAGTATTTGCCACCATTGCAGAAGCGCTTGGTCTATCGCCAGTCATTCTATCAGCACTGATTGCTGTAGCAGCATCTTGTGCCTTCATGCTGCCAGTAGCAACGCCACCGAACGCGATTGTATTTGCGACGGGTCATATCAAACAGAAAGAGATGATGCGAATCGGTATGGTACTGAACGTTGCATGTATCGGCGCGCTGACTCTATTCGCTTGGTTGTTCTGGTAAACATTGCTCAAATAAAAAAGAGCTGCGCCCAAACGCAGCTCTCTTATCAAAACTAGCACTACAACTGCTGTTCTCGGTAATCAAATTGAATACCTAACTACTACCCCCTAGTCATGTTCAGCAGTTTCCCTTTTGGTGGTCGGTCGGCCACCTTTTTTCTTTTCCACGCCAATGGTGAGCGCGGCACTTAGGAAGCTTGAGTTATGAAGCTTAGGTTATGAAACCTTAGTTATGAAGTCTTAGTTATGAAGCAATATCCGACTTCTTTTGCATACCGTAATTCACTTCTATTCGGTTTCGGCCGTTACGCTTAGCCAAATACAAGACTTCATCTGCACGAGCCATCGTCTCAGAGACTCGTTCGTTTTGCATTTGGGCGACACCAATACTGCACGTTAGCGATTCACCATGAACCCAGAGGTGTTTTTCAACGTTCTGGCGCACGACTTCAGCTTTCTTCACGGCTTGCTCAATATCGGTGTTTGGGCAGAACACGACGAACTCTTCCCCACCCCAACGAACCAAACGATCATCTGGTTGGATAGAGCTAGCGATCACCATGACAAACTCCCGCAGAATATCGTCACCCATCTGATGACCGTACTTGTCGTTTACTCGTTTGAATTTATCCAAGTCCATGTAAAGGATAGAGAAGGAATCGTGCCCCCAACGAACTTGTCGAGCCTGTTGCTCCAACCAGTTCTGTACCGCATGTCGGTTCATTGCTCCAGTTAGCGCATCGCGATGTGCCAGTTCTGCAAATTCATAGTTCTGGGCACGCAGTGTACTGTTCACTTTTTCTAAATGGCGATGACGCTTGCGTGCTTTGTTATACGCGATTTTGTTTTTGCGCATTTCATGCAGTGAGAAAGCCAAGCCAAGTGCCATCCAAGAGAACAACAGCGCAAACAAGAGTGTGGATTGCTGAACATACGCACCTTCAAACTCAATTTTATCGATAACGATCTTATGTTTACCGAGTGCCGCACCCGCGCCGGTAGCCAAATCAATGCGAGTAATATTGGCAAACTCAGGCGCAGAGTGCTCAATCGCAACATCGTTGTCATTCAGCCACCACGTCATTACTTGGAGGTTTTCAATTGGGATCTCGATAACTTCGCTAAAGTCTGAAGGCGAAAACTGCATGCCATTGTATTTGATGGTGTATTCATCATTCGGATCTGAATAGGCCGAATTGAAGTTACGCAGGTACAAGCGCAAGTTTTTGCTTGGACTTTGTCCCTCTCCCGCCGTTTCATAACGAATTTTAAGACGAACGGTATGGTAACTAGAAAGATCCAAACCTTTAGTCGCTTGCTTCACATCGGTGTAAACGGAGATACCGCAATAAGGCCACGCGTACTTACTTTCTTTTAGGTCACAGTTAAGAACCAAACTGTGGTTTTGATAAGTAATATCAGATTCACTCAGACCACCAGCAATGGCATCGCTTGTGACATGAATATTAAATTGATCAGGCGTGACTTCTAGCTTACGGGTATCACCAAGCAAACTGTATAACGCCACTAAACTGATGGTGCATATCGATAATGCAAAAATTAATCTGTGTATCCACTTCATCGTGACTAACCTAGTTACTGACTATCGTTCTGTTTATATTAAGCAAATGTACTGAAAGTTATTTCACATTTCAAATAAAGTTATTTATCAAGTTAAAAAGTGATTTTTGACTCACATTCTCACTCTCGATACATATTACTCATTTAAGAAGCGTGATCTTGCTTCAGGTATGTAGGATTTTTCCCACTTGAGCGTTTGTGCGAAGCATCTCACGTCAATCAACGTCACCTTGATTAAAAAGGCACCAAAGAGAACACAAAACCACAGACTTGTTTGCTTACCTCTGCATATCGAGACCGCTTCGGTATATACTGTGCAAAAACACAATAATGAGTAATGTCATGTCAATAATTGCTACAGGCACGCTAAACAAAATGCGTGCTTCTCTGGATGGTGCAGTAAGCTATCGTCTACCTGTGGGTGACGAAGAAGTGGATTTGAGCCCATTTCTTGGTAAAACCCTCACCCTAACTCACACTGGCAACATCTACTGTTGTTCTTGCGGTAAGAAAACCAAGAAGAGCTACTCTCAAGGCCACTGCTTTGTGTGTATGAAGAAGTTGGCGAGTTGCGACATGTGCATCATGAAGCCAGAAACTTGTCACTACGAACAAGGCACCTGTCGCGAGCCGCAATGGGGGGAAGAGAACTGCATGGTGGACCACTTCGTTTACCTATCTAACACGTCAAGTTTGAAAGTGGGCATCACGCGTCATACTCAAATTCCAACCCGTTGGATAGACCAAGGTGCGACACAAGGTCTGCCTATCTTCAAAGTAAAGACTCGTCATATCTCTGGCTTGATTGAAATCGAATTAGCGAAACACATTGCTGATAAGACAAACTGGCGAACGCTTCTGAAAGGCGACGGCGACCCAATTGAACTGCAAGATCGCTTCGTAGAACTGCTGCCATTAGTAGAAGACAAAATCGCTGAAATTAAACAACAGTATGGTGATGACGCAATTGAAGTGTTAAGTGAAAACATCACCTCTCTAAGCTACCCAGTTCAACAGCATCCGACTAAAATCACCTCACACAACTTCGATAAAAACCCAGTTGTAACGGGTACATTGCAAGGCATTAAAGGCCAATACCTGATCTTTGATACTGGCGTAATCAACGTGCGTAAGTTCACCTCTTATGAAGTTGAAGTGAGCGAATAAGTTCTCGGTTAATTGAACAAAAGAAACGAAAAAGCTCGAGCACCTGGCTCGAGCTTTTAGTTTGTGGAATCGTCGATTCTTAGGCGTCGAGGATGTTTTCCAACACATCAAACAACATATCGATTTCTGCCGTCGTGTTGTAATGCATACAACCGATGCGCACCACGCCACCCGACTCTTCTAGGCCTAATTGACGAACGAGTCCTAGTGCATAGAAGTGCCCATTCCAGACGCAGATATTGTGCTCGCCCAAAGTCTTCGCGATGAACTCTGGAGCGTATTTATCAAAAGTCAGCGCAAAAGTTGGCGTTCTCAGTTGGTTACTTTCGTTGTTAATACCAAACAAATTCACGCCGTCCAACGCCCCTAAACGCTGCAAGAAATGCTCACTCAATTGCTGCTCATGTTGGCTGTATAACGAATAGCTTTGCTCTAAACGCTGACGAAGTGATGCATCTTCATCACCAAACTGGGCTAGGTATTCAACCGCAGCAGTGACGCCTGCCAAGCCTTCAAAGCTCTGCGTTCCGGTTTCGAAACGTCCCGGTCCAATGTTGGTTGCAGGTTCAACTTTGTAGGGCTTAACACTGTGCAACCACTGGTCTGCTACGTACGCAATTCCTACATGTGGTCCAAAAAACTTGTACGCAGAACATGCCAAGAAATCACATCCTAATGCTTGCACATCGACTAAATGGTGTGGCGCATAATGCACGGCATCCACATAAACTTGAGCGCCGATACTGTGTGCCATTTTGACCACTTGGTGCATATCAACAATCGAGCCGGTAGTGTTCGATGCGTAAGTCACCGCCACTAAACGCGTTTTCTCATTCAACAAGCTCTGAAGATGCGCTAGATCCAGCGTGCAATCTTCTTCATTAATTCTGACTTGTTGAACTACCACGCCTTTGTCTTCTGCTGCTTGTTGCCAACTCGACACGTTAGAGTAATGGTCTAGGGCTGAAACAATGATCTCATCGCCCTCTTTCCAATCTCGACTAATAGCGCGACTTAGCTGGAATGTCAGCGAGGTCATATTCGCGCCAAACATAATATTGCCCGAGGAAGGTGCGTTAAGCAGAGCTTGTGCCGATTCGCGAGCCGATTGCATTACATCAACCGTCGCTTGGCTTGAGAAATAATGTCCGCCGAGGTTCGAATTGAATCGTCCAAGGTAGCTCACCATGCTATCGAGTACCGACTGTGGCACTTGTGAACCACCGGGTCCATCAAAAAAGGTCACTGGGCGTTCATTGTGGTATTGCGCCAGTGCGGGAAATTGTTCTCGGATCTGATTAAGATTGAAGTTCATTTCGTTTGTCCGTCGCTGTCAGTACAAATACATCCATATGACCTTCTTGGTCATTAATCACTGAGCGAATTGGCACCGCGTTGTGCCACAGTTTGCTGTCTGCCAGCATTGCCACTTCGCCATTTTCCAATACTTTGCGGAAAAAAGGCGCTTGGTTGTGGCTGCTGTAAAGCATGATGTCGCCACCCATGATGTTGTGACGCCCTACGCCTACTAGCGCGATGTGGTCAAAACCATCTTGGTGTACCCCTTCCGGTGCAACTTGGGTTTCATCGTAAATCGCGGTGATTCGAATTTGATGGATCTCGATTTCCTGACCGTCTGGTAAGTGGTTTGCGTTAACGAACAACTCACACATTTCACGGAAACCTTCACTGGAAAGAATCCCTTTTTCAATCGGCTCAAACTGGCGAATCACATCACCTTGGAAACGGTTGATATCAGAAGATTGTACAAAGCTGTTCTTGTTTAAATCGACCACCTGACCGTTTTCAAACCCAACTACAGAGTAACGACGAAGACGATATTGGCCGTCGGCGTGTTCCGTACGAGGTAGGCCTTCGAAGGAAGGAGAAAGTTGCTCAATCGCTGCCATGCTGAGCTGAGTTAAATGTAGGGTGTTCTCTCGTGAATGTAACATCATTGGCTCCTTTAATGAGGCACATTTAGCTTGTTTTAATTAACATTTAATTTACATTCTAGGATACGCAAATATTCTGCAATTACCAGAATTTGACGTTGATAGCTTCAACAAAAAAGAAAAAACGACACTTAGCACTGCAATTAATATCAACAGCAGTTTAAACATTCAGAACGGAGCTTGCGCAGTATTTGAAACTAGAACTCTCTACTATAAACAGAATTTTATTCTAGTCTGGAACGCCTCTCCATAAACATCAGCAAGTTCTAACCTATAACCAATAATTCGATCCGCTCCTTTCGTTTATGCTTTTAAAGCACTAAGAATTTCCATACAATCGGGAGAAATGTTCAGCCCTCTATGGAGCCATAATGAGCGACGTAAAACACTGTAAATTATTAATTCTTGGTTCTGGCCCAGCAGGTTACACCGCAGCAGTATACGCAGCGCGTGCTAACTTAAACCCTGTGCTAGTAACGGGAATGCAGCAAGGTGGTCAGCTAACGACCACAACTGAAGTAGAAAACTGGCCTGGTGATGCAGAAGGTCTTACTGGCCCAGGTTTGATGGAACGCATGAAAGAACACGCAGAACGATTCGAAACAGAAATCGTGTTCGATCACATCAACGAAGTGGATCTGTCTCAACGTCCATTCCGTCTGAAAGGTGACTCTGGTGAGTACACTTGTGATGCGTTGATCATCTCTACTGGTGCATCAGCGAAATACCTAGGTCTTGAATCTGAAGAAGCATTTAAAGGTCGCGGCGTTTCAGCTTGTGCAACTTGTGATGGCTTCTTCTACCGCAATCAGAAAGTGGCGGTTGTGGGCGGCGGTAACACTGCTGTTGAAGAAGCGCTTTACCTATCAAACATTGCATCAGAAGTGCACCTGATCCACCGTCGCGATTCATTCCGCGCTGAGAAGATCCTTGTAAAACGCCTGATGGATAAAGTTGAAAGCGGTAATATCGTTCTTCACACTGACCGTACACTAGATGAAGTGCTAGGCGACGACATGGGTGTAACGGGTGTTCGCATTAAAGACGTGAACAGCGGTGCAACTGAAGATATCGATGTAATGGGTGCATTCATCGCAATCGGTCACCAACCAAACACGCAAATCTTCGAAGGCCAAGTCGATATGAAAGATGGTTACATCCTCGTTCAATCCGGCCTTGAAGGTAACGCGACGCAAACAAGCATCGAAGGTGTGTTTGCAGCAGGCGACGTGATGGATCATAACTACCGTCAAGCAATCACCTCTGCAGGTACTGGCTGTATGGCAGCTTTAGATGCAGAACGCTTCTTAGACGCACTTACTGACAAATAACTTTTCACATTTGTGTCATATCCTTAAAGCCCAGCGGTATTCCCGCTGGGTTTTCTTTTGTATACTACCGCCTCATTAAAACAATTATCATTAAGCCTTCACGATGGATAAGAAAAAGCAAAGCAGCTTGAATAAGTGGCTTAAGCAACAAAGTAAGTTGGCCAAGCGCTGGCTGATGGTTGCGATAGGCCTAGGCGTACTATCAAGCGTGTTTTTATTGGCTCAAGCAGCCCTGCTCGCCTCCATTCTCCACCAACTCATTATTGAACAAGTCGACAAATCCGAACTCGTTTGGTACTTCGTCGGACTTGGTGTCACCGTTATCGGTCGCGCAGCTTGTACTTGGGGACGCGAAATCGCTGGATATCGTTGCGGTGAACAGATCCGCGTTTACATCCGCCAACTGATTCTCGATAAAGTTCACCAACTTGGTCCTGCTTATATCAAAGGCAAGCCAGCTGGTAGCTGGGCAACGTTGATTTTAGAGCAAGTAGAAGACATGCAAGACTTCTTCTCGCGCTACCTTCCGCAAATGTCGTTGTCTGTTTTGGTGCCTTTCATCATCCTAGTGGTGGTTTTCCCAATTAACTGGGCAGCGGGTTTAATTTTCCTGATTACTGCACCATTGGTTCCAATGTTTATGGCATTGGTGGGTATGAAAGCCGCTGACGCAAACCGTAAGAACTTCAAAGCGCTGCAACGTTTATCTGGTCACTTCTATGACCGTTTGCAAGCAATGACAACCATCCGTTTGTTCGACCGTACTCAATCAGAAACCGAGACATTAAAAGGTGCATCTGAAGTTTTCCGTACTCGCACAATGGATGTATTGAAGATTGCATTCCTATCTTCAGCGGTTCTTGAGTTCTTCACTTCTATCTCAATTGCGATTACGGCAGTTTACTTTGGCTTTAGCTATATCGGAGAGCTCAACTTCGGTTACTACGGCACAGGTGTAACACTGTTCGCAGGCCTGTTTATTCTGATCCTTGCGCCTGAGTTTTATCAGCCATTGCGTGACCTTGGTACCTTCTACCATGCCAAGCAACAAGCCGTTGGCGCAGCAGAAAGCATTGTTGAATTTCTAGAGCTAGATGTAGACCAAGTAAAAGACGGCAACAAGGCTGTAGAGCAAAACGCAGCGATTCATATCGAAGCTCAAGACCTTGTTATCTTCAGCCCCGAAGGTAAACAACTTGCTGGGCCCTTATCCTTCTCGCTAGAAGCGAATCAAAGCACCGCACTGGTTGGCCCAAGTGGTGCAGGTAAAACCAGCTTAGTAAATACCATCCTTGGTTTTATGCCATACAAAGGCAGCTTAAAGATTAACGGCTGTGAACTTTCCGAGTTGGATTTGGCGACATGGCGCGAAACCATCAGCTGGATTGGTCAAAACCCAATGCTTTTGCACGGCAGTATTCGTGACAACGTCACCCTAGGTAAGCAAGATATTCAAGACCAGCAAGTCAACTCTGTACTGAGTGACTCCCACGCTGCAGAATTTGTTGAAATGCACGGTCTGGATTACCAAATCTCTGATCGCTCTGGCGGTTTGTCTGTTGGTCAGGCACAGCGTCTTGCTCTTGCTCGTGCGATGTTACAAAACGGCCGTTTCTGGCTACTTGATGAACCAACTGCAAGTTTGGATGCTCGAAGCGAGAAATTGGTTATGGAAGGCATCGGTAAATACACCGAATCCACCACTAACTTGATGATCACCCACCAACTCGCGCCGCTGCAGAATGTCTCCCAGATTCTGGTTATGCAAGAGGGTCAAATCGTTCAACGTGGTGATTACGCAACGTTGGCATCGCAAGATGGTTTGTTTAAAGAAATGTTGGCTGCCAACCTAGCTCAACGTGAATCAGACAAGGGGAACTTAGATGCGTGATTTACTCCCTTATCTAAAACTGTATAAAAAGCATTGGTTTGGTTTGTCGCTCGGTATGCTTCTGGCTTTTCTGACGCTGGCTGCTTCTATTGGCCTACTCACCTTATCCGGTTGGTTTATCTCTGCGGCTGCCGTCGCGGGTTTGACCATTGCTCGTGAAACCTTCAACTACATGCTTCCGGGCGCTGGCGTTCGTGGCGCTGCGATGGCGCGTACTGCGGGCCGTTGGGGCGAGCGTGTAGTTAGCCATAATGCAACATTCAAACTACTGACGGATCTGCGTATCTTCTTCTTCAAGAAGCTTGCACCGCTGATCCCTGGTCGCGTTTCGACTCTGCGTGATGCGGATCTGCTAAACCGCCTAGTGGCAGACGTAGACGCGATGGATCACGTGTACTTGCGTCTTGTCAGCCCTGTGATTGTTGGCATCTTCGGCATCTTGTCATTAACCGCAGTACTTGCCTTCTTTGACTGGCACCTTGCGCTACTGCTTGGCGGTATCCTAACGGTAATGCTGTTGGTGTGGCCGGTATTGTTCTACAAACTGGGCAAACATAACGGCGAACACCTGACTCAAAACAAAGCACAACTGCGCGTAGCAACACTGGACTGGCTACAAGGTTACAGCGAACTGAGTCTGTTTGGTGCAGAAGAGCGTTACCGTAACGTGATTCTAGAAAAGCAAAAACAGCTGCTATCCAACCAGTTTGTTAACGCAAACCTCACTGGTATGGCATCTGGCTTGTTGATGCTCGCTAACGGCTTAACCCTTGTCGCAATGCTTTGGTTTGCTGCGGATGGTGTTGGCGGTCGTGCACCAGATCCTTGGATTGCACTGTTCGCGTTTGCAACCATGGCAAGCTTTGAAATTCTGATGCCAATTGCTGGTGCCTTCCAATACCTAGGTCAAACATTGACGTCCGCGCGTCGATTGAACGAAATCACCTTAGCGGAGCCAGACGTTGTTTTCCCAGAAACATCGAAGCGTGAAGGTGATAAACCGTTAAATATTGAGTTCGACAAGGTTGATTTCACCTACCCTGACGGTCAACAAAAAGTGCTGAAAGACCTGACACTGTCACTGCCTCTGGGCTCAAAAACGGCGATTGTTGGCCAAACCGGTTCAGGTAAATCGACGCTTATTCAATTGCTTTGTCGCTACTGGGATGTAAACCAAGGTCAAGTGAGCATTGGTGGTGCGCCTCTGCAAGATTGGAGCGAATCCGATTTGCGCGCTGCGATCACAGTAGTTAGTCAACGTGTGGATGTGCTTAATGGCACACTGCGTGACAACCTATTGCTTGCGGCTCCAGAAGCAACGGATGAACAGTTGGCTGATATTCTGACTAAAGTAGACTTGGCGAATCTGTTAGACGAACCAGGACTGGATGCTTGGCTAGGTGACGGCGGTCGTCAACTGTCTGGTGGTGAGAAGCGTCGCATCGGTATTGCTCGCGCGCTATTGCGTGACGCTCCTATTCTGCTGCTTGATGAACCAACTGAAGGTCTAGACAAGCGTACTGAGCAAACAGTGATGGAACTGTTCAAGCAACACTTCACCAATAAGACGGTCGTATTCATTACTCACCGTTTGATTGAGCTGGAAAGCATGGACAACATCTGTTTGATGGAACAAGGCGAGATCATCGAACAAGGTAGCCACCAAGCACTGCTTGCAGAAAAAGGTCGTTACCACCAGCTGTTACAATCTCTGTAATACTGGGATTCAAATAGACAAAGGGCTCATCCATTGATGAGCCCTTTTCTTTTGCTCTCGCTGTTCCCATAACAAGTGCAAAATTCTTTAACGACCTGACTTGGCCAGATAAGCTGACATTTCCTCTTCCGGTACCATGCCGCCACCGGTCGCCCAAACTAAGTGAGTCGCGTTGCTTAACTTCTCTTCAGTAAACTGCATTCTCTCTTGGTAATCCCTATCGTTAGAAACATGCACCGCACCAATCATGCCCGCTAGCGCTGATGGTTCTAAACGAATATCTTCCAGCTCACTTAACTCGCCTAGATGGTGATACATGCGCTCATCCGTCATGGTGTAGTAACCATCAAGCAGTCTCTCCATCGCTCGACCAACAAAGCCTGACGCACGACCTACCGCTAAACCGTCAGCTGCAGTGATATTGTCGATGCCAAGATCTTGAACCGCGATGTCATCATGTAAACCAGTGTGCACACCAAGCAGCATACACGGAGAATGTGTCGGCTCCGCGAAGAGACAATGCACATGGTCACCAAAAGCCATCTTCAAGCCGAACGCTACACCACCAGGACCTCCGCCCACCCCGCAAGGTAGGTAAACAAACAGAGGGTGCTCCGCATCAACGATGATACCCATATCATCAAACTGTTGCTTTAAGCGTTCACCTGCAACGGAATAACCTAAGAACAAGGTTTGAGAGTTTTCATCATCAATGAAGAAGCAAGTTGGATCTTTCTCCGCTTCTTTGCGCCCTTGTTCAACAGCAACACCGTAGTCTTGCTCGTATTCCACGACATTCACGCCGTGAGAACGCAGTTTGTTCTTCTTCCACTCTCGAGCATCTGCCGACATATGAACCGATACAGAGAAGCCAAGTTTTGCACTCATGATGCCAATAGACATGCCCAGATTTCCGGTTGAACCTACGGCAATGCTGTATTGCTGAAAGAACTGACGAAACTCTTCACTCGCCAATTTGCTGTAATCATCACTTTCACTCAGAAGCCCAGCTTCAATCGCCAACTTCTCTGCATGTGTCAACACTTCATAAATACCGCCACGCGCCTTGATAGAACCTGAAATAGGCAAATGGCTGTCTTTTTTAAGCATCAAACGCCCAAGAATTTGAGTATCGTATTGCGCTTCCAAACACGACTTCACCTTGTCGATGCCGACCACGTTTGATTCAATGATTCCATTAGAGGCCGCCGTTTCAGGGAAAGCTTTCATTAAGTATGGAGCAAAGCGTTTTAATCGCTCGCTCGCGTCTTTGATGTTGGCAGCATCTAAGCCAACGTACGGTAGACCTTCTTTAAGTGTGGTGATATTTGGGTTGAACCAAACCACCTCTTCCAAATCAATCAATCGCTTAACCAGAGGAAACTCGGTAGCAAGTGTGTGTGCATTGTAGGTTGTCATTGGTTCCTAGTTGCAAGTTACTGTCTTTAATCGTTATTTAACCAAACTCTCGCCAAAGATGACAAACGATCAAAAATCACTTTCACATGAACCAGATTAAAACAAAAACGTGATTAAGTTGGAATTTTGTGGACAAGAAGTCTTTTTAGCTCAACATACAACACACAAAAGCCCTATTATCCAATCAACAGCAGCAAATCATTCATTAGCCATGTACACCAACGACACCATTTTCGGTAAGCATCAGCGCATCAACAGCTTTCAGCTTTCTAAGTTACACACCTTTGAAGTAGCAGCGAGACACTGTTCTTTTTCCCTTGCTGCGGAAGAGCTTTCCATGACCCCTAGCGCCATCTCACATCGCATCAACAAACTGGAAGAAGAACTTGGCATCAAGCTGTTTGTACGGTCACATCGAAAGATAACCCTGACCGAAGAAGGCGAACGGATATATCTAGCCCTTAACCGAACGTTGAATGAGTTAAACCAAGAAGTAATGGAAGTGAAGTGTGGCGATGTCTCGGGCGAACTGACCATCTACTCCCGCCCTTCCTTTGCACAAAGCTGGTTGGTTCCCCGCATTTACTCGTTTAAACAGCAATTTCCGTCGATTGAGCTAAACATACTAACGGGTAATGAGAACGTGAATTTCCAAGGCTATGGCATTGATGCCGCCATTTACTTCGACGAGCAGATGCCAGAAAAACTGTGGCACCAAGAGCTGATGGAAGAAAGTATTGTTCCAGTTTGCACCAAAGAGTACGCAGAAAAACTGGGACTCATTGATGCCCCAGATAAACTTGTGAGCGCTACATTACTGCATGACAAACAAGCATGGGACTACAACTCGCATCATGATGAGTGGGCGCTTTGGGCTGGTGAAAATGGGCTCGACGACATCGAAGGGATCCCGAGTATCTCGTTTGATCGTTCCGATCTTGCGGTTACAGCGGCAATGCATAACGCCGGCGTTGCCATTGGCCGACTTTCCCTTGTCGAAAGCTTGTTGAAATCCGGCGCACTTATTACGCCTTTTTCTGCGAGAGCACTTCGCTGTAAACAGAAATACTATGTGGTCACCGCCAATGAAAAGCACTCGCGTAAGTTGGCACTTTTCATTGGTTGGTTAAATCAGCAAGCAGGGAACTGCTAAATGTTATGCCCACATCGCCGATGAGCCATGGTTTGAGCTGGGCTTAGAGAGTGTTGGGCATAAATCCGAGACCATACTTGGTCTGTGCAAGTAATAACCCTGCGCATAGCTCACATCCAAACTTTGCATGAAGTTCAGTTCATCGGATGTTTCAATCCCTTCGGCAACCAAATCAAATTTGTATTGGTGCTTCCAAGACGCCAAACGTTGCCAGAACTTCTCATATTGAATCCCTTGCCTTCTGAGTAAGCTTCGATCGAGCTTCACCACATCTGGCGATACATATCGAATGATGGATTCATTCTTATGATTGTCTCGACCAAAATCGTCCAGCGCAATTTTTACTCCCAAATTTTGGCATAGTTGTAAGTTGATCTTAAACATCAACTTATCGCACACCTCTGTTGGATACTGCGTTTGCTCGGTCAGTTCAAGCCATAACGTGCTTCCCATACGCTTACATGCGTTCAATAAGGGCAACACATCGGCAAAAAAAGACAGACTGGAAAGATAAGAAGGTGGAATATTTACCGAAATGAAGCCAATCGATTCAGGAAGCTCATCCAAACACGTTGAAAGCTTTTTGAATAATCGTTTAGTAAAAAAATTGGCGTACCCTTCTTCCTCGATACAACGGAAAGATTTTTCGATACATCTTGGCGTATTCCATCGCGTTAGCACTTCAGCACCAATTTTGTGGCCGTGCTGCAATCCATAGATTGGTTGAAAGATGGGATAGAAAGCGCCTTTACGAATATCCGCAAAGACCGTTTTACATTCATCCTCCCTCGTTGAATTTTTCATGGGTCTTACCGTTAACAATAGATCTCTAATATAAAGATTAAGGGAACGTAATACACAATAGTAGGCATCGAAAAATGGGTTTGCTTGAGCTTTGCTATGCGACTCCTATAATGACAGAGCAATCAATAACCTATTACAGAACAAAAAATGCGAGGAAATTGATGTTCGGGGAATACTTAAAACAACTCAGGGAAGAGATTGGACTGACACAAAAAGAACTCGCGACCAAACTGAACCTCGCGAGCACAGATTTCGCCTCGATTGACCCAGTAACTATTAGCCGCTGGGAAAGAGGAACGACGGCTCCAACGACGGTAAAAGCCATCAGGATCCTGAGAGTACTCACCACTGACTTAATGCCCTTTCTCATCACGCTGCCATCTGAATCAGGAAAAGGCATATTCGAAGAGATTGTTGAATATCGATTTAAGTCGCCTTGGGCAACATTAATGAGCAGCTCTTATGACACACAATCGAAATGCAATGCGATTACGGAAAGTCAGCTGTTAGAAAGCGATCAGGATGATTACCTAACTAGCCTAAAACACTTTTTTAATAGTTTGTCGCTCGATAACAAAGCGCTATTCGACATCGATTTGTACCAATATCAGCTCGATAACAAAATGGTCGCTCGCAAATACACGGATGAAGAAAGTAAAGAAATTCTGGGCCATAGTATCTCGTTTTTATTTGATGCTAACGAATTACATCAGTATTTCTCATCGCCATTTTATCCAGTGCCATTGCAGCAAGCTCGCCCTTATTCCACGAGCCGAGCCATGGCGGTTTGTACCATCTCTCGTTATTCATCAATAGAATCTGTATTTTGGCAAAACAGTGCATTTGGTGCGAAATACGTTGCCTCACATGCCAACATTCATGATATGTACTTTTATGCTGTTGACCACTGGTCAGTCAATTATATGAATAGCTTAGATGCAGAGAAAATTGCTTTTGATACACCCGATGAAAACGGCATTGTAAAAATTGGCAATCAATCTTTTAAACGCTGTTTATACCGAATTGATAGCGCTATCTGGTTATCCAGACCAGAGATCATTGAGCTTCTAAAACGCGAATAATTATTAATAAGTGTCACTTCTTTCTTATATAGATGAACAGGATATAACCAAATCCAGACATATTATTGACATGATTGAACGCGACACTGCCTAGCATAAAAATAGTTTCTACAATTAATGTAGGCACGTGTAAGAAACACGATTCAAGTTATTATGAGGGCAATGTATGTTCGGGGATTACCTGAAACAGCTTAGGATCGAGGGAAATCTTACGCAAAAGGAACTTGCGGTAAAACTTAACTTAGCAGACCCAGAGTTCGCCTCTATCGACTCTGTAACGGTCAGTCGTTGGGAGCGCAATACTACCGCACCGAATCCGGTTAAAGCGGTTAAAGTACTCAGAACCCTTACCAACGATCTAAGGCCCTACCTTCTCTCCATAGAGATTGATGAGGACAAGACTCAGATTAATCACTATCTGAAAGAGCGTTACCATTCTCCTAAAGATGTCTTGATGAATACTTCGTATCAATCAAACCAAGAGGTTGAAGCATGTAATGTGCTTGAGGCACCACTGTTTGAATCCAGAGGGGAAAAATACGAAGCGGGTTTGAAGAACTTCTTGAGTGGAATTGGCATTGAGCACGACACCTTGTTTGACGTCGACCTGTACCAATATCAGCAAGATCATAAGATTTACGGCAAGAAGTATCTCGATAAACTATCTGGACGATTGCTGGGGCATTCGTTGTCTTTCTTCTTCCATACCGACGATTTAGAAGACTATTATTGTTCGCCGTTTCTTAAGATCCCGATAAAAAAGACCAAAGCCTATTCAAGCAACAAAAAGATGGCAATCTGTACGTTAACCCATTTTTGCTCTGATGAGCCTACCTTTTGGATTGACCATCAAACCGGTATTGACTACCTCGCGACTCACGCGAATGTTCAAGACCTTTACTACTATGCCATCGATAAACTCACGGCAGACTATATGATTGGGATCGGCGCCGAAAAAGTGGCTTTCGACGCACCGAGCGAACAAGGCATCGTCAAAATCGGTGCAGAAAAGTACATGCGCTGTTTACTTAAACTCGACAGTGCGATTTGGCTGACACGCCCTGAGTTGCTCCTCCTTCTCAAAAGACAATATCCTCAATAATCAACTACCCTAGTGTAAGAAGCCAATTAGTTTTGGCTTCCTTTCCATAATAAAAACAAGGTAAGTGTATGTTTGGAGACTATTTAAAACAGTTGAGAAATCAGCTCAACTTGACGCAAAGGGAACTTGCCACAAAGCTCAACCTCGCAAACCCAGAGTTTGCCTCTATCGACTCTGTAACGATCAGTCGATGGGAAAGAAACACGACATCACCAAACGCGGTTAAAGCGATCCGAGTACTTCGTGAACTCGCATTGGACTTAAAGCCATTTTTGTTGTCCATTCCGTCTCCAGAAAATGGCACCATGCTTGATGACATCTTATACGACCGCTTTCACTCACAACGAGCAATGCTCCTAACATCGGGATACGAAGAACTAAAACCGAGTAAAGAAGTTGAGATCATTGAAGAGACGCTTTTCACTGAGCATGTTGATGCCGATCTGGCTCGCTTAAAAAACTTCTTTCTCAATTCAGACGCGCATTACCCAGGGATGTTCGATCTCGATTACGTGGCGATGCACAATGACGATAAGTTAATCGCCAAAGTCTACAAAGACAGCGAGACGAACAAAGTGCGTGGGCACTCGATTTCGTTCCTTTTCCGGATTGAAGATTTGGACGCTCATTTTCATAACCCAAGCCAAACCTTGCCGTTTAGCCAAGCTCGCGCTTACTCAGAAAACCGAGGCATGGCACTATGTTGCTTGAGCCGATATGCCGCCAGCGAACAAGTCTTTATGATGCTGCATCCTACGTTGGTGGATTACTTGGCAGGACGTTCCAATATCACCGAGTTGTACTATTATGCGTTCGATAATCAATTTACCGATTATTTAGTGAGCTTGGGGGCTGAGAAAGTCGCTTATGACACGCCGGACAAGGCGGGGTCAGTGACCATAGGCAAAACGTCTTACCGCAAATGCTTACTCAAAGTGGATACAGCCGTACTTCTTGCACAGCCTTCAATGATATATCTACTCCATCAACACCAAGCAAATACTGCAAAACGTTAAACGCTAAATAAGGCATTCCTGAAATATATTAAGCGCCGTAAATTCACTTACGGCGCCTATTAGTGCATTGGCACTAATCGATAAATAATAAATTCAGTGAAGAAAGGACCTTATATTTATATCTAATATACTCATATGAAATATGTTCTTTCCCGTGAACCTTTCTCATTTTTAAGATAACAGCAAAAAATGATTTACCGAACGTATAATTGTATAAATTTCATCAACCTACGTGACCAAGTACTAAAAAAGACTGTAATTACAAGGCTATTTTCATCTATTTTAGGACAGTATTGGCCATCACTAGGCATCTTCAATCGACTTAATAAGCACAATGCCTTCTCAATTTAATAACAAACACAATATGATTTGCATGATATTTATGATCAAACACAACATAAATATTAATGCATTTTCAACCTCCTATAAGCCAAGTCAATTTTAAAGGGTCGTAAGTAAATGGAATAACATTTCCAACAATTGACATATTTGGCAGAGGAATGTCATGCACATAACTTAAACGAAAAATAAGAATTAGCTATGGACATGTTTTAAACCTATGGGGGAAAGTAAAGTGTTCGGGAGTTATCTAAAAGCAATAAGAACCACATTAGGGTTAACTCAGGAGCAAGCATCGATAAGGTTAAATCTATTAGGTGGTGATTTAGCTAATATAGACTGTGTCACTTTCAGTCGATGGGAACGGGGCATTACTCAACCAAGCTTAAGCCGTCGAGTAAGAGTCCTACGAGCGTTTGAAAACAACTTGCTGCCTTATCTGTGCAGTTTGGGATTAGACTCATCTTTAAAGGATGAAGTTGAGCAATTTGAACTGTCGTTGAAGCAACGCTACCAGGACGCGATGTCGATCATCTCGGGGATTGATTACAATACTCCGTGTCCGGTAGAGCACAATAATATTGAAGAGGAAGAGCTCAGCCAAAGTAATGAACAAGAGTTCATTCACAGTTTGAACAACTTCCACAATCAATTGAAGTCGCTCAACATTAAGCACAACTTAGCTACTATCGATTTGGTGGAATACCAAAAGGATGGTCGCGCAATTGCTTACAAGTATCTTTCTCGAGGAGAGTTAGTAGGACATAACATTGGCATGTTTTTTACCGAGCCAACGTTAGAGAATGAAATTGATCGAGTAAAGAAGAACCGCTTACCGATCGATGTCATTGACCTAAGACTCACCAAACCGCTGAAAGATAAAGGGGTATATTCTTACTACGCCATCAGTCAACACTCGAAGAATGAACGTGTTTTCCGAAGGCAGTTACACACTGAATTTACCTTTTTGGCTCAAAATGCGCATATTCATCACTATTACGCGAGTGTCACACTCAAGAGTTCTGTCGATGTTATGCTCAAAATGGGCTTTAGTGTCGCCGCTTACGAAGGTGAAAACCCAGTTGGTGCGATTAAAGTCGGGTCTAAGCGTTACACCAGAGCGATCATGTATATTGAAACCAGTGAACTGTTCACGCAGCCCGAGTTTCTCTACTTGCTCACTTGTTGCGGCGTTTGCACTCACCGCCAGTGTGACACCTGTACGGAACACCCTGACTGCATTTGTTAATTAGCGACAAAGAACGAAAGTTTCGGCATTCAGCTGCCCCGCTCTGTGCTTGAACGATACTGTTCATCAAAAGGTCAATAACAGCAGACTCTCCCTCCTTACCTGTTGTGATTGGCCTTTTTATTATCCACGTCACCCGCATTTAGTTTTCGACCTTACATCACGCATACGGCCATCAACGAGTTCAACGGTAACGTATCCAGAGCGTATTACTAAGAAACTAGAGCTAGAAACTTTAGCTAGAAACTTGAACCAAAAACTGAACGCTCTGACTTATTGGTTTCCATTCTAAATCCTATTTGCTGCATTACGTAGGCAGATAACAGTTTAGCTTTTTATAATATGCTTAGGATTGATTAAGTTAGAGCATTTAATCCGTGCATATCCGCGTTGAGAACTCATTAGGTATCACTGCTCAATCGACAGCGTATCGTACAAAAAACAAACGCAACTCATTGAATATACCCATACTTAGCAATAGGGGTATGTATCAATTTGTAAATGCTATCTTATCAAGCTTCATAGTCGTTAAGATGAAACGTTAAAGTGCTATACGTTTATTCACAGGTGAAACGCATGAAAAAGATTCGCTACCCATTTGATTTGCACGGAACGCTCTCAATCCGATACAGGGACAAAGTAAATCCAATTTTTCTTGATACTGACGAGGAAAATCAGTCCATTATCGACATTGATGATTTTGCAGTAAGAGCGTTTAGCTACGACGCAGAAGATCGTCTACTAAAAATATCGTTGCAAAAGGCGGTGAACCTTACCGAGATCTCGGATTGCGGTTCGGTATTTACGGGTGTGGAGTTAGAGCAGAACAACATCAAATTGGATCTTGTGTACTGCCTCTACAATGCAGGCATTATTAGCTCTAGCATTTCTTACCCACTTGATGACGCTTCACCGATTGAATCTATCGCAGTCTCAAAGCCGCTAACCCTGCATTTAAAGTAGAGGTACATGATGTAAAGAGCCCCCAAAGCAACAGCTAGGGCTCAGATGCACAATGACTGCTAACATATTCAAATAAAAAGCCCTTGCTGCATGAACAGCAAGGGCTTTTTTATATTCAGGTGAGTAACGCTAGATCAATAGACTCGGCTCTCTATGCCCTACTCTGATAGCGGTTTACTTTTGGTAGAACGCACGTTTTTTCTCGTACATGGCCTCATCTGCGATGGAGAACAGATTTTCCAACGCCACTGACTCACTCGATGCGCCGCCAACTGAGAACTGAACTGGGTGACGGTTTTGCCCTGATAGCTCTATCCATTTGTCTTGCTGAGATGCTTCCAAAGCTGAAATCAGTTCATCTAATGCTTCGGCATTCATATCTTGTGCAATCACCGCAAACTCATCGCCACCAATCCGATACAGGGCGTGCTTACCTTGAAGTACTGTCTTAATCAGTTGAGTGGATTTAGCAATTAACAGATCACCACGATCGTGCCCGTAGGTATCATTCAACGTCTTCAATCCGTTAATATCGATGATAAGAATCGACATCCTATGCCAACGCCCCTGAGCAACAGACTGGCGCGCATACTCATAGTCTTCATCAAACGCTTTTCGGTTAAAGCTTTTGGATAATTTATCTCGACGAGCGAACTCTTCCAATTCAAGCCAAGAGTAGAGCTGCTTCTTGAATAGCTCTAGAAGGATGCCTTCCTCTTCGTTCATCGAATAAGTGCCGTAGTCGAAATAACCTAGCTCAGAACCCGTTGATGAGCGCATCGTTTTGACGCGTTCACAATCCGGTTTCTCAAAGCTAAAGCGCATATCTGAATCAGGGAATAGCTTGATCAAACCTGAATTGATCACTTCCGGTATGGCGTGATACCCCACTCCCGCGTGGCTGGTGGTGAAATTAATCAAGGTCATCAATTTAGCTTGGTGCGCTTCTTCTCGGGTCAAGTTCGCACGTAACTCTGCTGTTTGTTCATCAACGCGATGCTCTAGCTCTTGGTTAAAGTTTGCTAACTGTGCGTTGGTTTCTTGGACTTGTAGGTTTGCCTTTCGCAGCGCTTGGTTTCTGATCTCCAATTCATCCATGTGATTGGTCAATTGAAGCCACAACGAGTCGAGCAATCTCATCAATTGCCTAAACTCTTTAAACTGGAACTGCTTAGGTTGAAGATCCGGACGCTTGTTGTTTTTAAAGCTACGTACCACCCGCTCCATCTTCCTGATAGGTTGAGTCAACCAGCGGCTCGCGACGATCGCAAAGCACAGAGTCACAATGAGCGTCGCGATGATAATATTGAGCAGCTGTTGCTTCGAACGCATAAGGTCTTGGTTACGCACAGCGTCAGAAACAGTGTGCACCATAGTGACTTCAAGCGGCTCTACAAAGTTACTGTTGTTCACCTCTATCTCACTCACATGGCGAGAGTTATCCGTCTTTAGCTTGTTGATGTCACCATAGTGGAAGTTCACGCTCTCTTGTGCATAGAGAAAAGGTTGAGAGATACGAATCAAATCTTGGTACGAAACCAACACCACCAAATAACCTTGCGGCTCGTACTCTGATCCAGGCAACAGCGTATACGGCAAAAGCGGACTAACGAAGGCAATACCACTTTGTCCCCCATCTAAAACTAATCCTTCATCAAAGTAGGTGGTGTGGAACATTTTACCCTGTTTATAAACATCGTTAGCGGCGCGTATTTTGTTTAGCAGTTTGCTGGTTTCTAAGTGGTAAACGGAGCCATTGCTTTCGTACATTGGCTGCCAGTTTTTGTCGATGATGTAAGTAGTACTGACGTTAACGGCCAATTCTTCAAACGTTTCGATCATCTGCCAGATGATGCTTGAATACAGCACGTTATCCATGCCTTGAACCAACAAACGGTCTTTGGAGTACCAACGTGTTAAGTTCGCGACGAACGTCAGATCTTCCGTCACTGTTTTCTTGATACCTTGATTGGTATTAACAAGCTTGATCTCTTTCTCCACCAGCAGATCTTCTTGGTGTTTTTCGATCATACTAGTCCCGACCCAATAAGCAGGAAGCAAAGAGCCTAGCACCACAATCAAAGTTAGGATGTTACGTAAACTTATCATGATGACTTCCTACGTTTATGGATATGCTGAGAGTGTTTTTGGATGAAATCCACCACAAACTCTGCTGCGGATTCAGCAGGCATGCCTGCGCGGAAGCGTTTGTAGCCACGAATCAACGCTTCCCATGTCACCGCCATTTCGACAGTACTCGGCATAACATAAGCTGGGTTCAACTGAGTATAGAGATCGCTGTAGTAAGTGCTGTCTGCGTCATACCATTTACGATTGATTGAGCGGTTGGTCGAAATCAGATTCTGGTTGATGATAACGTCTTCGATGAACTCAGGTTTCTGTACAATCGTTGCTAAGGTTCGCATGGCTTGGCGTTTGTCTGGGTTTGCCATTGCTTCAGCATTAAACGCCAACACTTTGCCACCACTTAACGAATGCATGTGATGGTTGTTGTAAGTCGGCAAGCCGCTGATTTTCAGCTCTTTTGAAAAGTGTTGTTTAAGCTCCCCTAACGCCCAGTCACCATCAATTAAGTACGCCACTTCACCATCGATAAACTGCTGTCGTGCCTGATCTTGGCCGTATTCGCCTTTTAAAACGCCCACGACAGGAAGCTCACCATAGAACTTCAGCGCAGCAGCTAAAGCACCAACGTCAATGTCTGTGACCGGTTTCGAGCGATGGTCAGAAAACATTGGGACAAACGACATCAAAAAATACATATTCGGATATTGCATCGCGAGCGTCGTTCTTCCCTGCTCAGCCTCTTCAAGCAGCTCTTCCCACGTCGGTTCAAGATCTTTGGTTAGCTTTGTGTTCACGTACAACACAAGGTGATTGCCCAATCCAAGAGGCACACCATAAATGGCTCCGTCAACCGAGACCAGCTCTAGCGCTTTTGGCTCAATACTCTTTTCATCAATCCAGCTCGAAGGGATTTTAGCCAAATCGAAATAATCGTGTAGCCCTAGAAAATCTGAAGGCACCCAAATCACATCTGGTACCGTAATCCCTGTCTGTTTCGCTAATAACAGCTCTGAGCGAATGTTGTTTACGTCAAACTCACGAATCGCTAGCTTGTTGCCCGTCTCTGCCTCAAATCGCTCTTGGATCTCAGCAACGGTTGAGTACTCAATACCGCTCCACACTTGGATCTCTTGTGCATTTACAAAGGAAGATAAGCACAGCAGAAATGTCAGACAGAGGTTTCTCACTAGATTTCTCGAAAATTGATGATGTTACAAAGATAGCGAACAGCGGATGGTTGTTCAAAATCGCCATTTGGAAATGTGCGTGTGCTTCCATTAGAAAATAGCGATTCTGCAGAAAGTAAAAAGCGCCGCTAATGCGACGCTTTGAAAGATTGTATCACAGGTCGCGATTAAGCGTATTCTTGCTCGAACTCTCGCATAAAGTCGACAAGGGCCTGTACACCTTCTAGTGGCATTGCGTTGTAGATAGAAGCACGCATACCGCCAACCGCGCGGTGACCTTTTAGCGCTTTCAGACCTTTCGCGTCTGCTAATTCTAAGAACGTTCCGTCTAGCTCAGGCTTAGCAAGTTGGAATGGTACGTTCATTAGAGAACGGTTCGCAGAATGCACACCATTGCGGTAGAAGTCTGATTGGTCAATGTAATCATAAAGCAGCGCGGCTTTATCACGGTTTACTTGTTCAATCGCTTTTACGCCGCCTTGCGCTTTCAGCCACTTGAATACGAGGCCAGACAGGTACCAAGCAAACGTCGGCGGCGTGTTGAACATTGACTCTTTCTCTGCCAACACTTTGTAATCCAAAATGCTTGGTAGTACTTCTTTCGCTAGACCAAGCAGATCATCACGAACGATCGCAATAGCGATACCTGAAGGACCAATATTCTTCTGCGCACCCGCGTAAATCACGCCGTATTTCGAGACATCGATTTCACGAGAAAGAATGGTTGAAGACATATCAGCAACGATTGGTTTGTCCGTCACCGGCATATCGTTAATTTCAATACCGTCAATGGTTTCGTTTGGGCAGAAATGCACGTAAGCCGCGTCAGGAGAAATTTTCCATTCTGCCGCTGGCAATACAGCTGCTTTGCCGTCGATGACAGTCTTTGCGTTGAAGACGTCTGGTTCACAGTACTTTTTCGCTTCTGCTACTGCGCTTTCTGCCCAGTAACCGCCATCAATATAAGTCGCAGTTTCCGCATCGCCTAAAAGGTTAAGTGGAACAGCGGCAAATTGAGCACGAGCACCACCTTGGCAAAACAGTACTTTGTAGTTGTCTGGGATGTTCAGAAGATCACGAAGGTCTTGCTCTGCTTCTTCTGCAACCTTGATGAACTCTTTGCTTCGGTGACTGATTTCCATCACTGAAGTGCCAAGACCTTGCCAGTTGATTAGCTCCTTTTGTGCTTGCTGCATGACTGCTTTTGGCAGACCTGCTGGCCCTGCACTGAAGTTAAATACGTTGTCCGTATTTTGTTCCATGATGCTCATTGCTCCTGCTAAGTAAAGATTACGAAATTAATATCACGTTTTTGCAGGGATAAAAACAACAAAAGAGGTCTTACGACCTCTTTTTAAACTGAAAAAGCTAAAAACTTACTTTGTAAACTTCTCTATTGCATCAAGGCTGGCATAAGCAGTGCGATTAAAGGAAACTCTTGTCCGTTTTCGAACTTCAATTTCCCATCAGAAATTTGCGCTTTTAGTTCATAACCTTTGTCTTTTTTCTGGATAAGCTCCATCACCATCAGCTCATCCACACTTTCTTGAATGAATGGGTAAAGATCCACGAGTTCATCCGAGAAGTAGGTGTTTAGAGAACCATTTGTCGCCGTCATCAACTTCATTGGGTCTTGAGTGATGTGGTCAGTACCTTGAGGCACAGACAATTGCCATTCATTACGGAACTTACCTTCACCAAATGCCAAAGACAATTCATTCACAGATAGGTTGAAGCCTTTGCTAAACAACGTATCAATGTGTGGCAATAGTTTTTGAACTTCTTGCTCATCCAGCATTGGCGAGCTTTGGTAAATTGACATGATTTCATCAAAGGATTTGCTGTCTACATCGCCAATAGCAAAATCCAACTTAAAGTTATCAACGTCTGTGCCATCTGTTAAACGCATTTGCTTCGCATCCAGCACCAGTTTCGTGCTCAGCTTATCGCCCGCTTCGTTAAGCGAGGTATTGCCGCTGTAGCTTGCGTTCTCAATCAGGAACATAGGAGCAAGTTGCGCATCCACGATATCTAACTTTTGTAGTGAGAAAGACTGCTCACCAAGCCAGTAACCTTTTGCTTGCTTACCTTTGCCTTCACCTTTTAGCTCTGTTAGGTGAATCTCTTCGCCATTTTCAAAATCAATTTGTACCGAAGGAATCGACACTTGGTAGTTCAAATCACCCAGTACCGTTACATTACCTTTCACTTGAGCAGGGCTTGAAGAAAGGTGCATACCTTGAGCATCATTCTGGTAATTCCAGCTAGCAAGATCCAACGTAAAATCGGTGTTGCCGTTCAACTGGGTTTTGCTGTGCATCGTCAGTGGCAAGAAGTCAGCATCCACCAATTTAGAGTCAGCACTTAGGCTTGTTAAACCATGAGTCACGTCACTGGTTACATCAAATGCAGTCGGCAGACCATCGCGCTCAAGCTGCGCTTTGATTTCTGGGTCGACAACGGTGTAACGCGTCAGAACGACTGAAGACAGGTAACCGCGGTCATATTCCACGATTTCACCTTTGACCATTTCATCGTTCATGTTGGCGATGCCATCTTCAATGATAGTTTGACCAATCTGACCAACCGCTAGCGGCCAACATAGCGCAAGAGAAATAGCGCCACCAATGGCACCGATTTTTTTTAGATTTTCCATAACGTCACTTATTGAGTATTTGTGCTCAGTCTAACCCAAACCCAAAGCGGATAAAACATTGAGATATATCAGACTATTGATGGTTATTTTAGTTCATTAATCGAGAATAATACCCAGCTCCCACCCATTCTTACATTTAATTGATATGTTGTTAGTGCCAAGTTTTAACCGGAGCTCAAACCGCTGTGAACCGTTACGCTGTATTGTGCCTCGACAACAATCCAATCAGTGCCGAACAGTTTCGATTGGAGTTGTCAGCCTTCTCAAGTAAGTTTGATATTCTCTCTGTGGAATCGATAGAAGAAGCACAGAGCGCTCTCGAATATCTCGAAGAAAGAGAGCAAAAAGTGGCACTCGTTATTGCCAGTCATCACGCACATTTTAACGGCGTCGATTTCCTTATTGGCTTGGATCGCAAACCTCATACTGAACAAGCGCGCAAAATACTGATCAGCTGTTCTTCAGATATTGAAGCCATTTTAACCGCCGTCAACGAAGGCAGACTCGACCATTGCTTAACTAAGCCACTCCCTGACAAGGTTCTTTTCAATACAGCACAGAAAGAGCTCACCCAATTTATTCTGCGTTACGACAGAGAAGACTTACTCAGCTATAGTCAAATTCTCGACCAGCACAAGTTGCTTCGTGCGCACATCGAAAATCAGATGAGTAACTACCAAGCTGGTTTCCTAAACGACTATCACGCCCTTTCCGACGGAGAACTGGCAGAACAAGTCATCAGTGCTCTGCAACATTTCTTTGAACAAAATGACGATACCAAAGCTTGCCGTACCTACTCACCAGAACACTTGCTCACGGTAGAAGGCGAACCAAACAGCTTCTTGTGGTTTATTACCAGCGGTGAAGTGGCACTCTACAAACGCGACGAGCTTGGTATGCAGCGCGAAGTGGTTCGACATTCGAAAGGTAACATTGTTGGCGGCATGTCGTTTGTTACTGGAGAAAGTTCATTCTCGACAGCCTTAACGCTCACCAAAACCGAAGTGATCAAGCTGGATAGAAAAGTCTTTCGTAAAGTAATGCAGAGCGATTCAAATTTGCTGCCTTTGTTTACTAACTTGTTGTTGCGCCATTTCAACCGACGTTTGCAGCGCAGCATTAATACCAAGCTACAACTGCAAAAAACCTTAGAGTCATTAGAATCCGCCCACCAGCAATTAATCGAGCGTGAAAAGATGGCAATGCTTGGCCAGCTTGTCGCTGGGGTCGCTCATGAGCTGAACAACCCTATTGCGGCAATTTTGCGGGGTGTAGAAAACCTGACGCTAACGTTAGAGAATCTGCTTAAAGAGCTTCCTAGCCATGACATTCAAGAAAAAGGCGTTGCCTTATTGACCAAAGCCCAACGCGTCAAACCCGCTTCTACGGCCGAGCTACGGGAGCGAGTGAAACAACTAAGCACCGACCTACCCGACAGAGCGCTCGCTAAGAAAGTCGTTAATCTCGGACTCGAATCTGACCAAGCCTTGATAGCGCAGCTCAACCGTCAAAAAACCGAATCCTTGCACGCCTTGGGAACCCTAGAACAGTATCACCAAGTTGGTGCCTCTCTGCGCTCAATAAATGTATGCGCCGCTCGGATTGCTGACATGGTGAAAAGCTTGAAGGGCTACGCCCGCTCTGATGATGAGAGTTTGCATTATGCGGATCTGCATGAAGGCATAGAAGATACGTTGGTGATCTTTGAAAACAAACTCAAAATGCACAAGGTCACGACCGATTATGCTGAGCTACCAAACACCCTTTGTCAGCCAATTGCGCTACAACAAGTGTGGACCAATCTTATCTCCAACGCGATTGATGCTTTCCCAGACAAAGGGGAATTGGTGATTCAGTCGAGATTGATCGAGAAAGACAGTCAAACTTATGCCGTCATCTCATTCAAAGACAACGGATGCGGCATTCCAGAATCACAACAAAAAGCCATTTTTGAACTCAACTTTACAACGAAGAAAGAAGGTAATTTCGGTTTAGGAATCGGACTTTCTATCTGCCAACAAATCATGGCGGGCCATAAAGGCTGGATAGAAGTGGAATCTGAGCTCAACCATTTCACTTGCATGACCGTCTGGTTACCTATCACTCAAGAAGGAGATGAAGCATGACTAAATATCTGATTTTATGTGTGGATGATGAAAGAGAAGTCTTGGATAGTGTCCTTCAGGATTTGATGCCATTTGAAGATAACTTTGTGGTCGAAGGCGCGGAATCTGTTACGGAAGCGAAACAAGTGATTGAAGAAATGGCGGAAGATAGCATTCAGCTCGCCTTGATTCTGTGTGACCACATCATGCCGGAACAAACGGGCATCAGCTTCTTAATCGAGCTCAGTCAAAATGGTGACACTCAATCCGCTCGAAAAGTACTCCTTACCGGACAAGCAGGGCTTGAAGACACTGTTGAAGCAGTTAACCACGCCAGTCTTGATTACTACATTGCAAAACCTTGGAAAGGTGAAGAATTAAGAGAAGCAATTATCTCGCAACTGACTGCTTTTATGATAGAAAACGATGATAATCTCCTATCCTGGACTTCTATTTTAGACGCAGAAGCGATTCTTAACGCCATGGCAGATAGACGAGCAAGCTTCGGCGAATAATTCTTTGAACACAAAAACGCGCCACGTCACCTCAACATGGCGCGTTTTTTGCTGTTAACTTGGCACAATTGACTCATTTGACAAAACATCGACACTTTTTTGTTGGTCGTCGCCCTTGGTTTTTATTATGATGTCGAACAAATCAGATTACGGTTCAAGTGGTTACTTGGATCCATGGAACTATAAGACAAGGTTTATCGTTAGTTATGCGTAAAACACTATTAGCCGCTGCCCTTTTACTGGCATCTAGCCAAGCTCTAGCTGCGAACGACTACAACGCTCCAGCAACAATGAGCAACTTTAGCTACGACTACATGGAAGCTCGCATTGGTGCAAGCCCAGTAACATTCGGTGCTGGTTTCAGCAAATCAATCCACCCAAATGCACACGTAATTGCTCGCATCGATTCTGAATTCGATGGCGATTTCGATTCAGCAGCGGGTTTTGGCTTCCACTCTCCACTAAACAACTGGGCTGACCTAACAGGTGCAATGCTAATGCGTGTTGTACAACCATCAAACTCAAGCAGCACAGACGTTGGTATGGAACTGAACCTTGGTGTACGCCAATGGCTTGGTCCACAACTAGAAGTGGGTGGTAAAGCAGGCTACGTATCTATCGATAACGATGACGATTGGATTGGTTCTGTTTACGCTCGTTTCCACTCTACAGAGCTATTCTCTCTAGGTGCAGAAGCGCGCATTAACGACTTCTACGGTGACCAAGTGATGTTCACTACTCGCTTCAAGTTCTAATCAATCCCTTGATTGAACAGCCCTAGAAGCACAAATAAAAAAACCGAGGCATCTGCCTCGGTTTTTCTTTTCTGATAACTGATTTGTAGCAATGACTAACTCGAATGAAGTGGCTAAAAGCATCAACTTCCTTTTGTCGCTTTCAACACTCACCTTTTATGACTCGCTAACTTCATCCTAAACGAGTCAATCATCGTGAAACTAAAGCGCCTTACTCGCACATGGCTAGCAATTGCTTCTTGCGTGGCTCTTGGATTAGTTTCCAGTGGATACCATCGATCGCACCAGCAAATTTCCATAGAAGTTTCACATCAACGTCACTGCCGTAAGCAACTCGGACTTTGTTGAACACTTCTACCGGTCCAAGTTCTAAAAATGTGTCGACATCATCAATGCCGGCTTTCTTTACCATGCGTTCGAGCGTTAACTGCATATTTGGCAGATCGCGCAAACGTCTACTGGCGGAAGACTTTTGGTATTTGCGTTCCTTGATAGAACATTCAATTGATTTTTGTAACAGTTCGTCTAGCCCATCAAAGCTTGAATCAAACAGGTCTGTTACGTCGTAATAGTTTACGGTTGCCGTCGTTTGCTTTTTGACGTGCTTATATTTTTCGCAGTTTAGTTGAGTAAACTCATCATCCAACCCATTTCCGCCGCGTAAATAACAACAGTCGTTACTTACTAACGCGAACATTGCGTCATTGCTGAATAAACCAATACCACCAAACATTGAACGTTTTTGGTACTCACTAAAATTGCTTACATAGTTAAAAAAAGCTTGGTCTGTCATGTCCATTGACCTCTTTAATTGGAATAAATTACCCCGATTAGCGATGTCACCAGATTGAACAGCAGCTTATAGCGATTAAAAATTGTCGTTATGTTGGCGATATTTTTGTGAATTGCGCTCACCAACTGTCTTAATCATACTTAACGTTGAAAAATAAGTTAGGATCTATGTCACAGATGCCAAACTACAAATTCAACATACGTGATTAGTTTCACACTTACTTATCTTCATCCGATGTTTTTTTGACGCAGTAAGTGCCAAAAAATAAGCATCATGGTGATTAATACGGCAATTGCGAGAGCGAATTAGGTATTTAATTGATAACTAACATACTGTGAGGGTACACTGTACGAAAGCTCTCAAGCACAGCGTCATAATGGAACATTTATCATTTTTTTGGCTACCTAATAATAAAGATAAGCTCATAAAGGCACTCGAATCTGAGTTCGCTCAGCTGGTAGAACAATCGATTTCTACTGGCAAAATTTCCCTTCCTCCCATCCCAGATGTCGTCCTCAAGATCCAACAACTTTGCACTGAAGAACACACGACCATTGCAGATGTAGCAAATGCCTTACTGGAAGATCCAGGTTTGGCTGCAGTTGTTGTTCGCGTGGCAAACTCTGTCATCTTTAATCGTCGCAACATTACATGCAATGACCTAACGACGGCAGTTTCACGCCTTGGGATTCTGCGAGTGAGGGATATCGTCACTGCACAAGCGATTGAACAGTTGAAGCACTCTGTGAACCTAACTAAAGAGTGTAATAGCATCTTGGTGAAAAGTGCGGCGGTTTCACGTGAGCTTGGCGCAACCATGGTGTTAGTGGTTCAAGAGTTTCGTAAGCATGAGCCGGCGACCTATGGGCATCTGGAGCAAGAAAAGGCACTGCTGGTTGGCTTGTTAGCCGACATTGGCTTATTCTGCCTAATCAATGAATACCACCTCTATCTCGATCGCGGCAACTACCTTGATGCCGATATCGCGCTACAAATATTCCAAACCCGCTGTTCTGCTACGAGTAAATTAGTGCTAGAAAAATGGGGCTTTGATAATGATTTCCGTGAAGTCTCCTCGAATGAGAAGTTCGAATCTGCTCGCCCTGAAGTAAGCTATTTAGATATTGCTCGTATCGCAAACCATCTATTAATGTTCCGCAATCAAGATGAACGCATTGAAGATCACGAAGTAGAATTTAATTTAACAGGTGCAGAAGTCTTGTACGATCTCAGTAATATGAGTGATACTGACTTCCAAAGTGAAATTAAAGAAGTACTTAGCGCAAGCGGTCTTTAATCTTAACAGCTTCAAACCAAGCCACGATAATCGTCAGATAGTATTCTGATACGTTGATTCGTGGCTCTGTTGTTCTTTATCCAGAAAGGAATCATTGGGCTTTATGTTCTCAGGGATGCTATTTATCTTCGCCCCACTCGTGGTGGGTTATTTAATTCCAGTTTCTCGCGCGTCAGTATTGGAGAAGATCAATAAATCGACGTCGTACCTTATTTACGTCATTCTTTCCCTGATGGGCTTGAGTTTGGCTGCGCTGGATAATTTAGGTAGCAATCTACAAACCATCCTTCTATACGCGGGCACCTTCTTTGTGTGCTTGGGAGCCTGCAACCTACTCGCTTTACCTTTGGTCGATAAGCTACTTCCTTTGCAAACCGATCAGAATCAAAAGAAGCTCCCCCTTTCGTCAATGGCCTTAGAGTCAATCAAGCTTGTCGTTGTTGTGGGTGGTGGCCTAGTCGCTGGCTTGATTCTTCCTATTGGCTTGTCTTGGGTAGACACTGCAAGCGAGTGGATTTTATTCCTTTTGCTTTTCTTTATCGGCATTCAACTGCGTAATAGTGGTTTGACGCTCAGACAAATTCTACTCAACAAGCAAGGCATGGCGATTGCGACAGTGATCATTACAACGTGTATGCTTGGCGGCGTAATTGCTGCAATGATTTTGGATCTTCCTCTTTATCAAGCTTTGGCAATGTCTTCCGGTTTTGGTTGGTACTCACTGGCTGGCATTTTGATGGGTGACGCCTTTGGCCCTATCTTTGGCGGCGCTTCTTTCTTAATTGAGCTGATGCGTGAGTTGGTCGCTTTGATTGCCATCCCACTGCTTATTCGCAGTTATCCATCTACAGCAATTGGCTACGCTGGTGCGACAGCGATGGACTTTACGCTGCCTGTCATTCAAACCACTGGCGGTGTTCGATGTGTGCCTGTTGCCATTGTTAGTGGCTTTATCTTGAGCTTATTGGTGCCAGTTATGATGCTTTTCTTTGTGTCTCTTGCTAGCTAGATCTCAGGAATATTCATTAACATCCATTACAATACGGCAAAAATTCAAATACCCAAGTAACCTCAAAATGCTCAATTCGAAGAGAATTTTCTAGTTCACCGCTTTGTTATCGAGCCCTTTAATTTTTAACTCTTGGATCGGTAATCATTGACAGGCAAGGCATATGTCTATTGGGGTTACAAAGGGAATACAACCAAAAGGAATAATAATGAAACGCTTTGTCGTTGCGGCGCTCCTCGCTACAAGCTCAACTTTTACTTTTGCTGCTGATCAGCAATGTCTTGCAACTAAATACGATGGCTACATTGATGCTTCCCTACAGTGGTATCAAGACCTCGTAGACCTAACTGTGACTCAATACCCTGACTTAAACGAAGTTAGCCAATGGTTCTTAGAAGGCCGTAAACACCACTTCGAACTCAACCGTGAAGCAGTACATTATTTTCTAGAAAACGATCCAAGCCGAGTAGCAACAGAGCAACCGGTTGAGGCATGGTTGAAGCTAGAACAACATGATGTGAAGCAACTGGCGACACGCAGTGATGCCTTAGGGGAAGCGGCGAAGAAAACCTTCAGCGATCGTCAATCTGCAAACCATCCAAAGAACTACGACCTACGCTCTGCATTTGCTGACTTATTGAGCCACCCAAAACAGATCGATTCTGCGCTTAACAAGTATAATCAATCAATTGCTAAGATTGAGAAGCAGAAATGTGAATAAATCCCACCCTTGAATTTCATTTCAGCAATATGGGTTTCAATAATTAAAACGGGACTTTGCGCCCGTTTTGGTTTAGATTGTGCCGCTCGCATTACCAAAATAACTACAAAGATTCTTTGCTATGGTTAAGGAACAAAAAACCGCTGACGTTAGCTTCGAGAGCTTGTTAAAGATCTTCACTATCCCTGAAGGTCCAGATTCAACGTTGACTAAAATTGATGAAAGTCTTTCGCAGAACTTGAATCAATTTCTTCGTGAACACATCGTGGCAGAAGAAAAGCCTTTACGTGAAATTGAGAAAGACTTTTCTTCTGCTCAGATTCCTGAGCAACCTGAGTTCGTGTCAGACCATACCGAGCACCTGCTAGATACCTTGGTATCTCACTCGGTTCATACCTCTGCACCAAGCTTTATTGGCCACATGACTTCTGCCCTGCCGTATTTCTTAATGCCGTTGTCGAAGATCATGATTGCCTTGAACCAAAACTTGGTGAAAATCGAAACATCAAAAGCTTTCACACCGCTTGAGCGTCAAGTTCTTGGTATGTTGCATCGCCTTATCTATGGTCAGGACGATAAGTTCTACCGTAAATGGATGCACAGCGCGAAACACTCTCTTGGTGCATTTTGCTCCGGCGGAACCATCGCTAACATCACTGCGCTTTGGGTTGCTCGCAATAAAGCACTGAAGGCTGATGGCGCATTCAAAGGTGTAGAGAAAGAAGGCCTGTTCAAAGCCATGAAACATTATGGCTACGAAGGCTTAGCGATTTTGGTTTCTGAACGAGGTCACTACTCACTGAAGAAAGCGGCAGACGTTCTTGGTCTTGGTCAAGAGGGCCTAGTTGCCGTCAAAACAGACGCGAACAACCGCATCATTGTTGACGACCTAAAAGCAAAAATCGCCGAGCTCGAATCACAGAACATCAAACCTATCGCTGTGGTTGGTGTTGCTGGTACAACAGAGACTGGCAGTGTTGACCCACTACCTCAAATTGCAGAAGTATGTGCTGAGCACAACTGCCACTTCCACGTGGATGCAGCTTGGGGCGGCGCGACATTGATGTCGAACAACCATCGTCACCTACTTGGTGGTGTTGAACTCGCCGACTCTGTAACGATCGATGCTCACAAGCAGCTTTACATTCCGATGGGCGCTGGCATGGTTCTGTTTAAAGATCCAGATGCGATGAAGTCTATCGAGCATCATGCACAGTACATCTTGCGCAAAGGTTCTAAAGACTTAGGCAGTCATACGCTTGAGGGCTCTCGATCTGGTATGGCAATGTTGGTTTACGCAGCAATGCACATCATCAGTCGCCCAGGTTACGAACTACTGATCGACCAAAGTATCGAGAAAGCACGTTACTTCGCTGATCTGATTAACCAACAAGAAGACTTCGAATTGGTGTCTGAGCCTGAGCTTTGTTTGTTAACCTACCGATATCTGCCAACCAATATGCGCGCGGCGTTAGATAAAGCACAGGGCGTTCAGAAAGAAAAACTTAATGAGCTAATCAACCAGCTCACTCAGTTTATTCAGAAACGTCAGCGTGAAACGGGTAAGTCGTTTGTCTCTCGTACTCGACTGAATCCAGACCAATGGCAACGCATGAACACCATTGTATTCCGCGTCGTTCTTGCTAACCCATTAACCACCAATGATATCTTGAGCGCGGTTTTGAGTGAGCAAAGAGAAATTGCTCAGCAAGCACCGAGCTTGATGGCTAAGATTGAAGAAACTGTCGACGACATTCTCAATTCTTAGTCGCCAATGTGAGTTACATCAAAGTGAAAATTTCTTTCTTTTTGGTGTAACTCAGACATCATTATTGTGCCACTAGAGCAACAAACCAACGATCCCACCTTCAATTCTGTAGTTTTTACAACATTTTGTTTGAGGCTTGTCAAATTCTCACGAAATAGTAACGGTATTTGTTTTAGCCAGATAAAGGATCGGGTTTATACTGAATTTATGGCGCTGGTGGTTTTCGTTAACGCCCCTCTAGACAGAGAAGCCCCTTGGGTTTCCATACGTTAACAGAGCCAGCGAGTTGTTCTCTATACCCTCGTGAACACTATGAATACATTAGAAAAAATTCAAAAAAACCTGGAGAATTTCAGTAAGTCAGAGCGCAAAGTTGCAGAAGTAATTATGGCGTCTCCACAAACTGCAATTCATTCAAGCATTGCAACGTTAGCGAAAATGGCTGACGTGAGTGAGCCTACTGTTAACCGTTTCTGTCGTCGTCTGGATACTAAAGGTTTCCCAGATTTTAAACTTCACCTTGCGCAAAGCCTTGCCAATGGTACGCCTTACGTAAACCGTAATGTCGAAGAAGACGATGGTCCGGATGCTTACACGCACAAGATTTTCGAATCGACAATGGCGTGCTTAGACGTAGCGAAAAACAGTCTTGATTCGATGCAAGTTAACCGTGCGGTTGATCTTCTGACTCAAGCTAAGCGCATCTCATTCTTCGGTCTAGGTGCTTCTTCTGCTGTTGCACGTGACGCTCAAAACAAGTTTATTCGCTTCAATATTCCAATTACTTGTTTCGAAGATATCGTGATGCAACGCATGAGCTGCATCAACTGTAGTGACAATGACGTTATCGTTCTGATTTCTCATACTGGTCGCACTAAGAGCCAAGTTGAGATTGCAAATCTTGCTCGTGAAAACGGCGCGACGGTTATTGCCATCACAGCAAAAGACTCACCGCTAGAAAAAGCGAGTTCACTGGCTATCACGCTAGATGTACCTGAAGACACAGACGTATACATGCCAATGGCAAGTCGTGTGGTGCAAATGACGGTCATCGATGTGCTAGCAACAGGCTTCACGCTACGCCGTGGTACTGGTTTCCGTGAAAACTTGAAGCGAGTAAAAGACGCGCTGAAAGACAGCCGCTACGACAAGCTAAGTCAATACTAACGAATCGACTTAGTCTGTAATAAAAAATAGAAAGGGGAGCTAAATAGCTCCCCTTTTCGTATCTGGTCGATCGTATTTCTACTGATTCACATCCGAAAGATCCGAGCGTGACTCCAACACCTCTACTGAGCTGACATGTTGACTGCCTTCACTCTCGCTCATGCAGGCGTCACTGCAATCACAAACTTGGCGAAGAATGTACACCAAACGATCTTGCGTAAGCGGTAATGGATTACCTTTGATGGCAACTGACTTTAGTGCATCATCGGCGACCTGCTCAAACGACGTCTGGCACACACCAAATTTACCAAGCTGAGGCAACTCAAGCTTATCCAGCACCATTCTCACCCAAAGTACGCCATCATGTTCGTTGGCATTGGTTCTTTCCGTGACGAGTTGTGCCAATCGCTTGTAACGGCTTATCACATCACTGCGCCCTGCTCTTTTTGCGGCATTGATGTTTTCTTGCATAACATGAGGAGCCAAACGCGCAGTAATAACACTATGTGGGGCATCGAGCTTGCCACCTAGTGCAGAGGCTAATCCGTGTGCCGCACCAAGTTTAGCGTTGGTGATGGCCATCCCACCTAAAAGTGCCGCAAAAGAAAGGTCTGCTCTGGCCTTATGATTATCCTGTTTACAGCCCGCAATGACCGAACGACTTAATCGACGTAGTCCTTCTTCACACACCATATCGGTGAGAGGGTTTGGATCACCACATACGTATGCTTCCATCAAATGCGTGAAGGCATCCATTGCTCCGCGACCAGAGGTATATTGGTCAGTGCCATAGGTTAACGTTGGATCGACTATCGCCACATCAGCAAGCATTTCCGGACTTCTTAAACTGACCTTCACTTGGTCTTGCCCGGATTTAAGTACGGCGTTTCTGGTTACCTCAGAGCCGGTGCTTGCCGTAGTAGGAATCGCAATAAAATGAATCGGTTTGGTTTTTAAAGGTACGTTTCGCCCAACCACTTCGACGTAATCATAGACATCACCTTGGTTGGGAATGATCGCGGCAAGTGCTTTGCCCATATCAATGACACTGCCCCCGCCAATCGCAATGACCATGTCTGGTTGAAACTTGCGCCCAAGCACGGCAGTTTCTTCCACCATAGTGATATTGGGTTCGCCATTGATGGCGACGTGTTGATAGCGCATGTTCTGCGCTTTTAGATAATTAATGATAGGTGTGGCTCGTTGCGTGTCTTTACCAGTGACCAGTAAAACGCTATAGCCAAATTGATTGATTACAGACAGCGAAGATTGGAGCGCTCCCTCGCCGAAGATAATCCGTGTCGCAGTCATAAACTGAAACATACACTTCCTCCCCAAACAACAACTCACACTAGAGTGCTATGCTTTCAGCAAAAAAAAGTTGACCGAGTGCACCTTGCCGCCATTAACCCTTCAAAAAGTGTGTTTTTATGCGTCACTTCACATACTTAACTGCAGCGATTTTGCGGTTAAGAATCATCCCCAAAAGTGACTTTTCTTGGCTTTAAGCTTAGTGCGTGTTTAGTTTTTATACGATAGATTTCACCTATCGAGCCAAGAGGTAAATGCTGCTTTATTTCCGTATCTGGATCGGGCATAGTTATCCCAACAAACGAAAGCATGTACCGACATGACGTCTAGTTGTGCTTTCAACAAGAATAGATTTTAGGAGAAATAAGATTATGTTCGTAGTTATCTTTGGTCGCCCAGCTTGCCCATTCTGTGTTCGCGCAAAAGAGCACGCAGAGACACTTAAAGCAAAACGTGATGACTTCAACTACCGTTACGTAGACATCCATGCTGAAGGTATTTCTAAAGCTGACCTAGAGAAAACAGTTGGTAAGCCAGTAGAAACTGTTCCTCAAATCTTCATCGACCAAACGCACATCGGTGGTTGTGATGACTTTGAAGCTTACGCAAAAGAGCACCTAGGTCTATTCGACGAGTAATTCGAATAACTGATTTTTTAAAAGCCGCTATTAGCGGCTTTTTTATTATGTATTCAAATTGTTACTCCCCTACGTCAAGTAATAGTAAAACCTAAAAAATTTCACTTATCTTTTTGCTATATTTAGTTACAATTCGAAATTCTTAATTTTTATTTGGCACACACCTTACCGAGCCACGCTGTGAACATAGACGTCGTACACCTTCTTGAACAAAACCCCATTCTTCTAATCTTCGTCGTATTAGCAATTGGTCTTGCCATTGGTAAAATTCGCTTTGGAAAGCTGCAGTTAGGTAATTCCATTGGCGTTCTCATTACGTCTCTCGTAATGGGCCATCTTGGCTTTTCTTTTAATGCAGAAGCACTGACCATCGGCTTTATGCTGTTTATCTACTGTGTGGGTATTGAAGCGGGCCCAAACTTCTTCGGCATATTTTTCCGAGACGGTAAGCATTACTTTATTTTGAGTATGACCGTACTCGTTTCTGCGGTAGGTCTCACCTATTTCTGCAGCCACTATATGGGCCTCGATTTTGGTTTGTCTGCCGGTATGATGGCAGGTGCCCTTACTGCGACGCCTGTTCTGGTAGGTGCACAAGATGCGCTCAACTCTGGCCTTGCAACCATTCCACGTAATATGGATTTCTCTTTGGTATTAGAAAATCTATCGGTTGGTTATGCGATGGCTTATCTGGTGGGTTTGATCAGTATGATTATGTTCGCCAAACTGCTGCCAAAACTGCAAAAACAGAACCTATCGGATTCAGCTCAGCAAATTGCGCAAGAACGTGGCCTAGGCAACTCTAGTCAACGTAAGGTTTACTTGCCAATCATCCGTGCATACCGCGTTGGTCCTGAGCTAATTGACTGGACAGATGGTAAAAACCTTCGAGAATTGGGCATTTATCGCCAGACAGGTTGTTACATCGAACGTATTCGTCGTAACGGTATTCTTGCCCACCCAGATGGTGACGCTATCCTGCAAGAAGGTGACGAAATCGCACTAGTAGGCTTCCCAGACAGCCACGCACGTCTTGACCCGAGTTTCCGTAACGGTAAAGAAGTATTCGACCGTAACCTACTTGACCTTCGAATTGTCGAAGAAGAGATCGTCGTTAAAAGTGATGCGATTGCTGGTAAGCGTTTGTCTGATTTGAACCTATCGGAATTCGGCTGTTTCTTGAACCGCGTAGTGCGCGCTCAAATCGAAATGCCAATGGATTTAGACATCGTTCTGGCCAAAGGTGACGTGCTCCAAGTAAGTGGTGAGAAAAGCCGTGTTCATGGTCTTGCTGAGAAAATCGGTTTCATCTCGATCCACAGTCAAATGGCAGACTTACTTGCGTTCTGTAGCTTCTTTATTCTAGGCATTATGTTTGGTTTGGTGACAATGACGTTTGGTCAGGTGTCATTCAGCCTAGGCAACGCCGTTGGCCTATTGCTTTCAGGCATCACGTTGGGCTTCCTACGAGCGAACCACCCTACTTTCGGTTATGTACCGCAAGGGGCATTGAACATGGTCAAAGACTTAGGTTTGATGTTCTTTATGGTCGGCATCGGCTTAAGCGCCGGTGGCAAGATGTTTGAACACTTAACTCAAGTGGGTCCGCAGATCATCGGTTTGGCGTTTATCGTCAGCGTTGTGCCTGTCGTTCTTGCATACCTAGTTGGCGCTTACGTGCTTAAGATGAACCGTGCCCTACTCTTTGGTGCCATCATCGGTGCTCGTACATGTGCACCAGCAATGGACGTAGTGAACGAATACGCGAAGTCGACGATTCCAGCACTTGGCTACGCAGGTACGTACGCGATTGCCAATATCTTGATGACCCTAGCTGGTACAATTCTGATTATTCTGAGTTAATCACTTTAAGCGGGCGTTGCAGAACAGCTTATGCAGCGCTCCTTATTCAACACAGAGATTCAAGACACAAAAAAGGCGCTCATTGAGCGCCTTTTTTAATTCCGTTAGAAACGATTAGATTTGAGTAAAATCTGTTTCTACTGCTGGGTTCACGTCTGCTTCGTAATCCACACCGTCAACACCGAAGCCAAATAGCTTCAAGAACTCTTCTTTGTACTCAACGTAGTCAGTCAGTTCTTTTAGGTTTTCAGAGGTGATTTGTGGCCATAGGTCACGGCAGTGTTGTTGGATATCTTCACGTAGTTCCCAGTCATCCAGACGTAGACGGTTCACTTCATCTACTTCTGCTGCGCTGCCGTCTTCTTTGTATAGACGTTGGCTGAACATACGGAAGATCTGCTCCATACAACCTTCGTGTACGCCTTCTTCACGCATTTTCTTGAATACCATAGCGATGTATAGAGGCATTACAGGAATTGCAGAACTTGCTTGAGTCACAACAGACTTAAGTACCGCTACGTTTGCGCTACCGCCAGTTGTAGACAGTTTCTCGTTAAGTGCTGCAGCTGCGCGGTCTAGGTCCATTTTCGCTTTACCTAGAGCACCATCCCAGTAGATCGGCCAAGTCAGCTCAGTACCGATGTAGCTGTATGCCACTGTTTTACAACCATCTGCTAGAACGCCAGCGTCTGATAGTGCGTTAATCCATAGTTCCCAGTCTTCACCGCCCATTACGGTTACTGTGTCTTGGATTTCTTGCTCAGTAGCAGGCTCTACGCTTGCTTCAATGATGACGTCTTTGTTCGTATCAACAGCGGTCGACGTGTAAGTTTCACCGATAGGCTTAAGTGCTGAACGGATCAGTTCACCCGTTTCTGGCATTTTACGTACTGGAGAAGCCAGTGAGTAAACCACCATATCTACCTGACCAAGGTCTTCTTTGATCAGATCGATTGTTTTCTGTTTTGCTTCATTTGAGAACGCGTCACCGTTTAGGCTTTTCGCGTATAGACCCTCTTCACGAGCTAGCTTTTCAAATGCAACAGAGTTGTAAAAACCTGCTGTACCTGGCTTCTTCTCTGTGCCTTCTTTTTCGAAGAAAACACCGATAGTTGAAGCGCCGCCACCAAATGCCGCAGCGATACGAGAAGATAGGCCGTAGCCACTTGATGCACCCACAACAAGAACGCGTTTTGGTGCGTTTTTAATTGGGCCTTGTGCTTTAGTGTAAGCAATTTGTTCTTTTACGTTAGCTTCACAACCCACTGGGTGCGTAGTAGTACAGATAAATCCACGAATTCTAGGTTTGATGATCATATTCAACTTCCTTTAAAAAACGTTGCTAGGATAAAAGGTTCAGCCCTACTTCGCACCTAATTTCTGTAAAAATGCTGCGAAAATGCAAGTGGTTGGAGCACTCAGTCGAAAAGCAAAAGCCTTAAACACAAAAAAGCACCTCAATTGAGGTGCTTCTCTCATTTTATACTCAAGCGCTTCATGCTGCTGAGTTCAGATGCGATTTTTTCGTGGTCACATTGGTACGAACTTCTGAGAAATCGTGGCTAAAGTGGTCAACTTGAATCGCTTTGTAACGCAACTTATCTGCAGCCATGATTTGGTCGATTTCTTGCTCTGTCAGTACCTCTGCTTCAAACGCTTGCTGTAGACGGTCATGCAGTAGGCCTTTACGCGCTACTTTGCCATCTTTCGCCGCTTTCATCAGTTTACGCTCTAGAGGCTTCACATCGTACATCGCTAAGAACGCACGCTCCATCAGACCAACACTGTCGTCCTCTGATTTACCGATGTAACACAAGCTCGTCATACGGTCACGTTGTGCTCCTGGCGTCATCATTGCTTCTGCTAGGCTCACACACAGCTCGTCGCTTGGCGCTTTGAAGTGATTACCTAGTGGGAATAACAAACCTTTTAGAACGCCACCCACGTATTTCACAGGGAAGTTTGAATACGCTTCATTTAGCGACTTCGAAGCGTTGTACAAACAATGTTGAACGGCATAGTGTACAAAGTTCAAATCACCTTGTTGACGGCCTTCGTCTTCGTATTTCTTAAGCGCCGCTGACGCCATGTATAGATAGCTCAAGCCATCACCAAGACGAGCAGAGATCATCTCTTTACGTTTCAGGTCACCGCCCAACGTTAGCATTGCAAAGTCTGCACTCACTGCCAGTGCACGACTTAGGCGAGTGATGTCTTTGTAGTATTGCTGTGTAGGGCCACTCATGTGCGCTTTCACGAAGCGAGAACCGGTCAATGCCGCACCCAACGCACCAAAGGTATTACCCATTGCGTGTTTGATGTGTTTGAACAGCAGATCATCAAACTCTTTTGCGCCTACTTTCGAATCTGGGTTCGCAGCAGCTTCCATCTCTTTCAACACGTATGGATGACAACGTGTCGCGCCTTGACCGAAGATCATTAGGTTACGAGTTAGGATGTTTGCCCCTTCAACCGTAATCGCGACTGGAATACCTAGATAGTGTTTCGCTAGGTAGTTCATAGGGCCATCTTGAATCGCTCGACCCGCGTGAATATCGAAAGAATCGTTCAGGATAGTACGAGCCATTTCTGTCATGTGGTATTTGGCAATTGCGGTCACGATGCCCGGTTTCTCTTTCATATCCAGAGAAGTCGTCGTCAGCGTACGAGTCGCCTCAAGCAGGTAAGTCAAACCGCCAATACGGCCCATTGCTTCTGCCACACCTTCAAACTTACCAATCGACATACCAAACTGCTTACGAACGTATGCATAAGCGCCAGTAGTACGCGTAGTAAGGTGACCAATCGCGGTACCTAATGCAGGAAGGGAAATACCGCGACCGGCCGATAGACACTCAACCAGCATACGCCAGCCTTTACCTGCGTATTCTGAACCACCAATCAGCCATTCCATAGGAATGAACACGTCGTTACCACGAGTAGGACCGTTCATAAACGCAGAACCTAGCGGGTCGTGACGCTCACCAATCTCCACACCTTCATGGTCGGCAGGAATCAATGCACAGGTGATACCAACGTCTTTCTTGTCGCCAAGCAGACCATCAGGGTCTTGAAGCTTGAACGCCAAGCCAAGTACGGTTGCTACCGGAGCTAGAGTGATGTAACGCTTGTTCCAGCTAACACGAATACCAAGGACTTCTTCACCCTCATGCATGCCGTAACACACCACGCCTTGGTCAGGAATCCCGCCCGCATCTGAGCCAGCTTCAGGGCCAGTCAATGCGAAACAAGGGATATCAGTACCGTCCGCTAGACGTGGCAGCCAGTAATCTTTCTGTTCTTGAGTACCATAGTGAGAAAGCAGCTCACCTGGACCAAGAGAGTTTGGTACCATCACAGACACTGCCGCACTGATGCTTCGTGTTGCAATGCGAGATACGATAGTTGAGTTAGCCAGAGCAGAAAACTCGCGGCCACCATACTCTTTTGAAATGATCAGTGAGAAGAAACGCTCTTTGCGTAAGAAATCCCAAACCTCAGGTGGAAGATCTCGATCATCTTTCACGATTTGTTGGTCATTAAGCATTTCAAGCAGTGTTTCGAGTTCATTATCCATAAAAGCTTGCTCTTCAGAAGACAATGCAGGCTTTGGATAATGATGTAACGTTGTAAAGTTAGGCTTGCCAGAGAACAACTCTGCATCCCACCAAACGCTACCCGCTTCCATTGCTTCTTTTTCAGTGCTCGACAATGGAGGCAATACTTTCTTAAACATTTTGAATGCTGGGTCACTAATCCATTTTCTTCGTAGAGAGCTCATAGTTCAGATCCTTTTGTTCACGTCACCGCTCGCGGCTTTCACTTATCTTTTTTATTGATTTAATGTTTTTTACTTAGCGGACATACCTGCCGACAAGTAAGGAATCAGTAGGTCAACGACAGACTTCACGTCCACCTCTTTTTCAAATTTGCTTTCTGCAATCTCGGTTAACGCTTGGCTCGATGCCATAGTGAAAACACAAGTGCCAAGTGTGAAATGCAATCTCCAGAAAAGTTGTTCTTCAGTCATTTCAGGGTTTGCCTTCATGATGGAGAACATAAACAGGTTCAACACTTCTTCATATCTTGTACTGATAAACCAACGTAAATGGCCTTGTACATCGGTGTATCCTCGACCAATCAGCAGCATAAATAACGCTGTGCCGTTCGGTCTCACGTCATTCAGTGCACGTAAAGGTAAACGTAGCGATTCAAACACTTCATCCATGTTGTAATCGTCGCGTGTGTTTAACTCGATCAAAGACGTTTTGATGCTCGGCATTAGCGCCTCTAAGTATCGGTCTAGTACTGCCCTTACAAGCGTTTTCTTGTCGCCAAAGTGGTAGTTGACCGAAGCTAGGTTCACGTTCGCCTTGCCAGTAATGGTTCTCAGTGATGTGTCATTGAAGCCGTATTCTGCAAATAGTCCTTCTGCTACATCGAGTATTTTTTCTTTTGTTGTACTTCTCGGGGCCATTTCAATCACTCGTATTAAACAACTGTTTGAAAATATACTCCCGAAACTTGAGATTAACAAATGATTAACATCACATTTTCACTCATTGGTCTGACCAGACGAGGAAAGTGTGCAGTTAACGAGATGAATTTAAAGCGGTTCTTGTTTTGTGAAAAAAACTTCTAAAAAAAATGGAACTGTTTGGAATTGTTCCGGTCTGAATTACTGTAACAACTAGGGCATTTAAAGTTTTACTGGCCGTCAAACTTGTTTCTATCTAGTTGCTACATTGCTGCTTTTTCTTATTAACTCCTATGTTTGTATCCGCCCAGACACTTTTTCGTCTGGGCTTTTTTTCGTCTGTCGTTTGAGACTTTGTCAAATGACTTTCTTCTGGATACAAAAAAGCCTCCCGATTTGGGAGGCTTTTAAAGTGTAATCGTCTTTTCTTACGCTTTTTCTACCGCTACTTCTTCTGCCGCTTTCTTAGGTAGAGAGAAGTGCAATAGCGCATAACCTAGCACTGCTGCCGTTGTTGAGCCCATCAAGATACCTAGTCGAGCATAAGTATCGAACTCAGGACTTACGTTACCGAATGCCAGTGATGAGATGAAGATCGACATCGTAAAGCCGATACCACACAGCACCGATACAGCGAAGATGTGCATAAAGTTCACGCCCTCTGGCAACTTAGCAATACCCATTTTCACAGCAGCCCAGCTGAATGTGAAGATACCAAGTGGCTTACCAACCAACAGACCCAGTGCAATACCTAGAGGTAGCATAGAAGTCAGACCGGACATCGACACGCCTTCTAGTGAGATACCAGCGTTTGCGAAGGCAAACAGAGGCAAGATACCGAATGCTACGTAAGGGTGCAGTGCGTGCTCCATGTGTTTCAGTGGAGAGTGCTCGCCCTTCTTACCTTTAAGTGGGATAGCAAAACCGATTACTACACCCGCTAGCGTTGCGTGTACACCAGATTTCAGTACGGCAAACCAAAGGATCGCACCAACTATCATATACGGCGTTAACTTGGTGACGTTTTTCGCGTTCAACATAAAGAGCACGCCCGTCATGATAAAGCCAACCACTAGTGCCATTGTAGATAGATCGCCTGTGTAGAAAAGCGCAATGATAACAACAACACCAAGGTCATCGATAATAGCCAATGCCAGTAGGAAAACCTTCAGGCTAATTGGCACACGCTTACCAAGAAGCGCCATGATACCTAGAGCAAAAGCAATGTCTGTCGCAGCTGGGATTGCCCAACCAGAAATCGCCTCTGGGTCACCGGCGTTAAATGCAACATAAACAAGTGCCGGAGCCAACATACCGCCTACCGCTGCAATAGCAGGGAAGATTGCGGTTTCCTTCGATTTTAGTGCACCTTCAAGTAGCTCGCGCTTTACTTCAAGACCGATTAGTAGGAAGAACACAGCCATCAGGCCATCGTTGATCCAGTGAGAAACTGACATACCAAATACATAAGTATGCAGCATAGCTTGATAAGTTTCGCCAAGTGGGGTGTTAGCAATGGTCATCGCAATTGCCGCAGCAATTACCAGAAGAATACCACCAGCGGATTCCATTTTGAAAAAGTCACGAATGACATCGTTCATGATTTCGCCCTTATATTTATTATCTTAATAAACGATTAACAAAGAATGATGAGAGTGTATAGCTGCTGAAAATTTTAGAATAATCGCTTGTTTAGAGTTTAAACTTCGATTTTTCCGATGTTTCATTTACAAAACATCGTATTTTTCAACAAGAACATAATTATTTACAAGACCTGCCTATCTCCTTATAAGCTCAATCTATTAACATAGACTACTATTAAGTTAGTATAATATCTGATGAATTTTCGTGATTAACGTGCGGTTTTGCGTCGAAAACTGCGTGTTTCATTAACAAAAAAGCCACCCTTCTGGATGGCTTTTTTCGTATCCTAGTAACCGGTGAGTTGCATAAATCCCCAGGCTTCATTGGACCCCGATGCGAGTATCGGGCCTTCCCAATATGGAATCACAAAGGGCAGCCACATGTCCGATTTTATGATCCTCGTCGTCAAATTAATCTTCTGATCGGGGACATTAATGATCCACTGCAGCGGTAAACGTCGTCCATTGGACAAGTTGGTCACCTGTAGTGGCGTCATGGTTAAATCTTTTTCGGTAAGGTTAATCACCTTGCCAGAACGCGTTGATAGTGTGCCAAATAGATGTGGCACCTGACCATTGTGTCGATAGCGGCTTACTGTCAATGCGCGGCCATCATCAAGATTAAATACAAACCAATCCCAACCTTGCTGCCCTTCACCAATCAGGCCGCTTCCCCACTCTTTCTGCGTCCATCCAGAGCCAGAGACTGGAATTTCACGACCATTTAAGGTCAGTGTACCTTTTACATTAAGGAACGGCGCACTGAAGCTGAAAGAAGCAATAGATTGAAGTGCGTGTTTAACTTGAAAGCCCTGATCACCATTTACTACAAATGGACCATTGGTTGTGGTGTTCAAATCAAGCGCAAACGTGTCGGTAGTTACGTCTAGGTTACCCGGAAATGGAGTAGAGCCTAGTGCTCGCCAGTTCCAGTTATCAATCCACAAGCGGAACGGGCGATTCGTCATACCAGCCTGTCCAATACCGCCTCGTGCAACTCTCTGCTCTTTCCACACATGAGAGCCAGAGCTCACAACGATATGGGAGATAAACAATTGTGGGTTCTGCCAGCCACGAGTATCGCGTTCGTCCGTAGCAACTCGGAAGTAGCTCCATTGAACGTTATACACTTTGCCATTCTTGTCTTGAACTTTGGCAAAGTAGTTCCACCATTCATGTTGATAGTCAGGGTGGAAACGAAAATCCTGCGGTAACGAAACATGTTGATCTGGTAGCACCGGCTCAAAGATAGTTTTGCTCTCGCGTTTTAGAACATCGCTGATCTCACTTTGTTCTGTTGCCGTCGCTTCTGCCCAATGTGTAACGTACAAAGTCACACCCGCTAATGCGATAAACACAACAAACACCAGCGCAGAAATAGAAAACGTCTTTTTTGGGGTCATCTTTTTCATTACAGCGCATCCCTTAACGATTTCATCGGCGTACTCTTGATCATTCTTATCACAGGCAGTGCCCCTGCGATCATGATGGCCAACATCGCCCAAGCAATCGTCTGAACGTATTCCCAAGGAATGGTTTGAAGCTCCAACGACCAGCCGAAGGACTGCTTAATGATGATATCGACAATCAAGTGCGCCAACGCTAAGCCCAGCGGAACCGCGATAATCGCAGAAATCATACCGAAGGCGAACAACTGCAAACCGCCTAACAAGACGAGTTCTTTGCCTGAAACGCCCATACACCGCAACAAAGAGAAGTGTCGTTGACGAGAAAGCTCACCCGCGAGCGTTGCAAAGAACAAACCAAATACAGCGATAATCAACGTAATGTTGCCCAGCGTACCCGCGATCGCAAAGGTATGGTCAAACACGCGCATGGCTTGGTTATAGATATTGTTATTGTCAAACACTCGGTCTTGCGACAGGCGGAATACGTTCTCTAGACGACGCTTTAAACCTTCACCATTAACGTTGTCTTCGAGCAAGACGCCAAGTCCAACGTTGCCAGAGCCTGCGAACGCATACAGCCAATTTCGATGCGACATCATGACTTGATTGTATGGGTTACCATAGTCGTAGTAGACACCGACAACTTGCCACCCTCCCCCTAATGGAGGTTGCAGGTCTATGTAATCACCAGGGCGAATGTCGAGCTTTAATGCCATGGATTCGCTCACCATCAAACTCTTAGAGTGATGTAAATGATACCAATAGTTAGGCACACCAAGTTTCACTGTTAGAGAGTCCAACTCGCCCTCGGAAGAGCCTGTACTCACAACCTGCAAGGCACCGCGTTCAGTCGGGACGTCTTTTTCCCAACGCCACCAAACCGAATCAACCTCTGGTTGCTCTTTTAACCAAGAACTCATGCGCGCAGCAGAGTTGTTGGTTGGGTAAATATAGAGATCGGCCGCTAAGCGTTGGCTCAGCCATTTGTCTGTCGTATCGCGGAAGCTACCCACCATGGTTTCAACACCAATGTTTGCCGCAAGTGCAAGCATAAACGCCATGGTCGCTACACCTCGGTAACTCATACTTGCCGCCGCGTCAGCAAAGAACCAACGTACACGAACCCATCGTAATGAATAAGAGAAGCTTTGGAACATGTGCCACATCAGGAACGGCATAAACAACGCCACACTGATCAACATTAGTGCGATAATCGCAAAACCTGACTCTTGCGTTTTTGGTGCCTGATAAACCGCAACAGCAGCCACACAGAACCCACAAGCTGCGAAAGCTTGCCAAGAGAACTCACGCCCAGCGAAACGCATTAGGGACAAGCGAGAAGATAAGCGAATAGGTTGTGATTTTAATAAGCGGATTAACGGCCACAGACAGGAAATCAACGCACCCAATGCCGACATTGCCAAACTGTATAGACTGGACTCCCAAGACCAACCAATCGTCAGTCCTACGTTGGCATCGTATAAATCACTCAAGCTTGATGAAACGGCAGGAATAAGCTCGTTAGCGAGAATCAAACCGAAGAAGTTACCACATGCCCAAGCGACAAGAACAAGTATGGTCAGCTCCAGCATCAAAGCTTGTGCCAACTGCATACCATTCACACCGGTTTGACGAAGAATCCCCACCAAACGTTGGCGTTGAATGAAAGACAAAGACATCGCTTGATAGAAGATGAACAAGCCAACCAGAAACGATAGCATGCCCATTGCTGTCAGGTTCATGTGGAATGCTTTCGTCAAAGATTCCAATTCTGAGCGGCTATTACGTACCAGCGTCATGCCATTTGGCAGCATATTTTTCAGCGCTACTACCTTCTCTTCTGGCATTTCGCCACAAGCAATCGCGGACAAGCCAGAGCTACGCTTTAACATGCGAAGAAGCGAAATGTCCGTCACTAAGCGTGTGCCTGAAAGTAAGTTGTCGCTGTCGACTTTCAACGGCCCTAATCTGCTGCCATCGTTGAGAGTGATAAAATCACCATCATTCCATGACATGTGAGACGCTAAGTCTTGGCTCACTAAAATTGGGTAAGGCGGCGTCATCAACGTCAGCATAGGAAGGTCTTTTAGCGACTTTCCTTGCTGCAAAGGCAGTAACGCAACTGGGTCTACCCCAACCAACATAAGGCTCAAGTCGGCTTTGGTATCGAGATGAAGAACATCGAATGGCGCGCACTGATTAAAACCAGCACGTCGAAGTTGAATGTAAAAACCCTGAGGGATTTTATTAGCTGAATGCTTGGTACGAATACGGTAAGGCAAAGGGTTTGAAAAGAGTTTCTCACCGGTTTCGTAGCTCTGTTTTGCGTGTTGGTTAATCGATGTCACACCGACAAGAAGTGATACACCTAAGGTTAAACCAAGCCAAACAAGAATAATTTGAAGTGGATAGCGACGGTAATGACCGAGTAGTGCCTTAACTACGGGCCATAACATGCAGCTGTCCTCCTTGAAGACGAATTCTACCTTCCATGTGCTCTGCGACTTTCTCACTGTGCGTAACCAACAGCAGCGTACACTCTAATTGGCGTGCAAGGCTGGTTAGCAGACGCATTACCGCTTCAGCATTACGCTCATCCAAGCTACCTGTCGGCTCATCGGCAAGCAGGATTTTCGGCTCCATATACAAAGCACGAGCAATCGCAGCACGTTGTTGCTGACCACCAGACACTTCTTCAGGGTAACGACCTAAAAGCGGCATAAGATCGAGAGCAGAAAGAATTTGACGCCACAAGCCTTTGTCTTCTGGTAAGCCTTTTAATTGGCGGCAGAAGCGGATGTTGTCAGCGATATTCAAGGTAGGAAGCAAGTTGAACTGCTGGAAGATATTACCAATGTTGTTGCGGCGGTAGAGTGTTCTAAGATGTTCAGGTGCGCTGTGCATTGCAAAGCTCGGGTATTGAATCTCGCCCGAATCGGCAGTATCAAGACCTGCGATAAGGTTAAGGAGCGTACTTTTCCCCGATCCACTTTCACCCATTAATGCGACTTGTTCACCTTGTTGTAATGTTAATTCTGCCCCTTGTAGTACAGGATGAAACTCTCCCCCGTCTACATAGCCTTTACATAGGTCTGACAGTTTTAACATTGATTTTGCCGCTCAAATGGTGTTTAAAAATTGGAATCAGAATCTACACTAAAATCCTGTTGGTAGGAAGTATTTTGAATAGTTGATCACACTATCAGAGTACAAATGCAACTTGTCTCGCGACCCTTCCTAAGCATCGATCAAATTTTTCATCCATTTCTTGCTCGCCATGCGGTGTAGGCATGTCCCCCACTTCACCACTTCTTCGGTCAAAAACAGTAAATAAACCCATTGCGGCTCAAAGCCTAAATAGATAGCACCGAATGCGGCTAATGGAATACTTATTACCCATTGCGCGATCAGATCTTGGTACAAACAGAACTTCACATCCCCACCTGCGCGAAGCACACCGACAATAGCCATCATAGGAACAGAACGAAGTACCACCCCGACAGCAAGAATCACCATAAACTGTTCAGCTAGGTGGCGCGTTTCTGGCGTCAGAGCACTAAAGGCATCGAGAATAAGTTGGTTTGAGAGCAGAAGTAAAATCGCGACAACGACGGCTATCAATACATTGAGAATCACGGTTGCCCACGCTTGATAGTAAACCGGACCAAAGTTCTTGGCGCCTAATTGATTTCCCACCAATACCGCAGCAGCGTTGGATGAACCGATCATCATAGCAAGAGCAATCGACTCTACCGGCGTCATTACTGACAATGCCGCTAAGCCCTGCACGCCTGCTTGTCCCATAATCGCGTGATAAGCAAACAAGCCGCCCGCCCATGCAAGGAAATTAAATGTTGTCGGAAGGGAAAGTTTTAAGAAACGGGTTATTTTATCCAACACTAAGCTGGCGCGAATATCATCCAAACCAAAAGCAATGATGTGCTTTTTAAACCACAGGTAACTGAATAAACAAGTTACTTCAATAGCACCACTGATGACGGTGGCAATGGCAGCCCCTTTAATACCCATCGCAGGAAAGCCGAATTGCCCGAAAATAAGCACCCAGTTAAGGAAGATGTTGGACAGAATGCCGATTCCGCTAAAAAACGTACTTAGACCGGGTTGATGCATAGCACGGAGACCCACCGCCATACTTGCGACACAGGCAACAGCAAACATGCTAACCGATGAAATAACGAGATAATCAGCACCAAGGCGAATCACCTCTTCCGAATCTGTCGTCAAGCGCATGATAGGTTCTGGGAACAGAACGAATAACACCACCGTAAGGGCAGCGAATACCATGGAAATCATCCACGTCAGCGATGTGCTTTGCCTTACACCTACTTTGTTTCCCGCTCCCCAGTACTGCGCGGTTAACAACGCACCGCCAGTTGTTACGCCAAGGAGCATGATGGTCGTAACGAATGTCGCTCTTGCTGCAACGCCAACCGCTGCAATTTCCGCCTCGCCCAATTGACCAAGCATCAGTACGTCCACGAGGCTTCGGCTGGAGAACATCATGCTCTGTAAAGTGATGGGTAATGCGATGGCAAATAGTCGACGTAAAAACGACTTATCGGCATGAGTAACCAGTTGTGAGAAAAAAGTCATGCACGCTCCGACGACAACTTATTGATAGAACGAGAAAAGTGTCTCATGATTATACCCAGTGGTGACTAATCCACCAGCAATAAAAAGGACTCAGAATGAAAAAGGTGTTGGTACTTGGGGCTTCCGGATACATTGGCTCACAGCTTCTTCCACAGTTGCTTGAACAAGGTTACATTGTCACGGCAGCAGCGCGTCATATTGACTATTTAGAATCTCGAACGCAGCCACACCCTAATCTCACACTCACTTATTTAGACCTCGCAGACGCAGAAGCAACGCTCGAAGTCGTGAATGATTTTGATTTGGTGTTCTTCCTTGTGCACGGTATGGCGCAAGGTCACGACTTTGTCGAGTACGAATTAAACCTCGCAGAGAACTTCAAAAATGCGCTTGAGAAAAGTCGCGTAGAACACGTGATCTACTTGAGTGCGATTCAGCCCCAAACCGGCAACTCTCAACACTTAGCAGCACGCAAAGCGACTGGGAAGATCATTCGTCAAGCCGGCGTTCCTGTCACCGAGCTTCGCGCAGGCGTGATTATTGGGCCAGGGTCTGCAGCATTCGAGATCATGCGTGACTTCGTTTACAACCTGCCGATTCTGATCGCGCCTAAGTGGGTCGACTCCAAAGCTAACCCAATCGCCCTACCCAACCTCAATCACTACTTGCTTAAACTGGCAGAAACCAAACCAGCAGAAAGTGAAATCTACGAAGTCGGTGGTCCGGATACATTAAGTTATCGCGAGCAATTTGAAGTCATTTGTAAGATCACGAAAAAACCTTACCGACTTTGGTCAACTCCACTGCTGACACCCAAAATGGCGTCGTATTGGTTAGCTATTGTGACGTCAGTTCCTGCAAGCATTGGTAAAGCGCTGCTTGCTGGTTTGGAGCACGATTACATTGCCGATACCAAAGCCATTCACGAACGATTTCCACAAGAGCTAATCAGCTATGAACAATCCGTAGCGGACACCATCGCTACGGAAGGAACTTTTGTGCGCAGTAACGTATGGGGGTTTGAACCAGCGGCACTCAAACGTTGGCAACCGGGCTACGGCTATTACCCAAAACAGGCAGGAGCCAGCATTAAGACAAAAGCTTCTGCAGAATCACTTTGGAAGGTCGCACAAAAGATCGGGAGCCCTGAAAAGGGCTATTACTTTGCCAACATCCTTTGGCGCACCCGAGAGTGGCTTGATATCTTCTTCGGTGGAGGAAAACCCATTCGAGTTTCACCACCAGGGCCAGAGCTCAAAGTAGGTGATTTCATTGATTCATGGAAGGTCATTCGCTGCGAAGAGAACCAGTTCCTCTCACTGTTTTTTGGGATGAAAGGTCCGGGGCTTGGTCGTTTAGAAATTACAATAAAAGACGATGGCGAAGAGCGCGAATTCGATATCACCGCATGGTGGCATCCGCAGGGCTTCCCCGGTTTGCTTTATTGGTTTGCGATGATGCCAGCACACCTATTCATCTTCAAAGGTATGGTAAAAGCGATCGCCAAAGAAGCAGAGCATCTAGAGCAGGAATAACGCCCCATTGCACTTGGCCGCTCATAGCACTTTCAGCAAATAAAGACGATTTGAGAGTGCTATTGAAAAGGTTCTATATTGATTAACACTCTGTAAATTTAATTGAATTTATTTCAGTGCAATCCCCATATTATTCTTAGCTCATACCTTTTTAGACCGGCTTTGTTCTGAACTTAGTGACTATAACGTTAAGCAGATTTTGGAATCACAATGGGCAATCGATACATCATTAGCAGTAAACACCATGATAACTTTATGCTTCGTCAGCAACACGTCGATAAGATCGCGTTGGTGACAGAGGGAGGCGGCCAACGAGGCATTTTTACTGCAGGCGTGTTAGATGCCTTCCTACATGCTGATTTCAATCCTTTTGACTTACTGATTGGTACTTCTGCTGGCTCTCTCAACCTCGCCTCGTATGTCTGTGGGCATCAAGGGCATGCCTACAAAATCATCACAGAAACAACACGACGCCCTGAGTTCTTTAAACTCACGAAATACTTGCTCAATGGGGAAGGATTTGACTTAGATTTTTTAGTAGACAATGCCGAGACAAGCATTCCCTTAAACTGGGAAAAAGGGTCTGATTTACTCAAAACAAAGCAAGTCGTCGCCGTCGCAACACACGCACGAAACCTAACGACAGAGTGTTTTGATGTCACCGTTGATAATTGGAAAGATGTGCTTAGAGCATCTTGTGCTATTCCCGCTCTGCACAAAAAGCCCGTTGTGTTCAATGGCGCACGTTGGTTAGATGGCGGTGTATCTGCACCAATCCCAGTTGAAGAAGCTTATCGTCGAGGTTACAAACACATCGTGGTGATCCGGACGATGCCCATCGACTTTGACGAGCATCATCCTTTAATAGAAGCCGTGCTAAAGCGCGCGCCATCCAAAACAATGAGTGAGCTATCAGCTATTTTGCTCAAACACGAAGAAACTTATCGACAAACTCGACGCTTTCTCGCCTCTCCTCCTGATGATGTAAACATTTACGAAATCTCTCCAGCGCGGAACTTACAATCTTCGGTTGTTGAGAGTACGAAAAAACAACTCGATGCGGATTATTTGCACGGTGCTCAACTGGGCCGCTTGTTTGTGACCAGCATAGGAAGAAAACTCAATATTCCTCACAAGCCTTATAAACGCTATCACCCCATTACATCTGAATTGAGTCACCATAACCATGATTATCACCAACAAATAGATGATGTATGGCAAAACAGAAAGAGCGGTTACTTCAAAGGCGCGATGAATAATGATATCGCTTGGATCAACGTGAACCCTCAAAACCATACAAGAACGTTAGTCATCGTTCAGGGGCGAAATGAATCGTTTTGGAAGTACAAAGAAGTCATTTACGAACTCAGCCAATACTTCAATATCTATTCCTTTGATCATCGAGGCCAGGGAGAGTCGCAACGCTTGGCAGAGCACAGCGAACTTGGACACGTGGACCAATTTGAGCATTATGTTGAAGACTTAGCTCAGTTTCTTGAAGAGGTTGTAGAGAGCCAACATAAAGACGAAGTTATGATGCTCGCCCACTCGATGGGAGGCGCTGTCGCAACTCAATACCTCGCGAGTTATGATCACAACGTTAAAGCGTGCGCCCTAACAAGCCCAATGTTTGGTATCAAATTACCCAAAGTGGTTGGCGGCATTCAAACGGCCACCATTAAACTCATCAGTCAACTTCAGAAAACACCGAATTTCGCCCCTACCCAAACGGCATTTGTGACCAAAACCTTTGAAGGTAATGACCATACAAGTAGCCCTAATCGCTTTAAAGCTTATAGTGATTTGTTGAGCAACCACCCCAACCTGAGACTCGGTGGTGTTAGCCCGAAGTGGATCAGTGAAGCCGTTGCTGCGGGTAAAAATTGTTTAGCTCAAGCCAAAGACATTAAAACGCCGATTTTAATCGTGCAACCAGGGGGTGATAACGTTGTGTCCTTGCCTGCCCAAGACTTATTCAATGAGCATTGTGCTAGTTCGAGGCTTTTAAGCATTCCTCATGCAAGACATGACATTTTAATTGAATCCGACCGATATCGAGATTGGGCCCTGAAGCGAATCATGAACTTCTACGATCACAGCCATAAGTTTGTTTAATCGCTTGATAGAAGTGAATGTCATGCCCTCAAAAACAAAAAAAGCGTACACACCACAGTATGTACGCTTTAAAGAGCCATAATCTCCGATAAGTAACGTTCTTAACTCACCTATAGGTGAAGCTCGGTTACTTATTGAGATGCTAAATACGGTCTAGTCTGCTTTGAATGACAGCGGGATCTCTGCCAGCTGATTGCCTTCGTTTGCAGGGAAGATCAGGTATTCACCGTGGTATTTCACCATGGATTTGTAATCCGTCACTTTATGAACCATATAACCCGCTTGTGATGCTTTTTCAACAAACTCAGCATGGTTGCCACGAACAAACCAACTCATTGGTTTAACGAGTAGCTCACCATCAAAACAGCTTTCGCACTGGTCAGCACATAGGGCTAGTGAGTTTTGACCTTCAGTGAAGATTTGCACTTTGCCACAGCCAACCAGTTGCTCAGACGTAGACACTTCCCAACCCGCTTGTTCCATTGCATCAAGGAACGCTTCAATGTCAGAATCTTTGATCACTTTAGGCTCTTCACCTTTTGGGAAAAACTGCGCGTAAAAGCCAGAGATGCGTTTAAAGATGAATAGCAAACCCGCATCATTACCTTTTGAGCGACCAGCTTTTTGCCAACGCGTTAAGTCATCACCCACAGTGCGACCAAAACGTTGTGATTTCAGCGCCTTGGTTACCCAACGAACTAAGTAATGGTTGTTCGCTACTGGCGCATTCGCCAATTTACCTGAGCGATGCTCTTGGTCTAAATCCGCCAGACCAGCGTTAACTAAGTTTTGAATTTCTTTGGTGTAATTAGACATTACGCCTTTCTTCCTAAAGTCCAATAAAACAGTGCAGACAGCACTGAACAAGCAAACATAATGATGATCATCGGCCACGACACACCACCCGGCATTGCTGCAACGAGTGCACCAATCAATGAACCCGTACCAAAGCGCAGTGTACCCGCAAGCGAAGATGCCGTACCTGCCATTGTTGGGTAACCGCTAAGTAGCAACGCCATCGAGTTACTACCAATCGTAGACAAAGTACCGATAAACAGCACAACGAATGGCACAATTCCCCATAAACCGAGATCAAGCATCCAGCCAACAAACAGACCAATACCCGCAATCAACTGAATCGTTAAACCAAAGCGAAGCATGGCGTGTGAACCAACTTTCTTGACCAAGCGGCCGTTCAGGCTGGTCATGATGATCATCGCGATGATGTTCAAACCAAATAGGTAACCGAATTGGTCCGGTCGAACACCATATAAATCAATATAAACAAACGAACCCGCAGTCAGGAATGCAAACATACCCGAGAACGAAAACGCACCTGAAAGCATTAAACCTAATGCCTCAGGGTTAGAACACAGACGCGCATAGTTGCGAATCGTAGTTCTAAATCTTAGTGGCTGACGGTTTTCTGGTTTCAGCGTTTCTGGGATCATCCATAGAACCAGCAAAATCACCACAACGGCAAAAATAGCTAGAACCCAGAAGATCGAGCGCCAACCGAACCAGATAGCAAGGTGACCACCAATCATCGGCGCTACCAGAGGCGCAATCGTGATCACCAAGGTCACGAATGACATTGCACGCGCGAAATCTTCACGGTCAAACATATCACGCACGACCGCTTGAATGATCACAGCAGCCGCAGCGCCAGCAAAACCTTGTGCAGTGCGCACATAAGTTAGCGCATCAATACCGTTAGTGGTTGCACTGACTACCGCTGCCAAACCAAAAAAGAGCACACCTAAAATGAGTACTGGTCGGCGACCGTAGCTGTCTGCTAAAGGACCGTGAATTAACTGACCTATAGCAAAACCTGCCGTATAAGCCGTTAATGTAATTTGTACCGCACCTGGGGTTACGCCAAGATCTTTTGCGATGGTTGGCATAGCTGGCAGATACATATCGATAGCAAGTGGCGTCAACGCACCAATAGCACCGAGTACAAGAAACAATAAAAAACTGATTTGTGACTGGGGAGCACTTTGGGCTTTTTCTGTCATTGCTTTACCTCTTGTTGTGTCCTCCCATCAACATTCCACATTGATTGAGATAGATGATTGACGCTTCTCCTACCCTGAATTCGTAGTAGTTACGGAGACAGAGCATAGTTTCCTTACTAATGAGAAGATCATAAAAGACGAAAGTATACCAAGACGGTCTTGACTAACTCGACGCTATAACCTGCATGATCAGTATGCAGAACGACAAAATAACCGAGCTAAAACGAAGAGGCGGTGACGTTAACACCGTCTGTACTTATCGTCAGTAAGGACCAACAAGAGAAAAGACTTTTCTCAGATTAAATACAGTTCTGCCTGCGTTTACGAGCGGCGAATGTGCGTCTTGTTCAGACACTAAGACATATTTGGTAGGAACCCTCATTTTGAGCGATTTCCTACCAAAACACTAGTTCCTATCGGGAATTAAACAATTTCCCAGAACAGCAATTATTTCCGAATAGAATGGATTACTTCCAAACTGATTCGACTTCTTCTTCGGTTAAGAATCGGTAATCACCCGGCTCCAATGCTTCATCAAGCACGATAGAACCAATACGTTCACGATGTAAGTGCTCTACTTTATTGCCGAGTGCAGCAAACATGCGTTTCACTTGGTGGTATTTACCTTCCACAATCGTTAGAAGTACTTCGTTTTCTGCTTCGTTGACGATTTCTAGGTGTGCTGGCAGTGTCGCTTCACGCTCGTTACGTAGCTCAATGCCTTCAGCAAACTTCTCAACATAATCAGGTTGAATCGCATCCACTAGCCATACACGGTACGTCTTTTCACATTTGTGTTTTGGTGACGTAATACGGTGCGACCACTGACCGTCGTCTGTGATCAACACAAGACCGGTTGTGTCCACATCCAGACGACCAGCAAAGTGAAGGTTCTCTACCTTTGGCTCATCAAGTAACACGAATGCAGTTGGGTTGTGCCCATCTTCATGTGAACACACAAAGTCCGCAGGTTTGTACAGCATGATGTAACGAGGACCAGGAGCACCAACTTCGCGTCCTTCCCACTCAACTACACCACCTTCTGGCACTTTGAAAGCGCCACTCTTTTGTACTTCACCATCAACCGTTACTTCACCACTTTTGATGATCTTCGTTGCCTGCTTGCGAGTCGCGCCCAGTGCATCACACAAATATTTATCTAAACGCATGAATACCTCTAATGTTTAAGGTCGGGTATTATAGCGATCCTAATTCGAATAGTTGAGCAATTTCACAGATTTTCATGTACACCCTTCGACCATACCAAGCCGACTCTGTAAAAGCGGTGATTCACTATTTTCGTAAACACTCCACACCAGCGGTCATTGTGCTGCCTACAGGTGCGGGGAAAAGCTTGGTCATTGCAGAGTTAGCAAGGCTTGCCAAAGGTCGAGTACTGGTACTTGCTCACGTAAAAGAGCTAGTGGAACAGAACCACGCCAAGTACGAAGGCTACGGACTCAAAGGCTCAATATTTTCAGCAGGGCTTGGGCGAAAAGAAACCGATCAACAAGTGGTGTTTGCGTCGGTGCAATCTGTGGTGCGTAATCTGGATTCCTTCAAGAACCAGTTTTCTTTGCTCGTTATTGATGAATGCCACCGTGTACCAGACGAAAAAACCAGTAGCTATCAAAAAGTCATTACTCACCTGAGAGAGCTTAACCCGGGCATTAAAGTTTTGGGCTTAACCGCAACACCATATCGCTTAGGTATGGGTTGGATTTACCAGTATCACACCCGTGGGCAGGTTCGAACAGAAGAGTCCCGCTTTTTCCGTGACTGTATCTTCGAGCTTCCTATCCGTTACTTGCTGGATGAAAACTTCTTAACACCAGCACGCATGATGGATGCGCCCGTCTTATCTTATGACTTCTCGCAGCTAAAACCAGCGAACACAGGTCGATACAAAGAAGCGGAAATGGACATGGTGATAGACAAAGCCAAACGTGCGACGCCGCAAATCGTTGAGCAAATCATTCAATACGCTAGAGAACGCAAAGGTGTGATGGTGTTTGCTGCCACGGTTCGCCATGCGCAAGAAATCCATGGATTGCTGCCTGAAGGTGAAACCGCGATAGTGATTGGTGACACGCCAACACCTGAGCGCGATGCCATTATTCAGTCGTTCAAGAACCGTGAAATTAAGTACTTGGTCAACGTGTCCGTTTTGACCACAGGCTTCGACGCGCCACATGTGGATTTAATAGCGATTCTGCGCCCAACCGAGTCGGTCAGCTTGTATCAACAAATTGTTGGTCGTGGTTTGCGTCTGTCGGAAGGCAAATCTGAATGTTTAGTTCTGGATTACGCTGGCAACAGCTATGACTTATATCAACCTGAAGTGGGCGACCCTAAGCCCGATTCCACCAGCGAAATTATCACCATTCCTTGTCCTGCTTGCGGCTTTAATAACAACTTCTGGGGCAAGTTAGACAGCAACGGCTTTTTGCTTGAGCACTTTGGTCGTCGCTGCCAAGGATATTTTGAAGATGATGAAACCGGAGAGCGTGAACACTGTGGTTATCGCTTTAGAGCGAAATACTGCGGGGAATGTGGCGCTGATAACGACATTGCGGCGCGTATTTGTCATGAATGCGATGCCACCCTTGTCGACCCAGACAAAAAACTCAAAGAAGCATTAAACCTGAAAGATGCGCTGATCTTCGAATGTACAGAAATGGATTTGTCGGTATTTAAGTCCAGTGACGGTAAGTCACAACTAAAAGTGACGTACTCTGGTGAAACCTATCAAGGTGAAGGGAACGCATTGGTGCATGAGTTTTGGTCATTGAATACCAAAAAACAGAAGCAAACCTTCAAAGACCAGTTTGTGCGCCCTCACCTTGCCGACAAACATCGCCCATTTGAAGAAGCATCACCAACGAAAGTGGTGGCAAACCAACATCGTTTCCGTTTACCTCAATTCGTGATTGCTCGTAAATCAGGTCGATTCTGGAAGCTTCGTGATAAGATCTTCGAAGACGAACTCAAGCAGTAAAAATTCAAGTATCGTCCAGCTATACAATGATAAACAGCGCCCACTTCGGCGCTGTTTCACTTTAAGACTTAGACTCAAATGTCCTTGTACTGATACATGTCTTGATCAGCCAGTTCAATCACATCAAGCAGAGACTCGTCACTCGTTCCTTTAGCCACCCCCGTCGTCACACCAACCTCTATGCCATAACGCACTAAAGGTCGTGCAGCGATGCTATCTCGCAAATTGGCAGCAAGCTCCTCTGCAGACTCCAGCGGGCAATGTGGCATAACAACCACAAACTCATCGCCACCAAGGCGAATCAACCAATCACTCTGCCTAAAGGTCGATTTCATCATTCTAGCGATATGAATAAGCGCTAGGTCACCCGCTTTATGTCCATAGGTATCATTGATTTGCTTAAACTTTTTGCCATCGATAAGAATCACCGAATAGTGCCCATCTTTAAGTGCATCTTCAAAGTCTTGATCTTCAAATACCTTGCGATTGTACAACTCGGTCAGTTCATCCCGACTGGCACTTTTAATCGCATGCGCCAAGTGATCTCTGTGCTTGATATTCGAAGAATAAAGGCGATGATAAGTTCGAACCAAAACCCAAGTCACCAGCAACACCCAAAGGTTATCGATGATCACCTTCACGACAGGCAATTGATAGATCACCACGCTGACGTTATCAAGCGGCAATATTAGCCCTCCAGCGAGATCATAAAACGGGTAATTTGCATGCCCGATAGTGACGTAATAGTGCCCGTTCACTTTCTCCGTCGATAAGCTCTGCCCTTCCAAAAACTCATAGTTAACGTGAACTTCAACGACCACATCACCAACGATGCTCCCGTCACTATAAACAGGGCTCGAGATGCTGAATGTCGTTTCTCCCGTCTCGGTGTTATTAAAGTTTTCAGAAAAGACAACTCGGTCGGCTAAGTCAGAGTCGTGCATATTCAACGTGCAATCGCGAGTTTGACTGCATAAAGCGGGATCGAACATTGAAGGCTCAATAGCAAGGTTGTCCCCTGCTTTCGAGAAGATAAGCTTTTGCCCCGTGTAAGAGCGATAGTAAATGTGAACGTTGGGTCTTTCCGCAAGCTCGCGGTTGTACTGATAAAGGTCTTCTAATACGGTGAACGCAATCTTTTCGCTGTGGTTGAGTTCGTCATCGTTTAACGATTTAACTCGTTGCGATTGGTTTATATGCTCTGATGTAAGGGAGACTGGAGAATCGTGTTTTAGGTCAGACTGAATTCTCAATCCAGTTAGGACCGCCGTGCTTTTGTAGAGCTCCAGATAATTGGCGATGGAAGCGAACTCTTTTTCACTGCGATTGATCGCCCAAAAGCTCATCGAAGAAACGACGGCAACATAGACCAGTAACGAAATGACCAGAGGATTTTTCGACAGTTTAAACAGAAGCATTCTCTACCCTAAGAACTCCATGCATACACTAGGAACTGTACCGAGCTATCCAATTAAAATGCCCTATCATTTGTCCAGACCAATTATATGTAATATTTATATCAGCAGCGTATAGCGCGAAAAATATACATTTGTTAGGTTTTTGTTTATAGGCATATTGCGAAATGCAAATCCGACCAGTGCCTAATTACTGTTAAATCTCTCTATAAGCCATTTAAATTACAGAAATTATTTTTTTATCGTAACGAAGGTAGAAAAATTTGAACTCGATTTCGTATTCACTTTCCATTCATGTACGAGCCGATATAATTTTGCTAACTCTCCGAAAAAGGCTTTGCTATGTCTACATCCTTCACACCACGCAAGCTGCCTGTGCTGCTAGGTTTAGTACCGCTTTTATTGTCTGCACCAAGCTTTGCGTCTCACCATGATCATCATGATGACAAAGACGGTCATGCCATTGTTCGTGACGTCGAAAAACCAGGAACACGAATCGAGTTCGATGAAGATCAGGATGAAGTCTACCGCGCCGTTCAGAAAGGCTATATTCGCCCTTTCTCTGATATGTATGAAGCAGTGGAGAATGATCTGTATGGGCGTATTATTAAAGTAGAACTTGAAGAAGACGATGATGAGTGGGTATACGAGCTGAAAATCCTGTTCAATGACAGCGTAATCAAAGTGGAATACGACGCAGCAACGCTGGAAATGCTCGAAATCAAAGGCCGTAACTTTAATAAAGCACTCAAGCCACAGTAATCAATCACAAGCACTGATTACTCATAATCTGATCAATCATAATCTGATCAATCATAAATAGTCACTAAGCATAATAAGAAGAAAGAATATGAAAATACTTGTTGTCGAAGATGAACCTCGCTTAGGCGAACAGATTTTAGAAACGTTAGAAAACAATGGCTGGGTGCCAGAGCTTTCTCAAGATGGCATCGATGCTTTGTATCGCGCTACTTCTGAAGAATGGGATGCGATCGTACTCGACCTTGGTTTACCAAAACTCGATGGTTTGACGGTTCTAAAAGGCATTCGAGACGAAAACATTAATACACCCGTGGTGATTTTGAGTGCGCGTGACACTCTATCTCAACGTGTTGAAGGTTTGAATGCAGGTGCCGACGACTATCTAACTAAGCCATTTGAAATGGTGGAACTTACTGCACGTCTCCGCGCTCAACTGCGTCGTGCTTCAGGTAACGCATCACCTGTCATGCAGATTGGTGATTTAAGCTTAGATACGCGCTCATCAAAAGTTCTATGGCAAGGCCAAGCTGTCAGCTTAACCGCGCTAGAGTACAAAGTGGTGGCGTACTTCATGCACAACCCTGAAAAAGTCATTTCCCGTACCGAGTTGGTCGAGCACATCTATAAGCAAGATTTCGACCGCGACTCAAACACCATTGAAGTGTTCATTGGTCGTATTCGTAAGAAAATCGCACCGAAAATCATCAAGACCGTTCGTGGCTTGGGGTATCAACTGAATGCCGAATAAAGCAAGGCCTTCCATACATGTACTTAAGCGGCTCAGTATCAAGAGTCGCTTAGTTTTAGCTGCGGTCGTTTGGCTGACCGCAATGATCCTTGCTGCTGGTGTAACAATCCCGACTCAAGTTTATAGCTACATGGTGGACGACACTCGTTCGCAATTGAATGTTTACATGGACGAAATCGCCGCCCAACTTGAAGTCGACAGCAAAGGCAAACTCACCCTCCCTACCCAACTTTCCGACCCAAGATTTAGCCGCCCATACAGTGGCTTATACTGGAGCGCTTCTACCGAGACGAGCTTAGAACGCTCTCGCTCTCTGTGGGACAAAAAAATCGAATACAAAGGTTTGGATAAAGATGCTTTTGGCGCGCGCGATGAAAAGCTCATCACGTTGAAGAAGACCCTTTACCTTCCTGATTACGATGGCCCTATTGATGTCATCATCGGTATCGACGAAGACCCAATTGAAGGCACGATTCAATCTTTAACTGGGCAACTTTGGATTATCTTGGGATTGCTATTTGCTGGCGTACTTGCCGTTATCTTGCTGCAAATTGCGTGGTCTTTAAGCCCGCTGACCAAGTTACAAAGAGAATTGGCCGAGCTAAAATCCGGCAATAAAAAAGGGCTGGAAGAAGAGTACCCGAAAGAGATTTCGCCGCTAATCTCAGACCTCAACGCCCTGCTCTTCCATTATCAAGAACTGCTTGAGCGTGCTCGTAACCATGCTGGGAACTTGTCTCACGCGCTGAAAACACCACTTTCTGTTTTGAAAAACGAAGTGCAAACCTTAAAGCCCGAAGAACAAGATCGCTTGAACGCGCCAATCACGCAGATTCAACAGCACATCGACTATCACTTAGGTCGTGCTCGAATGGCTGGCTCAATGAACATCCTTTCGGTGAAATCGAACCCTTCAGAGCGTGTTGATGCCATTTCGATGGCGTTTGATAAAGTCTATGCACATCGTGATGTCACATTGATTAACGAGCTCGATTCTGAACTGAATGTGGCCGTAGAGAAAACTGACCTTGATGAGATGGTAGGTAACTTGCTAGAAAACGGCTACAAGTGGGCAAACAGCATTATTCGTGTTCATTCAACCTTGGACAAAGACAACATTCACATCGTTATTGAAGACGATGGTCCGGGGATTCCTGCAGAGCAACTATGTCAAGTGATTAAGCGTGGCTACCGACTTGATGAAACCACTCCGGGTTCTGGTTTGGGTTTGAACATCGTGAATGAAATGGCACACAGTTACCGAGGCCAACTTGAACTCTCAGAAAGTAAAATGGGCGGTTTAAAAGCCACCCTTATTTTGCAAAAGAGTCGAGCTTAAATCACATCCGGTGATAACTCTGAAATGGCACTTATCGATGCTTCATCGTTAGGTGCCATTTTTGTATCCGGGAGCTGATTAGGAACATTTAAAGCAAGTGAAGACTCGCTAATCAGCAATACATTCCCATCTGAGTAATAGTCATGTTTATTGTCCATTGCGACAGGTTGCGCCAACGAATGTAATTCCCCTACTAAGGCTAGATGACTCATTTCAATTTGATTCGCCAGACGGTCTCTTTCACTGTCTACGTTTGGATCAATCCGATGCAGCATAGTCACAATACCGGAGTAATGCGCTAATTTGAGTCCATCATCATAGCTTATCGCCCCTACCCAAACCGACTGATTTGAGCTTGCCTCGTGTCCTGCTTGCCACCAGCGTATATGAGAACGTTTAAGTAAGCTTCCAGGTTCTTGAAATGCCATCGCTTGTGGTTTGCCATTCCAAAACAAATCCGACACAGGAGGCAGCTTTTGCTTCAACAAACTCACATAATCAGACAACTCAATGTCGTTTCTTGAGAATGTTTGATTTTCTAGCCAACCGAGTTCTTGCATTAAGGTTCTCGGTGATTCACCGACGTAGACCAAGTTTACGGCCTGAGCATCAAACACATTGGAACGTCCTGGATACACTTTAAAACCAAGATCGTTAAACGCGATTGGTTGAATCTCAGTGGGCTCGACTTGCTCAACATTATCGTCAGCAAGATAGAAAAAATGCCCGTAATTCGCAGCAACCAAACACAGCACTAATGCCGTCAGTGATTTGGTCCACTTGCGTGACCAATTCTTTTTCCACGCAACAACGGTAAATGTCACAGCCACCAATACCGAAGCGATAAGAAGTTTATGTTCGATTAAGATTAACTTTAGGGAATCCAGTGGCAACCAAGTTTGTAAACCTGCAGCAAGCAAGTATCCAGCAACGACAAATTGCCCAACACCGAGTATCAAACCTATTGATGAACAGACAGTAAAGCGCTTCCAACTGACGTTCGCTGAACCCGCCATAAATGGCACGACCCAAGCGACTGGGCCGAGTAGACGTGCAAAGATCAAGATTGTGTTACCACGCTTTTTCATTAGCAAGCGACAACGAGCAATTGGGCGCTTCGTCTTAGCTTGCCAACGAATCAGCTTTCTCTGAGCTTTAGAGCCCGAATGTTTGCCAATAAAGTAACTGAGTTGATCACCAAGCCAACCACCAACGAGGACGGCGATTACGCCCCAAATGATGCCTTGGTGTAATTGATAGCCCGCAGCGAGCAAAAACGGCTCGCCCGGGACAAAGAGATTAGGTCCGATCGTCGCATCCAGAAATGCCCCGAAGAACAGACTGATCGCTTCCAGCATACAGCCTCCGACGATTATGAGTGTTGATCTTTATAGTGACCGAATTTGTACTCCATTTCGTTGTTACGCATTTCTCCAAAGAAGAATCGACGCACATTGGCTTTGAAATAGGTCATGCCCATTTTAAAGAAACCATCTTGCTCCAAACGACGCGGATCGAATTCGAACGTCATTGGTAAAAAGCGGAATCGCCATGTTTTTGAAGCGCGTTTCACGTAATCACAATCTTCGCAAAGCGTAATAGACTCATCAAAGCCGTTTATCTCTTTGTGCGCACGCTTGGTAGAGAAAATGCAAGCACCTACCGCAGTTGGGAATGTGTACTGAGTAATAAACAAACCCGCGTTAAACATGCCATAGCCTAGCTTGTGCGCCATTGGTAAGTCTTTAGCGCCCATATAGACACCAGCAACTTCTAACTTGGCGTCTTCTAACTTGCTCATTGCACGACTTAGAAAATCGCTTGGCAAACGTACGTCTGCATCCAAGAAAAGAATGCGTTCGTATTTCGCTAATTCTGCCCCCGTGTTACGTCCTAAGCTGACACCACGAGTCTCCATCTGATGAACGGTAAGTTCTGGTAATGAGCTTTCGTAAGCTTGTGCAACTTCACGTGTCGAATCTTCGCTGTTCGAGTCCACCACGATCACCTCAAAGTTCTGGTGAGTTTGTTTGGTTAAGTCTTCAAGTAGTCGACCAATACGTTTTTCTTCATTGAGGGTAATAATCACGATACTGATAGGATTCATAATGTGCTCCATTGAGGTTGTCCGTTTATGTACGATGGAGAATAGAACCGACTGACTTAACGGTTACTGAGGTCAACATTCATTTTGCGTTCATTTTGTGAATAACAGATGTCGTTAATGAATGAATTAACTTGGGAAGAGGATTGAGTCCTAGGCAAATAAAAACGTGCTGACAAAGAGCCAAATAGGTTAAAATCAGCGCAATGCGGACAAAGTTTTGCCGACACCACAAAACAGACACTCTTCTTGACGAAGAATTACTGGCTTTTTGGTGATTTAGGTACAATTTTGGTTGCTGAATGTAGAGCAGGATGATAGTATCCGCGCTCGCTTGAACAGTTCCTGTTTCAAGCTTTACTACGAACACAAGGTCGCATTGTGTTTGTAAAGTTTTATTTTTTACTAATTTGAGAGTAAATACTATGAAATTCGAAGCAGTAGTACGTACTGAACTAGGTAAAGGTGCGAGCCGCCGCCTACGTCACGCTGGCAAATTCCCTGCAGTTGTATACGGCGGTGAAGCAGCAGCAGTTGCTATCGTTCTTAACCACGACGACATCGTTAACCAAATGGACAAGCCTGAGTTCTACGAAGGTATCGTTCTAGTGATCGACGGCGCTGAAGTTAAAGTTAAGCCACAAGACGTTCAACGTCACGCTTACAAGCCAAAAGTTGAGCACATGGACTTCATCCGTATCTAATTCCCTACCAAGGAATTAACGGATAAAATCCAAACCTTTTGCATAAAGATTATCGGACTTACCAACCGAGATATCTAAAAAATTTCAAAACCCCGGAGACTTACCACCTCCGGGGTTTTACTATTTAGGGTAAACGTAAATCTCCCCTACACTTAGAGTCTGATAAATGACTCTCTATTCAACCAAGCTTTACATTGGGCATTTCAGTTCAGACAAATGTGAGCTTAAGCACTAGGTTCGCGCTATATACTTCACCAATGTAACGTCGTTTAGCGTCATATCATCAATAACCTCGGCCTCTTCCTCTCCAGAGCGCACAAAACCGCACTTCTTATAGAAATTCAGCCCCTGCTTATTGGTATCTAATGCTTTAAGGCTAATTTGCATCACAGGCGTTGAGAGCAATCTTGTTTCTAACTCATCAATCAATGCACTGCCTGCACCCTGTCCGTAATATAAAGGGGAAACATAGCAACAGGTTACAATCGCCGTTTTGTCTTCACTTGAATGATTAGGCAGTTCATAACTCAGAAAACCGACAATCTCTTTTTGCTTTTCGACAACGATGAGGTTTGCCAGTTGTTCCGTCATCACTCGCGTCCACATGCGTTCTCGACGCTCTCGGGTGAACTGGTCAATGTAGCTTTGCGGCATCAACCCTCTGTAAGCAACTTGCCAGGAATCAACGTGTATCTTGGCGATATAACTCGCTTCGTCTCTCACTGCATTTCTAACTGTATATCCCATTGCTCGCCTTTCTCGTTATTCCTGAGTAAACACCCTCTGACGGCTGTACGCTTCAAAACCTAATGACTGGCACAGCTTTATTGAGATCGTATTTTCAATATTTACTCGATACCTAATTGTGCGCTGCCTAGTCTTCACTTCATTAATTAAGTGGCCAAGCAGCCGTTTCCCATAACCTTTCCCTCTCGAATTTGGGGAAACTAATATGGACAAAGACTCGAATGGTTCTTTTCCTTGATAACAGTATGAAGCAAGCACAGCGACCAGTTCTTTGTTGTCGAAGATGCCATAGAAAAAATGGCTATCGAGGTCAAAATCCGCCTTTAAAATATCTTCTTCACTCTCACGACTTAAAAAGGATTCGAGCAACTCACGATCCGACTCAATAGAAAGAGAAATCACTTCGTCGTCTCTGTTGACGTTATCGTCATTAAATAAATAGTAGTCGACATCGTCGTATTCACAGAACAATTGCTTGTTATTTAATTTTCTCTCCAGCTCATTGGTCTGAAAATGTTTAATTCTTTCCCATAAACTTGGAGGACAGGATATATACGTACAGGCATCAGATTGGTATAAGAATACAGCACAAAGATCGGAGAACTTTTGCCAATAATGTGGGTCATAAGAATAGCCGTTGTACAAATTACCGTTCACGTTGAACAGTTTCTGCCATGAGCAATCGATTTCTGCGGCAAGCGCGGTTGTTTTTTTGAGCATCCCTTCCTCTCAACACAGCGTACAGAAAAGTATAACTATTTGTTTCTTTGGCATTAAGAAGACATGAATTTGGCAAAATAATCACCAAAGTTTGCTTTATATCTCACCAAAACGCGTATTGATTCACATAAACAAAATGCATTCAATTAAACCGCTCACACTTTTAATTCAATAATGGAACAAACCTTTACTAAATACGATTTCTGTTTATTTATCGACATGCTTTGCAGTGCCGTAATTTCCCTTATTCAACAAAACTATAAATAAGAAGTAGATCACTAAAGTTTCACACTATTTCCGTATATTGCACGCCGTAACAATAACAAAATCACAAAGAAAGGATCCCTTATGAAGTTTTCCAAATCCCTTTTGGTACTTTCGGTCGGCGCTGCGCTAGCAGGATGTGGCTCAGACAGCGACAACTCTCCAGTGACCTGTGACACAGCAGACTCATGTACTAAGTTCACGGTTCTACACACTAACGATAACCACGGTCGTTTCTGGCACAACAGTGATGGCGAGTACGGCATGGCTGCTCGTAAAACGCTTATCGAGTCTATTCGTGCAGAAGTTGCTGCAAACGGCGGTGAGAGTATTCTTCTATCTGGTGGTGACATCAACACAGGTGTACCAGAGTCAGATATGCAAGATGCAGTACCAGACTTCGTAGGTATGAACCTGATTGGTTACGATGCAATGGCAGTGGGTAACCACGAATTCGATAACTCTCTAGATGTTCTAGACATGCAAGCTGAGCTAGCAGACTTCCCTATGCTAGCAGCGAACATCTACAAGAAAGATGCAGACGGTAAAGTAACTGACGAGCGTTACTTCGCCCCTTACAAAGTATTCACGATTAACGGCCTTAAAGTAGCGGTAATCGGTCTTACAACAAAAGACACGGCGAAACTGGTAAACCCAGACAACGTTGCTGATATCTACTTCGAAGATCCACAAGTTGAAATCCAAAAAGTACTTGCAGAAATCGAAGCAAACGAAAAAGTTGACCTAGTATTCGCTACAACTCACATGGGCCACTACCAAGATGGTCAACACGGCAGCGAAGCACCTGGTGATGTTCTACTTGCACGTTCTCTTGAAGAAGGTGAGCTAGACGCAATCATCGGTGGCCACTCTCAAAACCCTGTATGTATGGAGCCAGGTACCAATAACTACGCTGACTTCAAACCAGGTGATGACTGTACGCCAGATCAACAAAACGGTACTTACATCATGCAAGCGCATGAGTGGGGTAAATACGTAGGTCGTGCTGACTTCGAATACTACGATGGCAAACTTCACCTAGCGAACTACGCTCTGATCCCTGTGAACCTTCTTGATGATAACGATGAAGTTATCGGTGAATACATCAAGCACGATGCGACAGTGAAATCGATCCTTCTACCTTACCAACAACAAGGTCAAGACCTGCTAGATGAAGTGATCTCAGCAACTGACGGTAAACTTGAAGGTGACCGTAGTGTTGTTCGTTCTGAGCAAACTAACCTTGGTCACCTACTGGGTGAAGCGTACCGTACTTATGAGCTAGTTAACGCTGACTTCGGTGTAATGAACTCAGGTGGTGTGCGTGATTCAATCCAAACTGGCGACATCACTTACCGCGACGTACTAACGGTACAACCTTTTGGTAACTTCGTAACTAAAGCGACCATGACGGGTGCAGAAGTGAAAGAGTACCTAGACGTAGTTGCAACTAAGTCAGCGGGTTCTGGTGCTTACGCTCAACTGGATAACATCAAACTATCTGTTAACTGTGACGAAAGTGACGTAACGATTACTGAAATCAACAATAAAGCTTTCGATCCAGCAGCGACGTACACCTTCTCTGTAATCAGCTTCAGCGCAGCGGGCGGCGATGACTACCCGATCATTGATGTTGAATCTACTCAGCTAACAGATGCTTATGTGCTACGTGAGTTCTTTGCTAAGAACCCTCAGATTTCAGCAGATGATTTCAAGAAAAACCTAGGCAACATCCAGTACTTCAGCAACGGTCAGCCAGTGAAAGGTTGTCCTGCTTCTGGTAGCTAATCTATCTAGACATTGTCTACACTTAGACGTTGACAGCCATTCGGTTGCATAACAATCGAAACAAAGGCGTGTCAGACTGACTCTAAGACCAACCGGAGCCCAAGTGGCTCCGGTTTTTTTATTGGTGCTAAATCTCTGATAAAACGCCACCTTCACAAATCGTTCAAAAAATGTTCATTTGTGTTATTGACGCCCCTGTGTGCGGCTTCTATGTTTGATAAGGTCTTTCAAATATGCAGATTCATTAACTGAGTTTTTGGAGTCACTTTTGATTCATGCAGTCAATGATTCTGAGAAAGACGTGAATGGCGTTACAAACACTGCTCTCAAACAATTTGTCTCTCAGACTTCAAACGAAGGCGATGGGCTTCTACGCTCACGCCAATGAGCAGCGATATGAACGCCAATGTGTTCAAACTGCTGCCATCGAGTTCTGGAGGTCAAAAATGAAACGAGCCAGCAACAGCTATAGACTGCAATTAATTAAAGAAGTGGTTACTCGTAGAGAGCGCGAATCGTGTACTGATCCAATGGCAAACTATATCCATCGACTGATGGATGAAATGCCCGCGAGTAAACTAGAGGTTGAACAAAACCACCGCTTTGCCGGGAGTCACTTCGACGAACAAGCAGGAGGCTGGGTAAGCGACCAATGGTCTTTAAAATAACGCCAAACGCTCACTCTTTTGGACGAGAAAATGGATAGGAACTTCCCGGCTCTTATGGATGAGCCTCTCAGACTGGGCCGGGAATAGTTGTTGAACTGGACAATCAATAGGTAAATAAGTCGATAAACTGGGTAACGTCGATAAATTGGTTAGCTAAGCCGATAGAATAGGTGCTCAGCCGACGAATAGATATGACAGTTTAAATAGTGAAAACCAAATCCATCCATCAGAACAAATCTTGTTGCGGTGACAAATCATCTTTAGGTAGCTCTGCCTTCCCCTTTCCTGCCAGTACTTTTCTTCTATAACGCTGACGGCACAACTTAATCACGTGCAATTGCTGCGCTGGCGTAAAGCTCAGCCAATTAAACCGCTCTTCTCTTTTACGCATACATCCTTTGCAATAGCCCTTTTCGTCTGAGGTACACACTCCGACACAAGGACTCGGGACGGTAAAAAACTCCAGTTGCTCCATGCTCAACCCGTTCTTTGGTTATCTCATCAAGACCCGATTCGCTTATAGTCGAATAACTGTAAGAAATTTCGAAGTTTTCTGTGAATTTCAATACCGGGAATGGGATCTCTGTTATAAAATACGCTGTGTTTAAAAACATACGAAACCATAACCGTATGCTGACAAAAACAGTGTTTTATTACCTATACTTACCACGTTTTCTAAAAACGGAGTCAATAAAATGAAGCTTAGCCTAAAAACGTTAGTAGCAGCAATCTCTCTTCCAGTTCTAATGACTGCATGCGCTAGCAACGGTGATAATGTGAAAGAAATTACGGCTCAGGATCTACAGCACCATAACTGGGAGCTTGTTCAAATCGATGGCAAAAACATCGCATTGGAAGAACAACAAAAAGCCCCTCGTCTGGAAATCGGTGAAAACCTAACGGCGAACGGCAACGCAGGTTGTAACAACTTCTTCGGCCAAGCTGAACTGAAAGACAACCAACTACGCATTGAAAAAATGGGCATGACCATGATGATGTGTGTAGGCGATCAAATGAAGATTGAAAAAGTAATGTCTGAAACGCTTTCTGATTGGAGCGACGTTACTCTGACTGACCAAGGTCTAGTACTTAAAAACGCAGATCACGAACTAACGTTCACACTGCGTGAGTGGGTAAACTAATCATAACTTAAGTTTTAGAGCGGTTTTAAAACCTTACTGTGTAAACCAATCGCCTCTAAATACATAAGTTCCTAAAAAAGCAGCCTTTTGGCTGCTTTTTTGTTTCTAGTGTCCCATACCTTGTTTAGCAAGCTTTTCCGGATCATCATAAATCGCATGACGATCAATCATATCCAGCGTTGCTTCATTCATTCCTCTCACAGCGACAATAGAGCCACCTTTTCGGAACTTGATGATCGCTTTATCTAATGCAGATATTGCCGTGATATCCCAGAAGTGCGCATCGGATAAATCTATCGTGATGTACTTAGTCGCATTCTCGAAATCAAACATATCAGTAAAGCTGTAAGCAGAAGCGAAAAAGATTTGGCCGTGTACTTTGTGAATCGTATGGTCATTATCAATGATGACCTCATCCGATACCTTCATTAAGGTGCGGCTTTGATTCACGTAAAACACACACGCAAGCAAAACACCGACTAAGACGCCAATTGCGAGGTTATGAGTCGCAACAACAGCAATGACGGTGGATACCATGATCACGTTAGTTGGTAAACTGTGCTTACGCATCTCAGCAAGCGAGCGCCAAGAAAACGTGCTGATAGAGACCATGATCATCACAGCAACCAAAGCAGCCATCGGTATTTGCTTAAGGTAATCTCCTAAGAACACCACCATTATCAGCAAAAACACACCCGCACAAAGCGTAGACAAACGTGTTCTACCACCAGATTGAATGTTGATCATCGATTGACCAATCATCGCGCATCCGGCCATGCCACCAAACAGTGACGCCACCATATTCGCAATGCCCTGCCCTTTACACTCATCATTCTTTTCGCTTTCGGTATCAGTGAGCTCATCAACGATCGACGCCGTCATAAGAGACTCCAGCACACCAACAATGGCGAGTGCTAACGAATACGGGAAAATTATTTGGAGCGTTTCAAGGTTGAAGGGAATATCGGGAATCATGAACACAGGGAGCGAATCGGGTAAATCCCCCATATCTCCAACCGTTCGGATATCGATATCAAACATCAACGCAATCACCGTCACCGAGATAATGCACACCAATGGAGAAGGCAACATTTTTCCGATTTTAGGTAAGTATGGAAACAGATAAATAATGGCTAATCCTAATGCCGTCAATGCATAAACTGGCCAAGAAACATTCGTCAGTTCAGGCAGTTGAGCCATAAAGATCAAAATAGCCAAAGCGTTAACGAATCCCGTCATGATCGACTTGGATACAAAACGCATGAGATCCCCTAGTCTCAAATACCCAATCAATAATTGAAGCACACCAGCGAAAAAAGAAGCCGCTAACAGATACTGCAAACCATGATCTTTGACTAAGGTGGTCATTAATAGCGCCATCGCTCCAGTCGCCGCGGAAATCATTCCGGACCTTGAGCCTGTGAACGCAATAACGACACATATTGAAAACGAGGCGTACAGACCAACTTTAGGGTCTAATCCCGCGATAATAGAGAATGCGATAGCTTCTGGTATAAGTGCCAGCGCTACAACAACTCCTGATAAACAATCTCCTTTAACATTGTTGAACCAAGTATCTTTTGTAAATTTAAACATAAATCTCTCATAAACGTATTGCCTTAGTTGGTGCATTGCGCACGGTGAAGGGAGTGATGCAAACGCACCTGAGAGATCGTTCTAAGGCGGACTAATGAGCAAAAAGCACCTTCCTTTTCCTGTTGATGGGCCGAAAAATGAGGACAAACAGCGAGTGCTCCCCTCAAAAGAAGTGTGCTTTATATCACTATAAAAATGTAAATTGTAATCAATTCTTACAAAACGAAGTCAATAATCCTACAGAAAGCCACAAAAAAACGCCTCACAAAGGAAGCGTTCTTATCATCTCTATGCCTTACAGGATAAGGGATTATCTCACCAACCGTTTTTAGAATGACTGCTGAGAGTAACCTTCTCCATCAAAGCCACTTAATTGCTCATAAGCTTTGGAAAGAATGGCAATACCAACAATCGTGACGAAGAAGCTTAAAAGACTCATCAGAAAAGGAAGCTGTAAAAACGCAAGTGGAGACATAGCCAAACCAAACAGAAGCGGCACAATAACCACAACACTCATCATGTACCAGGTATGGCCTTTAGTAAGATTCCACGCGTAAGGAAAAGAAACACCTTTTCCAATCGCGATGGCAGGAAAAACCAAGACTAATCGACAACACACAACGCTTAACGCTAATAGCGCGATAGCTGCAAGGATAAGATTAATCATCGCGAAAATCGCAGCCACTGCGACCACCGCAACGGTCATGGCCAAGTAGTGGCCGATAAACCACATTTCGATTTTTCCAAACGTGAAACGTCCCCACTGCGGCACAGATTGGGGACCTTTCAAAATGATGCTGTGAACGTTGATTGCAACGATTGCAGATAAAAGAGCCATCAAGATCTGAACAAGAATAGGAGCGACATCCCCTTGCGCTGAGTTCAAAACAAGATCCAGCATCAAAGAAAGGAGAATGGGTAACGCCGTTGCTTTCGCAATAGCCTGTTTATTTGCACTCAATGATGAGAAAGCGCTTTTAACGGTATCGACAAACATAGTTGGATTCTAATTAAGAGTAAGGTTGATTCTGGTTACCGATGTTATCTTCCAGATACTAAATGAGCAAACCTTTCCCTAATTATCATTGAGTTACCGTATTTACTTCGACCTAGATAGGTTCATTACCCACAATTATGCGCTTTGTTCACCGAATACGACTTTGTTAGATTAAATGTCCAACTTTACGAATCAGTACAGCAAGGCTTTCCGCTTCGAGTTTCTTCATCACGTTGGAACGGTGTACTTCAATCGTCCGCAAAGAGACACATAACAAATCCGCCATCTCTTGGTTTTTCATTCCTTTCACCACTAAGCCAAGCACTTCCCTTTCGCGCTTAGTCAGATTCTGCAGAACTTGTTTTGCTCCGAGCTTTTCACAGTTTTTGATCGACTGTGCCATCGCATCGTCTACGGCGACCACCAGAGCGTTGCCATCAACCGGCTTTTGGAAGAAATCTAACGCACCATCTTTGAGTGCATCCACCGCCATCGGGATGTCGCCATGCCCTGTCAGGTAAATCACACTGATTGGACTAAACTTCTCGTTCATAAAGTGGTGAACATCTTGGCCTCGCATCTCTGGCATGCGGCTATCAAGCAAAACGCAACCGGGTGATGATAAATCGGCATTATCGAGAAACGCCATCCCGCTAGAGAAAGTCTCAACCTCATAACCATAGCTTTCCAACATAAATGCCATGGATTCCAATACTGGCTCTTCATCATCAACGATATAGAGCGGACAAAGGTTACGACTCATGACAAGCCTCCTGATACGGTAATACAATGGTCACCTGACACCCCGTTGGCTCAATTGACCTAAATTGAATGCTGCCTTGGTGGGCATCAAGCACATCACGACAAATTGCCAAACCTAACCCCAGCCCATTCTCTTTGGTGGTGTAGAAGGCTTGATCAAGTGGCGTGCTCTCTTCTTCAATACCAATTCCGTTATCGGTCACATCAATGATGACCATCTCATCACAAAAACTGACGTGCAGATCCACGTACAAGTCTTTTCGTTTCGGTGAATGGCTCAAACAGGCGTCTTTGGCATTGTTCAGAACATTAAGAATGACTTGCTGCAAACCGGTAACGTCGGCAAACACTTTTTGCGGTTCGCCGGAGTACAGCACGCCAAGTTGGATACGATGGCGTTGGAATTCGTAATCCACCAGCTTCATCGCTTCTTCGATTAAGAAAGGTAAATCTACCCAGCTCTTTTCAATCGGCGTTTTGTTTATCAAGCTACGAAGACGCTGAATAATGTCGCTCGCGGACGTAACTTGCTGCTGAATTTTATCTAGGATTGGCGACATTTCTTCTGCTGTCGCACCCCGCTCCATTCGCACTTTCGCGCCCTGACTGTAATTCTTGATTGCGGCAAGTGGTTGATTGATTTCATGCGCAAGGCTACTCCCTAACTCACCAACAATCGTTATGCGCTGAGCATGCTCAAGCATCGAGCTCTTACGACGCAAGTCGTTCATCGTTGCTTGCAGCTCTTCTCGGCTGCGTTTGAATTTCCACTCCAACCAAAAGTGATAGCCCGTTAATAGCAACAGAGTCAGCAAAGAGGCCATCGCAATCGCTTGGTTCTTATGTAGCCATTCTTGTGCTTTTTGTCCCCAAGATTTCTGTAATGGGTGCATGTCTAAGTGCTTGTAGACTTTATCGACATTGATGCTCGGCGCTGGCAACATCCACCCCACGTTATTCGCAGCAATCGCTGCAGGGTGCTCTTCAGGCATTGCGAATAAGGTTTGCGCCACCATTTGCCCCACATCCGCAGGTGCTCGCTCTGTCATTGCCATCGTCCAGTTTGGGTACAAAGGTGTACTCACCGCACAAACAGAATCGGCGGGACGCTTTTCATTTAGAACGCGCAAGTTATGCAGCTGAATACGCCCCTCTTTCGCCATGTTCTCCAGAGTACAAGCTGGCACGATCGCGACATCGAGATCATTCTTGATCACGTCCAAAATCAGTTGATCAGTCGGCGGGCCAGTAAAGTGGATCTTTTCGAAGAAAGAAGAGTTGAAGTAACCCAATTTATCTAGCTCGTAGCGCAGGGCTAAGAATCCACCAAACGCTTTTTCTGATACTGCCGCAACGTTCGCTTTATTGATGTCACGCAGCGTTTTGTATGGTGAAGCTTCACGCACTACAACGACAGATGCGATCGATTTGTTTGGCAAGTTACTGTAGGCAGTTTTCTGCGTTGCTAACCAGTTGATTGGGTACTCGCGAGCAAGCTTGGTCGCCTGCCCCGGACTGGTCAGGATGAAATCGAGCCAACCGTGTAAAAACGCGTCTTCGAGTTGGTCAAAGTCGTAAGTATGTAAATTGAATTTATAACCGGGATTTTGAGCCTCTAACCAATCCAAAGTAGGTTGCCATGCTTCTCGCGCATGTGCGTGCCCGCGCAGTGCTAATACACCGACGTCATAAATCATTCTTTGTGTTTTTTGCTCGTCCGAAAAACTAAAAGAAGAGAAGAAAAGGGAAACAAGGAGTATCAACCGGACGAATTTATGAGAATGGTTATTAATCACTTAATAAATAATATGAAAATTTGTTTGTAGCACATTTTACCATCACATCCCCCTATCAGTTTGTTGCTTTAGATCAATTCGGATTCATTATTGTGGGAAACCACAATACCCCCTAAGTATCAATTTCCTCAAAATGCCTACCAATAAAGGGCTAGATGCGAATGCACTCTTTAATAGTGTTAATACACCATGAACACTTATGAAAAATTACAAAGTTCATGCGCCTTCTTCCTAGCTGCAAAAAATTCTAACTGCCGAGCAAAATGACTCGTCAGGAAAACTTTAAATTAAAATATGGAAGCAACTCATGAAAAAATCGACGATTGCGTTGGGTGTGTTGGCGGCTGTCGCAGCTGTTGGCTACTCAGCTTACAATACGATGTTCTCAGCTGAAGCAGTGACAGTGGATGCCGCAGCACAAGAGCAAAAGTTCACTGAATACGCTCACCCAGAGCACTTCATCTCTGCACAACAACTGAAATCACTGATGGACAGTGACAAAGACGTGGTTGTGATCGGCGCGCTAAACCCTATCAAGCCAGACAGCCCTATCTCTGGTTCTTACACTATGTGGCGTAACGATTACTCTGCGGCGGAAGGCGTTTACGATTTCGGCGGTATGAGTAACAGCACAGAAGAGATGGAAACCATCTTAGGTAGCTTTGGCGCAACAACAGACAGCACAATCGTCGTTTACGCGGCAGGCTCTCACCACGATGCTGCACGTCTTTACTGGCAAATCCATAACCTTGGTCACCAAGATGTTCGTTACCTAGACGGTGGCTTAAACGCTTGGATGGGCGCAGGTTTCCCAACTGGCTCCGCAAACCAAAGCGTTGCAGCGGTTGAATACAAAGCTCCGAATACAAAACAAGACAACAACACACTAGCAACGCTGGATATGGTTATCGCAGCGCAAAACAACCCTGATTGGGTGATCCTAGATACGCGCGGCAACGACGAATTTAGCGGTGAAGTAGCGGTGTCTGGCGCATACGGTCCGGGCACTATCCCAAGCAGTGTTCACATTAACTGGACCAAAGCGTTGAACGAAGACACAACGCTGAAATCAGCAGAAGAACTGCAAGCCCTTTACGGCGACATCATCAAAGGCAAGAAAGTTATCGCTTACTGCCAATCTGGTGTTCGCTCTGCCCACACCACCATGATTCTTACTGAAGTATTAGGTGCAGAAGGCGTCTACAACTACGACGGCTCATGGATCGAGTACAGCCATGCTCACTACGAGCAGAAGAATCCTGAAGTGAACGTTATCAACGGCAAGAGCTAATCAACACGGAAACCGCAGTTAATGAACAATGTAATTTTTAGCCAAAAGCTATACGACACCGCGCAAATGATTGTCGATGGCTGTATGGGTGATGCCGATCCGGCATGTCAAACCGCATGTCCAATGCACACAGACGTAAAACAATACGTTCGCATGGCAGGCGAAGGTGATTTCCAAGGTGCTTTGGATCTGATCCGCAGCAAACTATTCCTACCTCAAACGCTTGGCCGCATCTGTGCACACCCTTGTGAGGCTTCTTGTCGTCGTAACACTGAATTCGGTCAGCCAATCAGCGTTGCAGGCATCAAACGCTTCGTTGCGGAAAAACTGGATAACCAAGATCACTGGGATCTTAACATCGCGCCCCTAACCAACAAACACATCGCGATCGTGGGTGCAGGCCCTGCTGGCGCGCAAGCGGCTATTGAGCTTCGTCGTCAAGGCCATGAAGTAACGATTTACGAAAAGCTAGACGTATACGGCGGCATGATGCGTGTGGGCATCCCTGAATACCGTCTACCACGCGACGTTATCGACTTCGAATACAGCTACTTAGCAATGCTAGGTGTGACGACTCGTTTCGGTGTTGAAATCGGCAAAGACATCAGCTTCGACACTCTACGTAGCGAACACGATGCTGTGATTCTGGCTCACGGTGCACACATAGGCTCTATCATTCCGCTACCAGGTCACGACAACGACGGCGTGTTCTCTGCAGTTGAATACTTGAAAGAGATTTCTGAAACTCGCCAATTCCCACGTGCAGGCAAACGCGTGATGGTTATCGGCGGCGGTGACGTGGCAATGGACTGTGCGCGTTCTTCATGGCGTATCGGTGCAAGCGACGTTTACCAATGTTCGCTTGAGAGCCTTGAAAACCTGCCTGCAAGCCAAATCGAAATCGACGAGTCGCTAGAAGAAGGTGTCGAGTTCAACGCAGGTTGGGGCCCAGTTGCTATCGAACACGAAAACGGCAAAGTAACCGGCATCACTATCAAGAAAGTAGTGTCTATCTTTGACGAGCAAGGCAACTTTGCGCCTAAGTACAGCGAAGAAAGCAAAACTATCTCTGTGGATACGGTTGTTTTCGCTACGGGTCAAGTTGTGGCTGACATCACTGGCGGCGCACTGGAACAAACTCGCGGCGGCCGTTACGTAGTCGATAAACAAACGCTAGCTTCTAGCCTTGAAGACGTCTTCGTAGCTGGTGACGCGTGTGGCGGTAATATCGTGATTGAAGCGATGGCATTAGGCCGCAAAGCTGCAATGAGTGTTGAGCGCTTCCTAACGACTCGCCCACTGACTGAAGGTCGCGACTTCGAGCAAGAATACAGCTACTCATCTCGTCTAGACGTGCCACTACCAAAAGGTACGGTAGATACCCCTCGCCTACACGGTGAATTGCGTAACGCTGAAGAGCGTAAACAAGATTTTGCACAAGTGGATTTAGGCTTTACTGAAGCTCAAATCAAACAAGAAGCATCTCGCTGTCTGCAATGTAGCTGCAAGCTATGTATGACCGAGTGCATCATGATGAATGACTTCAGTGACTGTCCGAAGACCATCTTCTCTGACTTTGTGAACAACAAGTCAATGGACCCATTGATGGCTTACTCATGTAACGCCTGTGACCAGTGCACCATCGTATGTCCGAAAGACTTCCCAATGAAGGAAATGTTCTTAGGCGCACGTGCGGACTTTGTTAAGGCAAACAATGGTGAATCACCAATGCCGGGACACAAAGCAATCAACATGCACCAGAAGCTGGGCTTCTCAAAAATCTTCACTATGGCAAAACGAGCGGTATCGACAAAATGAGTAATAAAGTATTTATGCCAGGATGCAGCTTGCCATCCTACTCACCAGAAGGCGTAGCAGCAATTGCGAGCTACTTAAAAGAAGTGTACCCAGACATGGGCGCAGTGCAGAAGTGTTGTGGTAAACCAACCGCTGCTATCGGTCAGACTGAGAAGTTCAAAGAGCGTTACGGCCAGCTTCAAGCGGACTTCGATAAGCTAGACGCACAAGAAGTCATTGTGGCGTGTCAAAGCTGCTACGGCATGATCAAGAAATCTGGCGGCACACAAAAGCCGGTTTCATTGTGGAAACTGCTTCCAGAGATCGGTCTACCAGAAGCGCTACGCGGTAAAGCGAAAAACAGTGACGTGGTATTCACCATTCACGACTCTTGTTCTACTCGCTACGAAAAAGAACTGCAAGACGGTATCCGCTGGATCTTGAACGAGCTTGGCTACAAAACCTCAGAACCAGAACACACACGTGAAAACACACGCTGTTGTGGTTTCGGTGGCATGGTAGTGCCAGCAAACCCAGACGTCGCAACACGCGTAATCAAACGCCGCGTGGAAGAGTTTGAGACAGACTACGTTGTGGTTTACTGCTCGGCTTGTCGCGCATCCATGATGGGTGTTGGTACGAAATCTTGGCACATTCTGGATCTGATGTTCGGCCCTGTAATCATGCAAGGTGATGAGCCGCCAGTAAACGTGCTCGCTAGCCCTGTGAAAGCTTGGTTCAACCGCTACAAATCTAAAGCGGGCCTAATCAAGTGTATGTCTGTGTAACTGTGTCTCTGTAGCTACGTTTTTGTAGCTACATCTTTTTAATTATTAGGTTTAAGTGAAGTTGAACTTATGAAATTCGTAAAAATCGCTCTTATTGTTGCTGTTATCGCTCTCGCTCTATTTGCAGCAAAACAAACTGGCATCCTTGAAATCATCACAGACATCAAGAGCCTACAAGATTGGATCGCAAGCTTTGGCGTTTGGGGTTACGCGGTATTCGTAGCAGCATTCGTATTTGCGTGTGTTTTCCTACTACCGGGCAGTGCATTCACCATCGTAGCGGGTATCGTATTTGGCCCTATCAAAGGCGGTATCTTAGCGCTGTTGTCTGCGACGCTTGGCGCGGTGGCGGCATTCATCGTGGCGCGCTTCCTGCTTCGTAACACCATCATGAAGAAGTTTGGCGATAACCCAATCTTCAAGAAAATCGACGATGGCGTAGCAGCAAACGGCACAAGCTTCTTGATCCTAACACGTCTCGTGCCTGTATTCCCATTCAGCCTACAGAACTACGCTTACGGTCTAACCAGCCTAAACCTTGGCACTTACGCTCTGGTTTCTCTACTAACAATGGCACCAGGCGCGTTCATCTTCGCTTACATGGCGGGTGATATTGCAACAAACGGCGTGTCTGCGATGCTGCTAGTGAAGTTTGCGGTTGCGGGTCTTATCCTGTTTGGCATGTCTCTGATTCCAAAATACATCGCGAAGAAAAAAGGCATCAACATGGAAGAATTAGCGAAGTAATCCGGTCTATCCATTATTGACGCCAAAAGAGTGCGACTTATCGGGAGTTGCACTCTTTTCATTCTTACTAATTTGCTCACAGTTTGTGCCTCTTTTGGCGACTTTTAAAACCAAAAACTGACGTGAATTGGTATGACCTCACAAGGCGAATAATTCTATGAAACTATTATCAAATTCGCGTTGATAATAAAGCGAGATAGATTACTATCCATGTAGAGGGAACGGAGCGTTCAGCCTGTTTATACCCCTATGTTGAGTATTGAAAATAGACGTTTTTCATCACATAGGCGAACAAAGCTCCAAAATGAAAACAAAGATAAAGAAACACGGATTACGTATGAAAAAGCTACTTAGCACCATTGGCATTTTAGCCACCACTTTTGCCACCTCCTCTTATGCCACTTCTCACTCCGAAGAATGGCAAAAAATCGAGCAACAAGCCGACGGTCAGACTGTTTATTTCCATGCTTGGGGTGGTAGCCAAGAGATCAACCGCTATATCCAATGGGCAGGCAAAGAGCTTAAATCTCGCTACAACGTGACGCTTAACCACGTAAAAGTCACCGACATTTCTGAAACCACCACTCGTCTTATCGCAGAAAAAGCCGCAGGGAAGAACAGCGGTGGCAGCGTAGATATGGTTTGGATTAATGGTGAAAACTTTAAATCAATGAAAGACAACCAACTGCTGTTTGGTCCTTTTGTTGACGGTCTACCAAGTTGGCAATATGTCGACAAAACACTACCAGTAGATGTTGATTTTTCAGAACCAACTGATGGCCTTGAAGCGCCATGGGGTGTCGGTCAACTTGTTTTTATCTACGATGAAGAGACGCTCAACAACCCACCAAGCTCGTACGCAGAAATGCTAAGTTACGCAAAAGCGTTTCCTAACAGCCTTACTTACCCTCGCCCACCAGAGTTCCATGGCACTAGCTTCATTAAATCTCTACTCATAGAGTTAAGTAACAACGATCCTGCACTGCAAAAACCAGTGACCGACGAAGCATTCAAAACCGTTACGCAACCTCTATGGACTTACTTAGATGAATTCCACTCTGTTGCATGGCGCGGCGGTAAACAATTCCCTGGCGGAACAGCAGAAACCGTACAACTGCTAGATGATGGTCAGATTGACCTAGCTGTCACATTCAACCCGAACGCAGTTTACTCAGCACAATCAAGCGGCAACCTAGCAGAAAGCACCAAAGCATACGCGATGGACGCTGGCGCACTGTCGAACATCCACTTCTTAGCGATTCCTTGGAACGCAAATGCCAGTGCAGGCGCGCAAGTTGCTATAAACTTTTTATTAAGCCCTGAAGCACAGTCTCGCAAAGGTGACATCAACATCTGGGGTGATCCTTCAGTGCTAAACAGCCAGTACCTAACTGGCACAGCTAAGAATACTAAACAGTTCAAATCTATCGCGGAGCCACATCCAAGCTGGCAAGCAGCGTTAGAAAAAGAATGGCTGAAACGCTACGGAAATTAATACACACCCATGTTAAGAGCGCTGTATCTAGTTATTATCGCAGTTTGTATATTACCAACCATCCCGGGGCTACTCGGGGTGGTGGTGTCTGCGCTCGGCTATGTACCCCCTATTGGTTTGCACCACTTTTCACTGGATGGCTTTCATGCTGTGTTTGACTGGGAAGGTGTGTGGACGTCGATTGGACTGACTTTCTATTCCGCCATTTTCAGCAGCTACCTTGCTTGTTTGATCACTTTCGCGATTCTTCAAGCCTCATGGGGCAGCAAGTTCTGGCGCAAGATTGAAATGAGTCTTTCCCCTCTTCTTGCAATGCCGCATGTCGCGTTTGCTATTGGCTTCGCTTTTCTATTCGCACCAACAGGCATGGGCGTTCGCGTGCTCAATCAATTGTTTGGTTACGATCCAAATGCGCAAACGGTGAATGACTTAGCGTTGTTGATCAAAGACCCACATGCTCTGGGGTTGATCGTCATGCTCGCTATTAAAGAAGTGCCGTTTTTATTGTTGATGAGCATTCCTATTCTTCAGCAATTAAAAGTTGAGAAGATTGAAAAAGTCAGCCATTCGATGGGTTACAGTTCCGCCCAAGCGTGGTGGAAATGTGTCTTCCCACAATGGTTAGCGAAGCTGCGTTTCCCAATGTTGGCTGTTCTGGCTTACAGCTTGTCGGTTGTTGATGTGGCGCTAATTATCGGACCAACCAACCCTCCTACGTTTGCAGTGTTGGTATGGCAGTGGTTTAACGACCCTGATTTGTCGCTCCTACCAAGAGCTGCGGCGGGTGCGGTGGTGCTTTTTGCCATTGCAAGCCTTTTGATTGGTTTTGCACGACTCGTCGAATGGAGCATCACCAAAGGCTTCAAACGCTGGCAATACTCCGGCCGTAGCGGTTTTCGCTTACCGGGTAAGACCTTGTTCTCTCTGATAGGCCTACTAGCACTGTTAATGGTGCCTTTGATGGTGGTGTGGAGCTTTGCACAGCGTTGGCGTTTTCCTGACTTATTACCAAGCCGCTATAGCTTACGTTTTTGGGAATACGAGTGGCAAAGCATTCTTGGCACGCTAGAGCAAAGCATGTTGATTGCAGTTATCAGTGCATCTATTGCCCTTGTACTGGCGCTGATCGCTCATGAGTACCGCCTACGATACCGTTGGCAGGTGCCCGGGTACATCATCGCTGTGCCTATGTTGATCCCACAGCTTTCTGTGTTGTTTGGTATGCAGGTCGCTACTCTGTATCTCGACAGCAATGCGTATTTCTTCTGGGTGTGCTGGGCACATGTCTTCTTCGCTTTCCCATTCGTTTATCTGTCATTGGATGGGCCTTGGCGCAGCTTCGACAACGGTTTGACTCGTGTCGCTCTAAGCCTTGGTAAATCACCAATGCAAGCGTGGTTGAAAGTGAAATTGCCGATTCTTCTGCCTGCCATTGCCTTTGCTTGGGCAGTGGGAATTAGTGTGAGCTTGGCGCAATACCTACCAACACTCGTGCTAGGCGCAGGTCGCATCAGCACCATAACAACAGAAGCGGTAGCCCTCTCAAGTGGCTTCGACCGTCGTGTCACCGCGATTTACGCAATTTGGCAAGCGCTCTTGCCGTTAATGTTCTTCTCTTTTGCGATTCTACTTAGTCGTTTACACGTTAAGTATCGCCGGTTGTCTATTAAAGGTTTACTACCGAATGAGTCTTTGTCTCGAAAACCTCGCCATCCGTAAAACCAATGGCGACACACTTTTCTCTGCGTTCAACATGACCGTGAAGAAAGGTGAAATTGTTACCCTGATGGGCCCAAGCGGCTGCGGAAAATCCACCTTGTTGGATGCGATTGCTGGTCACCTGTCTTCCGAGTTCGACTATTCAGGCTCAATCACGCTCGATAACGAAAAGCTGGATGCTTTACCTGCACACAAACGTCAGGTGGGTATTCTGTTCCAAGATGACTTGCTCTTCCCGCACCTCACCGTATGGGAGAATCTGGCCTTCGCGCTACCCGATTCAATCAAAGGCGCAGAACGCAAAGAGCGTGCAATGCAGGCTTTGAAGCACATCTCGCTAACTAAACTTGCAGAGTCTTTCCCTGATCAAATCTCTGGCGGCCAGCGCGCACGTATTGCTCTCACCCGCATGTTATTGGCAAAACCGAAAGTTGCCCTACTCGATGAGCCATACAGCAAGCTCGATAAAGATCTGCGCGTGCAATTTCGCAATTGGGTTGTGGAGCAGCTTCAACAAGCCAATATTCCTGCTTTGATGGTGACGCACGATGAGGATGATATTCCTGAGGGCAGTCGCTGCCTGAACTGGCCTTGGGAGACAAGCCATGCTTGATAGCCTGAGTATCAAAATCATTAAGTGGCCATTGGCACAGAGCGCAAAACTCATTGATAAATGTGGCGTGACGGCTAACCAAACCACCTTGTTTGGCTTCGCCCTTGGCTGTTTTGCCTTACCTGCATTGATGGCAGAGCAATACACGCTTGCATTAGCGTTTATTCTGCTGAATCGCATCTGTGATGGATTGGATGGTGCTCTAGCGAGAATTCAAGGCATCACCGATGCGGGCGGCTTCCTTGATATAAGCCTAGACTTCTTGTTCTATTCTCTGATTCCATTTGGCTTTGTACTAGCAAACCCAGAACAAAACGCTGTCGCGGGCGCGTTCTTGATCTTCTCGTTTATTGGTACAGGAAGCAGCTTCTTAGCTTTCGCGATCATGGCGGGTAAACGTGGTATCGATAACCCTGTCTACAAGCACAAATCTCTGTACTACATGAGCGGCCTGACAGAAGGCACAGAGACCATAGGTTGCTTCGTGCTGTTCTGTTTGTTCCCGCAACATTTTGCCGTGATTGCGTACATCTTTGGTGCAGCATGTTGGTTTACTACGTTTACGCGTATTTACTCCGGGTTTCATACGCTGAAACCATAAACAAAACTTCAAGAGAGATTCCTGATTGCAACGAAGGAATGCAGTCGGGAATCTCTATTCCATCATCCCTCAATAAAGCATCCCACTCACCACCAGCGTCAGCACAATTCCAGAGACAAAACTCGGAAAATGCCACGTCCGCTGCTTAGCGCGGTAATACTCTTTTTGTAGGTTCTCTTGGTAGCTCTTTACGTCTAACTCTTTAATGTAGTTATTATGCATAACCTGTCCTCCTGACGTGTATTACAGATGGAGGATAAAAGCTCAAGTTAACTTAAGGTCAACGGAAAAATTCAATTTCGGATAATATTATTTGCGGAGGTTGAATCCCTCACTCCTAGTTCTTAAGCTCAATCAGTTGCACTTGTTTGTATCACAGTTTTGTTGTGTCACTTGATCGTCGTCAATGGAACATCAATCTCTCACACCTTTCGATGTTCAAATGACATCAAGTTGCTAGCATGAGCCCATTCAAGATAACTCTGGGCTTGTTATGACTCCTACTGTCGACCACGTACTTCTCAATATCGCACTCAATCTGAGCTCAAATCGCTCTCATGAGCAGCAATACCAAAACCTGATTGACGGGGTGGCGCAAGTGTTCCCTTGCGATGCGAGTTGCCTGTTTATCTTTGATGAAGATGGCTTCCTTACGCCAGTCGCAGTAAAAGGTTTGTCGAGTTCAGTTCTCGGTCGCCGTTACTTTCCTAAAGCTCACCCGCGTTTGGATGCCATCATTCATAGTCGCGAGCCTGTTCGCTTTGATGCCGACTGCGCCCTGCCCGATCCATTTGATGGAACACTGTTAACCGAAGACCAATGTATTGACGTCCATGACTGCATGGGCTTTAGCTTGTACGTTGAGGGGCAGCTTGTCGGCGCATTAACCATGGACGCACTTGCGGTTGGTGCGTTTGATAATATCGACCCAGTAGCAATCGAAACGTTCGCAGCACTAACAGCGGCAACACTGCGTAACATTGCACAATTAAAAGCCCTTAAAGCGCAGAACCAAAAGCAAAAGAGCGTCACGCAAACCCTGATCCAACAGGCACGCTCACAACACGGTGACATGGTTGGCTTAAGCCCACAAATCAATCAATTACGAAACAACATTGCGACCGTTGCTCAGTCGGATTATGCAGTATTGGTAACGGGAGAAACAGGGACGGGTAAAGAGCTTGTTGCTCACTCTGTCCATGCTCAATCTCATCGCAATGATAAACCGATGATCTACGTAAACTGCGCCGCCCTACCCGAAGGTCTGGCGGAAAGCGAACTGTTTGGCCACGTGAAAGGCGCTTTTACAGGAGCCAATAGTCATCGTGCAGGTAAGTTTGAGCTGGCTGATGGCGGGACAATCTTCTTAGATGAAGTGGGTGAACTGCCATTGATTTTACAAGCAAAACTGCTGCGAGTTATCCAGCAAGGTGAGTTGCAACGTGTGGGTAGCGATCAGCATTTGATGGTCAACGTACGCATCATCGCAGCCACCAACCGACAGTTAGAAAAAGAAGTGGAAGACGGCACATTCCGTGCGGATTTGTTCCATCGCTTAAATGTATTCCCAATCAAAGTGCCACCACTGCGTGTACGTGATGGCGACATTCCAGTTCTTGCGGGATATTTGTTAGAAAAAGTACGTCAGCAATTTAACGCACCAAACCTTCACGTTCACCCTAAGGTACTAACTCAACTAGAATCTCTGCCTTGGTATGGTAACGTTCGAGAACTTGAACACACCTTAACGCGAGCAGCGTTACATGCAATTCAGCAAGGCGCGAGCACCATCATGCTCAATCACTTTGATACTTCATTGGCATTGGATGATGTAAAAAGCACATCACATTACTTGCCGAAAGAGAGTCAGCCAATGCGCGAGTTAGTTGAGAGCTACCAACGTGACTTGATTGAACACGCTTTAAACCAAACTGGCGGTGTTTGGGCAAAAGCAGCAGAGTTTTTACAAATGGATCGAGGCAACTTGTATCGCATGGGTAAAAAGCTCGGAATTAGCAAATAGAAGCCCCTACTTCGCTCTTTTCTCTAGAAGGAAAAAGTTACCTCTTGAACAGAGGGATTCCGGATAGCTCGCTTAGACTCGTCCGGAATGACACCCAACACCAATGCACATGGGCTAACTGTCCCATCTGGTTTCTCGCTTTTCATTCCCTGTTCCTCATTCAAAATAACTAAACCGCTCTAATCTCTGCTTTCTTCTGACTCTTTAAACTCGCCAAGTTTTCAGTTGCCGTTTTGCGTCACTCCCGAAAACGCCAAAAGAGCGCAATCGGGAATCCCTCGCCTCCACAAAACCGCATTAACTTTTCTTCTGTTTAACAAGTACTTCCACTTTCGATTGTTAAAGCGTTTCTCACGCGTTGTTTTTCTCACCACATCTGTATTTTCGTTGTCATTTGCACATCATTCACGTTGTCACAATTACATCAACTACGCCCTCCAAAAGCAGTAAAACCATTTAAAATCAATGAGATAACAATTGGCACGCATTCTGCTCTATACAGAAAAACAAAACGACTATTACTACAATCACTGGAGAACCCAATATGTTCTGTATTCAATGTGAACAGACAATCCAAACCCCAGCTGTAAAAGGCTGTTCTTTCGCACAAGGTATGTGCGGCAAAACTTCAGAGGTATCCGATCTACAAGACGTGTTGGTTTACACTCTGCAAGGGGTTTCTTTTTGGGCAGCACGCGCGCTTGAATTCAACATCATCAATGATGAAATCAACCAATGGGCTCCAAGAGCATTCTTCTCTACGTTGACTAACGTAAACTTCGATCCTGAACGTATCCTTGAGCTAACTTCTCAAGCAGCGGCATACAAAGCACTGCTAAAAGACCAAGTTATGTCTGCCGCAACACTTGCTGACGAAGTCGTATTGAACGTACCTAACGTTGCGAACTTCGAGCTGCCAAACAGTGCAGAAGAAATCCTAGCATTTGCTCCACAAGTGGCGGTAAACCGTGGTAAAGACCAAGTACACGAAGACGTTATCGGTCTACGTCTGCTTTGCTTATACGGTCTAAAAGGTGCTGCAGCGTACATGGAACACGCACGCGTACTTGAGCAAACCAACAATGACATCTTCGCCGAATACCACGAAATCATGGCTTGGCTTGGCACAGACCCAGAAGATCTAGGCGAGCTATTAGACTGCTCAATGCGCATCGGTCTTATGAACTACAAAGTGATGGAAATGCTGGATCATGGTGAAACAGCAACGTTCGGTCACCCAGAACCAACCACTGTTAACGTTAAGCCAGTGAAAGGCAAATGTATTCTTGTTTCTGGTCACGACCTTCACGATCTAGAGAAAATCCTGCAACAGACTGAAGGCAAAGGCATTAACGTTTACACCAACGGTGAAATGCTGCCTGCACACGGCTACCCAGAGCTGAAAAAATACCCTCACCTAGTGGGTAACTACGGTAGCGCTTGGCAGAACCAACAAAAAGAATTCGCTAACTTCCCTGGCGCGATTGTGATGACATCAAACTGCCTATTGAACCCGAATGTTGGCCAATACGCAGACCGCCTATTCACACGCAGCATTGTTGGTTGGCCGGGTGTCGCTCACCTAGAAGGTGACGATTTTAGCCAAGTGGTTGAATGTGCATTAGCGCAAGAAGGCTTTCAGCATGACGAAATCGAACACAACATCACGGTTGGTTTCGGTCGCAACGCACTAATGAACGCAGCACCAGCGGTTATCGACCAAGTGAAGCAAGGCAATATCAAACACTTCTTCCTAGTAGGTGGTTGCGATGGCGACAAAGCAGAGCGTAGCTACTACACCGACTTCACTGCAGAAGCGCCAGAAGATACGCTAATCCTAACGCTGGCTTGTGGTAAATACCGTTTCAACAAGAACACATTTGGCGACATCAATGGCATCCCTCGCCTATTGGATGTAGGCCAATGTAACGATGCGTACTCAGCAATCCAGCTTGCACTAGCACTTGCAAAAGAGTTCGATTGCGGCATCAACGAGCTTCCTCTAACGCTTGTTCTGTCTTGGTTCGAGCAAAAAGCGATTGTGATCCTGCTTACGCTATTCGCTCTTGGTGTGAAAGGCATCTACACAGGTCCAACAGCGCCTGCATTCCTAACGCCAAACTTGATTGCGATTATCCAAGAGAAGTTCGACATGCGCAGCATTGGCAATGTTCAGGACGACCTTAAAACCATCCTAGCAGCATAATCGCCTCGCTTATCATGCGCCTCCTTAGTTGGGGGCGCTTCTATCTATTGAGTACTCGATAACCAAAGAGATTGTTATGTTTTTTGAATGGCAAGGCAGTCAACCTGTCACGTTACGCTGTGTAGACAAATACCACGAAACTGCTGATGCAGTGAGCCTCAAGTTGGCAGACCTGTCAGAGTCGCTCTTGTTTGAATTTAAAGCCGGTCAGTTCATCAACCTTGGCGTTGAAATCGATGGCAAGATGGAGTTTCGTGCTTACTCTCTCAGCTCTCTTTCCGGTGACGACTGTCTGCAACTAACGATAAAGCGTGTCGAAGGCGGTAAGGTATCCAACTACATCATCGATAAGCTTCTCATTGGCGATACAGTTCAAGCGCTTCCTCCTACGGGTGATTTCAACTGCATTGATCATCCACCAATCGCGGTCAACGGTAGAAAGAAAGCACTGCTCATTAGTGCGGGCTGTGGCATTACGCCTGTATTCGCGATGGCAAAAGAATGGCTAGGCAACGACGCTGGTGTTGATATTGAGTTCCTGCACATTGCCCGTTCTAAGCCGGAAACCATCTACTTTGATTTGCTGGAGACCTACCATTCGGTTTATCCAGATTTCAATTTGAAATTGCTACTGAAAAACCGTGGTGAAACGCTTTATCCAGAAGGTCGTTTGAATACCGAGTGGTTAAAAGAACTGGTGCCCGACTTTAAACAGCGCACGGTTTACCTATGCGGTCCAAATCAGTTTATGCTTGATGTCCAAAGCTACCTGAGTGACCTTGGCTTTGATATGGCGAACTTCTTCCAAGAAAGCTTTACTCCTGCTGCCAGCGAAGAAGCTGAAGTGTCAGATGAAAAGGCCAGTGTGTCAGTACCTGACTTTGCTCAAACGATCGATGCGCAAAAAGGCCAAGTCCTTGCAGACGTATTGGAAGGTGCTGGATTACCGTTGATCGTCGCTTGTCGAAGCGGCATTTGTGGCTCTTGTAAGTGTAAGGTTCGCAAAGGCAGCGTTTCTTCAACTAGCCTTGAAACGTTGACCCCAGAAGAAATTGAGCAAGGCTATGTACTTGCCTGCTCTTCGATGATTGAATCCGATCTTGAAGTACAGATTGGTTAAAGCCGTTGATACGAACATTAAAAAAGCGCCGTACTAGGCGCTTTTTGTTTATGGAAAAGTGTTATTAAACTCGGAAGTTTCTTTATCTAAACTCAGCTAAACAGTAAAACCTTGAGTGCGGCTTCGCTATCCACATCCATAAACTCTGGTGGGTTATCCAAACGCTCGCGGAATGTCAGCTCTGGCGCTTCTTCCTTCATGCTTTCAATCAAGAAATCACTGGTCACTAATGGTGAGTTAACACACGCTAACACCTGACCACCTTCTGCCAACAAATCTGGCAAACGACGTAGAATCTTTTTGTAGTCTTTAGTTAGTGCAAAGCTGCCTTTCTGGAATGACGGCGGATCAATGATGATCATATCGTACTGACCTGACTTCTTGATCTTGCCCCATGACTTAAAAATGTCGTGTCCCATAAAGCTCACTTGGTTGATGTTATGACCATTCAGCTTATGGTTCTCACGACCTTTAGATAGCGATGCTCTCGCCATATCCACGTTAACCACTTTATCTGCGCCACCAGCAATTGCAGCAACCGAGAAGCCACAAGTGTAAGCGAACAGATTAAGTACATTTTTGTGCTTCGCATTTTCACGTACCCAATCACGACCGTAGCGCATATCAAGGAACAGACCGAAGTTTTGGTTGCGACCGATGTCTAACTGGTACTTTAAGCCACTTTCTTCAACTACAGGTCGAGCATCTAGCTCACCCAACAGAACTTCAGAAGGTGCGCCGTCAGCGTAACGGTGCTGAATCACGATAGTGCGACCTTGTTTCTCTGCCCACAGAGCAGATTCAGCAAGCACGTTCAATCCTGCTTTTAATTCGCTAAGAAACGTCTCATCCACTTCTTTAAATAGGTTGATGATCAACTGACCTTGTAACCAATCACATGTGATTTGCTCTAAACCTTCGAAGCGACGACCACGACCGTGAAACAGTCGGCGGATTTCATTGGGAGCTTGTGTTAGCTCGGCTTCTAAATGCTGAAAAAACAGCGGAAGTTGTGATGCTTGCATCGAATTCTCTTATTCGTTTTCTTTGTGATGGTTATTTAATCGTAGGCCAGTTCAGCTCCCACGGAGAGAGCCAAGTGTCGATACCTCGGGATACCGTTTCATTGTGCCATTTGCAGCCAAGCGCTTTGTGTTCACGTGGATCGCAAACAAAGCAATGCGTTTCATCTTGATATGGGAAACACAACGAAAATGCATGCAAGTAGCCACGGTCGGCTTCATTGCCTGCATTATAAATAGGATCGCCAACAATACCCGAACCAACGGATTTTAATGCCACGCGAATTTGGTGTGTTTTGCCAGTATGCGGCTTGCATAAAAACAGGCGCTCTCCCGGCTCTGCAGCGAGGGAGAAGAATTGGGTAATCGCGGGATTCGTTTTACTGTTAACCAATTTCCATGACGAACGACGAGAGCGTTCCATGTCACCCACTACCAGTCCTTGCTTCTTCTTAGGCTTTTTCGAACCAATCGCAAGGTAGAACTTCTCAACTTCACGATCTGCAAATGCTTGCGACAACGCACTTGCTGCTTTTGCGTTGCGACCCAAAAGCAAAATTCCAGACGTCATTTTGTCGAGACGGTGGATAAGATACAACTGCTCATCACCACTTTGTTTCGCTACTTCTTGTAGCAACATGGTATCACCATCGTCCTTATGTACTGAGACGTTGGGATGTTTATTGATGATCAGAAAATCTGGATGGGTGTGTAGAATGTCGAACATAAAAAACTGGCTCCACGTTTGGAGCCAGAAGTATACCGATTCTAAGCAATTAGGCGAGCTTAAACTTACCCACCAGCGCTTCCAATTCTTGAACTTTACGATTCAGACCTTCTACGCTTTGCGAGCTATCATTCGCCAATTGTAATGAACGGTTTGAGATATCGCTGATCGAGGTAATGTCTGCCGCAATTTCTTTCGTCACTGCAGTTTGCTCTTCCGCGGCCGTCGCGATTGAGTTCACCATGCTTTGAACATGCGCCGCACCAGAAACGATTTCTTCCAATGAGTTCACCGCTCCCGAGCTTTGACTCACGCCAATCTCAACCAAACGACAGCCATCTTCCGTGTAAGTCACGGCCTCTTGAGTACCGACTTGAATCGCTTGAATGATCTCACCGACCTCTTGTGTTGCCTTTGTTGTGCGTTCAGCCAGAGCGCGTACTTCATCGGCAACCACAGCAAAGCCACGACCAAACTCACCTGCACGTGCCGCTTCAATCGCCGCGTTCAATGCCAACAAGTTTGTCTGCTCGGCAATGTCTTCAATCACTTTGATAACCGCGCCGATCTTCTCACCATGAGAGCCTAGGCTATTCATCTGCACCGACATATCCGACATTTGCTGTGATACTTGCTGAATGCTTTCCACCATCTCTACAATCACAGTGCGACCTTGTTCAGCAGTTGATTCCGACTTGCGTGCTTCTTCAAACGTCGCTGCACCTTGCTCGGCAACTTGAGAAATAGTCAAGCTCAACTCTTCTGCCGCAGTCGCAATCAAGTTTGCTTTATCAGATTGGCTACTTGCACCCGACACAATATCTTGGCTCACAACGGACAGTTCACCAGTAACAGACTTTACTTCTTCCGACACGAGTGAAATCGAACCGATAAGACTGGTCAAAGACGCCTGCATCTTATTCAGAGAGGTAGCTAGGTTCGCCAACTCGTCACCCGATTTATCGTCAATCGGTTCTACCGTTAAATCACCTTCAGCGACACGTTGTGCCAACTCGTCCAACTTACTCAAACGAAGAGTAATCGAGTTAGACAACAAGTACGCAATAACCGCGGTTGCAATTAGCGCAATCGAGCCAAGTACATAAATCGTCAGCTCAATGCTGTTGAATGAATCAGAAAGATCCAGTAGCGCTTCACTGGTACTTTGGCGACCATCCGTTGATGCTGCATCAAGGATAGATTCAATCGGCGCTAGGTTAGCGTCATAAAGAGAGCGAAGGCGCGCAACGTTCTCTTCAACGTTTTCTAAACCAAGGTTGGTTAGCACCTGAGATTCAAAATCTTGGGTGAAGTTCGCCATGTAACGTTCCATCTTCTCGATATTACGGTAATCTTCCCCACCAACCGTCTCAAGACGTTTCACTTCTTCAATTGCGGCTGCGAACTCTAGCTTATTGGATTGGTAATCCGCTTGAGCACCCGCAACATTAACGATGCTACCTAAAGCATCGCGGTACACGTCACCTGCTTCATCAATCAAGATTAAGTAGTTAACGGTTTCAGGAACATCGTCCGTTCTCACCTCATCAGCTACTTTGTGCGAGTTCAACACTTCTAATGTAATGATCCCTATCATCACTAGCATGATTGCCAAAATGGCACCGAAACTCGCGTACAGTTTTTTACGAACAGACATTGTCACTAATAACCTTCCTTACCCTTGTCTTCTATTTTTTAACTTGGTTTATCCACACATTTACACATGCTTTGTAAGGATTATCGGAACGAACAACTGCAACTTTAATACATTTTTTTGTGATCTAAATCTCTTTGCGAGTGATCTCACAATTAATACCCATAATTAATATGAATTAACTCATTCTTATAAATTATAAATATAAAAAGCGGGAGCCTGTTAAGACTCCCGCTTTCTATCGTTTGTTTAATCTAGATATTTATAGCTTTCTAGAGAAGATACCAGCGACTGCGATGATACCAATACCTAGTAGCATGATTTCGCCTTTACCGCTGTCGAAACCAGACTTGATACCCATGAAGGCTACGATTGCGATAGCAACTGGGATTACGTATTTAACTAGGTTGTACCATAGACCAAACAGTGGGAAAGATACTTTACCGTCGTTAGTAATTTCTTTCTCTAGGTCAGCACGGTTTAGACGCCAGCCTGCGAAGATACATACCAACATACCGCCAACTGCTAGGAAGATCTTATCCGTTAGTAGGTCGAAGATATCAAATGCGCCCGTACCGAATAGTGTTGGACCAACACCACCAAGTGATAGCGATGCGAACACACACAGTGTTGCCATTACAACACTTGCAGAGATAACCGCCGTTGAACGCTTCAGACCTTTCTCATCGATTAGGTAAGAAACCACAACCTCTAGTAGAGATACTGAAGACGTCAGTGCCGCTACTGTTAGACCGATGAAGAACATCAGAGCAAATAGAAGACCAATTACGCCGCCCATTTCAGCAAACAGTTGAGGTACAACTACGAATACCAGACCTGGACCTGCTGCTGGCTCCATACCGAATGCGAACATTGCTGGGAACATTGCTACACCCGCTAGGATTGCAACACCCGTGTCCATTGCCGTAACCATACCGGTTGTTTGAACTAGGTTCTCTTTCTTCTTCAGGTAAGAACCGTAAGTCATCATACAACCCATACCTAGACTTAGAGAGAAGAATGCCTGACCTAGCGCCGCTAGAACGACATTGCTGTCTACTTTCGAGAAGTCTGGCATGAATAGGAACTCAAGACCTGCCATTGCGCCCGGTAGCATCAGACCTTTCACCGATACAACGATCAGGATAAGGAATAGAAGAGGCATTAGGATTTTACCCGCTTTCTCGATACCGCCTGAAATACCTTTCATTACGATAACGATGTTTAGGAACAGGTAAATACCCATCCACATTAGCGGTTGAACTGGATCAGAAATGAACCCGCCGAAGCTGTCACCAATGGCTTCAGGAGCACTTAGTAGACCACCACCTACTTTAAAGATGTATGCTAGCGCCCAGCCACCTACTACAGGGTAGAAACCCATGATCAGTAGACCACTTAGTACGCCGATAACACCCGTAAATGTCCAACGACGGTCAGTAGATTTGAAAGCACCTACTGCTGAAAGACCTGTCTTACGACCAATAGCGAATTCAGTAAGCATTACGCTAAAGCCGATAAAAATAACAAATAGAAGGTAGATTGCAACGAACGCACCGCCGCCGCTCTCACCAGCTGTGTAAGGGAATTTCCATATATTGCCTAAACCGACAGCGGAACCCGCTGCTGCCATTACGAAGCCTAGTTTAGACCCCCACGTATCACGTGGTGCTGCTGTATTTGTAGCCACGCTTTTTCTCCAAAATGTATTGTTGTGTTTGCATAGAGATAGGCGTCTAGAATATGTTCGTGTAAAAAATAATGTACACTTTATAAGATGTTTGTATGACGCTCTATGTATGGCAAGTAAAGCAGTTTCAATTTAAAATTGGAACCCCGATCAGCACATTTATCGCACAAATGTATCATTGTTCACGCTAAATGCTGCTTTTTTGCGCAAAAGTTAAAGTTTCATCCAACTTTTCACACCTCAGTAACACAAACCCCCGTTATAAAATTCATTTCACAACACAAAATCACTTATCCGTGATGGTATGAAAATAGTTTCCCGTTCCGCCATTTACGCTTAATATCCATATTGGGCTTATTACTTTTGGCATATATGGACAAGTTCTATCACTTTCTCACCCTAGCCAGCATCGGACTTTATTGGTTCCTAGTCGCTGGTGTTACTATTCGTGTCGTATTAAAACGTCGCGCTGTCAGCGTTTCTCTCGCATGGCTCATGATCATCTACATCCTGCCAGTGCTTGGTGTTGCCTGTTACTTCCTGTTTGGTGAGCTCAACCTTGGTCGAAAACGTGCAGAACGTGCCAAAGTCATGTTCACGCCGTTCCAGCAGTGGTTCACTCAGTTAAATGATTGTAACGCGCATGTTCCAGAAGCCATGGGACGTCACATCTATCGCATCGATGAGTTATGTAACAACCGTCTTGGCCTTCCAGCACTGAGTGGTAACACGCTTTCACTTCAACAATCGCCGGATGAGATTCTCCATTCAATCATTGAAGATATCGAAAACGCACAACACAGCATTCGAATGGTGTTCTACATTTGGCATCCGGGCGGTTTGGCCGACTCTGTTGCTTCTGCATTGATTCAAGCTGCGAAGCGTGGCGTGGATGTTAAGCTGCTGCTCGACTCAGCCGGTAGCCCTCGCTTCTTCCGTAGCCCTTGGTACAAGATGATGAAAGATGCTGGCATCGATGTGGTGCAGGCATTAGAAGTAAAGATGTGGCGTATTTTCCTGCGCCGATTGGATTTGCGTCAGCATCGTAAGATCATCGTGATTGATGACGAGATAGCCTATACAGGTTCTATGAACTTGGTTGATCCTGCTTTCTTTAAACAGAACAGTGGCGTGGGCCAATGGATCGATATCATGGTGCGTGTTACAGGACCAACGGTAAACGTATTAAGTGCTATCCATTGTTGGGATTGGGAAGTAGAGACTGGCGAGCGTCAGTTTCCAAAGCACCCAGAGTGCCGTATTGACAACAGCGATGAGTTTCAACATCCAATTCAGGTGGTTCCATCTGGTCCGGGGATGCCAGAGTACTTGATTTACCAAGTACTGACGCTGGCAATTAACCAAGCGAACCGCTCTGTCAGAATCACGACGCCTTACTTTGTGCCGAGCACAGACTTATTGGAAACGCTTAAAATGACCGCACAACGCGGTATAGAAGTGGAGCTCATCATTCCGCATAAGAACGATTCAATGATGGTTCAGTGGGCTTCACGTGCGTTTTACAGTGAGCTACTTGCTGCAGGCGTCAAAATCTATGAATTTTACGGCGGTTTGCTACACACGAAATCGGTGGTGATTGACCAACAATTCTGTTTGGTTGGTACGGTCAACATGGACATGCGAAGCTTGTGGCTGAACTTTGAAGTAACGCTTGCGGTAGACGACGAAGAGTTCACAAGACAAATGTCGTGGCTACAGGATACTTACATCAGTCAGTCTCATACGGTTGATAAAGTCGAATGGGAAAAGCGCAGCATTTTTTCTCGATTCCTAGAGCGTGTTTTCTATTTATTTAACCCATTACTGTAATAAATAGAGTAAAACCGATAAATCCATACAAAACCGACAGATTCACGCTGTCGGTTTTCTTTATCCCCCTCTTTACTCCTCATGTTCACATGATGCTCTGACGAGTCCTGTCATTTCCATTTTTCCCTTGCAAACCACCCTTGGTCCATGTTTTAAATATTGAAAATCGTAATTTAGACAGGGAATTTTTATGTCAGAAGGCAAAAAGACCAAATTCGTTACCGCAGGTCGAGATAAGAAATGGACTAACGGCGTGGTAAACCCGCCAGTACAGCGCGCTTCAACCATCGTTTTTGATACGGTTGCTGAAAAGAACCAAGCAATGATCAACCGTACAAATAAAACACTCTTCTACGGACGCCGTGGTACGAATACACACTTTGCTTTCCAAGATGCCATGGTTGAAATCGAAGGCGGTGCGGGTTGTGCCCTATACCCATGTGGTACTGCTGCGATTTCTAATGCCATCCTGTCTTTTGTTGAAACGGGCGATCACATCTTAATGGTGGATACCTGTTACGAACCTACTCGCGACTTCTGCGACACCATCATGAAGAAGATGGGCGTCGAGACAACTTACTTTGATCCTATGATTGGTGAAGGTATTCGTGAGCTTATTCAACCGAATACCAAGATCTTGTTCTTAGAGTCTCCTGGCTCGATCACCATGGAAGTGATGGATGTCCCAACGATGGCGAACATTGCTCATGAGCAAGACATCATCGTCATGTTAGACAACACTTGGGGTGCCGGTGTGAATTTCTCACCATTCGAGCACGGCGTTGATATCTCTATCCAAGCTGCAACCAAGTACATTGTTGGTCACTCAGATGTAATGTTGGGTACGGCAGTCGCTTCAGAGAAATACTGGGACCAGCTGCGCGAACAAAGCTACCTTATGGGACAATGCGTTTCTCCTGATGATGCATACCTTGGTCTGCGCGGAATTCGTACTCTGGATGTTCGCTTACGCCAGCATGCAGAGAACAGCCTGAAAGTCGCACAATGGTTGGCAAACCGCCCTGAAGTCGATCACGTTCGCCACCCTGCTCTAGAAAGCTGCCCTGGTCATGAGTTCTTTAAACGCGACTTTACCGGTGGTAATGGCTTGTTCTCATTCGTATTGAAAAGCTCGTACCCGAAAGCCACCACAGCATTGTTGGATGGGATGAAACACTTCAGCATGGGTTATTCATGGGGTGGTTTTGAGAGTTTGATTCTAGCTAACGAGCCAAAGAGCTTTAATAGCTTGCGCACAGTGGCGAATCCAAACTTCGAAGGCACACTTGTCCGCCTGCACATCGGTCTTGAAGATGTTGAAGATCTCCTTGCAGATCTTGAAGCTGGCTTCGAGCGATACAACGCACTCGTGCTCGAAAAAGAAGCCTCTTTATAAGCATTCAGAACAATTATTAAATAGCCTCATACTGCGAGGCTATTTTTTGCCGCTCATTACAGAGTTACTAACCCATTGTCTTAATTAGAATTAACTAACATTCTAATATTCATCAATCCAATGTTAATTGAATTTGTTGATTTTCTTTTGAGTAATCACAGATTAAAACAATGTGCCACAGACGAACTTCTCAACCGCAAAACTTATCTCCTATTTTATAAAACTCATAAGAGGTCATACCACAAGGAGATAGTTTTGAAACTCAGATTCATAACAACAATGCTTTTCGTTTTAAGCACCCTACCCTTTGCATCTGCCAACGCCAGTGGTTACACGGAGACTAAATATCCCATCGTTCTTGTTCATGGGTTGTTTGGCTTTGATACCTTAGCCGGTGTCGATTACTTCTATGGCATCCCACACTCTCTGACCAAAGATGGCGCAACGGTTTATGTTGCCCAAGTGTCTGCGACCAACAGTAGTGAAGCTCGCGGTGAGCAGCTTTTGGCACAGGTTGAAACGCTGCTTGCTGCAACAGGCGCACAGAAGGTCAACTTGATTGGACACAGTCACGGAGGCCCGACAACACGCTATGTCGCCTCCATACGCCCAGATTTAGTGGCATCCGTTACCAGTATCGCAGGGGTAAATAAGGGTTCTAAAGTTGCAGATATTGTGCGCGGTACGGTGCCTGAAGGCTCTATCAGTGAAGGCGTGGCCGTGAAGTTGGCAGAAGGGCTCGTGACACTGATCAACCTACTTTCTGGTGGCACAGACCTCGACCAAGATCCATTGGCCTCTTTAGAAGCTCTAACCAGCGAAGGTTCTCTGGCGTTCAACCAATATTATCCGGAAGGCATCCCAACCAGTGAATGCGGAGATGGTGATTTATTGGCATCCAATGGCGTGTATTACTACTCATGGACGGGCGCTTCAAACTTTACCAATCTATTTGACCCTACTGACGGCGCAATGGTCGTATTAGGCTTGGCATTTGATGGTCCGAACGATGGCCTTGTTGGAGCATGCAGTACTCACCTAGGTAAGGTGATTCGTGACAACTATAAGATGAATCATCTGGATGAAATCAACGGATTACTTGGCATTCATCACTTATTCGAAACTGACCCAGTCACACTGTATCGTCAGCATGCAAATCGCCTGAAACTGCAAGGTCTATAAAAAGGAACTTATCATGAAGAAAGCCGCTCTTGTCATTGTGTCCGTTGTATCACTCGTTAGTGTAGGAGCGGTTTATTTGTTTCAACCTCAGTCAGCGCAGCCAACAAAGGCGCATTCACAACAAGACACTACAGTTGATCTTTCCTCCCAGAAAGACTTCTTTGAGTACTCATTGAGCAGTCTTGGGGAGCAAAGCCTTGAAGAAATCAAAGCCAACGTAAAAGCCGGCGAATCACAATCAAATTCACTGGGTATCAACGCTGAGCTGTTCGAAACTTACCTCGCCTACAAAGAAGCGTTATCCAAGCTAGAACCGTTCGAAGGAAATTCACTGTCATTGATGGAATTGGAACAACTGAACAACGCCATCTTGTCGATGCAGAGCGAATTTTTTACCGACGAACAAATTGCTCAACTTTTTGATGAAGAAAATCGCTTACGCCAGCTAGCAATAGACAAACTCGCCATTCAAGAAACTGAATTAGACGCGGATTCGCAACAACAAATGCTCGAAGAAAACCTCGCCTCTCAACCTGAATATATTCAGCAAAGTGAGCGCAATAACGCACTAGTGATTGAACTAAATCAGACCTCGGGAATGTCTGCACAAGAGAAGTATTTGGCTCGTGTTGATTTGGTGGGCGAAGAAGGCGCCGAACGACTTCAGGCTTTGGACGAACAACGAGCCTCGTTTAATGCATCACTCAACGATTATTTCGAGAAACGTGCGGAGATCATCAACAATGATTTCCTCGGCGAAGAAGAAAAGAAAACAGAAATCGCCGGATTAAGACAACAAAGCTTCGAGCAAAACCAATGGCGTCGCGTCGAAGCTTTAGAGAGGATTCATGATAGTGAAGCGAACAACTAATTCGATGTCTAGTTAGGCTTTTTAGGACAACCAACAATGTGGTCATCGACCATGCCTACTGCTTGCATGAAGGCGTAGCAAATCGTCTCGCCCACAAACTTAAAGCCTTTCTTTTTGAGGAATTTGCTCATTGCTTTGGACTGCTCTGTCGATACTGGCACTTGGCTCATGTCTGTCCAGTGATTCACAATTGGCTTGCCATCAACAAATTGCCATAGCGCAGCGGAAAGGCTTCCGTATTCTTCAATCAATTGCTTGGCCGCTTTGGCATTGCTGAATACCGAATTGATTTTACCGCGATGCTTAACCACGTCGTAGTTCTCCACGATGAACTCTGTGCGCTCTTCATCGCGTTGAATTAACTTATCTAAGTCATAGTGCTCAAATGCTTCACGATAGCCTTCTCGCTTTTTCAGAATCGTAATCCAACTCAAGCCAGCTTGCGCGCCTTCTAACGTGATGAACTCAAACAACACGGTATCATCATGCACAGGGATGCCCCATTCTGCATCGTGATATTCTCGTTCAAGTGGATGGTTCATTGCCCATGCACACGTATTCTGTTCCATATTTAATCCTTATAAAAACGCCCCTGACGGTCAGCCAGAGGCGCTTTAGAACGTTCTTAAAACTCAGTCGTTACTTTGGCACTGCCACCTTGTGGAATAGACGATACAACACTGGCACAACAATTAGTGTCAGTACAGTCGCAAAACCCAAACCAAACATGATGGTTACAGCCATTGGTTTAAAGAAGATATCCGGTAGTAGAGGAATCATACCAAGAATGGTAGTGATTGCCGCCATACATACTGGGCGCACACGACTTACCGCTGCATCCACAACTGCGTCGTACGCATCTTTACCTGATTTCATCTCAATCTCAATCTGGTCAAGCAGTACGATACCGTTTTTCAATACCATGCCCGACAAACTCAAGAAACCAAGCAACGCCATAAAGCCAAACGGCGTGTTCAAGGCGAGCAGACCGGTTGTTACACCGATCAATGCCAGAGGCACCGTCAACCAAACAATCAGCGGCTCCTTAATCGAGTTGAACAAGAAGATGGTGATCAAGAACATGAACAGGTAACCCATTGGCATCGTTGTGAACAATGACGCCTTCGCATCGCCTGATGACTCATATTCACCACCCCACTCTAGTGAGTAACCTGGTGGCATTTCGATCGCTTCGATCTGTGGTTGTAGACGAGCTTGCAATGTTGCCGCCGTCTCTTCACCCAAGATATCTGGATCAGCCATCACTGTTAGCATGCGTTTACGGTTTTTACGAACGATGATTGGGTCTTCCCAACGCATGTCGTAACCCATCGTCACTTGCTGTAGCGGGATAAACTCGCTCTGTGCAGGGCTCCAAATCTTCATGCCTTCGATGTTACGAATGTCGATACGCTCATCTTCAGGAAGGCGAGCTACGATTGGCATCAGCGTCGTACCATCGCGGTACAAACCGATATTCATACCTGAGAATGACATAGATAGGAAATCATCCACATCAGACTTAGTGATACCGTAACGACGTGCTTGGCTCTCGTTAAATTGAGGCTCTAGCACTTGAGTACGTTCACGCCAGTCATGACGAATGTTGGTCGCGCCAGGATCGGCATACATCACGTCCATCACTTGCGCTGCGATAGTACGAAGTACAGTTGGATCTGAACCGATAACACGCGCTTCAATCTTCGCACCGCCACCAGGACCCAATTCAATTTGCTTCAACTTGTAGTTGATTTCTGGGTAGTTGGTTTTGATGTGATCTCTAAAGCGGTCCATCAGTGGTGCCAACGCTTCGTAGTTTTCTACACGCGTCGTGATTTCACCGTAGGCTGCGTAACTCTTCTCTGGTGAGTAAGTCAGCATGAAGCGTTGTAAGCCTTTACCCGCAGTAGTAGTAATGTGCTCAACGTGATCTTGCTTAGCTAGCCAACCTTCCAGCTCTTTCAGTTTGTCGTTTGTCGCACGAATGTCTGTACCTTCAGGCAACCAAACGTCTAATTGGAAGATAGGAGTGGTTGATGATGGGAAGAAGGCTTGTTTAACATGGGTAAAGCCGTACACACTTGCCGCAAGACCTGCCACCAAAACAACAACCGTAAACCATGCTCGGCGCATACAGAAGTTTAAGAACTTTTTGTACACCACAAAGATGATGCCGTTGTAAGGGTCGTTGTCTTCCCCTTCACCACTCTTGATTTTCTGACCTTTAAAGAAGATGTCAGCAAAGAATGGCGTTAGTGAGATCGCAGTAAACCAACTCAGCATCAGAGAGATAAGTAGTACAGTAAACAAGGTACCACAGTACTCACCCGTCGAGTCTTCTGACAGACCGATTGGTGCGAATGCCGTTACTGCAATCACGGTTGCACCTAACAACGGCCATTTAGTTTGCGTTACGATGTCTGTAGCAGCTTGTAGCCTCGTTCGTCCTTTCTGAGTACCTATGAGTATCCCTTCCACGACCACAATGGCGTTATCCACCAGCATACCCAGCGCGATAACCAGAGCACCCAAAGAGATCCGCTGTAGGTCTATGGCAAAGTACTTCATAAAGATGAAGGTACCTAATACCGTCAACAATAGGATCAGACCAATGAGAAGACCCGAGCGTAAACCCATAAAGAAGAGCAGAACGACGATTACGATGCCCACCGCTTGCGCCAAGCTGACAACGAAACCACTTACCGACTTATCTACTTCTTTTGGCTGGTTATAGATTTCTGAGATCTCAACACCAACCGGCTGTTGGTATTTAAGCTCCGCCACTCGGCGGTCAAACGCTTTGCCCACTTCAACTACGTTAACGCCTTGGGCAAACGAAATACCCATGTTGAGCGCCAACTCACCATTGTAGTTAATGATGTTGGTTGGAACGTCGACATAGCCACGTTTGATCTCTGCTACGTCTTTCAAGAAGATCAGGCCTTGCGCGCCCGACTCTGTCAGTAGCAAATCACCGAGTTCGTCAACGCTCTGGAACTCACCGGTTGGTTGAATACGAATGTACTCATCGCCAATTCGGATCGCACCTGCGTCAGAAACAACGTTTTGGGTCGATAGTAAGTTAAAGACGGTATTTGGAGAAAGACCAAGACTGCTCAGCTTCTTCATCGAAATTTCAATGAAGACTTGCTCTTGTTGTTGGCCTGATACAGAAACCTTGCTCACCCCGTCGACTAATTCGAGCTCACGTCTCAAATAGTCCACATAGTCGAGCAGTTCTTTATAGCTGTAGCCATCACCAGTTACGGCCAACAAGATGCCGTATACATCACCAAAGTCATCAATGACCGATGGATCATTAACACCTGGCGGTAATGTGCCTTTTAGGTCGTTAACTTTACGGCGTAATTCATCCCAAATCTGCGGTAAATCATCCGGACCATAGTTGTTTTTCATGGTCACAGTGATTTGTGATAAACCGCGGCTGGAAATGGAGTTAACCTCATCGACATAGGTTAATTGCTGAATCGCTTTTTCGATTGGATAAGTTACTTCTTCTTCGACCTGTTGCGGTGTCGCGCCAGGGTAAGAAGTGACGACCATTGCGTCTTTGATGGTAAAGGCTGGGTCTTCAAGACGACCTAGACCAAAGAACGCAGAGATACCACCGATTAAGAAGATCAGCGATACCATCCAACTAATTACACGGTTACGAATGAAATACGCCGCGATGCCCGTTACGTTTTCATCATCATCTTTTTGAGGCGCAACGTTATTTTGTTCACTCATTGAGTTGCCTCCTGCTTAACCACTTCCACTTTCATGCCATCTCTTAATCGGGATACACCAGCGACAACCACTTTGTCGTCAAGCTCTAAGCCATCAAGGATCTGAACCGAGGTTTGTGACGCTTTACCAGCACGCACTTGCTTGCGAGTTACGGTATTGTCGTCATTCAAGACCCAAACAAATTTGTTTTCACGATCCAAATCATCACCATCGGCATTAAAGATGGCTTCGATTGGCACGTTGATACCGATGTTGAGGTCTAGACCTGTCTTTTCATCTTTAGAGGTCACGTCCACTGCCATACCATCAAGAATGTATTCGTTTTCTGGCATAGGCAGAGACAGCGTCACCGTAAAGGTGCCAGTATTAGGATCTGGCTCTGTGGTGAACTCTTTGATTTGAGCGTTGTATTCATTGCCGCTTGGAACACGAACCACGGCATTGATTCCCGTCAGATGTTCTTCAGTCGGAGGCTGATTAACGTATAAACGGTCAGGAAGCTGAATCAGTACTTCGACGCGATCCACACTGTGAATGTTCACGATGTACTGACCAACTTGAATGTTCTCAAACTGGTCTACGTTTACACGCGAAATAACACCATCAACCGGTGCTTTTAGCTCTGTAAACGACAAACGAAGCTTGGCTAATTCAAGTTCAGCAAGCGCAATTTGACGCTGTGCTGCAATCTCATCAAATTGTGATTTTGCCAATAGACCTTTTTTCACTAGAGGCGCTGAACGGCGGTATTGGCTGTCAACCACAGAAAAACGCGCCGATGCGTTATCAACATCAAGCTTGTAATCGGTAGGGTCCAGCGTCGCAATAACATCACCTTTTGTGACCTTATCACCTTCTTTGACCAAGACTCGACTTACCTCACCCGCAACGCGGAAGCTTAAGTGTGAACGGTCAGCCGCATTGGCGACAGCAGGGAAATAAAGGTTATCGTCAACCTTCTTACCTTCCAGAGAAGCCACTCGAACGCGCGGCGTTTCAAGTTCTCGTTCCGGCCCTTTGTCACCACAACCTGCCAATAGCATTGCTGAGCAAAGTGTGGTTAAAGCTAAGATTCCTTTCATACTACAGTCCTCGCTCCTTAACCCACTCACGCACTTTGATGCCAGGCTCAATCACGTTGACGCCAGAGATAATGATTTGGTCACCATCTTCTAGGCCGGACGCAATCTGCTGTTTCTCGTTCAGCGTTACCGTCACTTTCTCAACGATGCCTTGGTCATTCACACGCCAAACACACGTTTTATCGTTCTCAGTAAACAGTGCTGAATTCGGAATTCTTGTGGCACCTGCATTTTCAGACACCAAATGCACATTGCCAGACATACCCGGTAAGATACCGACCCCTTCTGGGCGCGCCATCACCATGGTGACTTTGTAACTGCCCGTTTTAGGATCTGCTTCGGTATCAATTTCTTGGAAGGTCAATTCGAAAGAACGCTCTGGAAACGCATCAAACGTCATTGACGCATGCGCGTTGGCACCTTGCGTAAACTTACTCAACAAGTGATCTGGTAACTGGAATAACACCTTCATCACTTGGTTGGTTTGAATGTTCATGACGCCTTCTTTTGCCGCCACGTATTCATGGTTTTCCGCCGGAAGGTAAGAAATAGTGCCATCGTAAGGGGCAACAAGCTTGGTGTATCTCAGGTTTGCTTTAGCCTGATTCCACTGTGCTTTTGCAGAATTATGATTAGCTTTCGCTGCATCAAAATCTTGCTCAGACACTACTTGCTCTTTACGAAGCTTTTTCGAACGTTCGTATTGAACATCCGCTAGGGTGTAATTCGCACGAGCTTGTTTTTCGAGTAATGAATACTCGTCAGGGTTGAGTACAGCAAGCACATCGCCTTTGTTGACCATCTGCCCAGCATTGACTTCAATCGACTGAAGCAAACCAGGCACACGGAATGCGAGTACTGCTCGGTCGCCGGCTTCTGTGGTGGCAGGAAAATGTCGTTCAAACTGAGCATTGCCTACAGAGACCGTGAAGAGTTTGGCGGGCCGAGATTCGGGTTCAGGGACTGGTGGCAGCTCTTTTCCACACCCAGAGAGAACCGTCATGACAGCGATTGGAATGAGCGCTTTTCTCATGTTAATTCATCCATTTAAGATCCATTCCTTTTAAAGTAGATGAATTTATGGTGTTCTTCTAGAGCATCAGAGCAAAAAATTTCTTTAAAAATAGCAATTTGAGACAAAAATAAAGCAGGCCGAAGCCTGCTTTATCAATAAATTAGTAACTAATCACTAGAGCTTATTAAACTCTCTGTTTACGCGATAAGTGTCAGAAGTGACATACGCTTCCATGTTGCGAATTTTTCCATCGAGACGGTTAAAGTCATTTTCCAGCACGCTTAACAGCTGATCTGGACTCTGTCCTTTTTGCCACGGTTTGCTCTTCAACGTATGTTCTTCGCGTGACTTAATGTTCTCGGTGTAAGTCATTGGTTGCTTCTCTAGCATGAAGGTCATTGCAATGTAAGCCAACAAGACTAAAAAAGTACCACCTAGCAAGGCTGCGGAGATCACGACGATACGAATCAACCAAACTTCCGCGCCAAAGTAGTTTGCGACTCCGGCACACACACCGGAGATTTTGCCGTTTACTGGGTCACGATACAGTTCTCGCCTATTCATACTTTCGTCTCCATGTTGGGGACTCCGAGTCTAGGATACGCTCTAATGTTTCAACTCGAGACTGCATCGCTTCCGCTTTTTCAGACAGTACCTGAAGGCGCTCTAGATCTTGGCTCGACAGTGCACTATCTGCTTTGCGTTTGCTGCGATAGTGTAAGAAGAGCCATAGTGGAGCGACAAAGATTAAAAAGACAATCAATGGTCCAGTAATAAAAAATGTCGACATAAATGGCTCCTTTCTTATTTATCGTTCGATGACATCTGTTCTTTCAGTTTTGCCAACTCTTTTTCAATTTCGTCTTGTGCTTGTAGCTCAGCAAACTCTTGGTCTAGCGACTTTGCGTTACCTGTTTTCGCGTATAGATCCGCTTCCGCTTCCATCTCGTCAATCTTACGAGAGTATTGCTCGAACTTTGCCATCGCTTCGTTTGTACGACCTGCGTGAAGTTGCTTTTGTACATCACGACGGTTAGATGCCGTTTGGTTACGAATCGCTAGCGCTTGCTGCTTCGCACGAGTTTCTGTGATTTTTGCTTCTAGCTTACCGATTTCGCCAGTCAATTTCTCAATGGTTTCTTCGACTAGCGTTTGCTCAGTGTGAAGACCTTTAATCACTTGCTCCAGCTTTTGCTTTTCAATCAGAGCAGCACGTGCCAAATCTTCACGCTCTTTCACTAGAGCTAGGCTTGCTTTTTGACCCCACTCAGTGATTTGCTCTTCTAAAGCTTCAACTTTGCGAGCCAACTCTTTTTTGTCTGCAATCGCTTTAGCCGAGTTAGTACGCACTTCTACAAGCGTGTCTTCCATTTCTTGGATGATAAGACGGATCATTTTTTCAGGATCTTCCGCCTTGTCTAGCAATGCACTGATGTTTGAGTTAACGATGTCTGCAAAACGAGAAAAAATACCCATAACGGAACTCCTCTTTTTTCCTATTTAAACTCGACAAGGTGGTGATTCACCTTGTGTCTCCCTTTAGATATAACAAGTAGCGTGCCAACTTTTATTTTCTTTAATAAACAGTACTTTACGCATTTTGTTGTCGTTACACTCCGTTATGCTATGATGGTTTTTACCAACTGTTGGTAAATTTCACCAACTCCAATACTGTAAATCGTGGCTAGATAGAAAATAAGAAGGATTTTATGAAGCAGAACCTCATAGGTGAATCGCCCGCTTTTCTCGCCGTACTAGATAAAGTATCACAACTTGCGCCGATTGAACGTCCTGTTCTCATCATTGGGGAACGAGGTACAGGTAAAGAACTCATCGCGCAACGTTTACACTATTTATCAAAGCGTTGGGATAAGCCACTGCTTTCTCTAAACTGTGCGACATTAAGCGAAGGTCTGATTGATTCAGAACTGTTTGGCCACGAATCCGGTTCATTTACAGGCTCTAAAGGTAAGCACAAAGGCCGCTTCGAACGCGCAGAAGGTGGCACCTTATTTTTGGATGAATTGGCGACGGCTCCTCTTCTTGTTCAAGAAAAACTTCTACGCGTGATTGAATATGGCGAGTACGAACGTGTGGGCGGACATACCGCACTGACTGCTGATGTTCGCTTAGTTTGTGCAACCAATGCCGATTTACCAAAACTGGCGGAACAAGGCGACTTCCGCGCAGATTTACTCGACCGTTTGGCGTTTGACGTCATCATGCTTCCACCACTGAGAGAGCGAAAGGAAGACATTCTTTCCCTTGCCGAGCATTACGCGATCAAGATGTGCCGTGAATTGCAGTTAGAATACTTTGTTGGCTTTACGGAAGAAGCACAGCAATCACTTTTGGATTACGCGTGGCCGGGCAACGTACGTGAGTTAAAGAACGTGATTGAGCGTGCGATTTATCGTCATGGTTTAAACTCTGACCCGATCGAACATCTTATCTTTAACCCATTTGAAGCGGGTTGGGATAATGCGTTGGGCCATAAAGCAAATCAAGAAGAATCAGAACCTGCAGAAACGGCGCCGAGAGCTGAGATTCGCTTCCCTCTGGATTACAAACAGTGGCAAGAAGACCAAGATATCGAACTGCTTAACCGCGCTTTAGAAGAAGCGAAGTTTAATCAACGCCAAGCGGCAGAGCTATTAGGGCTAAGTTACCACCAGCTCAGAGGCATGGTCAGAAAATATGGCTTAGTTGGTCAAGGATAAATAGCACCTGCCCTCTCACTCTAGCGTTGTCTCACTATACTAAGGAAAACAAGCCGTTTCCTAACCAGCGGCAAATCACACACATAGTGAGCAATTTGAGAGGCAAATAAGGTCGCCAACCAGAAATGATACGGTAATTTGATCTAACACCTCGCTACACAACGATTTTATGTTTGGAGCGAGTTGGCAAAGGTGATAAATTAGCGGGATCATTTTCGCTTGTCATCCCTGATGCAAAAAGCAGAAGGAACAAGCAAAGTCCAATGACCATTTCATATTATGAAAGCTTTTATAAGACTATCGCTGAGCCTTATTGGTATTAGCTTACTCACCGCATGTGGTGACGAAATCGATCACAATGATATTCGAGAGAATGGTTTTGTGTTTTGTGGGCAAGGTAAGCCAACCACGTTTAACCCTCAGCTCATTGACAGCGGCATCACAGCCGAAGCATTAAGTCCTCAGCTGTACGACACGCTGCTCACTCTCGATCCTAAATCTCACCAACCTATCGCAAACCTTGCGGAAAGTTGGTCGGTCAACGACGAAGGCACGGAATACACGTTTAGCTTAAAACAAGACGTCGCGTTTCAAAAAACCGCTTGGTTCACACCAACTCGTCCGTTTAGCGCCCAAGATGTGGTATTCAGCTTTAAGCGAATCATTGATGTAGACCATCCGTTTCACGACGTCGGTGGTGGTTTTTATCCATGGTTTGCAGGTTTGGATTTCCAAAACCTCGTTAAAGATGTGATTGCTCTAGATGACCACACGGTTAAGTTCGTACTTTCTCAGCCTAACTTTGCTTTTTTGGCAAATATCGCCACTAGTCATGCTGTTTTGCTTTCTGCCGAATACGGGCAGCAATTGGCAGAGAAGGATGAAAAAGCACAAATCGATATGTTGCCGATTGGCACTGGCCCTTACCAACTAAAAGAGTATCAAGTAAACGATTTGATTCGCTTGGAACGTCATCCAAAATACTGGAAGTCGCCGGCAAAGATGGAACAAGTGGTATTCGACATTTCTCACCGCGGTACAGGCACGCTGGCCAAACTATTGAGAAATGAATGTGACGTTTTGGCGTCACCGATTTCTAGCCAGATACCAATCATTCAAGAAACGGAAAACCTTGAGTTAACCGCAACACCTGCGAACAACGTTTCTTTTATTGCGATTAACACTGGTCACCCTGCGCTTCGCGACCCTCGTGTTCGACAAGCACTGAATCTTGCGATCAATCGTCAGAACATTCTTGATTCGGTGTACTACGGAACCGGTACTCAAGCCTATACCCTACTTCCTCCTAATTCTTGGGCTTACCAAAAAGACAGCGTAAAAATCCGTTACGACCGTAACTACGCCCTAGCCCTATTGCGAGAAGCGGGTTACGAAAAAGGGCTTCAGTTAACAATGTGGGTACCTTTAGAGCCACGCGCTTTCAACCCAAGCCCACGCAAAACCGCTGAACTGATTCAAGCTAACTTTGCGGATATTGGCGTTGATTTACGACTTCTGACCGATGACCGTTTTGAGCGCACTCAGCTAGAAACCATCAATGATGTCGATTTACTGCTAACGGGCTGGATTGGTGATACAGGCGATCCGGATAACTTCTTCCGTCCACTGCTTTCGTGTGAATCTGAGCGCGTTGGTTTGAACGTTTCAATGTGGTGTAACGACGACTTCGACTTCTTGTTGGATCTTGCGTTAGAAACAGAGCAACAACGTTATCGTTTGAATTTATACCGCCAAGCGCAAAACATATTGAACGAAGAGTTCCCGGTGATTCCGCTAGCTCATGGTGTTCAATTCCGTGTTCACGATAAATCGCTGAAAGGCTTTAAGTCGAGCCCTTTCAATGCACAACCTTTTGATAGAGTTGAGAGAATTCATTAATGTTTTGGTACGCCGTAAGACGTCTTAATCTGTTTGTCATCACTTTGATGATTCTCACGTTAGTGGGCTTTTCACTCCTGCGTTTGGATCCCACTTCCCATTGGGCAAACGTTGAATTTTGGTCGGGTTGGCAAAGTTATTTAGTCGAGTTGTCTCAGCTTAATTTCGGCATCAGTAAAAATGGCAATCCAATTTACGAAGAACTCGCTGTCGTTTTCCCTGCGACGTTAGAGCTGTGTTTCTTTGCATTTGTAGTGTCGCTACTTATCGGCATCCCACTGGGTACCATTGCAGGTATGAAGCAAGGTAAATGGCTTGATACCAGTATCTCATTTGTGTCGATGTCAGGTTACTCTGCGCCAATCTTCTGGGTGGCTCTCATGCTGATTATGGTGTTTTCACTTCAGTATCATGTGTTCCCAGTTGCGGGACGCTATGACTTACTTTATGAAATCGACCACGTAACAGGATTCGCCATCATTGATGCTTTCATGGCAAAAGGTGAATACCGAGCGCATGCACTGCAAAGTGTTATTGAGCATATGATTTTGCCATGTTTGGTCTTGGCATTAACGCCAACCACTCAGGTCATTGGCTTGATGCGAGCATCGGTTGCGGAAGTGATGAGCCAAAACTACATCCGTGCCGCGCGAATCAAAGGTTTGTCGAACCGCGAGATCGTGACTCAACACGTACTTCGAAATGCGATTCCACCCATCATTCCAAAGGTTGGGGTTCAACTTTCGAGCATGATTACTCTCGCGATCATCACTGAATCCATCTTCAACTGGCCTGGCATTGGCCGCTGGTTGTTAGACGCCCTTTCCAATCAAGATTATGCTTCGATTCAAGCGGGTGTAATGGTTCTAGCAACCCTTGTTTTAACTGCCAACATCCTTTCGGATCTGATTGGTGCCATGATTAACCCTCTGGTGAGAAAGGAATGGTATGCTAACAAATAACGTTTATCAGGAAGAACGCATTCCAACCCAGTTCGAACGTTTCTGGCGCAGCTACCGTGCGAACAGCTTGGCAATGTTCGGCTTGTGGTGTTTGGCTTTCGTTGTACTGATTACCATCTTTGCTCCACTGCTAGCACCCTACGATCCGCAAGCGCAATCGGGCGAATTACTGGTCCCGCCATCATGGGCACCGGCAGGCACTGTTGATTACTTTTTAGGAACCGATGACTTAGGTCGTGACATTCTTTCACGCCTTATCATGGGCTCTCAGTTGACGTTTGGCGCAGCGGTTGCAATCACAGCAATTGCAGCTCTTATCGGTTGCTTTATTGGCGTGTTAGCGGGTATGACCAAAGGTCTTTTATCTAGCACACTGAACCACCTTCTCGACACCGTCATGTCAATTCCATCACTGCTGCTTGCCATCATTTTTGTGGCTTTCTTGGGCTTTGGGGAATTCAATATTCTATTGGCGATATGTTTGGCTTTGATTCCGCGCTTTATTCGCTCGGTTTATATTGCCGTGCATACCGAAGTTGAGAAAGATTACATCATGGCTGCCCGCTTGGATGGCGCTAACGACTTCTACTTGCTTTGGAACTCGATTCTACCGAACGTGTTAACAGTCATCGCGGCAGAAATCACCCTAGCACTTTCTGTTGCGATTCTTGATATCACCGCACTGGGTTTCCTAGGTCTTGGTGCACAGGCGCCAAGTACGGAATGGGGTGCAATTCTTGGTGACTCTGTTGAATTGATTTACATCGCACCTTGGACGGTGACGCTACCCGGTCTCACCATTATGTTTACTGTTGTTGTTCTAAACTTAGTGGGTGAAGGTGTACGCCAAGCGCTCAATGCGGGGATCGAATAATGCCGTTATTAGATATTCGACATTTAACCATTGAAATTGAAACACCATCGGGCCTGGTGAAAGCCGTAGACCGCATGAGCATCACCCTAAACGAAGGGGAAATACGCGGTCTAGTGGGTGAATCAGGGTCAGGTAAAAGTCTCGTCGCCAAAGCGATTGTTGGGGTTTGTAAAGACAACTGGAAAGTCACCGCTGACCGAATGCGACTTGGCAACATTGACTTACTTCAATTGACGCCGAAAGAGCGCCGACGAGTGATTGCGCGTGACATCGCGATGATCTTCCAAGAGCCTTCAACCTGTTTAGATCCTTCTGAAGAAGTAGGACGTCAGTTGATCGAATCGATCCCTTCTCGCTCTTTCGAAGGCAAATGGTGGGAGCGCTTCAAGTGGCGTAAGAAGCAGGCGATTGCCCTACTCCACAAAGTCGGTATCAAAGATCACAAACGTTTGATGGGCAGCTACCCGTACGAGCTGACAGACGGTGAATGTCAAAAAGTCATGATCGCAATGGCGATTGCAACCAAGCCAAAAATCTTGATTGCCGACGAACCAACCAACGACCTTGACCCGATTACTCAGTCACAAATTTTGCGTTTGTTGAGCCGAATGAATCAGCTTAACAACACCACGATTGTGTTGATTGGCCATGACTTGACCACGATTACTCAATGGGCGAATCGTATTACGGTAATGTACTGCGGCCAGTCGGTAGAATCCGCCGATACAGAAAAACTGATTGCGGCTCCAAAACACCCGTATACCGCAGCACTGCTCAAAGCGATGCCTGACTTTAATGACTGGATCCCTCATAAGCAGAAACTGCAATCGCTGCCGGGTTCCATCCCTCCTTTGCAGCACTTACCAATTGGTTGTCGCTTAGGGCCGCGTTGTCCTTATGCACAAAGGCAATGTGTAGAGATTCCACACACTAAGCGTATTAAGAATCACAAATTTAGCTGTCACTTCCCATTGAACACGGAGAAACATTCATGAGTGCGTTGCTTGAAGTCGATAACCTATCGAAACAGTTTGTCACGCGCTCAGGTCTGTTCAAACGCACAGTCAAGGAAGCGGTAAAACCGGTTAGCTTTACTCTAGAACCGGGCCAAACCATTGGCTTTATCGGTCAAAACGGTTCAGGTAAATCAACCCTAGCACGTATGCTTGCTGGTGTGGTTGAGCCAAGCTCTGGCGAGATTCGCGTGAATGGTGAGCGTCTAGAACACAAAGATTATTCGACGCGCTGTAAGCTGATTCGTATGATTTTCCAAGATCCAAACACCTCTTTGAATCCTCGAATTCAGATCGGTCGTATTTTGGAAGGGCCGCTTAAACGAAACACCAACATGCCGCCGGATGCACGAATGAAGCGTGTGAAGGATACGTTGCTACGCGTAGGTTTGTTACCTGAGCATGCTTACTTCTACCCACAGATGCTAGCAGCGGGTCAGAAGCAGCGTGTGTGTCTTGCTCGTGCTTTGATTCTTCAACCGTCTATCATCGTTGCTGATGAGGCACTAAACGGTCTCGACATGGCAATGCGCTCTCAAATCATTAACCTGTTCTTGGAGCTACAAGAAGAGATGGGATTGTCGTTTGTTTACGTGTCTCAACATATCGGCATCGTGAAGCACATTACGGATAAGGTGATGGTGATGCATGAAGGCGAAGTAGTCGAATTTGGTGAGACAAACCAAGTGCTGACCAACCCAGAGCATGCGATTACTCAACGACTGGTAGAGAGTCACTTCTACAAAGCGCCAAACCACTAGAATTGAGCGAGCAGTAAATTTCTAGTATTCGCTTTCTCAAAAGACCTTTCTCTAAAAACAATAAAGCCTGCATCAACGCAGGCTTTTTTATTCTCTGAATTTGAGAGCACACTTTGTAGCAACTAGCGACGGCTCTCTTGTTTGCGAAGCTCGAAATCAAACTCGTCAGGGAATAGAACTACGCCTTCTTCGTTCTGGTTTGGGAAAACCACAACAGACAACTCATCGTCCTCTAGGCCAGATGTCCAACGGCTGTGCCATTTGTTCAAAGAGATAGCTTCTGGTTCACACTCTTTCCAGTCACCTGTCGCCCACTGTTGTGCGAACTCTTCGTTTGGCCACACAGGCACACAATCGTCATCTTCTGTATTTAGCATCACGCAGCCGTGTTCATCTTTCAGAATCCACACTTTGCGGTTTGCTACGATTTCCTTCACACAGTATTTCAAACGCTGTTCTTCGTTGTAGCGATTGATGGTGTCCATTTGCTCTTGGGTTAATGCTTCAGACATGTTTGTCTCCTATTCCCATAGAAAAATGCCCACCTATTGGCGGGCATTTAAAGTATACGTTGGTAATAATGAAATTACACAAGCTCAGTTTGAAGCCAAGGCCAGCCTTGCTTCTTACGGCTTAGAGTGTTTTCCATCATTAGCATGCCGTCTTTCTCGTGCTTAACAAGCTTCTCAGCCCACTCACCTTTGTAAAGAAGACGAGTTTGAGCAGTAGTGATGTCTGTTAGCATAACAGCAGCAAATGCTAGGTTGTCGTTCGCACAACGAGCTTCTAGATCCGCTTCTAGTGCTTCGATCATGCCGTCAACTTGCTCTAGAGTCGCAAGTTCAACCTGACCTACTACCACGTCACGACCGTTGAATGGGTAACCTTTAAGGTCTTTTTCAACAAGTTCAGCCGCAGATAGACCTTCGATGTTTGTCTTAGCGATTAGAAGATCTTTAGTGAATGCGTCAACATCTTGTACGTCTGCGATAGCCGCTAGCTCAGCTACAGCATCTTTGTCTTTTTGAGTACAAGTTGGAGAAGCGAAACCTACTGTGTCAGAAAGAATCGCTGACATCATTAGCTTAGCGATTTGAGGCTTGATCTCGTGACCTTCAATCTTGAACATGTTGAACAGTACTGTGTTAGTACAACCAACAGGCCAGATCCATGCTTCCATTGGGTTTACTGTCATCACGTCACCTAGACGGTGGTGGTCAACAATACCTGCAACTTCTGCTTCAGCAATATCGTCTGGTGCTTGCGCTAGATCTGAGTAGTCTACTAGCCAAACAGTTTCACCCGCTACTGATGTACGAAGTTCAGGAACTTCTGCACCAGCTACTTCTAGGATGTGCTGAGTTTCACGGTTAATTTCGCCTTGGCGGATTGGCATTGCTTCAACGCCACGCGCCTTTAGAAGTTCAGTTGCAACTAGTGCACTACAGATGCTGTCACTGTCTGGGTTCTTATGACCTACAACTAGAATCATGTTTCTTCCTATTCAAGTCAGTTTGATGCGCTTCCTAAAAGGGTGAATTGCATAACGAATTACACCTTGGAAGCGGGTTTGCTCACAAAGGCCGATACTTTACCTGATTTGAGGGAAATTGACACGAAGAAAAGTTGTTACCGCCTATTGCGAATAATTCTCACTTTCATATAATGAGAATCATTCCTATTTGCATTTGAGCTTACTATGAACGCAACAAAAATTTTCCACTCGGCGCATCAGCTACTGCAGCCAACTCAATTTCGTCTAACCTATAAGAGGCTATTGCTGCCTATCGCATTGCTCGCTCTGTTAGCTAGTGAAACCACAAGAGAAGTCACCGTCGCTACCCTATCTGATTCTTTCTGGGCGGTTTCTTGTTACGTTGCAGCTACCTTAGCTATCTACCATTACCTTTCGAACTTCATGTCGAAGACAAATCGACTCACTGCGCTTTACCACAGTTCTCGTAGCCATCAAGTTTTCTTTGCTGCACTCCTTGGAGCTTTGCCTGGTTGTGGTGGTGCTATCGTTGTCACCACTCAGTTCATCAGTGGCCGAGTTGGCTTTGGTGCTATTGTTGCAGTATTAACCTCGACCATGGGTGATGCTGCCTTCTTATTACTCGCAGCAGAACCTGCAACAGGGTTTGGTGTTATTGCTTTAGGTATTGTCGTAGGTGCAATATCTGGGTGGGTAGTGAATGCATTTCACGCTGATGACTTCTTGCGCCCAAAGCAAAAAGAGGATGTTCCACAAGCTCAATGCTGTAATAGCCATAGTGATACGCACACGCCAGTTGAGCAACGTGCTATCAATCTTCAAGGAGCATTCTGGAAATGGCTGCTGATACCTGCAAGCATCATTGCCGTTCTGGGCTCATTCCAAGTGGATACCAACCAATTACTTGGCCTCAAAGAAAACAGTATGGAATGGTTAGGTGCGACATTTGCAGTTGTCAGTATGTTTTTGTGGGCGATGACCAAAGAGCTAGGTGATTACAAATCAACGGTATCTGAAGATGACAAAATCATCGACTCGCACCCAATTCAAAAAGCGGCTCAAGACACAAACTTTGTTAGCGCGTGGGTTATTTTGGCTTTCTTAGCCTTTGAACTTACAACCTATTTCTCGGGTTTAGACTTGGGAGCGACGTTCTCAAACTGGGGGTTCTGGATGCCTCTCATTGGTTTGGCTATTGGTATTTTGCCAGGCTGTGGCCCGCAAATTCTAGTTACGAGTCTTTATATATCCGGCGCAGCGCCATTATCAGCACAGCTTTCTAATGCCATTTCCAATGATGGTGACGCCTTATTCCCTGCGATTGCAATGGCTCCTAAAGCTGCGCTTGTCGCCACTATCTACTCTGCGATACCAGCTTTGATTGTCGGATACGGTTACTTTTTCCTATTCGAATACTAGCTTTAGGTTCAGATGCAATGGATACAAAAAGAGCCTCAATCGAGGCTCTTTTGTTTTTCGGAAGCGCGCAAGGTTAAGCTGTCACGATAGCTTTAGCATTGAGGCCTTTGTCTAAACTCACCAACAATAGCTGGCATGGCTCTTGGTTGAGCTTCTCTCCTGTCCAGTAATCGTACCAATCGGTAGGCTGGTCTGCAGTGAGCGTAAACTCTGTCGCTTCATCATTGGTGTAATTAAATAAGCAGTGCAGATCGTTTTTAGATGTTAGCGGCAGGAAAGCATGGTTTAAACCTAGCGCGGTAAACTTGGCCGATTCCTGATTACGACGCTGACGCAACATTAATTTCGCTAGCGTCTTACTCGCAAATGGGGTGATTTCTGGTAGAGGATCACCGGAAAGCAGCAGACCGCTACACGCTAGCAGCACGTTACGATGGAATTGATAATCTTCACGTGAGGCTGCTTGGTTAGGTAATGAAGTGAACGTCGCGCAATCAGGGTCAATTTGCCACAACTTTCGGTGCTGCCAACTACGGAAGAAGGTTTCTTTCGCAATTTGTTCAAAGCGATGACTATGGCGCTCTACGTCGTCAGAGACACGCATTGCATCAACTAAGCCCAAAGAAGGCCACATTGGCGCGTTACAGCCTAACAGCCATGCATCCCCTGCCCCTTTAGCGATCGCTTCCATACCCATGCGGTAGGCTTCTACACCGGTGACACCCGATTGGCTTCGCTTACCTTTTAAAGTACCCCAGTAGTTTGCGTCTAATTTGAATAGCTCAACGCCCCACTCTTGACGCATGACAGAAACCACATGAGTCAGGTGATCTTGCACTTCAGGGTTTGAAGTATCGAGGATGTACCATGGTGTACAGCGCCAACCGCCGTAGGTGACCTCTTCTGCTTTCAATAGGCTGCCATCTTGGTGACGCACAAACCAATCAGGATGCTTTTGGAAGATCTCCGATTCTGGTTGAGCAATGAATGGCGCCATCCAAATCGCTGGTTTTTTGCCTTTAGCGCGAATGTTGTGAATAAGCTCTTTCACACCGCCAGAAAACTTATCTGAAGGCGTTAGCCAATCCCCCATAAATGCTTGGTAACCGTCATCGAGCAGTACCCATTCAAGCTCAGCTAGGTTGTCTTGCATGCATTCGACGTTTTCCAATACGTTATTTTCTGTCACATCCGCATAGTATGCGTACCAAGAACACCAGCCAATTGGGGTATCTTGTGTGACACCGTTACGGATTGGGTGATGCTCGGCAAGCATCTCACTGTACTGTTTGTATAACTCAGAGAGAGAATTGCCACGAAGTACCGCAACAGATTCTAGCTTGTTGTGCTCCCAATCAGCCACTTGGGTCTGCTCTCCGTCGATAGAAGCAGAAAGTACCCAATGCTCACCATGCTGCTGCACTTCAAAATAGCCAGCAAAGCGATGACAAGACGTAAAACCGAACAAGGTATAACCTGCGGCGTCTTCAACAGCTAGATAGTTGTAGTAACGCTTTGGGGAATTCTCAGGGTAAATACGGTAAGATTTGTTGTTATCCGGGCAACGACCAACGTCGACAGGTTGAGAAATGGTGCCACTGGTCTGCGCTAACATTTGGAAACCGTCGCCTAACACGGTTGCGCCTTGTTCGTAGAGGAAAGGCATTTCGAACAGGACTTCACGATCGGTAAAGGTTTTGTTGTGGATCCCTGCAAACGAAAAATGAACTTGGTTGCCCATCACTTCAAACAGAAGATCGTTATCATGCACCGTTAGTTCGGTGTGATTGGCCAATTGAATGGTTTGAGCCATAGAAAATCTACTCACTTGATTATTATTGTTTAGTTTGGCTCATTATCCTCCGCTTCTCCTACCCAATTCGTTATCAGCATCACGAATCTAGCGGTCGTGCAGATACTTAGATTTGGTATTGAGAGAGTGCTCACTGAAATTTTGGTTAAAAAAATACCAGCCCGAAGGCTGGTATTTCATTTAAAGCTTAGTGCTGTTATTAAGCAACTTCGATTGGACCACCGAATGAAGTCACTGGTGGAACGTTACCAGTGAATTTCTCGAAGTCTACGATACATGTGTTCGCAGAAGTCGCCTGTGCTAGCTCAGAAGAACCGATATCTTGAGTTAGTGTGTTAGGGTCACCGTAAGTACAAATTGCACCTACTTTCTCGTTTAGAGGACCGTACCACGCACCTTCTTCGATACGCACAACACCACGTGGGTAGCTGTCTGTTAGAACCGCACCAGCAAGAAGTTGACCACGGTCGTTAAATACGCGTACCAAGTCACCGTCTTTAATGCCTTTTGCTTTCGCATCAGCTGGGTTGATGTATACAGGCTCGCGACCTTGAACAGCGTAAGTAGCACGGAAATCTTCAGATTCACACATCTGAGAGTGCAGACGCTTGTCCGGGTGGCAAGATTGTAGCCAGTACGGGTGTTTGTCAGAGCCAGGACCACCGTGTGAACGTTCTGATTTCTCGAACCACATTGGGTGTTCTTGACAGTGTTCGTAACCGTAACGACCGATCTTACGAGAAGTGATCTCGATGAAACCAGAAGGTGTACCCAGTGGGTTGATTTCTGGGTCTTTACGGAAGTCCGCATGACGAACCCAAGGCTTACCTTCACCGAAGTCTAGTACGCTTTGTTCCCAGAATTCATCAAATTCTGGCATTTCAAACTTACCATCGTTCGCTTTCTTACAATCGTTGTAAAGACTGCGGATCCACTCCATCTCGCTCATGCCACGAGTGTACTCGTCGCGACGACCAAAGCGTTGAGTCAGTTCACTCATGATTTGGAAGTCTGGCTTAGATTGGAACAATGGGTCCACTAGGCGATGCATCGCGATAAGACCTTTGTTCGAGTATGAACCGTATACGTCAATGTCGTTACGTTCCCACTGCGTACATGCAGGTAGAACGATGTCTGAGAAACGACAAGTCGCCGTCCAAGCAAATTCAATAGTCACAACCGTTTGAAGCTTCTGGAACGCTTGCTTCATGCGGTTACGATCTTGGTGGTGGTGCCATGGGTTGTTACCCGAGATCACCATCATCTTGAAGTCTGGAAGCTTAACTTTACCACCGTTGTAGTTGATCTCTTTACCTGGCTCTAGAAGACAGTCGATCCAACGTGCAACTGGGATAGTACGGCTGTAACCGTTAAAGTCGTTGTTGTCCCACTTCGGTTTCATACCTGTATCTAGGTTACGAGGGAAACCACCAGGGCCCGCGAAACCAGTTGAAGGTACACCGATACTTGAGTAGTGGTGACCGTAAGAGATACCACCGCCAGGTAGACCGATTTGACCAACCATTGCTGCAACTACTGCTGCTGCCCAGTATGGCTGCTCACCGTGCTCTTGACGCTGGATACACCAACCCATAAGGATCTGTGTACGGCCGTTCACTAGCATGCGTGCGAATTCACGAATCTTGTCCGCTTTCACACCACAGATAGGCGCAGCCCACTCTGGAGTCTTAACAACTTTGTCTTTCGTTTCACCTTGAACGTACTTGATGAAGTCTTCGAAACCTAGACAGTAAGTCTCAATGAACTTCTTGTCGTATAGATCTTCGTTGTACAGTACGTGCGCTACAGCAAGCATGAATGCTACGTCTGTTAGCGGGTTAATGTATAGGTGATCGTTCTCTAGGTAACGTTGAGTCTTGTTCTTAACTGGGTCTACAGAAAGAACATTGATCTCGCCTTTCGCTACTTTTTCTTTCAGTTGCGCTAGGTATTTGAATGACTCGTGCGTTTCACAGTTCCAACCTACTTGTAGGTTTTTCACTGGGTCGTTTGCCCAAAGAATGATGTTGTCTGAGTTCTCTAGGATTTCAGACCAAGACGTACCTTGTGCGTAAACTTCTGTTGAACCTAGTACGTAAGGCATGATGGTTTGGCCCGCACCAGTCGAGTAGTCACCTACTTTAGTGATGAAGTTACCGTGCATACCTACCGCACGTTGCATGTGCGCTGTACAGTTGTTGAACGCACCAGTTTGGTTCCAACCAGTTTGACCTGCGTGTAGAGCCCATGGACCGTATTCTTTCTGAACACGCTCTAGCTCACGGTAGAACAAGTCTAGTGCTTCATCCCAAGTAACACGGATGAAACGGTTGTTACCACGCGTTTCCGCGCTGTATTTGTGCTTCTTCAGCCAATCTAGACGAACCATTGGGTAACGAACACGTGATGGGCTGTAGATGATGCCCTTGATGCCGTTCAACATTTCTGTTGGGTTCTTGTCTAGTTCTAGCGGTTTGATCTCTTGAACTTTACCCGCGTAGATGTGGGCGCGGAACGCGCCCCAGTGTGAACCTGTTACTTTCCAAGTACCTGTAGTCTCAGCTGCGTTCGCAGATGCTGAAGCCAATAAGCTTGGACCGATAACTGACGCTGCACTTGTGGTTGCTACACCTTTAAGAAAACTTCTTCGTGTAATAGCCATTTATATTTACTCCAATCCGACGCTTATTAGTGGTGACCTTCAGCATAATCTGAAGAGTGCTTCTGTAGGTACTTCAAGATCAGTGCTTCACTGTCTGTATCTAGGTTAACGAACGCTAGCATACCGTCGAACATACCTGGCCATGTGTTCGCATCGAAGTGCGCTTCAGCTGGTTGTGTGTGACATACAGAACAGTTAGTTTTGTAAGCTTCTGCAGATTTTTCCCATACAGGGTTGATGTCGTTCAGCATAGATTCTTTCTTGATCCATACTTTCGCAGCTACTTTCTCCCAAGGAAGACCAGTTAGCTCATCAACTTTCTTCTCACCAGCAGTAACTACTTTAGCGTCTGTTGCTGCTTCTTTTAGTAGCGATGCTACTGCAATGTTCTTACCGAAGTCTTCTTGGATTACACGACCGAAGCCTTTCGCTTTACGCCAACCATCGATTTCGATTTCAACGTAGTCGCCTTTATCTTCAAGAACTTTAACTGTTGACGCAGGGTTTAGAAGACCTGCTTCTTCAGTACCTTTATCGTCGAAGTAGATTGGTAGGTGACGAACACTTACTAGTTGCTGACCAACACCGTAATCTGTGTTTGAAGTCATACCTTCTAGGTCACCAACGATACCACCGATGCTGTCCATGCCAGCTGGTAGTTTGTGTGCGATACCTTTGTGACAGTCAACACAGCTTTGATCTTTCTCAGCTGCTTGCTTCATTTGGATACGAGCTGTTGGAGACATTTGCTCGAAGTCCATTGAATCGTAGTTGTGACAGTTTTTACACTCTAGGGATTTGTTTGCAGAGAAACGATCCCATTCGTGTTTAGCAAGTTCGATACGACGCTCTTCGAAAACACCCGGTTCGTCGTAGTTGCCAAATACTTGTGCAAATACTTCTTTAGACGCTTGCATTTTACGAGCGATCTTATCTGTCCAGTTATGTGGAACGTGACAGTCAGGACAAGTAGCACGAACACCAGAGTGGTTTTTCCAGTGAACAGTGTCTTGTAGTTCAACGTATACGTTGTCACGCATTGTGTGACAGCTAATACAGAATTCTTCTGTGTTGGTCGCTTCTAGGGCTGTGTTAAAGCCACCCCAGAAAATAACACCAGCGATGAAACCGCCCATAGTCAGCACGCCAAGGCTGATATGAACTGCCGGGCGCGTCATCGTACGCCACAGTTTAATGATTAATGATTTCATTATTTGCTCTCTTAAAATCTTTTCTAAAGTGTGGTTGTGAGCTCACTGGCTTACATGCCGTGTGCACCTGGAGGACCAAAGAAGAACACTTGTAGTGCCCAAACGATAAATCCGTAGCCACCTACGAAAGCCACACTCAGAATTGGGAAGAGAACAACTGCAATGAAGAGGAAAGACTTCCACTCCAGTGAGCGTTTTTCACCACTCTCAATTTTGTTAACATCACTCATACATTTGCCTATTTTGTATCTAGTGTTATTGAAAAGCTCGCGTTACCAAGCTTAAGTTTTTTACAATCTCTATTGGAAAATGTTAGACCATACTAACAGTAAGGTTCAATCAAATCTGACGCTCCAGCCCTTGTTATCCAACACTTTTTTGAGCTCATCCAGAGATGTGTTTGATTGATATTCTTTGTGAAGAAATATTAATGGATGTGAAGAAATAAGTCTTTTGCATACATGTTAAGAATACAACATAAGATTAACTTTGTTTACAATTTTATGGATTTTTTCGTGCTACTAAATCGCTATTTTTTCGACTAAAGACAAGAAGTTGTGATCCAAATGTTAATAAAACCTCACCAAATGTCTGCTTTTTTCTGGACATAAGATTGCAAAAAAACAGAGTTCTGCAATTCATAAACCAAATGAGCTCCGTTAAAATCAGACGGTTAATTTTGGGAGAAGGTTTATGAATCAGGTTGTTGATATAAATTGGTTTGAACTCGCACTTTTTAGTTTGATTCTTATCGTTCCCCTTACCATTAATGCTCGATACAAATTAGGCATAGCTAAAGACACTGCCATCAGTGTTGCCCGTATGACCGTGCAATTAATTTTGGTTGGTGTGTACCTTGAGTATCTATTTGAACTAAATAGCTTGATGGTGAACTTAGCTTGGCTAGCGATTATGGTGGTGGTTGGCGCGAGCTCAATTGTGGGTAAAGCAAACCTCCCTAAAAAGCCTCTAATGATGCCCCTTATCACCGGATTGTCATGCAGTTTACTTCCACTTCTTGCCGCCATCGCATTGGGCCTTGTAAAGCCTGAGCCTTTCTATAACGCACAATACATGATCCCTCTAGCGGGAATGCTACTTGGCAACAGCTTGAGTAGTAACATCGTCGCACTACAGAACTTATTCACCGCTTTCGAACAGCGAAAATCTGAATATGAAGCAGCCATTTCTCTTGGGGCTGCACCTAAGTACGCTTCCTTCCCTTTCCTTCAAGAAGCGCTTCGTAAATCTCTTGCTCCAATCCTTGCTTCGATGGCGACTACAGGGTTAGTGACCCTCCCTGGGATGATGACAGGTCAAATTCTGGGAGGAGCGAGCCCTATGGTGGCAATCAAGTATCAACTGGTCATCATGTTGGCGATTTTTGTCATGCTAAGTGTGTCGGTCGCAATTACCTTAGAGATGACACTTACCTGTGTACAAACTAAAGAAGGACGCATAAAAGTGAAGTTTATCAACAAAGAGAAAGCCTAGCGTGCTCACTAAATAGTCATATAAGCATCTCATTTTATGAATTTTTCTGGATCACAATAGATACTCACGATCTTTGCGACAGGTTATCCACAGAAAATGTGGATAAACCCCTAAAACCCATAAGCAACCAGAAACATAAGCGTCATTTCGGTCGACCCTCTTCTGAGAAATTTAATGGTCATTGATTGGTCATTGAACCGTCACTTTACTCCTCTAAAGTGCGGTTAACCGACAACGGGAGAGCTCACATGGATATGTTAATCACGCGAGAAAAGGTCGAAGACTTATTATTAGACACGCCAGTGGATTGGCTAGTGCAAGAACCCTCAGAGATGACGTCTCATTGGACGCCAAACGAATATGGCGTCAATGAAGAGTTGGTTTAAACACTAAGTTTGGAAAGATCAAAAAAGGCAAGCCACTGGGCTTGCCTTTCTTAAAAATTACTTAAGATGCTTGTCTTCATCACGTAGGTAAATCATCCAGTACCACATGCCAACGAAGACACCACCACCGATGATATTACCAATCGTTACAGGGATAAGGTTGTTCACCAAAAAGCCCATCATGTTCAGATCCGCATAGTCTGCGATGTTTGCACCTGTCATTTGCCAGAACGATTCTGGAGCAAAGTACTTAATACCGATCGCCATTGGTACTTGGAACATGTTCGCAATACAGTGCTCAAAGCCAGCAGAAACGAACATAGCGACAGGCAAGATCATTACTGCGATTTTATCCGTTAGTGTGCGCCCACTGAACGTCATCCAAACTGCGATACAGACCAAAACGTTACACATGATGCCCAGCGCGATAGCTTGGAAGAAACCGTGATGCAGTTTGTGTTGCGAAATTGCCATCGCGTTCAAACCGACTTGACCACCGTCGAACATGTATTGCTTAGTGATCAGCATACAAACAACCAGTAAAACCGCGCCGACCATGTTACCGAAGTACACGACCACCCAGTTTTTCATTAAGGCTTTCCATGAAATCTTGCCGCTTGCACGAGCCACCAGCGTAAGAACCGAGCTAGTAAATAGCTCACCGCCGGTTACCACCACCAAGATCAAGCCAAGGCTGAATGCCAAACCACCAATAAGGCGAGTTATGCCCCAAGGGAGATCACCAGCACCTGTGGTTACGGTTGTATAAAAAATAAAAGCGATACCAATGTGAAGACCTGCAGAAATAGCCAACAGGAAAGATTTCATCGGAGCTTTAGTTGCTTTGCCAACACCTACTTCGGCGGCACGTTCAGCAGCCTGAGGTGGTAATAGTGAGTCAAACTGATTGAAGTTCATGGAAGTGTAACATTTAGAAACAATTAACGAGGCGCGGATAATCGCTCCATTTCCAGACTTTTTCAAGGGCTATTTTTCATGTTTACTAAATTTGTTGTTGCTGAGAGAGTAATCGATAAAATTCAACTATGAGTTCTTGTCTTAACCATTATTAATATTTGGGTCAAATGTTTACCTTAGAATAAAAAACCCGCGTTATATCAGGCCTATAGCGCGGCACTTAACATTTCTAAGTGTTTTCTATTGCTCAACCTTAGTTTTCAGACTAGCTTGGATAAAAAAGTACGAAGGAAATATCTATGAAATATTCAGCTGACCACATTGCCGAACTGAACCTACTTCTTCAATTCGATTTAAGCAGCGCAGCAACGGGCATCAAAGTCCACAAAGAAGCTTCAGAAGAAATGCAGGCAGCGGTTGCTCGTCTGTATGAGAAACAACTTTGCACACAGCCGGACGGCGGTTACCTAACTGATGAAGGCATTGAAGTTGCAGAACACGCCGATAAAATTCTTCGCGTACTAACTGCAGAATAAGCTCATATAAATAAGCAAGTTCTAAAATTAAAAGCCACCATACTTGGTGGCTTTTTTGATAATTATATTTATCTAGACTCACTATATTAGGCGATTAATTTTCTCATTTTTCCAAAAGGCTGAATTTTATCGTAAGCCCAGTTAAAGCCCGTTGCATAAAATAAGAAGAAAATTAGAAAACCAGCTTCCAATGCAAGCGCTTGTAATAAAGTAATTTGCAAGAACCACGCAATGACCGGAATCGATAGGAAAATCAATCCGCCCTCAAAACCAAGCGTGTGGCCAATTCGCATTGTTAAACTGCGGTCCTCTCGGTTCGAGCCAAACCATTTATCAAAGTACAGGTTATAAATGTAGTTCCAAACTACGGTGTAAAGACTCAAGCCAATACCTACCACTGCCAAGTCACTCGATCCCTTCCCTGTTATCAAAGAAGCCGTAGGAATGATGATCGCCAATGCAATCATTTCAAATAGTACAGCGTGAAAGATACGTTCGTTACGAGTCATGATGTTTTACCTAAATAGTTCTACTCAATGACTGGCATTTTATCTATCATTTAGATAAGTAAAAGTTAGATACCATCGGTAAAAACGATATGTTTACTATTGAACAACTTCAAGCGTTCGTCACCACTTCAGAAGCCGGATCTTTCTCCGCAGCAGCGCGTAAGCTTGGGCGAGCTCAATCGGTGATCAGCCAACACATCATGAATATGGAACTTGATTGTGGCGTTGATTTGTTTGACCGTACAGGCCGCTATCCTAAACTGACCGAGAAAGGCCATCAGTTGATGCCCTATGCCCTCGCTACCTTGAGCCAACTAGATCGACTGAATAACAAAGCATCTCAACTCTTTTCTGCACCAGCGAGTAAGCTCGTTCTTGCGGTTGATGAGGGGATTCCATTAACCCGTCTCCCCATTGCTTTAAAACATTTGGAACAAAAGTTTCCTAACCTTCAAGTGGAATGTCTCACGGCTTCAAGTCCAGATATCATCGAGTTGGTTAAATCAGAGCGTGCTACCACAGGCATTATATTAAGTGACTTACAGATGCCTAAAAACATCGACCTATCTAACCTAGGTCATATCGGCTTTGATGTATTTGCCTCATCCGAACATCCACTCGCACAACAAAAGATCCGCAACATCGATGAACTCAAGCAACATCGTCAACTCGTTATCCGCTCAAAGAATGAAGATGTTAGCGGCCTTAATCAGGCGTTTAGCCCAGATATCTGGTACGCTGATGATTACTACATATTATTAGAACTGGCGAACAAGGGATTTGGTTGGTGCTTTCTTCCTGAGCATTTGGTGTCTTACGCACCGAATACGCTGATCAAAATTGGCGAAGAATTCACAAACCTGGCTTGGCAGGTCAACATTGACTTGATACAACATCAGAAATGGCATTCCGATCCCCTACACCAACAAGCCAGATTAGAATTACAAACCCTGTTTGAGTGATCTCAGGGCTAACAGTAGGAACACACAGATGGCAAATACATTGATCGTAGGTGCAGGCTGGTTAGGCACCCCACTTGCACAAACTTTGATTGACCAAGGACATCAAGTTACGGTGACTCGTCGAAGCCAAACTAGGCTAGATGAGTTCCCGCTCACTTCCGTTCAACCTGCTCTACTAGATCTCAGCGAACCGCACTCACAGCAACAGCTTATTGAGCTTATCGAGCAACACCAAATTGAACGCATTGTTGGCGCTTTCCCACCAGGATTTCGTAAAGGCAACGGGCAAGAGTACGCACAGCAATGGCAACGCTTAGTCTCAGCAGCCAAACAAAGCAGTGTAAACAAACTGCTCATGGTGAGCTCCACCACGGTATATCCAAACCTTGCTGTCGATATGAAAGAAGAAGACGCCACACTCGCCTTAGCCCAAACGAGCGAACACTTCTCAGACAACGCTCGCATCATGCTGCAAGCCGAGCAATACGTGATTGATTCTGGCATCGACTATGCCATCGTTCGTTGTAGTGGGTTGATTGGCTCTGACCGCCACCCTTCTCGCTTTGCAATGCGATTAAAACAAGTGAGCCGTAAGGCCCCTGCAAACATGGTGCATCAAAACGATGCGGTAGCCGCGACAGCTTTCGCGCTTAATCAAATTGATAACGAAGTGGTAAACGCCACAACACCAAATACCGTAAGCAAAGCCGAATTTTACCAAGCGGCGATTACCCAAAGCGATTTAGATATAGCACTTCCACCAGTCACAGAAACCGCCGATAAACGAATCCTAGCAGACAAACTTGTCGCACTTGGCTATCAGTTCCAATTCAATTCAACGCTGGACGCACTATGAAGCTTTATCAACACATTGAAACCCTGTGGGATTACATGCAACTCAAGCAGGAGCTAAAACCTGCCAACTGCTTATTTGTTATGTGCAGCAATGACTTACGTGTTGCCGAATACGCGGCCAAACTCTACAAACAAAAACTTGCGCCACTCATTGTGTTTTCTGGTGGCGAAGGGCGTTTTACGGATGGCTTGTTTGACAAAAGCGAAGCAGAAACATTTGCAGAAATCGCAAAGCTAGCGGGCGTGCCAAGTGAAGCAATATTAGTAGAGATAAAATCCAGCAACAGCGGCGAGAACGTTCGCTTCACCGAACAGTTGTTGAAAGATAAAGGGATTAGCTGTGATTCTCTCATCTTGGTTCAAAAGCCATTTATGGAACGACGCGCCATTGCAACCTTTGAAAAACAGTGGCAATCGCCTTATTCACAACTCCAAGTAACTTCTACTGCGCATCCTTTCTTTGAATACATCAACGAAGAAATGCCCCTGATGATGGTACTGGAAGCATTGATGGAAGATTTTTCTCGTGTGAAGACTTACCCAGAGAAAGGCTTTCAAACAGAACAAGAAATCCCTGCTCACGTTGAATCTTCTTACCAAGCACTGAGAGAAAAGTTCGAGTTTGGTCTCTCGTAATCCTTCGTTCAGCGACCAACAATCAGACAATAAAAAAGCCACCGAATTCGGTGGCTTTCTCTTATCTAGATTGGCTTACTTACCAAGTGCTTCTTTGTAGTGCTGACGACAAACCGATACGTAACGGTCGTTACCGCCAATCGCGACTTGATCACCTTCTTTGATTGCAACGCCGTGCTCATCAGTACGGATAACCATGTTTGCCTTGCGACCACAGTGACAAATCGTTTTGAGTTCAACCAATTTGTCTGCCCAAGATAGCAGGTACTTGCTGCCTTCAAAAAGTTCGCCTAGAAAATCGGTACGAAGACCATAGCAAAGTACAGGAATATGCAGCTTATCAACCACTTCTGTTAGTTGGTAAACCTGTTCTTTCGACAAGAACTGACACTCATCAATTAGGATACAGTGACGTTTTTCAACTTCATTCAGTGCTGCAATCTCTTGGTAAAGGTTGGTATCTGGACGGAACAAATGCGCGTCTGATTGCAAACCAATACGAGAGCTCACTTTACCTACGCCGTAGCGATCATCTAACGCTGCTGTGAAAATCACAGGTGTCATGCCACGTTCTTGGTAGTTAAATGAAGATTGAAGAAGAGTTGTCGATTTACCCGCATTCATTGCCGAGTAATAGAAATACATCTGAGCCACAGAGCACTACCTTCGTTAAAGTTTAGAATTTATAAAAGCTTGTAAAGAAAAGGGCTGAATCATCAGCCCTTTTAAAAGATTCGATTACTTACGACGCCACGTTGTGCCTTCTGGACCATCTTCCAGAACAATGCCCATTTCCGTCAGCTTGTCACGAGCCATATCTGCGTTAGCCCAGTCTTTTGCTGCACGAGAATCATTACGTAGCTTAATTAGAGCTTCGATTTCAGCCACTTCGTCGTCGTCGCCTGCATCACCTTTTAGGAATGCTTCTGGATCTTGGTGAAGAATACCGATCACATCAGCCAGTTCACGCATTAGCGCACCTAGCTCACTCGCTTTCTCTAGGTTTTCTGTCTTCAGACGGTTTACTTCACGCGCCATGTCAAACAGTACTGAATAAGCTTCTGGTGTATTGAAGTCATCGTTCATCGCTGCTGTAAAGCGAGTTACGTATTCTTCACCACCCGCAGGCGCAGCATTTAGATCCAAACCACGTAGAGATGTGTATAGACGCTCAAGAGACGCGCGTGCTTGGTTTAAGTTATCTTCACTGTAGTTTAGCTGGCTACGGTAGTGACCGGACATTAGGAAGTAACGAACTGTCTCAGCATCGTAGTGACCTAGAACGTCGCGGATAGTGAAGAAGTTACCTAGAGACTTTGACATTTTCTCACGGTCTACCATTACCATGCCGCTGTGCATCCATGTGTTCACGTATTGAGTGTCGTGTGCACAGCATGATTGCGCGATTTCGTTCTCGTGGTGTGGGAACTGAAGATCAGAACCGCCGCCGTGAATGTCGAAGTGGTTGCCTAGGATTGACGAGTTCATTGCAGAACATTCGATGTGCCAACCTGGACGACCTGGACCCCAAGGTGATTCCCATGTTGGTTCACCCGGTTTAGACATCTTCCAAAGTACGAAGTCTAGCGGGCTGCGTTTTGCCGTTTCGATATCAACACGCGCACCAGCTTGAAGCTGATCAAGGTCTTGCTTAGACAACTTGCCGTATTCGTTGAACTTACCTACTTCAAACATGACGTCGCCATTGTCTGCAACGTAAGCAAAACCACGCTCGATTAGTTTTTCAACCAATTCGATGATTTCAGCAATGAACTGTGTCGCACGAGGCTCAACGTCAGGACGTTTCATATTCAGAGCATCGAAGTCAGCATGCATTTCGCCGATAAGACGTTCAGTCAGTGAATCACAAGACTCACCATTTTCTGCTGCACGCTTGATGATTTTGTCATCGATGTCAGTGATGTTACGTACAAATGTTAGGTCATAACCAAGGTAACGAAGGTAGCGAGACACTACATCGAAAGAAACAAATGTACGACCGTGACCGATGTGACAGAGATCGTAGATGGTAACTCCACAGACATACATGCCAACTTTGCCGGCTGTAATTGGTTTGAATTCCTCTTTCTGTCTTGTGAGTGTGTTATATATCTTTAACATGATCTCTATCTATGCTTGTGAATGAATTACGAGAAGAAGGAGTATAACAACTCCGACCTTATTAGGTAATAGCAATTAACGGATAAAACGATAATCGGCTAAACTTCAAGCACAAAGCGTATATTTTCATTGTCCTGAGTTTTCCATGCGTATTAACTTAGGCTAGAATCCCTCTTTGAATACAACACAGTAAAGGAAAATAGCATGATCACCCTTCACACTAATTTTGGTGACATCAAGATTCAACTAAACGAAGAGAAAGCGCCAGAAACTAGCGCAAACTTCCTTCAATACTGCCGCGACGGTTTCTACGACAACACGCTTTTCCACCGTGTTATTGACGGCTTCATGATCCAAGGTGGTGGTATGGAGTCTGGTCTGCGTGAAAAAGCAACACGTGCACCTATCAAGAACGAAGCAAACAACGGCCTTAGCAACAAAGTGGGTACACTTGCTATGGCGCGTACTATGGAGCCGCATTCAGCAAGCTCTCAGTTCTTCATCAACGTAAACAACAACACATTCCTAGATTTCCGTAGCGAAAGCCTAGACGGTTGGGGTTACTGTGTATTCGGTGAAGTGATCGAAGGCATGGACATCGTGAACAAGATCAAAGGTGTTAGCACTGGTTCTTACGGCATGCACCAAGACGTACCTCTAGAAGACGTAATGATCACTGGTACTACAATCGAAGAGTAATTCTTTAGAATTGCTATTAAGAGATAAGTTTGTGGGGAGGCTTAGCCTCCCCTTATTTCTATGACGACATTATTTATATCTGATCTCCACCTGACCCCTTCTCGTCCAGACATTACGGAATGTTTCGTGACGTTCATGCGTAATGAAGCAATCCATGCCGACGCACTGTACGTGCTTGGTGACTTGTTCGAGTTCTGGATTGGTGACGATGACAACACCCCTTTTGCAGACCAAATCCGCGCGGAATTTAAAGCACTGACGGATACCGGTGTGCCAACTTTTTTCATCCAAGGCAATCGAGATTTTTTACTCGGGAAACGCTTTTGCAAAGAAACTGGAATGACATTACTCGATGATGTCTGCACGATTGATCTTTATGGTCAAAAAGCCGTAATCCTACATGGCGATACGCTTTGCATTGACGATGTGAAATACCAAGAGTTTAGAAAAACCGTTCACAAACCATGGCTACAATGGTTGTTCAATCGCATTCCGTGGTTCGTTAAAAAAAGAATTGTCGCTAAAGTTCAATCTGACATTCGAGACGACAAAAAAAACAAGTCTCTCGACATCATGGACGTCAACCAAGGCGAAGTTGAGCGAGTATTGTCTCAAAATTGCGTCAACTTGATGATTCATGGTCACACGCATCGACCAAATACACATATTTTTGACCTAAATGGTGCTAAAAACACTCGTATTGTTTTAGGCGATTGGTATACCCAAGGCTCAGTTTTAAAAGTAAATTCTGACCATTTTGACTTGCAAACACGACCGTTTGACACAGAATTGAAGTAAAGCATGTCGAGCGTGTTGAAGATTGACGCGCAAAGCATAGAAATTTTGAAAAAAATCGCTATTATCGTATTACTCAGTTAAACGGAACAAAGTACCGCATTGAAGTATTCATACGTAGCTCGCCAGCCGATATTGGACAGAGAAAAGCGTACCATAGAGTATGAGCTTCTCTTCCGTGACGGTCCGAAAAATACCTTCCCAGAAGTAGAACCCGAGCTGGCTACTAGTCGACTTCTATCTGATCATTTCCTTACCACACACTACAGTACTTTGGGGGATAAGCTCGGCTTTGTTAATTTTCCTTACCAAAGCTTGGTTAACCTCGTTCCTACACTGTTTCCTAACGAATCATTAGTTGTTGAGGTATTAGAAGATTGTGAGCCGACAGATGAACTGCTTCATGCGATAAAACAACTGCATGCATCCGGGTATCGCGTTGCATTAGATGACTTTGTTCCAACCAAAGCTTGGAAGCGGTTTTTACCTTACGTCGCAATAATCAAATTCGACATTCGCTTAATCCCGATCGAAAAAGCGGCCATTTATATTCAGTCGCTAGGCCATTTTGGCATTGATTTCTTAGCCGAAAAGGTCGAAACCTATGAAGAGTTTGAACAAGCGATGGACGCTGGTTTTGACTTCTTCCAAGGATACTTTTTCAGTAAGCCTGAAATGATTCAGAAGAAGCGCCTCAATCCCGCGTTTCTAACGGTAATTCAGCTATGTAAAGAGATTGCAGATAAACCTATCGACTTTAATGAGGTCGAGCGTTTGTTCTCTATTGATGTCACTCTGTCATACAAGCTACTGACTTATGTAAACTCGGGTTACACGCTCACAACGAAGATCAAATCGTTCCGACAAGCATTAGTGTACCTTGGTGAAGACCGTTTAAGACGTTTCATTTCACTTGTCGCGATTGCTTCTGTGCATGAAGACAAACCTGATTCTCTCTATTCATTAGCGATTCAACGCGCACGGATGTGTGAGATTCTGTTGAGTCAGATGCACACCAAGTACGATCCTGGTCAGGCATTTCTTACTGGAATGTTTTCACTGTTGGGTTCTCTCCTCGATCAACCTCTTGAAGATGTGATCAGTGATATTCCAGTCGATGAAGAAATCAAACATGCCTTAACCGGACACAAAGGCGTTTTGGGTTACCTTCTATCAATGATCATCGCGTACGAGAAAGCGGATTGGGAAATGACAGAGAAATACTGTACCGCCCTAAAACTCACTGAGCCACAATTAGCCAAAGCGTTTAGCCAATCCACGGCTTGGGCTCAAGAACTGCTGTCTCAAACGCCCTAAACCGCTATAATGCCCCAAAGAATACCTGCAACCTCACTTATGTGAGGTTGTTTGTTTTTACCGCTTAATTAATCGAGATTTCATTTTATGGCTTCTTCTTGTCCTTGCGGCTCTAACCGCACCTACCAACAGTGTTGTGAAATTGCCCACAATAACCACGCTGACGTCACCACTCCAGAGCAGTTAATGCGCTCTCGTTACAGTGCGCATGTGTTAGGTCTAGTGGATTACGTGGTGAACACGTACCACCCAAGCTGTAATGCAGAAGAGCAACGCGAAGGCATTGCCCAATCCATCGACAGCGATTGGTGCAAGCTTGAGGTAGTAAAATCGGAAGCGAGCAGCAACGAGAATGAAGGTTTTGTTGAATTCAACGCTTACTTTGATGAAGACGGCAAACGCTACTGCATGACCGAGCGTTCTCGTTTCGTGAAAGAAGATGGGCTTTGGTATTACATTGACGGCACATTTCCAGAAGAAGAACCAGTACAAGACTCACGCTTAAACCAGCCAGTGAGTAGCCTAAAAGTAGGTCGCAACGACCCGTGTATCTGCGGAAGCGGTAAGAAATTTAAGAAGTGTTGTGGGTAAAGCATCCACGCTTAGCTTATTAAGCTCGATTTAATTGGATTCTTGACCTCGCTTAGACTCGTCGGAATGACGTGAATAAATGTACCTGTTTGACGTAAATAACTCTACTGCAGCGCCATTAGAAAATATACCGTCATTCTGAACAGTGAGAGACGAGCGTGATTCAGAGTCTAATCACTACTAGCACTGTTGTCGGGTTTTACCCCGAACCAAGAACACTAAATTAAAAAAGCCCCTAGACTCGAGAGCATAGGGGCTTTCATTTATCTATAGCAGGTTTATTTATGACGCTCTTTCAGTTTATTCACTACGTCATTCATCGATAAGCCTTGGTCTTGAAGCAATACCAACAAGTGGTAAATCAAGTCTGCTGATTCACACACTAGCTCCGCCTTATCGCCCGACGTCGCCGCAAGCGCGACTTCAACGCCTTCTTCGCCCACTTTTTGCGAAATACGCTTGGTGCCACGGGCATAAAGACTGGCAGTATAAGAGGAATCTGGGTCGGCACTCTTGCGGGCAGCCAATAGCTGCTCAAGTTGATGAAGCCACACCATTTGTGTCTCCTCTTGAGGGTCCACATCCCAGCAAGTTGTGTTACCCAAGTGACACGTAGGACCAATGGGATTCACTTTCACCAGTAGCGTATCGTTGTCGCAATCGAGCTGCATGTTCACTAGTTGCAATACGTTGCCGGAGGTCTCACCTTTCGTCCAAAGACGTTGCTTGGTACGAGAGAAGAACGTCACTTGACCTGTTTCACCCGTTTTTGCCAACGCATCTTGGTTCATGTAACCCATCATCAGCACTTGGCTTGATTGGAAATCTTGTACGATGGCAGGTACCAGACCATCCACCTTTTCCCAGTTGATTCGCTCAGCTAGCAAACTTACTTCGGCGGCTTTCACACTCATAGTCGTACCTCAATGCCTTGTTGTTTCAAATACTGCTTTAGTTCACCAATATTGATGACTTGCTTGTGGAATACCGATGCGGCAAGCGCGCCATCCACATTTGCTTTTTGGTAGGCTTCTGCGAAGTGCTCCATGGCACCTGCACCACCCGATGCAATCAATGGCACGTTACACACTTCACGCACCATATTGAGTTGTTCAATATCATAGCCGTTACGCACGCCGTCTTGGTTCATCATGTTCAGTACGATTTCACCAGCGCCGCGTTTTTGTACTTCTTGCACCCAATCACGCGTTTCCCATTGAGTTGCTTTGGTGCGTTCTTCATCACCGGTAAACTGGTAAACCTGATACTTGCCGGTCTCTTTGTCGTAGTAAGAATCAATGCCCACCACGATACATTGCACACCAAACTTATCAGCAAGGTCAGTAATCAATTGCGGGTTCGCCAATGCAGGTGAGTTGATAGACACTTTGTCTGCACCAAACTCAAGAATGCGCGCTGCGTCTTCCGCTGATTTAATACCACCAGCGACACAGAACGGGATATCAATCACTTCTGCAACGCGAGCGACCCAACTTTTATCGACGACACGACCATCACTTGAAGCAGTAATATCGTAGAACACAAGCTCGTCAGCGCCCTCTTCCGCATAACGCTGTGCCAGAGGAACGATGTCGCCAATGATTTCATGGTTACGGAACTGGACGCCCTTGACCACTTGTCCATCACGTACATCAAGACATGGAATTATTCGCTTTGCCAACATGCAAACGCCTCCTCTGCTGTGAACTTACCATCTAACAGCGCACGACCAACAATCACGCCAGCCACACCGCTGCCTTTTAGCGCTTCGATATCTGCTAATGAGCCAATGCCACCTGAAGATTGAAACTGCACTTGTGGGTACTGTTTGCATAGGTCAACGTAAAGCTCTACGTTTGAGCCTTCTAGCGTACCGTCACGAGAAATGTCCGTACAAAGCACGTGCTGCAAACCTACCGTTAAGTAATCGTTGATCAGAGCTTCGATGGTCACGCCTGAATCTTCTTGCCAACCAGAGATCGCCACTTTACGTGTGCCGTCTTGATCGATGTTGATATCTAGCGCGAGAACGATTTTCTCTGCGCCGTATTTTTCCATCCAACCTTTCACAAGCTCTGGCTGTTTTACTGCTGTAGAACCAACAACAACACGCTGAGCACAGGCTTCTAACAGATCAATCACGTCTTGCTCTGTACGCACACCACCACCGATTTGGATGTTTGCTGGTGTACTTGCTAGTAGCTTTGCAATCAAATCAAGCTGGCGTGCTGTCGTGTCTTTCGCGCCAGTTAAATCCACCAAGTGCAACCAGTTAGCACCTGCTTGGTGGTACAAGTTGAACTGCTCTGCTGGGTCGACTTTGTACTCGGTTACTTGGCCGTAATCACCTTGATAAAGGCGAACCACCTGTCCTTCAATTAAATCAAGAGCTGGAATAATCACACTAAATCCCTTTTATAATTCTAAGAAGTTTTGAATAAGCTTCGCGCCCGCTTTTGAAGAACGCTCAGGGTGGAATTGCACGCCGTAGTAGTTACCGCTTTGTACTGCTGCTGTGAACGGGTTGCCGTACTCACATTCAGCAATCGTGTAATCCCCAACAGGCATTGCAAAGCTGTGCACGAAGTAGAAATACTCTCCTTCTTCAATATCTTTGAAAAGTGGATTACCTGCTTTTGCAGACACTGTATTCCAACCCATATGCGGCAGCGGCAAATCGCCAGTTTGTAATAGCTTCACTTCGCCATCACAAAGTCCGAGACACTCAACCAACTCGTCGGCTTTCTGTCCTTTCTCTTGAGACACTTTGCCCAGCAGTTGCATGCCTAAACAGATACCTAACAGCGGCTTTTCTACCTGTTTTACCAAGCTGATAAGATCGCGCTCTTCTAGGTTCTTCATCGCTTCGCTGGCGGTTCCCACGCCCGGTAGGAATAGCTTATCTGCAGACAATACAACTTGCGGATCTTTTGAAATTGTTACGTCATAGCCTAGGCGTTCAATAGCAAATTTCACCGAAGAGACGTTGGCACAGCCAGTATCGATAATGACAACTTTCTGTTCTGTCACTGTTTTTCTCCTTGCTAACGTTAGCCTTAAAGCACGCCTTTACTACTTGGTAGCTCAGTGCCTTCTACTTTGATTGCTTGGCGCAAAGTACGACCAAACGCTTTAAACAAGCTTTCAATGATGTGGTGATCATTGTTGCCCGCAGAAGAAAGGTGCAGCGTACACGCTAGGGTGTCAGTCAGAGAACGGAAGAAGTGAACCACCATCTCTGTTGATAGGTCACCCACTTGCTCACGGCTGAATTGCGCGTCGAACTTAAGGTAAGGACGACCAGATAGGTCTAGTGCGCATTGTGCCAAACACTCATCCATTGGAAGGCTAAAGCCAAAGCGACCAATACCACGCTTGTCACCCAGTGCTTCTTTCAACGCTTGACCCAACGCAAGAGCGGTATCTTCTACCGTGTGGTGATCATCAATGTGCAGGTCACCTTCCACTTTGCACACCATTTGGAATCCACCGTGCGTCGCGATTTGATCCAGCATGTGGTCAAAGAAGCCAAGACCTGTAGAAATATCGTTACCGCCTTGCTCATCCAGATTAACGAATACTTTGATGTCTGTTTCTTTTGTGGTGCGAACCACTTCAGCAACGCGTGCCTTAACCGTCAGATCTTTTAAGATCTGTTTCCAACCCATGGTTTCTGGGTTGTATTGAATGCCACGAATTGCCATGTTTTCTGCAAGTTGAAGATCGGTTTGACGATCGCCAATCACAACGGAGTTTTGAAAATCAACTTTGCCACCTTGAAGGTACTCTTTTACCAAGCCCAGTTTAGGCTTACGGCAAGAGCAGTTATCTTCATCGAAGTGAGGACAAATCAGCACGTCATCAAACTTCACACCTTGAGACTCAAAGATCTCCATCATCATGTTGTGTGGTGCATCAAAATCAGCTTGTGGGTAGCTGTCAGTACCCAAACCATCTTGGTTCGTGACCATCACTAGACGGTATCCTGCATCCTGCAACGACAACAGGCTTGGGATAACAAATGGCTCTAGCTTTAGTTTGTCTAAACGGTCTACTTGAAAATCAATCGGCGGCTCAACAATTAAGGTGCCATCACGATCAATAAAAAGGATTTTTTGTTGTTTGCTCACTCGGGAACTTCCTTATTGCTATTCTTTTGGCGCTCCCGCAATTGAGCGAGAGCGATTAATTTTGTCTCTACTTATGCGTAGTAGTTTCTAATAAATCCAAGCGTTTTTTCACACTCGTCGCGGTTACCAACACTGATACGTACACAGTTCTCAATTGGCGAGTTACGCAAAATAATGCCCGTATCCCAAGCCGCTTTGAAAAGATCATCGCCATCTGGGAATTTCACCAATAGGTAGTTCCCCCACCCTTCAAACACTTCCAAACTCGGAATCATTGAAAGGCCAACTTGCAAGTAAGCACGGTTTGCATTCAGATCAAGAACTTGGAACTTCGCTCGCGCTAAACCAGCTTCCGAAAGCGCCTGAGTCGCAATTTCTGCCACTGGAACCGGGACTGGGTAAGGTGCGATAACTTTAAGAAGTACATTAATCAGCTCTTCGTTCGCAAGCGTAAATCCACAACGCAGACCAGCAAGCGCGAAAGCTTTCGACAGAGTACGCAAAATCGCAAGATTCGGGTATTGCGCCAGTAGGTCTACCGTTGACGCTTCTGGACAAAAATCGATGTACGCTTCATCCATCACCACGATTGCACGGTCTTTTGTCATCTCAAGCAGAGACACAATGTCCTCACGCTTAACCAAGTTACCTGTTGGGTTGTTTGGCGAACATACAAAAACCAGTTTCACGTTATCCAGATTGGCTTCGATGCCTGCAAGGTCTAGTTGCCAATCTGACGTTAGCGGCACGGTTTTGCGCTCTACACCGATGGTTTCTGCACTGATGGCGTACATACCGTAAGTCGGTGGGCAGTAAAGAATCGCATCTTCACCCGGTTCACAGAAAGCACGAATCAATAGTTCAATACCTTCATCCGCTCCGCGAGATGTTAGTGTTTGCTCTGGTTTCACACCCGCATAGGCTGCGTAAGCAGAAATCAGTTCTTTAGGCTGACATTCGCTGTAACGATTAAGACGAGCGAAGTCTGTTTTGTATTCATTATTGAATGGCGATTCGTTGGCGTTTAACCATACGTCACCTGTACCACCAATTCGACGAGCCGACATATAAGGGGTAAGTTGTTGGACTTGTTTACGCGCTAGCTTTTCCATCTCAATATCCTCTTACTTAGCTGCCAGTTTTTCTACACGGATCGTCACTGCACGTTTGTGTGCATCCAAGCCTTCCGCTTCCGCCATGGTGACCACCGTTGGTGCAAGGTTCTTTAGGCCATCAGCAGACAGTTCTTGAACCGTCATACGCTTGGAGAAATCGGCCAAACCTAAGCTTGAATACGTGCGTGTGTAACCGTAAGTAGGAAGAACGTGGTTGGTGCCTGATGCATAATCACCTGCTGATTCAGGCGACCAATCACCTAGGAAGATAGAACCTGCGTTATCTAATAGAGGTAAAAGCTCGCGTGGGTTCTTAGTCTGAACAATTAAGTGCTCAGGACCGTAGTAATTCGAAATGGAAACCGATTGAGTAAGAGACTCGGCAATGATGATCAAGCTTGAAGCCAATGCTTGCTCTGCGATGTCCGCACGAGATAGCTCCTTAAGCTGACGTTGAACCGCATCCGTCACTTGATCAGCAATAACAGGAGAAGGAGTCACAAGTACCACTTGAGAATCAGGACCGTGCTCTGCTTGGCTCAAAAGATCCGCAGCGATAAAGTCTGCATCTGCGGTTTCATCGGCAATCACTAACACTTCTGATGGGCCTGCAGGCATATCAATCGCAGCACCACGGAAATCATTGCTAACCTGACGTTTTGCTTCTGTCACATAAGCGTTACCAGGACCAAAGATCTTATCGACTTTCGATACAGTCTCTGTGCCGTAAGCCATTGCAGCGACGGCTTGTCCACCACCGACATTGTACACTTCATCAATGCCGCACAGTTTCGCTACGTACAGAATCTCGTCAGCGATTGGCGGTGGAGAACAAAGCACCACTTTACGACAACCCGCAATTTTTGCAGGAACGCCTAGCATTAGAACAGTCGAAGGCAATGGCGCACTACCGCCAGGAATGTACAAACCCACTTTTTGAATTGGGCGCGTTACCTGCTCACAAAGGACACCCGGCTGAGTTTCAACTTTAATTGGTTGTGGCTTTTGTGCTTTGTGAAACTTCGAGATGTTTGCATAAGCTTGCTCAAGCGCACCTTTCATCTTCTCAGAAAGGCGAGCAGATGCTTCATCGATTTCTTGCGCTGATACACGAATGGATTCCGGCTTCACACGGTCAAACTTCTCAGTCAGCTCCAATAATGCAGCATCACCCTCTTTACGAACTTTTGCGATTACTTCAGAAACCGCAGCAGTGATGTTTGCGCCTTCTGCGATTGCCGGACGTTCTAGAATCGAGTCTTGTTGAGTTTCACTCAGCGATTGCCATACAACTGTTCTCATTGCGATTACTCCATCATTTTTTCAATTGGTAGTACCAGAATTGAGCTCGCACCCAGTTCCTTTAACTGTTCCATGGTTTCCCAGAACAGGTTTTCAGTACTTACCAAATGAACCGCAACTTTTTGCTTGTCAGCAGATAGAGGTAATACCGTTGGGTCTTCTGCGCCAGGAAGTAGAGCTTTGATTTGGTCTAGCTTCTCAGCTGGTGCGTGTAGCATGATGTACTTAGACTCTTTTGCTTGCTGTACCCCTTGCATACGAGTCAGAAGTTTTTCGATTAGCGCGACTTTATCTGCATCAAATTCGCCGGTGCGTTGAATCAATGTCGCTTTTGATTTGAAGATGATTTCTGCTTCTTTAAGGCCGTTCGCTTCCAACGTTGCACCAGTAGAGACTAAGTCAGCGATCGCATCAGCAAGACCAGCGCGAGGTGCTACTTCTACCGAGCCTGTCAACATACATGTTGAGAAAGGAACGCCCGCTTCATCCATGTAAGCTTTTAGCAGTTGCGGGTATGTGGTTGCGATACGTTTGCCCGCGAGATCTTGAGGACCGTTGTACTCCTCGTCTTTATTGATTGCGATAGACAAACGGCAGCCACCGAAATCTAGACGACGAAGTGGAACAAATTCACATGGCTCGCCAAGCGCCTTACGATCAAGACGAACTTCTTCAAGTTCGTTTTCACCAATAAAGCCAAGGTCAACAACACCATCCATAATTAGACCAGGAATATCGTCGTCACGAACCAAAAGTAAATCAATTGGCATATTTTCAGAATGAACAACTAAGCGCTCACCCATCACGTTGAATTTCACGCCGCATTTTTTAAGTAGAGCTTGGCTCTCTTTGCTAAGACGACCTTTTTTCTGAATTGCAATTCTTAAGCGTTGTGTTTGCATTGCTTTATCCCTGTGCCAGATTCGGTAATTTAAATATTTTATAAACCAGTAAAACTAAAAAACCCTCGAGAGATTTTGGTCTCCCGAGGGTTTGAAATCTGTTTTCACTTTGATTTTCACCTCCGGGAGTTTCCTATCTCCCGGGTATGCGTACATCTCCCGAAAGACTAAATTGGGTGATGATGGTGATGAATGTTCATTACAAAATTACGCATACTTATTTCAAGGCTCTTCTCATTTGCTTTGTTAGTAACCACACTAACTAAGCTGATTACTTTTTTCAACCCTTAATTTTAAAAAAAATCGAATTGTATAATACAAATAAAAAAGGAGGCCGAAGCCTCCTATAATTTTACTTTTTAATTCAGTGAATTACGCGCTCTGGCAAGATGCCATTTTTGACTTTGAAAGCCATGACAAAATCGCGCAAACGATAACGAATGTAATCGACGCTGCGATGAAAGAGAACGCAATTGAAGCTGTCATACCAAGAGCAATAAAGCCCACGCATGAAACAAGCGCGACTGATAATGCATAAGGTAACTGTGTTGATACGTGATCGATGTGGTTACAACGTGCACCAGTCGATGACAAGATCGTCGTATCTGAGATTGGTGAACAGTGGTCACCGAACACCGCACCAGCAAGAACCGCACTTAGCATCGGTAGCATTAGCGCTACGTCTGTTGCGCCAGCCATGTCACCCGCGATTGGTAGCATGATACCGAACGTACCCCATGAAGTACCTGTTGAGAACGCCATTAGGCCAGACAACAAGAATAGGATAACTGGTAGCCAGTGTGGGTTAATGTTGCCTTGTGCCATTGTAGATAGGTAAGAACCTGTCTTCATGTCACCGATAACAGAACCGATAGTCCAAGCAAACACTAGGATTAGGATTGCACCAAACATTGATTTAGCACCAATCCAAAGCGTACGTGCAATCTCTACCATTGGTATGCCTTGCTTAATTACAGTGAACAGTGCCACTGCAAGACCAAGCAAACTACCGTAAATAAGAGAAGTACCAACATCTGTGTTCTCAAACGCACCTAGAAGCGCAAATTCTTTACCATCTGCTGCTAGTGCTTGACCACCGGTGTAAAGCATCGAAGCGATTGTAGCAATGATAAGCGTAACAATTGGAAGTACTAGGTCAGAAACCTTGCCCTTCTCGCTTTCGCGAATATCTAGCTCTTCGTTCAGCTCATGCGCTTCTTGAGTATCGTTTTCTTTATCTTTGTCAAAACCGCGACCTTGAGAAGCTGCGATTTCGTGCTCACGCATCTTACCAATGTCTAGACCAAACCACGCCACTGCAAATACCATTAGTAGAGCAAATACTGCGTAGAAGTTCATAGGAATAAGACGAACGTAAGCACCAAGAGCAGAGTACTCAGTGATACCGTGTGACACCAAGATGCCGCCGATAATAGTAATGATGTAAGCACCCCAGCTAGAAGCAGGCATGATCACACACATTGGTGCAGCAGTTGAGTCAAGGATGTACGCAAGTTTAGCGCGAGACACATAGAAACGGTCTGTCACTGGGCGAGAGATCGCACCAACAGCAAGACTGTTAAAGTAATCGTCGACAAAAATGAACACGCCAAGGAAGGCTGCAAGAAGTTTAGAGCCGCGTTTACTTTTCACTCGTGTTTGCGCCCACTCAGCGAAAGCTCGAGTACCACCAGAAAGTGTTAACAGCGCAGTGGTCATTCCCAATAGGATAAGGAAGCCAACAATACTCATGTTCCAAGTGTTGATACCACCGTCTTCAATAAAGACAGAAGAAACTTGAGAACTTACATAACCTATCGTGTTACCGATAGACCAATCGTTAAGTAGAACCGCACCAAGTACGATACCTACACCAAGAGAAACTAAAACACGTCGAGTTAGAATCGCCAGCGTCAGCGCGACAATAGGCGGTAATAACGAAACAGGAGAATGTGCAAAATCTATTAAATTCATGATCTTCAAAAACCAAAGTTTGGCTAGAGATCTACTGCAGACAAGTCACGTAGCATACGATACGTGCTCATGTTGAACTTAGCGACAGGGAAGCGAACACTTCACCCAACCCTACAGTAGCGCTCCATAGTTTAATGTAAATATACTATGGCAGTGTTGTTCCTTTCAGAGACAACCCCAGCAAGTGGTTTCGATAGGCCACTTACTTCGGCAATCTTCGCCTTCCACTATTATTCATTGGCATCACCCCAATAATAGCTACTCTTCGAGACTGCACCTCTACGGCAATAACAAACTTTTAACTGCTAATTGTACAAATTAGCAACAAATTGTCTGCAATATTGCATCAGGTGACAGTCATTGTACCTATGAAGCCTCCCAATGCAACACATCAAACTAAATTAAATGAATAAATAATCGAGCTTTTGATTTATAAATGAAATGTGATCCAATCATACATTGTGCAACTGCAATCGCTTCAACCTTGATGTTTATGAAACTTTATTACTACTATTAAATTCGCCATAGTTTTACGTGCAACAATAAATGAAAGAAATATGACGATACGAACATTCGACAGCTCGTCCTTTTCTGTCAGAAAAATGGAAATTTAATTCAAGCTATAAATAAACATGATGGTGATCGAGAAAAAGACAGTATCTATAAAGTAAAAAGTGTTAGAAATGGCTAATTAGATTTCAATTTGATTAATTAATATTGTTGATTACCGAAAAAACTAAAGAAATTTAATCTAAATCATGAATTAGCATTTGCACATATGAGAAAGATAAAGTTAAATATAAGGACTCTATGTTTTAATTCTAGTTTCGCATTTAATTTATCGTCTCGATAAGCAATGTCGAACCTTTTAACCTATTAATAGGAATCGTTATGTCAGAGCTGACTAAAACACTTCTAAATATCCGTAGCCTTCGTGCATTTTCTCGTGAGCTGACTCTAGAACAGTTAGAAGAAGCTCTAGATAAACTAACTATCGTTGTTGAAGAGCGTAAAGAAGCAGAAGAAGCAGACCGCGCAGCACAAGCTGAGCAAGAAGCAAAACTAGCTGCTATCGCTGAGCAAATCGCTCAAGACGGTATCGACGTTGAAGCACTAATTAGCGCACTTGCTGGTGAAACAAAAACTAAAGCAAAATCTAAACGCGCTCCTCGCCCAGCTAAATACAAATACACTGACGTTAGCGGCGAAGAAAAAACTTGGACAGGTCAAGGTCGTACACCTTCTGCAATCCAAGAGCAACTTGATGCAGGTAAATCTCTAGACGATTTCCTAATCTAATAAAAGATTTATGAATTTAAAAAAGGTTCCCAATGGGAACCTTTTTATTTATCTATAAATAGATACAAAAATGGCGCATTCGAAATGCGCCATTTTTTCACTTATGTGCAAAGTTGGGTAATTCAACAGAATGAATTAACGTTCCCAGTATGCCTCTTCCAAGCTATCTTCACGCTCAGGAAGACCACGTGAAAGACGTGGAGAATGCTGCACTAACACTTCGTAACTTGCTCGGTTCGCGTATTTACAAACTTGAGAGAACGAAGAATAAGTTAAATACTCATTACTGTGCTTACTTGAGTTAGGCACATTTTCTTTGTGGTATTTATTTGCTGCCATATCGTGAAGAACCGCAGACAATGCCGCATCGCCTGCGCCATTAGTGTTCTTAATTTTTTCAGGGCCACCCATGTATGGAGAGATATGTGAATATACTTTAATTGCATTTTCACATGAGTCCTTCTTAGCAGGACGGCTAAATTCGAAACGGTTAAATTCAGCAATAGAACCAGGAAGCAGTGGCAATGAAGTTTCACGCTTAGCGCTTTCTTCAGTGTAACCCGCCATAAACAGGCCTACAGGACCAGCAGTACAAAGAACCAGATCAGCCCACTCAAGCGTCTTATCTGAAGCAGCTAGAGGATCAGACTCGCCCGTTAATGCTTCTGCTTCGTCTTCGTTCATTGCAACAACAGAAACATTGTCACGAATAAATTCTTGCCAGAATGTTGGATCATCTTGAATAACGAATTTAGTACCTAGCGTTAATACCACTGGTACATCGTGCTTCTTCGCGTATTCGATAGCACGCATCGTTGCTTCTGGCATTGGGTCGCCTTCTTTACAACGAACAAGGTATGCAGTAAGAACTAGAGCAGATGCGCTCTTGAAGATCTTCTCAGGGATATTGTCTGGGTGAAGTTGGTTCATTTGACCTTCGCTGATTGCGAAAGTACGTTCACCATCTTCGGTAATCAGAGCAAAACAACGACCGATTGCACCATCAACGCCTTGTAGGTAGTTCAGATCCATACGGCTAGATGTGTTACATAGGTAGCGGTAACCGTAGCTGCCGATTTTGATATCTTGGCTCATTACGCCCAGAAGTGTTGAGCGGTCATCGGCCAACACTGAGTAGTTGTGCAGCGTATTACCGATCGTACCGCCTGCATACTCATTAGTAATAAGGCATTCTGCTTTTAGCTGTTGGTACAAAGCTTCTGCTGTAGCGTCATCAATAACCAACGAGTGTCCTTTACTCAAACCGTACTTTTCAATCACATCCGTTGTCACTTTCGCTTCAATATCAACCAGCGTTTGATCAATGCCGATGATGTGAGTGCGCGTCATCTTTTTGCTTTCTTGTGCTTGGCTCACCAATGGGTCACGAGCATGAACAGGAAAATAGTGCTTGGATTTGCGTTGTCCAGGAAATTTCATATTGTTAGTCTGAGTAAGGGATGAAAAGGAGAACGGATTCTATACCGCCGTTATTAAAGCAGCAATAAAGGCAATTATAGCAAACGTTTGCAGTCTGCTTTTTTCTTTAAATCGGCCTATTCGCCTTCCATGAAACCCAAATCTGGTAATTGATCAAGGTGCTCGCTGTAGCGTTTCAGATTGAATTCACCTTCGTTTTTCATCACGTCGAAAATCTCAATCGACATTGCGCATGCCATCATCGCAACCGCATCTTCACGTGGTGTACCTGTCATCATTAAACGCATCAAGGTTTCTTTTACCTTGAGCGGATTGCCATCTTCTAGCTGATTTTCAACAATTTCAATCAACTCACTTTCTTGCATAAATTGGTTTTCTTCAGTCATTTGCTTTTTCCTCTTGGATTTTTGCCAACTATGCCATATATAACCCTTCTATACTTATCGAATTTAATCCTCACCTTCGCATTTGGATAAATTTAAGCCAAAATCGAAGTGTGATTTCGATCTCGGATCTGTCACCGGTCAGTGGATTCTGGTAGAATCTGCGTCCCGTTAATTTTAGTGGTGTTTAGTAATGTCTGATAACAGCCAAAAGAAAGTCATCGTCGGTATGTCCGGCGGCGTTGATTCATCTGTTTCTGCGTATCTTCTAAAGCAACAAGGCTACCAAGTAGAAGGCCTGTTCATGAAGAACTGGGAAGAAGATGACAACGAAGAGTATTGTACAGCAGCAGAAGATCTTGCTGATGCTCAGGCAGTATGTGACAAGCTGGGCATTCACCTACACACCATCAACTTTGCTGCTGAATACTGGGATAACGTATTTGAGTACTTCCTTGCAGAATACAAAGCAGGTCGTACACCAAACCCAGACATTCTTTGTAACAAAGAAATCAAGTTCAAAGCGTTCCTAGAATTCGCTGATGAAGTGCTTGATGCGGATTACATTGCAATGGGTCACTACGTGCGTCGTTCTTTCCCTGAAAACGGTGAAAAACCACAAATGCTACGTGGTCTCGATGGCAACAAAGATCAAAGCTACTTCCTGTACACATTAAGCAACGAGCAAATCGCACGTAGCCTATTCCCTGTTGGTGATCTAGAGAAGCCAGAAGTACGCCGTATCGCAGAAGAGCAAGACCTGATCACAGCGAAGAAAAAAGACTCTACGGGTATTTGTTTCATCGGTGAACGCAAGTTTACAGAATTCCTAGGTCGCTACCTTCCAGCTCAACCAGGTAATATCGAAACACCTGAGGGCGAAGTGATTGGTCAACATCAAGGCCTTATGTACCACACACTTGGTCAACGTAAAGGTCTACACATCGGTGGCCGTAAAGGCGGCGGTGGTAACGAAGACCCATGGTTCGTTGGTGAGAAAGACCTAGAGCGTAACGTTTTGATTGCCGTTCAAGGTAAAGACCATCCAATGTTGAAATCAGAAGGTCTACTTGCATCACAACTTCACTGGGTAGATCGTGAGCCAATTCGCGATGTTATGAAGTGCACAGTGAAAACTCGTTACCGTCAGGAAGATATTCCTTGTACAATCATCCCTATCGATGATGAAAACATTAAAGTGATCTTTGACGAGCCACAAATTGCTGTAACTCCAGGTCAATCAGCAGTGTTCTACAAAGATGACGTGTGCCTAGGTGGCGGCATCATCGAGCAACGCATTAAATATTCTCAAGCTTAGGAGTCGTTACGTGGCGAATACACTTTATGACCGTACTATCGCTTTTGCAGGTATCTGCCAAGCTGTTGCCTTAGTTCAACAGGTAGCGAGAAACGGACATTGTGATCAAGATGCCTTTGAAACGTCAATTAACGCCATTTTGAATACTAGCCCAGCGAACACCATTGGTGTTTTCGGCCGTGAGGCCGACCTTAAGCTGGGTCTTGAATGCTTGGTGAAAGGGATTGATAGCACCCCATCGGGAAGTGAAGTCACTCGCTACATCATCAGCCTAATGGCATTAGAGCGCAAGCTATCGGGTCGTAACGATGCAATGTCACAACTTGGTGACCGCATTCAAATGGCTCAGCGTCAAACGGAACATTTTGAATTGCTAGATGATCAAATGATCAGCAACCTAGCAAGCATTTACTTGGATGTAGTCAGCCCTATTGGTCCTCGTATTCAAGTAACTGGTACTCCATCGGTACTGCAACAAACCTCTAACCAGCACAAAGTTCGTGCGCTGTTGTTATCGGGTATTCGTAGCGCAGTACTCTGGCGTCAAGTTGGCGGCAAGCGTCGCCACCTGATTTTCGGACGCAAGAAGATGGTAGAGCAAGCACAAATCCTTCTTGCTCGAATGTAATAAGGTATCAAGTAAGCAGCTCGCGTTTATCGCGAGCTCATTTTTTTCGACCAAAACAAATCTCGCGCAAACGTTTGCGCAATATTCGTGACAATTGCCACAGTTATTGGTATAAAGCTCACGAAATTTAGAAACCCAATTCAGGAGAACATCATGGAACTGTCAGCATTGACTGCTGTTTCACCAGTAGACGGCCGTTACGGAAGCAAGACAATTGCGTTACGCGAAATTTTCAGTGAATACGGTCTACTAAAGTACCGTACTATCGTTGAAATCCGCTGGCTACAAAAGCTTGCTGCTACTGCTGAAATTGCAGAAGTGCCAGCGTTTAGCGCAGAAGCAAACCAATTCCTAGACGACCTTGCTGCAAACTTCTCTGAAGAAGATGCACGCCGTATCAAAGAGATCGAGCGTACAACTAACCACGACGTAAAAGCGGTCGAGTACTTCCTAAAAGAGAAAGTAGCAGACGTTCCTGAACTGCACGCAGTAAACGAGTTCTTCCACTTCGCATGTACTTCTGAAGACATCAACAACACATCACACGCTCTAATGCTTAAAGAAGCGCGTGAGAACGTGATTCTTCCAGAAATCCGTAACCTAATCGACGCTATCAAAGCGCTAGCAGTGGAATACCGCGACATTCCTCTTCTATCTCGTACACACGGTCAGCCTGCTTCTCCATCTACTATGGGTAAAGAAATGGCAAACGTGGCGTACCGTATGGAGCGTCAATTCAAGCAAATCGAAAACGTTGAGATCCTAGCGAAAATCAACGGTGCAGTAGGTAACTACAACGCACACCTTTCTGCTTACCCAGAGCTAGATTGGCACAAGTTCTCTGAAGAGTTCATCACTGAGTCTCTAGGCGTAACTTGGAACCCTTACACAACTCAAATCGAACCACACGATTACATCGCTGAGCTGTTCGACGCTATCGCTCGTTTCAACACTATCCTGATTGACTTCGACCGTGACGTTTGGGGTTACATTGCACTAGGCCACTTCAAGCAAAAAACTATTGCTGGTGAGATCGGTTCTTCAACAATGCCTCACAAAGTTAACCCAATCGACTTTGAAAACTCAGAAGGTAACCTAGGTCTTGCGAACGCTGTATTCGGCCACCTAGCACAGAAACTGCCTATCTCTCGTTGGCAGCGTGACCTAACTGACTCAACAGTTCTACGTAACCTTGGTGTTGGTGTTGGCTACGCAATCATCGCTTACACTTCTACGCTTAAAGGCATCAGCAAGCTAGAAGTAAACCGTGAAGCGCTTCTTGCTGAACTAGACAAGAACTGGGAAGTACTAGCAGAGCCAGTACAAACAGTAATGCGTCGTTACGGCATCGAGAAGCCATACGAGAAGCTAAAAGAGCTAACTCGTGGTAAGCGTGTAGACGGCGAAGCAATGCGTAACTTTATCGACGGTCTTGAGCTTCCTGAGCACGAGAAAGCACGTCTGAAAGAGATGACGCCAGCGAACTACATCGGTCAAGCAATCGAACTGACAGATAAGCTGTAAGAGAATCGAGAATCGAGAATCGAGAATCGAGAATCGAGAATCGAGAATCGAGAATCGAGAATCGAGAATCGAGAATCGAGAATCGAGAATCGAGAATCGAGAATCGAGAATCGAGAATCGAGAATCGGATAATTGTGAGGGTTGACGTGAAAGCGTCAACCCTTTCTTTTTATGGGAACGGGCTTTGCCCTATGGAACACTAAGATTCGGGATAAAAGATAAAGCTCGGTTATATCCATTCAAGAGACAACCACAGCCAACACATCCCAAATTTAACTTTCCTTCACTGAAATACTAGCGCCCCACTCTCGACTCCTAGAGCCAAGCGCTCCCAAATCTCGATTCTTTATTTCTATTGCCTTTGGAAGAAAAGGGTAATCGTCCCTACTTCAACGCCAAACTTCTTAATCTTGGTGAGGTTAAACACGTGCATTTCATCTTGGCGGTAAAGCCAGTCATCGAACGATACCGTGATAGTTGAATCATCCATCTTTAACTCGAAGTCATATTGCCATTGCAGCGCATTACCTATCTCTTTACCGGTGGCAACACCGATGATGTCGTCCGCTTTACCTTGATAAGTACCGTCTTCGAGTCTGGTAATGACCCATATACGCTGGTCCAGCTCGCCATCATCAAAAACAAAGTCTTCCACCAGCGTGAGCTCATTGCCTTCAACCGTGCCGACGATATCGACTTCAAACCGACGAGTTTGTTTCTCGGTGTAGTCCTGCACCATTCCCCACGCTTTGACATCGCCTTCAAAGTAGCCAAATAGGTTAAAGGCTGGCGATGACGTTTGGTAATTATCAATGTCAGCAGAGCACGCGCTGAGCAGCGTTACCGCCGCAATCAAGGGGGCTTTGAGCATTCGTTTTAGTAATTTCACTACCTTACCTGCCCTATCAGTTGTTTACGAAGTTTGGGAAATTCTGTTTGTGGCGACAGCCAAATAGAAAGGAATGCATCATTGAGGCGCTCGTCCTTAACATAACCAACGGTTCGGTAAGGCTTGCTGCCTGCTTGGCGATAAATTAGCTGACCGTTTTTACCATCGGTGAGGTAGGTAAGCTCGTCGCCTTTCTTTATATCAGGGAACATAGTGTTCAATTCGGAAATCCACTGCTGACGATAAGCCTGAGTAAATCCCAGTTTTTGCCATTGTTCATCAGTGACATCCAGAAGCTGTTCCTTGCTTATGTCGCGCTGGTAGTTAATCTCTAACGCAAAAGGATGTGGTGAAACGTCACCAGACACTTGATACTGCCCGTCGGGCGTTTTTAAACGAGACTTGTAAATGTCAAAAATAAACCAAGTAAGTTGAGCTTCACCCACCGTCTGCCATTGTTGCCAACTGCTCGTGTCTGTTGTGATACTAGAGCCCGCGACATTCTGAGCTTGCAAAGGCACCGCACAGAACAAGGAGGCGGCCATTACACTGCTAGTCAGCTTCCGTTTCCAATTTCTCTTCAAGCTTTTCATTTCCGTACACCTTGAGTATCAACAGCATCATTGCGCACCATTCGACGAATAAGATCATGAGAGTAGTGCCAGCGCTAAATCCAAATTCAACGGCTTGGAGTTTATAGCCAGCAAAGTAGCTCGCTGTTCCTCCGAGTCCGCCTACTATTGATACGTAGATTTTTGGGAAACGGTACAAAATTGACTTAAGTTGATAGGCATACCAAGAAAACAAAACCCACAAGCATAATAACCAGACAGGCAGCCATGGGGTTGGAAAGACAAAAACAAAGAGTTGTTGATTGAGCGTATCAAGCACGAGCCCGATCGTGACGATCACACCAATACTTTTGAGCGAAGATGCGTCGGTTTTTAGACAATATAGTAGGGTTGCCAAAGTAAGGAATAACGTCACCCATTGCCATTGATAGGTTCCAAGCACTGCAGCAAACCAGCAGAGTTGGAACCATGTCGAAGCAAGAAATACCTTCATAACGAACTACGGGCGTTGAAACGTCATGTGAACGGCACTGATCGTGCGAGCCAAAAAGCCACCTTCACAGTAGCTCAAGTAGTAGCGCCACATACGCACAAAGCGGTCATCGTAGCCAAATGAGCGCACTTCACTCTCTGCTCGATTAAAACGAAGGTGCCATTCGTTCAGCGTCTTGGCGTAGTCCAAACCAATATCGAACAAATCTCGCGTCACTAAGTCACTGTACTTTGTTGTTGCTTGAGTGAGTGAGGTTACAGAAGGTAAAAAGCCACCAGGGAAAATGTACTTCTGGATGAAGTCGACATTGTTGCTGTAGTAATCATAACGCTGGTCGGCAATCGTAATCGCTTGAATCGCCATCAAGCCACCAGACTTCAACAAAGACTCACAAACCTTAATGTACGAAGGTAGGAATTGTTTGCCCACGGCTTCAATCATTTCAATAGAAACAAGCTTGTCATACGTACCAGTTAGGTTGCGGTAATCTTCTTTGAGTAGTGTGATTCTGTTCTCTAGGCCACGCTCTTTGATCTTCTGCTCCGCGTACGCGTGCTGCTCTTCAGATATCGTTGTGGTGGTAACCTGACAACCGTATTGTTCGGCCATGTAAATCGCCATAGCGCCCCACCCAGTGCCAATTTCAACAACATGATCAGTAGGCTTCAGCTCAAGTTGCTGACATAGACGATCCATTTTGTTGATTTGAGCCTGCTCTAGAGAGTCATCCGCATGATTGTAAAGCGCTGACGAGTACAACATATTGGTATCAAGGAACGCTTCATAAAGGTTGTTACCCAAATCGTAATGGGCATGGATATTTTTACGCGAGTTCTCTTCAGAGTTTCTGTTGGACCAATGGCTGAACTTGTACAGCAGTTTAGTAAGCCAACTGCCCTGCTCTTCCAGTTTGTCGAGCGCACGCAAGTTAAGCGCCATCAGCTTCATTAGAGCCGTCAAATCTGGACTGTCCCACCACCCGTCCATGTAAGCTTCGCCAGCGGCAATACTGCCACCTTGCAATAAACGCGAGTAAAACCCAGGATGCTTCACTTCAATGGTCGCCACCACAGGTTCGCCATTGTAGTCTCCGTTTGGGGTTGAAAAGCGCTCACTGCGCTCCGTCGTCTCGGTCTTGAAGCTTTCAATCACCGTCAGACAGCCAATTTCCATTTTTTGCAGACACTGGAAAAGAACTCCACGAGCCGCTTTTTGAGTCGTCGTTAATTCACGCGGCATTGCCATAGAAGTCGTATTTAACATGCAGAGTTCTCCTTGTGCTTATTATTCTTTTCTTCTTTACTCACTTGCTCAGGCTCTGTCGTTTCAGGTTGAGCATATTTAGGATGTGAATAAAACGGCGCGCCTTTAAGCCATAGTTTGAGAGCGTGCCAATAGATACCAACCATTACTTTTACCGTTTGAATTGGCGTAACGATCAAGCATTTCAAAAAGGTTTTGCTTGAAAGCGGTTTGGCTTTCATTGCCATCGTGGCATCGAAGTGTTTTTCCCCTTTGTGACATTCAAGATGAATATTCAACTTGTCTGTAAGAGGTTTAACTTTCCAACGATAGAGTTGGTCAACCGGATTAAATGGTGAAACGTGGAACGCTTTGTCTTGCTCCCAACCAAATTCCTTGTCTTCTTTGTCTGCCGATACGGCGTAATAATGTCGTTCATTCCAAGGGGTATTACTCACCTCTGCTAGGAGGTATTTCCATTCACCTTCCTCGTTATAAACGTAGTAGAAATTAACTGGACTAAAATACAGCCCTAAATATCTCAAGTGACAAACTGCGACGACTTTGCCAGTACAGCGAACACCAGTCAGCTCTTCAACTTTGTTCTGCACTGCCGACTTAACGCTACCTTCGCCGATGTAATCACTGCGCTTGAAGCGTGCCCAATGCCACCACCGCGAACCAAAGCCCCATACTTTTTTCTCTAAAGCATCAAGCTCATCTACATCAATGGCAGGCATAAACAATGAGTAGTTCAACTCATGATTCACAGGCGTAAATCGACGGTGGCGAACGTTTCCTATAAACAATCGGCTGTTCATCTGGCTATCCATATCATGCCGCGCCTTTTTCAAAAGGAACCACATTTTGTTCGCGATACTTTTCTTCTAGCCCTTTAACTACATCAATCGCGCTACGCACACCATCTTCATGGAAACCGTTGTACCAATAAGCGCCGCAGAACCATGTGCTCTGTTTACCTTGAACTTCGTCTTTGCGCTGCTGCGCTGCAATCGACTCCGTAGTAAACACAGGATGATGATAAGTGAATGAGCGCAAAATCTTGTTTGGGTTGATTTGATTGGTGCTGTTCAAGGTTACGCAAAATGTATGTTCTGATTGAACGTGCTGAAGGATGTTCATATTGTAAGTGAGCGAAGGAAGACGTTGCTGCTCATCCTCACTGCCTTCCAATAGGTAGTTCCAAGATGCCCACGCCGCCTTACGTTTTGGCAATAGACAGGTATCGGTATGAAGAACAACTTCATTAGCTTGGTACGTCATATCCCCCAATATTTCCTGCTCAATTGGGCTGATATCCTCTAGCATTCGCATTGCTTGATCGCTGTGACAAGCGAAGATCACGTCATCAAACCAATGTGTTTCTCCGAGAACTTGAACGCCAACGCCCTTTTCGTTGCGAATCACTTTTTCGACAGGGCTGTTTAGACGAATATTCTCGGCAAAACCTTTGGTCAATGGTGGAATGTAAGAACGTGAACCACCTTTAATCACATACCATTGTGGTCGGTTGGTCACATCCAACAAACCGTGGTTGAGGAAGAAGCGCAAGAAGAACATGAGCGGGAACGCGCGCATATCCGCTAAAGTCGAAGACCAAATCGCAGCGCCCATTGGCAGAATATAATTGTCAGAAAAGAATGCACTGAATTTGTGCTCATCCAGAAAAGCGCCAAGCGTTTGAGATTGCGTTGATGGATCGTTAGCAAAGCGCTTTGCAAGTTTATTAAAACGCAAGATCTCGAAGATAAAACGATAGAATTTAGGGTTTGCCCAGTTACGTTTTTGAGCAAACAATGTCGACACGGTATGGCCGTTGTATTCTAGTCCGTTCCCATCGTTTCTGACACTGAAGCTCATTTGAGTCGGTAGACCTTCAACGCCAATCTCGTTCATCATTTTGATAAAGTTTGGGTACGTACGATCGTTGTAAACGATAAACCCAGTATCGATTGCATACTCTTTACCATCAAGGCTGACATCGACGGTTGCAGTGTGGCCGCCAATGTAATCATTCGCTTCAAACAGCGTTACGTCATGTTCTTTATGCAAGTAATAGCCACAAGTAAGGCCAGAGATACCCGTTCCAACGATGGCGATTTTCTTTCTTCCTGCCGTGTTCATGCTTCTTCCTTCTTATGATACGAGTTTTTCGGTTAGCCGAGCTTGCCAGCTGTATGGAAGCAACGAGATAAAACGTAAAATTCCGGTGAATCTCGCTGGGAAATAAATATGGCTTTTATTGGCATCCAATTGTTTTCGGATGGCAGCGGAGGCCTGATTGGCCGTAACAATCATCGGCATATCAAAGGTGTTCTTATCTGTGAGTGGCGTTTCAACAAAGCCAGGAAACACCGTCACGACTTTGATGCCTTTCTTTTTCAGGTCGACGGCTAGTGTGCGGGCAAAATAGCTGACTGCCGCTTTGGACGCGCCATAGGCTTCTGCGCGAGGCAATGCCACCTCTGATGCGATTGACCCGACAATTACAACGCGATGCCCACGTTCAAACTGTCCCTGACACGCTTCAACACAATTCGCCACACCTACAACGTTAACGTTCATGACACGCGCCATGAGTTTCGCATCCACTATGCCGTCGTCCATATATTCACAGTCGCCAGCGTTAAAGATCCAAGTTTCAGGAGTGAACGGAAGTTGTGAAAGCGCGTGAATCGTTTCATCGTACTGAGTCACATCGAAGCGTAATGTCGAGATGTTAGTCGACGCAGCTTCTAACTCAGCCAACACCGCTTCGTTGCGGCCGCACGCAATCACTTTCCAACCTTCACCGGCGTAATCCAAAGCAAGCTGCTTACCAATGCCAGACGTCGCGCCAGTGATAAGAACTGAACCGCTCATTGTCCTAGCCTCTGCTTAATGGTTCTAACGACAGAGCCAAGTAGAGGCAGATTCTCGTACAGCATCTCTCCTAGATCGAAATAGTCTCGATGGTAGATAACCTGACCTTCACTGAACTTGAGATGAGAAACACCATTGACTGAAATCGGCGCGCCTTTCTGCAGTTTTGGGTGCTGTAAATCCATGGTCCAAGTAAGAAACCCTGTCTCGCCCACCTGTTGATGATCGTGAATAATGAAGTCACAACGGATAACGTTGGTGTAGAGCGATTGAAAATAATCGGAAAGCGCAGGCCAGCCCTCTAGACGATGAGCAGCATCTTCAAAAACCACGTCTTGGTGGTATACCCCTTCAAGCAAGTGCAAATTCGCTTTGCTCAGCTTTTGATATATGTTGCCAACTGAATGAATGTCCATTTCTATGCTCCTATACTACTTCAACAGTTGTACAAAATTATTATATGTACAAGATAGACCAATCATGAAAAGTTGTACAAAAATATTTTTGTATAACTTTGTTTCTGTAGAGTGATACGTGATGGAGTGCGGTAGCGATCAATAGATACAAAAAAAGGCTTGGTCAAAAAACCAAGCCTTTTCAGGAGATTAACTATTTATTTGCTGAATGATTAGTACTGTTGGCTACGTAGTGCCGCAATACGCTTATCTAGCGGTGGGTGGCTCATTAGAAGCTCAGTCATCGAACGCTTACCGTTGATACCAAACGCCATCATAGTGCCATCCAGTTGAGATTCGTGGCTCATCTTCAAACGCTCAAGCGCCGCGATCATCTTCTCTTTACCCACAAGATGCGCTGCGCCCGCGTCAGCGTGGAATTCGCGATGACGGCTGTACCACATAGTCAGGAAGCTAGCTAGGAAACCAAATACCAGTTCAAGCACCATAGACACACCGAAGTAAACCATCATGTTTGTACCTTGGCCTTCCTCATCGTCATTCGAAGCAACAATGTTAGCAATGAAACGAGATAGGAAGATAACGAAGGTATTCACGACACCTTGCATTAGCGTCATAGTCACCATATCACCGTTAGCGATGTGGCTAACCTCATGCGCAAGTACCGCTTCCGCTTCATCACGCGTCATGTTGTGCAAAAGACCTGTAGATACTGCAACTAGCGAATCATCACGCTTAGCACCGGTTGCAAATGCGTTGATGTCTGCCGCATCATAAATAGCGACGGTTGGCATACCGATGCCCGCTTGTTGAGCTTGGCGACCAACTGTTTCTAGAAGCCAATGTTCAGTTTCGTTACGTGGGCTCTCAATCACCATGCCGCCTACCGAGCGTAGTGCCATGCTCTTAGACATCATTAGCGAGATGAATGCGCCACCAAAACCAAACACTGCTGCCATCAGTAGTAGACCAGACAGACTGCCTGGCTGCATTCCAGTTACAGCGTAAACAATATTCAGAACAACACTAAGCACTAGCACGACTGCTAGGTTAGTTGCTAGGAATAACATAATTCGCTTCATTACTTTTCTCCGAGGAAGCTTATCGTTTTTATAAAAACGGTTGTTATATGAAACAGAACTCTACGAGGCGATTTCGCTAGATTCAAGCTCTGTTGCGTTATAGATATAGTCTATCCGCGTTAAAAACAAGGTTAAGCAATAAATTGCAACATTTGTTTTCGAGACTGAAATAATACACACCTTTTTACACTCTTAAATCAGCACTTTAGACCGAGTATAGACTTTGGTCTTATTGTGTGACTATCTGTACGTGCTAGATTCGGGTTAGATGAACGAAACGGGGTTAGCTTTTAGGACAATTAAGCAGCTCCAAACTTCCATGTCTTGAGGGAAAAATCATGGTAGAAACTAACGACTATCAAATGGCTATCGATTTACTTTGTTGTCACCTAGGTATCTCAGAGGATGAGGCAAAACAACAGCTAGGTATTTCAACTGATGCTCAAATGTCAAAGCGTGTTGCAGAAACACAACAAGCGTTGATGGGGCTTAGCCAAGAGAAATAAACTAAGCGTCGAATCTTACGATTAGGCACAAAGGTTTACATGAGAAAAGGGCTGCATGATGCAGCCCTTTTTGTATTTTTGTTTGTCGGTTAATTATATGTTTAGCAACGGTTCGACGTTGATGTATTTACCCAACTCTTTGCGCTTCGCACTTGGAATGTATGGGATCTCACCGAGTTTCGGCGCGTCTAGACGCTCTTCCAACATATCGATGATTTCTGCATAGTGCTCCGTGCCTGGGTTAACGCGGTTTGCCACCCAACCGACGAGATTCAGACCATCCGCTTTGATGATCTCAGCAGTGAGCAATGCATGGCTCAAACAGCCCAGTTTAATACCGACAACCAGTACAACTGGCAACTGTTCTTGTTGCACCCAAGTCGACAAACTGTCTGTGTCAGACACAGGCACACGCCAACCACCAGCACCTTCTACTAGAACAATGTCTGATTGCTCTTTGTGTTGAGCTAATTTTTCACTCAATACTTCGTATTTAATTTCTACATGTTCATGCTTTGCGGCGATGTGAGGAGAAGCAGGCAATTCCAAAGCGTATGGGTTTACATCGTCGTACGCGATATCCAGCGTTGCCGCTTTTTGCAGATGCAATGCATCCGAGTTGCGCCAACCTTCTGCCGTCTTATCGCTTCCTGCTGCCACTGGTTTGTAACCAATGGTGTTAAGCCCTTTCGCACCGAGTGCTTGCAAAATAGCTTTAGACGCTACCGTTTTTCCTACATCAGTATCCGTACCAGCAATAAAAAATGCATCAATCATTTAACTATGACTCCAAAACAAACCTGATAACTTGCAGGTAGAAGACCTTGATCGTTTCTAAATGCTTGGTACGCGCGCTCAACTTGCAATAAAGTGCGACGGCTCGTCAGGCCATGTGAGCGCCCGCTTACGTGATTTGCACCAATGCCTTTGAGATCACGCATGACAGAAAACGCTGAATCGTACCAAACTGTGATGGGGGTCAAGTCTAGATGATGGTTGTGGCACCAAGATTGCGCTAACGCAATTTTTACCTGATTGTGGGTAATAAAGTTATTCACGTGTTGATATGTATCAATTTTTGACCAAGCCTCGCGCAACTCATAAAGCGAACCATCAACCAGCGTAGAGAAACACGCCTTTCCACCGGTTTTTAGTACACGGCGCGCTTCTCTGAGTGGGTAACTTAAATCTGTACACCATTGCAGCGCTAAGCTTGAAAACACGTAATCGAAGCTCTCATCGTCAAATGGTAAGTTTTCAGCATCAGCAATTTGGTAATGCATTCGTACTGCACCACAACGCAACTCTGCTTTGTCTAACATGGCTTGAGAGATATCACCGCAGACAACTTCCGCACCACGTTGTTGAAGCAGTTGGGAGAAGTAACCCGTGCCACATCCTAAATCCAATATACGTTTTCCCGTCAAATTTTCAGGAAGTTTATCAAGCAAGCGATGTCCAACATCACGCTGAAAAGCTGCGTGTTTGTCGTACGTTTCTGCTGCTTTACCAAACGAAGAGGCAATCGCTTCTTTGTCTTGGTAAAAGCTCTCCAATGTCATATTTTCTGCATTATCCATTACAGCGCTCCTAATGCTTGCTTCAATGCCATTGAAAGCGTTTTAACTTGTTCGTTGGTGTGATTGGCAGTGAGTGTGATTCGAAGGCGAGACGTCCCTTTAGGCACCGTCGGTGGTCGAATAGCGGTAACCCAAATGCCGTTTTGGCGACAAGCGCTCGCAACCTGCAAAGCCAGTTCAGATTCACCAATCACAAACGGCTTAATCGAAGTTTGAGTCTCAACAAAGCCATCAAGATCGCAGAGGCAGTCTCGATACACTTCACTAAGCTCTGAAAGCTTTTCACGTCGCCAAGACTGCTCTTGAACGATAGAAACCGCATGCGTTAGCGCATAGGCTTGTGCCGGAGGCATCGCTGTGGAATACACATGGTGACGAGCAAACTGAGTCAAAAAGTCTCCCGTTGCGTGGTCGCATAAAATAGCCGCGCCAGACATACCAAACGCTTTGCCGAAAGTAACGATCAGTATCTCAGGTTTAACCTTTGCCAACTCGCAAGAACCACCACCAGATTGACCAAGAACGCCAATACCATGAGCATCATCGACAGCAAACCAAGCATCATTACTGCGAGTGACTTCAGCTATATCGGTGAGCGGCGCACAGTCACCGTCCATGCTGAATACCCCTTCAGTCACAACTAGATGGTTGTCTTCGCTATTAATCAGCGACTTTAGGTGCTCGATGTCATTGTGTTTGAAGCGCTTCATCTTAGCTGGTGACAACGCCCCCGCTTCCATCAGTGAGGCATGGTTCAAACGGTCTTGGATCAATACGTCTGATTTTTCCAACAAGGCGAACAACAAGGCTTGATTAGCACTGAATCCAGAACCAAACAGAATTGCTCTGTCGTAACCCAGCCATTCGGTCAGTGCGGCTTCTAAATTGCTGTGTGCGGCACTAAAGCCAGTGACCATTGGCGATGCTCCACTGCCACTGCCGTATACGCTTAAACCTTGCTGCCAAGCCCGAACAAGCGCTTGGTCATTGGCCAATCCTAAATAATCATTACTTGAGAAATTAATGTAGCGTTTGCCTTCGTGTTCCAAAACGGACTGGTTACCGGCAAACACCACATTCATAGAACGATTCAACCCTTGCGTCTTACGCTCAGTAAGGGCGGACTCGATACGAGATTTAAACGCTGGCATCGTAGAAAAGGTCGTCTTTTGTCGGGCGAGCAGCAACGCGCTCTACGACGCGATCCAGCAACTCGTTTTCTTCGATTTCATCAGGTTTTTGAGACACCTCTTGGCTGTTAATGCCGAGCTTGTTGAACAGCATCATGTCTTTGTCTTCGGAAGGGTTTGGCGTGGTCAGCAGTTTGCAGCCATAGAAGACGGAGTTTGCACCCGCCATAAAACACAGCGCTTGCATTTGTTCGTTCATGTTTTCACGGCCAGCGGATAAACGAACGGCTGATTGAGGCATCATAATTCGTGCAATCGCAATCAGGCGAATGAAATCGAATGGCTCAACATCATCCACTTCTTCCAGTGGTGTGCCCTTCACCTTCACAAGCATATTGATTGGAACGCTTTCAGGGTGTACCGGTAAGTTAGCCAATTCAACCAACAAACCTGCTCGGTCGTTAGCACTTTCACCCATACCGATGATGCCACCGGAACAGATCTTCATGCCAGCATCACGAACGTGAGACAAAGTATCTAAACGGTCTTGGTAAGTACGTGTGGTAATGATGTTGCCGTAAAATTCAGGTGAGGTATCGAGGTTGTGGTTGTAGTAATCCAGACCTGCGGTTGCCAATTGCTTTGCTTGATCTGGCGTCAACATGCCTAATGTCATACACGTTTCTAAACCCATGCCCTTCACGCCTTTGATCATGTCAGTCAAATGCGGCATGTCACGCTCTTTCGGGTTTTTCCATGCTGCGCCCATACAGAATCGAGTAGAACCCGCGTTTTTGGCTTTTTGCGCAGCATCAAGTACGCGTTCAACTTCCATCAGACGCTCTTTTTCGATGTCTGTGGTGTAACGAGCACTCTGAGGACAGTACTTACAATCTTCTGGACAAGCACCTGTCTTAATCGACAGAAGCGTGCTTACTTGAACATGGTTGGTTTGTTGATATTGACGATGTACAAGCTGCGCTTCGAATAGGAGATCCATGAATGGTTTTTCCATGAGATCGCGCACTTCAGCATGCGTCCAGTTATGACGAACTTCCACGTGTATTCCTTTAGTCACTTTTGTTGTTGTGTTGACAGTCTACTGAGTCTCGATAAACTGTCAACACAACACAAAAGAACAAAGTTTACACCTGTTTATTTTTCAATCTCAATTACTATTGGAATCGCACATGGATCTCGCCTTCGACCGCCAGCATATCTGGCATCCCTACACTTCGACATTGACACCTCTGACCTGCTACCCAGTAGCATCGGCAAATGGTGTTCACATTAAATTGGAAGACGGTACTGAGCTGGTCGACGGCATGTCTTCTTGGTGGTCGACGATCCACGGCTACAACCATCCGCATTTAAATCAAGCCGCTCACCAGCAAATCGATCAAGTCTCTCACGTGATGTTTGGCGGGATTACCCACCAGCCAGCAATCAGTTTGTGTAAGGAGCTACTGTCCCTAGCACCAAGTAATCTTGAACATGTATTCCTTGCCGATTCAGGCTCCGTTGCCGTAGAAGTCAGCTTAAAAATGGCACTGCAATATTGGCATGCAAAAGGTGAACGCCGACCGAAGTTTCTTACTTTGCGACACGGTTATCACGGCGATACGTTTGCGGCGATGTCGGTTACCGATCCCGATAACTCAATGCACTCTCTCTACAAGGGCTTTTTACCTGAGCATATCTTTGCGGAGTCACCAACTTGTGGTTATTGGGATGAATGGAAGCCAGAAGACCTTACCGACTTCGAGCACAAGATTGAGACGCACCATAAAGAACTTGCTGCTGTGATCCTAGAGCCTATTGTTCAAGGCGCAGGCGGCATGCGTATCTACCATCCAGAATTTCTCAAAGGTGTGCGTAGACTTTGTGACAAATACGGTTTGTTATTGATTGCAGATGAGATCGCTACCGGTTTTGGACGCACAGGCAAATTGTTTGCCTGCGAACATGCAGATATTCAACCAGACATTCTGTGTGTCGGGAAAGCACTCACTGGCGGCTACATGACCCTCTCTGCGACCCTCGCTAGCAAACACGTCGCAGACACCGTTTGTGGCGGTGATGCAGGTTGTTTTATGCATGGCCCAACCTTTATGGGGAATCCACTCGCTTGTGCTGTAGCTACAGCAAGTTTGGAATTGATCGAGCAAGGTGATTGGAAGCAACAAACCCAACAAATTGAAACGCTGTTTTCTGAGTTGCTACCAAAACTTGAAGAATACGACTTGGTGAAAAACACTCGTTGGTTGGGTGCTATTGGCGTAGTGGAGACGCATCGCCCGGTAAATATGGAAACCATCCAAGCCTTGTTTGTTGAACATGGAGTGTGGATTCGTCCATTTGGCAAACTGATTTATATGATGCCGCCGTTCATCAGCAAGCCGGAAGATATTGAGAAGCTAGTTAACGCGATTGATGCAGCGTTGCAACGTAAAGACTGCTTCGCTTCATAATCCAATTCAATACGAAAACGGTTTGAGTATGAGACTCAAACCGTCTCGTTATTTATTAGAGCAGTAAAGCTATCGAAGTTGACTGTCTTTACTCGCTCGTCGATTGAACAATGCTTGGCGTTGAGATACCAATTCGATTGTTGACTGACATTCGATACACAAACGAACGCCTTTCATTGCAAGACGACGCGCTTCTGGGATCTCATCACCACACTCATCGCAGTAATGGGCGCTCTCACCCTTTGTGATACTGCCACGAACACGGGAAATCTCGTCGTCTATTGTGTTTTGAATTTGTTGGCTGACGCTATCGTCGTTTGCCCACCCTACGGCCATAAGCCCTCCTCGTTACTTGAATGAGAAAATCTACTTACCGTGGTAAGGTGGATGATTATATCGATTACAAATAACAAGATAATTAGGGTAAATTCAAAAACACTATTACGTTTTGGTAAAAATAGATAACCTAAAACCAATTACCATTCTATAATTAGTTGGTATGACTCATTCTCCTGAAGCCTTGAAAGAACATACCCGTGAGTAGAACCATAGCTTCCGCTTAACACACTGTTTTCCTTTAACAGTATTACATCTTCCAAACCATCATCATTGTAGTCTCCGGTCGCAAGAAGAGTAACTTTTTGGTAACCATCGGAGTTATCGTAAAATACAGCCTGGAAGTCATTCAATCGCTCAAAACTAGTGATTTTATCCATATCAGCCCATCGATGTGCTTCTTTTGATTTTCTCAATTGTTCATCAGAGATGATAAAACTCAACTCTGATGGAGATATATCCGGAAGACTCTCATTAATGATGCTTTCTGATATGTAAGAAGTATTAGATGGTTTAAGAGATCCCATCACTTTCCAAGATTCACATAAGACTTTTGTTGCCATTAACGCAGAATGCTCTGAGTCTATTTTAGCGCTAAAGTTTTTTTGGCTTTTCAGCTCGAGTTCTGCACAACTTTTAGCTACTGAGACTTCTCCAGAAGCGGACTTAAGTGGGAACTCAAAATACCACTCCGCTCCATAAACTGCTCTGACATTATCCTGAGTTAAGAAGGTCACTTTTTCGACAAAAAAACGATCAGAGTTATTGTAAGGACTATAGAAGGGCTCTATCGAAATTGGGTTTGCGAATAAGCTAGAAGAAGATAAACCTAGTAAAAGGAAGAGTGATTTCATTAATGAGACCTTAATAAGTTTGCTACATAAGCATTTCTTTCTGCTTGTACACCATTTCTTTTCGACTCGAGGGCCGCTTGCTGATAATTTCCGTTTCGAATATGCCCATTAAACTTGGGATAAGTATCTTTAAGTTTTGGCATACCTAAATTAAATATCATGTCAAAAAGCGCTAGCTTTACGTTGTCCGGATAAGATGTAAACGCTTCATCTCCATAGATAACCTTAAGCTCTTTTTCGAAAGACTGTATGTGATGTGCTACTTGCTCGTTCATCACGCTTTCAGTTAATTTGAGGGCTGTAAAAGGCTTAAACCTTGAAGCTGGCTCTGACTCTCCAAAAGGCCGGGCCTTAACACGCAAAAACTCTTCTTTGATTTGCTCGTAAGTAGCCGGTTCATTTGTAGAATTGTGAACAAATGGGAGCTTTGTTGCTGCGGTAACGTCGCTTAACATACTACCTACCCCAACAGTGATATAGCCTCTGGTATCCAAATACATATGCTCGACTCTTCCCTCATATTGCTCTAATTTAGCCTTGAGCTTCATTTTGAGGGAGGTTGAGACAGGCAAAGCCTTCTTCGCACTCAAAACCGTGATACCTTGCATCAACTTACGATGGCTTCTTCCATTCACATCTATCCTTCCATCTGGACGAGCCATCCCAACAAGGTTTTTCTGAAAAGCTTTAATTGCGGCGACAGTCTTGGAGTTTTCCGGTCTAGAGCCCAGTTTCCCATCCACTTTAAGTTCCTTTATTCCCCTTAAAGAACCAAGCAATTGGTTAATAGACCTTTGTACCGTACGAATATCAGCATCCACATTTTTACCACCCAAGCCAACAGAGCCGCTTATTCTTATTGAAGCCATGAAAGTACCTCATCTTTATATTTTGGAGGAGCTTGTCACGCTCAATGAAGCTTAGAAAAATATCATTAGGGACTGGTTTTAATAATTTAGGCTAACTATGCAATACCTCATCCTATATTTACATAACAACGTATTTTCACTCGACGCAGATAACAAAAAACCCAGCACTAAGGCTGGGTTTTGGTGTTCTAGTGGTTAATGGATTAACCGATGTGCGTTGCGCCCGCCATGTACTTCTGAAGTACTGTAGGGATCGCAATGCGGCCGTCTGCTTCTTGGTTGTTTTCTAGGATAGCAACCATTGTACGACCTACAGCAAGACCAGAACCGTTTAGCGTGTGTACAAGCTCAGGTTTCTTCTCGCCTTTACGACGGAAACGCGCTTGCATACGACGAGCTTGGAAGTCCCACATGTTAGAACATGAAGAGATTTCACGGTAAGTTTCTTGAGCAGGAACCCAAACTTCTAGGTCGTAAGTCTTACGAGCGCCGAAGCCCATGTCACCTGTACATAGAACCACTTTACGGTAAGGAAGCTCTAGAAGTTGTAGAACTTTCTCAGCGTGACCTGTTAGCTCTTCTAGTGCGTTCATTGAATCTTCTGGCTTAGTGATTTGTACTAGCTCAACTTTGTCGAACTGGTGCATACGAATCAGACCACGAGTATCACGACCGTAAGAACCTGCTTCTGAACGGAAACATGGCGTGTGAGCTGTCATCTTAATTGGTAGATCCGCTTCGTCAGAAATCGTGTCACGAACTAGGTTCGTTACAGGCACTTCTGCAGTAGGGATTAGAGACAGTTTACGTGGCTCTTCGTCGTTTACTTTTTCTACTAGCGGCTCAGTGTGGAAAAGATCTTTACCGAACTTAGGAAGCTGACCAGTACCGAATAGGCTGTCAGAGTTTACTAGGTAAGGTACGTACATTTCTGTGTAGCCGTGCTCTTCAGTGTGAAGATCCAGCATGAACTGAGCGATTGCGCGGTGTAGACGAGCAAATTGGCCTTTCATCACGATGAAACGTGCGCCAGTGATCTTAACTGCGCTTGCGAAGTCTAGACCGTCGCCCATTTCGCCTAGGTCAACGTGATCTTTCAGTTCGAAGTCGTAAGACTTTGGCTCACCCCAACGAGAGATTTCAACGTTGTCGTTTTCATCTTTGCCATCTGGCACTTCGTCTGCTGGGATGTTTGGTACAGAAAGCGTGAATTCGTCTAGTTGAGCCATTACTTGCTCAAGTTCAACTTTCTTCGCATCAAGATCGCTACCTAGAGTACCGATTTGTTTCTTGATCTCTTCTGCGCCTTCTTTGTCGCCAGCCGCCATTTTTTGGCCGATTTGCTTGGAGATGGAGTTACGCGTGGATTGTAAATTTTCTACTTCTACTTGAATGGACTTACGTTGTTCTTCAAGTTTACGAATAGTATCTACGTCTAGCTTAAAGCCACGACGCGCCAGTTTAGCAGCTGTTTCATCCAGCTCTGTACGAAGTAATTTAGAATCCAGCATTGTTAATCCTATGCTTTTTGTTGTGAAATCACGCGCACTTTCCAAGCGTACGCGTTAAAAAAATTTACTGAACAAATGTATCCAAAAACGCCTACTTTTCATAGCGCTTTTGTGGGCTATTTGCGTCTAAAGTAGCCAAGTAATCTAACTTTTCGCCGATTTTGGTCTCTAGACCACGATTTGTCGGCTGATAGTACCTACGATCGCCCATTTCAGGTGGCAAATATTGCTCACCCGCAGCGTAAGCGCCAGGCTCATCGTGAGCATAACGATACTCTGCACCGTAACCCATGTCTTTCATCAAACTGGTTGGTGCATTTCGAAGGTGATGCGGCACTTCATATTCAGGTAAGTTATGAGCGTCTGTGAACGCTTGTTTCCACGCCACGTAAACAGCATTACTTTTCGGCGCACACGCTAAGTACACGATCGCCTGTGCAATCGCACGTTCACCTTCTGCTGGACCAACTCGGGTAAAGCAATCCCAAGCAGACAGTGCCACTTGCATTGCGCGAGGGTCAGCATTACCTACATCTTCAGAAGCGATCGCCAATAAGCGTCGAGCAATATACAAAGGGTCACAACCAGCAGCAATCATACGCGCAGACCAATACAGCGCAGCATCCGGGTTTGAGCCACGAATTGATTTGTGAACCGCAGAGATTAAGTCGTACCAAATGTCACCTTTGTTATCGAAGCGAGAGACCTTCTCACCTGCTACTTCCGCAAGCAACTTAAGCGTGATCTCTTTTTCACCTTGCGCATTGTCTTCTGCCATGTCGTAAAGCAGCTCAAGATAATTGAGAGACATACGAGCATCACCGTTTACTAGTTCTGCTAGGCGGTCTAATACGTTATCAGCGAAGTGTGCTGGCGTATTACCCAGCCCACGCTCTTTATCGCTAATGGCTTGGTTCAACGCCAACGAGATTTCATCTTTGTCGAGAGACGTTAGCTTGTACACACGTGCACGTGACAGCAATGCGTTGTTTAGCTCAAACGATGGGTTTTCTGTCGTCGCTCCAATAAAGGTAACTGTGCCATCTTCAATATGCGGCAAAAACGCGTCTTGCTGAGATTTGTTGAAGCGATGCACCTCATCCACAAATAAGATGGTGCGGCGACCCGCCATTTTGTTCTCACGTGCTTTCTCAATTGCTGCACGAATTTCCTTCACACCAGACGTCACGGCAGACACGCGCTCTACTTCAGCATTGGCATAGTTTGCAGCCACTTCCGCTAATGTCGTTTTGCCTGTGCCCGGAGGTCCCCAAAGGATCATCGAGTGAATGTGACCCGCCTCTAGCGCACGGCGCAGTGGCTTACCGGGACCTAAAATGTGTTGCTGTCCGATGTATTGTTCGATCGTTTCCGGTCTCATACGAGCAGCAAGGGGACGAAAATCTTCGTCCCCCGAGAAATCTAATGTGTAATTGCTCACTACCAATTAATTCCTTTGGTCATCCACTTCCACACCTTTTGGAATTGTGAATGTGAATCTGTCTGCTTTTGGTTTACCAAGCTTCACGTTATTAAAGGTGAACAAACCTTTTTGACCGTCTTGCTCAACCACATTGAAGCCTTTCACCACACCTTTAGCATCAATATTAATCTGGAATTGACCTTGTGTGGAGTCTACTGCAGTAGGAATGAGGATGAACTCATCACCTTTTTGAGAAATCTTGTAGTTATCCCAATCACTTGCGCGATTACGCGTTAACAAAACAAATGGCGTTTGCTCTGTTGCTTGCTCTTGCCAGTAAATACTCACTTGCTCGATGAATGGGCTGTAGTACCACAATGTTTTACCGTCAGAAACCAGAAGGTTTTCATCTGGGAATGTTGTGCTCCAACGGAACAGGCTTGGGCGAGCGATTTCAACCGTGCCTTCTCCTTCCATCACCGTTTCGCCTTCTGGGCTGATAACTTGCTGAGAGAAATCCGCACTGAAGCCATCATTCATAGAAAGGCGTTTGTTTAGTTCATCTTTGGGAGACGCGGCGTGTGCAGTAGAGAAGAGAGAAAAGCTTAAAACAAGCGCAGAGAAAAGTTTCGCTGAAAATAGTTTTTTCATTCAGATACCTATTGTTAGAACCACTCACCTCAGTTGGACTGAGGTGAGTAACACAAGTTCATTAATCTTTTGGTGGCGCAGGAGCCAGTACTTCACGGTTACCGTTATGACCCGGAGCACTTACGATGCCTTGCGCTTCAAGCTGCTCTACAATACGAGCCGCTCGGTTGTAACCAATCTTGAATCGACGTTGTACACCAGAAACCGAACCACGACGCGATTGCACTACGTGCTCTACAACTTGATCGAACAATGGATCCACTTCTTCATCCGACTCCATTTGTTCACCCGGAAGCAGACTTTCTGGACCTTGATCACCACTGATGATCTCATCGATGTAGTTTGGCTTACCACGAGCTTTCCAGTTGTTCACAACCGCGTGAACATCATCATCCGATGCAAACGCACCGTGAACACGGGTCGTATGGCTTGAACCTGGTGGTAAGTAAAGCATATCACCCATACCCAATAGCGATTCCGCACCGCCTTGGTCAAGGATAGTACGTGAGTCGGTCTTAGTTGATACGGTAAACGCCACACGTGTTGGGATGTTCGCTTTAATCAGACCGGTAATAACGTCAACCGATGGACGCTGTGTCGCAAGGATCAAGTGAATACCTGCCGCACGCGCTTTTTGCGCCAAGCGAGCAATCAGTTCTTCAACCTTCTTACCTACCACCATCATCAGGTCGGCAAATTCATCGACAACCACAACGATGTAAGGCAGTTTCTCAAGCAACGGCGGCTCAGTGTCCATGCTGTCGCCTTCTTGCCAGAATGGGTCGTGAATTGGGTGGCCAGCATCTGCTGCCATCTTCAACTTCTCGTTAAAGCCTTTCACGTTACGTACGCCCAATGCAGACATCAGTTTGTAACGACGTTCCATCTCGCCCACACACCAACGTAGTGCGTTAGACGCGTCTTTCATATCTGTTACTACTTCAGAAAGTAGATGAGGAATACCTTCGTAGATTGAAAGCTCCAACATTTTCGGGTCGATCATGATGAAACGCAGATCTTCTGGTGATGCTTTGTAAAGCATACTCAAGATCATCACGTTCACACCTACAGACTTACCAGAACCGGTTGTACCTGCTACCAGTACGTGAGGCATTTTCGCAATATCTGCAATCACCGCTTCACCCGCGATATCTTGACCAAGAACAACGGTCGTTGGTGACGTTGCTTGTTCAAACTGAGGGCTACTGATTACATCAGATAAGAATACCGTCTGGCGGCTCATGTTAGGCAGCTCTAGACCCACATAAGGTTTGCCCGGAATCACTTCGACTACACGTACCGCCATTGCAGAAAGTGCACGTGCCAAGTCCATAGACAGACCAGAAATGCGGCTTACTTTAACGCCCGGCGCCAAATCAAGCTCGAATCGAGTGATAACAGGACCTGGGTAAATACCGACTACGTCTGCTTTGATCTTGTAATCCGCAAGTTTGGTTTCAACTAAACGAGCCACCTCTTCCAGAGCATCACGATCAATAAAGTTATCGCGCTTCTCGGGGTGGTAAAGCAATTCTAGTGTTGGCAATGGCTCTTCTGGTACTGGCAAGTTTTGCTCTTGCTGTACCAAGAATGGGTTCTGCTGAGCAGCCACTTTCGCTTGAGCATTCGATACCAAGTTTTGGAATGCAGCCACATCTTGATCGCCGTCTTGAACCTCTTCTACCTCGACTTCTTGAGGTGCAGGTTCAAAGGTAGCGGAAGGTGCAGGCGCTACCGGTTGAGGTTGAACTGCAACAGGCTGATGAACAGGTTGCTCTTGAACGGGCGATTGCTGAACTGGTTCTTGTGGCTGAATAGCTTGTTGCTGCGGCTCAGCATAAGCCGGTTGAGCTTGTTGAACTGGCTGCTGCGCCGGGTAATCATCTTCGTCATCCAATACATCGAAGTTCGAAATTGTCGGTTCGATGTGTTGGCTTGGCTCTGTTTGTTCAGCAATGTTATCCAATGCAGAAGAGCTAATCACAGGTTCTTCGTGTGAAGGTAGCTCTGTGGTTGGCTGTTCGATTGGCGCGTGAACAGGCGCTTGTTCTTGATTAACTTGGGCTTGTTGAGCCTGCTCTGCCTCAAACTGAGCATACTCGTCGTAACTTGGTGCGTTATCGAACGGTTCAGAGACGGTTGGTTCAGGTGTCACAAACGGCTCTTGTGGCGCTTGTTGATGCTCAGCTTGCTGTGAAGCAAATTCCTGAGAAACAGACTGTGGAACTTCAGGCTGAGTTTGAGCAGGTGCAATTTGCGCTTCTTGAACCTGTGGCTCTTCATCTGCCCAGTCATCAGCTTGTTGTGCCGCCGCTTCTAGCTCTTCAATCGTTACGTTCAGTTGTTTAGTACGTTCAACGAATGGGTCCACATTATCTGTGCTCACCGCACGCACTGGCTCAACAGTTTGAGCTTGCTCTTGAACCTGAGATTGAATTTGAGGCTGCACAGGCGCGGCATTTACAACTGCAGGCTGCGGCGTTGGCTGAACGTTAGCTTGCTGCTGTCTCGGTTTATCTGAAGTCGATTGTTCTACTGCCGATTGTGGCATGTAGATTGGGTATTCGTGTGTTGGCGTTTCTTGTTTCGGCTCTTCGACATCATAAGCAGTAAGATGAGGCATAGGCTCGTCTTCCATGTCATCTGAACCACGTTTGCTCATTACACGATCTTCAGCAAACTCATCTAACTGCGGCTCTAGAGTTTCATGCTCGGTACCACGAGCTTTATTTGTTAACGCTGCAACAACGCCAAGTGCACGATCGCCCAACCACTCAACAATGTTAAGCCAAGAAATACCAGTAAATAGTGTGAAGCCAGCACCCCATAGGAAAAGAAGTACAAGCGTTGTGCCCAGCACATTTAATGTAGGCAGAGACAAGCTCGTCAGTACGTCACCAACAACGCCACCAGACGAGAAATACCAAATGTCGTCAAAGTTGATATCAGCAAGACCACAACTGGTAAGAATAAGGATAACTAAACCAAGTAGACGAGTGCCCCACAACATAAGGTCGATAGGGTCGTCTTCAGAACGCTTGCGACAAATTACCCATGCACCTGCGGTTAACAGGAAGGGTAATGGATACGCGAGGGAACCAAAGGTAAAGAATAACGTGTCGGCTAACCAAGCGCCGAACAGGCCACCAGCGTTATCGATCTCACCGCCCCAAGCAGTTTGGGACCAAGACGGATCGGCTGGGCTAAAGGTAAATAATGCAACGGCCAGCAATATCGAGCTAAGAACGCCAACGATAAAGCAGCACTCTTTTAAGCGTTGGAAGCCATTTAATCGTGAAGACTGAGGCTCTTCACTGGTTTTGATGATGGTTTCGACTTTCTTTGCGTTCTCTTTGAACATAAATCAACTTGAATATGGAAATGAATTAGGAATAAGCAAAACATTCCGAGCGGCACAAAGCCGCTCGGTAAATTGATTTAACCATATCAAAGAGAAAAACCCAATTACTCTATCGAGAAAGCGGAAGCATTTACCGCTTTCTTTGCAAGAATTTAACGAGTTTTAATCACAAGCTGGTTAGTTTGCTTCACTTCTTCCATAACTACGTAGGTACGAGTGTCATTCACGCCTGGAAGACGCAGTAACGTATCGCCTAGTAGTCGACGGTAAGCACCCATGTCTGATACACGAGTCTTTAGAAGATAGTCGAAATCACCTGATACTAGATGACACTCTTGGATATCGTCTAGTTTTTGAACAGCCGCATTGAACTGTTCGAATACATCAGGCGCACCACGGTTAAGTGTAATTTCTACGAATACCAACAGTGATGCATCTAGGAACTGCGGGTTTAATAACGCAGTGTACCCAGTGATATAACCTTGACGCTCTAAGCGACGCACACGCTCCAAACACGGCGTTGGAGAAAGTCCTACACGTTTTGAAAGTTCAACGTTCGAAATACGACCGTCTTTCTGCAGTTCATTAAGAATGTTGCGGTCGATACGGTCTAGTTCCTTGGACGGCTTCTTATAGTTGTCTGCCATTTTTTATTCCACCTTATTACTTCCTTGCAAAAAAATATACTACAACTTTTTAATATTTGGTGCCAAATATTACAAACCAACATCTATACTAGATATTAATTCGACAATAACACCCTACAAACAGTTAATACAACCATTTTAGAAAGAGGACACAGGATGATCATTGGCGTACCTAAGGAAATCAAAAACCACGAATACCGTGTGGGTATGATCCCAGCTAGCGTGAGAGAACTTATCTCACATGGTCACCAAGTTTTGGTTGAGACCAATGCAGGTGCCGGCATTGGTTTTTCAGACGATGATTACATCGCTGTAGGCGCATCCATTCTTCCTACTGCTACAGACGTTTTTGCAAAAGCAGATATGATTGTAAAAGTAAAAGAACCCCAAGCTGTCGAGAGAGCAATGCTCCGCGAAGGGCAGATTTTATTTACTTATTTACACCTAGCACCAGATTTTCCACAAACTGAAGAGCTAATCAAGAGCAAAGCTGTCTGTATAGCGTATGAGACTGTAACAGATAATATGGGTCGTTTGCCACTGTTAGCACCAATGTCAGAAGTGGCAGGTCGGATGTCTATTCAAGCAGGTGCGCAAACGTTGGAAAAATCACACGGCGGTCGTGGTCTACTACTAGGTGGCGTACCTGGTGTTGAGCCAGCGAAAGTTGTTGTAGTCGGCGGTGGTGTCGTTGGCGCGAACGCAGCTCGTATGGCTGTAGGTCTTCGTGCGGACGTAACAATCCTTGACCGTAACGTAGATACACTACGTAAGCTTGACGAAGAATTCCAAGGTCGCGCTAAAGTGGTTTATTCTACTGAAGACGCTATCGAGAAGCATGTTCTAGAAGCAGACCTAGTGATCGGTGCGGTTCTAATCCCTGGTGCTGCAGCACCTAAATTGGTAACAAAAGAGCACATCGCTAAGATGAAGCCAGGCGCGGCGGTGGTTGACGTTGCTATCGACCAAGGCGGTTGTTTCGAAACTTCTCACGCGACAACGCACGCAGAACCAACATACATCGTTGACGAAGTGGTTCACTACTGTGTTGCAAACATGCCAGGTGCAGTGGCTCGTACTTCAACATTTGCACTGAACAACGCAACGCTTCCATACATCGTGAAGCTTGCAAACAAAGGCTACCGTGAAGCGCTTCTAGAAGACAATGGTTTCCTTGAAGGTCTAAACGTTATCCACGGCAAAGTGACTTGCAAAGAAGTTGCTGAGAGCTTTGACCTAGAATATGTTGAACCAGCGCAAGCTATTGCAATGTTCAACTAATGACAAAATAACGCATAAATTGTCACGTTTTGTTTACAAAAGCCCACTCTAAAGTGGGCTTTTTTGCATAGAGCATTTAATTATAAAACAGATCTAAATCTTATAAGCGCAAATTAAAATGTTTCGAGGTGTGACTGATTTAGCGCAAAACTCTGCCAATCTAACACGATAACCACGTTCTTCAAGATAAAGTGCTTTGTCTAAAGCAAGCCAAATTTCCAACGGTCGTTGAAATACTAATTGAACCAGACTCAAACGCTCCATTTGCCAAAAGCGCTGTTCGCTTAACTTTTCAAAATGGTCGAAGTCGATTTCTTGTAGAAGATCGATGCCCTTCTGTTCCGCTGCCCAGCGACATAACGATTCAAAACCATCACTCAATTGCGACTTACGGATACTCGGCACAGGCTGATACTCTGCCATCCCCAAAACTTGTCGCGTGATCAAATCAAACCCAAGACGGAACACCATTTCCTGCTGACGATGACGTCGTACACGTTCACCACCAGTAACGGTTTGCTGTAACGGAATACGCAGTTCTTGCTTAGACAATGAGAGAGAAGAAGCCCTGCCCTGCACTGACATCGGCTGATATTGCTCAGACTGAATCAAGTGGTAACAACAAGGCGAGATTGTCATCGCAGCAATGCCGTTTTCACTGCCATACTGCATTAGGCGAACATGAAGATCACCGCAGGCATGAAGGGCAACTGCGTGTTGAGTTGGCTTAAACACCGCTTTCGCTTTGCTATCGAACGCGTCGCCTTGAATAAACGTCATCTTCCAATGATACTCATTGGCTGCTTGTTGCCCCGAATCGCACAACGCTTGTTGGTATTCAAAACTGGTGACAGGCTGATCGGTTTGTGTGGTCAGAATTCGCCCCAAATAACCTTTGCCTGAGCACCACTCTAACCATTCGTCACCATGATGAAGCTGAATCGCCGCTTCACCCATCGAACTAATTTGCTCTAACTTACGACCGGGAATGCCGTTATCTAAACCACGAACGAGTTCCAAGCCTTTTAAAACTAGCGGTTCTAAGCGAGTGAGTACTGAAAGTTGTTCAAGTTCAGGCAAGAATGGACTAAGTGCTTTTAAGGCAAGTTCCGGTTCCGCTTTGTATTCTTCAATCTGAGAGGGAGAAATAGACGCTAACCACTGGCACAACTGAGGATGTTGCTCTTGCCAAGGTAATGATGCGTGAATGCTGCTTTTAAACGGCTCGAATCGCCACAAAGATTGGTTTTCGATTAAGCAGTCATTAATAAATTGAAATTGCGTTTTCATAGCTCCCCCTACAACGAGCGCATTGTAGAGGGAATCGAAACATCAATGAAGTGTTATCTGACCGGAAGCTCGATGTCTTTAAACATCTCTTCAATTTCGGTGTTTGATTTAAGCGAGATCGCTTGCTCCACCACAGGACGAGTTAAATGCGGTGCAAAACGCTCCATAAAGTCGAACATGTAAGAGCGAAGGAAGGTACCACGACGGAAGCCAATGCTCGTTGTGCTCGCGCCAAACAAGTGGCTTGCATCAATCGCAACCAAATCGCTGTCTTGGTCTTCATCAACTGCCATGCTCGCAATCACACCAACACCAATACCCATACGAACGTAAGTTTTAATCACGTCGGCATCCGTTGCAGTAAACACAACGCGCGGTGTTAAACCTTCACGGTTAAATGCAGTATCCAACTCAGAACGGCCTGTAAAGCCGAATACATAAGTCACTAGCGGGTAAGCCGCCAAATCGTGGATAGTTACGCGGTCTTTCTTCGCTAATGGGTGATCTTTTGGTACCACGATAGAACGATTCCAGTGGTAACAAGGCAGCATAATGGCATCTTGATATAAATGAAGTGCTTCGGTCGCAATCGCGAAGTTTGCCGTACCTTTGGCAATCGCTTCAGACATTTGCGAAGGCGTACCTTGGTGCATGTGCAGCGATACTTTCGGGTAACGTGCCGTAAAGCCTTTGATCACGTCAGGAAGTGCGTAACGTGCTTGGGTATGAGTAGTAGAAATGTTCAGTGTGCCCATTTCAGGGTGAGTATGCTCCCCTGCCACGGCTTTGATGCTTTCAACACGCGCTAGAATCTCTTGAGAAATTCGCACGATCTCTTCACCGGCGGGTGTCACCTGCGTTAAGTGTTTACCACTTCGTTCGAAGATCTGAATACCCAACTCATCTTCCAATAAACGGACTTGTTTACTGATGCCCGGCTGAGAAGTGTATAGGCTTTCTGCTGTCGCAGACACATTCAGATTATGGTTCACAACCTCAACAATATACTTCAGTTGTTGCAGTTTCATCGTAATCCCTTACTCATTGATTGAGATAATAACGTCATACTTATCCAGTCTACTCACCCGAGTAGATATAATGATTAGTTATAACGTGTTAGCAACTAAATGAACAGTAATTTCTAACTTATAGCTCAAGCTCATAGCGAATTACTCACCTTCTCTAAATATGCATGGAGTTGAACCTTCAAAATTCGCTTTTTTAAACGGCTCACCGCATTCTGTGCTTAAATCCACAGGAAAACGTGTTTGGAGCAAAATAATCAAATAAATAGGGTGCCGAGAAAGATAAGATTCATGTATTCTTGAACGCTGGACACAGAAAAATAACAAGTAGTAGAAGCAAAAATATGAATATGCCTTTAATAATTGCTTTGGTTGCCATCCTACTGGTATTGATCCTTGGCTATAACATCATGTTGCAGTACAAGGTAAAAGTAGAGACCGCGAAAAGACAGGAATCTGCTCGCTATGTGGCACTGATTGACGGTACTGAAGAGCTCATCGGGCACGCTCATCATATTCCTTTCAGCAAGGACTTACTGCTGTGTCTTAACAACCGTATTCTTGATGCACTTGAAAGCATGCGCGACCTTGATCCAAAGAACAAGCAGCTCGTGCAGCGCATCGAAAACATGAAGCAGCAAATTGCTCAATTGAATGAGAGCAGTGCAAACGGTGAAAGCACCACATTCAAGATGCCAAGCAGCGATAAACAAGCCATTGTAATGTTAAAGCTCGTGAAACGCCTTCGCGATGCGGTTCGTAACGAGCACAACAAAGGCCGTTTAGATACGCAGACTTACGTAACAGAAAACGCGCGTCTTGAAACGATGCAAATTCGCATCAACATCGAGAACGTGATTAAGCGTGCGAATGACTCTATTGCTCGCGGTCAACCGGGAACCGCTCTGCAACTGCTTCGTAAAGGCATTGATGCGTTAAGCACCAAAAATGATGCTTACTCGATTCAAGCAAAACAAAAGCTCGAAGAAATGCTTGGTGACTTGGATAAGAAGCGCCAAGACAAGAATGAAGCAGAAATGCAGCAAATTGCCGACAAAGAACGCGACAGTGATATGGATGCGCTCTTCGGCGAGAAGAAAAAGTGGTAAACTCCGCTTAAGCTTTCCGCCCTATCCGATTAAAGGCTGCGTTTGCAGCCTTTTTTGTGTCTTCTTGATTGAATAGACATTGGCCGGATAAACCAAAATTGAATGTAAAGTACTAAAAATTAAAATGATTAATCTCGACGCCTATCAGGACCTTCTTGCTCCAATTAACCAATTCTTGCAATGCAGCACCCCAGATGAATGGGTTGAGGAAGCAAAGAAGCCTGAAAACCTTCCAACCATTTTATTAGACCACCTACTGTGCGAACTCAAAGCGGGCCAGTCGGCAATGTTCCTGATCCGTAAGTACGCAGTAGACCAAGCAAGCTCACATGCCCTACTCGACTGGTTCAAACCATATGAAGACTTTGCCTACCGTAAGACAGGCTCACTAGAGACGCTTAAAGGCAAGAGCAACATTTCAAAAGCCATCATCGCTAAATCAGATTCGCCGTACAGCCAAGATCTGATCGACAAGATGGTTCTGCTGATCAAAGAAGAGTTGCATCACTTCTACCAAGTGCTAGAAATCATGGAAAGCCGTGGCGTGGAATACAAAAACATTCCAGCAAGCCGCTATGCAAAAACGCTGATTTCGAACATGAAAACACATGAGCCAGAAACCTTGATTGATAAGCTCATCATTGGTGCCTACATAGAGGCTCGCTCATGTGAACGTTTTGCGAAACTAGCTCCACACATGGACGAAGACATCGCGAAGTTCTATGTTTCTCTGCTTCGCTCAGAGGCCCGTCATTACCAAGACTACCTAGTCCTTGCAGAACAAATCGCAGGTAAAGATATTAGTGAGCGCGTTGCAGAGTTTGGACGCATCGAAGCTGAACTGATTTCAACGCCAGACGAAGACTTCAAATTCCACAGTGGTATTCCTGCTTAAGTCGAACTGCCTTGAGCAAGAAGCAAGACAATCTAATCACTCGGTTTTCTCTTAGTGCTTAAAGTCGAAAATAAAAAAATCCCACAGTAGCGATACTGTGGGATTTTTCATAGAGAGTCGTTAACTGTGGTTAGCTTTTCGCGTTAGCTAGCTTTGGGCTTTTAGGCCCTCGTGCTGCGTTCACCAATAGAACACCCACCGAGAGAACAATCGCACCACACAAGATAAACAGTAGTCGACCTGATGGTTCGTTTGGAATCAGAGCCATCGCTAGGATACCGAAGCCCGCTACGCTGATAAGCTTACCAAGCATGCCGCGCTGTTTTGTATCTAGGTTCTGCTGCTCTTCGCTGTCAGCCACAAGTGGCGTGTTCCAGTTCTCGAACAATTGAGCCACTTCTTTCTCACGTTCAGGTGATAGACCCTTGTAGAAACGTGTTGTCAGTAGGAAGAAGCCACCAGTGAAGACAACGTGTGCTGCTAGGCTCAAGCCAACTTTCAGGTCAGCCCACTCACGGCCTGTAAACGCTTGCTCTAGACCGAATAGGCGCTCTACGTCTTCTGCTTGTAGTGAGATACCGAAGATGTAAGAAACAAAGCCACCAACAACCAGTGTTGCCCAACCAGCCCAATCCGGCGTCTTACGAATCCACATACCAAGTAGTACAGGAATCAACATTGGGAAGCCAATCAATGCGCCCACGTTCAGTACGATATCGAACAGGCTCAAGTGACGTAGTGAGTTAATGAATAGACCGATACCAATGATGATGAAGCCCATCACGATAGTCGTTGCTTTACTCACAATAACCAGCTCTTTTTGTGACGCTTGTGGGCGTACAATCGGGCTGTAGAAGTTCATCACGAAGATACCCGCGTTACGGTTTAGACCAGAGTCCATTGAAGACATAGTCGCCGCAAACATTGCTGACATCAGAAGACCCACCATACCTGCTGGCATTACGTTTTGTACGAATGCTAGGTAAGCTGCATCACCACCTACTGAGCCGTATTGCTCTGCGAAATCAGGCATAAATGCCGCAACGTACCAAGGTGGTAGGAACCAAATGATAGGACCAACAATCATCAGCACACATGCAAGACCTGCTGCTTTACGTGCGTTTTCACTGTCTTTTGCACATAGGTAGCGGTAAGCGTTGATGCTGTTGTTCATTACACCGAACTGTTTAACAAAGATGAACACTACCCAAAGGATAAAGATACTGACGTAGTTCAGGTTGTTACCCAGCATGAAGTCGCCGTGGAAGTTCGACACGATGTTGCCAATACCGCCACCGTGGAAGTATGCCGCCACCGCACAAGTGATCGTCACTGCCATGATAACCAACATCTGCATAAAGTCAGATGCAACAACTGCCCAAGAGCCGCCCGTTACCGCCATTAGCATTAGCACTAAACCAGTAACGATGATGGTCGCTTCCATAGGAATGTTGAAGACCGCTGCCACGAAAATCGCAAGACCATTCAACCAAATACCGGCTGAGATCAAGCTGTCTGGCATACCAGCCCAAGTGAAGAACTGCTCTGAAGTCTTACCAAAACGTTGACGAATTGCTTCAATCGCCGTCACTACACGTAGCTGGCGGAACTTTGGAGCGAAGTAGAGGTAGTTCATGAAGTAGCCAAATGCGTTGGCTAAGAATAGGATTACAACAACGAAACCGTCGTTGAACGCGCGTCCTGCGGCACCTGTAAACGTCCATGCTGAAAATTGCGTCATGAAGGCGGTAGCACCTACCATCCACCATAACATCTTACCGCCCCCTCGGAAGTAGTCACTGGTTGAGGTAGTGAACTTACGGAACATCCAACCAATTGCAACTAAGAAGAAGAAGTAGGCAAGAACAACAAGAGTATCAATAGTCATTTTTTCAGCCTTTCAAGTTTGATCATTTTCTAACGCCTAGACTACTCTGTTCATTATTTTATTTGTACTACAATAAGCTTTAATTGTGATCTGGAACATAAGTTATTTCATTGAAAAATTGGCGAGAAAACCTTTATTTTATTGGGCTAATGACATTCTAAGTCAGAATATCCGCCACTCAACAAGTAATTATATTGTAATACAAATAATCTATTGCAAATTCATTAAAGTATGGAATATTTTTCTTCTTCACGCTTTGTCTGAAGATCAAAAATGCGTGGTATTTCTTTGAGGGAAACGTAATGAGATGTTTCGAAGGAATTGGATAGAAAGTGGGATTTAGATGAATGTAAAAAGTAAGATTCCCGACTCGCTCCTTCGTCGCTCTCGAGGATGACGTGAGGAAAATCCAGCGCTTTCCATTTCTACCTCTCCAATCTCGCCTCTTTCAAACTTTCAAACACAAAAAAAAGCGAACCCTGAGGCTCGCTTTTCATTCTTTTCGCTAGTTTTATCGGGGTGTTACGACACTTATGCTACGTGAGCTACTGCGTCGCGAACCAGTGTACCTAGTTCATCCCACTTACCTTCATCGATAAGTTTTGTTGGAACCATCCAAGTGCCGCCACATGCCAGTACTGAAGGGATAGACAGGTACTCGTCTACATTACCTAGGCTCACACCACCTGTTGGCATGAATTTCACTGGGTAAACCGCCGTTAGTGCTTTAAGCATACCAACACCGCCAGATGGCTCAGCAGGGAAGAACTTAAGTGTACGCAGACCCATTTCCATCGCTTGCTCAACTAGGCTTGGGTTGTTTACGCCAGGTACGATAGCCACGCCTTTGTCTAGGCAGTATTGAACCGTGCGAGGGTTAAAACCTGGGCTTACGATAAAGTCCACACCAGCTTCGATCGCTTGGTCAACTTGCTCGTTGGTTAGGATAGTACCTGCACCGATCAGCATTTCTGGGAACTCAGCGCGCATAGCACGAATCGCTTCTGCAGCACACTCTGTGCGGAACGTGATTTCAGCGCAAGGCATACCGTTTTCAACCAAAGTGCGACCTAGAGGGATCGCATCTTCTGCTTTGTTGATGGCAATAACAGGAATTACTTTTAGGTTTGCTAATTGTTCGTTTAATGTCGTCATAAGAGTGTACTCGTCGTCGTTAACTTGAGTTCAATAAATCACTGCGGAGCGCTGATTACTCAACGCTCCGCAAAAGAATTACAAAGGAAGATCTGGCATCACTTCACGTGGAATGATGGCACCTTTATGTTGAATTACCGCGCCAGCCATACAGTGGCCAGAGTAAGCCGATTCCGCAGCATTGCCACCAGTCAAACGCTTCGCCAAGAAGCCTGCACTGAAAGAATCGCCAGCCGCTGTTGTATCAATCACGTTGTCGACTTTGTTTGGCGCCACGTATTGTGCTTCGCCATTCGCCACAACCAAGCAATCTTTACTACCACGTTTGATGATGATTTCATCCACACCCAGTGCAGAGGTTCTCTCAATGCACTGTTCTAGATGCTCGTCACCGTAAAGCATTTGCTCATCTTCAAATGTGAGCAGTGCGATATCCGTGTGCTTAAGGATCTTAAGGTACCAAGACATGGCATTCTCGCGGCTTTCCCACAATTTAGGACGGTAGTTGTTATCGAAAATAACCTTACCACCTTGTGCCTTGAAGCGCTCAAGGAAGCCAAACAGTTGCGTCTTACCTTCTTCAGTAAGGATCGCTAATGTAATACCGCTCAAGTAAACCGCATCGTACGAGTAAAGTTTGTCGACTAATAGCGGAGACTCGTTTTGCTCGAATAGGAACTTAGCGGCCGCTTCGTTACGCCAGTAGTGGAAGTAACGTTCGCCAGTTTCATCGGTTTCGATGTAGTAGATACCTGGTTGCTTTTCTTTAACGGAAAGAACCAGACTAGTATCGATGCCCTCTTCTTGCCATGCTGATAGCATTTCTTGGCTAAAAGGATCGTTACCCAGAGCCGTTACATAGCTGGTTTTAATATCGTGAGCTTTGGTCAAACGAGATAAATACAGTGCGGTATTCAACGTATCACCACCGAATGACTGCTTTAGCTGACCTTCCTTTTTCTGTAGCTCAACCATACATTCGCCAATGACCGCGATGTTTAATGATTTCATGTTGTCACCTTAGCAACTGAGGTTGCGCTATAGATTATTTTAAGAAGTCTTCACGAGCTGGGTTGAAGATGTCTAGAAGAATGCTGTCTTGCTCTAGTGCAACCGCACCGTGCATCATGTGCTTACGAGCAAAGTATGCGTCGCCTTCTTTTAGTACTTTCTTCTCGCCTTCGATTTCTGCTTCAAAGCTGCCACGTACTACGTAACCGATTTGATCGTGAATTTCGTGAGTATGCGGAGCGCCAATCGCGCCTTTGTCGAAACATAGGTGAACCGCCATTAGGTCATCTGTGTAAGCAACAATTTTACGTTTGATACCGCCGCCTAGCTCTTCCCACGGGTTCTCATCTAATACAAAGAAAGAATTCATCGTCATACTCCTAAAAAGTCTCTATTAAAGCGAACCCTACGGCACTTCATTCTTAACCATGCTTTTATTAAAAGGTTCTCTTAAAAAGCGTCGTATTGATAAAAGTGAAACGCAAAGCGAAAGGGTCTGCTGTCGAATTGGTAACGAGCATATCCGATCTATTTTAATTGTCATACAATATATCTAAAAATATGTGATATTCATCAAATGGTGCTCGCTAAAGCATTCCACTTAACGATTGATAACGTCGAAACATCAACCACAACAAGGATTACCACAACAATATAAATCAATGAGTTAGCTAAATTCGCGTGATTTCACTCTCCCTTTTTGCCACAAAAACTACACCCAAACCTAATATTGTATTACTTTATAGAAAGTTTAAGAAAACAACACACTTCATCTGAGGGTGGTAAAGAAATGACTACACAACCGATTTTGTTGACTGAAGCAGAAGTCGAACTACTAAGAAAGGAAGTCGGAAAGCCGAGCTTAATGGGCAAATCTATTGAAGCGAATCGCAAGGAACTTGAAGCCTTCATGCGTCTGCCTCTAGACGTACCAGGTCACGGCGAAGCGGGTGGCTACGAGCACAACCGCCACAAACAAAACTATACCTACATGAACTTAGCGGGTCGTTTGTTCTTGATTACTCAAGAAGAAAAGTACGCGCAGTTCGTTAAAGATCTTCTCGCTATTTACGCAGAGAAGTACCTCACTTTTGATTTCCACGTACAGAAAAACACTAACCCTACAGGTCGTCTTTTCCACCAGATCCTTAATGAACACTGTTGGTTAATGTTTACTAGCCTTGCTTACTCTTGCGTGGCATCAGTGATGACAGAAGAAGAGCGCACAGCCGTTGTTGAGCGCATTTTCGAACCAATGCTAGACATGTTCACCGTGAAATACGCGCACGACTTCGACCGTATTCACAACCACGGTATCTGGGCAGTTGCTGCTGTTGGTATTTGTGGCCTAGCCATTGGCAAACCTGAATATCTAGGGATGTCGGTATACGGTCAAGACCGTGATGATACCGGTGGCTTCCTAGCGCAAATCTCGCAGCTGTTCGCTCCTTCTGGTTACTACATGGAAGGTCCGTACTACCATCGTTATGCGATTCGTCCAACTTGTGTATTTGCAGAAGTAGTACACCGTCACATGCCTGAAGTAGACATCTACAACTACAAAGACAAAGTGATTGGCAACACAGTACAAGCGATGCTGGCAACGGCTTACCCGAATGGTGAGTTCCCTGCCCTAAACGACGCATCTCGTACCATGAGCATTACCGACATGGGTGTTCAAGTTGCAGTGAGCGTTTACAGCAAACACTACGGTATGGATGACAACATCCTAGGCATGGCGAAGATTCAAAACGCCGTTTGGATGCACCCTTGTGGTCTTGAGCTTTCTCAAGCCTACGATAAAGCCATCGCAGACCGTGAAATCGGCATGCCTTTCTGGCCAAGTGTGGAGCTCAACGAAGGTCCAACTGGTAACAACGGTGCACAAGGCTTTATCCGTATGCAGGATAAAACCGGTGATGTGTCACAGCTTGTAATGAACTACGGTCAACACGGCATGGGACATGGTAACTTCGATACGCTTGGCATTACCTTCTTCAACCGTGGTCAAGAAGTACTGCGTGAATACGGCTTCTGCCGCTGGGTAAACGTTGAGCCTAAATTCGGCGGTCGTTACCTAGACGAAAACAAATCGTACGCACGTCAAACTATCGCGCACAACGCGGTAACGATTGATGAGCAATGTCAGAACGGTTTCGATGTAGACCGCGCTGATTCAGTGCATGGTTTACCTCACTTCTTTAAAGTAGAAGGCACTGAAATAAACGGTATGAGCGCGTTTGCGAACGACCATTACCCGAACACAGACATGCAGCGCAGTGTGTTCATGCTTAACCTCGATGAGCTTGAAGCACCGCTATTGCTAGACCTTTACCGCATCGAAGGTGAAGGCGAGCATCAGTACGACTACTCTCATCAATACGATGGTCAAATCGTACGTACTAACTTTGATTACCAAAGCTTTGGTGAACTGAACACGCTTAGCGATGACTTCGGTTACCAACACCTTTGGAAAGTAGCGAGCGGCAAAGTGCAAGATACGGCGCTGGTTAGCTGGCTACAAAACAACACCTACTACACTTGGTTAGGCACAAGCAGCAGCGCGAAACAGAACGGCGATAATGAAGTTATCTTCACTCGCACTGGCGCCAATGACCCGAGCTTTAACCTACGTAGCGAACCGGCATTCATTCTACGCAGCAAGGGCGAATCGATGCTATTTGCTTCTGTTCTAGAAACACACGGCTACTTCAACGAAGAGTTTGAGCAGTCGGTGAATGCACGTGGTCAGGTGAGAGATATCCGCGTCGTGGGTTACAACGCCGTTGGCAGCATCGTAGAAATCACGACTGAAAAATCACTGGTTACTGTGATGATCAGCAATGTGCTAGGCGCTGACGACCAAACCCCACACCAAGTAGAATTGAACGGTAAAACCTACAGCTGGAATGGCTTCTACTCTCTAGAAGTGAACGCATTCGGGCAGGAGAAATAATAATGAGCTACCAAACCCAGTCTTACCAACCGCTATTAATGAACTTTGAAGAAGCGGCAGAACTAAGCAAAGCACTTGGCACGGATAGCCTGTTAGGAAAAGCATTAGCACGTGACATCAAACAAACTGACGCTTACATGGCCGAGGTGGGTATTGAAGTTCCAGGTCACGGCGAAGGCGGCGGTTACGAGCACAACCGCCACAAGCAAAACTACATCCACATTGATCTAGCGGGTCGCCTATTCCTTATCACTGGCGAACAGAAATACCGCGATTACATCGTGGACATGCTAACGGCTTACGCGAAGGTTTACCCGACGCTAGAAAGCAACACCAGCCGTGACTCTAACCCTCCGGGTAAGATCTTCCACCAAACTCTGAACGAGAACATGTGGATGCTATACGCGTCTTGTGCGTACAGCTGCATTTACCACACATTGGAAGAAGAGCAAAAAACACTGATTGAAAACGACCTGTTCAAACAAATGATTGAGCTATTCGTAGTCACTTACGGTCACGACTTCGACATCGTACACAACCACGGTCTGTGGGCAGTAGCAGCAGTAGGTATCTGTGGTTACGCAATTAACGATCAAGATGCAGTAGACAAAGCGCTTTACGGCTTGAAACTGGACAAAGTGAGCGGCGGCTTCCTAGCTCAGTTGGACCAACTGTTCTCGCCAGACGGCTACTACATGGAAGGTCCTTACTACCACCGTTTCTCGCTGCGTCCAATCTACCTATTTGCAGAAGCGATTGAACGTCGTCAGCCTGAGCTTGGTATTTACGAGTTCAACGATTCAGTCATCAAGACCACGTCTTACGCAGTATTTAAGACGGCATTCCCAGATGGTACTTTGCCAGCACTGAACGATTCATCGAAGACGATTTCGATCAACGATGAAGGCGTAATCATGGCAACGTCAGTATGTTTCCACCGTTACGAGCAGTCTGAAACGTTACTTGGCATGGCAGACCACCAGCAAGACGTTTGGGTTCATATCTCAGGTAAAACATTGTCTGACGCGGTTGCAGCTGCAGACAACATCAAGCCATTCAACTGGGGTAGCCTATTCGTAACAGACGGCCCAGAAGGCGAAAAAGGCGGCGTAAGCATTCTTCGCCACCGTGACGAGCAAGACGACGACACCATGGCGCTTATCTGGTTTGGTCAACACGGCAGCGATCACCAGTACCACTCAGCGCTGGACCACGGTCACTACGATGGTCTTCACCTGAGCGTGTTTAACCGCGGTCATGAAGTGCTGCACGATTACGGCTTTGGTCGCTGGGTAAACGTTGAGCCTAAATTTGGCGGTCGTTACATCCCAGAGAACAAGTCTTACTGTAAGCAGACAGTCGCGCACAACACAGTAACGGTTGATCAAAAGACGCAAAACAACTTCGACACAGCGCTAGCAGAAACCAAGTTCGGTTCTAAGCACTTCTTCAAAGCTGATGACGAAAAACTGCAAGGCATGAGCGGTCGTATTTCTGGTTACTACAACGGTGTAGACATGCAGCGCAGCATCATTCTTGCTGAATTGCCAGAATTCGAAAAACCACTTGTGATTGATGTTTACCGCATCGAAGCAGATCAAGAGCACCAATACGACCTGCCAGTGCACTACTCTGGTCAAATCATCCGTACGGATTTTGAATACGATGTCGAAAGCACGCTGCGCCCAATGGGCGAAGACAATGGCTACCAACACCTATGGAATGTAGGTTCAGGCCAAGTTCAAGGCAGCTCACTAGTAAGTTGGTTGCACGACAACAGCTACTACTCACTAATCACAAGCGCAACAAACGGCGGCAAAGTGTTCTTCACTCGCACTGGCGCAAATGATCCAGACTTCAACTTGAAGAGCGAACCAGCACTGATCTTACGTCAATCTGGTCAGAACCATGTGTTTGCTTCTGTGCTAGAGACACACGGTTACTTCAACGAGTCTATCGAAGCATCGGTTGGCGCTCGTGGCCTAGTAGAATCAGTAACCGTCGTTGGCAACAACGAAGTGGGTACCGTGATTCGCCTGCAAACAACCACAGGCAACGCTTACCACTTCGCTATCTGCAACCTAGACGAAGACAAACAGAACGCGGCACATCGCGTTGAGTTCGACGGTGTGACTTACACTTGGGAAGGCGCATTCGCACAAATTTAATCTTTAGCTAGTCACTAAAAATTAATGTAAAAATCGGGAACTAATTCAAAGCCGGACGTCATGTCCGGCTTTTTTTTCGCCTTTATAAAACCGATCTTCGCTCACAATTATTCATATTGTATAGCTTGTAACCCTCTATTCCTGAAAGACTTTTCTTTGCTTTGACGGCTACAAAATGCCATCGCGCTTCCAGATCAACGCAGCATGCTAAAGAATTACATTGCAAATAGTTGCGTAAGATCGCTAGTTAGCCGCAACCAAAATACAGAAGTTCGCTTTTCATCTTCATCTTTGTTCTCCAGAGAAAGAACTAACGCCCATTTGTGTTATTAAAATACATGAAGCACAACTTACTTCTACAGGATTAGAAGATAAGCCATCGTTGAAAACCGTGGAGAACAACATGAAAAGCAAGTTAGTCAATATTGTCGGCAGTGCCGTTTTACTGAGCTCTTTTGCCGCACATAGTGCCGAAGTCAATCTCGTTAACCCAAGTTTTGAACAAGATTTTTCTGGATGGATAGAGGTGGATCCAACAGCTGTCTCCGGTGTTGCCTATGACGGCACAAAGTCAGCAAAATTCTCTGGCAATGGTGCACGTCTAGAGCAGTCAGTTCCTGTCACAAGCAATACCGAATACACACTGAGCGCGTACGTGCTGGCAGATGCGAACATCGGCGTGAATGTTGGCAGCGACACCTTTAGTAAAACCGCCTCAAACTCAGATTGGGCGCAAACCACCATTACCTTCAACTCAGGAGATTCAACGGAAATCACTGTCTTTGGTGAATACAGTGGCGCTGAGGGCCGTGTCGATCTCTTCAGACTCACATCTTCTGAAATCATCGACCCACCGACCACTTCATTGCCTGTCTTCGATCTCGACCCTGCCCTGCCGCCATCAGGCAACTTCGACTTATTGGATTGGAAACTCGACCTGCCAGTTGATGATAACGGCAATGCGTCTGGCGATGCTCAAGAAGTGAAAGAAGGCGAACTCTCTAGCGGCTTTGAGAACAGCGAGTTCTTCTACACGGGTGATGACGGCGGTTTGGTGTTCATCTCTCCCGTCGAAGGCGCAACCACATCTGCAAATACCAAATACACACGTTCAGAAATGCGTGAAATGCTCCGTCGTGGCGACACCAGTATCTCAACCACGGGCATCACCAAAAACAACTGGGTATTCGCGAGCGCACCAAGCGATGATCAAAACAATTCTGGCGGTGTGGACGGCATACTTGAAGCAACGTTGGCCGTGAACGCGGTAACGACAACGGGTGATTCTAGCCAAGTGGGTCGCGTGATCGTTGGCCAGATCCACGCAAACAACGATGAACCAATCCGCCTCTACTACCGTTTATTGCCCGGCCACACCAAAGGTTCGCTTTACTTTGCGCATGAACCTAACGAAGACGCGTCATCAGATCCAGAGCAGTTCATTAATCTTATTGGTAGCTCAGCATCCAACGCTTCAGAGCCTGAAGATGGCATCGCACTGAACGAGTTATTCTTCTACCGAATCGAAGTGCAAGGCAACCAACTTATCGTCACCATTAAACGTGATGACCACGAAGACGTCACCGAAACGGTAGATATGACCACCAGCGGCTACGATGTTGGCGGCCAATACATGTACTTTAAAGCAGGCGTGTACAACCAAAACAACTCAGGTGACCCAACTGACTATGTTCAAGCGACGTTCTACTACCTAACCAACTCGCACGACGGGTATCAATTCCCGTAGTGAGTTCGACCAATAGTTGATTAAAGCAAATACCAAAAAGCCGGACATCACGTCCGGCTTTCTTTATTCAGTTTGGTGTTAGTATTCATTTTGATGAAGAGGTTCCCGACAACACGCTCCCGTCTCATCATCTTCAAGAGCGAGTTGGGATCGCTATACACCTAAACTAGGAACGCGCGCTTAACTCCACACGTTCCAAATTCGCATCAATGCTCTGGTCGCCTTTCAACCTTTCCCAAAGTTGGCCTAGCAAATCCAAGCTACGCTCACTTGGGTAGCGTTGTGTTGATTCCAACAACTGCCAATCGCCATCTTTGCCCTTCTCCGCAAAGATAAATTCAAAGGAAAGGTTGTTCGACATTCCTAAACGCAAGTCAGACACAATCAGTGCATCATCTTCCACTCGATAGTTCAGATAGTCATGAGAGAAAGCCTTAAGCCCTTTCAACGTCTCTGGCTTATCTGCCAAAGGCCAACTGCCTAGCGGGTGTGAGACAAAATCAATACGCTCATCGCTATCGAGTACCGATGCCAAGCCTTCGTAATATTGACCATCATCCATCACCACCACTCGCCACAGGAAGGTATTAAACGGTGTTGGCGTGATCAGAACTTGTTGATTCGGTAAGTTCTGCGCTGCTAAGTTTTGCTCCACGCGAGACGCGATCATTTGCTGCGATGCGTAACCCCAACCGAGATAAAGCGTGGAGATAAGCACCACACTCTGACACCAGCGTCCGCCGCGAGTTTTGGAAAACAGAGCCACACCAATCGCAAGCAACAAAGGCAGAGTGTAAAGCGGATCGATAATGAACACGTTCCGCAGCTCAAAATAGCCCTCAAATGGCCAAATCAACTGCGTGCCATACGTTGTCATTGCATCCAACAAAGTATGGGTAACGAACACGCTCACGGTTAAAAAGAACACACGAGAAAGCGTCCAAAACGTATCTGGTCGCCAGCGGCAATAAAGCCAAGAAATCAGCAAAGCAAAAGGAGGTAACACCAAGAGTGAATGCGTAAAGCCGCGATGCTTGATTGTGTTTTGTACTGCGTCACCATAATCCAGAATCACATCCAGATCCGGCAAAGTGCCGAGCGCAGCACCCATCAGTAATACCTTCGCGTTACAGCGCTTACCAGCAATCGCACCGGCGACGGTCGCGCCTAATGCAGCTTGTGTGATTGAATCCATATCCTGCTATCTATACCCATTCATGACAAAGATTGATTGAATCGAAAACTAAAACGCATTTCCATAAGTGTCAAACCACTCACTAACTTTGACTCTCTTATTTACTTACTTTTACACATTGAGGGTCGATCAAATGTCTTGGATAGTTTGAGGACAAGTTACTTAAAAACAGCAGTCTCTGGGCGGTATATTTTCTTGATCAATGCTTCACGTCTAAGCTCTAAAATCTCATCAATCAATTTCTCTTTTGCATTGATGCCAAAGTGTTGATCGTAGTTTTTCACTTTTTCGATTTCGTGTGGGTGTAAACGGTACACTTCTTCTTTCAAGCGGGCTTCAGCTTCGCTTTTAATAAAGCCTTGGTTTTGGAGCAACTTAATGATCACTTCATCGGCTGCGTTTACTACTCTTGCCATGGTTCTCCAATCTACTGGTTACGTTGTTAGCCACATGGTTTACTTGTTTCATCTGGCTTGGGCTTCTCATCTGGCATAGCCATTTAAGTCGCACAACTTATAACCCAAACATGACAGCTTTATTGCAGCCAAAGGTCATTTATTAGCAAAACATGAAATGCACCACATCGGTTCAACTGCCTGTTTTTCCTCACCATCATGGTTAGCGAACACCTACTTATTGTCTCGTTAGTTCGCCCTCAAGCCTTGTACTGCCTACCATTAACCGCTTTGTCGTTGATTGGCATACATCTCGCAATAGTCACTTCGCTTTTAATGGTTTTCGGTTGTTACACTCTATTGACAAGGGCTTACTCGAATAAGTCAAAAACCATGGATTTTCAAACGATTCAATGGAGTGACTTATGAACAAAAACGCGATCCTTCTATCTTTACTCGGTACGGCTTTCTTCTCTTCTCATGCGGCGGCGGACGTCACCGCCATCCGCTCTAGCCTATTACATTTCATCAATGATCCTGCCAAGGTTGAACACCTGCCTGATGCCTACCAGTACTTCGAAGACGGTTTGTTAGTGATTGAAGATGGACACATCAAAGCCATCAAAGCGTTCAGTGAAAGCGATACGACACAATACCAAGAGATTGTCGATCACAGGGGAAAACTCATCGTGCCGGGCTTTATCGACACGCACATCCACTACCCACAAACACAAATGATCGCCGCCTATGGTGAACAACTGCTGGAGTGGCTAGAAACCTACACCTTTCCCACAGAAAAGCAGTTTGAAGACAAAGCTCACGCCAAAGCCATCTCCCAGTTCTTTATCAATGAACTGCTGAAGAACGGCACCACCAGCGCGTTAGTGTTTGGCACGGTACACCCCCAATCTGTAGAAGCGTTATTTGAGGAAGCGCTGGACAAGAACATGCGCATCATCGCAGGGAAAGTCATGATGGATCGCAACGCGCCAGACTACCTGCTCGACACACCAGAAACGAGTTATCAAGAAAGCAAAAACCTGATCAACAAATGGCACAACCAAGGGCGATTGCAATACGCCATTACGCCCCGCTTTGCGCCAACCTCAACGCCAGAACAGTTAGCGGCTGCCGGAAAGCTCAAAGCCGAGTATCCCGATGTGTATGTGCATACGCACTTGTCAGAAAACAAAAACGAAATCGAATGGGTGAAATCACTCTTCCCCGATCGTGAAGGTTACTTCGATGTTTACGAGCACTATGGCTTGGCTGGCAAGCGCTCCATCTTTGCCCACGCGGTTCACCTTACGGATAAAGAGTGGAGTGCGTTTCAGCGTACCGATTCCGTGATTTCCTTTTGTCCGACGTCCAACCTATTTCTCGGTAGCGGTCTGTTTGATTTAGAAAAAGCAGAGCAAAAAGATATACGCGTCGGTTTGGGGACAGATGTTGGCGCAGGCACCAGTTTTTCTCAGTTAGAATCTTTAAATGAGGCTTATAAAATCATGCAGTTACAAGGAAAGAAACTCTCTGCGTTTAAAGGCTTGTACTTAGCAACATTGGGCGGTGCGAAATCGCTGAGTCTCGATGACAAGATAGGCAATTTCGAAGCAGGGAAAGAGGCCGATTTTGTTGTCCTTAACTGGGCAGCAACGGATTTGCAGAAGCTGCGTTACCAGCATTCCAAGAGCTTAGAAGACAAATTGTTTGCCCTAATGATGTTGGGTGACGAACGAAACGTCGAAGCCACTTACATTGCAGGTGAGCTTGCGTATTCTACCGAAGGCAAAGTCGCGACAAAGAGCAAAGTGAACGAGCCAATTTAAGCAGATTAGGCCCTGCGCACAAATAGCAAAAAGCCGGACTCTGATGTCCGGCTTTGGTTTTATTGAGGGTTTGATTTCGGTATGGCGAGTTAGTAGAAGTAGACCAACATCTCGACCTCATCCCCTTGCTGATCAGCATTCAAAGAGAAGTGGACATAGCCTTCTTCTGTCACTGGGATTTGCAGGTATTCATTACTGCCCCAGTAGTTTGATGCGTATTCGTGCTGCCCTGCTGTTGGCCAATAAGCTTTGCTCGCATACAGATCAACGTTGCCATTGTCTGCGTTACCGTTTTTGTCGGTTAGCCACACTCGCACCTCTTGTACGCCTTGCGGTACATAAACCGCTGCGTAACGCTGTTGGTGCACCGTTAAGGTTTGCGCTTGGCCAGATTCCAATACCACTGGGGTTAAGTCATCTTGCTCTTGTGCTGGCGGTGTTGGGGTTTCTGTCACTAATGACGCCTGTAACGTCACGTCATTAAAGTCAGAACGGCCCGCAATGCTGATGTAGTAACGACCCGGTTTTATGTAACCCGATTGCTCCGGCTCTAACGTCACCATCTCGTTGCTGCCATCGCCATATTGACTGAACTCAAAGTCGTAGTAATGGGCTTCTTTCTCAAAGCTCATGTACAAATCGGCATCGCCTTGGCTATTGCCATGAATCGCCACGTCAAAGTGATTTGTGTTCTCTGGCACATCCACATAGAACAGTTGCTCGCTGTATGCTGCGCCACTGAGCACCACACTTTGGTTTGCGACAAGCTGCGTTACTTGCTCGGAAGGTTCTGTTGGCTCACCCGGATTTGGGTCTGGGTTTGGATCAGGTTGTTGTGGTTCACTAGAGACAGAATCTAACCAACGGTCAAACTCGCCATTGTATTGTTCACCCAATAATTGAACCTGATTTGCCCACTCAGCAAACTGACCAGAACGAGAAAGCGCCAGTAAGCTATCTACCTCTTGTGGATGTTCTTCCAACATAAAGCGAACTGCTAAGTAGCCCCAACGATAAACGCGATTGGTATCGTGAGAGTAAGTGGTTGCCAACACGTCTGATAGGCTCATCTTGCCGTCAGTAATCAGCCCAATCGCCGCGTCGTAACCTTGCTTGTAATGCATATACTCAGCAAAGCCCTCTAGCCACCAAACAATGTAACCATGTGCCAAGTTATCGCTGAATGAGCCATATTGGTTGAATCGCGCATCTAGGTAATGAGTGTATTCATGCTCTAGGTTGAGAATAGAAAGCGCCTCACCATTGTCATAACGGTAAGCGACAAAGCGCGCCACGTTGCCTGCTTGTGCTGGGTTACCCTCAAGGTACTGACCACCGTTATCCGTCGTGTTACCAAACAAGAAAGACGAGTAATCCACGTAGCTGCCGTTGTTCGCAAACACTGCGACTTCTACTCGCTCATTGTTGTCGTCCGCCACAGGTTGATGCCCTGTGTTCGCCACTTGGTGGAAGTCAGCCTCTTTTGCGGCTAAAACCTCACAAGCTTCAATAGATTGGGCTTGGGTTAAATCTTGAGAACGGATGATGGCCGGACCATCACACTCATGACGATTCGGTAGCACGCGAGCCGCCAAATCACGCTTCGCTTGATCTAAATCCAGACCATTCAAACCCTCTGGCGCGAAGTAGCTCATCATCTCTACTGCGGCTAACCAAAGCTTATCGTGTTCACTACCAAGCGGGTTTTGCTCCATCACTTGTTGCATCACACGCAGCGCTTTCTCTTTGGTTGCTTGGTTTGGGCTGGCTAGTAAACGTCCGGTTTCGCGAACGGCGTTGTAAACCAAGAAGCTCGCATCCGTATCCAATGCCCAAGCATTATCACGAGCAAACGCCGCTAACGTATCGATGTGCTGCGTATGGCTCGCCATGTATTGGTAAAAATCATCTCGCGAAGCATAGCCAGCCATCGCACGGAAAAGGTTATTCAACCCATCGACCCACTGTGTGTCTTGCGCCGTTTCGCGATTGAAGTGACGCAGTGCCGCAAGTTGTGCTTCCATCGTTAGAGGAAGTTGCTTCACATTGTCGACCATCAACGTCAGGCTTTTCATCGCCCCTACTTGCTCGCGTCCTTGATCTAGCGCGTGTGGATTCGCTAAAAACGCATTAATCGACTGAGCAAAACGTTGGCCTAATGCCTGAGAAAAGTCCGGCTGTTGCGCGTTGTAACGAACGTAATAAGCCGCGCGGACAAACTCACCAAGGTTTTCGAGTTTGCGCGCTTGTTCTGCCTCACCGCGGTAACTTGCAATGGCTTGGTTTAACGCGATTTGAATACGGCTTAAGCTCGCTTCACTGTAGATATCGTTCAGTGAATCTGCAGGTGCAGAGAACCAAGCACTATAGCAATGATGAGTCGCTTCAGAAACAGCCAAAGCAAGATCAGACGCCTGTTGAAGATCAGGAATATCACACTGTTCTTGAGCGAATGAGAAACTGGAAACACTGGCAAGCATACAAGCTAGCGCCAAGCGATGACGTGGGAATAGACGGGTATGAGACATAACAACACTCATTAATTAGTTATATGTTTGAGGGCGCTGTTATATTCCTTACAACAAACAAGGTGAATTGAGTTGCATAGGATTTATGAAGTTAGTTCAGAAATTAGATATTTAACTCTAATTTATAAACCAATTGCCAAATTTGCAGATTATCTCTCGCCGAAAACGTTACACAACTGATTGAAATATCAAAGATAAAGTCTGTTAACTAGAAAGAGAAAAGCCAGACATGTGCCTGGCTTTTTGGTTAGTAGCGCTAACCATCAATGAGTCTCAGCGGGATACCTTTCAAGACTTCCTCTTCTGCCATCCTCATATTGATGGCGACGATATCAGCGTCACATTTCTGTGTCGTTACGTAGTGTGTCAAACACCCACACAGATTGCAGCGGTGAAACTCGACTTCTTTATCACCCCAGATATAAAAGACAGAAGGCTCTTTCAAATAGCGAACTGATACTTGCTCTGGCGAGTAGTAGGCCCAATATGCTGCATACCGACGGCAGATAGAGCAATTACATGATGCTATCTCTTTGGGTACGTCAGCTTGAACAACGATGTTCCCGCAATGGCATGTGATTTCCATATTCAAAGATTCCATTCCAAATTCTGTCTTGGTTACTTTAACAAAAATTCATCATCCATGGTCGGCATCTAAATCTTAAAATAATGCTCTCGGTGATACTGAAGAAACTTCTGTTCTATCTTGTGTTTCTTGTTCAGAGTTAACTGTCCGTCTAGACCAATCAAACTGAAATCATCTGCGATAGAAAACACACCGTTATCAAACATCACGTGATGGTTTGGACATAAGCACAGGATATTTTCGACCACATCAGGTCCGCGATGCGGCTCACCCAACGGTTGAATGTGTGCAGCTTCTGCGTAGTACCCTGCTCCAGTATCAATGGCCAAACCGCATACTTGGCATTGGTATTGATGCCAGTCTTTTACCTGCTTTGCCTTTTTGTAGTCTCGGACGATCTTGTTGACCGTAACGGCTTGGCGAGACGTTACCTCATAACGTGCTTTGCTTGTGTCTTGCACCTCTGCCGCAGGTTCCGAATCAATTTGGACAAGTTTGTAACGCCATACTTTGAAGCCAGACAATCCACGCTCGCACCAATAGTCTTCAACGCGGTATAAACCCGCATATTGGTAACCTTTGGTTGGAGAATAATGGCTTTGGTGTTTATGACTTCGAGTAACGCGGACGGGTAAACCCTCCAGCTTGTTTCTAGCCAGAGCGAGGTTGGTGCGTTCTAATTTTTGATCGGCAATTTGTTTGTTGGTGTTTTCGTCACGGCCACCAGCTCCGGTATAGATGATCACGTCGCCAAAATCTTCGTCGTCTTCATAACCACCGGAAAGTACGATTGAGTCAGCGCCTTCTTTCGCGCCGCCACTAATACCAGCCTGCGTTGGAGGATGGATGCCAGATTTGGCTAACGCGGCTCGATTTTCGAACATGTAACCGACTTCAGTATCGGGTATGTGTCCAAAAACTCTCATAGTAAACCCTTGTATGTGTATTACTCAGTGGGAGAACGTGTCGAGAAAAGTGACGAATTTCCAACTGATACATACGCTGACGGTATCACAGTCAATCAGGTTTATATGCGTGAAACCTTCTCATTTTTCACAAGAAGTTTTTATGGTGACAATCGTTTATTTTCATATAGATAGCGAGCAGCATCGGGTAAACAAAGTCGCTCAAATTGCAATTCAATCCGAACAAAGATCACAACTCGCTAACTATTTCTGCTGAGTACCTTTCTGTCATCCATATTTAACGTGCTAGTCATATTTATAAATAAGAATTATTGCTCTAACACAACTTATGGATAAACAAGATGAAATTTTCGCAGTGGAGTCTTTTGCTAAGCGGTTTAGTGGCATTACCAAGCTTGGCGGATACGGACGTATACCTCACCAATAACTCAGACCAACCGTTAACCATTCAAGTGAAACACGAAGGCAGCGATTTGCTTAAATACGGAGAAGAATGGCAGCAGCATGTGCAAGTGCTTGGCCCTTGGGAAACCAAATCCGTACTGAGCTTTAATCGCTGGGAAGGCGTGAAATCTGGTCAGAACTATCGCTTTGAAACCGTGGTGTCTAACCCACAAGGTGAGAGCATCACGCTTAACCAAGTGATGGAAGGCCATTGGTATAACTCTACGATTGAATATGGCTTGTCTGCGGCGGATGTGGGCTTAGCACTCAAAGACGATCGCAATATTCACCGCTCTCGTACCGATGCATTTGGCGACCGCACGTCAGAACTGGCGTTTAAATCTGCTAGCACAGCTCGTTATGATGATTTGTATTACACCATCACACCGAACAAGGTGGATGAAGTCGTCGATACCGATGAGCAGAACCTGAAGCTGATGACTTATAACATCTGGGCATTGCCTGCGATTGCGTCTCACATTGGCGATCGTTATGAGCTAATTCCTGATTACGTCAAAGGTTATGATGTACTGGCATTGCAAGAGGTGTTTGCAAGTGGACGTGATGCTTTCTTGCGTGAGCTTGCAAAAGAATACCCTTACCAGACTAAGATGCTGGATAAAGATGGCTTCAATATTTACGACGGCGGCGTGATCATTGTGAGCCGTTACCCTATCGTGAATCAGGCTCAATACGTCTTCCCAGATTGCTCGGGCACGGATTGTTTTGCCGATAAGGGCGTGAATTATGCGGAGATCATCAAAGGCGGTCAGGCTTACCATGTGTTCGCGACTCATACTGCGTCTTTTGATACGGATACGGCGCGCGAATATCGTCAGCGCCAGTTCAAGCAGATGCGCACAATGGCTCAATCTCTGAATATCCCTACCAACGAGACTGTGGTTTACAGCGGCGACTTTAACGTGAACAAGTTGAAGTTCCCAGGTGACTACCAGCAGATGATTGCAAACTTAAGTGCGATAGAACCTCAGTACTCAGGTTATACGGCTTCGACCTTCGATCCTCGCATCAACAACTTTGCCGGAGAGGCTTTATCTGGTGGCGAGAATGTGGAGTACCTCGACTACGTGATGGTGAGCAATGAGTATGGCGTGAAGTCGTTTAACGATAACCGTGTCGACGTTCCGCGCTCTACCGCAGAGAGCTTGTGGAAGCATTACAATCTGTCGGATCACTTCCCTGTTAGCGCTGTGATCAAACCATGAAGCGTATTGCGTTAGTTACTGTGTCCGCCGTTGTGGCGGGCACGATTTGGTTCTCAATGGCGGGTGATAAGCGTGAAAGCTTGTTGCCGTTTTATTCTGTGATTGAAGGCCGTGCTGAACAAGATACCAGTGGCCATTCTTCTTCATCAGTAAATCAAACTGCCAGTAAAAAAATCGTACCGAAAGCCAAAGATACCCCTTCTCCGATTAAAGCGATTGCTGGGCGTTTGAATGACGCCAAAGGTCGTGCATTAAAAGCCGAAATAGAGACCTTCTGGCACACGTGTATGTCTGATCATAACTGCGAATCTAAGCTGGCCGAGCTGGAAAGTTATATGTCGGGTGAGCGCTTTGCTTTACTGGCGAATTACCATCAGCTCAATAGTTTGTGGCAGCAAAGTGTGGGTGATTTGTTGTTTGATGAGCAGCAACCGCTCGCCTCTCGTGTTGCCCTTCTCAAAGCGGAAGCAAGAAAGATATGGGGTGAGCTGGCCGAAGTGATTTTTGCTGATGAGTTTGCCCTTTACGATTTTAGTTTGCAGGCAGAGCAGTTGAATTCGACTCCCGCTCAAGACTACGTGCAAGCATTTGGGGATTTAGTTCAAGAGTGGCAAGGCAATGAGGAAACGTTGGGATTAGCCAGCGAGCAAGCAAAGTACGAGCGTGCGGTGGCGTTAATTCCGGATAACGCAAGCCAAACAGAGCGCGAGGCTTTGATTGAAGAGCTTCAACACACTTACCTTTCTGAGCAAGAGAGTGAAGAGATACACGCTCGCGAACAACAAGTCACCGAGCAAAAGCAGCAAGTACGCGATTATCAGAGTGAGTTGCAGCAGCTTGAATCCAAACTGGCCACACAAAGAGCGACCAGCCACGCGGGTTTATCGGACTCGGAATGGCAGCGTTATTACCAACAAGAGGTGGCAGATTTTCGTCGCGAGTTCTTTGCGGGTTGATGGTACGTTTGTCTGAGCAATTGGAACTGAGAGATTCCCTACTCGCTCATTCTTCGCTCTAGGGAATGACGCTGTTTGGGGTCGTGATCGTAGGCAACAAATACGGCTTCCACTAACTCAAAGCTTAAACGGGGTCATTCCAGCACGACTAGGAATCTGGTTTCGACGAGCTGTGAATTAGAGATAACACCAAGATTCAACAGCACTTGGTAAGTAGATTCTGAATTACACTCGTCCCTCGTTTTTCAGAATGACGGTATTTAGAGCATGAGTATGAAATGAGATTCCTACTCATTCAATCTTCGCTCTAGGGAATGACGCTGTTTGGGGTCGTGATCGTAGGCAACAAATAAGTCCTCCACTAACTCAAAACTTAAACCGTGTCATTCCAGCAAGCCTAGGCGCGACTAGGAATCTGGTTTCAACGAGCTGTAGATTTGCGAGAACACCAAGGTTCAGCAGCACTTCGTGCGTAGATTCTGAATTACGCTCGTCCCTCGTTTTTCAGAATGACGGAGTTTAGAGCATGAGTATGAAATGAGCTTCCCTACTCATTCATCTTCGCCCTGGGAAATGGCGATGTTTGAGTTCATGGTCATCGATAGCAAATAAGTCCTCCACTAACTCAAAACTTAAACCGTGTCATTCCATCAAGCCTAAGCGCGACTAGGAATCTGGTTCCCGCGAATGCTTGATACAAGAAGGTCGCTCAATTGAAAGCGAGCGACCTTTTGTTATTCATTCTTTGATACAACTCAAGGGTTACAACACGCGTAAGCACTCTTTCGGAGGCAAGCTCAAGAGCGTATTAGCAAAGTTGATCTTCTCATCGCGCCATTTCAATGCCGCTTCTCGGCTGTCTTGCGAATGTCGGTCGGCTTCAAAGTAGCTTTTTCTTGGTAGTCCGTTTGCTGGTGTCATCACCATAGATTGTTCATTCAAACGAATCGTAAATAGGAACTGGCCACGTTGCCCGGTTTGCGCTGCTGGGTGGTGCAATGTGGTATCGCAGCAGTAGCGTTTATCACGCAGTGCGCGGCATGTGTATTCAAAGGCATCTTGAGCGCCTCGCCCAGGGAACGCGGTATAAATACTGATGCCATCTCGTTGCAAAGACTGATCACCCGCCGCCAGTTGCACCGCGTATTGGATCATCCTAAAGCCCAGAACCACGCCACCAATGCTGTTCAATCCACTGTATTGAATTGCGCCTTCTAAGCTCAGACGAAGTTTGTCTTCCCCTTCATAAAGAAAAAGATCAGGCGATGCCCAATCACTCTTTGGAATAAGCAGTTGAGTAATATCCGAGTGTTCCATGTTGGTCTCCGCAACAATGAGTGTATTTGAGACCACAAACATAACGTAATGAGAATTATTATCAATAAATTTAAATCAGAAACGTTACTGTCAGAAAAATTTAAGGTTCAGCTTGAAAGGACTTAAAGCAGCAGACGCCCGTTTGGTCTTGGGTCACTTTGCACTCGCTCACCAAAGTGCTTTTGAGCTCTATTCGGGCTCGACGTAAACGCGCCTTCACTGCGGGCAGGCTGATCTGGTGTTTCTCTGCGTAGGCTTTTTGTGCCATGCCGTTGAGGTCACATTGCTCTATTACATCTCGCTCTTGCTCGGTAAGTTTCACTAAGACCTTTGGAAGACAACGTTGAAGTTGAACCATCGCGGGAGAGATTTCTGTTGGCGTCACAAACTCTTCGATTTCTAGCGATTGGATTCTCCGTCTTAATTGGTCGACGAAGTGGTTTCTGGTCATCTTAAACAGCCATGATTTACCGTCCTGCAATGTACAGAAACGCTCGCTGTTCTCCAAAGCTTTCAGAAACACTTCTTGCATGATGTCTTCCGCTTCATGCGGATTTTGGGTTTGTTTTAGTAGCCAACCATAAAGGCTCGGTTCTGCATGATTCCACGCATTCATCAAACATTTCATTCTTAAATCTCAATAGTCGTCGCGCGTGCTCATTCAAACAATCCGCACGCGCGACACGCTTTCCTTGCCTTTACGCTACAACATCTTCTTTGAGCAAATCGCGAACCAGATCAACAGATGGCACCGAACCTGTGTGTTTCAACTCGCCATTAATCGCGACACCCGGTGTGCTCATAATGCCCGCTTTCATGATAGCTTCTAAACTGGTGACTTTTTCAATACTGACTTGCTGCCCTAACTCTTGTGCAACCTCGGCAATACGTTCTGCGGTGACGATGCAGTTCTTACAACCTGAACCATAAACTTGAATGCTTTTCATATCAGACTCCTGTGAGCATTTGCTCTGCTGTGATTAATAGAAGAAGTTAAACAACCAACCCGTGATGGAAATCGCCACCAGCAAGTAACCCGCGATCGCGCCAAGTAATCGGTATTGCATGACTTGTTTAAGCATCATGAACTCTGGCAAGCTCACGGCGACCGCTCCCATGCAAAACGCAAGCGTGGTTCCCAGCGGCATGCCTTTGTCTATCAACGACGCCATGATTGGCACGATGCCCGTAGCGTTGGTGTAAATCGGAATAGCGCTGAGCGTGGCAAGTGGCACCGTCCACCATTGCCCATGTGCGAGGTTTTGCTCGAACCAATCAGCCGGAACAAAACCATGAATAAACGCACCGATCCCTACCCCAACAAATACCCAAACCCAAATGCGCTTGAAGATCGTGCTGGTCTCGTTCACTGCAAATTCGTGGCGCTGTTTCAACGTCATTGGCGGAGACTCAATCGCCGTTTGAGGCAGCGCATCTAGCTCATTAGCTTTTTGATACGCCTCGGCGAGGAAAGGTTGTAACCAACGGTGGGCTTTAAAAGCATCTAAGACAAAGCCGGCAAAAATGCCAAGCAACATACCAATGACGACGTACATGATGGTGAATTTCAGACCGAGGACACTGCCAAGCATGATGACCACCACCTCGTTGATCAGAGGCGAGGTAATAAGAAATGCGATGGTCACACCAATAGGAATGCGCGCGGAGACAAAACCCATGAACAGAGGAATAGAGCTGCACGAGCAAAACGGGGTAATCGCACCAAATAGAGAGCCAAGAAAGTAGCCCACACCGCGGTGCTTGCCTTGTAGATACTGGCGAACTTTGTCCACACTCAGACTGGCTCTCAGTGCGGAGATAACGTAAATCAACACAACCAGTAAGACTAGGATCTTACTTGTGTCTTCAATAAAAAAATGAACACCTTTTGCCATTGAAGTGCTGGCTTCCAAGTTAAAAATGGAATACGTCAGCCAGTCGGCAAAATGGGTAAAAATGTCCAACATAGTGGCACCCTCTAAACGATTTACCTCTAACACGTTTGAGGTCGCAAAAGGATGCACACTTTTTTGAATTATTTTTTGGTCGTGATTTGCAGAGCCGATTTCAGAACAGATTCAAACCAAACACACCTTTCACATCAAATAGCACTTGCTCGGTTCTCTCACGCGAACGTTGGCTGCCTTGTTTTAAGATCTCGATAAGTTGTGCTTTGTCATCTAAGAACATGGCGCGTTTTTCTCGGATTGGACGAAGCATCTCTTGCAGACACTCTTCCAACACTTTCTTGGTTGTTCCGTCACCCAGCCCACCACGGCGATAATGCGCTTTTAACTCTTCCACATAAGCTTTATCAGTATGGAATGCATCAAGGTAAGTGAATACGATGTTGCCTTCCACTTGGCCTGGGTCTTCAATACGTAAGTGGTTTGGATCGGTGTACATGGACTTCACCGCTGCGCTGATTTCTTTCTCTGTCGCTCCTAAGTTGATTGCGTTACCCATGCTTTTCGACATTTTGTTTTTGCCATCCGTGCTTGGCAAACGCGGCGCGTCACTGAGCAGTGGACGACACTCTTTCAAAATGGCTTTCCCGCCCAGATGGTTTATCTTTCTCACGATTTCATTGGTTTGTTCTAGCATTGGCAATTGGTCATCACCAACGGGAACAAGTGTCGCGTGAAAGCCGGTAATGTCAGCCGCTTGAGAGATTGGATAAGTCAAAAATCCAGCCGGAATGGAACGCTCAAACCCTTTGCTTTGGATTTCGTTTTTCACCGTCGGATTACGCTCCAAGCGTGCGATAGAAACCAAGTTGCTGTAATACATGGTTAGCTCAGCAAGCGCCGGAACTTGAGACTGCAAGCAGATGGTGGTTTGAATCGGATCGATGCCAACGGCAAGGTAATCAGCGACGACGTTCAAGATATTGGAAGAGACTTTGGAAGGATTATGTGCATTGTCGGTTAAGCCCTGCATATCGGCAACGAGAATGGTTTGATCGTGCTGATTTTGTAGCGCAACTCGCTGCTGTAGCGAGCCGACGTAATGACCTAAATGCAGAGGACCAGTGGCTCGGTCGCCAGTGAGAATGACTTCGCGTTGTTGAGTGTTTTGTGTGGTGTTCATAACTTATCTCCGAATAAAAATAGATCGCTACTGGAGATAAAAAGGCATGACACTCTTAGCTACCGTCCAGCAGCGTAAGAATGTAAGGATTCCGCGCCGCTCTAATTAGAGCGCCACCAGAAGAAGTTTGATGAAGGTGTGAATGTCGTTTTCATGCTTTTAAAACTAACAAGGAGCAGAGCTGAAAACAACCCTACTCCTTGTACAATTTGATTTTTCAGTTTTGGCACGCTTTGCCAGCACAGCATCAAATCTGGATATACATGGCGATGACCAGTGCAGCACCAAATAGGCTACCCGATACAAACGCACACAATACCGCTTTATTCTGTTTGCTTCTCATCCTTTACTTCTCGACTTTAGAGCACGTAGAGCAACGCTGATTGCTCCGCTCTGATACTAAGTTGAACAGTGATAAATCCTTTCCGGTGAATCGATACGCCAAACAATCTTCGGTTCACTCTGTTGCACACAGCGTTACGATTTTTGGCGAAAACTTAAACCACTTAGTCCAAGAAGTGTGATGACGTTAGAACAAGTGCAATGAAAGCCGACAAGGTTTACAGAGACGTGTCTATTAAAAACGGCCAGATTTATTGTGCAAAACAGTAAACACTCGAAGCAATTAGCAACCGGATGTCACCGTTTCAAAACTCGGTTCTGAGCCTTCTCCCGATGCTTGGGTGTAAAGGAAATAGCATTGACCGTTCTCTAATGCATCAGCGTTTTGAGCAAAACCAATATAGAGTTTGTTCTTGCCCGGCGCCTCTGGATCAGACACCACCAAATCGCCATCAAGGTTCACCATTTCTTCGACCGAAACGTTGTCTAAATGCCCCCAAACCATCAATGGTTCGCCATCGTCCTGCGCGCCATTTTTGTTCAAATCTAAAAAGGTATTGTCTGTTGCCGTGGAGCCAATCGATACGCCATAACCAAGCTGATACTTGGCATTGGCAATTTGGTTCGCGTTCACCACAGCGCCTCTTACGCCTTCAATCACTGCCGCTCTCGCATCGCCCTGAATATTCAAAAAACGTGGTGCGGCGGTCACGGCTAATATCCCAAGAATCACGATAACCACGACTAATTCAATTAAGGTGAAACCCTTTGCTGTTCTCATTTAAAAGCCCTGTATTTGTTACTTAGGACACATGTTAGAGCGGTGAAATGAGATTACTATTGGCCAACATTGGATTGGGAAATCTTACATCGGGTTCGAGAACAATCTGACAAAGTGGCAAGGGTGAAGCGACGCTTTGAGATTCATTTTCTCGCACTAGACTAAGCTTGCGGAAACCATCCTCTTCATCCTTTATCTTCGAAAAGAATTACTGAGATCCAACGTCAATATTGAGCATTAAATACGGTTAAGTTATTGAAGAATGACACTGATCATCTTTTGAACAAAATCCCGAAATATAACGTAAAACCGCAAGGGCGAAATACGCAACCTGTAACTAAACTTTGGGAACACTAACCCCAGTTAGGGAGCAAGAGATGAGCGACAAAAACAATCACTCCAAATGTCCTGTCATGCATGGAGCGAATACCAACCAACAGGCAGCTGAATTCAATTGGTGGCCGAAAACCCTCAACCTCGACATTCTTCATCAACACGACCAAAAAACCGACCCAATGGGCGCGGATTTTAATTATGCCGATGCTTTTAACTCTCTCGATTTAGAGGAAGTGAAAAAAGACCTAAAAGATCTAATGACCGACAGCCAAGATTGGTGGCCAGCGGACTGGGGTCATTACGGTGGCTTGATGATTCGTATGGCGTGGCACTCTGCGGGTACTTATAGAATTGCAGATGGTCGTGGCGGTGCAAGCCGAGGTAACCAGCGTTTTGCTCCACTCAACAGTTGGCCAGATAACGGCAACCTAGACAAAGCACGTCGCCTACTTTGGCCAATCAAAAGAAAATACGGCAACAAGTTGTCTTGGGCCGATTTGATGATTCTTGCTGGTAACATGGCTTATGAATCCATGGGCTTTAAAACGTTTGGTTTTGCTGGCGGTCGTGAAGACATTTGGCATCCTGAAAAAGACATCTACTGGGGCGCAGAAAAAGAGTGGTTGCAACCAAGTGGCGGCGAGAACAATCGTTACTCTGGTGAACGCGATCTAGAAAACCCACTTGCAGCCGTAATGATGGGTTTGATCTACGTAAACCCTGAAGGGGTCGATGGCAAACCTGACCCAATCAAAACTGCACACGATATGCGTGTCACCTTTGCACGCATGGCAATGAACGATGAAGAAACCGTAGCGCTCACCGCGGGTGGTCACACTGTGGGTAAAGCACATGGTAATGGTGATGCTTCCCTACTCGGCCCTGAACCGGAAGGCGCAGAAATCGAAGACCAAGGCTTTGGCTGGCTCAACAAAACCTCTCGCGGCATAGGACGTGATACCGTCACTAGTGGCGTGGAAGGTGCGTGGACCACTAACCCAACCAAATGGGATAACGGTTACTTCCACTTGTTGTTCACGTACGACTGGTGGGTTACTAAGAGCCCTGCGGGTGCTGCTCAGTGGGAGCCGGTGAACATCAAAGAAGAAGACATGCCGGTGGATGTGGAAGATCCAAGCATCCGTCGCAATCCAATGATGACCGATGCGGATATGGCGCTTAAGTTTGATCCGGAATACCGCAAGATTGCAGAGCGTTTCCGTGATGATCCTAAGTACTTCGAAGATTGTTTCGCTCGCGCTTGGTTTAAACTGACTCACCGCGATCTAGGCCCTAAATCTCGCTACCTCGGCCCCGATGTGCCAGCAGAGGATTTGATTTGGCAAGACCCAGTGCCACCTGTCTCTTACCACCTATCTGAAGAGAACATCGACGCGCTCAAGATGGCGATTCTCAATAGTGCATTGAGCATTGCTGAGCTGGTTTCTACCGCATGGGACAGTGCTCGTACTTACCGTGGCTCTGACCGTCGCGGTGGTGCTAATGGCGCACGTATTCGTCTTGCTCCGCAAAAAGATTGGGTGGGCAACGAGCCAGAAAGATTGCAGAAAGTGTTGAGCGTGCTCGACGATATTCGCACCACACACAACTCGCCAATTAGCATGGCAGACTTGATTGTGCTGGCGGGTGGCGTGGGTATCGAGAAAGCGGCATCCAACGCAGGTATGAATATCTCTGTCCCATTTAGCCAAGGACGTGGAGATGCGACGGACGCTATGACCGATGCCGATTCGTTTGACGTGCTCGAACCAATTCACGATGGCTTCCGCAACTGGCTGAAATCCGATTACGTCGTAACGGCCGAAGAGCTGTTATTGGAAAGAAGCCAATTGATGCAACTGACCGCTGTCGAGATGACGGTGCTCATTGGTGGTATGCGTGTTCTTGGCACCAATTATGGTGGTACAAGCCAAGGTGTATTCACCGATAACGTCGGCGCACTGACCAACGATTTCTTCGTTAACCTCACTGATATGAGCTACACATGGCATCCAACCGGTGATAACGAGTACGAAATCCGCGAACGCGCTTCTGGCCAAACCAAATGGACAGCGTCACGTGTCGACTTAGTATTCGGCTCTAACTCGGTACTGCGCTCTTACGCTGAGGTTTACGCTCAGGACGATAACAAAGAGAAGTTTGTCCAAGACTTTGTCGCAGCTTGGGTGAAAGTGATGAACAACGATCGCTTCGATCTATAACGCTTTCCCAGACGCCGACAAACATAGATACCGATAAACATAAACACCAACAAACTTAGCAACCAACTAAAAATCCCTACCACGTGGTAGGGATTTTTTTAGCAAGAAACCTAATTTGGGGCTTATTTGCCGTTTAACTTCAGGACAGAGAAGGTTGCACTGCTGTAATCGCCGTTCTTCTTATCCGTCTCGAAATCTCCTGTTCCTTCACAGCCTGTCGCCCAGAAGTTATCGCCAGTTTTCACGCTGCATTGTCCGTAAGCGCCCGCTTTAAAGTAGAACCACTCGTTCGCATAACCTTTCGCGAAGTCTTTCTTATCCACTTTTCCATAGGCGTCGACGTTATTGCTCAAGTCGAGTTCATACTTCACGGTTGGGTGGCCTTCAGCTTCGAATGCAAGCTGCATAATGTTACCTTCGACTTTAACGCTGTAGCTGAACTCTTCACCAAGTGCGATGCCTTTATCTCCCGGCTCAGCGTTGTTTTCCCATGTATTACCCCATACTGGATAAGCGATGTCTGTACGATCAGGATCCGCTTTCGCGAGGTTGCGTTCGTATGTCCAGAACACCGATCCCATCTTATGGTTAGGCCATTTCTTGTAGAAGATTTTTAGTGGTTCGTTGCCGTGTCCAAACCCTGTGTTCGCCTCTAACTGAGCCGGATCTTTGCCCGCATGAATCTGCCCTACCACGACGGAATACGCCGGGTATTTTTCTGGATTCTTAGAGCGCGTAGCAACGTGGTTTACTTTCAACGTCGCTTCTAATGTTCCTCCCACTGCGCTGAACGATTCCGCTTGAGGATGCGCCGCAATCGCCCAGTTGTTTTCTGGTGCTTTCACGCTGATATCGACATCAGTGCCTCGCCCCATTTGGCGCAGCTCAGAACGCGCGTTTGTAGAGCCCTTTGTTGTCACCGCCATGTTCGGCACTTCAAAGACCATATTGTCGTTTTCATCTAAGAAGAAAAATTGGTGATGTGAGTAACTGAGCATCGCCACCCCTTCGATTTCATCCGCTCGACCGTTGTTGTCTTTGTCCATTGGCAAGGTGATTTTCCAGTTCATCATATCGAACTTATCTGCAGGCACTGGATGAGGTGTCTGATTGTGGGCCAAAGCAGTCATTGGTAGCGTAGTAAGTAAAGCGGCAGCGAGAAGATTCTTGTTCAGTCTTTTGCTATTACACATGGATTTGGATTTCCTTATTTATGTATTATTGTCGTACATATTAATTGTTAATCCAGAGATTAAACTGAATGGAAAATCGGGTGTGTAAAATCGCTCACAGTTTGATCATCGCAAGTTCTACTTGGATCAAACTTTAAGAAAAAGTGATAGATAAAAGCAGGTTATTTAAACCAAACACTCAGCAGTAAACTATAGAGACAAAAAAGCCCTCATCATTGATGGGCTCTTTACTAGACGAAAAATCAAAATAAAAACGACAAATTAATCATACATAAGCTTCTCAGCTTTCTTGAGATCAAACTCGTTGAGTGATTTACGCGCCAAGTGCCTAAATGGCAGTGCTTTCACTATTTCTTCAAATGGCATAACGGCGAACGCCCAAAAGAAAGAGAGATCCCAATGCAGAATGATCAATGCACACAATGGGATGGACACAATCCACTGACCAGTGAAGTTGATCTTAAAGACTTCTGTGGTCTTACCCAACGCACGTAACACGTGACCGTGTACCGTGTTATAGCCACGAACAATCGGCAGAAAGACGTATAACGGCGCGATAGAAGCAAGGGCAACGTAAGTGCTTGGATCTAGATCTGGGTATAAATCCGGTAGAACAAAACTTAAGGCTAAGAAGAACGCCGCCGAGACAAATGAGATCATCACAGCCATGTCGATGCTGATATCAACATTCTTACGCAGTTCATCCATTTGTCGTGAACCAATCGCTTGGCTGATCGTGATCGCCGACGAGTGTGCCCAAGCCGTGATGAACTGAGTCCCTGCTTTGATCCAAGGCATCACGATGGTCATCGCTACGTACGCGTTCAATGTCAGCTGTGAGTACAACAACATGTAGATAGTCGCGCCGGTTTGCAACATGGTCACGTTCGCTGCAACGGGGAATATCTCTTTAAAGTGATTTAGCGTGTTGGCCTTCAGTGACGCATCTAGGTTCTTAATCGACAAGACGATGGAATCATCCCATCGAATACAAAGAGTTAGGTACAGTAATCGAATGGTGATGGCGATTAAACTGCCTGCTGCCGCGCCTTGCACACCAATCCCCTCAAAACCAGCAAAGCCATGAATCAACACGTACGACATTGCCATGTTGACCGGCAGCTCAATCAAGTAACCTTTGAACGGCACTTTGGTTCGGCCAAGGGCATTAAACAAGGCGATCATAACTTGAGTAATCGCGTTGAAGATGATGATGAACTTGGCCACAGCGAGGTAACGTTCGGTCTCTGCATAAAGGGCAACGTTGTCGGTCAACTTACTGATCAACGCTTTGTCGAAGGCGGTAATCAGTGTCCAAAACACAACCGCGACCAAAACGTTGATAATTAAGCCCGCCCAGAAGCCTTTATTCAAAGATAGGCGTTGCCCAGATCCAACCGCTCGACTGAGTACCAACTGTGAGCCGTTCGCCAGCGCCATTTGGATACCTAAAACAAAGGAGACGATGGTGGTGGCAATGCCCATCGCAGCAAGGGAAACTTCACCGAGTGGTGAGACAAGGAAGGTGTCGATCATTAACATCGACTGCATTAATAATGCGTTCAAGGCCAGCGGCCAAGCAAGGGACAGATTTTTTCTTATATAGGGTTGGGAAGACATGGTAGACCTTTAGGAGTTGTCACAAGCGCAACTAGCAAGCAAGCCGTTGCCGCTAAACGTTGGCCTTGCCCTATCCTTTCACCGTTAGAGCAAAGCCAAATACACGTTGATTCATCAACCGTTGGCGACCTGAGCCAGTTTTTGGTTTTCATCGTTAAGCAATGTATGCGACGCGATGCGAGCTTGGTCTCCATTTCCCGCCATAATGGCATCGTAAATCGCGCGATGCTCTTCAATACAGAAACGACCGCCTTCAGCTGAATGATCGATAAACTGCTTGAAGATGGTCGACAAGATATTGCTAAACGGAATGTAGAATTGATTGCCTGTTGCAAGGAATATTGTCTGGTGGAACAGGTGGTCATTGACCGTCCAATCGTCATAATCGAAACGATTGGCTGCCATGGTCATACGCTGAAAAATAACCGACAACTCTTTGCGTTGCTCTGCCGTTGCGTTATTCGCCGCTAAGGCACAAGCCTCTGGTTCAATCGCTTTACGCAGCCCCAAAAACTGAGCCAGAAACGGCTCGGTATCTTCTAAATCTTGAATCCATTCCAAGAGTTGAGGGTCGAGAAAATGCCAGTGGCTGCGCGCGCGAATGGTCGTTCCCACTTTCGGCTTTGACTCGATTAACCCTTTTGCTGAGAGCAGTTTGGTTGACTCACGTAATGCTGTGCGACTCACGCCAAACGCGTCACAGAGATCCATCTCATTGGGTAGCTTTTCATTTTGGTTTAGCTCACCTGACAGTATTTTGCGGGCGATTTGTCTGGCAACTTGCACATGGATCTTGCGGTGTGAATCCTCCACAAGAGAAAACTTTGCCATTTGACGCTCCTTATAATTATGCTTCCAGTGCCGTAACACTTGATAAATGATCAAAAAAAGCCAGACGAAGCTGGCTTTTTGAGGTCAGTGTATTCGTCTGAAACGAAATAGGTCAGCGCTTATGGCGCCATTTGTCCGCCGTTTACATCCAGCACTTGGCCAGTGATGTAACCAGAACATGCATGTGAAGCGAAGAAAGCAAACGTTGGTGCTACTTCTTCGATTCGACCGAAGCGACCCATAGGGATACCGCTTGCGATTGCTGCTTTCAACTCGTCAGATTTACCATCGTGGAATGCGGTGTCGATAGTGCCTGGAGAAACGATGTTGAAACGGATGTTGTCTTTAGTGAACTCTTTCACCCAGTTACGGTGAATGTCGTGTAACCACGCTTTTGATGCTGCGTAGATACCAGCACCAACACCGCCACCTTCACGAGCTGCGATAGAGCCAGTGCTGATCACACATGCTGTCTCACCAGATTCCGCTGCCGACGCACGTAGGTGCGGAATTGAGTATTTGGTTGTCATCAACGCAGAACGAGCGTTCAGATCCATCACGCGGTTGTAGAACTCATCATCGATGTTTTCTAGGTTTTCACGACCGCCAAGACCACCAGCGTTGTTGATTAGCACGTCCATGCCACCGAAATGATCGGTAAATTCCTTAACCAGTTTTTCGCAATCTGCGGTCACCATAAGGTTCGCTTGGAAAAACTTAACATCGCCACCAAGTGCAGTTAGCTCAGTCACTGCTGCATCTGCGTCAGGACCGGTTTGATGACTGTTAATGCCGATTTTAGCGCCGTATTTTGCGAACACGCGTGCCGCCGCTAGGCCCATACCTGACGTAGAACCAGTGATAAGTACGCGCTTACCTTTCAAATCGTTAAACATGACGGTTTACCTATGTTAGTTATTCGTGCTTTCGAAATAAATCATACAATAAGATCTTTCAGTCGCAAGCGTATTTGCGCCCAATTGAGCGAGATCCGGCAAAATTCGTCAGTTTTGCGCTGCATTTGTGGTTTGGGTCACAACAAGTAGGATTTTACAGCCATTATTTGTATGAATAATTTAACAACCCGATAGCGATAAAAACGATATTGAAGAAGCGGTCAAGTCAACGCAATCATTGATTGTGTCTAGTGAAAACACGCGTTATGTGAACCTTCTTATATTACGTTCACATCTGCTTGGTGGGTGGGGGCAAGAGTGCTATAGTACGGCTTAAATAATACATATTTAGTAATTAAGTGAAGATTATGTCTGGCGAATTTCATTCTATCTCAGGCTCTAAGCGAAGCCTTCATGTGCAAGTAGCGCGTGAAATCGCACGTGGTATTTTGTCTGGTAAGCTTCCTCAGGGCTCTATCCTACCTGGCGAAATGGTTCTTTGTGAGCAATTTGGCATCAGCCGTACTGCACTACGTGAAGCAGTGAAATTGCTAACGTCGAAAGGTCTACTTGAGTCGCGTCCTAAAGTTGGTACTCGCGTCATCAACCGTGCTTACTGGAACTTCTTAGATCCTCAGCTGATTGAATGGATGGACGGTCTTGCAGATACTGACCAGTTCTGTGGCCAATTCCTTGGTTTACGCCGTGCGATCGAGCCAGAGGCATGTGCACTTGCTGCTATCCACGCGACCGCGGAACAACGTATTGAATTATCTGAAACTTTCCAACAGATGGTCGACGTTGCAGAAGCGGAAGAGTTTGATCACGAAAAATGGATGGAAGTGGACACTCGCTTCCACAGCCTGATCTTCAATGCAACAGGTAACGACTTCTACCTACCATTCGGCAATATCCTAACGACGATGTTCGTTAACTTTATTGCGCACTCTTCGGAAGAAGGCAGCACTTGTATCAAAGAACACCGTCAGATTTACGATGCAATCATGGCAGGCAACGCTGACAAAGCGCGCCAAGCATCAGCGAATCACTTATTAGACTCTAAGCACCGCTTAGCGCCAGTAAAATAAGTTCAGCGACAAACCATTGAAAGCACGCGTCCTTCGCGTGCTTTTTTGTCTCTACTCCCCTCTTGCTTCAGCAAGAACCCTCTCTTTCCTCACAAAAAACTTCTTATTCAGTGATACTTTGATTAAATTTAGATATATAATAATACAAATTAAATTTATTAAAGTGCTGTGTTATGACTGAATCTTTGCTGCCAAACATCCTGCAATTTATTGGGCAAATCGACCCATTCGACAAGATCCCAAAACCTGCCTTGCGTGAACTCGCATCGCACGTGCAGATTACCTACCTTGGCAAAGGTGAAGTCATTGACCAATGCGTGACAGGCCAAGAAAAGTCACTCTACATCATACGTACTGGCTCTATGGAGCAAAGAAAGTCCGATGGTGTGCTACGTGCGAAACTGGGGCCAGAAGACATCTTCGGTTTTACCTTTCTTGGCAGCCAAATCGACAGCACGAAAGGCTACCGTGCCATCGCGATTGAAAACTCACTGGTTTATGTTATTCCCAACTCGGCGCTTAAAAAACTGTTCGAAACCCACCCTGAATGTGCAGAGCACTTTGCTTCTCAAGCGCAAGTTCGTTTGAAATCCGCGCTGGATGTGGTGTGGTCAAACAAAGAGAAAGGCTTGTTCATTCGCCGCGTTGGTGAGGTTGCCAGCGGTCGCGTTGCAGTGGTGACTGCCGACCAGTCGATTCAAACCGTTGCAAACGAGATGCTAACCAAATGCTCGCCTTGCGCCGTGGTTTACGAGAACGACAAAATCGTTGGCTTGATTACCGACCGCGATATGACCAAGCGCGTTATCGCACAAGGGGTAAGTACTGACCGCCCTATTTCTGAAGTGATGACGTACGATCCACAAACCATCAAGCCGGATGATCTCGTTTTGCATGCCGCATCGATGATGATGCAGCACAATATTCGCAACCTGCCATTAGTGGAAAACAACAAGGTCGTCGGCGTACTGACTACGACACACCTTGTGCAAAACCACCGTGTGCAAGCGATCTTCTTGATCGAGAAAATCAAGTACGCAGGCAGCGTAAAATCCCTGTCGAGCTTTACCCCAGAGCGCCAAGCGATCTTTGAAGCGCTAGTTGATGGGCACGTTTCACCAGAAGTCATCGGTAAAGTGATGACGATGATCATGGATGCTTACACGCGGCGCTTGATTCAAATCGCGATTGATAAACTTGGTCCACCGCCATGTAAGTTCTCATGGATCGTGGCTGGCTCTCACGCTCGAAACGAAGTCCACATGTTGTCGGATCAAGACAGCGCGATCGTCCTTGCTGACCACGCGACAGAGAACGACCGAATTTACTTCAAGCACCTTGCTATGATCGTCAGTAACGGCCTTGCGAGCTGTGATTACCCTTTGTGTCCTGGCAAATTTATGGCCGCAACGCCAAAGTGGTGCCAACCTCTGAGCGTCTGGAAGAAGTACTACAAGAAATGGGTTGCCAACCCAGAGTACGAGCGCTTGCTAAACATCAGCGTGTTCTTGGAAATTCGTACCCTTTACGGCAATAAAGATTACGAAAGCATCTTGCGAGATGAGCTGCACACCAACATCCGCAGCAATCGTGAGTTCCTCTCCATGCTTGTGAACGATGCGGTGAACACCAACCCACCGTTGGGCATCTTCAACAGTTTGGTTTTGGAGAAGTCAGGTGAGAACAAGAAGACGCTCGATGTGAAGAAGTACGCCATCAATCTGATCATCGATTTGGCGCGCATTTACGGTTTGGCGGTTGAGTGTGATTTAACGGCAACCGACGAGCGTTTCAAAGCCGCGAATGAAGCGGGCGTATTAAGTGAAGATGCGTACAAGAACATCCTTAACGCGTACCAGTTCATCTTGTCGTTCCGTTTTGGTCATCAGTTAGAGGCGCTGAAACGTGGCGAAGAGCCAAATAACCACATCGATCCAAATACGTTCGGTAGCTTTGAACGCCAACACCTGAAAGACGCGTTCCGTATCATTGCTGATTTGCAGGAAGCGGCGAAAGTGCGCTTTGGGAGCCGTTAATGAAGCGAATCCTAGAACACTTTCATCCTTGCTCGCGTCTGAATCGAAAGCGCGAGCAATACGTGAAACAGACAACCATGCCAGAGCACATCAAAGCGCTGGTTCAAACGCCACGTCTGGAAGCGGCGCAATTCGCACAAGACGCCAATTACATTGTGCTAGATTTGGAAACGACCGGCTTAGACAGCGAAGAAGATCTGATTTTGTCGATCGGTTGGGTAGACATAGCGAATGGCAAAGTGGATCTGGCCACCAGCCAGCACATGTATATCAATAGTGATTCGCAAATCAAACCAGAAACCGCGGTGATCAACCATATTACGCCGCAAATGCTGTCCGAAGGCGTTTCTATCCATGATGCCATGCGCGCATTTTTTCATGCCGCCAAAGGTAAGATCTTGGTCGCTCACGCGTGTGTGGTCGAAACCCAGTTCATCAATCAATATCTACAGCGGGTGTTTAAACTCAGCGAACCACCTTTGGTTTGGCTCGACACCATGTGCATTGAAAAGCATCTACAGAAAGCGATTAATCCTCGTGACGAAATTGATGTCACTCTCTCTGGCACTCGCGCTCGTTATGGCTTGCCTGAGTACAACGGACACAATGCGTTAGCGGATGCGGTTGCGACGGCAGAGCTGTTGTTAGCACAAAAAACTCGCATTACTCCTCAAGGAAAAACCACCATCGGTACCCTTTATCGATTGAGTCTCTAACTCTCTAACCATTCCAATATGAAAAAATCTGATGTCTCTAGCGCCATCTTCCTTTTGGTGGCGGCGAACTTGGTTGCGTCTCTTTCTGACGTTTCCCTCAAAATGCTTAATGGCGAAGTACCCACTTTTCAATACGTCTTTATTCGCCAATTAATCAGTCTGGTGTTGCTGTTACCTCTTTGGCTTCGTTTGGATAAACGAGAACGTCAAATGGGATGCGATTGGATCACCTTCTGGCGCGCGCAATTAATTCTGATAGGCAGTGCCAGCGCTATGGTAGCGATCACGCATCTACCATTGGCGACAGCGAATGCGATTTTCTATGTCAGCCCACTATTGGTGCTGCCGCTGTCGGTTATCTTCCTTAAAGAAAAGCCCTCCAAAGGAAAGATTTTCGGTACTTTGATTGGTTTTGGTGGCGTCTTAATTGTACTTCGTCCCGAACATTTCCATTGGGCTGCGATCATTGCTCTCGGCAGCGCGCTTGCCATCGGAGTGGGCAACATTCTTATTCGCCGGATGCCACAAGAGCAGCCTTTGGTGTGCACCTTATTTTGGACAACGTTAATGACATTACCAGTCGCTTTATTGCTCGCCTACCCTCAATGGCAAGCCATTACATGGCAACACCTGATGTGGATTGTGGCGATTAACTTGTTTGTACTTGCCTACCATGCCTTGGTGGTCAAAGCGTTTAAGCGTGCACCAGCAAGCCAGATTGCATTGGCTGAGTATTCCGGACTGGCGTTTGTAACACTGTTTGGTGTGATGTGGTTTGATGAAATACCCGACTTGTTTACTGCACTCGGTATCGTCCTGATTGTGCTGCCGATGATGCCGCTCAATTGGCAGCGTTTACTGGGTAACAAGCGCCGAGTAGAGACTGCGCAAGAAGTGTCTTAATCACTTTAAGCAATAAGATAAATACTTAAGAAGAGCACAACACTCCTCTTTTCTTTAGTGTGCTTAAGCTATCTTGCGAATACCTTTTCCGCTAACACTTTTCTCGTTAGTAATAGAGCTTAATGGTTTCGAGTTTGTATGGCGGATGAAGGTAAGGTTCGAGCTCACTACGACGATTGTTGAGTCGTTCTAGCAACTTGTAGGCAATAAAATAATGGTTAATGTTGCTGACGTAACGTATCGGCTCAAGTCCAATGTATTGCCTCGTCACCACTTCGACATTGCCAAACCAGACATTGGGATCATACCCTTTCTCTTTGGCGATTCTTCTCATCTTCCTCATGTTACCCGGCCCTGCATTGTAGGCTGCGAGGCAGAAGTAAATGATGTCGTTTTCGCTGATGTTTTCATCGTTAAAAAAGTACTTTCGAAGATAATGCATGTACTTCAAACCAGCGTGAATATTGGGTTCTTTCTCGTAGATATTGGAAATGTTGATGGCTCTATCTCTCGCCGTAGTCGGCAAGATCTGCATGATGCCCACCGCCCCTTTGTGAGAAATGACGTTTTGGTTCAATCCGGATTCTTGAAAGCCTTGAGCCAACATCAACAGGTGGTTGAATTGATACTCCTGAGAATACGCGTAGAAGATATCTAGCAATTCTTTAGAACGAACTGCATTGTCTCGGTTAAGGAACTTTCTCAACCATTTGTCGTTTTCGAGATACCTTTCATTAACAACATTGCCGAACAAAGTTCCTATCCGAACTTCCTTGATGAACTTGTTCACCGCCTCTTCTAACTGAGGCGAATCTTGTCGTATTCCCCATCCAATCTGGGCATTTTCCCTGATGGTGATTTGATTATGAAACGCCACGCCGGGAAAGATATTCCCCCACATCCCCGTCTTGTGTCGGTCGAGTACGGTGATATCGATAATGCCCGCACTGACCATTTCCAGAACCTCATAATCTTGCATGATTTCATCAAGAAACAAGATATTAATCAACGGTTTGTTTTGTATCGTGAAGTAGTTATTTACCTTGGTTAGGCTCTTATGGTAACTCGAGCTTTCTCTCACCCAAACATCCAGCCCACTCAAATCATCCACGGTTTTGATGTCCGAGTATCTGGTGTTGGTCACAATGATTTCTGAGACGTTTTCTCGCACCGGGTCGCTAAACGCAATCTGCTCTTTGCGCTCATTGGTAATGGTTAGATTCGCAACTATGACGTCACCATAACCAGCAATCAATTTGGGGATGAGTTCGTTTCTTGCGACCGGAATAACCTGAATGTTGATCGCCTTTTTGTTCTTCCTTAAATAGCGTTCAAATTCATAAATAAGCTCAGAGATAATGCCTTTCGGCTTACCATTTTGGATGTAGTAAAAACCCAGATCAGCAGACACCAAAATACGAACGGCTTTCTTTTCCTTCAGGGTATCTAAATCCCCCACGTAGGGGTCAGACTTTAAAGGAGAGAGTTCCAATGCGACACTGGTATGAGAGAAAGACCAAAGACATAGGACGATGCAAAGTATTTTACCCACCATGAGCTTATCCGTTCGCCAAATCATTAATGACAATTTTAGCAATAAAAGCTCGCTGGCATGTCTTAGGTCTGAGCCTGACCTTGTTCAAAAACAAAAATAGCCCGCTTCGGCGGCGGGCTATTGGGAAGAATCTTAATTTATTTGTGGCTTGGATTAGAAGCTGTACGTCACACCAACACGGCTACGTAGCTGACGTGATGAGCTGTCATCACAAGAGCTGTTACATTGAACGTTACCGAATTCTACGTATGGACGCCAATCCCAACCTTTCTCTTTGTAGCCTAGTTTAAAGTTGTAGTCCCATTCGTACTTACCATCGCGGTTACCTAGCTTCCACTCATCGCTGAAGAAATCTTCTTTGTAGTTTGCTTCAAAACCAAATTGCCAAGCGTTCCAGTTGTAATCGATGTTACCCGTGATTTTACTCGCGTTCAGTGAATCGTGTTGTTTGCCGTCTAGACCTGTTGATGTTTTACCAGATGCGTAGTTGCGGAACTCGTGACGGTAGCGAAGCTTGGTTGTGATACCAGAATCGAATTTGTATTGAACACGAACCTGAGGTTTGTACGTTACGGCTTCGTCACCAAAAGTAATTGGCATCGATGTAGTTACACGCCAGTTGTTATCAAATTTGAAGTGGTAGCCGTATTCGAATTCGCTATCACCACGCTGAAGCTCGCTCAAGTTGCCAGTGTGCTTCATCTCGACGCCGTAGTAATGGTTACCTGTGCTGCCACCAATTTTGATACGACCTGCCCACTGCTCTGAATCGTGTTTGTATTCTTCACGGAAGTCTAGTGACGCGGCTGAAATGCTACCTGCAAAAAGGGTTGTCGCGATCGCTAAAGCAATTTGTTTTTTAGAAGTCATAGTAATGTTCCACTGTAAATAAATTGTATTTCAAAGTGGCGACGCGCATACACGCCGCCCTTTTTAGGGTTTTATTGTTTTGGGTAAAGCAATTCGATATCGCGCTGAGCCCAAACTTCTGCCAAGTTCTTCTTCACTGTGAAGCGGCTAAAGTCAGTTTCGGTTGCCAGTTTCACCCACTCAGGTTTCTCCATCGCCACACCTGCTTTTAGGTAAATCGGTGTCATGCGCTCTACGCGGCGTGGATTGTCTTTCGCGGTGTATGGCCAGTCAGACGCAGGATCTTGATAAGTCGCCATTAGCTGAATACCTTGCGCTAATGAGCCACCTTTCTTGTTTTGGTAGTGCCATAGGTCGATGCCGACTTTGTCACCGATTTGAGCGATGCCGACCAATGGATCTAAGCTGAAGTAGTGGTAATGGTATGCACGAGTACGTTCGATTTCATGAGGCTGAGAGCCGTCTTTTTCGAACTGAGTGTCTACACGCATCTTGCCTTTTTGAACCATCTGCTTTGCGAGAGGCTCATTACCTAAGAAGTAAGCAATACTGGCGACTTGGAAGTCATACCAAGTACCGTGGTTGTTTGCCGCAGCAGCTTCGCCTTTCGGGCCACCTGATAGGTCATCAATGATCAACCAATCTAGGTATTCGCCGTACCACTTCGTGATTTGCTGTTCGTCTTTATCCGTCCAAGCAGGAGAAAGCGAAAGGATGGCGATCGAATCCAGCATGCGATCGGCCAGAGTACGTGTATCAATAATGCCGCCACGACGACCTTCTGCACGACCAGGTACACCCTGACCGTAATTCACGTTCGGGTTCATCTTAGTTTCATCATTCATGAACCAAGTACGAACGTATTCGATACCTTGTTTTGCGTATTTCTCGTCTTGGCTGAAGTAATAAGCCAATGCCAATGCGCGAACAGAACGAGTGAAGTGACCAATACGTTTAGAATCTGTTTCAGCTGTTTTCGATGCTGGGTTAGTTTTGCCATCGTGACGAACCCAAGGAAGGCCATCTTCTTTCGATTCATCTGGCCACCAGTACGGGCTGATGCTCATGTAATCGTTTTTGCTACCGCTTGGTGGCGTCATACCTTTCGCCGTTACCGTAAACGGGCCATCTTTCATCGCCAGTTCTGCTTCTTCAATAAGACGGTCGTACGCGTCTTTCATTGAATCGCTCGCTTTATCTGACTGTAAAACAGCGCGGTTTTGTTCAAGCGTTGCTTCATCAAGGAACACAAAGTCTGCAGCAAGAGTGTTAGCACTGAAAAGAATGGCGCTGAGGCAGGTTGCTAGATGTAGAGGTCGTAGGGGTTTCATTATTATCGGCCTTATATCTTGAGTTAAAATACTACAAATATAGTACCCAGCCGATGTTGAGCGTTCTGTGAATTAGATCTAATTGTATGATTTATCCACGCTATCAAACTTTGTTACAACCACCAAAGTTGACATTAACTTATTGATATTAAATATATTACCGATATTTACGGCTCATTAATTGTCTTAATATTTAGGCTAAAAATGTGCTCTACCGCATATTTTTGCACCAAATGAGTTCATTTTTATTTGTCATACAATATAATCATTTCAAGTTTTTGAGACACAGAACATCAAATTGCTATTGACGCGCACTTTTTCGCTCTGTCCTTTTCTACATAGAGTCCAATAACAGGTTAAGCATCGCTTGGTTATAGAGATGAAATGAGAAAGGCCGAGGCTATATAAGCAAAGGTCACTTATGTCAGGCTGAGACATAAGGGGATAGAAGAAATAAGTAAGCACAAGAAATAGCAAATAGAAGCAAAGTGCAGCGAACAAGATGGACGCGACCAGTGAAACTTTCGACATTGAAGAATACTGTTTTGTCATCCCTACTCGCTGTTGCTCAAGTCTTGATGGTTCTAAGCAGCTTGTTGTTGCTTCCAACGGTTGTGGTTCTCATTGGACTTAAGTGGCTGTAGCGGTTTGTCTTTTGTAACAGACACTTATAGAGACAAATCAACAGCCTGGTTTCGCTATCAATAGGTAACAAGCCAAGGAAAACGCTTAATTGGTTATGACTAATTGAGTTTTTAGGAGTAGTTACTTAAGTGGGAAATGTTTAATACCAATCGGCATAAGAAAAGCGCCGAGATCGATCAGACGAGGATGATGACTTGTGTCGATTGGTATAGTTGCTCCCATATCATAACAACACTTTACAGAGCCTAGCTTTGTTGAACTTTGCAATGATTGTCGAAGATCTTACAGCGTAACGTGCTTAGCAGCGATGAGAGATATACCCCTCGAGTATCTTTCAGCTACATCCAGAACCTCGTTTCACTGTTCTATTGCAATCCAACAGAACCCTTGGCTCAGACGGTATCAATACCGTTTTCGCCCACGCATTACAGGCATGTCGTGGGCGTTTTTTTATCTGCAATAGTCATACAAATCTGACAATACTTCACACCTTCTTACGCCGTTATAACCCTTATTAACTAAGGCTATAAACGCTATTGAACCAATCGAGTGCACGCCAAAGTCATTGATAAGTTGCCGTGATATTGACTTGGTGCACCCTTCCCCTTTTGAGTGCAATGTCAATATCCGATCACGATCACTTGTATGATTATTGAAATGACCCATTCCGGATCATTCGTCACGCTTTTGAGTTATTGTACTACAAATAAGTAAACTGATAGTTAGTATTGCCTCAAGACATTAAATAACGATCAAAAGGTCTAAAGATGGAACTCAATACCCTTATTGTAGGCATCTACTTTCTATTCTTAATTGCAATAGGTTGGATGTTCAGAACGTTTACCAATACGACTAGTGACTATTTCCGAGGCGGCGGCAACATGCTTTGGTGGATGGTTGGTGCAACGGCCTTCATGACGCAGTTCTCTGCATGGACGTTTACTGGTGCTGCTGGTAAAGCTTATAACGATGGTTTCGCGGTTGCGGTTATCTTCCTAGCAAACGCATTCGGTTACTTCATGAACTTTGCGTATTTCGCACCAAAGTTCCGCCAGCTACGTGTAGTAACGGTAATTGAAGCGATTCGTATGCGTTTCGGCACCACGAACGAACAAGTCTTTACTTGGTCTTCAATGCCAAACAGTGTGGTATCTGCTGGTGTTTGGTTGAATGCACTGGCGATCATCGCTTCTGGTATTTTCGGCTTTGATATGACAGCAACCATCTGGATTACCGGTTTGGTGGTACTGATGATGTCAGTAACGGGTGGCTCTTGGGCAGTTATCGCGTCTGACTTCATGCAGATGGTGATCATCATGGCGGTAACGGTAACTTGTGCAGTTGTTGCGATCGTTCAAGGCGGCGGCATTACTGAAGTCATCAGTAACTTCCCTGTCGCAGAAGGTGGTTCTTTCGTCTCTGGTAACAACCTGAACTACCTAAGCATCTTTAGCATTTGGGCGTTCTTCATCTTTGTTAAGCAGTTCTCTATTACCAACAACATGTTGAACTCTTACCGCTACCTTGCAGCAAAAGACTCGAAAAATGCGAAGAAAGCAGCATTGCTAGCATGTGTTCTAATGCTAGGCGGTGTATTCATTTGGTTCATGCCTTCTTGGTACATTGCGGGTCAAGGCGTAGACCTATCAGCCGCTTATCCAGATGCAGGTAGCAAAGCAGGCGACTTCGCTTACCTTTACTTCGTACAAGAGTACATGCCAGCGGGTATGGTTGGCCTTCTCGTAGCAGCAATGTTTGCCGCGACCATGTCTTCAATGGACTCAGGTCTAAACCGCAACTCTGGTATCTTCGTTAAGAACTTCTACGAACCAGTGATTCGCCGTGGCCAAGCATCAGAGAAAGAGCTGGTAACGGTATCGAAAATTACCTCAACGGTATTTGGTATTGCCATCATCCTGGTTGCGCAATTCATCAACTCACTAAAAGGCCTGAGCCTGTTCGACACCATGATGTACGTTGGTGCCTTGATCGGCTTCCCAATGACAATCCCTGCATTCCTAGGCTTCTTTATTAAGAAAACGCCAGACTGGGCTGGTTGGGGCACGCTGATTGTCGGTGGTCTTGTCTCTTACGTTGTTGGTTTTGTTATCACTGCTGACATGGTTTCTTCAGCATTCGGTCTTGAACAGCTTACAGGCCGTGAATGGTCAGACGTTAAAGTCGCGATTGGTCTAGTTGGCCACATTACGCTAACGGGTGGCTTCTTCGTTCTATCAACGCTGTTCTACAAGCCTCTAACTGAGAAACGTCAGGCAGACGTAGATAAGTTCTTCGACAACCTATCAACACCACTTGTTGCTGAATCTGCAGAACAGAAAGTTCTTGATAACAAGCAACGTCAAATGCTTGGCAAACTCATCGCAGTCGCTGGTGTAGGCGTAATGTTGATGGCGCTACTGCCAAACCCAATGTGGGGACGCTTAGTCTTCATCTTGTGTGGTGCGATTGTTGGTGGTGTTGGTCTACTACTTGTTAAAGCGGTTGACGACAACGGTACTCAAACCCAACAAGCGGTAACCGAAAGCTAAATCTACCTTATGAAGCGGTTGTACACAGCCGCTTCATTCCTCCCTTATCACTCAGGTCTATTTGTTTACTTTTTTGTTAAGTCCGTTGCGGTTGAGACATTAAATAACCAGCGAATTTAACAAAGAAATAATCATACAAAATAAGCGAAATGTATAACCAAAGTTTCTTGTTGAAACGATAAGCGAATGTAATTAACGGGGTTCCATACTGACAAAACTCATCATAAGCCATTGAATAATATATTTTAAGTTCACAACCATCAGTTTGTGTAGATAGAAGTAGAAGAATGTACTGGGTCAAGCAGATTTCCAGTATTAATCACTTCATCACACAATTGAATTATTGTAGTACAAATAAATAATCGAACGGATAATATATCCGGCAGAAATCAATGACTATGAGAAGGTCGAAAAATGGAACTCAATACCCTGATTGTTGGCATCTATTTCCTATTCCTCATTGCGATAGGCTGGATGTTTAGAACATTTACAAGCACCACCAGTGACTACTTCCGCGGGGGCGGCAACATGCTGTGGTGGATGGTAGGCGCAACGGCGTTTATGACCCAGTTCAGTGCTTGGACATTTACTGGTGCGGCCGGTAAAGCGTACACCGATGGTTTCGCTGTAGCGACTATCTTCTTAGCGAATGCGTTCGGTTACTTGATGAACTACCTGTACTTCGCACCGAAATTCCGCCAGCTGCGCGTTATCACGCCGATCGATGCGATTCGCATGCGCTTTGGTCGCTTTAACGAGCAAGTATTCACTTGGTCTGGCATGCCAAGCAGCGTGATTTCTGCGGGTATCTGGTTGAATGGTTTGGCGATCATCGCATCGGGCATTTTCGGCTTCGATATGACAACCACCATTTGGATCACGGGTTTAGTGGTACTGATGATGTCCGTAACGGGCGGCTCATGGGCGGTTATCGCATCTGACTTTATGCAGATGGTCATCATCATGGCAGTAACAGTGACGTGTGCAGTGGTTGCGGTCGTAAAAGGCGGCGGTATTACAGAAATCATTGCGAACTTCCCTGTTCAAGAAAACGGGTCTTTCGTAACGGGTAACAACCTGAACTACCTCAGTATTTTTGGTATCTGGGCAGTGTTCATTTTCTTAAAGCAGTTCTCTATCAACAACAACATGTTGAACTGTCACCGTTACCTAGCGGCAAAAGACTCTAAGAACGCTAAGAAAGCTGCACTGCTTGCGTGTGTACTAATGACAGTGGGCGTATTGATTTGGTTTACCCCTTCTTGGTTCATTGCAAGCCAAGGTGTTGACCTGTCGGCGCACTACCCAGAAGCAGGCTCTAAAGCAGGTGATTTTGCTTACTTGTACTTTGTTGAGAAATACATGCCAGCGGGCATGGTTGGTCTGCTGATTTCAGCGATGTTTGCAGCGACGATGTCGTCAATGGACTCAGGTTTGAACCGTAACTCAGGCATCTTCGTGATGAACTTCTACTTGCCGATTCTGCGCCCGAACGCGACAGAAAAAGAGTTGATGATCGTATCGAAAATCACCTCTACCTTCTTCGGCATCGCGATCATCTTGATTGCTCTGTTCATCAACTCGCTAAAAGGTCTGAGCCTGTTCGACACCATGATGTACGTTGGCGCGTTGATTGGCTTCCCAATGACGATTCCTGCGTTCTGTGGCTTCTTCATCAAGAGAACACCGGACTGGGCTGGCTGGGGCACATTGGTGGTAGGTGGCATCGTGTCTTACACGGTTGGTTTTGTCATCACACCGGAAATGATTCAAAACTGGTTTGATCTTCAGCCTCTAACAGGTCGTGAATGGTCAGATCTAAAAGTTGCGGTTGGTTTGATTGGTCACTTGGTGTTTACCGCAGGCTTCTTTGCTCTGTCGACACTGTTCTACAAACCGCTTGAAGAGAAACGCCAACAAGACGTTGACCGCTTCTTCAATAACTTAGCAACACCGTTGGTTTCTGACTCAACGGAACAGAAAAAACTGGATAACAAACAACGCCAAATGTTGGGTTCGTTGATTGCGGTGTCTGGTGTGGGTGTGATGGCGATGTTCTTACTGCCTAACCCATTCTGGGGACGCATGATTTTCGTGTTCTGTGGTGTGATTGTTCTTGGCGTCGGCGTGGCGCTGATGAGAGCAGTCGATGGCAACGCAGAGCGCGCTTCTGAGGGGGCTCCAATAACGGAGAACTCATAACGAGAAACAAGCGGTTGAGTATTCAACCGCTTTTTGTGCTTCTACAAAGAGATACATTATGAAAAAAACAATGCTTGCTGGCGTGGTTGCCGCGTCCATTTCTGCCCTAACCCTAGTAGGTTGTAACACTTCACCTTCTCAAACTACGGAAGCTGCAGCTCCCGTTGTTGTTGAAACCGCAGTGAATGACATCACTCGCGATTACTTGCTTGCTACGGATCGCTTAAACACAGTGGATGGCAGCGCACTTGAAGCGCAATCAGCAGACACTGTGCAAGCATTGAAACAACAAATGGAGAATGCCGAAGACGGTACAACAATCACGATTCCTGCGGGTAAATACGCGGATCTTGATATCGTCACGGTGAAATCTAACGACATTACCATCAAGGCGGAGCAACCTGGCAGCGTTTGGCTAACGGGTTTGGCTCAGCTTCGCCTTGAAGGTAACAACATCACTGTCGACGGTTTGGTGTTTACCGAAGGCGGCCCTGCTGAACGTTTCGGCGGCGTGCGTATGATGGGTAACAACAACACTTTGCAAAACTCTACGTTCTACTACTTCAACCACGCTTACGAATACCAACCGGACGAACGTCGCTCTGAATACCCGAAATACTTGTGGGTTTCACTGTGGGGTAAAGATGGCAAGGTGATCAATAACCGTTTTGAAGGTAAGCAAAAGCGCGGCACCTTAATTGGCGTACAAAAAGACGACACACCAGACAACCACCTTATTGCTAACAACATTTTCTTGGACCAAAAACCAAACCAGTTCAATGAATTCGATATCAAAGAAGCGATTCGCTACAACGGTAACAGCTGGGAAGCGATTCGAATTGGTGACTCTAAATCGTCTCAATGGGCATCAAACTCTAAGTTCACCAACAACCTGATGATCGATATGGATGGTGAGCGCGAGCTGATTTCGATTAAGTCAGGCGGCAATGAAATCTCTGGCAACACCATCTTTGAAAGTGCCTCTCTAATTTCTCTTCGTCACGGTAAAGCGAACGTGGTGAAAGACAACGTAATTCTCGGTAACGAAAAACTACTGACTGGCGGTATGCGTATTTACGATGAAGACCACGTGATTGAGAACAACTACATCACTGGCACGCGCGGTCGTGATGGCAAGATTGAAGGTAATGCGGATCTGCGCGGCGGCATCGTGATTAATACGGGCATTATTGATGTAGCAAACGGCGAGAAGCTCGACCAAGCAGTGAAAGGCAAAGAGCTCAACAAACAATGGACACCAAAGAACATCACCATTCGTAATAACACGCTTGTGGATACAGAATGGGGCATTGTCTACGGCAACCAAACGCACCGTGTGAGCCTGTTCAATAACAGTGAAGTGAAGAACATTTTCGCTGGCGTTGACGTTCACTTCGACAGCAACGTGGTTGATAACCACCAGCAAGAGCAATTCGTCAGCGTACGTGCGACAGAAGAGTTACCGCTGGTGAATCCTACTTACAACAACGAAGTGTACGTCGGCACGGTGACTAACGCAGAGCAAATCGCTTCTTACTCGGTAGAGTTACCAAAAAGCGAACAAGTGAAAGGCTTTACTCAATACCAAGACGTTGGTGCGGATACTAGCAAGCTGTCTGTAGTAACGGCGGAAACAGCCGGTCCTGATTACCTCCTTTCAAACGCTCAAAAGTAATTCTGCTTTAGAGTTTGCTTCCAGTCTGGTGATACAAGCCAGACTGGTTTTCCTCTCCTTTCACCAGTAACCCCACAATAACTGAAGAAAATTTCACCACCCTACTGTCTCCCAAGATTGAGTTGTGGTTTAATTGTATGACAATTATAAAACTCTTTTCTTTTGCTGCGGATACACTCATGGATGCTGTTTTACATCAGTTGCAATTCTCATTGTCGATCACTGGCCCCATCTGCTTAATGCTTGTCTTGGGCGTTATCTTCAAACGCATTGGGCTTATCAACGACAACTTTATCGAAGTCGGTTCTAAACTGGTGTTTCAGGTCACGCTACCTGCGATGTTGTTCTTGAGTATCGTCGTCTCCGAGCATGATTTCTCTGCGGCTAGCGGCTTCGTCAATTACGGCATTGTTGCCAGCATCGCGTTTTTCATCTTCACTTTTATTTCCGTCAAACTGTTCTTCAAATCTTCACCCGACCAAGGCGTTTTAATCCAAGGTGGCTTTCGTGCCAATACGGGCATCATCGGCATTGCGTATGTGGCGAATGCTTATGGTTCACAAGGTGTCGCTCTGGCCGCCCTTTATGTTGCGGTGACCACCTTTATCTATAACGTGCAAGCGGTGATTTGTTTGTCTCCAAAAGGGGCAACGTCTGGATCTCAAGCCGCCAAAATGATGGTGAGAACCTTAACGCGCAACCCACTGATCATCGCAATTGTCTCTGGCATGGTGTTCTACCTTCTGTCGATTCCGGTTCCGGATGTGGCGATTGATGCTGGCAACTATCTATCGAAAATGACACTTCCCCTCGCCCTTTTGTGTACCGGAGGCTCACTCGATTTAAGTTTGATGAAGAAAGAGAAAGGACCATCTTGGTTTGCTAGCAGCTACAAACTGGTCGTCGCCCCTATCGTGATTACCACAGGTGCATATTTAGTTGGCTTTAGAGGGATTGAGCTTGGCATTCTGTTCTTTATGAACGCCTCTCCTGTGGCGGCAGCAAGTTATGTGATGGCACGCTCGATGGGAGGGAACTCCGTCTTAGCAGCGAACATCATTGCTTTAACAACCGTGCTTTCAACAGTGACTTGTACCGTAGGGATTGTGATTTTAAAAGCGTATGGTTTGATTTAGAACGGCGATTCTCAATTGGAAAATCGCCGATGAGAGAAGAGATATCAACAAGCGGTGCAGGCAAAGCTATGCGATGGCACTGAGCAGCTTGTTACGCATGATATTTTCTTGGATTTCTGAATCGTGCAAGTTACAGGTTGAGCACTTCTCTTTGCCTTCAATTTTGTATTTCAGACAGCACGTTTCTCGTCTCACGTAGACCTTTTGAAAGCCATTAAAGGTCACCTTTTTCACTGCGTTTAACTCACCGCCTTTGGGTGTTACGGCGTTAAATAGGTTTTGCTGCCACTTTGATGTAGCTTTCACGTCTAGCTCTACCGTGTCATCGGCTAATGGCTGATGCGCAAGTTTAGAAAACGCCAAATCACACGCGTACAAGGCATTTCCCCAAAACACTTTCGGGCTAACTTTCTGCTTTTTGTACAACGGCACCAATGGCTCAGAGAGCGTCGTAATAACTTGCGCGAGTTTCTCGTCTAAGGCCAGTTCCGATTCCACTTGCATTGCGTTTTCGTTGCTACTCTCAAGAGCAAAGAAAGGCGTTGCACTCGACACTTCAATGCTTGCTACGCGATGGTCTTCACCAATCGTCAGATACAGATCATCGAGTGTTAACTGCAACACACGATCAAACACCACACGGTGACCGACCAGCGAAGTCAGCAAAATCGCGTTGAACACTTTCTGCCAGATAGGCACGGCAAATGGCAATTTCGCCTCAATAGAATCTGCGTAATCTTGCACAACAGCAGGAAAATCATTCTCAAACCATTCACTGGCTTTAGTGCCTTTCGGCTGTTCAACAAAACGTAAGCGGAAGAAAGGTTCGTGTCGATTCAAGATGGCTTGCTGATCGCTGATACTCATAGCTTTAACATTCTCAGGCAAAGCCACCAAAGTACGAAACTGATTAAACAGGTTTTCCATTAACGCACTTCCTCACGAACATAAGCTTTTGGTAAACAGTAAACGTAGCCATCAATGACTTCCATTTTCCCTTCCACTTTAAACACCGATTCAAGGGTCGATTCAGTGAGCACATCCAAAGGCGCTCCCTGTTTTAAGATCTGGCCTTTTTTCATTAGTACCAGTTCATCGCAGAACTGTGCAGCTTGGCTGAGTTCATGGAGAACATAAACGATGGTTAAGTTGCGTTCCTTGTTCAACTTATCGAGTACTTCGAGTAGCTCGAGTTGGTGACCTAAATCGAGATAACTGGTTGGTTCATCCAGCAATAACCACTGAGCTTCTTGCGCCAAACACATTGCCAGCCAAACGCGCTGACGCTCACCACCCGACAACGTACTCACTACACGCTTTTCGTAACCAGCCAACCCGACAGAAGCAAGCGATTCAGTAATCACTTCTTGGTCACGCTCACTGTTGCCCTGATACCACTTGCGATGCGCAACACGACCAAGCGCAACAAGCTGCTCGACCAATACACCTTCTGGTGCCGTAGGATGTTGAGGCAGAATCGCAATGTGCTTAGCGAGATCTTTAAGCTTCCATTGGTTAAGTGCTTTGCCTTTAAAAGTCACGTCGCCTTTTTTCGCTTTTATCGCACCGGTTAAGGTCTTCATCAGCGTACTTTTACCGCACCCATTTGGGCCAATGAACGCCGTCACCTTACCTTCTTGAAGACGGATGTTCACATCGTTCAAGATCATCGTATCGTTGTAGCCTGAAGTGAGCGATTGCCCTTCAAGCCCTTTTGAAGATAGGGTCATTATGAGTGTTTCCTTAACAAGAAGAGGAAAAATGGCACACCAAGCAGTGCGGTAATCACACCCGCAGGAATTTCGGTTGGGAACAGTAAGTGTTTGGCTAAAACATCTGAAAGTGCGAGGAAGCCAGCGCCAAAAATCAAAGTCGTGAACATGGTTCGCAAAGGATCATTCGCACTGAGCAAACGTGCAATGTGCGGAATCACCAATCCCACAAAACCAATCGGCCCAACCGCTGAAACGGCAGGTGCAGTAATAAATACCGTACCTAAAAGAATCCCCAAACGCAGCAAAGCACCGTTGATACCAATACCACGCAAAATCGCGTCATCGTAGCGTACCCATTTTAGTGGCAAATACACCAAAGCAATGAACGCTAAACAGGCCAAGAACCAAGGCAGAAGATAACTTACTTGCTCCCAACCTCGTCCATACATACCACCCGCCATCCATTGCAATGCGATGTCGGTTTTACCCTGACCAATAGTGAAGATCAGCGCCGAACTAAACGCGCCAAGAATGGCCGTGATCGCCACACCTGTGAGTAGAGTGAGACTGGTATTTCCGATTCTGCTAACGATCAAAACAGGAATCGCGCTGAGCAAACCTCCCGCCATTGAGAACAGCAACAACGCGCTTTCTGTGGTGATTTTCCAATTAAACCAGGCGGGCAACAAAATCGCACAGACGGCACCAAGAGAAGCACCAGCGTTCACACCTAAAATACCGCTATCTGCCAACGGGTTTTTGAGGGTGGTTTGCAGCAATAAGCCTGATACTGCCAGCATCATACCCGCCATTATTGCCAGCAAAAACCTTGGTAGGGTTAGCGACCAAAATGGGTGATAAGTACCGTGAGTAATAAACAGCTCGCCTGCTTGTCTAAGCTCTGGGTTAGAAGCGATAAACAGTGCAGGAGCGAACACCAGCAATGCCAAGCAAGGGAATAGGAAACGTGTTTTCATTAATTCCCTCTCAGCTTACGAACAATCAACATAAGAAACCAAGGCGCACCTAAAGTCGCGGTAATGACGCCAATAGGAATTTCCAACGGCATAAGCAGGGTTCGAGAAAGGAGATCCGCTGCGGTAACGAGTGCCGCACCAATCACAGCTGCACCGCCAAGTCCCAACCCCATCATGCGAGCGAGATGAGGAGCAACAAGGCCAACAAAACCAACAGGGCCAAATGCACCAACCGCAACCGCAGTAAGCACGACAGAGACAAAACCAAACGCCAACCTATAACGGTTAATTGCGATACCTAGACCACGAGCAACCGTGTCATCCAGTAGTAAGTAACTACGCTGTCGATGTGTCACCGCAAGCAAGATAAACGCAGGAATGACGGTGTAGATAAGCGGCATAAACACCGACCAATTCGCGCCTGCGTTACTGCCCGTTAACCAGAAAAACAGTGACTCACTGTCTACGCGATCCGACAGAAGAATGTAGGTCACCGCTGCTTGGCAAAACGCACTCACGGAAATGCCAGCTAACGCCAAACGCGCTGGTGTGACGCCCTGTTTCCAACTGATGGATAAGGTAATGGCGCCGCCAAACAAACCACCTACAATCCCCCAAAACAAAGTTGGCAATGGCAGCAAGAACATGGTCGCCGTTAACACGCTAAGCGCAGCGCCAGACATCACACCGGTCAGGTTTGGAGACGCTAGCGGGTTGCGAACGATGTCTTGCATGAGCGAGCCGGATACCGCCAACGCCGCCCCACCAAAGAGTGCGATTAAGGTGCGAGGTAAACGTAGTTCCCAAAACACTAAAGATGCTTGGCTGCTTGAATCAGAAATCAAAAACGCCATGATCTGCTGGGCATCAAAATGGTAAATGCCACTCGACAAAGACACATAAACCACAGCTAGTAACAAAGCCGTCGCCAAACTGCGAACCATCACCACACTTGGTTTGGTTATCCTAAGAACATGAGCCATTGATCACCTCATAAACTCGTTCAACAGAAGGCGCAGGGAAAAGATCGGGATACACTTTGTGGGCGATATCCATCGCAACCCAAATTCGTGAAAGCGGCCCTTCTGGCTCTCGCCATGTCATATCAACCAAGTAAACTCGATTGTTCTTCACCGCTTTTAGGCTTTGCCAAATTTTCGATTCGGTAAATTGTGGCTCGGCGTTCTGGTACATGAAAATCACATCGGGATCGAGTTTCACCAACCACTCAAGACCCACTTGCCCAGAAAAAGGCGTTTTCGTCGCGTACGGCGAGTCACCATTCGCACTTCGGATATTCAATTTTTCCATAAGAGCGACGGACATAAAGTGTGAGTAGTATGCTCGCGGAGTGACGCCTGCACTTGTCAGAAATAAACCAGAAAACTGTCTATTACCGAGATTTGATTGCATTTCATCAAGAAAAGCCTGAAAACACATGTTTAGTGATTTTCCTTGCTCTTCTCGCCCCATTGCCATGCTTGCACGCTCTACCGCAGAAAAACTGTCTTCTAAAGTAATCAAATCAAAACCGAGAGGCGGTGCGATTTCGACGAAGCGCTGATAGTAAGGCTCTAACATTCGCCCCAAACCAACGACCAAATCTGGCTTAACATCGTACAAAGCTTCAAAGCTGGTTCTTGAACGATTACCAAGACTTGGCACGTCATTTAAAGCAGAGAGATAAGGAGGAAATCCACCAGGATAATTGGATACACCAACAGGCTTCTCACCCATTGCGATTACTAGCTCTGCACCAAAAGTAGATACGCTTGCAACACGCGGGAAATGGGTCACATTCGATGTCGATATCGTATGGTCTAGATCATCGACAACTGATGCGTTTAATCCACTTGCATAAGCAAGCTGAATAGACAGCATTTGGCTAATTATTGAAATGATAACGACTGCAGTAAAATTGCTCATTAAATGACAAATGATAATTATTGATATTTACATTACTTCTTTGCGTGCTAGACTACCACGCAATTACAAAGTGCTCAATAATCGCTAGCTAAATCGATTTATTAACAAGTTTATAAAAGACAACTTTTAGTTGCAGGAAGTTATGAAACTCAAACTATCTAAGCTAAATATTGCAGTGGTAAGTGCAATTACTCTTTCATCTTTCGGCGTTTCAGCAGAAAGTAACGACGAAGTCCAAGCAATGGAAACAATGGTTGTTACCGCAAGCCGTTCTCAACAGCTGCTTAACGACGTTCCTCGCTCTGTGACCGTTATCGATCAAGAACAACTTCAATCTCAGTTAAACCAAAGCCGCAGCATCAACGATGTGCTTTCAACGTTGGTTCCGGGTATGGGTACTTCTGTTCACGGTAACCTGAGCAGCAAAGGTCAAAACCAAATTCGTGGTCGTCGCGTTCTGTTATTGATTGACGGCGTTGCACAAAACAACAGCTTCCTAGACTTCGGCCAAGAGTTGTCGGCTATTGATCCGCAAAACGTAGAGCGTATCGAAGTTATCCGTGGTGGTTCTGCGGTTTACGGCCTTGGCGCACAGGGCGGTATCATCAACGTGATCACCAAAATGCCAGAAGAAGGCGCAGTAGAATACCGCACTAAAGTTGGCACAAGCTTCCAAGAGTTTGGTAGCGATGCGTTCACTTGGAACGTGTACCAAGAAGCGACTGGCGGTGATGAGAAAGATCAATGGCGTTTTGGTCTGGGTTACGAGCAACGTGGCGGCAGCTACGATGCTAATGGTGATCGCCTACCTTCGGTAAACAACGAAGATGACATGGACAACCTAAACGTAAACGGCGTTTGGAACCGTAACATCGACGAAGATCGTTCACTGACTTTGACTGTTGGCGTTCGTAACATTACTGACAACGACGGTTGGTGTGCAGCGAATGGCGATGCAGCTAACGGCAAACCTGCAGAAGCGGTTCACTGTGGCCCAGGTTACAACAACGGCGTTGCAGGCAAAGATGGCGCGAAACCAAACGATGTGACACGTACGTTCGCTAACTACCAAGCGCGTTACCAAGATCTGGGCTTTAGCTTAGGTATGCTCGATGTAACGGGTTACTGGATGGCTCAAGATACTGAGACGTTCACGCTTGCGATGAAAGATAAGAACCCAAATTCTCCAACCTTTGGTCAAACGCTATATGGCCACAACGAGACAGATTTTGATCGTTTCGGCGTGAAAGCCAACATCTCTAGCCAAATTGATTGGGCTTTCGTGACTTGGGGTATGGACGTTGAACAACAGTCGTTCAAACAGCCAAACAGCGTCGGTTTCTACAACAACACACCGGATGTAGAGCAGTTTGCTATCGCACCATTCGCACAGTTCATCACTGATGTAAGCGACAACACCGTTCTTTCTTACGGTATCCGTTACGAGTACGTACGTCTAAGCGTGGATGATTTCACGGTAGGTAACACACACAACAATGCAGGTGATCAAGTTCAAGGCGGTGATCCGTACTTTGACGAGTTCCTATTCAACATTGGTGTGACACACGATCTGACCGACAACCACCAGCTGTTTGCATCTTTCGCGCAAGGTATGTCAACGAACGAAGCACTACGTGACATTCGTTCTGGTAACAGCTCGACCGTTGAAGGTGCTATCAAGCCAATTACTACAGACAACTACGAAGTGGGTGTGCGCGGCTTCCTTGGTGAAGCGGACTACTCTCTTGCAGCGTTCTACAGTGAATCTGACCTAGGTTCGACGCTGAACGTAAACGAAGCAGGCGATGCGCTAGAAAGTACTCGTGCACCAGAGAAAGTTTGGGGTGCGGAAGCAACGCTTGGTTACAGCATTCTTGCTAACCTTCGTACAGACAGCACAATCTCTTGGCAAGAAGGTGAGCGTAAACTTAACGAAGACAGCGGCTGGGAACCACTAGACGGCACGCGTATCGCACCATTGAAAGTAACGTCTGTTATCAGTTACGACGCTTACGAATTCGGTCGCTACAACATGACGCTGGTTTACTCAGGCAACCGTGATAAAGAAGATGAAATCACTTCTGGCGCGAAATACGCAGTAGACAGCTACTTCGTTGCAAACGCAGGTGTGGACTACGATCTTCCATTCGGTACGTTAAGCTTCGCTGTAGAAAACCTATTCAACGAAGACTACATGACGGCGTACGCGCAATCAGAGCGTAACAACTCACGTTACTACAACGCACCGGGTCGCCGCTTCCACTTGAACTACGAAGTGAGGTACTAATCCCTCACCTCGTTAAGATATGAAAAAGCCGAACAGTGATACGCTGTTCGGCTTTTTTGTTTTTGTCTATTAACAAATCTCAGAAAAACTATCGATTTATTGATTCGGCAATCCGTCGAGAAACTCTTGGAAGCTCGGCGCTTGTACGCGGCTCAGTACCTTTCTCATGTCTTCAATCAAGCTGTCATCAGACCAATCAACGCGAATATCAATCGGTGCTTGCGTGTAGCTTTCAATACGAAGCGAAGCGGAATACGTTCCGCGCTTATCGCCACCCGCTTCCAACGCGGCTTCTAGTGCAGTAATGAGCACTTCCGCTAACCTTGCTTCGTAGTTCTCATGATAATGAGGTTTGTCCCCAGCTCTCACTTGATCGGCATTCAACATTGTTTGAGCCATAAACGAATCCGCAAAAGCTTCTATGACCGCGTCACTTTCTAGCATGTTGCCTGCAACGGCGAGATCTTGAAAAGCAAGAGAACCCACGTGCGCGATGTTCTCTTCACCATTGATAAACGCCGCGTGGCCATGTTTATCCATTACCATGCATTGGCGCTTAGCAAATTCAGCATCGCCCTCTTTCAAACGCTCAACCACATCATGGCAACAAAGCCCTTGAGATAACCATCGCTTAGCGTTGTCCGCATACCAAGGGTTGGTAAACAAGCCTTGGGTGGCACACGCGCCAATCCCACGCCAACTGTGGTTTACGTAGCCACCGACGGCAACGCCGCCAGTCGCTGTAATGGAAGCCGATAACCCTGTTTCTGGGTTAACGTGGATAAGTGAAATCGTCATAGATTCTCAATATAAAAGGCGTTAGTAACCAACCATTTGTCCAACAAACAAGGCTACCCAACATAGAACATAAACGAACGCCATGAATGGCATGATAGCTTTGAGCCACTGCTCGTAAGACACGCGACCAAGTGCCAACATTGCTAGCGTACCACCAGAAGTCGGAACGATAAGGTTGGTCAGACCGTCACCCACTTGGAATGCGGTGATCATCAGCTGACGGCTCATGCCAGTAAGGTCAGCTACAGGAATTAGGATTGGCATGGTCACCATTGCCTGACCAGAGCCCGATGGTACGAATAGGTTGATTACACCTTGCACCACACTCGCAACAATCGCAGAGATGGCAATCGGCATATCTTGGATCAGTGAGCTTAACGCGTTAACGATGGTGTCGATGATTTGTGCTTGGTCGAGGATGATTTGAATCGATGCCGCAACACCAATCACCAATGCACCTGCGGTTACGCCCGATGCACCTTCCATCATTTGCTTCACAATGCCATTGGCGCTTAAGCCGTTGACTGCGCCGATCACAATAGCCATCAATAAGAACAAGCCTGCGATCTCGTTGATGTACCAGCCATTGGCAAATACACCGTAAAGCATCACACCTAGACCTGCTAGGAATACGCCCAGCGTCAGTTTGTCTTTCTTCTCTAGATGGTATTCCGATAGATCTTTGCTTAAGCCTTCTGCTGAATCTGGCTCTTTAAACTCCATCTTCGCCACGCGAGTACAGATGTAGTAAGACAACAATGCAAGAGAGGAAATCACCATCGCTGCACGCAGCCAAGCGCCCGAGAAAGTTGGCAGTTCAGCAATACCTTGAGCCACACCCACGGTATAAGGGTTGATTGGTGACAGCGCAAAGCCCACTCCGATGCCGCCCACTGCCATTACCGTACCGACAAGGCTGGAGTAACCAACCGCTGCAGAAATCAGAACTGCAACCGGAACAAGTGCGATGTTGTTCTCAAAGCCTACCGCCACGCCAAAGAAGCCGTAGATAAAGGTGCCGATGGTGATGATCAAATTACGGTTCTTCACACCCGCTTTGTTTACCGCCACACCAATTGCGTTCTCTAATGCTCCGGTGCGTTGCAAGATGTGGAACAAGCCACCAGCAATAAATACGATGAACAAGTAAGGCGCCGCACTGATCAAGCCTTTCGGAATCGCGACAAAAATATCAAAGAAATGCACCGCAGGAACGTCATTCAGATAGGCAAATGAGTTCGGCACAACCGTGGTTCGGCCATCGACAACAACGCGTGAGAATTCCCCCGCAGGCACAACAAAGGTCAGTAGGTAAGTCGCCACTAAAATCATAAAGATCAGGACCATCGGGTCCGGCATGCTTTTGTACCAAGCCTTTTTCTCTGTCGTCTCCATCTTCTTTGTCATATCCATAACAAAATCTCTCCTTAGTATAGGAATGAAAGCTCACTCGTTTGAGCAATCACGTTTGCAAGCAAAACCAACACTTGGTTTTAAAAGTAAAAAAGAGGATGAATCCCCACCCTCTCTTGTTTTATTCGCGTGTTATTGATGCTTCATCAGCATGCAGAAATGGTTCAGCACTTCGACTGCGGCCATCAGATCTTTTTGTAGAATCGCTTCATCTGGATGGTGGCTAACCCCGTCCGTACAACGCATAAACAACATCGCAATTTCCGTTAATTCACACACCGCAAGGCCATCATGCCCTGCACCACTAAATAGGTGCTTAGCTTCAATATTGGATAGCGAGATCGCCTGAGTGAGTGCCGAAGAGAGCGAATCAGAACAAGTAACTGCCGCTTGCTCGTAAGTCTGTTCGTGACGATACGCAAGATTGTACTGCGACATTAAAGTTTCGATGTTTGCCAACATTTCTTGTCGTGCGGCAATACGGGAAGCATCATTTGGTGAGCGCAATTCGATGGTGATGTCCGTTTGCTGAGGAATCACATTCACACCGTTCGGGAAGTTGGCAATTTTGCCCACTACACCCACAAGGTCGTCTTCACGCTTACACAGTTGGTCGAACATATGAATGACCTGCGCAGCCCCAACTAGCGCATCTTGGCGCATGTCCATTGGCACTGTACCCGCGTGACCAGCTTTCCCTATAACCGACAAAGTATGGCGCTCGATACCGGTGATGGCCGTAACCACACCCACAGGCAAATTCGCTTGCTCAAGTTGCGGGCCTTGCTCAATGTGGAGTTCCACAAAGCCCAACACCTTGTCTTTGTCGTAAGCATCTTGCGCAATAAGTTCTGGATGGCAACCGAATGAAGTCAGTGCTTCACGCATCGTAATACCGTAAGCATCGCGTGCATCCAAAACGCTCGGGTCAAACGTTCCGGCAATGGCTTTTGAACCAAGTAATGTCGATTGGAATCGAGTGCCCTCTTCATCGCTAAAGGCAATCACATCGATATGGAAAGGAAATTCAAATTTATGCTGATGGAAATAATGAACCAAAGCGATAGGTAGGATGACACCTAAAATACCATCGTACTTGCCACCATTTGGCACGGTATCTTGGTGGGAACCAAAGATCAGCGTCTGCGCATTTGGGTTCGGACTGTGGTAACGACCAATAAGGTTAGCCGCGTTATCCATGCGCACTTCCATGCCAGACAACAACATCCACTCGCGTAGCTTTTCGTTTGCTCTCGCGTGCTCTTCACTGGCACACAAACGCGTCACGCCTTCGCTATCCGGGTCATTGGTTTGGCTGCATTGAGCAATATCTTCCAACCATTCCCACGCTAGACTGGCCGTTTCTACAAATTTTTCCATCTTGAATCGCTCTATTTCTAACCATGTTCATTTTTTAATTTATCATGATAAATATCAAATGAAAGACATTTATCATGATAAATAGACTTTTTTGTGAGTGCGATTCGATCGATAATCGGATGGTTTCATAACTAAAACCGTGTTCGTTTTTCAGAAAATGAAAGGCAGAAAACAGGTGACATCCTTTGAATTTCCTTCAAAATTCAATAGATACCGCGAGATAACCCAGCGAGGAAAATGTGGCAAACAGCGCGAAAGGACGTAGAACTCAACAACTGGCCGAGTCGATCAAAACTTGGATCGTCGATCAAGCTTTGCAGCCCGGTGATCGTCTGCCGAGTGAAATCGAAGTCATGGAAACCTTTGATGCTTCCAAAAGCACGGTGCGAGAAAGCATGCGAATCCTTGAGGCACAAGGCATTCTATCAACCAAGACAGGGCCAAAAGGCGGTGTGTTTGTTAGCGAGATGAGTGAGAACAAAGCTCAGGCACTGCTAAGCAACTACCTGTTCTTTAAAGACGTTTCGATTTCTGACCTGTACCAAATCCGCTTGTCACTTGAACCAGAAATCGCTGCCTCATTAGCAGGCACATTAACAGAAGCACAGCTTGTTACGCTCGATCAGCAAATCGATAAGTATCAAACGCCACCAGAAGACGTGTATCAAGAGCGCGAACACCACATTGCATCGATAGAGTTTCACAGTCTATTAGCCAGTTACTCTGGAAATGAACTGCTGAAGTTTGTGGTTCGTTTTACTGCGCAGATGCTTACCGAGCTAACGATTTATCGAAAACTGTATGAACCGGGTAACCACAAACTGTGGCAAACGGGCGTGCAAAGCCAACGTGCACTGGTGGAAGCATTGCGTAAAGGTGACGCTTCAAAAGCCAAACAAGTGATGGAACAACACATGCTGACCGCGCACCAATTGATGAAGAAGCAAGAAGCTGAAGTGGCGAACCGTTTCCTCACAGAAAGCTAATTGGTTCGCCATCGTTTGAAATGCAGAATTAAGCGTGATTGGCTAAGGTCATTTTACGCACCAAACGGAAGAATTCGTCGGACTCTTCCTCCGTCAAACAAGAAAAGAAATCTTGCTTAAGGTTGGTCATGATGCGGTGCACTTTGCGTACCGCTTCTACCCCTTCTTTGGTGAGTGTCAGAATCTTTAATCTCTGATTGGTTTCGCTCTTAGAAACTTTAACAAAACCTCGTTTCTCTAAGTTATCCACCATGCGTTTTGCGACGCTTCGCTCCGTTAGAACCGCATCCGCCAGTTCTTGCTGACTCATCGGTTGAAACTCTTCTAACGCCGCCAAGGCACTCGCCATTTCCAACGTCATTAAGTCCTGACGCGATAGCTCTGCTTGGGCACGATTGCGGAAGGTTCGGTTCATCACGCTGCACACAAACATCGGGCTTTGATCCAACACGGATATCGGAGAAATCTTCTGATCTTTCATACTTGCCTATTCTACTTTCGGCTTTGTTTTCATTTGGATAGTACTGCGTTTACAAGAGATTCCCGACTACGCTCCTTCGTCGCCTTCGGGAATGACGCGTTGTTGAGTGACATGCTCAATTCAATATTCCGAGCATTCTGATGAGCCTCAGAGACCCTACGTCCGTCATCCTCAAGAGCGAGGGACGAGCGAGTTGGGGATCTCTTTCAACACTCAAATCTCGGTCATTCCGACGAGCCTAGGCGAGATCAGGAATCTAATTGCCACACGCTCTTGGCTCAATGTTTCACATCAAGTTGCAGCACTCGGTGAGCAGATTCTGAATCATGCTCGCCCCTCGCTGTTCAGAATGACGTAAAAATTAAACCTCAAACGCAAACTATCCAATTGAATCCAAAAATAAAGGACGCCGAAGCGCCCTTTTCTTGTACTTATTAGCAATAGTATAACTTAGTCTTGAGCGCTAAGTCTTACTCTTGGCTTGCCGTTGGCTGTGAAGTAGATTCCACTTGCTCTTTTTGTGCTTCCTTTCTTGCGCGGCGGTCGAACAAACGCTCAACCACAACGAAGAACACAGGCACGAAGAAGATACCAAGCAAGGTCGCACTTACCATACCACCAAGTACGCCCGTACCTACCGCGTTCTGACCCGCAGAGCCTACACCCGCACTGATCGCTAGTGGCACTACACCCAGACCAAACGCAAGCGAGGTCATGATGATAGGACGAAGACGAACACGTACCGCGTGCAGCGTTGCTTCAATCAAGCCCGCGCCTTTCTCATAGTATTCCTTGGCGAATTCCACAATAAGAATCGCGTTCTTCGTTGCCAAACCAACAGTGGTCAATAAGCTTACTTGGAAGAATACGTCGTTATCCATGCCGCGAGTCATGACCGCAAGTACCGCACCTAGCACACCTAGAGGTACTACAAGTACAACCGCGAATGGTACTGACCAGCTCTCATAAAGTGCAGCTAGTACAAGGAAGACAACCAGAATCGACAGCGCGTAAAGCATTGGCGCTTGGTTACCAGACAGACGTTCCTCGTAAGAGATGCCGTTCCAGTTTACCGTAAAGCCAGGAGGCAGTTTTTCTACCATGGCTTCGATTTCTGCCATCGCTTCACCAGTACTTACGCCCGGAGCCGCACCACCTTGGATATTCATCGCAGGCAGGCCGTTAAAGCGTTGCAATAGCGGAGAACCGTAAGTCCACTCACCCGTTGCGAATGCCGAGAATGGCACCATTTCGCCTTGTGAGTTACGCACATACCATGAGTCGAAATCTTTCGGCTGCATGCGGTGTTCAGCATCACTTTGCACCATTACCTTCTTCACGCGTCCGCGGTCGATGTAATCGTTGATGTACGCACCACCCCATGCCGAAGCTAGGATTTGGTTTACATCGTTGATGCTCACATCAAGCGCACGCAATTTTACGTGATCGATATGAACTTGGTACATCGGCGCATCTGCCTGACCGTTAGGACGCACGCCCACCAGTTTCGGGTTTTGTGCTGCCATACCTAGGATTTGGTATTGAGCCGCTACCAATGCTTCATGACCGTTGCCGGTTGAGTCCTGTAGGTAGAAGTCGAAACCAGTCGCGTTACCCAACTCTTGAATCGCTGGTGGTGCAAACGCAAACACCATTGCTTCTTTAATCGTTGAGAAGTAACCCATCGCACGACCTGTCAGCGAAGCCGCATCCGAACCCGGTGCTTCACGTTCTGACCAATCTTTCAGACCGATAAACGCCATACCCATGTTCTGACCTTGACCCGCGAAGCTGAAGCCCGCTACCGAGAACACTGACGCAACGTTGTCTTTCTCTTCTTCTAGGAAGTAGTTACGGACTTTCTCTAGTGTCTTTTCAGTCTGCTCTTGAGTCGAGTTCGGTGGCAAGATTGCCATTGAGAACACCGTCCCTTGGTCTTCATCAGGCAGGAACGACGTTGGTAGGTTCATGAACAACCAACCTGCGCCCGCACTCATTGCCGCGAACACCAACAGCATACGACCAGTGCGTTTTAGCATTTTCGCTACGCCCGCTTCGTAACCCGCCGTTGCTGCATCAAACTTACGGTTGAACCAACCAAAGAAGCCTTTCTTATCCGAAAATTCTGCATCGCCTTTCTTCAGCAAGCTCGCACAAAGTGCCGGAGTAAGAATGATCGCCACCAATACTGAGAGCGTCATCGCCGCTACGATAGTGATAGAGAACTGACGATAGATAACACCGGTTGAGCCAGACATGAATGCCATCGGTACGAATACCGCAGACAGCGTCAGACCAACACCCACTAGCGCGCCAGTGATCTGCCCCATTGACTTCTTCGTCGCTTCTTTTGGATCGAGACCGTCTTCGTGCATTACACGTTCCACGTTCTCAACTACTACGATCGCATCGTCCACCAGCAAGCCGATTGCCAGAACCATCGCAAACATGGTTAAGGTGTTAACACTAAAGCCGGTCGCGTAAAGGATCGCGAAAGTACCGAGCAATACCACCGGAACCGCAATCGTTGGGATGATCGTTGCACGGAAGTTCTGCAAGAACAGGTACATGATCAAAAATACCAATACGATCGCTTCAAGCAGTGTCTTGATTACTTCTTTGATCGACGCATCAACGAATGGCGTTGTCTCAAACGGGTAAGCGATCTTCAAACCATCTGGGAAAGTCGCACTTAGCTGACCAAGGCGTTCTTTTACAGCTTCTGCCGTTTCTAGCGCGTTCGCACCAGTACCGAGAGAGATACCAAGACCTGCCGCTGGGAAGCCGTTGTACTGACCTTTGATGTCGTAGCTTTCTGCGCCGCGCTCAACACGCGCCACGTCTTTCAGGTAAACGTTCGAACCGTTCGCTTCTGATTTAAGAATGATGTTTCTGAATTCAGCCACGCTGGTTAGTCGGCTTGCTGAAGAAATCGTCGCGTTAAGCAACTGACCAGACTGAGCAGGTGCTGCGCCTAACTGACCCGAAGAAACCTGTGCGTTTTGTTCACGAATCGCGTTCGCAACGTCGATTGCTGTTAGGTTGAACTGAGTCAGTTTGAATGGGTCTAGCCAAACACGCATTGCGTATTGAGAACCAAACGCTTGCACTTGACCTACACCAGTAACACGGCTGATCGGGTCTTGAATATTGGTAACAACAAAGTCGCCAATGTCGTTTTCTGTGAATTCAGGGTCTTCAGAGTAAACCGCCACAACCATCAAGAATGAGGTGTTGGATTTGTTTACGATGATACCTTGGCTTTGTACTTCCATCGGAAGCGACGTCATCGCCAATTGCAGTTTGTTCTGCACCTGAACTTGCGCGATATCTGGATCCGCTTCGCTATCAAACGTCAGCGTAATGGTCGCGTTACCAAACGCATCACTACTTGAGTTTAGGTAGCGTAGGTAGTCCAGACCCGTCATGTTTTGCTCGATAACCTGAGTCACTGAGTCTTCTACGGTTTTCGCAGAAGCACCCGGGTAACGGGCATTGATTGAGATCGTGGTCGGTGAAATCGTCGGGTATTGAGAAACCGGCAAGTTGAACAGGGACATTACGCCCGCCAACATGGTCAGAATCGCAAGTACCCAAGCAAATACCGGACGATCGATAAAGAATCGTGCCATGATTATGCCTGCTCACCTGATTGAATGGTCACTGGGTTACCCGGTTGCACCATTTGCAGACCAGTTGTGATGACTTTATCACCCACTTTCAAGCCTTCTGTGATGCGCCATTGGTTACCAATAGACTCTGCCGTCGTCACTGGAGTGATAGACACTTTGTTGTCCGCACCCACAGTCATGACTGAAGCTTTGCCAGTTGCGTCACGCGTTACTGTGTTTTGCGGGATAAGAATCGCCACAGGGTCCACACCTACTGTTACCGTTGCGCGCACGAACATGCCTGGTAGCAATAAGCCATCTGGGTTCGCGAATTCTGCACGTAGCGTTACGCTGCCCGTACTTTCGTCTACGTTTACTTCAGTAAACTTCATGGTGCCTTTGTGCGCGTAAGTCGAACCGTCTTCAAGTGTTAGTGTTACTTGAGCAGACTCGTCTTTTTGCAAGTGACCTTGTGACATCGCTGCTTTCAAACGGAGTAACTGAGCAGAAGATTGCACGATATCAACATTGATTGGGTCTAGCTGCTGGATAGTCGTTAGCGTCGCCGCTTGGTTTGCCGTTACCAGCGCACCCGCCGTTACGTTAGACTTGCTGATCACACCGCTGATTGGCGCTTTCACTTGTGCGTAAGACAGGTTGATCTTCGCTGTGTTGATTCTCGCTTTAGCGACCAACACTTGCGCTTTTGCTTCTTTGTAAGCCGCTTCTGCTTCATCTAGATCTTGTTGGCTGATCGACTTCTTGGTGATCAACGCACGGTAACGACGAACCGTTGAGTACGTTGACTCTTCCGATGCTTGAGCACGGATCAGTTCAGCTTCTGCGCTTAATAGGTCTGCTTGGAACGTAGAATCGTCGATCTGGTAAAGCGATTGACCTTTCTCAACCACACCACCCTCTTCAAAATTACGCTCAGAAATAATACCCGTTACCTGTGGGCGAACTTCTGCTTCTTTAAACGCTCGGCTGCGGCCTGGCAGTTCTACTGTTAGCGCTTGGCGAACAGGTTCTACCGTCAATACCGTCACTTCTGGTGTCGGCGCTGGACCACCTTGCGCTTGTCCTTCTTGGCTCTGTTCACACCCGACCAATAATAGGCTCGACGCAATCAAGAGCGATAGCGTGGTTCTACGTGTCATGAAAATTCTCTCTTCCTAACTAAAACAACGTGACTCAATAAAAAGTCAGCAAATATTAGTCGGGATGATAATTATTCAATGTTGTACATACAACAAAATTTAACGTTCTTTACGATAGACAAAAATGTTTATTCGAAAGCTGTCGTTGATCTCTCAATTTGAACGCTTTTTTATTGGAAAAATAAATTTTCTGTGAGCAATCGAAATCAGATTTTTCTTAATAAAAACAGTAAAAAAGAGTAGACAAAACCAGAGAATTCGTGACAAAGCAAACCTATTAGTCAGTGATCTTGCTATCGCAGAGAAAAGAAAGCTTATTAAATATCGTGAGAATAAATGAAAAAACAAGAATTTACACTCGCTTAACATTGCATCATTAATTGAACATTTAAAGCTCGCTTTGATTAAATAAATTGCAAATATAAGCGTTGATTTCCGTATTTATTACCCTATAATTCGCTCCCCCTAAACAACCTGACATACGAAATAAGTTGGTTATGAACAATAATAACTCTTTAGTATTAGGGAATTACCTTTGGGACAGGACGACTCACTATTTACAGCCATCCCCTTTGAATGGCAAAGCAGAAGAACAAGAAGCGGTTAAGCTGACCAATAAACAAAAAGCGTTGTTAAATTGCCTTGTTGATGCGTATCCAAACACGATCAGCAATAAAGAGATTATTCAGCAGGTTTGGGGCTATGAGCATATCTCACAAGAGAGCTTGCCGCAGCTGATTAATCGCACCCGACGAACGTTGGAAGATAACGAAAAGACCATTCTGGTTAATACCCCTGGGGTTGGCTATTCCCTCAATTTTAAATTTGCTCCAGAAGAGCCAGTTTTAAAGCCAATGACCAAGCCAGAACAGTGTGCTCTCAAGTCAACCAGCAAGCAAAACGCAAAACTATGGAATGCACTTTTTATAGTCATGCTGTTTGTGACGCTGTTTAATCTTTATGAAACGACGAAAGCACTGTATTTCAAGCACGACTTTGAACAAGTGCTAAGAGCCAAAGTTTACCCAGAAATAAAACGTTCCGATGACGGAAAAACGGTAGTGACAATTAACAACCATGAATGCATTTATCACAAAGATCAGCTTTTACTTCAATGCCCATAAATTCAAAATATTGATCGCATTGGTTGTGTTCAACGGCATTCTCTTGTTCACAGCACACCAGTCAAAAGTACAACTTTTTGGCAAAGTAGAAGCGATGCAATACAGGTGGACGACCTATACTAGGCTCTATAAAGATAACATTGAGACCCGCAATCACTACTCACCTATCGGTGGCGCAGTGACAGAGTATCAATCGCTTGACTATCAATATGAATATTCAAAATCTAAGGGAAACGAATACATTGTATTGAGCTATGAAAAGCCGGTGACCATGCGCCACAATCGTATCTACTATCTAGATGAACAATGCAGTTTGCTCTTTTTCGGCAGAGCAGAGAGAACTCTAAAGAATATGACGCTCCGCTGCTTATACTGATGCTTACCGCTTCTAAAGAAACTTACAAAAAGGCACCTTTGATAATCAAAGGTGCCTTTTTTTATTTCAGGTAGAGCGTAATAGGTATAGCGCTGTTTTATACGCGGAACTGGCTGACTTGCTTATCTAACTGCTGTGTCTGTTCAGACAGCATAGACAGTGACTGTTGCGCTTGGCTCACTACATCCACAATGGACGTGCTGCTGTCTGCGATACCTTGAACGTTGCTGTTCACTTCATCACTCACTGAGCTTTGTTGGCCTGCTGCTGTTGCAATGTGCGTGTTCATCTCGTTCATACGTGCGATCGCGTTGAGGATTTCAGCCAACGACTCTGTCGCCAAGCCTGCCGATTGGATGGTGTCTTCGCTGCTGGTTTTACTGCCCTGCATCACCTCCACCGCCTGAGCAGCACCTGCTTGCAGTTTCTCAATCATGGCTTGGATCTCGCCGGTGCTCTTTTGCGTTCGGCTCGCTAGGGAACGAACTTCATCTGCCACGACAGCAAAACCACGACCTTGTTCGCCAGCACGCGCTGCTTCAATCGCCGCGTTCAATGCCAACAAGTTGGTCTGCTCTGCAATGCCACGGATAACGTCCAATACCGAAGCAATGTTGCTTACGTCATTGTCTAGTGTGTTGATGACTTGGCTTGCGCTTTCAATCTCACCCGCAAGGTCACGGATAGCTGCGACTGTCTGCTCCAAAATCACATTGGTATTCGACAACTCCTCGTTCGCGGTTTGGCTTGCCAATGCAGCTTCTGTTGCGCTATCACTCACGTTACGACTGGTCACCTGCATTTCATGAACAGCTGCGGCAACGGCTTCGCTGTCACGCTGTTGGCCTACCGTTGAATCTGCGATGGTCGAAGTCAGCGCATTTAGGTTATTCATTTCCTGACGCAGTGTGTTTGAGCTTTCTACCACTTGTGACACCGTCGCTTGGATCTTAGTGACGAACTGGTTAAAGCCACCAGCCAGTTGGCCAATTTCATCTTGAGAATTGATGCTGATGCGCTGGCTTAAGTCTCCTTCTCCAGACGCAATTTGCACCATTGCTTCTTTGATGTCGTTGATTGGCTTCACTACAGTTTTAAGCAACAAAACCACCATGCCAAGTGCCGCTAGAATTACAATCGCAATACCTGCTTCTAAAATGACTTCTGCACGAAACGCCGCTGCCGCAATGTCCGTTTTTAGCGTATTTTGCTTTGCTTCAATCGCATCTTTCACTACGTTCAATTGATCGCGGACCGCACCAAATTGGTGTTCAAATTCGGCTTTGTTTGATTCGTAGTAGTTTACCCACTGTGATTGTGGCTTGCTGATCATTGCCTCATAACTTTGCAGCCATTGCTCACCCGTTGAGACCAACTGTTGAACTTCACTACCGTGGCTTCGCGGCAGAACGCCTTGATCAGAAAGTGACATGACTTTCTTCATACGAGGCAGAGCTTTGTAAGCGTTGTCTTTGTATTCAAACAAGTGGTGGTCAATTTCTTCTTGAGTCTGTGCCAACGCCAAACCTTGAATCGCAGAAGTCGCTTGATAAAGGTCGCGATACGCATCTTCAAGAGTGAATAAGCTCGGAATGACTTGGTCATTGAGCGTGTCACTAAGCTCGGTCTGTTTCCACATGGTGAGAACATTTAATACTGAACTTACCGTCAGTAATACAATCATCAAAGACAGCGGGAGAACTATCTTCTGCTTGATGGAAAGGTTGTTGAACATGAATAGATACCTTTGTTTTATTGTTCAATTCACCACCGAGTTTATCAAACAAAAGGCGTATAAAATTGCTTATACAGTTCAACGTCCTCTAATTATTTTTGTCTTTTCGACTAATATTTTAGATTCAACAAATAACTGATTTATTGGACGATTTTTCTAGGAAGCAAGGTCACAAACTGAAACCTTCTTTGTGCCAAATAACAAAAGCCTCAGGACGAGGCTTAGATAAATTAAAACAGTGCATTCAGACCGAGTCGTTTTTGATCACTAGATATTGAAGTGAACCAACAGCGGCATTTCGACTTGGCAGACTGTTAGCCACGCGCCAACCATTTGTTTTGCGTTCGGACACAGACGGTACAGGCATACGCCATCCTTAAGCCAATCGACTTTTGTATTCGGTAAGCGTTCATGAGTAACGAATCGTTTTGCTTTGAGTTGCTCCAGAACTTGCCACTCAATGGTGTAGATACCGAGGTCGTTATGCAGCTGTTGGTTCAAATCGAACTTGAGATCGGACAGCCAAACACCAATTTGTTCATCGACAGCATACGCGGCTGTGCCTTCAGTTTTCTCAAGCGTATATAAGGCGACGAGCGCTGACATTTCATCTTCATTCAGATCAAACAAAGGATACACATCGTCAACGACGTCATTTGTAGAGGTAACGGTATTCATAGTGATATTGGAAAGTAGAGAGTGGCAACACTTCTTTAGGGGTGTCCAATGAGCAATCAAGCGATCAGTGATCAGCGATCAATGTTCGAGGAATCATTAGGGTGAAGCGCTGCCTTTAATCTTATAAACGAATTAGTGAATGATGTAATAAAGCAATGCGCCCACACCACCGAGTTCATTCAGTGTATCCGCCGCTTTACCATGCACCAACTCAACCTCAACATTAGCCATCAAAGCTTCGACGAGGATGAGGTCGAACGCATCCGATTGAATTGGGTAAGGCAAAAAGACTTTTCTTACCTGTCCGTTTTCCAGTGCTTCCAATACATTTTCCAAGCCCGCTACGCCGCGACCACAAGTATCTCGACGAATCAGTAGTTCCAATACCAATGTATTGTCATGCAACTCTTCGTACTCATCCGCCAGCAGTTTAACCGTGCGTTCTAGCTGCTCTGTGGTGGCATCAAAAGGAATTGGTTCGATAGAAACCAACTTTTCAGAGACCGTATGATGCAGCGCACCCTTTACGCGATGAGCGATTTTTAGGTTGCCGCCGAACACAATGCGGTCAAACGTCGGGTCACCCATAAAGTAGCGATTGATTTCGTTCGCCGCTTCGCGAATAACACGACGCTCAGAATCCAAGTCTCGACGCTCTGAGGCTTGAGTTCGCGACTTTCTTCCGCCAGGGCGAAGAAATACACCCGATTCAATACTCGATTCCATCGTGCCCTCTCCCAAACTCGTCGGAACGTCTATGGAAACTACTCGGTGCTCCGTTTCAGAGAAAAGGATAACGAGATATTTGCCGTATCGATGGAGCTGAGAGAGTAAGTGCTTTACCTGAGGTTGACCAAAGTACGCTTTTGTTTCGACAGGCATCGGCAACTCGATCAGGATGTCGTCGAGCAAATCAGTAAAGATCACCAAAGAACGTCCTGTCGGGCGCATTTCCAGTACCTTGTTGACCAATCGTTGTTCCACTTCTTTCCATGTGAGTGTGGAATCAATATGTCGAATACCTTCGTCACCGTGCTCTTCACGCAATGCGGCCAGTTGATTGCTCACTTCGATCTGCCAAGCAGGGCGTTCACGATGGTTGGCTGGATTTTTACTGTCAGTATTAATGTATAAGCTGAGAATTTTTGAACGATTGTCTTCATGCAATAATAAGTAACATCGCAACACTTCAAAAATATCGTTAATCGTATTTTTCATAACTAACCTTTAATTATTAATCGAATCTCGAATGAATTATTTCCATTCAATCAATGATGATTAAATGAACACTGTTCATAAGTTAATTATTAAGCTAACAAAAATACCAATCAGCCTAATGCACTCAGAGTGCATTTGAGGAAAAATAATCGGTTTGCAAAGCCTGTTTTGTCTGGCTAAGATCTAAGTGGTTGATTAATAGCGCTTGGTTAAATAACGATGACACCCAAACAATCACTCATGGATTTGTTCGGTCTTTCTGAAGAGTTCGCAACACAGTTACTTGAAGCTGGAGAAGTTCAAACCATCGAAGCAGGAGAAATTCTTGAGGTACAGGGACAAGAGTTAGAAAACTTTTTGTTTGTATTTAGTGGGCTAATCAGCGTTTACCGACAGAACTTTGATGGTGCAGAACGCTTTGCGGGTTTTATTCCTCCAGGCTTTATGTACAGTGAATCGGCAATTTTGAATCAAACCAAATTGTATGGGCGCTACCACATTCAAGAGACCATGACCGCCCTTGTTCTGCCGATAAGTACAGTGTTGGAACTGTACGAAAACAGCCTAGAGTTTAATAAGTTAACGGCACAACACCTTTCACAGAAACTCTTATTTACCTCCCGCATTCTCTTCATTAGCCACGAGAGAAACTCCAATCGCAAAGTCGGCTTGGCACTAGATAGCCTCTACCGCGTCACGAATAAACGTTCCATCCCAATCTCGGTCGAAGACCTCGCAGGCATGCTGGGTATGTCTCGTAACACCGTCAGTAAGACGCTCGATTATTGGGAGGAGCAAGGTGCGATCACCAACAGTAAAGCCAGAGTGACGTTTAACTCAACAGAGCCTTTCTCCTCCATCACGGATGGCATGGTGTTTTAACCTTTCTCAGCCTATTCTCTCTCTACCTGCTTATAAAAAGACGGCTTATCTCAGCCGTCTTTTTTGTTTTCTATCATCTTCTCTTCTTGGTTTTATTTCTATTTTCTGCCATGTCACTTTACGTCTAATTCCCACACGGAAATAAACACTTATATTCTCCACAACATATTTATCACGCCAAATGCACTCTCAGTGCATCAGGTTTTAAATTATCTATGCCACCATAAATATCGTTCGAGACAACAAATATTGCTTCGAATATTTCTTCACAGTGACGTGGCAATAAACATGGACTTGTTTAACGACTCTTTATTTTCAGGTTTTTAAATCATGTTATTAGCACGACTATTTTTATTACTCGCTATCATCGCTGAAGTTGCGGGCACTAGCCTCATGAATGTCGCAGGCAGCAACGAAGGCTACGCCGGTTATCTCGGCATGTACGTTCTTATTTCGCTCTCTTATTACTTCCTTTCTCTCGCAGCGAAAAAGATTTCCATTGGCGTGGCTTACGCCTGCTGGGAAGGACTTGGCATTGCCTTAATCACCATCGTATCCATGTTCTATTTCGATTCTCAGCTCAATGCACAAGAGCTGTTTGGTCTCGCGCTTGTGGTTGTCGGAGTGGTACTAGTCACACTGGGTGAAGAGCACCACCAGCCAAGTAAGAAAGACGAACACGCAATGCTAATTCAACCTCACTAATTGCCTTGGAGTATAACCATGAACGCTTTTCTCACCGTCTCTTTCGGTTACGTCGTTTTAGCGGCACTGCTCGATATCGCGGCGAACATGTCTTTGACTAAATCACGCGGCTTTGAACACAAGGGTTGGGGTATTTCTGCCATTGTACTTGTGCTCGCTGCATTCACTTTACTAGCACAAGCCGTGAAAGAAATCGACCTTGCCATTGCCTACGCCAGTTGGGGAGCCATCGGTATTTTAGGAACCGCACTCGGTGGTTGGTTCTTGTTTAAACAAAAACTCAAACCAATTGGTTGGGTCGGCATTTTTACGGTGATTGCTTCGGTGATCATCATGAAAACCGCTTAGTGACGTCACCATGATTACTGTTAGCGAGTCCGGTAAGCCAATCAACCTTGGCGAACATCAGCAACCGCATTTAGCTCAGTTTTACGCGCTAAGTGAAGCAGAAAAAATCCATTGGCTTGCTCATACCAATACCGATGAGGTCGTCGATTTGCTCTCCTACTGCCCTTTAGGTTACGTGCAATATTGGATAGTAAAGATGGAAAAATATGGCTTCGACAAAGCCGCTAGCCATCTCTCATTTCAGTTGGGCTTTGTTCATTCGGAAGCAGAGCCCGCTGACGACTATCTCTCAACTGGTGTGTTGGAACACGTTAAGCAGCGCGTGGGATGGATTGTGTTACTTGCCATCTTCGGCATTTTTTCGGGCTTTATCATCGCCAGCTACGAAGATTTACTCAGCCAGTTGGTTTTGCTTGCGATCTACATGCCAGTGATCGCGGCTGCCGGCGGTAACACAGGATCACAAGCTGCGACTTTGGTGGTGAGAGCATTAGCCACCGGAGAGATTAAAAACCGCCAATGGCGAGCCGTACTGTGGAAAGAAAGCCGTGTTGCGCTCCTACTCGCAGGTATTCTGGCTTTGGTAATTGTCGGTCGAATAGCCCTGTTTACACCCGCCGCTTCGTCGGAAGGATTTGGGTTGTCACTGATCGCCACTGCGGTTGCCATCGCACTGTTTATTCAAGTCACGATATCGACGGTATTAGGCGGCTTACTGCCCATTGGTGCGCGTGCGCTAAAGCTCGACCCAGCCATCTTGGTGAGTCCGGTTTTAGCGTCTCTCGTCGATATCTCGGGCATCTGGATTTATTTCAACATCGTTAATTTCATCTTGTTCTGAGCACATCAGAAGACAACACAAACTCACTCATTCACCACTCCACCGGAAGGAAATTTGGAGTAATTTTTATGACTATAAAACCTTGGTTTAAGCAATCAACGTCAGAGATAGAGCAGCATTTGGCTACTGATACCAATGCCGGACTTTCTCATACAGAACATCAACAACGCCTCAATAAGTATGGTGACAACGCACTGGCGACGCACAAATCGAAATCGGCTTGGCAACTCTATTTAGAGCAATACAAAAACCCTTTGATTTACATCCTATTGGTTGGTGCTTTAGTGTCTTGGTTTACCGGACACCTCATTGATGCCATTGCGATTGGCACCATCATCGTAATTAATACCGGCATCTCTTTTTGGCAGGAATACAAAGCCCAGAAAGGCATGGAAGCACTGCGTGATATGGCGGCACCTGAAGCGGATGTTCTGCGTGACAACAAATGGATACATGTTCCAGCTCGAACCTTAGTGCCTGGCGACGTGATTAAAATCAGCACAGGTGACATTCTTCCTGCCGATGTGCGCATTGTCGAAGCAAACCGCCTGTCGATTGATGAGGCGGCACTCACTGGTGAATCAGAACCAGTGACAAAGCAAGTCAGTGCTATCCATAGCAAACAAGTCAGCTTGGGTGACCAAATTAATATGGGCTTTATGACGACCATCGTCACAACTGGCTCCGGATTAGGGATCGTCACCAACACGGGCATGCAGACGGAAGTCGGTCGTATTGCGCACATGATGACGCAAACTGAAACCACAAAAACACCGATGCAAGTGCGTATGGATACCTTAGCCAAAGCCTTGTTGTTTATTGGTTTGGGCGTGGTTGCTGTTATCTGCGCGATTGGTTTTGCCTACGGCATGGATTGGCTGGACATCCTAACCACGGGTATCTCGCTCTCTGTTGCAGCTATTCCAGAAGGCTTGCCTACCGTGCTCACCATTGTGCTGACCATGGGCTCAACCAAAATGGCAAAGAACAACGCCTTGGTAAAGCAACTCTCGGCAATCGAAACCTTAGGCTCAACAACTGTCATTTGCTCCGATAAGACGGGGACATTAACCCAAAATCAAATGCAGGTGATGCAAGCGTACGACAGTTTTGGACGTTACTGGGAAGTGACCGGAAACGGCTTCCAACCGAAAGGTAAATTTGTCCCTCAGAGTCACGGTGTACATGCTCTAGAAAGCTCTGCAATGAAGATGGGATTGATCGTTGCAGCGATGTCGAATGAGTCTGAGCTCGCCTTTATCGAAGACGCATGGAGTCTGCGAGGCAGCCCAACGGAGGGAGCGTTATTAGTGGCAGCCGCAAAGCTTGGAATTACGCCAAAGAATCTAGAGAAACAAGGTTATCAGATTCTAAAACGCTTCCCGTTTGATTCTGAGCGTAAGATGTCTTCGGTGATTATCCAAGATCCAAGCGGACAGCACTTTTTAGCCGTGGCTGGAGCGCCCGACTTTATGCTGCAGAAATCGAGCAACTATATGGTTGAAGGTGGATTAGTGCCTATGGAAGAGCAGCCAAACCGATTCAATGAACTCTCCCAGTGTATCGGCAAAGATCTCAGCAAGCGTTTTGATGGCGCGATTGAAAGCTTTGCCAAGCAAGCCTTGCGTACGATGGCGGTAGGTTGCCGTCGATTGGACAAAACTGAGCTTGACGCAGATGTGAGCGAACTGGAAAACGACCTCAGTATGCTGGCGGTATTTGGCATCATGGATCCGCCTCGTCCGGAGGTCCGCTCTGCGGTAAAAGAGTGTTACAACGCTGGCATTCGCACCGTAATGATTACCGGAGATCATGCAGCAACGGCGGCGGCGATTGCCAAAGATATTGGCATTATCAATGGACAATACAAACGTGTGGTCACGGGTACTGAACTCGATAACATGAGCGAGCAAACCTTAGAATATGCCTCTGAAGAAACCGCTGTGTTTGCCCGAGTAACACCAGAGCACAAACTGCGCATCGTCCAAGCGCTACAAAGAAACAACGAAATTGCCGCCATGACTGGAGACGGAGTCAATGACGCACCAGCACTTAGAAGCGCCGATATCGGCGTCGCTATGGGTATTACGGGAACCTCTGTCGCCAAAGATTCCGGCGATCTGATTTTGCTGGATGACAACTTCAGCACCATCGTTCGAGCGGTACGCCAAGGTCGTCAAATATTCGATAACCTGCGTAAGTTTATCCGCCAAGCGCTAACCGCAAACGTAGCAGAAGTGTCGGTGATTCTGTTTGCATTCTTAGTGATGGGACCAGAGGCTATCCTTCCGCTAACGCCGCTGATGATTCTTTGGGTGAACTTGGTATCGGATGGTTTACCTGCCCTAGCATTAGGGGTTGAACCAAAAGAAAAAGACCTGATGGAGCGAAAGCCACGTAAGCGTGACCAAGGATTCTTCTCCGATGGTTTAGGAACCCGAATCGTGATTCGAGGGTTAGCATTAGGCGGGGTAAGTTTTGGCGCTTTCTTAATGGCTTTGAGTCATGGTTTCAGTGCCCAGTACGCACAGAGCGTGGCGTTTCTTACTTTGATTTTTGGTCAGTTGTGGCACTTGTTTGATAGCCGAACGTTCACGTCTCTGTATCGAGTAAACCCGTTTACTAACAAATACCTGCTAGGCGCTATCGCCACATCGGCAATTCTGTCATTAGGGGTGATTTACACCAACTTGGGTCAGCTGATTTTAAGCACCGAGGCGATTGAGCTTAGGCACCTTGCCATGATTTTAGGCGTTGCAGCACTGCCAACCGCGGTACTGTCTGCCATCAAAGAGCTCACCAAAACTAAGGTTCTGTAATCATGAACAAAAGACGTTGACCTTAAACCATCCACATAAATTATCTTAGAGGGGCTTGTCCCCTCTTTTTCCACTTTGGCAAGTCACATTCATATCTTCACCATTAAGCATCTCCATCATGGGTTCAATTTGAACATTACCCCACACAACAAAACCAAAGCACAATAAGGGGAACAACAGATGAATAAGGGATTTAAGCGTACCAAGTTTGCCGCGTTGAATCACTGTGGGTCTGAATACTTTGACGCCTTTTGGTGGGAACTGACCTTCAATCAAGCCACGTACACCGAGAGGCAACATCAATACCGCAGAAAGTAAAAACACGGACAGTGGCATCCAAAAGAACAGTATGTGAACCAGAAGTTCTAATCCCTGCATACCGAACACTTCATAACATTCCGGCGCTTCGGCGACTGCTTGCAGCAGAGGCTCTCCCTCAAGCTTAAACAGCACACCAACTAGAAGGCCAAATACGCCAGCGATAGCGACTCTGATGATCTTTTCTTTTTTGCTGTACTGCGGCGCGTATTCCTTCATGCCCTTTCCTATCATGATAAAAACCGAGAAAGTCAGCTTAAGAATGGCACGTCAGAGCGCAAATGTATGGGTGGCTTTTGGGACGCACAATGGCGAATAATGAAACAGAAAGAAAACAGCCTCAATATCGCTATTGAGGCTGTTGGAAAGTTCACGAGTCCGGTTTAATCGTCGAACAACAAGTTGATTGCAATTGCCATCAAAACTAAGCCTGAGATTGGCAGCAAGACACCTAATGGTGAGCGCTCGATGTAAGGCAAGTTTTCCGCAATCAATAAGCCCCATTCAGGTTCTGGCGGTTTAACGCCAAGTCCGATAAAACTCAGAGAAGTCAGGCTAAGCGTAATGTACGGCAAACGCAGAAACGCGTGGCGAATCAATGGCGGCAGCACATAAGGCAACAAGTAGTAACGGAGTACTCGCCACTGACTGGTTCCCCAAATGGGCGCAAGATGCGTGTAAGGCTGCGCTTTGGCTTCCATCAACAAGCTCGCACAGTGCGCTGCTAATGGTGCCCATGACACCATAACAATCGCAATCAAGGCACTATTTGGATTCATCCCCGTTAGACCAGCAATCAGCAGACCCGCCACAATGTATGGCACACCTTTGGTAATCTCAATTAAGCCTTGGCTATAACGAGTCACAAAGCCGAGCAGCAAACCAATCACCAAACTAAGGAAGGTTGCGATGATGCCCATTTTGATTGTCGACATCATACCGCCGCCAACACGAGCAAGCAGATCTCGACCAACCGCATCGGCACCAAACGGTGCTGCTAAGCTAGGCGATTCAAGGCGAGTAAATTGGATAGTGTAAGGATCGCGCATTAACGCCCATCCCGCACAACCAATCAGCAAGGCAAAGATTGTCGCACTGACGATACGTTTGGTGGTGCTTTGGGTAAAACGGAACGTGCTGTGACTGCTGATCAACTTGCCACTCGTGACACTGTGCCCGAGTAACCAGCGTTGCAATAAGATGCTCGCACTGCTGATCAACATTGAGAACACCAGCAACACCAACAAGCCACCTTGAAGCATCGGCAGATCTTGTGACTTCGCTGCGCCTAAGATTAGTCGTCCGATACCCGGAATGGAAAACACTTGTTCCACAGCAACCGCACCGCCGGTTAAACCAATCACCGTCATTGCGATTTGAGGAATCAAGTTACTAACGGCACGCCACAAGGCAAAGCGTAAGATTTGAAACTGACTGACGTTCGCCGATAGCCAAGTGATCACCCAAGGCTCATCTAATACACGCTTGAGGCTGTCATTGAGTAGGCGCCCGAACAAGCCAGCAGCAGGCAATGCCATTGCCAAACTGGGTAGCCAGAGGTTTTGTACGCCTTGCCAACCATAAGGTGGGAACCAACCTAACCAGATGGAAAACACCATGATCAGCAATGAAGCAATCACGTATTCTGGCAGTGAGACCAGCACCGAACTGAGCGTGTCATGATGTTTGTCTAAACGATTCTGTTGCCAACGACGCACAGTGTAAAACACGCTCGCCATGCACATTACAAATGCCATGCCTAGCGCTGTAAGCATCAGTAATAGCGACGTTTTTGCGGTTTGTTGAACGCTCTCCATCACGGATGCGCCACTCACCCAAGAGACACCTAAGTCACCTTGCATGGCAAGCGTCAGCCAATCCCACAATCGCTCAGCAGCGCTGCGGTCAAGTTGAAGATCTTCTCGAATTGCTTGCAGAGCTTCTGCCGTCAGCAATTGTTGAGCACCCGCACGAGCACGGAGGATTGATTGGCTTGGGTCGATACCGGCAATATCCGGCATCAAACCCACCAGCACAACCACTACCCCGAGTGACAGGAAGCGCGACAAAAAACGCGTAAACCATTCAGGCATACAAGCGCTCCAACGAGAGCGCATGTTGGCAACAGACGACATCGAGTTAGTTCACCTCAGTAAACTGGTCGATCAGGCGACGCTCACGTGGGTCACGTTGTGCATTCTTCACGCGGTCACTCTCACCTTGGATTACACGCTCGTGAAGCAGTGGAATCACAGCGTATTGCTCAAGGATTTTGCTTTCTGCTTCGATGATCGCTTGTTGGCGTTTCTCACCCAATGGTTGACGATCAGCGTGTTTCAATGCTGCGTCCACCTCTTCAGAACAGAACTGTCCTAGGTTGTAAGAACCTTTACAGCTAAAGTCACTTTGCATGTACGCCACTGGGTCACCAGAATCCAGCACTGTTGCACGTGACAACAAGAACGCATCGAACTTACCTGCTAGTGCATCGTTTTCGATTTGTGCGTACTCACGAACGTCTAGCTCAACCACAAAGCCAGCCGCTTCAAGTTGTTGCTTTAGCAGCACCGCTACTTCTGGCAACTCAGCACGGTCGGTAAATGTACCGATGGTGATCTTCTCACCGTTCGCGTGGCGCATTTCCATGGTTTCCATACGAGGGTTCGCATCACGAATTGGTTGAGCCCATGCCAATGCAGGACCTAACAAACCTTTTGCTGAATCGGCGTGGTTCTCGTAAACCGTTTTGATGATTTGTTCACGGTTAACCGCTTGAGCCGCTGCTTTACGCAAACCGAACTGGCTAAACACATCTGATTTATTGTTTAGGTAAAGCGTGTTGGTACGTGGCATTGCAACTTCATGCAGTTGTGAAGATTCCATCATCGCGATTTGCGAAACAGGAACGGCTTCAACTACATCCGCCTCACCGGTACGTAGTGCAGCAGCACGAGCAAAACCGTTTGGTACGTATTCAGCAAAGATACTGTCTACTTTTGCTTTTTCGCCCCAGTAACCGTCAAAACGCTTCAGTTTCGCGCTGGTTGTCCCGTTGATTTCTGTCAGAACGAATGGACCCGTACCCGCATTGATTGGCACAACACGACCGTTTTCTTGATATGCAGCACCAGAAAGGATCGCTAGCTGTGGGCTAGAAAGACGGCTTGGCAACAGTGGATCGTTAAAGGTCGTTTTGATTTCAACAGTGAAGTCGTCCAATGCGCGAACTTGCCATTCGATACCGTCCAAGATGCGTGGTTTAGGTGCGGCATCTAATGCTTTTTGCAGAGAGTTCACGACCGCGTTGGCATCAAGCTCAGAACCATCGTGGAATTTCACGCCTTTACGTACCTTAAATTGCCACGTCATCGGGTCAACTTGTTCCCACTCTGTTGCCAGCATAGGCTCTGCTACCGACTGATCGTTTAGGTTCACCAGCGTTTCTGCCGTGCTCCAACGTGACAGTTTGAACGCGTCATCTGAAAGTGGCGACAAACCTGTGCGTGGTGGTTGCATCATGGCAACGCGAATTTCCGTCGCTTGCGGTGCAGTTGCTTTTTCCGCTTCTGGCTTGCTTTCGCCAGAGTCAAAACAACCCGTCAGCAGTGCGCTTAAAGCCAGCGACAAAGCTAACTTGGGAGTACTAAGGTGCATAAGAAACCTCTCCAATGGTTTTTGTGAATTCATTACTTTTGTGTTGAGCGCTCATCAAGGCTCTCGTGATCAAGTGTGATGGGTTATTTGTCACGTTTTGTGCTGTGCCGTGCTCGACAACGCGTCCTTTGTCTAACACTAGGATTTCATCGCATAGGGTTTGTGCCGCATCGAGGTCATGTGTCACCAAAATTAGGCGCATCTGACGACTCTTTTGGATGCCTGCCAACAAGTCGAGAATCTGTTTACGACTGACGGGATCTAGGCTGCTGGTTGGCTCATCGGCAACCAACACGCAAGGCTCGACAATCAACGCTCTGGCGATAGCCACACGTTGCGCTTGCCCAACTGATAATTGCTGCGGGTTACGATCCAACAATGAGAGATCCAAACCGACATCCGCCAAGACCTTTTCCACTTTCTCGTTGAGCTCTTGCGTCAAACCAATGTTGCTTAGCGGCTCCAGTAAGATCTGGCGAACGGTGTAGTACGGATTCAAGCTCGATTGCGGCTCTTGTGGGATCAGCTGAATGTGCTGACACAACTCTTGTCGCAGCTTAGCCGAGCTACGCGATAACGGATAACCACACACATACACTTCACCAGATGTGGGTTTACGAAGACCAAACAGAAGCTCAATCAAAGTCGATTTACCCGCACCAGAAGGACCAACAATCGCAATGTTCTTTGTGTCGATGGAAAGATCCAATTGTTCGAGCGCTTTAAACGGTTTGCCCCCCAACCAACTTGGTTTGGAGTAATAGTTAACACTGGCTTGCTCAAAGCGAACTTCCGCCGATTTAGGCTGCGTGTGCCCGCTCAAGTTGTGCTTAGTCAAAATAGGCTCCAGAGATGAGGTTAAGGCAGCAGTTGCGCAAGTTGTTGGCAGAAAGGATGCGAACTTTGCTGAATGGCTTGCCACGGTGCGCCATAAGCCACCATGGTGTTGTCCGCAATCACCAAGACTTTGTCACATGCCAAAGCCGCAGACAGATCGTGCGTGATCAACAAACCACTGATGTTGCGTTGCTGAACACTGCTGCGGAACAACTCAAGGATCTCCGCTTCGGTGATTGGATCGAGCGCACTGGTGGGCTCATCTGCGATGATCAAGTTGGCACTACCAAGCAACGCAATCGCAATACAAATACGCTGGCGCTGACCACCAGATAGCTGGCTCGGATGCTGCGCCAATGCTGCTTTTGGATCCGCAAATCCGAGTTGAGACAACAAGGTCGTCACCGTGTCTCGGTTTGCTGAAGACAAGCGTGTTTTGTTGCCCGTCAATGCCAAACACAGTTGTTGTTCAACAGACGCCAATGGATTCAGCGCTTTAAGTGCATCTTGGAAAATGACCGCGGGACGCTGTGATTGACTGCGTTGCAGCATGGCAGTTTGTGCGACTTCAGTGCTGTTAAGCTGGATACTTCCGTCTACCCAAATATCAGACGGCAAAAAACCTGCGACGGCTTTCGACAACATGGATTTACCAATGCCGGAAGGTCCCATAATGGCAAGAACTTCACCTTGAAACAGCTCAAAAGAAATGTCTTTGAAGAGTGTGCGTTCTGAGTCTGTAAGGCTGAGATTATTAACGGAGAGTATTGGTTGAGAAATCACGACATCAAACTAAATGTAACAATATAACATAACGATAATATCACGCAGGTCTGAGCAAGAAAACAACTCAGAGGGGTTATTTCATCACCTTTTTCACGCTTTTATCAGCAAGGGCAGATGGCTCCGCCCTTGCGATAAAAAATTGAAATAAAACCGATTGTAAAAGCGTGAATTACTGACACTTTTGTTTGACTTGATCGAGGTATGGGAACAAGAAGACAAAGCGCCCAACGTAGAACAAAGTGAATGCCAGCCACAAACCGTGGTTACCCCAATATTGCACCGCAATAAATTGAGTCACTAAGAACAACACCATGGTTAGGAAGGTAGAGTTACGAACTGGTCGCGTCGTCCCTGTGCCAGTAAAGATGCCGTAAAACGTCAGACCAAAACCAGCAACCAACGGGAATGCCAATAACCAAGGGCTCATGTCTAGATACAGCTCAACAAGGTTTGGCAAAGTGGTAAATAACGACACTAATTGGTGTTTGAACAGTACCAACAACAAGGTCAATACAACAACGAACGCCGCGGTCCATTGCGTGTTTAGCTTAATCACGTTATCAAGCAATGTCGGATTCTTCTGCCCTACCGCTTTACCTGCAAAGACGCTCGACGCGTTCGCCACACCATCAAACATATAGCTAACGATGAAGGTTACTTGCATCAAGATTGCGTTCGCCGCGAGCACATCAGAACCAAGCTGAGAGCCTACACGCGCCATCATGTTGAAGAATACCAATAGACACACAGTACGAAGCAGCAGATCCATATTGGAAGACGCGATAACTTTAAGATCTTTACGCGTCATTTTCGCTGTTTGAATGTAATCAAACAGTGGGAAGCGACAGGTTTTCAACACCAGCACCGCACCAATAACAAACGTCGAGATTTGCGCAATAAGTGTCGCCACCGCAACACCAGCAATGCCCATATCGAAGTACAACACAAATACGATATCCAGCACGATGTTCAGAACGTTACCAAACACTTGCGTGAACAAGGTTTCTTTGGCTTTCGCCTGCCCCATCAACCAACCAATCACGGTGTAGTTCAGCAGCACAAACGGCGCACCAAAGATCATGATATCGAAGTAAATCTTCGCGTTTTCTGCCACGACGGCATCAGGGGAGATAATCAGCTCTGCCCCCAACCAAATCACGGACTGCAACGCAATGAAAATCAAGCCAAGGCAGAGCGAAAGCACGAAAGGGCGGAATAAGCTGCTCGCTTGATCTTCTGGGCTATTTTTACCTAATGCAATTGCACTTTGCCCGGTAGTACTGACGCGGAAAAAGCCAAACAGCCAATACAAGGTATTCATGATGACGGTGCCGATCGCCACACCACCAATCATCTCAGCCACACCGAGTTTACCGATCACCGCGGTGTCCACCGCCCCCAATAATGGTTGGGTAACAGTAGAAACGATGAAAGGAAATGCGATTTTAAAATAGTCTTTATGAGTCAGATTCATTCTTGGTTAAACTCAGTTTCAAATGGGATTTCTAGGTAGCCAGCGGCTTCTAGCAGTTCTTTCGTATATGGGTCGCGTACGTGCTTGAGATTACGCATATCATCAACGCGTTCAACAATCTGACCGCCTTTGAAAAACATCAGACGATCACACAAGAAACTCGCTACCGCAATATCGTGAGTGATAAACAGGTATGAAATATTGCGCTCTTGTTTGAGCTTTTGTAGCAAGTCGAGGATCTGTACCTGAACCGACACATCAAGCGAGCTTACCGCTTCATCAAGCAGGATGAATTTAGGGTTCGGTGCGACTGCACGCGCAATACAAACGCGCTGCAATTGACCGCCACTCAATTGATGCGGGTAACGCTCCAGCATTTCTGCTTTTAGCCCCACTTCTTCGAGCAATTGAACTAACAAGGCTTCGCGCTGCGCTTTACTCATTGCTTCAGTAATCAGCGGTTCATTAATGATTTCACGCACGGTTAAGCGTGGATTCACCGAGGTGTTGTAATCTTGAAAGACCACACTGATGGCTTTGTGTGTCGGTAAGCTAGCAATCGCTTCACCTAGTACCACCTCACCACTATCGGCAGATTCCAAGCCTAAAACAACTTTGCCCAAAGTGCTTTTTCCGCTGCCTGATTCGCCAACGATACCGACACATTCGCCTTCATTTACGGTGATCGACACACCATTGAGAACATGCTGATAGCGTGGGAACAACCAACTGTCATCGTTTTTGAAAGCCTTAGTGACTTTTCGAACATCAATCAACATTAGGCACTCTCCATCACGGATTTAAAACGATTAATCAACGCCATACGGGTATCAACCAAATAACGTGTGTGCTCGCTTTGTGGGTTGGTAAACACTTGCTTGGTGTCGCCATATTCCACGACCTTGCCTTGATTCATCACCATCACGTTATCGGCAATATGCGAAACCAAACTTAAATCGTGACTGACGAAAATCAGGCTAGTGCCAAACTGCTCTCGCACAAATTGCAGCTCTTTGATGACCTCTCGTTGTGAGATGTAATCGATCGCCGTGGTTGGCTCATCGGCAATAACCAGCTTAGGTTTTAACACCAAAGCCAGCGCTACCATGATGCGTTGCAGCATGCCGCCACTCAGCTCGTGCGGGTATTTCTTCAATAAAGATTGCACCGATTTTAAGTTAACTCGGGTGAGCACATCGCAGAATAACTCGGTCGCGTCTTTACTGCTCATCGCTGAGTGCTGTTTAATCGTCTCGACGGCTTGGTTGCCAATCGTGAACAGCGGGTTGAACGCCGTCATTGGGCTTTGCATGATCATCGAGATTTTTTCGCCACGCATTTGGCGGCGCTGCTTTTGCGGCATCGAGAATAAATCTTCGCCCTCAAAAATAGCCTCACCAGAGATGGTAAAGTGCTCGCCCAACAAGCCGTTAATCGCATTACAAGTCAAGCTTTTGCCACTGCCTGACTCACCTAAAATGCCCAAGCATTGATCTTCTTTCAGCGTGAAGCTGACATCAGAAACCAATTCACGATGAGTAGGTTTCTCCAATGTAACAGCAAGATTCTTCACTTCTAACATCATCGTTGCTCCGTTCTTGGGTCTAACACATCGCGCAGTGAGTCACCGAGCAAGTTACAACACGCTACCACCACCATAATCGCCGCGCCCGGAATCAACATTTGTTCAGGGTTAGAGAAAAGCACCTCTTTAGCATCACTAAGCATTGCGCCCCACTCCGGTGTCGGCGGTTGAATGCCCAACCCCAAGAAAGACAGGGTCGAAATACTTAGGATGATCCACCCCAAGTCCAAGGTAGCGAGAATGATGACCTCAGCAGCAATATTCGGAGCCAAGTGCTTACGGAAGATAAAGCTTTGCGGTGTTTTTACCGTGCGCGAATACATGATGTAGTTCTGATGATTAAACGCGATCACCGAGCTACGCACGATGCGTACATACCATGCAATCTTGGCAATGAAGTTCGCCACGATGATGTTGGTGATGCCCGGCCCCATGATGCCGACGATGCTTAGCACGATGATTTTATAAGGAAAAGACAGCATGACCTCACAACCGCGCATGATCAGAGCATCAACTTTGCCACGCACGTAACCAGAAACGACACCAATAAAGCCACCGACCAAAGCGGTGATCACCATGGTCAACAAGGAGTAGTAAAGCGTGGTGCGAATACCAAAAAGAAGACGTGAGTAAATACAACGCCCTAAATGGTCTGTGCCCAGCGGGTATTCCGCCGACATTGGCATCAAGGTGTTAATTACGTCGGCTAAGTTTGGATCGTGCGGCGCAAGATAAGGTGCAAATACCCCCATCAAACAAATCACGGTAAGAATAAACAAACAAGCGACAACGGTTTTGTTGCTAAAGAGACGTTGCATCATTGGTTCTTACCTCCTGATTTCAGGCGAGGATCCACCACCGTATGTAAGATATCGATCAGTAAGTTCGATACCACGAACAAGCTACCCATCACCAAGATGTAAGCTTGAATGATTGGGTAATCTCGATTGAAGATTGCTGCGAGTGCAAGACGCCCTAAGCCCGGAATGGCGAAGATGCTTTCGATAACTACGGTTCCCGCGATCAATCGCACGATACCAATACCAAAAGCTGTCATAGAGGTTTGCAGCGAGTTCTTAAGAAGATGTTTCCACACCACGCGATATTCGGGAATGCCACGCGCTCGCGCATAAACCACGTAGTTATGATTCATCGAATCCAACATCGAGTTGCGGATCAGACGAATGTACGTTGCCACATACGCCATACACAACGTAATCGATGGCAGAATAAAATGACTGAAGGTCGATGCCCCGCTGCTTGGCAGCCAGTACATGTAAATTGAGAAGAACCAAATCAGAATAAACGCGAGCCAGAAGTTTGGCATCGCTGTGCTGGCGAAGATAAACACTCTCACAATGCGATCAAACCAGTGATCTTTATACACAGCACTGAGCACGCCCATCGGAATACTCACGCACACCAGCAAAATCAACGACAACCCTGCAAGCTTTAAGGTGTAAGGGAAGCTGCGCGCCAATTCTTCAGACACAAGGCGGTTGGTGTTGGTGTAAGACACACCAAAGTCACCTTGTAGTGATGTCACCAGCCAATTAGCGTAACGCACCAAAAACGGTTTATCTAAACCAAGCTCTTGGCGAATTTCTTCAATCGCCTCTGGGCTTGGCGTCGTGTCGTTAACACGCAATGCAACTTCGGCAGGATCAGCGGGAATGATATTGACCAAGGCAAAAGCGATAAAGGAGACAAAGAAAAGTGTCACGCTTGCACTCAGTAGCCGCTTGATTATGTATTTCGCCATGCAGATACTTTCTCTACGTTTTAGTTAGAAAAGTAAAAAGACTGACACCCAATTCAGAGTGTCAGTCGTGATACTTTGAGTCAGTGTTTTGTCCACCGACTGGTGAGATTACTTAACAGACATACGTTGCAAAGGAATCTCAAATTGAGATGGGTTAAAGCCCACACCTTCTACACGTTTGTTGAAAATCGCACGGTTTTGCTCGTAGCTGATCGGGATGTAGATCGCTTGCTCGTGCAGTGTTTTCAATACGTAGGTGTAGTGCGCTTGACGCTCTGTTTCATCAATCGCTTCTAGTGCTTCAAGGATGTTCTTATCGATTTCTGCTTTTTCAGGAATGCCCTGCTGCGCTGCATAATCGCCGTAAACCGGTTTACGCATACCACCTAGGAACGATTGAGGATCGTAAGGCGTACCCCAAGAGATGTTGAACGATAGGTCAAAGTTACCTTGTTTCAAACGGTCACGGTGTGCCTGTTCTTCTTCACCAACAAGGTTCATTTTCAAACCCACTTTTGACCATTCACTTTGTAGGTATTGCGCGATAGTACGCTCAACCACTTTGTCGCTGTCGTAAGAAAGCGTGATTTCAAAAGGCTTACCGTTAAGCTTGCGCACTTTGCCGTCTTTCTTCCAACCCGCTTCATCCAGCAGTTTTTCTGCTTGAGCAACGTCATATTGGTATGGCGTCAGCTCGATGTTTGCGTAAGGTACGTTTTGCGCCAATAGCGTGTCTGCTGGTTTTTCAAGACCTAGCATAATGCGCTCAGCAATGATCGCTTTGTTGGTTAGATGGCTTAACGCTTGGCGAACACGTGTATCACTCAGGCTTTCACTCGCTGAGTTCAGAATCAGCATACGTGTAGAAACCGGATCTGACAGGTTAGTGCCAAAACGTGGATCTTTTTCAAACTGTTTGAATGATTGAGCACTGATCAGCTGCAAACCGTAAACCATGTCTACTTCGCCACTGCGTAGTGACAACAGGCGCGATTGGTTGTCTGGAATCACTTTCGCGATGATCTTGTCAACCTGAGGCTTTTCACCCCAGTAGTTTTCGTTGCGTTCAAACGTTGCACGTTGATCTACTAAGTTGTCCGTTAGGACATAGCTACCCGTACCGACGTAGCAATTAGTGCCATCTTTGGTTGTACCGTCTTTGAAACATTTTGGAGAAAGGAAACGGAACGGGCGTGTCACACCAAGCTCAACAAGGAATGGGTAGTAGGATTCAGCAAATTCAACTTCGATGGTGTTGTTGTCAACCACGCGAACACTCTCTTTACCAGACTTCTCGACTTCAACCATTAGGCGAATTGACTCAAGCCAAGTGTGGCGGTTTGCATTATCTAGCAATGCATCAAAGTTTGCCTTCACGACGTTAGCGTCAAACTTTGTTCCATCAGAAAAAGTGACGTCATCGCGCAGCTTAAATGTGTAGGTTTTGCCGTCTTCTGATGTGCTCCAGCTGGTTGCTAACCAAGGTTCAAGAACGCCGTTGTCACCAAGGTGAACCAAACCTTCGAAGATCAGGTTTTGCGCAAAAATCTCACCGCCATAAAGATGCGGGTTAAGGTCGCGAATGTCGCGGTAATTGGCAAACGTCAGTGTGCTCTCTTCTGCGAAAGCACTTTGAATGGGAAGAATGGCAGAAGCAGCTACCGCAACCGCGGCGATCAGTTTTTTAGACGGCATAAACAAAACCTTTAAATGTTAATGATAATTATTATCTTTAATTATATTAATACTACAATAAGGGCAATAATCATCAAGCCCTTAATGGCATCAAACTGATGTTCATTGGCTCATAAAAAATAAGACAATGATTTAGATAGAAAAATATTTAGTTGTGCTCGTGGGCGTATCTGGCACAGTCACCAGAAAACATGCTGAAAACAACAGGCGTTAAGTCCCGCAATCTCGCAACTACGGCAGACGAACAGAAGTTTAAAGCTGATAGGAAATGAGCACGCAATTACGCGTGAGGAGGCGACCGAGTACGTGGCAGCTCATAAACATTGAGATGCGCCTCGGTCAGAATTGTATGATGATATTCTGGGGTTTGGTTGATGACAGGCAATTCAAAATCGCTGCTGTGAACAGCCGTTTGAATCGCGTCATAGATTTCGCACTGATGTTGAAGATGCGTTTCTGGCTCCATTTCCAAATCGTGCACGATCGACAGCGTACTCAAGCCAACAGGCAGCATGAGCAGTGCGAGCATTAACAGCGCATTGTGGGTAAAGCGAGAAAAGTAGTTCAAATTCCACATCCAGTGATGATGATGGGGCGAAATGTAACACCGCATTGCGTGCTAAATCTTTATCTAGATCAAGTTAACACCCTAAGTTTGAAAAATAATGAGAATTAATCTTACTTTCGATACATATTCATCAAACCTCGCCCTCTTCTCCTCAAACAGGCAAATTCTTATAAAATTTAGTGATAAGAAATGAACCGCGTTCAAATCACCAAAATGTTATGTTATAACAATTTCCACTTTTCATATTGCTTCACACATAGGTAATCGGATGTCCATTTTTGGATCGTTTTCTCTTTCTAGATTACGCCTAACTCTTACTGCTCTCTCACTGCTGTTTTCTTGTTTTGTCCACGCCCACCCTCATTCTTGGGTGACGATGGAAACCAAAATCAATATCAAAGAAGATAAGATTCAATCGCTCTCAATGAACTGGGAGTTTGACGCCATGACCACGGCTTACATGCTCGCGGGAGAGAAACTCACCGACGAAAATCGAGATGAAGTACTTTCGACACTCTCTAGTCAGGTGATTTACAACCTTCTATCTAGCCATTACTTCACCTACTTTTATGCCGACGATGAACCGATTCGCTACAAGATGGTGGAAGAAGGGTCTATCGAGATGAATGGCGCAAAAGCAACATTGAAGTTCAACCTTGAACTCGCTAAGCCCACCAGTATCTACACACCTGATCTACGCCTGCTTATCTTTGACCCGAGTTACTTCGTAGATATGAGTTGGGAACACAAACATGCCATCACCATCAATAAGCCTTATGCAGATCGTTGTCATATCGACGTGGTTGAACCAAACCCAACGCCTGAGCAAGTGACTTACGCGATGTCACTCTCTGTTGATGCAGACCCAGATAACGAACTCGGTCAGCTTTTTACCCAAAAAGCCCTCTTCACCTGTGATCCGGAGGAGAGCTAATGGGAAACTCGTTAGCCTTCAAACGTGCCCTGTTCGCTGTGTTTAGCGTGGTGCTGTTAGCCATTACTCTGCATATTTGGAATCACTTCCCTGCTTACTGGATGCAGTTGATTCGGCTTCAACGTGACACGGTAAACTCGCTCAGTGAATACCTGATGCTCATCAGCCAAGGGCAACTGTTGTACGGTTGGTACTTGTTGGGTTTTAGCTTTCTGTATGGTTTGTTGCATTCAGTTGCCCCTGGGCACGGTAAAACGGCAGTGACATCAATGAGCCTGATTCATGGCTACCGTCGTCGACAAGCGCTTGTATTGGTCGTGATTATTGCCGCCCTGCAAGCCGCAAGCGCGTGCATTCTTTTCGTGATTACCGCTAAGATTGCAGAGCAGTTTGCTTTCAGCCTTTCCGATAATGTTCGTCTGCTGACGCAAGGTTGTGCGGTGTTTATTATCTTATTGGCGTTGAAAGAATTTGCGTCGGTGGTTAAACGCCGCATCAAACAAACACCCTCTCAAGAAGATGATGATTCCGCAGAGTCTAACGGCAATATTTCATGGAAAGCACTACTGCTTATCGGCTTCCGCCCTTGTACCGGTGCGGTGCTGGTCCTGTTTCTCTCTAACATGCTAGGCAACTTAATGTGGGGCATGGTCGCGACATTCGTGATGGCTTTAGGAACGGCAATGACCAACTCGATATTGGTGTTCAACGCTTTAACGATTCAACGCCAAATGAAAAACCACAGCGCCAAACCTAATGCCAACTTGAGCGATACGCTTAACCTTGTTTTGGCAGTTACTATGGTGGCATCGGGTTTTATTCTCTATAACTTTGCCAGCGTGGCAGGATTGCAGAACTTCGTCAGATAAGTACCAACAGCAAAAAACGCAAAAGCCCCAACACTTGGTTGGGGCTGAATTTATATTGATTTGTATTTCAATACTGCGTGTTACTTGGGCTCTCGCAACAGGTACAGCATCAGCTTCAATGGCGTTTTTGCGATAATGCTGTGAGGCAAATGTGCGTCCATTAGCAACCAAGCGCCAGCTTTTAGTTCCTTCGCCTCTTCTTCTAACGTGAACGTACATTCTCCTTCGAGTATTTGTGCAATCGCTGGTACTGCTGCAGTATGTTCACTCATTTCTTCACCTTCAGCGAACCCGAAGATAACACCTCGCAAACGCTCACTTTTGTACACAGGGCAACTCGTGATACCTGCTTTGGGGATATCCACTTCGCTGGCGAGATCTTCATATAAAGTGTATTCAAACATGATTTAGCTTTCCTTCTTTCTTGCGACAAGCGTTATCGCAGATAGGTTCTTTTCGTGCTTACGGAAAATCTTACGCATGCCTAACACACGCTTTCTCGCTTGCGGTTTAGTCAGTACGTTTTTCACGATTTTTAAGAACCCACTCAAGCCTTCATCGGCGATAACGCGTTTTGGTTCGAGTAAATGCATTGGAGCAACGGCTTCAAATTCAACGACAAAACCATTTTCTTCCATCAGAGATTTCCACTCTGCGGGTGTGATGGGTTTGGCGGGGTGTTGAATGGTCTCGGAAACTTCTCTTTGAATCGCGCGCTTTTTATCTTCATCGATAGTATCTGGCGTAATGCATAACTCATGGATACCGTAACGACCATGAGTCGCGAGGATTCGAGCAGCCTCAGCAATAATTTCGTTTTTACGCGCATCGGATTGCATCGTCAGCATAGCTTCGCCATAAACCACAGAAGCGCATTCTGGCTCTAACCCTGTCTCTTGTGCATTCCCGACATGACAACGTTGGTTTGAACCGTGTAAGTAAGAGCGAACAATCTCCGCTGCCTGCTCATTTTGTTCGATAGCGGTGTAGCTTGCAGGGGATTTTTCCAAGCACAAACGTGCCGTGTAACCCATACCGGGCGCGAATTCGACAACGCGGTCATCACTGGTAATTGCCAACCCTTGCAGCATTTTTTGTGTTAGCTCTTTGCCACCAGGACGCAGTACTTTCTTACCCAGTTGAGCGAGTACCCAGTGTCCCGGTGTTTTTGTCACTTCTCGCCCTTCATTGGGCATCGCTAATCGTTTAGACATAATGACTCCTATGCAAAGATGACGACGGGAACAAAAAGAACGACCAGACCGCACAAGGCAACCCATCGAAATACGTGGCTAATACCGTCCATAACTGTTCTCCTTTCTCAGGTTGGATAAGTTGGCACATCAATCAATAATGATTATTATTTGTATCTTATCCCCCAATTCCGAATTTGCTGCTTGATAATTATCAAGCTAAGGAAAACAGCGTGCCCGGCTCTATTGTTTCGCTACTTAACGAAGAAGAAAAAACGCAACTCTTTTCAAAACGCTCGCCTTTGCATTGCGATGCAGGACATCAACTGTTTGAACGTGGGGAACCTGCGGAAAATATGTATTTGGTAGAGAGAGGAAAAGTCTCGCTGTTTCGTTTGATGCCAAACGGCGACGAAAAGCTGTTTCGGGTGTTTATGGCGGGAGAAATGATTGCGGAAATGGCGATGTTTATGTCTCCAAGAACCTATCCGATGAGTGCCCGTGTCGATCAGGATACGGAGTTGTCTGTGTTCCATTACCAAGATGTGTTAACGGTGTTTACGCAATCTCCACAAACTTCATTAAAAGTCATGAACTACATGACCAATCGCATCCACCAGCTGATGGATACCGTGAACATTTTGACGCAAGTAAACGCGAACCAAAGACTGGTGATGAAATTGGCTGACTTCTATCGCGCTCAATCAAGAAACGAAGGGAAAATCACGTTACCCGTGACAAAAAAGCTGCTTGCAACACAGCTAGGGATGACGCCAGAGACGCTTTCTAGAACGTTCAAAAAACTGAAAAACGATGGTTTTATTTCTGAGTGCGAAAGTCATATCACGCTGCTAGATATTCCCGCCATGTGCGAAGCGGTGGAGTTAGCTCCAGAAATATTCCAGCGAGATTTAGCTTAAGCGCCCTAAAACAAAAAACAGCTCCTAGTGAGCTGTTTTTTATTGTTTCTGAAAGCGATATTCCAATGCAGGTATTACGCCTTCTTCACAAACTGCGCCGTCACCATCATCTCGCCAGCGCCATCAACTTTGCAATCTAGCTGATGATCTTTGCCGTCTTTAATGCGACGAATCACCGCTTTGGTACCGATCTTAAGTACCAGCGAACTGCCTTTTACTTTTAGGTCTTTCGCTAACGTGACCTTATCACCTTCTTGCAGCAACGTGCCGTTGGCATCTTTCACGTTTACGGCATCTTCATCTGCCGCCTGAGTCGGGTTCCACTCATAGGCACACTCTGGGCAAACAAGATGGTCTTGGTCTGGGTAAACGTATTCTGAGTTACAGTTTGGGCAAGGAGGTAGAGACATAAGTAATTACGAGTTATGAATTTGCCGTTATGGTAAAGGGTATTGCTCACCTTATCGAGTAGATTTGTCAAAAAACGCCCTCACAACTTAGCCTTCCCTCTTTGGAAAGGCATTTAAGATAAGGGCGTGTTTCTGTTTGATTAAAGATCTGCACCGTTAGACGCAATGACACGCTTATACCAATGGAAAGACTTCTTCGGTGTGCGGTTTAACGTACCGTTGCCTAGGTTGTCTCTGTCCACGTAGATAAAGCCATAGCGCTTACTCATCTCACCCGTTGATGCCGCAACCAAATCGATACAACCCCATGGTGTAAAGCCCATCAGCGGAACGCCATCGGTAATCGCATCGGCCATGGCTTCTACGTGTTGGCGCAGGTAGTCAATGCGGTAATCATCTTGTACCTCGCCATTTTCATCCGGCACATCTTTCGCGCCCAGACCGTTTTCTACTAAGAACAATGGCTTTTGGTAGCGATCATAAAGGGTGTTCATAGTAATACGCAGGCCAAGCGGGTCAATCACCCACCCCCAATCGCTGGCAGGCAAATGCGGGTTCCTAATCGACTTCACGACGTTGGCTTCACTGGTGTTATTGGCATTCATCTCTGCTGATGCACAACGTGAGGCGTAGTAACTGAATGAGATGAAATCGACCGTGTTTTTCAGCGTCTCGTAATCTTCTTCAAGAATCTCCAGCTTCACGCCTTTTTCATCAAACACTTTCTGTGCGTAAGATGGGTAGTAGCCACGAGATTGAACATCAATAAAGAATAAGTTCTCACGATCTTTTTGCATCGCGGTGAACACATCTTCCGGCTTACAGCTGTATGGGTAGAAGTTACCACCCGCCAGCATGCAACCTACTTGGTTTTCTGGATTGATCTCATGAGCAATCTTAGTCACCAAGGCGCTTGCAACAAGCTCATGGTGCGCAGCTTGGTATTTTACTTGATCGCGGTTTTCACCCTCTTGGAACAACAAACCCGCACCTGAGAATGGGCTATGCAGAAGGATGTTGATTTCATTGAACGTCAGCCAGTACTTCACTAGCCCATCAAAAGCTTCAAAACAGGTTCTTGCGTAGCGTTCAAAAAAGCCGATCATCTTACGGTTTCGCCAAGAGCTATACTCGTTCACTAGATGCATTGGCACATCGAAATGGCACAGCGTGACAAGCGGCTCAATACCATACTTGTGGCACTCTTCAAATACGCTGCGGTAGAAATCAATGCCTGCTTGGTTTGGCTCGAGTTCATCGCCTTTCGGGAAGATTCGACTCCATGCGATCGACATGCGAAAGGTCTTAAAACCCATCTCGGCTAGAAGCGCGATGTCTTCTTTATAACGGTGATAAAAATCGATGGCCTGATGGCTTGGGTAGAACTCTTCTTCACTCAATTCCACCGAATCGACAAGGCCGAGTTTGATTGGCATTCGGTTCTCACCATAAGGGATCATATCCACAGTCGTCAGCCCTTTGCCACCTTCTCGGTATCCACCCTCTGATTGGTTTGCTGCGATTGCCCCACCCCATAGGAAGTTTTCTGGAAACACAGATTTAGACATCTTATTTACCTCTTAACATAGAGCCACCAGCAAAGGCGGCTCTATCCATTATTCAAATCTTGGTTATGCGGAAGCTGGTTTTGCAGGCTCTAACACCGTTTCTTGTTCTTCGGCTTTTTCTTTATTTGCGACGTCTTTGTTTGCGATAGCTTCGCCCTCTTCGTCTTCATCGTTCGGGATGTCTTCAAACCCAAGGATTAAAGTCAGAGCGAAAGAAAGCACAATCGACAGTGCAATCAGACCAAATACCCAAGCGATACTCATCGGGTCGTTCACATCAAAGAACTGCACACTAGTGAACAAGCTCGGCGCTGCCATTGAGTGACTCGCCAGCCCTGCCATGCCAGCAAGTGCACCCACGATGAAACCAGTGATCATGGTCGCGATAAGTGGTCGTTTCAGACGAACAAGCACGCCGTAAAGCGCAGGCTCTGAGATACCCGCAAAAATAGCAGACGCACCCGCTGCACTCGCGGTTTGTTTCAGTTCGCGGTTTTTAGTTTTCCATGCAACCGCAAGACAAGCGCCACCCATGCCGATGTTGGCACCAATTTCCGATGGCATAACCATGCCTTCACGGCCAGTTTCAGCAATGGTTTGAATGATGGTAGGTGTAAATACGCGGTGCATACCTGTCAGAACCAATAGTGGCCAAAGTGCGCCCATGATCGCGACCGACAACCAACCTAGTGTGCTGTGAATGGTGTAAACCAATGCTGAAAGCGCAGTACCAATCCAAATACCTAGTGGACCAATCAAAACAATGGCTAGCGGTGCTGCAATCAATACGATCAGCATCGGTTTTAGGAAGTTCTTCGTCACTGCAGGTGTGATGCTATCAACCCAACGTTCGATGTAAGACAGCGCCCAAGTCATCACCAACACAGGAATAACGGTGTAAGTGTATTTCACCGAAGTAATTGGAATGCTGAAGAAGTCAACGTGCTTACCATCAGCCGCTTGCGCCATCAACTCCATGAAGTTCGGGTGAATCAACACGCCCGCAATCGCGATGGAGAGGGACATGTTGGTTTTGAACTTAATTGAAGCAGACGCGGCAACCATAACGGGTAGGAAGAAGAACGCACCGTCGCCAATCGCATTGAGGATGATCAGTGTTGAAGAATCATCATCAAGCAAGCCTGTCATCTTAAGAACCATAGCCAGCAGCTTCACCATTGAGCCACCGATGATCGCTGGAATCAGTGGCGACATCGTGCCGACTAATGCATCAAGGATCTTTGCGCCAATCACTTTTGGAGTAAGCTTGACCTTTTTCTCTGGTTCACTCGATTCTGATGAAGAAAGGTTGCACAACGCCATCACTTCTTTGTACGCATAAGAGACGTTATTGCCAATGATGACCTGACATTTGTCACCGTTGTGAACCACGCCCATCACACCTTTGATGCCCTTCAGTGCTTCTGCATCTATCTTACTTTCATCGCTTAATACAAAACGCAATCGCGTCATGCAGTGTGTTAGTGCCACTACGTTTTCTGCACCGCCCAGCTTCTCTAGTACTGAACGAGCAATGATGCCGTAATCTTTCGCCATCTTTCTCACTCCAATTATTATTCATCAACCTGTAGGGAGGTTGTTTTCTTGCTGCGAACCTTCAAATGAGAATCAACGAAATCGAACACAACAACCAAGTTACCGGTAACATGTTACTGGTAACTATCGGTAAATAAACCGCGTATTCGGAGAACAAGTTCAAAGTGGGATAATGGCTGGAATCCACTGCAAGGTGAATGAAACAGCGAAATCTAAACATGATTCACGTTCTCAAAGACGTAAATCTGATCCGCCATTTCATTGATGAAGCTAATGATGTTGCATATGAGCAAGAAACCATCATTTGAGAGGATTAAGCAGATAAATGTGAGTTGGGTTCAAACGAGAACTAATGAAATGTCATGCGACTAACGCGTAACATCAATGCGAGTAGCGCAAATATAGTCAAGCACAGATGGAGCCAACTAAAACGGCTATCCAAGCCCTCTTCCAGAGAAAGGATTACCTGTCGATTTTGCTCTAGATAAACCAATTTATAGGGCGCAGCAACATGTCTGCCTGTTGCGAAGATCACACCAAACTTCACCTCTTGATTGAGCAGTCCGTTTGCAGTGCCAGAGTCAGTAAAAGCTTCCACAATCAATCCATTCGGGTGGATTTCCAGATCGTAATAGCTGCCAGACGAGACAATAAACCCTTCAGGCGGGACATCAAAAACCACCACACCACCTGATGCGCGCGTGACCGTTCCTTTATAGTACTTAACTTCTTCCTCGGTTGGTCCTGAGTTAACTTGATAGACAATCAAACCAACAATGGAGAGTAAGATTAACGTTACCAAGTAGAGGTGTGTTTTGGTGTAATTAGGGTTAAGGAAACGCATGAATGATAAGAGATAGCTCATTTCCCCTCCCAATCCTCTTCGTGAATCGGTTTGAGTGGTGCAACAAGCAAATAAATAACCCAGCAGAACCACGACAAAAACAACAACGCACAAACCCATAAGACTTTTTCAGGTCTTCCCGTTTGTCGAGAGGTGGTAATTAACATAAAGGGTAAGGCCCAACCGACTACGATAATTGCAGTCATGATCATTCCTACAACGATGTCCATCTCATTTCCCTATCGTGAACTTCTCACACCTTTAATCAAAAGGTTGCTTATCAATGAAGCTCGTAACATGTCATTTTTCAATAAATAGAGCAAGTGACATTTATAAAACGTTAAGTTTGGAACCAAAAAAGCCAGAGTCATGCTCTGGCTTTGCTTTAGTAGGGGTGATTGCTAGCTTTTCGCTTCTTCCAACTTACGAAGGTTGGTCATTTGCTCCATGACTTTGTCGACTGAGAAGCTTGGGATCTCTTGTCGTGGAGGGAACTCTTTAAATGATTTCAACATCTCTGCGACTTTCTGTTGAGCAGGAACCAACAAGAACACATGCTCAAACTGCCATTTCTTGTAGCCAAAGCCTTGATCGCCTTTCTCAAGTGGGTCGACTTGAAGATCGAAGATCATTGGTAAACGCAAGTTAGTCAGCTCTTTGGTCCAAACATCCCAGCCTTCGTGTTCTTGGATCTTGAAGTGCATCTTGAATCGTTTATCACGCATAGCAAGCAGCTCACCATCATCAGACCAATAGAAGAACTCATCACGCGCTGATTTGTCTGTTTTACCCGTAATGAAATCAACTTGGTTGTAGCCATCAAGGTGGTTTTTGTAAGTCTGGTCTGCCGACGAAGACTTATATCCTTTTAGCAAGTCTTGCTTGATGGTGTCATTACCTGCAATGGATAGTAGCGTTGGGAACCAGTCTTCACTCGCGAACATGTCGTTCAGCTTGGTGTTTGGCTGTATATGACCAGGCCAACGAATCATTGCTGGTACTCGGAAGCCCCCTTCCCAGCCGGTGTTCTTCTCGCCACGGAATGGGCTAAATGCCGCATCTGGCCACGTCGCATTCATTGGGCCATTATCCGTGGTGTAAATCACAATGGTGTTATCCGCAATCTTCAAGTCATCGAGCTTATCAAGCAAATCCCCAACCATGTTGTCGTGCTCAACCATACCGTCTGCGTATTCGCCAAGCCCTGTTGTGCGGTGCTCTGCTTTCACATGAGTGCTGATGTGCATGCGCGTTGCGTTATACCATAAGAAGAATGGTTTATCGGCTTTGACCTGACGCTCCATGAAGTTCATCGCGGCATCAAGGGTCTCTTCATCGACCGTTTCCATGCGTTTGCGTGTGAGCGGCCCTGTATCTTCGATCTTGCCATCCGCATAAGAGTGAATCACACCACGCGGGCCAAAGTTCTTACGAAACTCGGGATCTTTCGGGTAGTCTGGGTTCTCTGGTTCTTCCTCCGCATTTAGGTGGTACAGGTTCCCCATAAACTCATCAAAACCATGATTGGTTGGCAACATGTCGTCTTTGTCGCCTAAGTGGTTTTTACCAAATTGCCCCGTGGCATAGCCCATGTCTTTTAGCGCTGTTGCCATGGTGATATCTTGCATTTGCATGCCTTGCGCGGCACCAGGTAGACCTACTTTCGTCAAACCAGTACGAGCTGGCATCTGACCTGTAATAAATGTACTGCGTCCTGCGGTACAAGATTGTTGTGCATAGTAAGTGGTAAATAAAGCACCCTCTTGAGCAATACGGTCAATATTTGGCGTCTCGTAACCCAACATGCCTTGGTTATATGCAGAAATATTGCCGTAACCGACATCGTCCCCAAAAATAACCAGCATGTTAGGTTTAGAGGCCGCATGGGCTGCAACTGATGATGTGGCGGCCACCATCGCAAGCGTTAGTGTAGATTTATTTATCTTCATAATATTATTTCTATAATAGTTCTTGGTTGAGTGAATTAATGAGTATTTAAATAAAAAGAAGCGTATTCACTTTCTATAGAGCACAAGAACATTATTTAATTAAGAAGAGTAAAGGTGGTGATATATAAACAACCACCTTTATTGAATATACGACGAAGGGTTAACTACGGCCTCTCAATTCAATTGGCTGAGATTCATCAACTTCACTTCGGGTCACTGAGCCACCAGCACGTGAGTCATTTCGACCTTTGAGCGTCATTTCTGGTTGAACACGCTCATACTGTACTTGATTGCCTTCTGGCATCGTCATATCAATCGTACCAGTGTATGTGCCTTCACCCGCGACAGCTGCGTTGCCAAAACAAATTGCGAGACTTAGGATTATCAGTCTTTTCATAAATACCCTCTCTCTTAATCTTTTTCTAAAATATTTTACTTCTAATAATTTGAGAACGTTTCTACTCAAACTTCATTTTCATAGTAGTAGAGATAATAAAAAACAGACAAGGAAAGATGACCTTTCCAATGTGGATATATATAAGAAAACAAATTATTTAAAAACTAAAAGTTATATTGAATATAACTCTATTAATAGTCCGTAACTGGTATAAAGAATGATAATAAGGAAAATACTATTCACTATGGGCTTGCTGATCGTATATTTAGAAGACGTCTTGAACATTAAATACCACAGCATAAACAAATACATAAGCAACTCGCTGCTTAACTTTACAAGCAATGCGTTGTGATACATCCCATTTGTCCAAAACTCTTGAGGGGCGTCGGCAAAGTATCGACTCCATAAGACTTGATAGCCGATGACAATAGGCAGAAAGGCGAATCCTACGACTTTCCAAAAGCTCAAAGCTGCTTTTTACGGTCTTGGCTCATTGGATTACTCGCCCAAATCCTTAGCAGTAAAGTTCGTTTTAAAGGTAAACGCGTATGGTGTATCTCCATTTTCACGCAGATATTTTAACCTTTCTAGAGCTTCCTCTGGCGTGGGCTGATGATTGTCTTGAACCCACCACAATGCGTAGGTATCTTCTGCCAAGCGATGAAACCATTCCCCCTTACGACGCATGAAATCGCGATCATGGGTTCGGAACATAAAGTTCTTCAGCGCATCCACGTTATCCCACACCGACATATTGACGATCATATTTGGGTCATCGAACAACTTAATATTGGTCGCATCACCGGATTCGTCTTTGAGCCGCCAAACAAAGCCTTCACTCTGTTCCGCTATACCGTTCACCAAATCGAGATTATCGACGAAATCCCTTAGCTCCGGTGCATCCAGCGGATACTTTGACAACGCAATATTCAATTGAGCAAGCTTCATTCGATCCTCCCTGATCGTTCCTAACAAAAACAGCGATCGGCCTTCCTTTCATTCCCCTCTTCCAACCCGAGCTATCTTTTGTCTTTTCTATGTTTTTCAAATTTATAAGATTGTGCGGTTACTCGTCTCACTTCGACGCGCTACCTCTTTTAATTCAAATAACTTTTCAATACCTTTTAACACATTGAAATAAGCAATATGTTTCTAAGCAAATTGAATCATTCAAAAGCGTGACATTCGGCAAAGATGAAACTGTTCTCGATCGAATTCGAAAGCAAGTGACAGCTGGTTAAAGACTTAATATTTATGGATGAACTGATTGCTCAATATACTGGAGCAGATGAAGACTCTCGACTTACTCGTCAGAACATTACGAAGATAGAGTTTGATACCACAATGCACCTACTCGCTCCCTATTTAAAGTCAGGTGCCAATGTATGTGAGTTTGGAGCAGCAACAGGTCGCTACTCTCTTAGCTTTGCAAAGATGGGTTGTAACGTGACCTCGGTAGAACTGGTTCCAGACCAAGTAGAGATCTTGAAAAAAAATGCGGAAAGAAAGGACTTACCCATAGATATCCATCTAGGCAGTGCTTGTCATGTCCCTTTCATTGAATCCGACTCACAAGACCTTTGCGTAATACTTGGTCCTCTGTATCACTTGAAAACCAAGAATGAACGCGATCAAGCAATCAGTGAAGTAAAGCGCATCCTAAAACCAAATGGAATCTTAGCGGTAGCGTATATTTCTAGATTCTTCGTCGCAGGACTATTCGCACAAAAGTTTCCTCACCTCGTAACTCCATCGACTTTATCTGAGCTTTATACAAATGGCACAGTCACAGCCTCTGAGGCAGATCGTTTTTTCAGAGTTGGCTACTTTGCCTCTCCTGAAGAAATTGAACATTTGTTGCGCTCGCACACTTTCAACATCCTCGACCATGCCGCTACTGATGGGTTTGGTCGCTATATCTCGGAAGGCATTAATAGCTTTACGCCTTCGCAATATCAAACATGGTTGGAATACCACTTAAATACATGCAGACAAAGTAGCTTATTAGGCTCAAGCAATCATGGACTCGTCGTTGCTAAGAAAACGATCTAGATAGCATTAGAAGATTCAAAACATATGGCACGAGAGATGTCGTATTTTGATTTGTCGTCAAAGAGAGCTGAGAGTACTAGGCTCGCTTCTCTTTAGAAAATAAAAAAGGAAAACCAAATGAAATGTCCGAAATGTAATTCTGACTTTGAACAGCTTCAAACTCCGCTAGGTGATGTCGAACGATGCACAGAATGTAAAGGCTTATGGATAGACGCTTACGAAGTGGAGGCAATGAAACCCTTAGCAGATGTGATTGATTCTGGGGATGAAGAAATCGGTAAAGCGTTTAATGTTATCGACCGTATCGACTGCCCAGTCTGTCCAAATAACCAATTGCTTCGTTTAGTAGACCCTAAACAGCCACATATCTGGTTTGAAAGCTGCCCGACGTGTAAAGGCCGCTTCTACGACGCTGGTGAATTTAAAGACCTAGCAACACTCGACCTATCGGATTTTTTCAAGAAATTCGGCTTGGTTGAACGTGTTTAGTTGATGACAACACTTGAGATAGATGAGTTAGAGCGCATTCATGAATCAGACGGTTACCGTAGAGTCAAAATCGATGTTATCAATCAAGAAACCAGTGAAGTACTGAAAGTGTTTCTCTACTGAACACCAAAACAACCGCTAGAAAATATTGATATACGGGCTGAACTGACTGACGAGCACCTTCTTGAACACGCTACGCTCTATAGATTTCGAAACAGTCCCACTTCGCTCTAAACATGCACTCATGTAAAAACTCAGCCAATATATTTTTCAAGCTTCGACAAAGACATTCAGAAACGAAAAAGCCCCAGCATTTCTGCTGGGGCTTTAGAATGTGGCGGTGAGTTAAATAACAGGATTTTAATAATAACTTAAAAGATAAATCAAAAGCATTACATAAAAAATTATCAATGTGGATAATATGTGGAACCTTCACTGTCATTTTTAATGCTCATATGTTGCTATCGCAGGCCTTGCAAGAGCCTGTGATAGCACTAGTGGAGAGCTTAAGATTAGTGCGTAGTGCCTTTCCATTTTTCCTTCAACTTTGGATGTATTTTGCAATCAATTACATTCGGAGAACGATCAATTGCATCTTGGGTTTCTTGTGCTTCAACCCTTGCTTTTTTACTCGCTTTTAGGCGTTCAGGAATCAAAGTAAAACCAGCTTCGATTGCCTTGCCTGCAATCCACTTTGATCCTTCCCATACAGCGGTTGTTACATAGGCGGCAGGATCAGATGCTGCCTCTACAAAAAATGCGACGAAAGTATCATAAACACTCCCTTCTCTTACCTCTTTAAGCGCCCACACAATACCACTCTGGCCTTCTTGATAAAGAGGAAGGTCAAGCTCCTTAGTAACCTGCTCAAGCTCTAGAAGTGCAGTCACGGTGATATCCAAAACGTCAGAAGAGACAACTCCTAGCGCTTTTAACTCGCCATAGCAGCTCATTGCTAATAGCGAAGCTGGGTTATCTAGATATGGCGCATCAGTTTTAAACGTAATTGAACCTAATTCTAGTGCCCCTGGTAGAGATTGCAGCTGGTCAGCGCGATAAAGCTTCACATCACCAATCATTAAAGGTTCTGGCTTCAATGACTGTTGAACATCATCGTTAACTGGCTCATCCACATTAAACACTTCCGACTGTTCAAAGATAAACGCTCTTAGGTGCTTATCGATGAGCATATTCATTTTAAATGGTGGAATCGTTCTTCCTTCCAACTGCTCAAAGAACGCTTTCGCTTTATCTCTGTTTACAGTGGATTTAAGAGTATCAAAACGCCCAAAACGATTAAGATTTTCTTCGTTGATTACCCCATTGGTGAGTTGCAACAATAAGTCTTTGTCTAACCCTAGCGCATTCACAATACCATCGATGCGGGCACGCTCTGCTTGGTTTTGATAGCGATTAATGTAATCTCTAAAGCTATTGCCTTCACTAAGGCGAGCGTCACCACGCTGCAAGTCATTTAAAAACAACCTAGCATATCGCTGCTCTTCTTGTGTGAGGGATGAGAACGACTGATGCAGCTCATTAAGCGTCCGCTCTGTCTCCTCAGCGCTAACACCACTGCTCAAAACTCGTAAATATCGCTCGAATCGGCTATTCATATAGTCCGAATCGATTCGACCCGTATCAATCTCAGTCAAATAGCCCACGATATCGAATGGTATATCTGATTGTGAGCCGCTAGGATCGCGCTCACTTTGACTTGCCAGTTCTCGGTATCGCAGAGCCAAACCAAGATACACTTGCTCACCACAGTCTAGCAAATCATCTGTCCAATCTAGACCTTGAATTTTCGCTGCTTCAAGGTGCTTATTGAAATCACGGTACAGTGCTGCAAATTTCGCACAGGCTTCATCATCTTCTGGCAGACACTCAAAATCTTGCACACCCGCATTGCTAAACACAGTTTGGATTTCAGCAAAAATTTCGTTCATCGCCTCAATGTTGCTTTCTAACTTGTCCGCGAACAGGCCTAAAGGCTTATCTCCAGAATAGAGCTTCACTGCCTCATCAATATGGCGTTCCATTGTGTCTGGATAGCGATAATAACGAATGGTGCCATGCGGCTTGTCTGGACCAAACAAGCGGTTTGTGCGTGAGAAAGCTTGAATAATATTCTGGTATTTGATCACCTTGTCTAAATAGAGCGTGTTCACCCATTTAGAGTCAAACCCCGTCAACATCTGGTCAACTACAATCATCAAATCAAGCTGTTTCTCTGGCTCTTTATGGATGCCTTCATACGGCTGTTTGTGCGACATCCGCGCCGCCATGTCTTGCTTGAACTTCGGGTGACGGCCGAAGTCGAAGTCTTGACCAAACATCGCGTTATAATCCGCCATAATCTCTTCAAGGCCGTCTGCCTTAAAGGTTGGACCACGTTCTGCGCAACCATCTACACTATTTTCCCCTTCATTGTTGATGTTAGGGTCAAACAGCGCCGACACTTTGAGCTCAGGTTTGGCGGCTTTAAATCGACGATAGTAATCGATCGCTTCCGCAATACTGCTGGTTGCTAAAATGGCATGAAATTTATTCGCTTGGCTTAATACTTCCCACTGCTCAATGATATCTACGACAACTTGCTCTTGATGTGTATCCGTTTCATATTGAGTTTTAGGCACGTAATCTTCAATGCCTTTTTCATAACTACCATCAGGCAACCGTACCCCAGCCAACGGCACATCGTTCATAAAGTGGTTAAATTTTTTCTTCTTTTTGGAATCTGCCATTGCCTCAGCCACTGTTTGCGCTTTTGCTTGCTGCAAAGCGACCGCTTGCCTGAGTTCCCGCTCTTTGAAGGTGCGTATTTTGTATGGGTCAAAACCCAACACATTTTTATCGCGGATACCATCGGCAAGGCTATAGCGGTGCAGCTCATCGCCAAAAATATCGGGGGTGGTTGTACCCTTTATCTCATTTTCACCTTGAATTGGTGTGCCGGTGAAGCCAAAAAACAGCGCCTTAGGGAACGTTTTTTTGATAACGGTTAGCATGTCACCAAACGTTGAACGGTGTGCCTCATCAACAATAAATACGATTCGCTTCTCTCGGATGAGATCAATATCCGCAGAGTTGGTGGCGGTACCTTGGTCGTCGACCGCTTCAAAGATATTGCTCATTTTTTGAATAGAGCTAACAATCAATGTCTCTTTTGGGTCTGAGCTTTTTAGCTTAGTGACCAACACATCGGTGTTTTCGGTGGCTTGCACCTCTTCCCTGTCATCGGCAAAGTTGCGGTATTCTTTGAGTGACTGGGAGCCAAGCTCGATGCGGTCCATCAAGAACACCACTTTATCGGCATCACGAGATTGAGCAATTAATTGAGCCGACTTAAAACTCGTCATGGTTTTGCCCGAACCCGTGGTATGCCAAACATAACCACCAAGCCGATCAGTATTCGAGTTAATCTGTCGCCATTTGGTTTTCGCAACCTTATCAGAGATGGCATTAGCAGCGTAGTACTGATAACTACGCATCACTTTGAGCACCCCATCGGTATTATCCGCTACGGTGTAAAAACCTATCAGCTGATGTGCCATAGGAATCGAAAGCAGTTTTGACGCGACCTCTTTCCAGTGATTGATTGGATCATTGTTCACATTACCCCAATTAAATTGGTAGTCGGGGTTGAACTTGCCATCAGCACCTGGGTTGGTGAAATACTTCGACTCTTCTGGCTGCATGGCGACAAACACTTGCACCAGTGAGAACAAGCCGCTAAAGATCCCCTCCTTGGAATACTTCTCTATCTGGTTCACCGCTTGGCTGACAGGAATGCCACTGCGTTTTAACTCAATGTGGAACACAGGCATGCCATTTATCAGCAGCATAATGTCACCACGGCGATCATTACGCAGTGGGCTGCCACGTTCAAACTTAGGTTGCTGCACGATTTGATAGCGGCTTTGCCCTGCCGCTATCTCTTGTCTGTCGTAGATTTTTAAGCTAACTTCTTTGCCCAAATGTTCTGGGTCATTTTCGTTATCGCGCTTGATCGCTACAGTTTTACCGTTAATAAAACCATTGAGCTTAAACGGAGTTTTAAGCTCTTTGATTTGCTCGATGATCTGTTGCATCTCACCGCTCGTGAGAGGCACATCGTTAAGGCGATCACGTTGACGGTTGTTCTCAAATAAAATTTTTGCCCAGTTTTGTAACAAGTCGGCTTCGGTTTTGTTTTTAAGAACCTCGCGCTCCCAACCTTTATCAATCAATACCTCGATAAAAGCTTGTTCAAAATCCGCTTCTCTTTTAAAAATGGTCATCGGCTATCCTTGTTACACGAACATTTTATCTAAGCATGCTTGCTTGATGTTTTTGAGTTTGGTGATTTGTTGGTTATTTTGACTAATTAGCAAATCGAGCTTTTGGAAATAGTTTGCGATAGCCTTTTGTTCGTCAATAGAACAAAACGCAATATCTAGGTTTTCTATTGAGGACGCATATAAATGGAAAACTGTTGATCCAGTAACATTTTGCAACACCTGTTGCTCTCTAGTCCTAATGAAGCGGCTTAAAAACGCACCATCGATAAGGTTTTGAACATTGGGTCTAATGACCAAAATATCACCACCCAAAACAACACCACTTTGTTTAACGCAACAAGGTTTAACCAAACCCTTCGGAGTAACATCAGATGTAGGCATTAAAACATCATTACTAACCGAAAAGAAATTATCATTTTGGTTGGTTCGACCCGTGACCATTTCAATTACTTCAGAGTATTTGGTGAACAGTTCCCCATAATGAATACAAGAGTAAACACCATCGTCTTGTATCGAACTTTTAGGTAAGCCTTTACCTTTATGAAACGATGCCACACTTCCTAAAGTTTTTGATTCCCAATCTCCGCTAAACTCATCAAAACGAATTTCCGGCACAGTTTCGCCTACCTTAGGAAACATTTTTTCCAACATGGCTTTTTTCAGGTTGCTGAGCTTGTCGTACTTTTGTTGGTGTTGGTTGATAAGGGTGTCAAGTTTTTGGAAGTAGCTGCCTACTAAAGATTGTTCAGTTTTGTTCTCTGGGATAGTGATTTTTAGCTTTGAAACACTAGCCTTCGTCAACTGTGGCTGTGCACTACCGAAGCTAATCAAATCTATTTTCTTAGCCCCTATGGGTGATTTTAAATATTGTGAAACAATACTTGGACACATACTGTCATTTGAACGCAGTATTAGCATACCTGAATTAATTCTTGCGTAAGGAACTTTCTGTTTTACGATTTCGTCGTACCAAGCGATATGTCCAATAGAGCCCCTCGATGTTAATACAATATCATTTAGAGCTAGCTTTCCATTGCCCATACTCTGTGATTTTTCGAGTGTAATATATTGTTTAGAATTAAATTCAAACCCTCTCCTTGTGACGTTTGACGCACTCAAGAATAGCGTATGCCCTTGTTCTTTAAGATCACCAGTACTAGGGTAATTATGACCACGGTCTCCATCTAGTACTTCAATGTTTTTATTCAGTGATGAGGACTTCCAACTGTCACTAAATTCCTTAAAGCGTACTTCAGGCATTTTTTTCTCAGCGCCCATATCAAGCCCCCTTCAACAATTTAGTCAGTTCCGCCAAACCCTGCATATCAAACTCATTACCTGTCAGTTGCCCCATCATTTCAGCCAGTTCATGCTCTGAAGTTTCAATTTCACTTGCCACTTGGGAGTAGGTCACAGCGTATTTGTCTGCAAGGTGCTGCACTTTGTTGGTTAGGCGATTAACCACGGCATTCGGCAACTCTACCAGTTCACCACATAGCGGCGTGATCCACTTAAGCTCTAATAAGTCATTCACTTGGCTGTCGGTTAGTGCTTCAATTGTCTTTTTGGTTTTTAGGTGCAGTGCGATTGTCGCTTCTTTAAAGGCTTTCTTGAGTTTTTTCTCTTCTTCAATCAACGTAGCAACTTTAATGATTTTGGCTTCATAGCTGTCTTCATCAAATGAACCGTTTGCTTTCGCTTCTTTCGCTAGCACCTTGGCCTCTTTGCTGACTTGCGCGTTGACAAAACCATCACCCGACTCTTTTACGGTTTCCGCTTCTTTTTCATCTTCAGAAAGTGACTCTAAAATCTCCTCAAATAGTGAAGTGATCTCTGCTAAGCGAGCTTCTTGTTTAGCTAAGGCCAACAATTCATTGTTTAAGTGCGTTTTTTGTACCAAGTCAAACGGCATAATGTGTCCTTTCCAGCCGTCTTGTACTTCACTCTCTTTGCCTTTGACTTTCTTGATAATCATATTCGCATCAACCTGCGTGGTTGCCTTAAACCCTTCGGTTTGCATCATCTCTAGGTCGGCGCTAATGATCTGCCACAGGTCACTAAGGAGCTGGTAGGCTTGGTATTTATCCACCAAGGCAATCGGCTGCATCCGCTTAAACAGTTCAACACTCAATTGCGCTTGTTGTTGGTTACGGTTGACGCTTTCCCACCCCTCAATTAAGGTGGTTTTTAGGTACGCATCAAAGCCATCAAATGCTTGATTGTATGTTTCAATAAACGCAAGCAGTTGCGGATGCTGTACAATGGTGGTTTGCACTTGGCTCTTTTCAACCGCCAACTCGCTGTAGTCAGATGATTTCGCAGTAAACAGAGCATCATGAAGCTCTGGCAAGGCATCCCAGTACTCTTTTAGGGCGGCTATTTCACGGTTTGGAATACCACCTAGCATGGTCGCGTGGAGATCCCACGTTTCCGCAGCGGGTGATGAGTCCACATAGCGCGGAATATTGAGGTTGTACTCGTTTTGTTGAATAGTTTTCTTGCTCACCACTTTCGAGAACTTGTCATTATCTTGGCGATGAATCACCGCATCGGTGATGCGCTTGATGTCTGAGTCTTGCAGTTTGTTGTTTTTGCCTTCCTTCACAAAGTGTTTTGAGGCATCCACAATCAATACGTCATTGTTTTCACGCTTCTGCTTGAGCACTAAAATAACCGTTGGGATACCCGTACCAAAGAAGATGTTGGCTGGTAAGCCGATGATGGCATCAATATGGTTGTTCTCGATCAGTTGTTTACGGATCTCGCCCTCTTCACCACCACGGAAAAGTACACCGTGTGGCAGCACAATGGTCATAATGCCATCGGGTTTTAGGTGGTATAAATCATGGAGAAGAAACGCAAAATCGGCTTTGGTTTTTGGTGCTAGGCCAAAGCGTGCGTAACGTGGATCGTTCTCTTTGTTTTCTGGGTCCCACTTTTGTGAATAAGGTGGGTTAGAGACCACTGCATCCACATACAGAGGTTGATAAGACTCTTGTGGATTACTTTCATCAAAGTAAGGCCAGTCGTCTTCTAGTGTATCGCCGTTACGGGTGGTGATGTTATCTGGCAAAATACCACGCATGATCAGATTCATACGAGTTAAGTTGTAGGTGCTTTGTTTGAGCTCTTGGGCGTAATATTTGATGTCATCTTTGCTCTTAGCGTATTTGGCCACTGAGCTACCGATGTTAATCAACAATGAGCCTGAACCACTGGTTGGATCGTAAATCTCAATCTCATCTTTATGTTTGAGCTCGTGCGCGGTGATTTCAGACATCAACAGAGAAACTTCATGCGGCGTATAGAACTCGCCCGCTTTTTTGCCCGCATTGGCGGCAAACTTTTCGATCAGGTATTCATAAATGTAACCCAGCACATCATAGCCAAGATTACCCGTCATCGGGATAGCTTTAATGAGGTGAAGTAAATCGCTGATTGCTTTGGTTCGCTTGCCAGAAGTTTCACCGAGTTTACTCAACCCCGTTTCTAACGTGGTGAAGATTCCTTCAAACAGTTTTTTGTGTTTTTTATTGATTAGACGGTTAAAGGCAGACAATGCATCACGAACATTCGACTCATCAAACTCTGTACTTGAATCCACCCAAGTTGAGAATAGGTTGCCATAGGCAATGAAGTACCCTTTCTCTCTTCGAATATAATCTACTGTTTCTGTGTCATCTTCGACCAATGCTTTGATGTCATCCTGTGTCATCCCTTGCTCGATAAGGAAGCTTACTTGGGTATCGCTCAGATATTTGTAGAAAATGAAGCCTAAGATGTAGTCTTTGTATTCATTGGCTTCGATTTTTGAACGCATCTGGTTTGCTGATTCCCAGATTTTTGCTGCTAGTTGTTGTTTATTCATGTTCTGCTCAATTCATTTCTACTGTTGGGCGACTTTGAAAAGATAGTCGCCCATTGAAGTAATTCGGTATTTTTGAGGTTAGTCAGTCTTAGCTTTTTTGTTCTTGTATCCACGCTTCAAGGTCTTCACGTTTGAAGCGCCAAGAGCCGCCAACTTTGAAACCAGGAAGCTTTCCTTCACTCGCTAATCTATACGCTGTTTTTTCGGCCAACTTTAGGTAAGCAGCCACCTCTTTCAAGGTTAAAATTTGGTCTACCATTCAGAGTATTATCTCATGTTGGTTTTATTCATCAGAATTAATAGTGAGAGAATATGGAAAAATTGGGGAATGGGCAATGTGAGATAACTCAATACAAGACTGAGTGCATAGAAAAAATACATATCCCCACCAGCGAAAGCTAGTGGGGATGAATCAGACAGCATTCAAAGGGGCAAGGTCGATGATCAACGAGTCCTTCGCTCGATTAAATTCTTCACTTTCTATATCGCAGGCTGCGAAGCTTTCCAAGAGCTCTTGCTGTCTCGGTTGCCCAAACGCTAAGCGATAGAGCACCAGTATTTTTTTCACTTCAGCATATTTCGCAACTTCTTTACTCATTGGGTAAGTCGGCACAATTCGTTCAATTCGAGCCTTCCCATTAGGAGTAAACCAGTACGGCTCTAAGTCACTCGTTTTATTCGCATCATCATTGGCTGCTTGTGCGAATAGCTGCTCCCAAACATCCGCTTTGTTGCCAAAATCTGGAGTGTGGTTTTCTGCTATACGTTGACGAACAACAAGCGACTTATACCTGTTCACCCGCCCTTCTCGTTGCTCAATATCGATAGGGTTGTTGGGTAAGTTCCAATGAACGACTCGACGGCAATACCAATGAAAATCGAGCCCTTCTTGACCTATTGATGTCGAACTCAACACAAATGGTCGGAATGGGGAGTTAAACGCGTCACGTACGCTCACTACTCGTTTCAAGCCGCTATCATCATTGAGTTTTTGATTACCGAGCGGAACAGCAAAATGACAACGCATAGACGATGAACATTTATCTTTCGCTTTTGTTCTATTCTCCCAGAAGTGAACCTGCTCCGATGAACTTCGTATTCCCATGGCATGCTCCAGCTTACTTGTTGCGGCATGAACATCACTGCCTGATGTCGCAAGTAAGTGACAGTATTCATCCAACATTGATTGGTAGTTACCATGTGCGCAATAGACCAAGGCCTTATACCAAGCGGGTGAAGCCGTCTGTCCAGATAGCAGAGTGTGTTTAACGTTACGCTTCACAATGGGAATTGCGTACTCATGATTGAACAGTCTGGTTGTAAGCTCCGCAAATTGAACAGAGTAACTAACCAAATCGAATTCAGATATGCCCTCTGACCACAGCGCTTGAATGGTCCTCATCGCGCAGGTAGCAGGATTAGCTAATCTTGAATATGCCAGTACTTTGGCTAAGTCATCTGGCATTTTTCCTAGAGAGAATGGCTCACTCCCCTCAAAGTATTGCTTAATTTTGGCAAAATGCTTAATGCGGCCTTCTGTGCTCAAGCGAGACTTAATCACCTCTAACCATTGCTCGAAATGTCCTGTCTTCCCAGCTTGTCGATCCAGCAGCATAGGAGCAAGCACGTACCAATCGCTACTGGTCCTTTCTTCGCTTTCATATTGCTTTAAACAAGCTAATTTACTCTGGATTAACATGGTTTGTTGAGCCAATACCTCATCTAGGCTCCCACCCAAATACGACACCTCAGCTAGCGATTTACAAGGATAAAGTAAATGCCATACGTTGAGAGTTGATTGACCTTCAAATCGAAGTAAAGGTGAAGCGTTTTTATCACTATGGTACTGTGGCCTCTTACCCTTCCCTTTTATGACTCGACGTTCGGCCTCATAAGACCACAGGCAACTTAAAGCCTTTGGCACAAGCGCCCACGATGAAAATAACAGCGTTTTGGTAAAACTCTCATTTCCTTTAAATACACCGTCAAATTGGTAGTAAGGTTTGCAAGGTGGGGACCAAAGCAAGTTCTCCGGCGAACCTTCGAAAATCACTTTACTTAACGCTTTGATCTTTGCGTTCGGGGCATTTTGTTCAACATTCAATTTATAGTTTTGGATGTTCGCATGAGAGAGCCAAGCCTGAGTTTGGTCACTACTTTTAGACTTTCTTAGCAGCGTACGTACATCAGGATTATTGATATTGCGGTGGTATAGTTCCTTAAATGCATAACCATTTAGGAAGGAGATAGCCCAAGGTGCTGACTTAGCGAACTCGATAAGAGATACACCTCCACGCCCCTTAGGCAGCACTGCGTTTAACGCTTCGATCGCTCGGTAACCTTGGACTTCTTCAACACTAAAGTCAGAACCACAACATAGTTCATTGGAATAAATAAGCTGCTCAAAGCCTTTGCTAATTTGGCTCCGCTCAGTTCTGGCAATGTATTCTCGCAGTAACTTTTCGACTGAACGCGCATTGGTATCGCTGATAGACTCAAAATCTGCATTGCCAGAAGACAGGGTTAACATATCCCCATGAAGCAGATTACGGTTCATTTCGTATTGAGAAACAAAGTCCACGTCATTGTGCGATAGAAAATCGAGTAACTTATGCAATTGTTCATGATGACTGCTTTCATCGTCCTCATCGTTAATTGTCGTCATCGCTTTAAAAGGCGTTGCCGACAACAAAAGTACTTTGGATTTTGCTTTTTGGGCTTTGTCCTTATCACTAAATACCTGCCTAGCAATTAACGACTCTTCGGAATCGGAGCTTTGATCTGTTAAAGACTGAAAGCGTTGGAACTCGTCTAGGATGAACAAGTCTGCTTGCAAGCTTCCAGCACAACAGCGCGCCACTAGTCGACGAATTTCCACTCTAAAATGGTAAAATAGATGGCTAGTTTCATCGGTTTCGCCTGAGTCTTTGTTCCAACAATTAGCTAGGTAGAGCGCCGCATCTTGAAGCGATGAAAAGTGTTCTCTTAACACATCAGATTCACAAGGCTTGCTCAAACTGCTTTCAAGCTGAGAAACGACTAACGGATCTGTATCAAAATATTGATCCAGATACCTCAATTCATCTTCCCATCGACCCTCTTTGGTAATCTGGTTGGTTTTAAATAGCTCACGAACTGGCTTCACGACTTCACATAAATTCGTCGTTTGAGACAGTAGAACCGCTAAGATCGCTCTTTCCCGGCAGTTACCCGATCCAGCAGTCAACGTAAAAGAAGTCGAAGGGGTTAACGTACAAACTTCAATGACGTGCTCATCGTTTATTTCAGATTTTTTCGGCTTTAGAGCCAGTTCAACCAAGCGCCCAAATGTTGATGGTTTCACCCATCGCTTTGCATCTTCACCATTAAATAGCGCTAGCTTCTGGCGATTCTCATCTGCCAATGCAAGGTTGGAACAGATATAGATGACACGCATCGGTGTAGTCGTATTGGACCCTACATGTCTTTTCAGTAATTGAGCGATGACACCTTTCGCGACGATAGTTTTTCCTAACCCCACTTCATCAGCTACAAGTATTCTGTGGCTATGTTCGGGTATTTGATACTTATCTATAACTAGGTCTACCGTTGCCTTTTGAAAATCTTTAAGGCCAGTCAATACACCGTTTAGTTGCTCTAGGATGGCTTGTGTCATTACTTCGTGTTCTTCTTATTTTTACAACTATTTATTAACTACTACTTGGATGGTACAAATGACGAGAAGACGCCCCATAACATCTTGAATTCATCTGGAATGATCGTTTCATCGACTTGCGCCTGTAAACGATCAATTCTTTCTAACAAATCCGGACTTAACGCAGCTGCTCGCATCAATTTTTCGTAGATCACACTATCTTTGGTGAAGAACACGCCACCAGCCCCCTCACCGTCTCCCTTGCTCGCACTGTTCATCAAATCTTGCTTACTTGGGTCGATATGTAACAGCATCGCGATATAACTCATAAACTGTGAGCGATTCTCGAGCAATTCATTGGTTATTGCCTTTCCACGGTCCAATTTACAGTTAAATATTATTTCAGCTTGAACGACTAAATTTTTAACCACTGAATCCTTTTCAGATATTTCGAAGTGGATTAGCGCACTAATTTGGGAGGGTTTAAGGCAATCCCAAACAACCTCCTGAGCTAGGGCTCGAGGCTGTGACGCACTCAATATCGAAACCTTAACCTCAAAACTCTCGGGAGTCTCAACCAGATCCCCATTTAAGGTCAGTTGATATTCGTCATCACCACATAAATCAACTTCAAGCTTCCAATCTGTACTAATTAGGCTGAACTCTAATAGACGAAGTGTTCGATCAGAGTCTTCACCTTCAGTTTCTTCTAATTCACTGAACTCATGTTTTGTAAATAAGCCTGTGCCATGCTCATTAACCCATTGCTTGATCAGTGAATGAACACCAATGTGATCTTTGGAACCCGCTAAACGAAGCATGAATTCACTATTTCTCGGACTATTGGAGGCGTCTCCCATCGCTGCTTGAGTTGTATTTGCCGAACCCAGATGCCAGCTGGAAGTGGAATCAGTTTCGTCAACAACTAATAACTTTGCATGCAAGTTGAGGTCGTTTTCTACAAATGGGGACTGGTCCATTTCCTCATTTTCTTCCGCATCGACGAGGTGTTCGTTAAGTGCGTAACAGTGCCAACCTTCCAACGCTTTCTCGCCCGCCATATCAAGCTCTTCTTTGCGGCTAAATAAGTAACGTTGGTCATCAGGAGCAAAGGTACTAAGCCAGTCTAAAGCACCGACTTTGCCACCTCCTCGAATAAAAGGTGATACGGCAAGCATGGCTTGATTACCATGCTCTAAACGAATTGGACGCTTTCGTTTATTGTCATCATCAAAAACAGTAGAGAGAAAACCAAGTTCAGTGATGTTATCTGGTTTATCCCAATGCACCCTAACTAGCTCTTCTGGATCAATTACATCACCAAACGAATGCGTTGATGAGCCGCGGTAAACTTCATCAAAAAATTTAATCAATGGACGATTGGCTGGCTTGCGCTTCCCTCTTGATTCTCCATTAATGACAGCGCTGAGATCCCAACTGCGGTCAAACGTTAAGTTACGTGACAACACTATCAAGCGGTATTTTACATTTTTAGTTTCATCTGGGCTTTCGAATCGCAGTAACCATAATTTCGGATGAAACGACGAAAACGCTGAATTTGACTCTCCTGCGTTTGGAACTACTGGAATAAGACTGCTTTCCAACAAGCCAAATAGGCTGTTGTACTTATCTGGTAACTTAATATTGCCTTGTTGGTAGAAAACCGTGAGTTTATCTCCCAACATTCCTAACGCTTCCAACAGCGCAATTCTCATGTGCTCAACCGAACCTTCTAAGGTATGGCCAAAACACATGGCAATTGGCACCGTCAACAAGGTATTTAGATCCAAGCTATAAGTCGTAGCGATAGCATGAGTAAGCTCATAACCTTCGGGAGCAATAAGCTGTTCGCCATAATCTAAGCGATTTTTATCCGGCACTAACATCTAGCCCCTCCTGGATATCTTGTAAAATGACTCTGGCAGAAGGCCAACGAAACTCCAGTTTGCGCATTCCAACCCACTTTTGATTTTCACTGAGGGCTTTTTTCAGCAAACACCTTGCCCCTTTATTTGCTATCGCTTGCTGCTTAACACATGCATCCAACTTATCTACAGGGGCATTCTCGCGAATCAAGCTACACCAGTTTTCGATAAACTGACGTGTACGATTGTTTGAGCTTTTATGTGCTCCGAAAGCAAACTCATACCAGTTATCGATGCTCTGCTGTTCAAAGCTCGTCGGCTGTTTATGGGCTTGGTTCAACCAAACATCAAACTCTTCATTCAACTGTTCAATCTGTTCGATATTCTTGGCCCGTTGGGCTATGAGGATGTTGTAACGAATATGCGCGCCTTCAAGAACAAAACTAAATTCCAGCGCGTTTTCAAAACAAGCTTTCGTTTGATCGGAAATAGGCGAGTCTTTTAACTTTTCATAAAGGGCTTCGGCCTGCCATCCATTATGGACAGCCATATCAACCACTTGCAAAGCTTCACCAACAAGGTTGTGCTTGAATAACTGAGCGGGGACACTATGTTCAATCTTACTCGATAGCTGTAGTTTATTTTTGAGGTAATCAGCTTCTTTACGTGTAAGCTTTATTGATACTTGGTTTAACCAAGATTCACTGTAACCGTCGGGGTTCGTCATCAGATGTGCAATATCAGAATGCTGCCCATCGTCATCGATATGAGTTTCGTTCTTATTGTTTGCTAACTCTTGGTACTGGTTAACAAACTCTCTTAAAGACAGTTCTGTTTTAGCGATGGATAACTGGCGTAGCCCATTCCAGTAGACGGAAGAAGGCTTGCGAGCCACTCCTTTCTCTAGGCTTTCTTTTCCAATGATCCCATCAGGCATATCATGTCGATGGTTTTCGACTAAACACCTAGCTAATTTATCTTCTTGCTGGCTAATGTATTCAGCCAGAAGAGGCCGCTCATTAGGCTCTAGCTTACGGTAGTCATGAAAGATATATGGAATAGTGACAAAGTACTTAGCGCGGGTTTGGATAGTAGAAAAGCCTGGAAAAAGCTGATCGGCAAAGGCATCCCTGATTTGTCCTATACCCAACTCATCAAGTGTACCTTTCTCTTGTAACATGGATAACACTTGAGATACACGCTCTCGCTCTGTGGATGAAAAATCTATCCAGCCAATTAGACTTCTTTGTCGGCTCACTGTTACCTCAGATAATACGGTTAAGAAGTATTTGACGGCCAAAGCAGAGCTACTATTTAGCACTGTCATTCCGATTTAAGAACCCAACAAAGAACTGAACACGTTGTATTTAGCCTTTAGTAATGGGGATACTCAAATTCTGCCGAAATTAGAAACACTTCGCTGACTAATATTGTAATAGCATTCATTATACAGAACAACATCCCAATTGGCTGTATCTTTTTTCTAAATACCACGACACAACAAATATTTATTTAACTCGATCGCTCTATCCGACGCTTCAGGTTGTTCGAAAACGAACCCATTTTCTTCTAGCCAGACCCACAATGTGACTAGCTTAGTCAAAGCATCATGGTTTACTTGTTTGGAAAAATTTACAAAGATATCTTCATGACACGTGAGGATCATTGCTCCTAGCCTGCTAACAAATGTAGTCAACAACTCTTCTACTCTATCTTGCTCGGCTGCTATAAAATCTGAAGGAGCATCAATACTAAGCAGCAACCCTGCCCTTTTTAAAACTTCTTGATAGGAATATTGGGGAGTCCATTCTTTCAATAAAGGGGACCAGCTCGTATTCATAAGTACCATAAGAGTATCATTTTTTATTTTGTTGAGTTTCTCTTCAAACGCTCTTGTCTCTTCTGGGGACTGATGAATTATGAAGGCTGAATATTGTTGTGATACTTCCTTTGCTTTCAGACTTCGAGCTTCGAGTAGTTGAACGCGTTCATCAAGTGAATAACTAAGAATATCATTCATAATACGCCACAGCGGCCTTGGTTTAGGTACGTCCTTTGCCTGAAGGCTAATCTGTTCTTCAACTCTCATAAAGAGCATGTTCCGATAACGACCCCAAACATCAGATGAGAGAGCATTTAAAATCACACTTTCGTAATCTTTATTTATATTAACTAGGTGCTCTTTTAGAACCGTTAACTCGTAAATTGTGTTGGATTCATTTATTGCTCTTCGAACGAGCTTAAATTGATGCCTCAGCCCTCGAAGCTCTTTGGCGTGGGATTGGCGAATAGCTTTCTCACGCGTCTGTTGAATCTTATTACTTGCTAAAACGATTGTTTGGTTGACCGTATCAAGAAGCTGCTCTCTTTCATCATTATCTTGCAAGATATACTCAAAACAATCGGCTATGTCGTCAGAGTACATTGTAAGATCCATCTCTGAGAGCGTTTCCAGCCGTGATCTTTCTTGGATCGTTTGAATCAGGGAATGAACACGCTTGAGCGCCCCATGAGACTCACGTTGAGCTTTCTCTTGAATCTGAACTAAAAGGTTGTGTCTCGTTTCTGTTAATTTGCTTTGAATATCAACTGCGTAAGCGGCTTTTCCGTTAGAAAAAACTAAATCATTTAGAGTCACAAGTTGACTCCCATAACTCATTTCAACCTCTAACTCTTTATGTTTCAGCTTAAATTCTGGAAAGTGAACATCAATGTAAAGTTGACCTGACTTAAGACTCTGTTCTTTTGATTCCTCTGAAAAAACAAAAGCGTTACACTGCGCACCAGCTATTTTTTGTTCAAATTCGTCAATATTTATATTTTCAGGGCTAAAATCGAAGAGTGAACCATACATTACATAATAGAATATAGAATCGCTCCAGTTTTCACTAAACAACCAAATTAGGCTGATACCTTCATCTCGGAAGAACTTATCTCTAGCATGAATTGTCTCGGGATCTAACCATCCTTGAATGAGCTCTATCGCAAACCGCCCGCCTGAAACATCTTCAAAATAGATGTCAGGTCTCCTTTTGCCACTAGACTGACGTTGCTCACTAAAAATATACTTTTCCACTTTTATGGAATTTGGGTTAATCGACTCTAATTCCTTTAGGGCTCCAGCAATGAAGTGCTTTGTACGAAAATGCCACTGTGTTTCATGCAACGCTACTTCGGAAAACGTAAACTCTCCTTTGTATTCGCTATGAAAAGGACAATTAATTTCTTCTAGTTCAGGTACGTACTTGTGGTAAAAAGCAGCTCTACCTCCTGCACTTCGTGCTCGGTACTTTACTGGTAATCCACAGTAACCGCATTGAATAAAATCTAGGCCTTCAAAGTTATGAAGTACGATCTGTCTTTTGATGGCTACAGTTCGAATTTCATCAGGAGTTGAACCATACGAAGCTAGAAAATCACTAGCTAATATTGGCCATTCTATCCCTTTAATATCCAGTTCCCACAGACTATTTTTATTTTCGCTGTTTATGTAATTCATAAGCTTGTCCATTTAAAGCTAGCTTTTTGTTACTTTCTTGATCATATTCAATGACAGTCATAATGTGACGCCATCAACGACAGGTAAACACTGATTACATATACACGTAGCATTATTCGACAGGAATTCACAAATGAGTAAGTGGCCATTTAGGTGGGATCTTTTAGCTCGATACAGAATGATCGAGATCGTTGCACTCTGGGAAGGGCGGTTAAACACAGGCCATCTAATGCAGAGTTTTGGGATAGGCCGACAACAAGCTTCAAAGGACATTAATACCTACTTAGCCGATGTGGCACCCAACAACCTTATTTATGACAAGCAATTAAAAGGCTACAAACCCAGTGATAGCTTTGTCCCACAATTGACGAGCGGTCATGCTGATGAATATTTGCACATTCTTGCACGGAGTGAAGATATTACTGTTACATTTGATGAGCTTGATATGGGCTTTGAGAATGTCGCTATGATTCGCCCTGTTACACGTAATATCTCGCCGCAAGTATTGCGTCCACTCGTTCAAGCAATCCGAGAGAAAAAACGTGTCGATATTTGCTACACACCTTTAAAGGATGGCGAAGAAGTTGAGAGAATAATCTCTCCCCACACTCTAGTGTGTACACCTATTCGTTGGCATGTAAGAGCCTATTGTGAGCATGCCGGAGACTATCGAGATTTCGTATTGAGTCGCATTCAAGGGATACCTGATTTAAATGATAGTGCTAGCTTCAAAAAGCAAAGTGACCCTTTGTGGAATAAGAACGTTAATGTTGAATTGGTAGCAGACCAGAGGTTTAGTGAAAAGCAGAAAGCAGTTATCGAGAAAGACTATGCGATGAGCGATGGCGTATTAAAGATCCCAACCAATGCATCTTTGGTTAGATATGTGCTCGACGCCTACAATATTGATATTCATACACAAAAGTCTAATCCACGCGGCCAGCAAATCGTGCTTGGAAACGCAGACGAACTAATGAAGTATTTGTAAAGGCATCAGGATAGAAGAAACTCAGAAACGAAAAAGCCCCAGCATTTCTGCTGGGGCTTTAGAATGTGGCGGTGAGTGAGAGATTCGAACTCTCGATACGTAAAGCTACGCTTTCACCATCACCTAACGGCGATGTGCCGTATATAGGTCAATGACTTATCTGCACTGAGAAAACAAGACTAGCATGTTAGTGTATGTAGTTGTGTGGGCTCATTTTATCGCAAAAACATACATTGTGCTGACTTTTTTAAGCCCACTTTAACCTAGACTCTCTACTCCATCCTAGCAAATGTCTGGATGGTGCTGTCTTTCACATATGGAATTGTGGATACACATAGATGCATGCTGAAGATGTTTGGAGCAGTCCATAGTTTCCTTAATCATAAGGAGCTATAGTTATGCCTAGAAATCAATTTTCTATTACAAAACAAATCATTGAAGCCAATCTAAAAAAGTCACATGGTTTAACTGTTACTGACAAAAGCGTTTTAGTGACGCTTTCCAGTTACTTTGGTACTAGAAACCACAGTAACGTCTACAGCTGTTATCCAAGTCAAGAGCTTATTGCAGAACAAGTTGGATGCACCCGTTCAACAGTAAACAATGCGCTTCGAAAACTTGAGGGACTTGGTTTTATTCGTAGTTCTTATAGAGGTACAAATACATCTAAACTCTACACGTGGCTTGGGGTTCCAAAACTTGAGGAAGAAGAAACAGAAGAACTTAGCCCTACAAATGAGCAAGGTGATACTGTGAGTTCGGAATCGCAAACGGATGAATCAGAGGCTGAAGGTTCTCATACTCTAACTGGCTCTACTACTAATGCAGTCCAGCCACCAAGAGAGCAACCTCAAGCCACCAGCGATTGGTGGGATGATTTTGTGCAAGGAGAATTGGAAGTGGATGAATCACCGTTCTAAGATAGCCTCTTCGGAGGCTTTCTTTTACCCTTGTTTGGAGAAGAAACATCCCTGTTTGCTGAGAGCTCTAACCCTGTATAATGGAAGTTGTCTCACTGTATGCTCGGGCAACACAAACATACTAAGGAACATACTATCTATCCTACTATTTATCACACTAAATACTTAAGTGAGACACTGAAAAAAGTGATAGATTGAAAAAATAAATATCGACTTCCCCCTTTCAGTGAATCCTTATCCTCTCAGTGGATAAGCATGGTAAACGGACAAATCCTCTATCCATATATACATTAAAGTTCAACTTTCACTTACTTGATACCTTGGCACATTTTACTACCCAGCACTTTTAGTGCATATCCTGAACGTTTCTCTCCACTAACATTTGCGAGACCACCAATGACCCCGTCACCAAAACCTATAGAGTAAAAAAGAGCTAATTGTGCACTAACGTCATTAAAGCCTAATTCTTTTCTCTTACCCTCAATTTTGGTTATAAGTAGGTCATAGTAACCGTAGCTCTCTGGTAAAAGAGCTTCGGCCCCAGCGCATTTAGCCGCCATCGAAATCCAAGGGTCAGATACATACATTTCGACTTGTTTTGTATACTTTCCGACTGACTCAATGAACACATCAGATTGCGCTCTGAGTTGCACTGAAAACACTAACACAACAATGAAGACCAAAGACTTAATTTTGCCCACAAGTCAGCTCCATAACCACATTACAAGAAGAGCGCCAATTGTGAACGTCACCTGTATAAGTGCTATGTTTTGAACAGATAAATATACGTACTTCCAGAATTCATTTTCTATACGCTCTGGGTTCTTAGCACCATAAACACGGTCAGAAACCTGAACTATACAAAAAATACAATAAATGGCTTGAGCTATACCAACACTACCTTGGCTTAGCATCCAATCTCCTGAGCCATCGTTGAGAAGCAAAAAGGAAATTTTCTGTACAAATTTAAAACCAACGACCATCAAAATAGCCGCGGTGATGAATGCTACTAGCTTCCACCACTTAGTTAAGTTTGTCTCAAAGCCTACCTTTAGAGAAGGAGCACTTCCCGTCTTTGATAACGTTGATTTCAATTTAAATGTCCTCATGATTTTAACGCATGGGCGAATGTAAACTCATCAATGTTATTCAGCAATAGTCCTCAAAAAAATCAGGATAAACCTACGTCCAGCATGCGCAAAGCCATTAATCTATTTTGGTACGAGAATCCGGACAAATATGTTTTACCTGTAGTTAACTTACCTACACTATGCCCCATCAGTGAACCTATCAACTCCTCTTTCACTCCTTCATTGAATAGCTCTGTAATCACGTAGTGACGTAGAGAGTGAAATGATACCTCTCTGATATCTAAAGACTTTAGAAGCACTGAGAAGTACTTGCTAGGCTTTCCTGCATAACCATTCTGTTTACTGTATGGAAGAGTGAATAGATGTTCATTCTTTCCTTTACCTGCTACCAACTCATTTAATAAATTCAGTAAAGGAGTGGTAATGGGCAAGACTCGCTTACTCGATGAGTTCTTTAGTTTTTTATCATCATTATCATCATTTATGCTCAATGTTGGTTCACCTCCTAACTGAACATCACATACCCTCAACTGCGCTATCTCATTGAGCCTACAGCCTGTTAGAGCCGCTATGCGAGGAAGATAATACTTCCACTCATCTTTGCTCTTTTTATAGCACTGTGTGGCTTTCAGTAGCTTTCCAAGCTCTTGCTTGGTTATAGCTCGCTTAGGTCTAACTGGTGTCTTTTCGACTGCTACTTTAAACCAATCTTGTTCTACTTTATGACCAACTCTCCCGAAACAACTAGACAGCAATCTAAGCTTCTTCTTCATAGTAGTAAGGCTACAAGTTTGGGTTTTCTTCCATAGGTCAATGTGTGACTGTCTGACACTAGCTAATGTCGTTGATTGGCTGAGAGAGTTAACAAAACTATTCCAACAATTTCTGTATTCTGTTTGGCTTTTGATACTGAGGTCTGTTAGATGATTTGAGATATCAATGCTATGAAGCAGTAGAATTTTCTTTGACTCCGAGCCTTTGAAATCACTGTAGATTGACTTGATATCTTCTAAAGTTGGTTGGGTAATTTGCTGTATGCGAATTGCTATTTCTGACGCGAGCTTAACCGCTTGGAGGTAGTCCCTTGTTTTCAGACTCAATGTTGGCTGGTGGTGCTTACCATTAACTCTGAGATTCCAGCGGAACGCAAAAACGCCCGTCCTACTGGTAATAAGGTAAAGTGATTTTCTAGAAGATAGCCTTTGATTCGATAACATGTGTTAGCTCCAGTGTGGGCTAGCGTTACCTCAATAAGCCTTAAAAACGAAAAAAGGCCTGATAAATCAGACCTCTTAGAATGTGGCGGTGAGTGAGAGATTCGAACTCTCGATACGTTGCCGTATACACACTTTCCAGGCGTGCTCCTTCAGCCACTCGGACAACTCACCGAATCAAATTGTGGTTAGCATCATTGGCTAACGAGGCGCTAATTTAATGATTATGTGCCTGATGGTCAAGGCTAAACACGAAAAAAAGCGCCCTTTTGCGTTTGTTTGCTCACTATCTAGCTAAATTGCATAAAACAGGGGCAATTATGCTTCTTGATAGTAACCAGGAACGCGGAACCAGCGGCGGCACTGATCGAGGAAGTAACCGTAAAGTACACCCATACCACAAGACACAACTGCGTTACTCGCTACTGCCGTGATGATTTGGTCAGTAGACGCGCCTACAGCTAACAAAATGCCCGCGTAGACTGGAGATTGGAACAATACGTACGCCACCAAGTCAGACACGTTCTTCATAAACGAAGAAGGTGACAGTTTGTTACCTTGGCGCAATACCCAATCACGGAACATACCGTAAGGCCATGCAATCGCGATGTTTACCGGGATAGACAATGTGCGTGATGCTAAAGACTGCTCAAACGTCATACCCGAAATCAAGATCTCGATAATCATCCCTGTGATAAAACAAAAAACCACCATAGCAAAAGTATCCGCTGCGGCATTGCGAATACAAAATGGTCCACGAGACTTCATTTACAACCTCTAAAATCAAATACCAATAAAAACGACATCTATAAAATCATTTACTGCATTTAAAACCACATAGCAGTCAATGGCGCTATTAGACCATAAGATTTTCAGTTTATGATTCCGTTTTTAATTATCAGTTGTAAATTAATAACCAACTTTAAGATTAAAAGTAGCAGCTTTCACCATAATCAGTGAAAACCGCCTTAAATCGACCTAAAATGAAGTTTAAAAACGTAATTTATTTACCAATAAACGACTTGGCTCGCGCAAAAACACAAAAAACCAGAGGAATATCTGGTAAGTGAATTTCAAAAAGATCAGCTTATGCTACTTGGGAGAGTAAATTCAGAGTAAACGCAAAGTTTGTAGAGTTAGGAAGATGGAAAGAAGCTAAAAGTAGTGCAGGCAAACGCCCGCACCACTTTGTCGAAATGAATAGACTATTGATCTGCGAGCAACATAGTCAGTTTGTCGATATCTTCTTGTTCAGGAGCGAGCGCTTTACTTAAATAACCCTCGATACGCTGGATAACCTTGTTTAGCTCGTCTGAGACTGTTGGCTGTACACTCTCAAAAATATGAGAGAGCGTTGACATTGCCTGTTCCAAATTGTCGTCATCTAGCGCCATATAGAAGTTCAGCAGTAGTGCCTCTGCGTTTTGTGGCTTGGGCTGCTCGGCACCCTTCTTATCTTGATACTGATAAAGCATTGAAGCGTATCGGTACAACGCATCATCAAGCTCAGATTCAACAATAGGCTTAGCAATAATATGGTTGGCCCCCACGTCAAGCATGCGCTCTTGTGTCTCTTTGAATACATCGGCAGTACAGCCAAAGATCAGCACAGAACTTGCTGGCGTATCCATAGAGCGAATCACTGCAATGGCTCCCACTCCGTCGAGCACTGGCATGTGGTTATCCATTAAGACCAAATCGAACTCTTGCTTCGTTACCTGCTCCACCGCTTGCTGCCCGTTCTCGACACAAACACACACAAAGCCTTTCGAACGTAAGAAGGTCTCCATAATGATGGTATTGGTGCGGTTATCTTCTACGATAAGTGCGCGTAACCCTTGGCAATCGAGTTTATGTGTATTGGTTGATTCCAAAACACCCGCTTCACACGGATTAAGTTCCAGTTCGACAACAAACTTGGTGCCAATGCACTCTTGGCTTTGTACTGTAATCCCTCCGCCCATGTGTTCAGAAATTTGCTTCACAATCGCAAGCCCCAAACCTGTGCCGCCAAAACGTCTAGTTGTAGAGGACTCTGCTTGTTCAAACGGTCTGAAAATGCGCTTTTGCGCGTCTGGATTGATGCCGATACCGGTATCTTTCACACTGATGGTCAGCTTGGTTTTGTCATTTTTTACATGCTCTGCCAACTCAACTTCGACAAAGCCTCGGTCTGTGAATTTCACAGCGTTGTTGAGCAAGTTAAATAACACTTGGCGCAAACGTGCTTTGTCATTGTTGTACCAACGACCTTCCGGCACATTTGAAATAATGCGGAATTGCAGACCTTTTTCAGCGCATAAGGTGTGATAAACACTGTTGATACTGCCGAGAATCGATTCAATTGGGAAAGGTGTGTTATCCAGCTCAATGTGCCCCTGCTCAATCTTCGAATAATCAAGGATCTCATTGAGCAATGTCATCATATGATCGCCTGAATCATACAAGGTGTTGAGATGCTTTCTTTGTTCATCCGTCAGTTGGGTCTTCAACAAGATTTGGGCGGTTCCCAACACGCCATTCATCGGTGTTCGAATTTCATGAGACAAAGTTGCTAGGAAAGCCGTTTTCGCATTGGTGGACGCTTGGGCTTTTACTCTCTCACGCTCAAGGTAAATGGTTTTCTCGTTGAACTTGGTGATCAGATGGCCAATCTCGTCTTCGCTGTCATAGGCAATATCGATGATGCCCCCAGTTTTGGAGTCATCCACCTTCTGAGCAATACGTACGATGGGCTCAACGATGTATCGGTTTAACAGGTAGTAACCCACCAGAACACACAGTAGCAAAAATGGGATGATGCCGGTCTCGACACTCATTACCTGATTGAAGACTTGATCAGATACTTTGACTTTCGCGTTGACCACGTCCATGCGCCAATCAAAACCACCAAAGCCTAACTGACTAATGTAAATGTCTTTGGTGAGGTGGAAGTTATGCTCAATAACAACTTGGTCATCAGCATCACGAATCACAACGCCCAATGAGTATTGGTTAGTATGCTCACGGATGAACTGGAATAACGCCTCTAAAGATAAATCTACGGTTGCGACACCAGCAAAAACGCCATCTTTATAATAAGGCGCTGAAGCGGTGATCATCTGTACCTGAGTGAAGGTATCGATATACACGCCAGACCAACTGACTGAACCTGCAGGCTGGTTTACTACAGATTGGTACCAAGGCTCATTATCGTAGCCTCCGGATTCTGGATTGTTGTAGGAGTGAATTTGATCAAGACTGCCGTTTTCATTCTTATTGAAAAACAAGCTCGTGTATTGCCAGCGTTCATCTTTAAGTATCGGTTTTGGCCATAAACCACCACTCACAATGATGTCGTCACTGACTGCGAGTAATTGTGGGATGGTATCTTGAAGTGAAATACTTGGTGTTGGCGTCTGCCCTAACCCCACTAAGCTATTTAAGAGTCCAACCGAACTCGTCAGAGGCCCTTCTATCTGCGAGGCAAGCAATTGGGTACGCAGATCCAGATTACGTTCGAGTTTTTCGCGCACTGGAGGCTCGACCACAAGGTACACAACAGAACCAATGGTCGCGATGAAAAAGCACAAATAAAGCGTTAGGGCGAGAATGCTTTTTTTTCTGAGTGACGAACGAATTTCCATAGATGTAGACGAATCATTCCCTAATATCGATTTATCAATAATTGATTGGTAATATGAGCGCAACCAACCAGCCCATTAACAAATGGTATTCTATTTTGAAACTACAAGACATCCTTTCTCTTCCAGAACTTGATGGAAAACTACTAAACCTAGCGAAAACTCAAGGCTTTGTAACGTCTATGGCGTGTGCGCCAAACGTGTTGAATCCTCAAGAGTGGCTGCCATTCCTATGGGGCGGTGAAGAAACTGCACCTTTCTCTGATGGTGAGCAACTAGAACAGTACATCGATGAAATCGTTCAAATGTGGAACCAAACTCGCCCTGCACTTCTAGAAGGTGCGTGGCAATGGCCTGAAGGTTGTGAGTTGGATGATCAAGATATCGTGTCAGCAAACACTCGCGATTTCTGTGAAGGTGTACTTCAAGGCTGGCAAATTACTCGTGATGATTGGGAAAACTTAATGCCTGCAGATAGCGAAGACAGTGCTCTACTAGGTGGTGTTCTGCTTTCTCTCACTATGCTTTACGATCCAGAAACGACGATCGCAACACTTGCAGAACAAGGTATGGAAGGTCTTGAGCAGTTTGAAGAAATCTTCAATGCAATGCCGATGATGCTCGGCGGCCTGACTCAACGCGGTGTTATGCTAGCAGAAGAAGAGTAAACGCTCTGCTCAGTAAAACAGGCGACATACAATGAAAAAGCTCTCCAAACCGGAGAGCTTTTTTGATCAATCAAGAATAACGTGAGGAATGTAGCGCGCCATATCTTGAGTCACTAAACTGCTGTCTTCTCGAATCGAAATCCCCGCAGCTTTGTCATTCACGAGCCAACTGCCAATGAGCGTATGGCTTTGGCCAAATTTGGGTAGCGGATGATATTGCTGAACGATGTTTTGACTCGATTCGTACGGCCCAGGAGTTTTCACTAAACGCTGTCCATTTTTAACGATCTCTATGTTCGCGCCTTCGCGAGAAAACAGTGGCTTAATGACATAGTCTTTCAGACTGCTCGCTTTTGGATCGTTGGCAAAATACGCAGGCAGGAGATTAGGATGATTTGGAAAACGCTCCCAAAGTAGCGGCAATAGAGCTTTGTTGGACAGAATTGATTTCCACATCGGCTCTAACCAGTTTACGCTGGATGTTGCTAAATACTTGCTGTATTCCTCTTCGAACATAAATTCCCAAGGATAGAGTTTAAACATCCAGCGAATCGCTCGGTCATCAGCATCCACAAACTGTCCGTCTTCTGTTACGCCAATGTCTTCAACAAAAACAAATGCGGTTGCTAGCCCTGCCTCACGTGCGCAATCCTCCAGATATTGCACTGTGCCCTTGTCTTCTTCGGTGTATTTACAGCAACTAAAGTGCAGAGTTTGTCCCGGTTGCAGTTTGGCGATCTCAGCAAAGCGCTCAATAAGGAAATCTTGCAGAATATTAAACTGATCCGCACTTTGGTGGATGCGGCCTTTGTTGACGATATCTTCTAGCCACACCCACTGCCAAAAGCCAGTCTCAAACAATGACGTTGGCGTATCTGCATTGTTTTCTAATAGCTTTGCTGGAGAGGAACCGTTGTACGCAAAGTCCATTCTCGAATAGAGAGAAGGCTCTCTTCGCTGCCAAGAAGAAGCAACTTGTGACCACATGGCCTCAGGAATGGCGCATTGAGTCAGTAATCGCTCACTTCTGACCACTTGATCCACGATTTCTAGGCACATTTGATGAAGCTCCTCGGTTGGCGCTTCAATATCTTGCTCTATTTGCGAAAGGGAAAACTGATAGTAAGCACTTTCATCCCAGTAGGGTTGGTCATACATTGAATGAAAGCCAAAACCAAACTGGCGTGCCAATTCACGCCAGTTTTCTCTTTCTTGTATTTCTCGTCGAAACATCGTTGTTAACCGCCACGACTCACAGACACCGCTTTACCAAATCCGCCTCGGGACATAGCACGGCCAATCGTACCGCCGCCTCGCTTGTTTAGGTTACTTGTCGCGACTTTGGTGGATTGATTACGGTAAGAACCGTAGAACTGCCCTGCACCGTTGTAATACTTAGACTTGTAGCGATACATCGGCTCTGAGTAATAGCTTTTGTTGTATCCACTCAAACCACTCACTGCACGGCTGAAAAAGTACCCACCCACAAACGGTACGTAAGAACGATGGCGTGAGCTGTAATAACAATCGTCTTCATAGAAATCGTCTTCACATTCGAACTCATTGTTATAGCGCGGTGCGTTTTCTTCCGCTCTAGCCATCGCTTCTTGGTAAGCGATTTCACATTGCTCGCTGAACTCTGGCGCGTCCGATTTACATTCATCCGCATCGGCATAGATATAACCTTCGGTTTTCGACTCATGCGTTGCCAGAAAAAAGATACCGCCAAAAGCGACAAATGGGATGATTCGTCCGACTTTAAAGCTTTTGTCCATTGAAGAACGTTTGACGTTAGAACTGCGTTTCATCGCTCCTCCTAATACGTCATACAAGCCGCGTTCAGCACGCCGACAGATACCGAAACTGCAGCCAGAACAATGCCGGCTGGTACTTCATCGTTCTCAATACGCTCTGAGACTTTTGGTAAAAGAATGAAGCGCACAATACCGAATGCGATGATCTGCGCAAGCATGGCTACAACGCCCCACACCATAAAATCGACGATGTTAACTGAGTTAGTCGCAGCACCTGCAATCGCAAGGCAGTAGCCTAGAAAAGCACCGCTTAATGCAACGGCAGCGGCAGTGTTCTTTTCTTCTTTGATCAAATGCCACTCATCGTATGGAGTCAGTTTGACGTAGATGAATTTGAACGCCAGTACGAAAATAATCGACACCGAAAAATAGAGAAGAAAGTTAGGGAAACCTGCCAACAGGTCGGCAATCATATGCATTATTTGTCCTTGTTCATGTCTGTCCAAGCGAAATCATCAATTCGCTCGTCGGCAATATAAAACAGTTTGGTGTTTGGCGGCACTTGAGCGCTAAGTTCAGGGTTTAGCTCAATACCACTGCCAAGATCGAAGGCGATCAACGTCGCTTGATGATGCTTCTTAATAAAACCAAAGATCGTTTCAACATTCGTGGTTGGTTGATCGTCAGGGTAAATCACAGAGTACTGAGTCATACCGCGTGTCGAAGCGAGTAACTCTTGGTGCAATGCACTGGAACCCGGATCCACTGCCGCTTTAGCAAGCATCTCGGCACCGACTGCAGGAATACACTCCGCTTTCGGACAGTGCTGACTAAGTAAGCGACCCAAAGCATCATCTTTAAAATAGGCAAGCAAGTGTGCATCAGGATTCACAGAGGCACAATACAAGGCGGCTGAGAGGGTAATATCATCGGTGAGATTATCAACAATGATACAGTTGGCTCCAATGATATTGGCGTTCTTCATCTCTTGCGCGTCGGTGTAACTGTTCACCTTGATAAAACCAATCTCACCCGGTAATGGGTTTTCAATGTCTGAACGGCTACACAAAACGATTGGACGTTTGCCGTGCTCTTCATGTTGCAACATACGGATCAGATGCATGGTACGTGCGCCATTCCAACCCAGTAATACGATATGGTTTTCCACTCTTACTCTCCGTTTCCCTAGTATGCCTGCTCGCCAATAATCAATAGCACCGCCCGCCACTCGTCCCAAAATGGCAGCAAATAAACTCAAACCACCCGGGATAATAAACAACACCACAACCCACTTACCCATATCACTTGAGGGTGATAAGTCGCCATAACCAACCGTTGATGCGGTCACCATGAGGTAGTAAATGAAGTTTGAGAGGTTATCAGTCAGAGCATGCTCTCCGGCGAGAGTTAGCAACGACCATGAGATGGCAATGTATGCGCCACTAATAACGAGTAGGTTTCGGTTGCTCAATTTGAAAAGGTGAGCACTAAACCACTTTTTCAGTACTAGCCATACAGCCATAAGTGTCCGATTCCTTTCTGATTGCTATAACTAAATACTAACCTATTGATTGTAAGAAACAAAAAAACCAGCCATATTCGGCTGGTTTTTGAGATTTGTCTTAACAAACCGCAGTTTAAATAACGGAATGACTAAGCGTTACCTTTCACCTGCATGTTCAACTGCTCAGCAAAATCTAGCATGCGGTTCAGTGGGATAAGTGATTTCACACGTAGTGCTTCATCAACGAAGATTTCGTGCTCTGCACCACCTTCATTCAATGCTTTTTCAATCGCTTTAAGGCCGTTCATCGCCATCCAAGGACAGTGTGCACAGCTGCGACATGTCGCGCCCGCGCCCGCCGTTGGTGCTTCAATCAATTCTTTCTCTGGCACTAGCTGCTGCATCTTGAAGAAGATACCTTTGTCAGTCGCAACGATCATTTGTTGATGAGGAAGCTCTTTCGCTGCCTTAATTAGCTGACTCGTAGAACCAACCGCATCGGCTAGTTCAACCACACTCGCTGGAGACTCTGGGTGCACTAGGATTGCCGCGTCTGGGTAGACACTCTTCATCTTGCGTAGCGCATCTGCAGAGAACTCATCGTGAACCACACACTCACCTTGCCATAGCAACATGTCTGCGCCAGTTTTGTTTGCGATGTAAGAACCTAAGTGACGGTCAGGGCCCCAGATGATTGGCTTATCTTCTGCGTCTAGGTGTTCAACAATCTCTAGAGCGATACTAGAAGTCACCACCCAATCTGCGCGCGCTTTTACCGCTGCAGATGTGTTTGCGTAAACCACAACCGTGTGGTCTGGGTGCGCATCACAGAACTCGCTGAACTTATCCGCAGGACAACCAAGATCAAGTGAACATTCTGCTTCTAGCGTTGGCATTAGAATGCGCTTTTCTGGTGTCAGGATCTTCGCAGACTCACCCATAAAGCGAACACCACCAATGATCAGCGTACTTGCTGGATGACGGTTACCAAACTTTGCCATTTCTAGCGAATCACCAACAAAACCGCCGGTCTCTTCAGCCAAAGCTTGGATCTCAGGATCGGTATAGTAGTGAGCGATAAGTACCGCGTCTTTTTCTTTAAGCAGCTTTTTGATTCGCTCGATGTAATCGGCTTTTTCTTCTTGGCTTAATGGGGTTGGTTTTGGTGGGAATGGGTAAACTGTGTCGATTTTATCTAATATGTGGCTCATTGCTCTTGCTCTACGCAACTTCCTTTAATCCGAGTATTGTAACCTTGTTGATTTTCAAAAACCAACCCGTAACCGGAATTTATAGCAGTCTAGCCGTATATCTTTGTTGTAAGTAACAATTCTAATTGTTGCTCATGAACATTCGTTGCATGAATCATTCTTCTTTTAAAGTCGTAAAGCCAATGCAAAGAAAAAGGGAACCGAGGCTCCCTTTTTAATCATCTTGATATTACTTTGGTGTCGTTACTTCAGCTTAGAGCTTGCAACTTTCGCCGAGGCGCTGCCTGGGTACTCGTCTACTACTTGCTGATAGTATTTCTTCGCTTGTGCGTCGTTGTTGTTACGCTCAGCGATATCACCTAGTTTAACCAACGCATCTGCACGCTTGTTGGAATCTTTGTAAGAAACCACGGCAGCAAAGCTCTTCACTGCATCTTTGTCCTGCTTCTTCGCGAAGTACAACTGACCTAGCCAGTAATGTGAGTTCGCTGAATATGTTGAATCAGGATAGTCCTTTTGGAACTGTTGGAAGGCAGCGATAGCACCGGTGTAGTCGCGTTTTTTAAGGATTAAATCCACCGCGTCTTGGTAAGCCGTTTGTTCATCGGCATTCGATGTGTACTTACCGCCAGTTTCCGCTGGTTTGGTTTCTTTAACAGGTGCGGCTTTCATTTCGCCACGCACTCGATCAAGCTCCACAAACAACTCACGTTGACGCTTAAGCATTTGCTGCATCTCGTAGTTGTTGCGCTCTAATTGACCACGTAGATCACTGATCTCTTGTGCCATTTGGTCAACTTGTTCTTGCATTTGAAGCTGAACGCGGTTGCGGTTTTGCAACAAGCGCTCTAAACGCTCGATGTCGCTTTCGGAAGAAGATCGAGTAGATACTGATGATGTGCTGTTGAGATCTGATACTGGAGCTGGTGCAGCGAACGCGAAGTTCGCTGCACTTGCCAGTAACGTAAGCGTAACAGCGCGCTTAGTGTTACTGAACATGAGGTTTACCTCGAATTAGTATACTAGAACCGCACGACGGTTCTTAGCGTAAACATCTTCAGATTGACCTAGAAGAAGTGGCTTCTCTTCACCGTAGCTAACGATAGAGATTTGATCAGCTTGAACACCTAGTGCTTGTAGGTAGTTTGATACTGCTTCTGCACGACGCTCACCTAGAGCGATGTTGTACTCAGGAGTACCGCGCTCATCTGCGTGACCTTCGATCGTTACTTTAAGAGCAGGGTTCTTGCTTAGGTAAGAAGCGTGAGCTGCTAGCATCTCTTCGTAATCACCAGCAATTGTTGAGTTATCAAATGCGAAGTAGATTGTTTGAGTTTCACGTAGCGCTTGCTCTTTTAGCTCTTGCTCTGTTAGCTGGCTGTTTGGATCGATCGGAGTAACGACTGTTGTTTCTGCAGCACCAGTGTTTGTCTCAGCACCCGTGTTAGAAGCAGCGTCATCGCTTGAGCTACATGCTGTCATAGCCATCACAGGAATCGCGATTAGTAGCCCTTTTAGAACCTTGTTCAGTTGCATCTTATTTTCCTTTATTAATCAATTTTTCTTACTACAAAAACGGTGACCACGCGGGAGCTCTTACACGCCCATTAGTTGCCGGTAATCTAGCTTTAAATCGACCATCAATTGACACCATCGATAGTACGTTTTTCTTGTTGTAAATCGAGCTGTAGATAACCATGCCACCATTTGGGGCAATGCTCGGAGACTCATCAAGCAACGTTTTTGTTAGCACCTGAAGAGCACCTGTTTCCAAATCTTGTTTGGCCAAGTTGAAACCCGAATCACTGCGATTCACCATGACTAGGAATCGGCCGTCAGGAGTGATTTGACCACCCAAGTTTTGACTGCCTTGCCAAGTCAAGCGATTAGTCGAACCGCTGCCCAAATCTACTTTATAAATCTGAGGTTTACCACCCCTGTCAGATGTGAAAATCAGCGATTTGCCATCAGGGTGCCAGTATGGTTCTGTATTATTTGATCTGCCACGCGTAATTTGTGTCAATTTGCGTGTTTTTAGATCCAAAGTGTAAACCTGAAGCGAACCAGTCTTAGAAAGCACAAGGGCTAACTGGCTGCCGTCCGGCGAGAATCTTGGCGCACCATTGTGACGAGGGTATGACGTTACCTTCTCGCGTTCACCGGTGTAGATGTTCATGATGAAGATCTCAGCCTGACCATTCTGGAAACTTACGTAAGCCAGTTTCTGACCATCTGGAGACCATGCCGGAGACATAAGCGGTTGCTTAGACTGAAGCACTAGGCGCTCGTTGTAGCCATCATAATCCGCAACGCGAAGTTGGTAAGGGAAGTTATCTTTATCGTTCACCACCACATAAGCGATACGTGTCATAAACGCACCACGCTCACCCGTTAATTGCTCGTAGACAAGGTCAGAGATACGGTGCGCGTACTCACGCATGCGTGGGCCTTCAACCGTAGCCACTTTGTTGAACAGAACATGATCTTTAGAAAGTACCAGCTCGCCGTCGCCACCAAGTGCTTTGCTATTGCCGCCAGTCAATTGACCACGAACAACGTCAACCAATTGGTAGTTCACAACATAGTTGCCCTGTTCGTTCTTTTTGATTGAACCAGTAAGCAGCGCATCAACCCCAAGGCCTGTCCACGCATCAAAGTTAACCTCTGATTCGTTGAATGGTGTTTGTGGCATCTTGCTGGTCGGTACCGGGCTGAACTTACCACTGCGTTGCAAGTCTGAAGCAATCACAGCAGAGATATCAGTTGGAAGAGGTTCACTGCCTTCCCATTTAAATGGAACAACAGCAATTGGTCGTGCTGAGTCAATACCATCGGTAATGACTAGCTCTAATGCAGCGTGAGCCACACTTGTTAGACTGCCAAGCAGTACAAACATTCCTAGTAAAAGGCGTTTAATCACGTCTCAGTTCCTTTTAGTCCAAAGCAACAGTTAAGTTGATGTCTTTCAATTTTTCGTTGACCGCTTCTTCTGACGATTTAGGGAAAGTCCCTACCTGCGCAATCGCACTCTTCGCAGCCGCACATACTCGGGCGTCGCCGTCTAATATGGTCACGCCAGCAACCATCATGTCTGTCCCTGTTGGGATCAGTTTGATGTTTACCCTACACTCCTTTCCCAGCAGGTAATCATCCTTAATCAGCCTTTGCTGAATGTTCTGAGTATAGATGGATGACATACGAGAAAGTTCATCGTCAATGAATTGGTTACGAGCCGCACTGTTTTGGCTTGCCTCGCTTTCAAGGCCTGCAAAAATATCATCCAGTGCAGCTTCTTGCTCTTTACGCTCACGCTCTAATCGCTCAAGACGCTCTTTCTCTTGGCGTGCCTTTTCTGCAGCCTCTTTAGCAGCCTTTTCTTTCGCGATGCGTTCTTGCTCGGCTTTCGCAGCGGCTTCACGTTCACGTTTCGCTTTTTCTTCAGCTTCTTTCGCTGCTTTCTCTCGCGCTACACGTTCTTGTTCCGCTTTTGCGGCCGCTTCTTCTTTGGCTTTACGCTCTTGTTCGGCTTTCGCTGCTCGCTCTTTCTCTTTGCGAACACGCTCTTCCTCAACTTTGCGTTCTTGTTCTTTCTTCTTGCGAGCAGCTTCGGCTTCACGAGCGGCTTTGGCGTCTTTTGCCTGCTGCTCTTTTAGCTTACGAATCTGTTCTTCTTCAGCTTTGCGGTTTTTCTCAAGCTGCTCAGCTTCACGTCTCAATTTATCTAGACGATCTTGCTCTTTCTTCGCGGCTTTTTCGCGTTGCTGACGAATCTCGTTCGCTTGTTTCTGAACAAGTTTTGGATCAATCACCACAGCCTGAACCATCTGGCCTGTCGGCTCTGGTTTCGACATAGTGAAGTCCGTCCCCCAAAGTAGAGCCACGACTAATAGCGCGTGCAAACCAACCGATATTGCTATCGGCTTGGTGTACTCTTTGGATTTTTTCTTGTTATCTTTCATAGATGTTCGATGTCTATTCCCTGATATCGGTCATCAGACCCACTTTTGGGATGCCTGCACGACTTAACTCGTCAAGCAAAAGTACAACGTCGGCGTATGGCGTCGCTGCATCACCACCTACCGCAACAGGTGAATCAGGTTTGATCTCACGCTCGGCTTTCACGCGAACAATCACGTCTTGTAGTGATAGACCGCGTTGAACCTCTTCATCATTCACGCTTAAGCCTAAATTGCCGTCACGATCGATTTCAATGATGATGAAACTGCTGTCTGTATCACCAGCCAAGTCTTGCATAGATTCAGCCGTTGATGTCTGTGGAAGATCCACATCCACACCTTGAGTGACAAATGGAGCGGTCGCCATAAAAATGATCAGCAGAACGAGCATCACGTCGATGTATGGTACGACGTTGATCTCTGCAGTCATTTTACGCTTTTTAGGTTGGTAACCCGCCATGCTCTATTCCTTACTTGCGCTGTCTCGACCCGCCATCGCTTGACGGTGCAGGATGCTGTGGAATTCTTCAGAGAAAGTCGCGTAAGTGTGCTCTAGCTTACTTACTTTGTTGCTAAGACGGTTGTATGCCATTACGGCAGGAATTGCAGCAAATAGACCCATTGCAGTTGCAATCAGGGCTTCAGCGATACCTGGCGCTACCATTGAAAGCGTTGCTTGCTTTACTTCACCTAAAGCGATGAACGCATGCATGATGCCCCAAACCGTACCAAACAGACCAATGTATGGGCTGATAGAACCGACCGTTGCAAGGAATGGTAAGCTGGTTTCCAGTTCATCAACTTCACGAGCAACAGCAACGCGCATTGCACGGCCGGTGCCTTCCATGATGTAAGCTGGCGAGTTTGCGTTGCTCTTACGTAGACGAGCAAACTCGGTAAAACCTGCGTAGAAGATTTCTTCTGTACCTGTGATGTCGTCTTTACGACCTTTCACTTTCTGGTAAAGCTGAGAAAGATCAGTACCCGACCAGAATTTGTCTTCGAATGACTCCGCATCTTTTGATGCTTGAGATAAGACTTTGCTGCGCTTAATGATCATAGCCCATGATGCGATTGACATGCCGAGCAGTGTCAACATCACAAGCTTTACCAACAGACTGGCCTGAAGAAAGAGATCTAAAATGGAAATATCAGCAGTCACTATTTGTTAGCTCCGAATTGATAAATGATGGAATCGCAATTGGCTTCATTTTCTTATTATCGATACATGCTACCTTAACCATTGCCTTGCACAATGTTCTGCCTTCATCATTGACTAACTCTTGACAGAATTGCAAAGAAGCACGTTTTATTTCTGACACTCGGGTTAGAACGGTCAAATGCTCGTCCAGCCTTGCCCCTTGGTTGAAATCGATATCCATGTGTCGGACAACAAAGCCAATGTTTTGTTCCAGTAACACGTGTTGAGAAACGCCTTTTGCACGCAACATCTCAGTGCGCGCGCGTTCAAAGAATTTTAAATAATTTGAGTGATATACAACGCCACCCGCATCTGTGTCTTCGTAATACACAGTGATCGGCCAGCGAAAGGGATTTGATGTGCCTTGCAAGGGAGTACCAATATATTCAATTCTTTAAAGCAATTACTATAACTGAAGCGGCAGTAATTGGTACTGAGGTAAGGGAATATTTTTGAAATTTGTAGAAAAAATAAAAGCCAGACAATACGTCTGGCTTTTATTCGATGATTTAGTAACCGACTTTATTTCAGAGTGTAACGCTTACATGAAATACAGTGCAGTTAGATAAATTAAGATAGCGAGCGAGAAATAAGGACTGAACAGCACCTGCCAGTACCAATTTCTTGGCTTGAAGCCCACACCATATACCATGCTTGAGCACACTGCCCAAATAAGCGCTGGTGCGATAAACGCATTAAAGCCACCAATTTCTCGATGGTATGCGTTCGGATCCCACATCACCAATCCTACATGCATAAAGCCAAGGATTAAGGCCAAGACTCTTAGGAGAGTCTTGTCCATAGGTGCGTGAAGTTTCGCTACCTTGTCAGCGAGATTACTCACTGTCTTTATCCATCATTTCTGAGTGCTCTAACCAAAGAGCGTTGATGATACCGAATGCACAAGCAAGTAGTACACCTAGAATCCATGCGAAATACCACATAGTAATAGCTCCTTAGTATAGTGAGTTTTTGTTTTCTTCGATGAACTGGTCATCCAAGCGGCCAAACATCTTGTAGTAAGTCCAAGACGTGTAAGCCAGGATGATTGGAACCATAACAAACGCTACGCCTGTCATTAGGTTCAGAGTCAGCTCAGATGAAGTTGCATCCCACATTGTCAGACTTTGGCTTGGCATTAGGTCTGAAGGCATTACGAATGGGAACATTGCAATACCAGCAGTAAAGATAACACCAGCATTACCTAGGCTTGACGTTAGGAACGCGATACCACACTTCTCAAGACGAGATGCCAATACAGCTAGAAGCGGCATAGCAACACCCAGTACAGGTGCAGCCCATAGTAGTGGGTAAGCTTCGAAGTTGTTCATCCACGCACCAGCTTCACGGATAACCTCTTTGTTTAGAGGGTTAGAAGCCGCTGCAGTGTCGATACCACCTACGATAACGTAACCTTCGATGCTTTGGATCCAGAAACCAGCAAGCACAAATGCAACCACTGTTAGTAGACCAGTAAGCTGAGCTACGTTACGAGCACGAGTATGTACTTCGCCAGTTGTCTTCATTTGAAGCCATGTTGCACCTTGCATCAGGATCATGAACAAGCTTACTAGACCACATAGCAGAGCAAATGGGTTTAGTAGACCAAAGAATGAACCGTGGTACGTTGGCATTAGGAATTCGTTCAATTGGAATGGAACACCTTGTAGAAGGTTACCAAACGCTACACCAAAGATGATTGGTGGAACGAAGCCACTGATTGAGATACAGATATCCCAAGTGTTACGCCATTTTTTATCTTCAATCTTTGAACGGTAATCAAGACCGATTGGACGTAGCCAAAGTGCCGCTAGGGTTAGGATCATCGCTAGGTAGAAACCAGAGAACGATGTCGCGTAAACCAAAGGCCATGCTGCGAACAATGCACCACCAGCAGTGATAAGCCATACTTGGTTACCATCCCAGTGAGGTGCGATCGAGTTAATCATCACACGACGTTGCGTGTCGTTTTTACCGATAATAGGTACAAGCGCGCCCACACCCATATCGAAACCGTCTGTAATTGCAAAACCAACTAGTAGAACACCGATCAGTACCCACCAGATGAATCGCAAGATTTCGTAATCAAACATCTTGTTGTCTCCTTGTCTTACGCTTCTACTTGGCGACTAACTTTGTCTTCAACAGAGTCAGCGTTTTGCTCGAAGTGGTAGCGACCAGTTTTCAGGCTGCTTGGACCTTTACGAGCGAATTTCACCATTAGGTATACTTCTGCAATTAGGAATGCAGTGTATAGCGCTAGGATTGCAAATAGTGAAGTCCAGATTTCACCTGCTGTTAGTGCTGATGCAGCAACGTGTACCGGTAGGATTTCACCTACAGCCCACGGTTGACGACCGTATTCAGCAACGAACCAACCTGCTTCGATCGCAATCCATGGAAGTGGAATGCTGAATAGTGCAGCTTTAAGAATCCAAGGTTTCTGTTCGATCTTCTGACGACATGTTTGGATGAATGACGCACCAAATACGAATAGCATGATGAAGCCACACGCAACCATGATACGGAACGACCAGAATAGCGGCCATACTGTTGGGATTGAGTCATCCGCAGCAGCTTGGATTTGGTCTTCAGTCGCATCAACAACGTTGTCTGTGTAACGTTTTAGAAGTAGGCCGTAACCTAGGTCACCTTTCACTTCATCAAACGCAGTCATGTTTGCTTCAGACTTGTCGCCTGCACGCAGTTTTTCAAGCAATTCGTACGCGTACATACCAGTACGGATACGGTCAACGTGCTCTTCACGTAGATCGTGTAGACCTGTTACTTGCTCGTCAAATGAACGTGTCGCGATGATACCCATAACGTAAGGGATCTTGATTGCGTAATCGGTGTTCATTGTTTCTTGGTTTGGTAAACCGAACAGTGTGAACGCCGCTGGTGCTGGTTCTGTGTGCCATTCAGCTTCTACCGCTGCTAGCTTCACTTTTTGAACTTCACCAAGCTCGTAACCAGATTCATCACCTAGCACGATTGTAGACAGGATTGCTGCCATACCGAAAGAAGCTGCGATAGCAAACGAACGACGAGCGAACGCCACATCACGACCTTTCAATAGGTAGTAAGAACTGATGCCTAGAACGAACATTGCACCACACGTGTAACCAGATGCTACTGTGTGTACAAATTTAGCTTGCGCTACAGGGTTTAGTACAACGTCTGCGAAGCTCACCATTTCCATACGCATGGTTTCGAAGTTGAATTCAGCGCCCACTGGGTTTTGCATCCAGCCGTTCGCGATAAGAATCCAAAGTGCAGAGAAGTTAGACCCCAGAGCAACCAACCAGGTTACCGCTAAGTGTTGACGTTTTGATAGACGATCCCACCCGAAGAAGAATAGACCAACAAAAGTTGACTCCAGGAAGAAAGCAACCAGTGCTTCGATCGCCAGTGGTGCACCGAAGATGTCACCTACATAGTGGGAGTAGTAAGACCAGTTCGTACCAAACTGGAACTCCATGGTAAGGCCGGTAGCCACACCAAGTGCAAAGTTAATACCGAACAGCTTACCCCAGAACTTGGTCATGTCCTTGTAGATTTGCTTGTTCGTCATTACGTACATCGATTCCATAATGGCCAAAAGGAAGGCCATACCAAGGGTCAATGGTACGAATAGGAAGTGATACATCGCTGTCAGTGCAAACTGCAACCGCGACAGATCAACTACGTCAATCATGGTAACTCCTATGTGTCGGCTGAATGACACTCTCTACATATTGCAATCCATACACAAGTGTTATTTACACTTGAAAAATGTTGAATTATCACAACTCTTTGTTGCAAAAATGTGCTTCATTGGTTAGTTAATTGTTAAGCATCAGCTAATATAGCTGGGCCTAATATTACTGCTAAAAACAGTTTGTTTCAAAAGGTTTATGGCGGGAAACCGCTTTGATGTATATCAATGTTTGTGCGCTGAATTTGAACAAAAATCCATCACATTGATCCAGATCAATCGATATTGGAAGAGTATGTTAAGAGAGAGTAATCAGGAGAGAAAATAATCAGTTAGGCAGGAACATAGAGTTAACAATCTATAAGTTTTTCTTACCTATTTAGTATTAGAGCAAATTAAATAAATGAGAGGTTGGTCAACATTGGGGAAACGCTGAGCGCCAAGCGCTCAGCGATGGAATCTTACTTTTCAATTCCGAAATGCAAATAAGCGCGATCAGTGGCAATTCTACCACGAGGCGTGCGCTGTAAATAGCCTTGTTGGATAAGATATGGCTCAAGGACGTCTTCTATAGTGTCCTTCTCTTCACCAATCGCTGCCGCCATGTTGTCCAACCCTACCGGGCCACCACCAAACTTCTCCATGATCGCAAGAAGCAGTTTGCGGTCCATGTAGTCAAAACCTTTAGCGTCGACATCGAGCATATTCAGCGCTTTGTCTGCCACTTCTGCGCAGATGTGTCCATTACCCTTTACTTCGGCATAGTCACGAACACGGCGTAGCAGTCGGTTAGCAATACGCGGCGTACCACGGGCACGGCGAGCAACTTCTAATGCGCCTTCCGCTTCCATCGACAAGCCTAAACAATCTGCACTGCGCTGAACGATGTCTTGTAGGTCTTTCACTTTGTAGTATTCAAGACGCTGCGTAATACCGAAACGGTCACGAAGTGGCGAAGTCAAAGAACCTGCACGCGTTGTTGCACCGATCAGAGTAAAAGGAGGCAGATCGATCTTGATAGAACGAGCAGCAGGGCCTTCACCAATCATGATGTCCAACTGGTAGTCTTCCATCGCTGGATACAACACCTCTTCAACCATTGGGCTTAAGCGGTGAATCTCGTCAATGAACAACACATCGTTTTCTTCTAAGTTAGTCAGCAGCGCCGCCAAGTCCCCTGCTTTCTCCAGCACTGGGCCTGAAGTGGTGCGAATGTTCACTTCCATCTCATTGGCAACGATGTTCGCAAGCGTGGTTTTACCCAGGCCTGGAGGACCAAATATCAAAAGGTGGTCGAGCGCTTCATTTCGCAATTGAGCGGCTTTGATGAAAATCTCCATCTGATCACGCACGTGATCCTGACCTTGGTAATCCGCCAGTTTCTTAGGACGAATCGCACGGTCAATAACATCTTCATCACGAAACGAAGGATTCTCTGGCGCGATTAAACGATCGGCTTCAATCATATTGTTCCCTTGGGCTTTCCGTTACACCATTGATTTTAGTGCTTCACGGATCAGTTGCTCACTGGTCATATCCGGTTTAGCGATCTGAGAAACCACTTTCGACGCTTGAGTCGGCTTGTAACCTAGAGCTAGAAGCGCACTGATTGCCTCTTCTTCCGCATTGCTGGATGTCGCACCAGAATCCGCAGGAGCAGCATCGGTAAACGGCGTAAATAGATCGCCAGCACCCCAACCTTTCAGACGGTCTTTCATTTCTACAACTAGGCGTTCAGCAGTCTTCTTACCAACACCCGGTAGCTTCACAAGCGTTGAAATGTCTTCACGCTCAACGCAAGAAACGAATTGGCTCGCCGTCATGCCAGAAAGGATACCTAGGCCTAGCTTAGGACCAACGCCGTTCGCTTTAATCACTTCACGGAAAAGCGCACGCTCTTTGACTGTGTTGAAACCGTAAAGCAATTGCGCGTCTTCACGCACAACAAAGTGAGTATAAATAATGGCTTCTTCGCCGACATTTGGCAGTTCGTAGAAACAGCTCATTGGCATTTGAACTTCATAGCCAATGCCATTAACTTCAATTAAAACTTCAGGTGGTTGCTTTTCAAGCAGAGTGCCGCGAAGACGTCCAATCACTGTAAATACTCTTTGGAAATGAATTTGCGACAGGATAATAAAGAACTGGATAGACATCCAGTTCTTTATGCGGTGAGGTTAGATTTTTGAGACAACTTGATCAAGCTGTTGAGTCAGATTGCGCACCGCGACCACTTGCCCGTTCAGCTCGTTGCCGTATTGCGCGACAGTTTCGGCAATGGTTTTGGTGTTCACTACACCGTTAGCAACTTCACTGCTGGCTTCATCTAACTCTTTCAATGCCGTCATTTGCGTTGCCATGATGCCAGACAGACTCTGCACATCATGAGATATAGTGGTGACTTGCTGAATAATGGTGTTCATTCGCTCTGTACTCGACGTCACAACGCTTTGACCATGCTTCACTTCTTGCTCACTGCGATCAAGCAAGTTACGAATTTCTACCGCCGACTGACTGCTCTTAGCCGAGAGCTCTCGCACTTGGTCCGCAACGACCGCAAAGCCTCTGCCCTGCTCACCCGCTCGCGCCGCTTCAATTGCGGCATTCAGTGCCAACAAGTTGGTTTGCTCCGCAACCGACGTAATGAAGTCCGCCACTTTCATGATGTCTTCATGGCTGGTAATGATCTGGCTGATCGCTTGGGTAGAGTCCTCCAACAACTCAGAGCTTTTCTCAGCTTGTTGATGGACGTCTTCACTCTTCTCACGCAGCTCTTCGACAAACTTGCTGGACTCTTCAATCCCCGTCGCCATGTGATGCACTTGCTGACTCATTTGCTCGGCTGCGCTGGCTTGAGATTCACTGTTTACATTAAGGGCATTCACCTGAGCATCCAATTGCGATGATTGCTCATCCAGCACTTGCGAGACTTGTTTCAACTCACTTGAGTTTTGATTAGCTTGCTCAAGCACCTCCGCCAAATGCAGCTCCCCTTCTGTGGCCTTTTGCGCCACCAACTCACTTTCTGCCTTGGCTTTCTCTGCACTTTCAATCGCGATGTCTCGCTGCTTGGCGGTAAAAGCTTGTGCAATACAAATCACCACCAGCGGTAACACAGTGCCTGACCATATCTCCACACGCTGCGCAGATTCAGACAACACGAGTTGGGGAAAACCAAAACCAGATACATGCTGATACGTCATTACTGCAGAGAGCACTATCACTAACGCGCTCCAAGAGATCGCCATGATACGAGTGCCAGATAAAAAGAAAGCGACAACTAACAAAGGCACCCAGTAAGTTTGGGTAGAATCGACCACGCCACCACTTTGATAAATGATGTTGAGTGCATGCACTGACATGCCTACAAACCCCAGATTGAGCGACAATGCTGGTTGTTTGAACCATCTCAGGCTAAAGGCGGATATCAGTTCGAGTGCGATTAACAGTACTGAAGTAAAAATTAAGCTTTCATGCCCATGTTTGGACCATTTGATCAGGCTGTAGATCCCGACGAGAAAAGCGATGAAGGTAAATAGAGAGAGGATGTCTGCTTGACGTTGTTGTGTTCTTGTCCATTGAGTTTGGCGCGGCATAAATGCACTGCGCCACAGCGTGGCTGGATTCATGTTCAATCTTCCTTGATTGATTTCTTATTAGACCTCTGACCACTATAGCTTGTAACATTTTCTCAACAAATTTAATCCTTAAATCTGTCTGAGATGTCTCATTTTTAATACGAAAACACGCCTAACGGTAACGACCTTTTCTTGCACTGGTTGCTTTGCCTGCGAGCGCCACAAGTGTCTTATTCGTGTTAGCGTGACAAATAGCAACACCCAACGCATCGGCAGCATCGGCTTGAGGTTTAGCGGGCAATTTAAGCATGTGTTGAACCATATGTTGAACCTGAACTTTGTCTGCACCACCTGTGCCCGTTACCGCTTGTTTAATAAGACGAGCCGCGTACTCATGCACCGGAAGATCCGCATTCACAGCCGCCACAATTGCGCTACCACGCGCCTGCCCTAGCTTTAGTGCAGAATCGGCATTCTTCGCCATAAACACTTGTTCGATGGCAAATACATCCGGTTGAAACTGGGTGATGATTTCCGTCACGCCTGCGTAGATTTGCTTGAGACGACCTGGCAGCTCTTTTTCTGAAGTGCGAATACATCCGCTGCCTAGGTATTGCAAATGACGACCTTGCTGGCGAATCACGCCATAACCGGTAATACGAGAGCCTGGGTCAATGCCCAAAATAATTGACATGAAGAGTCCTAATCAATAACTCACTGTAAGTATTAGAATATATGTCATTAAAACAAAAACTCCCGCAGTTGCGGGAGTTTTTTCTTTAATTGTTGTGCGCTTATTCTGCGTCTTTTTCTTTCGCAACTGTCACTGCAATCGCTAGCTCTTCTAGAGCCGCTGGGTTTGCAAGGCTTGGAGCGTCTGTTAGTAGACACGCCGCCGCAGTTGTTTTAGGGAACGCGATAACGTCACGGATGTTCTCTGTACCACATAGCAGCATCACTAGACGGTCTAGACCGAATGCAAGGCCAGCGTGTGGAGGCGTACCGAATTTTAGAGCGTCCAGTAGGAAGCCGAATTTCAGTTGTTGCTCTTCTGCATTGATACCTAGGATATCGAATACTGCTGCTTGCATTTCTGCGTTATGGATACGCACAGAACCACCGCCAACTTCGTAGCCGTTTAGAACCATGTCGTATGCGTTTGAGTTCGCTACTGCTGGGTTCGCTTTTAGCTCTTCCGCAGTCACACCTAGAGGTGATGTGAATGGGTGGTGCATTGCGTGTAGGTTGCCTTCGTCGTCTTCTTCGAACATTGGGAAGTCAACAACCCATAGTGGAGCCCAAGTGCCTTCTTTCGTTAGCTCTAGGTCTTTACCAAGTTTAAGACGAAGTGCACCTAGTGCTTCAGCAACGATGTTAGCTTTGTCTGCGCCAAATAGGATGATGTCGCCAGATTCCGCTTGAGTGCGATCTAGGATACCGTTGATCACGTCTTCGCTTAGGAATTTAGCTACTGGAGATTGGATTCCTTCCATGCCTGCTGCACGGTCGTTAACCTTCATCCATGCTAGACCTTTCGCACCGTAGATACCTACGAATTCTGCGTAACCGTCGATTTGCTTACGAGTAAGCTCAGCACCACCTGGTACACGGATAACTGCAACGCGACCTTTCTCGTCGTTTGCTGGACCAGAGAATACTTTGAACTCAACGTCTTTCACTAGGTCAGCAACGTCTACTAGTTCTAGTGGGTTACGTAGGTCTGGCTTATCAGAACCGAAACGACGAATCGCTTCGCTGAACGGCATTACTGGGAATTCACCTAGGTCAACGTTCAGTAGCTCTTGCCACATTTCACGAACCATTTTCTCAGTCGTTGCACGAACTTGGTCAGCCGTCATGAATGACGTTTCGATATCGATCTGAGTGAATTCTGGTTGACGGTCAGCACGCAAGTCTTCATCACGGAAACACTTAACGATTTGGTAGTAACGGTCAAAACCAGACATCATTAGAAGCTGTTTGAATAGCTGTGGAGACTGAGGAAGCGCGTAGAAGCTGCCTTTGTGAACACGGCTAGGTACTAGGTAGTCACGAGCGCCTTCTGGTGTCGCTTTTGTTAGTACTGGTGTTTCGATGTCTAGGAAGCCGTTGTCATCTAGGAAACGACGAACAAAGCTAGACGCTTTAGCACGTAGCTTGATGCGGTCGCTCATTTCTGGACGACGTAGATCTAGGTAACGGTACTTCAGACGTTGCTCTTCAGAGTTCTTTTGGTTGAAGTCTAGAGGCAGAACGTCAGAACGGTTGATGATTTCAAGACCTTTTGCAAGGATCTCAACTTCACCAGTTGCCATGTCTTTGTTTACTTGGCTTTCTGGACGAACGCGAACTTCACCAGTTAGCTTGATACAGAATTCATTACGAAGTGTGTTAGCCACTTCATACGCATCTGCCATATCTGGATCAACAACTACCTGAACGATACCTTCGCGATCTCGCATATCGATAAAAATAAGACCGCCTAAATCACGACGACGGTTAACCCAGCCGCAAAGTTCTACAGTTTGTCCTGCAAGGGACTTGTTCAGGTGACCACAGTAATGGGTACGCATAATGAAATTCCCAATCTCTCAAATATTGTTAACTACGCTCTGTCAGCCTCATTGCCGAGCAGAGTAAAGATCCATTTATACGCTGAAAGCCTATGAAAATCGACTACTCAACATACAATTAAGTGTGTTTTATCATTCATTGGTGGTTTTTAGTACAACAAATGTTCAAAAGCGCACCAAAGCGAAAAAATTGGTGGGGATTATAGCGTGAAATTACCCATTTCAGCAAAACTCTCGTAAAGTGGGCTCAGGAAAAAACGTAAAGCAAAGATATGGATAATTTACCCCTTCGACTTGGATTGACCATGTGGTCGCACAACCAGTGGCAACAAAGCTTTTATGGCAGTGGCACCAAACCTGCAGAGCGACTCGAAAAGTACGCGCAGGTGTTCCACACCGTAGAAGGCAACACCACCTTTTACGCCACACCGACGCTCAACACGGTGCAAAACTGGAAAGCTGCGACTCACGACGATTTCAAATTCACCTTTAAGTTGCCAAAAGCCATTACTCACGAGCAGATGCTCAGAGGTTGCGATGAGCAGTTACGTGACTTTATGACGATCATGGAACCACTTCATGAACGCGTTGGGCAATGGACGATTCAGCTCCCTGCTGCATTTGGTCCAGAACACCTCGATAGATTGAAGAAGTTCTGTGCCAGCTTTCCGCCGAATTTCCCCCTTGGAGTTGAAGTTCGTCATATGGCGTTTTTCTCCAAAGGTGAAGAAGAACGTGCGTTGAATCAGTGGCTGTTAGAGAGCGGCATCGACCGTATTATTATGGACAGCCGCCCTGTATTCGCCGCGCAGCCGACTACTGAAGCGGTAATCGATGCCCATCAGAAAAAGCCTCGCGTTCCGGTGCATGCAATTGCAACCGCCAAGCACCCGATGATTCGTTTTATTGGCCATCCAGATATGGACGATAACCTGCGCTTTTTCGAACCTTGGTTGAGCAAGCTACCGATGTGGATTGAACAAGGCATTCAACCGTACTTGATGATTCACACGCCAGATAACGTCTTAGCACCAGAACTGGCTGAAAAGCTGTATAAGCAGCTACAACTTAGGCTCTCACTGCCGAACTTGTCTGTATTTCCTGCCAACGATGGCAACTCGCAAATACAAATGTTTTAGGTAAGCTTATAATTAAGCAAATGACAGAGGCGCGAATTTCCCATAAAATACGCGCCTTTTTTGATGCCTGACGTTTCAGGCGGCTTGTATGCAGAGATTTGGTTATGAACCCTAAGAGCAATCCAGATACTATTTTTTCGGCTCCAATCGATAAAATTGGGGATTTCACGTTCGATGAACGCGTAGCGGAAGTTTTCCCTGACATGATTCAACGATCGGTGCCGGGTTACAGCAACATCATTTCTGCAATTGGTATGTTGGCAGAGCGTTTTGTTAAGCCTCACTCAAACATCTACGACCTGGGTTGTTCTTTGGGTGCTGCTACGCTGTCTATGCGTCGTCATATCAAACAAGAAGGTTGCCAAATCATCGCCGTGGACAACTCTCCTGCGATGGTTGAACGCTGTAAGCTTCACGTCAACGCGTACCGCAGTGATACGCCAGTTGATGTCGTAGAAGCGGACATTCGTAATATCGAAATCGAAAACGCATCCGTTGTGGTATTGAACTTCACTCTGCAGTTCCTTTCTCCAGAAGACCGCTATGCTCTACTAGAGAAAATCTACGCGGGTCTGCGCCCAGGCGGCATTTTGATTCTGTCTGAAAAGTTCGTGTTTGAAGATGAAGTATCTAACGAATTGTTGATTGACCTTCACCACGACTTTAAACGTGCAAATGGCTATAGCGAACTTGAGATCAGCCAAAAGCGCAGCGCAATTGAAAACGTGATGCGCCCTGATTCGAAGAAAGATCATAAAGAGCGTTTCGCAGAAATTGGTTTCTCAAGCTACGACGTTTGGTTCCAGTGTTTTAACTTCGGCTCGATGTTTGCGATTAAATAGCGAGAAGCGAGAAGCGAGAAGCGAGAAGCGAGAAGCGAGAAGCGAGAAGCGAGAAGCGAGAAGCGAGAAGCGAGAAGCGAGAAGCGAGAAGCGAGAAGCGAGAAGCGAGAAGCGAGAAGCGAGAAGCGAGAAGCGAGAAGCGAGAAGCGAGAAAGTCTTAACGTTTCGCATTTAGTGTCAATTTTTTAATTTATTACTCAGTGAAAAACTATGTTTAATTTTGCTAATTTTTATCAGTTAATCGCTCAAGACACTCGTCTTCAGCCGTGGCTAAACGTATTACCTCAACAGTTAACAGATTGGCAAAATGCTGAGCACGGTGACTTTGGTCGCTGGCTGAAAGCGCTGAACAAGATCCCACAAGGCGCACCAAACCAAGTGGACATCAAAAACTCGGTGACCATCAGCAACGATACGCCTTTCCATGAAGGTGAGCTGAAAAAGCTAGAAAGCCTACTGCGTACATTCCACCCATGGCGCAAAGGTCCATACACAGTGCACGGTATTCATATCGATACCGAATGGCGCAGTGACTGGAAATGGGATCGCGTTCTTCCGCACATCTCGCCACTAAAAAACCGCAGCGTGCTCGATGTTGGTTGTGGCAACGGCTACCACATGTGGCGCATGCTGGGTGAAGGTGCACGCCTAACGGTTGGTATCGACCCTTCTCACCTGTTCCTAATTCAGTTCGAAGCGATTCGTAAGTTAATGGGCGATGACCAACGTGCTCACCTTCTTCCATTGGGTATTGAACAACTACCAAAGTTAGAAGCGTTCGACACTGTATTTAGTATGGGCGTGCTTTACCACCGTCGCTCTCCACTGGATCACTTGGTGCAGCTAAAAGACCAGTTGGTATCAGGCGGTGAGCTTGTTCTGGAAACACTCGTCATCGAAGGCGATGAGAACGCGGTATTGGTTCCTACGTCTCGCTACGCACAAATGCGTAATGTGTACTTTTTCCCGTCAGCGAAAGCACTGAAAGTATGGCTAGAGTTGGTTGGCTTTAAAGATGTTCGTATCGTAGATGAAAACGTGACTTCGGTTGGAGAGCAACGCACCACAGACTGGATGACACATAACTCTCTACCAGATTACCTTGATCCTAACGACCCAAGCAAAACGGTTGAAGGCTATCCTGCGCCACGTCGCGCGATACTTGTGGCGACTAAGCCATAATTAACTGAGATTTCTGACATTGTCTTAACTCACTCCCGCCTTTAAGACATTAACCTCTCTTCGAATCTAATTAAGGATGCATTTTGCGTCCTTAATTTTTTGGCGTTTCGTCACTATTCCTCATTCTGTAAGAGACTGTCGCAGATTCTTGCTTGTGAGGGCTTGTCGATAACGCTAAACTCCTAAAAAACAAACAACTTAATCCAATCCCAAGGTTTTCAATGTTTATACGATTGACTCCGGTTGTTGCCATCGCCTTACTATCTGGTTGTACTTTAACCAAAGGCGAACAGTACCACCAAGAAACGTTAGCTGCTATTCAGGCTTCAGAAACGAATTTCAATACTCGCGTTACCAACTTAGAGCTTCAACTTAGTAACCAGTCGGATTACATCGAGAGTCTGGAAGGCCAAGTGGATAAGTTAAACGGCGAACTCAATACTTTCCGCAAAGAAGCAATGGATGAAGTGAGAAAGCCAAAAGAACCTATCATCGTTCAAGCTCCTGCTCCCGTTCAAGCAACTCCTACTCATGACATTGTCCTTGGCTCCATTGAGCGTGTGACAATCGATTCCATTAAGCAAACTTTCGACGCTCGCGTAGATACTGGCGCTGCAACTTCTTCACTGAACGCAGTCGATATTGAAGAATTCGAAAGAAATGGCAAAAACTGGGTGCGTTTCCACCTTGCTGACAATACCAAGTCAGATGAAGAGAAAGACATTTGGATTGAAGCGCCAATCATTCGCTATGTAAAAATCCGCCAAGCAACCAATGAAGAATTAGAGCGTCGCGCTGTAGTCGAACTTTGGGTGCGCGTTGGAAAAATTCATGAAAAAGCGCAATTTACGTTGGCAGATCGCTCTCAAATGAACCATCCTGTTTTACTAGGAAGAGAATTTATGCGCGACATCGCACTCGTCGATGTGAGCCGTAAATATATTCAAACGGAAGAAGAGAAAAAATAATAAGGTAGATTATGACGTCAAGAATACCGTTTTACCTGTCAATCATCCTTTTGGTGGTTGCAGGCATCGCTTTGAGTGTTTTCAGACATCAGAATTACGGCGTTCCATGGACTCCAGGTGAAACGCGTCAGGTTTGGGATGTTGAAGCTCGTATTGAATTCAATGCGAATGGCGGTGAAGTAAAAGCTTCTTTAGCCGCTCCTCACACGCAAAAAGGCTACACCTTGATTGGTGAGTCTGCGTCCTCTCCAGGTTACGGTGTTTCTTACGTAAACTCTGATTCAGGTCGTCGTGCTGAATGGTCTATCCGCCAAGCAACTGGCGCACAAACCATTTACTACAAAGCCCAATTCTTGGTTGATCCACAAGCAAAAGTGGATGAACAACCACCAACAGGCGAAATCACCAAGCCTACCCTATCGGCACCACAACAAGCGGCAGCAAATGCTCTAATTGAGCGCGCAATGAGCCGTTCGGCAGACAACGAGACGTTTGCCCGTGAGCTGATCAAAACGCTTAACGATCCAGATAGCCAAAACGCAGCGCTTATCTTGAACGACTTTGACCGTACTGATGCATTGCAAAAGATCTTGCTTACTGCAGGAGTGCAAAGCAAAACAGTTGGGGTTATCGAATTAGAAGATGGTCGCCGTCGTCAAACGATTCAACCAATGGTTCAGGTGTGGTCTGGTGATAAGTGGGTTCTCTTCTCTCCTAATTCAGAGCAAGCAGCTGCACAGCCTAACCTTCTGGTTTGGGATGAATCCAACGTCTCTCTACTTGACCTAGTGGGTGGTAAGAACAGCCAAGTCCACTTCTCGATGATTAAGCAAGAGCTGACACCACAAGAAGCAACGGACAATAAAGTTGAAGCTGACGGTCTTTTAAACCTATCGATTCATAGCCTGCCTCTTGAAGAGCAAGCCATGTTCAAGACCATCATGTTGATCCCAATTGGTGCTCTGATTGTTGTGTTCTTGCGCGTGATTATCGGTCTTAAAACGTCTGGTACCTTCATGCCAGTTCTGATTGCGGTTGCCTTTGTTCAAACCCAGCTTGTTACGGGTATTGTGGGCTTCCTATTGATTGTCGGTACAGGTCTGATAATTCGAAGTTACCTCTCGAGGCTTAACTTACTTCTGGTCGCGAGGATATCCGCGGTTATCATCACCGTAATCATGATCATCTCTGTGTTCACAGTGGTAGCATTCAAAATTGGTCTGACTGAAGGTCTAACGATTACCTTCTTCCCAATGATCATCTTGTCATGGACTATCGAACGTATGTCGATTCTATGGGAAGAGGAAGGCGCGAAAGAAGTTGCGCTTCAAGGTGGTGGTTCACTACTGACAGCGGTACTGGTTTACTTAGCAATGACTAATACCTACATCCAGCACCTAACGTTTAACTTTATCGGCCTACAGCTCATTGTACTGGCAGGTATTCTACTACTAGGTACATACACGGGTTACCGTCTAACTGAGCTACGTCGCTTTAAACCACTAGCGGAGGACTAAACGATGTTTGAACGTTTTACTTCGCCAGCAAAACTTCGCCATAAAGGCATTATGGGCATGAACAAGCGTAACCATAGTTACATTGGTCGCTACAATGATCGCTCTAAATACCCTTTGGTGGATGACAAGCTAAAAACCAAAATCATTGCTGAAGCAGCAGGCGCAACTGTGCCTGCTCTTATCGGCGTGATTGCCAGCCAAGCTGAAGTTAAAAAGATTCACAAGATGGTCGAAAAGTGGCCAGGCTTTGTGATTAAGCCAGCGCAAGGAAGTGGCGGTAAAGGTATCTTGGTTATCACTTCGCACAAAGACGGTGTCTACACTAAGCCATCGGGTGCAACTTGTAATAAAGAAGAAGTTGAGCGTCACATCAGTAACGCATTAGCGGGTCTCTTCTCTCTTGGTGGTAAGAACGATGTGGCCGTGGTTGAAAACTTGATTAAGTTTGACGACTGTTTCGACGGTTTCAGTTACGAAGGTGTGCCAGACGTACGTATCATTGTATTTAAGGGCTACCCTGTAATGGCGATGATGCGTTGTTCTACTGCGGCATCTGACGGTAAGGCTAACCTTCACCAAGGTGCAGTTGGCGTTGGTATCGACATTGCCACCGGTAAAGCGATTCGTGCGGTGCAGTTCGACCAACCCGTCACTCATCACCCAGATACAGGTAAAGACTTGTCTACGCTGCAAGTGCCTCATTGGGAGCGTTTGTTAGAGCTGGCCTCTAGTGCTTGGGAAATGACCGGCTTGGGCTACATGGGTACTGACATGGTATTGGACAAAGAAGAAGGTCCAATGGTGCTTGAACTGAATGCACGTCCTGGACTAGCGATTCAGATCGCAAACGGCGCAGGTTTGCTGCCTCGCTTGAAACACATTGAGAACCTTGGCACTCCTGCTGAATATCCAAAACCAAAAGAGCGTGTTGCGTACGCAGCAGAACAATTTGGCGTAAAATCTCAGTTCTAATCTAATCGCTAGCAGCCATTCTCGTGGTTGCTAGCTTTCTTTTCATATTTGAGCACTATCGCTCTCTTCCTAAGTAATTCATCGTTTTTATCACTGCAATCGATGATCCAGCTAACAAAATACACATCGATCGTTTCTTTTTTCTGCTGATTTTTGATTTTATATTTTCTCCCCCTTACTCAACTCAAGAGGTTGGGCGATGCTAACAAAAGAAACTAATAACAATGATACTCCGCTTGTTGAACAAGAGAACTTTGACCAGCACTTACAACGTTTGTCGGAAATCTCTGTCCAAGCACTTGATGAGCTTGCTGAAATGATCGAAAAAGGCAACGACCTTTCAGAAGAATAGGACTTACCTTTTCACATTTAAGCGCCTGCTAAAAAAGCCGAGACTGTTGCCCTACAGCTCGGCTTATTTCATTTTTGAAGGGGGGTGTTTATATCAAAGCGTTAGCTGGCTCTTCAATGCTCTCATCTAGACGATAATTTGCTTTGATGGTATCCGCCACTTTCTCTGCAATCATGATGGTTGGCGCATTGGTATTCCCGCCCACCAGCGTCGGCATGATAGAGGCATCGACAACTCTCAATGCATCCAAACCATAAACCTTAAGCTCGTTATCAACCACCGCCAGAGGGTCGCTCTTAGTCCCCATTTTACAAGTGCCGATTGGATGATATTGCGTGTCAGCGCGATTACGAATGTCCTGTTCAATCGCTTTGTCATCGGAAGCATCAACTGGATAGAAATTCTCGCCGCGAATATCCGCGAACGCGTCACTCTCTAGCATCTGGTGCTGCCTCTTCCAGCCTTTGATCATGATCTCCATGTCTTGTGGGTGGCTGAAAAATGCAGGGTCGATACGCGGTTCATCATAAGGGTTGGTACTATTGAGTTTAACGGTGCCAATGCTCTTTGGTCTTAGTAAAGTGACGTGAGAGCTAAAACCATGGCTCATGTGCATTTTGCGCGCATGGTCATCGACAACCGCAACAACGAAGACGAATTCCAAATCCGGCACTTTTACCTCGTCATCGGAGCAAAGAAATCCAATGCCCTCGGCAAAGTTACTGCTCATTTTTCCACTGCGTGCTTTCATCCATTGTGGCAAAGCTTTGGTCATCTCTGTTGCCATTTGCAGCGAAACACCGAAGGTATCGCGCTTCGCTGTGCATCGATAGGTATGCACTAGGTCAATGTGGTCTTGCAGGTTTTCGCCAACGCCCGGCAGTTCATGAACTTGCTCTATCCCGTGCGCTTGTAAGTCTTGTTTGGCTCCAACACCAGATAGCATCAGGATTTGTGGCGAGCCGAATGCTCCCGCAGAGAGAATCACCTCTTTGTTGCACTTGATCTGAAAGCTATGCCCTTTCAAGCCATATTCCACGCCAACCGCTCGTTTGCCTTCAAACAACACTTTGTGCGTAGTCGCCTTAGTGATAACGGTCAGATTCGGCCGGTGTAAATTAGGAGTCAGATAAGCTTTGGCGGCACTGCATCGCTCACCATTGATTTGCGTGACTTGCGTTTGCATGGCGCCCAGCTGATCTGCACCATTTATATCTGGATTACGAGGTACACCGATCGATTCACACGCATCTAAGAAGCGCTCTACAACGCCACTCGGTGAACGTAGGTTAGCGACATTAAGTGGCCCACCTTGCCCATGAAATTCATCATGATGGACTTCGTTATTTTCGGCTTTCTTGAAGTAAGGCAGGCAATCTTGATAGCCCCACCCTTCATTGCCAAGGCTTGCCCAAAGATCGTAGTCGTATCGGTGTCCTCTGGCATACATCATCGCATTGATAGAACTCGAGCCACCTAACGTCTTGCCCCTTGGTTGATAACCCTTGCGACCATTCAAGCCCGATTGAGGAACCGTTTCAAAACCCCAGTTGTTTATTTTGGTTGGCATCATCGCTACCACACCAACTGGCGTATGAATAAATGGGCTTGAATCCGGCCCGCCCGCTTCCAACAAGCATACGGTGACATTAGGATCCTCAGTGAGTCGAGACGCTAAAACACATCCGGCTGAACCACCGCCCACAACAATAAAATCATAACTGTCCATCATCTACCTCCGCGACATCTAAAGGGTGAAGCTCTCGCTTTAAAATCTTGCCTGTGGCGGTCATAGGCAGTGCTTTACGAATGAAAACACGGCGTGGGTATTTATAGTCAGCAAGTTGTTCACGGCACCAAGTAATTAAAGTGTCGGGGCTACAATGCGCATCTTGGTGAAGCACGACATGGGCATGAACTTCTTCACCTAGGCGGTCATCATGCTCACCAACAACAGCCACCATCTCTACATCGGGGTGGCACATCAAGACTTCTTCAATCTCACGCGGATACACGTTGTAGCCACCGCGGATAATCATGTCTTTGACACGATCGACGATAAACAAATTACCGTGCTCATCCACACGTCCAATATCACCAGTTAAGAACCAACCATCACGTAACGCATCGTGGGTTGCTTCTGGTCGTCCGTAATAGCCTTTCATTACACTTGGGCTTTTTATACAAACTTCACCTAGCTCCCCGATTGGTCGGGCGTGACCTTTTACATCGGCAATCTTAATCACGTAGCCACACAATGGTTGCCCGACACTACCAGGCAGTCGGTCACCATCAATATGATTAAACGTGGCCACTGGTGCAGTTTCTGACAATCCATAACCTTCCAGTACTGGCAGCTCAAAGCGGTGCTCAAACTGGCGAATCACTTCTACCGGCATAGAGGCACCACCAGAAACACCTAACCGAAGGCTATGTTTCACCAGTTCAGAATGCTCTGGAGATTGTTCGCCCGCTCTAAGCAGTGCGATATACATGGTTGGCACACCAGCAAATACGCTGACTTTATGTTGGATGATTTGTTCAATGACGAACTTCGGTTCAAAGCGTGGGATCAACACCATGGTAGAGCCTGTCAACACGCTGGCATTCATCATGACGGTTTGACCAAAACTGTGGAACAACGGCAAGGTTGCCATGGTCGTGTCACTGTATTCCAAGCGCATCAGATATTGAGAGGACATGGCATTGGTCAGCATATTCGTGTGAGATAGTTCAGCACCTTTCGGCTGGCCTGTGGTACCTGAGGTATAAAGAATCACCGCGGTGTCGTCGCCTTGTCTTGTCACCGATTCAAAAGACTCGAGTTCTTCGGCAAGCCAAGCGTCTATTGCATGCTCCCCTTCCTCACATTGAGCAGAGAGCGAGATAAAATATTCGCACTGCTCGGCCTGAGAAAAACCTTGTCTGCCATAGCTTCCCATTGGCAGTTCTTCGCCTCCTTCAAAACAGAAATACGCTTTAGCATCAGAATCATTGAGGTGATAAGCGATCTCTCGCCCTTTAAACAACACATTCAAAGGCACAACCACGCAACCAGCTTTTAAAATGCCGTAATACACCATGGGGAAATAAGTGATGTTTGGACAAGACAGCGCGACTTTATCTCCGGCTTCAAGTCCCAGTCGCTTCAAGTTGGCAGCGATGTTACCTGCGAATTTGTCGAGTAGTGCGTAACTGATTTCATCATCGCCCATCCTGAGCGCAGCTTTAGAGGGAAAGAGCGCAGCACTGCGCTCCAGATTGACAGCAAGGTTGTGCATCCATGATCTCCTTTGTTTCGAAAAGCAGTCAGCGAGTGTCGACTGCCGAAGATTCTTTATGTAGAGAGGTAAGAATTGAGAGTTACGAGAGCTTGTTTAAATCTGGGTCGGGTTTGCCCGCGAACACACGTAACACCAGTTTTTGCACCACGTTTCCGTATGGCGGTGCAAACAACTGAATTGGGAACCAATCGCGCATTTTAAGTACCGTGCGTGCATGGCTGAGTTCACGGAAACCTTCTTCGCCGTGGTAGTTACCAATACCGGAGTTACCTACACCGCCAAAAGGCACCGAATGATTGAGCACATGCCATCCCCAGTCGTTAATGGTGACCCCACCGCTGTGGGTTTGAGTAAGCAAGGTTTCACGTTGTTCTGAGTTGTTGCTAAACAGGTAGCAAGCCAATGGTCGAGGTCTTTGGACGATGTACTGAATCACTTCGTCGATTGAACGATAGGTATGCACTGGCAAAAGAGGCCCAAAGATCTCTTCTTGGCAGATACGCATTTCGGGTGTCAGGTTGGTAGCGATGTACAACGGTGTTTTTCGCCCTTCGCCATAATCAAGACATTGGGTAATGGTCGCCCCTTTCTCGCGTGCATCATTGAGTAAGTCATGGAAGCGTTTGTGCTGTGCCTCATCCACCAGTGCGGTGTAATCCTGATTGGCTTTGATTTCGCCATACATAGTTTGATGAGCAAGCTTTAACGCCTCGACAAAAGCCTCTTGCTTACCTTCTGGTACAAAGGCGTAATCGGGCGCGATACAGATTTGGCCAGAGTTAAAGCCCTTACCATGAGCAATACGTTCTGCGGCTTTGGTGACATCGTAATCGTCAAATACTACCACAGGTGATTTCCCCCCTAACTCAAGGGTCACAGGCGTAAGGTTCGCAGCCGCATTTGCCATGATGATCTTTCCGCTTGCCGGCGATCCGGTGAACACCAAATGATCAAAAGGTAGATGAGAGATTTCCATCGCTTCAGGATGATTGCCTTCGACAATACGCACTAAGTTCTCTGGGTAAATTTCTCCGAGCATACGGCGCAGTTGACGGGTGGTTTCTGGGCAATTTGGGGGCATCTTGATCATGCAGCGGTTGCCCGCAGCTAGCGCGGTGATCATAGGGCCAATAGAAAGATACAAAGGGAAGTTCCAAGGACAAATGATGCCTACCACCCCTTTAGGTTGATAACGCACTTCCAGCTTATTGCCTTTGAACAACCATTCAGTAGGTCTACGGCTTGGTTTCATCCAACCTTTTAGGTGTTTGACTACATGGTTAATATCGAGAATCGGAGCCAATACATCTGCCATGATAGATTCGGTATGGCTTCGCCCCCCAAAGTCTTGGCTCATGGCCTCTGCTAGTACATCTTGATATCGGGAAAGCTGCTTTTTTAAGGCTAATAAACGATGCTTTCTCACCGCGTAACTTGATAAAGGCTCAGCTTGATATGCCGATTTCAATTCATCAAACCACTTTTCGAGTTCACTTACTGTTGGGTCATTAGTCGCTATCATTCCTTGATCGCGTAGCACTTCCTTATCTTGCTTTGCCAGTACATTCATGTTTCTCTCCAACTGTGCAATTTATTCAATTACAACATTTTGATAACATGTCGCACAGGTTACAAAAAGACAATAAACGGTGATATTCGGACAGCTTTGCGACAAGCATGACGGAATAACATCCCAATACCCGCTAGGATTGATCCGAATGTAGAGGGGAAACGCATGGAATACACCGCTGTTTATGAGCCAGATACCCAAGCTTGTGGTGTTTTGGATTTGCAGTTACTCAATCGCTATCTAGAGCCTAGTGTGAGTATTGAGGCCCTACTCTCGGGCAGTGGCATCAATGCGCCTCAGCTTTATGCTCCCGATACCCACATTACCCTCGCGCAAAAACTGGCGGTATTTAGCAATGCTTTGGCTCAATCAGACGAGCCCGGACTTGGGTTAAAAGTGGGACAACAAGCAAGGTTCAGTGACTTTGGGGTGCTAGGTTATGCGGTGTTCAGTAGCAATACCCTACTCGATGCCCTCATGATGGGTTTTAAGTACCTAAGACTTGCTGGCCCTGTACTAAAGAAGAAGATGTGGGTGGAAGATAATTCTGGTTACTTTCGCGCAGAGCAACTGATAGACCTACAATCGCTCTTACCGTTTTGTTGTGAATACTGGTTTGCGGCCATTCAGAATCTTTGTGAAGAAGTCATGCAGAAGCCCTTCCCTTCAACTGTTATCCGTTTCCCTTATCCAGAACCTGAGTACAGCGAGCTGTATGAACAAGTGTTTCACTGCAAAATTGAGTTCAACAGTAATCAATTAGAATGGCAGTTCGATGCCACCAGCTTGTTTGAACCGTTGCCCGCAGCCAATACCATGACATTGCAGATGTGCTTAAAGTCATGCGATGAAATGCTAGCAAAAGTGAGTGGCAATGCTAGTTTGAAAGAAAAGATCACCCAGATGTTCGTCGAAAGACCAGGCAGCTACCCTTCAATAGAAGCCCTATCTGCTGAGCTAGGTATGTCTTCAAGAACATTGAGACGTCATCTTAAATCGGAAGAAACCAGCTATCAGCAAATCCTTGATCATGTTCGCTTCCACTTGGCTCGTCATTACCTTGCATCAACACAAATGAGCGTCGAAGAGATCTCGGAACGCATTGGTTTCTCAGACAGTGCTAACTTCCGTCATGCTTTCCGTAAATGGAGCGGCAACTCACCAAAGCAATATCGTCAAGAAGCCAATCTTACAACTTAAGCTTTGATGCAACAGATACAAAAACGCCCGCATTCATTGCGGGCGTTTTATTAGATTCGGAGTTTACGATTCAAACTCTTCAATCATCTCTTGCGCTTCAGTCTTAGGCTTATCCGTTTGACCAAAACCACGTAGACCCACTACATGTACGTGCTCGTGGTTTTTAAAAACCTTACGCACCAGTTTGTAGGTCGTACCTTTCTCTGGGCTGATGTTTTCTGGTGCCGCGATAAGCAGCTGCATATCCAAACGGTCACATAATTCGAACAATGTCGCGATCGATTTCGCATCCAGACGCGCAGCTTCATCCAAGAAGAGCAGACGACAAGGCACAATGTCTTTGCTGCGTAGACGACGAGACTCTTCTTCCCAGCTTTGCACTACCATCAGTAGGATTGACTGACCGGTACCGATCGCTTCACCTGTTGATAGTGCGCCAGACTCTGCTTGTAGCCAACCATCTGTACCACGGTTCACTTCTACACTTAGCTCTAGGTAGTTACGGTAATCCAGTAGCTCTTCACCCAGTACCTGAGGAGAACGTTGACCCATATCGATGTGTGGGTTCACGCGTTGGAACAGCTTCGCCATTGCTTCAGAGAAGGTAAAGCGAGTCGATTCAAACAGATCTTTATGCTGCTCTTGTTGTGTCGCTAGACCGTTCAGTAGCACTTCGTGACTTTCGCGGATTTTCACGTTTAGACGTACGCCCTTCACCTGACCAAACGAGATGTTCGACAAACCTTGGTTCAGCATACGAATACGGTTTTGCTCACGCTGAATCGTCTTCTTGATAATGCTCGCTACCGACTCAGAGCTGATCGCTAGGCGGTTTTCACGTTGCGTTAGCTCTTCCGTTAGACGCGCTAGCTCCACTTCCATCTCTTCGATTGCTTCAACTGGATCATCAGTACGGATGATATCCTGACGAATGCGCTCACGAAGATGTTGGTAAACCGCGATGTAGAACAGAACTTTGCGCTCTGGACGTGCGTTGTCTTCTGATAGACGCAGCGCATCACGCAGGTCGTCATTGTTCGCAACCGCTAGACGCAGCGCACCCAATGATTTATCCGACATTGAACGCAGTTCGTCCGCCGACATGTAAGCCAGTTCACGCTTGTGTAGACGACGTTCAACATCGTTCTCGCGCGCCAGACGAAGTACTGAACACCAGCCAGCTTTCGCTGCAACCACGAACGTACGTAGCTCAACGTATTCTTTCTGAACTTTCTTCAGACGTTTCGCCAAGCCTTTCATCTCTAGTTCAGTAGAGGTGATTGTACGCTCGTATTCGCTCTTACGGCTGCGAGACGTGTGTAGACGCTCATGCAATTCATCACGACGACGCATTGCACGTTCTTCAGCACCTTCGTCCGCGTTCACGCCAAACTCTTGAAGTTCTTGTTTGAACTCTTGAACCGTTTCCAGTTTCGCTTGGTGTGAGCTCTTCAATGATGCCAATACTTGGTTGTATTGGTTCATTTGGCCTTGCGACTGTTTCAGCTCTTCACGAGAGCGTGTACGCATTTGTTCAGCTTGAACCAGTTTTGCTTTTAGCTGCTCGCTCAGTTCGCTGCTCTTGTTCAGTAGGTCTACTGAATCTGAGTAAGCGAAGTAGTGGCGACGCTCAACGAGATCTGAGAGTGCAAAGATTTGCTTCTTAAGATTTTGTAGCTGTTCGTCTGCCGCTTTGTATTCTGCTTCTAGCGCGTCGAATTGCTCTGGGTCAGCATCTAGGGCAACTGCGACTTTTTCCAGTTCCGCCACTGCTTTCGCATGGTTATTTAGGAAAGCTTTTGCTTCTGAAAGCTGGGCGATTTTCTCTTCCAACTCGTCAAAGCGCGCTTGCAGCGATTCATCTTCAATCAACGCCATGTTTGGTGCTAGCTTGTCTAGAGAAGACAACGCTTGCTTGCTGGTTTGAAGCTGAGAACGTTGCTGCTGCTCTTTCGCATCCAGATCAGCCAGTACACGAGCGATTTGGTTACGCTTGTCGCGAATGGTTGTCAGCGCTTGCTCTGGGTCAGCTTCGAATGCTACTTGAATGTGGCTTGCCACAAACTGGTTGAACGCTTGGTACAGACGCTGCATTTTTTGCGAATCGAATGCCGCTTTCGCGTGCTTCTCAACCACTTCTTCACGTTCGTTACGTAGTAGCTCTAAACGCTGCTCACGTGCCGCACGACCAAACAGTGGGATTTCAGGCAAGCGAGAGTAACGCATTTGGCGATCGTTCATACGAACGCATACCGCGCCTTCTAACTCTTCTGCATCGAATGAACTGTCATCAAAGGCATCGATGTCACCTTCAATGATGTACAAGTCTTCTGGACAGTCGTCTAGCTCTACTAGTTTCTCTTCGATACCAGACAGGTCAGAAACAACGATAGCGTGACGAGCCGGGCCGTACATCGCACTGAAGTAAGGCGCGTCATCAATCGTGATGTCATCGTAGATCTCAGACAGCAATACGCCACCTAGAGTATCAGCCAAACCTTTCAGACGAGGGTCGTTTGAACCACCAGGAGAAGCAAGACGCTCAATCTCAGAGTCAAGTTGGCTGCGACGCTCTGCTAGTTTGTCTTTCGCCAAAGAAAGGGTCTTCTCTTGCTCAAGCACCACTTGCATTTGGCTCATGACTGACTGGCTATCTTCTAGCTCAGCGCCACTTTGCTCACGCAGTTTTTCTAGCGCATCGTTCGCCGCAATCCACGTTGGAGCAATGGCTTCTAGCTTGTTGATTTCCGCTGCTGCACCTTGCTCTAGACGACGCTGTTCGCTGCGTTGCTCACGCACGTCTTCCTGCGTCATTTCAAGCGAGTCAATTTGCATCGCGTGACGCTCACGTTCTTGTTCAAACGTGATTTCGTCAGTCAGTTCAACATGGAACTGCTTTTGGTATTCGTTGACTAGCTCACGCGCTTGACGTTGCTGGTTAAGGCTACGCTCAAGGTCACGGTGCTGTGCACGCCATTGCTGTTCGTTTTGCGCAACCTGCTGAGATTCACGCGCTTTCGCTATTGCGGTTTTCGCATGTTCAGACGCGTCTTTACGCTCAACTTGACCAACGATGCTTTGTACCAGTTTAAGCGCCGTTTCGAACTGCTCTGCTGCTGCAGAAGACATGTCCAGTTTATGCTTAACCGATAGCAACGCGTTGGTGCTTTCTGATTCTTTGCTCTTAAGCTCAGAGACAAGCGCTTGTGCCGATTCTGCCGTTAGGCTGTCATCGCCAAGTAGCTGTTTCGCTTTTTCCAGCGCTTGAACCGCTTGTTGGTATTGAAGTGCGCGAGTTTGCTGAACGTCGAGTGCTTGTTGGTAGTCAGCCAGTTGCGTCTTGAGGCTGTCCACCTCTTCTTCCGCAACGGTCGCTTGCTCTTCAACCATCATCACGCGTTCTTGCGCTTCTTCCACGACCATCATCTGTTCTTCAAGACGCTCACTTAGCTCTTCAAGATCTTCTTGGTAGCGTTCGATCTTCTCTTGCTGACGCAGCGCGTTTTGCACCAACTGCAAGTGATCCGAAGCCGCTTGGTAATCTTGCTCTAGCGCAGATTCCGACTCGATCAGCAGTTCCAGCTCTTCTTGAACACGGTTAAGCAGGTTGTTTTGCTCAACGAGAGTTTCGCGAGAACCGAACAGCTCTGAACGCAATGACAGCGTTTTATCCAGCTTGTTACGACGATCGTTCGCGTGACGCATGTAGTCCGCCGCCACGTAGTTAGTCGACTCTGTGATCAAGTGTTTGAACAAGTCACGGTCTGCTTGCGTGGTTTTGATCGCTTCTAGCGTCATGCGGTTTTCACGCAGCGCCGATTCCATATCTTGGAACGCTTTTTTCACGCCGCCGTTTTGTGGCAGAAGGTAATCACGTAGCGAGCGTGTAATCGCACTTGAGATACCACCGTAAAGCGATGCTTCGATCAAGCGGTAGAATTTAGAGCGGTCACCGGAGTTACGCAGTTTCTTCGGAATCACACCGAATTCAAACATTTGCGCGTGGTAATCCACGATAGAAGAGAAGGCTTTGAATTGAACACCTTCAAACTCTGCGATCGATTCTTTTACTTCGTTGATTTGACGTACACGAGCTTGAGTCGCTGATACGCTTTCAATCAAGATATCCGTTGGTTTCACATGGCTTGGAAGACCTTGGATAACAAACGGTTTGATGTCTACTTTCTTGTCACGACCCGCAACTTGCTGCAGTTTTACGGCGAACAATAGGCGTTGGTTACGTGAGTTCACCACGTCTAGCGCCGCATAACACGCGCCCGGCTGTAGCTTACCGTACAGACCTTTGTCGCGAGACGATTGGCTGCTGCCCGCTTCTGTCGTGTTACGGAAGTGCAGTAGCGTTTGGTCAGGAATCAATGCGGTAATGAACGCCGCCATTGTGGTTGATTTACCTGCACCGTTACCACCTGATAGCGTGGTGACCAGACCATCGATGTCAAACGTACGGGCAAAGAAGCCGTTCCAGTTGACCATGGTCAGCGATTGGTATTTACCGCGTTCAATCATGCTCATGCTTCACCCTCTTCTGTTGTTTCTTCTTGGGCTTGGTCGTCTTGATCTTCTTCAGACAATAGGCTGCCTTGGCTTGGCTCTTTGGTGTGCACTACCGCTTCACCATCACGGATCAGACGCAGTTGCGCTTCACGCATATCATCGCCAATACGTACATCGGCACCAAAGCGGAATACTGCTTCACTGATGCTGAATTTACCGGTTTCACCGATGTTGATGATCATGCCTAGGCGACGCAGACGACGAAGTGACGTACGTACTTTTTCAAACAGCTTTTCTTTATCAAGGTCAGAACCGGTAGCACGGTTCGTCACTAGCTTCATCAGCTTGTTTTCATCTGCTAGAGCAAGCAGTTCGTCGTACAGCTCTTGGTTAGTGAAGATGCCTTCATGCGCAAGACGCTCTGGGCTTAGGTAAAGGAAACACAGTACCTTACCCACCAGCATGTCCAGTTCAGAAAGGACACTACGACCAATCAGAGATGTTGAACGTGGACGAAGGTAGAAGAAACCTTCTGGCGCTTTCACCAATTCGGTGTTGTAGCGTTGGTAGAAAGAAGAAAGCTCAAGTTCGAAATCCGACAGCAACGCGTGGTTGTCTAGATCTTCACTTGAGATATGACGCCCTGCTCGAAGCATACTGTCTAGCGCTGGGAACAGAGGGTTAGAAATTGCTTTTGCCAGATTTTCTGACATGTATTCATTAGTATCGGTCGATGACATTCGCTTGTACCTTTGCCCCAAATTCGTTGATTGCTTTCCAGTCTGGCTGAACAGCTTGGTAGTCGGATTCTGAGTAACCCAGACGTACCGCCTGATCAACGACAATGCGAGCTAAATCAAAGTGATGAGTGTATGGGTGTTGTGCAAGGTAATCTCGCAGTACCACGCTCAAGTCGATTGGTGTGCCTTGATCTTTATGCGCTTTCAGCATGTCACCAATTCGCTCAGCCAACTCATCATTGACTTGTTGAAACTCTTCGTATTCTACTTCCATCGGAACTTGACCCGTTACCTCGTCATCACGCAGTACTAGGGCTTCATCACGAAGGTCAGAAAGCCTTTCCGCATCTGCATAAGTCAGATACCAAGGCGCATCGAAGTAATCTTTGACGGATTGACGCAGACGCGAGCTAAACGCACGGTTCTTATCCATATCAATGGCAGTACGGATAAACTTGTGTACGTGTCGGTCGTAACCAATCCAAAGGTCGATCGCTTGCTGGCCCCAGCTTGTGATTCGGTCCAGCTTCATTTGCAGACCAAATAAGGCTTCTTCGATGAACTCAAGCTCAGGATCACCGTAAACAATTTCTTGAATATCTAGGATCTGAGTTTGCAGTTCATCACTGGCAGCTTGCAGCGTATCTTGAAGTTCACGCAACGTGCTCGACGTTTCTGACAGTAGCGCTTCACAGTTGTTGATCGCTTCACGCCAGTCTTTGTTAAGCAGATCAGCAATCTGTTGTTTTACAGACTGTTGCTGCTCATCCATCACACGTTGGTTAAGGTCGATTTGATCGAAGATCTCGCCTACAGAATATTTCAAAATCCCGTAAACGTTTTTCTTCCAGTGACCCGGAGTGCCACCCTTTTGTGCCGCTTCAATCGCTTTTGCCATTTCATCCGCTACCATCGATAGCTGGATAGAAAGACGCAGTTTTGAGAACTCGCGATGACGCACGTAGTAGTCGGTAATTCCTATCGCTAATGGCGACAAGCGGTAAATGCTCGCTCCGTCAGTAATCTCACTGACAAAGCGGCTCATAAGACGCTGCTTAACCATCTCGTTGATGGCATTGTTCGCACGGAAAGCCGAAGCTTCGCCGGTCTCATCAAAAAGTCGAGTGACGATGGCAAATGCGTCGTGCAATTCACCTTCACCCAATTCTTCATCGAACCTTTCATTACTTAGTACAGCGATGGCAATCAAAAATGCCAATCGCTCAGTGGTCAGGTTCAACGAGAAATCGTGCTGCTTAACCCAGCCAACCAACTCATCGATTGGTTGCTCTGCAGCATTGAGAGTCATCTCACTCATCGTTATTCCTGTTTATCGTTCTTCTTAGCCCACACGTGTATGTAGCGGCCTAATGAGAGGTATGGCTCTTGTCGACAAAGTTGTTTTTCTAGCGCCAACACATCTTCAAACTCGTAATCGCCCATGTATTGCATATTGCCTATGTAATCACTGAAGGAACGAATACCAGATTTGCCACAAATACTAAAACCTGAATCTTCTATCCATTGATAGACCTCTTCGGGTTTTAGGCCTTTCTGTGGCTGTAGTTTAAATCTTTTCCGGTGAGGCATGCCGTCTAAAATATGAGGAATGTTGCCACAAACCACATTTTTATAGACTAAGCCGTGGTGGTTATAGAACATAACCGAAGCAATGCCCCCCGGCTTGACCTGTTCCAAAACGGTCTCGAGTGCGGTTTTCGGGTCGACCAACCACTCCATGACGGCATGAAACATGACAAGGTCCACCTGCGTTTCCATATGGTCACCAATGGATTGGACAGGTGAATGAATCAGGCGATACTGCTCAAGCAAACCGTTTTTTTCAATATCCTGCTTTGCTAGTTGCAGCATTTCCGAAGATAGATCACATAAAGCGACATGATGTCCGAGCTTAGCAAGCTTTTGCGACAATTGTGCTAACCCACCACCCGCATCAAGGACTTGCAGGGCTTGATGGTCGGCGTCTAATTCACTTAGAATCTGTAGAAAATCTTCCCACACAATGATTTGGCGGATCTCCCCTTTATCGGAGCCGTAAATATTTTTTGCAAATTTGTGGGCGATATCGTCGAAATTGCGGTCTTCTGTCACTTCTGCTGAGTTATCATAACGGATTGTGCCGCTATTCTGTCACAAGGAAAGCAGGAATAAAGAGGGTTATCCTCATTTTTATTATCAATTGATGTTTTTTCGGACTATTTATGTATGTTTGAGCTGAAAAAAGTTATGTCAGCCTTGTTGATGCCTCTTCCGGCATTGCTAATCATAGGCTTGTTAGGTCTTGCTCTCATTAGTTTTACCACCAAACGTAAAACTGGCTGCTTTGTTGTTCTATTCTCTTTTGTCGGCATTTTTCTCGTTGCCTTCCAACCTGTTTCAACTAAGCTACTGATGCCGCTAGAGCGCGAGTACAAAGCGTTTTTACCCGTTTCTGGTACCGTCGACTATGTCATGGTTCTTGGTAATGGCCATGTGGTGGACGATGAGATCCCACCGACCTCTCAATTAAGTCGCACAGCACTGATGCGACTCACCGAGGGCATTCGTATTTTGCGCATGTACCCAGGTGCGAAGTTAATCCTGTCTGGTTATGCAGGTGGTTCTGAAATTAGCCATGCTCGTATGATGGCAAACGTCGCGCTTTCTCTTGGCGTTGCTAAATCCGATATTATTTTATTGGAAGACGCTAAAGATACGTGGGAAGAAGCTCGCCAAGCAGCCGCGTTTGTTAAGCAAAAAGATATCGTGCTCGTGACTTCGGCGAGCCACATGAAACGTGCTTTGTATGAGTTCAACGCAGCGGGTATTAAACCCATCCCCGCACCAACGAACTTTATGGCGATTGATGACATCGAACAGCCATGGCAAAAGTACGCACCGAAAGCTCGTTACTTAGAGCAAACGGAATTGTACTGGCATGAGTACCTTGGCGGGTTATGGCAGAAACTGCGTGACAACGTAGGACAAACGCCAATGGTTGAAATAGAAGAGCCTGAAGTCGCACAACCTTAATTGCTGCCGAGCAAGAACGTTGTCGCTGATAAAGCTTATCGTTAGATTGCCTTAACTGAAATCACAGACACAAAAAAGGAGAGCCAATGCTCTCCTTTTTCTTTATTGCGATGATTTAGTCACCTGCAAACATGTAGCCTTCACCGTGAACGGTCACAAAGATTTGTGGGTTCTTTGGATCAAACTCCATCTTAGCGCGCATGCGTCGAATCAGTACATCGATAGTACGATCGTTTGGCGCATCCACTCGGTGGCTGATCATATTCAAAATACGCTCGCGGCTTAATACCTGATTTGGGTACGAAGACAGTGCCACCAATAGCTCATATTCCGCTTTGGTTAGTTTCACTGGCTCACCGTTACGGCTCAAAGCACGACGTTGAATATCAAACGTCCACTCACCGAAGCGCACAATGTGTTCTTCATTAGTGTCGTTCGCTGTCTTTTGCGAACCGCTACGTGCCGCCGAAATGCGCCACAGCAAGTTCTTAACGCGAACCAATAATTCCCTTAGTTCAAAAGGCTTTGTCACATAATCGTCTGCGCCCATTTCTAGGCCAACGATTTTGTCAATGCTATCCGTGCGTCCTGTCACTAATATGATGCCGATATCTGATTGGCTGCGTAATTCACGCGTAAGCATAAGGCCATCTTCGCCAGGCAAGTTAATATCCAACATGATCAAGTCTACATCGCCACTTTGAAGCACTTCGCGCATTTCTGCTCCGCTCTCTGCTTCACTAACTTTGTAGCCTTCATTTTGGAAATAGCCCGCAAGCTTACTACGAGTTACTACATCATCTTCTACGACTAATACGTGATAGCTCATTTACACCACTTTCTGTCTTTTTTATTTTCCAAGACGTATTCTATTCATAACTAGTAACATTTCTAGTCATAGATACATTAAAAAGCAAGATTTTGCGTTTTTATTGATTCAAAGCAAGCTTATTTACAGCCATTCATAAACGCGCATATTTTCCCATAATGGATAACAATTATAGTTACTGCTATTCATCTTAATTGTTTACACTTAGGGGATAACCATTTAGGAGCAAAAAAATGCAAGAAGTGAAAGCTTTTAACGAGAAACGCGCAGAAATCTATTGGTGGTTTTCTAGCCTGTTCGCAAAAGAACTGACAGAGAAAGAACTAGAAAGCTACCACAGTGTTGAAATTCGAAGCTTTTTGGCTGGCCTTGGTGAAAATGAGTCATTAAAACCAGCTGTGGATACCCTTGTTGATGCACTTAACCGCCTACAGGATCGTGAAGACGCGCAACTTGAGTTGGCTGCAGACTTTTGTGAGCTTTTCCTTAAGACAGAAAAGCACGGTGCGCTGCCTTACGCCTCTATGTACATCGGTCAATCTGGTCTGCTAAACGACAAACCAGCAGAAGAGATGGAAAAACTGATGGCAGAGTTTGGCGTGCAAGTTGATGAAAACCTGAAAGAGCCAGCTGACCACCTAGCGGTAGAGTTGGATTTCTTGGGTAATATGATTATTCGCTCTAACGAACTAGAGCAAGAAAAGCACATGGAAGAAGCGTTCGAAAAGCAGAACGATTTCATCCAACAGCATCTTTTGACTTGGCTACCTCAGTTTGCCGCTAAATGTAAGCAGTTCGACGAATTTGGCTTCTATGTTAGCGTTGCGCAACTATTAATTGCATTTTGTAAACTGGACAGCACCTACCTTCTTGGTGAATAATTACCGCCTATTTTAGGGAGCCTGCTATTTAGGCTCCCTATTTTATTCGTTTAGTTTTAATCTGGCTTAAAGAAACCCAACCAATTTAGCCGTGAAAATGTGACCTCAAGGGCACAAAACAACCGCTGAAAATATTGCCAGCCTGCCCACATCAGTCTAAAATGTGAGCGCAAACGATTAAATATGATTTATATGTAAACCGCTGAAATATAGCGGTTTTTGTGTTTTCTTAACATGATTGCTGACTAATTCCTCACTTATAAAAGAAGGGAATATGAGTCTCAGCAACAAATGTTGCTACAAATCTTTTTATACCGATTCGGAACAACCACTGCCAAATATCTCAGCAATGCCCTTTCTTGCAGTTGCTCGGTTTGTGCAAGACCCTAAGCGTATGGTTGTCTTCACTCACGGTATTCAGTAGCTCGATACAGGACATCATTTATGGCCACTATTAAAGACGTTGCTCGCTTAGCCGGCGTTTCTACCACAACGGTTTCGCACGTAATTAACAAAACTCGCTTTGTTGCAGAAGCAACCCAAGAAAAAGTAATGAAAGCGGTTGATGAACTAAATTACGCGCCAAGCGCCGTTGCTCGTAGCTTGAAGTGCAACTCTACTCGTACTATCGGTATGTTAGTTACTCAATCAACCAACCTATTCTTCTCTGAAGTCATCGATGGTGTTGAGAGTTACTGTTACCGTCAAGGTTACACTCTAATTCTTTGTAACACGGGCGGTATCTACGAGAAGCAACGTGACTACATCCGCATGCTAGCTGAGAAACGCGTAGATGGCATCCTAGTAATGTGTTCTGACTTGACGGAAGAGCTAAAAGAGATGCTAGACCGCCATTCTGACATTCCAAAAGTTGTGATGGACTGGGGCCCTGAGAGCTCACAGGCAGATAAGATCATCGATAACTCGGAAGAAGGCGGCTACATCGCGACGAAATACCTGATCGATAACGGTCACACTGACATCGCATGTTTGAGCGGTCATTTTGAAAAAGCGGCGTGCCAAGAGCGTATCGCTGGTTACCGCCGAGCGATGGCGGAAGCAAACCTAACAGTTAACGAAGATTGGGTTCTTGAAGGTAACTTTGAGTGTGATACTGCTGTACTGGCGGCAGATAACATCACTGCAATGGAAAAACGCCCAACTGCTGTCTTCTGCTTTAACGACACAATGGCGCTAGGCTTAATGAGCCGCTTGCAGCAAAACGGTATCAAAGTACCGGATGATGTATCCGTGATCGGTTACGACAACATTGAGCTTGCAGAATACTTTTCTCCACCGCTAACGACTATCCACCAACCAAAACGTCGTGTGGGTAAAAACGCATTTGAGATCCTTTTGGAGCGCATCAAAGACAAGGAACACGAAAAACGAGTGTTCGAGATGCAACCAGAGATCGTTGTTCGCAACACGGTTAAGAAACTAAACTAACCTCATCTGCGAACTCATTTTATAAAGCGCTCTTATGGGCGCTTTTTTAATATCTAAAAATAACTTTCCCCTAATATTTCACCTCAAGAATACAACCTTAAACTTCGATAAGTTGCTGTTTTAATTAAGGTGTAGTCCATTTCCTACATCAAGCTTTTGTATGACAAGTAGATGCTCAACAATATGAAACAAAACACATCAATTTAACGCTATTAACTGAACCAAGATCACACTTTTATATTTGAAACGTGATGTTAATTCAATATACGAAGTATTCTCAAAGAGTCACGCACAGGGCAAACCATTCGAAAGGGTGGGACGCAAAGCCTCCGGCCTGAACCATCTTATTAGATGGAAGGTAGCGGGGTTACCGATGGCAAATATGCATTAAGTGAGTTTACCCTTTAATGACATTGTGTCTGCATGCATTTGCTAATCTCTCGGACCTGATTTTTGGTGGCGTAATATTAATTACACCGAGATAACACATCATGGATAAACCGATACTCAAAGACTCAATGAAGCTGTTTGAGGCACTTGGTAATATCAAGTCGCGCTCAATGTTTGGCGGCTTTGGGCTCTTCGCCGATGAAACGATGTTTGCACTAGTTGTGAACAATCAACTTCATATACGAGCTGACCAACAAACTTCATCTGACTTCGAGACTCAAGGACTAAAACCGTACGTCTACAAGAAACGTGGTTTCCCAGTTGTTACGAAATACTATGCTATTTCTGATGATCTATGGGATTCGACCGATCGCTTGATTGAAGTTGCAAAGCAATCTTTAGAGACTGCTAAGCAAGAGAAAAAACAGCAAGCGAGCACCAAACCTAACCGATTGAAAGACCTTCCTAATCTACGCCTTGCAACTGAACGTATGTTGAAGAAAGCAGGCATTGACTCTGTCGAGCAACTAGAAGAAGAAGGTGCCCTAAACGCTTATAAAGCAATCCAAGATACGCATGCCTCTACGGTAAGCCTTGAATTGTTGTGGGCGCTTGAAGGCGCTATCAACGGTACACATTGGAGCGTCGTACCTCAGTCTCGCCGGGAAGAGTTGATGAGCGCTCTCTCGTAGAGCAATCATTTCAGCATGACATTGAGTAAAAACCGCAGTTTTCACACTGCGGTTTTTTTTTGAAATTTTTTCTTACTCCATTCTGTCTTATTATTTAAGAAGCCAAACGGAGCCATTGATATGAATAAGAAACTGATTTTAGGACTGATCCTACTCGCGACCATCATCTTTTTAGGTGTCAACTTTGGTCAATATTTAACGCTAGAAAACGCAAAAGCACAGCAACAAGCGTTAAACAGTTTCATTGACCAAAACTTCGTGTTTGCCGCCGCTACCTATTTCTTCGCTTATATTGCTATCACCGCCTTTTCTATTCCTGGAGCTGCGGTTGTAACGCTTTTGGGTGCTGCCTTGTTTGGTTTTTGGACGAGTTTACTTTTAGTGTCTTTTGCCAGCACAATCGGTGCAACCATTGCGTTTTTAAGCAGCCGTTACCTGTTGCGTGAATGGGTACAAAGCAAGTTCGGTAATAAGTTAAATGCCATTAACCAAGGTGTAGAAAAAGACGGTGCTTTTTACCTTTTCTCTCTACGTTTAATTCCGGTATTTCCATTTTTCTTGATCAACTTGTTGATGGGGCTAACACCAATGTCAGTCGCACGATTCTACCTAACTAGTCAAATCGGTATGTTGCCAGGCACTGCCGTCTACCTAAATGCAGGTACACAGCTCGCTACTATCGACAGTCTTTCGGGAATTGTGTCGCCAACCGTATTAGCATCGTTTGCTCTGCTCGGCTTGTTCCCAATCATCGCAAAATGGGTTATGAATAAAGTTCGCCCAGCCCAAGTCCAAAACGGAAACGCTTAATGAAGATATACATCGCTAAAAATCCAGCAGAAGCTCATATCGTCTGTGAGCTTCTCAAAACCGAACAGATAGCTTGTGAAGTCAGAGGTGAGGGAATGTTCGGCTTAAAGGGTGAGTTGCCGTTTAGCGATGATACAGACCCATATGTTTGGCTTTTACATCCGGAGCAGAAACTAAAAGCATCTGCCATTGTTGAAGATTATCGTCAACAAGCGGAATTGACTTATCAAGACTGGCAGTGCCCACAGTGTTCAGAACAGAACGAAGGCCAGTTTGGTGCGTGTTGGCAATGTGGATATCAAATAGGGGAGCCATAACGGCTCCCCTACTCTTTTGCTCTCTTCAATAAATGCGTTAAGCCGCTAGACTCTGCTGCTTAATGAACTCGATGGAATGTTGGTTAAAGTCATCGGGCCTTTCTACATTACACACATGGCCACAATCTGGTATTTCTCTCAGTACGCTCAACTTATGCACCGCGACCATTTCTTTCACTGGCTTGATGAACATGTAGTCTCGGTCACCCATCAAATACAATGTCGGAATCGGTAGTTCACGATCTTTGAAATATCTCATCAATGGGTTCACATCTGCTGCCAAAGTAAACCAACGCTTAAACTCTTTTTGGCATAGCTTCTTGGCTTCGCGAATAAACAAGTGCCTTGATTCACGCTGGTTCTTCTGCGGCATCACGATATAAGCAAACAACTTGTACAACCACATGTAAGGAAGGATGTGTTTACCAAGGTTCCCCAATTTCACCAGTATCTGTGAGCGAGTATTTAAACGAGTGACTGCGCCACCCAGCACCATTGAGCGAACACGGTCCGAAGCCAGTTCAGCCAAGTTACGCACAATAATAGTACCCAAGGACATACCGACAAAGTGTGCTGATTGGATCTTAAGGTGATCCAACACTTTTAAAATATCCTGAGTAACAGCGGTAAAGGTATAGCGACTAGTAATCAGCTCTTTCAACAATTGATTGGACTTTCCGTGACCTCGAAGATCGATGAGCAACAAATTGAAATGCTGCTTATACGCTTTGATTTGCTTAAACCAGATCGAAGAACTGCCACCAGCACCATGTACGAAAACAACCCACTCATTACTGGTAGGGTGTAAATAGGTTTTGTGGAAAAGAAGTGGCTGAGTCATGTATCAGTACGAAAAACACTTTTTGTGAAAGGGAATGGATAAATGCTACCACACTCCATAAGGGTAAGATAATAAAGGCACCTCATTCGGTGCCTTTCGTTACACTTTTTAAAGATTTTGCGTCAATTTAACGCAGCTCTATACAGTTGCAAATACTCTTCTGCCGCTTTTCGCCAACAAAAGTCTTTTTGCATAGCATGAAGTTGTACACGTCTCACTTCTGTCACATTTTGTGCGTAAAGAAGAAGTGCTCTCAACATTGTCAGTAATAGACCTTGCGGCGTTGGTTCATAGAAAACGAATCCCGTAGCATCGGCTGGATTCACATCGTAGTCATTCACGCTGTCTTTCAAGCCACCGACTCCACGAACGATTGGCAAAGTACCATAGGCCATGCTGTAGATTTGGTTCAAACCACACGGCTCGAATTCAGAAGGCATTAGGAAGAAATCCGATCCCGCCTCCACCAAGTGTGCTAATTCGTTATCGTACGCTTCAACGAAGATAAACTTGTCCGCAAATTGTGCCGCTACATCTCGTAACTGCGCCGCGAGAATAGGATCTCCAGTGCCAACCACAACGAGCTGAACATCGTGTTTTAGAAAGTCTGCCAACGCAGGCAATAGATAGTGCACGCCTTTTTGCTGTGTTAGGCGACACACCATGCCAAACATGGCGCAATCTGATGCTTCAAGTCCCAGCTTTTCTTGCATTGCTTTTTTACATGCGTTCTTACCACGAACCATACTTTGACGATTGGCTTTATAGTTAAGCGGCAAGTTTGAATCGGTTTCTGGATTCCACGCACTGTAATCACATCCATTAAGGATGCCTACCAAATCATTAGCACGTTGCTGAAACTCCCACGCCATACCGTGGCTTCCAAGCTCGGTTTTCAGTTCTTCGGCATATGTAGGGCTAACAGCATTGATTTTATCTGCGTTCATTACCCCTGCTTTCAGCATAGTAATGTGCGTTGCACTTACTGCAGCGTCTGGCACATTTCGGCTATGGAATTCTGGCAGACATTGAACATCGTCATAGCTAAACACACCTTTGAACACCGCATTATGGATTGAAATAACACTGCGAGTGTTAGCAAAGAAAGCATCGTGACCGTAACGATGTTTTAGCAGGAAGGGAACCAAGCTTGTGTGCCAGTCATTGGCATGAACAATATCGGGCTGGAAGCCAAGCTTTGGTAGCATGTCTAAACAAGCCGCACTAAAAAACGCGAAACGCTCGCCGTTATCCGTGTAGGCTTGGTTGTTTTCCGCGTACATAGACGGACGATTGAAATAAGGAGGGCAATCAATCAAATAAACCGGATTATCCCCAAGCGTTAACTTAAGGACACGGTAAGCAGTATGAGGCCAACTTGTTAGCTCTGTTTCCAGAACCGTTTCCGCTTCTGACAACTGTTCAATACCAGTGTAGGCAGGAATAGAAATTCGTACATCTTGCTGAAGGTTTTGAAGGGCTTCCGGCAGTGCCTTGGCTACATCAGCCAAGCCACCACTTTTGATCAGTCCTTCGACTTCAGACGCTACAAACAGAACAGACAAATTGTTAGTAGCCAACACGTGCTCCTTTTGGAATTACGACAATGCCATCATCTGACACATGGTAGTGTTTCTTATCTTCTTGTAGATTTACACCAATTTGCGTACCCGGCGCAATATCTGCGTCTTTATCTACAATCACGCGACGAAGCACACAACCTTCCCCGACTTTCACATCACCGAGCAAAATACACTGGCTGATGTCACACGCTGAAGCAATATTACTGCGGAAACCAAGTACCGACTTTTCAATACGAGAACCACGTACGTAGCTGCCGTTACACACTAAGCTGTCGATGATCTGAACTCGACCATTTACAGAGTCAGTAAAGGTTGCAGGTGGCAATGGTGGGTAGTAAGTATGCAGTGGCCATTTACGGTTGTAGAGAGAGAATGGTGCGTCTTTCTCAAGCAGATCCATATGTGCTTGCCAGTACGCATCGATTGTACCTACATCGCGCCAGTAAACTTCTTCTTTCTCACCTGTAATGCGGTTCATGCTGAAGTCATAGACAAACACATCGCCACGAGGGAACATCTTAGGAATGATGTCTTTACCAAAATCGTGGGTAGAGGCTTCATTATCAGCGTCTTCAATCAATTCTGAGAACAGCGTTTGAGCTTCAAAGATGTAGTTGCCCATAGAGACAAGCGCATGCTCTGGGTCACCAGGAATTGATTTTGGGTTTGCAGGCTTTTCTTCAAAGCCAATCATTCGACCTTCACTGTCCACTTCGATAACACCAAATTGAGAGGCTTCCGATAGCGGCATGCGCAGTGCCGAAACAGTCAAAGATGCTTCTTTTTCTTGGTGGAAAGCAAGCATCTGTTTAATGTCCATTTTGTAGATATGGTCTGAACCAAAGATACATACTTGATCCGGCTCCGCCAACTCCATAAAACGTAAATTTTGGTAGATAGCATCGGCAGTACCTTCATACCAACGCTTGCCAGTACGCATTTGCGCAGGAATTGGGTCGATAAAACGGTCTGTAATGCCATTGATGTTCCAACCCTTTTTCAAGTGATGGAATAGAGATTGAGATTTGAATTGAGTAAGGACGTAAATACGCATTAAATCCGCATTTACAAAGTTATTCAGAGCGAAATCAATAAGTCGGTAACTTCCGCCGAAAGGGACCGAAGGTTTACTGCGGGATTCCGTTAAAGGTCTCAAGCGAGAGCCTTCACCGCCAGCAAGAATCATTCCCAAAACACCAGCCATTCGTTGTTCTCCATATATAGTTATAGCTTGGAACTGGTATTCACTTGAAATGAGCAGAACTCGGGGAGTCAAGCGAATACATTATTGCATCCGCACTGATAAGTTTCTTTGAACCCTCACAGCGCGAACTAAAAAAGCTATTGCACATCCTCGTACGCACACACCTTCGTTGTTTTTTATTTTTGGTGCTAAATAACCGCATACAGTTGCATTATTTGTGTAATAAGTTATCGAACTGGAACTAAATTACAATTTAAAATATGCCATTCCGTGTTGTATACAGATGTTGCTTACTCAATACGGTATCTTGGTCACACTATGAGACGCAAACGATTACATTGTGAAAACAATTTACAAACCGATTAACTACACAAGCGCAGTTTTGCGACAGGATACGATGAAACTATGACCGTTCTATGAAAACAGAATGGAGAAAATTTGAATGGTAAACAATAGACGAAGTGAATAATTTATAGAATAACAAGCAAAAAATAAGGCAGCGTATTCGCTGCCTTATTCGTTCTAATTTATCACTTAAGCTTTCGCTTTCGGTTTCTTGCGCTTGTCTGTGATTTCCCACTTACCGTCAATGAATAGCGCAGTCCAACCACTTGGTTTGCCATCATCTTCAGTACGCACGTAGTTCTCTTTGCTCTTACGGCTAAAACGAACCACTGCTGGGCGACCATCTGGATCCGCCGCTGGTGCTGTCGTTAGGTATTTGAACTTCTCTGGAAGACGCTCTTCAAATCGAGCCAGTTCAGAAACCAACGGCGCACGCGTCTCACGTGATTTAGGGAAGTTGCTTGCCGCCATGAATAGGCCAGAAGCACCGTCACGAAGAACAAAGTAAGCGTCTGAGTTTTCACATGGTAGTTCAGGGAAATGAACTGGGTCTTCCTTCGGTGGCGCAACTTCGCCATTCTTCAGAATCTTACGAGTGTTCTTACACGTTTCACTCGTACAATCCATGTATTTACCGAAACGACCGTTCTTAAGAACCATGTCAGAGCCACACTTGTCACACTCAACAACTGGGCCATCGTAGCCTTTCACTTTGAACTCGCCATACTCAACGATGTAGCCTTCACAGTTCGGGTTGTTACCACAAACGTGCATCTTGCGTTTATCGTCAATCAGGTACGCATCCATCGCTGTTTCACAGATAGGACAACGCTTCTTAGCACGCAGTGCCGCGGTTTCCACATCTTCTTCTAGAACGTTGATGATGCCTTCTTCGTCACCTAGGTTGATGGTTGTCTTACAACGCTCTTTAGGTGGCAGTGCGTAACCAGAACAGCCAAGGAACACACCAGTAGACGCAGTACGAATACCCATTGGACGACCACAAGTTGGACACTCAATATCTGTCATCACAATGTGATTCAGTTTCATGCCGCCTTCGTTTTCGTCTTGTTCCGCTTTCTCAAGATCACCCGTAAAGTCTGTGAAGAAGTTGTCTAGGACATCTTTCCACATCACGTCACCTTCAGCGATTTGGTCAAGCTTCTGCTCCATACGAGCCGTGAAGTCGTAGTTCATCAGATCGTTAAAGCTGTCATCTAGACGGTCAGTAACAATCTCACCCATCTTCTCTGCGTAGAAACGACGCTGATCTACTTTCACGTAGCCACGATCTTGGATCGTAGAGATGATCGATGCGTATGTAGAAGGACGGCCAATGCCACGCTTCTCAAGTTCTTTAACCAATGCCGCCTCTGTAAAGCGCGCAGGTGGCTTAGTAAAGTGCTGCTTAGGCTCAAGCGATTCTAGGTCTAGCTTATCGCCCAACTGAACTGCAGGAAGAATCGTGTCTTCGTTTTTACCCATTGGGCGTTGCACACGAGTCCAACCATCAAACTTAAGGATACGACCTTTCGCTTTCAGCGTGTATTCCGCAGCTTTAACGCTGATAGTGGTTGAATCGTATTCTGCTGGTGTCATTTGACACGCAACGAATTGATTCCAAATCAATGAGTAGAGCTTGTGAGCGTCAGCATCAACACCTTGTAGGTCTTCTGCTTTCACTGCTACATCGGAAGGACGAATCGCTTCGTGCGCTTCTTGTGCACCTTCTTTGCTACCGTATCTCAACGGGTTAGCAGGAAGGTATTTATCGCCATACTCTGAACCGATGAAGCCACGAACTGCATCTACCGCTTCTGCACTCAAATTGGTTGAGTCAGTACGCATATACGTGATGTAACCCGCTTCATACAGACGCTGAGCCAGCATCATGGTCTTCTTAACACCGTAGCCTAGACGAGTACTCGCCGCTTGCTGAAGTGTTGAGGTAATGTATGGAGCAGACGGCTTACTCTTCGTTGGGCGGTCTTCGCGCTTACAAACTTCGTAGCTTGCTTTTTCCAATACCGAAAGCGCTGCTTTGGTCTCTGTCTCGTTGACAGGCTTAAACGCAACGCCATCTTTTTGCGCAACAAGCAGTTTGAATGCTGTCTTATCTTTGGTATGTGTATTTGCGTTGATGTCCCAGAATTCTTCTGGAATGAAAGCGTTGATTTCACGCTCACGCTCAACCAATAGTTTTACCGCTACTGACTGTACACGACCCGCAGACAAGCCACGTGCAACTTTCTTCCATAGCAATGGAGAAACCATGAAACCTACTACGCGGTCCATGAATCGACGTGCTTGCTGTGCGTTAACACCATCCATATTCAGCTCACCAGGTGTCTGGAAAGCTTGTTGGATTGCATTCTTAGTAATCTCATTAAAAACTACACGTTTGTATCGCTCTTCATCGCCACCGATGATCTCACGAAGGTGCCATGCGATAGCTTCTCCCTCGCGGTCCAAATCGGTTGCGAGATAAACGAAATCAGCGTCTTTGGCTAATTTTTGCAGTTCACTAACAACTTTTTCTTTGCCTGGAAGGATTTGGTAATTCGCATCCCAGTCATGATATGGGTTAATCCCCATTTTTTTGATTAGAGCTTTACGGTCTTTTTCTTTTTTGACACGCGCTTTCTCTTCCGGGCTCATTCCTTTAGTAGAAATGGCAGCGGCTTTTTTCTCACCAGTGCTTTGACCGGCCGTAGGCAGATCACGCACGTGACCAACACTAGACTTAACAATAAAGTCTTTACCAAGGTATTTATTTATCGTCTTAGCCTTGGCTGGTGACTCCACTATAACGAGCGATTTACCCATAACTGACTCTAACGTCCTTCATAATAATGCGGGCAACTGCCCCCTAAGGAAGCTACCCGCATAATGTTCTATTTCATTGCTTCTTTTTTTACTATTGTGCGAGATGAAAAGAAGATCAACTGCTTTTTTGAAATTCAGATCCGATTGGTTGACAATTCATCGCCTTTCTAATTTGACGAGGCAGGGTTCTGCAAAAGGTCTTGAGCGGCATATACTAAGCAGGCAAAGATTCCTCCCGCTAGTCGAATTCAATAAATTTTGTCTCTCATCACAAAATATTTTTTCTTTCACGATCAGAGCCTAACCTTAGATTACGACGCTGAAATAGCGACGATTTGCATATAAGAATCACTTACCATGTTGCTTCTATATAAAGAAGTAAAACCTCTTGGAACAATACTGGTAAAACACGTAATCAGAGATTTAGGTATGCAAACCCATGATGTTTGTGGGTATACTGCTGCCACTTAAGATTTATTGAATGACGAGAACGTTATGTCTGATAGAAAACACATTGAAGAGTTCGACCTTCTTTTGATCGCTAACCAAATCATCCAAGAACACGATGACTACATTGAAGGTATGCGTGCAACGAGCGTAGTAGAAAAAGACGATGTATTGGTATTTAAAGGCGAGTACTTCTTAGATGAAAAAGGTCTGCCGACCACCAATACTACAGCTGTATTCAATATGTTTAAGTACCTTGCGCACCACCTGTCAAAAGAGTTCACGCTGAACAAATAAGCGCTTCAAAATTCAATAAAAAAGCCAGAGTCTTAACTCTGGCTTTTTCGCTTCAATAAACTGAATTAGCAGCTCAATGCTTTCAGTTTATCGAAGTAGTCTGGAAATGTCTTGGACGTACACTTAGGATCGTTAATCGTCACAGGTGTATCGCTTAGCGCCACCAGAGAGAAACACATCGCCATACGGTGATCATCATAAGTATCAATCGCAGCGTGCGTAAGCTGTGGTACAGGCTTAACGATGATGTAATCCTCACCCTCTTCCACTTCTGCGCCGACTTTACGAAGCTCAGTCGCCATTGCAGATAGACGGTCAGTCTCTTTCACGCGCCAGTTGTACACATTACGAATCGCTGTTGTGCCTTCTGCAAACAGGGCTGTCGTTGCGATGGTCATTGCCGCATCTGGTATATGGTTGTAATCCATGTCGATACCTTTCAGCTGACCAACACGTGAAATCACGTAATCATCGCCCCATTCGATTTCTGCACCCATTTTCTCGAGTGCATCAGCGAATTGGATATCACCCTGAATACTATTTTTACCAATACCTGTGACTTTCACTTCACCACCTTTGATGGCCGCCGCCGCCAAGAAGTAAGAAGCTGAAGACGCATCACCTTCGACCAAAAAATCACCCGGAGCGATGTAATGCTGGCCAGCAGGAATAACAAACTCTTGATAGTCGTTATTGACCACTTCTACACCAAACTGCTTCATGATATGCAGAGTGATATCGATGTAAGGCTTTGAAACCAATTCGCCTTCAATATTGATGCGAATTTCGCCCTCAGCCAAAGGCGCTGACATTAAAAATGCCGTTAAGAATTGGCTAGAAATCGAACCATCAATCGATACAGAACCAGATTTAAGACCAGTACCAACGATTTTCAGTGGTGGGTAGTTTTCGTTTTCTAGGTAAGTAACGTCTGCACCAGCCGCTTGAAGGGCTGTCACTAGGTGACCGATCGGACGCTCTTTCATACGAGGTTCGCCAGTCAACACGTATTCACCTTCACCTAAGCACAGTGCAGCAGCGAGTGGACGCATTGCGGTGCCGGCATTACCTAAAAATAGCTCTACAGGCTCAGAGACAGAAAATGGACGACCGAGACCTTCAACGACACACTCGGTTTTATCTTCCGACAATTGATATTGAACGCCAAGCTTTGTCAGTGCATTCAACATATGACGAATGTCATCGCTGTCGAGAAGGTTTGTCAAACGAGTAGTGCCTTTTGCTAAAGCAGCAAGCAATAGAGCTCGGTTGGAAACGCTTTTTGATCCAGGAAGGTTCACTTCCCCGTGAATTTTATTGATGGGTTGTAACGTTAGGCTTTCCATTAAAAGTTGATAATCCTTTGTGCTCTCACTTCACGTTTTTTGAGAGCTAAACAATTCTTCGTGGATTCAGACTAACGAAAAAACCATCACAAAACCAGAGTAAATCCATGCTAATTTTTGAATAATTAGTCAGCTTAGATTTTACTGTGCAAACGTTGGCTTAGTAAGCGATATCCACTCGAACGCCGTCATCAAAATAGAGGATGCGAACATCGTCTCCACGCTTAAACAGCATGCTATTGTCAACATCTTGAATTACGTTAATAAGTTTGTTGCCATCGACTTTGACCAAGAGTTCGACAAGCTTGTATTCCACCGTGTATTCGTAGTTGCTACGGTTTCTCACTACGGCTGCGCCAGCTAGCGCCCCAACCGCGGTCGCAACTTCTTTACCTGTACCACCACCAAATTGGTTACCCACTAAACCGCCGATCGTCGCACCCAATAGTGTTTCCCAGCCATTACTTTGTGATTGTTTCACCTCTTGTTGCGTAATGTATCGCACAGAATCGACTTTGCCATACACCACTTGATTTACAGGTTTTGCTACATTTCTTTCATAGGCTGCATTGGCGAAAAATGGCAAAAACAGTATGATCCATGCCCATCGTTTTATATTAAGTCTTACTCCGCTCATAATAAGCTCCTATAGGCTCTGATGTTGGTAAAGTTTTCTTTATGACAATCTATTTAACTGAACTTGATGACTCGCATTCGTTTCCATCGCCGTACGAAGCTCTGAGCGACCCAAACGGTTTGCTGGCCTTTGGTGGGGATCTCAACCCTGAACGCATTCTTAAGGGCTATCACCAAGGTATTTTTCCGTGGTATGGCCCTGGTGAGCCCATTCTTTGGTGGAGTCCTTCTCCAAGAGCCGTTTTTGACCCTTTATCATTTAAGCCTTCAAAAAGCCTAAAAAAGTTTCAGCGTAAACAACAGTATAAAGTAACGCTAAACAATGCAACCGAACGCGTAATTCAATTATGTTCTTCGACTCGTCCTGCTGAAGAAACTTGGCTCAATGAGGATATGCAAACATCCTATATTGAACTCGCCAAACGCGGTCATTGCCACTCAGTAGAAGTATGGCACGAGGATCAACTCGTTGGCGGTTTATACGGCATCAGTGTTGGCCAACTTTTTTGTGGTGAGTCGATGTTTAGCCTTAAAGACAACGCATCTAAGATTGCATTGTGGTATCTCTGCGACCATTTGGCGTCAAACCACGGTCAATTAATCGATTGTCAGGTAATGAACCCACACTTAGCTTCACTTGGTGCATTTGAACTTGAACGTGACGACTTCGTACAAAAACTACTATCTTTAAGAGGTAAGAACACCGATTTGGGCACGTTTGAACCACAGATTTTGCAGGACGCGGTATCATGAGCACAGATCTCCAACACATCCGTATCGGCTTGACCAATAACCATCCATGCAGTTATTTGCCTGAACGTGAAGAGCGAGTGGCTGTGGCTCTCGATGCCAACTTGCACACAGAACAAAACTATCAAGTATTGATGGCGAATGGTTTTCGTCGCAGTGGCGACACCATCTATAAACCTCATTGTGAACAGTGCAATGCATGTCAGCCAATCCGCATTGCGGTGCCAGACTTTCGTCCATCCAAGAGTCAAAAGCGTCTGTTGAATAAAGCCAATTCTCTGAGTTGGACGCTCAAGCCTGAGCTAGACCAAGATTGGTTCCAGCTTTACAGCAGGTACATAACTGCGCGGCACAAAAATGGCACCATGTACCCTCCTCGTGAGGATGAGTTCGCTCGATTTGCTCAAACAACATGGTTAACAACCGGATTTCTGCATGTCTATGATGAAAATGATCGACTTCTCGCAGTTGCGGTTACGGATATCATGGATAACAGCGCGAGTGCTTTTTATACCTTCTTTGATCCCGATTATCCTTTATCTCTTGGGACTTTAGGGGTTCTTTTCCAACTTGAATATTGCCAACAGAACAGCAAACATTGGCTATATTTAGGCTATCAGATCGATGAATGTCCAGCGATGAACTACAAAACTCGCTTTCAACGACACCAAAGGCTAGTAAATCAGCGTTGGCAAGGGTAGAATACGCCCCAACTTTACATAATTACTGTTTAGCGGCAAAATAAGCGCGCTAATACCGCCTAATTTCTAAAGAGGATTAAATGGCTAAAGAAGACGTAATTGAGATGCAAGGCACTGTGCTTGACACTCTACCAAACACTATGTTCCGCGTTGAACTTGAAAACGGTCACGTTGTGACTGCACACATCTCTGGCAAGATGCGTAAGAACTACATCCGTATTCTTACTGGTGATAAAGTAACTGTAGAGATGACTCCATACGACCTATCTAAAGGCCGCATCGTCTTCCGTGCTCGTTAATCTCTGATTTTCGAATACAATAAAAAACGAAGCTTATGGCTTCGTTTTTTATTGCCTGTCTTTTGCTCTCAATACTAAGCTTGCTTTTGGGCGTTTCAATACAATCAACTGACTTGTCCCATTCTTGCAAACACAAAAAAGCGCACGCCTAGGCGCACGCTTTTAAAGTAGATTTCAACAAAGAATTAGTGAAGTGCTGCTTCTTTCTCGCTTAGGTATTCGAACTTAAGTTCGTCTTTCACTAGCGTCACTTTCACAGTACCACCATCTACCAAAGAGCCGAATAGAAGTTCATTCGCCAAAGGTTTCTTAAGCTGCTCTTGAATCACTCGTCCCATAGGACGTGCACCCATCGCTTTGTCGTAGCCTTTGTGAGCTAACCAATGACGCGCATCTTGTGATACTTCCATTGATACGCCACGAGCGTCCAGTTGAACTTGTAGTTCCACGATGAACTTATCAACCACTTGGTGGATCACCGCTTCATCTAGGCTGTTGAACCAAATGATATTGTCTAGACGGTTACGGAACTCTGGTGTAAACACTTTCTTGATTTCCGCCATCGCATCATGACTATTATCTTGTTGGATAAGACCGATCGATTTCTTCTCAGTCTCAGCAACACCTGCGTTGGTTGTCATCACAAGGATCACGTTACGGAAGTCAGCTTTACGCCCGTTGTTGTCCGTCAGCGTACCGTTATCCATCACTTGTAGTAGCAAGTTAAAGATATCTGGGTGTGCTTTCTCAATTTCATCAAGCAGAACCACTGAATGCGGGTGTTTCAGCACGGCGTCGGTTAGTAAACCACCTTGATCGTAACCAACATAACCTGGTGGTGCACCAATCAAACGGCTTACCGAATGACGCTCACCGTACTCAGACATATCGAAACGAAGAAGTTCAATGCCAAGTAGTTTCGAAAGCTGAACAGTCACCTCTGTTTTACCTACCCCTGTAGGGCCAGCAAACAGGAATGAACCAACAGGCTTGTTATCTACACCCAAACCTGCACGAGACAGTTTGATTGCCTCTGACAGCGCGTCAATCGCATTGTCTTGACCGAAGACCAGCATCTTCATCTTGTCATCAAGGTTCTTCAGAATGTCTTTGTCTGAAGACGACACTGATTTCTCTGGAATACGTGCCATCTTAGCGACCATCGCTTCGATGTCTGCAACACCGACGGTTTTCTTACGGCGACTTGCTGGTGCTAAGCGGCTACGCGCACCCGCTTCATCAATAACGTCGATTGCTTTATCTGGCAAGTGACGCTCATTGATGTATTTCGCCGATAGCTCTACTGCCGCACGCAACGCTTTATTGGTGTAACGCACTTCGTGATGAGCTTCGTACTTAGGTTTCAGACCAATCAAAATCTTAGTCGTATCGTCGAGAGACGGCTCTACTACATCGATCTTTTGGAAACGGCGAGATAGTGCACGCTCTTTCTCAAAGATGTTGCTGTACTCTTGGTACGTTGTCGAACCAATACAGCGCAACTTACCGCTACTTAGTAGAGGCTTGATCAGGTTTGCCGCATCGACTTGACCACCAGAAGCCGCACCCGCACCGATGATAGTGTGGATCTCATCGATAAATAGGATTGCGTCTTCTTCTTTCTCAAGCTGCTTCAGAACCGATTTGAAACGCTTCTCGAAGTCACCACGGTATTTGGTACCTGCGAGTAGTGAGCCAATATCCAGTGAGTAAATCACGCTGTTTTGAATCACTTCTGGTACTTGACCTTCAACGATTCTCCACGCTAGACCCTCAGCGATGGCGGTTTTACCAACGCCCGCTTCACCCACAAGTAATGGGTTGTTTTTACGGCGACGGCAAAGTACTTGGATTGTACGCTCTAGTTCTTTGTCTCGGCCGATAAGTGGGTCGATGTTACCCGCTTTCGCAACTTGGTTTAGATTGGTTGCAAAGCTTTCCAAACGTTCTTCTGGATTGGTTTCTTCTGGCGCTTCTGAGCCGAAAGAGTCTGATGAAGAAGCGTCTTCATTCGAGCCAGAGGCTTTAGTAATGCCGTGAGAGATAAAGTTAACGATGTCCAAACGAGAGATATCGTTCTTCTTGAGTAGGTAAGCAGCGTGAGATTCTTGTTCGCTGAAAATCGCAACAAGGACATTTGCCCCAGTCACTTCACTGCGACCAGACGACTGAACATGGAAGACGGCGCGTTGTAATACACGCTGGAAACTCAATGTCGGCTGGGTTTCGCGCGTCTCATCGCTTTCAGGAATGAGCGGCGTTGTTTGGTCGATAAATATATCGAGTTCGTTACGCAAAGCATCAAGGTCCGCTTTGCAGGCTAGAAGGGCTTCCTTAGCTGCATCATTTTCCAACAATGCAAGTAGGAGGTGTTCGACAGTCATGAACTCGTGGCGTTTGTCACGTGCACGAGCGAATGCACCGTTAAGGCTTGACTCTAGTTCTTTATTTAGCATAAGTACCTCCCGAAAGAACAACTTTGGTTGCTCGAGCAAGTCTTCTTATTACGCTTGCTCCATAGTACATAGTAGCGGATGCTCATTTTCCCTTGAGTACATCGTCACTTGCGCTACTTTTGTTTCAGCAATTTCTGCACTGTAAGTGCCACAAATTGCCTTTCCTTCATAGTGGATCTTGAGCATGATTTGCGTTGCTTTATCAATATCATGTGAAAAAAATCGCTCAAGCACCTCTATGACGAAATCCATAGGTGTATAGTCATCATTGTTGAGTACAACGTTGTATAGCTTTGGTGGCTGAACTTTTGTACTTTCGCGCTCCAGAAGATCAGAGTCTGGAGTCACCCATTCAAAATTTTTACTCATGGCAATTCAAAGATATCGTATCAAAGGGTTGATGTTTTCGACCTATAAAAACAATCTACCATAAGCATGCCATGCGGTGTAGTGAGATGTGGCACCTAATTCGAATTTGATAGATAAATTTTGCTTCCTTACATAGAGACTAATGCACCTCTGTCAGGCGCGCAAATAAAAGATTTTTATCACTTAGAACCGATTTTTTTGCTGTTAGAACTATCAATTTAAATGCTCTCTGTTTCCCCCCCTGTTATTACAACCCTCAACCCCACCAAGATCACACTTACAGAGGAAAAAGAGCTAAATATCAAGAAAACATCACTTTTTATTCATTTAGTAGAATCTTCTAATGTAGGCAATTTGGTTAGTATCCCTTCCCTTGATATCAAACCCTTGCAGTCCTTTTGACTAAATGCCATCGCATGCGCCAGAAACAGTTTGCAAAAATGTTAATCTCAAAAGTGATTTGTTTTCAAATATGTTTCTGATTGTTGACTTTCACTATTGACTGTCGAGATTCATTGACTACAGTGGAAAGTGTTGATGCATAAATCCTCACTCTGGGTTTGTTGGTTTTCTAACATTCTGGTGAATATGGATATGCTCACTCGACGTGTGTTAGCAATCGCGAAAATAGTAACGGCTAACAATGAGACCAAGTTAAAGGTATAGCTTGGGTGAAGTAACAACATCAGTAAAAAATGCATGAGGGATGTAAAAGCATGGCTACAGGTACAGTAAAGTGGTTTAACAATGCCAAAGGATTTGGGTTTATCTGTTCAGATGAAGAAGAAGGAGATATTTTCGCCCACTACTCAACTATCCAAATGGACGGTTATCGTACACTGAAAGCAGGCCAACAAGTCTCATACGAGGTTGAAAAAGGTCCAAAAGGTTCACACGCAAGTAGCGTCGTGCCAGTAGAAGGCCAAGCCAAATAACTAGAGCGCTGTCGGAAAGACAAAACATTTGCTCTTGTAGAAGCACTGCATAGTTTTGCTTTTATAAAGAGAAAAATAAACCCGCCAAAGAGCGGGTTTATTGTTTTTATCAGTTTCAGATTCGCGCCACTGAAGTAGCGCGAGAACCATCTATATATTACTTGTTAATAATGGTGTTCAACGTCGCACTTGGGCGCATCAATGTAGACGCTAGCGCATCATCCAGTGAGTAGTAACCACCTAGCTCCCCTTTCACACCTTGCGCAGAATTCAGCTCAGAAACGATCGCCTCTTCTTGCTCTGCCAATGCTTTTGCCACTGGTGCAAACTCAGCCGCTAGGTCAGCATCTACCGTTTGCTCTGCTAGCGCTTTTGCCCAGTAAGATGCTAGGTAGTAGTGACTACCGCGGTTATCCAATTCACCAACTTTTCGCGATGGCGACTTGTTGTTGTCTAAGAACTCACCCGTCGCTTTATCAAGTGCGTCAGCAAGCACTTGTGCTTTTGCATTGCCAGCAACGGTGCTTAGGTGCTCAAGCGATGCCGCTAGTGCAAGGAATTCACCCAAAGAATCCCAACGCAGGTGGTTTTCTTTTTCTACCTGTTGAACGTGTTTAGGTGCTGAACCACCTGCACCTGTCTCAAATAGACCGCCACCGTTCATTAGTGGAACAATAGATAGCATCTTCGCAGAAGTACCAAGTTCTAGGATTGGGAACAGGTCAGTTAGGTAGTCACGAAGTACGTTACCAGTTACTGAAATGGTATCTAGACCTTCTTTAATACGCTCTAGAGAGAACTTACATGCATCGATTGGTGCAAGAATCTTAATCTCTAAGCCTGACGTATCATGCTCTGGTAAGTATGCGTTAACTTTCTTGATCAGTTCTGCGTCATGAGCACGAGCTTCATCTAGCCAGAATACGGCTGGAGCGCCTGTCGCACGAGCACGAGTAACCGCAAGTTTCACCCAATCTTGGATTGGCGCGTCTTTCACCTGACACATACGGAAGATATCGCCTTCTTCTACTGCTTGCTCTAGAAGCACCGCACCAGAAGCATCTACAACACGTACAGTACCCGCTTTATCTAGGATGAACGTCTTGTCGTGTGAACCGTACTCTTCCGCTTTTTGAGCCATTAGACCCACGTTTGGCACACTACCCATTGTTGTTGGATCAAATGCACCGTGTTCTTTACAGAAGTCGATAACCGCTTGGTAAATACCTGCATAGCTGCGATCTGGGATCATTGCTTTGGTATCTTTCTGCTTGCCATCAGGTCCCCACATTTGGCCAGAAGCACGTAGCATTGCCGGCATCGAAGCATCAACGATGATGTCACTTGGTACATGTAGGTTAGTAATACCGCGATCTGAATCAACCATAGCTAGTGCTGGCTGTGTTTCGTATACCGCAAGAATAGCTGCTTCGATTTCTGCTTTTTGTTCTGCAGGTAGCGCTTCAATCTTCGCATATACATCACCGATACCGTTGTTTACGTCAACGCCTAGCTCTTCAAACAGCTTACCGTATTTCGCAAACACGTCTTTGTAGTAAACCTTAACGGCGTGACCGAAGATAACTGGATCCGATACCTTCATCATGGTCGCTTTCATATGCAGAGAAAGCAGTACGTCTTGTTGCTTTGCTTCTGCAATTTCTTGCTCGAAGAACTCAACTAGCGCCTTCTTGTTCATTACTGAACAATCGATCACTTCTTTATCTTGTAGAGGGAATGCCGCTTTAAGCTCTTTCACTGAACCATCTGCAGCAGCAAATTCGATTTTAACCTCGGTTGCACCAGACACGGTTGTCGATTTTTCACTACCGAAGAAATCATTGTCGGCCATGCTTGAAACATGAGATTGAGAATCTGCCGACCACGCGCCCATCGAGTGTGGATTTTTCTTCGCGTAATTCTTCACTGAAAGTGGAGCACGACGGTCTGAGTTACCTTCACGCAGAACTGGGTTAACCGCACTGCCTTTGATTTTGTCGTAAGTCGCTTTGATCGCATCTTCTTCGTAAGTGCTTGGCTCTTCTGGGTAGTTTGGTAGCTCGTAACCTTTTGCTTGTAGCTCTTTGATTGCTGCTTTTAGCTGCGGGATTGACGCTGAAATATTCGGAAGCTTGATGATGTTCGCTTCAGGCGTCTTAGCCAATTCACCTAACTCTGTTAGCGCGTCACCGATACGCTGCTCTTCTTTTAAATGCTCTGGGAAGTTAGCGATGATTCGACCCGCTAACGAAATATCACGTGTATCTACATTAATGCCAGACGATGCAGTAAACGATTGAATGATTGGTAGTAATGAATAGGTTGCTAACGCCGGGGCTTCATCAGTGATGGTGTAGATAATTGTAGGTTTTTCTGTAGGCATGAAATTTCCCTATTTTTTACTCAACTAAGCTGAACAACTCAGCAACTGAGTTCGTTGAATTTACGCATTGCTTAACGTTAGTAGTGCATTCCTCCTCACCAACGCGACATGCGGTTTGCACTCTTTTTTATAGTTTGGAGCTCTTAGACTCTCTATCCATGAGTGCACTTTGTGCCAAGTTTGCTTTCATGTGATTCTTTTGCAAAAACACCGCACTAAAAGCAACTTGGCTATATCATTAAACAAATAACACGAAATAGTCTATTATTCTGTGCGCTTTTGTTAGTTTTAGGCGCGCAAATGATAGCCGATTAGAAGAAAACATAAAACTTTCAAACACAGTTCATTTACATTTTTGCAAGGTAGTTAACATGTCATCTCGAACGGGTCATGAAAAAGGTCGCCGTAGTAGCCAATCAAAACCAAGCCATTTTAAACGCTCCGGTAAGCCAAACCATTCAAATGGCCAAGCGAAAAATCGACCTAGTCGCCCTACTCGATCTTCAAAGCCAACTAAGCCTCGTATTGCTCCAGAAGATCGTAAAGTGATCATTTTTAATAAGCCTTATGACACGTTAAGCCAATTTACCGATGGCGATGGCCGTAAAACGCTTGCTGACTACATCCCAGTAAAAGACGTATACGCAGCAGGTCGATTAGATAGAGACAGCGAAGGTTTAATGGTGCTAACAAATGATGGCATCTTGCAGGCAAAGTTAACGCAGCCCCAATCAAAGTCACCGAAGACTTACTGGGTACAGGTTGACGGTGCTCCGACTAAAGAAGACTTAGAGAAGCTACGTAAAGGCGTTGAGTTGAAAGATGGCATGACATTACCTGCAAAAGTCGAAGTAATGCCAGAGCCAGAGATCTGGGATAGAACCCCACCAGTTCGCTTTCGAGCTAACATTCCAACAACTTGGTTGGCAATCACTATTATAGAGGGAAGAAACCGTCAGGTACGACGCATGACCGCACACATCGGCTTCCCAACACTGCGTTTGGTTCGCTACTCGATGGGCGGTATTGTGCTTGACGATTTAAAGCCCGGAGAGTGGCGAGATATCAAACTCTCGTTTTAAACATCAAAAGATGCTCACCTCAAAAAATATAAAAAGCAGGTCTGGGCCTGCTTTTTTAGTTTTTGTCGTCACTAATAACGATTATTGTTGAGCAACCCACTTCTTAAAGGTTTCTTTTTCTTGTGGTGTCGCTTTTTGGTACATCGTCTTAAGTAGATCAACCATTTGGCTGTCTTGTGCTGTTGATGACTGTGCGTCAGTTGTAGCAACTACTTTAGGCTCGACGCCAGTAAGCGCTTGGCTGTGTTGGTTTACTGTCACAACTGTCACAGCAACTCCAGCTACCCCACCAGCAATATTATAGTTACGAGCTTCCTGCGCGTAGTTACGACCAATTTGAACGCCATCGGATTCAAGAACGTCTTCAACAAGATCGATAGGCTGACCTTTAGAGTCAAGCAATTGCCACTCTAGAGGGGAAATGTTTGTTTGTGCTTGGCGGTAAGTTTTGAATTCTGGCAGCTCGAATTTTAGTTCTTCATTCTTCACATCGAACTTAGCAATAATAGCGTCGCCATAAACCCCTTTGATATCATCGCCAATTTCAAATTCTGGTTGGTATTTGAAGACAATTTGGTTTGTACCGTCAGGAATCTCTATTGTTTTCTCATCCGAAAACAAACCACCCTCCAACTTTGGCTTCTCCATATTTACCGCAAGTAGTTTTACGTCTTCAGGAACCACCAAGGTCGTTGCAGCATATAAGTTTGTACTGGCTAGAACAGAAAGTGTGATTGCCACTTTTAATGATAACTGCATAGAAATTAAATCCTTATCTCCAATAGTAAAAGACCCAGCATAGAGCTGGGTCTTACAATATCAAACTGGGTTTTGATTACCAGTAGAAACGTGCACCAACACCGAAGTCAGTTTTGCTGTCTGTCTTCACGTTGTCAGTTGAAGTTTCTTCAAATACGTATGCGCCTTCAACGAATACGCGAGCCCATTTAGAGAACTTGTACTCAACACCAGCGTAGAAACGTGAATCATCACCGTCTACAGTACCAGCTTGGTCAGAAGAAGACATTACTAGCTCGTAACCAGAGTAAAGAGTTGTCTTAGGAGCTACTGCAAACATACCTGCTAGAGAGATACCGTGAGAATCAACAGTCTCGTCTGAGATCTTGTTCTCGTCTTCGTTGTAGTAGTATGTTGCACCTAGAGTGTGCTCACCTAGAGCGTATTCACCAGTTACTTCGAAAGATAGGTTTTCTGAGTCGTGAGCAACCTTGTTTACTGCAATTTTGTTTACAGAAGAAAGGATACCAGCGTGCATAGATAGGTCACCGAAAGACTTACCTACGAATACTTCACGAACTTCTTCGTTCTTGTCTTTCTCGCCTAGAGCGTAACCCGCTTTTAGCCAGAAAGCATCGTTTTCGAATGCGTATTTAATTTGAGAATCGTTGTTCCACTCGTGTCCGTAAAGAAGTGCAGAACCACCGAAGAAGTATGAGTAGTCAGCGCCGTAAACGTCATCAGCGAAAGTACCTTCTTTACCGAAGCGGATAGTACCCATTTCGCCCATGTCGAAACCGAAGATGTGGCGACGAACGAACACAGTGTCGTCAGTACGCTCACTTGAATCAGCACCAGCGCCGTAGTTATCACCTAGAGCTACACCGATTTCAACTTCACCTAGAACTTTTAGGCTATCGTTTACAACGTAAACACCGTTTACACCCATACGAGAAGAGCTAGTGTTTAGCTCTGCAGTGTGGTCTGTGCTGTCTAGGAATAGAAGAGTTGGACGTAGCTGACCGTAGAAATCTACAGAACCTTCGTCAGATTTGAATACTTCAGCTGCATTCACAGTAGTTGCTGTTGCAGCAACTGCTAGTGCTAATAGAGTCTTTTTCATAATTAATCCACTGCCTTTTCTTAGTTCGGGATATCCTTGTCCGATTCCCTTTTTTTATATTTTTGAAACCGCTTGTTATCGAAACGTAACAATGATTGGTCTACAAAATCTGGGCACTAGAGTGCAAAAGATTATTCTGCCTGTCAAATTTTCTAAACCACAACATCAAAAAATAAAAATAACCTTAAAATACATACACTTGAGATTTTATATTTAAATTATTCGATGAAGTTCTAAACTAGCAACTTGATTTTTCGTAATTTAGTGATTCATTAATAACAAATAGAAAACACCATTCAATTGATTAAAATAGAAGTTGATTAGAACAAAAAACTACTCAGGTGGTATTTTTGAAGTTTTATATTTTTCACCTAATGAAATTATTTTCATTTAGTTTAGGTTCAATATTTTTTTGTGAACAAGATCTACATTCCGCACAAAAGCATTCCGTTTTGTGAACTACTGTAGAACCAGTGATGTGTGCTACTATGCGCCACCAACGCATTTGAGGCCCGTATGCTAACCAGTAACATCCAAAAATCGATTCGAACCAGTTATCAAAACTTGCAAGCTCAACTGGATAACTTTGTTCCGAGACGAGCACAAAACTACCTCGTCGCCGAGATCGCTAAAACGCTATGCGGGCAATACCACAAATCAAATCGTATGCTGGTTGCCGAAGCAGGTACTGGCATCGGTAAATCACTTTCTTATCTGATGGCCGCGATTCCTGTGGCGGTTTACAACAATCGCAAAGTGGTGATTTCAACAGCCACCGTGGCATTGCAAGAACAGTTAGTGAATAAAGACCTCCCTCTTTTCCGCCGAATTACGGATCGAGAGTTCTCTTTTATTCTGGCGAAAGGTCGTCAGCGCTACTGCTGCGCAGAGAAACTTGCAACAGCGAGCGGCGTTGATGGTGGCCAACTCGCCATGTTCGAGACTAAACCAAAGAAGAAAGACATCGAGCTTCTGGAAACCATGTACCGCTCTCTTGCTCAAGGTAAATGGGATGGAGACAGAGATTCATGGCCAAAACCGATCGATGACCACATTTGGCAATTGATAGTCAGCGATAAGCACAGCTGTAACAATAGCTTGCCCGCTCACCGCAACTGCCCTTTCCAAAAAGCCCGTGCAGAGCTAGATAAAAATGATGTCATCATTGCAAATCACTCATTGGTTATGGCGGATGCCGATTTAGGTGGCGGAGTCATTCTCCCAGAACCTGAAAACACGATTTACGTATTTGATGAAGCTCATCACCTGCCTCATGTTGCGCGAGACCATGCTTCTGCTTCAGCAAGCTTGAAAGGGGCTGCGGCATGGCTAGAAAAGCTCAACCAATCCATCACTAAGTTTTCTTCATTAACCGATGAAAAACGTGTTGGCCGATTCCGTAATGATCTACAAGAGTCGGTACAGGAACTGATACCTGCGTTAAACCAATTAACTAAACAGTTTGACCCTGCGCAGTTTGAAGAGAACGTTTATCGTTTTGAACATGGCGAGCTGCCAACTTGGTTAGAAAACCAGTCTAAAGATCTAAAACAACTGAGTAAGAAAGCGAATCAAAGTGTGGCTAAGATCGCCGATTTGATTGCTGAACGCGTTAAAGATGGTGAATTATCGTCAAGATTAGCGGAGCCTGCTTTAGCTGAATTAGGCTTTTACATTCAGCGCTTGGAAAACCTAGCGCAAGTATGGAACCTAATGGCAGAGCCTACTCGTGACAAAGGTGCACCTTTAGCTCGATGGTTAGAGAAACACCCAGATCGAGAAGGCGATTACATTGTTAGTGTTTCACCGCTAGAAATTGGATGGCAACTCGACCAACAAATCTGGAGCCGATGCATTGGAGCAGTGTTAGTTTCAGCGACGATGCGCGCGCTAAACTCGTTCACCTACTTCTGCCACCAAGTTGGGGTCGATGCAAAACCGGAGTCCGGCACTCAATTTTTGGCTTTGGCTTCTCCGTTTGACTATCAGAATCAAGCAGAGCTTTTAATCCCAGCAATGAAGTACGAACCCCAAGCGCCGCAGTTTACCGAATATCTTATTGAAATTTTGCCTAAGTATTTAGAAGACAACAAAGCGAACTTGGTATTATTCTCCTCTTATTGGCAAATGAACCAAGTGGCGGATGCATTAAGCTCAGATTTCATCAAACGAGGCTGGGCACTGCAGGTACAAGGCGAAAGTTCACGTGCAGAAATTCTAAAAAAACATAAAAAGCTCGTAGATCAACAAAAAACCAGCGTTCTTTTTGGTACAGGAAGTTTCTCTGAAGGCCTTGATTTGCCAGGAGAGCTGCTAGAAAACCTTGTCATCACCAAGATTCCATTTGGTGTGCCAACCTCTCCAGTAGAGCAAGCGCATTCAGAGTACATTGAGAAAAAAGGTGGCAATCCGTTTATGCAGATTACCGTGCCAGATGCGAGTAAAAAGCTCATCCAAAGTGTCGGTCGTTTACTGCGCAAAGAGCGGGATTCTGGTAGAGTGACCATCCTTGATAGACGTTTGGTAACAAAACGCTACGGGCAATCATTAATTGATTCGCTTCCTCCGTTTAAACGCAAGATCGAATATTAGAAGAATAACTATTTATGGAAATGATTGAGCCAACCATGCTGTTGGTGTTGGCGCTAGTCGCTTTTGTTGCTGGATTCATTGATGCCGTTGCCGGTGGCGGGGGCATGCTAACCGTGCCTGCACTGTTGTCGTTAGGGCTTCCACCGCATATTGCATTGGGCACAAACAAACTTGCTGCCTCTTTTGCTTCTTCTACTGCGGCATTTACCTACTACAAAAAGCGCCTATTTAAACCTCAATGTTGGGGGAGAGCATTTGTTGCAACCCTAATTGGCGCAACACTAGGAACATTGTTTGTCGATGCCATCAGCACACAGTGGTTAGAAAAAGTATTACCTCTGATTATTCTTGCTGCTGCAATGTACACAGTGTTCCACAAAACGCCTCAGTCAACGCATCAGAGCCCTACTCCTGAACCCTGCCCAATGCTAAACAAAAAGCAATACATGCAAGGTTTCACCATCGGCTTCTATGATGGACTGGCTGGCCCTGGGACAGGGGCGTTTTGGACAGTAAGCTCGATGGCTCTTTATCGACTCAACATCTTATTGGCGTCGGGCTTAGCCAAAGCCATGAACTTCACCAGCAACTTCACTTCTCTTATCACTTTTGCTGTTTTAGGTCATATCAACTGGGTGCTAGGCTTAACCATGGGGGTTTGTTTAATGGCAGGAGCCTTTGTCGGTGCCCATTCTGCGATTCGATTTGGCTCTAAATTTATTCGCCCAGTGTTTGTAACGGTCGTGAGCGTGCTAGCAATTAAGCTTGCTTATGATGCGTGGTTTGCGGGATTAACATGAACATTAAGCAACTTTCTGAAAACTTAGAGCAGATGTCGAAACAAGCCGCGATGCTTGATCGTCAACGTGGTGAACACCATGTCCACCTATTTGATGAACGTTTATTTCACTGTCGCTCACGTTTACTGACGCCATGTGTAAAAGAAGCTAAAGCCACACTTGATGCAATCATACGTGAGCAAAACGAAGACAAACTTACCGCTTTACGTGCAGAGTATTTAACTGAAAGGCTAGTGGCACAAATCACAGCAATTCAACGTGAGATATCCACTACGAAGATTCGTAAGGGTGAAATCAAGCACAGCAGCCACTTTAGAAAGCCGATCAACGTAATGTATCAAGAGTTAGCGCAGCACCAAGAATGGGCGCGCCGCCTACGTGAAATGGTATTAGAGAAGCAAAAAGCGGTCGAGATGGCTCCGAGCTTTACGCGCGCAGAAGCACAAAAAGTACTGTTGGCAACAGAACAACGACTAGAACGTTGTGAAGCCGCTTTGCTGAAGTTGGAAAACCAAATTACTCATAGGGAAAAGAACCAGTAATGTCAGAACAGCAAAACTCTCCTTTAGATGACGCACCAGCAGAGATCAAACTTGCTGTGGATTTGATTTACTTACTAGAAACCAATGAGATCGATCCAGAAACCGCGTTGAAAGCGATTAAGATTGTGCAAAGCGATCTGGAAAATAAGCTCAAAGCTGAATAAAGCGCTATCGGGAAACAAACACTTAAACACAATAAAGGGGAGCATTAATGCTCCCCTTTATATTACGCGGACAAGAGTGGCTCAAAAGTCATTAGACTTTGAACTGCGCCATCAACGCCTGTTGTTGGTCAGATAACGATTCCATCTCTGAACCCGCGCTCTCTGATGTTTGAGCCTGATTGAGGATCTCGCTGCTAAGGTCTCGGATATTCGCCACGCTTTGATTCACTTCATTTGATACCGATTGTTGCTCTTCGGCCGCTCTGACGATCTGACTGTTCATGTCATTGATCGCAGCGATAGACTCAAAAATACTTTGCAACTCTGCTACAGCCATATTGACTTGTTCAGCTGAAGATTGTGCTTTTTGGTTACCCTCTGTAATAGCTCCCACTACCGCCTGAGTGCCCGTTTGGACACTAGCGATCACATCTCGAATTTCCCCTACAGAGCTTTGAGTACGACTTGCTAAATTTCGAACCTCATCCGCAACCACGGCAAAACCACGACCTTGCTCACCTGCTCTTGCGGCTTCGATAGCAGCATTAAGCGCTAATAAATTAGTTTGCTCAGAGATGCCCTCAATGACTGTCAGAATTTCTGTAATGCTCGCATTGTTATTTGCCAACTCTTCAACCACAGGAACGGCTTTCATCATAGTAGAAAGAAGCGCTTGCATTTGTTGCTCAGACGCTTGAATCACTTGCTGCCCTCTCTCGGCTGATTTGCTCGCTGCTGAAGCTGCATTCACCGCGACCTCCGCATTTTGCACCACCAGCGCTGCGGTTTGCGTCATCTCTTCAGCGGCAGTGGCAACGAGATCAACTTCTTTGAATTGTGCATCACTACTGCTTCTTGTCGCCGCAACCACCAGCTTCGCATGTTCGGTTTTGTCCGCCATTTGTCGTGACATGTCCACCACTTCTTTTATGGTGCTCTGTAATCGCGCTAAAAATTGGTTAAATGCGTTTGATAACTGGCCAATTTCATCCTGTGATTTCACATCCAAACGTTGGGTTAGATCCCCTTCTCCCGTTGCAATGTCTTCCAAGCGAAGTACGACCTCTCGAATTGGCCTTACAATGGTTTTTGCCAATAACGCTGTCGTGGCTAACCCAATTAGCACTAGAACAACACCGACACTAACCTCGATGATGATGCCCTCTTCCATGTTCGTCGTGATCAAGGCATCTAGCGTGTCTGCATCAGACAATACGGCCGAACGCGGCATTTCAAAGATCACCCCCCAAGTCTGGTTGGCAACCTGAATAGGAGAGAAAACCGTCATCCACTCACCTGAAGCGTTCCACTCTAATGCCGCCTCTCCTCCAAACAAGAAATCGGTTAGCTTATCGTTGGACAGGTTTGAACTGACAAAAGGTTGACCAATGGTATTCGCTGAATCATCCGACGCGAGTAACGTGCCATCAAGGCTGATCATTGATACGCTTCCGGCTCCTGCAAACAAACTTTGGTCAGAATTGAGCGCAATCTTCGCCAACTGATCCAAACGAAGTTCGATCCCTAAGAAGCCGATAGGAACGCCTTCCACAATTAAAGGAATAGAAATGGAAGTCGTGAGGAAACTGCCAGTGTCATTGCTGTTCAATCGAGGTGAAGCAATACACGTTTGACCAGAAGAGATAGGACAATAAAAACGTTCAGCGTTCTCATTCTGATTCAGCACTTTCTCACTGAGAGTTTTGGCGAGTACATTTTCGCCGTTGTTTGCCTTTGACCAATAAGTTGCGAATCGACCCGCTTCATTAGAACCCACATAGTCGGCACTTTTGTAGTTTGAGTCTTCACTATCTAGCATGTCCGGATTAAAAACCAAGTACGCAGCTTGTATCGCATCAAAACGCAAAACTGCTTGTCGAATCATTTCATTCAAAGCAGACCGAAGATCTTCACTCGCACCAAAATTCTCCTCTGAGTTAGATTTGAAGAATAACGCGTTCGCAGCCAACATTTCGGCTCTATATGTCGCTTCGTTGAGGTACTCAGACACTTCCGTCGCATTTAATAGCGCACGGGTTTGTAAAAGTTGTTCCGACTTTTCCACAACAGACGCACTGCTCTCTTGTTGCAACAATTTTTGGTTGCTGAGCGCGTTGTAAACTGAAAAGCCAATTAAAGATAAAGAAGTAACAAGCAGGCAAAGCCCGGAAAGTAACGTGATTTTCCACTGCACAGATAGGGTTCGCATACAACATCCTTATTCAAGCAAACTCATTTTTGAGACTCATTAAACCATACGCAGGCACAATAGCAATTACATATTTAACAATTCTTTAAACTCAATTTGATTACATGAGAACCGTTTTCAGCTCGCCTTTGCGATGGTAACATCATGCTCAAACACGCCCTCTCAGAAGGATAAAAAATGAAAGTAATTAGCTTTAACATCAATGGACTTCGTGCGCGTCTGCATCAACTACAAGCGCTTATCGACAAGCACCAACCAGACGTTATTGGCCTTCAAGAAATCAAAGTACACGACGAAGCTTTTCCAATCGAAGATGTCGAAGCGATGGGTTACAAAGTTTACTTTCACGGCCAGAAAGCGCACTACGGCGTGGCTATGCTATGTAAACAAGAGCCAATCAGCGTTCAAAAAGGTTTCCCAACCGACAATGAAGAGCATCAAAAGCGCATGATCATGGCGACGTTTGAAGATGAGAACGGAGAGAAGGTAACGGTTCTAAATGGTTACTTCCCTCAAGGTGACAACATTGCTCACGAAACCAAGTACCCATACAAACGTCAGTTCTACAAAGATTTGATGACTTATCTGAACGATCACCACTCTAACGATGAACAATTGATTGTCATGGGCGACATTAACATCAGTCCAATTGACGCAGATATCGGCATTGGTGAACCAAACCGTAAACGTTGGTTAAAAACAGGCAAGTGTTCATTCCAACCAGAAGAGCGCGAATGGTTGCAAACCCTTCTAGATTGGGGTTTCGAAGATACTTTCCGTAACTTGCACCCAGAAGTCGACGACCGTTTCTCGTGGTTTGATTACCGCTCTCGCGGCTTCGATGACAACCGTGGCCTTCGTATTGATGTGATTTTAGCAACGCCATCGTTAGCAAAGAAATGTATCGAATCCGACATTGATTACGAACTACGTGGGATCGAAAAACCGTCGGATCACGCCCCTATTTGGTCTACTTTCAAATAGATAATGACAAGAGCTAATCGCAGCACATTTATTCAGCGATTAGCTCTACTCTTCCTCTCTCAAAAACGAAACCTCGCTTTCCCTCCACGTCTCACTTTTGAGGCACTTCTTAAGCTTTCACTTTCTATACTGATTACTACTTCTTTAGTTCATGGAGAGAGGGAAGTATGGTTCAAAATAGTTGGAACAGCTTGTCACCTTTTACATTTAAAGCATTAGGCCCCATGACATTAGTCAGCGCGGCGATTAATGCGCTAATGTTAGTGGTTCCAATATACAGCCTCCAACTCTTCGACCGCGTGTTATCGAGCAGAAGTACAGACACGCTGTTCCTACTCACCGCAATCGCGCTTTTCTTACTCATCTCACAGGCCTTACTCGACACTTTGCGACAAAAGTACACCCAACGAAAAGCACTTCAGTTCGAATCAGAAAGTTCACAGTGGCTCTATCAGATTTGTGGGACGAGGTCGGAAGCAAAAGCTCGATATGTTTTTAATGATATTAACGAGATCCGCTCACTCCTCACCTCTCCGAGCTTTTTCGTTGCCTTCGACCTTCCTTGGACTCCGCTCTTTTTACTCGTCATGTTCATGCTCCACCCTATCATTGGGCTAGTCGGCTTGATTGCTGTGATTTGCGTGCTGTTTGTTGCGCTGGTTTCCTTCTATGCCAAGAAGACATCTTTTGAAGCGACTTATGCGACTCAAATAGCCACAAACAGAAAAGTCGATGAGTTGTTCAACAAACAAGAAACCCTGCTTTCTCAACAATCTTACAAAGGAACGTTTGATAAGTTTCAATCGGTACTAGCTGAGAAACTTTGGTTCAGAAACAAAATTGACTTAGCATCTATCAACCTAACTTCGCTGGCAAAACTCGTTCGCATGACCCTGCAAATTGGCATTATGGGCACGGGGGCTTTTCTGGTTATCGAGAACGCAATGAGTGCAGGTGGCATGATCGCAGGCTCGATTCTAATGGCTCGCGCGCTTCAGCCGATTGAACAACTGACCGCCGGATTTCAAGGCTGGAAAACAGGACTAGCTGCAGCCGATCGCATTAAGCAAGTCGTCAACAAAAGTCAAACAGAGCCTGAACGAATCACGTTACCTGAAGTTTCAGGAGAGCTTCGTTTTGATCAAGTGGTTTGGTCGCCAGAGCACCACAAAGGTGAACCTGTTCTTAAACAGCTTAAACTCAGGTTAGAGGCAGGAAATCGTGTTGCAATCATTGGGGCCAGTGGTTCAGGAAAAACCAGCTTATGTAAACTCGTTACTGGCATACATAAACCAACCTCGGGCAAAGTGTGCATTGATGGTTTAGACGTTACCCACTGGGATCGAGACCAGTTCAAACACACGGTCGGTTACCTGCCGCAAAACATCCAGTTCTTACAAGGCTCCGTTAAAGAGAATATCGCTCACTTCGATATTGAAGTAACCGACTCGCAAATCATCAGAGCAGCCATGCGCGCTGGTGTCCATGAAACCATTCTTCAATTACCAAATAGTTACGAGACCATCATCGGAGATGGCGGCCACCAGCTATCTGGCGGGCAAGCACAAAAACTCGCTCTGGCAAGAGCTATTTGTTTCAAACCCAAGTTGCTGGTCTTAGACGAGCCCAACTCGCACATGGACAAAGAGGGAGAAGAATACCTCACCTCATTATTGGCTTCTTGCCGCGAAGAAGGCACATCCGTCGTCATGATTACGCACCAACCTCACCTACTACGCCATGTCGATTGGGTAGTCGAACTCAACCAAGGGCAAATCACCAAAGCGGGTGAAGCAAGCAAAGTTTTACGATCCATGATGGATGAACGTTCTCGAACACAACCAAAGTCGGAGGCTTCGAATGAGTAAAACGACATTACAACGCTCCGGCATTGAATTCGAAGATGGACGTAAGCTCTCTTTCACTACCAAACCTGTGGTTCTCTTCTCGATGTTGGTTCTATTTATCATGGTGGGTGGATTTATGGCCTGGGCCAGTCTCTCGCCGCTTAGCTCGGCCGCTATTGCGCCCGGTGTGGTGATTGTGGAATCCAAGCGAAAACCAGTCCAACACTTAGAAGGCGGGATTATTGAGCAAGTGCACGTCAAAGATGGGGATTGGGTAACCAAAGATGATTTGCTCATAACGTTAAGTGCCACTCAGGCTCAGGCGAACCTCAACCGACTGAGAGCACAATGGCAAAGCGATTTGGCACGTCTGAATCGCTTGCAATCGGAACTTGCCGATCATCCTGAAATTCAATTCGATAGCCGTTTGCTTTCTCGAAGTGATTCTGCCGATATTCAATCTATCATTCGCACACAACAAGCTTTATATGAAAAACGACGCTCACTGCGCGTTGGTGAGAGCAATATTTTAATTGAGAAGATAGAGCAAGCTCGCCTCGATATGGTGGGTTTACAAAAACGCTACCAAGCAGGAAAAGAGAGTATTCGTTATCTTTCTGAACAAGTTGCCATGCACAAAAAGCTGCTGACATCGGGCAACACATCTAAGTCTCGGTACTTAGATTTACAACGCGAACATTCTCAATTAGAAGGCCAAATTGCTGATCTTAGCGCTCAGATAGGTCGAGCCAAAGGCTTTGTTGCCGAGGCAAAAATGGAGCTAGCAAACGCAGATTTTAACTACGCGAAAACACTCGGTGAAGAAGTTCAAGAACTTGAACGTAAACTAAACGAGACTCGAGAAGCGATGGTGAATGCGAGTGATGTCTTAGAACGTGTCGAGATCAGAGCGCCCCAAGGTGGTGTTGTTGTTGGGCTGAATGTTGTGGGTGAGCATGCGATTATCGCCCCTGGCGACACATTAATGGAAATCGTGCCACAAGAAGATGAGCTCATTGTGGAGGCACTTGTAAAACCAGAAGATATCGAAGTCCTTCATATTGGTCAGGCAACACAAGTACGCCTTACCGCCTTTAGTTTTCGGAAAACACCGCCAATTGAGGGTAAGCTGATTCACGTTTCTGCCGACCGGATTAGCGATCAAGCAACAGGTTCGTCCGCTTATCTAGCGCGAGTGTCACTCGATGCCGACATGTTAAATCAACTCGGAGAGTCGATCTCTTTGTACCCCGGAATGCCCGCAGAGGTCATGATCCTAATAGAAGATCAAACCCCGTTGGACTATTTGCTCAACCCTCTCGCCGTCGCTTCATATAAAGCGATGCGAGAGATGTAAGACTTATTCAAAAAATCATAATCCCTCGACGTTACTGGCTAATTAACTGATAAACAAAAGGATGATAAAGCCAAACCCACTGCGAGGTGGGGACGGAAAGCTACAGATCTCAAATGGTATTGAGATGGCTGAGCTGCCTCTATGTATCTTGCGATATATGAGGACAAAGCAATGGCGGAAGAAGTTTCTGTAACAGACACCAATGCAAAAGTTGGCAATCTATTAGACGGGCCAACTCAAGATGGAGTGTCAAGGGATGTGGATAATCACCTTGAAGACAATTCAGGCGCGGATCTAGAAGTTCGCGCTGGTAAAGGTGACGATATCGTTAAGACAGGTGATGGTGATGATTTTATTGCCGGAGGCCGAGGATCTGAAGCGATTAAATCCGGAGACGGTAACGATGTTATCGAATCATGGAACCACAGTATTGATGCAAAAGACGAAGCTGGCGTAAATCCCAACATCGACTTAGCTCGTGATAAGGATGTAGAGCATGTGGGGTGTGTCGATGACATCATTGTTGCTGGCTCTGGTAACGACTATGTCGAAGGCGGTGGTAACAACGACATTATTTATGGTGATCGTCGAGCTAAAACGGATGATAACAACTTATTATCAAATGGTGATTTTGATGATAGCGTAGGCGATACTCCTGTCGTCGATCATGGCGGCTGGCAAACCTACTCTAGTTATGGTGGATGGGAAGCAACCGAAGGTTTAATCGAAATCCAAAACAATGGCGGCTATGGGTCTAACAAAGATCCAGCAAGAGAAAACGTATTAGAGCTTGATTCTCATAAAGATGGCGATAATACCGTAACCAACTCAACCGTCAGTCAAACCTTCACGGTTGATACCGCAGGCACATTCAAACTCTCATTTGATCACACCAACCGCACCTCTAATGCAGACACAAACGGTCTGAAGGTTCTCATTGATGGCGAAGTTGTCGGAACATACAACAACTATGGCTGGGAAACGGTCAATCTAGATCTAGATCTAGGCGCTGGCGAACATACCATTTCATTTATGGCCGATGGTAACGAAGATTCTCTTGGTTCCCTACTCGATAATGTCGCTCTTCACCAATACCAAGCTAACGATGTATTGATTGGTGATGGCACTCCTAGAGACGGAGACAATATCGATGAAAGCTCGAAACCCGGTGATGACTTAATCCGAGGTAACAAAGGCGCAGACGTACTCATTGGTGACAATTTTGATGCCCTTTCTTTCAATGAGCAGTCTGGTGAGTTTGAGTTAGATTTAGACTCCGCTGAGGCACCAGAGGGTGACGGTTTGGGTCTTGATAACGCGACAGCTTACAATCCTGATGGCTCAGAGGGCATGCTTGTCACCAAAGGAGCAGCGAACGGTGAAACCGGATACGGTGTAAAAGGCAACTCGGAAAGCGGTGTTAACTCACAGATCGGCTACTCGTACATCGACAGTGACGGTTCTGGACCAGACACAATAGGCTCAGAGATTCTGTCTGTATGTCTAGAAGAACATACGATGGCAGCCAAAGTGGGCATTTCGAATCTCTACCTCGATGAAGGTAATGATGGCGTTGATGAAACTGGTCATTGGGCAGCTTACCGAGAAGGTATTCTTGTCGCTGAAGGAGACTTCACGGCTGCTGATTTGAAAGATGGCAACAACCACAGCGGCTACTTAGAAATAACACCTGAAGACACGGGCTTCAAAGCTTTTGATGAAATTCAGTTTTCTGCTGTTGGACCTGAATTTGACAAAGGCAATGGGCAGGACGCGAGTGATTTCTTCGTTACATCGGTAGAAGCGGTTGGTCTCACTGGTGATGGTACAGATAAGCTACACGGTGGACGCGGTGATGATGTTCTACTTGGTGGTGATAACCTAGAAACCTTGCCTACGCCAGAAAACGGCATGTATGACATCAGCGAGTTTAATGGCACTTTTGATGTCGAACTCATAGGATCAGACGCTGGATTCAACAATTCTCTTGGGTTCTATACTGCAGATTCCAATGGGGATGTAGTAAATGTAGGCATCTTGTGGTCTGACGTTAAGAACGTCGAAAGCTCATCGACTTCTATTTCAAAAGAAATGATGGGCGGCGAAGCCTGTAAGCTGGGCTTCTTCATTGTTCCAGACGGTGCAGATAAAGGTATTGTTGATGGCGTTGTCGAACTAACTGACTTCGATCTAAATCTACAGACTCTTAATGAAGTAGCGTTCGAACTGGGTCTACCGATTCATGCGCAAGTATCTCCGAACGGTGAAGGAACATCCTTGTTCCAATGGAACGACAATACTGACTTATCAGGTAATGATAACGACTTTAATGATGTTGAGCATAATGTCACGACAGTTGCGGAACCGGAACTACTGAAAGGTGGCCGAGGTGACGACTGGCTAGATGGTGGTGCCGGTGTCGATGTGCTTAAAGGCGGCAAAGGCGATGACGTGATCATTGGCGGTAGTGGTGCTGACGAAGTTCGTGGTGGCAAAGGCAACGATACTATTGCTTACGACGCGGACGATACGTTAATCCGAGGAGGTAAAGGATTCGACGTTCTTGTCGCCAACGATAAAGATGGCCCTATCGATATCGACATGTCTAAAGGCGGAGACAATATTAAAGGCATTGAAGCTGTCATTGGTACCAATAGTGATAGTGACTCTGTAACCCTAACTCTAGGCAAAGCCTACCACCAAGGTGGAGCGAGCGATAACACCAAGAGTAAAGACGATGGCCAATCAGAATTCTTTGCACTTGGTGTAGAAGATATCAAGCTCGATGAAAGCAATGGTTGGAGCCTAGAAAGCGATACTCAAGGCGATCCCGATGATGGTGTTACTATGACGGTGGCGGACCTTATGGCGTCATCAGATTACAAGCTAGACCAAGGCATGATTGATTCCTTAGGCCTATCAGGCTCAGATGTATTAACAGCCTACACCTTTACCAAAGGTGGTAAAGAAGTCGTCATTTATACCGACGCAGCCTTTGACGGTGATTTCCAATTTGTATAGGTAAACTCACTCGCCCTTCATCTACCTAAAAAGAGCGCCAATTGGCGCTCTTTCTTTTACGTATCCGAACAATAGGCATGTACTAGCTCAATGGTCTTAGATACGCCAAGAAACGTTTCTCGGCAATTTTAAAGCACCAAAGAATAATAAATGTCAACGCCATATAGAACAGGCCTGCCGTCAAGAAGGACTCAAACGGAGCGTAGTATCTTGAGTTCACCAATCGTGCGGCACCAGTTAGGTCCATGATGGTGATGATACCTGCAACCGCACTGCCGTGAAGCATAAAGATGACTTCGTTCGAATAAGCAGGTAACGCTCTGCGAAGCGCACTTGGCAAGATGATACGACGGTAAGTCATAAACTTGCTCATGCCGTATGCTTTTGCGGCTTCTACTTCGCCCTTTGGCAAACCATTGATCGCACCACGAATGATTTCCGCCGTGTAAGCCGAAGTATTAAGAACGAAAGCCACCAAGGCACAGAACCAAGCATGTTCCCAAAGTGTGTCTTTAACTGGGAAGAATTGGTCCATACCGTAGTAAATGAGATAAAGCTGCACCAACAGCGGCGTCCCACGGAAAAAGTAAATAAACGCCCATGACGGCAAACTTAACGCGTAATTCGTGCTGTTACGTGCGATAGCTAATGGAATTGATACACATAGACCAATCACAAGCGCTAATGCGACAAGCCATACTGTTGTCCAAAGCCCATCTAGGTAGACCGGGAAACTTTCAATTATCAATGAAAAATCCATGGCTTACCTCGCGTGAATACTGAATTTACGTTCCACCAGCTTAAGCAAACCGGTCGAAACGCTGGTAAAGAACAAAAAGATGATCGCGACGGCCATATAGAAGGTGAACGGCATTTTGGTTGTACCTGCTGCTAATGAGCTCATACGAACCATGTCTTCCAAACCGATGATGGAAACTAAAGCCGTCGTCTTGAGCAACACTAACCAGTTGTTACCAAAGCCGGGTAAGGCATGACGAATCATTTGTGGTAAGAGGATTCTTCGAAAAGACATTACGGGGCTCATGCCATAAGCTTTTGCCGCCTCCAACTCGCCTTTGTCTACCGCCATGATTGCTCCGCGGAATGTCTCCGCCATATAAGCGCCAAAGATAAAGCCAATGGTCAATACACCGGCAATAAACGGGCTGACATCAATGTAATCTGGCAAGTAAGACGCCCACTCGTGATCAGGGTTACTTGAGGTAAACCATTCATTGAGCGTCTCATTGATAGAGTAAAGGCTGTTGTTTAATAGAATTTGACCACCAAAGAAGATCAACATCATCAGAACCAAATCTGGGATACCGCGAATGATGGTGGTGTATAACGTCGCGATTGCTCTCGCCCACTTGTAAGGAGCAAGCTTTGCCAAGGCGCCAAGCATGCCAAGAACAACGGCTAAAATCAGAGAAAGTACGGCGACTTCGATGGTTACTAGCGCCCCTTTTAAAATCGAGGCTTCATATCCTTGTAGATCCAGCATAGGTGAGTTCCTAATCCCTAAAACTCAAAAATCGACCGTTAGCGACTTCTAGGAACAAGCTAACGGTCGCTTAGCTACGGCTTAGTCGCCGTAAACATCGTAGTTGAAGTATTTACCAGCAATTTCTTGGTAAACACCTTTTTCACGTAGCGCGTTAATCGCTGCGTCTAGCTTCTTCGTCAAATCTTTATCTTGTTTACGAACGGCAATCCCCATACCTTCACCAAACCATTTAGGGTCAGTTAAAGAAGGACCAACAAACTCATACGCTTCACCGCCGGCTTTGTTGAGTACGCCTTCTTCTAGTGCCGACGCATCACCCAATACAGCAGCGATACGACCGTTAGCAAGATCTAGGTACGCTTCGTCGAATGAACCGTAGCGAACGATTTCGACATCGTCACCGTAGTTATCCGTCAAGTACTTGTCGTGTGTCGTCGCACGTTGAACACCAACTTTCACATCTTTAAGATTATCAAAATCTAAACCTGCGCCTTTCTTAGCGATGAATTTGTTTGGAATTTGAGCGTACTTACCAGTGAAGTCGACTTTCTTTTTACGTTCTTCAGTGATCGACATTGCCGCAATGATCGCATCGTATTTACGGGCAAGTAGAGAAGGAATGATGCCATCCCAATCCTGAGCAACGATCTGACACTTAACTTGCATCTCTTCACAAAGTGCATTTGCCATGTCTACGTCAAAGCCTTTGATTGAGCCATCGGTTTCTGTCCAGCTAAACGGAGGGTAAGCGCCCTCAATACCAAAGCGAACGGTTTTCCATTCTTTCGCTTGAGCCATACCAGACACTGCCGTCGCAGCAAGCGTTGCTGCTAATAACCACTTTTTCATTTCCATACTCCTGTGATTGCTTTTATTTGGTTTTGATTGTTGTGCTTAATAGGTGGCAAAAGACTGCCACCCAAGAAATATTAGTAGATTGATGAGATAAATTGCTGTAATCGTTCCGAATCTGGGTTTGTAAATAGCTTAGCTGGATCTCCCTGTTCTTCCACTAAGCCTTGATGCAAAAACATCACATGGTTAGATACGTCACGCGCAAAAGCCATTTCATGAGTCACAACCAACATGGTTCGGCCTTCATCTGCCAAGTCTCGCATTACCCCCAACACTTCACCAACTAGCTCAGGATCGAGTGCGGAGGTTGGCTCATCGAACAACATCACTTCAGGGTCTACTGCAAGCGCACGAGCAATAGCGGCACGTTGCTGCTGACCACCAGAAAGGTGCCCTGGGTAGTAATCTTTGCGTTCATATAGTCCAACTTTTTTCAAAAGCATCTCTGCGTTTTCAATCGCTTGTGCTTTCGGCACGCCAAGAACATGAACCGGTGCTTCAATCACGTTTTCTAGAACGGTTAGATGTGACCAAAGGTTAAAGCCTTGAAATACCATGGCTAAACGAGAGCGAATACGCTGTACTTGTTTTTCGTTGGCAGGAACGGACTCCCCTGCTCGGTTATTTTTCATTTGGATAAGCTCGCCGTTTACCCAAATTTCACCGGCAGTTGGGGTTTCAAGAAGGTTAATACATCTCAGGAAGGTACTCTTACCAGAACCGGAAGAGCCAATGATGGAGATAACATCTCCTTTATGAGCGGCAAGTGAAATGCCTTTAAGAACTTCATTCTGTCCAAATGTTTTGTGCAGGTCTTTGATATCTAGCGCTGGTACGTCATTCATTGCGCCTTACTCCCTGTGTTTTAATCACTGCAATAAGGGACTCCGCCCTCTTTGAATTGGAACAAACTATCACCACCCCAGAGAAGTTGCAACAAATTATTAACCTAAATAACTCGAATAGATAGATACAACAATCAAATGAATATGCAATATTTAGCGTTATATTCTTTTATTGTTGAATAATTGACATAAAAAAGCCCCTCAAGAGAGGGGCTAAATAAGATACAAAACTGTTAATTAACTCTTGCTTTGTCGACTGTTAATTAAAACGCGTTACAACAAGAGAGTTCGAAGTGCGTAGCGTCACTTCACTTTCCATTCCATCTTTTTCAGAAGTTAGAATACCATCAAGATCGGCTTCCAATTCAGGTTCAGAAGCTTCGCCGTTAGAGAAGAAACTCATAAACACTTCTGAGTCAATGTCGCTCTCGTCATTAAGAATGATCGCAGAGCGGTTAAAATTATCCGTTTCAGATACTTTCAAGCCATTTACTGCTGAAGATGGGAAGTTGTAGTAGTCAAGTTCAGGTACCACTACATAATCACTATTGCTTTTAGTGAAGATACGGTGCGTTACTTTGTAATCACCAGAAGCGGCAAAGTACGCAGTGCGAACAAAACCTTCTGTAGTGCTAGTGAAACCCATATTAATATCAATCACAGACTCACGCCCGCTCTGAGATATAACGCTAGGTTTTGAGTTTTGCAAGTTGTTGATATTTAAGTAAGCACTTGGATCAACATCAATATCCCAACTAGAGTCAATAGTGCCAGTTAGCAATGAATCCCATCCGTTAGTCGCATTCTCATCAACCGCTAAGTAAACCCACTCTTCTTTGTTGGCTTCACTTGGTCGACGATATTCATCAACGGAATTACTCAACTCGACGGCATCATATAAATAGTCATTAGCTACAAAACCAACATTTAGAGAGTCAAACTTGTAGTTTGATGATGAGTAAATGTTTGAGACAACATCAGTCGTGACTAGATCAATATCGCCAGTACCCCAAGAACCGATTCCATATTGGTACAGTGATTTGTTATCTAAGCCGATTTCATATTGGAATAAAACGGTTGGCTCGCCATTGAAACCCAATAGCTCTTCATCTGAAGTCATGTCACTGTTAGGAGACTCTAGAACCTCCTTTTGCGATACGAAATGATAATCGCCGCCACCTGACACTGCGTTACGATATGAAAGGTTTTTGAACGTTTTATCCGACAAGTTGCCGCCAGTAAAACACTTATTCAATGATTCACGGTTTAGAGCAAAGGTCGCATTACGTAATTGTTTATCTTCCAAAAACTCACGAGAGAATGAGTTTACACGCACTTCTCTACCATTGAATTCCAGTGCTTGGATGGTGATGTAACCGTCTTCAGGAATGTCCTCTAAAACAAACTTAAAGTTATCACTGGTTGGTTTAATTATGTCACCAACCATTTTGCCGTCAGCATCAGAGTAGTAACCAATAACGTTATTAGTAACCTGAGCTTTCGATGCTTGGCTGTATGTTAGAACGGTAGCGTCACCATTCGAATCTGTATCTCGATCATAAACTGTACAGTTTTGCGCTTTAGCATCACTCTCAGATAAGGTCGCCGGAATCGCAAAATCAATAGTGAAGGTTGTTTTTGATGCACCGCCACCGCCGCCGCCGCCGCCGCCACAACCGACCATTAATCCCGAAATAATTGCCACTAGCGGCAGTACTTTAAGCTGTTTCATGTCTTCTTCCTAAACTGAGCGGCAATGATTAGCCAAAAAATCGTCTCTGCTCGGTACTAAGCAAGAATGAAGCCAGCTTTTTATACAACCTATGAATGACATCAATAAATATTATTGAGCACTATTTCTGCAAAACAAAGTCTAATTTTATGCAACTTGTGTAATCGAATTACACACGAAATAACCATGTTGTTCGCATGCCAGACACTTTCTGTAGTTTTCTTTCACATCTATTCTTAAAGTGATCTAAATCAATCACCCCAAAGGGCTATCTTGCTAGACTCCGCCCCAATGATGAGGAATTTTTTGTGCCTCAACACAACAAGTTATTAGCTATGCTTAGGCACGAGTTGTTCGTGCAACAAAATCTAATAATAGCTAGCATAGGAAGTGCCGCAGGAAGCGGAAAAACACAATTCAATTTAGAATTCATAACTTTTAAATATATGAGGAATCTATGTCAGACGCAGTGAATAAAGCGCACTCTGATTCGGATATCGAGACTAAAAGCTACCGCGAGCTTCACCGTCCATCATCTGAGTTCGCAAGCCGTTCAGACTACCTAGACCACGAACTACAAATCATGAAGCCACGTCGCTATGGTTTGAACTTACCAGGTCGTGACTTCCGCTTTGAGCTTGAAGACCTTGTTCCAGCACTTGCTGGTACTATCGGTATTATCGCAATGTACTCTGCGGTAATGATGTCTTGGGCTGAAGGTCTTACTGCTGCATGGGACCACGTTAACTTAGGCAAAGATTTTGCTATCGAAGTTGCTCGTGTAGAAATGCTTATCCCTGCACTCCTTTTCTGTGTACTTGCTTCTGGTTTTGTTAACCCTAAAGCCAACCTTGCAGGTAACCACGGTCCAATGATCCCTCTTATTGGTACCATCGCTCTAGCTGGTGCCCACCCTCTTGCATTGGCAATTCTAATCGGTGTATTCGGTCTTCTACTAAGTGCCTTGAAAGGCGGCTCCAAACTGGTGAACCTCACCTCAGAAGGTACAGCCGGCGGCTTGCTTATCTTCTTGGGCTTAACAGGTACCATGAGCCAAATTACTTCGATTCAAGAATGGGCGGTTGGTCTACAATCTTCTACTGTTGAAGCGGGCAGCATGGGTTACGTTGGTCTTATCGTACTTGCAGTGACTATCGCGCTATACGCGTTCCTTGCAAAAGTGAACAAGCGTTGGCTAGCAATTCCAGTATGTGCTTTCACAGGCCTTGCAATCGCGCTTGTACTAGGTGCAGGTTTCGATATTAAATTCGTAACTGAAACAGGTCTTCCTAACCTAAACCCAGTTTACTGGTGGGGCAGCACAGAAGAAGGTTGGATGCTAGGTCTTCCTAACATGGAACACTTCATCGCATCACTACCGTTTGCAATCCTAGCAGTAGCGATGTGGTCTCCTGACTTCCTAGGTCACCGTATCTTCCAAGAACTGAACTACCCTAGAAAGACTGAAAAAGTACTAATGGACGTGGATGACACAATGACTATGTGTTCTATCCGTCAGATGGTTGGTACAGCAGTGGGTGGTGGTAACATCACTTCATCTTGGGGTACTTACATGATCCCAGCGGCGATCGCGAAACGCCCTATCCCTGGTGGTGCTATCCTTCTTGGTCTTCTAGTAATGATCATCGCAATCCTTGGTTTCCCAATGGATATCGCAGTATGGCCACCAGTAATGCGTGTTGCTCTTCTTGTAGGTGTATCTCTACCTCTACTTGAAGCGGGTATGCAAATGGTGAAAGACTCGAAAGATTCTCAAGCAGCAGGTATCTGTATCTTTGGTTCAGCAGTTGTTAACCCAGTTCTAGCTTGGGCACTAACGATGCTTCTAGACAACAACGGTCTAATTGGTGATAAAGAGCGTGCATCTCGCCTATCATTTGTAGACAAGATTGTGATCCCTGTAGGTGTACTTGTTATCTGTTTAGTCGCTATGCTTGCAGTAGGTATGCTAGAAGGACAATATGGCATTAAAGCTTGGCTATAATGACATTCGTTCAAAAATTGTGTGGGTAGCGCTTGTCGCTACCCAATTTTTATTGAGTTTTTTTAGTATTTATTGATTTAGTTTAAGGTTTGCAAAATTTTTTTAGTGTAGCCTTGAATTGTGGTTGGGAAGAACCCACATTGTTAGCAGTGACAATATTTATAGTTTTATGAACCAAACTTTCTTATTTAAGACTATAAATATTGTTATTCATTAAGAGTGTACTGTTCTCCATTTGAAAGTGGAGATAGCTGGCTCAACGGCGAACCAGTACGTATTTTTTTCTACTACAAAGGTAGGTATGTCATGGCAGAGCAATTTGCTAAAGCTTGGGAAGGTTTTGCTGCAGGCGACTGGCAAAACGAAGTAAACGTTCGTGATTTCATTCAGAAGAACTACACTCCGTACGAAGGCGACGAATCTTTCCTAGTTTCTGAAGGTACTGAAGCGACTAACAAGCTTTGGGCTAAGGTAATGGAAGGTATCAAACAAGAGAACGCGACTCACGCTCCTGTTGATTTCGATACTTCAGTTATCTCTACCATCACTGCTCACGATGCAGGCTACATCGAAAAAGACCTAGAAACTATCGTAGGTCTACAAACTGAAGCTCCTCTTAAGCGTGCAATCATCCCTAACGGTGGTATCCGTATGGTTGAAGGTTCTTGCAAAGCTTACGATCGCGAGCTTGATCCACAAGTTAAGAAAATCTTCACAGAATACCGTAAAACGCACAACGCTGGCGTATTCGATATCTACACTCCAGATATCCTAGCATGTCGTAAATCAGGCGTTCTAACTGGTCTTCCAGATGCTTACGGCCGTGGTCGTATCATCGGTGACTACCGTCGTGTTGCTCTATACGGTATCGACCGTCTAATGCAAGACAAGCTAGCTCAATTCAAGTCTCTACAAGAGCGTTTTGAGAACGGTGAAGATCTACAGATGACTATGCAGCTTCGCGAAGAGATCGCTGAGCAGCACCGTGCACTTGGTCAAATGAAAGTTATGGCTGCGAAATACGGCTGTGACATCTCTCGTCCAGCTGAAACTGCGCAAGAAGCTATCCAGTGGACTTACTTCGGTTACCTAGCAGCTGTTAAATCTCAAAACGGCGCAGCTATGTCTCTAGGTCGTACTTCTACTTTCCTAGATATCTACATCGAGCGTGATATCGCTGAAGGTAAGATCACTGAAGTTGACGCACAGGAAATGATCGACCACTTCGTAATGAAACTACGTATGGTTCGTTTCCTACGTACTCCTGAGTACGATGATCTATTCTCTGGCGACCCAATCTGGGCAACAGAGTCTATGGGTGGTATGGGCCTTGACGGTCGTACGCTAGTTACGCGTTCAAACTTCCGTTTCCTAAACTCTCTATACACAATGGGTCCTTCTCCAGAGCCAAACATCACTGTTCTTTGGTCTGAGCAACTACCTGAAGGCTTCAAGAAGTTCTGTGCGAAAGTATCTATCGATACTTCATCAATCCAGTACGAGAACGATGACCTAATGCGTCCAGACTTCGAGTCTGATGACTACGCAATCGCATGTTGTGTATCTCCAATGATCATTGGTAAACACATGCAGTTCTTCGGCGCTCGCGCTAACCTAGCTAAGACTCTTCTATACGTTATCAACGGCGGTGTGGATGAGAAACTGAAGATCCAAGTTGGTCCTCAAATGCCTAAGATCACTGACGAAGTTCTAGACTTCGACGATGTATGGGGCAAACTAGACCACTTCATGGATTGGCTAGCTAAGCAGTACGTGACTGCACTAAACAGCATCCACTTCATGCACGACAAGTACAGCTACGAAGCTGCACTAATGGCTCTACATGACCGTGACGTTCGTCGTACTATGGCTTGTGGTATCGCTGGTCTATCTGTTGCAGCTGACTCACTATCTGCAATCAAATTCGCGAAAGTTAAACCAGTTCGTGACGAAGATGGCGTAGCAATCGACTTCGAAATCGAAGGCGACTACCCTAAATTTGGTAACAACGATGCTCGCGTAGATGACATCGCTTGTGAACTTGTTGAAGTATTCATGAACAAGATTCGTCAGCTTAAGACTTACCGTGACGCAATCCCTACTCAGTCTATCCTAACTATCACTTCAAACGTGGTATACGGTAAGAAGACTGGTAACACGCCTGACGGTCGTCGCGCAGGTGCTCCTTTCGCACCAGGTGCTAACCCAATGCACGGCCGTGACGAAAAAGGTGCTGTAGCATCTCTAACGTCTGTAGGTAAACTACCGTTTGCTCACGCTAAAGATGGTATCTCTTACACGTTCTCTATCGTACCTAACGCTCTAGGTAAAGATGAAGGTTCACAACGTGCTAACCTTGCTGGCCTAATGGATGGTTACTTCCACCACGAAGCTGGCGTTGAAGGTGGTCAACACCTAAACGTGAACGTTCTTAACCGCGAAACTCTAGAAGACGCTGTTAAGCACCCAGAGAAATACCCTCAGCTAACAATCCGTGTATCTGGTTACGCTGTACGCTTCAACTCTCTAACTGCAGAGCAACAAGCTGACGTAATCGCACGTACATTCACTGAGTCTCTATAAGACTGATTGAATTAGCACTTTGAGTGATAGAACAGAGGCCGATGCTGTAAAGCGTCGGCCTTTTTTTGTGTCTTGAACTAAAGTTGTGACATTGCCTAAGATTTTGTTCTCGATCTTCCGTATGATGCGCAAAAAGCTTGCAAACATCATATATGAAACTTAGTAAATTAATCGTCCTTGCCTTGGTGTCTCCAGCGGCACTTGCAACCACAAAATCCACAGTCTCTTTCACTTTAGATAACGATGGCATCTTCGGCGTAGACCAAGATTACACCAACGGTATTTTCCTTTCTTACGCAACCGACAAATTGCGTGAAGACTCCGAGTGGAAATGGTTTACCTTAAACGGCAACGGCCAAAGCAACGTAGATAAAATTGAGTTGGTACTGGGCCACAAGATGTACACACCTAGTGACATTGAAGCCGACTACCCTCTTGTTAACGACCGCCCTTATGCCGGCTACCTTCATACCGAAATCAACTATATCTCACTGACGCCTGACCAAGCAGTACGTTACAACTTCACCATCGGTGCGACTGGTGAGAGCTCGCTGTCAGAAAAAGCACAGGAATTAGTTCATAGCATTACGGGTTCAACCGACCCCCAAGGCTGGGACTACCAAATTGATGATGAGATCGCATTCAGCGTAGGTTACCGTGCATTCAACAAACTGATGCGCAGCGAAGGCGAAAGTACACAGTGGGAAATCACCAACGTAAACGACATCAACGCAGGTAACTTCCGTAGTGACGTTTCACAAGGCGTGATGTTCCGTTGGGGTACCAACTTAGCAAACAGTATTGGCGCGGCAAACATCAGCGTCGAGAGTCCATTCCACGCGAGTATGCTGGCTAAAAGCACTTCGAGTTGGTTCTTGTTTACCGGATTCGAAGGCCGCTACCGCTTTAACGACATAACTATCGAAGGCGATCGATCTGGTCTTCCTGAACCATCAGACCAATACGATGTGACGCTACAAAACTGGCAAGCAAGTGCGGTTGCTGGCGCGACTTGGTACAACCAAAATTATGGCGCAAGCTTAACCTTCACGGTAAAAACACCGGACTATAAAGAAGCACAAACCGATGTTTACGGCACTGGCTCTCTTTCTTTCTTCGCCTTCTTCTAATTAAATGCCCCTATGCGGCGTGTGAGTTTTCATTCGCCGCTTTCTTTGCTCACTATCTCACCAACGAAAGCCCTCTTAGACTGTTTTAACCCTGCAATTTGTAATAAAATAACGGTCAGAATTTATTAAAAAATGAGAGCAAAAGATGTCAACAACTGGTCGTATTCACTCATTTGAGTCATGTGGTACCGTAGACGGACCTGGTATCCGTTTTATCGTCTTCTTGCAAGGTTGCCTAATGCGTTGTAAGTATTGCCATAACCGCGATACGTGGGACACGCATGATGGCAAAGAAGTTACGGTTGAAGAGATTATTGCAGAAGCAAAAACTTACCGTCACTTCATGAATGCATCTGGCGGTGGTGTAACCTGTTCTGGCGGCGAAGCGATGCTTCAACCTGAGTTCGTTCGTGACTTCTTCCGCGCTGCTCAAGCGGAAGGCATTCACACTTGCCTAGACACCAATGGCTACATCCGTAAACACACTGACGTGATCGATGAAGTGTTGGATGCGACTGACCTAGTCATGCTTGACTTAAAACACATGAAAGACGAAATCCACCAAGACTTCATTGGTGTGTCTAACCGTCGTGTTTTAGACTTTGCTCGTTACCTGCATAAGATTGGTCAAAAGACTTGGATTCGTTACGTGGTAGTACCTGGTTACACTGATGAACCAGAAGCTGCACACATGCTTGGTGAGTTCATCAAAGATATGGACAACATCGAGAAGGTAGAGCTTCTTCCTTACCACAAACTTGGTGCACACAAATGGGAAGCGCTGGGTCTTGAGTACCCGCTTGATGGCGTTAACCCTCCGTCAAAAGAGACCATGGACGAAATCCAATCGATCCTTTCTCAATACCACTCAAATGTGAAATACTAAGCCTCGCTAGGCTATTGAATATTCTGAAGATACCAGCAGCTCGCTGGTATTTTTTTGTCTATACGTTGCCTAATACACCAAACAAACTATCGCTTTCGATGCCCTGTTAAAGCCGTATCGGACGTATATCAAGGTAGTAAACAAGAAGTAAACTCGCAGGAATCAGAGTTGGGATAGTACACATGGATTGGTTTAATTTTGTCTCGATCATCATCGTTGGTTGGGTGTTTATCGCTTATTGCTTGCCAGATTGGCGCAAAGTCGTGTGGCCTAAGATGACACAAGAGAAACCTTTCCAACACTTGGTCTTCGCCACACTCTTCCTGCTGTGTATTTTATGGTCTGCACAGGCTGGTGTGAAAGATGGCCTTCAGATTCACTTTCTTGCGTTAACAACACTGACCATGATGTATGGCTGGCGAATCGCGTTTCTACTTAGTATCCCAGCTATGCTCGTCAACCATTTGCTGCATGGTATTCCACTGTCGATGCTACCTTCAGCATGGTTGCTTTCAGCACTAGTGCCAATACTCATCAGCTACCTAATTTTTTTGCTCAGCTACCGTTACCTTCCACGTAACATTTTTGTTTTCATTTTTGTAGCAGGGTTCTTCAATGGAGCACTCACCGGCAGCCTGCATTTACTCATCAACTCGTTTTATCATCTTTCTGTGGGTCACTACGACTGGCAAACTATCCAACACAATTACTTTGTTTTCGTTCCGCTACTCGCCTTCCCTGAAGGCCTACTCAATGGGATGTCTCTAGCCGTATTGACCGTATTCAAACCAGAATGGTTGCGAGTATTTTCAGACCGAGACTATATATACAATCACTACCATAAATAAGCTGTCATCACCCATTAACACGGTGTTTGTAAACTGGCTAAATTCGACAATTCTTGCCATTTTTCATATTAAATATGTGTTGAGATCATGTTTCACCTTCGTCCGAAACGTTAACCTAAGCACATTAAAAATGTATTAGATTATTTAGTGAGGTCATCATGGAAATGTCAAACGCTCAACGTTTGATTCTATCAAACCAGTACAACCTAATGTCTCAACTTGACCCTAGCAACTCGGCAAAATACAAGCGTCTACAAACCATTGTAGAACGTGGTTACGAGCTGCAAATGCGCGAGTTGAACAAAGATTTTGGCTGCATCACTGAAACAGAATGTCGTGAAATTATCGACATCATGGAGATGTACCATGCGATGCAAGAGTCCAACAAAATGCTGGATGATGAAGAGCGTAGCAAAGTGGATCAGCGTCGCCTTCAGTTCCTTGGCTTCGACATCGCAACAGAAGCACAGCAAGTGCATTACGTGCGCTTCCTAGTGGATTCAGAAGGTCTTTACCCTCAATTTGATAAAGCAGACCACCACTTCAACAGCCAAATGCCAACGCTAGAGAAATACCGTCGCATGCTAAAAACGTGGCGCAACTGCCCTCGTCAGTACCATCTATGTGCGAACGAGTTAGCGCAAATCTTTAGTGCATAACACAGCAAGTATTTGAAAAGGAGAGCAAAGGCTCTCCTTTTTTCTTTTGCCCTGTCACAATTAACCTCATTCCTACCAACGCACTTTTGCCTATCTTTCCCCTTGCTTACGTACGAATCACTCATTCCCGTGATTCAAAGCCAAATATCTGATTTCTCAACCTCCTATTCACAGCACAAATTTTTCTCTCTTCAAACAGTGATTCAAATGTCACTTTTGCAATAAATTCATAATTGTTAAGCAAAATTGGAAATCCCCGACTAGGCTTAGAATGAGAAAGGGAGTGATTGAAAGGTACCTATCCATCGTTCTCCGTTGCAGTGAAAAAATGTCCATAAAGCAAAGTCTTTGGTGTTGTCTAGCTTGCATTCAGTACAAACCAAACGAGATAACAGGACGTATAAGTTCATACAACGAAGGGCATATCAAGGATGGATAAGCCTGCGTCAACGTTCGTCGGTAGACTGACTAGTTAAAGGGGAAAGCGACATGAGTATTTTCGACCACTATCAATCAAGATATGAAGCTGCAAAAGATGAAGAGATGTCGTTACAGGAGTTTTTGGCCCTGTGTAAGGATGACAAAAGCGCTTATGCCAACGCGGCAGAACGACTACTGATGGCTATCGGAGAGCCGGAAGTCATTGATACTGCTCAAGACCCAAGATTGAGCCGCATCTTCTCAAACCGAGTTATCTCACGATATGAAACCTTCAAAGACTTCTATGGTATGGAAGATGCGATCGAACAGATTGTTTCTTATCTCAAGCATGCTGCGCAAGGTTTGGAAGAGCGCAAACAAATTCTGTACTTACTCGGCCCCGTGGGTGGTGGTAAATCATCGCTTGCCGAGAAGCTAAAAGCATTGATGGAAAAAATGCCCGTTTATGTATTGAGCGCAAACGGTGAACGAAGCCCAGTAAACGACCATCCATTCTGTCTATTCAATCCGACAGAAGATGGCGAGATCTTGAAGAAAGAGTACGGTATTGAGCATCGTTACCTACGCTCGATCATGTCACCTTGGGCTGCGAAGCGTCTGCACGAATTCGGTGGTGATATTACCAAATTTAAAGTGCTGAAAGTTCGTCCATCTATCTTAGATCAAGTCGGTATTGCGAAAACTGAACCAGGTGATGAAAACAACCAAGATATTTCATCGCTCGTTGGTAAAGTCGATATCCGCCAACTTGAACATTTCTCACAAGACGACCCAGACGCGTATAGCTACTCTGGTGCACTGTGTAAAGCGAACCAAGGCTTGATGGAATTCGTTGAGATGTTTAAAGCGCCAATCAAGGTGCTACACCCACTCTTAACGGCAACTCAAGAAGGTAACTTTAACGGTACTGAAGGTCTATCGGCGATTCCATTCGACGGTATGATTTTGGCTCACTCGAACGAATCCGAGTGGCAAACCTTCCGTAACAACAAGAACAACGAAGCGTTCTTGGACCGTGTATACATCGTGAAAGTCCCATACTGTTTGCGCGTATCGGAAGAAGTGAAGATTTACCAGAAACTGCTTGAAAACAGTGAGTTGTCTAAAGCGCCTTGTTCACCAAGCACACTCGAAACTCTGGCTCAATTCAGTATTCTTTCACGACTCAAAGAGCCTGAAAACTCGTCCATTTTCTCGAAGATGCGAGTGTATGACGGTGAAACCCTGAAAGACACCGATCCGAAAGCGAAGAGTTACCAAGAGTACCGTGATTACGCTGGCGTTGATGAAGGCATGAACGGCCTATCAACACGTTTTGCGTTCAAGATCCTGTCTCGCGTATTCAACTTCGACCAAACCGAAGTGGCTGCAAACCCAGTTCACCTGTTCTATGTGATTGAACAGCAAGTGGAACGTGAACAGTTCCCTTCTGAAGTGGCAGAAAAATACCTTGAGTTCTTGAAAGGTTACCTAGTGCCTCGCTACGTCGAGTTCATTGGTAAAGAAGTTCAGACTGCGTACCTAGAGTCCTACTCTGAATACGGTCAAAACATCTTCGACCGCTACGTCACATATGCAGACTTCTGGATTCAAGACCAAGAGTATCGTGACCCAGAAACAGGCCAACTGTTCGACCGCGCTTCTCTCAACGCTGAGCTAGAGAAGATCGAGAAAACAGCAGGCATCTCTAACCCGAAAGATTTCCGAAACGAAATCGTCAACTTTGTGCTTCGTGCGAAAGCCAATAACAATGGTCAAAACCCTGTTTGGACCAGCTACGAAAAACTGCGCACGGTAATCGAGAAGAAAATGTTCTCCAATACCGAAGAGCTACTTCCGGTTATCTCGTTCAATGCGAAAACCTCTTCTGAAGATCAGAAGAAACACGACGACTTTGTCGCTCGCATGATGGAAAAAGGCTATACCGAGAAACAGGTTCGCCTACTTTCTGAGTGGTACCTACGAGTACGTAAGTCATCCTAACCAGTTTGAGTTAGGTCGCTTGTGAAACATGAAGAGGGCTATTTCATGGCGCAATTTATAGACCGAAGGCTCAATGGCAAAAACAAGAGCGCTGTTAATCGACAGCGCTTCTTGAAACGCCATAAAGAGCAGATTAAAGAGTCGGTAGCTGACGCAGTGAATCGACGCTCGATCACGAACACGGAAACGGGCGAAGACGTCGCTATACCGCACAAAGACATCAACGAACCTATGTTTCATCAGGGTAAAGGGGGCGTGCGTGACCGCGTGCACCCTGGCAACGACCAATTTATCACTGGTGATAAGATCGAACGCCCGAAAGGTGGCGGCCAAGGTGGCGGTGCTGGTGAGGGCAATGCGAGCCCTGACGGTGAAGGCCAAGATGAGTTCGTTTTCCAAATTTCAAAAGATGAGTACCTCGATATCTTGTTTGAAGATTTAGAGCTACCGAATCTTGAGAAGAACCAAATTGCCAAAATCACAGAATGGAAAACCCACCGTGCGGGTTATCAAACAGCGGGTATTCCATCCAACATTGCTGTCGTTCGTTCGCTACAGCAATCTTTGGCACGACGCACCGCAATGACAGCAGGTAAGAAGCGTCTTCTAAACGAGTTAGAGGACGAACTTACTCGCATCAAAAACATCGAGCCCGCTCAACAGCTCGAAGAAAATCGTCTCAAGAAGGAAATAGAAGAGCTACGCAAGAAAATTGAAAGCGTACCCTTTATTGATACTTTCGACTTACGTTTCAAGAACTATGAGAAGCGCCCAGTGCCTTCAAGCCAAGCGGTTATGTTTTGTCTGATGGATGTATCTGGTTCTATGGACCAAGCCACCAAAGACATCGCAAAACGCTTCTATGTACTGCTTTATCTGTTCTTAACGCGTACCTACGAGAATGTGGAAGTGGTCTTTATTCGTCACCATACCCAAGCGAAAGAAGTGGATGAACATGAGTTCTTCTATTCGCAAGAAACGGGCGGCACGATTGTTTCGAGCGCGCTGAAGTTGATGAACGAAATCGTCCAAGACCGCTACCCTGTGGGTCAATGGAACATCTACGCAGCACAGGCATCCGATGGTGACAACTGGGCTGACGACTCGCCTCGCTGTCGTGAGCTACTCGTCAATAAACTACTGCCTAACTGCCAGTACTATTCATACATTGAGATCACGCGTCGCTCACATCAAACACTGTGGCACGAGTATGAGAAACTTAGCGAATCGTTTCCAAACTTCGCCATGAAAAACATCCGCTCCGTGGAGGATATCTTCCCAGTCTTCCGTGAACTATTCCAAAAAGAAACGGCGTAAGGAGGCTAGCGATGAATACCGCAACGACAAACCTTTCGGGGGAAGCCTCGAAGAAGCGCAGAGAAAATATGCTTCCAGATGGTCCAGATTGGACATTTGAATTGCTGGAGCGTTACCACAAAGAAATCAAGCGTGTGGCGGAGCATTATCGTCTCGACACCTACCCTAACCAAATTGAGGTCATTACCTCAGAACAAATGATGGATGCATACTCAAGCATCGGTATGCCCATCAACTACAACCACTGGTCATTTGGTAAAAAGTTCATCCAAACGGAGCAAAACTATAAGCATGGTCAAATGGGCTTGGCTTACGAAATCGTGATCAACTCAAACCCATGTATCGCTTACCTGATGGAAGAGAACACCATCACCATGCAAGCGCTGGTTATTGCTCACGCCTGTTATGGACATAACTCGTTCTTCAAGGGCAATTATCTGTTCCAAACTTGGACCGACGCCAGCTCGATCATTGACTACCTCTTGTTTGCGAAGAACTACATTGCTGAGTGTGAGGAGCGTTATGGCGTACATGAAGTCGAACAACTACTCGACTCTTGCCATGCTTTAATGAACTTCGGCGTGGACCGTTACAAGCGCCCTGAGAAGATTTCCATCAATGAGGAGAAAGCCCGTCAGGAAGAACGTGAAGCTTATCTGCAATCGCAAGTAAATGAGCTTTGGCGAACCGTTCCACAATCGAAAACCAAAGAAGAAGACATCAAAGTGCGCTTCCCGAGCGAACCACAAGAGAACCTGCTCTACTTCTTTGAAAAACATGCTCCTCTGCTTGAGCCATGGCAGCGCGAGATTGTGCGTATAGTGCGTAAGGTAAGCCAATACTTCTATCCACAGAAGCAAACTCAAGTCATGAACGAAGGCTGGGCAACCTTCTGGCACTACACCATCCTTAATCACCTTTACGATGAAGGGTTAGTGTCTGAGAAATTCATTCTCGAGTTTCTTCACAGCCACACAAGCGTGGTTGCACAACCACCTTACAACAGCCCTTACTTTAGCGGCATTAACCCGTATGCGCTTGGCTTTGCGATGTTCCGCGATATCAAACGTATCTGTGAAGAGCCAACCGATGAGGATAAAGAGTGGTTCCCTGAGTTAGCAGGAACAGACTGGCTAGATGCGGTTCACTTTGCCATGCATAACTTCAAAGACGAGAGCTTTATTAGCCAATACTTGTCACCGAAGCTAATGCGTGATTTCAAGTTGTTTGCCATCAACGATGATGATCGTAAGAACTTCGTCGAAGTAGCTGCGATTCATGATGAGATGGGTTACCGACGTATTCGTGAAACTTTAGCAGCGCAATATAACTTGGCAAATCTAGAGCCGAACATTCAAGTCTTTAACGTGGATGTGCGAGGCGATCGTTCGTTAACGCTTCAGTATGTTCCTCATAATCGCATCCCTTTGGATAACAGTTATGAAGAAGTCTTGAAACACGTTTACCGCCTATGGGGCTTTGATGTGATTCTTGAAGAAGTGAAAGACACCGGACACAGAGAAATTCTCTCAACCTGTCCGAAACGTAATCAGTACGACACCAATATCTAACCGATACAGCGTCCGAGCTATCGTAGATACAAAAAGGCTCCTCAATGAGGAGCCTTTCTAATTCTAAAATCAATACTCACTTATTGTGCTTGGCTAGCGACAATGGCTCGTACTGCTTCTAAATCTTCTGGTGTATCCACACCTGCTGCTGGCGCTTCTTTTGCCACTTCAACATGAATTTTTTCACCATACCAAAGCACACGAAGTTGCTCTAGACACTCGATTTGCTCAAGTGCGCTTGGCTGCCAATTCACATAAGTATTGATGAAGCCAGCACGGTAAGCGTAGATGCCGATGTGACGCATCAATGGATTCGCGACGGTTTTGTCTTGCTTGGCAAAGTTGTCACGATCCCAAGGAATCGTTGCACGACTAAAGTACATGGCATAACCACGCTCGTCCGCGACCACTTTCACCGCATTCGGGTTAAAGACTTCCTCTTCCGATTCAATCTCAACCGCAAGTGTTGCCATTGGCGCATCGCAACCTGCTAGGTTGTCAGCGACTTGGCGAATAATAGACGGCGGAATCAATGGTTCATCACCCTGAACGTTCACCACGATGTGGTCTGCAGGGATTGCCATTTTTTCTACCACTTCTGCTAGTCGCTCAGTGCCAGATTCGTGGTTTGGCGAGGTCATACAGACCTTGCCACCAAACTGCTCTGCCGCCGCCGATACGCGCTCATCGTCAGTTGCGATAATCACATCTTCAGCGCCCGCTTGTAAAGCTTGCTCATAAACCCATTGGATCATTGGTTTACCACCAATGTCTGCCAACGGTTTACCCGGTAAGCGGCTTGACGCGTAACGCGCAGGAATGACAACCGTAAAAGACATTAGCGTCCCTCGTCCATGCTCATTGTTCGTGCTTCTGGCTCAAGCAGAACAGGAATACCCTCTTTGATTGGGTAAGCAAGGCGATCCAGTTTGCAGATCAACTCTTGATTATCTTTGTCGTACGTCAGCTTACCTTTGCACACAGGGCAAGCTACAATCTCAAGCAGACGGTGATCCATAAGTCGCTTTAACCTCTTTAATTCGATTTAAAATTCGCTCTGCATCGTTTGATTCAAACTGAGCAGAAACGGGTAGATACCACCAATTGTCTTGCGCATAACTGTCGCATTTGACGGCATCCTTTTCTGTCATAATCACATTCGCTCCTTGTTGAGCCAATGCTTGTAATTCTTGCTGATCAAAGTCTTGATGATCGGCAAAGCCTTTCGTCACTTTGACATCCGCATTCATTGCGTTAAGTGTATTAAAAAATCGTGGTGGATGCCCAATCCCCGCAAACGCAACGAGATCACGTAATTCACTGACCTCGATTTGTTGTTTTGTCTTCAGGTTTATCGCCTTTGATGGCGCTAAAGACATTGGCATTTCGCCTTGCTGAGCTTGACCACCATTAGTGATGATAAAGTCGACTTCAGCAAGACGCTCTACCCCTTCACGTAGCGGGCCAAGTGGAATAAGGCTTTCATTGCCAAAGCGGCGATTACCATCAACGATAACGAACTCGATATCTCGCTCTAGAGCGTAATGCTGGAGGCCATCGTCAGTAATAATGATGTCAACGCCAGTTTCAAGCAATGCTTTCACCGCATTGGCACGAACCGGATCTACAGCGACGGGCGCGTCAGTACGGCGATAAATCAGCTTCGGCTCGTCACCACAGTGTTTCGCCGGTGTATTGTCATCCAAAACAAGCGGATAGTGCGGCGCTTTCGCACCATAGCCTCGAGATACCACTCCCGGTTTAAAACCAAGCTGTTGCAATTGCTCCACCAGCCACACAACAACTGGTGTTTTACCATTTCCCCCAGCCGTGATATTACCCACCACAACTACAGGCACTGGCGCTTTGTAAGCTTGTTTTTTACCTGATTGATATTGTTGACGCTTAGATTTACTGATCGCACCAAACAACAAACTCAGTGGCCACAAAAGCGGCCACAGCAGGTATTTGAGAGGATGGTTTTCGAACCAGATTTTTTCAACCACAGTTCTTAGGCACCAAACTGGATTCGATGAAGTTGAGCGTATGCGCCATCTTTCTTGGCAATCAGCTCAGCGTGGTTACCACGTTCGACGATAGAGCCTTCATCTACCACTAGAATTTCATCTGCATTCTCGATAGTCGATAGTCGGTGAGCGATCACTAGTACCGTCTTATCTTTTTGCAGTTCATCCAGTGCCGATTGAATAGCACGCTCAGATTCCGTATCCAGAGCTGATGTCGCTTCATCAAGGACCAAAACAGGGGCATCGCGAAGAAGTGCACGAGCAATGGCGACACGTTGACGTTGACCGCCAGATAAACTCGCACCATTCTCACCAATCATCGTATCAAGGCCGTCTTCCATTTTGCTGACGAACTCAGTGACGTGAGCAAGTTTAGCGGCACGTTCTATGTCTTCACGTGTGTATTGATCTTCTGTTGCGTAAGCAATGTTGTTTGCAATCGTGTCATTAAACAAATGCACGTTTTGCGAAACAAGCGCGAACTGCTCGCGTAAGTTTTTCAGCTCGTAATCGCGAATATCGTGGCCATCAAGCGTAATCGAACCGCTGCTTACATCGTAGAAACGGTTGAATAAGTTCGCAATGGTACTCTTACCCGAACCTGAACGGCCAACAAGAGCAACCGTCTTACCGCGTGGAATATCAAAGCTCACGTTCTCAAGTGCTGGTTTCTCTGCACCTTCGTAGGTAAAGCTGACTTCTTTCACTGCAACGTCGCCATTTGCGCGATCTACAGTAAACTTACCTTCATTCTTCTCTGGCTCTAGATCTACCAATGCAAACAAGGTTTGGCTTGCTGCCATACCACGTTGGAATTGTGACGTTACGTTGGTCAGCGCTTTAAGCGGACGCATCAAACCAAACATTGCAGAGAACACAACGGTAAATGTACCTGGAGTTAACTGATCTTTGATTGAGTCGATACTTGCTAGGTAAAGCACCACAACAATCGCGATAGACGCGATCATTTGAATGATTGGGTTTGCTGCAGCTTGAGCTGTCACCAACTTCATGCTTTGTTGACGCATTTGGTTGCTGACTTTTTCGAAGCGTTTGCCTTCAATATCTTGACCGCCGTAGCTTAGTACGACTTTGTGACCTTTCAGCATTTGCTCAGCAGACGCCGTCACATGGCCCATCATAGTTTGCATGTTCTTAGAGATCTTACGGAATCGCTTAGAAACGATACCAATACCCCAAGCAACAACCGGAGCAACAGCAAATAGAACCAAAGAAAGCTGCCAGCTGTTGTAGAACATCAACACAAGGAGACCGATGATGCTCGCACCTTCACGCACAATGCTTACCAACGCTTGGCTGGTCGCTGCAGAGACTTGTTCTGAATCGTAAGTAATACGGGATAGCAAGTTACCTGTTTTTTCTTTGTCAAAGTAAGACACAGGCATGTGCATAAAGTGGTTGAACACCATTCGACGAATTTGCATTACCACATTGCCGGATACCCAACTTAAACAGTATGTGGAAACAAATCCGCTCACACCACGAATAAACATCATGGCGAAAACAATCAGTGGAAGCGTGCGTAGAAAATCAGATTCCGCATTACCAAAACCTTCATCAAGAAGCGGTTTTAGCAAAGAAATCATATAGGTATCTGAAAGTGCATTAATGACTAACGCAATGACGGCAACGATAATGCCCGACTTATAAAGGCGAATAAATTGCCATAGACGCTTAAACGTCTGCCAGGTCGTTTCATCAGTATTTATCGACATAGAAGTGCTTTATTTTCTTACATTAAGACTCTTATTCTACTCCCTTACGCAGCATCTGCCTATACCAAGGCTCAATTGTCTCGCTACGTTTGGTTTCAAAATGCCAATTGTCTTGCTCTATGAACACCGACACTTGACCGCTTGTTCCTGTATCCAACCAGTGTGAGTTTGCCTTCTCATAAGCATGAATAACCTTTTCTGCAGGCATTCCCCACTGATTGGCTTTAGCTAAAGACGCGATGGCAAGTTGGGGAGAAACTGCTTTCACAAACTTAGGGTTGGATGAACTTTTGCTACCATGATGAGGCACAAGCATCACATCACTCTCTAGCTTTTCGGGTTCACGAACTAATATCCACTCGCTGATGGCTTCGATGTCTCCCGTCAGAAGCAGTTTAAAATCAGATTCTGTATCGACGACTCGAATAACACACGAATGAGGATTGTAAGCACGGTTTACCTGCTTAGGCGGCCACAACACTTCAAATTTAAGCGCCTGCCAAGTCCATTTCTCTCCTGCAATACATGGTTGGTAACCAAAGTACTGCTGACTGCTGAATTTTGTTTTTGGCGAAAAATGTTGCTCTATGTAGTCTCGACCACCAGCGTGGTCTGAGTCTGCATGACTCACAATCAATACATCGATGGAACGAAAGCCTCTGCGATGCAAAACGGGCGAAACAACCTGTTGAGCGATACTGCCCGTGTTCCACGCTTTCCCAGTATCATAAAGAAGAACCTCCCCCTCCTTCTCTATCAAAACGGCCAGACCATGCCCTACATCCAACACATCAATACGCCAACGTCCAAATTGACGTTCATGAAATAAAGCGACAGAAACAATAACAAGCAGCAAAATAACCATCACGCCTTCGGTTAGAAATCTTGCCCCGATGAAAGCACAAGTTATCGCAATAACCAGTAACGTCATCTCAAGACTCATGGAATACCAGCTGCCTTCAGCGAACTGCAATGACCAACTAAGAGGCCAAAGCACCCCATCTAAACATTGCCACAGCAGAGAAGCGATATCGTCAGACAAAGGAGTAGCAATGAGCGCAATAAACATCAAAGGGACGACAATGAAACCAAACCAAGGAATAAAAATAAGGTTATAAACGATGGAGGACAAACTGGTCCCTGAGAAAAACACACCACTGATGGGAATAATCAACATAGTAAGTACTAACTGTACTTTCAGTAGTGCTGTTAACTTAGCAATCCAATGGCCTTGAGCCTGTTGTACGACATTAACGGCTAACAATACCGCGACAACAGAAAGGTAAGACAACCAAAAGCTTATATTCAGAGGTGCAAACGGCTCTAAGCAAAGCTGTATTGAAACCGCAAGTAGAAGCACACGCCATGGGCTCCAATAAACCAAGCTAAATTTCAGCAACAAGTAAATGGCGCAGACAGAAAACGCACGAGTGGTAGGTAAAGAGAAGTTGGCTAACCATGCATAAGCAAGAGCAGTGATAAGTCCAAATAATGGCGGAATGAATGCGTAACTGAGCAGCCCATACCTAACAGCAAATCCGACACTCATTCCAAACGCAAAAGCCATGCCTATGTGCAAACCCGATATCGAGACCAAATGCAGTAAGCCGCTATCTCTCAAAGCCCCCCAATCGGACTGAGTAAGCAATGATCGGTCACTAAAGGCGAGTGCACTGATCAAAGGAAAATGTTCAAGCTCTGAGATATGTTCATTGGTGGTCGCGATGATTTGCTGACGAATAGAAGTTTGTGTGCGAATTACCCACGTGGCATCAGAAATGACTACCGCTCTTGCAACGATACCTTTTCCAGCGGCTTGTTTCTCTGCATCGTACCCAGCTTCATTATTCAGACCCAAAATGGGTTTAATCGAGACTTGAGTGGTGAATTCGCTGTTAACAGTCAGAGGGAATGCGGTTATCAATCGGATTTTTGGTTTAAGAAAAGGTAACAGCTTTTGAGAATTAACCTGATCAATCTGCGCAATTCCTTCATATCCGTGACTTATTTGCGTAAAAGGGCTGTCAACTTTACCATTTATGGTAATATTCACCCCTGCTTGAAACAGGGCTTGTCTTTGATGCTCCATAACATTGCCGTGGATAATGACAACCATAAAGCCCCAAATTGCGCCTATGCTCAATAAGCCGCGCCGTAATTTGATTATCGAGCCAATGGCAATTATTCCCAGCAGCAACCATCGCCAATCTGGCATCGTCGGCCACCACGCAGACGAGATAACGCTTGCTACAAATAACGCCAAGGTCAAACTTTTTTCTAAGAGAGTCATGTCGTCCTATGCCTAGAAAGCTGATTAAACGCTTCATGCCAGATCATGAAATGATCAAACGCCAAAAAGCACTGAAGGTCTTCGGCAACGTTTTATACAACCCGAATCTGTGGTGTTTAAATCGTCGCTCTGCATCTGGTGCTTTTGCTGTTGGTCTGTTTATGGCGTTTGTTCCGCTTCCGAGTCAGATGATCATGGCTGCAGGTCTTGCCATCATGCTTGGCGTAAACTTGCCTCTCTCTGTTGCCCTTGTTTGGATCAGTAACCCAATCACCATGCCAGTGTTGTTCTACTTTGCGTACAAACTTGGCGCACTCGTGATGCATGTACCACCACAACCTTTCCACTTTGAGTTGTCGTGGGAATTCATCATGCAGCAAATGAACACCATTGGGCCTCCGTTCTTGTTAGGCTGCGCGATTTGTGGTGTTGCTTCGGCAATCATTGGCTACTTCGGTATTCGTGGACTCTGGCGATATTCCGTAGTGAGAAGCTGGCAAAAACGCAAAATACGATAAGTACTTATTGAAAAAATGGCAGGTTACAGCGCGTTGATTGGAAAAGAGTTAACGTTTGAAATGAAAGAAGATGTAGCCTAGGTATGAAAAATACTGAGCCAGTACAGACTTAAAAATAAAGGACCGAAATTCGGTCCTTTATTTTTTGTGTTTCGTTTATTTGGCTTGTTATTTCGAGCTCAAAACTGCAGCGGGATTAAGCTTCGCCGCTCTAGAAGCTGGGTACCAAGTCGCAAGCAAACTCAAAATAATCGCCGTGCTTGATACCAAAGCAACATCTGGCCAATGCAGCTGTGATGGCAAGAAGTCGACAAAGTAAATGTCCCCTGACAAGAACTGGTGCCCTATCAAGCTCTCTAAGGCTTTGATAATTGGTGTTAAGTTTAATGCGACAAACACACCGACAATACTGCCAGCAATACTGCCGAATACCCCTGAGAACACACCTTGCCAAACGAAAATGCGCTTAATCAGCCCATCTTTCGCACCCATGGTTCGAAGAATCGCGATTTCTGCGGCGCGGTCTTTTACCGCCATCATTAGCGTCGAAACAATATTGAAGCTCGCCACACCAATCACTAGCACCATTACCAAGTACATAATCGTGCGGACTAGCTGGATATCGCGATACAAAAAGCCAAACTGTTGTTGCCAGCTTTTTAGATACACATACACATCAATCAGATTACCTACTTCTCTCACAATCGAAGGGGCGTTCAGCACATCATCGGTTTTGAGAGAAATCCCGGTAACGCCATCACCCAAGCGCGCATACGCTTGAGCATCCTTCAGTGGGACTAGAGCGAGCGAATGATCTATTTGACCATTTAGTGTTAGAAAGCCTGCGACCTTAACGCGAACACGCTTCGGTGCTTGAACTTTATTGGTGCTGCCTGTTTGTGGAATCATCAACGTAATGTAGTCACCCACATCGACGTTCAGTTCGTTCGCAACACCACGACCCAAAATCACTTGTTTTTGACCTGGATAGAAGTTTTGCCAAGCTTCAGGGTCAATGAATTCAGACATGCTCGAGACGGCCTGTTCAAAAGCAGGGTCGACACCGCGAACCTCTATCGCTTTTAACTTGGTGCCTTTTTCGGCCAAACCCGTAAACCGAACATAAGGTGCTGCCGCAACAACGTGTTCGTGGTTTAGCGCTTGATTCATGGTTTTGGTGTAATTGTGCAGCGGGCCATTCACCCCTTCCAATTCACCGTGCGGAATAACCGACAGCACGCGCGATTGCAACTCACGCTCGAAACCATTCATAGCAGAAAGGCCAATGATGATCACTGCGACGCCGACAGCAATACCGATGGTTGAAGAAAGTGAAATGAACGACACCATCTTGTTACGCTTTTTAGCGCGACTGAAACGGCCACCGATCATCAATGCTAAAGATGAAAACAAAATTAGCCCTCCGCAACCGCTGTTTCAGTGATAAAGCGATCCACCAGTAAGCCATCTTGCATATGCATTTGACGGTCCATTTTCGCCGCTAACTCGTTATCATGAGTCACGACTAAAAAGGCAATATTCGACTCTTGGTTTAACTCACGCATCAAATCATAAATTGCCAGTGCCGTGTTGTGGTCAAGGTTACCTGTTGGTTCATCTGCTAATACCAGATCAGGTTTATTCACCAATGCTCTTGCAATAGCAACACGTTGGCGCTCACCACCAGACAGTTCGGATGGGCGGTGATCCATACGATGGCCTAAACCCACTTTTTCCAACAATGCTTGTGCGGCTTCTTTCGCTTCAGAGACCTTTGTTCCGCCGATCAGTAAAGGCATTGCCACGTTCTCTACCGCAGTGAAGTCAGCCAGCAAATGGTGAAACTGATACACAAAACCAAGGTGTTTATTACGCAAAGCCGCTTGCTTATTCGAGCTTAACGCCGACAAGTCCTGCCCTAGAAAATCGACTTCACCTTCGGTCGCATCATCCAATGCGCCAAGAATATGAAGTAACGTACTTTTACCTGAGCCTGAAGAACCAACAATAGAAACCAATTCCCCTTTGTCGATATCAAAACTCACGCCTTTCAGCACTTCAGTATCTAGCGAGCCTTCTCGGTAGACTTTACGAATATCACGACATTCTAATAGCTTATTCATAGCGAAGTGCCTCAGCAGGTTTAACAGAAGATGCTCGGTAAGACGGGTAAACAGTTGCAGCTAGACTCAGAGCAATCGCCAGCACTACCACTAATAAAATTTGGAATGAATCAATCACGATTGGCAGATGGCCACCGAAGCTGAACAATGCAACGCCTGCAGCTTCCAAAATCGCATTGAGGTTGAGCGATAAAGCCACGCCGACAGCACCGCCAACAATCGCGCCAATCACACCGCTACTTGCGCCTTGCACCATGAAAATCGCCATCACTTGAGATTGCTTCATCCCTTGAGTTTTGAGAATCGCGACTTCTGATTGCTTCTCCATCACCACCATAATCAGAGCAGAAATGATGTTAAACGCCGCAACGCCAACAATCAGACCAAGCATCAAGCCCATCATGTTCTTTTCCATTTTTACTGCTTGGAAAAGTTCACCACGTTGCTCACGCCAATCACTCCATTTCCAATCGTCTGGTAATGGTTTATCTGCAAATTCAGTCACCATAAACGGGTCAGAGAAATACACGCGCCAACCCGAGACGGTGTCTTTCGGCAAACGCATCAGCTTTGAAGCATCCGTCATGTTAACGATCATAAGCTGACCGTCGACATCAGAGCCGGTATTAAAAATGCCCGCAACAGTAAAGTTACGTTGGCTTGGAATACGTCCTAGAGGCGTGAATTGAGTGGCATTGGTCACCATCAAACGCACTTTGTCACCCATAGAAACTTTCAGGGAGCGCGCTAAGCTGTGACCAAGAAAAACTTTATACTCACCCGCTTTTAGTGACGATAAGCGGCCAGCAATAAGGTGATTAGAGATAGGATCGCCCAATTTAGGTTCGATACCAATTAGGTAGCCAGCCGTCAGCTGAGCAGAGCTTTGGATCACCGTTTCACCACGAACGATAGGTTCCGGTTTCGCGCTTGTCGACATATCTTGAATAAACTGAGGGGCATTTTCACTGATCGGTGTTTTACCATCATGTTGCGAAACGACCGCATGAGGAAGCACACCTAAAATCCGTTCTTTAAGCTGGGCTTCAAAGCCATTCATAACGGAAAGTACGGTCACTAACGCCATCACACCGATCGTGATACCCGCTGTCGACATATAAGAAACAAATCGACTAAACCTATCTCCGGAGCGTCCCCGAAGATACCTCAAGCCGATAAACAGAGAGATAGGATGATACATATAAGGCAAACCAACTGGTTTTTTAATAATGGAGCTATTACTTAGCTAATTAATATTCGTTATCTTACCTTACTCTTACTATGAAGAAGACAAGATAATCGCCAAATTTGTCAACGACATGCAATAAGTCCCTATTTACAGCAAAAAGTTCAGCCAGAAAAACAGGTAAACTTGATAACTTAAACTGATTAGCGATAATCATTGCCCTATCCTACTCATTCTTCAATGAAATGAGAGCGCTCGTTGGCAGAAAAGGACCAAATTATGACAGAGCAAGAATACTTCACCGTACACCACAATCTGACGATCAACGTCGAAACGTTAGAGACGGGCTTTGCTCTGCCAGATGAAGAGACTTTTGTATCAGAAATCCCAGCGCCTTTCATTGTTGCGAGTGAATTCAGTCACCTCGATATGTTGGCTGATAACGCAAGACTAGAGCTGCAAAGCAAAGAGCTCAAACACGTCATCTATTTGCTGGATACACAGAACTCAAAATTAAACCTGCTACTGAGTTTTATGCTTTCTCAACAAGATGATGCCAAATTACGTTTTCAAACGACCCAATTCGGCGCTAGTCAGTTGAGCTATCGCAGTGATTCAGAAGTAGAAACAGGAAAACTGGTTCGCGTAAAACTCTTCTTAGATCATCCAGCTGCAGCAATTTACTGCTACGCTCAGGTAGTAGAATGCGAATCTGCCGAGCAAGGCTATGTGATCACACTTAAGTACAAATTACTTAGGGAAGCTGACCAAGATTTATTAATCAAAGCCGCGCTATACCAACAGCAAAAATTACTCCGTCAGCGCTCACTAGAGCGAGATAACAAATAATTACCATGACAAAAGCAACGATTCTCTCCGTCACGAATCCGTCTGAGCGTGGCGACAAAAAACAGCTTGGCAACCTACCTGGTGCCGCATTGCCAATGGCGATTGCAGAACTGGCGAAACAGCATTCAAGCCACTCTCTGCTTGTGGTTCCAGATCCGCAAATGGCGCTTAAGCTCCAAGCAGAAATAGAGCAGTTTACTGATCAATCGGTCAGCCTATTCCCTGATTGGGAAACGCTGCCTTACGATAACTTCTCTCCGCACCAAGAAATCATCTCAGACCGTATTGCGCGTTTATATCAGCTACCAAACCAAGCCGGTGGCGTAACGATTGTGCCAGTAAGCACCGTATTACAGCGCCAGTCTCCACGTGACTTCTTGTTGCAACACACCTTGATGGTGAAAACGGGCGATCAGTTCTCGCTAGAGAAGCTTCGCGTTCAACTTGAAAACTCAGGTTACCGCCATGTCGATCAAGTGTTTGGCCCCGGTGAGTACGCAAGCCGTGGTTCAATCCTTGATTTGTTCCCGATGGGCAGCTCGGATCCATACCGTATTGATTTCTTCGATGATGAGATCGACACGATCCGAACGTTCGATCCAGAGAACCAACGTTCTATCGAAGACATTCAGCAAATCCAGTTATTGCCAGCTCACGAGTTCCCGACCACAAAAGCGGCGATTGAAGATTTTCGGACTCGTTGGCGCTCTCAGTTCGAAGCGCGACGCGAACCTGAATCAATTTACATGCAAGTCACCAAAGGCACGTGGCCGGCAGGTATCGAGTACTGGCAACCGCTGTTCTTCGATCATACAGAAACGTTATTTGACTATTTACCTGAAGACTCGCAACTGATCATCGTTGGTGATATTGAAGCTGCGGTTGATACCTTCTTAAATGACGTCGACTACCGCTATGATCAAAAGAAAATCGATCCACTGCGTCCGCTATTGGCGCCACACGAGTTGTGGCTCAAGAAAGACGAACTCTTTGCTCAGTTTAAACAACTGCCACAAGCACAGTTAAGCTTAGAGAAAATCGTCAAGCGCGCAGGTCGCCAAAACCTTGCGGTGCAATCTCTTGCAGAACTCGGCGTTCAACAGCAGAACAAAGAGCCACTGGCACGTTTACGTCAATTCAGTGAGCAGTTCGCAGGCAAAATCGTCTTCTCAGTCGAGTCGGAAGGTCGCCGTGAAGCGCTAACCGAGCTTCTCCAAGGCATCAAAGTTCGCCCTGTCGTACATGGTTCACTCTATCAAGCGCTTGATTCTGATGATCGCTTCAGCTTGATTCTAGGTGCCGCAGAACACGGCTTTATCCATGATGAGCTCAACTTTGCACTGGTTTGCGAAAGCGACTTGTTGGGCGATCGCGTTATCCAACGCCGCCGTAAAGACAAGAAGACCGTTAACAGTGACACAGTTATTCGTCACCTAGCGGAGCTTAAACCGGGTCAGCCTGTTGTCCACATTGATCACGGTATCGGCCGCTACATTGGTTTGCAAACGCTTGAAGCTGGCGGTATGAAAACGGAATACGTAACACTTGAGTATCAAAATGATGCCAAGCTTTACGTACCCGTATCTTCATTGAACTTGATTAGCCGCTACTCTGGCGGAGCTGAAGAAAGCGCGCCGCTGCATAAACTGGGTGGTGAAGCATGGGCGAAAGCTCGTCGTAAAGCTGCAGAAAAAGTTCGTGATGTTGCCGCTGAACTTCTGGATGTTTACGCGAAACGAGAATTGAAACCGGGCTACAAGTTTGAGCTAGACCGTGGTCAATACGCGACCTTCAAAGCGACTTTCCCGTTTGAAGAAACCGATGACCAATCAATGGCCATCAATGCGGTTCTTTCCGATATGTGCCAAGCAAAAGCCATGGACCGCCTTGTGTGTGGTGATGTGGGCTTTGGTAAAACAGAAGTTGCGATGCGCGCGGCATTTGTTGCCACAGACAATAGTAAGCAAGTGGCGGTCTTGGTTCCGACGACCCTACTTGCACAACAGCACTTTGAAAACTTCCGTGACCGTTTTGCCAACTTGCCAATCCGCGTAGAAGTGCTTTCTCGCTTTAAATCGGCAAAAGAACAAAAAGTGATTCTCCAAGATGTTGCCGATGGCAAAGTCGACATCGTAGTAGGCACTCACAAACTGCTCTCAAGCGACATCAAATTCAAAGACCTTGGTTTATTAATCGTCGATGAAGAGCATCGCTTTGGCGTTCGCCAGAAAGAGAAAGTGAAAGCGATGCGTGCTGATGTCGACATCCTAACGCTTACCGCGACACCAATTCCGCGAACGTTGAACATGGCAATGAGTGGCATGCGCGACTTGTCGATCATCGCGACTCCACCAGCACGCCGTTTGGCAATCAAAACATTTGTGCGTCAACGTGAAGACTCCGTGGTTCGTGAAGCAGCACTGCGTGAAATCATGCGTGGTGGTCAGGTTTACTTCCTGCACAACCAAGTCGAAACCATCGAGAAAACAGCCGAAGATCTGCAAAAGCTCATCCCAGAAGCGCGTGTTACCGTAGCCCATGGCCAGATGCGTGAGCGCGAACTAGAACGCATCATGAATGACTTCTATCATCAGCGTTTTAACCTTTTGGTGTGTACCACCATCATAGAAACCGGTATCGACGTTCCGACCGCCAACACCATTATTATGGACCGAGCAGATAACCTTGGTCTTGCACAGCTGCACCAATTACGTGGCCGTGTTGGTCGTTCTCATCACCAAGCATACGCTTACTTGTTAACGCCACATCCTAAAGCGATAACAAAAGATGCCATTAAGCGTCTTGATGCGATTGCCTCTCTGGAAGATCTGGGCGCAGGCTTCACCCTTGCAACGCACGACCTCGAAATTCGTGGTGCGGGTGAGCTATTAGGTGACGAACAAAGTGGTCAAATTCAATCGGTTGGTTTTACACTGTATATGGAGATGCTTGAACAAGCGGTTGAAGCATTGAAAGAAGGTAAAGAGCCATCATTGGATGATCTACTTCGCGAGCAAACCGAAATTGAGATGCGCATTCCTGCTCTACTCCCGGATGATTACATTCCGGATGTGAACACGCGTTTATCGATGTACAAACGTATTGCGAGTGTGAGCGACAATGAGGGCTTATCCGAGCTCAAGGTTGAACTGATTGACCGATTTGGTCTGTTACCCGATGCAACGAAGAATCTCCTATCTGTCTCAGAGCTGAAAATTGGGGCAGGAAGTCTCAAAGCGAAGAAGATTGAGGCGCATGACAAGGGCGGATTCATTGAGTTTTACCCTGATGCTGACATAAACCCAGCGTATTTGGTTAAACTCCTGCAATCACAGCCGCAAAAATTTGCAATGGAAGGTCCAACTAAGTTCAAGTTTAGCGTACCATTAACGGACCGACGTAAACGCATTCAGTTTGTTCAAGACTTACTGAATGATTTTAAACAGAATTTATTACCAACGAGCTAATAGTCGAATGAGAATACTGATCCCATTATTACTTCTTTGTGTCTCAATGCCATCTTGGGCTGCGCGTCAATTTGATATTGAAGTAATTATTTTCAAGCGAGCAGTCGACGCTGAAAGCACCAGTGAATCATGGCCAAATGAACTGCCAAAGATCGAAATGAGCAATGTCGGCAGTTTAGACAGCGAATCTTACCGCCGTTCAAAAGGTGTAACCTTACTACCACGTTCTTCTTTCCGTTTGAACGCCCAAGAATCCGCATTAAATAATCATGCTGGTTTCAAAGTGCTTAAGCACGTGGCATGGCGTCAAGGTGACCGAGGTAAAGCAAGCGCTCCTATTTTCCGCATCGTTGGTGGTCGTGATTTCTCAGGCTCTTACAATGCTGATGGTAGCCCAATCGGTAGTAGCTCTTCGCTAACAAGCGATGGTTACAGCGAAGAGAACGTGAGCGGTCCACTCTATGAGCTAGACGGCAAGCTACAAATTTACGTCCAGCACTACTTGTTCGCAGAGACGACAATGGATTTACGTGAACCGAGTGTTCGTGAAATCCACATCGAATCACAGCCATCTGATCAGCTGACCAATGAGTTGGGTGAAGTAGACGGTAATGTACAAGTCGGCAACTTGGCAGAAGTGTCGCCAACAGTGACCGAAGAGAAGTTCTTGAAGAGCTTCCGAATGGATCAAAAGCGCCGTATGCGCAGTAGTGAAACGCACTACTTAGACAACCCACTAATGGGGATGATCATTCAAGTTCGTCGCGTTCAATAAGTCACGAATTAAACACAAAAGCGCAGCACTGGCTGCGCTTTGTTTTATCTAGAATCTCACATGGAAGTTGTATCGATTCATGGCACCAGATTTTGAAATCATAACACCACGCTTAGCGCTCAAACTGATTCCATCAGAGCAAGCACACTCATTGCAACGTTTACTTGTTGAATCCCCTTCCCTACACCAATGGTTAGATTGGTGTAACGAGGACGTCTCTCTAAAAGATGCTCAAGATTTTCTATTGGCAACCCGCTTAAACTGGGTAAAAACCGAAGCTTTCGGCTTTGGGATTTATGAACGAGAACACAATAACCTCGTTGGAATGGCCGCCGTGAATGAGCTTTACCACACCTTCAACATGGCGAGCATTGGTTATTGGATTGCTGATCGCTATCAGCGCAATGGTTATGCTCAAGAGGCAATTAGAGCACTTGCAGAGTTCTGCTTTGCAAAACTGAATTTAACGCGTGTAGAGATCGTCTGCGATTTAGACAACATAGCAAGTCAGGCGTTAATTGAGTCGGTTGGAGCCAAAAAAGAAACCATTGCGAGAAATCGCTTTATCTTTCACGGAAAACCAAAAGACGGCGTAGTGTATTCGCTGCTTCCTAGCGACTTAGAATGAAAAAAGCCACCGACATGCGGTGGCTTTTGTTTTATTTATCATTGGGTTCTTTCATCGAACATTCGACACAGAGCCCAATCTTCAAATTAGTGCAGCTTCAAGTTTGGACGCAGTACGCGGTTGATACGGCCAACCAACATCATTAGGCCAGTCTTAATCACACCGTGCAGCGCCATTTGGTGCATGCGGTATAGCGAGATGTAAACCACGCGAGCAATACGACCTTCAACCATCATGGAACCTTTAGTTAGGTTACCCATCAAGCTACCTACTGTAGAGAAGCGGCTTAGAGAAACCAAAGAACCGTGGTCTTTGTATTCGTACTCTTTTAGCTCACGACCGTTAAGCTTAGCAACGATGTTAGTGAACGCTTGGCTCGCCATTTGGTGTGCAGCTTGAGCACGTGGCGGTACAAATGAACCATCTGGTTGAGTACATTGAGCCAAATCACCGATAACAAAGATGTCGTCATCACGAGTGGTTTGTAGTGTATTTTTCACAACAAGCTGGTTGATACGGTTCGTTTCTAGGCCCGCGATGTCTTTGATGAAATCTGGAGCTTTGATGCCCGCTGCCCATACCATGATTTGAGCAGGGATCTTCTCGCCGTCTTTCGTTGTCAGACCATCTTTATCAGCTTGTGTCACCATCGTCGCAGTGCGTACATTTACACCCAGCTTAACCAACTCTTGGTGCGCCGCAGAAGAGATACGTGGTGGAAGTGCAGGAAGAATACGCTCACCCGCTTCAACAAGGTTTACATTTAGCTTGCTAGAATCTAGGTCGCCAAAACCGTATGTACGTAACTCTTTCACTGCGTTGTGAAGTTCAGCAGATAGCTCAACACCCGTTGCACCCGCACCAACAATAGCGATATCGACTGTGCCATTACCGTTTTTCGCGTGTAGCTTTAGGAACTCGTTGTTCATTTCACTACGGAAGCGGTGTGCTTGTTCTGGGCTATCTAGGAAGATACAGTTGTCACGAACACCAGGAGTGTTGAAGTCGTTAGATGTAGAACCAATTGCCATCACTAGAATGTCGTATTCTAGTTCGCGGCTTGGCATAAGAAGTTCGCCGTGATCGTCTTTAAGCTCACTAAGAATGATCACTTTACGCTCACGGTCGATGTCTTGAAGGCTGCCCATTTGGAAGTCAAAGCTGTGGTTTTTCGCATGAGCACGGTAGCTCAGTGCATCCACACCTTCATCCAATGAACCTGTTGCTACTTCGTGCAATAGCGGTTTCCACAAGTGGCTCGCTTTACGATCTACCAGTGTAATTTGCGCACGGTTCTTACGACCCAGAGTGCGGCCCAGTTTGGTTGCCAACTCAAGGCCACCAGCACCGCCGCCTACAACGATAATGCGTGTCACAATGTTATCCTCTACAAAAATGAATATATGGGTTCAGCTCGATGCTGACTCACAGTAATCTGCGGTCATACATCCAACCGATGAATTCTTTGGTCTCTAGAGGTGAGCTCACTTTTGGATAAACACCGATACCATCTTATTTTTTTCTTATTCTTATTAGCTTATTGATGTGCATCGGTTTCTTGATCTGAAATACACGATCTCAGACAAAAAATGGGCAAGTTTCTTACTCGCTCTCAATTTTTTTTGATATTTATCAAATTATTTTTACTGAGTTCAGTATATAGGGCAATCTTTTGATGGCAACAAAAATCCTTACTCGAGATACGGATTGGCTAATTTTCGTCTGTTTGACGGTAACGTTTTCGTGCCACAAAAGGTTAAATCGATAAATCAAGCCAATAAATCGATACAAAATGTAAAATCTTGCGGAATCAGTGCCGCTCGTTTGAGCACTAGTAGAAACGAAAACAGCACTTCGAAAAGTGCTGTTTAAACAAAATAAGTTTGTTCGCTCTAAAACCAATTAGGCGCTTTTGAATGCCTTCATCGCTTGCAGATGATGAGAGATCTTCTTGAACTTATGGGTTTGGGTTTCATCCCAAATGATTTCGTAGTGTTTATCCAGTTCTGCTGCGGTTTTTGAGTTGTCGTGGATTTCATCTTCTTTCGACAAAATCACCAAACAGCGCTCTTTGTTTTTCGCACGGAATTGCTCCACACATTTGGTCGCAATATCTTCGTACTCTTCAGGACGGTCAATACGCCCTGCCATCGTCTTCTCTGGATGCAAGTTCGGGTTGAACATCACTTGCTTAATGCCGCAAAGAAAACCGATTCGCTCTGACCAGTATGCGCCAAGGCCAACACCACAAATCAGTGGGTTTGGGTCGTCCGCTTGGTCAATGACCTTAGACACTTCTTTCAATAAGTGCTGCATGTCATGCTTAGGATGAAGTGTACTGTAGTTGATGAAACGAATGTCATCATCGATGAATTGCAATTGAAGAACTTTTTCGTGGTTACCCGGGCTTGTACTATCAAAGCCGTGCAAGTAAATAATCATGTGTACCTCTCCCTGTGACTTGCTGGTACTTCACTTTAAACTACCACTATTTCTTTATGGTTAAAGAGGAAAAAGTCATGAGTTATCAAAACAGTGATCTTCCATACATAATAAGTCTTTAAACTCACGAGCACTGTCTAAGTATTGTTCATCATCCCACAATTTGTAGGCCAATAAATACCAAAGCATCGCCATCATTCGAGTTCTTGGCATCCACGCTCGCACGCCTTCCAACCATAAAGCGACGTCTTCAATACCACGAATCTGGCAATATTGTTCTACACCCAGTTCAATAGGCACATCGGCGAGTTGCAGAATCAGCGTCAAGTCGAGCCTTGGGTCCGCTAAGCCAGCGTACTCCCAATCGATCACTTTCACGCCCTCCTCGCCACGAACTAAGTTGTAACACCCAAGATCAAAATGACACAGCGCTGCAGGGACTTGCGCCACGCTTGGCTCAGAACGCCACTTTTGATAAAGCGCTTCGTACTCAGTGCCGACATACTGACCAGCCAGTTCCAACCAATAATGATCGATGCGCGAAAGATACGAGAACGGAACTAAAGGAACCGCCGTTGCAGGATATTCATGAACCCTAGCAGCAATCGGCAATAGCTCTTCAATATCAATACCTGGCTTCGTCAGCGTTTCACCCGGCACCCACTCCACTAACAAACCTTGCTCATGTACAAAGACGGGCTTTGGACCTAGGTTGAGAGGGGCAATCGCGTTGAGCACTTGATATTCGTTGTGACGAGAAATAGCAAAGGCCTTGCACACGTTACTGGTTGGTCGCCAGACGTAAGCAAGACCTTCTGAGGATTCCAACCGCCAGCAGCGATTGGTAAGCCCGCCAGTGACGGTTTGAACCTTCACCGGCGGTGATGCAAAGAAGCCATCAAGCGCATTTAAACTCGGGTCTAATTGTTTCGCTTGTTGCCAAGAAAACCACGCCATGAATGTCTTCTCCACTTAGGTCATAAGACCAAACTGAATCAATTAAAGACCAAATAGGCTCTTAGATTGTTCTTTACGGATTTCCGTTTCATCCGCCCATTCGATCAGACCCGTTTCTAGGTCCATTAGGCGCATAGTCATCTTGTAGTAAACGTCTTTGTCACTACCTGCGTTTTTCACGATGCTAGAAAGGTTACCGTAAAGCATGTATTGCGCACCGACCATTTTACCGAATTGGATTGCCGTGCTTTGGTTTACTAGCTCATCAGTGTTTTGGAAGTTAAGTTGCTCACGAACAGACTCAACACGATCCATGTCTACGAAACGGAACTTACCAGAGTTCAGCATCTTAGTAGAAATAGTGTCAGTGATAGACTCCGTATCGATGTGTTCGCTTGTCTTGTTCTTGATGCGCTCAACAAACACGATAGGACGTTGGTCACGAGTAATTGCTGCCACTGAACCTGACATCATCATGCTGTCTACCATTTCGCCAGCAATTTTTTGTAGATCCGTCGAGCCAAAGTCGATCGTTGTGGTTTCTGTCGCTTGCGCATCACCGTAAGAGACTTTGTTTGAACAACCACCCAGAATGACGGCAAGACCTAAAAGAGCAATAATACTTTTTTTCATGAGAGTTCCTTAGTTTGTGTTTCATCCCAAGGCGTCTCCACCTTGGCAAAGCAGCATAGCCGCCGAAATTGTGTTACTCGAAACGAGTTAGTTATCTTGTGCTTCGCGAATTTGTACGCGGAATTGAGTCCCGTTAGGGTTCACCGTCACTTCAGACAAAGTCACTTGTTCAAATCCACGCACGATCATTTTGCGCCATGGACCCGGTTTGGTATTCACCTCAAGACCAGTATTGTCGTACCAGTAAAAGCGGTAAAGGATCTCTTGGTCACCCTTATAGTTACTGCTCAACTGCACAACGCCACGCGGACGGTCATCCACATAAGTCGTGGTAATGTTGTCTACCAACAGGCGACTACCCATGACGTTATCGTGGAAGAAAACCTTTTGGGTTTGGCCATCGATTCGGATACCAGCGGTGTTGTCAGCACAACCCGCTAAACCAATGATCACTGCCAAGCCAATAAGCCATGCTCTCATTACAACCTCCCTAGTTGTTTATGCCAAACTGTGGAATGCGATCCCTGACGAGATACCCAAACCAACGTTGTTTGCTGTGCTGGCACTTCGAATTGATACACCTGATCGCCAACGTTTAAGCTTTGCTGCCCCGGTTTCACGACTTTCGAAGCCGTTTTCACCGTACCTGGTAGCGTCTGCCAACTTCTGGTATCAGGTTGTTCGGTTAATGTATTCCACACATTGAAAAGAATGTTGCCGACATCATCGCCTTTTGCCGCTTCTTTTCGGATTCTGTCTTTTGCCCAAACACGAATCGCTTGGCGAATCACAATCGTAGTCAAACGTTCGTGCAAATCGTTTTGCGCCATCGCGTTCACATCGGCCAATGTGCTTGAAGGTAGCTTGTTGCCATTTAGCGCAACATCTCCAAAACGCTGTGTTCCACGTTTCGGGTAGTAAGGCAGCGCAAGCGAATAAATCGCACCGTCGCCTCGGCTATCATAAATCGGCAAGTCAATGCGCCAACCTTGCAGCGCTTCCACCACGCCTTGTTCGTCTATCACGATCACGCGACCTTGTGACTTACTCAGTCCTGAAGGCGCTTTGCCGTAACGTTTTTCAAGCATACGAAGATCTTGACGCATACCGAGCTTTTTCGCGGCATACATTGTACTTTCAATCACTTGCTTATTATCTGGCATCACAGCGAGCGCGCGACGATAGTCTACGTACGCACTGTTCAAATCTCGTGACGCTTCATAAAGCAAACCAGAAAGGTAGAACAAGTAGCCGTTTTGCACTGAGCTAAGCTTCTTGCCTGCGTCTGGGTAGTTGGCTAACACGCTACCTAGGTTCGCTGACATACCTTGCTTCTTAAGATCCTTCTCTGCCTGCTTTAGTTCCTTTTCACGTGCTTTCTTTGCCGCTTCTTGCACTTGGTTTGCACGACGCATTTCAACCAATGCACCTTCAAGGTCATTCTTTTGTAGATAGTTCAGACCGAGGTACAAATGCAAAAAGCCGAGTTCATAGTCGGCAGGTTGGTATTCGTTTAGGTTGTCGTTAACGGCAAGAGACCCAACACTGGTCGCCGTTTCCGTTACAGAAATGGTTGCGCGATCTTGTTGTTTACGCACTGCACGATCGCTGTCTTCAAGTGAACTCAGGCTTTTTGGGTAATCTTGGGCAAGAAACGAGATTCGACCTTGCTCAAAGTTGCCAAGTATATCGCCACCAACATCACTCGATTGCAGTTGCTCAGCTTTGGCATATTCACCCGCAACCACTGCCTGATAGACTTGTTTATTTTGGTCGCTGTAATGACTGAAGAGGTTGCCAGCGGACAAGTTTGCACATCCTGTAGCAAGCAGGACCCAGCTCATTAATCCGAATAGCTTCACACCATGTTTCACATTTATCTCCACAAATGTGTTGTTCGTCAGGAATAAAGAAGTGGATGAATCACTTCACCCACTTCTAATAGATTAGCTCAATACCATAGGACCTAAAGGACGACCGCCCACTAGGTGCATATGAATATGATAGACTTCCTGACCGCCATGTGAGTTACAGTTTACGATCAAACGGTAACCGTCTTCTGCAATGCCTTCTTCTTTAGCAAGCTTCTTCGCTACCGTGAACATACGTCCCATCATCGCTTCGTCTTCCGCTTCCACGTCATTTACTGTCGGGATCAGCTTATTTGGAATGATAAGGATATGGCTTGGCGCACGCGGATTGATGTCACGAAATGCCGTTACTAAGTCATCTTGGTAAAGGACATCTGCTGGGATTTCTTTGCGAATAATTTTGCTAAAGATGGTTTCTTCCGCCATGGGTACTCCATTTTATAAGGTGTGTAACCTATTTAGTATGCGCTAAGCCAAAAGCGAGCTCAATAAAAAACAGTGTTCACTTAACATTATCAATATAAGTCGTGACGTTGAAGCTTTTTTTGTCGTGTGCGTCATAAAACGTGCGTCGCAAACTCAATACAATCCAGTGAATTTTGTTACTTTTTTAAGACAATTCTTATTTATATTGTCTATTTTTGGGAGAGGAAGCTCACTTATGCGAGGTTCAGTTATTAAACGGATGTATGCAGGCTTCGCACTGATCATCGTCCTGTTTGCTGTCACGATTGCCATTATGATGGGGGGCATGAATGATATTCACGGTAAGTTTGAGACGGTATCCAAGTCTTCATTACCACTTGTTTCATTATCTAACCAAACCAGTGTTGAACTGCTTTCTGCAGACAAATCTTTTAAAGACTTCCTGACCACAGAGAATAAACAACGCATGGACGAGATGCGTCAGGAATTTGCCAAATCTCAACAAACCTTTGAAGCGACATTGAGCCAACTTGAAGTCGCGAGCCAAATCTACCCTTCTCTTGCCGAACCTTTTTCTCAGCTTAAAGAACTTGAGCAGAGCTATTTTACTGAAGCAAAAGAAGCCATGGATAACTACGAAGCCATGTTCGCTGCACTAGAAGAAGTGCAAAAGTCTTCTCGTCGCTTCCAACAACTTAACACTGAGCTTTCTGTTGGCCTGAAAGAATACGTGGCGGACCAAAGCAGTATCTCTGTAAAAGTGATGGCAAAGAGCTACTTCATCAAATTGAAAGATGCTGAAGTCATTACGTCCGATGCCTTAGCAAGCTCGAACCCTGAGTTTGTAACTGAAGCGGTAGCGAAAAACCGCAAGGCCGTCACACACCTAAACTACGCATTCCGTGGTTTGGTAACTCAACTTCCTGAACTTCAAAAAGCTTTTGGTGAATCGGTAGAGCAATTCACACGTGACGTCGGTATGCGTGGCGGTGTGTTAGACCAACACAACAACTACCTTTCGGCTCGTGCGGCGCTTTACAACAACATTGCGAACCTTGCCACCAAAGTTGACTCAAGCATGTCGATTCTTGAGCAATTCACAACAACCGCAACAGACAAGCTCAACGAATCTTTAGCTGATGCAGGAGACATTTACTCAGCAGGCGTGACGAAAGCGATTGTGATTGCAGTGATTGTCGTTCTGTTTGCAACCGCCATCGGTTACCACATCGCACAAAGTGTCCGTGAACCACTAACACGCATCTTGAAAGTGCTAGAAAGCCTGACAGAAGGCGACATGACACAGCGTATTGAAAATCGTCACAACAACGAATTTAGCCGCGTAAGTGGACATATCAATACCCTTGCGGACAGTTTGCACAACATTCTTGTGAAGCTTAATGACGCTTCAGAAAACCTTGCCTCGACCGCTTCAACGAATGAGCAAACCTCTTCTCAAGCGCAAGGTCAATTGAACTCACAGCGTGAGCAAACCGCAAATGTGGCGACAGCGATGACAGAGATGTCTCACTCGGTTCAAGAAGTCGCACAAAGTGCACAAGGCTCACTAGAAATGGTTCAGCGTGTAGAAACGGCTTCTGACCAAGGTCGCAACGTTATGAACAGTAATATCTCGACCATTAACCAGTTAGAAACGCGTTTGAATGAATCTGTGTCTGCGGTTTCTGAGCTACAGAGAATGAGCGGCCAAATCGGTTCGATTCTAGACGTGATTCGTAACATCGCTGAACAAACTAACTTGTTGGCACTCAACGCTGCCATTGAAGCCGCTCGTGCGGGTGAACAAGGTCGTGGCTTTGCGGTTGTTGCGGATGAAGTTCGCGTGCTGGCTTCCAAGACCACACAATCGACAACTGAGATTGAAGCAATGATCAGTAACCTTCAATCGAGTTCGCAGTCTGCTAGCCAAGTTATTCAGAGCTGTATGAGTGATATGGAAATGTCCGTTGAGCAAGCTTCAAAAGCGAATAGCTCGATGGAAGAAATCCAAGCGCTTATTATCGAAATCAGCCAGATGAGTACCCACATATCTCAAGCGGCAGCAGAGCAGAGCGAGACTTCAGCGGATATTGCGCGCAGCATTGAAGACATCAATAGCATTGCCGATCAAAGCTACCATGCGATGTCGAGCATTGCTCAAACTAGTGAATCTTTGACGCAATTGGCGCATCAGCAAAACGAACTGGTTCATCGATTTAAGCTATAAAATCCGCGGCCAAATTTAACGGATTTATTGCAACCAACTGTATAAGGGTGACTTTTTATTGAAGTCGCCCTTGTTTTTTATGAGCTGTGTCTACATATGGTTTATATGGCTTGCTCATCCCTTTTCTTTTCTCTTTTCGAGCAAGCCAAATAAGAAGGAAAACCTATGGCTGTTCATGTTGGTATTATCGACCAAGATCCAGTGAGATTAGTCACTCCTCTTTTGGATAATCGCACTGTAAGTACACATATCGTCTTCATCGGCGACAAGAGCCAATCCGATATGTACGAGCGACTGAGCGCAGTATTAGAGCAGCGAGAAATTACGTCTGAATTCTTTGAAATTCCTTCTGCAGTAAACACTTCTCTGATCAAACAATCTGTCCACAAATTGGCAAAAGACCTCCACGACCGAGGTGAAGAAGTTAAACTCAATGCAAGTTGTGGCCTACGTCACCGCCTGCTTTCCGTGTACGAAGTCTTCCGTACTTACCGTTGGCCTATCTTCGTAGTAGAACCAAACAGTGACAAACTGTGCTGGCTTTACCCAGATGGCAAAGAAGATACACAAGTAGAAGACCACATTACCATCTCTGATTACCTCACTATTTTCGGCGCACGCGGTGAATTCCACCACGTAGACCTTCCTCCTCAACTTGACCAAAAGCTTTACGAACTGGGTGAACGCTGGGCATCTAACGCACTTGAGCTTGGCCCTGGCCTTGCGACGCTAAACTACCTTGCTACCACTTGTCGTAAAGAGCAGAAACTGGATGTTGAGCTTTCTGAGAAACAACAAGGCTACCGCGAACTGAACATGCTGCTGACCGATTTGGTCGAGGCACAAATCGCGACATACGAAAATGGCGTGCTGACGTTTGCGGATGAAGACGCTCGTCGTTTCTCTAACGGTGAATGGTTAGAAACGCTAGTACACAGCACTGTGAAACAGATTCAAGACACCATGCCGACGATCCAAGACCGTTCATTGAACGTGCAGGTTTATCGCAAACTCGGTGAAAGCGAAGTTCGCAATGAACTTGATGTCGCAACTGTGGTGAACAACAAACTTCACATCATCGAATGTAAGACCAAAGGCATGCGCGATGATGGCGATGACACCTTGTACAAGCTTGAATCTTTGCGTGATCTGTTAGGTGGTCTACAAGCTCGTGCCATGCTGGTCAGCTTCCGTCCGCTGCGTCATAACGACATCACTCGTGCTGAAGACTTAGGGTTAGCACTTATCGGCCCAGACGAGCTGAAAGATCTCAAAACTCACCTAAGTGCTTGGTTTGAAGCCGCAGGTGGTTCTGACGAAATCTAATCGTCGATATCGATCAAAAATCAAAAAAAGCAGCCTCGAGCTGCTTTTTTATTGCGTCAGATTTGTTGTTTGAATACTCAGACAAAATGCCAGATAGAAAAAACCAGAGGCGAACCTCTGGTTTTTCCCGTTTGTTTAAATGCCAACTAAATATTGTGCTTAAAGCATCTTACGCGCTGCTTCTACTACAACTTTAATTGAGCGAGCTTCCGTTTCTTTCAGCGTTGAATGATCTGGAATCTCTTTTTGTGTACGGTTGATGATTACACCCGCCACACAACCTGCTTTCAGGCCAGAGCTTGCACACATGGTTAGCAGTGTTGCTGACTCCATTTCGAAGTTCAGAACACCCATGTCTTGCCACTCTTGCATAGAACCTTGGAAACGCTTAACAACACGACCAGAGAATGTGTCGTAACGCTCTTGACCTGGGTAGAAAGTGTCACTTGAAGCAGTCACACCCATATGAACAGTTGCACCAGACTCTTCAACAGCTGCTTTCATTGCTGTTGCGATTTCGAAGTCTGCTACTGCTGGGAACTCCATCGGAGCAAAGTGTAGGCTCGCGCCGTCTAGACGAACAGAACCTGTAGTAACGATCATGTCACCTACGTTTACGTGTGGCTGGATTGCACCAGTCGTACCAACACGTAGGAAAGTGCGAACGCCAAGCTGCGCTAGTTCTTCTACTGCGATAGACGTAGATGGACCGCCGATACCTGTAGAACAAACCACAACAGGTTTACCGTCTAGCTCTGCACGGTATAGCGTGTATTCACGGTGACTTGCTAGAAATACTGGGTTTTCCATTTCTTCTGCGATTTTTTGTACGCGCGCTGGATCGCCTGGAATGATTGCTAGAGTAGCACCATTAAGATCCGCTTCAGTAACACCTAAATGGAATACAGCTTGAGACATAAGTCGCTCCTTGTTGTGGCTTATTTTGTAAACAATAAGCTCATTAATAAGTTGTTGGGTACAGATGCACTGTAGCGAACCTTTTACCAACATTGAGTGATCACAGTCACAATGAAACAATGTAATAAATCTACACTTTCAAATAAAAACGGTTTAGATCACACTTTAATAGCCAAAAGATCATTTCGTTGCATACCAATGAGTGATTTGCCAAACGAATTATTCAGCATAGTGATTACCGTTTTATGGACACAAAAAAAACCCAAGACAGGATTGCCTCAGGCTTCTTATTCATCGCTCAGCTGTTAACTGATTCATTTCACTTGTTTTGATTCAAAGCGAAGCAGACGCAGAGCATTCAGTGTGACTAGTGCCGTTGCACCACTGTCGGCAAGTACCGCAACCCACAAGCCGGTAATGCCCAGTAAGCTCGTTACCAAGAACACACCTTTTAGACCCAGTGCAAGCGCCACGTTCTGACGGATGTTATTCAGCGTCGCACGTGATAGCTCGATCATACCTGCTAGCTCGATCAAACGGTTGTGAGTCAGTGCAGCATCAGCCGTTTCAAGAGCAACGTCAGTACCACCGCCCATCGCAATACCAATGCTTGAAGCTTTCATTGCTGGCGCATCATTAATGCCATCACCCACCATCGCGACAGTGTGCTGCGCAGAAATCTCTTCCACGTAGTGCACTTTGTCTGCTGGCAGCAAACTTGCTTTGTAATCAAGGCCAATTTGGTTCGCAATTGCTTCGGCACTGCGAGGGTTATCGCCAGTTAACATCACTGATGAAATACCCAGCTTTTTCAGTGCAGCAACCGCTTGTTGAGCGTCTTGGCGAAGTGTGTCTTGCCAAGCAATCAAACCAATCACTTGTTCATCGTGACGAGCGATAACCACCGTCTTACCTTGGTCTTCCAACGCCACGACTTGCTGTTCAATGTCAGACGAGATGGCAAAATCGGCTTTCGATGGCGCAATCACTTGAACCAATTTGCCTTCAACAAGACCTGTCACACCAGAACCAACCTGTGCTGTTTTGTCTGCCGCTTCAGGAATGTTGATGCCCTGCTCTTGCGCTTTGTTCACCAAAGAAATTGCTAGCGGGTGGCTTGAGCCAATCTCAATCGAAGCGGTCAAGCTCAGCAGTTGTTCTTCCGTCACACCAAAAGGTACCACATCAGTTACTTGCGGTTTGCCTTGTGTCAGTGTGCCCGTTTTATCAAATGCTACAGATTCAACACGACCCAGTAGCTCAAGCGCTGCACCACCTTTGATCAGTGCGCCGCGTTTTGCCGCTGCCGCCAAGCCAGAAGTGATCGCCGCTGGTGTAGAGATGACGAGCGCACATGGACATGCGATCAACAGCAATGCTAGACCACGGTACACCCACGTTTCCCAAGGTTGAGCAAACAACAATGGCGGTGTGATGATGACTAATAGAGAGACAAGCATCATCAATGGCGTGTACCAACGGCTGAACTTATCTAGGAAACGTTCAAGTGGTGCTTTGCGTGATTCCGCTTCTTCAATCAAATGTAGGATACGGTCAATCGCGTTCTCACCTTGGCGAGACGTCACTTTCACCTGCACGACTTTGTCGACAACCACGGCACCAGCCATGATTTTACCGCCTTCGTTGTGCTCTACCGGAACAGACTCACCCGTTAATGCACTTTCGTCAAAGCTTGCCGCTTGAGTCATCAGTACGCCATCAGCTGGCATACGACCACCCGGCGCTACTTCAATCACGTTACCCGGCTGTAGTTGTGACGCTGGCACTTCTTGACGTTCGCCATCTACAATCAGAGTGGTATTTTCTGGAACGAGATCCATCAATGCTTGAACGCCGCTACGAGCACGAGATGATGCGTATGCTTCTAACTTTTCACCAATAAGGAAAAGCAATAGCACCATCGCCGCTTCTGCGGTTTCACCTAGGTATAGAGCACCCAGCGCTGCGACACTCATCAGCGTTTCAATCGCGAATGGTGTACCACTACGAGCCAACTTGACCGCTTTCATCGCAACCGGATACAGACCAAGCAAACAGGTCAACGTAAAGAGCCACGTGCTGAAGGTTGGGTGTAAATCAGAGATAAGACCGGCTAACGCCATCGCACCTGCGATAGAAAGGATTTGAACATTGTCTTTCATAACGCCTAACCAACCTTTTTTCTCGGCTTTTGGTTTTGGCGCATCTGTCGAAGTCAGTGGGAAACCGGTTTGTTGAGAAACTTGCTCAATGACAGGCGCAAGTGCACGGTTATCAAAATCCACCACCAGCTTTTCAGTCGCGAACAGGACTTTGGCGTTCGTGACACCTTCAACAGAAGAAATGGCTTTTTCAAGTTTTTGAGCACAGGCAGGACAATCCATGCCTGACACTAACCAGCTATGGCGAATGGAGGATTCAAGGGGTTCGGCAGGGCCTTCATCTTCAAGAGAATCCGAGCTGCAGCTTCCGCCGCTGCAACAAGAATCCTCTGAAGTGATCACGCTTGCTTGCGTAATATTAAGAGCAGGTTTTGCCGGTGCGCAGCAAGAGTCGTTTGCACCTAACGCCACCGCAGAGTTGATTTTGCCTGATTGGCAACCTTGATGTTTCGTACACATAATTCACTTTCCTTATTGGTGATAAGTCTCTATCTACCGCTAAGAATAAACCTTAGAGCTAACTCCAAGGTCAAGCGTATTTATGTGAAATTAGGAAAATTTACGCTTTTTCCTCTTCCAGAGCGGTGGCGACCTCATCAATCAATACCGCATCGTGAGAACAGAAAGGCTGAGTATTAACGCAAGTGATGGCAGGATCATCTTCCACCAAGTCTTCACCAAAGTTCAGCATCAGGTCTTTGATGTGTTTATTCAGCACAACTAACGCCAGTAGACCAAAAACAATCGTACCCACTGCTTGGCCGTAAAGCACACCAAGCGCACCATACCACTGAGAACCGAAGTAAACGAAAGGCAACGTGCCGATGGTCGCTTTGCCCAAATTCAACGCCGTTGAGTACAGCGGTTTACCAAGGTTATTGAAGGACGTGTTGGCGACAAACAAAGTACCATTGAACACAAACGTAATCGCCACATAGGTACAGAAAGCAGCAACAATAATCGCAGCGTCACCCGTTAGGCTGAACATGGCAACAATGTAATCTTGCAGGACGTAAAGAAGAGCACATACGGCGAGAGTATAAATGGTAGTCACCAGTAAAGAATCGGTCAGAGTTCGCTTCACGCGATCCATCCGCTCCGCACCAAAGTTCTGACCAATGATTGGACCGACCGCACCAGACAAAGCAAAAATCACCGCAAAACACACTGGAGTTAAACGCCCTATCACGGCAAAACCTGCCACAAAATCCTCACCAAATTGGGCAATGTGAGTGGTCACAATCGCATTACCAATCGGCGTAGCAGTGTTGGTAATAATGGCGGGCACGGCAATCGCCAAAATCGGTTTAAGGTTAATTTTAACGATATCGAGATTAGGGAATGAAACCAGCTTGTGCACTTTTACTAGTGGGTAAAGGGAGAAAGCCAATACCGTGAAACGCGCAATAACAGACGCCGCCGCTGCTCCTTCTACGTTCCATTTGAAGACGAAGATAAACAGCGGATCAAGAATCGCGTTAACAATACCGCCCGCTAAAGTCGCCCACATAGATCGCTTTGCATCTCCAGCGGCACGCAGTCCTGCACCGGCAGACATACCTAACGCAAGTATCGGTGCACTTGGTAATAGAATATTGAGATAAGCTTCTGCACGCTCGGCAGCGACCCCCTCAGCACCTATGGCTGCGAGTAATTCAGGAATGTGGATGAACATACTAATGGTAATGACCAAGCTGATCATAAAGGCCACCAGCATGATACTGCCACTCATCAACCTTGCTCGTTCAAAATCCTTTGCGCCAATCGCTTTAGAGACCAAAGCCCCCATAGCAATCGAAGTACCGATGGATGCTGAGGTTGAGAAGAAAATCAGCGTTCCAGCAAAACCGACAGCCGCAGCAAGCTCTACCTGCCCTAGCATACTGATGAATAACATATCGAGCAGATCGACGACAAACAGTGCCATCAAACCGACAGAGCCTGCGCCAGACATCACTAAGATGTGGCGCATGGTAGAACCTTGGACAAACTTCGCGTCTTGCGTGGACATATTCTTCCTCAACGACAAAAAGACGCCGAGGCGTCTTTCGTCTTAATACTTATTGTTTTGTTCTTAAACGGGATGTTTGAAACATTCGTTCAGTGTTTTGCCGATGGCTCTTAAAACATCGCGTCTTGTGATCACACCAACGAGCTTATCTTTGTCATCCACCACCGGATACATCTTAGGTTTACCGACTTTCATCATGTCAGCCAATTCGATGATCGACATTTCAGGCGATACCGATAGCGCATCTAAATGCATGCACTCTTCTACTGTGTGCGTGTCCTGACAGTGGTAACTGGCCTTAACGAGTTTGTCTAAAAGGTCTTGTTCAGAAAGGAATCCGATGACTTTCTCGTTTTCGTCGATAACAGGCCCACCTAGAGTAACACTTTGCATCACCTTGTCCAAAGCCGCCGTCAACGACATGTTCTTGGTGAAAGTCACTGCCTGTAACGTCATGTAATCTTTAACTTTAAGTGAATGCATTCTTATCTCCTTAGCGGCACGTTTTTGCTGCCTTTAAGATAAGTGTCGTCTAATTTCTTGATTTTACTAAATGGAAATTAGCAATTTTATTTATAGGTGTAGTCTATTGATCTTTATCTGAATTGATACATAACACAAAGCAATGAATACTAAGTTGCATATTTATTTAAAGTTACATCGACCATCTGCTTGGCTGTGAGCAAAGAATATACAAAGCTTGGACGTGATTCGAGTCAGGAGTGAGTCAATATAAGAAGGGCGAAAAGAAATAACTAGCTATGCAGCAGAAACAAAAAAGCCAGCCTTAGATTTAGGCTGGCTTTCGATGTTATATCACGCGATTAAATTATGCGTTTTCCATTGAAGCGACGATGTCACGAGCTACCGCTTCTGCCACCTTAATGCCATCGATACCCGCAGAAAGGATACCACCCGCGTAGCCTGCACCTTCACCCGCAGGGAAGAAACCTTTCAAGTTGATGCTCTGGAAGTCTTTACCACGCTTGATACAAACTGGAGAAGACGTACGCGTCTCAACACCCGTCAGTAGACCATCTTCTGACGCAAAGCCTTTGATCTTACGATCGAATGCTGGGATTGCTTCACGAATAGCTTCGATAGCAAATGCAGGTAGCGCTTTTGACAGGTCAGTCAGTTTGATGCCCGGAGTGAATGATGGTTCAACATCACCTAGTGCACTTGGATCGCGACCTTTCAGGAAGTCACCGATTTTCTGTGCTGGTGCGTCGTAGTTCTCACCACCGAGTGTGTAAGCGCCCGATTCTAGTTCACGTTGGAAACGGATACCCGCTAGAGGATCACCTGGGTAATCAACTTCTGGAGAGATACCCACTACGATTGCACTGTTCGCGTTACGCTCTGCACGAGAGTATTGGCTCATACCGTTAGTCACTACGCGACCTTCTTCAGAAGTAGCCGCAACAACAGTACCACCAGGACACATACAGAAACTGTAGACCGTACGACCATTCTTACAGTGGTGAACCAGTTTGTAGTCTGCGGCGCCAAGAATTGGGTGACCTGCGTTTGGACCAAAACGTGCTTCATCGATCATCGACTGTTTGTGCTCGATACGGAAACCAACAGAAAACGGCTTCGCTTCCATGTAAACGCCGCGGTCGTGCAGCATTTCAAAGGTATCACGAGCACTGTGACCTACCGCTAGAACAACGTGACGAGATTTGATCTCTTCACCGTTTGATAGCGTTACGCCTGTGATTTGACCATCTTCCATATGTAGATCGTCAACACGAGTGCTAAAGCGGATCTCACCACCTAGCTCGATGATTTTCGCGCGCATCTTCTCGATCATGGTAACCAGTTTAAAGGTACCGATGTGCGGCTTACTTACGTATAGAATTTCTTCTGGTGCGCCTGCTGCTACAAACTCAGTGATCACTTTACGACCGTAGAAGTTTGGATCTTTCACTTGGCTGTAAAGCTTACCATCAGAGAAAGTACCCGCGCCGCCCTCACCAAACTGTACGTTCGATTCTGGGTTTAGTGTGCGCTTACGCCAAAAGCCGAACGTGTCTTTAGTACGCTCACGTACTTCTTTACCGCGCTCAACGATGATTGGGTTAAAGCCCATTTGAGCCAAAACCAAGCCCGCAAATAGACCACAAGGACCAAAACCGATCACCACTGGGCGCTCAGTTAGGTTCTCAGGTGCCTTCGCTACAAACTTGTATTCCATATCTGGTGTTTGGCGAACGTGCGGATCTTTTTCGAATTTCGCTAGCAACGCTTCTTCATCACCTTCAACGATGATGTCTAGCGTGTAGATAAGATGAATATTGGTTTTCTTACGAGCATCGTAGCCGCGTCTAAAGACATTAAAAGAGATAACTTTCTCAGCAGCAATGCCAAGCTTTTTAGTAATCGCGTCCAATAGCGCGCCTTCCTCATGATCAAGAGGAAGTTTAATTTCATTAATACGAATCATGTGATGTCTCGTTATGGTAGGTGTCTTAGCCAGAACTGCTAATTTCTCCTCGTGAATATCGGGGGTGAAAAAGCAGTCAGCTCACAATGGCGCGCATTTTACGAGAAATTGATTTGTCTGTCATACTAAATCCAAGTTGCACGGCGGAATTAACGTAGCGAATGTTGAATTTTGCCTTGGGATGAGTATTATCCCCATTCTTCAATTTTGACTAACTTAAGAGCTGATTATCATGGCGTTTGTCGTAACCGATAACTGTATCCAATGTAAATACACTGACTGTGTCGCGGTATGCCCTGCTGATGCCTTCCACGAAGGCCCAAACTTTATGGTAATCAACCCGATTGAGTGCATCGACTGTGGTTTGTGCGTGGACGAATGTGCCGCAGCCGCCATCTTCCAAGAAGACGAGCTTCCAGAAGATCAAGTGATCTACAAAGAGCTCAACGCAGAACTTGCAGAAATCTGGCCGGTACAAACTGAAGTGAAGCCAGCAATGGATGAAGCGGAAAAGTGGAACGGCGTGCCAAACAAGTTGGACATGCTAGAAAAATAAGCGCATTAAAACGAAAAAAGCGTAATGAACCTCAACTTGAAAAAGTCTGGCTCGTTACGCTTTTTTTGTATCTATGATTCGTTGCTGCGATTAGCTGTGTTGACGACGCATGTTATCCAGAATAATACCTGTCGCCATTGCCACGTTTAGAGACTCAGCACCGCCAAACGCTGGAATGGTAATCTTGTCGGTCACAAACTTCGATGCCGCTTCACGCACACCGTGAGATTCGCTGCCCATCAACAAAATACCTTCTGCTGAGAATTCCGTCTTGTGCACACTCTCGCCTTCAAGGAAAGCGCCATACACTGGCAAGTTTGCATCTTCCAAGTAACTTGGTAGATCCACTAGGCTCACTTGCACGCGACCAAAGCTGCCCATGGTTGCACTGATGGTTTTTGGATTGTATGGATCGGCACAATCTGTGCTCGCGATGATGTGCTTGATACCATACCAATCCGCTACGCGAATGATCGTACCTAGGTTGCCCGGATCAGAAACACCATCCAATGCGATCATCAAGCCTTTTGCCTGAGGCACTGTTACGTTTGGAATTTCAACCACAGCAATGGCTGCATTGTTGCTCACCAACGTACTTGCTTTAGTTAGGTCATCTAGTGACGCTTCAATACATTCGAAACTGTTGAGCTCTTGACGATGCTCTTCCAGAAACTCAGCCGTCGCAAAAATCTGCTTTACCGTGAGCGAGCTGTTCGCCAATTCCAGTACGTTCTTTTCACCTTGAACCAGAAATAAGCCGTGCGCTTTACGCTGCTTCTTTTGACCTAAAGCACGCAGCAGTTTTAGTTGGTTTTTTGAAATCATGAAAATATCCCAGATGAAAGTTGGTGAAGTACCAGATGAAAACGGGGGGATTATAGAGTAAACCTTCGCACAGCTAAAGAGATGCCTTGCTTGAGAGAAAAGAAAAGCCCGCCAAGCTATCACTCTCGGCGGGCTTTAGGTATCTGTCGCTTCCCTATGCTGAAAGAATCGACACCACCATTCTTAAACGACTTTGGTTTTCGTCATCTCTTTAATGCCAGACAAAATGAATGTCGGCAGTGAAGACACAAGAATCACACCAAATAGGTGGCCAGCACTTAGTGCCTCTGTGTTAAAGATCAGCTGACCGAGACCAGTATAAATAACACCAAGGGACAGCGTTGCCGAGACCGCTACAGCACCCAACAGGTATTTGTTGGTGAATGGATTCTTGCGGTATAGCGAGTTAAACGTACGCGAGTCAAACAAGTGCCATAGCTGAGCAAAAATCAGCATTGCGAAAGCCATTGTCTGTGCATATTGAGCGCTTTGACCACTGCTCAGTGCCCAGTTGAACGCCAAGTAGCTCATACCGCCCAATGCCAAACCGCGTGTCACAATACGTGTACCCAAATGGTCGCTGAAGAAGCTTTCGTTACGCTTACGCGGCTTACGCTCCATCAGATCTTTCTCTTCAGGTTCTACACCTAATGCCAGCGCTGGCAAGCCGTCAGAAACTAAGTTAATCCATAGAATCATTAGTGGCGTAAGTGGCAGAATCGCTTCTGGTCCCATCATCAAGAAGGCGAACAAGATAACCGATACTTCACCCACGTTTGCCGTCAGTGCTTGGCGAATGAACTTACGCAAGTTATCGAAGATCTGACGACCTTGGCGCACGGCTTTCACGATCGTGCTGAAGTTGTCATCCAGTAGAATCAAATCGCCCGAGTCTTTGGCTACCGATGTACCGGTGATACCCATTGCAACACCGATGTCCGCACGGCGAAGAGCTGGCGCATCGTTCACGCCGTCACCTGTCATCGCTGCCACTTCATTATTATGTTGCTGAGCTTGAACAATGCGCAGCTTGTGTTCTGGCGTTACACGAGCAAAGACGGCAACTTCCGGACAGATTTTGCGTAGCGCTTCATCATCCATTTCATCCAGTTGTGCACCCGTAATGACCAAGTCTTTTTCACTGCGGATAATGCCGATTTCACGTGCAATTGCTGCTGCAGTAAGTGCATGGTCACCTGTGATCATCACCGTGCGAACGCCTGCGTTATAACAGCTTTCTACTGCGTCGCGCACTTCTGGACGCGGTGGGTCCATGATTCCGTACAAACCAAGCACGGTCACATCTTTCTCTAGCTCAGCAGGATCACGCTTGAGATCATCTTCTGTCAGCTCTTTATAACCTACTGCCAAAGTGCGAAGCGCTTGCTCTGCAAAGTCCTGAATTGCCGCTTCGTAGTTCGCAATCACCTCTTCTGCAGGGCTTGCCGCTAACGCTAAGCTGCCTGTCGACATGGTTGGTGCTGTAGGTAGCTCACCACCGTCGACCATAAAGCCAGAGGCATTGCGCAACACAACATCTGGCGCACCTTTAATAGCCAGGAAGTGCTTACCATCTGGTCCTTTGACAATCACTGACGCCATCTTACGTGCAGAATCAAACGGGAACTTCTCAACAATAGAGTAACCGCCTGTCGATAGCATGTCTGATTGCTCCAGACCCGCTTTTGCCGCTGCAACAATCAATGCGCCTTCAGTTGGGTTACCACGCACAGACGAGTTATCGCCATTTTTGATGTATTCCGCATCATTACACAGGGTCGCAACCACTAAGCCTTTCATCATCTCTGGGCTTTGCTTTGCATCAACCGTGTGGCCTAGCGGCTTAAATTCACCCTCAGGGCTAAAGCCTTTGCCTGACACTTCCCAGTAACGACCACTTGCATCGTACGCTTTCATTACCTGCATTTGGTTTTGTGTCAGCGTACCTGTTTTATCTGAACAGATAACCGTGGTTGAACCCAGCGTCTCAATTGCAGAAAGCTGCTTCGCCAATGCGTTGTTCTTCACCATGCGCGTTGAGCCCATGGTCAACACAATTGAGATAACTGTTGGCAGACCTTCTGGAATCGCCGCTACCGATAGAGAAATACCTGTATTGAGGATTTCCAGCCAAGGCATACCATGGTAAAGACCGATACCACAAACCACAGCCACCACACCCAAAGCCGCAACCATTAAGGTTTTTGCGATGGTATCCATACGCTCTTGCATTGGTGTTTTGGTCTCTTCGGTGTTTGCCATCATGTCCGCAATATGGCCAACTTCGGTCTTCATGCCTGTGCTGACAACCACACCTAAGCCTGTACCAGTGGTCACAATCGTGGTCATAAAGCCCATATTACGCTGATCACCAAGGCCGACGGTTTCGTTTTCAATCACCTTAACGATTTTATCAACCGGCTCAGACTCACCAGTAAGCGCGGCTTCATCTACCGCAAGACGGTTCGCTTCAATGATACGCACGTCCGCAGCAAGGATATCGCCCGTATTAATCTTTAGAATATCACCCGGCACAATGTCACGTGCTAACACATCAACCCATTCACCATTGCGACGAACTTGTGCCGTTGGGGCAGCCATTTCGCGCAGCGCTTCCATGCCCTTCTGAGCTTTAAACTCTTGCCAAAATGCGATGATGGCATTGATGAAGATGATCACAGTGATGGCAATCGCATCCACAAGGTGACCAGTAAAGAAGGAAACAATCGCACCAATACCCAGAATGAAGATCAATGGGTTCTTAAATTGGTGTAGGAATAGCTCAAGGGCAGATTTGCCTTCTTGCTCTTGTAGCTCGTTTTTGCCGTGTTCAGCCTGACGCTGCTCTACTTCTTCCGAAGTCAAACCTTGCTCAGTTGATACATTAAATTGAGTCAGTGTTTCTTCAACCGACTCAGTAAACCACTTTTTAGTCATGGGGGTCTCCAAAAAGCATTCAAGCGACATCAGTACAATTTCAAACTGATAAAAAGCATTCGCTGAATAGAATTGAGTTAAATCGCCTCGCTAGTCACTGTTGCACCGTTTATTTTCATTTTGAATATTTATCAAGAATCTATTCAGTGTTATGCCAGCGAGTAAAAATAACCTACCCGAACCGATGAATACTTGTAATTAACTTTCAGATAGGCAAATAGCAAATGCGGACGAATCTTTGACCCCAATCAATCTCGATTTTATTTTGTCATACAAAAGATCAATTAAGTGTAAATGAACATGAATAAGCCCCCGATTAGACAGAAAAAACACTTCATTTTTCCCGAAAAGTGTAATTTTTCTACAAGATGATTTTATTAAGAGTGGCTAGCAAGCGTGACAAAAATGCAAACTATCCGAAAAGATTTGCAAGGGAAGATAGAAAAATTGCTAATAAAGAATGACTAAATTTTGTTAGTCGAAATGCATCACGTTCGAGTTATGCAAATAGCATATTTATTCAAGTTAACAGCAAAGAGAAATCACATAAGACACGGCCGAATGCTTCATACAGATTTGGTTATGAGTAGCGAGAAGCCACCAGCCAGACTAATAGCCAGTTGAGAGAATGGGATAAGATCTAAGAGAGTGTTTTATAGCGCAGAAACGAAAAAGCCTCGCTGTATAAGCGAGGCTTTTAAAGGGTGGGACCCCAGCCACATCCCGGCACACAAGTCACCCGCTGCGGCTGCTTCCTTCCGGACCTGACCGAGTTCACGAGCTATTGTTGCGAGAGGACCAGAGCCCCATAATTCTGTTTTGAGAGCGCGTCTCAAATGATGTGAGGATTATTCAGCATCGCCTCTCGGATTGCAAGGGCTAAAGCGACGATTTTGCCCATTTCATTTCTGTTTGAACAAAACTCGGTCAATTCAGCGTTTTAAAGTCAACTCATGCAAGGGTTTGGCTCAACGCTTGTGCGAGAGGCTTGCTTACTTGAGTACATGTCCTCATCCGCTAAATGCAATGCTTGCTCTAAGCTAACGCTGCGCTCGCGTTTAGTCGACACACCGACAGAGATCGTTACCTGATTCAAATCACCAAAATGTTCACCTTTTACATCAAGGGCACTTAGCTCTTCAATCGCTCTGGTTAACTGCGTTTCTGTCGGGTAACCCAGCAGGATAAACTCATCACCACCAATACGATAACTTCTACCTGCCCAAACGCGATGTATCTTTAGCGAAAGCAATTGCAGTACTTTATCCCCTGCTCTGTGCCCATAAGTATCGTTGATTTGCTTAAACTTATTGATATCGAGGTACAAGATAGCCAAGTCTTTTGGCACGCCTTGTCGATACTTCACTTGCAGCGAGCGACGATTTCTTAATCCGGTTAAGTTGTCGGTATTCGATTGGCGATACAGATACAGCGTCACACCAAGCGCAAACACCAACACAAAAATAAATACCGCTTGCGTCTGAGTTGCTAACCGAACTTCGTATTCCAATGCAGTGCGCCAATCCGGTCTCAAATCGTATTGGGCAACAATCTTTTCCAAGTCCAACATGGATATCGCGCGGCTAAAGTAAGGCGCGAGAATCTCACCGCGCTGACTGGTTGCTAAGCCAACCGACAGTTCTGATTCGTAAAACTCTCCGATGGCATCGTCTTGCTCGATGGGAATTAGCTCACTCAAACGTAAGAAATGATTGAGCATTGCGGTATCCATCGCAATGTAATCAATCTCTCTCGCCAATAAGGCATCCAACATCAACTGCTGCGAATCAAAACGATTGAGTTCCTTTAATGGCAGCATTTGTGTGAGCATTTGATCGAAGAAGTCATCTTTCACCACACCAATACGCTCAGAAATCAGCTGAGAAACATGAGAATACACGTTTGGTTTGTAGCCAAGGCGCTTAACCATGACGGAGGTTGGGTAGTAATGAGGCTGAGGGAAGTGGCTAAACGTACGTCGCTCGCGGCTAATCGTTAAAGGAGCAAGCATATCGAACTCACCTTGGATAAACTGGTTATACATGGATTCCCAGCTCTCATTAGGTTTGCTGATCACTTGGCAATTCAATGCCAAAATCTCGCAGCTCTGCAAGACGATATCCGCCGTCATTCCTTCAACGGAACCATCTTCTTTGTACACTACATAAGGAAAGATAGATTCAAACTTGATGGTAAACGGCTTTTCTAAATCGATAGGAAGTTGCTTAATAGACTCACGCAATGCGGTTTGTCTCAACTCAAATTGGTACAAAGCCACCTTCTCTCGAAGTAACTTCTGCACTGCTTCACTATGGATAAAATCAGCAAATCGAGACAGTTCTTCAAGGTGGGTTCCCTTTTGGCTAACAATCGATACTGGCTTTATTGAGATGTGGTCATTAAGCAGCTTGGCATCAAAGCCTTCAAGTAACATTGGTTTGAGTTGATTGATGGCATCGACAACGCCGTCTACTTGTCTAGAACGTAACAGCGATACTGCCTCCTCATGCCCTTGGTAAGGCACCTGAATCAACTCAGGATAATATTGTTCAAGTAGCGCTTCGTAGATGGTGTCTTGTGGGACGCCAACGACGGTCGCATCACTCAAAATCGTATCACTTAAACCATACAGATAGGTGTATTCAATGTTGGTGGGACGCGAGTAGCTAAACAGCTTAGCCCTTTCTGGGGTGTAGGTGATGTTGGCGGCAAAATCACTTTTACCATGAGCGACAGAATCTAAAATCGCATCAAAACTCGAGTAATTAACGTACTGAATTGAGACACCAAAGTTCTCTGCCACCGCGTCAAACAGGACACGCGTAACGACATCATCCGCCTCTGTCGCCACCTTATAATGAGAGACTTGTTCTGGTTCTGCTTTGAGACTCAGACTCAATAGAAAGCAAGCAAAAACCAACAGCCTTTGAACTACTTTAACCATGACTAACGTTTCTAAAAAGGCCCACTTTATATAGGGGCTAAGATTGAATTTTTATTATTAAATGCACAATAAATATGAAAGGCCGAACATATAACATCCGGCCTATTATTTCATAAACAAATCAATAGTCTGCCGCACGGGTCACTATTTACTCAGTGCAGCTACAACTATTTTATAACTCGGCTTGCTCATCACTACTATGTAAGATGTAGTCCGTCATCCAAGCGGTGCCCAGTAAGCATATCCACACAACAAAAACAGGGTTAGGAACTTCGATATTGGGGCTAACGACCAAAGCGGCAAAGCCAACGGTTGGTAAGGTCCAACAAAGCAATTTACCCCAGCGCAATGAATTTTTAATCTTAGTCAGCGCTTCCATCGACGCCAAAATACCTGTGATGCTTAATGCTACAAGCACCGCATACGGCAAGTCCGCTAGCCATAAAGGCAGTAACAACAACAAAGACCACCAAGCGTGCTTTTCCGATGGTTTCCAATGATTGGCAGACCACCACATCACAATCACAGATAAGGTTTGCACAGCGGTTAACCAAGCAGAGCCTCCTAACTTACCCCCCTCCTGCGTGACCATAATGCCTACTTGTAACGTGAGAACAATCAGGCCCGCAGTCAGCAACACGCCCAACGAACTCCGACGAGAGAACACCACCATGAGTAACGGGAAAAGGATTAAGATACCGACAGACAACGCAATCGGCTGCATCGATAAGGTGACGCCATAAACGGTCATGGCACCGAGCAGAATCAGGCCTGCAAGGCCACCTTGTGGCAGTATCCACAATGCGGGAATCATTAAGGCGAGAACCGGAATCTCTCCTTCGCTCAAACTGATGGCACGAGCGCACACCACGGCAAGAAGAGTCGTAACAAGAAATTGAAGTGTCGAAAAAATCATAGCGCCTCCTGGCTTCCCCAACCAACTTGGTAACTCAACGGCATGTCAAACTGGGCATTAAAAGTCGTTGAGCGGGTCTATTTATAAACTAAGCATAAGCCTGTTTTTGTATTTCCAACTTACTCTAGTAATCAATCGCAGCTCAAAAAAGGGACATAGAAAAAGTGGATAGGTACTGACGAGCGGCAAATGATGTTAAGGAGCAAGAACTGATAGCGAAGTACAAGTCTTGTGTATTACCATTCCTTGGTAAACAACAGTGGACACTTTCAGTATGGACCAATTTTTGATGCAAATCTTTGCTGTAATTCACCAAATTCCCACAGGGCGAGTTTCTACTTATGGTGAAATTGCAAAAATGGCGGGCTACCCTGGCTACGCAAGGCACGTAGGTAAAGCGCTAGGTAATCTGCCGGAGGGCAGTAAACTGCCTTGGTTTCGAGTCATTAACAGTCAAGGCAAGATTTCATTAAAAGGCCGAGACTTAGAAAGACAAAAGCAAAAGCTGGAAGCAGAGGGGATTGAAGTGTCTGAGATCGGAAAAGTCTCACTCAGAAAATACAAATGGCAGCCTTAAGCTGCCATTTTTAATAGGTTTACATTGCCGGTAGCAATTAACGCGTGCCAACTAGGCGAATGTTTGCTTCGTGTGTTTGATCTGCGTCCGTAATCACTGGGATGCTAGTATCATTGATAAAACGCAACTTACCATCTACTTCGATACGAGCACGCAGGCTGTAACGATGGTTAGGTTGAATGTCGTTGCTGTTGTAGCTTAGTTCAAATGCCAAAGGTACTTGCTTGCCTTCAGTTTCGAATGTTTGTTTAGCAAGAACTTTAGCTGGAGCATCCGCCAGAGAAACGTCTTCAAGTGCAACCGTTACTACTGCGTGTGGAGGCAGCGCGATACGCTCACGGTAAGCCACTGTACCTGTAATAGTCTTCATAGACGCCTCAGCCGATTCCATTTCTGTGTTTTGAGAAGTTTGGCAACCCACTAGTGCAGCACCGAATAGCAAAGAAGTAACAAGTAGTAGTGTTTTTTTCATAGTTTCCTCAACGGGTGTATCATTTCGCGCTAAGTATAGAGGGAGATTATTAAACTGTCTGCTGTACGTTTAGCGATTTGACAATAGTTTGACTAAGTTAGAAATTACCAAACAGTTGATTTTGTTTCATAATTGAAGCAGCAATAAAAATAAGGTGAGGAGACATCATGAGTAAACCATTAAGAGAATTGCTCAGCCTACTACAACTCGAAAAACTAGAAGAAGGCTTGTTCCGCGGACAAAGCGAGAACCTAGGTTTACCTCAAGTTTATGGTGGTCAGGTTATTGGACAAGCGCTATCTGCCGCGCGATACACGGTAGAAGACGCACGTACCGTACATTCATTCCACAGTTACTTCCTATACCCTGGCGATCCTGAAAAGCCGATCATTTACGATGTAGAGAATCTGCGTGATGGTCGCAGCTTTAGTACTCGCCGCGTGAAGGCAATTCAGAACGGTCGTCCGATTTTCTACCTTACCGCTTCTTATCATGGTGACGCTCCGGGGTTTGATCACCAAAACACCATGCCAGACATTCCTGGGCCAGAGAACTTCCCTTCTGAGACGGAACTAGCAAGCCACATTGCTGAATTTTTGCCAGAGAGACTACGCAAAACGTTCTGTGGCGAGAAGCCAATTGAAACGCGTCCGGTGAACATCGTTAACCCACTGAAGCCAAAGAAAACCGAAGCGAAACAATATTTGTGGATTCGTGCCAACGGTGAAATGCCAGACAATCAGTTGATTCACCAATACCTACTCGCTTATGCGTCGGACTGGGGGTTTCTGATCACCGCATTACACCCACACGAAGTATCGTTGATGACGCCAAACTTCCAAGTGGCAACCATCGACCACTCTATCTGGTTCCACCGTCCATTTAAGATGGATGAATGGTTGCTGTATGCCATCGAAAGCCCAACAGCAAGCAATACGCGTGGTTTGGTTCGTGGTGAGATCTACAACCAGCAAGGCCACCTTGTTGCTACCGCAGTTCAAGAAGGCGTGATGCGCTTTACCAAATAAACCATCGCGATGTTCAATCAAAAAAGGAGTGCCGATGCACTCCTTTTTGTATTTAGTTCTTTTGGTAGTTTAGGCTGACGACAGCCCACTCATAAAGTGATTTCGGGTAACCGTACTTCCCTTCACCGTAAATAGTATCCGGTTCAGCATAGAAGCCGCCCGCATCACTCGCCAAGAACTCTCGCGCACCTTTGCGGTAATGGATCAAAGGGCTCATCGATTCGTAGGCCGTATTTGCATCTAACGGTCGGTCATCAATCACCAGAAAACGCGTCATTCGAATGCTGCTACCGTTTTCGCAATATCCCGCATCTGAATAATCAACAGCAAGGAAAGGTTTCGTGTCATTTTCACTGAGTTGCGAACGACAACCATCGAAACGGGCAACGTGCATCCACAGACCACGAGTTTTAGCCGGATCATCATTGCCAACTGGCTTCATGTTTAAAAACACCACTTTGCCTTTGCCATACAGCGCGAGCTCTGTGTCTGTCGGCTCTCGTACACTTCTAGCGCCCATAACACCAAACTCACTCTCTTGAAGATTGGCAAACTCAGGGCCACTTAACGTGCTAATCACTACCGTTTGTTCGCTATCCAGTTGAGTGTATTTATCGGCGTCACCAGATTCGGCAAGATCAAGAAAAACCGTCACCAATGTACTGTCCAGCGCTTTATAGTCTCGCGTTTCCGCCTCAGAAACGTTCAGTTGAACCGAGTGTCCAAACTCATAACCTGTGAGGGTGATACTTCCATTCGCACGATCCAGAGTCGCTATTTCTTCACTAACTGAGGTAGCAAACTCATAGCTACGCGTACCAATCGCCGTACCAATCTCTAACTCCACACGCTTAAACGGTTCAAATGCCACCGTTTGACGAGTCGCGCTTAATCCGGGATGTTCCGCTTTTGCAATCGAGCCATTAACGGTGATCGTCTTCGTCAGATAATTGCGGCTTGTTAACGTGACTTCCAAGGAGTAATCGCCAGCATGAAGCACATCTAATACCCCCGTATCAGACGATGCCATTTTTACCGTTGGTGATGCTTGGTTAATCAAACGGTAAGAGGTGGTGGTATCGCTGCCTGTGACTACTGGCGTTAGCGTTTTATCTGAACCAAAGGTTGCACTTGGGTATTGGACCGTCACGCGACTTTCAATTGGCTTGATGGTTACATTGAAGCTTGCTTGACCCGGCGTGAACTTATCATCACCAGAGTCAGAAACCACAATACGTGTGCTGCCAGCATTAAGAACGCGCATTTCTCCTGTGTCGCTATCTAGAGACACTACATCGGTCGGTGAGCCATCTGCAAATTGGTAAGTCACCTGCCCAACCGTTCCGCTGATAGTCGGTTTGCTTGCCAAAGGTTTGAGTGCATTCCAATTATCTTCAACATCTGATGAAATTTGAATGCGGCTCGGGGCACTTAAAATATTGAAAGTCACTTTATGCTCAGGCCCTGCACTGTAATTGTCGCTTTCCTTACGACGCAAAGTCAGTGTGGTTTCACCCGCTTTGTAGACATGTACAATCCCATTAGCAATCATGTTTGCTACGTCTGGGTGTGTATTGTCGGTCATCTCAATCACATCACCGGAGCTAAGCTCGTCAAAATCTTTTAGCAGATTGAATTGGTGATCCTTACTGTAAACCTCTTCATAATCACGAGTCGCAAGCGGCTGCCCTTGCGCTTTAGCGATATCAAGGTTCACTTTGAACTTAATTGGCTGATAGAACTCACCGCCATCATCTTCGAACGTTAACGTGTAGTTACCCGCCGTTTCGAGATATAGCGTATCTGAGGACATGCTCAGCCCCTCTGGTAAATCCCCAACCAGTTTGACATCGCCCTTTTGCCCCGCAAACGCGAGCGGAATCGATAGACCTTTCTGATAGGTAAAGGACATATCAATGTCTTTGATAACTGGGTGTGCTGCTGGAGAAACATCGATATTAAAACGCGCTTTCGTAGAAGGGAAATTACGCAAATCGCCCTCAATCACATCAACCTCAGCACGACCAACACCTTGAATCAACAGAGCGTTGCCGTTGTCAGAAACACGCACCACGTCTTGGCCTGATACCACATCAAAATGGTAATCTCCCAGTGCACCCTTAACTTGTGGGTACAACGGAGCAAGCGCTTGATAACTTGCCGAGATGTTTGAAGCACTGATGTTTTGTCGCGTTCCCTTGCTAATAGCAACGTTAAATCGAGCCGTTTGCTGCTGCTCAATAAACCCTTCACTATACGTTGCCGTTGCTTCAACCGTTACTTGCCCAGTGTTATGAATCAAAAGTAAACCAGTATCTGGATTCAATACATCAGCGACTTTGTCATCAGGGGTGCTATTGATGATCTCGTAGCGAATGCTTTTGGTCTCTGTACTATCCAGTCTCACTGGTGCCAACGTCAGACCTTCGCGGAACTCACCCGTTAGAGGAGCAAATTGCAGTTGCTCAGCACCAACTTGATAAAGGTGAATATTGACGAGTAAATCGCGAGCTTGGTAATAATCGTCGCCCGAGTCATGAACACGTACTTTTGCCGTTCCAGATTTCCCAATGGCAAACACTCGACCATCGGTATTAACCTGAACCAAATGTTCAGATCCACTTTCTACGGCATAGCTCAGAGAGCCTTTTTGCCCTCGTACAACCAAAGATTGCCCTTCAGTTTCTGACGCGTTAAGGCTGACATCGTTTGCAGCCAGATCGGCATTGGTGCCTTTGTCTACGGTAATCGTAAACGTGGCCTCTGACGTTTCGTAAGTCGGGCTGCTGTCCGTTACTTTAATTGACGCCGTACCTGGACGAAGGATTTGTAACTGACCATCGTCGATTTGAACCACATCAGAAGGGGTTGAAGATAAAACTTGGTATGTGATCGTGCCTTGTACGTTACTCATTATCGTATTTGCGACACTTCCAATGCCATCAAATGTGAGTATTGCGTCTTCAACTTTAAGTTGAGGTCGACTTTGTTTTGTTGTTTGAGTTGAAGATCCCGAATTACGCGGCTTGGAATCGCCGCCCCCACCACCACAGCCAGCGATTACTGCAGCAAGCAAAAGGAGAAAATAATATCTTTTCATTTTTTGTAATAATTTCTTACATCTTATAAGTGGCGGCGATAATAATACGATGTTTTATTCACCGCCAGCCCCTTTTTTGATTAATAAGATTATCGATAAACTACATTACCATTCGCTAAATCAATAAAATGCCGTTAATTTTCTAAAACAAGCTCGCTAATGCGACGAACAACCGTTTACGATCCGACTTATCATTAAATTAGCGATGATTAAATTAAGGTTTTCAATAGATTAAAATATAAACAGTCGATCACATTTTAGCTGGCGTGTGGTGTGGATATTGAGGAAATATGAAGTCAACAGAGTGACTTCATATCTTATTTAGGTAGGAATTTAGGCACCGTAAATAGGCAACTCAGTTGTATACTTGATTGGCTCCATCGCAAAGGTTGAAGTAACGTTGGATAGCCCTCTTACACTATTCACCAATCGCTTGTAGAACTCGTCAAAGCACTTCATGTCTTTTACCACAACCTTCATCATGTAGTCGTACTCCCCCGCCATGCGATAGAATTCCATTACTTCAGGAAAATCACTTACCGTGGTCACAAAATGGTGATACCAACCTTCCGAATGGTCACTGGTCTTAAGCTGCACAAACGCAATAAACGACAAATCGAGCTTTTCTGCGCTCAACAACACCACGCGCTTTTCGATATAGCCTTCATCTTCCAGCTTTTTTAAACGCTTCCAGCAGGGCGTAGTAGTCAGGTTCACTCGCTCGGCCAAGTCATTTAGAGACAAGGTTCCGTCGTTTTGGAGGAAAGAAAGTAACTGCCTGTCGATTTTATCTAAGCTCATTCCTAGGATTTTCCTAATTTAGAGAAAATTTTTCTACCATTGATGAATAACAGAACAATAATAGCAAAGTTTTTCTCTAAGGTTATAGGTAGATTATCCCTATAGACAAAAACAACTACCCTACAGATTTTCGAGGAGTCACGTTATGTGTACTGACCACAACTGGATCAACAATGCTGTACGCAAAATCGAAGCAGACTTTCAACGTTCAGCAGATACTCACCTATTCAAATTAGACCTACCTTCTTTGGAAGGCATCGACATCTACCTAAAAGATGAAAGCACGCATCCAACGGGTTCATTGAAGCACCGTTTAGCACGTTCGCTTTTCCTTTACGCAATTTGTAATGGTTGGGTTGGTCCAGAAACCACGGTGATCGAAGCATCATCAGGCAGTACAGCAGTTTCTGAAGCGTACTTCGCGCGTCTACTTGGCTTACCGTTTATCGCAGTAATGCCAAAAACCACAGCACGCAAGAAAATTGAACAAATCGAATTCTACGGTGGTAAAGCGCACCTTGTTGATCGTTCAGACCAAATTTACGATGAGTCTCGTCGCCTAGCGAAAGAGCTAAACGGTCACTACATGGACCAATTTACTTACGCTGAGCGCGCAACCGACTGGCGTGGTAACAACAACATTGCGAACTCTATCTTTAGCCAAATGGAGCTAGAAGATCACCCAATCCCAAGTTGGGTTGTGATGAGCCCAGGCACTGGCGGTACATCTGCAACGATTGGTCGCTTTATCCGTTACCAAAAATACGACACAAAACTGTGTGTGGTTGATCCTGACAACTCAGTATTTTACGACTACTTCCAATCTGGCAATGCAGATATCAAGGGCGAAAACGGCAGCAAGATCGAAGGCATCGGCCGCCCACGTGTTGAGCCAAGCTTCATCGCTGGTGTCGTAGACGAAATGCGCAAGATCCCTGATGCTGCGAGTGTTGCAACGGCACATTGGTTGTCTGGTTTGATTGGTCGTAAAGTTGGCGCATCGACAGGTACTAACCTATACGGCGTACTTCAGCTAGCGTGTGAAATGAAACAACGTGGTGAGACAGGTTCTATCGTGACACTGCTTTGTGATTCAGGTGAACGTTACCTAGACACTTACTACAACACTGAGTGGGTAAAAGAAAACATCGGTGACATTCAACCTTACTTAGCACAGCTGGAAATCATCCAAGCAAAAGGTTGTGTTGAGCCAGCATGTTGCGGCCCAATCACCGAGTAAGACAGATACTTTATTAAAAAACAGCCTGCTCAATCAGCGGGCTGTTTTTTTATCTGCTTAATACAGGAGAGTTACTTTTTCTGACGCGCTTCAAATGCTGCCAATTGTTCTGGTGTCGCTTTTGGTTGGTGGTTTTGTTTCCACTCATCGTAAGTCATGCCGTAAACACGCTCACGAGCATCATCGATGTCGATATCCACACCGAGGTCTTCCGCTTCTGCCTTGTACCATTTGCTGAAACAGTTGCGGCAGAAGCCAGCAAGGATCATAAGATCGATGTTTTGCACGTCTTTGTTTGCATCCAAATGCGCTAACAAACGACGAAACGTCGCTGCGTCCAGTTTGTCTTGCTCTTCTTGGGATAGATTTTTGTATTTGAATTCAGCCACTTTACTTTCCTTTTATTTATCTCGCAGCTCATAACATAGAAATGAGTGAGCGTGATGAGTCTAAAATTTGCGCCATTACAACAAATTTCCCTCTAAAACCACGCACTCACCCAAAAGACTGATATGATAACTGCCAGCTATCTTATTGATTAAATTAATACTAATTCTAAAAACGGTCTTTCACAAAGGTTATCGCCAAGTTATGAAAAACGCCATCCTATTATTATCTGCATTGACCATGAGTCTGCCAACTTTCGCCGCTCAAGAGCAAACCCACCAATCTTATTTATACCTAGGTACAGGTAATGTGGGCTTTGACACTCCGAATTTTGGTTCTGATCGCGACAGTGGCTGGTCGACACCTCACATTACGGTTGGCTGGGGTTACCATGTAAACCAATACCTCGCATTTGAAGGGGTACTGCGTTATTCACAAAATGAACTTAAGAATGATGCTCTAAAAACTGACTTAGACCTTCACTATTACCAAGCAGGTATGTCTGCTGTTGTAACCAGTGATAACTTAGGCGATACGCCACTGTCACTGTTTGGCCGCGTAACTGCGCTTGGCACTCAAGCTGAAATGTATGTTCCAAACGAACAAAAAGTCACAGATGATTCTGGCGCGCTATTCAACATCGGTGCAGGTATCCATTGGGATATGAGTAAAGATATCTGGCTACGTGCTGAATACATTTACAACGTCGCCGACATGGGTTTTGATGACTTCTACGACAGTTATGAAGGCGTGCAAGTGAGCTTGGGTAAACGCTTCTAATCGCACGCTTCAATTCTGGCTTTAAACCTAGAATTGAAGACAAAGAAAAGCCGAGGTCATTGCCTCGGCTTTTATGTTTTAGAGTTCGATTAAGGGTGAGCAATACGTCCTTTTGTATCGTGGCTTAGCGCTTTGTTCAGCTCAGCCTCAACATGGCCAGGTGAGCGCGTCTTCGCAGAGATCAAACGGTACATCGCAGGGATAACGAATAGTGTAACTAATGTCGCGAAGCCCATACCGAAGAAGATGACCGTACCTACTGCCACACGGCTTTCATAGCCTGCGCCTGTTGACATGATTAGAGGAATCGCACCAGCCAACGTCGTGAATGCCGTCATCATGATTGGGCGTAGACGACGTGCCGCCGCATCAGTGATCGCTTTTTCAAACTCGATTCCACGGTCACGCAATTGGTTAGCAAACTCAACGATCAAGATACCGTTCTTGGTTACCATACCGATCAACATGATCATGCCGATCTGACTGTAGATGTTCATCCCTTGGCTCATCACAACCAAACCGAGGAAGCCACCAAATACGCCCATCGGTACGGTGAACATGACCACCAGCGGGTTAACAAAGCTTTCGAACTGCGCTGCCAATACTAAGTATGCCACCAACAGAGCCAATGCGAACACGACCGCTACGCTAGCTTGGTTTTCTTTAAAGTCTTTCGACTCACCAGAGTAGCTCACTGAAATATCACCCGGTAGGGTATCAATCGCTTCTTGATCTAGGAAATCGAGTGCATCCCCTAAGGTATAACCTTCAGATAAGTTCGCCGTAATGGTGATCGACTTTTGCTTGTTATAGTGAGACAAACGAATCGATGCCGCGACTTCTTCAATCTTGGTCACCGTGTCCAAGGTCACCAACTCACCACTTGTGGTTCGCAAGTAAATTTGGCTTAGATCTGCCGCATTATTGAAGCTGTTCTCATCACCGCGTAGGTAAACATCATATTCTTCACCACGGTCGATGTAAGTTGTTTCACTCTTACCGCCAAGCATGATTTCCAGTGTTTCAGAGATGTCTTGTACACTCACGCCAAGTTCAGCGGCACGGCGCTTATCTACAGACACTAACAACTCAGGTGTTTTCTCGGAGTAATCGATCTCCGCACCTTCCATCATTGGTGATTCTTCGGCCTTGTTCTTAAGCATTTCTGCCCAGACTAAAAGCTCATCATAGTCGGAGCCACCAAGCACGAACTGAACTGGCTCACTCGATCCACCACGGAAGCCTGGCATGAATGGGAAGACACGAACGTCAGGAATACCTGCCAGTGACTTACGCACTTCATTCAACGCTTCTTGTGCGGTGACGTCACGTTCGTTCCAATCGTCCAAAATCATGATAACGAAACCCGTTTGGTCACCCGCTTGACCACCGAATGCTGGTGTTTGGATACTGAACGACTTCAAAAAGCCTTGGCCCAACAATGGCATTAAGCGGTCTTCTACGATGTCCATGTTTGCTGACATACGGTTGTATGACGTAGCATCTGCACCACGAACAAAGGCAAAGATAACACCACGGTCTTCTTGCGGAGTTAACTGTGCAGGTACTTGATTCATCAAGCCATAGCTGCCGCCCATACACGCAACAATAACCAAAGGTGCCGCCCAGCGAACTTTCAACGCGCCGCGCAGTGCTTTGCGGTAACCCGATTCTAACTTGGCGAACAATTTATCAACCGCTCGATTAAATCGGTTTGGTTTCACATTCGCTTTTAGAATCTGACTGCCTAGAACAGGAGTCAGTGTTAGAGCAATCAGTGAAGAGAAGATCACTGACATTGCAAGCAATACGGAGAACTCGGTAAACAGCAAGCCTACCATGCCATCCATGAAGGAAATCGGGAGGAATACCATCACAAGAACAAGCGTTGTTGCGATAACCGCAAAGCCTACTTCTCGCGTACCTTTATAAGCCGCCAATAATGGTGATTCACCACGCTCAATATGGTGGAAGATGTTCTCTACTACTACGATCGCATCGTCCACAACCAGACCGATAGACAAGATCAGCGCCATCAAAGTAATCAGGTTGATAGAGAAACCAAAGTAGTAAGCGGCAATGAACGAGGAAATCAGTGAAACGGGTACGGTCACCGCCGGAATCAAGGTCGCACGCGCCTGACCGATAAAGATGTACAGAACCAGAATTACCAGACCACCCGTAATAAAGAGGGTACTGTAAACCTCGTCAATTGAACGCTCGATAAAAACAGTAGCGTCATAATCGATCGCTAGACGAGTCCCATCAGGCAGGAACTTCTGAATCTTATCCACTTCGGAGCGAACAGCTTGTGCCACTTCTAGCGGGTTTGCATCCGACTGAGGCACCACACCTAAGCTGATGTTAACCACACCATCACTCTTAAAGGTCGAGTTTTCGTTTTCTGCGCCAATGAACACATCCGCCACATCTTTTAAATAAATAGGCGTGTTATCACTTGCACGTTTCACGACAAGGTATTGGAAGTCTTCTGGTGTATTGTAAGTACGCGCGGTTCGCACCGACATCACGGTTGAGTCGTTACGTACTTCACCACCCGGGCTTTCTAAGTTTTCACTTCGCAGAGCGGCTGTAATGTCTGATGCCGTAACCGAACGACCCGCCATCAGGTCTGGTTTGAGCTTCACATACATTACTTTGTAAAGGCCACCAGACAAGTCGATAGAACTTACACCAGAGATCAGACTGAAACGGTCCATCAGAACACGTTCGGCGTAGTCTGTTAGCTGGGTTCGGTCCATTTCAGACGAGCTAAGGTTAATATAGAGGGAAGCTTCACCCGAACCGTTGTTCTTAAAGACCACAGGATCGTCGGCTTCGTCCGGTAATGAACGTTGAGCACGAGCCACCGCATCACGAACATCACTTACGCCCGTATTAAGGTCATAACCCAATTCAAAGGTGATGGTGATGCGCGACATACTGTTTCGAGTAGTGGAACTGATTTCATCAATGCCACTGATACCCGAAAGTTGGTCTTCCAGTACTGAAGTAATTTGGCTTTCAATAATGGTTGCAGAAGCGCCTTCGTAACGAGTGCTGATCGATACAACTGGGCTTTCGATGTCTGGCATTTCGCGAACAGCTAGCTTAGTAAACGACACAAAGCCGAATACACACAGCAGCATGCTTAATACCAACGCCGCAACGGGACGCTTTACGGAAACGTCAGAAAGTAACATTAGTTCGCTTCCTTAGCCGCTTCGTCTTGCGTGCCCTGCTCACCACTTGCCTTAGCGGTTTTCGCTTGTCCTGGTGCGACGATCTCTTTAACTTCAACACCATCACGCATGTTCACAATGCCTTGCACGACGATCTTGTCTCCGATCTCTACACCAGATTCAATCACTACTTCATTATCAACACGAGCACCCAAGAACACTTCTTGACGCTTCGCTTTGTTGTCTTCATCAATAACGTACACGAAACGCTTAGTACCTGAGTATTCCAGCGCTTGAACTGGGATAATAGGCGCTTCAATTGCAGGGAACGCCAAAGAAGCATTCATCAGCATGCCCGGCTTGAGATGGTTTTCTGGATTGTCGAATTCAATACGAATACGTAGGTTCAAAGTCTCTGCACTGATGCGAGTATCGATACCGGTTACTTTTCCGACGAAGTCAACACCGTTCCAAGCACTGGTCGTCGCGTGAACTTCCATACCGACAGACAACATCGACAGGTAACGCTCTGGTACTTGCAGATCCAACTCCATGACAGAAAGGTCATCCAGAGTCAGCAGTTCAGAACCTGCGCTCACCATTTTTCCTCGGCTGAAATCGATGAAACCAACGGTGCCGGCAAAAGGTGCACTGATATTTAGGTCCGCTAAGTTGGCTTTTGATGCATCAAGACGTGCTTCGGCAATCTCTACGCTCGCTTTTTGTGCATCGATTTCTGTTTGAGTGATGGCGTTACGTTTAACCAAACGCTGAAACTCTTTTAACTTACGTTGCTCATCTTTTAGGTAAGCTTTTGCTTCTACTAATGCAGCTTGCGCTTTATCGTCATTTAATAGAATAAGAAGTTGGTCTTGTTGAACGTTTTGGTTGGCTTTTACGGCGATCTCTTTCACCTTGCCAGCGACCTCAGAAGCAACAACAACCGATTGGGCAGCTTCAAGCTTGCCGATCAGTGACAAAGACTGGTTGATTTGATGCGTCTCTACTTGCTCAGTTACCACCGTAACTGTTGATGGACCACGTTTGGCTGCAAAAGCGGCTGGTGATGCCATTAAAATAGAAAGCGTTAAAACAGATAAAGTGGCTCTCATACTCATAATTTTGACTACTAATCAGATAAACTTATGTCATTAAACTGAATACAGTTTATCAGTTGATACGACGCCTAACGTCAAGTAGTGTAAATTCAAGTAAAAAGTCAGTTTCTCTTTTGTATAAACGACATACAAAACGCTGACTTTCTACCATCTTTGCCCAAAAAGGCAGCATTCAACGTAAAAACGTAAGAAAAACGCTTTACAGCCTGAGCGAGTTTGCTATGATGCGCTCCGCACTTGAGAGATGTGTTGGGAAAACAATCTTAAGTATAAAAATACCCTGGAGGGGTTCCCGAGTGGCCAAAGGGAGCAGACTGTAAATCTGCCGGCACTGCCTTCGATGGTTCGAATCCGTCCCCCTCCACCATATTCTTTCTTATGTTTTTCCTTTGAACATGAGAACAACTTGGAAGCTAGGTTGGGAAACTAACTTTTAAGTATAAAAACACCCTGGAGGGGTTCCCGAGTGGCCAAAGGGAGCAGACTGTAAATCTGCCGGCACTGCCTTCGATGGTTCGAATCCGTCCCCCTCCACCATATTCTTTCTTATGTTTTTCCTTTGAACATGAGAACAACTTGGAAGCTAGGTTGGGAAACTAACTTTTAAGTATAAAAACACCCTGGAGGGGTTCCCGAGTGGCCAAAGGGAGCAGACTGTAAATCTGCCGGCACTGCCTTCGATGGTTCGAATCCGTCCCCCTCCACCATATTCTTTCTTATGTTTTTCCTTTGAACATGAGAACAACTTGGAAGCTAGGTTGGGAAACTAATTTTCAAGTATAAAACACCCTGGAGGGGTTCCCGAGTGGCCAAAGGGAGCAGACTGTAAATCTGCCGGCACTGCCTTCGATGGTTCGAATCCGTCCCCCTCCACCATATTCTTTCTTATGTTTTTCCTTTGAACATGAGAACAACTTGGAAGCTAGGTTGGGAAACTAACTTTTAAGTATAAAAATACCCTGGAGGGGTTCCCGAGTGGCCAAAGGGAGCAGACTGTAAATCTGCCGGCACTGCCTTCGATGGTTCGAATCCGTCCCCCTCCACCATATTCTTTCTTATGTTTTTCCTTTAAACATGAGAACAACTTGGAAAGCGTGTTGGGAAAACACTTTTTAAGTATAAAAATACCCTGGAGGGGTTCCCGAGTGGCCAAAGGGAGCAGACTGTAAATCTGCCGGCACTGCCTTCGATGGTTCGAATCCGTCCCCCTCCACCATATTGAAAAGCCAGCTCATTGAGCTGGCTTTTTTCGTTCTATAACTACCTTTTTTCAATGACTTACCTAACTATCTGGATAAATCTAGCCTCACTCACAGCGCGATTCTTAGTGGTCTTTCGTTAAGTAGTACGACACCTAGGTGCTTTCAACTAGATCTGCTTGAGAGGGAATCCAAGTGTCAGTTGGTTTATTTAGGTCAATGGAATCAAGCCATTGATCACCTCCGTCAGTTCTATCTTCACTATTCCCTACTGCCCCGCTCATCGTTTCCCCTATACCAACCCTATTTAGTTCGACTTCAATCACTCACCATTGGCGTGATACGTTTAGATTCTCTGATCTAAGGGCGTAAAAAACCCCGCTCGAGAGCGGGATTTTAATAAGACTAAATTGAACGCTGTTGGTGATTAACCTTGAATACCAACAATCAACCAAGGTGCATTTGGTACCGTTAGGTCACGTTCTAAGTGCCAGATATCTTCGATGTCTTCTTCGATACCTTCTTCTGCATCACGGTAACGACCGCTAAATTGCAGGCTAAGCTGTGCTTTGTTCGCATCGTAGTCAGCACGAACAATTTCCGCATCTACATACATCACATCAGTATGTTGCTCGCCATCTAGCTTCGCACGTTCTGCTTTCAGATCTTCGAACAGGCTTGGTGAAACGTACTCTTCAATAGTATGAAGTTGGTTGTGGTTCCACGCGCCTTGTAGGATTCGGTAGTGCTCACGAGAGCCGTTGATGAATGCCGCTTGGTCAAAACCCGGTGGGTAGTTATGCGGGATATCAGTTTGTGCACCGAAACCACCAAAACCACCTGCATTTGTGTTGTTAGGCTGCTGTTCAAAGTTCTGCATGTTTGGTTGCTCGAACTTAGAAGCGTTACCACCAAATGCTGGCTGCTGACGATGCTGATTCATACTACCCTGCTTAGCACCAAGCATGCCGCGCATCAGCTTGAAGATAACAAACGCAATCAAACCAATGATCAGGATATCCATAAACTGGATACCTTCGAATGCACCACCAAAGAATGCTGCCAATAGACCACCAGCAAGAAGACCACCAAGTAAGCCGCCCATCAAGCCTTTCTTGCTTGAAGATTTAGCACCTTGTTCTTTACCAATGGTGTTTGTGTTTTGTTGCTGCTGTTTAGGAGCAGGAGCCGTTTTATAGCTCTTACCGAATGACTTACCACCACCAAACTTCTTCGCTTCCGCGATAGGCGTTACAGCAACGGTAAACATCAGTAGGGCGACAATCGAAAATAAACGTTTCATCGTTATCCTTAAAATTGACGATAAGTACTTAATCATGCTGCCAGATAACAAGATGAACAAGCATCCAATATCAGTAGCACGCTAAATATGAGATGTGACCATCATACTCCGTCAGATTCAACAATGAAACATTCCACAATAGAAGACATGTATCAGAATATTGCCAAGCAATAGGTTTATGACTTGTTTGCGTTATTGACGGTCAATCGGTAGCTGACTATCATATTGAACGTTGTTCAATAAGTAGTTTTAAATTATGGCGCGCAGAAACGATCACACCAGAGAAGAGTTGGTCAACTTGACTCTTTCCACAGTCAAAGACTTTTTAGACGAAAACTCTTACCACGACCTTAGCCTTCGCAAGATCGCTAACATGATAGGTTACGTGCCAAGTACGCTAGTTAATATCTTTGGTAACTACAACCTACTGCTTTTACATGCCGTTGCACAGACATTGGATGAGTTGCAACAAGAAGCCGTAGCCGCGACGAAAAACAGTAAGGATGCTCATCAATCACTTTTTGAACTGGCATACTGCTACCACGACTTCGCGCAAAAGCACCCATACCGCTGGCAACTTGTGTTCGAGCACAACATGAATGGTGCCGAGCTACCAGAGTGGCACGCAAAACGCATCGACGGTATGACTGGCATGCTAGAATCCTTACTTGCTCAAATCGCACCGCATCGTACTGAATCTGAAGTACTGCAAGCGAGTCGCGTATTGTGGTCAGGTGTACATGGAATCACGCTTCTTAGCGTTGATGATAAGTTTTTCTCTAGTGAACCTATTGATGGTAAAGAGCTTATTGATAACCTGATTTCAAACTATCTGATCAGCTGGTAATAAAGGATTATTCATGTCATCAGACAGCCAGTCGTCTTTGCTTAGGCAGCGAAAGTTCCTCCCCTATTTTGTCACCCAGTTTTTCGGAGCTTTCAACGACAACATATTCAAAAACGTACTGCTGCTGTTTGTGGCCTTTGCTGGGTCCAGTGCATTACCGATCTCTAGCAACCTGTTTATTAACTTGGCTGCTGGCTTATTTATTCTGCCATTCTTCTTATTCTCGGCGTCTGCAGGCGTATTAGCTGATAAATACGAGAAGTCTTGGTTTATTCGTAAGGTAAAGCTTTTCGAAATCGGCATCATGCTTTTAGGGGCGATTGGCTTTATCACCGAAAGCTACGGCGTGTTGCTCTTGCTGCTTTTCTTGATGGGAACGCAATCCGCATTCTTTGGTCCCGTCAAATACGCTCTACTTCCTCAACAACTCAATGAAAAAGAGTTGGTTCCTGGCAACGCATTGGTCGAAGCCGGTACTTTTATTGCAATTCTGGTCGGTACGCTTGGCGCGGGGCTTATTGCTTCGGCCGACAATGCGAAATATCTTGCTGCCTTCTGCGTCGTTATCTTTGCTGTTCTTGGTTACTTGTCGAGTCGTTTTATTCCATTTGCATCAGCAAGCGCACCGGACATTCAATTCAAATGGCAGCCTTACAAGCAAACCAAACGCACACTTTCTATTGCCAAGTCTGACCGCATCGTTTTCCAATGCATCATGGCAATCAGTTGGTTCTGGTTCTTGGGTGCAGCATACCTGACTCAGTTCCCTAACTTCACCAAGGTGTATTTGAATGGCACCGAAAGCGCAGTTTCCTTCCTGTTAGCGCTCTTCTCTGTGGGGATTGCGGTCGGCTCTATGGCATGTAACTGGCTGTCCAATCATCGCATTGAAGTGGGTATCGTACCGATTGGCGCTTTAGGGATAACCATTTTCGGCTTCTTGATGGCGACATCGATTCCAACGGACTTACCTCGATTCCATACATTCGCAGAATTCGTCAGCTATGACGCTTTCTGGCCACTGTTCTTCTATCTATTGATGATTGGTATTTCGGGTGGTTTGTTTATCGTTCCTCTTTACGCCTTAATGCAACACAGGGCGAAAGAAACAGAACGTGCACAAGTAATTGCTGGCTTGAACATCTTTAACTCTCTGTTCATGGTAGGCAGTGCTGTATTAGGCATTGTTTGTTTGAGTGTGCTTGAGATGAGCATACCTCAACTGTTCGCTCTTTTGGCTATCCTGAATTTCTTAGTTGCCGCATACATCTTCCTGCAGATCCCTATCTTTGTGGTGCGCTTTGCGATGTGGGTGGTCACTCACACCATTTACCGTGTCAAACATAAGAACCTGCACCACCTTCCAGAACACGGTGGTGCGTTGATCGTCTGCAACCATGTCAGCTATATGGACTCACTACTGTTAAGTGCGGTCTGTCCTCGCCTGATTCGATTTGTGATGGAAGAAGACTACGCAAACCTTCCTCCTTTGCGACGTTTCCTTCGTCGAGCTGGAGTAATCCCTATTTCGGCAAGTAATCGAACGTCTATTCGTCGTGCGTTTAATGATGTTGAAAAAGCACTGAGTGAAGGCCATATCGTATGCATCTTCCCAGAAGGGCGTTTAACATCAGATGGTGAAATGAACGAGTTTATGCGCGGTATCGACATCATACTTCGTCGCAGCCCTGTTCCAGTGATTCCAATCGCCCTAAAAGGCTTGTGGGGCAGCTATTTCAGTCGAGCAAAAGGTCGTGCCTGTAAAGGGTTACCAACTCGCTTCTGGTCTAAACTAGAAATCGAAGCAGGAACGCCTGTCGATCCAAAGCAAGCAACGTCACAAGTGATGTTTGAAAAAGTGAAAGCACTGCGTGGTGACTGGCGCTAAACTCAAACCAGATAATTTGAGAATGTTGAACATACGTTTAGTTTTACTGAACGCATGTTCAATTCATTAAGACTTTCTGACCAAAAGCGTTACTGTATACTCCACGCTTTAACTCATAACAACGAACGACACCCTTGAATACAAAGAATATCCCCTTTGGATTGGCACTGCTGTTTTGTTTAACCCCTTTTGTGTCCTCTCCTATCGCGCTTGTGATCGGTTTTCTTTTGGCAAGTTTTAGCCTAGTACCGACAGAGCTTCCTATTGCTTCATTTACCAAGAAGCTGCTTTCTTATTCCATTATTGGTTTGGGCTTCGGGATTCAATTTGACCAAGCACTCGCAGTCACTTCTGACGGTATAGGTCTGATCATCGCGACCATCCTTGGTACGCTTGTGATCGGCATGATGATCGCCAAAGCAATAAAACTCGAACGCACAACGGCGTATTTAATTGCTTCTGGTACTGCCATTTGTGGTGGTAGCGCAATTGCTGCGGTCGCTCCAGCGATCAAAGCCAAAGACGAACAAATCGGTCTTGCACTTGCAACGGTTTTCGTTCTGAACTCACTGGCGCTGTTCATCTTCCCTGTTATTGGTCACGCTATTGGCTTGGATCAACACACGTTCGGAACGTGGGCTGCGATTGCAATTCACGATACCTCTTCCGTTGTGGGTGCTGCATCTGCTTACGGTGAAGAAGCATTGACTACCGCAACAACATTGAAGCTTGCTCGCGCATTGTGGATCATTCCTGTCGCGCTAGTGAGTGCTGTTATTTTTTCTCGCGGTAACGGAGAGGAAGGCAAGAGTAAGTTGGTGATTCCTTACTTCATTTTCTGGTACTGCGCTGCAATTGCATTCAGCGACTTCTTCCCGCAATTTGAAGTGGTGTATCAAGGCATCTTTGCTATTGCTAAGCAAGCGCTTGTGGTGTGTCTGTTCTTGATTGGTTGCAGCATTTCAGTATCGAAGCTGAAGTCGGCAGGCGCTAAGCCATTGTTGTTTGGCGTCACATTGTGGGTACTGATTTCAACTACGTCTTTAGGCTGGTTACTTCTCAACTAAACCTTGATTGATTTTCTGAGGCTGGGTTGGCTCGACTTTTCGTGTGCTTTGGCTTTTGTGTACCAATACTAAGGCGATCGCGACCAGGAAAGCAGTTAACTCAGCCAATGAGCGCGTCAAACCCTCCGTACTCATGGCTACGCCAATTTGTAGCAACACCGCTGCCGCTAACACTAACTTGATCATCCTGAACCTTATGCTTTATTCCTTAATCTTTGAGCATGATTATGATTCAGAGTTATAAGGATGCGAAATTCCCTTTTCGACTAATACATTGCGAAATCAACTAAGTTGGCTTTCTACCCACGAGATAAAAGTCTTCACTTTAGGTCGGTGTTCGTAGCCTGACGGACAAATCAAATCGTACCCCAACTGCGTATCCATCACCGGATAGGGACTAACCAACTCGCCTTTGTCTAAGAGATCTTTGACGAATCGATATCGCCCCATCGCAACGCCAACGTTATTTCTTGCTGCTAGCACTGCCATATCACGATGGCTCACACAGTAAAAATGCTGAAAAACATCCACGTCCAGTCCCATATAAGCAACCCAGCGCTGCCAAACATCAGAACCAAGTGCGTGAATAAAGTTGATGCGATTGAGAGACTCAGTGCCGTCTTCTAAGATATTCAGTTCCTTCATGTACTGAGGTGTACAGACCGGAATGTATTTTTCGCCAAACAACCGCTGACGATACACATCAACCATATGATCCGTATCGTAGAAGATCGCCACATCAATCTGATTGGTCACCAAGTCGAGTTGGTTTTCTTGGGCGAAAAGGTTGAGGTTAAAACCCGGGAAATGGCGCTGGAAATCCGCAATACGAGGCATCAACCACCCATTCAAAAACCCAGGGGACGCAGCAATGTTGAGCTCACCCACCAAGTCCGTCGACTTGATCTCTTCAATCTCATTAAAAATGGTACTGAGTGACGTAGATAACGTTTTTTGAAATCGATGCCCTTCTGATGTCAGTTCAAGCTTTCGAGTGCCTCGAACAAACAGAGAGAAACCCAATTCCTGTTCTAGCACTTTAATGCGATGGCTCACGGCGCCTTGAGTCAAGTGCAGCTCTTTTGCCGCCTGCGTAAAGCTGAGATGCTTAGCTGCGATGCTAAAAGTATGAAGGTTTCGAAGCAGTAACTGTTGATTCGCCATGATCGACCATGCATTAAAAATATTAATTCATGATAGTAGTGAATTCGTTTGTTTGCGTCGATAATTAAGTTTCAAATAGCCCTTAGAAACTTAATAAAAACGCCACTTTCAAACATAGATCATGTTTTAGGTGGTATTAAAATTATAGGGGCAAATATGAATATACTCGGCTACATGCAAAAAGTCGGTAAGGCATTAATGGTACCCGTAGCAACCCTACCTGCTGCGGCAATCTTGATGGGGATTGGCTACTGGATCGATCCGGTCGGCTGGGGTTCTGAAAGTGTCTTAGCAGCATTCCTCATTAAATCAGGCGGCGCAATCATCGACAACATGGCGGTACTGTTCGCCGTTGGTGTCGCTTTCGGATTAAGCAAAGACAAAAACGGCTCAGCAGCACTGTCTGGGTTTATCTGTTTTATGGTACTGACGACGCTATTGGCGCCAGGTGCCGTCACACAATTAATGGACGTCGCTGCGGATGAAGTGCCGGATGCATTCAATAAGATCAACAACCAGTTCATCGGTATTTTGGTAGGTATTATCTCCGCTGAAATCTATAACCGTTACTCAGGTGTCGAACTACCAAAAGCACTGGCGTTCTTTAGCGGCAAACGCCTAGTACCTATTCTCACCTCTATCGCAGGTATGGCGCTGGCGTTTGTTCTGCTTTACGTATGGCCTGTGATTTACGATGCATTAATTGTTTTCGGAACCAAACTTGAATCCATGGGTGCGGTTGGTGCGGGTTTATTCGGCTTCTTTAACCGTCTAATGCTAACTATCGGCATGCACCACGCGCTTTATCCTGTTTTCTGGTTTGATGTAGTTGGCATCAACGACATTCCAAACTTCTTAGGCGGCGCACAGTCTATTGCTAACGGCACAGCTGTAGTCGGCCAAACGGGTATGTACCAAGCTGGTTTCTTCCCAATCATGATGTTTGGTCTGCCGGGCGCTGCTCTTGCGATTTATCACTGTGCTGATAAGCAAAACAAAACCAAAGTATTTTCTATCATGCTAGCTGCAGCGATGGCTTCCTTCTTCACTGGTATTACAGAGCCTCTAGAGTTTAGCTTTATGTTCCTAGCGCCAGTGCTGTACCTGATTCACGCGGTACTGACTGGTATCTCAATGTACATTGCAGCAAGCATGCAGTGGATGGCGGGCTTTGGTTTCTCAGCTGGTTTCGTTGACTTCGTGCTATCAAGCCAAAACCCACTTGCAACCAAATGGTACATGCTGATCCCACAAGGCTTAGTCTTCTTTGCGATTTACTACAGCGTATTCCGCTTCGCGATCATCAAGTTCAACTTGCGTACACCGGGTCGTGGTGAGGACATGGAAAAAGAAGTCACCGAGAATATTGGCGAGCTAGCAAAAGACTACATCGCCGCAATTGGCGGTGCAGACAACATCCTAGAAGTGGACAACTGTATTACTCGACTTCGTTTGACTGTAAAAGATTCATCCCTAGCAGACGAAGCTAAGCTCAAACAATTGGGTGCTGCTGGTGTAGTCATGATTGGTAAAGGCGGCTTACAAGTGATTATCGGTCTAGGAAAAGTAGATAAAGTAGCTGAGCAGATGAAACTCGCGCTCGCTAATTAAAGAATTGTGGTGACTCACCATCACCACATCCCCCTGAAGTGCAATAACGCTTAGTCACCGTTTTGCACTTCATTTTTTAACCAGTCTTTCACCGCTTTGCGCGAAATTTTGATTCCCCCACCCAACAGGGTTTGAGGCATTGCGTAATACGCTACTGGCCATTTGAATTTTTCTAGCTTAGTTTTCAGATGTTGCTCGTATTGAGCTTTGTCCAGTAACGACCCTGTTTGAATTACAGCTACTGGTCGGTGTCCAAATTCAACATCTTCTATTGGAACAACGATACTTTGCGAAATACTCTCGATTTGGTTCAGTACCGCTTCAATTTCTTCACAGTGAACATTCTCACCGCCAGAGATAAATTGGTTATCTGCTCGACCAATGATCTTAAGTTCATCGCCTTGCCACTCTCCGAGATCTTTACTGTCGAACCAACCATTTTCATTCAGAAGTGAGATAACAGAGCCTTGCTTGAAATAGCCTGCTGCTAACGTTTGTCCGCCGATATAAATACGCTCTTCCACCAGCTTAATATCGCGATTTTGCAATAGATGACCCGCATTACTGATGCTATCAATTTGCTTCGCAGTTACGGTAGAGGCGGCTTCTGTCATACCATAACCCAGCCAAGTTTCAATGCCTTGCTGTGCTGCTCGCAGTGCCAACTCATGAGCAACATGACTGCCGCCGAGTAAGACATGCGAGAGAGACAATTCGACTTGTTCATCCAGTAAACGCTTAAGCTGGGTCGCAACTAAAGAAGCGTGAGAGACACCAAGAATATCATCAGCAAGATTTCCGTTTCCTACCTTAAGCGTTGCCCCTGCAAACAACCAACGGTAGACAATCGCCAAGCCTGACACGTGGTAAAGCGGCAAAGAAAGCAGCCAAGTATCTTGATGGTTGAATTGGAATTCGCTTAACAGACCTTGAGCAGAAGCAAGGTGCTGACGATGAGTATGCACCACGGCTTTAGAGGTGCCCGTCGAGCCAGAGGTAAACACAATAGACGCTAAAGCATCATGTGCGTAGCCTTCGTTTGAAGTGCCAGCATCACATTGCGATTCGCTATCCAGAGTCGAAAGTTGGATGATACCTAGTTGCGATAACTGCTGTTCAGAATAGCTAGCGGCAACACCATCAGCAAACCACACAAAACGTTGTTGAGTTGGCTTATATAGCGTCGTTAACTTACCCGCAAGTGCCTCAAAAGGCTGCGGCATGGTCAACGCAGCAATTGCGCCTATCTGCTGAGCAGCAAGATAAAACCACAGGGTTTCAACTTGGTTCTTACCGACTAGCGTCACCACGTCTCCACTCGCGACACCCTGTTGTTGAAGGTAGCGAGCGTACAAGTCGACACGAGCAGTCAATTGCTGCCAGTTAACTTGTTCTTTTGTTGTCTCAAGCGCAATAGAAAAAGGGCTCACTTGAGCCCAGTATTTCCATGGTGCAATCGCAATAGTATCTACGCTGAATGCCACACTAACTCCTGCTCAGATAGCGGAAGAACTGGAAGTTCACACTTCGGCCAACCTTGCTCTAGCTGCGCTTTGAACAAACCAATCGTATCCAAACCTGGGATCTCATTAGGTAGTTGCCATTGTGCTAAGCGAGCAAGTTGGTTCAGGCCAAGGCTTGATTCAATGCTTGAACTGATTACGGCTTTAATACCTAACGTCTTCGCCTTTTCAATCAGCTTAATACAAAAATCAACTGAGCCGATCAGCGTTGGCTTGATGATGATGGTTTTCACGCCAGTAAGATCTTCTAAGCTGAAATCTTCACGGCGAACCGCATCTTGCAGTGTTTCATCCCACGCGATTGCAATACCCGTATTAATTGCAAAAGACAGGCTATCACCCGGAGAGCGGCATGGCTCTTCCAAGAAGGTAATACGCTGGCGTAGTGATGGTGCAATGTACTTAGCAAACTGCTGGGCTTTTTCTGGCGTCCAAGCACGGTTTGCATCAAGACGAAGCGTCAGCTGTGGAATCGATTCAAGGAACAAGTTCACTAGCATGCCGTCACGAATAGGTTCGTACAAACCCACTTTTACTTTCGCGACTTTTTCGCCTTCCATTTCGTTCAGTTTCGGGATCAGATCGTCTGGGTCACCGTTACACAGAGGGGCGACTTGGTACTTACCTTGTGCAGGTAAACCGCCTTCAAGTTCCAGCTGAGCCATAGACAGGCCAAATGCAACCGATGGATACATGTGGTTGTAATCTAAAGGCAAGTTTGCCACCCAGCGTTCTGCTTGTGCTTGCAGCTGAATGCCCGCTTCTTCAGTGCCTTCTAGACTGAAGCCAACCAAAGGAGCAACTTCACCGCGACCAACCTTGTCACCGTCCGTTAATTCAAGGATATAACCTTTACGTTCCGTCAGCTTGTTATCACGTAGTATTACGCCACTGTCCATTGGTAGACAGTAACGGTAAATCTTCGCTTTACGCATAATTCGAATCCTATGTAATGCCGTATATTCTGAGCTTTTTAACGAGAGAACTCGCTAGTCTCCCAGAGGGCGAGACGCTCAGGACGAAAAACGAAACAGAGGAGCACAAAGGCTCCTCTTCTATACGGATTATGGGTTACGAGGGAACTTGTCGAAGTCTGGGCGACGTTTCTCGTTGAATGCGTTACGACCTTCTTGGCCTTCATCTGTCATGTAGAACATCATAGTCGCGTTACCCGCCAGTTCTTGCAGACCCGCTTGGCCATCACAGTCCGCGTTCAATGCGGCTTTCAAGCAACGCAGTGCCATTGGGCTGTGTTGCAGAACTTCACGACACCAACGAACGGTTTCTTTCTCTAGATCCGCTAGTGGCACTACTGTGTTTACTAGGCCCATGTCTACCGCTTCTTGAGCGTTGTAGAAACGACATAGGAACCAGATTTCGCGAGCTTTCTTTTGGCCTACGATGCGAGCCATGTAAGATGCGCCCCAACCGCCGTCAAATGAACCCACTTTAGGGCCTGTTTGACCAAATTGAGCGTTGTCAGCCGCAATCGTTAGGTCACACATCATGTGCAGTACGTGACCACCGCCCACAGCCCAACCTGCTACCGATGCGATCACTGGTTTTGGACAAGTACGAATATCACGTTGGAAGTCCAATACGTTTAGGTGGTGCGTACCTTGGTCGTCTTTGTAGCCGCCGTAGTCGCCACGGATCTTCTGGTCACCGCCAGAACAGAATGCGTCTTCACCTAGACCTGTCAGAATGATCACGCCAACACCAGAGTCGTAGCGTGCATCTGCCAACGCATCAATCATCTCTTTTACCGTTTGAGGACGAAACGCGTTACGCACTTGAGGACGTGCAATAGTGATTTTCGCGATACCATCTTCAGACTTGTGGTAATGAATGTCCTCGTATTTCTCGCCGCAATCTTTCCATTGAACCGGAGCGTAAAGTTCTTCTTCAGAAATGCCTACTGTTTTAGCCATGGTGATTCCCATTGTTCTCGTTGCTCTCACTCAAAGTGAGAATGAATTATTTGATTAACTTGCCTCGCAAATCGCTGTGGTTGCTCTTGGTGGACGTTATGTCCAGCACCTTCGATTTGTCGATACGCCAACCCGCTTGTCTCAGCCAGTTGGCTAAATTTTTTGTCTTTTTCGCCGCAGATATAATGCAGTGGAACCGCTTGCTGTTGCAGAGCTGGGAGCAAATAAGATTGCTTCGCTAATGACGTTGCAATCAGCATATCCGCTACCGCGGAACCAAGATTAGCACTTCGTTTCGCAATCAATGTTTGTCTTTGCTCATGGTTTAGTGAAGAAAAGACCAACTGTTGGTACCAATCGTTCAAAACACAGGCAAGAGGCTCAGTTTTGAAACGCTTTGCCCAGCGCGAATCGTTTTCGAATCGAGCCTGTCTGTCTGACTCACTTTGAAGCCCGAAGTTTCCTCCTTCCACAATGCTTCCACAAATATTGAGATCTGGAAAACATTGGTGAGCAAGGCCATGCATAGCAATGCGTCCACCCATTGAGTAACCAATCAGGATAAGCGGTTGTTGCGAAGGAAATAATAAAGATAGTGCGGAATTGAGTAATTTGCAGCAATCATTCAGATCGCTACAAGAAATAGATTGGCTATGCCCATGACCAGGGAGGTCAACCGTAACACGTTCATACTCGGGTAACGCGTTGATACACGCTTGCCACTCTTCACCGCTACCAAGCAAGCCATGCAAAAACACCAGAGTAGGCAAAGTACTACTTTGGTGCTTTTCCGTTGCTGGGAAGCGTTTAGAATAGAGCATGCAAATTCTTGTTGAAGGATTTTAGCTGCTCTACCGCTTGGTTCGATGGCGTTTGAACTTCAACCACTAACGCCCCTTCGCCGCTAGCAAAATGCTCAGAGACTATAGATTGATACTCAGCAAGCGTGTTCGGTTTGCGATACTGTAAACCAAACTGTTTCGCTGCATGTTCAAATTCATAGCCATGAGGCATTTGATAGAACGACTCGCGATGCTCTTGCGGTACAGGCAGTAAGTCAAAAATCGCACCACCATCGTTGTTAGTGATCACCAACACCGAAGGCAACTTGTTGTGCGTAAACAGTGCCAATGAGTTCAGCCCATATAAGGCAGAAGTATCGCCAATAAACATTAACATCGGGTTTTGGCGCGCGCGTTGTACCCCGCTTGCCGTTGCAAACAGGCCATCAATGCCAGACGCACCACGGTTAGTGAAAACCTCTGTGTTATCAAGCTTGCCGAACATGTCGATCAATCGAACAAACAGACTGTTGCCAACAAACAGATCCACACCTTGAGCACGCTCAGCCACATCAATCGCTAACGCAATCTCGCTCAACTCACTTTTAGGGTCAGATGCAAACAAGCCTTTCGCGTGTTGCGTGACCTGTTTGATGTCCGCGGCAAGTTCATTTGCCCAACCAGCGTGTTCTGATGAAAACTCCGTCGTACGTTCAACCCATGAGCTTGGCTGCTCTGCCCAGTGCCATTGCGGTAAGTGACTTTGGTTATCTCGCTCTAATCGAGGCGATACGTACCAATATTGAATATCACCACCTTGCTGATTGCGCGCTACATGTTTTTCTAACCAGTGATTAAAACGTTTGGAAATGATTCGACTACCGAACTGCACGATTAAGTCACAGCAATCCAGTTGGCTTGCCAATTTCGGATTCTGCAACCATAAATCAAAATGCGCCCAATCCGAACTGACACCACTTTGCGGATCAGCAAGCACCGGCCAGCCCATTTGCTCTGCAAACGCTTGTGCGGCTTGCGCCTGAACCAGTGGCAAACTACCAATGATCACCACACCTTTGTTATCCCCACAGCTTGGAATTGCACTGCTGGTTTTCGGGTTAAAACGCTGGCAATACGTCACCTTGCTATCTCGCCAGCCAGCAACGGCATCAAGGTAGTCCTGAAAGGTGCTCTTTTCTGTATTGGAGTACAAAGGCTCTGGGAACGCACAGTTAATGTGAACCGCACTGCCTCTTAGGCGCTGAGTAAACATCACTTCATCAACAGAAGTAAGCAACCAATTCAACGGAGTTGATAGCGTAGGGCTCGGCAGGTTAAGGCTGTCAGAAACATGTCCTGAAAAAATACCCAATTGATTAATAGCTTGGTTTGCACCGCAACCTACCAGTTCAACCGGACGGTCTGCAGTTAGCACCACCAGCTTTTCACCCGTCAGTTTTGCTTCAGCAATAGCAGGTAAAAGGTTAGCGACAGCGGTACCAGAAGTCACGATCAACGCAACCGGCTGTTTACTTGCCTTTGCAAGCCCAAGAGCCATAAAGCCTAAGCCACGCTCATCAAAGTGCGTGTGAATAGTAAAATTTGGGTTATCTGCCGCCTCTACCGTTAAAGGTGTAGAGCGGGAACCGGGTGCGATACAAACGTGGTTCACACCAAAGCGGTTCAATTCTGTCAGGATGGTTTCAGACCAGATGCGATTCAATACAGCTTGATCTGCCTTCATGATGCAACCCCAAGCGGTGGGTGGTCTGAAATAAGAGATAGTAACGTCGACATTTTTTTATCTAACTCGGCCCATTCATGTTCTGCAATGGAGCCTGGAACAATACCCGCGCCAGCAAACAGTTGGACTTGATCGCCCAAGATCAAAGCACTTCTGATTGCGACACAAAACTCTGCACGCTCATGGCTAATGTAACCCATAGAGCCTGCATACCAGCCGCGTGCAAACGGCTCATTATCCAAAATAAATTGCATCGACTCTTTACGCGGCAAACCCGCAACGGCGGCAGTTGGCTGTAAAGCTGAAAGCAATTGAACACCGTTGATGCCTGCTTTCAGACCCGCATGAATATTACGCTTAAGGTGTTGGACTTTTCTCAGGCGAACTAATCGAGGCTCTTTTTCTACTTCAACGCTCTCTGAATGTGGCGACAAGCGATCAACAATGTCATCCACCACATACTGGTTTTCGTTCAGGTTCTTTGAATCTTGAGATAACCAGTTCGCTAGCTCCATATCTTGCGTAGCATTGTCACCACGACCAATCGTGCCTGCTAATGCTTCAGTGTGGAGTTCATGCCCAACACGCGAATACAGACGCTCAGGGGTAGAGCCCATGAAGCTGTGCTTGCTGTCTAAGCTCAGTAGGAAATGGAAACTGTGGTGGTTATTTAGGTAACTCGCTTTCAGGAGTTGCGCAGCAGAAAGTGTCGAATCTAAGCGAACTGTTGATTTGCGAGCTAAAACGACTTTTTTAAAATCGTCGTTCTCAATACCTGTCAGTACTTTCTCTACCAAATCATTCCATTGAGGCTCTGTTGGCGCATGATCAATAGAACGAATATGAGAAGAAATTGGCGCAAGCATAGGCACATCACAAACCAGCTTTTTCAAGCCTGCTAATGTACGGGTTTTATCTTCTGAGATATTCACTGCAAGCGACCATTGCTGATCGAAGCGAATCAACTCGATTTGCGGTAGAAAGAAGAAAGACGGCATGCAGCGGCGGTTTTTCTCGTGCTGACCATCGAATGAACGCCCACCCCATACGCGTTGGCCTTCGCCAAGGATCGTATAGGCAGGTCCTGGCTCAACAAATGAATGGAGCTGACCTAGGGCAACAACTTCTTCACGAGTATCACGGGACTGCCAGTAAAACTTGGGAAAAAGTGGTTGTGCTTCAAGCCAGTCAATAAACGCGAAATTGGGTTTCTCGCTGAGTGGCTCGACTAAACGTGTTTGATTGCCTTCCGTTTGCTGAACTCGCTCGATAATTCTCTTTACGGCTTGATGGAACTGTGACAAATCAACCTCGAAGTCTATGAGGATAAGGGATAACTGACGGCTACTCTAAGTTTAGACCCAAAGCAAATCAAGGTCGTATGCGATCTTTTGCAAAATCCTGTGATACCAACAGGACAAAAGTTAGCCACTAAACGGATAATTTACAGATTTTTATTCTAATAAAAAACAAATTATTGTACTTTAATAAAGAAATTAACGATTTTTTAGGAATTATACAATGCAAAATATCGGGATGTCGTCAAAACTCGACAATGTCTGCTACGACATTAGGGGTCCTGTACTCAAACATGCTAAGCGCATGGAGGAAGAAGGGCATAAAATCCTAAAGCTAAACATTGGTAACCCCGCCCCATTTGGTTTTGACGCCCCTGATGAGATCTTAGTAGATGTAATCCGCAATCTACCAACTTCTCAAGGCTACTGTGATTCCAAAGGCATCTACTCTGCGCGTAAAGCCGTTGTACAACATTACCAACGTAAAGGCATCCGCTCACTCGATGTTGAAGATGTATACGTAGGTAACGGCGTTTCAGAGCTAATCGTGATGGCAATGCAAGCGCTACTGAACAACGGCGATGAAATGCTGATTCCGGCACCAGACTACCCATTGTGGACGGCATCTGTTGCTCTGTCTGGTGGTAAACCTGTGCATTACATCTGTGATGAAGGCGCAGACTGGTATCCTGATCTAGAAGACATTAAAAAGAAAATCACCCCAAAAACACGTGGCATTGTTCTGATCAACCCGAACAACCCAACGGGTGCTGTATACAGTCGTGATTTTCTACTAGAAGTTATCGAGATTGCCCGCCAACACAACCTGATCATCTTCGCTGACGAGATCTACGACAAAGTGCTTTACGACGGAGCGACACACACCTCAGTCGCGACGCTAACAGAAGATGTGCTAGTGATGACCTTCAACGGTTTGTCAAAAGCATACCGTGTTTGTGGCTTCCGTGGCGGCTGGATGTTCCTAACCGGCCCTAAACATCTGGCGCAAGGTTACATCAACGGTCTTGAACTGCTTTCGTCAATGCGTTTATGTGCCAACGTACCGATGCAACACGCGATTCAAACCGCATTGGGTGGCTACCAAAGTATTAATGAGCTGATCTTACCGGGTGGTCGTTTGCTTGAACAACGTAACCGTGCTTACGAGCTGATTAATCAGATCCCTGGGGTTTCTTGTGTGAAGCCGAAAGGCGCTATGTACTTGTTCCCGAAAATCGACACCAAGATGTACAACATTAAGAATGACCAGCAGATGGTGCTCGATTTCTTGAAGCAAGAAAAAGTGCTGCTCGTGCAGGGTTCAGGCTTTAACTGGCCGAAACCGGATCACTTCCGTATCGTAACCCTGCCGCACGTAGAAGATCTTGAAACCGCGATTGGCCGCTTTGAGCGTTTCCTATCAACGTATAGCCAGTAGTAATTACTGCTGATCTCTCATATGCTTAGAGGAGCTCCTAGTGAGCTCCTTTTTTTGTATCAGCATCAAAATTGGAGACAGCAATGAAAGAAAGCCATTTTTTCGCCCACTTGGCACGAATGAAGCTAATCCAACGCTGGCCCTTAATGCGCTCAGTATCACCAGAAAACGTTTCTGAACACAGCCTGCAAGTCGCGTTTGTCGCTCATGCCCTAGCCCTAATCAAAAACAAAAAGTTTGGCGGTACACTGAATCCCGAACGCATTGCTATTCTTGCGATGTACCACGACTCCAGTGAAGTATTAACGGGGGACCTTCCAACCCCAGTGAAGTATTACAACCCAGAAATTTCTAAAGAATATAAAAAGATAGAAGCCGCAGCCGAGCAAAAGCTACTATCCATGCTGCCAGAAGAATTCCAAGACGATTTTGCACCGTATCTGCTTTCGCACTCTGCACATGAAGAAGATGCCTTGATCGTTAAGCAAGCCGACTCCATCTGCGCGTACTTAAAATGTCTCGAAGAACTGAGCGCAGGTAACCACGAGTTTGCCTTGGCTAAAAAGCGCCTAGACATCACACTGCAAGAACGCAAAACACCAGAAATGGAATACTTCCTTCATACCTTTGCCCCAAGTTTTGAATTATCGCTGGATGAAATCAGTTAGTTGATGGAGAGAAAAGTGTCGTTTGAATTAGATGCCTTGTGGCAAGAACGCCATGATGATGAACATAAAATCCGCCGTGACGATCATCGTAGTCCTTACCAGCGAGATCGCGCTCGTATACTGCACTCTGCGGCATTTCGTCGCCTACAAGCGAAAACTCAAGTCCACGGCAACAGCTTAGAAGATTTCCACCGTACCCGTTTGACCCACTCTCTTGAAGCGGCGCAATTGGGCACGGGCATTGTCGCTCAACTGAAAAAGAAGCAGCCGGAGTTTCGAGACTTACTGCCTTCAGACAGTTTGATTGATTCGCTCTGTTTGGCACACGATATCGGTCATCCGCCTTATGGGCACGGTGGCGAAGTCGCGCTGAATTACATGATGCGTGAACATGGCGGCTTTGAAGGCAATGCCCAGACGTTTCGCATTGTCACCAAACTAGAGCCTTATACCGAACACTTTGGCATGAACTTGTCACGCCGTGCCTTACTCGGTTTGATTAAATATCCTGCTCTGCTGAGTCAAACAAGAGCGCTGTGTATGCCCGATCCTGTGGAGCATCAACGCAAACTGAAAGCCAAAGACTGGAGCCCGGCAAAAGGCTTGTATGACTGTGATAAAGACTTGTTTGATTGGGTAATTGCACCACTGACGGACAATGACAAAGCCCTGTTGAGTCAAATGCGCTGTCGTCCGGAGTCAGACCTAGAACACTGTAAAACCCGCTTTAAATCGCTCGACTGCTCGATCATGGAACTTGCGGACGATATCGCTTACGGCGTGCATGATTTGGAAGATGCGATAGTGCTTGGCATGGTCACTCGCCAGCAATGGCAAGAAGGCGCAGCCAGTCAATTAGCGGATTGTGGCGACCCATGGTTTGAAGAACATATTGGTTCTATCGGACAAATGCTGTTTAGCGGCAAACATCACCAACGCAAAGATGCGATTGGTGGCATGGTGAATGCGCTGTTGACCAGTATTTCAATCAAAGTGGTGGATGAGCCGTTTAATAACCCGCTCTTAGCTTGGAATGCCTGTTTAGAGCCACACATGGCCAAAGCACTAGAGGTACTCAAACACTTCGTGAGCCAATATGTGATTCAAGTGCATCAAGTGCAGATCGTAGAGTACAAAGGCCAACAGATCATCATGGATTTGTTTGAAGCCCTAAGTGCTGACCCTGAGCGTCTGCTGCCACCGCACACTCGCTCACTATGGCAAGAAGCAAGCTGCGAAAGCGCAAAGATGCGCGTGATTGCAGATTATATCTCAGCAATGACCGATGGCCATGCACAAAAGCTGCATCGGCAGTTGTTCTCTTCAATAGTCCTTTAGAGAAGTACTCTATCGGTTCGCTACTCGTCTTTCAGATAGTTCTTTTCAAATACGCCCGGAGGCATCTGGGCGATTTGAAATTCAATCATCTTCTCAAACGCCGTTAGCAAAGGCGTGAAATCTTTCCCAGACTCCATCAAGCTCAGAGCATGAAAGCCTGCTTCCACTGTTGATAAGCTGTTGTTCGATGGAGCCTTACGAATGGTGTAATGACCTTGCAGATCCTCTGGCAGTTTAACCGTTGGGATAGAATGCAAGTTGGTCGAAAGCTGCCACATCTTGTAGGCTTTCTTCCAAGTACCATCGAGTAAAATCAAACGTATTTTCTTATCTGCCGTCTCACCAACCGTCGCCAACTCTGAAAGACACAACGATTGTTCTGAAGGGTAAAGAATGAAATATTGGTAAGCGCTGTCCTCAAGCAACGCGTTCAACGCTGCATTGTCAGAAAAGTCTTCTCCAATCAGGCAAGTACAATGATTTAGGCTCAAATTGAGAATCCGTGCCGTACCAAGAGGACGATGTTCTTCACTCGTATGCTGAAGGATGATAAGTTCAACCTCGTTTGCTAGCGGTACAATCCATTGGCAAATACAAGCTTTGCGCGACTTTCCACACTGAGAACAATAACGAGACATAGAGTGAACCTTTATACATTGCTGAGCATAATCAGCGTTATCTGTTTAATACTGCAATTCGAACCAATGGCAAGCCTAACCGAATGGCACGCTTACAATATACGCCATGGCGAATGGTGGCGAATCGTAACAGGAAATCTGACGCATACCAACTTTGCTCACCTAGGGATGAATTTAGCGGGCTTATGGGTAATAGGATTCATCTTTCGCCCTTCGGTGCGTAACTTCTCTATCGTCTTTCTTGTTCTATGTACCTTCGTTGGTGCAATGAACTTATTCACCAATATGTCGGTTTACGTTGGACTGTCTGGAGTACTACACGGATTGTTTGGTTTCTGGGCTCTGGCAGAGGTTTTCGACGGTAGAAGAAGCAGTTTAGTACTGGTAGGCGGTTTAATTGCAAAAGTCGCTTGGGAGCAGTTCTACGGCCCTTCAACAAGCACGGCGGCAATGATTGGTGCTCGCGTCGCTGTTGATGCTCACCTATTTGGTGCTATCGGGGGGATGGGCATGGCTTGGCTAGAAAAACTAACGCATCGTCGTATATTCGGTTAATACGCTTGAATCTGAGTGAGCACAAACCTCGATAAAACAAAAAATCCCGAACCAGAAAAACGCTTTGGTTCGGGAAAGCAGTAATAGGAAACAGAACTTCGCTTTTCAAATCAAAGCGTGAATCAAAGTAAGATACGATCTTGGTTCTTTTTCACCGTCGCTTCACCAATGCCTTTCACTTTGCTTAAGTCCGCTGCGGTTTTAAATGGGCCATGTTCATTTCGGTACTCAACAATGTCTTGCGCTTTTTTCGTCCCAATACCATTCAGTAGTGTCGCAATTTCTTCCGCGGAAGCCGTATTCACATTAACGGTGATTTCAATGCCTTCATACTTGGCCGCTTTTGTCGTTACCGACTTGCCTTCTTCCGCCCAACTCATTGGCGCCAATAGCAGCAAGCACAGTGTTAACATCCATTTCATTTGAGTGTTCTCCACTAAATCGAATTATCAAAAACGAGGATCACTCTAGGAAAAGTGTTGCTGTCATAGAAGTTGGTTCAGACAAAAATAAAACGGGCCGCTAATGCGACCCGTTTTAGTTAACATGCAAATTACATCAGTAATGCTTAGTTGCTCACAACAAAGTACTCGATGTCAGTGTTTGCGCGCAGTACAGCGATTACTGAAGACAGGTCTAGCTGAGAAGACGCACGTTGCATTTGTGTCGCAACTTGCTCTTCTAGAGCGCTGTCTAGCTCTGCGTGAACCGCGTCTAGCTCAACAACCACAATGTTGCCTTCTAGGTCTTTAGATTGACCGTATACAGGCTTGCCATCGACTGGTTTCGCCATCGCAAATACTGTTGATGCTAGCGGAGAACGACGGTCTACAGACTCTTGCTCACCAAACGCTAGGTTATTTTCAGCAAGAATGTCTTTGTTACCTTCTTTCAGAGCCGCAACAACTTTAGTACCTAGTTCGATTGCGCCTTGCTCACCTTTAACGCGAGATAGCTCAGCAACCACTTGGTCTTTCACTTCGTCTAGAGGAAGTACAGTCTCATCACGAGCATCTTCAACGCGAACAACGATGATGTGCTCTGGTGCAACTTCGATTGCTTCAGAGTTTAGGCCATCTTCTTTCACTTCAGGGCTTAGAATCGCTTGCATTACCGCTTGGTTCTTAAGCACTTCTGGAGCATCAGCTTGAGAGATGAAGTCTGTTGTCTTCACTTTTTGGCCAACAGCTTTAGATGCGTCATCTAGAGAGTCAGGGAACTCAAACGCCACTTTTTCAAGTTCGTTTTGTAGTTCGTAAAATTGATCAACCGCTTTCTGGTCAATCATCTCTTGTTTGATTTCAGCCGCAACTTCTGAGTAAGGCTTAGCAACCGCACCTTTTAGCTCTTCAAGCTTGATGATGTGGTAACCGAAGTCAGACTTCACCAGACCAGTCATATCGCCTGGATTCTTAAGAGCAAATGCCGCTTCTTCAAATGCTGGGTCCATTACATCGCGCTCAATCCAACCCAGGTCGCCGCCGTTTTCTGCGCTACCAAAGTCGTCTGATTTTTCTTTCGCTACTGTTGCGAAGTCAGCGCCTGCGTTTAGCTCGTCAAGAATCGCTTGTGCTTTCGCTTCGTCATCACCCTCAACTAGGATGTGCGCTACGCGACGTTGCTCTTCTGTAGAGTACTTGTCTAGGTGCTCGTCGTAGTATTTCTTAACGTCTTCGTCAGAAACTTGAACTTGCTTCTTAAGCTCTTCAGCTGAAAGCTCAATGTAAGCAACTTTAACTTGCTCAGGACGAGTGAACATGTCTGGGTTTGCTTTGTAGTAGTCTTGAATTTCTTCATCAGTCAAATCTACTTTCTTAGCAAACTCATTCAAATCGATAGTGATTGTGCGAACGTCACGAGTTTGAGTGAACAGTTTACCTTCTGCCTGAACTTCGCCAGGTAGTGTGAATTCACTTGTTTGAAGTGCGTTCAGTAGTTGCTCACGAACCAATTCACGGCGCATGTACTCTGCAAATGAGTCTGGAGAGAAACCAGCACGACGCAGAGACGCTTGGTAAATGTCTTGATCAAATTGACCGTTAGATTGGAACTGAGGCATGTCTAGAATCATGCTACGTACTTGTGCATCGCTAATGCGTAGACCAAGCGCTTCTGCTTGTTGGTCAAGCAGCACGTCGTTGATCATGCGATCTAGAACAGATTTGCGGAAAGATTCAACGTATGCAGGGTCAGCCAGCATTTGAGAGAAGTAATCACCCAATTGAGCTTGCATGCGGTTGCGCTCATTTTGGTATGCCATCTCGAACTCACCACGAGCAATCTCGGTGTTACCTACTTTCGCTGCTGAGTTGTTGTTGCCACCAACGATGTAGCTACCTACACCTGCAAATACGAAAGATAGGATGATAAGTCCAAGGATAATTTTGACCGCGATGCTGTTCACGCCTTCGCGTAGTCGATCCATCATAATTTAACTGCTCTCCACAATTGAAGCCGACTGCTTCTAATAGAAAATGTAATGTCGCGATAATATCAGAAAAAGAAATGCGCATCAGTAGGATGCGCATAATTTAAAAAAGTTCGGCTCTTAGTTTGTAAATTTTTGTTCAAATTTGACTATTTGAGCAAAAGTTATGCAATGGCCGTCAGCAGAACTAGCTTTGTGTCAGTGACACAAAGAATTAGTTACAAGCGTCTTTTAGAGCTTTACCAGCTTTGAAAGAAGGTACTTTAGCTTCTGCGATTTGGATTTCTTCACCAGTTTTTGGGTTACGACCTGTGCGTGCTGCACGAGTACGTACGCTGAACGTACCGAAGCCAACAAGAGCAACTTGGTCACCAGACTGAAGCGTACCACTTACTGCTTCGATGAATGCGTCTAGAGCGCGACCAGCTGATGCTTTAGAGATGTCTGCGTTTTCTGCGATTTGTTCTACTAGTTGAGTTTTATTCACTGTGATTTCCCCTTTGTGTCATCTGTGATTATTTTTGTGATGACGTTCGTTCCATAATTAAGAAAATATGCTCCACCCCTTATTCTTCAAGGGCTGGAAGCTATCGAACTTAACTTAGCGTCCAAAAAAAACGCTGACAAGCCTTTTTAGGCCTATCAGCGTAAAGTTTTACTTATTTTTGCTGCACATCACTATTTTTGAGACTCAAACTCAACGCCTGTCGGGTCTCGCTCTAGTGCAACTTTAAGAACTTCGTCGATCCACTGTACTGGGATAACCTGCAGATCCGCGATAACATTTTCTGGAATCTCTTCCAAATCACGCTCGTTGTCCTTCGGAATCAGTACGGTTTTGATGCCACCACGGTGTGCCGCAAGTAACTTCTCTTTTAGACCGCCGATAGGTAGAACTTCACCACGTAGCGTGATCTCACCTGTCATACCCACTTCTGCTTTTACAGGGTTACCCGTCAAGCTAGAAACCAGTGCTGTACACATTGCGATACCCGCACTTGGGCCGTCTTTTGGTGTAGCACCTTCCGGTACGTGTACGTGGATATCACGTTTCTCGTAGAAGTCTGAGTTGATACCCAGTTTCTCGGCACGTGAACGAACAACCGTCATTGCTGCTTGGATAGACTCTTTCATAACGTCGCCAAGAGAACCGGTTTGCGTTAGCTTACCTTTACCCGGCATCGCTTCCGTTTCGATCGTAAGAAGGTCACCGCCCACTTGTGTCCAAGCTAGGCCAGTTACTTGACCGATACGGTTGCTGTCATCCGCTTTACCGAAATCATGACGTTGAACACCTAAGTATTCTTTTAGGTTTTCCATCGTAACTGTCACTGACTTCAAGCTCGTATCCAGCAGGATGTTTTTCACTGCTTTACGACAGATTTTAGAAATCTCACGCTCTAGGCTACGTACACCCGCTTCACGCGTGTAGTAACGAATAATGCCGATGATTGCAGAATCTTCGATGGTAATTTCGTTTGGTTTCAGACCATTACGCTTAACTTGTTTATCAACAAGGTGACGTTTTGCGATGTTTAGTTTCTCGTCTTCTGTGTAACCAGACAGACGAATCACTTCCATACGGTCTAGTAGAGGACCAGGAATATCCATCGAGTTAGACGTCGCAACGAACATAACGTCAGATAGATCGTAATCTACCTCTAGGTAATGGTCGTTAAACGCGTTGTTTTGTTCTGGGTCTAGAACTTCCAACAGTGCTGAAGATGGATCGCCACGCATGTCTGAAGACATCTTGTCGATTTCATCCAGAAGGAACAGTGGGTTTTTCACGCCTACTTTCGACATCTTCTGAATAAGTTTGCCTGGTAGCGAACCAATGTATGTACGACGGTGACCGCGGATTTCAGCTTCATCACGTACACCACCCAGTGCCATACGCGTGTACTTACGACCCGTTGCCGCTGCAATAGAGCGACCTAGCGATGTTTTACCAACACCAGGAGGACCAACAAGACAAAGGATTGGACCTTTCAGTTTGTTGATACGGTTTTGTACCGCTAAGTACTCAAGAATACGTTCTTTTACGCGCTCTAGGCCGTAGTGGTCTTCGTTCAGAATTTCTTCTGCTTTCGCAAGGTTCTTCTTCACTTTAGAGCGCTTGTTCCAAGGCACGCTTACCATCCAATCGATATAGCTGCGTACCACTGTCGCTTCTGCAGACATTGGAGACATCATCTTAAGCTTTTGCAGCTCTTGTTCTGTCTTTTCACGCGCATCCTGAGGCATTTTAGATTCTTCAATCTTTTGCTTCAGTGTCTCGAATTCGTCAGGCGCATCTTCCATCTCGCCAAGTTCTTTCTGAATCGCTTTCATTTGCTCATTCAGGTAGTACTCGCGCTGAGATTTTTCCATCTGCTTCTTAACACGACCGCGGATGCGTTTCTCAACTTGAAGAAGATCGATCTCTGATTCCATCTGCCCCATTAGGAACTCTAGACGCTCAGTTACATCGATGATTTCAAGTACTTGTTGTTTGTCTACAAGCTTAAGAGGCATGTGCGCTGCAATGGTATCTGCTAGGCGCGCCGCTTCGTCAATACCGCTTAGCGAAGTGAGCACTTCTGGCGGGATCTTTTTGTTTAGCTTGATGAAGCCTTCAAATTGGTTGATAGCGCTGCGAACAATCACTTCTTGCTCACGCTCTTCAAGTTCAGGCGTTACCACAAACTCTGCCTCAGCAAGGAAGAATTCGCTTTCTTTAAAGTGGTTGATCTTCGCGCGTTGCTGGCCTTCAACCAGCACTTTAACCGTGCCGTCAGGTAGCTTAAGAAGTTGGAGGATGGTTGCAACCGTACCTACTTCAAATAGGTCGTCAACCGTCGGCTCATCAGTGTCCGCTTGCTTTTGTGCCACAAGCAGAACTTGTTTGTTTGTTTCCATCGCTGTTTCTAAACAGCTAATCGATTTTTCACGACCAACAAACAATGGAATAACCATGTGTGGGTAGACCACTACGTCACGTAGAGGTAATACCGGGATCTCGATACGCTCGGAACGTTCCAAGTTCATATAATTCTCTCTTCCGCTTTCACGTTTAACGTATTACTTAAGGCAGTATATGGGGTCTAATTATTTGGATTCAATAAGAGAAATAAAAAAAGGAGGTAATTACTTACCTCCTTTCTATTCATGGCTGAATTTATTCTGCTCCAGCGGCCTGATTGTCGGCGTTGCTGTAAATGAGCAATGGTTCTGATTCACCGTTAATCACTGATTCATCAATCACGACTTTACTCACGTCCGTCGCTGATGGCAGTTCATACATGGTTTCTAGCAGAACGCTTTCTAGGATTGAGCGTAGACCACGAGCACCCGTTTTACGCTCCATTGCTTTCTTAGCGATAGCACGTAGCGCGTCTTCACGGAACTCAAGTTCAGCGTCTTCTAGTTCGAACAATGCTGCATATTGCTTGGTCAGTGCGTTCTTCGGTTCACATAGGATCTGAATTAGCGCTTCTTCATCAAGCTCTGTCAGTGTTGTTGTTACTGGTAGACGACCGATAAACTCAGGGATAAGGCCGTATTTCACTAGATCTTCAGGCTCTACCTGAGTAAATAGTTCACCGACTGTTTTGGTTTCGTTCTTAGAGCGCACTTCTGCGCCAAAACCAATACCTGTGCCTGTCGCTACACGCTGTTCAATCACTTTATCTAGGCCAGCAAATGCACCACCACAGATGAACAGGATCTTAGACGTGTCCACTTGTAGGAATTCTTGCTGTGGATGCTTACGACCACCTTGTGGTGGAACCGATGCAACCGTACCTTCGATAAGTTTTAGTAGCGCCTGCTGAACACCTTCACCAGATACGTCACGCGTAATAGATGGGTTTTCAGCTTTGCGAGAAATCTTGTCAATTTCGTCAATGTATACAATGCCGCGTTCAGCCTTCGCTACATCGTAATCACATTTTTGCAGAAGCTTCTGGATGATGTTTTCAACGTCTTCACCTACGTAACCAGCTTCGGTTAGTGTAGTAGCGTCGGCCATTGTAAATGGCACATCCAAGAATCGAGCTAGCGTCTCAGCAAGCAGAGTTTTACCACTACCCGTTGGACCAATTAGAAGGATGTTACTCTTACCAAGCTCCACACCTTCGCTCGTTGTATCACCATTGCGTAAACGCTTGTAGTGGTTATATACCGCAACTGCGAGCACTTTTTTCGCGTAATCTTGTCCGATCACATAGTCATCAAGGTGTTCACGGATCTGTTTTGGCGTTGGTAACGCTTCAGATTCTTTCTTAGGGAGAACATCCTTGATTTCTTCGCGAATGATATCGTTACATAAGTCGACACACTCGTCGCAAATGTAAACTGACGGACCTGCGATTAGCTTGCGAACTTCGTGCTGACTTTTGCCACAGAAAGAGCAGTACAGCAATTTGCCGCTGCCGCTTTCTTTGCTTTTATCTGTCATTCGCTAACCTCTTAGCCTTTACTCTTTATGAATGAGTGTATATCAAATTTAGCCAAAATGCGCTGGCTAAATTACTCGCCGCGGTGGCTCAACACTGCATCCACAATACCGTATTCTACAGCCTGATCTGCCGACATGAAGTTATCACGATCAGTATCGCGTTCAATCACTTCAAGAGGCTGGCCTGTATGCTCTGCCAATAGGTTGTTTAGCTTCTGCTTGATGGTCAGGATTTCCTGAGCATGGATTTGGATATCAGAAGCCTGACCTTGGAAGCCACCAAGTGGTTGGTGGATCATCACACGTGAGTTAGGCAGAACGTAACGCTTACCCGGCGCACCACCTGCAAGCAGGAACGCACCCATTGAGCAAGCTTGACCCATACATACTGTGCTCACATTTGGCTTGATGAACTGCATGGTGTCGTAAATAGACATACCTGCTGTTACGCTGCCGCCTGGTGAGTTGATGTATAGGAAAATATCTTTATCTGGATTTTCAGATTCTAGGAAAAGTAGCTGAGCCACGACAAGGTTTGCCATGTGGTCTTCCACTTGACCGGTTAAAAAGATCACGCGCTCTTTAAGCAAGCGTGAGTAAATGTCGTAAGAGCGTTCGCCGCGGGAAGTTTGTTCAACCACCATTGGCACTAGCGCGTCAATAATTGGCGACATTGCATTTTTTTCTTGGTAGCTCATATTCTTATGTCCCTAAAATAAATGGCCCGGATGATGTGTATCATACGGACCATTGTTAGCAGAATAGTCGACGTTAAGTCAACCTTCTACGCAAGATATTGCTTATTAAGCAGCAGGTTGTTGGTTAAGTAGCTCGTTGAAGCTTACTTCTTTCTCAGTAACCTGTGCTTTAGCGATGATCGCGTCGATTGCTTGCTCTTCTAGAGCAACGTTACGCATGTTGTTCATCATTTGCTCGTTTTGCTCGTAGTAAGCAATAACTTCTGATGGATCTTCGTAAGCTGTTGCCATCTCTTCGATTAGCGCTTTAACTTTCTCGTCGTCAGCTTTTAGCTCTTCAGACTTGATTACTTCACCTAGAAGAAGACCAACTACAACGCGACGTTTAGCTTGCTCTTCGAACAGTTCACGTGGAAGCTGTGCAGCTGCTTCTGGGTTGCCACCGAAGCGTTGAGAAGCTTGTTGACGAAGAACTTGGATTTCTTGGTCGATAAGTGCAGCTGGTACGTCGATTTCGTTTTGCTCAACTAGACCGTCGATAGCTTGCTCTTTGATGCGGTTCTTAACAGCTTGCTTAAGTTCGCGCTCCATGTTCTTACGAACTTCAGCTTTAAGTGCTTCAACGCCACCTTCAGCAACACCGAACTTAGAAACGAACTCGTCGTTTAGTTCTGGTAGTTCACGAGCTTCAACTTTGTTCACTTTGATTGCGAACTTAGCTGCTTTACCTTTTAGGTTTTCAGCGTGGTAATCTTCTGGGAAGTTTACGTCGATTTCGAATTCCATACCTTTAGTTTTACCTTCGATACCGTCTTCGAAACCTGGGATCATGCGACCAGCGCCCATTTCTAGTGGGAAGTTCTCAGCTTTACCGCCTTCGAACTCTTCACCGTCGATAGAACCAACGAAGTCGATGCTTACGCGCTTACCAGCTTCTGCAGCTTCTTCAACTTCTGCCCAAGTAGCTTGTTGCTTACGTAGAGTTTCGATCATCTCTTCTACGTCTGCATCGTTAACTTCTGTTGTTGGTTTTTCAACAGTGATGCTTTCTAGGCCTTTTAGTTCAACTTCTGGGTAAACTTCGAAAGTTGCAGTGAATACTAGATCTGCGCCTTCGTTGTTTTCAACTGGAGCGAAAGTTGGTGCGCCAGCTGGGTTGATTTTCTCTTTTACGATCGCTTCGATGAAGTGACGTTGCATAACTTCACCAAGAACGTCTTGACGTACTGCTTTGCCGTACATCTTAGCAACCATTTTTAGAGGCACTTTACCCTTACGGAAACCATCGAAACGACGGTTTTTAGCGATGTTGCGTAGTTCAGCTGTTACAGCGTCTTCGATGTTTGCAGCTGGAACAGTAATGTTTAGACGGCGCTCTAGGCCTTCTAGCGTTTCAACAGTAACTTGCATTATATATAAACCTCTAAAGTGGCCCGGTCTTCCCGAGCGTATGAGCGAGACTCTGTGAGTTCACGCTTCATCCTTGTGTAGTGTCCTGTCCGAACACCTAATTTAAAATCGAGTATCGATGCTGAATCTCAACACCGGACTAATCAGTGATATCTTCGGCGTCATCACCAAAGGTATCTCCTATTAGCCTCAGGACAGAATTTTTAGACGCGACATTCTAGCGATCTGTCGCAACCCTGTCGAGCCAATAGCCACTATGTGGACATTGTCTGCGCTAAATTCTCGAATACCGACTCAAAAAATAGCGAAAAATGCGATTTGAATACCGCTTCAACGCTGCCAGCATATCTAGAATGGGGACAATAGCGACTTTTTCAAGAGAATCGACAGCTTTTTTTATTGAAAAGCCTAAAAAGAGATCTTGCTCTTGTTTTACTCCACAGAGTTGGAAACTAAATCCCTATTCATTCCTACAAACCATTAACATTTCCTTATGTGGTAAAAGGGAAGGTAGCAAGGAGCGTAAGGATGTCGCAAAGAAACCGTATTCTACTGATTTTTTTCGCCTTCTATTTCTTTTGCGCGTTCGCCGGCGGACATTGGGTTTGGAATGCCAGTTACCAGTCCTTGCTCGATAAACACCAGTCCCAATTGGAGCGTTTTTCTAGCCACATTCAAAACAAGTTAGACAAATACGCCCACATCCCTCACCTACTTTCAAAAGACGAACCTTTGGTTGAAGCGCTGCTCAATCCGAACAACAGTGCACAGCTAGAAATCACTAATCGGTACTTAGAGTCCGTCAATGATGTTATTGCTGCAGCGGACACTTATTTGATCGACAAATGGGGCACAACGATCGCAGCCAGTAACTGGCGTAAAGAGCGTTCGTTTATTGGCCGCAACTTCGCTTTCCGCCCTTACTTCAAACAAGCGATTATTGGTCAGCGAGCGGAATACTATGCACTGGGTTCTACCTCAGGAAAGCGAGGCTATTACTATTCCTATCCTCTTGTGTATGCAGGAGGCGTTTTAGGCGTCGTTGTAGTCAAAATGGATTTAAGCAAGATAGAAGACAATTGGCAGCAGCCGAAAAGCATCTTTGTTGCGAGTGACCCAAACGGCATTATTTTTATGAGCAGTCGTAGTGATTGGCTATTCAAAAGCTTACAACCACTCGACGAACCAAAAGCTGCTGAAGTTTGGGCCAGTCGCCAGTATTTAGATACCACGATTGAATCTCTAGGTTTTGTTGGCGACATGGGGTTAACCCACACAGAGGCGAAGCAAGGCTACCCTTACAACAAAGGAACCTTGGTGATCTCTTCTCTTCCTTTGAAAGAGCTCAAACTCACGATTCGAGTATTGTCTCCAAAGCAGTCCGTGGTTTGGATAACGATGGGCTATTTGCTCGTCTTGACGCTTGTCTTCACTGTGTTGTTTTTGGTTGGTCAGCTTATCTATCACCGTCAACAGCGTCACCTTCAACTGGAACGGATTCAACAAGAAGCCAATCAAAAGCTGGAATATCAAGTGATGGCACGAACGGCCGAGTTACAAGCAGAGATTGCTCAACGCATTGAAACCGAACAAACCCTTCGTCTAACCCAAGATGAATTGGTGCAAGCAGCGAAGCTGGCGGTGTTGGGGCAAATGTCAGCCAGCATCAGCCATGAGCTCAACAACCCGTTAGCAGCTATTCGCAGTTTTGCTGAGAACGGCAAATTGTTCCTAGAAAAAGAAAAGTTCGAGCGTGTCGAAGACAACCTCACTCGCATTTCTGCCCTTACAGACCGGATGGCGAACATCAGTCAGCAGTTGCGCTCATTCGCGAAGAAAACCAGTGGCAATGAATTGGTACATACTCACCTATTGCCGATTATCGCTTCAGTAAAAGAGTTGATGAAGCCAGCACTGAAATCAGCTCGCGTAACCTTGGATACGAATTTGTTGGAGCAGGATGTAGAAGTACAGCTCAATACCATCCAGTTAGAACAAGTGTTAGTAAACTTGCTCACCAATGCTATAGAGGCACTTAAGGAGCATGACGACAAACAAGTTGTGCTCTCTGTAGAGCAAGACAGCGAGGCCAAACTCGTCTGGATTCATGTGGATGACAACGGCACAGGGCTTGGCGATTTTACCCTTTCAGAACTGTGTGAACCTTTCCTCACCAACAAACAAAACGGCTTGGGATTGGGGCTTTCTATATCACAACAAATCTTAGCCGGAATGAACGGCAAATTAAGCGCTCAGAATCGAGAACAAGGCGGTGCTCGATTCTCACTCTGCTTACCTATTGTTTCACCAATCGCCGCACAACCAGAAGGATGAGACCATGTGTCAGGTGTTTTTTATTGACGACGAAGCCGATCTCAGACTCGCCATCGAGCAAACCTTTGAACTGGCGGACATCGATGCCAAGTTTTTCCCGGATGCAGAATCGGCTTTAATTGCCATGCAGCAAGGCGAAGAAGTTGGCGTCGTGGTCACCGATATCTGTTTGCCGGGCATTTCTGGTATGGATTTGCTGACTACACTCACTCAGCGCGACTCCAACCTACCCGTCATCATGATCACCGGACATGGTGATATTTCTATGGCAGTGCAAGCCCTCCATCAAGGCGCTTACGACTTTATTGAGAAACCTTTTGCGCCAGAACATTTGGTAGAAACCGTCAAACGGGCAATCGAGAAACGCAAACTCACCAATGAAAATGAAAAACTGCGCCAATCACTCAAAGCCAGTAAAACCCTTGGTCCGCGAATCATTGGCGAAACCGCGAGTATCCAAATGCTGCGTGAAACTATCACTCACATTGCCGATACCGATGCGGATATCTTGCTGTTTGGAGAAACTGGCACAGGTAAAGAGCTCATTGCCCGTTCATTGCATGAGCAAAGTGCTCGTCGCAACCATAACTTTGTCGCCGTAAACTGCGGCGCCGTACCGGAAAACCTGATTGAGAGCGAGTTGTACGGGCACGAGAAAGGTGCGTTTACCGGAGCAGAAAGCCGTCGAATTGGTAAGTTTGAATTTGCTCAGGGCGGCACACTGTTTTTGGATGAAATCGAATCGATGCCGATTCAAGCACAAATCCGTTTGCTACGAGTGCTTCAAGAAAGAGTGATTGAGCGTGTTGGCTCTAACGAATTGCTGCCGTTGGATATTCGCGTCATTGCCGCAACCAAGGTCGACTTAAAACAAGCCGCAGAGGAAGGTGCATTTCGTCAGGATCTCTATTATCGCCTTAATGTGGTCACTCTCGATCTACCACCAATGCGCCAGCGCAAAGAAGACATTCCTGCGCTGTTCCATCACTTTTTATTGGTTGCCGCATCTCGTTACGGCAAAACCTCTCCTAGCCTCTCCTCACAAGATTTGGCTCAATTAATGGCGCATGATTGGCCGGGTAATGTGCGCGAACTACGAAATGCGGCTGAACGATTTGTCCTACTCGGTAAACTAATCCAATTGGGAGATACCGCCTCGACCTCACCACCTTCATCTAGCCTTGCTGAACAAGTGGCAGAATTTGAAAAAGCCGCGATAGAAAGTGCATTACTAGAGAACAGCGGCAGCATCAAACAAACCATGGAACAATTGAATGTGCCTCGAAAAACCCTGTATGACAAAATGCAACGCTATCAGATAGATAAGGATCTATATAAATAAAACGCCTTTTACGGTTTGTCGTTATATCCAACTTGAATCATACTTTTTATAACAACGGATTGATGGTTCATATGGATATGACAGAGAAAATTAGAATCCCCGTTATCACCGATACCGTGATGATCGATGGGCATTATCAAGAAGAGAGGCGTTCGGGAGAAGACCGGCGTAAAAACAAAAAGAAGTGGCATGGTTACGAGCGTAGAGTAAAGCCTGACCCGCGCAGACCAACCTACAAATCAATAGACGAAGAGGTGTGAATAGTCACACCTCTTTTTGTTTTCATCAACAGCGAATTAGGTTTACTTTCTATGTCGTTACTTAGTGATGATTTCTGGCCCCATCAATGTCGTTGGCAACCAAGTCGATACCCAAGGCACGTAAGTGACGATAATCAGGAAGAGGAACATCACCGCCACCCATGGTAATGCCGCTTTCACCACATTCATCATCGACATCTTCGCCACACCAGCGGTCACAAATAAGTTGAGCCCCACAGGCGGGGTTATCATGCCTATCTCCATGTTCACCACCATCATGATGCCAAGGTGGATCGGATCAATACCCAGTGCAATCGCGATTGGGAACACCAACGGTGCGACGATGATGAGCAAGCCGGACGGCTCCATGAACTGACCGCCAATCAGCAGCAACACGTTAACCACAATTAAGAAGGTAATCGGCCCTAGACCCGCTGATAGCATAGATTCGGTGATCATTTGCGGGATGCGTTCTTCGGTAAGCACGTGCTTAAGAATCAGAGCATTAGCAATGATGAACAGCAACATGATGGTCAACTTGCCCGCTTCATAAAGCGTATGCTTGGTATCTTTATGAACAAACGTTTGGAAGATTTTAACCAATGCAGGTTTGGTATTCTGCTTGTCGGCAAATGGCCCCATGTCTTTGTAGACAAAGTTGGCGATGAAGAACGAGTACACCGCCGCCACCGCAGCAGCTTCTGTCGGCGTAAAGATACCACCGTAGATACCACCAAGGATGATCACCACCAGCAATAACCCCCAGCTTGCGTCTTTGGCGGCATCGAAGGTTTCTTTCCAACCAACAAAAGGTTGTTTTGGCAGGTTCTTGATTCTCGCGGCAATGTAAATCGCGATCATCAACATCACACCCGCCAGCAAGCCCGGAATGACGCCACCAAGGAACATACGTCCAACCGACACATCCGTTGCGGCGGCATACACTACCATCACGATCGAAGGTGGGATCAAAATGCCCAGCGTACCCGCATTACAGATAACACCCGCCGCAAACTCTTTCGAGTAACCATTCTTGATCATACCAGCGATAACGATGCTACCAATCGCCACTACGGTTGCAGGGGATGACCCCGATAGCGCAGCAAACATCATACATGCCACGACAGATGCCATCGCTAAACCGCCGCGGAACCAGCCGACAATAGCAATTGCAAAGCGGATAATGCGCTTGGCAACACCGCCGGTAGACATAAAGCTTGAGGCCAAAATAAAGAAAGGAATCGCTAACAAAGTGTAGTGGCCAGCAAACGCGTTAAACAGTGTTTGGGCAACGGAAGCCAAAGACGCATCCGAGTGCATTAGTAAGAAAAGAATACTGGAAAGACCCAACGAGACAGCAATTGGCACACCGATCAGCATGAAGCCAATCACCATCAAGAATAAAAACAAAATATCCATGATTTATTGCTCCTTGCGATCTGATGATGAAGAACCATTCGGAATCGCATCTGCGGCATCACTGAGTTCTTCTTTTAACGCTTCTAACTCTTCCTCTGCTTCATGACCTGCGATCAAGCGATCCAGTTTGCCTGTTGCGATCTGCCAAGTGATTTGCACAAAACGGAAAGTGAGTAGCGCCATACCAAGGGGCAAAGCAAAGTAAGGAATGAACCGAGGCAGCTTCTCATAGCGCTCACCTTCATTGAGCCAGTCGGCGAGAAACTGAAACATCTCTGGCATCGGAATATCATCGGTCTCATACCACGCTCGCTCGGTGACAAACGGATACCAGTAATTCCAGGAGCCGACCAAAAGCAGAATAGAAAACGCTAGGCAACCAGCGGCTGCGAGCAGTGCGAGGATTTTTCGTTTCGGCTCCGACACCATATTGATGATGACATCGACACCGATGTGAAAATGCTTCTTCACACCGTAAGATGCGCCGACCAACACCATCCATGCGAACATGAACACCGTCAGTTCCAGCGCCCAAAGAATATTGTCGTTGAAGACATAGCGAAAAATCACATTGGCAAACGTCAGCAACGTCATCGCGCCAAGAAAGAACGCAATTAACGTCTCTTCAATGGCGTCGGTGATTCGCCCTGCCTTGGCAAAAAAAGTCTGTTCCATAATTACATCACGTCATTATTGGGAGAAAAGGGCCCTCTTCCCCATGAATGAGTACAAGAGGGCCAATCGTAGTGCTTTGTATTTTTACTTGTTCACTCAAAGAGCTTGGGCGAGCGGATTATTGATTGGATGCGAGTGCTGCATCGATAAGGTCTGAACCAATGTCTTTCTCGAACTTCTTCCACACAGGTTGCAGTGCAGTTACCCACTCTTGGCGCTGTTCTGGCGTTAGGGTACGTACCACACCACCCGCTTCGATGATGTTGTTCTTGTTTGCTAGGTTCACTTTGGTTGATTCAGCGTTACGTTGAGCCGTCACTTCTTGAATGATGGTGTTTAGCTGTTCACGCTGATCGTCTGGCAGGTTTTTCCAGAAGTCGTTCGATGTCACCACTAGGTAGTCAAGAATGCCGTGGTTGGTTTCGGTAATGCCATCTTGTACTTCAAAGAACTTCTTACCGTAAATGTTCGACCACGTATTTTCTTGGCCATCGATAACCTTAGTTTGAAGGCCACCGTACACTTCTTTGAAAGACATCTTTTGTGGGTTTGCACCAAGCTGTTCAAACTGAGCCACCAGTACGTCTGAAGCTTGTACACGGAACTTCAAACCTTCTGCATCGCTTGGTACCATCAGTGGCTTGTTGGCAGACATTTGCTTCATACCGTTATGCCAGAAAGCTAAGCCTTGTAGACCACGTCGTTTCATTGCGTTTTTCAGCTTTTCACCTGATTCCGAGTTTTGGAAACGGTCAACAGCCGCCACATCCTCGAATAGGAAAGGAAGGTCAAAGATGCGGTACTTCTTGGTGAATTTCTCAAACTTTGAAAGAGAAGGGGCAGCGAGTTGAACATCACCATTAAGTAGCGCTTCAAGCACCTTGTTATCATCGTACAGTGTCGAGTTAGGGAAAACCTGCATACAAACTTTGCCATTCATCTCTTCGTTCACGCGCTTTTCCAGTAACGAAGCAGCAATGCCTTTTGGATGCTTATCTGTGTTGGTCACGTGACTAAATTTGATCACGGTTTCACCAGGGTCACAGTTTGCGGCAGCGTTAAAGCTAGTGATAGCCAGAGCAGAAACAGACAATAGGGTTAGAGGCTTAAACATTATTATTCTCCTTGTTGAATCACATCCCATCCTTTCCATGAGTACCTAAATCGGTAGTGGGTAATGGGTACGGATGTTCAACAAAGAGCAAGTTGCAGACCAAGTTAATTATTCTTTATTAGTCAGCCACTTAAATGACAATGAGAAATCATGGATGAAGATAAGGGGTCAAATCCACCCACACTAGCCAACGAGATGGGTGGAAAATGACACATTAAGAAGAGCAGCTGATTTCCATCTTCTTGCCCCACTCAGGAGGCAACTTGGCATAATCATCAAACTCGGGCTGTTCATCATAAGGGCGCTTTAATAGCTCAGCCAGTCGGTTTACTTCACTGAAGTCCCCTTCCTCTGCCTTATCAATGGCAAGTTGAGCTAGGTAGTTACGTAGGATGTATTTCGGATTCGTTCGACGCATCTTCTCACAGCGAGTTTGTGCTGATACGCGCTCACCATTCTCGTCCACTTCTAACTCACAGCGAGCGAGATATAAGTCTACCCATGCACTTGCTTCTTCTCGATCAATAAACAAATCAATCACAGCTTGAGGCGACTTAACATCAAGGTTAGACAACTCACGGAAGAAGCGAGTGTAGTCAGCTTTATTTTGGCTCAACAATTCAAACATGGCTTCGAACAAGCGGCCGTCTTCGTCCACTTTGGTATGAAGACCGAGTTTGGCGCGCATTAGTTCACTGAATTTTTGACTCAGACGCACTTCAAATTTCCCTAAAGCGGCCTCAAGATCGTCTCTCTGTACAAGAGGCGACAAGGAGTGCGCCAAAGCAGAGAGATTCCACAGTGCAATACGCGGTTGCTGTTCAAAGGCGTAACGACCTTGGTAATCCGAGTGGTTGCAGATGTAATTAGGATCGTAGTCATCGAGGAAGCCAAACGGCCCGTAATCAAAGGTTTGCCCCAGAATCGACATGTTGTCAGTATTCATTACGCCATGGGCAAAACCATAAGCTTGCCAGTACGCGATCATCTCTGCGGTTTTCTCCACAACAGACTCAAACATGGCTGCGTATGGCTTTTCCGCTTGGGAGCACTCAGGGAAATGCCACTCAATCACTTTGTCAGCGAGCAGCTTTTGCTCCGCAAGTTGGTTGGTGTAGAAAAAGTGCTCGAAGTGACCAAAACGGATGTGGGTTTCTGTAACACGAATCAGTAGTGCGCCGTATTCCATCTTCTCGCGATAAACGGGTGTATCACTGTCCATCATACCCAACGCTCTGGTCGTAGGAATGCCAAGCCCTGCCATGGCTTCACTGCACAGATATTCTCGTATCGTAGAACGCAATACCGCTCGACCATCGCCCATTCGAGAATAAGGTGTAAGACCGGCCCCTTTGAGGTGAATGTCGAACCAAGTGCCATCTTGGTGCTGCATTTCAGCGAGCAGCAAGCCACGACCATCACCCAAGTCCGGGTTGTACACACCAAATTGATGGCCCGCGTACTTCATTGCCAGAGGAGCAAATGGCGCAAATTCTTTTTGTCCGGCAAACACATTCAACAACTCTTCGTTTTCGATTGCTGGTAAACCAAATTGCTGCGCGAACTCACCATTCCACACCACCCAGCGAGTGTTATCTAAAAGCTGCGGCGTAACATAGGTAAAAAATGCCGACGGCAGTTCACTGAATCGATGGGTAAAATTCACACCTTCCCAAACGGACATAGCGGTTCCTTAATAAACGACTTCCTAACCAACAGTATAAGCTGTGTGCAAGGTCACCTTCAGCCACGAATTATTCATGGGTATTTACGGTTCACGAAGAGGTTTGGGTTATTAGGAGAGAAAAAGAAGTTGGAAGCATGCCCCACGAACCAACAGTAATCATGGGGCAAGTATCAGATTCAATTAACCACGAAACTCATAAGCATCGCTTTGAGAGTCAGGCACACCTTTGAATTTAGCGCGCTCAATGTTCAGAATCGTTCGGTAGCTCAAAGACAAAAGTGCGATTTGGTAAGCACCAAAAATACCGAAGATCACACCAGACACAACAAATGCCAATATGTGATTGAACTCGGCAAAAATGAACTGGTTAACAGCGCCAACTAGCAGAGGAATGAGCCCCATCAAGACAAATATCTGCTTGTTATAAGGCTTGCTCTGTCTCCATGCGTCACCAAGGCTTCTAGGTTCACGATCTAGCGCCGTCGCTGGCAAAACTAACGACCAACGCGAAAGGATCCAATGACCTGGAATACTGGCAAGTAAGGTAATGATAGTGAAAGTTAACTCACTCGCTTCTCCACCTTCTGCCGCATACAAAAAGGTGACGATGAATATAGGAAGCGCCAATGTAAACATCATCGACAAACCAAACAAAATCCACCAACCAATAAAGCGCAGCTCGCGCATCGATAATCGCATCACATCTAGAGCAGAATGCATGTACTCATGTGCAAGGTAGATACGATGGATACGTACTACCGCCATTGCCGCGACCAGTGGATACAGCAAAAAAGTCGTCACAAAGAAGCCGGCACCAACGTTCGAAAAGTCAGGTTCTTGCGATCCTTGAACCAAGGCTCCTTGGTATTGAGTAATAAATATCGTGTGAACCACGATCAAAGGAATACACGCTATTACAATCGCGAGTAAGTTTGCCCTGACCATGCCCACTGCCTCTTGGCAAATAGCAGCAACAGAAAACGAATTATCAGACATAAAAATATCCTTACTTTTTATAAATGATTTAGCCATAGACTACGCCTCAAACGCGCAAAGCGTACAAAAATAAAAGTGAAATTCATCTCATAACAAAAAGATTAATGGGTGAATTATTGAGGTTTGAATAAGCCAAAGAAAAAGCCACTCAAATGAGTGGCTTAACAGTATTGGAAATTAAAGCTTAAGCGCGACGACGCCAACCTAACAATGCCAGCAACACGAGCGACCAGTAAGAGACACTACCGCCGCTATCAGAGCTTTCGAAGCTCACACTGTTAACTGAAGCAACCACCGAGACATTCACTGAACCTGTCGCAGTGCCACCATTGCCGTCAGACACGGTGTACTGCAGTTGTACATTTGTCACACCCTCTTCAGGAGCTTGGTAAAGAACCTTGCCGTTAACCACACTGGTAGTACCCACACCAGACGGATTGTTTACCGACTGAAGTGTCAGAGAGTCGTTGTTGAAGTCATAATCATTCGATAACACATCAATGGTGATGCTCTTACCTTCCTCCACACTTGTCACATCTTGAGTGGTGATTGGAGCAGTGTTGACCACTTCGACGTCCACATTGGCGGTTGAAGACAAGCCGCTTGGGTCTTTGACCGTGACTTGGAATGTCAGAACCTCACCGGCTTTGGTGCCCTGTGCAACCGTAAAGCTCGCCTCTGCGGTGTTTGCGTTAGAAAGCGTCGCATCCGTACCTGCGATTTGTTGCCAAGCGTATTCAAGCGCATCACCATCAGGGTCAGTGCTTGATGCCGCAGACAGGCTTCCTTGGCCATTGGTACTCATGCTGCTAGTATCAGCTTCCACACTTGCGGTTGGTGCGTCGTTTTGTCCATTCACCGTAACTTGAACTGTAACAGGTTGAGACGAGAGAGAGCCATCCGAAGACACCAAACGATACTGGAAGCTATCACTGCCTACGAAGTTAGTTTTAGGCACATATTGATCATCATTGATGGTGCCATGTGTCGGTTGTTGCGTGTACTCAACGCTAAACTGATAGCCTGGTGCGATAAAATCGTTGGACATTAAGTTAAGCTCGGCAGCCACGTTCTTGTCGGTTTCAATCGCATCCGATTTTGCTTCAACAATGCTGCTGGCATCGACATCAAACAGAGCCGCGAAAGGAACAAAAGAGAACCCTTGTCGTGATAAGCCTGAAGAGTAAATATCACTACTGCTGCCAGCCCACATGGTTGGCAAAGGTGAAATCTCCGTCGCTAGCTCACTATCAAAGTTGAAGTTGGTCTCGAAGATACCGCCCTCAATTTCAACGAGAAGAAGGTGTTTACCCGCGCTTAACTGACTTGGCTGCTCAAAGATAATGCGTGAAGACGAATCGAACGTCCCCTCTTGCAGCAATTGAGCGTCGCTTTCTTGTAACGACAAGCTGTAATTTTCAAATGCAGGCGCAGGGAAACGCCATACTTTGTAGCTCATCGTGTTGCTCCAAATATTAGTTGAAGCAAACAGTTGTAAACCATCCAGTTCTGAGTCAACGCCAAGGTCGACAGTAATCGCTAATGCATCATCAGAGCCCGGGTAGATAAAACCACGATAGAAAGAATTCTTCCATGCCGATTTATTTGGCTCGCTTGGCATCTCTAATGAGAAAGCCGCATCGGTGGCATTACTGACAAAGTTCAAAATGGCTACATCAGTATTGAAACCAGCAATGTCATAAAAACCCGGATTAGTGCTGTCTGTAATGAACATGCCTCCGTTCGGATACAAGTCACCACTCTCACTGGTTCCCCAACGGCTTTCTAGCTCACCATAGCCATCTGCCTGCATGATCTGAACCTGCATCTCGCCTGTGTCATTGAAGCGGTTCATGATGTTGACAGATGTAACCAACATACCTTCGCCAGCAAGCGCTCGGTCGTAACCAGAATAAGTTCGGTTCTCAAGATAAACTCTAGGGCCGTGCTCTTTTAAATATGGGTCGAGATAAACCAGCTTCACTTCGCCATTTTTAATCGATGAAAAAGGTTCGTTACCATGAGCAACCTGAGGGACAACAAAGCCAGCCGCATGTTTGCTCCAAGCACTCATGTTTACAGGCGTATCACCCGCATAGCTATCACCAGGCTTCATTGCCCATGAACCGCCGCCCATGACACCCCATTCGCCAATAGAGCCTGAGCCACTGTATGAGTACAAGTCAGGTAGTCCCAGCATTAGGTGCCCAAGCTCGTGCACTATCACACCCAGTGTCGATTGGTGCGTTAGCTGAAAATCAGCAAATACGCAGTAGTCTCTGATGACAGTGCCATCAATCGTCACGTCATCATGAGAAAACTTATGCGGCCAAATAGACGGACGATCGACTTGGTTAGCGGCCAAATCACCGCCTGCAAAAATAAACATCACTGACAGCTCAGTCGGATCAACACTGCCGCTGTTGTTTATGTCGTATTGCGCCAAGTTGATGTATTGATCGAGCTTTTGATATGCCTCGGCAAAAACTGCGTTGGTTTTTACGTCACACGCATCACCACGGCTATTACTGTTACAGTCCGGGTGGTTTTGATTCACAGTAACGCTAATCACACCATCATTTGTCGTACCATAGTTTTCGTTTGCTGGTACAACTCGATACTGACCTTTTGAGTTTTTATCGTAGAAATCCACGACACTTTGACGGTTTTCACCAAACACGAGCTGTTGGAAATCATGCACCATTTTCTGGTCATTGAAAGACACTTCCACCACCAGCAAAGGTTGCTCTGTCACACCTGACGAGCTCATTGCTTGGTAACCTTGAGCTTGTTGACGCATCAGGTTTGCGCGCGCTCTTGGCTCAATCGTTCTTAAGGAAGACAAAGCTGGCTTAACCAACACACTCGGACGAAGTTGTGAAGCTTCTGGTGCTGACGTTGATTGTGTTTTTTCTACACCCGTTGAAACCAAAATTGGAGAATCGGATTCACGTTTAATCTCTGCAAAGAACCAATGTCCATCTTTTTTGATCAGGGCATTGCCTTGCTTGTCTTCATGCCAGTGAAACGCAGCGGTTCCGCGTAAAATAATGTCACTGGATGTTCCATCGCTGAGAATAACGGGTTGCCAAACAGGAGAAGGGGGTGTGGTTGCCATGCTTTGACCAGAGATAACGGTGGCCAGCATGGTGAGTGCTAGAGTCTTGAACTTCAAACTACGGCTCCATGAGTTCGATGCGTGATTACGCATTCCATACGCAAATAAAAACAACAAGTTGTATATGAAAGAACTATGGGATAGTACAGAAATCGTTAAAGATTGAAATACTGCAACCGCAAATAAATCGAAATTATTCTCATTTTGCTGATGTATTTATAAAAAACGCGAGCAGCGGTTTAACCGTCATACTCGCGTAATCGTTTGCTGATAATAGATCTATTATTAGCCAGTTAAGACATTGTCTTCTGGGTACTTGATCAACGTTGGTTCAGGGCGTGCTAGCATATACGCCAACGTCAAAGGTCCGATACGTCCGATGATCATCACCACAATCATGATGTATTTACCCGGCTCAGACAGTTCTGCCGTCAGACCCGCAGTCAAACCTACGGTTGCAAAAGCAGAGATGGTTTCAAACATCACCTTATCAAAGGCCGCTTTCTCAGTGATCATCAGTAAGAACATCGCGGTCGTTAAGATAGCGCCACTGACCACAATGATCGCCAACGATTTAGTCACCGTCTGCCAGTTCACAGTGCGTTTGAAGATCACCACATGTTTCTTCTGACGCAAGAATGCCCACGTTGCCATGAATGCCACAGCAAAGGTCGATACCTTAATACCACCACCGGTTGAGGTAGAACCCGCACCGATAAGCATCAATACAATCATCACGAGTAACGCTGGTTGAGTAAACTGCGCCAAATCGACACTGTTGAAACCCGCTGTACGCGCACTCGCTGATTGGAAGAAGGCGGCGAGCCACTGCCCTGCAACTGGTAGAGACTCCATCGTATTCGGATTGTGTCTTTCCAATAACCAGAACATGATTGTGCCCACAGCGAGCAATGCCGGTGTAGCAATCAACATGATTTTGGTATGCAGGTGCAAGAAGTGGAAACCTCTGCGCCAATGCAGCCACAAATCACCGATGACCGTAAAACCCAAACCGCCGAAGATGAACAAGCCCGCTAGCGTAAAGATAACCACTGGGTCATTCACAAAGCTCATCATGCTATCGGAGAAGAGCGCAAAACCTGCGTTGTTGAAGGCCGAGATAGAGTGGAACAGCGCATAGAACATGCCTGTTTGCCAACCCATTTCAGGAACCCAACGGAACGATAGGAAGATAAAGCCAATGACCTCTGCAATCAGGGCAAAGATGACTATTTTCTTCACTAACTTGCGCAAGTTCACTTGGCGATCTTGGCCTAAAGCATCCTTCGCAAGTGCTTGTTGGCGCAAACTTAACCGTACACCAAACATGTATAGCAAAACGGCTGAAAGGGTCATTTGCCCTAACCCACCCACTTGCATCAAACACATCAACAGGATCTTGCCCGCCAATGTGAAATGTTGGCCCGTGTCTACCACGCCAAGCCCCGTCACACTGATGGCAGACGTTGCAGTAAACAACGCATCCGTCAGTGATAAGCCGGTAACAGAAAATACAGGCAAAGTAAGCAGTACAGCAGAAGGCAATAACACACCGAGAAAGCTCAGCAATATAATGCGCGGCTCACCACCTTTCGCTTTATCTCGTTTGCCATCTGGGACGTAAAAAACGCCTCTCTGATGAAATTGCTTCATAGTGATTTCAACTTGCTCGCAAGTTTGTCTTGAGGACCAACGACAATGATGAGGTCGCCGATTTCTAGCGTTGAATTTAGGTCCGGTGCTTTGGTGATTTCAGGGCCGCGCTTAAAGCCAAGCACCTGTACGCCTTCGACTTTACACAAAGCCAAATCGCCCAAGGTTTTACCCATCCAACGAGAACCGATAACAAACTCTGTCATCGCTAAGCCGCTGCCTAGTGGGTGAAACTCAAGAACACGTTTATCGAGCATCTTACGTGCAACACGAATACCCATATCACGCTCAGGCATGATGATGTGGTCTGCGCCGATTTTTTGCAGCACTCGGGCTTGGAAGCGGTCGTTCGCTTTTACCCAAACCGATTTCACACCTGCCTCTTTTGCGATCAGCGTTGCGAGGATGCTGGCATTCACATCGGCACCAATGGCGATCATGACCATGTCATAATCGTCGAGTTTTAATTCAGCTACCGTATCTTCTTGAGTACAGTTCGCCACGATGGCTTGGCTAACAAATCCCGCCGCTTCTTTCACACGGTCTTCATTAACGTCTACCGCCAAAACTTGTGAACCGGAATCCTGCAGTTCTTTACAAACGGCTAAGCCAAAACGACCCAAGCCAATTACAGCAAATTGCTTATCACCAGTTTTCATTCGTGCCTCATTTATGCGTTGAATAGCAGGCGCGAAAGTCTGCGCCTATTCCTCATCATCTGCAAACAAGACGACAAAAAATTGACAAAACCCTAACTCAAACCTTCGCGTACGATCTGTGTAAAGCGTAAGACACATCTCTCAAGTTTTCCTGATTATTGGCAATTAAATCAAAAGAATAGCCACGGACTTCACACTTCACTTATCGACAAATTTATCGATGCATTTTTTTGACAAATGATTTGCATCACTTGCTTATCCACACCAAAAATTATTTCGTGTTCTTTGCTTTTTATATGCATAAAAACTGACATTACTGATCTATTAATCAGCAAATTAGCCATTTAATCTGAGTTTTGTTATAGTGCGCGCCGACAAATTAGTTTGTACTCTAAGTAGTTTGAGAGGGATGATGTCTACAACTAAGGATAAGTACAGTATCGAGAATACTGACTATACGGTCGGCCAAGACAACGTACAAAAATGGGGATTTGATGTTCACAACCCTGTTTTTGGTACTAGCGCGGGTCTGATCATCGTTTTTTTAATCGCACTTCTTTTAGTCGATCCTGCCACAGCAAAAGCCGCTCTTGATGGCGTCAAATGGCAGATCATCGGTTCTTTTGATGATCTCTTCATGTGGGCTGGCAATATCTTTCTGATCTTCTGTATCGGCCTTGTTTTTTCTCCTTTTGGTAAGATCCGTATTGGCGGTGAAGATGCCAAACCTGAGCACTCGAACATCTCGTGGATTGCGATGTTGTTTGCCGCGGGCATGGGTATCGGTTTGATGTTTTGGGGCGTCGCAGAGCCAGTAGCCTACTTCACTGGTTGGTATGAAACACCACTTGGCGTAACGCCATTTACCGAAGAAGCCAAACAAGTCGCGTTAGGCGCAACCATGTTCCACTGGGGTCTACACCCTTGGGCAATTTACGCAGTAGTTGCACTTTCTATGGCCTTCTTCGCCTTTAACAAAGGTTTGCCGCTGTCTATTCGCTCTGTGTTCTACCCTATTTTAGGCGATCGCACTTGGGGTTGGTTTGGTCACGTGATCGATGTGTTGGCCGTACTGGCAACCTTGTTCGGCCTTGCGACTTCTCTTGGTCTGGGTGCACAGCAAGCGGCAAGTGGTTTAGGCCATGTATTTGGTATCGAAAGTGGCTTGGGTATGCAGTTGGCGGTCATTGCCTTCGTAACCACTCTGGCAATTTTCTCAGTTGTACGCGGTATTGATGGCGGCGTGAAAGTGTTGAGTAACATCAATCTAACCGTCGCATTTGCTCTGCTTGTGTTCGTGATTCTGGCTGGCCTTGCCGCAGCGTTGAGCACGATCCCAACCACATTGATGGGATACGTAGAAAACATTCTTCCACTGAGCAACCCTTACGGTCGTGAAGACGAAGCTTGGATGCACGGCTGGACGGTATTCTACTGGGCGTGGTGGATTTCATGGTCACCATGTGTCGGTATGTTTATTGCGCGCGTATCTAAAGGTCGTACCGTTCGCGAGTTCATTACCGCAGTTATCTTGATTCCAACCACTATTACTCTGATTTGGATGTCAGCATTTGGCGGCATCGCGATTGAGCAAGTCATGAATAAAGTCGGTGAGCTAGGCACAAACGGCCTAACAGACATTACGCTGTCTCTGTTCTACGCGTACGAAGCGATGCCAATGAGCACTGTGTTATCGGTTATCTCTATCGTTTTGATCATGGTGTTCTTTATCACGTCTTCAGACTCTGCATCACTGGTTGTTGATAGCATTACCGCTGGCGGTAAAGTAGATGCGCCCGTTCCACAACGTATTTTCTGGGCAAGCGTAGAAGGTGCAATTGCAGCGGTGCTACTTTGGATTGGCGGGACAGAAGCGATTCAAGCCCTGCAAGCAGGTACGATTTCAACTGGCTTACCTTTCACCATCATTCTATTAGTGATGTGTGTGAGCTTGGTGGTGGGCATGCGCACTGAGCCTCAGTATGTTCAACAACGTTTAGCCAAAGCTAAGGCGAGCTAAACTGAACTGCACTAAATACTAAAGCGAAAAACAAAGAAGCCGCATTCAAATGCGGCTTCTTTTTTATTCAAGTTTATACGCTAGGGTTCAAGCGTAATTACTTCGCGTTGCGCTTATCACCGTTGTCACGACGAGGACGCTGATCTTGCGGTTTACGTTTGTTCTTCGGCACGTAGTTCAAGATAGAAATCGGCACTGGTTTTCTTGGTGCAAAACCTTCAATTTCTACACGCTCTAGCAAATGACCAAGACGGCTTTCAATCATGCACAGGTTTTTGAAGTCATCTTTCGATACCAAAGAGATCGCTTCACCCTGAGCGCCAGCACGGCCAGTACGACCAATGCGGTGTACGTATTCATCTGCTGGGAACGGCAAATCGTAGTTGATCACCACTGGCAAGTTGTCGATATCGATACCGCGTGCCGCAACACCCGTTGCAACCAAGTATTGAATTTCACCCGCTTTAAACTGTTCAATCAGCTCTTGGCGAACGCGTTGGTTACGACCACTGTGGAACGCTTCTGCCACAATGCCGCGCTTCTCTAACTGAGTAACCAGTTTCGCTGCACCGTGCTTAGTTTCGATGAATACTAATACTTGTGACCAGTCGTTCTCGTTCAGCATGTGGCTTAATAGTGAAGACTTCATGTCTTTATCAACCGTGGTGATCCATTGCTTGATGTTTGATTTCGATGCGCTGTGTTTCGCAATCGAAATTTCTTCAGGATCGACAATCGCGTTCTTTGCCAAATCACGCACTGGGTTAGATAGCGTCGCAGAGAACAACAAGCTCTGAATGTCTTCTGGCATGCAATCGACGATCTTATCGATTGAATCGATGAAGCCCATATCCAACATTTTGTCGGCTTCGTCCAGAACCAGCATTTCTACTTCATCAAAATGGATCGCGCGTTGGCCGTATAGGTCAATCAAACGTCCCGGCGTGCTCACCACGATATCGACACCTTCAATCAGCGCTTGTTTTTGCGGTGCGTAATCCACACCACCAAACATCGCCATTGAACGCAAAGGCAAGTTCCTACCGTAAGCTTCAATGCTTTGGTGTACTTGAAGTGCAAGCTCGCGTGTTGGCGTTAGGATGATCGCACGTGCACGCTTCTTACGTTGCGTTTCACCTTGGCTCAGTTTTTCTAAGATTGGCAATACAAAGCTGGCAGTTTTACCCGTACCGGTTTGTGCTGCGGCAATCAGGTTGCTACCACGCAGAACAATTGGAATGGCTTTTTGTTGGATAGAAGTCGGTTTTTCATAACCCAGCGCCTTCACAGCATCTGTGATAGGAGCGCTTAAACCAAGCTTAGAAAATGGCATAGAAACGTCTCAACGAAGAAATGGGCGCGTAGTGTATCAGAATCCGCCCTAAGTAACAGAATCAATCATCGCGCAGGCAACTGTAGGTTCGACAATCAAATTCTATCCTTTTCATCACGTATTTCATTGTTACAGCGTGATGAATTATTCGCCACTTCACGTTTCTCTCCTGCAAAGCTCGTTATGCTGCTAGCGTGTGCATCACTGGAAAACTTCATGGACATTTTATTACTGGTTGGATTAATCGCTCTCAATGGCGTGTTTGCCATGTCTGAGATTGCGTTAGTCACCGCCAAAAGCGGCCGACTGAAAAAGTTTGCCGAACACAGCGCTTCTGCCCGCCTCGCTCTACAACTGAAAAACAATCCCACGCAATTCCTCTCAACTATTCAAATCGGCATCACAGTGATCGGTATCCTTAGCGGTATCTTTGGTGAAGCTACGCTCTCAGTTCCGTTTGAACACTGGCTCGTGACTCAAGGTATTGAGCGCGAAGTTGCCACTGTACTCGCAACCGCGATTGTCGTTGTCGTCATCACCTACTTCGCCATTGTGATAGGCGAATTGGTCCCAAAACGCTTTGCTCAGAACAATGCCGAGCGCATTGCCGTTATCGTTGCCTACCCTATTCATTGGTTAGCCAAACTGACCACGCCGTTTGTTCTATTGCTGACCTTATCGACCGATGCTTTACTCAAGCTATTGCGTCAGAACAACACTGGGGAAGTCGTCACAGAGGAAGACATTTTTGCCGTGATGAGCGAAGGCTCCGAATGCGGCGCTATCGAACCGCAAGAACAACTGATGATTCGCAATTTACTGCACCTTAATGATCGCCTTGCACTCTCGCTAATGACACCTCGCTGCGATATGCATTACCTCGACCTCGATTTACCCCTTGAAGAAACGCTCAGAAACTTGCGCCAAACGCAGCATTCCGTTTGGCCAGTGTGTAAAGGCGGGCTGGATAACATCATCGGTACAATTTCTTCCAAGGTCTTGTTGGATGAATATGACGAGCTGTCAATTTCTCGCTTGGCCAAGTTGCTCAAACGTTCACGCTTTGTACCAGAGTCGATGAAAGGCTTACCGCTGCTCAATTACATGCAGCAAACCAGTACAGAGATGGTCTTCATTGTCGATGAATATGGTGATGTACAAGGCTTGGTGACACACCACGATTTACTCAAATCCATCGCCGGTGAATTAGGTATGGCACCTCAGCATGTCTGGGCGAAAAAGCAAAAAGATGACAGTTGGTTGATGGATGCGCTCATCCCACTTAACGAGCTGAAATACAAGCTTGAGCTCAATACCATTGAAGGTGAAGAGAGCGAAGGTTTTCAAACCTTAAACGGCTTTTTGACGTGGTTAATCGGACGGGTGCCAACTCAAGGCGAAACTGTTGAGTATCAGCATTGGCGATTCGAAATACTGCACGTGAAGAGCAATCGTATCGTTCAGGTAAAAGTAACCGAAATGGCCACAGCACTCGAAGCTGAATACTAAAGATCATTTGCTAGAAACGAAAAAATAGCCTCTATACGGAGGCTATTTTTAACTCATTACATTTAAGAGCTCAGTTAGAACAGGTACGTTGCACTTACGTAAGCGCTGCGACCTTTCTCTGAGTATCCGTAGTAATCGTCTTCGTCATCCAACTCAACATCAAAGATATTGTTCAAACCCGCTTTCAGGTTTAGCTGTTGGAAGTCATAAGCCACACCCAGACCGACTAGCGTGTAACCATCGACTGTTACGTTTTCACGGCTTTGGTTCGTGATCACCTGTTCGCCAATGTAGTTGACGCGAGCAAAGGTGGTGAATGAATCAAACACTTCCCAGTTAACATCAAGATTCGCCAAATGCTCTGGAGTTTGTGTTAGCGTATCACCCGTGCTCTTGTCTTTTGCATCCGTGTAGGTGTAGTTACCTTTAAGATTGATGCTGTCGGTAATGTCGTACCAACCTTCTAGCTCGATACCTTTGATTTCTGCTTTACCGATGTTTTGGTAAGTGAAGATAGGCATTGGACCATCCATACCAACAACCTGAGTTAAGTCACGTTCGATCTTGTTTTTCAAGTCTGTGTAGTAGTACATCAAACCCAAGCCCATAGACGTCGATTCGTACGCTAGGCCAGCTTCGTAGCTTTCTGACTCTTCCGGTTTCAAATCATCATTACCGGTTAACCAACAACGGTTACCACAGCTGATCACGCGAACTTGGTCACTGCTTTCCATCATGCCCGGAGCACGGAAACCGCCACCAGCGCCGCCTTTCAATACAAACTCATCAGTGAAGCTGTAAACCGCGTAAGCACGTGGACTGAAGTGGCTACCATACACTTCATGGAAGTCTTGACGACCACCCAGTGTCAACGCCAACTTATCTAGGTCAAACTCCCCTTGAACGAACACCGCACCTTGGTAGTTATCGATGTCACCAGAAGGCACATCGCGACTGTTTTTCAGCTCGGAAGTACGGTATTCACCACCGAATACCCACTCGTGCGAGTCACGCCACAAACCAGAGAGTTTAAAATCAAGTGTGTTGTTTTGTAGCTCAGCGTCTGCTGCACCATTGGTATACGCCGTACTTGCGTCATCCAGCTGCATGTTTTCGCCGTATAAACGCACTTGTGAATCAACCGTATCCCAAGCACCTTCATGGGTCAGGCCGTAATTCCAACGAGTTGAGTCTTGAGTGTTCGTTTGTGGGCCTGAACGAGGATGAACCCAATCCGCTTCACGCTCATCGTTGGTGTAAATCACATCCGCGATCAGGCGTTGTTCTTCCGTCAATTGCCAAGCAAGCTCACCAAAAACATTGGTGGTGTCTTTCTGCTCTAATGCATCGAAATCTGGGTTAGTGTCGGTACGCCATGGGTCACGAGCAGAGCTTTCAACAATGATGCTGCCTTCGACATTTTCCGTCAGCGTGCCACTTGCGTAGGCGTGACCTTTCAAACCATCACCGCCATCACCTTCAAGGATGCTCTCGTATTCAAGACCAACCGAGCCAGATAGCTCTTCGGTCGGTGACTTCAGAATAACGTTCACCACGCCACCCATCGCTTCTGAACCATACAGAGACGATACCGGGCCACGCACGACTTCAATACGTTGAATCGCGGTAAGAGGAATACTCGATAGATCGAAATCGTTACCTCGGATCAGCGCATCTTGAGAGTTGATACGGCGACCATTAATGAGAACCAAGGTGTGCTTAGAATCCAGACCACGAATACGAATAGTGTTACGACCATAAGCGGTGCTGCTCAATACACTGACACCCGTTGCACTACGTACCGCTTCTGAGATGTCTTTCACCGGCATCTTCGCAATATCTTCTGCGGTAATGACCGACACCGATGCGGGTGCAGTCAACTCAGAGTGTTGAGTAAGAGACGCGGTTACCACCATGCGCTCCATTGCTACGACTTCTTCTTTGTCGTCTGCAATTACCTGACCGCTAAGCGCTGTCAAAAGTGCACCTGTCAGCACAGAAGGCATAAACGTGGGCTTGTTAACTAAACTTTTCACTGCATTTCCTTATATCTATTTTATAAATAATTTGAGCTCGCAAACTGTAAAGAACGAATGTATAAATAACAATTATTATTATTCGTATTAACATTCAATTTTGAGCTAAGTTATATTTTTGAACTGCAACTCATTGCAAAGTGACGCCATTGAAAAACAAAGAGCTAGGTAATTCCCTTCCCCCTGTCTGTCTTCACTTAGAAGGTCTAAGTCCAAAGGTTTACATCGTGAAAGCCACTGCGGACATGTATTGCCAAAACGGCTTTCCCGAGGAAGAAAAACTCATCCAAAAGGCGGTAACGAAACGCCAACAAGAATTCAGAGCAGGTCGCCATGCTGCCCGCTCCGCGATCAAGAAACTCATACCATCAACCAGCAATGATGCGAATGTGCCGATTTTGTCTGGCAATACCAGAGAGCCTCTATTTCCCGCGACCATCAGTGGTAGCATCAGCCACACGGATAACATTTGCCTTGCGGCTTGCGCGCTAAAAAACCACATCGCGAGCTTGGGCATCGATATTGAAACCAACAATCCGCTTGCCTCTCACCTCTTTGCAACGGTCTACACCCGTGATGAGCAGCAATTGCTTGCAAGCACGAGCAACATCCCCGATACGCTTATCTTCAGCATCAAAGAAAGCCTTTTTAAGTGCTGCTTTCCTTTTGTTCAGATGTACTTCGACTTTCTTGATGCACAAATTACGTTAGAGCCAACGACCGAATATTCGGGGCAATTTCGTTTTGAGCTGATTGGCCGCAACCAAGTCGCATTACGCGAAAAATTACCGAATCTCGGGTTTCATGGTTACTACTGCTTTGACCAGCAATACGTTTTCTCGCTGTGCTACTTTTCCTGATGAATCTGTTTAAGTTTTTTGTTCGATGACCTTTTTGATCACCATCTGCTGCCGCTCGTTGACCAGCGGCAGTCGTTGTTCCAAACGTGATTTCCACATTTGCGGCACACTCACACCTTGTGCATCGAGCTGACGGCTTTGTGGTCCTAAATACCAATAAGCATCCACCAGTTTATCCAGTGAGATAAACGCGTAAGGGTTAACTGGTGGCTTCTTCGGGATCAAATCAAGGAACGATTTTTTATTCAGTTGCGGTTGAGTGGTGGCATAGATACCATGCTGCGTCTCATCGAGGTCAGTCGGTAAAATGTGTGGCCACACGGACACGTAGCGATCAGCGAACTTCTGTTTCGCCAGATCGCCAAATGTCTTGTGTTTAGACATAAAACCTAACGTAGGAGAACGCTTTAGGATGTGTCTCGCACCAACTAAAACGACGACTCCCTGCTCGTTCTTAGCAAACTGCTTTTCGACCCCTTCGACTAGCGCTTGATCGCGCTGAGCATTGAGCTTGACCAACTCTCCGGCATGGGTAATGTCTTGCCAGTGGAAAGAAGGCTCCGTCAGCACGACTTTGATCGGTACTTTGCGTTGTGCGTTCGCCGCTCTTAACCGTTTGAAGAAATCACCGTAACAAGGATGCATCCAAGCTGGGAACGCAACAGAATCCAGCCAGACAGCGGCCAACTCAGCGTCGGTCACCGCTTCCCCCATCAAATAATTGTTGAGTAATGCCTGATGCTTCGCATTGCCAAACTCAATGAATAAGTGGGAGAAGACTCCGTCCAACTCTGGATTGAGCAGAGTGCTGGTCATTTGTTCGAACAGCTCGGCGTACCAATGCGCCTCACCAATAGCTACCACGCAGCCAGAGGCCAGTTTGGTTGTAAGGAAATTCAGAGGGGAAATCATCCCCTCCAACTGAGCGTTCGATTTAGCTTGAGTGGATGAATCAAACATCGAATCTCTCTCTTAACTCTTCAACCATGTGAGTACCAATCAGTCGGAGCATATCCGGGCGCATCATGTCGCGGTGAATACAGGCCACATCCACTACTTTGAGATCGCCATCCATGTATTTGAACCAACCATTGCGGTCAAGGAAGGCCTCTTCCGGCGGCTTCTCTGCATTGAAGAACAGCACGTCACCTTGATATTGGTAATCCACCGCATCGCGTACACGCTGGTTGTTGTTGATCACCACCTCAATCATGGCCGTGATGGTTTCGGTACTCAGGTGCGCCATGGACGAACCTGCATCTTGCAAGATATCGATCACCTCTGGCTTGGTGATGCTTGAATGCGCCGCTTCATCAAACTCAACACCGGCCATACGGATCAGTGCTCCGAGCGCTTGCTCTTCTCCCGGTGGATGGATGGTTTGCCACTGCTCAGCAGGGTAAGAATCCAGCAGCGTTACTAGACCTACTTCTTGGCCTTGCTCTTGTAAGATGCCCGCCATCAAGTGAACAATCATGCCGCCAATCGACCACCCCAGAAGATGGTAAGGACCGAAAGGTTGCTCTTCACGAATGGCAGCCACGTAGTCTTCTGCCATTTCTTTCATGCTCTTCGGCAGTGGTGCAGAAGGGTCGCCAAGATTACGAGCCTGCACGCCATAAAGCGGAACATTGGATGGGATGATTGGCGTCAGCGCGGCATAACACCAACTTAGACCACCAGCAGGGTGAACACAGAAGATGGCCGCTTTACCTTCACGCTTGCGCAGCGGTAACAGAATGCTCAGCGCATCATCACTCTCACTACCATTTAACTTGGCAGCAATGCCAGAAACGGTTGGCGACTCAAACACTGCGGCCAGTGACAGTTCAACACCCATGATCTCTTTCACATGCGCAATCAACTGAGCGGCTAACAATGAATGCCCGCCGAGTTCAAAGAAGTTATCTTCTACACCAACGGCTGGCAGCTCCAGCAACTGGCAGAACAGCTTACATAAGCGCTCTTCCACCAAGTTGCTTGGCCCTTTCGTACCGACTTGGCCAGATAAATCAGGCTTAGGCAGCGCATTACGATCCAACTTGCCGTTCGGCGTTAGCGGGAAGGTTTCAAGCTCAACAAAGTAACTCGGCACCATGTACTCTGGCAGCGGTTCCGCAAGGTATTTTTGTAGAGCGTTACTATCGATGCCCTGCTCTGCATCCTCTGCGGTAACGTAAGCGACCAGACGCTTGTCGCCATCACTGTATTCCTGAGCCAGTACGGCAACTTGAGCAACACTTGGATGATTAGCTAAGGCGTTCTCGATCTCTTCCAACTCAATCCGGAAACCTCGGATCTTGACCTGAAAATCACTTCGACCGCAGTATTCAATCGCCCCATCTTCGCGCCAACGAGCCAAATCACCCGATAGATACATTCGACTGCCCTGCGGACCAAATGGATTGTCGATAAAGCGCTCTGCCGTCAGCGCTTCTTGCCCGTGGTAGCCTTGTGCTAACTGTCGACCCGCAATGTATAGGTGCCCTACCACACCCGGTGGTACTGGGTTAAGCGCATCATCAAGAATATAGATTTGTGTGTTCCATACCGGACGACCGATAGGTATCGAGTTACCTTCGGTATTGGCTTCACTCGGCCAGTAAGTCACATCCACGGCGGCTTCTGTTGGGCCATACAGGTTATGTAGCGGAGCGTTAAATTCTTGGTAATAGTGGTTCACTAACTCAATAGGTAATGCTTCACCACTACAGAACACTTGGCGCAAACTTTGGCACAAATTAGCATCTGCTTGCTGAACGAATATTTGTAGCATAGACGGGACAAAGTGCAGCGTAGTGATCTTCTCGCGTTGGATAAGATCTTGAAGATAAATTGGATCTTTATGCCCATCAGGTTTGGCAACCACTAAACAAGAACCAACGATCATCGGCCAGAAGAACTCCCACACAGACACATCAAAGCCTGCTGGCGTTTTCTGCAAGACGCGGTCTTTTCCATCAATTGGGTATTGGTCATGCATCCACAGCAGTCGATTGACGATAGCGTCATGGGTAACCACAACCCCTTTTGGTTTACCTGTGGAGCCAGAGGTGTAAATCATGTAAGCCGGAGAGTGAGGCTCTGGCTGAACTTGGGGTGGTAACGGCTCCACCACTTTGTAAATGGTAGGCAACGTTTCATCATCGACTATCTTCACCTCAACGTCTTTTGGCAACTTGTCTTGCAGTGCCGTGGTAGAAAAGACGAACTTAGGTGCAGAAGACGCTAACATGTAATGGATTCGGCCTTCTGGATAATCTGGATCGACAGGCACATAAACCGCCCCTGCCGCCAGAATGGCTTGTTGCACAACGAGCAGCTCTTCGCTTCTTGGTACACACACCGCAATGCGATCACCCAATTCAACGCCTTGCGCTGTCAGCCAGTTCGTCAACGAGTAGACTTTCTTTGCTAACTGCTCATAGCTCAGCGTTTGACCTTCAAAAATCAACGCAGGTGAATGAGGGGTAAGAATTCGCTGTCTCGCCATCAGTGCCGCTAGCGTCGTTTCAGGGACGTCGTGCGCAGTATCATTCCAAGTTTCAATAACCTTTTCTTTTTCCCCCGAGAGAAGAATATTCACGTCACTGATTTGGCATAACGAAGGGTCTTGAGCTTGCGCGCTTGCAAAGAAGTCACTCATAAAATGGAACAAGCGCTGTTGATGCTCGTGAATGTCTTTCTCGGAATACAGCTCCGGATTGGCATCCATATCGATATGAAGCTGGCCGCCGAGTTCATAGCAGTAGAACGAAATGTCATCTACCGGACCTGCTGACAAGTTGTGCGCCTTTGACGTTAGCTCACCAAATTTATGCTCATACTCAAATGGCATAATGTTGACCAGTGGACCGAAAAGGTTACGGTTGTCTTTTACCAAGTTGAGCTCTCGGTGCAACTCTTCATAACGGTAGCTCTGATGACGACGTACTGAGGAAAACTCTTGGTTAACCTGTTTCACCAGCGTCTTGATATCCAACCCTTGTTCAAAGCTCACGCGTACAGGCAAGATGTTGACGCGCATCGCTGGGGTTTGAATCGCCACAGAACCCAAGCGCCCCATCAAAGGTACACCTAGAACGACTTCGTTAGAACGAGTCATGCGGTGAACGTAAGCCGCAATGGATGCGATAAGCACGCTATACCAGTGGGTACGACACTGTTTTGCCAGTGATTCCATACGCTGGAAATCACTCACTTCCATCGCACCTTTTAAGCGCAAGAAATGATCAGACGTGACGGTCGGTTTGCCTGCGAGATTCACCGTGTCTGAGTGATCGGCGTAACGTTGCAGATAGAACGCACGGTCTTTTTGGTATTTTTCTGAAGCTTTGTAGTCGTCGTCTTCTTTCAGTAAGGCTTGTTGGTCAACAAATTCGATCTTGTCGAAGTGCTCGCCCTTAGCCAATTGGCCGTAGATATGTGCCACACGTCCTGCAACTAACGACATGCTGTAACCATCAATAGCGATGTGATGGAGCGATAAGAACCAGACAAACTGGTCTTCTGAAAGTTTGAGTAAAGCCATGATGAACAACGGGCCTTGCTCTAAATCAACTGGTTGTTTTAGCTCTGCTTTCATCCATTCTACAGCGGCATCTAGCGGTGCATCGTGATTCGAGAAATCGACGCGTTCTACTTGCCAGTTTTGTCTATCAATCACCATGCGAGGACCTTCGGTGGTGGTGACAAACTTAGCGTGTAATGAGTCAACTTCATCAATGGCGGTTTTTACGGCTTCAACAAAGCAGGGTTCGTCTACCTTGCCATCAATAACTAGGTATTCGCCTGTCTTGTAAATTGGGTTTTCTGGGTCACGCAGTTGGGCAAACCAAATCCCTGCTTGGGCATCCGTCAACGGCAGCAGTTGCTCCGCTGTATAAGGTAAATCGTACATGTTCATTCCTTTGTCACTCTTCCTCTTGGGCTGTTAAGTCAGCTTCTTCTCGATCAGTTGCCACCAATCTTGCAAACTGGGTTTGGCGGCAAGTTCCATAAAACTCACATCCAGTCCCGCTTGTTGCCAATCGCCCACCAGCGACATCATGCGCACCGAATCCAAACCAAAATCGAGCAAGCTGTCATCAGGCGTCATTTCATCAACCGGAACTTCTAGTAGCGCGGCTAATTGCTGGGTAAGGTGCTGTTGAGATTGAGGAATGCTGTAATCACCAGCAGCGAATTCGTTGGCGCTCTCGACTTGAGAAAGCAATTGCTGCTTATCCAGAACATAACCACATCGACCTGCAACGTAGTTGAGTGCCATTTCGTGATCGCTTTCAGAGAAGTCCGCCACCGCATCAGACACCATGAAGGCTTGGATATCGGTCATGAAAGCTTCTGCAGCGGTTTGCAAGCAGCCAATGTGCGCGTAAATACCAACGATGATCAGCTGATCGCGACCTGTTTCATCCATCATGGCTTTGAGTGGGGTGCGCTGGAATGCACTGTAGCGCCACTTGGTGTAAACAATGTCTTGCTCGGTTGGTGCAAGTGCAGGAAAGATGCGTGTAATGCTGTCATCCGCTTTTAAACCAGGTCCCCAGAAGTCGGTCAACAACGCGCGATCTTCTTGTTTTTGGTCACCGGGCTGCGCGGTGTAAACCACGGGGATACCGGCATCAATACACGTCTGTTTGATGGTTTGAATGTTGCGAGTCAGCGTTTGGATCAGCTCGCTTTCCACATCGTAGAAGTTAAGGAAGTATTGCTGCATGTCATGAATCAACAACACAGCGCGTTGTGGGTCTACAGACCAGTTAACGCGGTTTTCTGGAATCACTTTGGATAACGGATAACCAGAGATAGATGGAATGGCCATTGGGCTTTTCTCCAAAATATTCAAAAATAGCTCGGCACGCCAAAACGTTGTTGGCGACGCAGAGTCAGTTAAACGAGTTCTAGAAGTTTGTTTTTATTGATTTTGCCAACCGGCGTTTTAGGCAACACATCAACAAAAATCACCCGATCGGGAATCTTAAAATCAGCAAGTCCGCGGCCTCTTAGAAAGCGTTTGATTTCAATCGGCTTGGGATTTTGTTCTGGGCAAACCAAGGCTGCACAGCTGCGCTCACCAAGGTAATCATCAGGAATCGCAATCACCGCAGCATCGTGCACCGAATCGTGTGCAAGTAAGTGGTTCTCTACCTCTTCAGCAGCAATCTTTTCTCCACCACGATTGATCTGGTCTTTGTCACGCCCGACCACCTGTAAGTTGCCCAGTTCTGTCAGCACAACAATATCACCAGTACGGTAGTAACCTTGCTCGTTGAATGAACGTTGATTGTGTTCTGGTGCTTGGTAGTAACCTTGAATGGTGTAAGGCCCTCGAACAAACAAGATGCCTTCTGTTCCTTGTGGAACTGGATTGCCCATTTCATCAAGGATTAACAACTCGTCCGCAGAAGACATCGGACGGCCTTGAGTAGAAATGATTTCAGACTCTGGATCATCTAAACGGGTGTAGTTCACTAGCCCTTCTGCCATGCCAAATACTTGCTGCAACGTACAACCAAGTTCCGGTTTGACGCGTTTTGCGGCCTCTTCACTAAAGCGCGCCCCGCCCACTTGCAGAACTTCCAGTGAACGAATGTCATGCTGAGTGCGACCCGCTTCATCAAGCCACAATAAAGCTAACGGTGGGACTAAAGCCGCCACAGTGATTTGATGTTTCTCAATCAAGTCAAAAGCGGTTTGAGGCGTAGCATCCGGCGCGAGAACCACTGTGCCACCAGCCATTAAGCAACCTAACGCGCCTGGCGAACTAAGCGGGAAGTTATGCGCAGCGGGCAAGACACAAAGATACCGAGTTTGATCAGAGAACTGACAAACCTCGTTACTGGCGCGAACGCTGTAGAGGTAATCGGTGTGAGTGCGAGGGATCAGTTTTGGCGTTCCCGTCGTTCCACCTGATAGTTGGAAAAACGCGAAGTCTTCACCCTGCTTCTCGCTCAACTCAGCATCCATTAAAAACAAGCTTTTTAGCTGTTTACCACCGATAGGCATTAAGCTCCTTTCACCCGCCCAAACGATATGCTTTAAGCTCGGTAGCTCAACCGCAACTTGCTGGGCAATCTCTGCGGTATTTACCCCCATTTGAGGAGCGGTAATCAGCGCTTTTGCCTCAGTAAAGTGACAAAAGTATCGAATCTCCGAGTAACGGTGCGCGGGTAGTGCCAGAATCGGCTGAACACCAATTTTGAGTAACGCGAAAAAACTCAGATAGAATTCGCCGATATTAGGTAAATGCAATACCGCTTTATCACCCGGCTTGAGATTTAGGTTGGCTTGGAACCCTGCAGCAAGCTGATCAACTTGTTCCACTAGGGATTGATACGTCCACTGACGTTCGCCTTCGACTAACGCAGTCTGATTTGGAAATTGGTTTGCACTCGCTTGCAACATTTGCGGGATAGTTTGATCTGTCCAAAAGCCGGCTTGACGATATTGCTCTGCTCGCGCTTCTGGCCAAGGCGTAAATCCTGACACTTTCATGGCTTGGCAGCTCATTGCACCACCTCCATATTTTCGCGGATCTCAATACCTAACGCATTAAGCACAGTGCGCATCTTGTTACCCGTTTCTTCGAGCTCACTTTGCGGCTCAGATCCGGCAACAATGCCTGCTCCGGCATAAACTCGGAGACGTTTTTTCTCTACCTCGGCGCAACGAATAACCACCACCCATTCGCCATTGCCACGAGCATCAACCCAACCGACAAGTCCGGTGAAGTAACCTCGGTCAAAGGGCTCAACATTGCTGATGAAATCGTAAGCTTGAGCAGTAGGATAGCCGCACACGGCGGGGGTTGGGTGGAGTGCACTTGCCAACTTAAGCACACTCGTGTTGGCATCAGACACTGTGCCTTCGATTCGGGTTGATAAGTGCAACATGGCTTTGGTTTCAATCACTGACGGCACCATTGGCACGTACAAATTATGACACCAAGGTTGTAGCGCTTTTTCAACAGCATCCACTACCACAGCGTGCTCATGAAGATCTTTTGCACTCTCCATCATCAGCTCGCCTTGTTGTTGATTCATTGAAGCGTTTTCGCTACGTCGACGAGACCCCGCCAAAGGATTAGAGCAAACATGTGGCCCCTTACGAGAAACAAGAAGCTCAGGGCTCGATCCCATCAAGTAAGCATCAGACTGACAGCCACCAATGCGGGTTGAAAATGTGTAACCACCGGGATTCTGCTTCAGTAAGGTTTTCAAAAAGCGCGCGCGATCAATCTCTTCTTCCGTATCCACTTGCATGGTGCGTGATAACACCACTTTGTCGAGTTCAGCGTCTTCTCGTTGGCATTGCTTTGCTGCCAGTTCGACACTACGTTTGTAGTCGCTTGGTTCTGGAATAGGTTGAATGGATGATGGAGGACAATCGGCAAAGCCATCGACATCAGAGATTTTATCCGGTCTGATCGGTGACGTCGTGATAAGACGTTCTGGGACAATAAAGTGCACCGGATTGTGTTCAGAAAATGGGATCACACCAACGGCAATCGGGTTCTCATTCCCCTCTTCCTTCGCAGATTCAAGTAATTGGCTGATGTGAGTATCTAACTCTGAGAATCTGACTTGTTGGGTAAATTCTGCAGCAATGCCTTGAGTAAGCAACGTCACAGTGGGTGAGCTAAAGAAGAACGAAGCATCATCCGTATGAGCGTTAAGAAACTCTGTGAGCATAGCGCCGCTTCCCATTGAGTTACGAAGCATAATCATCTCTCAAACTGTATTAAACATAGCGTTCCAAATGAGATTTCTTCTCATTTGAGAAGTGAGACTACACATACAGATTTAATTTATCAAATACTTTTGATAATAATTATCATTCGTATTATTTATAATTTTATAAATTAACTCCTTAGTATTAATACGGTAAAAAGCAAATAATTACTTATAGTTAGCGTTGATTTCACCGTAAAAACTGGTGGACAAAAAATGGCCAACCCCTTGTAGGGTCAGCCATCATCCATTCTTTTCATCAATCTAACAGCACAACAAAGAAGAGTTTTGCTGTTGTCGCTGAAGCCGTACTTTTCGTCACTCTGAGATCGGATTTCGTTAAAACGATCTTGCATCTTGCCACCAATCAAATCGACGCGTCTTTGCATCTCATTCACCCAATCTCGGTCTGCCATCACGTCACGAGGAAATACCGTTGTGCGTTGGTTATCTCCAAGGTAAAGAAACGCATCAAATAACTCCCCCACCAGAGCGTCCATCTTGTCCATCGCCGCAAGCTTGTATCGTGCTTTTGGTAGAAGATCGATAAACCTTAACTCAGCGATCGGGCTCTGCGCGACTTCAAGCAAAGCTGGAGCCTGCACACTGTGAAAAGTTTCCACGACTTCCGGTTCAGTCATTGGCCAAATTAAATACGTGCTATCTGGATACGCTTGCTCCAAACGCGTCGCCAGTGGCCAAGCACTGTCCTGTGTTTTAGCAACATAGTCCTCCGGTGCATTAACTAGATGAAAAGCGCCAAAAATCAACAACGCTTTTTCTTTTTTCGCTATCCGCTCTGCCGCAATTTGATAGAAATGATCCGTCTTATTTTTTGCTGCCTGCTTCCACACTTTCTCGTCTTGGACACCTTGCCAATCAAATGCTGCTTCCGCTAAATGCACCTGAATCTTTTTCCCTTCTGGTAATGCTTCGTTACGCACTCTGATCGTTTTGAAGAAATTAGTGTACGCATCTGGCATCCAAGCCATAAAATAGATCGAACCGCGCAACACTTGATTCAACTGCGCCTCACTGACATCGCCTCCCGCGAGATATTCATCTAAGACAGACTGATATTTTGCGTTGCCAAATTCCACTACGATGTGTGTCACTTGGTCAGAGAACGCCTCGCTAGAAACCAATTCCGTGGCGTAACGCAGAAAAGCATCATTCCAGTGATAATCACCTATCCCAACAAAATTGTGTTGCTTAAATGCGTCAAGAATGGCCGTATCAGCAGGCTTAGCATGCGCAACCACTTGTTCGATTTTTTGCTCCGGCAAATCCACCTCAGCAAAGTGTGGTAAATATTCACACCCTGCCATTCCAACGAACCCCACTGCCAGAAGCAATGGCTTGATTTTCCAGCTTAATTTATTCATCAATTTCATGACCTCCTTGTTAATATCATGACAACGATAACAAAAATCATTATCATCTATCCAACTTTGATTTGATATTTGTATCGCGAAAGGAGATGGAGATGAGTGAAAATCGCTCAGAATTCGACAGCAAATTGTGTCTCGTCACGGGTGCTGGACAAGGGATTGGCCTAGCATGTGCCAAAAGCTTATTAGCTCAAAACGCACGTGTTATCGCTTGTGATGTGACCCAAAAGGCACTCGCTGCGTTGCAACAATCTTTGCCAAGCGCTCAACAACAGCGAACCACATTGCTCCCTTTCGATTTGACCGATTCCAGTGCTATTCAAAATGCCTGCCGAAAGCTAGAACAAGACCAACTGATCCCCGATTACATCGTCACTTGTGCTGGCACTTTGCACCTTGAATCCGTTTTAGATCTACCTTTAGAGGCACTAAACAAAACCTTGGACGTCAATTTAAAAGGCACCATGCTGCTTACCCAACAACTGGCAAAAATACTGGTAAAACACCGTAAGCAAGGTGCAATCGTGGCAGTCGGTTCCAATGCGGCCGATACACCACGCGTTAAGATGTCCGCCTACTGCACATCCAAAGCAGGCTTGCACATGTGGATGCAATGTTTGGGATTAGAGCTGGCAGAGCATGGTATTCGCTGCAACACCGTTAGCCCCGGCTCGACCAGAACACCAATGCAAGAGCAGATGTGGAATGAATCTTATGGCGAGCGAGAAACGATTCAAGGCAACTTAGCATCCCATCGCATCGGGATTCCGTTAAACAAGATTGCCGAAACCAAAGACATCACTAACGCGATTGAATTTTTGCTGAGTGACAAATCAGGCCATATCACCATGCATGATTTGAGAGTGGATGGCGGAGCAACGTTCTGATCCTCCGCCATAAAATGAAAGGATTAACCGTGGAAGTTAGGGTGCATGCCTTTCTCTAGTTTGCGTCGCACCTTGTAAGAAACATCACCCAAGGTAATCCTGCCTGTCTTCTTACGGTCGATCCCGGCGTTCTGGCGATAGGCGATCGACCCTTGTTTGAACAATACATGCGAAGATGGCTTTCCAATTGCCGCCGGATAGAGGATCGCCATATAAACATCCTCTAAACAAGCCATACGATTTCGGTAAGGCATAAAGTACGCTTTGACATAATCGAGCTGTTCAATAGCACTCATTTTGGCCAGTTTCTTAGTGCTGGTTCCCAGCGCCTCTGCCGTCGATGGCATAAACTGAATAAGCCCTGTCGCCCCACTCCCAGAGCCATTTTTGATGCTCGGACTAAACGTCTCTGCCGTTTCAAACGCCATGCAAGCCATCAAGTGGTTTGGATCAATATTGAGCTCTTGAGAAATGTCATTCACTTTACTTTTGAACTCAGACGAAACGCGATTTCCCCAAGCGAGAGCATCGACAGAAGAGGGCGAAAAAGATGCATGAGAAACATCACTTTTCTTAAGGGATAAAGACGAAGGTGAGAAAATTTTCAGGAATTTCTGATTCTTACGTATCAGGCTGTTAGGAAAGGAAAAAACCTTATCTTTTTTGTGCTTAAACTTTGTTATTTTTAGTAGCTTATACAAGCGCTTAGAAACCGTTTTCACGATACAACCACAATTGGAAAACATTTCCCAAACTGTAATCCATTTCTTACTTTTTTAATATCAGTATCAATTGTGAAGCATAAAAGTGTGAGATAGATCTATGAGCTTTATAGGAAACATCACATTAATAAATGGAGTTGTTGGAAAAGTATTCGCTGCGCTTCCAGAATAACGTTCAGTTTGAGATCACCACTCTGCAATACAAAGACGGCTTTTCACACCGCGAATCTGCAATCCCATCGCCTCAAATACATGCTCAAAGTCTTGGCAGGAAGCAGGAACATTCGGTAAAGACAACGACGCTTCTATAAAGAATGATTGGCTGAGTGTTTCTGACTCTCCCCACGCCAATTCCCACCAATCCAAAATACGTTGTTTCGATGCATTCAAGCGATAAACCGCAGGCAGTCGATCGCGCTTGTTTAAGTTTTCGGTTTTGGATGTTGGCAGCAAGTTCCATTTATCGTTGTTCGGCCAATAAGCAAAGGGCAAGCAGTGATCAACTTGATATTCGTTTGGGAGCTTACGACCACTCCAAACGCTAAAAATATCTAAGTCATTTTCACGCAACTTCTTAACTCTATCGCGCACTAAGCTAGTGTCGTGTTTCTTATCAAACCACAACAAGCAATCGTGGTATGTTTGCAGCGCGATGCCTCGTTCTTGGTTTGAGCTAAACCGCTGCATTTCAAGAATCCATTGATTGACCACCAAAGGTTCAATCCAAGAGTGATAAAGCCTAAAGCAGTCCCACAAACTCTCATCCAGAATAAATTGGCCATAGCTTTCAAGGAATACTCCATCAACAACAATAGTGCCTTTCTGCTTTTTCGATGAACGTACCATTTCAAAATATGGATTCGATTTGTCACCTTGGTATGTGTAGGTAACTGGGCCATCTTTGATGGTTTTCAAACTGTCTTTAATCGCTTTATCTAAAGCAGCCACATCATCACCAATAAACATGGTACCAATCGCTAAATCATCAGGGCTTAAATGAGATAGCTTGCCCCAACCATCAGGCTCAATGAAGCCGAGCCCTTTTGATGCATTAGAGTTCTGCTGGATGTTTTCTTTATCGATAAGGCGTTTGAACTGACGAATCCAATACAGGCCAACTAAACCAAGAGGGATCGCGACTTTGCCGTCTGTACGGTCAATAACGGCTCCAGAATGTGCATCTGCAATTCGCAATAAGGTTCGTAGCAATGCCAGTTTGTAAGTTGCTGATTTAGAGTCGTTTACGATGATATGACGAACCTTGTTGAGATCACCGGAACCATCATCGGGAAGTGACATGACAACCGTCTGCCAATGAACGTCATCACGCTTGAGTTGATCGTCACTGTCAGAAATATGCCTAACCATAAGCGCACTATTCTTTGCCAGCTGTTCTAACTCTTGAACAGAGACAGGATAAGCTTTGCGCCCATCGGTAAACTCACCATGGCGAAGGCTTATAACCAATCGGCCATTTGGCGCAAGCAGATTAGAGAGCTTACGGAGGGCACGCTCACGACGAGACGTCGCAAGGTGCATCCATACCGCACTCACCAAAATAAGATCAAAGCGAAGCCCCAAGTTGGTGGTTTTCTCAAGCGCTGGCAAAGCATCATCAAGCCAAGTAACCGAATCACCTGTCTTAACTTTCCCAAGCTCTAGTAGAGATGCAGCAGGCTCAAGAGCAATCACCTCACAGCCTTGTTCTGACATCCATTTTGCATCTCTCCCAGACCCCGCTCCCACATCCAATACCCGATCGCCAGCATGAGGCCAAAAAGCCTGCCAGCTCGCGTGAACGTTCTCAAACGTCGTCGAGTTATATTGCTCCGCTAATGAGCTCGCATTTTGGTTATAGAAATTGGTGGTTGGGGACATAAAGGTAAGGCTACAATTGAACTGAACACATAGTAAGTGCTATTGAATGCAAAGACTAGAAGGTAGTGCAAAAGTTGTAGGAAACGTTACGTTAGAAGTGCTGTCGCCCAAAACGACAAAACCCCGATAACTCGAGGAGCTATCGGGGTTTTTAAATAAATGGCACGCCCTATAGGATTCGAACCTATGACCACATCCTTAGAAGTGATGTTGTTACATAGTTACATTTAATTGCCCGAAATTTCAATATAATTTAAAATCAAAAACTTACAAGGAAAAACCTCAAGCACCATATCACTTACGATTACATTTAGCTACACTAAACCACCACCTTACTTGACTAACAACTTGACTAGATTTAATGTTAGTCAAGTTACTCTTGTTTTGGATGAAGGTGCGCATGTTAACCGTTAAAGAAATTAAAGGGCTAAGACCAAGAAAGTCTCCTTACTACACTTGGGACAAATCAGGAGAGAGAGGCAGAGGTCGCCTAGGTGTACAGGTAATGCCATCGGGTTCAATTAACTTTAAGTTTCGCTACTTCAAAGATTCAAAGCCCATATTCATTCAACTAGGTAAAATGCCTGGCATGACTCTCTCCCAAGCTCGTGACCTTTGCAAAAAGTATGGCGACTTGTTATCACAGGGATTAGACCCGAAATCCGAGCTAAAAAAACAAGAAATGAAGAAGGCTCAAGAGGAGAGGGAAAATAACGAAATCGGTACTTTTGAGCAATTGATAAAGTTTCACAAAGAGTCAAAAAAGGAGCAAGGTAACCGATCATACCAAGACGAGTATGACAAAGTAGTCGCTAATGTTTTTCCGTATATTGATATCCATCGAAAAGCTAAAGATTTTGAATCAGAAGACTTCCTCGATGCTCTCGCCATACCGATAGATCAAGGCTATGAAGCGAAAAGCAACAAACTGCGTTCCATTCTTCATGCGGCATTTAACTTTGCACTTAGCTACGACAATGACCCGAAATATCGAAATCGAGGCTCCAAGTTTGGAATAAAAAGCAATCCCATATCTAATATCCCAACACAATCTGAAAAAGTGGGGAACCATTACCTCTCATGGGAAGAAGTAACACAGCTTCTTTATGACATGGAACATCGATATGACGATTTGAACCTCGCATATCAAACTAGACAGGTCGTAAGGCTTTGCTTCTACCTGGGAGGACAACGCCCACATGAAGTGGTAACGATTAAGTGGTCGAATATCAATTTTGCTCAAAGAACAGTTCTAATCACTGAAGCTTTCCAGAAAACCAAAAAAAACCACATGGTGCCACTCACTGAATCAGCGATCAAAATACTAAAAGAAATCAAAGAGCAGACAAGCGGCACTAATAGCCCATTCGTTTTCTACAAGAAAACGGATACTAATGAACATATGCCTACTAACACAATTGCCCAAGCTCTGCTTACATACAAGAAAGTAACAAAGGTGAGACAATTTGTAGCTAGAGATTTTCGTAGAACAGTAAAAACATTAGGAGGCGAAGTTAAGATCTCAAAAGAGCATCGTGACCGTATACAAGGGCATGCGATTAATGATGTATCAGGCAGGCACTACGACATGTACGAATACATCGATGAAAAACGTTCAGGGCTAGAGAAATGGGAAGAGGCACTTAATTCACGTCTTGATCATTATAAGCGAACATACTTTGAGAGAGAGCTTCCTTGGAAGAAGGGATAACTTGCCTAACAATATTTCATACCTCATAAAATCTTACTGTCTTGATGGTAAAGCGCGGTCTAATCCTACAGCTTGCGCTCTCCCCTCAAGCTCGCACCTGAGTAGTATAAGTTTGAAACTCTTATTGATTGCTAATTAACCACAGCGTGCAATAGTCACCACATTGGCTGTTCAAACTACGCTAGTTTAAACTTGATTTAGCTATTCTTGTTAGTTATGATTTTGCGAGCGCACCTAGACGCTATCCTGGAAATTCAAAGTCGCCCCGCCGACACTAGGTTACAATTTGTTTTGCTCTTACAACCTGCCTTGTAATTGCTTCGTATTAATTCGCGTACCAGGAAGCGAGGATTTTACACGAGGTAAATATGACAAAGCTAAGTAACAAATTAAAAAAAGAAGCAAAATCTATCCGCAAAGCCGACTCTTCCAGAAAACTAACTCATATTCAAAATGAACTCGCAGTCACTCACGGCTATCCTAGCTATAAAGCCCTCCTTCTCCAAGAAAAACAAGATGAAATCTCCAAACGAGTAGAGTTTGCAACTTCAAGTGAGCTAGACGACACACATATTTACCCAACCATCGGTGAAGGGATTGAGGTTTACGTACGCAAGGACGGAATCCGAGGTGTAAAGGCTCTAAGCACTTTTAATATTGGTGAGGTTGTTTTTAATGACAAGATATTGGTAAGTCTAGGGGCATATTCAGCGCGGGACCCGAACAGAGAAGGAATGCCTTGGTCGTTGACTCGACATCTTATTGAAAGTCGCCCTGAACTCATAGAATATATGGAAAATGTCTTGAAGCTTCGAGACAGCTTCAAGCCTAAATTAGATGCTTTAGATAAAGAGATAATTAGAGAAATTGCTTCCGAGCATTGCTTATCAGAAGCTTACGTTATTAAAGTATATTATTTAGTAACTACATATAATTTAACTACTACTTATCGAACCATTATTCCATCCTTGGGGATCGTACATGACCAGAAATTCTGTCTGATATCACTAGCTCTATGTTATGCCAACCATTCGTGTAACCCGAATACAGAACGTAAAAGTACAGCGTCTGAATCGGGTGAAATTTCAGAGACATTTCTCGTTGCTACAAGGAAAATTAACATCGGTGATGAAATCACATGGTCGTATTTTGGAGAGTGTCAGCACCGAAAATTAAAAGATAGGCAGAAAAGGCTAAAGCGAGAATTTGGGTTTTTGTGTCATTGCTCGCGATGCTTCTCAGAACATAGGAAAATCAAACCATTAGGTAAGCGTTAAATTATGCTGACTGTACTCCGAAACTAAACGCACAATAAATTAAATTTAAGACATGTTACGTGTATGTATATTATGCGTATACGTAACGTGTGGCTGAATCGTACACACCAACTGTTTTTTTGAAATGACTGTTCGAAATATTCCCAAATACGCAATCAACACAGTCTTGCAATAACTTACACGACTGTGAAGCTTTTCTTGAAATACTGATTTATTTTTTTGTCAATTGAATCTTCTTGACGGTCTTTAAGACACCGTTAAATATCTTATCTCTTACACTTTCGTTGATATCTGTTGGTAGCGAGTTTCCGACAACATCAATCACCGCCATTGCCGTCGATTCAAACTCATCAAGCAATAAGCGAACCTTTTCTCGCCTTATGTTCGGGACGTTCATAGTGTGAAAGGTATCTTCGAAATGGCGCGGTTGAAGCTGGTGCCACTTCCATTTTCGCCCACTAGTGCCACGTAAGCTCATTGCCATCTTGATCTTACGCTCACTCAAACCACGCCCACCTATCAGTGGATGTGCCGAAATAATGTCATACAGTGGTGCAAGCTGATAGCGACCAGATGCAGCTATACTCACAGAGAAATTCTTCCCATGCCCGTCAATGGCAGCTAGTAGCCAAAACAATATCTGAGAACGCGCAAAAGTAACGGTATCGTTGATTTCGTATGAGTATCGCAAAATATCAACAGCTTCTTCTATACCGATACCACCATCGATTTCATATTTTCTAGCCGATTGAATCCCTTTTGCCTGGCAAAAGTCCTCATGAGGCAAGCGCAAGTAATAGCTATTATCAGCAGATAACTTTCTATCAAATCGCTCAACAGACAAAGCACGAACATCACCAGCTTGAATAATGCCACAGTTTGCCGTTTCAATACCGAACGCCTTTGCTAGCCTCATACAAATCAACTCATTATCGACACTAGTAGACAAATCAATAACATTGTTCTGAGAAATAATTTCACCTATTGGCAGCTTGATAATATGCGTAGTTGGAGTCATTCCCTGTGGCAACATCCATCTTCCATCGTGGAATAGTACGGCTGTCTTTTCCTGCGCTCCCGCTATCGAAATCCTAAAATCATCTTCCTCTTTCAGCATCCCTAGAGGAGCGCCCTCCATATATCCCGTTAGGATTCTAACCAATTCCTTATCGGATAACGCCTTTGCGGTTATAACTCGATGATCGTCTACATCAAAGCCTTCTGGAACTAGCGTGATAGCACCTACAGCATCTCGACCAACCTTAGCTAGTAGGTCAAATGGCTGTTTAGTATCTGATTTATAGCGAGCCGCTATTCTATCTCGTATCTGCTGATTATCTGGCAGTAAGTTATCAAAGAAGTTAATAACCTCTCTGCCAGTATACGCATCCTTCCTGAGAGGCATAGAAAGCGAGATAGGGCGACTATTTGGTGCTGAAATCCAGTCCGAATCGTAAGTGAAAACATGTGCGCCGTTTGTGCGCTTTTCAAGTACCCCAACCTTTAAGCCATTCATGTAAGCATGAAGTCGATTCACCATTCGTCAACAGCCCCTTTAGTTTCAGTAATGTGCTTGCCTTTAGGCACAATATGCATTTCTAGCCCATTGATAGACAGGAGCCTGAATAATGTTTCTATCGTGGATTTTTCAGGGTTGCTTTCAAAATTTGATACCGTTGCTTGCCGCAGACCAAGATCTGTTTGCTTTAGGCCGTTGTCCTTTCGGGCTTCGCGTAACGCATTGCCGAGGGCTGTCGGTGTGTTAACTAGCATTATGATACCCTTAGTTAGATATGGAGATAGTGTGCATTATATACTCCATAGAGTATATGGTGAAAATATACTCTATGGGGTATATTAAAACAATATACTTCACGGAGTATATTTAATATATACTCTAAACAGTATATGACCAGAAGTTAGTCAGAAATCTGTCCAGAGTACATATCATCCAAGAGTTTTAAGTAAAACGACTTAGTGAAATAGACCAGTCGTAAATAGGTCAACTACATTGTTTGCGATGTCTGGTGTAATGCTAAAACTCAAGAGCATACTATGGTTCGCAACTCAGAAAAAATCCTTCTTAGTTGCCTAAATCACCTTTGCCGCTAAACGTGTTTGAACTACGAATCTTATGGCGTCGCAGTAGATAGTCGTAGATTACGAAAACTTTTCATCAACCTGTAATGAATCGTGATGAACTTTTAATTATTTATCAAATAATCAATAGCTTGGATAGGTAAACAAAAAAAGTTAGATTAGAAAAACTTTTCATCAATCTGTGATGAACCTTAATGAATTTTAAAATAAGAATGCTCCTTGGCTTTGTTGCTTAAATCGATTGAACTAAATCAATAAGCTACGTACTGATCGGCTACACCCATCAATTGTCGTAGCTTCATGCCTAAACCTCGTTACAAAACAGCTCACTGGAAACAGTACAATAAAGCCTTAACCAACCGTGGTTCTCTGACCTTTTGGGTTGATGAGGAAGCGATAGCCAAGTGGAAACAAAGTAAATAAGACAAACGTGGTAGACCTCGCCGATTCAGCAACTTAACCATTACCACCGCACTGATGGGAAACGCAGAGTCTGGCGTAAGTGCATATCACAGTAGATACAGGCACCCATGAAATAGTCGCAGCAGAGCTGAGTTTATCTAACGTCACCGATTCCGAAGTGCTCCCCAACTTACTCAAACAGGTACGTCGTAATATCATTGAGATATCAGGTGATGGTGCTTATGACACAAGGAAATGCAACAATGCTATACGGGTAAGCGAGCGGTTCCACTTATCTCGCCACGAGAAGGGGCTGCCTTCAGGGAGCAAGGACACCTTGAAATTTAGCACTAGGCTTTCAGAGACAGCAATGTATCGAGTGAAACCGTTGTTAGGTGGGAAATTAAGTCTGAGAAACTACAACGCTCAAGTTGGCGAGACTTACGCTATGATCAAAGCGCTGAATAAGCTTACGGGGTTAGGTATACCAGAAACTCAGCACATCGCTTCAGATGCTAGCAGAACGATAGATCATTCATTTTTCAATTTAGTCGAGTAAGTAGCTATTTAATACGTTCAATTTGACGTCTTCATCTAGCCCTCACGTGAATGATTATTCACTTAATCGTAAGGCGCTACCACTGATTCAGTCACAAAAGTCAGATAGAGAACGAAACTACCAGCTAAAGCAGTTATGCCCCAAAGCTATTTAGAGTAATTGATCATTCACAGGCTGCTAAGTGTCAGCTACGCTAGCTTTCTCCCATGCGCTATGTTTGGTGACTTTGGTTCTACTAGTTTCGGAAGCGCTAGATACAAAATCATGTGTGAGAGCTGATCTCTGTTTCTTTCCAATAAAATTGATATTGGTGAAATCAAATTTAAACGACCTTACATAAGACCTTATCAATAGAAGTTGCATTAATTATTGTGGAGAACAAAGGACATTATCATATTGATACCGATTAAATACATAACTACGTCCATTCCAACGCATAATAGGAAAACAGAACCCCGTGCCTGCTACCTCAATATCTGGCCAACCGTGAGAATCTTCAGTTGCTATAAACGTAGGTATTCCGACTCCACTGGTGACTAGCTTCCAGCTACTATTATTCAATTTACTGACGAGAGAATAGTGATAGCCAGTATTACCATAACAATAAGTACTACCCTCAGTGATTAGCACTTCTGGTAGGCTATCACCATTTAAATCTCGTACGATTGTTATCTCACCCGAAGATGAGGGGCTAAGTTCGTGACAATCACTACGCCAATACTTGCCATCTGAACGATAGCCTGCGGTCTTAAACGCAGCGACTTCATCAGCAGAGGAAAGTTGTGCTGAAAACACGTCTATACTTAATAACGTCATTGGAACATATAGTAAGAATGTTTTCATTTTTGACTTCACCATTGTCACTGACAGAAAAATCTTGGTAAGGAGGTGACCATCGCTGAGATCAAAATTAGGCGACAGATGCAATATCTTCTAACTTAATTAGTTGTAAGTTATCTTTGTCTAGTTTGCCTATTCTGCCGTTACGACACATCCTCAACTCTTGGTTTTCGATAATTTTCTCAAACAGGTTACGGATGCCCCGACCATTAGAAAACTTTATTTTGTCTTCAGCGTTAACACCCACGATCATATTTAATAAGTCGTCACTAACCATTTTATCGAGTACATAGGCATTCTTTTCAAAGTTGAGTTTCAATATCTCAGTAAGCTCATTGCTATCGTAGTCATCAAAATGAATCCTACGGTTTAAGCGAGAGCGTAGCCCTTGGTTGCTTTCCATAAGCTCTTCCATTTCATTTTCGTAGCCAGCCATAATAACGATTAGATTATCTCTGTCATCTTCCATGCGTTTGAGAAGGGTAGTTATGGCTTCTTTACCAAAGTCATTCCCTTCCCCTTTTAATGCATATGCTTCATCAATAAACAGAACTCCACCCAAAGAGCTATCAACCACTCCATTGGTTTTTATTGCAGTATGCCCAACATACTCACCAACAAGATCACTACGTGTAGCCTCAATAAATCTATCACTGCTGGTTAGACCGAGAGCAAAGAACATCTTGGAAATAATGCGTGCCACAACGGTTTTCCCAGTACCAGCATTACCAGTGAAAACCATATGGTAGCTACGTTCACTAATGGGTAGTCCATGAGCCTCACGTTCTTTTTTTATCGTAATCTCACTAACTAGGGCCGTTACACGGGATTTAACCGTATGAAGACCTATCATAGAGTTTAATTCTTCTTGTAGCTCTTTGATGTCCTTAACAGGCTTTGAGCTAACGACTTGCGTCGAAGAACCTGTGATAGGATAACTTCCAGTTATATTTGATGAAGTTGGAACAAATGGGCTTGTTAGATAATCACTATTCATGTAATTACGGATATTGTTAAGATGAGTTTCAATCTTATCAATATATTTCTTGGTTCGAATGTTAATAGAAAGCTCATGAACACGCTGAACATATTTGCAAAAGAAGATATAGTCTTTGGTACCTACTGCTTTATTAGGTTTACGTAAGTCTGTCCAGTCATCGTTTCTGAAAGAAAAGATTACCTCTTCACATAGCATTGTCAGATAGTTGAGTAGTTTGAACTTACCAAACGTATCAAGGGTCTCTCTGTGTTTTTCTGCATCATTAATATTTGCCAAACGCTTTTCGTACATTTCAACAAATAATTTGGTGTTTAGATAGTTACGACTATCTTCGTGCTTGAGCTTATCCCAATCGAAACCATCAAAATCTGCGATAATTCGGTTTGCTTCGACTCTTGCACGATCAAAAGCCAAATCTAGGCATTCTTCAAGTGACTGTGGATCTTCTGGTAAGAATCGTGGCTGAAAGTCGTAGCTTATTCCTGTTAGACTTTTGAATACTGGGAAGGTCAAAAAATCATTTCCGTCGGTATCTTTAGTTTTACTGTTACCAACAAATAGTATATCTGGATCTATTATCATTTTGGTTCTTAGCTTAAATAGTTACTGTTTGAGTCTTCTGCATAGTTAGAGAACCCTCTCATAAAACCTATGTATTATGTATATTAAACAATTACACTTTTTTGCATGAGAACTTAAGTATGGTGTCAGTAAAATAAGATTTCATTACTTCAAGATCTAACCACTTTAAAGTTATAAGATTAGTCGTTCATTTACTTAATTTGTACCAATCAAGCCTATTGATTTACATAAAGTTACCTGTTGATAATCAGCGCCAGTATACTACTTGCGATCCCCCCTCACAGCTCAGGTTTGCCATAACTGAAGTTATTCATGGATTACTAATTTAGCAAATAGGCTGGCAAATTTTTGTCTAAAAACCAGTTTGAATCTAGGCTAGGATTGATTGACTAACGAAGTAGAGCCAATGTTCACTATATAATAGAAGCGCTACAGAGCTAGGCTCTGTAACCTAGCTAACTCTGAGCAGAAGGGGAAAAGGTACTCTAGGGCTTCTAGTAAGAACAATACCAAATTAAATCGTTATCGGTATTATCAAGAACACTGTTCTGAAAATTTTAGTCCTGAGTTTAGTCTTTATATCCCCAAAACAATACAAATCGTTCAGCAGAATGAAGGCTTTCTAAAAGCATAAAACAAGCTAAAGCGATCCCGAAAAAGCATTGAAGCTCAAAGCGGAACTTTTTGATGCACGAAAAACCAATTTACGTGCAACCACCTCTGCACGAAAGCTTGTATTACGTGCGAGGAAATAAAAAATGTCACACGAAGCACTAAAACTGTCTTTTGCGACACAGCAATTGCGTCCTGCGACAACGAAAAAAAACCGACAAGAGCAAGTTTTAATTATTTATTTTTAGTTTTTCAGCCTTGCTCCTTATATTAAGTCTATAACCGTTATAATAATTATAGCAGTCATAATAGTTATAACATATTTTTTTGAGGGAATATAGATTTAATTTGGTCCTTGTATGACAATAAAATTTGAAAGCCTATTTTCAATATAAATAAATAATACCGAAAGAGTACTAAATCATACTATTAACTCATAACATATTGTCATGAACAACCATTCTATTTAAATAGCATGCATTAACAAAACAACACCTTTTAAATCTCAATTATCAACATATTTTATTTTTTAATTTATAAACAGCCGTGCGAGATATACCCAGGGTTTTCGCAATTTCATCCATTGTTATATTGGGGTTTACTTTTCTTTCTTCAAGTAACGTTTTTAGACGATCACGTTTCTCAATATCCATATTTGTTCCTTTGATAACTCCCGTTTCAATTGGAAATGAACAAACAACCATGAAAGCTTCGTATCTGCTAATACAATTCAATAACGTCATCGACTTTTGCATATTGCTAGATGCTTCTAACCAAATGTCGGAATCTTTCAATCTCCATAAATTACCTTCAATTTCTCCACCTAAAGATCTAGCAATTTCGACAATCCAATCTTCGTAACTAGCCCTATTAATCTCGAGATCTTTAATCATCTCATAGGCTTTGGGGTAATGACTTTTACTGAACTCTAAAATCACTTTTGCGTAACCTGTCCAATCAGGTTCAGTTTTATCCACTTGATTTAGCCAACCAATTGCCATCCGAGGTTGCACTGAAAATAAAGCTAACCAGCGATATAGTAATTCTGCTGTAAGAGTCAGGTCTCCTCTCTTATAGTCATTCAGATTACGTTCCTCGGATTTGTCATTGGAGTACCGATAAACAGCAGAGACCAACCTTCGTGTAGCTTTCTTATATGCTAAGGCATTCCGAGAAGAATGGTGTTCTCGACAGAAGTAAGAGGATTGGTTTACTCGTTTGTAACACAAAGCACAAAACGGTAAAGCCAAAGCTGAATACGTTTTTGAAACCTTGTCTGACGACGGCTTTTGAGGCGTCAATCCCTTCGCTTTAACAAGCATTTGCTCAATCACATCAATGTATTCGATAACTTCATCATTTTGATCTTGAAGTAACGTTTTTGGTGAGAGATTCGATGTTGGGGTTCTGAAGTTAATAAGTTTATCGATTGATGCAGACAACCCTCCTGCAAAACGAACAAATTCTTCAATGGTAGTAGGCTTTCGATTCGCAAAAGTCTTAAGAAAACGGAGGTTTAACATTAGCACTTCAGACACTTCTAACTCTAAATCAACATCAAATGCTTCAATAACAGATATACCTTTTGGACTCTTCTTTTGAGTTAGCTTTTTGTTTTCTGTTTTAGAGCGTGCTTTTAGTTTCTTAAGGTTTTCTTCCAATTTCTTTTCAAGCACTACCGCAGCCACTTTATCCATCGGTGTAAACCCTATTGTGTCTTTTCCTTAATCTACAACACTTGCTTTTGTTTTCATACGATTACATCAAACAAAAAGCAAAAACGAGAATAATAAAAATGATAGATAGTAATTTTATAAGAGTTAGCGACTTAGCTACGTACCTGAATATAAGTAAAGTGACTGTGTGGCGCTGGCGCAAAGAAGGTCGCCTCCCAGCAGCTCGTGCAATCAGCCCGAGAATTGTCGGCTGGAAACGAGAGACGATTGAATCATGGCTCGAAGAACAAACAACAGAGCTACCGTACTAAGAGGCGTAAGTGAATGAACATACAAACTAACGAACGTACTTACATTACAGACTTACGAACCAAACCTAAGCAGCAAAAGCAGAAGGAAAATGTTTTGAGAACCCCCAATTACAAGCCGCTGTTGGAGGGAGGTATATAAAAGCTCAAAATATCATTGATAAACGAACAAAAATCGGAGTATCAAGGCAGGCTTTAGTCGTGGTTACTTAGGTAAGGTAGAAAGAGATGGCGTTCGAATCACAGTTGAAAAGCTTTATCAGCTAGCTCGAGTTCTCGATTGTGAGGTGGCTGATCTTTTACCCAAAGATCGACCTGACTTACTGGATTAGGAGAAGCTTAAGCCCTTAAGCTTTTTCACGAACAACTACACTGCTCTCGCAGTGTAGATTTCTACCTGTGTAGTTCCTTTACCTATTTTAGAAAAACACCATCCACTTCACTGATAAGTCAGTATCTTTTCTGCTTTTATGCATCCTTTGGTATAGTCATGAAATGCATTTGTACTGAGCTGGCTAATCGCATGAAATCGACAATTAATAAATCAAAGCTATCTGAAACCGACATCATCACGAAATTCATTCTTCCTGCTATCAAAGATGCTGGATGGGATGATATGTCTCAAATCCGTCAAGAGGTAAAACTACGTGACGGTAAGGTCATCGTTCGTGGTCAGGCAGCGGCGAGGAAAAAGGTTAAGTCTGCGGACATCGTCCTTTACCATAAACCGAGCATGCCTCTAGCAGTTGTCGAAGCAAAAGCGAATAAGCATGAAATCGGCAAAGGTATGCAACAAGGTCTAGATTACGCCAGCTTACTTGAAGTCCCTTTTGTCTTTGCCTCAAATGGCGACGGTTTTATCTTCCACGACAAAACCAACCCAGCTCAACTCGAAACTGAAATTCGACTTGAAGACTTCCCGACACCTCAGCAACTATGGGACAAGTACTGCGTTTGGAAAGGCTACAAAACCGAGCACCTTCCAGTCATTACTCAAGATTACCATGATGATGGTAGCGGTAAGTCTCCGCGCTACTATCAACTACAGGCGATAAACAAAACCGTGGAAGCGGTAGCCGCAGGACAAAACCGTGTACTGTTGGTTATGGCAACGGGTACGGGCAAAACTTACACTGCATTCCAGATTATTTGGCGACTATGGAAGTCCCGAGCCAAAAAACGCATCCTGTTTTTAGCGGACAGAAACATTCTGGTCGATCAAACTAAGACCAACGACTTCCAGCCGTTTGGCACCGCTATGACCAAAGTCACTGGTCGAACAGTCGATCCCGCTTACGAAATCCACCTAGCTCTGTATCAAGCTCTTACAGGGTCAGAAGAGCACCAAAAAGCATACAAACAAGTCGATCCTGATTTCTTTGACCTTATTGTTGTTGACGAGTGTCACCGTGGCAGTGCCGCTGAGGACAGCGCATGGCGCGAGATTCTTGAGTATTTCGGTTCTGCGACTCAAATAGGGCTAACCGCGACACCGAAAGAAACCGATATCGTGTCTAACACCGAGTACTTTGGCGATGCCATTTATACCTACTCTCTAAAGCAAGGTATTGAAGACGGTTTCTTAGCCCCTTACAAAGTTGTGCGTGTAGATATCGATGTAGATTTACAAGGTTGGCGACCAACCAAAGGACAAGTCGATAAACATGGTGAAGTCATCGAAGACAGGATCTATAACCAGAAAGACTTCGACAGAACTATGGTCATTGATGAGCGAACAGAGCTTGTTGCACAAACCATCACCAGCTACCTCAAGCGCACCGATCCTATGGCGAAGACTATTGTGTTCTGTAATGACATTGACCACGCAGATCGTATGCGCCGAGCACTAATCAACTGCAACCCTGAGCAAGTTGCTAAGAATGAAAAATACGTAATGAAAATTACAGGTGATGATGAAATCGGCAAAGCTCAGCTTGATAACTTCATCAACCCCAAAAAGGCTTACCCTGTTATCGCGACCACCTCAGAACTCATGACAACAGGTGTCGATGCAAAAACTTGCAAACTGGTTGTTCTTGACCAGAGCATTCAGTCGATGACCAAGTTTAAGCAGATCATCGGTCGTGGTACTCGTATTGATGATCGTTACGGAAAGCTATGGTTTACCATTCTCGACTTCAAAAAGGCAACTGAACTGTTCGCGGATGAGCGCTTTGATGGTGTCCCTGAGCGAGTTAAAGAGACAAAACCAGAAGACTTCGATACCGATGAAGGACTCGATGAGATCATCGATGGTGAGGGTGAACTTGAACAAGGCGATCCATTTGAAGGGGAAGATATCGACCCTGAAAGCATCCATGAACCAGAAGCTCCATACGACTCAGGTTCATCTCCTTCTGACGGTAGCAATTCCGATGATGATTGGCAGGATGAAAACCGAGTGAGAAAGTTCCATGTCAACGGTGTAACGGTGAAAGCCATTGCCGAACGTGTTCAATACTACGATTCCGACGGTAAACTCGTAACCGAATCGTTCAAAGACTATACCCGCAAGACGATGGCAAAACAGTTCACCTCAATGGATGACTTTGTTAAGCGCTGGCAAGATGCCGATAAAAAGCAAGCAATCATTGATGAACTGGCAGAGGAAGGCATTATCTGGGAAGCGTTAGAGCTGGAAGTAGGCAAAGATCTCGACCCATTCGACATGATTTGTCATGTCGTGTATGACCAACCAGCACTCACCAGAAAAGAACGCGCTGACAACGTCAAAAAGCGCAACTACTTCACTAAGTACGGTGAAACGGCTCAGCAGGTGTTGAACAACTTACTAGACAAGTACTCAGACGAAGGCGTTCAAGAGATTGAAAATATTCATGTACTCAAAGTTAAGCCTTTTGACGAGATGGGACGCCCTGCTGAAATCGTCAAAAAGTGCTTTGGTGGTAAAGAGCAGTATTTAGAAGCAATTTCTGAGTTGGAAGCTGAGATTTATCAATCAGCCTAATAAACCAAGCTAGAGTTTCTTTAGCTTAGTTAACGACCTCAAGTCACAATGCATATCTATATTTTTGGTAACCTAAATTCAGGTAAAACAACGTTAAGTAAACAAATACAAGGACGTTTGCCTGAGTTCCCTTATTTATCTTTAGATGAGTGTCGAATTCGCTTTGGCGATGGAACCGAGCAAGGTGAGCAACTTGCTTGTGAGCATTTTCTTGCTGCGGTTAAACAACAGGAAAACGCTATTGTTGAATTTACAGGATACGGTCAAACAGCTAGCCTTCTTACCAATCAATTAGATAGGAAAACAGGCATATTAATCTGTTGCACTAGAGATATTGAGCAGAGCATCAATGCAATTGATGACGAGAAATACTCAGAAATCCCTTGCCCATCATCCTACAAAAAACTGCAAGCTGTTGATGAAACTATTAGATTTTTGGAAGATAAAATCATACCGATAGAGCTAGAAACTCACTGGCAAAGACAGATTTGGCAGTCTTACAGTTTTGACTTCTCTGATAACTTTGATGCCTTCTGGACGGCCTTCCCATTATCTCAACATACTTGGGTCAGTAAGCTGAATAAAGTATTGAGCACAGATACAAGCGTACCTACAGCTCTACTTTACGGAAGCTTGGGGGCTAATCAGTTAACAAAGCGCTCTGATATCGATTTATTTATTCAGTCATCGATTTCGGTTCAGGGTTGGCATGAAAGACTCCTTAGATTGTTCGGTGAACAATTGGCTCATACCGATATTTTGGGGTCGAAAATCACTCTTAGGACACAAGACCGTTTGCTTATAGAAATCGTTATAGGCCAATCGCTGTCTGACATTTGTCTTTATTATCGCGAGTCACAAATCTACAACGTTCACTTCACTATTTTAAAGGGTGAGCTTGGCCTTGCAGAACAATTAGACGCAGTTACCAAAACACATACAAGCGAGCGAAAGCAAGCCAAAGAGTTGGCCGCTCAGGTTTACTTTTTGTTTTGCTCCTTACCGAACCTTATCGCTAACAACGACAGTTACAAGTACCACTTTCACTGCTCTATCATCCAGCACTATTGTGTTCAGCTAGAACATTTATTGCTAAGTGAGTTTAAACACAACTACCTTCCCAAACATGCCGCTACAACATTGATTGATTTCCCATGGCAAGTATTTAACTGCTCAGCAACTCATATCAGTACAGTGCAATATACTGAACTTTATCAGTACCTAGTCACACTGTTCGAACGGCTTAGAAAGAAACAACTGATTAAAAGTAATGGCTATTTCTCTGTGGAGAGTCGCTTTCTCCACGAGATCCCTAGTGAAGATAACAAGGCTTAAAAATTGAAACATAATCAAATAAAAACAATCAACTACCAACTGTGGCTAGTGCTGATTCTGACAAGCTTAATACCATTAATCTACTCAACTACACGAATCCATTTCTTGGGCAGCATCCCTAGCCCATGGACTTTTAGCATTGCAGCACAAGTTGCATGGTTAAATGTAGGATATGAAGTCCTGAGCGAAGCATTACTTATCCCTCTAGCATTTATTCTAGGCAGAGTTATTCATAGTAATGAAGCTTTTCGCGAGCGAGCCAGTCTATCTCTTTTGGTTACCTTAATTTGCTACTTTGTGGTGACCTTAATGGTATTGTGGCTAGCCCCGAACTTTGTAGATGCGATGCAGCAACAGGCTGAATTATTGACCCAAACAATCCAATACATTCGATTGGAATCTGCCGCTATTTTGCTCTCCAGCTTCTATGCTTTTTTGTCTTTGGTTCTCGTCCTAAGAAATGAACGAAAGGCGCTGTATGGTCTCCTAGTAGTACAAATGCTCATGACTATCATTTGTGACAGTGTCTTCGTTAGTCAATTAACCTATTCCCTCCAGTTAGGTGTGAATGGTATTGCTCTGAGTAATATCGTAGTCAATAGTCTTCTCGCACTGTTTGCCCTGATTTATTTATCTAAATCAGGGATCACTCTGAGCTTCAAGTTTTCTAAAGGAGATCAATCGCAATGGCTCAAAGAATGGGCCAAGATTGGATGGAAGTCAGGGCTTGAGTCGCTCGTGCGAAATACTGCCTTTATTGTCATGATTCTTCAGCTTGTTAACCAAGTACAACAAGCGGGAACATTCTGGGTTGCTAATCAATTTATTTGGGGCTGGCTACTACTTCCCGTTTTGACATTAGGGCAACTGGTTAAGCAAGATGCTGCAACAAACAATGGATTAACATCGGAGCGAGTCAATTGCTACCTTTGGATAACGTTAGGAATTATTGCTGTTTGGATACTCACCGCACCGTTTTGGAACAGCTTTATAGCGGATGTCATGGGAATAGAGTACCCAGAATCAATCACCAGTCTAGTTTGGCTAATGGTTGGGTTCTATGTCATTTTCAGTTTAAACAATGTCATCGACAGTTACTTTTATGGTATTGGACGCACGGATTTAATGCTGTATCAATCACTTATCGTAAACACCTTGTTTTACGGTTGTGCTTTTGTGCTTTATCAAATCGGTATCTTTGTACCTACGCTTGAACGAGTCGCCATAATGTTCGGCTTGGGCATTACTGCTGATGCGCTAATCACTTGGGTGTTGTACCTAGCTCTACGTAGCAAAGCGGATGATATACAAGCTGCTGAAATCCAATCGTGACAACAGTTTGTCTAACTTTCGACTTCACTGGGCCAACCAACAAACTCAAGAAATTAGAACAAAACGGCTATTTAGCCGTTTTTTAACCTACCTGCTCCCTATCATCCAGCCAACTGGATATCTCTGCTAACCCTGCAAGCGAATCCTCATTCAAGCATCTATGGCTAACGTATTTTGGAACCACGACATCCAACCCCAATGCAACAAAATCTGGATGTTCCGAAATGATTTTCACGTACTGTTCAAGCCGACTTTCTGGGGTAGATTCCCTTTGTAACTGCTTCTTGAGAGCCTCTCTAAACTTACGACTTTCCTGAGGGGAAACATCTTCTATATCTTCATATTCAGAACACTGAAGTTCTTCGTAAAGAACATCGGCCAGTTGCTTATGGCTCCAGCCTAACGCATCCAACATAGTTCGAATTTGCTTTTGTTTTTGGGTTGTCCCCATTTGTCCCTACCCAACTAGTTACTATGCAATGGTCTCAGCGGAGACAAGCATTCAATTAATGAAAAGGAAAATACTATGTCTAAAAACAAAGCACCAATGACTCCTGAAGCCGCTGCTCGTATTCAAGCGAATCAAGCAAAACAAAATGGCGGACAAGTCTCTAAAGATTCATTCGCGGCTCGCGCTCAACGCGCTGCTGCCAACAACCAAAAACAAGGTAAATAGGAGTAACCATCATGGCAAAACCAAGTTCTGCACCAAAGACTGCGCCGAAAGGTAATCCAAACTACCCAAGCACAACTGGCAAGCCTTCAGGCAAAGGTCGAGGCAACACACCTAAACGCTAAGCACATTAGATATAAATGAGGCAGTCTAGCTGCCTCATTTTTCTATTATGAACAACTTCTCGCATTCAGCTTGAAGTTACTCAAAAACAAGTTTTGATCAGATTTGTAATCGGAATACGGCACAGACTTTTCCGTTTGTGAAAGAGCGCATAAACACGTTTCTCGCTTACTCTCATACCAACTCACCGACACCATATTTTTTGACGAGTTTATGCAGGTATCAACGATGGCATACTCTACTTCTAATGGGTAACGCTCTTCATCAAAAGCACCATTCACCTTATAACCACCAACCACGCCCACGACCAATGCCGTACTGGCAGACACCAGTTTCCGTTTACTAAATTTAAAGCCTTTGAAGCTTTTTTCACACTTCTCACACGAGATATTCTCTGCATATTCAATGACATTGTCAGTGTGACAATGGGGACACTCAACCTTCATTTTCTAGACAACCTGGTTATATTTTTTATTGTTTCATTTATATCACTGATTCATTATTAAACCACAATTACAAACATAGTTTCATAGCGATAAGTTCATTTTCTTCGATCCAATTCTGCTATAATCAGCCCCAATTTTTCAGTCAGTTAGTAGTAGAACTCCATGTCAATCAGTTCAGTTATCAAGTCTATTCAAGACATCATGCGTAAAGACGCGGGTGTTGATGGTGACGCGCAGCGTCTAGGCCAAATGTCGTGGCTTTTATTCCTTAAAGTGTTTGATGCTCAAGAAGAAGAGCTAGAGTTCGAGTTAGATGATTACCGCGAACCCATCCCAGCGAAATACCTATGGCGTAACTGGGCGGCAGATAACCAAGGCATTACGGGTGATGAATTATTGGAATTCATCAATGATGACCTATTCCCGACGTTAAAAAACCTAACCGCACCGAAAGACACCAACCCACGTGGTTTTGTAGTGAAAGAAGCCTTTAGTGATGCTTTCAACTACATGAAAAATGGCACACTGCTGCGCCAAGTGATAAACAAGCTCAACGAGATCGACTTTACTGATTCTAAAGAACGTCACCTGTTTGGTGATATCTACGAACAGATCCTACGCGACCTACAAAGTGCAGGTAATGCGGGTGAGTTCTACACCCCTCGCGCGGTGACTCGTTTTATCGTCAATCGTCTTGACCCTAAACTAGGTGAGCAGATTATAGATCCCGCCTGCGGTACGGGCGGATTCCTAGCGTGCTCGTTCGATCACGTCAAAGAGAACTACGTGACAAGCGCAGCCGACCACCAAACGCTGCAAAAGCAAATCCATGGTGTAGAGAAGAAACAGCTTCCACATTTGCTGTGCATCACCAATATGATGCTCCACGGCATCGAAGTCCCTGTGCAGATCAAGCATGGCAACACGCTTAACAAGCCGCTTTCAAACTGGGACAGCAATATCAATGTGATTGCGACTAACCCACCGTTTGGCGGCACAGAAGAAGACGGGATTGAAAAGAACTTCCCAGCCGAAATGCAAACCCGCGAAACCGCCGATCTGTTCTTGCAGCTTATTGTCGAAGTATTAGATAAAGATGGTCGCGCTGGTGTGGTACTACCTGATGGCACCTTGTTTGGTGAAGGCGTAAAAACCAAAATCAAAAAGATGCTGACGGAAGAGTGTAACTTGCACACTATTGTTCGCTTACCTAATGGCGTGTTCAACCCATACACGGGCATTAAGACCAACATACTGTTCTTTACCAAAGGCCAACCGACAAAAGAAGTGTGGTTCTATGAGCACCCTTACCCAGAAGGCGTGAAGAATTACAGCAAAACCAAACCGATGAAGTTTGAGGAGTTCCAGCAAGAGATCGATTGGTGGGGCAACGAGGCAGATGGATTCGCTAGCCGCATCGAGACCAAGCAAGCTTGGAAGGTATCGATTGAGGAGATCATCGAGCGAAACTTTAACCTCGATATTAAAAATCCGTATCAGGACGAAGTAGTCAGCCATGACCCTGAAGAATTACTGGCGAGCTATCAGCAGCAACAACAAGACATTAAAGCACTGCGTGACCAACTGAAAAGCATTCTCGGTGATGCTCTTAGCTCTACCATTCAAGGTAAAAAGCAAGGTGGGGAGCAATAATGGCAGTCGACCAATCACCTATGAATAAGCTAATCACCGAGCATATTGATATTTGGACTTCAGCAGTTAAGACCAAATCGGCCTCTGGTCGCGGTAGCAACAAGAAACTAGAGCTTTACGGTGTTAAGAAGCTGCGTGAGCTAATTCTGGAGTTAGCTGTGCGAGGAAAGTTAGTTTCTCAAGATCCTAGTGATGAGCCTGCTTCAGTGTTGCTTGAGCGTATTGCGCAAGAAAAAGCTCAATTGGTCAAAGACAAGAAGATCAAAAAAACAAAGCCTCTATCAAGCGTTAAAGAGCAGGAAAAGACATTTGATATACCAAGAGGTTGGTCGTGGACTCGAATCGGCTTAATAACAACATTTGTTAATGGCTTTGCTTTCAAGAGTTCGAGCTTCCAAGACTCTGGAGTAGGTATAGTAAAAATTGGTGATATTTCATTTGCTGGTGAGCTTACACCCAACACAATGTCTCGAGTTGATACTAGTGTAATCAAGGATCTTGATCCATCGCTCCGAGTTAATCGAGGCGACATGGTTATTGCAATGTCAGGGGCAACTACTGGTAAAGTAGGTTTCAACACAACAAATGAAGTATTCTACTTAAATCAGAGGGTTGGAAAGTTCATCCCGCATCAAATTGATTTGGATTATCTGTTTTTTCCATTAACTACAAAAATTGCAGAAAATCTAGAAAAATCACTAGGTAGTGCAATTCCAAATTTAAGTACAGGACAGATCAATGACATCGTAATTGCTCTGCCTCCGCTTCAAGAGCAACACCGCATCGTCGCCAAAGTCGATGAGTTAATGGCACTCTGCTACCAGCTAGAGCAACAAACCGAAGCCAGTATCGAAGCGCATCAAGTTCTGGTAACAACACTGTTGGACACACTCATCAACTCTGCCGATGCTGACGAGTTGATGCAAAACTGGGCGCGAATCAGTGAGCATTTCGATACTTTATTCACCACCGAAGAGAGTATCGACCAGCTTAAGCAAACTATCCTACAACTGGCGGTGATGGGTAAGTTGGTTCCGCGAGATCCAAGTGATGAGCCTGCTGCTGAGTTACTGAAAAGAATTGCGGAAGAAAAAGCACAGTTAGTCAAAGATAAAAAAATCAAAAAGCAAAAGGCGCTACCACCGATTTCTGAAGATGAAAAGCCGTTTGAACTGCCAAATGGGTGGGAGTGGTGTCGAATTCAAGATGTAGCTCTATTTACTACATCGGGTTCTCGAGATTGGGCTAAATATTACTCTGACTCTGGTGCTCTATTTGTCACCATGGGCAATTTATCCCGAGGCAGCTACGAGCTGCGTTTAGACAATTTAAGGTTTGTACGCCCACCTAAAGGGGGCGAAGGCTCTCGAACTAAATTGGAGGCGCGAGATCTATTAATTTCCATAACAGGTGATGTCGGTAACTTGGGATTAATTCCTGAAGAGTTTGGTGAAGCATACATAAACCAACATACGTGCTTATTACGATTTATGCCAGAATGCCAAGGAAAATACTTCCCTGATTTTATGAGGTCTCCACTAGCTAAATATCAGTTTGATGCTCCACAACGAGGTATTAAAAATAGCTTTAGGTTGAGTGATGTTGGTGAAATGCACTTACCGCTTCCTCCTCTAAAAGAACAAGTCCGTATCACAGAAAAAGTTAGTGACTTGCTCAGTATATGTGAGCGCTTAAAAGTCAGACTTCGAGAGTCTCAAATCACCCAATTACACCTCACCGATGCAATTGTTGAGCGAGCAGTATAACGATGAGTCTATACAATATCGCCAACAAAAACCTCTCAAGCTAAGATCGACAACTCTTGCAGCCCTCGGCTGCAAGAGACTTCTATCTAGCAACGATACCACCGTCTCTATTTGCCGATACAAAGTAGTCAGCATCACGACTTTGCGGATTCAAACCAGTCCAAAGCCATTGAAGTAAAAGAGATTCAATCAAATTGGGGGCGACTCATAAAGCGTTTTTAACCGAACAATCTCAAGCTATCGGATTCAAGTGTATTGGTGTGGTTTAGGCCTGTTCCATTTGTTTTATCATTTCCAAGTTGCTTAGCTCGAACTTATAAAAACGACTTTGCTTATCCTCTCGCTTTTCTTCATTTGACCGAGCATCGATATACCACTTTTTCTCAACAATCCATCTAAATGCAGCTCTCTCTGTAACATAAACCTCATCTTTATCTTCAGGTATACCAAAGTCAGTTCTTACTTTTTGCTTGTCCACCTCTGACAACGAGGGGTGGAGTTTTAAGATCAAAGGTAACCTTAAGTTCCACAGCTTATCTTGAGCTAAAGCCTCATGATCATGCTGTCTAGACTCCTTAGATTCGTGTTCTTCAACCACATTCCTAACACGAGCAAAATGGAAGTTTTTAAATTTATTCTTTGTGACTTCCGAGCGATCAAATGCTCTGAACATCCAACTGGTTCCATCATACATAATTGCCAACGGAACCAAGGTTCTAGTTTGATGATTAGAGCTGTTTTCAGAAAGATAGTTGCAGGAAATCGCATACTTACCCGATATAGCCCTAGTAATCATAGCGACTTCATTGGTATTCATTTGGTTGGGAAACTTGCCAATCTTTTCATAGGCAAGCTCAGTAACACCGAAGATCTTGTTGCTATTAAATCCATTGGCAAGCATGCCAAGCGCCAATTCACCATCTATATCTGTCAATGGTTCGAAGGATTTCCTGATAATCGTATTCGTTTTTTGAGTTTTGTTGTTTGGCCTACGTTTGGAGTATTCAGTAAGAACTCGGGAGGCGGCTGCTTCTGCAATTCCAAACGCATCTTTAAGATCAGCCCGACTAACACGCCCTGTAAAAAACAACTTAAAGTCAATATAAGCTAAACGAGCGTTAATAGAGGTTGTCTCTGATGTGATGTCTGCTTGAGAACTGTTTTCCATGATGCGTATCCATTGTTCAATCTAGCCAAATCGTAGCAAAAAAATTATCACGTGTAATTACAACACACAAAAAATACATAAAACGATCATTGACACGTATCATTTCGATCTATCATAATAATCTCAATCGGTACAATCGGTCATTCACCAACCAAAACCACCAGGAGCTAGCTGTGCAAGATCAAGGTTTCAAATCACTAAGACAACTAAGTGCAAGCGACAAAGAATTTTGTTTCGAGATGATCTCTCATATCACATCGAACCTAGACTTGACCGAAACACAGTTGTCTCAATTGAAGACGGCTTACCGAGCAATCGGATCCTACTTGGCAAACCAAGGGGGCGAGCTAGCGGAATGCCACATTTATGCTCAAGGTAGTGTTGGTATTGGCACATCCGTAAAACCGATTGATGAAGACTCAGACATGGATATAGATCTGGTGCTGCACTTACCAAGTCAGCAATATCCAACAACTACTGATGAAGCCAACGAGCTACTCTTCAATTTGATACGAGTGCTGAAAGACTCTCAACGATACGGTGACAAAATAGAGAATATGCCAAAACGCAGATGTGTCACTCTGCAATATGGAGGTATCGAAGGCCAGGGGTTCCACATGGACATAACCCCTAGCATGCCTGAAGATATGGACTCGCCAAACCCTAAGAACAAAGTAAGAGTTGCAGACATCAAGGATGCCAATAGTCCTTCTCATCCATACGGATATAGGAAGTGGTTCCGAAGCGCGTGTAGTAAAGAGATTCGCTGGAATAGAAAAAGCAACTACAGATCTAATAATGATATATATGCGGGGACAGTAGAACCGTTACCTGGTCAGGGTCGAAAGACTGTACTTCAGATTGTAGTTCAGCTTCTCAAGCGACATAGAGACATGTGGAAACAAAATAAGCAGAACGTTTATGGCGATTGCGCTCCAATAAGCATAATTATTACGACTCTAGCAGGTCTAGCTTATGAAAAGTGCTCAAACTCTAACAAGGAGTACCACAACCCATTTGATCTGATGTTAGATGTACTTGAAGAAATGCCAAACTTCATTTCCCATCAATATCAGTCTGACGGTACTGTAAAGTACACTATTCGCAACCCAGCACTTCCTACGGAGAATTTTGCAGATAAATGGCATGAGAAACCGATGTTACCCCAAGCATTTAAAGCGTGGTATACGCAGGTTACTGAAGACGTAGCAAAACTACTTGAATTAGATCAAGGGCTTGATAAAACCATTGAGCGATCAAGAGAAATGTTTGGTTCTCAAGCAGCAAGAGGCATCCAAGCCAAACTTGCGGACACTCTGACTGAACGACGAGCTAAAAATCGTGCGGTAGTTTCTTCTATTGGCTTAGGAGTATCCAATGCAGCCACTGCCACCCCCGTTCCTAAACACAACTTCTACGGTGATGTATAGATGTGCCATCACCTTCAAAGGCAGCTTAACGCGCTACAAAAACGTTACCATGGTGGCAAAGGTAGAATACTCAAAGGTAAAACAGGTCTAAAACTGGAATGGAGACAAGTACTACAACCTTCTCGACTTAGCCGAGAATACCTAATTCTTGTTAAATGGGCTGGGTTAGGTTGTATTCCTGAGGTCGAGGTGTTGTCCCCGAATCTAAGAGATCTAGCAGGAGGGAAGCGCTCACCTCATGAGTTCTTCTCCAAAGAGAATACTAAACCCTGCCTAATGTTTAACAGCGGTAGCTCCAAAGACTGGGTTCCTAGTATGTTAATCGCTGAATCCATCATCCCATGGACGCAAGAATGGCTGTGGTACTGGGAGCTTTGGTTATCAGATGGAGAATGGCGTGGTGGTGGTGTTCACCCTGGTGAACTAACTATTGAGCAATATATGGATCAAATCAACAACTCTCACCATCAACCAGCAAACAAGGGAAAGTAATGAACCTTTTGACTTACATCGTTGTTCAGACCATCAACTGGCTATTCAGAAAGCGCTCTCCTGCCTTGTTAATTTTCAGGACAGGAGCCTATTTCTTCCCGATAACATTGATGGGAGGCGTAGCATTCAACGTTCAATACGTAACAGCTAGCCAACTCATTAGCCTTGACGTTGCTGGTTCTGATGTCCCTGCTCTACTCGTTTCTATCGGTTTTTATTTCAGTATACTCCTAATGGCAATTGGGCTAGCTTGGGAGATAGTCCGCTCAGTTATAGAACACCGACAATTGGCTAAACAAATTGTATTCGCTATTGAGCAAAGAGGACTCGTAAACACATCTGACTCCCCACTATCAGAGCATGTTCAGAAAAAATACAAAGGCCGAAATATTTCCAATACAGTAATAGATATCCGAGACAGTCTTGCTAATGGCACAGTAAGCCAACCCAAATTAGCACTTAAGAAATTCCTCAATCTAGAGCACTCTATAGAAGAGCGAAGAAATAGTGTTGCTGCTGAAGATTTTCACATTGTTTTTGGTGGTTTAGTTCCTGTTCCTTTTGCTTTCCTATCAGGATATTTGTTGGATGATGAGTCTCATATTGAAGTGCTCGACTGGGATCGACAACTATCAAGCTGGAAAGAACTCGATCCTATTAGTGACGACAATGAGAAGTTTGAAAAGACAATAAAGCATGCTGATAGCAAAGAATCTATCGTTCTTGCTGTATCTTTCTCTTACCCTGTTGATGAGAAAGCTATTGACCTCTGTTTTCCAAAGATGCCACAGATACATTTGAAACTGAGGGAAAAGCGTTTTGATAATCACTGGTCAAGTAAAAAGCAAAGTCGTTTAGCTTATGATTTGATCGAAGAAGTTAAAAACCTCATGGAAGAAGGCTATAACGATATACACCTCGTGTTAGCTTCTCAAAACAGCGTAGCATTCAAATTTGGTCAAGCGTACGACCGACGGAACCTTCCTCACATTACGATTTACCAATACGAAAAAGATAACAAAACCCCTTACCCTTGGGGGGTATCAATTACTAACTTACCCCACGCAGAGCCATCTATTAGACTGACCGAGTTTAATGATGACTTAGAGCAAGCCGTATAAGAGGTCTTTATATGTCTTCATTTCAAGTCCTTATGCCTTTCGCTCGCAGTAACAGTTCAAACCGAATAGTGGGGATTGAGCAAGTGGAGCGTGGCGATGATTGCAACTGTCATTGTTTATCATGTGGAACCCCAGTTACTGCGAGGTTGGGAAGTATCAACCAATGGCACTTTGCACACCGTACCGATAAAAATACAACAAGTTCTGAGTGTGAATTCTCCCCCGTTACTGCATTGGCACTGATTATAAGGCAACAGCTCCCAACTCTAGTTAACTTTGATTTAGATGAGTGGGATTTTAATGATGTGCAATGGGAGGTTGAATGTACCAAGTCTGGAGTTCAATTTGATGCATACACTAAAGACTTAACCTCTAACATATCGGTAGTAATGGATATCCCTTTCGAGAGCAGTCCTCATTTATTACCAGAAGCAGTACCTCACGATATCGACATTATCCTGAGAGTAAATACGCATAAGTTGGCTAACGATCTTTACCCAACTAAAAGTCCTATCAGGCTTCTTAACTCTGAAGGTGTTTTTAGCTACCTTTTAAAGCACTGGGAAGAACTTGTCGAAATGCTTCGTTGGCCTCAGTCAACCATAGAACAACCATATGAAGATACAGAGGTTGCAGAAAACAGTATAAAGACCAATGATCCTATCTGCCTATGCTGTGGTGAAAAAACAGCAAGATATGGACGAGGGCTTCTTTGTGAAGAGTGTGTTTGGAAAGAGGTTGGTAGCCAATTTAATTCAATCAGTGAGATGGTTGTGTTTTATAGGAAAAACTCTAATTAAATAGATCAATCAGCCTCACAATGGGGCTGATTTGCATTTTTAGTCTCAAATACCTAGCTGTGAGAAGCAAGCGAACTTATGTATTCATTAAAGATGATTACATTAAGCTTCACGCTTACTTGACTAGTTACTTGACTAAAAATAGCAGAAACGAAAAAGGGCGTAGCAAGTACTAACCTGCTACGCCCCGAAATAAATGGCACGCCCTATAGGATTCGAACCTATGACCACATCCTTAGAAGGGACGTGCTCTATCCAGCTGAGCTAAGGGCGCGCTACAGGGACAGGATTATACGAGTTCAAGCGCTTAAATCAACGGGTTTTCATAACATTCTGATCTGAATGCCTAAAAAAAGGGCACCAAAACGATAAATGTTCAAAAACACCACAAAGCAAACGTTTGCGTATGGATGTTAAATAGATTTTCTGCGACAATGCGCCGCAAATAATTTGCCTTCTCAATTTAAAAAGGAAAGTCATGACTGCTCAAAATATAGATGGAACTCTCATTTCCCAAACTGTTCGATCCGAAGTTGCAGCACGTGTGAAAGCTCGCGTTGAGGCTGGCCTTCGTGCTCCTGGTCTTGCAGTTGTTCTTGTTGGTGAAGATCCAGCTTCTCAAGTTTACGTTGGCAGCAAACGCCGTGCGTGTGAAGAAGTTGGCTTTGTCTCTAAGTCTTTTGACCTTCCTGCGACAACGTCGGAAGAAGAGTTGTTGGCACTTATCGATGAGTTGAACAACGACGCAGAAATCGATGGCATTCTTGTTCAGTTGCCACTTCCTGCTGGCATTGATGCAACGCACGTTCTTGAGCGTATTCACCCAGAGAAAGACGTGGATGGCTTCCACCCTTACAACGTGGGTCGTCTAGCGCAGCGTATTCCTAAGCTTCGTTCTTGTACGCCAAAAGGCATCATTACGCTTCTTGACCGTTACAACATCGAGCTACGCGGTAAGCACGCGGTCGTGGTTGGTGCATCAAACATTGTTGGTCGCCCAATGACACTTGAGCTGCTTCTTGCTGGCTGTACAACAACAACTTGTCACCGCTTTACCAAAGACTTAGAAGGTCACGTTCGTCAAGCAGACCTTGTTGTGGTTGCGGTTGGTAAACCAAACTTCATTCCTGGTGAGTGGATTAAGAAAGGCGCTGTTGTGGTCGATGTGGGCATCAACCGTCTTGAGTCGGGCAAGCTAGTAGGTGACGTGGAATACGATAAAGCACGTGAGAACGCGAGCTTTATTACACCAGTACCGGGTGGCGTTGGCCCAATGACAGTAGCAAGCTTGATTGAGAACACGATGCTGGCTTGCGAGCAGTTTCATACGAAGAAGTAGATTCGAGATTCGAGATTCGAGATTCGAGATTCGAGATTCGAGATTCGAAGAAATGAAAAGGGGTTGACGATAAACGTCAGCCCCTTTTGCTTTTTGAGAGTAAGAAGAAGTGCTTGAGCCAAAGCCCTCTACTCTCTCGAAGCGAAGCGTTCCCGATTCCAGAAGCGCAGCGCTCTTATAGGTTACAAACTCAAAATCACGCCAGCAATTGATGCACTCATCAGGTTCGCCATTACGCCTGCTGCGATTGCACGGAAGCCGTATTTCGAGATGAATGAACGCTTCTCTGGTACTAGTGAGCCTAGGCCGCCAATCAGCATTGCCATAGTTGAGATGTTTGCGAAACCACACAGTGCGAAGGTTACGATAGCTTGTGAGTGTGCGCTTAGCTGAGACTTCACTTCCATCAGTTGGATGAAGGCTACGAACTCGTTTACCACAATCTTGTTACCGATCAGAGAGCCTGCCACGATAGCTTCATTCCAAGGAATACCTAGCAACCATGCGATTGGTGCGAATAGGTAGCCAAGTACTAGCTCGAAGCTCAGTTCCATACCGAATAGACCGCCGAACCAGCCTAGAATGCCGTTTAGCATCGCGATAACGCTCACGAACGCCAATAGGGTTGCACCTACCGCCACTGCGATGCGTAAACCAGACATCGCGCCGTCTGCCATTGCTTCAACCACGTTGGTTGCGCGTGGCATTTCTACTTGGTCTAGGTCGATATCTGGTGTTGTGCTGTCTGTCTCTGGCATCATGATTTTTGCCATCAGAAGACCCGCAGGTGCAGACATGAATGCCGCCGCGATCAGGAAGTTAAGATCCACACCCAGTGATGCGTAACCTACTAGCGTGCCACCAGCAACCGATGCCAAACCACCAGTCATTACTGCGAAAAACTGAGAATCACTCATGTGCTTTAGGTATGGCTTTACTACAAGCGGCGCTTCAATCATACCAACGAAGATGTTCGCTGTTGCAGATAGCGATTCTGCACGACCTGTACCTAGCAAACGCTGAAGGCCACCACCGATTAGGTTGATCACTTTTGGCATTAGACCAATGTGGTACAAACCCGAAATCAGTGCCGAGAAGAAGATGATGATACCAAGTACATTAATCGCGAAGGTAAAGCCACCTGTTGCTAGGTTGCCAAATAGGAACGCGATGCCCTCTTGACCGTAGTTGATTAGGTTAGAAACCGCGCCAGTTACTGCGTTAAGCGCTTCTTTACCCGCTGGTACGTAAAGTACTAATAGCGCGAAGATTACTTGTAGAGCAAAAGCCAAAGACACCGTTCGTAGACGAATGTTCTTACGGTTAGTCGAAAGCAGCCATGCTACGAATAGGATGGCTACGATACCAAGAATTGAGTTCATAAAATGAATCCGACAAAAGGGGGAACAGGAAAGGCGTCGGATTGTATAGAGTGAAAGAAATGCTGCAAGTTGGGGATGTTAACAGGCTGAGAATCTCGACTGCTCACTATTTAATCAGCAGAATAACTCATTGAATTAAATAGAGATAAACGTTTGCCTAACGTTATTATTTCCAAATGGAAAAGATGTTTCTGGATTTGGAAAAATTTTGTGATTCAAATCACCTTATGTATTCCCTACTTCGGAATCGAAATATACGGCGCTAATCGCTGATCCCAATGGCAAGGCGATCCGATCTTCTGTTTGATGAATTCGATCACCGCAGAGATCTTTTTCGGCATATGTTGGCGGCTTGGGTACACCGCATAAAACGGCATGGATTGGCTGGCTTTCCAATCAGGTAGAAGCTGGATAAGTTTACCTGAGCGGAATTCATCCCCCAGCAAATAAGTGGCTAAGTAAGCAATCCCCCACCCTGCGATTGCGGCATCACGCACCGCTTCTGCTAAATCGACCGAGTAGTTGCCAGAAACTTTCACGTTGAGCTCTTGCTCACGGTTGGTGAACGCCCAACTGGTGTAGTCACGCTCCCAACTACGGTAGATAAGGCAATTATGCTGTGACAAGTCATTCGGTTCGGTTGGCGTATCGTGCTTAAGTAAGTAATCCGGCGATGCAGCAACCACAAATTGGCAATCCGCTAAGCGCTGAGCAATGTAGCCTTCTGGTAGGTGTTCATTGTTGGTGATCCACAAATCCAAGCCTTCTTCGAGCATATCGACTTTGTAATCGAACAAATGCACTTCGACTTGCAGTTGCGGGTATTTCTCACGAAGTTCTTGAATGGCAGGAATGATGTGCAGCGTGCCAAAAGACTGCGACAAACCAAGGCGAACTAAACCGGCGACTTCATCGCGTTGGCTTTCCATCTCTAACGTGGCACTGCTAACGGCTTGCACCACTTGTTCACAATGGTGATAGAAGGTTTGCCCCGCTTCGGTTGGCGTGAAGCTGCGCGTGGTGCGTTGCACGAGCTTGATACCCAGTGACGCTTCCAACTGGCTGAGCTGTTTACTGACGTGAGAAACAGACACGCCTAAGCTCTTTGCCGCAGCGGTAAAGTTTTTATGTTTGATCAACGCCGAGAAGATCACCATTTGTGCAGCACGTTCAGATAACACGCAAACCTCGTTTCAAATAGAGAAAACAAAGGGCTCCGAAGAGCCCCTTTTTATTCGTTTATACATTCAATCTAGAATGTGATGCGGTCAGCTAAATGACTTACCGCCAGTGCGAAGTAGTAAGAGCGGTTCCACTTCATCAACACATTGTAGTTGTTGTACACCAGGTAAGTACGACCGTTCTCATCGTCTGGCATGATCAACCATGCTTTGATGTCTTCGTCCAGCTTAGGAAGTGGGCTGCCATCGTATTTGGTGATGCCAAGCTTGCTCCACTCTTGCAGGTACTTACCTTTTTCCGCTTCGCGACCTTGCAGATTGTGGTCAATGCCGTGTGGCACCTTAACCTGACGACCCCAAGTGAATTTATCATCCCAGCCAGATTTGCTTAGATAGTTCGCAGTAGAAGCAAACACGTCCGCTTCTGATTGCCAGATGTCCTTCTTGCCATCGCCGTTACCATCCGCAGCAAAGCGTAGGAATGAGCTTGGCATAAACTGACATTGACCCATCGCACCAGCCCAAGAACCTTTGAAGTTCTCTAGCTCGATATGACCTTCATCTAGGATCTGTAGTGCCGCCATGGTTTCTTTACGGAAGAACTCTTCACGGCGACCCTCAAACGCCATGGTCGACAACGCGTCGATCACGCGGAAGTTACCAGTGAACTTACCGAAGTTACTTTCCACGCCCCAAAGTGCAACGATAAAACGTGGCTGCACGCCAAACTCATCACCAATGCGTTTAAGTTCAGCGTAGTGTTCTTTATACAGTTGCTTCGCTTGTTTTACCTTCCACTCAGGTACCGCGCGCGGAATGTATTCGTCTAACGTCAGTTTCTTCTCAGGTTGGTTACGGTCGGCTTTGACTGCACGTGGTTTGTATTCCACATCAGCAAAAGCGGCACTGATCACCTGTTCGGAAATGCCTTTATCACGTGCTTCTGCACGCAATTTATTTAGGTATTCATCAAAGCCATCGCTACTTGCAAAGGCTGAAGTGCACATACCAACGCTGAGCATTGCTGCCAGTATCTTTTTCATATCGCCCTCCTTGAGCGAGGCAGAATTCCCAGATGAAAAGCGGTGACGTTATTCGCCTTTCTGCTGGGCTTTTTGTTCTTTGTATTTTTCTAGTAGGTTTTCCGGCGGAGGCGGAACCTGTAGGAAGAAACCATCATTAATTAATGACGCTTTCACTTTCTCGACATCAACTTGTGCCAAAGTACGACCATCAAGTTTGATTGTCATCACCGGCATAGGCTTACCGAACATCTGCATTAGCGTGTCAGGAACCTGTGAGAAATCATCCTTTTTCGGAATATAGAGATAAGTGCCTTCTTTTCTGGAACTTTTATAAATAGAACAAAGCATGACGAGCCTTTTGTGCTGATTTACCCGCTTTGAATGCGGATTTTGTTGAAAACGTAAAATTCTCGCAAACTTGATAGCAAATTTGAGATTAATTCACTTATTTGCCCGCTTGAGAACTTGCTGCGCTAAAGGATGAAATATAACATGACAGACCTAGTTTAAGGCAACGCTCTTTCAATAAAGGCAAGAAGTCCACGATGACCCATTCACCTGACCTTAAAGGTAGCAGTTTTACATTGTCAGTTTTACACCTTTCTGACAACGAGATCGCTAAGACTGTCGAATTTTTGCAAGAAAAGGTTTCTCAAGCACCCTCTTTCTTCGCATCCGCACCTCTGGTTATCAATATAGCAAAAGTAGAAGGCGATATTGATTTCACCGCACTTAAACAAGGCATCGCCGATGCAGGGTTTATTCCGGTTGGTGTGACTGGCTGTAAAGATAAGCGCGTTCAAAACCTTGCCTCAGAAGCGGGCTTCGCCATCATGTCTGCGAGCAAATCTCCAACTCAAGCACCAGCAAAAATGGCGCCGACCAAAATCGTTCGTACACCTGTACGTTCTGGTCAGCAGATTTACGCCAAAGACGGTGACTTGGTTGTACTGGCACACGTAAGCGCTGGTGCAGAAGTGATTGCTGATGGCTCTATCCACATTCATGGCACCCTGCGCGGACGCGCCATTGCTGGGGCGAGCGGCCAACAAGAAGCACGAATTATTTGTCACGATTTACAAGCTGAACTGGTTTCCATTGCAGGAGATTACTGGTTGAGCGATCAAATTGAGAGTGAGTATTGGCAAAAGAAAGTAATGATCAGTAAAGCCGAAGAATCATTACATCTAGAAACACTCACGATTTAGTCTAAAAAGGAAATAAAATGGCACGCATTATTGTAGTAACGTCTGGTAAAGGTGGCGTTGGTAAAACCACTTCAAGCGCAGCCATCGCCTCTGGTCTGGCTCTTAAGGGCAAAAAGACTGCGGTGATCGATTTTGATATCGGCTTGCGTAACCTCGATCTTATCATGGGCTGTGAGCGCCGCGTGGTGTATGACTTTGTTAACGTCATCAACGGTGAAGCAACGCTTAACCAAGCGATGATCAAAGATAAGCGCACAGATAACCTATTCATTCTTCCAGCTTCTCAAACACGTGATAAAGACGCGCTAACCAAAGATGGCGTGCAACGTGTGTTCACTGAGTTGGATGAAATGGGCTTCGACTTCATCATCTGTGATTCTCCAGCAGGTATCGAGCAAGGTGCTCTGATGGCGCTGTACTACGCAGATGAAGCGATTGTAACGACTAACCCAGAAGTGTCTTCGGTACGTGACTCTGACCGTATCCTAGGTATTTTGGATTCTAAGTCACTACGCGCTGAGCAAGGTCTTGAGCCAGTTAAGCAACACCTACTACTGACGCGTTACAACCCTTCTCGCGTAACACAAGGTGAGATGCTAAGCGTTGAAGACGTAGAAGAGATCCTACACATTTCTCTACTGGGTGTAATTCCAGAAAGCCAAGCGGTACTGAATGCATCAAACAAAGGTGTGCCAGTGATCTTTGACGAGAACACAGACGCAGGCATGGCTTACTCTGATACGGTAGACCGCCTACTGGGCAACCAGGTTGAATTTCGTTTCCTTACTGAGGAGAAGAAAGGACTCTTTAAACGACTATTCGGAGGCTAGACATGTCACTACTAGAATTTTTCCGCCCACAAAAGAAAACTTCTGCGAATCTAGCCAAAGAGCGTTTGCAGATCATCGTTGCTGAGCGTCGTAGCCAGAACGATCCTGCGCCTTCTTACTTGCCTCAATTGAAAGAGGACATCTTGAAGGTGATCAGCAAATACGTTGCGATTGATCCAAACATGGTGGATTTGACGTTTGAACACAAGGACGATGATATTTCAGTTCTTGAGCTAAACGTGAAGTTGCCAGAAGACGAGAAGTAATTACTTTTCGACTTTGCTTGAGCGCTCTAAGCACATGAGCACTCAAAACAAAAGACAAATGCGTGTTACAAAAAAGGTTGGCGATAATGCCAACCTTTTTTATTTGGTACTTACTTGAGCACCTTATTCATCTTCTCGCCGAGTAATTCAAGACGCCAGCCTTGCATCACATCCGGTAGACGCGCTGGATCGCGGTCTTTCTTCCATACCCAACTGATGATTTGGTTGATCTGCTTTTTAGACGCCAAGAACTCGGTCGCCAAGCCTGATTTTTGCGATGCTACCTTCACCACATCCTTCATGTTCTTGAAGATTTGCTTGTAGCCTGGGTAATCCATCAAACGTTCAATTTTCGCTGGGTAATCATCGGCAGGAGTTTGCTTTGCACTTTTAACAATAGCCGCAATTCTTGCGCCGTGGCGGTTAATCGCACGAATGTCGATGCCTTCTGCTTCCATCTTCTTAAAGTTTGTCAGCCCAAGGCGAGCCACCGTCAGCAAGTCGCCTTCTTTAAAAATGAAGTTCAACGCAAGGTCGCGCTTGATCGCTTCGCGGTAACGCCAAGTCGCTAAAGGCTTAAGAATCGCAAGTTCAGCCGGTCTTAGTTGCCATGCACCTTTGATATCTAGGTAGACGGTTTCTTCATTTAAGTTACGAATACGCTTTGATACCAGTAGGTCGCTCTCCTGCTGAACCGCCTCCCACCAGCCTGCTTCGTTCACTTTATCTAATAGCTTCTCGTAAAGAGGCATTAGGTAGTGCACGTCGGCCGCGGCGTAATCAAGCTGCTTTTGAGTCAGTGGACGCGCCATCCAGTCAGTGCGAGATTCGCTCTTGTCTAACTCTACGCCAAGGTATTCTTCCACTAGCGTAGCAAAGCCTGTCGACAGGCCGTGACCCAAGAATGCTGCCATCAACTGAGTATCCACCATCGGGAATGGTGTGCAGCCAAAGGCATTTTGGAAGACTTCTAAATCTTCACCACACGCGTGCAGCACTTTTAGCACTGAGGTGTCTTTTAGCAACTCGACGAACGATGTCATGTCCGTCAGTTCCGTCGGGTCGATAAGGGAAAGTTGTTTGCCATCGAAAAGCTGAATCAAACCTAGTTGCGGATAGTAAGTCCTGATTCGCACGAATTCGGTATCCAGCATAACTACGTCGGCTTCTCTTGCTAGAGCGCAGACTTCTTCTAGGTCTTTGTTTTTCGTAATGATCTGATAGTTCACATGCTTCTCGCTATAAAAAAATGCCAGCAAAACGCTGGCATTCTAACACTATTTGGCAATAAATGATTGTTGCACAAAGAAATCCGCTTATGCGCTCTTCTTCGCTAGCTCTGCGTCGTTCTCTTCACGCAGTACGCGACGAAGGATCTTACCTACGTTGGTCTTCGGTAAGTCTTCACGGAACTCAACCAACTTCGGCACTTTGTAGCCAGTTAGGTGTTGGCGACAGTGTGCAATCACTTCGTCTTTGGTTAGGCTTGGATCGCGTTTTACAACGTAGATCTTCACCAACTCGCCGGACACTTCGTGAGGCTGACCGATTGCCGCGACTTCTAGCACTTTACCGTGCAGTGCGACTACGTCTTCGATTTCGTTCGGGTAAACGTTGAAACCAGACACAAGAATCATGTCTTTCTTACGGTCAACGATGTGCAGGAAGCCTTCATCATCAAACTTAACGATATCACCCGTCGATAGCCAACCGTCTTCGTTGATCACTTCTTTAGTCGCTTCTGGGCGCTGCCAGTAACCTTGCATCACTTGAGGACCGCGAACTTGAAGCTCACCTGTCTCAGTATTTGCTAGTGGGTTACCTTCTTCATCAACAATACGTACTTCTGTTGATGGTACAGGCAGACCGATAGAACCGTTGTATTCCACTAGGTCGTGCGGGTAAGCTGCCACCAATGGAGAACATTCTGTTAGACCGTAGCCTTCTAGTAGGTAACAACCTGTGGTCTTTTGCCATTTTTCAGCGACGGCGCGTTGCACTGCCATACCACCACCTACTGCTAGGCGAAGGTTGCTGAAATCTAGCTCATGGAAATCTTCGTTGTTTACTAGCGCGTTAAACAGCGTGTTTACGCCAGTAATTGCCGTGAACTGGTATTTTTGCAGCTCTTTCACAAAGCCCGGAATATCACGCGGGTTAGTAATAAGCAGGTTGTTACCGCCCATTTCAACGAACAGTAGACAGTTCACCGTCAGCGCGAATACGTGGTAAAGCGGCAGTGCCGTAACAACAAGCTCGCGACCCGGAGACAATACAGGACCATAAGCACCTTTCGCCTGCATTACGTTGGCGATCATGTTGCGGTGCGTCAGGATTGCGCCTTTCGCTACGCCCGTTGTACCACCAGTGTACTGTAGGAATGCAATATCATCGCCAGACATAAATGGCTTCACGTACTGAAGACGACGACCTTTGTGCAGCGCTTTACGCATTGAGATTGCACCCGGTAGATCGTACTTAGGCACCATGCCCTTCACGTACTTAACCACGAAGTCGACAAGCGTACCTTTCGCACGTGGCAGCATTTGACCAAGGCTGGTCAGAACCACGTGTTTCACTGGCGTGTTTTCTACGATTTGCTCTAGTGTGTTCGCGAAATTAGAAACGATAACGATCGCCGTTGCGCCAGCATCGTTTAGCTGGTGCTCAAGCTCACGAGGAGTGTAAAGTGGGTTCACGTTCACAGCGATACAGCCTGCACGCAAAATACCAAATAGCGCGACAGGGTATTGAAGCAGGTTTGGCATCATAAGAGCAACGCGGTCACCCTTCTTCAGCTTAAGTTCGTTTTGTAGGTATGCGGCGAATGCGCGGCTACGCTCTTCCAATTTGCGGAAGGTCATGACCGAGCCCATGTTCATGAATGCCGGCTGATCTGCGTATTTTTGAACAGACTGCTCGAACATTTCTACCAAAGACTCATATTGCTCTGGATTAATGGTTTCAGGTACGTCACTTGGATAACGTGAAAGCCATGGTTTATCCACGATGTTACTCCTCGTTTATAACTGGCTAAAAAATAGCGTCCTTTTTATTTTGAGCACTATTACAGCACAGCAAACGTGCTTGAGCACGTAACTCTCAAACACTTGTTTAAATTTTGTTAACTACACCAAGAATTCGCTTTGCGACCTCGAGTGTTTGCTCTAAATGGCAATGATGCCCACCCGCGACAGAAACCACTTTCGGTGGATTTTCGCCCCAATCGACTTGGTTAGACTGTAAATGCTGAAATCCTTTATCACCCAATATGATTAGGTGCGGACAGCGTATTTGGCTGGTGATCGAGTTCGCGTGATCCTGTGCCATGCGATAAAGAGAATCGCACTTTAATTTGGCATCGTGTCGCCAAAACCACTGGTTCTCACGACATTCAGTCCCGCGCTCTACGATTGGCATCAACTGCTCGGCGGTCAGGTGATTCGCTTGCATGCGTAGCTTTAACGCCAGATCGAAAGAAGCGATAGCTCGCTCCGGTTTGCTGCGTTGACGTTGTCGGTTAAGGACGCCATCACGCAGTCGTTTTACGCTATTGGAAGGCTGTTCTGCGAGTGGACCCGCCCCTTCAATTTGCACTAACGTTTCGACCTGTTCAGGAAAGGCAGCACTATAGCAACTTGCGATTAAAGCGCCTAGTGAATGCCCTACTAACATCAGTCTGTTTGGCGATAATTCATCCAATAATTGGTGTAAATCAGCAATGTAGTCGTGGAAGGGGTAGTAATTGTCTGAGGATTTATGACTGGATAAGCCATGACCAAATAGGTCAATTGCTAGTAGATGAAGATCAGGGTTGCAGTGATGTATAGCTTTCATCAAGGTTTTGAAGCTGCCTGCGTTATCCATCCACCCATGAAGAAAAACGACTGAACAAGCAGTCGTTTTTTCGTTTCCGATCTCTAAGGCTGCCATGCTCCCATTTGGGAGTTCGAAACGGCGCTCATTCATCACAGATTATTTAACCTTCTTGATCACCTTGCCGTCTTGCGGGAAATCCGAACGCATCATACGGCAGTTTATGGAGTAACAAGGGTAGTAATAGGTTGGCGTGTCGTACATACGTACGCGCTCTTCAATCTTCCATAAGCGGTAACCATCGCCTTTGATGACTGGGAAGATGTATTGATGCTCGCCAATTTTACCTTCTTCTTCGCCCGCACCTTTACCCACCACGGTAATGATTCGACCTTTACTGAAAGCAACCGGCTCTAGGTAACCATCAAAATAAACCGCGAAGCGACCCGTTGGTTCTTGGTCGATGTCTGGCTTGCCTGATTTGCTGATTGGTAGGTTTACAATCTCCAGACGCGTTTGGTCTTTCAAGTTATCCACTTTCGCGATAACACCACCAAGACGGACATCATTAGCAGCCTGTCCTTGGTCTTCAGCAAAGGCTTTGTAATCCGTCAAAACCTGCTCGGTGCTTGCATTCAGCTCTTCAGGAAGAGAACTACAGGCAGAAAGCCCGAATGCTGCGATAATAACCAGAAAAATACGTCCAGAAAGTTTCATAAACCCCCACTATTAATTCGTTGTTTTACACATAGATATCGACACCAAGTAACTGAGCAAGTTCCTCTTTCTTCGCTCGATTCATGACGTCCATATACTGTTCCATTGCTTTGCGAGCATGACCCTCGGGCAAATCATATTGCACTTGAGTGCGATGAATCTGAGACTCATCCACTTGCTTAATGGAATGCGCGACAGCGTTCGCCACCTTAGAAGGTTGACCAACGGGCTGCTTATCTTGAGCTTTCTTTACCTGCCCTTTTTTACCGACTTTATTGGTGCGATTTGCACCCGGTATTAACGCAGGAGGTAAACCATTGATAGACGCCATAACGCTCCATAAAAATACAGGGCAAACGCCCTGCACTTTGTCATGTCATTGAAAGTCCGATTATTCGCGACCAGGAAGTTTCTTCCACGTCACATTATCACGCAGATAAACCGGGCTCGATTCTTCTACTGGGACTGTGTTGCCTTTCTTAAGTTCCTGTTCAGCAAGAATCACAATGTCTTGCGAATCAGGGTAAAGAACATCGCCACTGGTGACGTTGAATGGCAGTTTGCCAAGATCTTCTTGGTAAGCATCCCAACCAGTACCTGCTTTAGTCCACGTTTTGTCGTCTGCTTGTGCTTCTTCCGCTAGACGCGCTGGTGGAATAACGCATTCTGCATCCACGCCTGCCCACTCACCGTTTTCTTGGCGAGTGTAACGTGCCCAGTAAACTTCACCCATGCGCGCATCAATCGCAACAGCGGCATTTGTAGCACCGTGTAGGCGGTAGCTTGCTTGTGCCATCGCAGCCAGTGTTGAAACGCCGATCATTGGTAAGTCAGCACCGAACGCCAAACCTTGCGCGATACCAATACCGATACGAACGCCAGTAAAGCTGCCCGGACCACGACCAAACGCCAATGCGTCTAGATCTTGTAGAGTCAGGCCCGCTTCTTTCAGTACTTCGTCTACCATAGGCAGTACTTTCTTAGTGTGGTCACGAGGAGCCACTTCACTGCGTGAAATCACTCGGTCATTAACCAGTAGCGCAACTGAACAGTTCTCAGTTGCCGTATCGATAGCAAGAATTTTTGCGCTCATGTAACTCTCTACAATTCTTCTTTAATTTATTGATGCCACAGCGCATTAGTCTGCGGCAGGTTGTTCTGTTTTTAGGAATGTTTTGATTCGTTCCAAATCCCGTGTTCTTGGGATTGGCGGTAAGCTGCCAAGGAAGATGCCACCGTAATCACGCGTTACCAAACGGTTGTCGCAAATGATTAAGGCACCATGATCTTTTTGGTCTCGAATCAAACGTCCTACGCCCTGCTTTAACGTGATAACCGCATCTGGGATTTGCACTTCTGCAAACGGCTCACCGCCACGTAATCGACAATCTTCGATTCGGGCTTTGAGCAGCGGGTCATCAGGGGCAGTAAACGGTAATTTGTCGATGATAACACAGCTCAGCGCATCACCTCTAACATCGATCCCTTCCCAGAATGCACCCGTCGCCACCAGCAGCGCGTTACCGAGTTCCATAAACTCGGCAAGGGTCTTTTGTTTGCTCATCTCACCTTGCATTAGCACAGGCAGATCCAGTACTTCACGGAAGCGTTCACCAAGCTCACGCATCATGCTGTGCGAAGTACACAGGAAGAAACAACGCCCGTCGTTCTCTTCAATCACAGGCGCAAGCATTCGCACCAGTTTGTCGGCTAAGCCTGGGCTGTTTGGCTCTGGTAAATAACGAGGCACACATAGGCGCGCTTGCTTCTCGTAATCGAACGGAGATGGCAACGAAAACTGCTGCTTCGGCTTCAATCCAAGACGGTCGGTAAAGTGTTTAAAGTCACCCGAAACCGCTAGGGTTGCAGACGTGAAAATCCACGCGCCTTGTTTGATTTCAATTTGCTCATGGAATTTATCTGCAACCGATAGCGGCGTAATGTGCAGAGCAAAATGGCGGGGAGATGTGTCGTACCAGTATGAGTAACCAGTAATATCGACATCACAAACGCGATCAATTCGTCCTTTGATCAGGTTGGCACGCTCAAAGGCGGTATCCAGCAATTGGCTTCGACCTAGCGCCAGTTTCAATACGTCAATCGCCAAGTCTAAGCTATCGGTTAAGCGCACCAATTCACGCTTGATCGATTCCGACTGCAGCGCTTCACGCCAGTTACCACGAAAGCCCGGCTCACCCAGCACGATGCGCATATCCATTGCACTTTGCATCAGCTTATCGCCGACTTTTTGTAGCTGGCGCATGTCTTTTGCTTCAGTGCGGTAGGCTATCTCAATGTCTTTGGCGAGCTCTTGGATCTGACGGCTAGAGATCGATTGTCCGAAGTATTCGCTGGCAATGTCTGGAAGCTGGTGAGCTTCGTCGAAGATGAACACGTCAGCTTCTGGGATCAACTCACCAAAGCCGGTTTCTTTGATCGCAAGGTCTGCAAGGAACAAGTGGTGGTTAACGACAACAATGTCTGAATCCATTGCGCGTTTGCGTGCCTTTAAGACGAAACAATCGGTGTAGCTCGGGCACTCTTTACCCAAACAGTTGTCGTTGGTGGAGGTAATGGTTGGGATGACCATGCTGTCTTCTGGCAGATCCTCACAGTCCCCTAAATCGCCCGTTTTGGTTTCAGACGACCAAGTGCGAACCTTCACCAATTGGGTCAACAATGTTGGGTCGGCTTCATTAGTATGGCTCTCGACCATTTGTCGGCTAAGACGATCCAAACATAAATAGTTGGAGCGACCTTTTAGTAACGCGACTTGTCCATAAAAGCCTAAAGCACTGACCATCAACGGCAGGTCACGATGATACAACTGCTCTTGCAGGTTCTTCGACCCCGTACTGATGATGACTTTTTTGCCGCTTAATAGCGCAGGCACAAGGTAAGCGAAGGTCTTACCCGTTCCCGTTCCGGCTTCAACCACTAGCTGAGTTTGGTCTTTGATCGCACTGCTGACAGCTTCTGCCATATCGATTTGTGGCTGGCGAGCTTGAAAGCCCGGAATGGCTTTGCCTAACGCGCCCTCAGAGGAGAATGTTTTTGCGATCATGCCTGACATCTGGTTGGAAAAATTGTCGAGAGTATATCAGGAGTTGAGCGTAAACATCAGCCAACAAAAGCACTAGGTTTTAGCATCGCGCGGATAATTTGTTGAAACCACGCCGAGAATAGATTATTTATGAAGTCAGATTGCAGTACGATTCACGCTTCTGACGTGACCCTTTAATTCGTACGCTAGAAAAATAATGCATGGAAGTATCTGATTTATGGAAAAGAAAACACTATTGACCCATTGTTCTGACGCACCGGGTTTGATCTCAAAAATCACCAATATCTGTTATAAGCATCAGCTGAATATCGTTCATAATAACGAGTTTGTTGATAACACCAGTGGACACTTTTTCATGAGGACCGAGTTGGAGGGTTACTTCAACGATCAAACGCTACTCGCCGATTTAGACCAAGCGCTGCCACAAGGTGCAAAACGCAAACTCATTAGCTCTCGCCGCAAACGCATCGTTATTCTAGTGACCAAAGAAGCGCACTGTCTGGGTGATATTCTGATGAAGACTTACGATGGCAGCTTAGATGTTGAAATTGCTGCGGTTGTTGGTAACTACGACAAACTGCAAACACTCACTGAGCGTTTTGATATTCCTTACCATCACGTTACTCACGAAGATCTTAGCCGTGAAGAGCACGAGCAGAAGATGCTTGAAGTGATTGATCAATACGATGCCGATTACCTTGTACTAGCGAAGTACATGCGTGTTCTCACTCCGACTTTCGTAGAGAAATACCGTCACAAGATCATCAACATCCACCACAGTTTCTTACCCGCGTTTATCGGTGCTAAGCCATACCAACAAGCTTACGACCGCGGTGTGAAGATCATCGGTGCAACAGCGCACTTCGTGACAAATGACTTGGATGAAGGTCCAATCATCAAGCAGGACGTTATTCCAGTGGATCACACGTTCAGCGCACAAGATATGGCACAAGCAGGTCGCGATGTAGAGAAGAACGTATTGAGCAAGGCTTTGAATAAAGTGATCAATGACCACGTTTTTGTTTACGGCAATAAAACGGTTATCCTTTAATTTCACCGCATTTGAAAAAAGAAAGGGTTGCTCATTTGGCAACCCTTTCTTCTTTACAGTTGTTAGGAGCTCACTTATTCAGCCTGCTCAGACTCCACAATACGCTTAAGTGAATGCGGGTGCAGCTTGATACAAATACCTTGATACTTAAACGCCACCGTTGGGTTGTTCAAGCGCTCGCCTTCACCTTTCGGGCTCGACAGTTTGATCTTCACACCTAGCTCTTCTAGCTCGTCAAAACGCGCGCCAAACGCTGGATAAGTGTGTTTCAAATCAGCAAGAAACTCATCTGCATTTTCGGCATGAGATGGAATCACAAACTCCACATGTTCCCAGCTTTCAGTTGGGTAGATTTTGCCTTCCGCAGGGTATGGCAGCTCCAGACACTCTATCTTCCAACCACGGCTTTCTAACGCTTTGTCGAATTCGATAACAATAATTGGGCGACCGTTGATTTTCGCTTGTGAAATTACCTTACCGTATTGATTCCATGCTTCATGCGCGGCTTTTGCGGTTTCAGTATCATTAATACGCAGCGCAATATGGTCAGCTTGAGCAAAGCTCAGATCCAGTTTTAACAGGGATGCAAGCTCTTCAATCTTAACCATAAATGCATCCAGATCTTGGATCATCAATTCAGGCGCTAGGCGTTTTTCAACTAGTTGAGTCGTCATTGTAGCTCTCTTATGGGGCGATTTATCTCATTACTCTGAGCGCAATAGTAAACGCAAACTAAGCCACATTTCCATTCAATCGAAAAAGTATAAATTTCCCCAATTCCTCTCTGTATGAAAAGCAATAAAGTTGTTATCATTAGCCCCATTTTTGTGAACTCCAACAGAACTCGGCACTTACTTCGCCGAGTTCTTCGTCCTTGAATTGAAGGAAACGCGTGTGAATATCCAAGCACTTATTAATGACAAAGTATCTCAGGCTCTAGAAGCCGCTGGCGCACCTGCAGGCAGTCCTGCGGCAGTACGCCAATCAGCAAAGCCACAATTTGGTGACTACCAAGCAAACGGCGTAATGGGCGTTGCTAAAAAACTGGGTACTAACCCACGAGAATTTGCACAGAAAGTACTGGATGTTCTAGACCTAGATGGTATTGCGAGCAAAACAGAAATCGCTGGTCCTGGTTTCATCAACATTTTCCTAAGCGAAGAGTTCCTAGCAAAACAAGCGGAAGCAGCACTGGCTGATTCACGTCTTGGCGTTGCAGCAGACGAAGCTCAAACTATCGTTGCTGACTACTCTGCACCAAACGTTGCGAAAGAAATGCACGTTGGTCACCTACGTTCAACCATCATCGGTGATGCAGTAGTACGTACTCTTGAGTTCCTAGGTCACAAAGTGATCCGTGCGAACCACATCGGTGACTGGGGTACTCAGTTCGGTATGCTTATCGCAAACCTTGAGCGTGTACAACAAGAGTCTGGCGAAGTTTCTATGGAACTGGCTGACCTTGAAGGCTTCTACCGTGAGTCGAAGAAACTGTACGACGAAGACGAAGAATTCGCAGTGAAAGCACGTAACTACGTTGTGAAACTGCAAAGCGGCGACGAGTTCTGCGCAGAAATGTGGAAGAAGCTGGTTGACGTAACCATGATCCAAAACCAACGCAACTACGATCGTCTAAACGTATCTCTATCTCGTGATGACGTAATGGGCGAGAGCATGTACAACGACATGCTACCTAAGATCGTAGCAGACCTAAAAGCACAAGGTCTTGCGGTTGAAGATGACGGCGCGCAAGTTGTGTTCCTTGAAGAATTCAAGAACAAAGACGGCGAAGCGATGGGCGTTATCGTTCAGAAACGCGACGGCGGCTTCCTATACACAACAACGGACATCGCATGTGCGAAATACCGTTACGAAGAACTAGGCGCGGACCGCGTACTTTATTTTATCGACTCTCGTCAGCACCAACACCTAATGCAAGCTTGGACTATCGTTCGTAAAGCGGGTTACGTACCAGAGTCAGTATCTCTTGAGCACCACGCGTTTGGTATGATGCTAGGTAAAGATGGTAAGCCATTCAAGACTCGTGCAGGCGGTACGGTTCGTCTTGCTGATCTTCTTGATGAAGCAGAAGTTCGTGCAGCACAGCTGATCGAATCTAAGAACCCAGAACTAGCAGAAGACGAGAAGAAAGCGATCGCAAACACAGTTGCAATGGCAGCGGTTAAATACGCAGACCTTTCTAAGCACCGCACCACGGACTACGTGTTCGATTGGGACAACATGCTAGCGTTCGAAGGTAACACTGCACCGTACATGCAATACGCTTACACTCGCGTAGCATCTGTATTCGCTAAAGCTGGCGTTTCTATGGATGATCTACAAGGTGAAATTAAGATCACTGACGAGAAAGAAAAAGCGCTTATCGCAAAACTTATGCAGTTCGAAGAAGCAGTTCAATCTGTTGCTCGCGAAGGTCAACCACACATCATGTGTAGCTACCTATTCGAACTAGCAGGTCAGTTCTCTAGCTTCTACGAAGCATGCCCTATCCTAGTTGCTGAAGACGAAGCAGTGAAACAAAGCCGTCTGAAACTAGCAGCGCTAACAGCGAAGACCATCAAGCAAGGTCTGTCGCTACTAGGTATTGATACTCTAGAGCGTATGTAAGCGAATCGAGAATCGAGAATCGAGAATCGAGAATCGAGAATCGAGAATCGAGAATCGAGAATCGAGATGATTTCGAAAGGTTGGCGTGAAAGCGTCAACCTTTTGTTTTATCTGGCGTATACTGATGTCATTCTATTCTAATCGGATAATATAATGAGTTTTGAACTGCACCCTCAATTGGCAAAAGACACTACCGTTATCGGTCACTTCCCACTATGTGTGGCGCTTCTGCATAAAGACAATGCCGTGCCATGGGTTATCTTGGTACCAAAACGTGCAAACCTAAAAGAGCTTCACCACTTGCCAATGAAAGAACAGCAACAATTTTTGCTAGAGTCTCAGGCAGTAAGCCAAGCACTGGAAGCAACATTCCGTCCAGACAAGTTAAACCTTGGCGCACTAGGTAACATGGTGCCTCAGCTGCACATTCACCATATTGCTCGTTTCAAAGATGACGTAGCATGGCCGGGACCAGTTTGGGGTAACACCATAGGTGAATTCCGTACAGAAGAAGAGCAAAACGAATTACTTGGTCGCATTAAAAACGTGCTGTCACTGAGCTCTATTTTCCAAAAAGCTTAACTGGGAAACTTTGCAAAATCTGAGCTTATAAGTTTAAAAAAGCCGCATCATTGCTGATGCGACTTTGTCGTTTTTACGTGATAATTTTTAGATGACTAATTTTGATAATCGCTACATGGTGACTGTCAGAGACAAGCCATCTTGTTTAGTCACTGAGTAGCGAACTCGAGTCACGTCATGAGCTTTATTGGTGTCAACTAAGCGGCTAATTTTACCCTTCTTAATCCACACGCTTAACATCGCGTCGGCACCATCTTCACTCATCCCAAACTGCTTAGCCAGATCTGACTGGGAGACGGTTCCTTTGTCTGCAATGTATTGATAAAGCTCTTTTAAAATCATGCTACTTGCGCCTCTAATGCACCGTTTTGCTTCTTGCCAACTCGTTTGAACACACGGTATGTGCCAAAGAAGATAGCAACGATCACTGCCATCCAAATGCCACTTGTCACTGGGCTATCTGCGAAATGCGTCAATTGGTTGTAGAACGTCGCACATAGGTAAGCCAAGCCCATTGTCCAAACCGCGATAAAGCGTGCGAATTTATGACCAAACTCACGTACATAAGCACCCATCGCCGCCACACAAGGAGTGTACAGTAAGATAAAGATTAGGTAAGCAAATGCGGCATTGCCAGAAGCAAACTGCGATTTAATGTTACCGAAGATAGAAGCATCGACTTCTTGTTCTTCTGCAACCGCATTTGAGTCAGTTAAGTCACCCACTTCAATACCTAGTGGATCTGAGTAGCTCAAACCGGCTAGGTTTTCAGGGATACTCATTACTGCCTCTTCTAGGCTGCCCATTAGATCAAATTCTGCGTCTTCGCCGTCGCTTGGCGTCGTGTATAGACTGTTCAGCGTACCAACTACCGCCTCTTTTGCGAAGATACCAGTAATGATACCTACCGTCGCTGGCCAGTTGTCTTCTTGAACACCGATTGGTGAGAATACTGGAGTCACAACTTGCGCTGCTTTAGAAAGCACAGAGTTTTCGCTGTCTTCGTTACCAAAACTGCCATCTGTACCCAATGAGTTGAAGAAACTCAGAATAGCAACAACGATAACGATGGTTTTACCTGCACCAAGTACAAAGCGCTTTAGCTTTTGCCAAGTTTTGATCACCACGTTTTGTAGCGTCGGAAGCTCGTAATCTGGCATTTCCATCACTAGGCTGTCGCTGCTACCTGGGTAAAGCGTGTGCTTAAGGAAAAGACCTGTGAAGATCGCTGCCACAATACCAAGTAGGTAAAGTGCGAATACAATATTCTGACCAGAACCTGGGAAGAATGCCGCAGCGAATAGTGCGTATACAGGCAGACGAGCACCGCATGACATAAATGGCGCCATAGATGCAGCCAGTTTACGCTCACGTTCTTGGTCTAGAGTACGAGTTGCCATGATTGACGGAACGTTACAGCCGAAACCAAGAACCAACGGTACAAATGCTTTGCCCGGTAGACCGATCTTCTGCATCACTTTATCTAGTACGAATGCTGCACGAGCCATGTAACCTGAGCTCTCAAGTACTGCTAGGAACAGGTACAAACACGCGATAACCGGAATGAAGGTTGCAACCGTCTGGATACCACCACCGATACCATCAGCAAGAACCGTCACTAACCACACAGGCAAATGACCGTCTAACAAGTGGTGACCACCATCAACCAACAGAGCACCAACACCGATATCGAAGAAGTCGATGAATGCACTACCAATGTTGATAGAGAACATGAACATTAGGTACATCACAACAAAGAAGAATGGGATGCCCACCCACTTGTTCAAAATAAATTGGTCTAGCTTTTCAGTCACGCTGCGGCTTAGCTTGCCTTCGCTACGGCGTACTTTCTTACACTCTTCATGAAGATGTGTGTATTTGGTGTCAGCCACATGCAGGTCAACATCAAGATCTAGCTCGGCAATCGTATTTTCAACACTATTGCGGTCTGCATCCGACATGCTGTTAAGAACCAGTGCATCTTTTTCTAGTGCGCGAATCGCCAATGCTCGGTGAGAAACGGTTTGATCATTGAAAAGAGCCGAAACTTTGCCGATCGCCGCTTCCATTTGTTCGCCGTAATTCAAAGCGACTTCTTTTAACGCGACACCTTGAACCACAGACTTGTGCAACTTCTCTTTAAATTCTGCTACTTGTGCTTTGTTTGTCGCTGACAGGCTAACTACCGGGCAACCCAACGTTTTTTCGAGTTCTGCAACGTTGATGATTTGGCGTTCACGCTTAAGTGCGTCCATTTTGTTTAATACAACAATCATAGGACGACCAAGTTCACGCAGCTGCAGTGTCATATATAAGCTACGTTCAAGACTTGTTGCATCGACTACGTTGATGATCAGATCAGCAGGGTGCGTCAGAACCGCACGAGACGCGATAGACTCATCGATACTATTACTATCATTACCACTATCTAGAGAGTAGATACCCGGAAGGTCTGTCAGCAGAAATTCATCGCCAGCGTGTTTGAACTGGCCAGTTTTCTTTTCAACCGTTACACCAGCCCAGTTGCCGACTTGTTGTTTTGCACCAGTAAGGCCATTAAAAAGTGTCGTTTTACCGCTGTTTGGGTTACCGACTGTAAGAATTTGGTATTGCATTATGCTCGCTCCACTTCAATGTTCTGCGCAATGGCCTCTCGCAATGCAACAGAAACACCACGAACTTCAACTTGCAGTGGGTCGCCCATTGGAGCACGTCGAATAACTTTAACCTCAGTATTTGGAAGTAATCCCATTACCATTAGCTTTTTTCTGACGTCCGACGTAAGTCCTTCTAACAACCGAATTGTCACTGTTTCGCCAGGTTTAATTTCTGATAGCTTCATAGTGGCCCTTAAGAGTAGTGCAAATGATAAATATTATTATTAATAGTATAGGGCGCTAATGTTACTCTTCTATACCCTCTCATTCATTGTGTGAAATCAAAGATTTCATTAATGCTTTTGGCGAAATGAAACGTCAACTCCGTTAATTAATCTCACGTCATTTTCGTCAAAATCGAATATTTTCAGCCAAATGCAGATTAACACAAACGTAACATTTAAACTCATCATCAGTAAAAATTATATTAAATACAGTTAGTTACAAATAAAAATACAACTTGTCGCTTTTCTCACATAAAGCTGTCGTTATTTTTATAAGAAAAATAAGTAAGGTCTCGTATAGTTAACCCATCGAGAGACAACAGCCTCTCAAAAGAATTCCAGAGGTGGCATGGCAACATGTCACTCCGGCAGCAAGCGAAGGTGTCATTGACACCCGTGGTATAGTCCCCCCGGCTATACCACGATATTTTTTTTCTTCTCTTTCTTCATTCGCTTCTCAATTAACTCCTTATAATTTCTCAACCTTCTTCTCAACCTTCTTCTCAACCTTCTTCTCAAACAAAGCTCAATTATCTCTATTATCTGTCACCATCTTTCATAACCGTTTTACTGCACATGTTCTTCATAAGATGGTTTGTGCGCCTTATCCCTTATCCCTTATCCCTTATCCCTTATCCCTTATCCCTTATCCCTTATCCCTTATCCCTTATCCCTTATCCCTTATCCCTTATCCTGCCAAATTAGAGAGCATGCCCTTCTGTCCAATATCTATATGACGTTCTTTACGACACCGTTCGTCTCACAGGCATGAAAAAACCCAGCACTAAGGCTGGGCTAGCTAATGTCAAATTAAGAGCTAAAGGCTCGTCTGACTATCTTGAGTCATGGCAAACTTGGAAGGAGGCAAGCCAAAGTGCAACTTAAACTTCTGACTAAAGTACGATGGGTCATTAAAACCACAGTTAAATGCAACCTCACTGATTTTCTCTCCTGCGAGTAGCTGTTCACAGGCTGTTTCTAATCTTACTTCTGTCACGTAGTCTTTTAGCGTTCTTGACGAAGCCGACTTAAAGCGCCGCTGTAGGCTTCGCTCAGACATATAAAGCATCTTCGCAGCAGATGCCGTACCAAACTCTGGATCGTGATAATGCTCAGCAACCAATTGGTAAACTTTCATCAACCACTCTTGCTCTGGTGAGGTAGTTTGCTGCTGTGGTTCAACTTCCGTAAACTCGGGCAATACTTCTTCAACATGGCTCGGTTCTTGAGCACATGGCCAAGTAATCTCTATTTTATTTTGAGCATCAGAAGCAAACATAGATAAATGCCCTCCACTTGCGGCAACAAGTTGAGGTAAGTTATCCATACTCAAATCTACATTACTGGCATTGGTTGGGCGCATTACTGCCGCTTTACTTGGTAATTGCGTTCCGTAGTCAATAAAACTCAATGAGACGATGTCATTAGCCTCGTCCAATACCAATTTAACCGACTGCCCTCGGAAAGAGCGTTTGATGATATTGGCGAAAATACTGTTGAATATGACATCAAGGTTAAAGCTTTCTAATGAAATACGGCTTGCTTTGTGATTGTCTTGCAGCTCAACACTGATACCGGCTTTAGAAAAGTCCTCACGCCAAACATCCACAACAGATTGCGTTATCTGACTCAAGTTATAGTTTTGACTCCCGTTACTGGTGTCTCCCGGAGAGCTCTTTAGTTCGTTTAGCTGCCAATACGTTTTCGATAGATGATCTTGAGTCACTGAATCTAAATCAACAGGTAACTTATGCGCTATCGAGTCAACGCTCGACTTAATTGACTGTGCAACATGGTCCACCAGCAAGTTTCTCACTTGAATCTGCTTTCTTAGTTGCTGATTACTGGTCAATAAAACTCGACTTTGATGGCGAAGCTGGTTGGTTTTTAACGTCACTTGTGCTGCCAAGTCACGGTTCGCTTGCAACACATACCGTGAGCGCCAATACATCAAAAGAGCGATAATGGCGATGGTAACCAAAGTAAATCCAGAGATCGCCAGCTTGGACAAATACCAAGGTTTTAATACCGTGAATTTTGATTCCAAACCGATTAAGCCAGACGCGAGCTGCGAATCATTACTCACCTGCAAGTGATAATCACCTGAGTTGAGGTGTTCTAGTGTTAATTGACCACCTTCAAGCGATTGCCACTGGTCGCTCTCGTTCAAGCGATAATAGAGGTTTTGGTTATCTGGTTTCGGCATCACCCCAAAAAGAAAGCTTAACGAAGAGCCATAAGGTAGCTTCATACTTTCTAGGTCAGCACTACCAACTTGAACCACCTCATTTTCTAGCATGACTTGACTAACGATCAGTTGGGATTCTGGCGTGTTGGATACGAGTAACTTTGACGAATCAGCTTTGACTAAACCATATTGAGAGCCAAAGATAAGTTGGCGGTCACTATCTTCTGAGCGACGAATAACATTACAAACACCCGGAAGAAATTCATTATTAATGAGGCCGGATGCTGAAGAATAATGCTTCATCAACTGCCCTGAGAGATGGTAATAGCTAAGCCCCACTGATGAAGCAAGCCACACACCTTCTGAGTCACTGAGTAAACAGGCCGGGCGAGAATTTGAGACGCTCATTTCCATCACTTCTTTTGCATCGCTACCCGGTACCGTTTTGAAAACACCATAAGCAGAAGCAAACCAATGAGACCCATCAATCGCGGTAATAATATCGAGTGACTCACCGTACTTTTCTGAGAAGCGGTTAAATCGAATTCGCTCACCATCGTATTCATAGACGCCGTGGTCAGTACCAATCAAAAGCAAATCTTTTTTGTCATATAAACGGGTGATTTTCGCAGGTAAAAACTGACTGACTAACCAATCGCTGCCAAAGTTTCTCATCTGCTGATTCGCAGCATCGATATTAAATAGTTGATAGCCGCTGGAAACCCAAAGTCGGTCGGTTCCATCAGAGACGATATGATCAATTTCCCTTCCAGCAATGACGCGAAGGTATGGGAACGTCACACGCTGTAAGTTATTTAGGTTGTAAATCTCTAAACCGGAAGACGTGGCTATCCAGAGTTTTTCACCTTGAAAAGCAAATTCATTTATCTGGGATGTTAGATGTAAGACTTCAGTAATCTCTGAACTTCCTGAACGGTACAGCTTGTGGTCGTCAGCAAACCATAATGCGCCATCCGGCCCTGTTAACGTTTGTCGTATACGTCCGGTCAGTGTTTGTTGGTCATAGCTACTGAAGGTGATCCGCTCAAACTTTTTACTGAATAATGAGTAATAGCGAATACCTTGGTTGGTTGCTATCCACATACCACCCATATTGTCGTTCAATAACGAGTAGATTTTAGTGCTCGCTAATTCCAACTCAAGGAAGCTTGCTGGGGTTACTTGAGTCACCTCACCACTCAAGAAAGAATACAAGTAGAGCCCCTGCTCCGTTCCTACCCAGTATTCTTGGTTGGTTTCCGCAAAAGTCAGCACATGCGAGGCACCGATTCTAATGACCGGTTTATTTGGCTCATAGATATTGAAGATCAGCGCCCCTTTAAGCGTGCCAACTAAAATCTCTCGCCTTGTATGGGAGTAATACACTTTTTCAATGTAATGCTTACCAGAAGAAACCACGTGGTTGAATTTACTTCCTTCAGATAAATAAACGCCTGATGTGGTCGCTAATGCCCATTTTGTCTCTACAAAAATAGCGTCATTGATATAGACGTAGCTGTTGTTGCTGTGCTGATAGAGCTGAAGCAAAGAGAAAGAGTTCAGTTCGCTGGTTTCAATATTGTAGGTATAGAAATGCGCACCATCGCTCACCCAAATAAAGTTACCCGATGAACCAATCTTTCGAATCTGCGAGCCAGGATTGAGGCTAAAAACCAAGCGACGCTCTTGGTTAGGGTAAGTTTGGTACACTTCATTTTCGACAAACGTCCAGAATGAGCCTTTATGGTAGGCCAGTTGCTCGGCTTTTGTTTGCAGAAAACTTCCTGATTTAGGCAAGGTTGTCTGCCCATTGTAGAACAGCACTCGGCCATGAACATCATGAATCCAAAGCCCACCGTGCTCGCCAGGAAACAATTTTTTCGCTGCAATAAAAGTGCCCTTAACCTGATTTGGCAAAGGGTAGAAGATCGCATTCGCTTCACTTGAAGCAAACGCTTGAAATGAGAGGATAAAAGCCCAAAAAAATAGGGCTAGTTGGCGCAGCAAGATAAAATCCTTACATGTATCAATACGTGCGACTCATGGTTTACTCATGCCTTCCATAGCTGAGTGCGTATATGGTTATTTTGAGCCGCTAATTATTGATAATGATATCTCAATTCCATTGATAGAAAAGACTCACTGCGCCAAAGGTTTGTAATTCTTACTGCCAGATCACGTTAAACGCGTGTTCTGTATAGAGAACAACAACACAATTGTTACTTTTCACTCAAACACTGACTAAAGCTGTTTGAAATTCCTTTCAAGAATACAAAGTAACTACCTGATTTAATATCAACACTGCTACCCAGTGGGTCAAGAACGCCAGCATTAACATCGCTGCCACGCATAACACTTTCAACCACAGCAGGAGTGAATTGTGGTTCTGAGAACACACAAGCGACATCACCCGTGGCCAATGTTTTACGGATATGAATCAATGTTTTTGCTCCCGGTTTACGATCTGGAGAAACCGTAAAGTGCCCGAGTTGATTCAGGTTGTAACGTGATTCAAAATAGCCGTAAGCATCGTGGAAAACAAAATAACCTTTGTCTTGCACTGGCGTCAGTTGTTGCTTAATCTCCGCATCCGTAGCTTTTAACTCCGCTTCGAACTTCTTCAAGTTTGCTGCGTAAGTGTCTGCATTCGTAGGATCGATTTCTGCAAGTTTGTGAGCGATAGCGTTGGCAACTTGTTTTACGGTTTCAACACCCAACCAGAAATGTGGATCGTGTGTGCCGTGATCGTGGCCGTCATGGTGATCATGCTCACCACTAAATGCACGTAACGATAGGCCCGGAATTTCGCTAACAGTTAGCGTGTTACCTTTATCCGTCACCACTTTCTCTAGGAAAGGTTCGAGATCATGGCCGTACCAAATAACAAGGTCGGCAGCCGCTACCTTCTTCACATCCGATGGGCGCAAAGCGTAATCGTGTGGCGAAGCATTGTTTTGTAGCAGAACGTCTGGCTTCGTAACGCCTTCCGTCAGCTCGGTTGTGATCATTTGAATAGGTTTAATACTAGTCAACACGGTTACCGCATGAGCAGGTAAGGTTAACATTGCTGAAACAGCAAGAATTATAGCTCTTTTCATAGTTTTACTTGGGGTATAGCGTGGAAAGTGAGATAATGTTACATTATAACATTAACAATTTGCAAATGAGTTTCATTCATGTCTTCACTAGTCCGTCTTGAGCAACTGTGCGTCGAGTTTGACGAACGCAGAGTTCTCGACAATGTCACAATGGAATTAGAAAAGGGCAAGATCACTACCCTAATTGGTCCCAACGGAGCGGGAAAATCGACGTTAGTTAAAGTCATTCTAGGTCTCCAAAAACCAACCAGTGGTAAATTAACCAAGCAACGTAAGCTGAAAATTGGTTATGTACCCCAGAAGCTGAAACTCAACGATTCTCTTCCATTGAATGTCATTCGCTTCCTAAACCTTGCTGGCAAGTATAGCAAGCAGGAATGCCTTGACGCGTTGCGTCTTGTCGGCGCTGAACATCTCATCAAAAGTAACATGCACCGTCTTTCTGGTGGTGAAAACCAACGTGTGCTGCTTGCTCGCGCTCTACTCCAACGTCCTGAGTTGCTCGTGCTTGATGAACCAGCTCAAGGTGTTGATGTTCAAGGTCAAATCGATTTATACGATCTAATTGAGAGCATTCGCCATCGCTTCGATTGTGGCGTGTTTATGGTATCTCATGATCTGCATTTGGTCATGGCTAAGACCGATGATGTGATCTGCTTGCATCATCACGTATGCTGCTCTGGCTCACCAGCGACCATCACTCAGCACCCGTCTTATATCGCGCTATTTGGTAATGCGACTCGTGAGTCATTGGCATTCTATCACCATGACCACGACCATCATCACCACGACTTAGCAGGCTCTCCAGTGACGGGGGACGCGACATCATGTTCTAACCACTCTCACGGACACCACCATCATGATTGAGTTTTTATTGCCTTCAATTTTGGCCGGTATCGGTATCGCAATCATTGCTGGCCCACTTGGCTCTTTCGTGGTTTGGCGAAAAATGGCTTACTTTGGCGATACGCTCGCCCATGCCTCTTTAATGGGCTTGGCACTAGGCTTCTTGCTAAACATAAACCTTTACCTTGCATTGTTAGTTTGTTGCTTAGCACTTGCTGTACTGCTGGTTACTTTACAAAAACAACAGCTTGTCGCTACCGACACGCTACTAGGTATTCTGGCACACAGCGCCTTATCGATTGGTTTAGTGTCGGTCAGCTTCCTAGAGAACGTTCGTGTGGATTTGATGAGCTACCTGTTTGGTGATTTGCTTGCAGTTTCACCACAGGATTTAATGTTCATCTACGCTGGAGTGATCGGTGTCAGTGCTTGTCTGTATGCATTCTGGCGACCGCTTTTATCAAGCACTGTAAGTGAGGAGCTAGCTGCAGTAGAGGGCGTGAATACCGATTTAGTGCGCTTAGTACTAATGCTCATGGTCGGTGTGGTTATCGCTGTCGGGATGAAGTTTGTGGGTGCGCTGATCATGACTTCTCTATTGATTATCCCAGCCGCAACTGCACGTAAAGTGTCGTCTTCACCAGAGCAGATGGCCTTGTTTGCCTCAATTATTGGCTCTATCGCGGTGCTGATGGGCCTAAGCCTATCTTGGCATTTCGATACACCAGCAGGTCCTTCAGTTGTGATTAGCGCGACATTCCTGTTTATGCTTAGCCAACTGATTAAACGCAAAGCCTAATAACGGATAACTAAATCGCTAAATCGCGTTAAAGATTAAACACAAACCATTGTGAAACAGAAAAAGAAAAGCCTGCGAAATCGCAGGCTTTTTAATGCTTATACAATGGTTTGGTTGATTACCAACCTGTCACTTCACGTAGACCTTTACCAATCTCAGCTAGAGATTTCACAGTCTTAACGCCAGCCGCTTCTAGTGCTGCGAATTTGTCTTCTGCAGTACCTTTACCACCAGAGATAATTGCGCCTGCGTGACCCATACGTTTACCTGGAGGAGCAGTAACACCAGCAATGTAAGAAACCACTGGCTTCGTTACGTTTTCTTTGATGTAAGCCGCCGCTTCTTCTTCCGCAGTACCACCGATTTCACCAATCATTACGATTGCTTCAGTTTCTGGGTCTTCTTGGAAAAGCTTCAGGATGTCGATGAAGTTTGAACCTGGGATTGGGTCGCCACCGATACCAACACACGTTGACTGGCCAAAGCCTTCGTCAGTCGTTTGCTTAACCGCTTCGTACGTTAGTGTACCTGAACGTGAAACGATGCCCACTTTACCTTTCTTGTGGATGTGGCCAGGCATGATGCCGATCTTACACTCATCAGGCGTGATAACACCCGGACAGTTAGGACCGATCATGCGAACGCCAGTTTCTTCTAGCTTCACTTTAACGTCGATCATATCTGTTGTCGGGATGCCTTCAGTGATCGTTACGATAAGCTCGATGCCTGCGTCGATCGCTTCTAGGATTGCATCTTTACAGAATGGTGCTGGAACGTAGATAACTGTTGCTGTTGCGCCAGTCACTTCTACTGCTTCACGTACCGTGTTGAATACAGGAAGACCAAGGTGAGTTTGACCACCTTTACCTGGAGATACACCACCAACCATTTGTGTACCGTAAGCAATTGCCTGCTCTGAGTGGAAAGTACCTTGACCACCAGTGAAGCCCTGACAGATTACTTTAGTGTCTTTGTTAATTAGTACAGACATTATTTAGCCTCCGCAGCAGCAACAACTTTCTGAGCAGCATCTGTTAGCGACTCAGCAGCAATGATATCAACATCAGAATTAGCAAGAACTTCGCGACCTAGGTCTGCGTTAGTACCTTCTAGACGAACAACAACAGGTACCGTTACACCAACTTCTTTCACTGCACCGATGATGCCTTCTGCGATCATGTCACAACGAACGATACCGCCGAAGATGTTTACTAGAACGGCTTTCACGTTGTCATCAGATAGGATGATCTTGAATGCTTCTGCTACACGCTCTTTTGTCGCGCCGCCACCTACGTCTAGGAAGTTCGCAGGCTTGCCGCCGTGTAGGTTTACAATGTCCATTGTACCCATTGCTAGACCCGCGCCGTTAACCATACAGCCAACGTTACCGTCTAGTGCTACGTAGTTCAGTTCCCACTGAGCTGCGTGCGCTTCACGCTCGTCTTCTTGTGAAGGATCGTGCATTTCACGAAGCTTAGGCTGACGGTATAGCGCGTTTGAGTCGATGTTGATCTTACCGTCAAGACATAGCAGGTTGCCTTCACCAGTAATAACCAATGGGTTGATCTCTAGTAGCGCTAGGTCGTACTGAGAGAACATCGTGCCAAGACCCATAAAGATCTTAACGAATTGTTTGATTTGGTCACCTTCAAGACCAAGTTTGAACGCTAGCTCGCGACCTTGGTAAGCTTGAGGGCCTACTAGTGGATCGATTGCCGCTTTGTGGATTAGCTCCGGCGTTTCTTCCGCAACTTTTTCGATTTCCACACCACCTTCAGTAGAAGCCATGAAAACGATCTTACGAGTCGCACGGTCTACAACCGCACCAAGGTAAAGTTCGTTAGCGATATTAGACGCTTCTTCTACAAGGATTTTAGTAACAGGCTGACCATTTGCGTCTGTTTGGTAAGTAACCAAGTTCTTACCTAGCCATTTTTGTGCGAATTCTTTTACGCCGTCTTTTGTATCGTGTAGTTCAACACCGCCCGCTTTACCGCGGCCACCAGCGTGAACCTGACACTTTACAACTTTCTTTTCAGTAGTGATGCGACCCGCAGCTTCAAAAGCTTCTTGTGGCGTATCACATGCGTAGCCTTCCGGTACAGGCAAACCGAATTCTGCAAACAGCTGTTTGGCTTGGTATTCATGCAAATTCATTTTGATATTCCGTTTGTTTATCCCTTAAGGGATTTATTATTTCCATAACGCCGCTTGATGCGGTACGTCTGTAGGGTCTTCTCAAATCAACTGCTTATAGATATATCGGGGGCAGTTCAAGTGAAGGCCAGACGCTGAGCCAGTCTAGCCTTGGATGCTGTAGACGTCGAGCCATCAAGGACAACTCGACGTTTTAGCGATATTAAACGTCTAATAGCAGACGCGCTGGGTCTTCTAGTAGCTCTTTAATCGTTACTAGGAAGCCCACTGACTCACGGCCATCGATCAAACGGTGGTCGTAAGATAGTGCTAGGTACATCATTGGCAAGATTTCTACTTTGCCATCAACCGCCATTGGGCGCTCTTGGATTTTGTGCATACCCAAGATTGCTGATTGTGGTGGGTTGATAATCGGAGTAGACATCAGTGAACCAAATACACCACCGTTAGTGATAGTGAAGTTGCCACCCATTAGTTCATCAACGGTTAGCTTGCCATCACGACCTTTAATTGCTAACTCTTTAATGCCCTTTTCAACATCTGCAAAACCTAGTGTGTCACAGTCTTTAAGTACTGGTGTCACTAGACCGCGTGGCGTAGAAACCGCCATGCTGATATCGAAGTAGTTGTGGTAAACAATGTCATCACCATCGATAGATGCATTCACTTCTGGGTAACGTTTTAGTGCTTCTGTTACAGCTTTCACGTAGAAAGACATGAAGCCTAGACGAATACCGTGACGCTCTTCGAACTGGTCTTTGTACTGCTTACGAAGATCCATGATTGGCTTCATGTTCACTTCGTTAAACGTAGTTAGCATTGCCGTGTTGTTCTTCGCTTCTAGAAGACGGTTTGCTACTGTCTTACGTAGACGCGTCATAGGAACACGTTTTTGGCTGCGTGCGGCTGCCGGTGCTTCAACTGCTGCTGGCGCTTCTGCTTTTGGCGCAGCTTTTGCGTTTGCAAGGTGAGCTTCGATATCTTCGCGAGTAATGCGACCGCCAACACCGGAACCTTTCACTTGGCTTGCTTCTAGGCCGTGTTCAGCTAGAAGACGACGAACCGCTGGACTTAGCGCATCGTTGCTTTCTTCTGTAAGCGCAGCTTTATGACGCTTATCAGGAGACGCTTCTTTGTCTTCGGTTGAATCGGTTGTTGGCTCACCCGCTACAGCACCAGGCTTAAGCTTCGCGATCAACTGCTTAGAAAGTACTGTTGCACCTTCTTCTTCAATAATGGCTTCTAAAACGCCGGCTTCCGGAGCAGGAACTTCAAGCACGACTTTATCGGTTTCGATATCAACCAGAACTTCATCACGCTCGACTACGTCGCCTGGTTGTTTGTGCCATGTCGCTACGGTTGCGTCAGCAACTGATTCAGGTAAATCTGGAACCAGAATTTCAATTGTCATATCTGTTTCTTCCTTTAACTTCTAGTTCTTAATTCGAAGTTTTTGAGTTCACGTTCAGAGCGTCTTCAACCAACGCTTTTTGTTGTTTCAAGTGCACCGACATGTAGCCTACTGCTGGCGAAGCAGAAGCTGGGCGACCTGCGTATTTAAGATCTGCACCTGCTGGAATAGCAGCACGGAAGTTGTGTTGGCTACAGTACCAAGCGCCCTGATTTTGAGGCTCTTCCTGACACCAAACGAAATCTTCAACATTCGTGTATTGCGCAATCGCCGCTTGTACTTCATCCAGAGGGAATGGGTACAGTTGCTCGATACGCACAATAGCAACATCATCTTGTTCGTTATTGCGACGCTGTTCTAGAAGGTCGAAATAAACCTTACCTGAACAGAACACAACACGTTTCACTTTGCTTGGCTCCAGATTATCAATCTCTGGGATCGCTGGCTGGAATGTGCCTTCAGAAAGATCTTCTAATGAAGACGTACAAAGTGGATGACGCAGTAGCGACTTAGGTGACATAACAATCAGTGGACGACGCATAGGACGCACCACCTGACGACGGATCATGTGGTAAACCTGCGCAGGTGTAGATGGCACTACAACTTGCATGTTTTGTTCAGCACACAATTGTAAGTAACGCTCTAGACGCGCTGATGAGTGCTCTGGGCCTTGGCCTTCATAACCGTGTGGCAACAGCATAGTTAGGCCACACAGACGAGCCCACTTTTGCTCACCTGACGAGATAAATTGGTCAATCACAACTTGTGCGCCGTTTGCGAAGTCACCAAACTGTGCTTCCCAAATGGTCAACCCGCTTGGCTCTGCCGTTGCATAACCGTACTCAAATGCCAATACCGCCTCTTCTGACAACACTGAGTCAAACACTTGGAATGGCCCTTGTTTGTCATGAATATTCGCTAGTGGGATGTAAGTGCTCGCATCATTTTGGTTATGCAGAACAGAGTGGCGGTGGAAGAAAGTACCACGACCTGAGTCCTGACCAGAGATACGGATACGCTTACCATCATCAACTAGGGTTGCGTACGCCAGTGTTTCAGCCATACCCCAATCAAGAGGCTTCTCACCGCTGATCATTGCTGAGCGGTCGTTGTATAGCTTGTTTACACGGCTTTGTAGCTTATGGCTGTCTGGGTATTGGATTAGGCGTTGACCAAGCTCTTTCAAGCGAGTTGAATCGAACTTGTTGTCCCACTCAACATCCCAGTCGTGACCTAAGTATGGAGACCAGTCAACAGAGTGAAGTGCCATTGGACGCCACTCTTTCACCACAACTTCACCTTTATCCAGTGCGTCGCGGTACTCATTCACAAGCTGAGTTGCAACTTCAATGTCTGATTCATTTTTATCGATCAGTACATCAGCGTATAGCTTACGTGGTGTTGGGTGCTTTTTGATTTTCTGGTACATCAACGGTTGAGTTGCATTCGGCTCATCCGCTTCATTGTGACCATGACGGCGGTAACAAACCAAATCAATGACAACATCACGTTTGAACTCGTTACGGTAATCCAATGCAATACGCGTTACGAAAGCAACCGCTTCTGGATCGTCAGCGTTAACGTGGAAAATCGGAGCCTGTACCATCTTAGCGATATCAGTACAGTACATGGTAGAACGCGTATCACGAGGGTTAGAGGTTGTGAAACCAACTTGGTTGTTCACAACAATACGCACTGTACCGCCGACGCAGAAACCACGAGCAAGAGACATGTTGAACGTCTCAGCTACAACACCCTGACCTGCGATCGCAGAATCACCGTGAATAGTGATTGGTAGTACGCGGCTGCCATCAAAGTCACCAAGGCGATCTTGACGTGCACGAACTGAACCGATAACTACTGGGTTTACAATCTCAAGGTGAGATGGGTTAAATGCGAGCGCTAGGTGAACATCACCACCTGGCGTTGCAAAGTCTGCCGAGAAACCTTGGTGGTACTTAACATCGCCCGTACCCCATGTTTCGTCGTGTTTACCTGCAAACTCATCAAACAAATCTTGAGGCTTCTTACCAAGAACGTTGACCAACATGTTCAAACGTCCACGGTGAGCCATACCGATGACCACTTCACGCATGCCGCTGGTACCAGCATGACGAATCAGTTCTTTTGTCATCGGAATCAGTGCATCACCACCTTCTAACGAGAAACGTTTTGCACCTGGGAACTTAGCACCCAAGTAACGCTCGAGACCTTCAGCAGCTGTAAGCTCCTCAAGGAATGTACGTTTTTCGTCTTTATCGAAAGATGGCTGACCAACCACAGACTCTAAACGTTGCTGGATCCAACGCTTTTGCTCTGTGTCTGTCATGTGCATGTATTCTGCACCAATAGAACCACAGTAGGTTTTCTTTAGTGCCGAGTAGATGTCTTTCAACTGCATCGTCTCTTGGCCAATGGCAAAAGAACCTACGTTGAAAGTTTCTGCGAAGTCATCTTCGGTGAGATTGTGGAATGCAGGGTCTAGCTCCGCCACAGGTGGACGTTGCCATAGACCTAGAGGATCGAGCTCTGCAGCTTCATGACCGCGGAAGCGGTATGCGTTGATAAGCTGGAGAACTTTTACTTGCTTAGCGTCGACATCTGGATCACTAACTTGGACACTGTAATGCTTTGTTTCTTGAGCGAGTCGTCGGAAGTAGTCACGGACACGCGAATGCGGCTGTTCAGCCACTTCTTCTGAGCTTTTAGGCAGCTCATCAAATACGCGTTTCCACTCCTCACTTACCAGATCGGGGTCACTTAGATACAGTTCGTAGAGGTCCTCTACATACGTTGCATTGGCGCCAGCCAAGTGTGAAGACTCGAGCCATGCCTTCATCACGCCGTTGTGCATATTTTCCCTTAACCAGTAGTTTTCACGTTTGCTTCGGTCTGCGCCGAGCTATTAAGAGCCGACCCATTTGGGTCGGCAATTTTTGTTGTTAATTAAATCGAACGATTGACTAGCATCGACTTGATGTGACCGATGGCTTTCGTTGGATTTAGCCCCTTAGGACAAACACTTACACAATTCATGATGCCATGGCAACGAAAAACGCTAAATGCATCATCAAGATCGGACAAACGTTCATCAGTTGCCGTATCTCGGCTATCAATTAGCCAACGGTAAGCTGCTAGAAGACCAGCAGGGCCGATAAATTTATCTGGGTTCCACCAGAATGATGGACAAGAAGTTGTACAGCATGCACACATAATACATTCGTACAATCCATCTAAATGCGCACGCTCATCTGGCGATTGTAAGTTCTCGCGAGATGGAGGTAGAGCACCATCATCAATCAAGAAAGGCTTAACTTTCGCATAGTTATCGTAGAACTGTGTCATGTCAACGATAAGATCACGCACTACTGGTAGGCCCGGTAGAGGTCGAATGACAATCTTGTCACCTTGCAGTGCAGATAGCGGTGTAATACACGCTAGACCATTCTTACCATTCATGTTTAGGCCATCAGAGCCACATACCCCTTCGCGGCATGAACGACGGAATGCAATGCTAGGGTCTTGCTCCTTCAAAAGGATCAATGCATCCAGAAGCATCATGTCTGATCCTTCTTCCACCTCAAGCGTGTAGTCTTTCATGTACGGCTTTTGGTCGACATCCGGGTTGTAGCGGTACAAAGAGAAATTCAGTTTCATAATATTACCCTCCTTTCCTTAGTACGTACGTGCTTTTGGCGGAAATGCTTCACGATGGATTGGCTCCATGTTTACACCACGTTTCGTCATTGCTTCCGTTTCCGGGTTGTAGATAGAGTGACATAGCCACTGTTCATCATCACGGTCAGGGAAGTCAAAGCGAGCATGCGCACCACGGCTTTCTGTACGGTAGTTAGCCGCCACCGCCGTCGCATAAGCAGTTTCCATCAAGTTTTCTAGTTCAAGACACTCAATGCGTTGTGTGTTGAACTCAGTCGACTTATCAGCAAGGTGAGCGTTTTTCAGACGTTCACGGATAGCTTTCAGCTCTACCAGACCTTTTGCCATTGCATCACCTTCACGGAATACCGAGAAGTTGTTTTGCATACACTGTTGTAGGTCTTTACGAATTTGCGCTGGATCTTCACCGTCAGTGCTATTTTCCCAACGGTTGTAACGCTCTAGTGAACGTTCAATATCAGCTTCTGTCGCAGGTTTCGCGTCAGCTTGTTTAAGCAGTGTTTCACCCAGATGAAGGCCCGTCGCACGACCAAATACCACAAGGTCAAGCAGTGAGTTACCACCTAGACGGTTTGCACCGTGTACCGATACAGAAGCAATCTCACCACAAGCAAACAGACCTTGAACTTCAACGTCTGCGCCATTCTCGTCTTGGCGAATCGCTTGGCCTGATACCTGAGTAGGAATACCACCCATCATATAGTGACACGTAGGAATTACAGGGATTGGCTCTTTGACCGGGTCAACGTGCGCAAATGTACGAGACAACTCACAAACGCCCGGTAGACGAGACTCCAGAGTATCTTTACCTAGGTGATCAAGTTTCAGTTTAATGTGTGGACCCCAAGGACCATCACAGCCGCGGCCTTCACGGATTTCAATCATCATTGAACGAGCAACCACGTCACGACCAGCAAGGTCTTTCGCGTTTGGTGCGTAGCGCTCCATGAAGCGTTCACCATCTTTGTTTAGAAGGTAACCACCCTCACCACGACAACCTTCGGTTACAAGCACACCTGCGCCAGCGATACCCGTTGGGTGGAACTGCCACATTTCCATATCTTGCATCGGAACGCCCGCACGAAGTGCCATACCAACACCATCACCAGTATTGATGTGCGCGTTAGTTGTTGATGCGTAGATACGACCTGCACCACCAGTTGCTAAGATGGTTGCTTTCGATTTGAAGTAGCACACTTCACCCGTTTCCATGCATAGCGCAGTACAGCCTAGAACAACACCATCTTCATTTTTAACGATATCAAGAGCATACCACTCAGAGAATACCGTTGTTTTGTGCTTGATGTTTTGTTGGTAAAGCGTGTGCAGAAGTGCGTGACCAGTACGGTCAGCCGCTGCCGCGGTACGTGCTGCTTGCTCACCACCAAAGTTCTTTGACTGGCCACCAAACGGGCGTTGGTAAATAGTGCCGTTATCAAAACGAGAGAAAGGAAGACCCATTTTCTCTAGCTCGATAACAGACTCAGGACCGTTCTTACACATGTACTCGATTGCGTCTTGGTCACCGATATAGTCAGAACCTTTAACCGTATCGTACATGTGCTGTTCCCAATGGTCTTCGTGCGCATTACCTAGCGCAACCGTAATACCACCTTGAGCAGAAACAGTGTGTGAACGTGTTGGGAAAACTTTAGACAGCAACGCACAAGAAAGGCCTTGCTCCGAAATTTGTAGTGCAGCGCGCATGCCTGCACCACCAGCGCCGATTACTACGGCGTCAAACTCACGAACTGGAATAGACACTTACGCACCCCACAGAATAAATAGACCAGAGAAGACATAGCCGAATAGCACGGCAATAACACCAAGTTGAAGTGCACCACGAAGTTTCGCGCACTTAATGTAATCCGTTAAAACTTGCCATAAGCCGATCCACGCGTGGATCAAAATAGAAACAAGTGCCAACATGGTGAAGACTTTAGTGAACGTGCCACCAAAGAACTGGGTCCAAGATGCGTAAGAGATGTCTGAGAAAGCACAAAAGCTCACCAGATAAATCGTGTATAGAGTCATAATGATGGCGGACGCACGAATCAATAAGAAATCGTGAACACCATTACGACCGAATGAAGAAACGTGTTTTACCATACCAAGACCCCCGCCAATAGTGATAACACTGCAGTAGCACCAAACGCGACTTTAGCGCTCATCGCGCCTGAATCTAGTTCTTCAAAGTGGCCTAGGTCCATCAGTAAGTGACGAACACCACCAGCAATGTGGTAGGCAAGTGCAGTTAGAATGCCCCACAGAATGAATTTCACGAAGAAGCTATCGACGATGTCAGCGGCTTCCATAAAACCCATCGGGGATGACAGAGAAATGGACAGTAACCAAAGTAATATACCCACCGCAACAAACGTAATCACACCCGACACACGGTGCAGGATTGACGCGATTGCTGTGATGGGAAAGCGGATGGTCTGTAAATCTAAATTAACAGGTCTTGACTTTCTTTCTTTCACGGGCTTGCTCACTCAGCTCCATTGAGCATTTATTGTTATAACCAATTTCAGCTTCCAAACGTACAAAAGTTAACATTTGATTAACAAATACTCGCAATAAGCTCGGAGATAATTGTAAACACTTTGTTAACAAACGGAGTCCACAAACAAACCTCACTTTTGTTTCTAGCCCCGAATTTATAAGGATTTAACTAAAATTTTCTGTGCCAATATACGGCCAGCAACATTCTAATACAATTGATGTAACAAATTATGCTACATAGAACAGATTTTTAACGATTTTCATGAGAAAAATCATAACAAGTGCACACAAAAATGGAGAAAAATTGACTTTAAGCTTTAACAACAGTACAAAAATGGCACATAAACATCCTGGACGGATTAAATAATAAACAAAGGAGATTGTTATGGCGGATAAGAAAGCTACCCTTCACATCGAAGGTCATGCGCCAATCGAACTGCCAATTATGGACGGTACGCTAGGTACACCTGTGATTGATGTTCGTAAACTGGGAGCCAATGGTTACTTTACTTTTGACCCAGGTTTTCTTGCCACTGCATCTTGTGAATCATCAATCACGTACATCGATGGCGGCAAAGGTATTCTTTTGCACCGCGGTTACCCGATTGATCAATTAGCCAATAACGCAGATTACTTGGAAGTATGTTACATCCTGCTTTATGGTGAAGCCCCTACCCGTGAGCAATACGAGCAATTCAAAACAACGGTTACTCGCCATACTATGGTGCACGAGCAAATCGCAAGCTTCTTCCACGGCTTCCGACGCGACGCTCACCCAATGGCAGTAATGTGTGGTGTGGTTGGTGCACTAGCGGCCTTCTACCACGATTCACTAGATATCAACAACGACGAACACCGTGAAATCGCGGCATACCGTCTACTATCGAAAATGCCTACTTTGGCGGCGATGTGTTACAAATACTCAATCGGCCAGCCATTTATCTACCCTCGTAACGACCTAAGCTACGCAGAAAACTTCCTACACATGATGTACGCAAACCCATGTGAAGAATACGAAGTAAACCCTGTTGTTGCGCGTGCGATGGATAAGATCTTCACGCTTCACGCAGATCACGAACAAAACGCATCAACGTCGACGGTTCGTCTATCTGGTTCTTCTGGTGCGAACCCGTTCGCATGTATTGCCGCAGGTATTGCTTCTCTATGGGGTCCTGCACACGGTGGTGCAAACGAAGCATGTCTGAAGATGCTTGAAGAGATCGGCAGCGTAGACAACATTCCTGAGTACGTTGAGCGTGCAAAAGACAAAGATGACCCATTCCGTCTAATGGGCTTCGGTCACCGCGTTTACAAAAACTACGACCCACGTGCAACGGTAATGCGTGAAACATGTCACGAGGTTCTAAAAGAGCTAAACATCAAAGATCCACTACTAGACGTAGCGATGGAACTTGAGCGTATTGCGCTTTCTGACGAATACTTCGTGTCTAAGAAGCTATACCCGAACGTAGACTTCTACTCAGGCATCATCCTAAAAGCAATCGGTATTCCTGTATCGATGTTTACGGTAATCTTCGCGATTTCTCGTACTATCGGCTGGATTGCTCACTGGAACGAAATGCACAGCGATCCACTAAACCGAATCGGTCGCCCTCGTCAGCTATACACTGGTGAAACTCAACGCGAGTTTTCTCCACTGCATGAGCGCGAGTAAGCGTTAGAATCGAGAATCGAGAATCGAGAATCGAGAATCGAGAATCGAGAATCGAGAATCGAGAATCGAGAATCGAGAATCGAATAAATATGAGGGTTGACGTGAAAGCGTCAACCCTTTCTATTTTGAAGAGATGAGAACGAGTTGCGCTCTATGGAATGCATCTCAAAGGACAAAGCCCGTCCTTTCTATACTGGGTTATCAATATCAATAAACGTAACGTCTAAACCGTGCTCTTGTGCCAACCATTCACCCAACGCTTTAATGCCGTAACGTTCGGTTGCGTGATGACCTGCAGAGAAGTAATGGATATCCAATTCACGAGCCGTGTAAGTAGTACGCTCTGAGATCTCGCCCGAAATAAACGCATCTAATCCATGCTGAGCCGCAAGCTCAATGAAGTCTTGACCACCGCCGGTACACCAACCAACAGTCTCAATCATTTTTTCTGCATTGTCAGGGGCGATATGCAAAGGTTCACGGTTTAATACGTGATTGATTTTGTTTGCGAAGTCAGCGCCAGTCATTGCTTGTTTCAAGCGGCCAAACAGAGCGACAGATTGAGGGTGTCCTTCTAAGCCACCTTCCACTTCAATGTCTAGCAAGCGTGCCAACTCTGCGTTGTTACCCAACTCAGGATGAATATCTAGCGGCAAATGGTAGCCGTAAAGGTTGATGTCACTTTTGATCAAGCTGCGGATACGCTTTCCTTTCATACCACGAATTGGCTCTGGCTCGCCTTTCCAAAAATAGCCGTGGTGAACAAGCAATGCATCAGCCTCTAACTCGATGGCTTTATCGATCAATGCTTGTGAGGCCGTAACGCCTGTCACGATGCGTTTGATTTCTGATTTGCCTTCAACTTGCATTCCATTCGGTGCGTAGTCTTTAATAAGTTGCGGCGATAATTTCTCGTTAAGGATCTTTTCCAGCTGTAAATTGTTCATTGTTACTTCCAATACTTGTGGCTTGAACAAAGTGTATATCGAACCGCGATCAGGATGCTAGTTGTGGCATCCCCAACCAGAATAAATTTCGATACACTAGAAAGGCTTTGCCCGTGACAACAAGGATAATGGATGAATTCACTACAACGTTTCCATCAATGGATTGCTAACACCCCACCTCTTTTCAAACTTAAGGAACCTTTCGTCACTGTTGAAGATATTCCGACCTTACCTCTATCGGACAACGAAGACTATGACGGCAACCCTCGACTCGGATTCCTCTATCAACACCTTTGTACCAAGTTGCTGATTTGCTCTTCACGATATGAACTGATTGCCGAAGAAATCCAACTTAATGACACTACTGGGCGCACAATTGGCGCCGTCGATTTGATCCTCGAAAACCGGGAAACAAACCAACACGAACATTGGGAAGTCGCCATTAAATTCTACTTACTGCATAAAGGCATTTGGTATGGCCCGAATGCACACGACCAACTGCATAAGAAACTCGATCGTATGCTCACTCACCAACTAAAAATGAGCCAGAGAGAAGAGTTCCACCAGCAGCTACCGTTAGACTCCATACCGAGCGAACACTTGTTGATGCAAGGTCGCCTCTATGTAAATCCTTTCTCAGCCGAACCAATCCCTACAACCTGTTTAGGTTATGAACTAAACCAAAGCCAAATATCCGGCAATTGGTGTTATCAAAGCCAATGGGAAGAGATCAAAGAACCTTTATATGCTCTTTCCAAACCACTGTGGGCAATTGGTAATGAGGAGTTCTTAGAGCCTATCGATAAACCATCAGATAGGTTTGTTCACGCTCAAACAAAGAGCGGTCAATTTTGGTTTGTTGTACCGGATACTTGGCCGAACTAAAGCGGGAAACGGGAATCTCGATTCCTAAAGCGAAGCGCTCCCGACTCTCGAAGCGCAGCGTTCCCTCCTCACAAACAAAAAAGGGCCGACGCAATGTCGACCCTTTCGAACTTTAATCGTTTGCATTACAAACCAGCGGCTGCAAATACTTGATTAACGATTTCTTGTGCTTCAGCTTCGATTTGTTTTAGGTGCTCTTCACCTTTGAAGCTTTCACAGTAGATCTTGTAGATGTCTTCAGTGCCTGATGGACGTGCAGCGAACCAACCATTCGCTGTTGTTACTTTAAGGCCACCAATCGCAGCACCATTACCTGGAGCGTGCGTCAGACGAGCAGTGATTGCATCACCAGCTAGAGTTTCAGCCGCAACCATTTCTGGTGACAACTTCTTCAATACGTCTTTTTGTGGGCCATTTGCGACAGCTTGAATACGGTTGTACTTAGACTCACCGTGCTTCGCCGCTAGCTCTTCATAGTAATCTTGAGGGTTCTTACCCGTTACCGCAGTGATCTCTGCAGCTAGAAGACATAGCAAGATACCATCTTTGTCTGTTGACCAAGGCGTACCATCTTTACGCAGGAAAGATGCACCAGCACTTTCTTCACCACCGAAACCAAACTTACCAGTGTACAGACCATCCACAAACCACTTGAAGCCAACAGGTACTTCACATAGCTCACGACCTAGATCCGCAACAACACGGTCAATCAGGGCGCTTGAAACTAGCGTTTTACCAACAGCGACATCTTTACCCCACGCGTCACGGTGACGGTATAGGTAGTCGATACAAACCGCTAAGAAGTGGTTCGGGTTCATCAAACCTTTTGGCGTAACGATACCGTGACGGTCGTAGTCAGGGTCATTACCAAATGCTAGATCGTACTCGTCTTTCAGTGCCAATAGACCTGCCATTGCGTAAGGAGAAGAACAGTCCATACGTACAACGCCGTCTTTGTCTAGCGACATGAATTGGAAAGAAGGGTCAATCGCTTCACTTACTAGCGTTAGGTCTAGGTTGTATGCCTGACCAATTTGACGCCAGTAATCGATGCCACTGCCACCCAATGGATCTACACCAATCTTCAGGTTTGCTTTTTGGATTGCTTCCATATCGATAACGTTAACTAGATCATCGATGTATGGTTTCACCAAGTCCATCTCAACAAACAGATCCGATGCTTTAGCTTCTGCTAGTGGTAGGCGTTTAACACCTTGTAAACCTTCAGCAATCAGAGCGTTCGCACGATCTTCGATCGCTTGAGTCAGTTCAGCTTCTGCAGGACCACCGTGAGTCGGGTTGTATTTAATACCGCCGTCTTGTGGTGGGTTATGAGACGGAGTAATCACAATGCCGTCTGCCTTATCATCGTGCTTGATGTTGTAAGTCAGAATCGCGTGTGAAATACCTGGCGTTGGCGTGTAACCGTTGTCTTGTTGGACAATCACTTTCACACCGTTTGCAATCAATACTTCAATCACACTTGAAAACGCTGGTTCAGATAGCGCGTGCGTGTCTTTGCCCACAAACAATGGACCTGTTGTACCTTGCTCAGCACGAACTTCTGCTACCGCTTGAGCGATCGCTAAAATGTGGTTTTCGTTAAAAGTGTGCTTGTCTGCAGTACCGCGGTGGCCAGAAGTACCAAATTGAACTTTGTGTTCTGCGTTTGCTGCGTCTGGTTGAAGTAAGAAGTAGTTCGCAACGAGTGCTGGGATATTGTGAAGATCTTCCTGCTGCGCTTTTTGCCCAGCACGAGGGTGCATAGCCATGTTTGACATCCTTTCTTTAAAAACAAATAAAATCAAAAAAGCCTCATAATATCCGCTAAACGCTACACATTATGAGGCTTCTATCAGGTTTCTTAGATTGAACCTGTTACTTTCTCTATTAAGTCAGGCTGGAATTCCATGTGAGTCATCACCTGCTCCACCATTTGTCGCTTACGACTGGTGTTGTTGTTGGTGATTACCCAGAATGGCGTGCCAGGAATTGCTTTAGGTTTGGTAGTGTTACCGTTTGCTAGCAGAGTCTCTTCGTTATCAGCAAAGTAAACGCGTTTGCGTCCTTTCACTTTTGTCGCTTGAGAGAAGCTCTCTGGATTCAGTTTGTGTAAGGTTGATAATACCAACATGAAGCGATCAATCGCTTTCTTAAGACCAGCAAACTCATCAGAGATAAGTAGAGAACGCATCTCTTTTACGATATCTACTGATTCTGCTTTGCCAGCATCTTTACTTACTACAATCCCTTGTGGCTGTTCTACTACAGGTGCAACAACTGCTTCCTGCAACTGGCCATCAAGGTTCAAAAGGCGTCGTAAAATATCCGAGGCACTTTCACCGATATGCTTGGTTTGACCCGCAATGTAACGGTATAGATCCTCATCAACCTCAATTGTTTTCATTCGCTTTTCACATTCTCAATGTTTAAACTCTGGGGGATTATAACGAGATCCTCGCGGATACTCCACGTTAAACCCATCACGAATAAGATAAAATGTCAGCATTACTCAACTATAAGCAGGAAGGGCAAGGCCAAACGGTTGTTTTGATTCATGGATTGTTTGGCAGTTTCAGTAATCTAGGTTTACTGGCTCGCGACCTCGTTCAAGATCACTGTGTGATCAGTATTGATCTACGAAATCATGGCCTCTCTTTCCATTCAGACACACACAATTACGAAGTGATGGCACAAGATGTTGCTGATTTGCTTCGCCATTTAAGCATCGAACCAGCACTTGTCATCGGCCACTCTATGGGTGGAAAAGTTGCGATGAAACTGGCAGATATCGCTCCTGAATTCGTAAAACAACTTATTGTCTTAGATATGGCGCCAGTGGCTTACCAGACTAATCGCCATGATAACGTGTTTAATGGTCTGCAAGCCGTAGTAAAAGAACAACCAACTAACCGCCAACAAACCATGGACATTCTTGCTCAACATATTGAAATGGATGGTGTAAGACAATTCTTATCGAAATCGTTATACAAAAACGGCGATAAAATGGATTGGCGCTTCAACGTTGCTAGCTTGCTCAACAACTACGACAACATCATTGGTTGGCAAGAAATCACAACAACAGACATCCCAACCTTATTTGTCAAAGGTGGTGATTCTGATTACTTGATGCCTGAGCACCAGCCAGCCGTTAAGCGACAGTTTAACAATGCAAAAGCGCACATTATTGCTAATACAGGACATTGGCTACACGCTGAAAAACCAGCAGAAGTCATGCGGGTGATCAGGAAATATATTTCGAGTTAACAAATTCGAAAAACAACGCCAGATTATTGAAATAACCCTCCTTGTTGTGCATTAACTTTACCGTTTAACAGTGGTATAGTGCGCCCAAGAATTTTTGGCATGAAGGACGACAATGCTATACGACTATATGGACATGCTCGAGTCGATCGGGCTCGATCTTCTTTTTGCTGCTATCTTCTTTTTCATCGGGATGGCGATAAAAGATGTACTAAAGCAAGGCAATGTACCTGTTTTTGGTCGTCGTATTGTATGGTTAGTTCTTTTCCTAGGCTGTGCTGGTTTCATCGCTAAAGGCCTCATTCAGCTCAGTTGGGAAGGCACAGGGCTAGGTTAAGCTCCTCTCCCCATCGCCAGTAACAAACAATGTAAAGGTATAGACTCTATGGCAAGTGTAGGTATCTTCTTCGGTAGCGACACAGGTAATACTGAAGCCGTTGCAAAGATGATTCAAAAGCAACTAGGTAAACAACTAGTTCACGTTCAAGACATCGCAAAAAGCAGCAAAGAAGACATTGATAACTTTGATCTTCTACTTCTAGGTATCCCAACTTGGTACTACGGTGAAGCACAATGTGATTGGGACGATTTCTTCCCAGAGCTTGAGCAAGTAGACTTCTCTACGAAGCTTGTTGCTATCTTCGGTTGTGGTGACCAAGAAGATTACGCAGAGTACTTCTGTGACGCAATGGGCACAGTACGTGACATCGTTGAAGCAAAAGGCGGCACTATCTTGGGCCACACTTCAACTGAAGGTTACGAGTTCGAAGCGTCTAAAGCACTCGTAGAAGGTGACGATAGCCAGTTTGTTGGTCTATGTATTGACGAAGACCGTCAACCAGAATTGACTGACGAGCGCGTTGAAAACTGGGTTAAGCAAATCTACGAAGAGATGTGCCTAGCTGAGCTTGAAGGCTAATAACGCATTCATTAAAAAGACCTCCTAATTGGAGGTCTTTTTGTATCTGCCTATCAGGAAGCTTCCGTTGCTACCTCTTCCTCTCTGTATTGAGGTTTCTTCCTCACATACAACTTGCGCTGCACTTCGGACACAACGTTGCCGTCTTTGTCTTTCACGTGAGTAATAAACTCCGGAAAGCACTTTTCACCATTACGAGTCATTTGGTAAATATCGTCTAACATGCCTTCGGTTACTTCAAACTCGGCAAACAAATCACTCTGTCCAGGTTTAATGAAATTGATGCTGGCTTCTTTGTCCCAGACGTAATATTCCTCACGCAGAATACCCATCAACATCAGCGAATAGATCGGATCGGTCAACGAGAAAATGCTGCCACCATATTGGGTTCGATTGGCGTTTTTGTTCCACCAGCGAAGCTTCAAGCGGACTTTAACCGTTCGAAAATCTTCAGAAATATGTAAGATTTTGATACCTGCGCCCCAAAATGGCGGCCAAATATTGAGCGCAAACTTCACAAATCCCGGTTTATATATCTTAGCAAGTCGCTTATTCATAACTATCCGTAGTCTTTGCGTTCTAATGTTATCAATTTGTAACTGGTCTGATCTGTAATATAATCGACCTGTTTCCAATTTACAAAAAGAATCTATTAACCCTTTGAAGTTCGTGGTTTAATGTTCAGTACGCTTCGCCTATAATGGTAGGAATATTGAATTCTGTTAAATCGCTGCAGATGATCCAACGGGAAAGTATATGTCAGATAATAATCAGGCGCTGAAGGATGCGGGCTTAAAAGTAACCCTTCCAAGGCTAAAAATTCTAGAAGTACTTCAGCAGCCAGACTGCCAGCACATCAGTGCTGAAGATTTGTACAAAAAGCTGATTGATCTAGGTGAAGAGATCGGTCTAGCAACCGTTTATCGTGTACTAAACCAGTTCGATGATGCTGGTATTGTAACTCGCCACCACTTCGAAGGTGGTAAGTCAGTATTTGAACTGTCTACTCAACACCACCACGATCACCTAGTGTGTCTAGACTGTGGTGAAGTGATTGAATTCTCTGACGATGTGATTGAACAGCGTCAAAAAGAAATCGCAGCTAAGTACAACGTGACGTTGACTAACCACAGCTTGTACCTATACGGCAAATGCACGGACAGTTCTTGTAAAGACAATCCAAACGCGCACAAGCCAACAAAGTAAGAAGTATTTCTTTTTACTCATAAACATAGTAAAACGTCAGCTAAGGCTGGCGTTTTTTTATGGAGAAAAACGATGAAGAAAAGGAATTCTAAAGGCTTTACCCTACTTGAGCTGATTATTGCCATTGTTATTCTTGGGATACTTGCCGTATTTGTGGCCCCACGTTTTTTAAACTTACAAGACGATGCTCGCGAAGCAAAAATTGCGGAAACTTTTGGAGCCTTTGAAAGCGCTCTTAAATACGCACATTCAAAATGGCAAATCAATGGCGGCGGCTCCGCAGGAATGAACAACATGCCAGGATATGGTCCAACGGACAATAATGGCAATTACATGTTGGACATGAATGACGTAGGCTACCCACTTGGTATCAACAAGGGTGAGCCGATGGGACAACCCCATAACATAGGCCAAGGAGACCAAGGTTGTTATGAACTGTTTACCGCGATAGTTAATACTGACTATACGTTTTCAAGCAACGCAGCAGAATCAGATTCCGTCGACTTTATTACAAAGCGTAGAAATTTAACGTTTCAAGATGCAAACGGCGTAGTTCAAAGAAAGCTAGCCCTCTGCTACTTTATCTATACCAAACAAGGTTACAACAGCAACCCTGACAATGCCGAGATTGTCTATTGGTATAACTCTAGGAACGGTTCAGTGACAACATTTGAACCAAATTAAGACATAAAAAATGCCAGCAATGATGCTGGCATTTTTATTAGCGAAGAATAGAGATTATTGGTTCTCGATTTTCGCCCAAGTATCACGTAGACCAACCGTACGGTTGAATACTAGGTTATCTGCTGAAGAATCTTTTGAATCTGCACAGAAGTAACCCATACGCTCAAACTGGTAACCTGTTTCCGCTTCTGCATTTGCTAGGCTTGGCTCAACAAAACCGTTTAGAACCACTAGTGATTCAGGGTTGATTGTCGCAGCAAAGTCATCCGCAGCAGCTGGATTTGGTACTGTGAACAAACGATCGTACATGCGGATTTCTGCAGGCAATGCTTTGTCTGCTGATACCCAGTGAATTACGCCTTTCACTTTACGGCCATCTGCTGGGTTCTTACCTAGCGTTTCAGCATCGTAAGTACAGAAGATTGTTGTGATGTTGCCTTCCGCGTCTTTCTCGATGCGTTCAGCCTTGATCACGTATGCGCCACGTAGACGAACTTCTTTACCTAGAACAAGACGCTTGTATTTCTTGTTAGCTTCTTCACGGAAGTCTTCGCGCTCGATCCAAACTTCACGAGTGAATGGCACTTCACGCTCACCCATCTCAGGTTTGTTTGGATGGTTAGCAACAGTCAACGTCTCTACCGCGCCTTCTTCGAAGTTCTCGATAACGATCTTAACTGGATCTAAAACAGCCATCGCACGTGGTGCGTTTTCGTTTAGATCATCACGAATACAAGATTCTAGTGAACCGAACTCAATCATGTTCTCTTGCTTCGTTACGCCAATACGCTTACAGAATTCACGAATAGATGCAGATGTAAAGCCACGACGACGCAGACCAGAGACTGTTGGCATACGTGGGTCATCCCAACCATCAACCAATTTCTCAGTCACTAGTTGGTTTAGCTTACGCTTAGACATCACTGTGTATTCAAGGTTTAGGCGGCTGAATTCGTACTGGTGTGGACGACAATCAATCGTGATGTTGTCTAGAACCCAGTCGTACAGACGACGGTTATCCATGAACTCTAGAGTACAGATAGAGTGCGTAATGCCCTCTAGCGCATCAGAGATACAGTGTGTGAAGTCGTACATTGGGTAAATGCACCACTTATCACCAGTCTGGTGGTGAGTCGCAAAACGTACACGGTAGATAACTGGGTCACGCATTACCATGAATGAAGAACCCATGTCGATCTTCGCACGTAGACACGCTTTGCCTTCTTCGAATTCACCTGCGCGCATTTTTTCAAATAGCGCTAGGTTTTCTTCTACTGGACGGTCACGGTATGGGCTTGGTTTACCCGGAGCCGTTAGCGTACCGCGGTATTCACGAATCTGCTCAGGACTTAGCTCATCAACGTACGCTAAGCCTTTATTAATCAATTCAATTGCATATTCGTAAAGCTTGTCGAAGTAGTTTGATGAGTAACATACTTCACCATCCCACTCAAAGCCCAACCAGTTTACATCTTTCTTGATAGACTCAACGTATTCGATGTCTTCTTTTTCAGGGTTTGTATCGTCGAAACGTAAGTTACATTGGCCCTGGTAGTCCTGAGCAATACCGAAGTTCAAACAGATAGACTTAGCATGACCGATGTGCAGGTAGCCATTCGGCTCCGGCGGGAATCGAGTATGCACGCTAGTGTGTTTACCATCCGCTAGATCTTTATCAATGATCTGGCGAATAAAGTTTGATGGACGAGCATCAGCTTCACTCATCTATAGCACCTCAAAAATATTAGTATTGTCAGAGAAAACAGTACTCCGTAGCCTTACTCGGTTTACAGAGTGCATTGTTCCTAATGATCCACAATTCTTAGCGATTAGACAACAAGAACCGTCGTTAAAACGGCAATATTTCTCTTCTTCGCTTGAAAGCGCAGCATATTAGATCCACACAAACAAAAAAAGACCTCCCGAGGGAGGTCTTTATAGAGAGTCAGTAAGATGCAATTAAGGAAGTTTTACATCTGATAGGTCTTCACCTGCACCGATTGCTTTCATTTCACCAGCAACGATTTCTGCAAGAGGACCAAGGATAACTTGAAGGTTGTTTTCGCCAAGCTTAACCACACCTTTCGCGCCTAGTTTCTTAAGAACAGCTTCGTCAGCAACAGAACGGTCTTTAAGTGTTAGACGTAGACGAGTGATACACGCGTCGATTGAAGTTAGGTTATCGTGACCACCTAGCGCTTTTAGGTATTGACGAGCTAGGTCACCTTTTGCTGCATCACCAGCTGGAGCTGCAGACGCTTCTTCGTCGTCATCTTCACGACCTGGTGATTTCAGGTTGAAAGCGCGGATTGCGAAGCTGAATGTGAAGAAGTATAGAGCACCGAAGCTTAGACCTAGAGCAAGAAGCACTAGAGGCTTAGTTGCTAGACCGTAGTTCAGTACGAAGTCGATTAGACCCGCAGAGAAACCAAAGCCGTGTAGTGTGCCAAGCATGTTTGCAAGTACTAGAGACAGACCTGTAAATACTGCGTGGATTGCGTATAGAGCAGGTGCTAGGAATACGAACATGAACTCTAGAGGCTCAGTGATACCTGTTAGGAATGAACAGAATGCTACTGAGAATAGTGCGCCACCAACTTGGCTACGTTTCTCAACTGGTGCTGCTAGGTACATTGCAAGCGCCGCACCTGGTAGACCGAACATCATTACAGGGAAGAAACCGTTCATGAATACACCAGCGCTCTTATCGCCGCCGAAGAAGCGGTGTAGGTCACCAGATTTCAGAGTTTCAGTTACTTCTTTAACTGTTGCTGTGATTTCTGGAGTTACAGAGTTAGCGAATTCGAATGTGTGAGTTTGACCAGCAACAAGAGTCTTAGCTAGAGCTGGGTCAACACAAAGCTGTTGTAGAGCAGGAAGCGCTTGACCAGCAGCAGTTGCGCCAGACACTAGAACTTCTTGACACGTGCCCATACCGAACCAGAAGTATGAGTTTAGTACGTGGTGTAGACCTACAGGGATAAGTGCACGGTTAAGAGTACCGTATACGAACTGACCGATAGCACCAGAAGTAGAAACTGCGTGCGCTAGAGCGTCAAGACCGCCTTGGATTGTTGGCCATACAACACCAGCAATTGCACCAGCAACTAGCGAGAATAGACCCGCCATGATTGGTACTAGACGTTTGCCCGAGAAGAATGCCAACCACTCAGGAAGACGAGTAGCGTGGAAAGCGTTGTAAGAGTGACCAGCGATGATACCAGCAATGATACCGCCGAAGAATGACATGTTAACGCTTGCATCGATTGTTGCTGCTGTTGCAGTAAGAACGAAGTAAGCAACTGCACCAGCTAGACCAGCAGCACCTTGACCATCTTTAGAAAGACCGATCGCGATACCTAGACCGAATAGTAGTGGTAGTTGACTAAAGATTGCGTTACCAGCAGATGCCATAAACGCGATATCTAAAAGGTCAGGCTGACCCAAACGTAGTAAAAGCGCTGCAACTGGAAGCGTTGCGATAGGAAGCATAAGAGCTTTACCTAACTTCTGCGCGTATCCAAGAATATTCACCTTAAGTTCCCCCTATAGGATTTTATGTTTTGTTGAATAACTTATTTCAGTCGTTCAATTTAGTCGCTACCAGTTTATGATATTAATTTTGCTCCGCAAATTAAAACCTCATTGTTTGTGATCATAATCACCAGAAATTGGTCATTCAGAAGGTTTTTGCTAGCGAGATCATAAAACTTATTTTATTATACGAAAAAATGGCGTTTTAGAGATAAGATTCTCGTACTTTATGCAAGACAGAATCAGTGTTATTTTGGTATCTCTACAGATGATTCGCAGTAACTTTGCTCTGGAAAACAATCATAAAAACTAATTCATTTATTATTTTTCAGTTAGTTACTCTGATAATGACATCGATAAAACGCGACTTGCTGTATGTGACTCGTTATCTAATTCAGTGATACAAACTAAGTACCAGCCCGACTCACAGAGTCACCAGTTAGATAACGGAACAGAAAATGAATTCTCATCTATAAGGACTAGCTGACTATGTACGCGCTAAGTAACTGTAAAATCTATACCGGTAGTGATGTTCTTACCGATCATGCTGTCATCATCGACAATGACCAGATTCAATCAGTTGTGCCAGTAACTCAACTACCAGAAGGTATTGAAGTTAAAGATCTGGACGGTGCTAACCTAAGCCCTGGTTTTATCGACCTACAGCTAAACGGCTGTGGCGGTGTGATGCTTAACGACGAAATCACACCAGAAACAATGCAGATCATGCACGAAGCTAACCTAAAATCTGGTTGTACAAGCTTCCTACCTACTTTAATCACATCTTCAGACGAAGACATGCGCGCTGCAATCTCAGCGGCTCGCGAGTACCACAACAAATACCAAAACCAATCGCTAGGTCTGCATCTTGAAGGTCCGTACCTTAACGTAGCGAAAAAAGGTATTCACAGCGTTGACTTCATCCGCCCTTCTGACGACGGCATGATTGACTTGATCTGCGCGAACGCTGACATCATCGCAAAAGTTACACTTGCACCAGAACAAAATGACCCTGAGCACATCTCTCGTTTGAAAGCAGCTGGCATTGTGGTTTCTATCGGTCACACCAACGCAACATACGCAGAAGCACGCCAAGGCTTTGAAGCTGGTATCTCATTTGCGACTCACCTATTCAACGCGATGACACCAATGGTTGGTCGTGAACCAGGTGTGGTGGGTGCGATTTACGATACACCAGAAGTTTATGCAGGCATCATTGCTGATGGTTTCCACGTAGACTACGCAAACATCCGAATTGCTCATAAAATCAAAGGTGAAAAGCTTGTTTTGGTGACGGATGCCACAGCTCCAGCAGGTGCTAACATTGATCACTTTATTTTTGTCGGTAAGAAAGTATATTACCGAGATGGTAAGTGTGTTGATGAAAACGGCACACTAGGCGGCTCAGCTCTGACTATGATCGAAGCAGTTCAGAACACGGTTGAGCACGCAGGCATCGCTTTAGACGAAGCTCTACGAATGGCGACACTGTACCCAGCAACCGCAATCGGTGTTGAGGAACAACTAGGCCGAGTTCGAAAAGGAATGGTAGCGAACCTGACTATTTTCGATCGTGACTTCAATGTAAAAGCGACGGTTGTTAACGGACAATACGAGCAAAATTAAGCATGAATGGCGGACAGATTGGTAATGTAGATTTAGTAAAACAGCTTAACAGTGCTGCGGTATACAGGCTGATTGACCAACAAGGTCCAATCTCCCGTATTCAGGTAGCGGATGTTAGTCAGCTCGCCCCAGCGAGTGTTACCAAAATAACCCGCCAACTTTTAGAGCGCGGCTTAATCAAAGAAGTCGCGCAACAAGCTTCTACCGGTGGTCGCCGAGCTATCTCGCTGACCACTGAAGTAAAACCCTTCCACTCTATCGCTGTTCGATTAGGTCGTGACTACGTGCAATTCTGCTTGTATGACCTAGGCGGCACAGCACTAGCAGAAGACCAACACGAACTTCACTACACCAACCAAGCTGACTTAATCGCCGGTTTGATTGATTTACTGAAAGACTTTGTGAATCGCTGCCAAGACAAAATCGACCAACTTATCGCTATCGGTATCACGTTGCCTGGTTTGGTAAACCCAACCACTGGTGTCGTTGAATACATGCCGAATACCGACATTGATAACTTAGCGCTGGGCGAAATCATTCGCGAGAAGTTCAACACCGCGTGTTTTGTTGGTAACGACGTTCGTGGTATGGCACTGGCTGAGCACTACTTTGGCGCGAGCCAAGACTGCCAAGATTCGATTCTGGTTAGTGTTCACCGTGGTACTGGTGCGGGCATCATCGTGAATGGTCAGGTATTCCTTGGTTTCAACCGCAACGTCGGTGAAATCGGTCATATCCAAATTGACCCACTTGGCGAGCAATGTCAGTGTGGTAACTTCGGCTGTCTAGAAACGGTTGCAGCAAACCCTGCCATCGTACAACGCGTTAAAAAACTGATTGCTCAAGGCTACGAATCAAGCCTGACTCAACTTGAGCACATCACCATTGATGACGTTTGTACGCACGCGATGAACGGTGACGAGCTGGCGAAGCAAAGCCTTGTACGCGTAGGTAACCAACTTGGTAAAGCTATCGCGATTACAATCAACTTGTTCAACCCTCAAAAGATCGTCATTGCTGGTGACATTACTGCCGCTGAAGAAATTGTGTTTCCTGCAATTCAACGCAATGTGGAAAACCAATCTCTGAAAACTTTCCATAACGAGCTTCCAATTGTTGCCTCTCACATTGATAAGCAACCAACGATGGGCGCATTTGCGATGATTAAACGCGCTATGTTAAACGGAGTTTTGTTACAAAAGTTACTAGAAGACTAAGTTTATACAACCAATTGAGTTACAATCTCGGGCTGTGGTTTCACAGCCCGTTTTTGTATATCAGGAATATAGCTCAACAGTATGGAAATTATTCTAATTACAACGGCGTTCCTCGCCGGCTTCATCGCTCTAAAATGTAACCTCCCCCCTTTGGTCGGTTTCCTACTCGCTGGTTTCGGCCTTCACGCGTTTGGCTACCAAAGTAATGACGTCATTGTCACGCTTGCTGACCTTGGTGTGACTTTGTTGCTTTTCACCATTGGTTTAAAGCTGGATGTAAAAACGCTGCTTTCTAAAGAAATTTGGGGCGGCGCTACTGCGCACAATATTCTTTCTACCCTTTTCTTTGCGCTGGTTCTCGTTGGTCTAAAACTGCTAGGGTTGTCATCACTCTCCACGATGGATCACAGCCAGATTCTGCTTCTCGCCTTCGCCCTCTCCTTCTCCAGTACGGTATTTGCGGTTAAGACACTGCAAGAAAAAGGTGAGATGAACGCGACTTACGGCACACTAGCAATCGGTATTCTGGTTATGCAGGATATCTTTGCCGTAGTATTCCTTACTGCTTCCACTGGTAAAATTCCAGAGTGGTACGCCATTGGATTGTTTGCCCTACCACTCGCTCGACCTCTGTTCTACAAGTTGTTGGATAAAGTAGGCCACGGAGAAATGCTGGTGTTGTTCGGCATTTTCTTCGCATTAGTAGTTGGCGCAGGCTTGTTTGAACTGGTGGGAATGAAACCTGATTTAGGCGCGTTGATTTTAGGCATGCTCTTGGCTGGGCATCGCAAAGCGTCCGAGCTATCAAAATCGCTCTTTAATATGAAAGAGCTGTTCTTAGTTTGTTTCTTCCTCAATATCGGTTTATCAGCATCCTTGAGCTTTACGGGGGTTGGCCTAGCTCTGTTATTTATCTTGTTACTGCCAATCAAGGGGTTGCTGTACTTCTTAACCATCAACCACTTTAAGTTCCGTGTGCGTACTTCATTGCTGACGTCGCTATCACTTTTCAACTACAGTGAGTTCGGCCTGATTGTTGGTGGTCTCGCATACAAAATGGGATGGATGCCAAGTGACATGCTGGCAGCGATTGCCGTTGCCGTTTCTATCTCGTTTATCATCTCAGCGCCACTTAACCGTTTGGGCCATCAGATTTACCAACATTCAGGTAAATGGCTGCAAGAAACCGCTGCAGAGAAACTGAACCAACGCGACCAACTCATTAACCCAGGTCATGCTCAAGTACTGATCCTCGGTATGGGTCGAATTGGAACCGGTGCATACGATGAACTGCGATCTCGCTACGGTAAGATTTCACTTGGCGTGGAGGTTCGTGAAGAAGCTGCGCATAAACATCGCTCGGAAGGTCGTAACGTGATCTCGGGAGATGCAACTGACCCGGATTTCTGGGAGCGTATTTTGGATACGGCTAACGTGAAAATGGTGCTTCTGGCAATGCCACATCACCAAGGTAACCAAACGGCACTTGAGCAGCTTCAAAGCCGAAACTACAAAGGGCAGATTGCAGCGATTGCCGAGTATCCAGATCAACTTGAAGGATTACTAGAGACGGGAGTCGATGCCGCATTCAATATCTATAGCGAAGCTGGTAGTGGTTTCGCACGTCATGTTTGCGAGCAACTTCAACCTCAATTTACACCGATGAAATAAGCATAAAACGCAACCAGCTTTATTGAGCCCTCTTCTAATAAGAGGGCTTTTTTGTGCATTTTTTAAACCAAACCTTGATCTCATTCACCAAATTAAAGTTATTTTTAAACACTATCTAATCATCAAGCCTTTTTATCATTTTTTTAATCATCAAACGTTGCTTTTTTTACTCAGAATGGCAAATTGAACCCATACCGATTAAAAATTGTTTAGTTTAAAAAGGATGTTGTATGTGTTCAGTATTTGGCATTTTAGACATTAAGAGCGATGCAGCAGCATTGCGCCCTATCGCCCTTGAGATGTCGAAAAAGCTTCGTCACCGCGGTCCAGACTGGTCTGGTATTTACTCATCAGAGCGCGCAATTCTTGCGCATGAACGTCTAGCGATCGTTGGCCTAAATAGTGGTGCGCAACCACTATACAGCCCTGATAAAAAACTCATCCTTGCTGTAAACGGTGAAATCTACAACCACAAAGAGATTCGTGCTCGCTACGAAGGCAAATACGAATTCCAAACCGATTCAGATTGTGAAGTTATCCTAGCGCTATACCAAGACATGGGCGCAGACCTTCTTGAAGAACTAAACGGTATTTTCGCATTCGTACTTTACGATGAAGAAAAAGATGAATACCTAGTAGGCCGTGACCACATTGGTATCATTCCGCTTTACCAAGGTTACGATGAGCACGGCAACTACTACGTTGCTTCAGAAATGAAAGCACTAGTACCAGTATGTAAGACCGTGAGCGAGTTCCCTCCAGGTTGTCACTACGGCAGTGCAGATGCAGAGCCTCAACGCTACTACATCCGTGACTGGAACGAGTATGCAGCAGTACAAGGCAACAGCACTAGCAAAGAAGAATTGACTGAAGCGCTAGAAGCAGCGGTCAAGCGCCAACTGATGACTGACGTGCCTTACGGTGTACTTCTTTCAGGCGGTCTAGATTCTTCTATTACATCTGCGGTAGCAAAACGCTTTGCAGCGATGCGTATTGAAGATGATGAGAAGTCTGAAGCTTGGTGGCCACAACTGCACTCTTTTGCTGTCGGTCTAGAAGGCGCTCCTGATCTGAAAGCTGCTCGTGAAGTTGCCGACCAAATTGGTACGGTTCACCACGAAATGACGTACACCATCCAAGAAGGTTTGGACGCGATTCGTGACGTGATTTACCACATTGAAACTTATGATGTAACGACGATTCGAGCTTCAACACCAATGTTCCTAATGGGTCGTAAGATCAAAGCGATGGGCATCAAGATGGTACTGTCTGGCGAAGGTGCGGATGAGATCTTCGGTGGTTACTTGTACTTCCACAAAGCACCAAACGCTCAAGAGTTCCACGAAGAGACTGTACGTAAGCTTCTAGCTCTAAACATGTTTGACTGCGCACGTGCTAACAAATCACTAGCAGCGTGGGGGGTAGAAGGCCGTGTACCTTTCCTAGATAAAGAGTTCATTGATGTAGCAATGCGCTTGAACCCAGCTGACAAGATGTGTGGCAACGGCAAGATGGAGAAACACATTCTTCGTGAGTGTTTCGAGCACTACCTGCCAGAATCGATCGCATGGCGTCAAAAAGAGCAGTTCTCTGATGGCGTAGGCTACAGCTGGATCGATACGTTGAAAGAAGTAGCAGAACAGAAAGTGACGGACCAGCAAATGGAAACAGCGCAATACCGTTTCCCTTACAACACACCAACAACAAAAGAAGGTTATGTATACCGCGAAATCTTTGAAGAGTTGTTCCCACTGCCATCTGCGGCAGAGTGTGTTCCTGGCGGCCCTTCAGTAGCGTGTTCTTCAGCGAAAGCGATTGAATGGGATGAGTCGTTCCAAAACTGTGTTGACCCATCAGGCCGTGCTGTACAGACCGTTCACAACGATTCATACTAGTTTTAAGCGACATCAATAAGGGTTGGCTCCACCAGCCCTTTATGAAAGACATAATAGATACGATCAAATAGAGGTGCTTTCGCACCTCTTTTTTATGTTTGATGAAATTAGACTATTTTAAATCTAAATCGCTGTTGTCTATGCTGACAGGTACACGCTTGGTGATCATCTGAACCAGCATAATTGAACGTTTCTCACCATCTTGTTCTTGGAAGATGGCATCAATGCCCGCAAACTGACCGCTCTTCACACGAACCTGATCGCCAGGTTGAGGCATGCATTCATCACTTGCCTGCTCGTCTACGCATTTATCAAGCTGTTTGAGCTCATACACCAAATCGCCCTGTATCTCTTTAGGCTGAGCGCCAAAACGAACAAAGTCTACTACACCTCGCGTAGAGCGAACTGAAGTAAAATTAGGGCCCTGTTCGTAGTCAAATCGGGCAAAAACATAACAAGGGAACAAAGGTTCTTCGACTTTCTGTCGCTTACCTCGCAAGATCTTTTCGACCTCGAAAGTTGGGTAAAAGCACTCTACGCCTTGGTTTTCAAGGTGTTGCTTAGCCCTAACTTGCTCTCCTCGTTTACAATACAATAAATACCAACGTTTCATTTTATTACTAGCCAATTATGTTTTTGTTTCATCCTAGCATTAAGGCCAAGATGAGTCATGGATATTCAAGCAACCTATCAATAAGCCACTTTATATTGCACATACAACTTACACCTTTTCATAAGGTTAAGAAAATAAGTCTATAGACAAAAATGAAAAGTAAGTTTGTAACACGGCCAATTCACCGACGAAAAGCCCACCAAATCAACGTAGAACCATCATTTAATAAGGCAAACGAATCGTCACATAAAATTTTATTGTTTGTAAGTCATCAAAATGACATGTATACGTAGATTTCGTTAAAAAATGTAATAACTACTATTAGAAGAGCTTATGTCAAACCAACATCAATACTTTGGTCACCCACGTGGCTTGTTCCTTCTGTTCGGTACAGAACTATGGGAACGCTTTTCTTACTACGCAATGCGCGCCATTCTAGTACTGTATTTAACTGACACAACAATGAATGGTGGTCTTGGCTGGTCGACTAAAGATGCCCTAGACCTTTACGGCATCTATACTGGACTTGTCTACATCACGCCTCTTATCGGTGGTTACCTTGCGGATAACTACTTGGGTCAACGCCGTTCAATCCTGATTGGTGGTGCGTTAATGGCTATTGGCCAGTTCACACTAGCAATGCCAGCAGATGCACTAGGTCTTGGCTCTCTACACACTTTCTACCTAGGTCTTGCTCTGCTTATCTGTGGTAATGGTCTATTTAAGCCAAACATTTCAACCATGGTTGGTGACCTTTACAACGAAGGTGATAACCGTCGTGATGGCGCATTCACTATCTTCTATATGGGTATCAACCTAGGTGCGCTACTTGCTGGTGTCGTTTCAGGTTCAGTAACCAATGAATTTGGTTGGAAAGCAGGTTTCATTGCCGCTGGTGTTGGTATGATCATCAGCCTTGTGATGCAAATGACTATGGCGCAATCTTGGTTAGGTGACATTGGCCGTGTACCAGCAGCTAAACGTGACTTAGCAATTAAGAAATCTGCGAAAAAAGAGCCTCTAACGAAAGAAGAAGTCGACCGTATCAAGGTTATCCTTGTAATGAGTCTGTTTACTATCGTTTTCTGGGCAGGCTTCGAGCAGGCTGGCGGTCTAATGAACATCTACACGCAACAATACACAGATCGTATGATCGGTGGCTTTGAAGTTCCTGCTGCGTGGTTCCAATCACTAAACCCATTCTTCATTATTACTCTTGCACCTGTATTAGCCGTTCTATGGGTGAAACTGGGTAAGCGTGAACCCAACTCACCAATGAAGTTCGCTTTTGCGATGTTCTTCCTAGCACTAGGCTTCCTATGTATGGTTGGTGCTGTTATGGAGCAAGGTGGTGATACTGCGGTTAAAACATCAATGCTATGGCTAGTCGGCGCGTTCTTCTTCCATACGTTGGGTGAACTGTGTCTATCTCCTATTGGTCTATCTCTAGTAACTAAGCTAGCTCCGCTACGTCTTGCATCACTAATGATGGGTGCATGGTTCGGTTGTAACGCAATCGCAAACTACGTTGCTGGTTATGTTGGCTCTCACGTAGGTGAACTAGGCGCACTAGCAATCTTCAGCGGTATTGCAGTAACAGCGACTGTCTCTGGTGTGATTCTACTGTTGTTCTCTAACACACTCGTTCGTTGGATGCATGGCGCTGAAAACACGCACAGCACAGCGGAACAGATTGAAGAGCAACAAACTCAAATCGCTTAATATAAAGTGCAAATAAAAACAAAGGGTCGCAATCGCGACCCTTTTTGTTGTCTTTTATCCGCGCCACTTTAAGACGCGTTCGAATCAACGGTTACAGCTTAGAGCGAACTAACTCTACCATCATCTCGATGTGGTCATCGTTATCATTCAGACATGGAATGTAGCTGAAGCTCTCGCCCCCTGCTTCTAGGTAAATCTCTCGGCACTCTTCTGAGATCTCTTCTAGCGTTTCTAAACAGTCTGCAGAGAACGCAGGAGTCAGCACGTTGAGCTTCTTCTTGCCCTTACTTGGTAGCACTTCTAACGTCTTGTCCGTGTATGGTTGTAGCCACTCTTCTCGACCAAAGCGAGACTGGTAAGTCATGCCGATCTGGTCGTCACTCAAACCTAGCGCTTCTCCAAGCAAGCGTGTTGTCTCTGCACAATGCTTAGGATAGATATCTCCGTTGTCTGCGTAGCGCTTAGGGATACCATGGTACGAGCAAAGTAGGTAATCGCCTTGACCATGTTCAGCCCAATGTTCACGAACTGATTGAGCAAGTGCAGCGATGTACTTTGGATGATTGTGGTAGTCGCGGATAAAGCTAAACTCTGGCATTACTGGTATGTTTTTGAATGCTTTCGTCATGCCATCAGAAACAGCCGCAGTCGTAGTGCCTGAGTATTGCGGGTAAAGCGGCAATACAATCACTTCTTCTACGCCTTGAGCTTGCAACGCTTCAAAGCCTGATTGCAGACTTGGGTTGCCATAAGTCATGCCCAACTCAACAGGCATATCGAGAGCTACAGCAAGCTTCTGAGCTTGTCGTTTTGAATACACCATCAAAGGTGAGCCCTCTTCCATCCATACCGATTGATAAAGCTTGGCTACTTTTGGAGAGCGGATTGGTAGAATGACACCGTGAAGAATTGGACACCAAAGCCAACGCGTCATATCAACGACACGGTGATCATGAAGAAACTGACTTAGAAAGCGTTTAACGGCCGGTGCGGTTGGCTCATCAGGCGTACCTAAGTTAACCAGTAACACGCCCTGTTTATTATTGTTGTTTTTCATAACATCCTATTCATGGTAAACGGCTTGGTTTGTACGGCGCATCGAACCAAATGGTTCAGCGTACTTTCAGGCTAAATAAAAAAGCGACCCGAGGGTCGCTTTTAAATATATCAAAATATTAAATTTTGCCGTTAGCAAATTATGCTAGCGCTTTCTCAATATCTGCGCTTACTTCTGCAACTTGCTTAGTACCGTCGAATTTAAGGTACTTAGTGTTGCCTGCTTCAGCTTCTTTACCGTAGTAGTTGATAAGCGGAGCAGTTTGCTCGTGGTAAACACCTAGACGTGCACGTACAGTTTCTTCTTTGTCGTCATCACGAACAACAAGGTCTTCACCAGTAACGTCATCTTTACCTTCCACTTTAGGTGGGTTGTAAACAACGTGGTAAGTACGACCTGAAGGAAGGTGAGCACGACGACCCGCCATACGCTCAACGATCACGTCGTCAGCTACGTCGAATTCGATAACGTAATCTACGTCAACGCCCATTTCTTTTAGGCCATCAGCCTGAGGGATAGTGCGTGGGAAACCATCTAGTAGGAAACCTTTTTCGCAATCGTCTTGAGCGATACGCTCTTTGATTAGGCCAAGGATGATTTCATCAGAAACTAGCTGACCAGCGTCGATAACAGCTTTAGCTTGTTTGCCAAGTTCTGTACCTGCTTTGATAGCAGCACGAAGCATATCACCAGTAGAGATTTGTGGAATACCGTATTTATCCATGATGAAGTTTGCTTGTGTGCCTTTACCTGCACCTGGAGCACCTAGAAGAATGATGCGCATGATTTATCCTCTTTAATATTTAAGATTTATACCGAAGCTCACAATAACTGGACTTCTAGGTCATTAACCCTACGAAGTGCTCACAACGATAAGTTTCGGTATAACGTTTAGGCGAGCCAAAATACACGCCTTATTACTCACATTCAAGTGTTGCGATTCTAACACAGGTTCACTGCGCAATGAGCAGATTAAGACTAAAGAATGTTAGCGATGCCTGCTTTCGAGCTTTATTGATTACTAACTCAACACTCAAAGTGTGAATCTATGCGTTTACAAACAAAAAGCTCGCATTTCGCGAGCTTTTTGTTGATGTTTGGTTATTAAACCTTAGTCAAAAGCTTGTTAATAGCACCGACAAATTGCGTTGGATCTTCCATCGAACCGCGCTCTGCTAACATCGCTTGGCCTAGTAGCACCTCTACCCAACGTCCGAATGCTTCTTCATCCGCTTCGTCCGCCATGCGCTTCACTAGCTCATGCTCTGGGTTGATTTCAAAGATGTACTTCACTTCTGGCACCGCTTGACCAGCAGCTTCAAGAAGCTTCGCCATCTGCGTGCCCATTTCGAAATCATCCGTCACGACAACGGCTGGCGTAGTCGCAAGTTTGAACGTCGTACGAACCTCTTTTACTCGGTCACCTAGGTAAGACTGGGTGCGCTCAACAACAGATTTGAACTCTTCTTCTGTTTCTTTCTGCTTTTCTTTTTCCGCTTCGTCTTCAAACTTACTTAGGTCTAAGCCTGCTTTAGTGATCGATTGGAACTGCTTACCATCAAACTCAGTCAGGTAGTTCATCAACCACTCATCAATGCGATCAAACATCAAGATAACTTCGATGCCTTTCGCTTTGAACTGCTCTAAGTGCGGGCTGTTCTTCGCAGCTGCGTAGCTGTCTGCCGTTAGGTAGTAAATCTTATCTTGGCCTTCTTTCATGCGTTCAATGTAAGAAGCTAAACCAACGGTTTGTTCAGCAGAGTCCACTTCAGTAGACGCAAAGCGCAATAGACCAGCAACTTTCTCTTTGTTTGCCATGTCTTCTGCAACGCCTTCCTTCATGACAAGGCCGAACTCTTTCCAGAATGATTGGTATTTCTCTTCATCATTCTTCGCCATACGCTCAAGCATAGTAAGTACACGCTTGGTACATGCGTTGCGAAGTGACTGAGTGACCTTGTTATCTTGCAGAATTTCGCGTGATACGTTCAAAGGCAGATCGTTTGAATCAATCAAACCACGAATAAAGCGCAAGTAAGAAGGCATAAACTGCTCAGCGTCATCCATGATGAATACGCGTTGTACATACAGTTTTAGGCCTGATTTATGATCGCGGTTCATCATGTCCCATGGTGCTTTCGCAGGGATGTAAAGCAAGCTCGTGTAATCGTTCTTACCTTCTACACGGTTGTGACTCCAAGTAAGAGGATCAGCGAAATCATGAGAAACGTGTTTGTAGAACTCTTGGTACTCTTCATCCGAGATATCGGATTTATTGCGTGTCCAAAGTGCTTGAGCTTTGTTGATTTGCTCCCACTTCTTCTCACCCGTTTCTTTGCCTTCGTCATCGCGAACCGCAGTTTGGATAGAAACAGGGATCCCAATATGGTCAGAGTATTTGCTGATCACATCACGTAGACGCCATTCGTTTAGGAACTCTTTGCCCTCTTCACGCATGTGAAGCACGATGTCAGTACCACGAGAGTCTTTGGTGATAGTCTCGATGGTGTAATCACCTTCGCCAGCTGAGTGCCATTGAACGGCTTCTTCAGCAGGAAGACCAGCCGCACGAGTGCGAACCGTTACGGCATCTGCAACGATGAATGCAGAGTAGAAACCCACACCGAACTGACCGATAAGTTGAGAGTCTTTGCTCTGCTCATCCGACAGCTTTGAGAAAAATTCTGCTGTCCCTGATTTTGCGATCGTACCTAAATGTTCAATCACATCATCACGGCTCATACCGATGCCATTATCAGAGATGGTTAATGTGTTAGCATTTTCATCAAACGCTAGCTTAACGCCAAGGTCAGCATTACCCTCGTATAAATCTGGAGTAGATAGCGCTTTGAAACGAAGCTTATCTGATGCGTCAGACGCGTTTGAGATCAACTCACGTAGGAAAATCTCTTTGTTGGAATAAAGAGAGTGAATCATCAGGTGAAGTAGTTGTTTTACTTCTGATTGAAAGCCACGAGTTTCTTTGTTTTGAGATACGGTTTCGCTCATGTTTGCTCCATAACATCTAAACTAAATAGACTTTTAATGACAAAGCCCTAACCGCCGCCTCATAAAAGCGACATTACTAAGATGTCATTTAACATGTGGCTGACAAATGTAAATTCAAGGTCAATATTGCTAAAAACGGTGTTTTTTTAGAAAATTTTAATTATCCTACGTCCCTAAAAGCATCTAAAACGTAGCACATGTCTTTTTGCGCACGCCTTGTTATGTGACGCAAATCACTATAATTACAGAATCATCCATCTAAGAAGAACTAAATGACTAACATAGGCACCAAATTTCTGCTTGCTCAAAGATTTGTCTTTGACCCAAATAGTAATTCGCTCGCTGACCAACAAAATGGCAACGAAGTTGTACGATTAGGAAGCAACGAAAGCCGTATTCTCCTCATGTTGGCAGAGAGACCTAACGAAGTGATAACGCGTAACGAGCTGCACGAGTTCGTTTGGCGTGAGCAAGGCTTTGAGGTGGATGATTCAAGCCTAACTCAGGCTATCTCGACGCTGCGTAAAATGTTGAAGGACTCAACAAAATCACCAGAATTCGTAAAAACCGTGCCAAAACGCGGCTACCAACTTATCAGTACGGTTGAGCGCTTAAGCCCGCTTTCTTCTGATTCAATCTCTGAACTTGATGAACAAGAAGAAGAGAACGAAGCACCCGTTGTCGACCTAGAGCAATTTGCAGAATCTGCGGTTGAGACTCCGGTAGACAAGACAACAGAAGCTGAAGTGACGGTTGAAAAACCTAAAACGACCCCATCACAAAAGAACGCAAACTGGCTGTTTCGTATTTTAGTTGTAGTTGCAGTCTTGCTGCCTGTTTGTGTACTGATGCTGACTAACCCTGCGGAATCTCAATTCCGTCAAATTGGTGAATACCACAACGTTCCGGTAATGACACCAGTTAACCACCCTCAGTTAAACGATTGGATGCCTTCGATTGAGCAATGCATCAAACGCTACGTGGAGCACCACGCAGAAGAGTCCTCTCCGGTAGAAGTGATCGCAACTGGTGGTCAAAACAACCAACTGATACTGAACTACATTCACGACAGCGAGCATTCGTATGAGAACGTGACGCTGCGTATTTTCGCTGGTCGTAATGACCCAACAGACATCTGCAATTAAAGGAGGCTGAAATGAAGATTAAAATAGCATCTGCGGTTTTGGCCGTATCAATCCTTTTTAGTGGTTGGTTATACTGGGGAAGTGACCTGAAAATAGAACAGGTTCTCACATCAAACGAATGGCAATCGACCATGGTGACACTGATCACTGATAACTTGCCAGACGATACAGTTGGTCCTCTACGTAAAGTCAATGTGGAATCGAATGTGAAGTACTTGCCTAATGGCGATTACATTCGCGTGGCAAACATTCGCCTGTTTGCTCAAGGTTCTAATACAGAATCCACGATCAATATTTCTGAAAAAGGCCGTTGGGAAGTGAGTGACAACTACTTGCTTGTCTCACCAGCTGAATTCAAAGATATTTCAGCTTCTCAATCTAAAGATTTCTCTGAGTCACAACTTCGTCTCATCACACAGATCTTTAAGTTGGATGCAGAGCAAAGCCGTCGCATTGACGTAGTGAACGAAAAAACGTTACTACTGACTAGCCTGAACCACGGTTCTACGGTACTGTTTAGAAACTGATTTTGATTCGATGATAAGGGGGCAAGATGCCCCCTTTTATTTTGCACATGGACTGGCTAGATACCCTCACTCTCTTCTTTGGTTCTCTTATCGCAAATACGCTCGCTTCCCTCTCTGGTGGTGGCGCGGGGTTGCTGCAATTTCCGTTATTGATCTTTCTTGGTTTGCCTTTCTCCGTCGCACTAGGAACACATAAAGTCGCTTCCGTTGCCCTTGGACTTGGTGCTGCGAGTACACACCTAAAAGCAGGCACAATAAAACCTAAAGTCGCGCTTTATCTGATTCTGGTGGGCAGCATTGGAGTCGTAGTTGGCGCAAACCTGATTGTCCAAATTCCCGATAACATCGCTGAGAAAATGCTCGGGGCGATGATCCTTGCTCTTGGAATTTACTCTCGCTTTAAGAAACAACTAGGTCAGACAGAGATACCAGCTCATCGTAATACCTTTGGCTGGATAGTCGGCGGGTTAGGTTTGATGTTCATTGGTATAGTGAATGGCTCGTTGACTGCAGGTTCTGGCTTACTTGTTACCCTCTTCCTTGTTCGTTGGTTTGGCTACGACTACAAGCAAGCGGTGGCCTACACAATGATTTGTGTTGGTTTGTTTTGGAACGGTATTGGTGGCGTGGCAGTGGTGCAAGCCGGAGCGCCAATTCATTGGGCCTGGTTACCGGTTTTATTAGTGAGTTCATTTTTAGGCGGTAGCTTAGGTGCATGGGCGGCGACAAAGTACAGCAATCGAGTTATCAAAATCGCGTTTGAGCTCCTCACCTTTGCGGTGGGAATAAAGCTACTGCTCTAGTGTTTAAAAAAAGGAAATAAGAAATGGATAAAGCCATCATAGACATTCACTACTGTCGTCAGTGCAATTGGATGTTGCGTTCATCTTGGCTATCACAAGAATTGCTCCACACGTTTAGTGAAGAGATTGAAACCGTTAGCTTGCATCCTGATACGGGTGGCCGTTTTGAGATTTTTTGCAATGGCGTCCAGATTTGGGAACGTAAAAAAGACGGAGGCTTCCCTGAAGCCAAAATCCTAAAACAACGCGTAAGAGACATCATCGATCCAGAGCGCGATTTGGGGCATTCAGATACAAAATAGGGAGCCAATTGGCTCCCTTGCTTCTTTATCCAATTCACGATTTATTCGATAACTCGATCATTAAATCGTAGTCTGAGCCAGCACTTCACCTTCAGGTGTTTGCACTGTCAGCGTATTGCCTTCCATCAAACCATAACTGCGTGGTAATCCGTTTCTTGGGAAGGTCATAGAACCAGGATTGAAAATCACCGCCCCTTCTTGCATCTCTGCCACTGGGACATGAGTATGGCCATGAGCAATGATATCGCCTTCACGCAGTGGTGGACGTTTCGCGCTGTTGTACAAGTGACCATGAGTGAGAAACACACGCTTGCCTGATTCTAATAGCAGCCAAGCGTAGTCTGTCATCATTGGGAAGTTCAGCAGCATTTGGTCTACTTCGCTGTCACAGTTACCGCGCACAGAAATGATCTGCTCACTGTACTGGTTAAGCAACTCCGCTACTTGTGGAGGGTTGTAACCTTCTGGAACCGGGTTTCTTGGCCCATGGTTAAGCGTATCACCCAACAAGATAAGATGATCGGCACCAGAGGCTAAGTAAAGCTGAATGGTTTCTTCGGTTGCAGGCAAAGAGCCGTGCAAGTCTGAGGCAAAAAATAATTTCACGACATCGTCTCCTCAAAAGTAATGAGGGTATTCTACGGCATTCTTATAGAAGCTCAACCGAAGTAAGAAACTAGTGGTTACGAAGCATTTCAACCAACATTGGCACCAAGTAGAACCACGCAAAGTAACCGGCACCGACCAAGACCACCGCCCAAAAGATCATCGATAGGAACTTAGACTTAGCTAAATGATTTAATGGGTCGGGTTCTCCGCACCCTGGACAGGTATGAGCTCGTTTTGAAATTTGTTTCTCACATACAGGACAAGCGACTAGCGGCATGACATGACATCCTCAATTATTTCTTTAATTCTCAAAGAATAAGCCTCAGATTGCGGATATGCAATGGCATAGATAAGCAATTCGAATGGGGTTTGCTAAATGTCGCTCACCTGAGAAACCTTCTTGCCCTAATTATGAGTGAGCCTCACAACAAACACGCCTATAACTCTTCTCGTGCCATGCCGTTAATCACGATGTTGTTGTAACTCACCATGCCAATAACCTCACCGTTTTCAATCACTGGTGCACGACTAATACCGAAGCGCTCAAATAAACGCGCACAATATTTCACGTTCATATTAGGATCGACAGAAAGCGCAGGCTTGGTCATGATTTCATAAAGATTGGTTCGTTGTGGCGAGCGGTTTTTCGCTAACACTTTTTTCGCGATATCGTTCATTAATACAATTCCGTATTCATCATCCTCATCGCGTTTTTTCACCACAAGTGCTTTCACTTCACTCTTTCTTGCTAAGGTTATCCCTTCATGGACCGTAATTAACCCATCAACAATGATGTAGGTCGCTGCCATTACGTCTCTAACTCGAATCAACTCATGATGGCTCATAACTCGTCCTCTACTACTTTGGTCAGTTTCTCTACTTGGTGCGCGACGCCCACTGCGTCTTCCACATCAATCTGTACTGCGATGCCTTGACCAGACTCTTGATCAAACTCCCCGACCTCACTGATGGTCTCCAAAATGTGCCTCGATAAATGTTCTTCAACCACAAACAACAACACGTCTTTTTGTACTTCTAGAGTCAGACCAAAGAAGGTTCGTTTTTGGTTTAAACCTTGCCCCCGAGCATTGTTGATTACGGTTGCACCTGTCGCACCGGCATCACGTGCGGCATCAAGCACTTTGTCGGTTTTGCTGTCTTCAACAAAGGCCAGAATCAATTTAAAGCGCATTTTCTTTCTCCTCCGCGGTCTCTTTGTTCAACCACTGGGTGATTTGGGCGTAGCCCATAACAGAAATCATTGGGAATAAACTGGCAAAGGCGATCAAACCAAAGCCATCAATCATTGGGTTTCGTCCCGGAACCGTTGACGCTAACCCCAAGCCAAGAGCAGTCACCAAGGGAACAGTCACCGTCGACGTCGTCACACCACCGGAATCGTAGGCCAAAGGCACAATTAGCTTTGGCGCATAAAAGGTTTGAATCACCACCACAATGTAACCCGCGATGATGTAGTAATGAATCGGGTCGCCCACCACAATCCGGTAGCTTCCAAGTGCAATACCCACCGCAACACCTAATGCGACGGCCACACGTAATCCATTGACACTAATACTGCCGCCAGACACTTGATTGGCTTTGATGGCGACCGCGATGAGAGAAGGCTCCGCAATCGTAGTGCTAAAACCGATAAAGAAAGCAAAAATGTACACCCAGTAGTAATCAACCCAACTTAAAGCTTGGCCAATTGAAACTTTAAACTCCCGAAGGAAATCAGGTGCGGTCAGTTGCGTCGCCATGGTTTCGCCAAGTGGAAACAGCGCCATCTCCAAACCAAGCAAAAACAACGATAACCCTAAAATAACGTAACCAAAGCCAAGTATTACTTTGGGTAAGTTCGATACGGGACGACGCAGCACTGCCAACTGAAAACCGAAAATAATGGTCGCGATAGGAACCACATCACTGATGGTTGAGATAAAAGTATCGATGAAATGCGCAAAGGAAATCATGCCACCACCATCCCGTAAACCATCACAAACATCATTGGCAACAAAGAGGCAAACGCGATAAGCCCAAACCCATCAATCATGGGGTTTCGACCTTTAATCGCCGACGCCAGTCCAACCCCAAGCGCAGTCACCAATGGCACCGTGATGGTAGAAGTCGTCACACCGCCAGAATCGTAAGCCACACCGATGATGGATTCCGGCGCAAATCCGGTCAGGATCACAACGCCGATGTAGCCACCGATGATCATATATTGAATCGGCCAACCTTTAAGAATCCGAAGCACGCCTAATACAATCGCCACGCCCACCGACAAAGCAACCGTTAAGCGCAAGCCATCTGCGTATTCCTCCATTGATTGCTCAGTATTGGCGATCATCCCTCCCTCGGCCGCCACCTCCGAAGCTTCTTCCGCTACAGCCGTTAAGGCCGGTTCAGCAATGGTTGTCCCGAAGCCTAAACAGAATGCGAAAATCAGCAGCCAAAACACGCTACCTTTGTTGGCAAAAGCTTGCGCCATGTTTTCGCCAATCGGGAATAAACCCAGCTCTAAGCCAAAAATGAAAAAGGTTAAACCCAGAATAACCAGTAAGAGGCCAAATAAAATCGAGACCAGATTAGGAAGTGGCTCTTGCAGCACCACAAGTTGGAAGAAGGTAATAACAAGGACAATCGGCAGCAAATCACGGGCGCTACTTAGCAAGGCTCGAAACAGAGCAACAAATGCTTCCATATTCCCCTCCTAGCAACGCTTCATCCTTTCTAAATTCAGCATGACACAGTTTGCTGAAGCTAAGTGTGAGCAACGCTCAATGCTTGATAACATTCTGTTACATTTACTCAAACTGTGAGCTTTGCATCGCTTGGTAAGAAATCGCTACTAAACCATTAGGAACTAATAATAAAATCGACATCGCAAGTCATTGAAATGATCATGCAAGGCGGTTAACGACTATAATGTTTGAATGGTTTTACAATCAAAGGGATGACATGAAGATATTACTGACTGGCGGTACAGGCTTTATTGGTTCAGAGCTCCTTAAGCTCCTGACTACGCACCAAGTTATTTTGTTGACGCGTAACCCTGCGCAGGCAAAACAGCGATTACAGCATGCCGATGTCGGTAACATTCAATATCTAGACTCCCTAGATTCGATTGAAGATCTCAATGACGTCGATGCGGTGATTAACCTTGCCGGCGAACCGATTGCAGATAAACGCTGGAGCAAGGAGCAGAAAGAGGTCATTTGTAACAGTCGTTGGAAAGTGACCGAGCGAATCGTTGAATTGATTCACGCCAGTACTGAGCCACCAGCGGTATTTATTAGCGGCTCTGCGGTTGGCTATTACGGCGATCAACAAGACCACCCTTTTGACGAATGCTTACACGTAAATAGTGAGGCGTTTGCGCACTATGTTTGTGCTCGTTGGGAGCAAATTGCCAAGCGTGCAGAATCCGAGCAAACTCGAGTTTGCATACTTCGAACGGGCTTAGTGCTTGGACAAAATGGTGGAGCACTTGCCAAAATGCTTCTCCCCTATAAGCTCGGTTTAGGCGGCCCACTAGGAAGCGGTAAACAGTACATGCCTTGGATTCATATTTTGGATATGGTTCGAGCCATTATGTACTTACTCGAAACACCGCATGCTCATGGCGAGTTCAACTTGTGTGCCCCCCACCCTGTCAGCAACCGAATCTTCAGCGGCACATTGGCGAAAACTCTCAAACGACCACATATCCTGTTTACCCCTAAATGGGTCATGAACATGGCAATGGGCGAATCGTCTTGTTTGCTGTTTGATAGCGTTCGAGCCAAACCTAAAAAGCTCACCGAGCTTGGCTTCAAGTTCAGTTATTCTCGCGTCGAGCCAGCACTCAAGAACTTGCTTCAAGACAGAAGTTGTTGAATCATGAGGCTCACTACCTCCTTTTGTGAGCCCTAATATGAAAAAGTCAGTTCTGATCACCGGATGCTCCACAGGCATCGGATACGTATGTGCCCATGCTTTACAAAAAGAGGGCTTTCACGTTATTGCCTCTTGTCGCAACGAGCAAGACGTTCAACGCTTAACCAGTGAAGGCTTAACCTGCATTCAGTTAGATCTTAATGATCCTCAAAGTATTTCTGCTGGAGTTTCAACAGCACTGGAACTGGCCGAGGGAAAGCTCTACGCCGTATTTAACAATGGCGCTTACGGACAACCTGGCGCATTAGAAGATCTGCCGACAGAAGCACTTCAAGCACAATTTCAGACCAACTTTTTTGGCTGGCACCAACTCGTAAGAGAAGTGTTGCCACACATGCGCAAACAGGGTGAAGGAAGAATCATCCAAAACAGCTCTGTGCTAGGGTTTGCGGCGATGAAATATCGTGGTGCCTATAACGCCTCTAAGTTCGCACTGGAGGGCTGGACAGACACGCTACGTTTGGAATTGATGGACACCAACATCAAAGTTGCGCTGATCGAACCCGGCCCGATAGAAACCCAGTTTAGACAAAATGCCTTAAAAGCGTTTGAGCAGTGGATTGATGTGGAAAACAGTGCCCACAGAACAGCTTACGAAGGGCAAAAGCAGCGTTTGGATAACGACAAGTCGAACAACAAATTTGTCCTTCCAGCTGAGTCTTGTATTGAGCCAGTGCTTCACGCACTCACCAGTGATAAACCAAAGATTCGCTACCGAATCACCACACCGACCAAAGTATTTGCGGTATTAAAGCGCCTGTTACCAACTCGTATTCTTGATAAGATTTTGCGACAAGCAGCATAAAAAATTTTTATCACGATGTAATTTTACCGTAACAATGTGATGTCATTATGAGCATGTAGGTTAAGAAAACCTCAATGTTCGAATCAATTTCTAAGTCAGTATCTTCATCCATCGAGCCTGAACGTGATGTGGATACTCACTATAGATTTGGTATCGCCACCCTTTCTGTTTTGTATTTTCGCGAGACAATAATGACATTAAATCAGCTTAACTGGCTTAGTGTGGGTGTAGTGTTGACCATGTTCATCCTATTTTGATACCACACCCAGCACACTACTATAACGTCTAACAAGACTCTCTAAACCGTGCTGGACTAGCCAAATTTAATAGCACTTTCGCTTGCTATCAGGAATACGCTGCTTCGGCAGCGTTTTTCCTTTCTATCGCTTGAATTTCCCAAATATCAACTCCATATCTACAATCAACGACAAGAAACAAAAAGCAAGGATACTCTGATGCAATCCCCATTTATCGTTGAGTTAACAGAACAAAATTTCCGTGAAACGCTTGAAGGATCAATGAACACGCCTGTATTGATTCACTTTTGGGCGGGCGCTCAACCAGAAAGCGCACAAGTGATTCCTGATCTACAAATGCTGACTCAGCAATACAACGGCGCATTTACCCTTGCTCTATTGAACTGTGAACAGCAACCTGCTCTTGCTTCTCAATTTGGCGTGCAAGTCCTACCAACCATCGCATTATTCATGAACGGCCAAGCCGTCGATGGTATGGGTGGTCCTCAGTCTATTGATGTGATTACAGCAATGCTGCAAAAGCACCTACCAAGCCAAGATGAGATGCAGTTGAAGCAAGCAAGTGAATTGCTCCAACAAGGTGAGCATGCTCAAGCATTAGCGATTCTTCAAACGCTATCGGAAGAACTTCAAAACCGTGGCGACGTGAAACTAGCGATGGCAGATTGCTTGCTGGAAACCAAACAGTTTGAATTGGCACAAGCGCTGTTAAGCGCGATTCCACTGGAATACCAAGACAACTACTACAAAGGTTTGATCGCGAAGTTAGACCTGCACCTTCAAGCAGCAGAAAGCCCAGAGCTTCAGCGTCTTGAACAAGAACTAGCAGCAAACCCTGACAACATTGAATTGGCGTGTGAACTTGCAGTTCAGTACAACCAAGTGGGTCGCGATGAAGAAGCGTTAGAGCTACTTTGGAACATTCTTAAGACCAACCTAGGCGCACAAGATGGTGAAGTGAAGAAAGTCTTTATGGATATCTTGAGCGCACTTGGCCAAGGCAACGCACTGGCAAGTAAGTACCGCCGTCAACTTTACTCGATTTTGTACTAAGCGAATCGATTTAAAGCAGGACAGCTCAAATAGAAAAGGCCGGAAAACTCCGGCCTTTGTTGTTTCTACCATTCCTAAAATACTCGTCACGAGAGAGGCTGGTACTAAAAATCACTGTACAGCGTAGGTACCGCAGGTGGGTATTCAATCGGCTGCCAGCGGTCATTGAAGGTGTATTTTCCGTACAGCATGAAGTGGTTTGGCGTATAAAACTCTGAACGCTGTAGATCCACCAGCGCACCGATATACCAACGTTTACTCACTCGTTTCTCAACGGCGGCTTGCAGCGAAGCACCAAAACCGCCACCGCGCTCAGAACTATCACTAGAAGATAGATAAGGCGCATCTTCTTCTGTCCATGAGTTAGAAATGGAGGCACTCAATTGATACGACCATGTGCTGTCGTAGCGACCGTAATAGTTGACTGGCAATGACACAGAGAAATAGCTTTGTGGGCTGTAGTAGCCGCCATGACCAAGTGTGTATTCACCCAAGTTCTTGTCATAGTCGAGGTACATCAAGTTAGTGCCAATGCTCAGGCGCTGATCATCCGTTGCGATCAGTTTGTAGTAAGCCCCACCAAGCACACCGAGGCGAGTGTTGTCTTCAACGTTTTCACCCGTCAGTGCATGGTATTGCAGGCTGCTCCAAAAACCGTAAGGGCCACCTATATCCCAGCTCGAATTGAGCTTAACGCCTGTTCGAACTACACCACCCCATTTTTTGCCTTGAGGATCACTGGTTCCACTCGGTACTGTCATTCCAGCATAAGAAAGTGTGCTGCTGGTTTCAGGACGGCGAGACGCTTCTGCTGTCCACCCGAAGTCCCCGAGATCACCATCCACACTGACCCCGCCTACCCAAGTAGTATGGTCAAAACCAATCGGTGTAGTGCCGATATCCACTTGCCAATCTTTGGCTTGCCAACCCACACCCAGCGCCATACCCGATGCATCATTTTGAACCGTTGTTGTAGTTGGGAAGTTTTTAGGATCCTTCTCGTAGTAATCTAACTCACCCGAATCGATAGACACGTAATCCGCTCTCAGCAACAGATGCCCATCGAGTGATTCAATCGGAATACGCGCTTCGATTGGCACTTGGTTAGATGAGTTACGCCCATCGCGGGCACTGTAATCCCAACCAATGAGTACATGACCATCACTGCGATCATGGAGCGTATCGATGTCCGACTTAACATTGCGCGTTAACCAGTAGTCATCGGCTGTGTCATACAACTCACGCAAAGTAAGCGTCTCTAGACTTGCTTCATCTGGTTTTGCACTTTTTTCAATTCGATCACTGTTCAGTGCCTGACGTCCGCGCTCCTCCGCTAACGTCCATTGCTGATTGTCCATCGCAATAGACATGCTGTTTCGATACGCCAGAGCGTCAGCGTCCTGTGTCTCATCGAGCAAGCGGTTAAGGGTGTTCGCATCATTGCGGTAACCGAGTTGATTGAATACCGAAGCAACCGTCATCAGCTGAGCAGCATTCAGCGTGTCGCGCTTCTTATTCAAGATCAGATGCAAGTCGTGATAGGTTGCCTCATCTCCACTCTGTGCGCTGGCTTGCAACAACCCCACCTGAGCTTGCGTCTTGAATGGTTCAGGTTTTGATGAGATACGTTCATACAAAGCCATTGCTTGCTCTGGCTGTTGATTCGCGAGTAACAAATCCGCTTGCGCTAAAGTACGACGTGTTTTGAGTTCATCAAATTGCAGCGCTTCAGATGCACTGACTGCTTGCTGGTCTTTACTCAACGCCAAGCCTTCGTACCATTGGTCGAAATCGTCAAACTGATTCAAGCTCACCATCATACTGCCGTAAGCGAGTTTTTCGTCGGTAGTCCATTTACTTGAGGGGCGAATACTGTGATAAATGCGCTGCGCTTCATCGACCTTTTCAATCTCTACCCAAGCACTCACAAGCCTTGCTAGAGGTTGAACTTGCCCAGCATATTGAGACTCAAGCGAAGTCAACATGGTAGTGACAGCCTTCGGTGAGGCCTGATAACGCGCGGGTAAATCTTGTAAATCAGCATTGAGCTTTAAGCGTGTGAGGTTACGCTCCATGGCAGGGGTAACTTCGCGCTTCGGCACACTCTCTAACTCAGAAATCGCCGCATCGACTTTAAAATCTTGAGCGAGGTACAAGGCATACGCGAACTTCATTTCCGGATCAGTGCTGTTCGTCGCCCATTCAGACATCAGCTTGTCGGCACGACGTTTATCCCCCATAGAGCGAACCACATCGGCGATGTCCAATCTCAACCACGGTGATGTTGGTTTCAGCTCAATCAATTCTTCCACTGCAGATTGCATACCTGCTTGGTCATCTTTCGCTATCGCAATGCGCAATCTCGCCAGAATGATCTCAGATTGAATGCCATTGATTTTCTCAGACACCACCTGTTTTTGTGCTGGAGAAAATCGCTGTGCAAGTGAAGCCGCACCAGCCCAATCCTGCTGCTCAATACGAACATCGAGTCGTCCACGTAAGGCAGATCCGTTCAGCGCTTCAAGTTGTAGTGCTTGGATATAAGCTTTATCTGCTGCGGCATAATTCTTTTGTGCTAAGTAAAGTGCTCCCAAAGAGGTGAAAGCGTAAGGCTGGGTTTTGTCGGATTGAATGGCTTTACGGTAAAGGCTTTCAGCTTGTTTAAACTGCTCTTTCTCAGCCAGTGCATCACCTTGGTCCAAATAAGCCCAATATTGCGAGGTTTCAATCAAAGTAGCCCATTTAGAAGCACTATCCGGGTCTTTATCTAGCTGCTGCGCACGTTCAAAGTACTCAAGCGCCTTTTGTTGCTGACCTTTACGCAGATAGACCTTGCCCATACCACCCAATATTTCTGGGTCGTTCGGACGCGCCGTCATCGCATAACGCAACTGCTTCTCAGCTTGCAAGGTTTTATCTTCATCCAGCAGTTTGAGACCTTTCAATTTAGCAAGATAGGTTGGGTCCTTACGCAGGTCTTGCTCGGTTTCCCAGCGCTTCTTCGCGCCTTGGTTAGCTCGTTGTATCTCAAGATCTGATGGATAGTAACTCGCTAAAATCGCGTATTGTTGAACCGCTTGTTCTGAGATAGGCAGTTGATCGAGAGCACGCAACCAAGATGTCGCCGCACTGCTGCCAATGACTGGCGCTAAAGCGAGCTTTTTGTAGGTATCCAAAATCCATGGATCAGCTGGATTCTCTTTGCGGATATGGTTTGCCAATGCGAGTTGAAACTGAGGCACACCCGGGTAGTCTGCATTTAAGCGCTCTAAACCTTGCTTTACCGCCTGCCAACTTCCATCAAGATTGCTTTGCAGCTGAAGAAACTCTAACTGCAATGCGGCAGAAGGCATGCCGTTTGGGAAAATAACTTTATACGCTTGTATGGCTTCTTCGTAACGACCAGATTTCGCAAGCAGCTTAGCTCGTTGGTAATCGCCTTTGTTATCTCCTTGAAGAGACATGATGGCAGCCAAGTCTTTGGCTTGTGGAGAATTTGGCGATTGTTTAGTTAAACGCTGAAACGTCTGCTTCGCCAGCTCTGGCTGTTTACGCTTTAAGTACATATTGGCTTGGTAATACAAGCCAATCGGGTTGCCTTCCTCAATCGCAAACAAACGCTCTAACGTACTTTCGACAATGTCGTCGCGTCCTATTGCATCCGCCAGTTTCAGTTGTTCAACCAGCCACTCCACCGAGTTTACCCGAGCAAGAGACGTCGAGAACTGAACCGTTTCAACAGGTTGGTATACCGCAGCTAACTGCGCTTTGCTGAGCGGCTTTGAGCTAAAACTTTGAGCATAAACAGGAGCAATCCCGCTCGCCATCATGGCCAGCGAGATCAACCACGAAGCACGTCTTGCTATTGGCATTGCTCGCTCCATGCAGGCAACAGTTCACCTTGTTTGCCAAAGCGGTAGCGCGCCTGATGCCAGCCTAGGCCAAACAAACTCAAAACATTGTCGTAGTAGTGGTCGTTTCTGTCCGAGATAAGCTCTTGCTGCGCTCGGCTTGCTTGTGCTTTGAGCAGCTCAGACTCACCAGACGCCGCCAACAAAGGCAATGCAGCGGCAGAAAATCCTGCACTGCCAACTTGAGTGTATTCACCCGTTTCTGTATTCACTTCTCGTGGTGGTGCGCCGAGCGCTTTAGTCGCTGCGACAAAGGGCTGCATTTGCTGAATCAGCTGAGCTTTTTCTGTGACTTGGTCATCAAGCATACCCGCCCATAAGTAGGTACGAATGGCGTTGTAGCTGCCAATTGGCCCAGTCACCGAATCCGCACTGTACTGGCCTTGGCTGAGCGTCGCCCAATCAGGGCTGAAACCTTTTGGCATGGTTTGCGTTAGCATTCGCGCGCTTGCTTTATACATACCATCCCATGAATATTGCGGATACAGAGCTTCCATTCGTGCAATCAACTGTAACGGCACATAGCTCGGGTTCACACGGTAACGATCACCAAACTCAAACCCTGTTGGTGCAGGCAGTAACACGGTGCCCACACCGTCAATAGTTACAGTCTCTTCTCGTAGAATACGACTAGCAAGTAGATGACCAAGCGATTGGTAATAATAGTTATCCCACAATCGACCTGCTTCCACCAAAGCGTAAGCAATCCAAAGGTCGGAATCCGATGCTGCATTGGTATCTAACACACCAAAACTGCCGTTCGCTTTTCTGCCCCATAACCAAGCTGGCAATCTTGCCGTAAGGTCGCCACCAGCTAAATGCACTTGAGTCCAGTTTAATACCTCGGCGAAGGCTTTTTGATCATTGGCAACCAAAGCAAAGAACAGCGCATAAGACTGGCCTTCCGATGTGGTGATCATGCGCTCATCGCTGCCATCCACGACTCGGCCTTGTTCGATATAAACCGACTTGAACGTGTCCCATTGTGGCCAGTCACACGTGTTTGCCCACAGCTGAGGAGAAGCCAGTAGCATGATAAGTGCAATCAGCTTTTTCATTCCTCTTCCTCCTCAGTTTTCTCTAGACGTTTTGCAGAGACCTGACGCAGAACACGCCAAAGCACAATAGTCACGATCACCATCAATAACGCAGCGAAGCATGCCACGATGATTGGATGATTTGAGAAGTGGAACCACACTAATTGCCACACTGGCAGCTCACCCACAAAGTAGTGAGAACCAACGTTATAGCTCGCGACTTCATCGTTTCTTAGCGTCACTACCGAGCCAAACATATGCTCCACTTTGCCCGAATCCGCAAGTGCTTCATCAACCGTAGCAAAATCAGCAGGATGAGCAGCCATGATAGACACTAAACTGCGATTATTTGTGTAAGGTGATTCCATACCATAAATCGCAGCAAAGGAGCCACCTGCTTCCACCGACACATAATCAGCTGGCACTTGGTTCGCATCGCTTGGGTTCATCCAGTTCATACCAAGCTGCTGTTCATTCTTGCTGGGTAGACGAATTTGGCGCTCGCCTGCTTCAACCACCAGATTCACTTGGTCTGGGTCGTTCGCCGCTTCTTCTAATGAACGCACCACACCAATGCTCAAGATATCTTTGTCTTTTAGCGCTTGTGCATCCCACTTATCGGTCAACAATACTTGGATACCTGGGTAGCCAGAATCACCGCCCAAAGAGCCCATGACATTCAAGAAGGTTTGTAGTGCTTCTTTTGGTGCATTTTTTGGCACCACAACTGCGGTTTCAGACAGATCCGCCATACGTGTGTAAGGGAAGCCAGATGTTGCGAACGCACGCATGTTTGGCATTTCGATGTAGTGCGGGAAGCCACTAAAGTCGATCGTCGAGTCGCCATCAACCACTGCATATTGCTTGCTTGGTTGAGTCACCTGACACAAACCATCAGTGACAGACGCAAAGCCAAATTCAAAATCGATCTGGTTTTTGCTGCCGACTTTGAATGCAGGAATACGTACACGGTCGTCGCTGCTCAGAATGCTGTCATCCAACAATGGCACACGGACACGGTTGGAGTCGCCACCTTGGCCAGCAGTGGTCAGGTTAAAGGCTTCGATGAACTGGTCGTTAATGCTCGATGTCAGACGGGAGCCAGAATGGTCTTCCGTCGGCGGTGAGTAACGGTAGTTCAGATCCATTGGAATACCGCGGCTCTGCCAAGTAAACAGATCTGGTGGCAAACGTAGGCTCACGCTGATAGGCGGTGGTGTGCGACCTTCCACTTGCAGCATGCTCTTTTGCTCAACCAATTCAGACAACGCAACCGGTCGATCTGTGCTCACCCAGTTTGGCGCATCGTAAGGCACGCGAGGTTTGATTTGCTTCACCTCGTTGATCTTGGCAATGGGTCCGGTGAGAATTTGGTTACCCAATGCCAAGCCTCGTACCGCGGTGTTTAGGTCAGCACTATCACGACCAATCACCAGCAATAACTTCACGTATGGGTCGGTTGGGTGGGTAATCACCTGTACACGCGGGCCATCCGTATCTGGGAAGTCTTTTAGGAATTCAGGTTTGTTGTCGTTGGTGATAAACACGACGGCGTTGCGCTCTGGCAAAGTGTCGAAACTCAGAGGAAACTGCGCACCGCGCCAAGCCGCCAAAGAGCCAAAGTAGGAACTCAAAACACCAGCTGCTTTCACTTCGTCTAAGTCATATTTATCGCCCATCACAACAGGCAGATTGAGTTGGCTAAAGTCACGAACATCAAAGAAAGGCGCTGGCAGTAAGCTCAAGTCGCTTTCTAGTTGCGTTTTTTGCACAAACATTTCGATGCGGCTGCTTTGGCTGATCTCGGCCCAAATACTGGAATCATTTGGGTTGGCACAGTCTTTTTGAGTATTGCCAATCAGCTCAAAACGAATTTGGTTGTAGTTACTGAAGTAACGCGTATCCAGCGGCATAGAAAGGCTGAGCTTTTTACCCTGCTGGCCATCAACGATAGACGCCACGCCCATCAACTCGTTGTTCAAGTACACTTTGACGTGTGAAACCAAAGCAAGTAATGCTGGCGAAGGCGTAATATCAAAGTACAACGTGGCTTTTGAAACTACCTCATCAAGGCGAGAGCCAAAGCCGACATAAGCGTTCGCTTCACTGCCTTGAATCGCAATTGAGCCGCTGTAGCCCAATTGACTAAATGGAACAACTCGCTTAAAGACGGTGGCATTTTCCGCGTCTTGTTGCTGAGCTTGGGGTTCCGACAATTGCTGTTTTACTTCTTGTGCCGCGAGACTGCCCGACATACACATCAGAGTGATTGCCGTCGTCAACGCTGTTAGTTTTTTATTATTTAGCATGACTTGTGGTCCTGATTGGGACATAGCGAGGTCGAAGTGACCAAATAAATTCGATACAAAATAAAAGTGCATCCACACTGACCACGACAAATTTCGGGCAGTGTTGTAGCAAGCGCTTGTATCCATTAAAGCCGACTTGTAGAACGGCTTGCATACTCGATAGTGGCTTATCTGCTTGATAGCCTTGTTGCCATTTCGCCCATGTATCTGCTCGCGCAAATGTACATTGGACGTATTGGATTTGTTGTTGATGCGACAATTCATTGAGTTGCATACCAAACATGCCTTTATGAGCATAGGCAACCGTCATCGGGAACACGAATTCTTGTCCACCACGATTCAGAATCACTTCGAGTGACTGACCGAGTAAGTACTGGCAAGTTTGTCCGTCAACGCCATCGATTTCGATGCGGACGCCCCCTAATGAAAAGTCTTTCATCTGAGCTTGAATCAAATGCCCAGAGTGCAATCTCACCGCAACAGGAATTGCCACCTCTACGCGGTGATCTTTTCGTACCTGTTTCGCTTCTACCGCAACCGCGACCGCTGCACCTAAGATCAGCAAGTTGTACATCGTCCATACTAAGTTCACGATGACAGTGCCAACCTCATCCTGGGGCCCCCACCCCATTCGATACAGGCCCACGGCAAAACCAAGAATATTCAGTGCCACGAGCACCAAATACGGTCGAGAGATCACCCAGTCGTAATGCGATTTTTCAACTAAGCCCCCTTTCGCCGTTACATTGAATGTCCCTTTATGAGGCGCAAACAAAGCGACGGTGGTTGGCCTTGCGATGTACCAAGCAAGTACGGTTTCATACACTTCTCCCCAGAAGGAGTAACGATAGTCACCCTGCATGCGTGAGTTGGTCATACTGGCGTGGATCATGTGCGGCAAAACGTACAGGATGATCGCCAATGCTGGTGCGTAAATGACGTAAGAGTGCAGCAATAAAAACGCCAGAGGTGCAATCAAAAAAACAATACGCGGTATACCGGATAAGAAATGCAGCATGGCATTGACGTAACAAAGCCGCTGCGACAACTTCAGCCCTTTACCGGTGAGCGGGTTGTCGACCCTGAAGATCTGCGCCATGCCCCTCGCCCAGCGAATACGTTGCCCTACGTGTGCCGATAAGGTTTCTGTCGCTAAACCCGCTGATATTGGCTGCTTAAGGTAAGCAGAGCGATAGCCCAATCGGTGCATGCGCAGTGACGTGTGTGCGTCTTCCGTTACGGTTTCAACTGCAATACCACCCACTTCTTCAAGCGGTTCACGGCGCAAAATGGCGCACGATCCACAGAAGAAAGTCGCGTCCCACAAATCGTTACCATCTTGAATCAACCCATAAAACAAGTTGCCTTCATTAGGCACATTACGGAAGTTCGATAAGTTACGTTCAAACGGATCCGGAGAGAAGAAGTGGTGCGGAGTTTGAATCAGCGCCAGCTTCGGATCTTTGAGGAACATCCCCATAGTCAGCTGGAAGAATGCTCGAGTTGGAATGTGGTCACAGTCGAAGATCGCCACAAACTCACCATCCGTCTGCTTTAACGCATAGTTGATGTTCCCGGCTTTGGCGTGCTCGTTAGTCGGCCTGCGAATGTAGTTAACCCCTACACTCTTTGCGAAGTCACGGAAGCTGTCTCGTTTACCATCATCGAGAATGTGAATTTTCAATTTGTCTTTTGGCCAGTCCACACCCATTGAGGCGTACACCGTCGCTTTAACCACATCGAGATCTTCGTTGTAAGTCGGAATCATCAAGTCGATGGTTGGCCAAGTCGATTGATCTTGTGGCATCGAAACTGGCTTACGGTTGAGCGGCCATATATTCTGGAAGTAACCTAGCATCAACACGATCCAAGAATAGGTTTCTGCCAAAAGCAAAATACCCCCTAAGATCAGTGCAATAGGATCGTCCCAGTTTAAGGTTGATGAGTAACGCCACCAGAGATAACGGCAAGATGCTGTCACCGAAAGAATGATGAGCAACATGGTCGGAAAGCGCCCCGGCATGCGTCGCACCATCATGGCAAGTGCCCACAATAAAAGCACAAATACAGTCTGTGCCTGATAGCCGAATGGCACGGTAAAACAGAGCAATGCGAGCAACACCACGAGGAACAGCAATGCATAGTTCAATACCATCGCAGACTTACTGGCTTTCATGCGTTCACGAACTTCAGGATCTTTAACTTGGTTGGCCGTTTGTTCTAACCAACGAACACTTTTAGCCACCAGCTCAAACGGCAAGTAGAAAGCATTGCGGATTTTCTCAGCAAGATGCATCACGACACCACTGGCTTGATGAGACCAAGCAGACGCCACACTTTGCTTAAAACACAGTAACCAAACGCTCTGGACAACAAATCGAATCGGGTCAAACAAGCGAGGAGCGGCGTAGTTAACTTGTGGGAAATAGACCAGAGGCAGCTTCCAAGAGGGAACACCAGAAATCACAGGTTTTAGGAAAACAAAGCTCAATGAAAACCAAACAGAGAGCACAATGTTACCCAGCCAATTGGTTTTGCATTCCCAAGCTTGCTCATACGCCTGCTTGTGCGACTGAAATTGATCGACTATCCAGCTTTGGAAGATAAGGTTGAGGCTACGCATGCATTAGCCCTGAGAAGTTGCAGCGGCAAGCGTTGAAACGCACCAAAATGCCAAAGACTGGTAATCTTTCGCTGCTTGGCTCGTCGGAGAGTAATGCTGTACGGTCGTCAAGTTGGCGGCGCATTCAGCCAATGCCGTATCACGATGCATGAGAACAGGCACTAACGACGCTTGCAGTTCCTTCTTAAACACCAGCATGAAATCTCGACCAATCTCAGTCTCAGGCTGATATTGATTAAGAATGTAACGCAGCTTACCAGACTCAACTAGGTTGCTGATTTTAGACGAGTGTCTAAGCGCCGTTTGTAACGTTGCGTAGTTCATTGCATCAGCGTTAATAACCACAAACACCATGTCCATCGACTCAACAAACGCGTTCATTTCTGGAGTCATGAGGTAAGACATATCACCGTGGAACAACTGCCATTGCTCTGCATCTGTGACTTGCAAGGTTGAACGACCAAGCGCTTGAAGGAATTGATAAGATTGAGCGAACTGCCCCTTTTGGTCGGCATCCAATTCGCCAAATGGCAGCAACAGAGCGCCTTGCGGGCTTTGATACCCGGCCTCTACCCAAGCATCGCCAGACAACACACGTGCAGCCCAACCGTCTCGCTCTTCATAAGGAAGACCAAGATGAAGGCGTAACAGATTCTCAGGCACTGCGTCGATCGCAAGAACCTGCTTGTTAATTTTGACTAAAGCTTGAGCCAAGTTTGCGGTTACCGTGGTTGCTCCACACCCGCCCCTCAGGCTAACAAAAAGAAGGCGCTTCATATCGCTTCCGTTTCAAGACCTGCTTGTTTGTTTTTGATCCCAGTTCCACTGTCTTTGGTCGGTTGAGATTGAAAAACCAACCATTTACTTTTCACATTGAGATACGACTCGTTTTCTGTCGTCTCAACATATTGATGCTGAGTTAAGTCATATGAAGAGTAGATCGAATTAATGTCTTTTGCTGGCTCTGTCACGACATCTTTCCACGTTATCCACGCATCTGATAAAGCGCTAAGACACTCCTATCTTGCTTAAATTTTTATCAAATACGATGCTGAAAATTTGACGCACCTAACCCGTGCATCACATATTTATAGAATGAGAAAAAATGTGAACAACCTAAGTCATTGATCACATGATTATTAAATTCCTAAATGATGTTTGGCTTCAGAAACTGAGATTATGAAGATGAGTTGTAATTATCCGTTTACGACATATAAGCCAAAATTATAGTCAAACTATAAACATATTAGTTTGCAAATGCATAATTTTAAACTTATAAACATCAAGGCAGATAATGCTATATCTAATTTTATTTTTGATCAATTTCGTTTAATATCTTTGCGTCATTTTATTGTCACATTGGCATTTTTTTCTGTAACGTTTTACATACAGCGACAGCTTAAAGACAAAGAAAGATGAACATAACTAACTGATTAAAAGGCTATTTTGATGTCATTAATAAACGGTCTATCCGCAATTACCAGTGAACGAGAAAATCGATCTGTATACGTCAATTTATTTTCTCACAAACACATGACAATTGATTTCTTAATTAGTGCATCAAGCCAAAATTACAACACTTCACTTACAAGTTTCACCAATAAAGAAACTTTCCTTTCCGGTCTAAACCGCGAAGCATCACAAAAATTCAATGACTTATCTGATAGTTATCTTGATAAGATCTACTTCATAAGTAATAAAAGTCAAAAAAAGAAGTTAGACCCAATTAATCTTGCTAAAGACATTCACAAAATAAATATTAGTAAGAGATCTAACTATATTTTGTTTATTCCCGACTCGATTTTATCTCACTGCAGCGACAAAGATGTAGGCATATTCCTAAGAACAATAAATGAATTCGCCCATAAAAAATCGCTCATTATCAATATATGTATCTATGGTCATTTGGCGACATCGATACTTAAGCCTAAGTTGTTGACGAATAATCAATACCTCGCTGGTCTAGCGACGATGAGCGCATTAGATGAAACACGATACAGTTACTTTGTCGACTTTTGGTCCAGCAAACATGGGGTGAAATCAGAAGAGGAATACATCCTATCTTTTGATAAGAACGGTCACTTGCTCGCGACACCATATGAAAAGTTGCAAACGAACGAAATTACAGAAGACAAAGCCGATAGCGAACGACTTTACATTACTAAAGAAGCCTTGGGTGACAGCACAAAAGTGCCAAGAGGAATGCACCTAGCAGAAAATAACCAACAGCTATTGGAGATGTTAGACAGCCCTAGAGCATCGACGATCGTTTTCAACTGTTCAAGTCAGAGCGAAGTGCAACAGTTGGCATTGGATTGCTACCGACTGCGCACAAAAGCGGGCAGACAACTCAAGCTCGTGATCAGAGAAACACACCAATGTTTACGATATGCGGATGAAAAATTTTTGCTTCGTGCTGGTGTAAATCTGATTTCACCAGTGCAAGTTCCTCAGATGCGCTTTATGACCCAGGTGGAAGCTATACAAGGACAAATGCTGACACGTGCATTGCCTCAAAGCTTAGAGGCCTTACTAAAGTACGACGTTAAATTTGGCAGCAAAGGCTACCTGCATAACAGAGACTTCAGTCAATACTGTACGGATGTGATCGCCAGTTCGAGCCGTTCTAATGTCAACTTTGCTCTGATTAAGTTGAATTTGCTGCCAGGAATGAGCCCTGAAGAATGCCTTCGTCTGTGCCACATCCGACGAGATGGTGATGTCGTCACCGCGTGTAACAAAGCACTGTATGTTTTGTTCAGTGCTATCCGTCATAACGACATTGATGTTGCACTCAACAATATTTTCGAGTTTCCACCTCGAGATTTGTTTCACTCAACGCGCACCTTCGATACCCATTACGACATCGAAGCTGAACTAAAATACATCCTAGAGGATGAAGTCAGCATCTCCGAGGAGGTATCAAGCTTGACCACGGAGAAACAGATTTTCGCGGTAACGAAAAAGCCGATGATCGAGGTACCTGCTTTGTTCGCAGTTAAAAAAGCCATCAACATTAAGGAGCAGGAATGAACATTGATGACTTTATGCTCACCGTAGGCATTAGCCTTTGCATAGGATTAGTCCTTGGCTATTTTCTGCGTGATGCAGTAAGCGCGATAAAGCGGCTCTACGATAGGTACTTAAAACGCGCGCAGTACTTTGAACAAGATCTTTCTGTAAACAAAAACAAGAAGCTTAAGTGATGACTTCACACTCTAAACAGCCCGCTCAGTTCACAATTGGATTGGGTTGGTGGAACATTTATTTTATTGCCAAAGTTGCCCTCTTCCTCCAAGGGATCATCGATTTCCATCCGCTAGAAAACTTTGCGCTCTTGCTCTTTATTCTGTTACCTGTGCCAGTAAGAGCATTGAATGTCCTGCGGCATGTTATCGCAGTGATCATAGCTGCATGGCTACTGCATTATGACTCTTTCTTACCTCCGTTAGAGCGATTATGGGCTCAGGCGGGTCAGTTGATGCAGTTTGAGTTTAGCTATCTTGTCGAACTTATGGGACGCTTCATCTCGGTGCAAGCATTACTTGGGTTGTTTGCTTTGTGCGCAGCGTATTTCATCCTGAGTAAGTTTTTACGCGTTTCTGTATTCGTTGTCATCGCAATGATTTACGTCAGCATTCCAAAAACGCCACAGAGTTCAGTCACCGTTGAGACAACTCAACCTGCGCCACCAGCAACTACGGAAGTGGCGGAAACGACACAACCTCAAGTCACAGAAATCAACGATGAGTCACTCAACAGTATGACCGCAGATTTCTTTGCGAAAGAAGCGTCACGACGTGTTTCGTTCAGCCCTGACAGTGCACAAGATGCTCCGTTTGATTTGCTGTTCTTGAGCATCTGTTCCGTCGCTTGGGATGACATTGAGATTGCTGGTATGGCTGATCACCCGTTGTTCAAAGAGTTTGATGTCATGTTTGATAACTTCAGCGCGGCGACATCCTACAGCGGGCCTGCCGTTGTTAGACTGCTGAGAGCAAGCTGTGGTCAACAAGAACACAGTAAATTGTTCGAGCCTGCTCCAAAGCAATGTTACTTGTTCGATAACCTGAAAGATCTCGGCTTCAAAGAAAATCTATTGATGAACCACAACGGTGTGTTCGATAGCTTCTTAGAACTGATCAAAAAAGATGGCGATCTCAAAACGAACTTGATGTCTCAAGAAGGATTCACGCCTTATCAAAAATCATTTGATGGCTCATCGATCTTCCGTGACAAACAGGTGCTTGATGATTGGTGGCAACAACGAATCAAAAGCGATGATGAGAAAGTGGTTGCGTTGTATAACACCATTTCATTGCATGATGGTAACCGCATCATCAATGCCAATTCGACAACGTCTATGGTGAGTTACAAGAAACGTCTAAAGAACCTTCTTGATGATCTTTATTCGTTCTTCCAAGAGCTTAAAGCCTCTAAACGCAATATCGTTGTTGCTTTAGTGCCAGAGCATGGCGCCGGTATGCGAGGAGATAGAATGCAGATTTCAGGCATGCGTGAGATTCCGGCACCAACGATCGTTCACACTCCTGTCGGAATTAAAGTCTTCGGCGAAGGTATCCAACGCCAAGGCGATACTAAGCACGTAAAAGCGCCATCAAGCTATTTAGCGCTATCGCAATTGGTATCGAATATTCTTGAGCAGAACATTTATGAGAAGAAATCCTTTAGTCCGGATGAGTTAGCAGGAAACCTACCAGAAACACAAGTGGTCGCGCAGAACTCTGGCTCAACGGTGATTGAAGTAAATGGTAAGTACTACGTCTCGTTAGATGGTTCAAGTTGGATTGAATATCCTAAGTAAAGCTCGACGTAGAGTAACAATCTGAAATTAAAGTGAATAAAGGCTGGGAATTTCCGGCCTTTATTTTGTCTGGAATTTATCAAACCTCTCATTTCTACGATTGTTTCATAAGCCCAAATGAGTAAAAATGAATCAATACTATGCACTTAAGGGAATAGCACATGCCAATTGACTCATTGATCACCATCGGTATTTTCGTTGCTCTAGCCATCATCCTCCTCGCGTCTGCGATTAAAACCGTTCCTCAAGGCAACAACTGGACAGTTGAACGCTTTGGGCGCTACACCCACACTCTTAAACCAGGTTTGAACTTAATCATTCCGTTTGTCGATAGAATCGGTCAGAAGATCAATATGATGGAACGAGTTCTCGACATTCCAGCTCAAGAAGTCATTTCTAAAGATAATGCGAATGTCGTTATCGACGCAGTCGGCTTTGTTCAAGTTATCGACGCTGCCAAAGCAGCCTATGAAGTAAACGACTTAGAGCATGCAATCCGTAACCTTACGCTGACTAATATCCGTACCGTACTTGGTTCAATGGAGCTGGACGAAATGCTCAGCCAACGTGACATGATCAACACCAAGCTTCTCTCTATTGTTGACCAAGCGACTAACCCTTGGGGTGTTAAAGTGACACGTATTGAGATTAAAGACGTTCAGCCACCCGCAGATCTGACCGCAGCGATGAATGCTCAGATGAAAGCAGAGCGTAATAAACGTGCAGAAATCTTAGAAGCTGAAGGTGTGCGCCAAGCAGAAATCTTACGCGCTGAAGGTCAAAAACAATCAGAGATCTTAAAAGCGGAAGGTGAAAAGCAGTCTGCGATCTTACACGCAGAAGCCCGCGAACGTGCTGCGCAAGCGGAAGCAAAAGCAACTTACATGGTGTCAGAAGCCATTGCTAAAGGTGATGTCAAAGCAGTGAACTACTTTATTGCTCAGGGCTACACTGAAGCATTGAAGAGTATCGGCCAAGCAGAAAATGGTAAGATTATCATGTTACCGATTGAAGCTACTGGACTCATGGGCTCCGTTGCTGGTATTGCAGAGATGTTCAAACAAAGTAAAGACTAAGGTCTACTTATGGATTTATTTAGCCTATTGGAAGGCGTTACGTTCTGGCATTGGATTGCGTTTGGTTTTGCTTTGCTAGCGATCGAGCTACTCGGCACTGCTGGCTATTTCTTATGGCTTGGCATATCGGCGCTTATCGTCGGAACCATTTTGTCCTTCTTGCCCATCAGTTGGCAGATGCAATGGTTAGCTTTTGCTGCTTTCAGCTTGATGACAACGTGGCTGTGGTGGAGAAAGCAATGGTCGAAAGATCGTAAGAGCGACAGCGCGCGCGATCTTAACCAAAAGCAGAAGCAATTAGTCGGTAGTATCGTGACATTAGATGAAGACTTCACTGTGGGGATGAACCGCTTACGAGTGGCAGATACTACTTGGTCTGCTGAATCAGAACACGATTTACCAGCAGGAACTCGAGTCGAAATTATCGCCGTTGACGGTATTATTCTTAAGATTAAACCGGTTTCTCGCTGACTTGTGTCAAAATAATAGGGTGCAAAGCACCCTATTTCATATCTATTCAAACTACTTCTTTTATTTCATTCACTTATTTAAATTAACTACAAAAATTAAGTGATATAAATATTATCAGCATACTCTCTTTTCCTACTCTTACTTAATTATTCAAATTAAATAATTCAGACACATAGAAAAATATAACTCCTTTTTCGAAATCTAAATTTATTTTAAAAAATAAAACACTGTTGAATTTAATTTTGATCTTTCTAGGTCTCTATACATACTTAACGCATAAGCATGTCAATTAAGTGCTTATATTTTTTTAAGGTAAGTAAGAGGAAGTACTATGAAAAAGACAATGATGTTGTTCGCTGTGGTGTTGTTCTCATCAAGCGTGTTTGCCTACTCAGGCTCAAACGGTAACAGTGCTACAGGGCCTAACGTGCAATGCTATCTACCAGACGGGACTAGCGATTATATGCCAATCGTCTTATGCCAACATCAAAATGGTACGATAAAGAAATAAAACAATTCTAACTTTAAATTGAAAGATCAATTAATTATTCAGCCTAAGCTGGAAATTTAATGAGTGAGAGGATTCACCATGAAAAAGATTGCTGCTTTATTTATCGCGTGCTTTATTTTTGCATCTCCAATTTCTTTAGCACAAAACTCAGCGGGACATGCATTCGGTGCCGGCGTAGATTGCACATTTAGTGATGGTACAGTAAAACACCTACCACGCGAATTATGCACAATGTACGGTGGTACATTTAAATAATTAACATTATCAATGGTTTTAACGAAGTTTATCTATTTTATGGGGATAAACTTCGTTGGCCATTAAATGAAAAAACTTAGAACTTGTAGAAGTCAGAACCGATAAATGCATCCCACCCTCTTTGCCATTCCGCTTTGATCATGACTTCTTGAGGCTGTCCTGAACATTGGTCAGTATAACGAGTACCTTGGATACCTTTTTCAAACGCTTTGAAAGGATCACAGTACTCTGCTTTACCTGCTTCATAGCCCGCCTTGTAGGATGCTTCGTCAAAAGAAACACTCTCTTTTAAGTTCGCTAAAACATCGTTGTCGTAGCGGTAGCCATTTGAGCCAAAACGTTCACCTTGCCCATACCAATACTCGGCTGGAGTTTTAGGGGCAGTGCTGCAAGCTTGAAGGGAGAATAATACAAATGGAATGATCAGTGCTTTCTTCATGGTTAGCTCCTTGGTCTCTGAGACAAAAAAAGCTGAGCGTATGCTCAGCTTTTTAGACACTATTTAGTTTATTCAGTTCGCTTATTTAACTGAGAACGGAATTGCTAGTACTAGCTTGAAATCTTCCTCATCTTGGAACAAGTTAGTGTAACCTGTCCAGTTTGGAGCGTTTGTATCATTGTAGTAGTTAGTGTAGTAGAAGCTGATGTGAGCATCTTTAAGTGCGCCAGCTTGGATTGCGTAGTTTGCAAAAACGCTGTATGCGTACTCGCTAAGGTCATCGTAACCTTGAGCAGATGAACCGAAGCCGTATGCACCACTTAGACCAGCACTAAAGCCTTTACCACCGATATCAGAGAAGTCACGAGACACAGAACCAAATACCGCTAGCTCTTCATCGTGGTTAAAGTCAGAACGGTTGTTCCACCAGATTTCGTAAGCACCGTTTGAACCACCGTATTGGCTAGTTAGACGGTAAGACATGTTACCAACGTTTGCTGGGTCACCAGAATCTGCGCCAGTGTATGTCGCTTCAGCACGGTATGAGTACTGACCAGAAGAGAAGCTTGTCAAAAGTGCTAGCTGGTATGCAGTGCTGTCGTACTGTTCGCTATCATCAACGATGTATAGTTGAGGAGACCAGTATAGACCACCTTCTGTTGTACCTTTCACTTTAAAGTGAGCGTTCCAACGGTCACCATCAGATAGACCACCGTATGCTGCATCTAGAGAGATACCGTTGTCTAGAGTGTAACGACCACCTACAGAGTAAAGTGTACCTGCGTCTTCACCCTTAGTTGTTCTGAATTCGTAAGTTTCTTTGAACCACGGTGCTTTGTATTCAGTCGCAACAACCAAACCTAGGTCAAAACCACCGATTTTTCCGCCAACTTCACCACCTAGGTAAGTACCAGGAGCGAATGACCAGTTAACACCTAGAGAGCTAGGTACAGATGGTTGGAAGTAACCAAGTTTCGCAGTAGCAGAATCACCTAGTTTGAACTTCGCTGCCGCAGTAGCAAATGAAACGCCGTTGTCTGTACAGTCAGTCCATACATCAGAACATGCGCTGTCTTTCGCTTCTTTATCGTATGGGTTGTTTACACCCCAGAAGTTCATTTCGTGGTCTGCACCACCGTTTTGCCACATGTCGAATGTGCTGTAGATAACAACATCAAGACCAGCAACACCGCCAACATAGCCAGAGTTGAAGCCTAGGTTTGCAAAGATAGAACCGTGGTCTAGGTTCGTTACCTTTTTAGTGTCGTTACCATTTGCATCTACATTGCCACGGTCACGAGCACGCATCCAAAAGTTAAGGTTACCGCTGATAGTCGACTCAGAGAAAAACTCTGAAACTGCGCCAGCGTACTCTGGACCTAATGGATCTTCAGCCATTGCTGGAGCAGCAACTACTGCACCCATCATTGCCGCAGAAAGGGCAGATACTTTAAAAAATTTGTCCATGGAAAAAACTCCTAAAAATGGATATAGCTGTATTTTTCTATCTCACCTTAAGTTGGCCGCCGAAGGAGAGAAGTAAATTCCTGAGTGAACCTCAATATTTCTAAATTGGTTCTTTTTAGTTCCTGCATACACACCGTGTATCCACGCTTCTAAGACTAACTTCGCATCTAAAAACATCCAAATGGAACTTATTTTTTTTCTAAAAAAATATGACCAACGCCAAAGTTCCATATAAGTTGTTGATCCAGATCTTATTTTTAACACCAAAGACACAACAAGCAATTAAGTATTTAAAATACAAATACTTAAGTAAAAACAACAAAGCTCAATTTGAAGTTGATCGCAGACTTTGGCCTATAGGAGATAAATCGTTGAAGGGTCGATCCTGATCACTGAAATCACTAAACAGCGGAATTATGAGGTTATTGAGTGACTTTTTAATTGCAAAGAAAAAGCCCCAACTGACTGGCAATTGGGGCTTTTAGGTATTTTTTAGCTTTTTTGAGAGAAGTTAATTCATCAAGTTGAGTAAGTCTTGCTCAGTTTGAATCTCAATACCGAGCTCTTGCGCTTTTGCAAGCTTAGAACCCGCGTTCTCACCAGCAAACAGAATGTCTGTTTTCTTCGATACACTACCCGTTACTTTCGCACCTAGGTTCTGTAATGCTTCTTTCGCTTCTGAGCGACCTAGTTGAGAAAGCGTGCCAGTTAATACGACCGTCTTGCCTTCCAATGGTAATTCAACACCTTCTTGTGGAGCTGCAATCTCTGGCCAGTTGATACCTTGTTCTAGCAAGTCACGAACAACAGCTTGGTTTTTCTCTTCGCCAAAGAAAGTCGTAATGTGTTTTGCCACGATCACACCAATGTCTTGAACTTCAATCAATTGCTCTTCTGTCGCTTGCTGAATAGCATCCAGATTCTTGAAGTGTTGTGCTAGGTTGGCTGCTGTTGCCTCCCCTACTTCACGAATGCCGAGTGAGTACAAAAAGCGTGGCAATGTGGTGAGTTTTGATTTCTCAAGCGCATTGACAACGTTGGTTGCCGATTTAGGACCCATTCGCTCTAGAACCGTAAGAACACCCGCAGAAAGCTTAAATAGATCAGCAGGCGTTTCCACCATCTCACGATCCACTAGCTGCTCAATTACCTTGTCACCCAGGCCGTCTACATCTAACGCTTTGCGGGAAACAAAATGCTTTAACGCTTCTTTACGTTGCGCCTGACATACTAAGCCACCAGTACAACGTGTTACCGCTTCACCTTCGATACGCTCAACGTGAGAGCCACATACCGGACAAGCATCTGGGAAAAGGATTTCACGAGCTGTTTCAGGGCGGCGCTCTTTGATAACAGACACCACTTGTGGAATCACGTCACCGGCACGACGAATCACGACTTGGTCACCGACCATCACTTGCAAACGCTCAATCTCGTCTGCGTTATGAAGTGTTGCGTTAGAGACCGTCACACCACCAACAAATACTGGTTCAAGTTTGGCTACTGGAGTAATTGCGCCAGTACGACCAACTTGGAACTCAACTTCATTCAGTGTAGTGATTTCTTCCTGAGCTGGGAATTTGTAGGCAATCGCCCAACGAGGAGCACGAGCAACAAAACCTAAACGCTCTTGAATCGCAATGTCGTCCACTTTGATAACGACACCGTCAATTTCGTAAGCCAAAGCTTCACGGCGAGTAAGAATATCTTGGTAGTACGCTTTAACCTCTTCCAAGCTATCGACACGCTTAGTTTCTGGACACATTGGCAAGCCCCACGATTTGATTTGTAAGAATCGTTCGTAGTGACTGTTAGCAAGGGTTGCCCCCTCCACAACGCCAACACTGTATGCGTAAAAGCTTAGAGGACGTGATGCCGTGATACGGGAATCTAATTGGCGTAAGCTACCTGCTGCCGCGTTACGTGGGTTAACAAAAACTTTCTCGCCTTTTTTTCGTGCGTTCTCGTTAAGTTTGTCAAAGCCCGCTTTTGGCATAAACACTTCACCGCGCACTTCTAGACGTGTCGGCCAGTCTTTGCCTTGTAACTTTAATGGAATAGCGCTGATAGTACGTACGTTTTCAGTGATGTTCTCACCCGTCGTACCGTCACCACGCGTTGCCGCTTGAACCAAAACGCCGTTTTCATACAGCAGGCTCACAGCTAAGCCATCAAGCTTAGGCTCGCAGCAGTATTGTTTAATGGTATGGCCAACGACACGGTCTTGAGCACGTTTGTGAAAACCATCCAGTTCAGCATCATCAAACGCGTTGTCCAAAGACAGCATTGGCACTTCGTGAGTGACTTGGCTGAATTCAGACAGTGGCTGACCACCAACACGTTGGCTTGGAGAGTCAACAGTCACCAACTCTGGGTTCTCGGCTTCAATATCCAATAGTTCACGCATCATACGGTCGTATTCTGCGTCTGGAATCTCTGGGTTATCTTCCACGTAGTAACGAACAGCGTGGTAATGCAACGACTCTTTTAATTCTTCTAGTCGCTGAAGTACTGATTCAGACATATTAAAGCCCCGTGTATATTGTTCAATGAGGTTGGGAATCTAAGAAAAAGGGCTCCTAACGGAGCCCTATCATTATTTGGTGTTAAGGTTATGCGCTAGCAGCATTAAACTCAACTATTTGACGTCGATATGAGGCTAATCGATCTGGTGTCATCAAGTTACGTTGATCATCCAAAACGTTACCGCCCATATCGTCAGCGATTTGTTGTGCAATACGCAGCATAAGGTTGAAGTTTTGGTCTGCTTCACCATAACAAGGTAGCGTCATAAAGAACGAAATACCTTTAGTACTGAATTCAGCTGGGTCACCGTGTTCTAGCGTACCTGGGTGCATCATGTTGGCCACGCTAAATAGCACTTTGCCATTGCCTGATAAATCAACATGACGATGGAAAATATTCATCTCACCGTAAATCAATCCATTTTGCTGCATGCTATCGAACAGCTTAGTGCCGATGAAAGGCTCATCGCCAGCGCAATGAACGTTCAATACAATCACTTGCATTTCAGGTTCTGGTTTTGGCTCTTCAATCACTTCTTCAGCCATTACCGGTGTCGCCTCGACTTCTGACATAACTGGCGCTTCTGGTACTTCAGGAGCTTCAAAGACTGGTTCAATAATTTCTTCTTCAACAACAGACGACTGTACTGGCTCTTGCAGAACAGGTTCTAATTCGTCTTCGGTTTTCTTCGTTGCGACAAAAGCAGGGATTTCGCGCTCTTCTTTGTGTTCTTTTTCTCTAACATCAAGAACATCATCGATCAGCGGATCAGAGGCAAATTTGTTGTCGAAAGAACTTTCCATCCCAAAATCAGGCTCTTTACGATCTTTGCGGATGATTTCGAAATCGTCTTCTGGAGCAGGAGCAATTTCACGCTCTTGATCTAGGGAGTCTTTATCCTCTTGGTCAACGTCCAACTTACCAAGCGGCTTGTTACCAAATTTCGCTTTGCCTTCTTTTTTGCTTGTCCACAAACCATGAAATAGCAATGCGGCGATGGCTAATGCGCCAACAACAATGAGTACGAATCGCAATTCCTGCATTATTTACTCTCAATCTACTTGTTCTTACTACTCGCACATCCTTGAGCAGTAACCCAAGTGCAATAAATCCGAATGATGCTTTTACTTTACCAAAACTATATGTAGGTTTAGAACAACTTAATGCAAGAAGTTCCGCTTTTTGTTGTGATTCTTGCCACGATTCCACTTTACAAGACCCAAATTGTTAGGGCATTGAAAGAAAAGCATCCACAGGTACAATGAGTTTTCACTTACAAGAAACAAAATGGATATGAAGTCGAATAATCAGCCTAGAACCGGATTCGGTTACTTCCTATACGGAATTCAAATAGCTCTCTCCCCAGAGATCCGACGTTTTGTCGTCTTGCCGCTGCTTGCCAACATCTTGCTTGTTGGGGGCGCTATCTTCTATTTATTTTCCCATCTCGATGTTTGGATCGAGAATTGGATTGGTAAGCTGCCAGAGTTCCTCTCTTGGCTCACCTACATCTTATGGCCAATATTGGTGTTGACCATTCTGGCCACGTTCTCCTACTTCTTTAGTACATTAGCCAACTTCATTGCTGCGCCTTTTAATGGGTTGTTGGCAGAGAAAGTAGAAGAGTCTCTTACAGGACAAAAGGTCAATGACGACGGCTTTGCGGCACTCATCAAGGATGTACCTCGCGTGATGGCCCGTGAATGGCGCAAACTACTTTACGTGTTACCAAAAGCGATAGGCTTGTTTCTACTCTTGCTCATCCCAGCATTAGGTCAAACTGTTGGACCTTTTCTGTGGTTTATTTTCACCGCATGGATGTTAGCGATTCAATATTGTGACTATCCATTTGATAACCATAAAGTCCCTTTCAACGACATGCGTTACAAATTGAAACAAAAGCAAGGTAAGGCCTATGGTTTTGGTGTGTTGGTTTCTGTATTCACGACTATCCCAATTCTCAATCTTATCGTTATGCCTGTTGCAGTCTGTGGCGCAACCGCGATGTGGGTAACCGAATTTAAGCATCAATAATAGGTGGCTTTTTAAACCAATTGAGGAGGACGAATGTGCCTCCTCAGTTATTTTGTGGATTTCTTGACCAACCTCATAAGATATAACTTTTTAATCCTTTTCCCTTTTTTTTATACCGCATATTCTTCTATCCATATTCACAAAACGTGTAATGAAGGAACATCACTATGAGCAAGATCTACGAAGACAACTCTCTTACCATTGGTAATACACCTCTAGTTCGCCTAAACAAAGTGAGCAAGGGTAAAGTTCTAGCGAAAATCGAAGCGCGCAACCCAAGCTTCAGCGTTAAATGCCGTATTGGTGCAAACATGATTTGGGAAGCTGAAAAAGCAGGCACGCTCAAGCCAGGCGTTGAGCTAGTAGAGCCAACCAGTGGTAACACAGGTGTTGCGCTTGCATTCGTAGCAGCAGCTCGCGGTTACAAGCTAACACTAACGATGCCTGAATCAATGAGCCTTGAGCGTCGTAAACTTCTTAAAGCGCTAGGTGCAAACCTAGAACTAACAGAAGCAGCAAAAGGCATGAAAGGCGCGATTGCGAAAGCAGAAGAGATCGTAGCAAGCAACCCAGACAAATACCTGCTTCTACAACAGTTCAACAACCCTGCAAACCCAGAGATTCATGAGAAGACAACGGGCCCTGAAATTTGGGAAGCAACAGACGGTGAAATCGACGTATTCGTAGCAGGTGTTGGTACGGGCGGTACTATCACAGGTACAAGCCGTTACATCAAAGGTGAAAAAGGCAAAGCCATCACTTCTGTTGCGGTCGAGCCAGCAGAATCACCAGTGATTGCGCAAGCGCTAGCAGGCGAAGAAATCCAACCTGCTCCTCACAAAATCCAAGGTATCGGCGCTGGTTTCATCCCTGGTAACTTAGATTTAGAACTTCTAGACCGTGTTGAGCAAGTAACGTCTGAAGAAGCGATTGAGATGGCTCGTCGCCTAATGGAAGAAGAAGGTATCCTAGCGGGCATTTCTTCAGGTGCAGCGGTCGTTGCGGCAAACCGCCTTGCAGAACTACCTGAATTTGAAGGAAAAACGATTGTAACTGTTCTTCCAAGCTCTGGTGAACGTTACCTAAGTACGGCACTATTTGCCGGCATCTTTACCGAGAAAGAGAACCAACAGTAATATGTGGTCAAATCAATTTTTCGTTTAAAAAAGCCCCGTTCAGGGGCTTTTTTGTTGATCCCTGCCCCACCTTTGGTAATATCAGGGTGTTTTATTTTTAGGTTCAAAATAAAGAATCTAAACCAAAAAGGTTTCAGAGTGATTACGCACGCAAACAGTTGCGCAATCACCAAACTTTTGACTAGTATCAGTTCTGACACGCTTTGAACTCTCCCGTGCTAGCGCACAAGGTGTAAAGCAGTTAAGCTAAAACTCAGTCACAAACTAACAAAAAAATACATTTATTGGGGTATATCACATGTACGAGAAGCAAGTAGAAATCACAGCAGAAAATGGTCTTCACACTCGTCCAGCTGCACAGTTCGTTAAAGAAGCTAAAGCATTCGACGCGGACATCACTGTGACTTCTAACGGTAAAAGCGCTAGCGCTAAGAGCCTATTCAAGCTACAAACACTAGGCCTAGTAAAAGGTACTCTAGTTACTATCTCAGCTGAAGGCCCACAAGCTCAGCAAGCAGTTGACCACCTAGTTGCTCTAATGGACCAACTACACTAATTCGGTCTCCTATTTCAGAAGCCATTTTGTGAAAGCAAAATGGCTTCGTTGGAAATAGGCTCAAAACTAAGCTAATACTATTCGTTAGCGCACCCATTATTCTCCCGTTTTATAAAGTTGACCAACTTAAGGTAAGGCTATGATTTCAGGCATCCTAGCATCTCCAGGTATTGCAATCGGTAAAGCACTACTACTTCAAGAAGATGAAATTGTCCTAAACACAAACACTATTTCTGATGATCAAGTAGAAGCAGAAGTTGCACGTTTCTTTGACGCTCGTAACAAATCTTCTGCTCAACTAGAAACTATCAAGCAAAAAGCGCTTGAAACGTTTGGCGAAGAAAAAGAAGCGATCTTTGAAGGTCACATCATGCTTCTTGAAGACGAAGAGCTAGAAGAAGAAATCCTAGCACTTATCAAAAACGACAAAATGTCTGCGGACCACGCAATTCATTCAGTTATCGAAGAGCAAGCATGTGCTCTTGAATCGCTAGACGACGAATACCTGAAAGAACGTGCAACTGACATCCGTGACATCGGTTCTCGTTTCGTTAAGAACGCTCTAGGCATCAACATTGTTTCGCTAAGCGACATCAATGAAGAAGTTATCCTAGTAGCTTACGACCTAACGCCATCTGAAACTGCACAAATCAACCTAGATTACGTTCTTGGTTTCGCTTGTGACATCGGCGGTCGTACTTCTCACACTTCAATCATGGCTCGCTCTCTTGAGCTTCCAGCTATCGTTGGTACTAACGACATCACTAAGCAAGTTAAGAACGGCGACATGCTGATTCTTGATGCGATGAACAACAAAATCGTTATCAACCCTTCAGAAGCGGAACTAGAAGAAGCGAAAGCAGTTAAAGCTGCATTCATCGCTGAAAAAGAAGAGCTAGCGAAGCTGAAAGACCTACACGCAGAAACAACTGACGGTCACCGCGTAGAAGTTTGCGGTAACATCGGTACTGTTAAAGACTGTGACGGTATCATCCGTAACGGCGGCGAAGGTGTTGGTCTGTACCGTACTGAATTCCTGTTCATGGACCGTGATGCACTTCCAACTGAAGAAGAGCAATACCAAGCTTACAAAGAAGTTGCGGAAGCAATGAATGGTGAGTCTGTGATCATCCGTACTATGGACATCGGCGGCGACAAAGATCTTCCATACATGGATCTTCCAAAAGAGATGAACCCGTTCCTAGGCTGGCGTGCAGTACGTATCAGCTTGGATCGTCGTGAAATCCTACGTGACCAGCTACGTGGTATCTTACGTGCATCTGCACACGGTAAACTACGTATCATGTTCCCAATGATCATCTCTGTTGAAGAAATCCGTGAGCTTAAGAAAGCGATCGAAGAGTACAAAGCAGAACTGCGCGCTGAAGGTCATGCATTCGACGAAAACATCGAAATCGGTGTAATGGTTGAGACTCCAGCTGCAGCAGCTATCGCACACCACCTAGCGAAGGAAGTTGCTTTCTTCTCTATCGGTACAAACGACCTAACTCAGTACACACTAGCGGTTGACCGTGGTAACGAGATGATTTCTCACCTATACAACCCACTATCACCAGCAGTACTTACTGTGATCAAGCAAGTTATCGACGCTTCTCACGCTGAAGGTAAGTGGACTGGTATGTGTGGTGAGCTAGCAGGTGATGAGCGTGCAACACTTCTACTTCTAGGTATGGGTCTAGACGAGTTCTCAATGAGCGGTATCTCTATCCCTAAAGTTAAGAAAGTTATCCGTAACTCTAACTTCGCAGAAGTGAAAGCAATGGCTGAAGAAGCACTTTCTCTACCAACAGCAGCAGAAATCGAAGCAGTTGTAGAAAAGTTCATTGCAGAGAAAACTCAATAATCAACTAATTCCAATGAGATAGGCGGTTAAAAAAAGTCGTCTATCTCGAAAGATTGGTATACTATAATTCGACAGAATTAAATAAAACGTTAGGAGCATGACACAATGGGTCTGTTTGACAAACTTAAGAAGCTAGTATCTGACGACAGCGCTGACGCAGGTGCAATCGAAATCATCGCACCACTTTCTGGTGAGATCGTGAACATCGAAGATGTGCCAGATGTTGTTTTCGCTGAGAAAATCGTTGGTGATGGTATTGCTATCAAACCTGCTGGTAACAAAATGGTAGCTCCTGTAAACGGTACTATCGGTAAGATCTTCGAAACGAACCACGCGTTCTCTATCGAGTCTGACGACGGTGTTGAGCTTTTCGTTCACTTCGGTATCGATACTGTTGAACTTAAAGGCGAAGGCTTCAAGCGTATCGCTGAAGAAGGTCAAACTGTTAAAGCTGGCGACACTGTAATTGAATTCGACCTAGCTCTTCTAGAAGAGAAAGCGAAATCAACGCTAACTCCAGTTGTTATCTCTAACATGGACGAAATCAAAGAGCTGAACAAGCTTTCTGGTTCTGTTACTGTTGGTGAAACTCCAGTTCTACGTGTAACTAAGTAATTTTTACTTAGCCCAACACGAAAAAAACGCTGCCATTGGCAGCGTTTTTTGTTACCTGAAACTTTTGTTCCTGAGCGATGTTCATCGCTGCAACCCATTTAACTTAGCAAGCCAAGTGCCGAGCTCGGTCTCTGCTTCGCTTGGGCTAACAATGCGGTAGTCGCATCTTGCAACACTTGTGAGCGTACCATCTCCGTCGATTCTCGAGCAAAATCCGTATCTCGTATCCGCCCTTTTGATTCGGTCACACTTCGGTTCACCGTATTAAGGTTATCCATCGTGCCACTCACCCGGTTTTGGAAGCCACCTATTTCACTTCGATGTGAATCAACATACTTAATTGCCGCATCAATCACTCCAATTGAAAGCTGTGCCCCGCCAACAGTCGACATATCGATGTCGTCCATCGTGACTAAACCACCAGCACTAACATCAAGCTCATCCGCTAAACGGCCCTCTAACGTTACACCTTCAGGTGCATTCTGCGTCGAGGCAAAGAATTGCAGTTCATTGTTTTCAGTCACAGAGGCACTCACTATCGATTGCTGCGCATTGATATAAGTAGCAACTTGCTCGATGCGATCTCCTAGCTTGAGCCCAATAGATTCTGTTTGGGTTTGCCCTTTATTGTCTTGGTATTCAAATTTAAGGGTTTGATTATCTTTAGTGACTCGCCAATCTTTATCGACTGCATCACCAACATAATGCTGCCCTCCCATCTCCGGGATGTGACTGCGCATATTTCGCAGTGTCAGAGAGATAGAGTTGGCATTCGCACCAATATGGAAGCTTTGCGAGCCGTAATAGCCATCAAATAGGTTTTTATCTGCAAATGTCGTCGTGATCGCGACACGATCAAGCTCATCTTGCAGCGCTACGACCTCGTATTGAATACTTTGCCGATCACTGGAGTCATTACTGCCGTTTGCCGCTTGAAGCCCCAGAGAGCGCAAGCGTTGCAATATATCACTGCTCTCATGCAAAGCGCCTTCTGCAGTTTGTGCCACCGAATACGCATCGTGCGCATTTCTCAAGGCGACATCAAGCCCTCTTGTTTGAACATTAAGAGTATTGGAGATTTGCAGACCTGCAGCGTCATCACTGGCGGAATTAATCCGATAACCCGAGGTAAGGTTTCGCTGAGACTCTATGTTTTGCTCAGCTGCATGACTGAGGTGCCGCTGCGTCATCATCGCAGTGACATTGGTATTTAAAGAGACCATCTAATCGATACGAACTCCTTGTCACCTGCCCTATTCGGTGTACCTAATGCATGATTTGAATAGGCAAAAAGCCAGGGGTGAGCCTGGCTTTTGTATCGCGTCGTATTAGGTTAATTAACCTAGTAGGCTTAGCGCTGAGTTTGGCGCTTGTTTCGCTTGCGCAAGGATTGAGCTTGACGCTTGCGATAGAATTTGTGACTTGGTCATTTGAGTCGTTTCTTTCGCGAAGTCGGTATCTTTGATACGGCTCTTCGACGCGTTCACGTTCTCGTTGATGTTATCCAAGTTGCTGATTGCGTGGTTGAAACGGTTTTGAAAAGCACCTAGCTCTGCACGGTGGCTATCTACGTATTTCAATGCCGCATCAATGATAGCCACAGATTCTTGTGCACCACCTACTGATGTTACGTCGATAGTATCAACCGTTACTTTCTTGCCGTCGCCTAGACCTAGCTCACCAGATAGGCCGCCAGAGAATTCAACGTCGCCTTCTACTTTGTTGTTACCAGCGAAAACTTGCAGCTTACCATCTTGGTCTACTGACGCTTTTACTAGGTCAGTTTGACCGTTGATGTACGTCGCTAGCTCTTCGATATCGTCACCCGCTTTCGCGCTGATGTTGATTTCTTGCTCTTGACCAAAGCTGTCAGTCAGGCTGATTTTCAGGTCGTTTTTGCCCGCTTCAACGTTCCAGTTTTTGTCTTTACCGTTTTCAGCTTGGTAGCTCACGCCGCCCATCATTTTGTTGTCTGAGCGCATGTCTTTTAGGTTAAGCATTACTGCTTCACCGTTATCCGCACCGATTTGGAAAGACTGAGTGCCGTAAGTACCGTTAAGTAGACGGTTACCACCGAAAGATGTCGTTTCAGCGATACGGTTTAGTTCGTCGTTTAGTGCCGTTACTTCTTCTTGAATCGCAACACGCTCAGATTTTGAGTTAGAGCCGTTCGCAGATTGAAGAGATAAGTCACGCATACGTTGCAGGATGTTAGTTGTCTCGTTCATTGCACCTTCAGCAGTTTGTGCAATAGAGATACCGTCGTTCGCGTTACGAACAGCCACATCCAGGCCACGGCTTTGTACGTTCAAGCGGTTCGAGATTTGAAGACCCGCAGCGTCGTCTTTCGCGCTGTTGATTTTGAAACCTGAAGACAAACGCTCCATAGAAGTTTGTTGTGCTGAGTTTGCGTTGTTTAGGTAACGCTGAGCGGTCATCGCTGATACGTTTGTGTTTACATTCACTGCCATGGTGATTTCTCCAATTGATTTTCCGATGTAGCGGTTTCCGACGTCTCGGAAAACCAAGTAGTTCTCTCAAAGTTACTTCTATTAACGACTCGGATTTCAGAAGCTTTAGAAAAAAATCAAAAAAAGTGAATTTGCGAGATTTGGCTAGAAAAATGAGAGAAAAGTAGAAAAAAAGCCTCAAGTTTCTGCAACTTAAGCCGAGCGCTCTAAATTGAGCAAAGAACAACCAAAAACAGCTAGAAAGCAGTGAGTTAGATGAAAGAAAGGAATGTTTTATCTGGGAGATAGAAAAGAAAAAGCCCCTTTTCCTTTGAGAGAACTGGGGCTAGGTTGGTAGCCAGAGCCTATGTGGAGATCAAGAGAAATGAACACATAACCGGCACACCGGGTGCAACTTTACATTGAAAATGATTGGCAGGTGAGAGATGAGAGAGCCGCACATTCTATTATAAAGTTGCTTGCCATAAGCCTGCATTCCCATCCACGTCTGAATGTATTGAATACAGGCTAGGTAAACTACTGCAATAGTGACATCGCAGAGTTTGGCAACTGTTTCGCTTGAGCAAGAATCGAAGTACCTGCTTGTTGCAAAATTTGAGCTTTGGTCATTTGCGTTGTTTCTTTCGCAAAGTCCGTATCTTTAATTCGGCTGTTCGATGCATCAACGTTTTCTTGGATGTTTGCCAAGTTATTGATGCTGTGGCTTAGACGGTTTTGTTTTGCACCTAGGTCAGCACGTTGTGAATCGACGTACTTAAGCGCTGAATCCAGTACAGAAATCGCGTTTTGAGAACCTTGCACGGTTGTCATATCGATATCTTGCACTGATGTACGTACCGCTTCATCACTTAGACCTAGATCCGATGCTAGGCCACCAGAGATTGAAATCTCGCCTTGTACGTTCGGGTGCGCAACAAACACTTGTAGTTTGCCGTCTTCACTTACCGATGCATTGATCATATCAGATTGGCCGTTGATGTACGTTGCCAACTCTTCAATATCATCACCTGCTTTCGCATTGATGCTGATTTCTAGATCGTCTGGGTTGCCGTCTTCGTCTTCACCCATACCTGGAAGCGTGATTTTTAGATCCGCTTTAGTTGGATCCACGCCCCAATCTTTGTCTTTGCCATTCTCAGAGAAGAAAGTCACACCGCCCATACGCTGGTCATCCGCACGGATGCTAGTTAGTGCCATGATCATCGCTTCACCAGAGCTTGAACCGATTTGGAATGCCGCTTCACCGAACGAACCGTTCAATAGACGACGACCACCAAATGAAGTCGTCTCTGCGATACGGTTAAGCTCATCCGTCAACGCTGATGATTCTTCATTGATCGCTTGGCGTTCCGCAGGAGAGTTAGTACCGTTTGCAGATTGAATCGCCAAGTCACGCATACGTTGCATCACTGAAGTCGCTTCGTTCATCGCCCCTTCTGCCGTTTGGGCAATCGAGATACCGTCGTTTGCGTTGCGCATTGCCACATCTAGACCACGAGACTGAGCCGTTAGACGGTTAGAGATCTGTAGACCTGCCGCGTCGTCTTTTGCACTGTTAATCTTGTGACCAGATGATAGGCGTTCCATCGAGGTGTTTAGCTCGTTGGTCGCCTTGTTTAAATAACGCTGCGCGGTCATCGCGGAGACGTTAGTACTAACTGTTACAGCCATTTTGCTCTCCTGTTGAGTTCGCAAGCTTTTGCGAAGCGGCCAGCTTTACTCTCATTTGGATAAGCACTGACCGTAAAAAATTACTTGCTAAATCTGCCCTATGGCAGGGTTTAGAATCTCGTAAGTCTGTTCTGACAACATCAATACAATTTGTATGCCAACTTGTTTCAAACTATTTATTCTTTTAATAATGAACAAATAAACAACAAGTTATAGGGCATACGGGGCAAGAGCCTTGCCTTACTCATATTTTGTTGTGTTGCCGAATCGCTGTTTCTTTATTGCCGCCCGGATTACCGTTGGCTTGATTGCCGCTTTCGGTCAAATCATGCCGCTTGGCTCGCATTACTCGGTATTTTTCGTTGATTTCTCGCACTTAAGGCTTGGCACATAAGGCATTAAAATCGAACGGTTGAAATATCGAGCTCACCGGATAAACGGTAGGCGCATCAAATATAGTTAAACAATGTCAGGTCTTTGGTTTTACCAAATGCCTGTTGTGAGGCTTGCAACGCGCGTGAGTTCTCGCTGAACTCAATCACTGCCTTGGAGTAATCCAAGTCCTCAAAATTGCTCTTCGCTTTTGCCAGAGACAAATTAAAATCTTCGTGGTTTTGCTCTTGAATATCGAGCGTGCTCAACTTAGCACCCAAATCGGTTCTGACTTTGTTCATGTGAACAAACGCTGCTTGGAATTCTTCCGTCATTTGATGCAGCTTTGCTGTCGCCGATGCGTCAGATACTGAGCTTTCCGACCACTGCATGGTTTCTTTAAATGCATCAAAAACACTGAAGGTTTGGCGCGGCTCTAGCGTAATGCTATCCCCTGCGGAAACTTGTCCTTTCAGCTGAATATTGATGCCTTCATACTGGATGCCGTCAATTGGCGAGTAGTCATCGACTTGTACGACGCTGCCATCTTTTTCCAATTGGTAACCAAACTTGCCGTTACTCATGTCCACAAAGGTCACTTTGTAGTTTGAGTTATCTTCTGACGCACTCGTTGCTTGACCAAGCAACAGCTCAGAGCCTTCTTGTAAATCGTATTGCGGCTCGAAATCACCAAACGGGTTTGGGATCTCCGAGAACAGATGATTACCCGGATAGTTGATGCCGAGCTCAATGTTGCTGGCGATCTTCATCTTGCGTTGGTAATCGTCACCGGTATAAACCACGCTGCCGTCGTAATCACGAAAGAAAGGCTGCGATTTCGGTTTCGTACCAGCAAAAACGTAGTTGCCTGATTCGTCTTGAGTATTCACTAACGCCAAGAAGTTGTTTGCAATCTCTTCCAGTTCGCGCTTTTTCGCTGCACGGTCTTCCGGAGAAAACGCACCGTTGATCATTTCCATCGAGATGCGTTTCGACTCATCAGTAAATTGCTCAGCGTTGGCAATCACCACTTCTTGGTTTTCTAGTCGGTTACGAACCAGAACAATGGCATCAAGGTATTGTTTTAACTGCTCTTCTTGTTGACCAATACTCTGAATATAGTGCGTCGCAAGTGGATCATCACTCGGCTTGGTCAACTGTTTACCAGAAGCCAATTGCTCCTGATTATGGTGAACTTTGTTTTCCTGACGGCGCAGGTCGTTCTGCACTGACTGGTAGTTATGGAAGCTAGAAATTCGCGTTAACATCTAAGGCCTCCTTTATCGCAACTGCAAAATGGTGTTGAAGGTGTCATTGGCTGCCTGCATCACACGAGAAGAGGCCATATACGCCTGTTGGAACTTCATCATGTTTGCCGCTTCTTCATCGAGGTTTACCCCCGATATCGACGCCACGCGCTCTTGTGCTGCCTCACTCTCTAACTGAGCAACATCGGCGAGTCGACTTGCGGTTGACGTTTTCAAACCCACATCAGTGTTCAAGTTGAAGTACAAGCTCATGATCGTCGATTCATTGCCGTTCATCTTCTTGTCGGTTTGGATGTTTTGCATCTTACGCAAGTTGCCGTTGTCACCTTCAGATGGCACTAGGTTCGCGGTAAATTTATCGTTCGCTAATGCGCCCGCACTTAACTCAAATACGGTTGCGCCGCCGTTTTTATAAGCGGGATGATTGCTCGGCAAACTGACTGAAACCGGTCCGGTCGGTGGATATGGCTGGGGCGCCATGATCACGTTGCCTTTGGTATCAGTTACCGCAAATTGGTCTCCGGTTGGAGAAACAACCACTTCAAATTCACGTAAGTCACCCGCATCAACAATCTCAAATTTGGCATTACCTTGAGCAAAGGTCGTCGACGCTTCATAACTTTGCGCAGCAATGGCTTTTGGATCCGTGGTTTCAACTTTCATTTGCGCTGCGCTACTACGGGTAGGACGAAGTAACACATGCTCACCGACTTTAGGCTCGTTACGAACTTCAACCCGCATACCGTCGATGTAGAGCGCATTACCAGCATCAGTATTAAGCTTAACGGTTTCACCATTTGGCTTAGTCACGGCGTAGCTGTCGCCATCGTAGCGTAATGAGTACTCGCCACCTTTCAGTGCGCTGATATCATTGATGTAAACCGCCATATCAGCCGTCGATTGAGGGCCTGCAACGACACGAGATTTGGCTAGTCGCTCTGAGTTCACATCGGTAAACAACGGATCACCCACATTACCGTAGTGATCCAAGCCTTGCGATTGCAGGTGGTTTACTTCACTAGAAAACGCCGTCGCTAAGCGGCCAAGCTCATCCATCACTTGTGGAATGTGCTCGTCACGCATCTTAAGTAACGCGCCAATTTTGCCGTCAATATCGTCTGATTTGATGGCTTTAATGCCACCACCTTCAACCATCGCAAGGCGACGTTGATGAACATCTGGTGAGCCATCAATCATCTTCAATTGGCTGGCTTCTGTTCCCGAAACAAGGGTGTGTCCATTGCCGATATGGACATTAAAGCCTTCCGAATTTTTACGTGGCGTTACCGTCACCTTGGTGTATTCAGAAAGCTCTTTGATCAGTTTTTCATGTTGGTCCATTAAGTCGTTATGGGGACCAGGAGTACGCATCATCAATCGATGAACATCGCGGATCTCAACAGCAAGTTGGTTCACGCGTTCAATGCCCATATCCAGTGATTTATTGGCCACATCGGATTGCTGACGCACAGTTTCATGGAATTCGTTTAGGGTATCGCTGAGTAATTTGGCTTTTTCCAACACGACTTTGCGCGCACCCATGTCATTTGGGGTATCCGCCATGGTTTTTACCGCATCAAACCATTCGTTCATGTTTTCTGGGATTTTTTTCGATGCCACCGAAGACAACATGCTTGAGAGCAGATCAAGGTTCTTCTCATTATCAAGCTTACTGGCGTAATTCGTGGTGGAAAGGTTTAGCTCTTTAACGGCAAACTCATCCCAAGAGCGGCGAACATTTTCCACATGCACGCCCATGCCGTAAGTTGACCCACCAAATTGACGCGGATCGTTGGTGCCTTGGATAACAGACTGACGGCTGTAACCCTCTGTATTCGCATTAGAAATGTTATGACCAGTCGTATTCAACTGTCGCTGAGCGGTAAGCACACTTTGTGTACCTACATTCAACAAATCTGACGCCATACATGCCCCCAAAAACGAAATAAAATCGGTATTGACCGATCACCTAGTTAGCAATTAGCAAAAGGTGTGCCAGTTTAGAAAAGAAAGAGAAAGCACGAAAAAAGAAAGGCTTGCACTGTGGCAAGCCTTCTCAAAATGTACATCAAGCATTCGTAATCGGATTGAATTACATACTCTCGATTTTTTGTTTTACCTGCAGAACTTTGTCTGCGTAGCTTGGGTCAGTTGCGTACCCTGCGCTGTGAATTCCACGAATGAAGGACTCAGAATCACCGCCTTGCTGGAGGGCAGTCTCGTAGCGCGGGTTCTCATTCAAGAAGCGAACGTAGTCGTTAAAGCTGTCTTGGTAGTTCGAGTAAGAACGGAATGCCGCCGTCTCTTTAACAGGTGTTTTGTCATGGAACTCTAGCGTTTGAGTCGTCACTTTATCACCCTGCCAACTACGGTCAGCTTTAATGTTAAACAGGTTGTTACTGCTGCCACGTGCGTTCTTAACGACTTTTTGCCCCCAGCCTGTTTCTAGCGCGGCTTGAGCCAATAGCAGTGAAGGCTCAACACCCAAAGCTTTTGCTGCACGGTCTGCGTATGGCTTCATTGAATTAACAAAAGACTCTGGCGAATCAAAACGTGAGGGCTCTGAACCCGGTCGTGATAGCTGACCTGATTCAATCAAGCGCTGCTCAATTTCACGTGCTTTCTTCGGATCCACACGACGGTATTCCACAGCATTGTTTGCTGCATCACGCATGGCTGTTTCAGCCTTGTCGTCGCCTTGCCCAACCGTCAACTGCTTAACAATCATGTCAGCCAAGCCCATCGAACCCGATGCACTCAAGTTACTCGCCATTTGCTCATCCAGCATTTGACGGTAGAACTTTTCGTTTTGGCTGTTCATTAAGTTTGACTCAAAGCCTTCGTTCGCTTCGCGCATCGACTTCAGCATCATCGAAGTAAAGATCGATTCGAACTGACGAGCGGCCGCTTGCAATGCTTCATGCTCACCATCTTTGCCCTCTTTCACCGCTTTTTGACGAAGGGTATCAAGGGAACTGATGTCATGAATAAAACCGATATCGTTAGGATTGTTGACCATAATTTCACTCCTAATCGATTAGATGATGATCAGCTGGCCTTCAATGGCACCAGCTTGTTTCAATGCTTGCAGAATTGCCATCAAATCAGACGGAGCTGCACCGACTTCATTCACCGCACGGACAAGGTCATCCAGTGTCAAACCCGGTTCGAACTTGAACATCTTACCTTTCTCTTCATTCACTTCGATGTCAGAGTCCGGCACAACAACCGTTTGGCCACCAGAGAAGCCGTTTGGTTGGCTCACATTAAGGTTTTCTTTGATTGCTACCGTCATGCCACCGTGGGTCACTGCCGCAGGTTTCAGACGAACATGCTTGCCGACCACAATCGTACCGGTACGAGAGTTCACGATGATTTTCGCCGCGCCATCCGCAGGGTCAAACTCTAGGTTTTCGATTGCCGATAAGAAGGCAACACGTTGGCTCACATCACGTGGAGCACGGACACGAACAGAAGTCGCGTCAACCGCACTAGCCATTTGAGGACCAAGGAAGTTATTTACCGCATCCGCCATACGCTGTGCAGTGGTAAAGTCAGAATCAAGCAGGTTGAATGTGATGTAGTCACCACGTCCGAATGGGTTTGGAATTTCACGCTCTACGGTTGCACCGCTTGAAATAAGACCAACCGTTGGGTTGTTGCCCACGATTTTAGAGCCATCAGCGCCTTCTGCACTGAAACCACTCACGACTAAGTTACCTTGTGCGACGGCGTACACTTGGCCGTCTAGACCTTTTAGGAAGGTTTGTAGCAAGGTGCCACCACGCAAACTTTTTGCACTGCCGATCGAAGAGACCGTGACGTCCACTTGCTGACCCGGTTTTGAAAATGGCGGCAATGTTGCCGTTACCATAACAGCGGCAACGTTCTTAATTTTTGGTTTGGTACCCGGCGGCATTTGAATGCCGAAGTTTTGCAGCATTGCCGCGAAGCTTTGTTCTGTAAACGGGTTTGACTCACCCGTACCCGGTAAGCCTGAAACCAAGCCATAACCCACAAGTTGGTTGCTACGCACACCTGCCACTTGCGCGACGTCTTTAATACGTGCGGCTTGGGCTGTGGTTGCAAATAGCGCAACGCTCAACAGTGCTAATAGGATTCTTTTCATGCTTACTCAATCTCTTGCAGTCAATTTGCCGCCATTTCGACGTCTTACAGGGCTACATTAAAGAATCGTGCCAAGAAACCTGGCTCTTGCATATCTTGTGGTGAGCCCGTGCCAGAATATTGGATTCTTGCGTTAGATACGCGATTTGACGCAATAGTATTGTCAAAATTGATGTCATCAGGGCGAATTGTGCCGCTTAGACGAATGTACTCATCACCCGTGTTCAGCGTCATCCACTTCTCACCGCGGATCACTAGGTTGCCGTTTGCCAGCACCTCAATGACTTCTACCGTGATGTAACCGCTGATGCTGTTGCTTTGCTTAGCCGAAGAGTCGCCGGCAAAGGTGTTGGTGTTGTTCAGATCGTACGAGAAGTTGTATTTGCCGCCAATTTGCAGCTCTTGACCACCGACAGACAGAGGTTCCATCTTCGCATCGTTGGTTTTTGATAGATCGGCGTTGGCACTCTTAGTCGCACGAGTCGTTTCGTCGAGTGTTACGGTAATGATGTCGCCGATGCCACGTGGCTTAGAATCGTCGTATAGGTCGGTAATGTGCTCGGTGCTAAACAAAGAGCCCGTTGCTGCCGCATAGTGCTCTGGTTTTTGCTTAGGGTGAATCGGAGCCCATGCCGGATCGCCTGCCACCGGATCGGTTCTGCCGCGCAAAGTATCAATGATGCCGCTGCTCTCTTCTTTCGACTTATCGCCTTCAACCGCATCCACCACCGTTGTCGCTTGACTGACTTCGTCGGTTTCAATCGGCTCTAGCATCGCACAACCAGACATGGTCGTGATAAGTGCAAGTAGACAAATACGTTTCATCATTGGCTCCCTAAATCCCGATCTTAGTGATTACAACTGCTGGTTAACGAAGCTCATCATCTTGTCGACCGATGAGATAACTTTTGAGTTCATTTCGTACACGCGCTGAGCTTCGATCATGTTGACCAGCTCTTCGGTTACGTTCACGTTAGATGCTTCAAGCATGGATTGACGAATTTCGCCCAAACCATCAAGACCAGGGACACCTTCTTGTGGGTCCCCGCTTGCGCCGGTTGGTAGGTAAAGGTTCTGACCGATTGGCTCAAGACCACCAGGGTTTACAAAATCAGTAATAGTTAGCTGGCCTACTACAACGTTGTTTTGCTCACCACGAATACGTACAGAGACTTCACCGTCTGTACCAACAGTGATTGAAATTGCGTCTTCAGGAATCACAATCTCCGGCTCTACAGGGTAGCCAGAGCCAGAAGTCACTAGCGTACCTTCACCATCTAGCGTGAACTGACCGTTACGGGTGTAACCGATGTTGCCGTCTGGCAAAGTTACTTGGAAGAAGCCATCGCCTTCCACCATCATATCGAGTGCGTTAGTGGTGGTTTGCGCGTTACCGTGCGTGTGCACTTTTTGCGTCGCAACCACTTTAGAGCCGGCACCCAGCATCAAGCCACTTGGCAGTTCCGTGTTCTGAGAAGACTGACCGCCTGGCTGGTTGATGTTTTGGTAGAACAAATCTTCAAATACCGCACGGCTCTTTTTGTAACCTACGGTTGAGGCGTTCGCCAAGTTGTTCGAAATCGTTGCGATGTTGGTCTGTTGGGCGTCTAGACCTGTTTTACTTACCCATAGTGCTGGATGCATTGTGAACCTCTAACTCTGTTAACTCATACGAAGCAATGAATCTGAAGACTTATCCATCTCTTCAGCGGTGCTCATCATTTTGACCTGCATTTCAAACTGACGTTGAAGGTCAATCAGAGCGGTCATTTCACCTACGGCATTCACGTTACTACCTTCAATCGCACCGGTTTGGATGCTGATAGAGCCGTCTGCTTCGTAAGGCTGGTTTGGAGTTTTATGGCGGAATAAGCCATTGGTATCTTTAAACAAGTTTTGATCGTCTGTGCGTACAAGCTTGATACGATCAACCACTTCTAATTCTTCAGCCGGCGCACCTTGAGGCAGTACAGAGATGGTGCCGTCACGACCGATTTCGATTTTGGAGACTGGGATTGGCAAGGTAATTGGCGCATCGTTTTCGCCCAACACCACATGACCGCTTGCATTCGTTAGCAAGCCGTTTTGATCCACTTTTAGGTTACCGTTACGCGTCAAACCTTCTTTGCCAGTTTGGTCCATAACAGAAATCCAGCCGCTGCCTTCTACCGTAATATCTAGGTCACGACCGGTTGTGATCACACTGCCTTGCGCAAAGTTATGTCCTGGACGTTCTGTCATGCTGAATACACGTGAAGGCAAACCTTCACCATAAGCTTGCATAGAGCGAGCTTGTGCTAAGTCAGCACGGAAGCCAGTTGTACTCACGTTTGCCAGGTTGTTGGCACGCAATTGCAGGGCCTGCATATTTTGCTTGGCGCCGCTCATTGCGAGAAACAGTGCGCGATCCATAAATTACTCCAAAAGTTCTCTGTACAAGGGAGTAAAAGCAATAGTTATGCCAACATTAAAATAATGTTATTAATCAAAAGCTTGAATATAAATTGAGAGTTTTCAGATGGCAATTCAGGATGAATCAACCAAGAGAGAGGCAATGTTTTGATCCGTCTAGCGGCAACAGCGGCAAGTCAGAGATCAAAGCATGCCCAACCTGAACTGAGGTATTTTCAGGTTGAGCACCAGATGAATGTCATGATGTCATCAAACGATACGGCAAGTGCACGCAGCGTTTGATTAAGCAGATGATAGAGCTAACTAACGAGTGCTCTAACGAATCTGCAGGATATTTTGTTGTAGCTGGTTGTGTACTTCTAGCGCACGTGAGTTCGCTTGGAAGTTACGCTGAGCAGAGATCAGATCCACCAGCTCCTGAGTCATATCAATGTTTGATTGCTCTAGCATACCGTTGTTGATAGTACCGAAAGAGCCTTTGTTTGATTCACCCCAGATCTTGTCACCAGAGAACTGAGTTGAATCCCATTGAGTGCCGCCTTTCTTATCCAGACCTTGCTCGTTTGGAACACGCACTAGCGCCACACGACCCAATGTTACGTTTTCACCGTTTGAGTAAGTACCCAATACGCTGCCGTTTTCATCAAAGTCTACTTTAGTCAGGAAGCCCGTTGTCGCGCCATCTTCATCGAACTTAGTCAGTTCAAATGGTGCAGCAAACTGAGTCGCTGAGCCTAAACCAAAGTTAAGTGTTTGCGCAGGATCCGCACCGTTTAAATCCACTGGGTTAGTGTTTGTCGCAGGATCGCCCAACGCTACCGATGTGATTGGCTGACCGTTATTTAGGCTTGCTAATGTACCATCGTTGTTGAACTTCATCGTGTGACCAACATGACCCGTTGGCGTTGCAGCATCACCGTTAGCAACGTTCAATGGCTTCTCACCGCCTTTGTCTGTCACTGTGTAGTAAGTTTGCCACGTGTTCGGCTGAGTTTGGTCTTTCAAGTAGTAAGTCGTTAACTTGTAAGACTGACCCATCGAGTCATAAATCGTTGAAGAAGTCGAACGGTTGTATGTATCTGGATCTGAGAAATCAAACTGAGTCGGATCTTTCAAATCACCATTAGCCGGTAAGTTCACACCCACTTCAATGTTCGCTGTTTGCTTTGGCTTACCAAATTCTGCAGGGATATTGATTGGTTGTGGCTCGTAAGACGATACCTCACCAGACTCAGGATTTACTTGGTAACCAAGTAGGAACTCATCGTTCGCCGTTACCATGTAGTTTTCTTTGTTCAAATGGAATGCACCATTACGTGTCATTTCATTTTGCTGTGGGATAAGGCGATCTTTCGCTACCGCGAAGAAACCTGTACCCGATACACGCAAATCCATTGGGTTGTTGGTGTAAATGCTTGAACCTTCGTGGAACTGTTGCGCCACTTGGTTCGCTTGCGCACCGCCACCCGGAGTGGTTTTTGCGTTAGTGAACAAAGAGTTTGAGTACACATCGCTGAATTCCGCACGAGACTCTTTAAAGCCGTACGTGTTGGCGTTCGCAATGTTGTTACTGGTGGTGTTCAAATCCAGTTGAGCGGAGGACAAACCGCTTAAAGATACATATGACATTCCAAAATCTCCTAACCTGACGCGCTATTGAATTACGCTTTGCCGACTTCCAATACTTCTGCAAGTCGAACTGGCGATTCAAAACCTGCCAGATTGAGTAATACGTTTCCGTCGCCCTTACCTAGCAATACACTGTTCACGTTCGCGTAAGTAGACACTGGGAACTCTTGCGACTCCCCATCTACCAAGCCAGACGCTTTCACATTGTATTTGCCAGCAGGCATTGGATTTCCGTTTTCATCATTACCGTCCCAAAGCACACGAGTGTCGCCGGCTGGTTTCGCACCTACCTCAAAAGTACGCACCAATTGGCCCGCTTCGTTTTCCACTCGAACAAACAGGTTGTCGAGAGGTTGTGCAAGCTTAACCATTGCCGCCATTGTTGCATTGTCTTGCTTTACACCCGCCGCGCCAGGGACCAACACGTCACGACCAACCAAAGAGGAAGCTTGTAACGCTTGGTTTGATGTCATTGACGAGTTCAAACTCTCGAACTGAGAGTTCATCTTGCCGATGCCATCTACGGTCGCAAATGACGCCATTTGCGCAATCATCTGGTCATTACCTACCGGCTTAAAAGGATCCTGTTGAGACAATTGCTTAGTGAGCAAAGATAGGAAGTCTTCCTGTTTCAGGTCCTGCTTACCTGTGCTCTCTTCAGTCTTCTTGTTCTCTTGTAGGCTCTTAAGCTGGTCGATATAGGACAAGCCGCTTTGACCAACGTTGTTAATTCCGGCCATACGCTACCTCCTTATCCTTATTGACCCATCTGCAGCGTACGCAGCAGCATTTGTTTACTAGAATCCGCTACTTGCACATTGGTTTGGTATGCGCGAGAAGCCGAAATCATGTTTGCCATTTCTTCCATTACATTGACGTTAGGCTTGTAGATGTAGCCTTCGTCGTTTGCAAGGGGATGGTCTGGGTTGTACTCCGCATTCAGCGGTTTGTCGCTTTCTACAATACCCATCACTTTCACTGGCACCGTATCACCGCCACGCATGGCGTTACTTAACTCTGCACCAAATACAGCATGACGCGCTTTGTAAGTGTCTTTCGCAGAGCTGCTGACACTGTCGGCGTTCGCCAAGTTGCTTGAGGTAGTATTCAGACGAACGGATTCAGCGCTCATTGCGGAACCTGTCACATTGAAAACGTTAAATAAGCTCATCTAAATTATTCCCCTTTGATTGCTTTGGTTAAGTTCTTGAATTTGCTGCCTAGAAAGTCGAGTGATGCTTGGTGTCTGATTTGGTTTTGCATAAATAAGTTACGCTCTAAATCCAAATCTACCGTGTTGCCATCGCCCGTATCTGGTTGCGTAGGAAGACGATATAGTTTGTCCCCGACCAACGTCGTAGTGGCAGGAATGTGCCGACCATCTGTGCGGCTAAGACCAATGCTTGCCCCAGATGTTGCCGCCTGCAATTCCTTAGCAAAATCTAAACCTCTTGATTTGTAGCCAGGCGTGTTAGCTTGCGCGATGTTGGTGGAAATCACCTCCGCGTTGCGCTCACGTACGCCCACCGTGTACTGGTGGATGCCTAGTGCGTTGTCAAAAGATATAGCCATGTTTGCCTCTACATTAAGAACTGACCGTTATTAATAACTAAAAAGCAATTATCGTGCCAAAAATAGAACATGCCGTTTTGCCGCCTCAGTTATCGAGGTAATGGATTGCAATAAGCAAGCCAAAGTGATTGATGAAATGTCATATCGAGCCAAGTAATCAGCTCGGCTCACTAAAAAATATACACCCGATGCCTGCCCATAGGCAAAAATGACGCTGGCTTTTACAGCAGAGAGGGAGAAAAAGGAAGCAAGAATGAAACGGGAAAAGTGGGGAAAAAAAAGAAAAGCCTGACACAAAGGTCAGGCTTTTGAAGTGGTTAAAAGAGTCCGCTATTTTAGCTTGTCGTTACTTTAACTTGTAAATAATACCTGGGTTGCAGCGCACCATCTCAAATTTGTCTGTCAAACCCGTCAGTGATTCTGACGCACCCAGCAGTAGGTAACCACCTGGGTTTAGGCTGTTTGCCATTTGGTTCAGTACTTTCGACTTCATCTCTGGTGAGAAGTAAATCAGTACGTTACGACAGAAAATGATGTCGAACTTACCCATTAACGCGTAGCTCTCCATCAAGTTTTGTGGACGGAAGTTCACTAGGCGTTTTACGTTGTCTTTCACTTTCATGCGGCCATCGCCTGCATCTTCAAAGAAGGTGCGACGACGCTCAGGCGAAAGACCACGACCCAAGGCAAGATTATCGTAAACACCCGCACGGCACATATCCAACATACTTGCTGAAATATCCGTCGCGGTGATCGACACGCTTGGCAATAAACCCGGCTTACGCTGCTGCGTTTCCAGAATGGTCATTGCCATTGAGTAAGGTTCTTGGCCTGAAGAGCTCGCAGCCGACCAAATTTTGATTGGTCGCTTGTTTGCCGCCATCTCCGGCAACAGTTTGTCAGCTAATACCGTGAACGGATAAGTATCTCGGAACCACAATGTTTCGTTAGTCGTCATCGCATCAACAGCGGCAATGCGTAGTTCACGATTGCGGCCTGTCACGACATCACGTAGCAAATCCGACAGCGACGCCAGCTTGAACTTTGTCACAAGCGGGCTCAGTCGGCTGCGCACTAGGTATTGTTTACTGTCACCTAATACGATGCCACATTGTGATTCTAGAAAACGGCTAAAGTCACGATACTCTTGATCACTGATTGTAATAGCAGTCATTAATGTCTCTTTTATTGTGTTAATGCAGATTTAACCGCGTTACCCAATTCATCTGGGTTAAATTTCGCAATGAAGGTGTTAGCACCTACGCGCTCAACCATCGCTTGGTTGAAGACGCCACTCAATGAGGAGTGCAGGATAACATAAAGGTTCTTCAAATCTGCATTTCGGCGAATTTCGGCCGTTAGTGTGTAGCCATCCATCTCTGGCATTTCGATATCTGAAATGACCAAAGAGATCTGATCGTAGATGCTACCTTCTTGTGCCATTTCAAGCAGCTTATTGTACGCTTCTTTACCATCTTTCACAGAGACAACTTCAAAACCGATTGAAGTAATTGCACGCTCAACCTGTTTACGCGCTACCGTCGAGTCATCCGCGATCAATACGCGGCGCACGATTGGCTTCTCTTGTTCAGCAACTGCGATCTCTTCGCCGATGCTTGAATCCATGGTTTCGTCTACTGGTGCAATCTCTGCCAAGATTTTCTCAACGTCCAGAATTTCTACTAGCTCGTTGTCGATGTTTGTTACCGCTGTTAGGTAGTGCGCTTTACCAGCACCATCAGGCGGCGGCAAAATCGCTTCCCAGTGCATGTTAATAATGCGCTCAACCGAAGACACCAAAAACGCTTGGATAGTACGGTTGAATTCAGCAATCACAACAAAACATTTGTCGATATCTGTCGTTGGACGGCCACCGATTGCCAAACTTAAGTCAATCACTGACACGGTATGGCCACGGATATGAGCGACACCTTTCACTAGCGGGTGTAGGTTTGGCATCGAAGTCAGCTTAGGGCACTGTAGTACTTCTTTTACTTTGAATACGTTAATGCCGTAGCGCTGTCGTCCCATCAACCGAAAAGTGAGTAGTTCCAATCGGTTTTGGCCGACGAGTTGCGTACGCTGATTCACCGAGTCAAGAATCCCCGTCATATGCTCATCTCCATCTCAAACTTTTTGTTTTTAAATGATACTCTACGACTGGCAGGCATAATACCAGAGAAACAGTATGGCGTATCATAATATGAATTCAACACCATTTACTATGACAATATGTAGAGCGTTATTTACAAAGTACGCTAAGTCTATCGGCATTTTGCTCAGTATGTTTAGCTTTTTTGTTCATTCAGCAACGGAAAGTCAGATCGAGCAAATCCGAACCGCCGCCGAGCAGCACATTCTTAGCACGGTAGAGCAACCAGCGGGAGGAAATTTGTCCGTCAATGCGGCAAATATTGATCCACGTATCAAAGCCACCGATTGCCCAGAGCCCCTTGATACATCTGCATCTTCAACCAGTAGCACACGCAGTAACATCAACGTATTGGTTGAATGCCCCGTCGATGACTGGAAGGTTTATGTTCCTGTGAGGATCTCAGCATCGGTTCCGATGATCGTTTCAACACGTCAACTCGGCCGTGGTGAGATCATCAGTGCTTCTGATGTGACGACTTCAATGATCGAATTACAGCGTTTTCGTAAAGATGGTTTTAGCAATATGGAGCAAGTTATCGGTTCAAAACTAAAACGTAACGTCCGCCTTGGCGATGTTGTAGAACGCAATGATGTCTGCGTGGTATGCCGCAATGAGAAAGTCACGATCAAAGCCGTAAAATCGGGTATGACGATCACCACGCAGGGCACGGCATTACAGGATGGATCCGCCGGAGATCAAGTAAGAGTGAAAAATGATAAGTCCCAACGTATAATAGAAGGAATTGTGACAGGCATTGCGGAAATCACCATCACCTTCTAGGGTTGGTTGGTGTTCGGCAAATCGATCAATAAAAATGCAAAAAATCACTAAAGTTATTTTGCCCTTGGTCGATAGTCTGGATACCAGTATTACGATACGAGTTTAAGGTTGAAACATGGCAGGTATAGATAATATACGTTCAGGTCAGATGATGACGACGACAAGTCGCGCACCTGCACGAACGGATTCTAGTGCAACCAGCACAACTGAATCGAAAAAAGCGCCAGCACAACAAGACGCGGTATCACTAAGCCAACAAGGCAAAGCAGTCAGCAAACTCCAGAAGGATATGGCAGCTTCTCCGGCTTATGACAGCGCAAAGGTTGCGGCAATCAAAGAAGCAATTGCAAACGGTTCATACAAAGTTGACCCAGAGAAACTGGCGGACAACATGATCAAGTTTGAAAACGAATTGCAAGGCAAAAGCTAACTGACTTAGGCCCAAGGTAAGAATTCATGGCAGCATTAGTCGATCTTGTTAACTTCCAGCTAGAAAATGCAAAAGCACTTTCTGGTGTGTTACGTCAAGAAACACAGGCGATCAGCGCACGTGTATCTACTGAGATCGAGAAACTTGCCAAAGAAAAGATGACACTCATTGGTCAATTAAGAACAACTGACCAGCGAATCGCCTCTCACCCGCACGTCAATCAACTTACCGAAGATGCAAACCTAAGTCAGGCTGTCGCACAGATCCAATCTATCATTCTCGATTGTCAGCAAGTAAACCAAATGAACGGTGAATCGCTCAATCGTGCTCAATCCAGTTTCAATAAACTTAACAACATGCTTCAGCGTACCCACGGTAAGGTCGGTATGACCTACAATGCCGGCGGCAAAACGCACACCATTTCTACTCTAGGCACTAACATTAAAGCCTAACTCTTTGAGATCATCCCACAACAGCCCTATCGACGTTGTCTTTTAGCTAGTGACTTTCTTCCCCAAAACACAGCCAAACCTAACGTTCATAAAACCTAACGCGCATAAAACTCTCTCGTACAAAGCTCATACGTATAAAAAAGCGACCGATTGTTGCCAACCCGTCGCTCAAATAGATTATCTGTTTGTGAAGTTGTATTAGAACAAGGTCTGCTGACGCTTCTCAGGCACCTGTTGTACTTCACCGTAGTCACGCAGTTTATCCATCTTACGGATATCCAAACGCAACTCTGTCACATAGCTGTCTTCTACTAAGTAACTGCGCACGACTTCTGCACCTCGAATAACGCCATCGACCGCGCCCGACGTGCTTTCAATACCTAGACGTTGATCGGCAAGTTCTGCACGCCCACTCACTCGCATACCATACACTTGCTCAGCAAGTTCACGGTAGGCATCAATCTTAGACGCACGCATTGCACGAACACGTTTCTCTTCGACAGTACGGCCAGTTTGCTCACTTACGCTTGCATAACCCACCGCCAACAAAATCTCATCTTGGCGCATCTGCTGTAGAGGCTGACATCCCACCAGCACCAATGTTGCGATAATAAATAATAACTTCTTCATGCTAGTTTCCTACGGGCGGAGAATCACAGTGTATGGCTGACGAATAGTCGGGTCAGAACGAATAAGCACGCCATCTTGGGTGCGGATGCTGTTCAGCGTATCCAAATCACGGCCAATACGATCCGCAGGTAAGAAACCTTGCGCCGTTGCAACCACGATGCGGCTCTGCATGCCTACAACACGAGCATTCACGAGCACACCACCTTCTTGGCGAAGCATAGTGCCTGTCAGCACGTACTGGATCTCTTGCTCTTGTGCCAAATCTTGCCAATCACGGCTAAGTGCGAAATCGCCTTGCTGAGTCACTTGGATTGAACCTGTGGTTTTGAAATCCACTACTTTAAAACCTCGGCGTTGGAATTGATGAATAAACCCTTCCGATACCGAGTTACCAAGCCAGTTGGTTGCATCCATGTTTTGCAGATCGACAAAAGAAGTAATCGCAATTGGTGTACGCGACGATACTGCAACGTTCGAAACCATCAGCTCTTCCGTCATGCTCTCAATGAAATAGTCCATCGTATGACGTGGACTGTCCATCAGCATGAATTGGCTGCCAGAATACGGTTCTTTACCATTGTAAATTGGTGAGTACGCGCACGATGTTAAAAGCGTCATCATCGATGCGGCAACAAGCCATCTTTTCATGGTTTGATTCTCCAGATAATCCTAGGTGTTACTGCTCTTTTTCGACTTCATTTCAATAAAACGTAATCTTGGAACAGTCTTTGCTTTTCTTCTGTTTGTCGAACGAAAGAAAAGCCCACCAAACTTCACTGAAATTGGTAAAGCAATATTTATACCCGAACGGTTACTAACAATGAAAAAATTATTTTTTAGCCTAATATCAATCACTTTTATATTGATGACGCCATTTCGTGCGGCGGCATCTTGGTATGAAGTGACAGGCGTTGCCACTATCGTTTCTTCTGAAGAAGCGGCAAGGCTGCATGCGTTGGAAGACGCGCTCTTCAAGGCTGTCAACTTTTCGGGCGCAGACATTGGCAGCATCAGTAACTTGATGCCATTGCTGGAAGAAAACCGCAAAGAGTACCAATTCACCAACCATGAAGTACGTTACATCTTGGTCGAATCAGAGCGTAAACGCAGCGGCAAGGTGGAAATGAGGATCCGAGTGGACATTTATCCATCGGCAACGGGTTGCCACGTGGATCAATACAAGAAGACGATCCTAGTCGGCAACATCGACGTCGCTTCTCCTCAACAAGCCGTCATGGGTCAAATCTACAATGTTGGTGATGATTTTAGCCACGTGGTCAATCGTCAGCTTGATCAAACCTCACGCAGTTTTGTGTCTGTTGGTACTACCGATTACTCCATCAGTGCTAATTACCCAGAGCGCACTAAGATGATCGCGCAAGACAATGGCGCACAATACATCATCGGCGGCGTCATTACCGATTTGACCGCCACGATCGATGCCAAGCTGCTTAAAGATGACGTTATCAACCGCCAGTTTGCGATGGAGATGAAAGTCTTCGACGGAAAGACAGGCCACGAGGTTTACCACAAGAACTACCGCGAAGTGGCGCGTTGGCCATTTGCTAAAACCAGCCAAGTCGATACTCGCAGTGCTCGTTTCTGGGCATCAACGTACGGTGAGATGATGCTGCGCGTTAGCCGTAACATTATGTTGGATTTGGAATCAGAGCTGTCTTGTAAAATTACGCTGCCAGAAGTCGTGGCTGTATTTGGCAATACTGTAACCATGGATCTTGGCCGCATGCACGGCGTACAAGAGGGTGATCAGCTGCAATTGTGGCACACAGCGTCTTTCATCGACCAAAACGGCTTACCGCGTAATAAGGTCTCTCAGAGCGATATTACCCTAAGAGTAACTCGTGTTTACGAACACGAAGCGGAACTGACCATTGAACAGCCAAACCTTGCCTCTAGTGTGCAAATTGGCGACGTAATGAACAAGATGCTTTAGCAACGCGTATAAAGCTTTGCGATATGCTTGCTTTTGAATATCATAGGCAACGCATCTTATTTGATTACGCCCCCATGGCACAGCTGGATAGCGCAGTCCCCTCCTAAGGGACAGGTCGTAGGTTCGAATCCTACTGGGGGCGCCATTCATCGCCTTAGCTTAGTTTATTTAAGCTAAGGCTTTTTTATGTCTACTGCTCAGAGAAAGGAAAACAAGAGAAGCTAACCGCATCGCTATTTGAGGTCGATGCTGTTGAGACGCCCCATAAAGGTCAAGATTTCGAGGTTGTCTTTGTGTGCATCAAGCAAGGCTTTTTTGGTTTGCATATAAGCCGCAAGCTTGCCGTACTTGTTGATAGACCGCACGACCGTTTTGTACTTGTATTCGCCAGCGTCATTAAACTCACGCCACTTCGCAATATAACAAGTGTCACGGTTGTCTGGGTCATCCAGCGTCGGGTTTGGTTTGTGGACTATCTTAGGCTCCACACTGTGTGGCAACCGCGTCATTAAGTACGGGTCTTTCAATAGTCTCCGCCAAAACTTCCCCCACATCTCACGCCCGAGCTCATTACGCAGTTTGATGGCCTTTTTAAGACCTCTCTTTTCTCCAATGCGCACGAATCCAACGGAACGATGCAAAACGGTATCTTCCGGTGTGTGGATATGAATCTTAAAGGCTGTCTTGCCTTTCGAAATGAAGCGGTGTCCAGTATTTGTAATTAAATTGCTCTTAGACATAGTGCTAACTAATAATTCTATTAATAGCTAAAAGGGTAAGCAAAACTCATAGATAATTAAAGTAATAAAATACAAAACTGTAAATAGCATCAGTGTTGATTCTTTTTTGAAACATCTAAATTCAGATGTAAAAAAGCCCCAAAGAGCGAACTCTTTGGGGCATTCAGCGCTTAAGACTTCTAACGGTCAGATAGGAGCTTATTGCTGAACTTGGTATTCGAACTCAGGAACAACAACTTCTACGCGACGGTTTTGTTCACGGCCTTCACGAGTCTCGTTTGAAGCGATTGGGTTGTTTTCACCTTCGCCACGAGCGTGAATGCGATCTGCGTCGATGCCTTTCTCTACAAGAGCGTTAGCTACAGATTCAGCACGCTTCTCAGAAACTTTTTGGTTGTAAGCCGCTGGACCTGAAGTATCTGTGTAACCAATTACGTCAACGTTCGCTTGTGGGTACTCGTTTAGGAATGCTACTAGGTCGTCTAGTTTCGCAGCGCTCTCTGGTTTAAGAGTAGTGCTGTTTAGCGCGAAGCTACCAGTGCCGATTGTTTGAGTTTCGAAAGTCTTAGTTACTACTACTGGAGCAACTTCTTCTACAACCACTTCTTCAACTACTGGCTCTTCTTCTACAACAACTTCGTCGTTACCGCCGAATTTGAATGCAACGCCTAGAGTTGCAGAGTTGCCCATTGCTTTCACTGAATCGTTGTTGATGTCAGTGATTGTTTGGTATTCCGCACGTGCTGTTACGTTTTCGCTGATGTTGAATTCAAGACCAGCTGCACCTAGGTAAGAGTAGTCATCTTTACCGTCGTTCATCATTAGGTAAGCACCACCCACTTTACCGTAAAGTGCGATGTCTTCTGTGATTGGTAGGCTGAACTTAGGAGCAAGAGTGATTGCTTCTACGTGGCCACCGAAAGAAGTTTGGTCGAAGTCACCTAGGTTGTCGAAACCAGCTTCTACTGAGAAGTAGTCATTCATTTCGTAACCAACAAAAGCACCTAGAGTAGAGCCATCTTTGTCACAAGCTTGACCAGCTACACAAGCGTCTTCCATCCAAGACTTACCCATCTTACCGCCCACGTATACTTCTGCGTGTGCTGCTGAAGCCATAAGTAAAGAAGCTGAAATTACCGCTGCTAGTTTTTTCATTATTGATTCCTCTAAAAGAAGTTCTCTTGTTCGTAACGAAATGCGCCGCCTGACTGACGTTGTATTTCAATTCTTTTATTCAGTTCCTTTGAGTTTGATACCGAAGTAACTTCCGACTGTTTGCATAAAAGTCACTTGGGTATGCCTCCTAGTCAGTGGTGCATATCGCTCCCTCACTGACGGCGAGCACTATAACTCCAAGAAATCCCGAGACAAATCCCAAAACTGTCAATTTAATGTCATCGAAAAGCATGACTTAATGTGATCTAGAGCACTCTAAAGCGAGCTGCGACAACGACGCAAACGTTTGCGCGATATTTCGAAAAAGAATAGGTAAAGCAAATTAACTTCTCATTAATGAGACGATAAATGGGGAACTTTATGGATTGTGTTTTTAATTCAGAGAGATATTTCGTATGAAACAAGCAAATACGCATTTGCAAAGGTTATATTTGGATAAGTAAAACTTATCAATTTTTGAGCAACTTGATGATAAAAGATACACAAAGGACAACCGACCTTGGTGAAATTAGGCCGTTTTCCTAGCAGAAGATACAAAAAAGCCGCGAAGTTTATCGCGGCTTTTGACTATTTATTCAGGCAATTATGCGTTTGCTTCACGCTCAGCGATGAACTCAAGCGCCATCTTGATGCGAGCAACACAGCGCTCTTTGCCAATCAGTTCCATTACTGCGTCTACAGAAGGAGACTGACCGCCACCTGTTACTGCTACGCGCAGTGGCATACCGATTTTGCCCATGCCGATTTCTAGCTCTTCACATACTGCTGCGATAACGCCATCTTTGATGTTCGCTGTCGTCCACTCAGTCAGTGCTTCTGCTTTCGCTAGAGCAAGCTCTAGAGGCTCTTTAGCAACGCCGCGTAGGTGTTTCTTCGCCGCGCCCGCTTCAAACTCAGCGAAGTCTTCGTAGAAGTAACGGATTTGCTCAGCTAGCTCAACTAGTGTGTTGCAACGCTCACCCACTAGCTTGATCACTTCAGTGATAGCTGGGCCGTTTGTTACGTCTAGTTTTTGTTGATCAAGGTGCCATTGTAGGTGCTGTGCAACGTACGCTGGATCTGAGTTCTTGATGTAGTGGTTGTTCAGCCATTGCAGTTTGTCAGTGTTGAATGCTGACGCTGACTTAGATACTGCGTTTAGGCTAAATAGGTTGATCATTTCTTCTTGAGTGAAGATTTCTTGATCACCATGAGACCAGCCAAGACGCACTAGGTAGTTGTTTAGTGCTGCAGGTAGGTAACCCATATCGCGGTATTGCATTACTGATACAGCGCCGTGACGCTTAGACAGTTTCGCACCGTCATCACCTAGGATCATTGCACAGTGTGCGAATGTTGGTACTGGCGCACCTAGTGCTTCGTAGATGTTGATCTGACGAGGCGTGTTGTTGATGTGGTCTTCACCGCGCACTACGTGAGTGATGCCCATATCCCAGTCGTCAACCACTACACAGAAGTTGTACGTTGGCGAACCGTCAGTACGACGGATGATCAGATCATCCATTTGTGTGTTGCTGATTTCGATACGGCCACGGATTTGGTCATCAAATACTACGCTGCCTTCTTTCGGGTTACGGAAACGGATAACACATGGATCGCCATCTTTTGCCGCTTCGTTTGCCGCTTTGATCTTTGGATGGTTAGCATCGTAACGAGGCATTTCTTTATTTGCTTCTTGCTCTGCACGAACTTCGTCTAGCAGCTCTTTAGATGCGTAACATTTGTATGCTTTGTCTTCTTCTAGAAGCTTATCAACCATCTCGTTGTAACGATCAAAACGTTGAGTCTGGAAGTAAGGACCTTCGTTCCACTCAAGACCTAGCCATTCCATGCCCTCTAGGATCGCATCAACCGCTTCCTGAGAGTTACGCTCAAGGTCAGTATCTTCGATACGTAGAACGAATTCACCACCTTGGTTTTTAGCGTATAGCCAAGAGTAAAGTGCAGTACGCGCACCACCAACGTGTAGGTAGCCAGTTGGGCTAGGAGCAAAACGAGTTTTAACCGTCATCAGAGTTCCTTAGGGGTAATGAGCAACGAGAGGGCTCTCGTTGTAATATCAAGGATAAAAGTGGCGACATTTTACCATCGTAAGTCGATTCTACAATCCTTCAGTGTGGTTTAACGCCAGAAATACAAACAGGGCAGCACCGATTAAGGTACTGCCCTCTTATTTATAGCGACAAAATACTTAGAACAACAGAAAAGCTATCGCAAAAGAAAGTTACGAATGCCGATTATTTTAGATTCTGCATCGCCCACTGCATGAATTCTTGTTGCTCTTGACGGCTTAGATCACTGAATGACTCTTTTAATGTCTTAGTGACTGCCGGAGACGCCGCGATGCTTGCTTTCGTCGATTGCTTGTTCATTGCTTTGTTGTAATCAGCCACTTCACGTTCATAGTCGCGGAACCCTTGTAGGCCGCCTTTGCGAAGTTGAACCATTGAAAACTCAACATCTTTACCGCTTGCATCTTTCAGCGTCAGTTTCGGATCCATTTCAAATGCTTTGGCTTCTTCAATCGTGCGGAACTTATTGTATGTCAGTGTCAGCTCTGCATCTTTCGGTGCATCGAACTCAAGTAGAAGCGGCTGTGAATCGAATTTACGACGCTTGCCATCTTCAAATACAATTTGACCAACATTTACAGCAAGTTGGTTTGCACCATCTTCAACTTTGATGCTGTTGTTATCAGAGATCCACTCAGGGTAGACGAACTCACTGTTGAGAACGCGAGGAACCAATTCCGCTTGCAGAGTCAGTTGAGCAGCAAATGCAGGCGCAGAAAGGATTGCGCAAAGTCCTAATAGTGTGGTTGTTTTTTTCATCATGGTTTTCTCGTCTTATACCAATTTAGATAAGCCACTGAAACTAACAGGCCGGTCATCCCAATGGCTTATGTGAATAAGTATCAAGACAAAAAGGGCGTTTCCGCCCTTTTAGCTGCTTCTATATTAGAAGTAGTATTCAACACCTACAGAGAACTCGTCGTAGTCAGCTGACTTCCAACGTGCTTCTGTTGGCTTGTCTAGCTGAGACGCACCGTCACCGAAGTCTAGAGTACGTGCACGAGCGTAAAGTACTGCTGATGGGTCTACGAAGTACATGATCTGTGCAGATAGTACATCATCTGCTGTGTTGTCGATTGTCTTACCGTCACGTTCTAGGTCAAAGTTTGCTGCGTAACCCAGTTTGTACTGCCAGTCACCTGTTGTGTACATCAGACCTGCAGACATTGCATCTTGCTTCTCGTTTACACCGTTGCTTGCGTCAGCTTCCATGTATTTGTATTGAGCGAAGAAAGAGATACCGTTTTCAAACCAACCTTGAACACCTACTAGGTACGTGTTGTTTTCCCAAGTTTGACCTTCACCTTCGATGTTGCGGTTACCTTCGTACGCAGCATCCAATTGTAGTGGACCTAACTTGTAGTGAGCCGCGATGCCGCCCCAGTAATCGTCGCCTTCACCTAGACCAGCTTTGTCACCTGCACCCGCTGCGATATCTAGAGAGAATTTGTCAGCAAACATTGGAGAGTCCCAACGGATTGTGTTTGATTGACGGTCTTGGTACTTAGCACCACCGATCGCACCACCCCAGTCGTAAACATCGCCTAGACCTGGGTTAGATGCTGGCCAGTCAACCAACTCGTACATTGGAGTAAGAACACGACCTAGACGAACTTGACCCCAAGACGCGCTTTCAAAACCTACGAATGTGTCACGCTCACCAAGACCTGCACCTTCACCACCGAAGCTTGGGTCTACGTAGCCACCTTCGATTTGCCAAATGAACGTTGGTTCAAAGTTAGCGAATTGCTTTTTACCACGGAAGCCGATACGTGATTCGTTGTTTAGCTGCATGCCGCCCAAATCGTCGTCAGTTGCTTTGCTACCAGAATCGTAATCGCGGTACGCGGCCTGCATCGCGATAATGCCGTAAACTTCGTAAGAGAAAGAGTCTTTAGTTAGGTACTCTTTCGCTGCATCACTGTTTGCACCATCAGCAAAAGCTGAACCACTGAACATCATGCCTGTGATTGCAGTAGCAAGTAGGCTTTTCTTTAGGTAAGACATTTTTAACCCCTATATTTTTAGTTTTTTCCATTTTCAAATTCGCTAACTAGGACATTGCAGGAACTTGAAACAATGTGTGGACGGGGCAAATATGACAAACTTTTTTCGCAGTAAAAAACTTTCCAAACCGCAATCTGAGCAAGTTCAAAATCAGAAGATCAAAAGCAATATAAACCAATAATTAACAACAACTTATAGTGACAAATAAAAATATAAAAACGTCAAAACCACTCAATCTCTCTCTGTTTTTATATAAAAAGCTCAAAAATCGTGAGCGCCTTCACTCAACTTTTAGGCGTTTTAACGGAACTTTATATTCAGAGAGAAAAAACTTTGAGATAACTCGCAACAATCCCTGCACAAAGGCTGTGCAATAACGTCGATTTTGACGAATTTGTTTCGCGTCGAAAAACTTGACCTTCCCCTTGCAGGAAGGTTTATGCTCTGCTCATTACTATTATTGAGGACAAATTATGTATCAGTTCGTTGTACCTATGTCAGGGCTCAACTGCATGGGCTGTGCGAGAAAAGTTGAGAAAGCTTTACATGCCAATCACAGTGTTGAGATCATCAATTTGTCCCCGACCATGGTTGAGGTGAAAACCGAGTCCCCTCTTTCTTCTATTGTTGAATCGATCGAGTCCTTGGGTTATCACGCAGGCCATCAATATCAGTTCCACCTAGCTGGATTAAGCTGCGGCGGCTGCGTGAAGAAACTCTCTTCTTTATTAGAGGAGAATCAAGACGTCATTGCGTTTCAAGCATCGACAACCCAGCTCGATATCACGACCCTACTCTCAGAGCAGCAAGTTATCGATCTTGTGGCGACTCTCGGCTATACCGCTAACCTTGATTCTATTGAAGTAGAAGAAGAAAGCTCACCAGAGACTGAACAGGCAGAAAAGCAAAACAATATTAAAGATGCGCAGGTGCCACCAGCGAGCATTCAACTGCAAATGCTGATTCAAGGCATGACGTGTGCGAGTTGCGTCTCTTCAGTAGAGAAAGCACTTACTAACGTAGAAGGCATTGAGAAAGCACAAGTAAACCTTGCTGAGCAAAGTGCATTAGTGTTCGCCACTCAAGATACAGAAGCCCTTCACCAAGCGATCGTTGAATCCGTAAAACAAGCCGGTTACCAAGCAGAGATCTTGCAAGACGCAGCAACCCAACAAGAAAAGCAAGCGGCTCAACAACTTGCCCAACAAAAACGCTTCAAGCTAGATGCTATTGCTGGCTTAGTTGTCGGTGCGCCACTGATGTTGTGGGGAGTGTTTGGCGGCAACATGGTGATTCGCAATACGAACGACCAGTTGGCTTGGGGCGCGATTGGTATTCTGTGCCTCTTACTGCTTGCAACCGCGGGTAAGCACTTCTTTACTAACGCATGGTTAGCAGCCACTCACAAACGCGCCACCATGGATACGTTAGTCGCGCTAGGTACTGGTGCGGCGTGGTTCTATTCAATGCTTGTGGTGATTTTCCCAGACTGGTTCCCTCTTGCTTCACGCCACGTGTACTTTGAAGCGAGCGCAATGATCATCGGTTTAATTTCTCTTGGTCACTATATAGAGGCAAAAGCCAAAGCAAACACAACACGCTCATTGCAAGCTCTGATTAACCTGCAACCTCAACAAGCGACAGCGATTACAGAACAAGGTGATCAACAGATCGCAGTTGAACAAATCACGCTAGGCATGAAACTGCGCATCAAACCGGGCGAGAAAGTGCCAGTAGATGGCGTTGTGATACAGGGTGAATCTTACATTGATGAGTCGATGCTAACCGGTGAACCCGTACCAGTATTAAAAGCGCAAGATGCGCAAGTGTCTGCCGGTACATTAAATACCGATGGTGGACTAATCATTGAAGCAACGGGCATCGGCGCGAACACTATGCTGGCTCGAATCATTCGCATGGTACGCACAGCGCAAAGCAGCAAGCCTGCCATTGCCAAATTAGCAGACCAGATTTCATCGGTATTTGTTCCGGTCGTGGTCGGCATCGCGATCCTTGCCGCTTTGGCTTGGTTTGCCGTAGGTCCAGAGCCTAAAGCCAGTTACATGCTTGTAGTAACGACCACTGTGCTGATCATCGCCTGCCCTTGCGCACTGGGTTTAGCAACGCCATTGTCGGTCACCGTTGGTGTCGGTAAAGCCGCAGAGCTCGGCATTCTGATCAAAGACGCTGATGCACTGCAGTTGGCAAGCAAAATTGACACGGTCGTATTCGATAAAACTGGCACGCTTACTCAAGGTAAACCGATTGTGCAGCAAGTGTTTACTCACGCCACCAGCCAAGAGCACATGTTGGCTTTGGCATACGCGGCAGAGCGTCAATCGGAGCACCCGTTGGCAAAAGCCGTCTGTGATTACGCGAGAAAGAACAAGACTGAAAGTGTTGAATTGAGCGCCTTCGAGAACATTCGTGGCCGTGGTATTACTGCGACTTACCAAGCACAACCGTTACTCATTGGCTCATTGCAATTTATGCAAACCGAGCAGATTGATACCAGCTCAATGAAGCAAGCGATTGAAGATTGCGCAAACAACGCTTGGACACCAGTAGCTGTAGCGCTGAACAACGAACTGATTGGTTTAATTGCCATCGCTGACCCGATTAAATCTGATGCCAAGCAAGCGGTGTCTGCATTAAAATCGCAGGGCATAAAAACCGTCATGCTCACAGGCGACAACCAACACGTTGCCAATGCCATCGGCAAAGAGCTCGGCATTGATGAAGTCATCGCTCAAGTAATGCCCGACGAGAAAGCACAACATATTGAACTGCTGCAATCTCAAGGCCGCACAGTGGCAATGATCGGTGATGGCATCAATGACGCACCAGCCCTTGCGTTGGCGGATCTTGGTGTCGCAATGGGAAGTGGCAGTGACGTGGCAATCGAAAGCTCACAAATGACTATTCTCAATACATCACCAATGGCCGTTGTGCATGCGATTGAACTTTCGCGCGCGACACTTAAGAACATGAAGCAAAACTTGTTCGGCGCCTTTGTTTATAACTCGTTGGGTATCCCTATCGCCGCAGGCGTACTTTACCCAGCGTTTGGATTTTTGCTTAGTCCTGTCGTTGCTGGTGCAGCGATGGCACTGTCTTCAATCACGGTCGTCAGTAATGCAAATCGACTACGACTGTTTACCATTAAGTAAGCGACACTTCTTCTCGAGGATATTATGAAGTTGAAACTATTGACCTTTACAATGCTTGCTGTCACATCGGCGAACGTATTAGCCGCTGATGTCATCAACCACAAATCGCCATACTGTGGCTGCTGTGGCGAATGGACAAAACACATGGAAGAGAACGGCTTTACTGTGGAAGAAAAGCTGCATGATGACATGAATGCGATCAAACGCGATTTGGGCATCAAGAACGAACAGCTTTACTCTTGCCACACCGCGGAGATCGATGGCTACGTATTTGAAGGTCATATTCCTGCAGACGACATTAAAGCGTTTTTGGAAAACCCACCTCGAAATGCAAAAGGCCTAGCTGTACCGGGTATGCCAATGGGCTCTCCGGGCATGGAGTACGGCGATAAGAAAGACAGCTACGCTGTTTACGCCTACAACGAGAAAGGTCAGGTTTACGAATACCGCTACCACAAAGGTAACGACCAATAAAAACAAAGCCCAGCGAGACAAACCGCTGGGCTTTTTCTTAATGGACAGTTAAGACAAACTTTTAATTAGAAGCCGTAAGACGCACCGAACACGAACGCGTTGTTCACTAGGCTGTCACCCGCTGAGTTTTCTGCACCGTGAGCTTGGCTACGGAACTCAAAGTATGGCTGTACACCTTTACGAGTCCATGTTGCACGCAACTCGTGGTCCATGGTCTCTGCTTCAATCATGTAAACGTTGTTGTAGCTGAAGGTCACGTCTTCATTCATCGCGTAACCAATGCGGTTATCCATGCGGTAATCTGTATCTGCATCAGCGTCTGTTGCATCAATGTGTGCACGAGTACGGTTGCTTAGCGAGATACCGTTATCGAAGTTGTAGCCGATTTTAACCAAAGGACGGTATTGGATGCTCTCACCCGCAGAGAATAGGTGTTGGTAACCTGCTGCAACCCATAGGTGATCAGTGATGTTAAATGCTTGCTCACCACCCACAGTGATTGCTGGTGTTGTGTTACCTGCGCCGCCGTTTTCAGTTTCTAGTTTACCTAGCTGAATACCGTCAAACTCAGTGTAAACCGTGAAGCCGCCGAATTGGTTATCGAAAGTGTGGCCTGCTTCTAGCGTTGATGTCATGTCCGAACCGTGGATTCGGCCATCATCGTGGAATTGGATGTTACCCGTTACGTAAGATGAGCCTGCGAAAGCGCTTGATGCGAAAACAAGAGAAAGTGCACTTAGTGCAAAAACGTTTTTCATAATTACTGCCTTTATTTGTTCACGTTATGCGATGAGATGTCCGGCTATCACTTGCCCTTCATCGCAAACATTGGGATGTGCCTCCCTGGCGACAGCAATACTGCGCAATTTAATTCGCATTGAAAAATAAATCGTTTAAAACAGTGATCCAATTCAAATCGACATTTTCGAAATCCAAAAAAGTTTATTAAATACAGAATCTTGCTATAAAACCTAAAAATTCGTCAAAAAAATAAAGTGTGAACTCAGGCTAGTTACACTCTCAATTCAAGCACTAAACAAGCATCGAGATCACACTATTCTTTTCTTTCTAAATTGCGAACTTAATTATCAGTAAAAAATAATCAGACATTGATCACGCTTATTTTCCGCAGAAAAATAAACAAAGCCCCCAACATAAGTTGAGGGCTTTGAGTAAGGAACAATGATTTTAGTGAATGATTAGCAGAATTACTTCACGCTAGTCACGCGGCTTGTCTTCTCGCCTGTCGCAGATACAGAGCGGATAAACACTTCACCTTTCACATTTGGACGAGCATTGTCTGCGTAAGTTAGCCAGTTCTTGCCGTCTAGAGAGTATTGAAGCTTCACACCAGGGAACTGAACGTTCATTGCTAGCTTGCCATCTTCTACTTTCGCACCTGGTACAGGTAGACGGTAATCGATACCTGATTTCTCTAGCTTAGCCAGTTCACGTTGACCAAGTACGTTCGCAAAGCGGTTGTAGTCTTGGTTTAGCGCAGCTTTGTCTACTAGGTTAGAGTTTTGCGAGTATTCAACACCCACTTTGTAGTCGTTTTCCCAATCAGCACGGTGCCATGCACGCTCAGCGGCTGCTAGTACGCGAGGGAATACCATGTACTCGTATTGCTCGTCGTTACGTACTGTCTCAGACCAAAGCTGTGCTGATAGACCGTAGAAAGGTTTCGCTTCGATTTCACCTTTACCAGTGAAGCCATTGCCATCACGGTCTACAGAGGTTTCTGCGTTCTGAGGCATGTTCTCTGGTGCAAAACCAAACATCTTACGAGTGTCCGTTGCACGTGTTGCCCAGTAGTAACCACGCTCTTTCGGGTCAACTTCGTATGGCATGTCCATGTACACGTAGTCTGGGTTAGAAACGATCACGTCGTAACCTTTCTTAGACCATTCGTACACTGATGATGTGCCACCCCAGTAAAGAACGTCCCAGAAGTTAACACGTGTGTTTTCTGTTGCGAACGCTTTCTCACCTTCACTGTATTTAAGACCATCTTGCCAAGCTTGGAAGTTTGGAATGCCCTTCTCTGCCACAATCTTAGACACTTCTTCTGCAAAGTGGCTTGGTAGATGAGCAAAGTCGCTTACCGTACCGTCTGCAATTAGCGTCTGACATTGTGGAGATTGTGCGAATGGCTTGTCTTGTTTAGACAGGTCAATCGTACCCTTCCAGCTTACTTTGTCTTCAGCGTTCACATCTTGGAAACCAGCGCCTAGCTTGATGTTCTTCGCTTCGTCACCACCAAAGTGCCATGTTGTTAGTGGCGTGCCCGCTTCTTGGTGCATTGCTGCTACTTCTGAAATCACTTTATCAACAAAGCGAGTTGAAGATTCCATACATGGGTTGATGAAGCTTTGCTTGTTGTAGAACTGAACCGTCGTTACGTTCGATGTATCTTGAGGATCCATCAGGCGGTACTCGTTCGCTTCTGCTTCTTTACCTTCTTCCATTAGACGGTCGTAACGTGCTTCCATTGATACCACTGCTGCACGAGCGTGCGCTGGCATATCAATTTCAGGAATCACTTCGATGTTACGCGCTTTCGCGTACTTCAAGATCTCCACGTAGTCTGCTTTGCTGAAGAAGCCAGAACCAAAGTTGTCTGTCGTTGCACCTGAGCCAAGCTGAGGCAGTAAACAGCTTTTCTCTTCCAAATCGAAACAACGGTTAGCACCCACTTCAGTCAGCTCAGGCAGACCCGGGATTTCTAAACGCCAGCCTTCATCATCCGTTAGGTGAAGGTGTAGTTTGTTCATCTTGTACGCTGCCATTTGGTCTAGCGTTGCAAGAATTGCGTCTTTAGAGTGGAAGTTACGAGCCACGTCCACCATCACACCACGGTAATCAAAACGTGGCGCATCTTTAATAGACAGTTGTGGTAGAGAATCAGCATTTTGGCTATCTACCAGGCCAAAGATAGATTGTACTGCGTAGAAAGCACCTGCTTGGTCAAACGCTTTAATCGCAATACCGTCGCCTTTGATGCTCATTTCGTAAGCACCAGATTTTGCCAATTCACCGGTGAAGTCTGCAGGAACAACAGTGATGCTTACAGGAAGATCACCACGAACATCCACACCTACCACTTCTGCACGATCTTGAATTGCTGCGTATTGAGTCGCATCGAATGCGTCTTTAGGCAGCGCGATACCCGCCGCGATATCTACCGTACCTTTACCTGCTTCAACAGACATTGGCGTTGGTAGTAACGTGGTTGATACGTCTTGTTTTGCTAGGTCTTCGTTCTTCTCGAAACGAGACACAGCGTTTGCAAATACATTGTTGTCATCTGGCGTACGTTTTAGGTTGTTACCCTCAAGGCCAGTCACGAAAGATGCAACGTCTTCTGTGTTAAGAGAAGCGATCATCTTAGGCTCTGCATTTGGTGCTGCAACGAAAGCGCCAGGCATGAAGTCGGTTTCAAATAGCTGCCAGTATTCAGCAACAAGAGGAAGTACAACCTCTTCACCCGCAGCAAAACCATCAAACTTATCTGTTGGTTCTAGTTTGTGTAGGTCACCCGTTACGCGAGAGATTTTGAACTGCTCGTTTTCAACATCCAGAATCAGACGAATGCTGTGGAAGTAAATAGCCCAATCTTTAGAGTCAACCGCTTCGCCTTGGTTAACTAGCGTCATGTTTACTTTGTTACAAGACGCCCACTCAGCACCCATGTCTTGACATGCAAGACCTTCATTTGCGCCGTGGTTAGTCAACACTTCATATTGAATATCAAGGTTGTCAGCCAATGAGTTTACAACTTGTTGCTCAGAGTTTTGTAGTGAAGAGCAACCTGCCAATGTAGCGATAACAGAAGCAGCAATCAGACTATGTTTCAACATCTTACTTTCCCCAAAAAGTCAGTGGTTCAAAACGACATTTATCAAAAATGGTGAGCACCTAAATGCGAGGCGCTTAACAGTTGCATTCAACATACAAGCAGTTATTTCTAAGCGTAAAATTAATGGAACTAAGAAGTGATCCAGCTCAAATTCAGCTTCAAGCAGAAAAATATAAACATATTAATTTCAATCACTTAGTTAAAACGTTAAAAACGACCAACTTTTTTTGACGAGTTTGTTGCGATCTCAATCACGAATATTGATGGGGTTCGACTGGTTTTATAGGATTTTGATCACTATTGGTTATTAAGTGAACCATTAACAACAAACTCAATTGAAACGCTTTCGTGAATTAGCTCTCATTTCTCCGCCGTTAAAACTCGTCAATATTTTTAAAAATGACGATTTTGCCGAACCGTGTTATAGATAAGATGCATATTGAATTCGAGGAGCAAAATATGTTTCGACTCTTGTCCGTAATGTCATCTCTGATCGTCTTTTTTACTTCTTATTCGGTTCAAGCCGAGCCACAGCATTGGCTAGCAAAGAAAGGCGATATGGAATACATGATTATTGGCTCCGTCCATGTGGGTGACAAAACCATGTACCCGCTGCCAAAAGCCGTCATTCAGTTCCTCAAAAACAGTGATGGCTTAATCATCGAAGCCGATGTTCGAAATACCGAAGGCGTGACGTACCCAAAAACCTCGTTTCTGGCCAAAGATGTCTTAGATAGAACTCAGCGCAAACACCTTGCTGAGATAGCCAATGACCTAGGTCTACAAGAAGCACAGTTGCTCAATGCGCCGCCATGGTCTGCGGCTTTAACCATTCAATTGATGTTGGTAAACAAACTGGGTTATGCATCCGACCAAGGCGTCGACATGCACTTGATTAACCTAGCCGACAAACAGCAAGTACCGGTGCTGCCTTTGGAAAGTGTGCAGTTTCAGTTGGACCTAATCGCAGGACAAAAAGATGGTGGCAAAGAGCTACTGCTTTCTTCGATCGAGGAATACGATGGCGGTGAAAAACTGGTGCAATGCTTGATCGACAGCTGGAAGAGCGGAGACGGCAGCACATTAGAAGAAGCATCCATGAGTGAACAATCGAGCGATGAGTTCAACGAAGCTTTCTTGTATGACCGCAACCGAGATTGGGCTGAGAAATTAGATTCTGGCAGCGTGCTACCGAAGAAGTCAGGCCAATACACAATTGTTGTCGGCAGCTTGCACTTGGTCGGTAAAGACAACCTCACTGAGCTGCTCGAAAAACGCGGCTTTACGATTGAACCACTTGGCAATACACGTAAGGCAGACTGCGATATCTAATCAATAGCGTTTTATATAGCAGGCATTTTGAGGGTTCGGGATTCGGGATTCGGGATTCGGGATTCGGGATTCGGGATTCGGGATTCGGGATTCGGGATTCGGGATTCGGGATTCGGGATTCGGGATTCGGGATTCGGGATTCGGGATTCGGGATTCGGGATTCGGGATTCGGGATTCGGGATTCGGGATTCGGGATTCGGGATTCGGGATTCGGGATTCGGGATTCGACTTATTTTGTTTTTCTAGGAACAAGCTCCGTCAACACCTTCTTAATCAAGATACCTTTTCTCTATACTCTCAACGAGTACCCCTCAACTCCTAAAGCGAAGCGCTCCCGATTCTCGGAGCGTAGCGTTTCTAACTGAGAGATTCCCGACTGCGCTCCTTCGTCGCTTTCGGGAATGACGCCTTTGAATTCAGCGCTTTTTGTTCGTCATCCTCAAGAGCGAGGGACGAGCGAGTTGGGGATCTCTTCCGTTTTCATTTACAAATGGACGAAAACTAATTCGCTTCAAAGCGTTCTGTCTCTCTCATCTCGAAGGACGAAGTCCGTTCCCGAAGCGAAGCATTCTCGATTCGAAAGCCTCAAATGCAAAAAAGCCGTAGCATTTCTGCTACGGCTTTCTAAAGGTGGTCGGTGAAGTAGGGATTCGACGCGGCTGGGCTTCCAGAGGACTGGCATTCCAGACCCCGACCCGCAGGTCCCAAACAAATATCACCAAATACGAAAAAGGCTCTACATTTCTGTAGAGCCTTTTTCTCAATATGTGTCGATGAAGAGCCATATTCTAACTTCAGGCGAACCCCATTTGGTTCGATACTATCAAAGTCAAATTTGCTGCCGCTAAAACGACGAAAGCCTGCTCATTGAGCAGGCTTTCTGAAAGTGGTCGGTGAAGAGGGATTCGAACCCCCGACCCTCTGGTCCCAAACCAGATGCGCTACCAAGCTGCGCTATTCACCGAGATGTTTAACTGAGGACTTATCCCCGTCAACGGATGCGTATATTACGGATTCTTTAGAGAGACGCAAGCGCTTTTTACAAAAAAACCTAATGTCTTAATTCGATTGACGATTTACTGAACACTAGCACGTGAAATGTGACTAAGAACCCACAATAAAATACAGATTATTAACCTTGGCAACATAATTGATCCAGATCAGTGTGCAAAAAAACACCACCCATTAACGTTATCCATGTCGGGAACATCTTGGAGGAAACATATGGACTTTTGGCTTGAACTCCTATTTGGTAATGCGGTGGGACTATCGTCAATGATAGTAATCTTTGGGACAATTGGACTGATGTTGTTTTTCAGCGGTTTCTTCATTTACAAGATAATGAACGACAAATCTCCTCACTAGATCTCGCTTAGCTCTAGAAACGCTTTGCACCGGAGTTGGTAACCTGCCTGCTCCGGTTTTTTATTTAATCCCAGTACACCACTCGTTGATATAATCTAACTATTCCTACCCTGTTCTTTATGAGATTGCCGTTATGTCTCAAGACAACGATTTTGATCTGTTCCAACAGATGATGGGCGATGTAAAACCTATCGACCAAGACACTGCCGAGCATAAAAAAGTGCACCAAGTGACGGATGCTCAACTGGCGAAACGCGAAGCTGCAATTTGGCTTACGGAAGATGACCCAGAATACTTATCGATTGACCATGCAGAAATGCTCAAACCCGATGACTTTATCGAGTTCAAACGCGATGGTGTACAAGATGGCGTATACCGCAAGCTGCGCCTTGGTAAGTACCCGATCCAAGCTCGACTTGATCTGCACCGTAAAACGCTAAAAGAAGCGCGCGACGAAGTCGTTAAATTCCTCAAACAATGTATTGAGATGGACATCCGAACGGTCGTCATCGTGCATGGCCGTGGTGAACGTTCAAATCCACCAGCATTAATGAAGAGTTTTGTCGCGAGTTGGCTACAACAAATTCGTGAAGTGCAATGCGTTCACAGTGCACAACGATTCCACGGAGGCAGTGGTGCTGTGTACGTTCTATTAAGAAAGAGTGCTGAAAAGAAAATGGAGACCCGTGAACGTCATCAAAAACGTTTAGGCTAACCGGATTCTCGGTGCTAGAATGCCCGACCTTATCTCACCTTGCTGCTTTAATTAGCAGCAGGTACTTCTATTAACCGCCGTTGTGAAACGTTAGGAGACTTACATGTCACAAGACAACGCAAAACGCTTAAACAAATACATCAGCGAAACGGGCTTCTGCTCGCGTCGTGAAGCAGACCGTCTTATTGAGCAAGGCCGTGTCACTATTAATGGTCAACAACCAGAGATGGGCACAAAAGTACTGCCAGGCGATGATGTGTGCGTGGATGGTAATCCTGTTGCTGCAAAAGAAAAACCGATTTACATCGCGTTGAACAAACCAACCGGTATCACTTGTACTACTGAGCGTGATATTCCGGGCAACATCGTTGATTTCATCGGTCACAAAAAGCGTATCTTCCCTATCGGTCGTCTGGATAAACCTTCCGATGGTTTGATCTTCCTTACTAACGATGGCGACATCGTAAACAAGATTCTGCGTGCGGGTAACAACCACGAGAAAGAATACGTAGTACGTGTTGATAAGCCAATCTCGGGGGAATTCCTCAAGCAGATGTCGAGCGGCGTGAAGATCCTTGATACGGTTACTCTGCCTTGTAAAGTAGAGAAAGAAACCAAATTCTCTTTCCGTATCGTACTGACTCAAGGTTTGAACCGTCAGATCCGTCGTATGTGTGAAGCGCTAGGCTATGAAGTATTCAAACTGCGTCGCGTACGTATTATGAACATCTCACTTGATGGCATTCCTAACGGTAAATGGCGTTATCTGAGTGACGACGAAGTGGCAGAGATCCTAGCAATGTGTGAAGGCTCTGTGGGTACAGAAGAAGCATCAAAAACAGATTCTAGAGGCCGCAACATTCGTAAAGCGACCGACGCGAAGCTGTTTGATAGCCGTGAAGAAAACCAAGATTCTACTGCTCGTCGTAACCAGAAAACACGTACTTTCCGTGGTAACAATGCTGATGAATTCCGTCATGCACCGAATTCGAAGAAGGGCCAACAGCGTCGTCAGCGTGATGATGAAGGCGGACGTCCTGCAAAAGAACATTACAAAGCGAAACCACAAGGTGAACGCAGCAGACCGCAAGGCGAGCATGGTAAATCGCACCGTAAACCAAATGCATCGAGCAATACGCACTCAGCAAACAAACCTCAATCACCGAGTAAGCCGAAGCAGCATTACATGAATCCAAATGCCGCGAAGCCAAGCAAACCAGCTAAACGCACTGGTGGTACATTGAGTCTGAAGAAGTAACGCTTCACTGACTAGCAAGATCAAAAAAGGACGCTCATGGGCGTCCTTTTTATTTGTCATGTATTTAGAGACAAAGAGGGGCAAACTGACCGCGAGTTAAGCTCAGTAAATCTTTCGGTGCTAACTCGATTTCTAAACCACGTTTACCTGCACTCACACAGATTGTGTCTTGCTCCGTTGCACTTTCATGCAGAAAAGTAGGCAGCGCTTTCTTCTGTCCCAGTGGGCTAATCCCACCAACAACATACCCTGTGGTCTTTTGCGCGATTTCGGGATCGGCCATATCAGCCTTTTTGCCCTTCGCTGCTTTCGCCGCCAGTTTTAGGTTCAGCTTTTGATCAACCGGGATAATCGCAACCGCAAGGTTCTTTGGCTCGCCGTTCAAACAGAACAACAAAGTTTTGAATACTTTCTTTGGATCTTGTCCCAATACCTCAGCCGCTTCTAACCCATAGCTGTCAGCTCTTGGATCGTGCTCGTATTGGTGAATGGTGTGTGTAACTTTTTTCTTTTTCGCAAGATTAATGGCCGGAGTCATCAAGATTCTCCTTATAAAACAAAAAACGCTGCACCTAGTGAGGGGCAGCGCTTTAAGTTAATGGTATCAGCGACTTTGAGTCAATCGCTTTTTACTTGTAAACGATGTCACCAGAAGGCGCGTACTCATTTACGTCAATTGGACTGTGTGACTCCAAGAACTCTTTCAGTACCTCTGCATCCGTAAAGCCCGTGTTGACGTAACCCGGATGAGTATTCACTTTCGGGTAACCATCACCACCTGACGCATTGTAGCTTGGTACGGTAAAGCGGTATTGACCATCTAAGCGAAGTTGTTTTTCACCGATGAAAACATTCGATACTTTGCCATTTTCAACCGTCATGGTAATACCAGCAAACTGAGCGTAAGCACCTGAGTCAACTGGCTTTGTCGCCACGACATTTAAGTAATCGAGCACTTCTTTACCCGACATATCGACGTAAGACACCATATTGCCAAATGGCTGAACCGTCAGCACGTCTTTGTATGTGATGTCGCCTGCTTCAATCGAATCACGGACACCGCCTGAGTTCATCACAGCGAAGTCCGCTTTAGCGCGCTCCATGTGGGCTGTTGCAATCAAACGACCAAGGTTAGTTTGCTGGAAACGAACAACGTTGCGGTCACCTTCTAGCTTACCGTTAGATTCGGCAATTTTTACATTCAACTGGCCCTGACCTTTTTCTTGGTAAGGGCGAAGGAAATCCAACATTGCCGAGTCTTGTGCAATTTCATCTTGAACCAATACACGTTGAGACTCGCCGTTCACTTTGATTTTCTTCTTCAAGTTAACCGGAATCAGATCGTAGCTCACCATCGACAGTTCGCCGTTGCGGAACTCGTAATCAGCACGACCAACGTACTTACCCCACTCGTACGCTTGCACAATGTAAGTACCGTTTTGCTCATCTGGCTTACATTCGTCACCCGGCTTAAAGTTCTTCTTAATGACGTTAGGGCCTTCCATACAAACTGGTTCTTGTGAATGACCACCCACAATCATGTCCAAATCACCTTCATTTAGGTAGCGAGCCAACGCCACGTCACCGGGAGCATTTACACCACGGTTGCCGTTTTCGTAGTGACCCATGTGTGTCACTGCGAAGATAAGATCTGGCTTTTCAGTTTGCTTCAGTTCAGCAATCAGCTTTTTCGCTTCTTCTTTCGGGTCGCGGAAATCAACCTCGCCGATGTACTCTGGGTTACCCAGTTTTGCCGTGTCTTCTGTCGTAAGGCCAATCACGGCAATCTTGATGCCTTGCTTGTTGAACATGGCATAAGGTTGGAACAATCGCTCGCCGGTTTCTTTGTCGTAAATGTTGGCAGACAGCATCGGGAAGTTTGCCCACTCTTGCTGTTTGAACAACACTTCCAGTGGGTTATCGAATTCGTGGTTACCCAGCGCCATTGCGTCGTAACCAATCTTACTCATGCCTTTGAAGTCAGGCTCAGCATCTTGTAAGTCAGACTCAGGAACACCAGTGTTGATATCACCACCTGATAGTAGAAGCACGCTACCGCCTTCGGCTTGAATCTCTGCACGCAGTTCATCAATCAGCGTCTTACGTGCCGCCATGCCGTACTCACCGTACTTGTTTTGCCAAAAACGACCGTGGTGGTCATTGGTGTGCAGTACTGTCAGTTTGTAAGTTGTGTCTTCATTCCATTCGTGTGCTGGTTGCGTGGCACATCCGGCAAGAGTTGCCAAGATAGCTGCGCTCAAAGCGGTTTTTACAATCAGGCGTTGCTTCATTGTTTTACCTTTTTATCGTCTGGGGTCCACTGCATTACACGCTCAGCAACCAAGAAACAGGGTTCTCATTGTGCTAAAACGCGCAAACTTGGCGCTAGTGTAAATCACTAAGGTATTGATTTCATGTTTCTGCGACGCACTTTACTCATAGCGAGCCAGTTCGCCGCAAATCTAAGCAAATTATAGACATAATCAAAGTGGTATAAGGAAGCGAGAAGCGAGAAGCGAGAAGCGAGAAGCGAGAAAAGGATAGTGAGGCAGAATCAATGTGTCGATACAAAAATGGCCAGCACATAGGCTGACCATTTCATTTAAACATTCACAGCAACCGATTATTTGATATCGATGTCTGCAAAGCTCTTGATTAGATCGTCTAGCGATTTCATTTGCGCTAGGAACGGCTCTAGTTTGTCTAGCGGCAGCGCAGATGGGCCATCACAACGTGCTTGATCTGGGTTCGGGTGCGCTTCAATAAATAGGCCTGCAATACCTGTTGCTAGACCTGCTTTCGCCAGTTCAACAGTCTGCTCACGACGACCGCCAGATGCCGCGCCCGATGGGTCACGCATTTGTAGTGAGTGCGTTACGTCAAAGATGATTGGGCTGCCTTTCGATGCGTTTTTCATCACACCAAAACCAAGCATATCAACCACTAGGTTGTCGTAACCGTGGCAAGAACCGCGCTCACAAAGGATGATGTTTTCGTTACCACATTCTGCAAACTTCTCAACGATGTTACCCACTTGACCAGGGCTCATGAACTGAGGTTTCTTCACGTTGATCACCGCACCTGTTTTCGCCATTGCTTCAACAAGGTCAGTTTGACGAGCAAGGAATGCAGGAAGCTGGATAACGTCAACCACGTCAGCGACTGGTTGAGCTTGTGCTTCAGTGTGAACATCAGTGATGATCTTCACGCCGAACGTGTCTTTCAGTTCTTGGAAGATTTTCATGCCTTCTTCTAGACCTGGGCCACGGTAAGAGTGAACAGAACTGCGGTTTGCTTTGTCGAACGACGCCTTAAACACGTAAGGGATGCCAAGCTTGTCCGTTACTTTTACGTAGTGCTCACAGATCTGCATAGCAAGATCACGAGACTCAAGAACGTTCATACCTGCAAATAGGGTGAATGGCTTGTCGTTGGCAACTTGAATGTCGCCAATATTAACGATTTTCTGTTCCATTTTGATTCTCTTTTATCTGTCTTCGACATGCCGTTTGAGCATGCCGATAAAATTAGTGAAGCGTAACGTGCTTTTCGCTCATGGCGTTAACTTGTGATTTTAGTAGCTCTGATGCCGGATCGTCTGGGCATTGGTCAATAAAGTACTGAAAATCAGACACCGCTACCTGATGGCAATCCAACTGCTGGAAGATAAAACCACGGTCACGAATCTCGTATGGGTCATCAGGTACAAACGTCAACGCAAGATTGGTACAACGCAGCGCCAATGTGTAACGCTCTTCACGTAGCATGGCGCTCTTAATCAACGCCAACCAACGGCCAATTACAGTCGGGTTGTCCGCTTCTTCAAAGTGTTCTGGCTTTAATGTTGCCAGCGGGCCTTCTTGACCAATCAACCAAGCTTGGAGGATTTTCTCACCGACATACTCACCGTTAAACGGGTTAATATAGTCTGGTGTTTTGTGCATCCAATCCACTTTGATCAAAAACTGAGTCGGGAATGTCACCCCTTTCATCGGGAAGCCAAGACGATTGCCCAAGTAAAGCAAGATGGCACCAAGACTGACCGGAATGCCTTTTTTGCGCTCCAACACTTTATCGATAAAGCTGTTGTCAGAGATAAAGTACTCTTGCTCGTCGCCTTTAAAGCCCCACTCATAAAAGAATAAGCGCAGAAACGATTCGAAACGTTGTTCTTCATCCGTCTCGTGAACCAAGATAGCTTCCGCTTCTTTATAAAGGCGTTCTAGTTCCAGTTTTGCCCAATGGACATTGGTGTCTGGATTGATGGAGTGGTTTAGCTCTAACGCGCCTTCCACCAACGCCATGTTGTCAAAATCTTCGTCAAAAAACTCAAGCATGAAGATTACCCAAATAGGTTTGGATTTTTAGATACTGCAATATTGGCGGCCATGACTAACCAGCCCAGAGCGCCAAAGAAGGCAAAAATTCTCAGCAACTTGTTTTTCGCCATTTTCAGAGCGAAGAAACCAAGAGCGATGTACGCAAGCACACAAGTGATCTTGTTGGTTAGCCAAGGTGCAGCATCCGTAAATGGAATGAAACCGGTCACCATAATTAGGCCGATACCTGATAGCAATAGCGCCGTATCAACAATGTGTGGGATAACTTTCAAGAAGCGATTGTTGCGCTTTGGAGAATCCATCATCAACAATACAAATCTGATCGATAGTAGCGTCGCGCTCAATGCGATCGTTACTAAGTGAATGTGTTTTAGAGCTACGTACATTTTCTTTCTCTTTTATAAGTTACTGCTGACTTGCTCGTTATTATTGCGGTTTGTAACAACCGAGCGTCACTCGATCGTTATCACCATAGTCTTTTTCCGTAACGACTTGTTCAAAACCAAAGTGCGTCATGATCTCACGAACGGCTTCGCCCTGATCATAACCATGTTCGAAAGCGAGCCACCCACCCTCTTGCAAATATTGACGCGCAAGATCAGAGATATGACGAATATCCGCTAGACCATTCTCATCGGCAACCAACGCCGATTTTGGTTCGAAACGCACATCTCCTTGAGAGAGGTGTGGGTCTTTTTCGTCGATGTACGGTGGGTTGGAGACAATTAAAGCAAACTTTGTTCCGCTGGCAATAGGTTCGAACCAACTACCTTGATCAAACGTCACATTTTTGATGTTTAATTGCGACGCATTGTACTCAGCCAGCTCTTTCGCCTCTTGCTTAAGATCGATGCCCATCACTTGGCGATTTGGCATCTCAGACGCTAATGCTAAAGCTATCGCGCCAGTTCCTGTGCCAAGGTCTAAGATCGGTCCCGTTTGTCCGAAAGTCTTATCTAATGCGACTTCAACCAAACGTTCAGTATCTGGTCTTGGGATCAATGTGGATGGCGAGACTTTAAGAGGTAACGACCAAAACTCACGTTCACCAATGATGTAAGCCACCGGCTCACCAGCGATGCGTCGTGCCAATAGTGCATCAAACTGAGCTTGTTGCTCGGTTTCTAATGCTCTTTCTGGCCAGGTCAGTAGGTAGGTTCTTGGTTTGCCAAGGACATGGCAAAGAAGGACAGCTGCATCGAGAGAAGGCGACTCTTTGCCGCCTTCTGTCAGAATTGCCGTCGCACTTTTCAGTGCTTGCTCAATAGATTGAACTTGGCTCATCGATTAGCCGTTCTCAGCTAGCGCCGCTAGTTGGTCTGCTTGGTGCTCTTGAACTACTGGATCGATCAGGCTTTGTAGATCACCTTCCATCACTTCGTTCAAACGGTAGATGGTTAGGTTGATACGGTGATCAGAAACACGACCTTGTGGGTAGTTGTAAGTACGGATGCGGTCACTACGGTCACCAGAACCTAGTAGGTTACGACGTGTGTCAGACACTTCTGCCGCACGACGCTCTTGCTCCGCTTGAACGATACGCGCAGCAAGTACTGCCATCGCTTTCGCTTTGTTCTTATGCTGTGAACGCTCGTCCTGACACTCTACTACTGTACCAGTTGGTAAGTGAGTAATACGGATTGCAGAATCCGTGGTGTTAACGTGCTGACCACCCGCGCCAGATGCACGGAAGGTATCGATTTTCAGGTCTGCAGCTTTGATTTCTGGCAGATCCGCTTCTGGGATTTCCGCCATAACCGCTACGGTACACGCTGAAGTATGAACACGACCTTGAGATTCTGTAGCAGGAACACGTTGTACACGGTGACCGCCTGACTCAAACTTCAATACGCCGTATGCACCGTCGCCGCTCACTTTCGCGATCATCTCTTTGTAACCGCCGTGTTCTGCTTCGTTAGAAGACATCACTTCGATACGCCAGCCACGCTTCTCTGCGTACTTACTGTACATACGGAACAAGTCACCCGCGAAGATGCCTGCTTCATCACCGCCTGCACCAGCACGGATTTCAAGGAAACAGTTACGGTCATCGTTTGGATCTTTTGGAAGAAGAAGAATTTGTAGCTCATCAGTCAGACGCTCGATCGCATCTTTTGCTTCTTTGATTTCTTCCTGCGCCATTTCACGCATTTCTTCGTCGTCTTCGTTAGCCATATCTTCAGCAGCGATGAGATCATCTTGCGCTTGTTGATACGCTTGGAAGCAATTAGTCACTTCTTCTAGCTGAGAGTACTCTTTTGATAGAGCGCGGAATTTATCCTGATTTCCAATTACATCAGGATCACCAAGAAGATGTTGAACTTCTTCGTAACGTTCTACTAGCGTTTCTAGCTTAGTCAGAATAGAGGCTTTCATAGTGTCGTTTTCTTAATAAAAAGCGTGAGTTACAGATCATCCAAACCAAGGGTCTGGCGGATAACCGTTAATTTTGCTGGTTCGCCCTGCTCGGCCGCACTTTGCAGCGCACGAGTTGGAGCGTGAATCAGTTTGTTGGTGAGTTTATTACTAAGCTCGCGCAGTACTTTCTCTGGGTCTGCGCCCGTTGCCAATGATTGTAGGCTCTTACTTAGCAAATCTTCACGAATTTCGTTGGCCGATTTACGATAATCACGAATACTGTCCACCGCTTGGAGTGAACGTAGCCACGTCATAAATGCCGCGCTTTCTTCGCTTACGATCGCTTCTGCTTGAATCGCTTCTACTTTACGTTGTTCAATGTTGCTATCGATGATCGACTGCAAGTCATCCACCGAGTACAAGTAAGCATCATTCAATTCACTGACCTGCGCTTCCACATCACGTGGTACCGCAATATCCACCAAGAGCATCGGCTGGTGACGACGTTTCTTCAACGCAGTCTCAACCATCCCCTTACCAATAATAGGTAGTGGGCTCGCCGTTGAGCTGATCACGATGTCTGCTCTCGGTAAATGGTCCGGAATTTCATTCAAGCTGATCACTTCTGCCCCAAATTGCTCCGCTAACACAAGAGCACGCTCTCGAGTACGGTTAGCAACAATCATCTTAGTACAGCCGTTCGACGCCAAGTGCTTCGCCACCAATTCGATGGTTTCACCTGCGCCAACCAACAGTACTGTTGAGTCAGACAGTGATTCAAAGATGTGTTTCGCCAGTGTACATGCAGCATAAGCCACCGACACGGCGTTACCACCAATATCAGTTTCTGTTCGAACACGTTTTGCGACTGAGAAAGTCTTTTGGAACAACTTATCAATCGACGCATCCACCGCCTGATGATCTCGGGAATCAGAAAACGCTTGTTTTACCTGACCCAAAATCTGAGGCTCACCTAGTACCAGTGAATCAAGGCCGCAAGAAACACGCATCAAGTGCTTAATCGCCGCTTGCTCTTCATGGACATAAAGGCTGGGCATCAAGTCTTCTTGATTAACTTGATGGAACTGGGCTAGCCAGTCGATAAGCTTATTTCGCGCTCCTTGCTTTACGTCGCAGTACACTTCGGTACGGTTACAGGTAGAAACAATCACACTGCCATTTACGGCTTCATGGTCTCTGAGTTGCTCAAGTGCTGGGCCCAATTTATCGGGTCCGAACGCCACTTTCTCTCGCAAGTCAACAGACGCTGTATTGTGATTGATTCCAATAGCAAGCAAGGACATCTAACGTGGTATCTCTGAGATCGGTTATAAAATAGGTTCAGAATTTTACTGTAAGCACGCATTTATTGAAAGGGTAAGCCGGATTTGTTTTCCTTCGCTCGGCTTTTCAATGCTATAGTTGTGAGCGATTACCGATGAAACTGATTAATAAGCCATCAAACATGACCTTACGCTCCTTTCTCATCTTGCTCTTATCGAGCCTAGTACTCGCGGGTTGTAGTTCTGTTCCTGAAAGTGTCACCAGCGTAGAGTGGCAAGCGCACGAACAGCGACTGGAAACCATTGATAACTTTCAAGCTACAGGCAAACTTGGCTACATTGGCCCTGATCAAAGACAAAGCCTGAACTTTTTCTGGAAGCACTCTTCCGCCTTAAGCCAATTGCGCTTAACCACTCTGCTTGGTCAAACCGCATTAAAGCTCACGATTACCCCGCAAGGCGCGACGGTCGAAACGTACGATGATCAAGTACTCTCTGCTCGTGATGCTAACCAACTCATTTTCCGTTTGACCGGTTTGATGATGCCAGTCGACCACATGCCAGACTGGCTACTCGGCTTGCCAACCGATGCAGACTCTTTCCAGCTTTCACCAACCAATACATTGCAAGCCCTCGATAAACAGATCGGCCCGAATGATTGGAACATCGCGTATCAACGCTATGGTGACATTGAATGGCATCAACAGACATTGCCTCTACCAAGCAAGTTAAAGCTGAGCACAGCAGACGTAAAAATTAATTTAGTGATCACAAAATGGAACATCACCCAATGATCGATATTTCAACCCGCTGGCCATCTCCGGCGAAATTGAATCTCTTTCTTTATATCAATGACCGCACTGAAAACGGCTACCACGAGCTACAAACACTATTCCAATTCGTCGATCACGGCGATGAACTCACTATTCAAGCGAACGACTCTGGTGAGATCACCATTTCACCAGAGATTGAAGGTGTCCCTCTAAAAGACAACTTGATCTGGAAAGCTGCCACGGCTTTGCAACACTACGCAAATTGCTCATACGGCGCCCATATTGATCTTCATAAGATCTTACCGATGGGCGGTGGCATTGGTGGCGGTTCTTCAAATGCGGCAACAGCGCTGGTTGCACTGAACTACCTATGGCAAACCCACTTAAGTGATGATGAATTAGCCGAAATCGGCCTTGCGCTTGGTGCTGATGTACCCGTTTTTGTTCGCGGCTTTGCTGCGTTTGCGGAAGGTGTTGGCGAGAAACTTTCTCCGGCTCATCCAGATGAGAAATGGTATTTGGTTGTTCGCCCAAATGTTTCCATTGCAACCGCCGACATATTCGGTCATCCAGATCTGACCCGAAATACGCCAAAACGCGATTTAGAAACGCTTTTAAACGCGCCAAGCGTAAACGATTGCGAAAAAATTGTACGAATGCTCTACCCAGAGGTTGATAAGCAACTTTCATGGCTGCTACAATACGCGCCGTCAAGATTGACGGGGACAGGATCTTGCGTTTTTGCTGAATTTTCGAGCAAAACCGAAGCGGAAACTATCCTTGCACAACTCTCTGATAAAGTCTCGGCATTTGTCGCTCAAGGGCGCAATATTTCGCCACTGAAAGAGACTTTGGCTGAATACCAATCAGCCTCACACCGACCTATTTAAAACTGGACGCAAACCCGAGGTTTCCACCGTGCCTGATATGAAGCTATTTGCTGGTAACGCAACACCTGAACTAGCCCAACGTATTGCTGATCGTCTTTACATCTCTCTAGGTGATGCATCTGTTTCTCGCTTTTCTGATGGCGAAGTTGCAGTTCAAATCAACGAGAATGTTCGTGGTAGCGATGTTTTTATCATTCAATCCACTTGTGCACCGACTAACGACAACCTAATGGAACTGGTTGTTATGATTGATGCAATGCGCCGTGCTTCAGCAGGCCGTATCACTGCAGTTATTCCTTACTTCGGCTACGCTCGCCAAGATCGTCGTGTACGTTCTTCTCGTGTGCCAATTACTGCAAAAGTTGTTGCTGATTTCCTATCTAACGTTGGTGTTGACCGCGTTCTGACTATCGACCTACACGCAGAGCAAATCCAAGGCTTCTTCGATGTACCAGTTGATAACATCTTCGGTACGCCAGTACTTCTAGAAGACATGCAATCTCGTGGTCTAGAAAACCCAGTAGTGGTTTCTCCTGACCTAGGTGGCGTTGTTCGTGCTCGTGCAACAGCAAAAGCGCTAGGCGATATCGACATCGCTATCGTTGACAAGCGTCGTCCACGTGCAAACGTTTCTGAAGTAATGAACCTAATCGGTGACGTTGAAGGTCGTGACTGTGTGATCGTTGATGACATGATCGATACAGGTGGCACACTATGTAAAGCAGCTGAAGCGCTAAAAGAGCGCGGTGCTAAGCGTGTATTCGCTTACGCAACTCACGCTGTTTTCTCTGGTAACGCTGCAGACAACATCAAGAACTCAGTTCTTGACCAAGTTATCGTAACTGACTCTATCTCTCTATCTAAAGAGATGGCTGCAACTGGCAAAGTGACCACACTAAGCCTATCTCGCATGCTAGCTGAAGCGATTCGTCGTATCAGCAACGAAGAGTCAATCTCTGCAATGTTCAACTAATACGAACATTTCAGTTAGACTGATTTAAAAAGCACCCCTCTTTGGGGTGTTTTTTTATTTGTATCGATAGGCAGAAAATCCCTTGGTCGCCCACTGTGAGAATTCTGTGCTATCATACTGCGCTTTTTGAGATTCCAGAGAGATCCTAACCTTGACTCAACCAATCAAACTTCTTGTTGGTCTTGCTAATCCGGGACCAGAATACGCCAAAACTCGCCACAATGCGGGCGCTTGGGTTGTAGAAGAATTAGCTCGCGTTCACAACGTTACCCTGAAGAACGAACCAAAGTTCTTTGGCCTAACAGGACGCATTATGGTCAATGGCCAGGATCTCCGTTTGCTAATCCCAACCACCTTCATGAATCTATCTGGCAAGGCGATCGCAGCACTCGCGAAGTTTTACCAAATTAAGCCAGAAGAGATCATGGTTGCTCATGACGAGCTAGACTTACCGCCAGGTGTCGCTAAGTTTAAGAAAGGTGGCGGTCACGGTGGCCATAATGGTCTGCGTGACACGATTAGCAAACTGGGCAATAACAAAGATTTTTATCGTCTTCGTATCGGCATCGGCCATCCGGGACACAAAGATAAAGTGGCAGGTTTTGTACTAGGCAAAGCTCCAGCAAAAGAGCAAGAGCTACTAGACGCCGCAGCTGACGAATCAGTGCGCTGTCTAGATATCCTAATTAAGGATGGTCTATCAAAAGCACAAAATCGCCTCCACACGTTCAAAGCTGAATAAGGTTACTATCATGGGTTTTAAATGTGGCATCGTTGGTCTTCCTAACGTTGGTAAATCAACTCTGTTTAACGCACTAACTAAAGCGGGTATTGAAGCAGCAAACTTCCCGTTCTGTACCATTGAACCAAACACTGGTGTGGTTCCTGTGCCAGATCTACGTCTAGATGCTCTAGCAAAGATCGTTAACCCACAGAAAGTTCTGCCTACTACAATGGAATTCGTAGACATCGCTGGTCTAGTTGCAGGTGCATCTCGCGGTGAAGGTCTAGGTAACAAATTCCTAGCGAACATCCGTGAAACTGACGCAATCGGCCACGTTGTACGTTGTTTCGAAAACGACAACATCGTTCACGTTGCAGGTAAAGTATCTCCAATCGAAGATATTGAAGTTATCAACCTTGAGCTAGCAATGGCTGACCTTGATTCTTGTGAGCGCGCGATTCAGCGTAACGCTAAGAAAGCAAAAGGCGGCGATAAAGACGCAAAATTCGAACTGACGGTTCTAGAAAAACTGCTTCCTATCCTAACGGAAGGTGGCATGGCGCGTACTGTTGAGCTTACGAAAGAAGAACTAGCAGCAATTGGCTACCTAAACTTCCTGACGCTAAAACCAACTATGTACATCGCTAACGTGAACGAAGATGGTTTTGAAGACAACGCATACCTAGACGCAGTACGTGAGTTTGCAGCAAAAGAAAACAACGTTGTTGTTCCTGTATGTGCAGCGATCGAATCAGAGATGGCTGAACTAGAAGACGACGAGCGTGAAGAGTTCCTAGCTGACCTTGGTATCGAAGAACCAGGTCTAAACCGTGTTATCCGCGCGGGTTACGAACTGCTAAACCTACAAACTTACTTCACAGCTGGCGTGAAAGAAGTTCGCGCATGGACAATCCCTGTTGGTGCAACTGCGCCAAAAGCAGCAGCGAAGATCCACACTGACTTTGAAAAAGGCTTCATCCGTGCAGAAGTTGTTGGTTACGACGATTTCATCCAATGCAACGGTGAAAGCGGTGCGAAAGATGCAGGTAAATGGCGTCTAGAAGGTAAAGAATACATCGTTAAAGATGGCGATGTTGTACACTTCCGCTTCAACGTATAATTAAGTGAATGAATTTTAAACACTTCATTTACATAAAAAGCCAGCCGTAGTGCTGGCTTTTTTTATACCTTTCATAAACAACAGAAAATAAACTCCCTCACTCCAAGCCAATTTATTTCCAGTTTTAGATCATAAACGCGCCTCTTTGTTTAAAAAGGAAGCGAACGATGGATTTTGCGGGATTTATTGAAAAAAACTGTTGACGGATCTCACTCAACTTCGCATAATGCGCGCCGTTCCCGACAACAAGGCAACTTAGCGACGAGAACGAAAAATATGGTATTGGCTACGTAGCTCAGCTGGTTAGAGCACATCACTCATAATGATGGGGTCACAGGTTCGAATCCCGTCGTAGCCACCATTCCTAAACATTCTTTTATCAGAATAGTTAGGAATAGATGCGGTCGTGGCGGAATTGGTAGACGCACCAGATTTAGGTTCTGGCGCCGCAAGGTGTGAGAGTTCAAGTCTCTCCGACCGCACCATGTTTTAAGTAGTAGAAATACTACTGCCTGCAGGTCTATCGCCAAGCGGTAAGGCAGCGGCTTTTGATGCCGCCATTCCCTGGTTCGAATCCAGGTAGACCTGCCATTATTCCAAAGTGAGATTCCTTTAAGAAAAAGGGTTGTCACTTAGAGCGTGAAGGTTTATATTGTCTCGCTCAAAAAGATGGCTACGTAGCTCAGCTGGTTAGAGCACATCACTCATAATGATGGGGTCACAGGTTCGAATCCCGTCGTAGCCACCATTCTTTCTTTAATGAAAGAAAAAATTCAACGATTAGTTTTTACCAATTAACTAATGGTTAATAGATTTCAAGATGCGGTCGTGGCGGAATTGGTAGACGCACCAGATTTAGGTTCTGGCGCCGCAAGGTGTGAGAGTTCAAGTCTCTCCGACCGCACCATCTTGAATCGAAACTAAATAAATATATGCGGTCGTGGCGGAATTGGTAGACGCACCAGATTTAGGTTCTGGCGCCGCAAGGTGTGAGAGTTCAAGTCTCTCCGACCGCACCATATATTTATTGCCTGCAGGTCTATCGCCAAGCGGTAAGGCAGCGGCTTTTGATGCCGCCATTCCCTGGTTCGAATCCAGGTAGACCTGCCACTATTTTAATTATTGAGTTTACTCAGTAGTTATGCGGTCGTGGCGGAATTGGTAGACGCACCAGATTTAGGTTCTGGCGCCGCAAGGTGTGAGAGTTCAAGTCTCTCCGACCGCACCATGATTAAAGTCTCTTTTATTAGAGCAATGTAGGGCTATCGCCAAGCGGTAAGGCAGCGGCTTTTGATGCCGCCATTCCCTGGTTCGAATCCAGGTAGCCCTGCCATATTTTCCCTTTAAAGGGACGTTATTGAGGTTTTACCAATTCTCTCGATAACAACAATTAAGACGCGGTCGTGGCGGAATTGGTAGACGCACCAGATTTAGGTTCTGGCGCCGCAAGGTGTGAGAGTTCAAGTCTCTCCGACCGCACCATCTTAATTAAAAACATATTGTTGGCTACGTAGCTCAGCTGGTTAGAGCACATCACTCATAATGATGGGGTCACAGGTTCGAATCCCGTCGTAGCCACCATTTATTTTATTGTCTAGGTTTTACCAACTTCCTAGATGATTTAGAAAAGTCGCGGTCGTGGCGGAATTGGTAGACGCACCAGATTTAGGTTCTGGCGCCGCAAGGTGTGAGAGTTCAAGTCTCTCCGACCGCACCATACTTTTCTAATTTGATATGTCTTTTGACTATCGCCCGTAGGTCTATCGCCAAGCGGTAAGGCAGCGGCTTTTGATGCCGCCATTCCCTGGTTCGAATCCAGGTAGACCTGCCATTATTCTCCCTTTAAAGGGACGTTATTGAGGTTTTACCAATTCTCTCGATAACAACAATTAAGATGCGGTCGTGGCGGAATTGGTAGACGCACCAGATTTAGGTTCTGGCGCCGCGAGGTGTGAGAGTTCAAGTCTCTCCGACCGCACCATCTTAATTAAAAACATATTGTTGGCTACGTAGCTCAGCTGGTTAGAGCACATCACTCATAATGATGGGGTCACAGGTTCGAATCCCGTCGTAGCCACCATTTATTCCGATAAATAGTTTATACTTAAGACTATTGATCAGAAGCGTTAAAGCGCGGTCGTGGCGGAATTGGTAGACGCACCAGATTTAGGTTCTGGCGCCGCAAGGTGTGAGAGTTCAAGTCTCTCCGACCGCACCATAACTTTCCTTAAATGGAAAGCACTTAGCTGAAAGACTAAGACCTGTAGGGCTATCGCCAAGCGGTAAGGCAGCGGCTTTTGATGCCGCCATTCCCTGGTTCGAATCCAGGTAGCCCTGCCATTACAAAACGTTGTTAAGGTTATACCAATCACCTTAGTAACTAAAAAACACGATGCGGTCGTGGCGGAATTGGTAGACGCACCAGATTTAGGTTCTGGCGCCGCAAGGTGTGAGAGTTCAAGTCTCTCCGACCGCACCATGATTGAAAAACCCAGCATTAATTTGCTGGGTTTTTTCTTTTTTCCGATTCTGGACTCGATAGATCTCTGATTTATCGAATTAAAAAAGCGAGCTCATGGCTCGCTTTTTTTCTATCTATTGCTTTTCTACCTGACGCTTAGCGGTATCCAGACTTACATACCCAATGCGTACTTCAATACTTGTGCTTTAATCGGCCCTGAATTTTCCGCCAACTTTAATGCCGCATTACGAGCGAACTTCAGTGGCCCTAAATCATTACTAAAGCCTTTGTAGAACACATCCATGCCCGTTTGCATTAGCAAGTTATCTGGTCGACGCATGCGCTCATACTTGGCGAGTAATGAATCATTAAGTTGCTCTTGCTGATCCGTTACTGAAAGCAGGACATCAACATCCTTGAAGCCAAGATTCACGCCTTGCCCAGCAAGTGGGTTAATTGTATGAGCAGAATCGCCCACTAACACGCAATGCTTGTTTGAATAACTTTGAGCATGACGGCGAGTCAATGGGAATGAGCCAAACTGTAAAACGTCGATATCACCCAATTCAGCAGGGAAATGACGTAGGATCTCTTCTTTTAGCTGAGGTTTGGTCATCGCGCACAATTGCTTAATGCGTTTTGGCGAGTCATACCACACCAACGAACCCTGCCCTACTTCTTTGCCATCTTCAGTTAATGAGCATAGTGGCAAGAACGAGCGTGGGCCTGACGGAGTAAATTGCTGCCAAGTGATGTCTTGTTGAGGAAGTTCGGTTTTCACGTTGATCAGCATGCAATGTTGACGGTAATCCCATGCGGTTACGCCAATACCCGCCAATTGACGAACTTTTGAGTTCGCGCCATCGGCACCAATCACCCAACTCGCTTCAAACTGCTCGCCGCTTTCTAGCGTTACACGATTTACCTCGGCAAATTCGATGTCTTTCAATCGCTCTGGGCACATCACCGTTAAGTTGTCGTATTGTGCGAAAGTTTGCCAAAGGCCTAGTTGGATTAGGCGGTTTTCAACAATGTATCCTAACTGCTCTAGTGAAAGCTCATCAGAGTGAAAACGAGTACGGCACTCTGGATGTTCCCACGTTTCCAAGCGGCGATAAGGACACACTCGCATGCTCTCAATTGCTGACCATGCACCTAATGAATCAAGTAGCTTCACTGACTGATGAGAAATCGCAGAAACGCGAATATCCAACGCTTGAGAAGCCTCAAACGCCTTTGGCTCTGCGCCTTCTACCACTACAACACTTCTGCCTTGCTTGGCAAAGCCAACAGCCACCGCTGCCCCGACCATGCCGCCACCGATTACGGCGATGTCATACTTGTTCATTTTTTGCTCTTCATCATATTGATTAATTGGCGTTTTTTAATTGTACGTTCCGTGGCTATTTTTACAAAATTGTTTAACAAAAAACCTTGCTGTATATAGGGCAAAAAACTAGATTTCATCAGGGTTTGCAGAGAATTTGTCAGATCACTAGTCAGGTGCTTTTTAAAGCAGTACAATACGCCGCTTACCGCCGAGATGGCGGCTATAATTTGAGCAATAGCTCTCCGATTTAAGAACAACTGAACGAGCGAAAGTGAGATGAGTAAGAAACTGCTAATTAAAACCTGGGGCTGCCAGATGAACGAATACGATTCATCAAAAATGGCCGACCTGCTTAATGCTGCAAACGGCTATGAGCTGACCGAAGAGCCAGAGGAAGCAGACGTACTTCTACTTAACACCTGTTCGATCCGTGAAAAAGCGCAAGAGAAAGTTTTCCACCAGCTTGGCCGTTGGAAGACACTAAAAGATAAAAAGCCTGGCGTAGTTATCGGCGTAGGTGGTTGTGTAGCAACTCAAGAAGGTGACCACATCCGTCAGCGTGCTCCATACGTTGATGTAATTTTTGGTCCACAAACTCTTCACCGTCTTCCTGAGATGATCAAACAATCTCAATCGGATGAAGCACCAGTAATGGACATTTCATTCCCAGAAATCGAAAAGTTCGACCGTCTACCTGAACCTCGTGCTGAAGGTGCAACGGCATTCGTTTCTATTATGGAAGGCTGTTCTAAGTACTGTACTTACTGTGTAGTACCGTACACTCGTGGTGAAGAAGTAAGCCGTCCAATGGATGACGTACTGTTCGAAATCGCACAGCTAGCAGATCAAGGCGTACGTGAAGTAAACCTACTAGGTCAAAACGTAAACGCGTACCGTGGTCCTATGCACGACGGTGAAATCTGTTCATTTGCAGAACTGCTTCGTTTGGTTGCGTCTATCGATGGTATTGATCGTATCCGCTTTACAACAAGCCACCCATTAGAGTTTACTGATGACATCATCGCAGTATACGAAGACACACCTGAGCTAGTGAGCTTCCTTCACCTACCAGTACAAAGCGGTAGTGATCGAGTGCTAACTATGATGAAACGTCCTCACACTGGGATTGAGTACAAGTCGATCATCCGTAAACTGCGTAAAGCACGTCCTGATATTCAAATCAGTTCTGACTTTATCGTTGGTTTCCCTGGTGAAACAGACAAAGATTTCCAAGACACAATGAAGCTAATCAAAGACGTAGACTTTGACATGAGCTTCAGCTTCATCTTCTCTCCACGTCCAGGTACGCCAGCGGCAGATTACCCTTGTGACCTATCAGAGCAAGTGAAGAAAGAGCGTCTATACGAGCTACAACAAACCGTAAACGCACAAGCAATGCGCTACTCTCGCCTAATGCTAGGCACTGAGCAACGTGTTCTGGTTGAAGGTCCTTCTAAGAAGAACCTAATGGAGCTTCGTGCTCGTACAGAAAACAACCGTGTAGTAAACTTTGAAGGTAGCGCAGACCTAATCGGTCAGTTCGTTGACGTGAAGATTACGGATGTATTTGCTAACTCACTACGTGGTGAGCTAGTACGTACAGAAAAAGACATGGACCTTCGTAGCGTGATTTCACCAACGCAAATGATGGCGAAAACGCGTCGCGAAGATGAGCTAGGTGTAGCTACTTTTACGCCATAAGCTCGTACAAATAGCCATTGAGAGCCTGGTCGTTATCAGGCTCTCGTTAAATGGCATAAAATGAGAGGCAACATTGAGCAATAAAATCGTAACGCTAGAAATCAATCTAGAACCTTCAGACAACCGCCGACTAGCAAGCCTGTGCGGTCCATTCGATGACAACATCAAGCATTTAGAACGTCGTCTAGGCGTTGAAATTAACCACCGTAGCGACCTTTTCACCATTGTCGGTAAACCTCATACCGCAGCAGCTGCGCTGGATATTCTGAAAACCCTTTATGTAGACACCGCTCCTGTCCGCGGCGAAACGCCTGATATCGAACCAGAGCAGATCCATCTGGCGATCAAAGAATCAGGTGTGCTGGAGCAAAATACCGAGTCGAACATCGAACACGGTAAAGAAGTCTTCGTAAAAACCAAGAAAGGCGTGATCAAGCCTCGTACACCAAATCAGGGTCAATACCTGATGAACATGGTGACGCACGATATTACTTTCGGTATCGGTCCTGCAGGTACAGGTAAAACTTACCTAGCGGTTGCAGCAGCCGTTGACGCACTAGAGCGCCAAGAGATCCGTCGTATTCTACTTACTCGTCCTGCGGTTGAAGCGGGTGAGAAACTGGGCTTCCTACCTGGTGATTTGAGCCAGAAAGTCGACCCTTACCTACGTCCTCTGTACGATGCCCTATTTGAAATGCTGGGCTTTGAGCGCGTAGAAAAGCTGATTGAACGTAACGTGATTGAGGTAGCACCTCTTGCTTACATGCGTGGTCGTACTCTAAACGACGCCTTCATCATTCTTGATGAGAGCCAAAACACCACCGTCGAGCAGATGAAGATGTTCCTAACGCGTATCGGCTTCAACTCTCGCGCAGTTATCACCGGTGACGTCACTCAGATTGACTTGCCTCGTGGTGCAAAATCGGGTCTTCGTCATGCAATTGAAGTACTGAGCGAAGTTGACGACATCAGCTTTAACTTCTTCCAAGCTGACGACGTAGTGCGCCACCCAGTGGTTGCTCGTATCGTTAACGCTTATGAGAAGTGGGAAGCGCAAGACCAGAAAGAACGTAAAGAGTTTGAAAAACGCCGTCGTGAAGAACGTGATGCCAAACTGCTAGAAGCAGCCAAAGCAGAACTGAGCGCACAAGTCGCGGCAACTAAGGAATAACCATGGCAATTGAACTTGATTTGCAACTGGCAGTCGAAAATGAAGAAGGCTTACCTTCTGAGCAAGATTTCCAATTGTGGCTAGATAAGACCATTCCTCTTTTCCAACCACAAGCGGAACTGACGATTCGTATTGTCGACGAGCAAGAAAGTCACGAGCTAAACCACGAATACCGTGGTAAAGATAAGCCGACCAATGTGCTGTCTTTCCCATTCGAAGTACCACCAGGTATGGAGATGGATCTACTGGGCGATTTGATTATCTGTCGCCAAGTTGTTGAAAAAGAGGCAGTAGAGCAGAACAAGCCTCTACTAGCACATTGGGCGCATATGGTTGTACATGGCAGCTTGCATCTGCTAGGTTATGACCATATCGAGGATGATGAAGCTGAAGAGATGGAATCCCTCGAGACAGAAATCATGCAAGGTATGGGTTACGAAGACCCGTATGTTGCTGAAAAAGAGTAACTTTAGTTGCTCGACAGGGAAAGGCGACCCACCCAGATAACCATCTCGTGCTCGTCTTTCTATGTGAGCTATCACACATCTGATAGCGTTACTTAATTGAGAAACAATGAACGAAGATAATTCTCCCTCTTCTAATGAAGGCAAGAAAGAAAAGGCAGAAGGTCCGAGTAGAAAGTCCTTCTTTGAACGTCTAGGTCAACTATTTCAAGGCGAACCAAAAGACCGCCAAGAGCTTGTAGATGTAATCCGCGACTCTGAAATTAATGACCTGATTGACCACGACACCCGCGACATGCTTGAAGGTGTTATGGAAATCTCCGAAATGCGCGTGCGTGACATCATGATCCCGCGTTCGCAAATGGTTACCGTTGAGCGCACAGACGATCTTGATACTTTGATCGCGCTAATTACTGATGCTCAACACTCTCGCTACCCTGTGATCAGCGAAGATAAAGACCATGTGGAAGGCATTCTACTAGCGAAGGACTTACTCAAATACTTGGGCTCAGGCAGTAACCCATTTGATATCGAAGAAGTAATTCGACAAGCAGTGGTTGTACCGGAAAGTAAACGTGTCGACCGTCTGTTAAAAGAGTTCCGTGAAGAACGTTATCACATGGCGATTGTTGTCGATGAATTCGGTGGCGTTTCTGGTCTCGTGACTATCGAAGATATCCTTGAAGAAATCGTAGGGGATATTGAAGATGAGTTCGATGACGATGAAGAAACCGATATCCGTAAGCTAAGCAAACACACGTTTGCTGTCAGAGCTCTGACAACCATTGAAGAGTTTAATGAGACATTCGGTACCAACTTCAGCGATGAAGAAGTGGATACCGTTGGCGGCATGGTAATGACTGCTTTTGGTCACCTACCATCGCGTGGCGAAGTCGTAGAAATTGATGCGTACAGCTTCAAAGTAACGGCTGCCGACAACCGTCGTGTCATTCAACTACAAGTGACGATTCCAGACGAAGAAACGCTGGTTGAAGCCACTCAAGAGTAACGCGATACCCTAACAACGGGAATATCAGAAAAATATAATGATGAATGTACTCTTTCATCGCCTCAAGCGGCCCTTAGTGGCCGCTTTTGTTGGCGCCTCCACTACCCTAGCATTTGCCCCTTACCAGTTATGGCCAATCGCCATACTCAGCCCTGCAATCCTACTAATTCTTCTTGCAAACCAGTCACCTAAGCGTGCACTTTGGATCGGTTATGCATGGGGTTTAGGACAGTTCGCCACGGGTGTAAGTTGGGTTTACGTCAGCATTGCTGGCTTTGGCGGTATGCCGCTGATTGCAAACGTCTTCCTAATGGGCCTACTGATCGCTTACCTGTCGGTTTACACCGGCCTGTTTGCTTGGCTCAGCAATAAGTTCTTCCCTGAATTCACGATAAGCAAAGCCCTTCTAGCAGCTCCAGCGTTATGGCTAGTTACTGATTGGCTGCGTGGCTGGGTGATGACAGGATTCCCTTGGCTATGGCTTGGCTACAGCCAAATCGACGCGCCTTTCGCAAGCTTCGCCCCTATCGGTGGTGTAGAGCTTCTAACGCTATTCATTATGATCAGCGCCGGTGCGCTCGCTTACGCTTGGGTTCACAAACAGTGGTTAATGATCGTCATCCCTGCGGTGCTATTAAGTGCAGGCTTTGGTATTCGCCAATACGACTGGGTAACACCTCGTATTGAAGACACCACCAAAGTGGCGCTGATTCAAGGTAACGTTGACCAAAATCTAAAATGGTTACCGAGCCAACGTTGGCCAACCATCATGAAGTACGCAGACCTAACTCGTGAAAACTGGGATGCGGACATCATTGTCTGGCCAGAGGCTGCCATTCCTGCGTTTGAAATCGAAGTACCATCTTTCCTAAGAAACATTGATGCCGCCGCGAAGATGAACAACAGCGCCATCATTACCGGTGTCGTGAACCAAGGTGAAGACGGCCAGTTCTACAACAGCATTCTATCGCTGGGTGTGAATCCATACGGCGACTACAGCTTTGATATGGATAAGCGCTACCACAAACACCACCTATTACCATTTGGTGAGTTTGTTCCGTTTGAAGATGTACTGCGTCCACTAGCACCATTCTTCAACTTACCGATGTCATCGTTCAGCCGTGGCGACTTTGTTCAGCCAAATATCGTGGCGAACGGTAAGCATATGGACCCAGCACTGTGCTACGAGATCATCTTCAGCGAACAAGTACGCCAAAACGTCACTGACGATACAGATTTCATCCTAACGCTGTCTAACGACGCGTGGTTTGGTCATTCGATTGGTCCATTGCAACACATGGAAATCGCGCGTATGCGTGCCCTTGAGCTTGGTAAGCCACTTATTCGCTCTACCAACAATGGCGTAACCGCAGTAACAGACCACAAAGGCAAGGTGATTGAACAGATCCCTCAGTTTGAAACCGCTGTGCTTCGTGCAGAACTTGTTCCAACTGATGGACAAACACCATACCGTGTTGTCGGCACTTGGCCGCTGTACATTTGGTCGGCGCTGAGTTTGCTGCTTGCTTGGTGGTTACCAAGAAAGAAAAAGTCATAAACGCAAAAAAGAGGCTCTAGGGCCTCTTTTTTTATTCTTTGTTCTTTCGACTACAAATGTTATGGCTTGAGTGACTGACGACTAAATCCTGTGTGATTGCACTTGATACATGGAATGATCACGGTTGGGTGATTGTATGTCGTCTTATGACCACACTCGTCACAAACTAAAGTACCGAGACCAATCACCTCGCCCGCTTCATAAAGCCCTTGATGTTCCAAATCATCAAATAGCTCGACCCATTCCACTTTGGTTCGATCGGTAATATCGAGCAGACCTTGCCAAATTGAATCAGCAATCGTGAGATAGAAAGGCCCACTCTTACCTTCTTCATAGTTGTCGGAAAACTCTTTTAAATCGGCTTTTACATAAGCGGATATCAGTGAGAGTTCGTCTTTGGTCATGTCGTTGGCAGCATCCACCACTTTGCCCGACGTTTCGAATACTTTGTTAACTTCATCCGGACTATGCTTCAAGGTTTCAATCACATCCTCGAGCATTTCCTCATAACCTGCTTTACGTTTAGGCATAACTGACCTCCATCTTTCCACTACCAAGCGTCACTTCAAGGCGCATGGGTATAGATTGGCTATTGTTGTGATCCCTAGCTTTAGGTATTCTATGACGATCTATTTAAGTCTGTTCTAACCGAACTCACAAATTCCAAGATAACCGGATACCATCGATGCAAGAACAATACAATCCACAAGACCTTGAACAGAAAGTTCAAAAGCACTGGGATGACAACAAGACCTTTGTTGTAAGTGAAGACCCAAACAAAGAAAAATTCTACTGTCTATCCATGTTCCCATACCCAAGTGGCCGACTGCACATGGGTCACGTGCGCAACTACACCATCGGTGACGTAGTATCTCGTTTCCAACGCCTACAAGGCAAAAACGTAATGCAACCAATCGGTTGGGATGCGTTTGGTCTACCTGCAGAAAACGCAGCGGTTAAAAACAACACCGCGCCTGCACCTTGGACTTACGAAAACATCGAATACATGAAGAACCAACTTAAGCTTCTTGGCTTTGGTTACGATTGGAACCGTGAATTCGCAACATGTACACCTGAGTACTACCGTTGGGAACAAGAGTTCTTCACTAAGCTTTACGAGAAAGGTCTGGTTTACAAAAAGACTTCTTCTGTTAACTGGTGTCCAAACGACCAAACTGTTCTTGCAAACGAGCAGGTTGAAGACGGCTGCTGCTGGCGTTGTGACACTCCAGTAGAGCAAAAAGAAATTCCTCAGTGGTTCATCAAGATCACAGAATACGCTCAAGAGTTGCTAGACGATCTAGACAAACTTGAAGGTTGGCCAGAAATGGTTAAAACCATGCAGCGCAACTGGATCGGTCGTTCTGAAGGTGTTGAGCTTAAGTTTGAAGTTAAGGGTCAACAAGACCTAGAAGTTTACACAACACGTCCAGACACACTAATGGGTGTGACTTACGTTGGTATCGCAGCAGGTCACCCTCTAGCGGCTATCGCAGCAGAGAACAACCCAGAACTAGCAGCGTTCATCGAAGAGTGTAAGAACACTAAAGTAGCAGAAGCTGAATTGGCGACAATGGAGAAGAAAGGTATGGCAACAGGCCTTACTGCTATTCACCCATTGAACGGCCGTGAAGTTCCTGTTTACGTAGCAAACTTCGTATTGATGGACTACGGTACAGGCGCTGTAATGGCAGTACCTGCACACGACCAACGTGACTTCGAATTCGCAACTAAGTACGGTCTAGATATCGTGCCTGTTATCAAGCCAGTTGATGGCAGCGAGCTAGACGTTTCTGAAGCAGCATACACAGAGAAAGGTGTACTGTTCGATTCAGGTGAATTTGACGGCCTAGAGTTCCAAGCGGCATTCGATGCAATCGCAGCGAAGCTAGAAGCAGAAGGCAAAGGCAAAGGCACGAAGACAGTAAACTTCCGTCTACGTGACTGGGGTGTATCTCGTCAACGTTACTGGGGTGCGCCAATCCCTATGGTAACGACTGAAGACGGTGAAGTTCACCCAGTACCAGCAGACCAACTACCAGTCATTCTTCCAGAAGACGTGGTAATGGATGGCGTAACAAGCCCAATCAAAGCAGACAAAGAATGGGCGAAGACAACCTTCAACGGCGAACCTGCTCTACGTGAGACAGATACGTTCGATACGTTCATGGAGTCTTCTTGGTACTACGCACGTTACTGTTCACCACAAGCTGACGACATCCTAGATCCAGAAAAAGCAAACTACTGGCTACCAGTAGACCAGTACATCGGTGGTATCGAGCACGCTTGTATGCACCTATTGTACTCTCGCTTCTTCCACAAACTGCTACGTGATGCAGGCTACGTAACGTCTGACGAACCGTTCAAACAACTACTGTGTCAAGGCATGGTACTAGCAGACGCGTTCTACTTTGAGAACGAGAAAGGCGGTAAAGAATGGGTTGCTCCAACTGACGTTAAAGTTGAGCGTGACGGTAAAGGTCGCATCACTTCTGCTACTGACAACGAAGGTCGCAACGTTGAACACTCAGGCATGATCAAGATGTCTAAGTCGAAGAACAACGGCATCGACCCACAAGAGATGGTAGACAAGTACGGTGCTGACACAGTACGTCTATTCATGATGTTTGCTTCACCAGCAGACATGACACTTGAGTGGCAAGAGTCTGGCGTAGAAGGTGCTAACCGCTTCCTGAAACGTGTTTGGAAACTGGTTCACACTCACGCTTCAAAAGGCGCAGCTGAGTCTGTTGATACAGCTGCACTTTCTGGTGACCAAAAAGCGTTACGTCGCGACGTTCATAAGACAATCGCAAAAGTGACTGACGATATCGCTCGTCGTCAAACATTCAACACTGCGATTGCCGCTATCATGGAACTGATGAACAAGCTTGCGAAAGCGCCTCAAGAGTCAGCACAAGATCGTGCGATCCTTGATGAAGCACTTAAAGCCGTAGTTGCAATGCTTTACCCAATCACTCCGCACATCTCATACGAGCTATGGACTGCGCTAGGTGAATCAGACATCGATAACGCAGTTTGGCCAACGTTTGACGAGAAAGCACTGGTTGAAGACGAGAAGACTATCGTTGTAATGATCAACGGTAAGCTACGTGCGAAACTAATTGTTGCTGCTGACGCTTCAGAAGAGCAAGTTCGTGAGCTTGGTCTAAACGATGAGAACGCGAAGAAGTTCCTAGATGGCCTAACTATCCGTAAAGTCATTTACGTACCAGGTAAACTATTGAACATCGTTGCAAACTAGCCGATCGCTATTAACGAAACGCAGCTTGCAAAAACTCAACGCCGAGCGAACTTATTCGTTCGGCATGAGTCTTTTTAACAGGGTGAGTCATCACCCTGTTTATTTACCTCAAACCATTCACGTCGAGTGGTTTAAGGTAAATAACCCCTTCAATTTAGGATGAATACAATCAATGCGCTTTTTCTCTTTGATTAAACTACCAGTGGTATTGGTATTAGCGGGGCTTCTTTCTGCCTGTGGTTTTCACCTTCGTGGTGAGTACTCCGTTCCGGAAGAACTGCACACAATGTCTTTCACGAGCTACGACGAATACAGCCCTCTTACGCGCTACATCCGCGATCAACTTGAATTGAATAAAGTCGACTTGGTTCAACCATCTTCGAACACACCAAACCTGCATCTCATTGAAGCAACCATCGACGAGCGCACGCTATCTCTGTACCAAAACAGCCGTGCGGCAGAAAAAGAACTGACTTACGTAGTGAAATACCGCGTGACCATTCCAGGCTTCGGCGCAAAAGACTTTACGACAACGGTAAACCGTAACTACCTAGACAACCCACTAACTGCACTAGCAAAATCGGTAGAACGTGACGTTATCGAAGACGAAATGCGTCAACAAGCGGCTAGCCAAATGATGCGCCAGCTAGGTCGTGTTCGAGCGGAATACGAACAAGGCCACGTTTCTCCTGAAGTGACAAACGCTAACTCTACGAACACAAACTCTTAATCAGAATGCGAATTTTTGCCGACAAGCTGGCTGACCATCTAGCGAAACACATTAAGCAGGTTTACCTGATCTTTGGTAATGAACCTCTGTTGATTCAAGAAAGCCGTCAAACGATCCAAAACATGGCTCGCCAACAAGGCTTTGAAGAAAGACACCGTTTTGCTGTCGATGCCAGCTTAGATTGGAATCAAGTGTACGACTGCTTCCAAGCGCTAAGCCTATTCTCTAGCCGTCAGCTCATTGAACTGGAACTGCCAGAGGCAGGAGCTAACGCAGCGATCAGTAAAGAGCTGGTCAACCTATGCGAAATGCTGCACGACGACATCATGCTTGTGGTTGTAGGTAGCAAGCTGACCAAAGCGCAAGAGAACGCAAAGTGGTTTAAAGCTCTGAGCGGCAAAGGCGATTGGGTAAGCTGCTTAACGCCGGATTTACAGCGTCTGCCAATGTTCGTCCAAGCACGATGCCGAGCTTTAGGGCTAAAAGCTGATCAACAATCACTGCAAATGTTGGCACAGTGGCACGAAGGTAATTTGTTCGCGCTATCGCAAAGTTTAGAGAAACTTGCTCTACTCTACCCTGATGGTGAACTGACCGTTGTACGCTTAGAAGAGGCTCTAAGTCGCCATAACCACTTTACAACGTTCCACTGGATTGATGCTCTGCTTGCTGGCAAAGGCAACCGTGCCCAACGCATTCTGCGCCAACTGGAAGCAGAAGGCGTAGAAACCGTTATTCTGATCCGTAGTGTCCAAAAAGAGTTCAACCAACTACTGAATATGCACCGCGACTTAACCCAAATGGGCATGAGTCAGGTGTTTGAAAAGCATCGAGTGTGGCAAAACAAACGCCCACTCTACAATGCTGCGCTGACTCGTCTGTCAGCCTCACGAATTTGTGCACTTTTGTCTCTTTTGGCGCACGCCGAGATAAAAGCTAAAACCCAATATGATGAATCTGTGTGGCCAACGATCCACCAGTTGAGCTTAGAAACCTGCTCTCCTGATATTAAGCTGGCAATTTAAAATTCAAAGCGTGATATAGTGCGCGACCAGTTTTGATAACTATCACTCAAAACGCCCACAGACAGAAAAGAAAATACCGAGGAAAACCGAGTGCTTCGCGAAGAACTTAAAGACTTTTTAGCCGATAAAGCCGACGACATGAAAGCGGAAGAGATTGTTATTCTAGATGTAGAAGGCAAATCAAGCGTGACAGATTACATGATCATTTGTACTGGTACGTCTAAGCGTCACGTTTCATCTATCGCTGATCACGTCGCATCTGAAGTGAAGAAAGCAGGTCTAGAGCCGCTAGGTATGGAAGGCGAAAATGAAGGTGAATGGGTTGTCCTAGATATGGGTGACGCAATGCTTCACGTGATGCAAGAAGAGCACCGCGAGCTTTACCAACTAGAAAAACTCTGGGGTTAATCGTTTGAAAATTCAACTAATTGCCGTCGGCACAAAAATGCCAAAATGGGTCGAAGAAGGTTTTCAAGAATACCGTCGTCGTTTCCCACACGATATGCCACTCGAGTTGGTTGAAATCCCTGCGGGCAAACGCGGCAAAAATGCAGACATCGCGCGTATCTTGCAAAAAGAAGGCGAAGCGATGTTGGCAGCCGTGCCGAAAGGTGCACGTATCGTCACCCTAGATATCCCGGGCAAAAAGTGGGACACCCCACAACTGGCAGAGCAATTGGAAGCGTGGAAACTCGATGGACGTGACGTATCGATTCTGATCGGTGGCCCTGAAGGTTTAGCTCCAGCATGTAAAGCCGCAGCAGACCAAAGTTGGTCACTGTCAGCCCTGACGCTACCGCACCCACTTGTGCGTATCGTGATGGCGGAAAGTTTATACCGAGCGTGGAGCATTACTGCTAACCACCCTTACCACCGCGAATAATCGCTACTAAGCTGTAGAGACAAGCGTTAATGATTCGTAAACGCCGCAGTCAAATTCGAGATTACCAAGCAGAAGCGCGCCTATTTTCTAGTCGCGCTATTTTTGCTTTTCTGGGTATCGTCATTTTGATGGGCTTGCTGATCGCCAACATGTACAACATTCAGGTGAGCCAGTTCCAAGACTACCAAACCCGTTCTAACGACAACCGCATCAAAGTGGTGCCAATTGCACCTAACCGTGGCCTTATCTATGACCGCAACGGTATTTTGCTCGCTGAAAACCGCCCTGTCTTCAACCTGGAACTGACTCCAGAAAAAATCAAAGACATTGACGGTACGATCAAAGAGCTACAAACCATCCTTGAGATCACGCCAGAACAGGTCGAGCGTTTCCATCGTGAACGCAAGCGTACTCGCCGCTTCAAATCGGTACCATTACTGACTCAATTAGATGAAAGCCAAGTGGCTATCTTCTCGGTAAATCAATACCGATTCCCAGGTGTGGAAATCAGCGCAACACTGAAACGCTATTATCCATTCAGTGAAGTTCTTACCCACGTTATCGGCTACGTATCGCGCATTAACGATCGCGATATGCAACGTCTGATCCGTGAAGAGAAAGATGCCAACTACCAAGCGACTCGTGACATCGGTAAGCTAGGTATTGAAAAGTACTACGAGGATTTATTGCACGGAACGGCGGGCTATCAAGAAGTTGAAGTCAACAGTCGTGGCCGCGTGATCCGCACCTTAAAGTACGTACCACCGATCCCGGGTAAAGACATCGTATTGAACCTTGATATCAACCTACAGCTCTATGTACACCAACTGCTTGATGGTCGACGTGGCAGTGCTGTCGTACTTGATCCAAGAGACAACGGCGTACTTGCGATGGTGTCGAGCCCAAGTTACGACCCGAACGCTTTCGTTCACGGTATTTCTGGCAAAGCATACCGCGCCCTACTGAACGATAAGAATCGTCCGTTGGTAAACCGAACGACGCTAGGTATCTATCCACCAGCCTCAACTATCAAGCCATTTATGGCAGTGGCAGCGCTGGAAGAAGGGGTTATCACACCAAAAACAACACGTAATGACCCAGGTTACTGGCGCATTCCAAATTCAGACACTCGTCCATTCCGTGACTGGTTACGATGGGGCCATGGCCGAGTTGATATCATTAAATCGATTGAAGAATCCGTAGATACCTTCTTCTACCAAGTGGCTTATGACATGGGTATCGACCGCATCTCGAATTGGATGATGATGTTTGGTTTTGGTGACTACACGGGCATCGATATTTACGAAGAAAGTAAGGCCAACATGCCGACTCGTGAGTGGAAGATGGCTCGTCATAAAACGCCTTGGTACAAGGGTGACACGATTCCGGTTGGTATCGGTCAGGGTTACTGGACTGCAACGCCAATGCAGATTGCCAAAGCAACCTCAGTACTGGTCAACGAAGGTGCTGTGACCGCTCCTCACTTATTGAAAGCCACCATCGATAACGGCGGTGATTTCGAAGAGCAAGAAAATTCAGAATACGTCACCTACCCACCGATTCAAAATGTGCCAGACAAGTACTGGAATATGGCGAAAGAAGGCATGCGTTTAGTAAACCATGGTACGAAAGGCACCGCTCGTCGCTCTTTCTACAACATGGATTACCAAACCGCAGGTAAGTCTGGTACGGCTCAGGTATTTGGCCTTGGCGAAGACGAAGAGTACAACGCCGATGAAGTCGCAGAACACTTGCGCGACCACGCCTTGTTCACTGGCTTTGCCCCATTTGAAGACCCTGAAGTTGTGGTATCAGTCGTACTAGAAAACGCCGGTGGTGGTTCTAGTAACGGTGCGCCAGTCGCGAGAAAGATCTTCGACCGAGTGATTATCGGCCCTGAAAAAATAGAACCTGATGAAGAGCAAAACAACGCGAAAGAAGAGGTAACGCAGTAATGAAAATGGATCCCTCTACAGGTAAAAACCGCGCCCTGTTTGAACGCTTCCATATCGACTTGCCGTTATTGCTCGGCATCTTTGCATTGATGGGCTTTGGCCTAGTTATTATGTACAGCGCAAGTGGCCAAAGCTTGGCGATGATGGATCGCCAAGCGATGCGTATGGTGCTGTCTTTGGTTGTGATGATCGTTCTGGCGCAAATATCGCCCAGAACCTATGAAAGCCTCGCCCCATTGATGTTTGTTGGTGGTGTGGTTCTGCTGTTTGGTGTGCTGTTCTTTGGGGAAGCCTCCAAAGGTGCTCAGCGCTGGCTAAACCTTGGCTTCGTTCGATTCCAACCTTCCGAACTTCTCAAACTCGCGGTGCCATTAATGGTCGCGCGTTACATCGGCCGCCAACCACTTCCGCCGACCTTCAAAACACTCATCATCGCGCTAATTATGGTCTGCTTACCGACCATTCTTATCGCAAAACAGCCTGATTTAGGTACGTCGATTCTGATTGCCGCTTCCGGTATTTTCGTTATTTTCTTGGCAGGTATCAGCTGGAAGATCATTGCGGGCGCTGCAATCGCACTCGGTGGTTTCATTCCTATTCTGTGGTTCTTCTTGATGCGCGAATACCAAAAAGTTCGCGTACGTACTCTGTTTAACCCAGAATCAGATCCGCTTGGTGCGGGTTACCACATTATCCAAAGTAAAATCGCGATTGGCTCTGGTGGTATTTCAGGCAAAGGTTGGCTGCAAGGTACTCAATCACAACTGGAATTCCTTCCAGAGCGACACACTGACTTTATCTTTGCAGTAATTGCAGAAGAATGGGGTATGATTGGATTTCTTTGCCTACTAACCATCTATCTATTTATTATTGGCCGAGGTCTCTACCTCGCTAGCCAAGCGCAAACTGCGTTTGGTCGAATGATGGCAGGCAGTATTGTACTCAGCTTCTTTGTGTATATTTTTGTAAATATCGGCATGGTGAGTGGCATCCTACCTGTAGTAGGCGTACCTTTACCGTTGATCAGCTATGGTGGTACCTCAATGGTGACGCTGATGGCTGGTTTTGGCATTCTAATGTCGATCCATACGCATCGAAAAGCATTCTCTAAGGCAACCTAGACCATGCAAAAACGCGCTTTATATTCCTTAGTCTTCTCTGCTGTGATTTTGGCCGGCTGTTCTTCTACCGACCAAAAAAAGCAAGACGGCCGTTATGAACTTGAATCCGACGTGGCTCCTGACAAACCACTTTCGGTCGAGCACATTGAGGATGCGCATCCTAAATATGAGCCGTACAGCTTAGGCGGTAACAGCGATTACAACCTACGCGGTTCGGATTACAAAATCGTTCGTGATGCGAAAGGCTTTACAGAAAAAGGCCGTGCCTCATGGTACGGCAAGAAATTCCAAGGCCACTTAACATCGAACGGTGAAATCTACGACATGTATTCGATGACAGCGGCGCACAAAACGCTGCCACTGCCAAGCTACGTGAAAGTAACTAATACCGACAATGGCAAATCAACCGTTGTACGTGTTAATGACCGTGGCCCTTTCCACGAAGGTCGCATCATTGATTTGAGCTACGCCGCGGCACATAAGCTAGATGTCGTAAAAACCGGTACTGCGAACGTAGAGATTGAAGTCATCACGGTAGACAAACCAACCGATGAAAAGTCACTCGCTGCGCACCCGAGATATGTCATCCAAGTTGCTTCTTCAAAATATGAAGATCGAGCGCGAACTTTAGGCCAAGAGCTTGGTCAAAAGCTGGATACGGAAACTTTCTTGGAATCAACGAAAGATACGTATCGCTTGTTGTTGGGTCCATATACTGACTATTCCCTGACGCAAGCCACTCTGGATAAAGTAAAGTTGCTCGGCTATTCGTCCGCATTTATTAAAAAACACAAAACTGGCAAATGACCTTGGTGTCATGATTTTCTATGCAGAGCCCCTCTTACATAAGTGGGGATTCTGGTAAGATGTCGACAGTTAACCAAAAAATTTGAATTACCATGAATAAAAATAAGTTTGTGAAATCTATTCTCGTTTCTTCGGTTGCCCTATCTGCAACCATCGCTCAATCTGCTTTTGCTTCACCAGTTGTTGTCCCAGATGCGCCTCAAATCGCAGCTAAAGGCTATGTCCTTATGGATTACAACTCAGGTAAAGTTCTGGCTGAGAAAGAGATGAACACAAAATTGTCTCCTGCTAGTCTGACAAAAATGATGACCAGCTACGTAATTGGCCAAGAGCTAGCGCGTGGTAATATTTCAGAAGACGATGATGTGACCATCAGTAAGAATGCTTGGGCGAAAAACTTCCCTGATTCTTCAAAAATGTTCATCGAAGTAGGCACAACGGTTAAGGTTCACGACCTAAACCGCGGCATCATCATTCAATCAGGTAACGATGCTTGTGTAGCAATGGCAGAACACATTGCTGGCTCAGAAGACGCATTCGTTGATCTAATGAACGCATGGGCAAACACACTAGGCATGAAAAACACGCACTTCGCGAACGTTCACGGTCTAGACAACCCGAACCTATACTCAACGCCTTACGATATGGCGCTACTTGGTAAAGCACTTATCCGTGACGTGCCAGACGAGTACCGTATCTACTCAGATAAGAAGTTCACTTACAACGGCATCACTCAGTACAACCGTAACGGTCTACTGTGGGATAAGAGCATGAACGTTGACGGTATCAAAACGGGTCACACGAGCAATGCAGGTTACAGCCTAGTAAGTTCTGCAACAGAAGGTCAGATGCGTCTGGTTGCTGTTGTAATGGGTACAAAAGATGCGAACGCACGTAAATCAGAAAGCAAAAAGCTACTGAGCTACGGTTTCCGTTTCTTCGAAACAGTAGCACCACACAAAGCGGGTGAAACCTTCGTAGAAGAAAAAGTATGGATGGGTAACAAAGACACAGTAGCACTGGGTCTTGACCAAGATACTTACGTGACGCTGCCTCGCGGTGAAGCGAAGAACCTAAAAGCAAGCTTCGTACTTGAAAAAGAGCTAGAAGCCCCAATTAAGAAAGGTGATGTAGTTGGTAAGCTATACTATCAGATTGATGGTGAAGATATTGCTGAGTACCCACTAATGGCACTGGAAACAGTAGACCAAGGCAGCCTATTCAGCCGCATGTGGGACTACATCGTATTGTTGTTTAAGAGCTTCTTCTAACAGTCGCTTCTGACCAACAAACAAGTCTGCAAAGCCGCCAACTAGGGCGGCTTTGTTAATCTTGAGTTCACCCTAATTTGACTGTACTATTTCGCACCGCAACGAATACCAACTGGAGTTACCGATATGCTAACCATCAACTCTGATGCAAAATTGAAAGACCTGCTTGAGTTCCCTTGTTCATTTACATACAAGGTAATGGGTCATGCAAAGCCTGAGCTTCCAGAGCTAGTTCTAGAAGTTATCCAGCGCCATGCTCCAGGTGACTACAGCCCAACAGTAAAACCAAGTGCTAAGGGCAACTACCACTCGGTGTCTATCAACATCACTGCAACGTCTATCGAGCAGGTTGAAACCCTTTACAAAGAACTGGGTGAAATCGACATCGTACGCATGGTTCTATAATTTTTTGATAAATTAAATTTTTTTTGAAAGCAGCTTCAGCTGCTTTCTTTTTATTTATCATATAGATAATGCAAACCAACATATCTTTCAGTTAAAAATCTGTTACTCAGCTGTAGAGCATCGGGTTCATCCGGTTTATAATCCAAAAACTTTATTTATTAGCGACAGGAATTCCCATGCAACACCAACTTGTTGTGAAACGACTTGGACGCCAAGATTATGAGCCTGTATGGAAGGCGATGCATGAGTTCACTGACCAACGCACAGACGACACGCCTGATGAAGTTTGGTTGGTAGAGCACAACCCAGTATTCACGCAAGGTCAGGCAGGTAAAGCCGAGCACCTAATCAATACGGGTGACATTCCTGTTGTTCAAAGCGATCGTGGTGGTCAGGTGACTTATCATGGCCCAGGTCAACTAGTCGCGTACTTCTTGATCAACCTACGTCGCAAGAAATTAGGAGTGCGAGATCTCGTTACGCACATCGAGAACCTCGTTATTAACACTCTTAAGGCATACAATATCGATTCTGCTGCGCGACCTGACGCCCCAGGCGTTTATGTCGACGGTAAAAAAATATGTTCTCTCGGACTTCGCATTCGAAAAGGATGCTCATTCCATGGCCTAGCGTTGAACGTCAATATGGACTTAGGTCCGTTTTTACGTATAAACCCATGTGGCTATGAAGGAATGGAAATGGTTCAGGTTAGCCAAGTTGGTGGGCCAGAAGACATCGAAGCCGTGGAAAAACAACTAATACAAGAACTCGTTACTTTGCTTGATTACGAGCAAGTAGAATTCAGCACAGAAGCACCTTCTCAAGGTAACAAAGCATGAGCAAACCAATCCAGATGGAAAAAGGCGTTAAATACCGCGACGCCGACAAGATGGCATTGATTCCCGTAAAGAACATGCCTACAGAGCAGAAAGAAGTGCTACGTAAGCCTGATTGGATGAAAATCAAGCTACCAGCAGACAGCCAACGTATTCAAGACATCAAATCAGCAATGCGTAAGAACAACCTTCACTCAGTATGTGAAGAAGCATCTTGCCCTAACCTAGCTGAGTGTTTTAACCACGGTACGGCTACTTTCATGATCCTAGGCGCGATCTGTACTCGCCGCTGTCCATTCTGTGACGTTGCCCATGGTCGTCCGCTTGCTGTTGAAGCTGAAGAGCCGAAGAAACTAGCGAAAACCATCGCAGACATGAAGTTGAAGTACGTTGTAATCACTTCAGTTGACCGTGATGATTTACGTGATGGCGGTGCAGAGCACTTTGCTAACTGTAACCGCGAAATCCGCGAACTGAACCCGCACATCAAGATTGAAACGCTGGTTCCTGACTTCCGTGGTCGTATGGATGTGGCACTTGATCTAATGAAAGACAATCCGCCAGATGTCTTCAACCACAACCTAGAAACGGCACCTCGTCTGTACCGTAAAGCTCGCCCAGGCGCGAACTACAAGTGGTCACTACAATTGCTGCAAAAATTCAAAGAGCAGCATCCAAATGTACCGACGAAATCAGGTCTAATGATGGGTCTTGGTGAAACCAAAGAAGAGATTATCGAAGTACTGAAAGACCTTCGTGCACATGGCGTAACTATGCTGACTCTTGGTCAGTACCTAGCACCAAGCCGTCACCACTTACCAGTAGAACGTTACGTTCCACCTTCAGAGTTTGACGAGCTAAAAGAAATCGCACTAGAACTTGGCTTCACTCACGCAGCGTGTGGGCCATTTGTTCGCTCTTCTTACCATGCCGATATGCAGGCTCAAGGTATCGAGATTAAATAAGCACTCGCTTGTTTTGAATAGAAAGGTTGGCTCAGTGCCAACCTTTTTTGTCTCTGCTGAATCTAAACTACTGTCGTTCTCATAACGAGCCTATCTCCTCAAACCAATAGCGCATCATTCCGAAGAGCCCAGGCGATATCAGGAGTCTCATTTCAACGCACTCTCTAAGCTGATATATCCATACGCTAGAAAAACAAAAAGGCCCTCAAATGAGGGCCTTTCATCTATCAAATAATCAAACCGAATCGCAGAAATAGAACGAGTTCGCCTGAGTTATTTTCAAAAAAAGTTATGCGTATACTGGTAGACGCTTACAGATTTCTAGAACTTTCTGTTTTGTCGCTTCGATAACTTCTTCGTTGCCGATGTTATCTAGAACGTCACACATCCAGTTTGCTAGCTCTTTCGCATCATCTTCAGTGAAGCCGCGACGAGTAATTGCTGGCGTACCAACACGGATACCAGACGTTACGAATGGGCTGCGCGGGTCGTTTGGAACAGAGTTCTTGTTTACTGTGATGTTTGCTGCACCTAGTGCTGCATCTGCATCTTTACCAGTGATATCTTTGTCGATTAGGTCAACTAGGAATAGGTGGTTCTCAGTACCGTTAGAAACGATCTTGTAGCCACGCTCTTGGAATTGACCAACCATTGCTTTCGCGTTTTTCACTACGTTAGCTTGGTAAGCTTTGAATTCAGGTTCCATCGCTTCTTTGAACGCTACTGCTTTACCAGCGATAACGTGCATTAGAGGACCACCTTGACCGCCAGGGAATACTGCTGAGTTCAGCTTCTTGTACAGCTCTTCACCTTCGTTAGAAAGGATAAGACCGCCACGAGGACCCGCTAGCGTTTTGTGTGTAGTCGTTGTTACTACATGAGCGTGTGGAACTGGTGTTGGGTACTCGCCTGCTGCAATTAGACCAGCAACGTGTGCCATGTCTACGAATAGGTAAGCGTCAACTTTGTCTGCGATTTCACGCATGCGTTTCCAATCAACGATTTGTGAGTAAGCAGAGAAACCACCGATGATCATCTTAGGCTTGTGCTCAAGCGCTAGCTGTTCCATCTCGTCGTAGTTGATTTGGCCTGCTTCGTCGATACCGTAAGGAATAACGTTGTAGTGCTTACCAGAGAAGTTTACTGGTGAACCGTGAGTTAGGTGACCACCGTGCGCTAGGCTCATACCTAGAACTGTGTCGCCTGGGTTTAGAAGCGCCATGTAAACTGCGCTGTTTGCTTGAGAACCTGAGTGAGGCTGTACGTTCGCGTACTCACAGCCGAATAGTTGGCATGCACGATCAATTGCTAGTGCTTCAGCTTTATCTACGTACTCACAACCGCCGTAGTAACGCTTGCCTGGGTAGCCTTCAGCGTATTTGTTCGTTAGCTGAGAACCTTGTGCTTCCATTACACGTGGACTTGTGTAGTTTTCAGAAGCGATAAGTTCAATGTGTTCTTCCTGGCGAAGTGTTTCTTCCTGGATAGCTGCGAACAGTTCCGCATCGTAATCTGCGATGTTCATATCACGCTTAAGCATCTGTATCTCCTGACTCAGATTAGTACTGAAAGTTGCAAAAAAACCGACGAATGACCTAACGCAAACGTTTTCGTCACCATAATGGCGCGCATTCTACATAATTTGATCTAGGTCATAAAGAGAAATTTACAATTTTTCTCATGCAGTTTTTTCATGATGACAAGTAAGGATTATCATGGCGATGTTGCAATCGTTTAAACATGATTCGCTCACTGTCAAATTTGTGCTTTACACCCTGTAAAACAACAATTACATAGGTTTACCGCAAATTTTACCCTCTAGCTACCGAAAAGATCATCTTTTTACTACTATGCACGCCCTATTTATCATTAACGACTGCATATTAGATGGAAAAACACTCAAGAAAAGAAGACTGGATGGCAATTCTTACAGGTACCTTTTTGGTAGCTCAAGGCGTTTTCTTTCTCCAATCCGCAGACCTCTTAACCGGAGGCACAACAGGATTGGCTCTGCTTATTAGCCAATTTACACCTTTTACGTTTGGTGTGCTTTACTTTTTAGCCAACTGTCCATTTTACTTGCTCGCATGGAAACGCTTTGGCCGTCGTTTTGCGATTAATAGTGCAATTTCTGGCGCTTTGGTTTCTATCTTTGCGGATAATCTGTATTTACTGATTTCACTCGAGTCGATTAACGAGATTTACTGTGCAGTGGCAGGTGGCTTGCTTATGGGCTTGGGTATGCTGATCCTATTTCGTCACCGCTCAAGCCTGGGTGGCTTCAACGTATTGTGCTTATTCATTCAAGATAAGTTCGGTATCTCTGTAGGGAAATCTCAGATGGCGATTGATGCTTGTATCTTATTTGCGTCTTTCTTCTTCGTCACACCTTGGGTTATCGGCCTATCGATTCTTGGCGCATTCGCACTAAACCTAGTGCTTGCTATGAACCACAAACCACACCGCTATTCTGTGAGCTACGGTTCATAACCTGTCTACAATAATTGGAGCGCAATTTATAAGATTTTGCGCTCCAATGCCTATATAATATCTCGCCATTTCCTAATCACTCATGATGGTATGCGCGACTTCCTGCAACAAGCCAAACAAACCAACAGTCAGATTGTTATTGGCGAGCTGATCTACAAACCAGAGACTCAAACGCTTCACAAGCAAGCGATCGTTATCGATCTTGAGCCGCGTAGCATCGAGTTATTAGAACTGTTGCTCACCAGTGTTGGCCACCCGCTGTCTGCAGAAACCATCATAGAGACCATTTGGCAAAGTAAGTTTATCTCAAAGAACGTACTTACCAATCGAATCAGTACTCTTCGAGCCTTGCTACAAGAGCACTTACCAGAGCACGATGCCGCTAAGCTATTGGTGACCTACCCGCGTAAAGGCTACTTCCTCAATCCAGCGAACGTTCAACTATTGCCACCAGCAAAGTCGAGCAAGCGCAAAGCCAAACTCGCCAATGAGGGTAAAGCGCCCTCTTCACGCAAACTCAGGGTTGTTTATAGCTTATGTGCTTTATTCGCGCTGACCAGTATTGGGCTGGGTGTGGCTCTCTGGCAACAACAAGGCATTTCCACTCAGCAGACGCGTAACCAACTGCTGATCCCGAAAGTCGAGCTTCTCCTAAATCGTGTCGATGCAATAGGCACCGCTGCACGTGAGTATCGTACCGTGGTGAAAGCCATCTTACTCCAACAGCAAGTCGAATACCCTTATACTGATATTGCCAACCAAGATGCTCCGAGCTACTTTCTCGATCCAATCAACGAGACGCCTTATTTCCCCGGCGCACGCAACATGCAGACCAGTGATTATCAGCTCAATATCGAACTCAAAGACAGTCCGACAGAAGGCATGATAAAAGCGCAGATGAACCTGATTTACCCAGCGACAGGAAAGTTAGCGTTTAGAAATCAGTACGTCCTGCGTATCGACCACCTACAATCAGACTTATTCCGTTTGCACAGCGACATTGCTCAGTACTTTAATCTGCCAGAACCTTCAAAAAGCACTTGGCACTTTACAGACATACACGAAAAGATGTTGCTCGACGAGCAGTTTTCCAATTCACCAATTGATCACATGGACGAGTTCACTGCTATCACCATCGCTCGTCATCTTGCGTTGTACGAACAAGATAAAACCAAGCTAGAGGAATACCTCACTCAGGCTCAATCGGAATTTGATGTTCTCCCTGACGAACTGAGTTTGTGGCTTGGTATCTTGCACTACAAGTTAGGTAATCTCGATAAAGCCAAAACGTTACTGACGACGCCAGCTGGCGACTCACGAATTCAAAACGCCTTGGTGTACACCTTCGTTTCTCATATCGCTTACAAACAGAATAAGCTCGACCAATTCCGTCTCAATTACATGGAGTCTTTGGTGGCTCTGCTGCGCGTCATGCCTTCTGAAGAATTATTCAGTCGCTTGTCACAACCAGAATCAAAAGAGACCTGCTTACAACCTTGGACGAAACTGCGTGTCAGCATTAAAGAGAAAGAGATTGTGATGCGTTGGAAGGCGCTAATCGAAGAATACTGCACGAATATCGACGCTGAAATTACTCCAGATAAAACAAAGACCTAAATATAAAATTAAGCTTTCATTAAACTCTGTTAGCTTTTGTTTTTTGCCCTTTTTCTGCCACAAAACTTAGCATGGCGACATTCAAATAACGGCTCGATTTATCAGCCTTCTAAAATTAGGAATGTAAACTCATGCTTAAAAAAATGACGCTTATCGCAGCAGCTACGATCGCACTTTACGGCTGTGGTGGCGGCTCTTCTTCTGGCTCTTCAAGCGGCAATAAAGGCCCACAAAACAGCTTTGATTACCCGATTTCAAACTCATCTTTTGCACCAGTATCAAGTACAAAATTGCGCTATGACATTGCTTCTGATGAGCAGCAAATCGGTACAGTGACGATGGACTTTGAGGCAATGAGCAGTCAGGAGCTTATTGATGCTTTGTCTAACGTTCCACAATCGGCACCTGTGATTCAAATCATCCACGATCTGGTTAACAACGGTATCACTCAATTTTACCTATCTGAGCAAGTTGAAGAGAACGGCGAAGACGATAAGTCGATCTACTTTACCGGCACCGATGGCGCACTACACGAAATCACCGATGCCTACCTTGTTAACCGTATCTCTATCGCAATGCTTATGGATAGCAGCCCTGTGTTTCGCGTGGAAGGTTCGACGGTTAAGGAGAAAGATCCGAACATTGATATTAGCGTAAACACCATCTCAATTGATTTATCGCTGAATGGTGAACAAGTAGCTAACCTTTTGAATGATTTTGAAGATCACGAATGGGTAGAACAGCTGCCAGATAACGCAGATTGCAAAGCTTGGTGGAGCCAACAAATCACTGAGACAGGTGCACGTAAAACCTTCACTGTATCTGGTCAATCTATTGAAGCGGCATACCTGACCGAAAAGAACACCTATAACCTAAGATGTGATGGCATGGATTCTATGGAATTTGAAACATCAGCAGAGCGTTGGTTTAACCCTGCACTAGGCTTGATTGAGCAAGTTGAACTGTTGAAAGCCGAACAGACTCAAATCAGTGAAGAGAAAGCAACACTGAGCAAGATCGAGAAAGCATAAGCCGCAATCTTATCTCATAGAAAAAAGGCTTTGGGGAGCACTCCAAAGCCTTTTGTTTCGGATCGAAATCCTTAGGGGTACTTTTTATTTGCCTTTAAGACTCAATCAGCAAGATGCGTGTTTCGTAAGGACGCAGAACTTGGTGATTGGAAGCAATCGCGCTGGTCGTATTCTGATAGTTGGAAAGCAGATTCTTGGCTTTGCTCATATCAAAGCGCTCTGGTAACACACACTCCACTTCTTCGCCGTAGTAGTTGTTAATACACAACAGCGTTTGCTTGTCGTTCTGACGAGCGTAAGCAAAAATACGTTTGTGCTCTGGCAGCAAGTCCTCGTAACGACCATCAGTGATTACTTGAACCTGTTTACGTAGTTCAATCAAGCGCTTGTAGAAGTAGAACACCGAGTTCAAATCGGCAATCGCGGCTTCCGCGTTGATCTCAGAATAGTTATGAGATACCTCTAGCCACGGCGTACCTTCAGTAAAACCCGCGTGTTTCGCGCTGTTCCATTGCATTGGCGTACGTGAATTATCACGCGACTTCTGCGCCAAAATCGCCATCATATCGTCGTGAGATACGCCATCGCGATTGACCATAATGTCGTACATGTTCGTGCTTTCAACATCACGATATTGGCTGATTTCGGTGTAACCCGGGTTGGTCATGCCGATCTCTTCACCTTGATAAACATAAGGCGTGCCTTGCATCATGTGTACCGATGCCGCAAGCATTTTGGCAGATTCAACACGGTATTGTTCGTCGTTACCTAATCGGCTCACAACGCGTGGTTGGTCGTGGTTACACCAAAATAGCGCGCCCCACCCTTTGCCATTTAAGCCGGTTTGCCAGTGGTTGAAGATCTGTTTTAGTTGGATGAAATCAAACTGCGCTTTCGTCCACTTATCACCATTCGGGTAATCGACTTTCAGGTGGTGGAAATTGAACACCATCGACAGCTCTTTGCCATCTTGCGCTGAATACTGCTGACAATGCTCTAGCGTGGTGGACGACATTTCACCTACCGTCACACTGCCATATTTTTGGAACACCGCTTCACTGATCTCTTGAAGGTATTCATGCACACGTGGGCCGTCGGTGTAGAAACGGCGACCATCACCAATATTGTCACTTGGGAAATCTTGCTGCTTGGAAATCAGGTTGATAACGTCAAGACGGAAACCATCGACACCTTTTTCTGCCCAGAAGCAGATAACTTCTTTCACTTCTTCACGCACTACCGGGTTTTCCCAGTTTAAGTCCGCTTGCTCTTTGGCAAAAAGGTGCAAATAGTACTGACCCGTTTTTTCATCCAGTGCCCAAGCGTTACCACCAAACTTAGATTGCCAGTTGTTTGGCTCTGCACCATCAACCGGATCTTTCCAGATGTAGTAATCACGGTACGGGCTGTTTTTATCACCCAGTGCTGATTGGAACCACTTGTGTTCTGTCGAAGTATGGTTGACCACGATATCCATGATGATTCGAATACCCAGCTGGTGAGCCTCAGCCAGCAGGGTATCGAAATCTTGCATGGTGCCGAAATCTGGGTTGATCGCATAGTAATCGGAAATGTCATAACCATTGTCGATCATTGGCGATTGATAAACCGGCGTCAGCCAAATCGCATCCACACCAAGGTGTTTTAGATAATCCAGTTTAGAAATGATCCCTTTAATATCGCCCGTGCCTTTACTTCCACTGTCACAAAAGCTTTTTGGGTAAATTTGGTAGATGGTTGCGGTTTTCCACCAGCTCTCATCATGCTTGGTCATTGCCATTTCTAACGCTCACTTACCATTAAACGGAAACTTAAAAATCTTAAAAATTAGAGGAGATAAACGAGGCAGCCAAATCGCCGCCTCGGTTTGAATTACGCGTTAGCGGTTTCTAACTCACCTTTCATCTGTGCGCGCTTATACAGCACAAGCGTCAGCGCTACCGGAACCACAATCGCCACCAACATCGCCAGAGCAAATACGCCCCAGAACTGCGGTTGGATAGACAAGATGCCCGGCAAACCACCCACACCGATGCCATTCGCCATCACACCTGCGCTGCCACAGATAGCGGCTGCAATCGCACTGCCGATCATCGCGCTCAGCATTGGGAATTTGTATTTCAAGTTGATGCCGTACATCGCTGGCTCAGTCACACCAAGGTAAGCTGAGATAGCCGCAGGTACTGAGATATCACGCTCGCCATGTTTTTTACTGATGATAATGATGCCGACTACTGCAGATGCTTGAGCAATGTTTGAAAGTGCAATCAAAGGCCAAATTGGCGTGCCGCCTAGCTCTTGCATCAATTGAAGGTCAACCGCGTTGGTGGTGTGGTGAATACCAGTAATTACCAATGGCGCGTATAGGAAGCCGAAGATGGTTGAACCAATCATTGCGAAGTCACCCGTCATGGCTGCTTTTGCTGCGAAAGCAACGCCGTCACCCAACATACGACCGAATGGGCCAATGATAGAGTGCGCAAGAATCACAGACACGATGATAGAAACAAACGGCACGACCACTAAGTAGAGATAAGACGGAATGATGCGTTTTAAGTTGGTTTCAATAAACGCCAAAGCCATACCAGCGAGCATTGCCGGAATAACTTGCGCTTGGTAGCCTACTTTCTCGATGGCAAATAAGCCAAAGTCCCATACTTCAGGCACTTGCTTACCAATTAGGTAGGCGTTCATTAATTGTGGCGAAACCAGCGTGACACCCAATGTGATACCCAGAATCGGAGTACCGCCGAGTTTTTTCACTGTCGACCAACACACGCCAACTGGTAGGAAGAAGAAGATCGCTTCACCAATTAACCATAGGAAAGAGTGTACCGTTGCCCAAAACTGGCTGATTTCCGTTAGCGTTTGACCATCAAACATCTTGATGTCGCCAATCACGTTACGGAAACCAAGAATCAGACCACCGGTGATGATCGCTGGTAGCAGTGGTACAAAGATTTCAGCAAGGTGGGAAATACCACGCTCAACGATATTCATGTTTTGACGAGCTGCGTTCTTAGATTCATCTTTGCTCGATTCACTTTTGCCGCTTAGCTCGATCAGTACTTTGTAAACTTCATCAACTTCAGTGCCGATGACGACCTGAAATTGACCTGCGTTGGTAAAGCAGCCCTTCACCATAGGCAGTGCATCTAACTGTTTTGTATCGGCTTTGTCAGTGTCATTCAACACGAAACGCAAGCGAGTTAAGCAGTGGCTTACACTGGCAATATTGTCCGATCCCCCGACCAGCTCAATAAGACGCTGTACATCTTGACGCGCAATCTTACTCATAACTTTGTCCACCCTGTATTGGATACATTCAATTCATCGTTTTATTTTTATAATGGGAACATTCCCATTTGATGATTTTAATAGTGCCATTTCGCATTCAAAAACAAAATGGGAACAGTCCCATTAATTGAGAATGATCACAGTATAATTTTAGAGCAGATCATCGAAAGGTGGATTAATGACGGATAGGCTGCTGGGTAAAATGCACCACAGACCCATCACCATTTAATTGATTAATCAGCATGTTAGCGGCTTTTTCACCAGCATTAGAGTAGCCTGGATCCACACTGAAAACATTAGGGAAGAGAAAAGAAAGTAATTCGTTACCACCGACACCGGTAACCACCACGTCTTCACGTCCCACTTCTTGCAGACGTTTAATTACACCGAGAGCGATAGTGTCACTGGCACAAGCGATGGCTTGTGTATCGGATTGAAGGACTTGATCCACCAGCTGATAAGCACTTTCGTGGTTGAGCTTGCCGGTTTGAAAGCAAGGTTCGATGCGCTTTTTCTCACACCAAGCTTGGTAAGCATTTAAGCGAGCAAGACCTGTGGTGCGGTCTTCTGGATCAACACCAATGTAGGCAATACGAGAAATAGATTGTTGTTCCAGATGAGAGAGCGCCATATCGATAACGCCTTGGTTGTCATAGTTGATCGAGGAGACCATTTGCGTGTCCATCGCGATCACGACAATGCGGTTGCCCCACTCCGCTAACGCCAGCTCATCACACCCAGTAAAACCAAACACGATAACCCCATCAACATTGCGACGTTTAAGCACATCCAAATGCTCATTGGTTTTATCGCGGTCGAATTGGCTCTCCATGATCACCACGTCATACCCTGCTGAGTACAAAGCGTTGAGCATAGTGCCAACAGCGCGGTTTTCCGATGGTGAATCCAAACGAGAGATGATCACACCGATCACTTTCTGGCTGCCACCACGCATCGACTGCGCAGACTTTGATGGGACGTAGCCTGATTCACGAATGATTTGCTCTACCTTCTCACGCGTTTGCGGTTTTACCTTGGGATCATTGGTAAGCACACGGCTGACCGTCGATTTGCCCACGCCAGCCAATTTCGCGATATCAAGAATGGTGAGTTTTTTGCTCATAAGTGTTCAAACTAAAAGAAGGAATCAAACAAAAGGGAAGCAGCGGCTTCCCTTATCTCAGTCAGTAATGAAGATTACTTGTTTAGGTACGCAGGCACGTCTGCAATGCTATCTAATACTACCGTTGCAATCGCTTCGCCTTGTTCTGTCACTGGCTTACCAGTACGAACCAAAATCTTAGTGCCAACGCCTGCTGCTTCTGCTGCCATCATATCTTCGGCTTTGTCGCCGATCATCACAGATTTCTCCATGTCGATCTTCAAGAAGTCACGTGCAGAAATGAACATGCCTGGTTTTGGCTTACGGCACTCACAATCTTGCTTGTATTCACCAATGCCATGTTCAGGATGATGTGGGCAGTAGTAGATGCCGTCGAACTCAACGCCATTATCAGCGAAGTTCCAGTCCATCCACTGAGTCAGAGATAAGAAACGGTCTTCGCTGAATTTACCACGTGCAATGCCAGATTGATTGGTCACAAGCACCAACAGGTAGCCTTTATCCTTCAGCGCTTTTGTCGCTTCAAAGACACCGTCAATGTACTCAAAATCATGTTCGTCATGAACGTAGCCGTGGTCAACGTTGATCACGCCGTCACGATCGATAAAAACAGCAGGTTTTGCCAAAACGTATTTCTCTATTTACTCGGTTTCATCAGATTATTACATACCTTATAAGCACTCACACTATCTAATTGGCGTGAGTGAGCGACAAAACAGTTGATTTGTCGCCCGAGAATCGGTAAATCTTGAATATCCCTCTTTTATATTCCTTTCCGCCAAACATCCTCTGTTTTATTTTCCCAACAGAACATCCATACATTTAGACGTCTAGACGTAAAAATATCTATTGACTTACTACAGCTTAACCCATAGCATCAACTGAGAATTGAGATAGAGTTCAAAATTTACTCCTGTTAAAAGCCGTTTTTAACAGCGAAGTTCCCAGTATCTCTGTGCAGGTTGAAACATGATAGAAATAAAAAACGTCAATAAAGTGTTCTACCAAGGCAGTAAGGAAATTCTTGCCCTTAAGGACATTAATCTAGATATCGCGAAGGGCACCATCTTTGGTGTTATCGGCTCATCGGGCGCGGGTAAAAGTACCCTGATCCGTTGTGTGAACATGCTGGAAGCCCCAACATCGGGTTCCATCATCGTAGATGGCGTTGATCTAACCAAATTAAGCAAAAAGCAATTGGGAGAAACTCGCCGTAACATCGGGATGATCTTCCAACACTTTAACCTGCTGTCATCTCGCACCGTTTTCGACAATGTCGCACTCCCTCTTGAGCTAGCAGGCAAAGACAAATCGCAAATCACGACAAAAGTGACTGAGCTACTTAAGCTTGTTGGTCTTTCAGACAAGCATGAAAGCTACCCAGCAAACCTCAGTGGTGGTCAAAAGCAACGTGTGGCAATTGCACGTGCACTGGCATCAGACCCTAGCGTTCTGCTGTGTGACGAAGCAACCAGTGCGCTGGATCCAGCAACAACTCAGTCCATCTTAGAACTACTCAAAGAAATCAACCGCAAGCTAGAAATCACCATTCTTCTGATCACTCACGAGATGGAAGTGGTTAAGAGCATCTGTCACGAAGTGGCGATCATCGGTGATGGTGAACTAGTGGAAAAAGGCACCGTTGGTGAAATCTTCGCGCATCCGAAGACGGCTCTGGCACACGAGTTCATTCGTTCGACTTTGGATCTTTCTATCCCAGAAGATTACCAAGCTCGCTTACAAACCACGCGCGTGGAAAACAGCTACCCATTGGTTCGCCTAGAGTTTACTGGTGCAACTGTGGATGCCCCTCTGATGACGCAAATCGCTCGTAAGTACAACATCGACGTGAGCATCCTAAGTTCTGATCTCGATTACGCTGGCGGCGTGAAGTTCGGCATGATGGTCGCAGAGCTGTTTGGTAGTGAAGAAGATGATAACGCAGCAATTGAATTCCTGCGTGAGCACAACGTGAAAGTAGAGGTACTTGGCTATGTCCTTTAATACGATTTCTGAATGGCTGAGCTTAAACAGCAACCTACTTTTAGGCGCAACGTGGGAAACCTTTTACATGGTGGCGGTTGCGGGTATCGTTGGTTTCGCAGTCGGCATTCCTCTTGGTGTGATTCTGCATACCACTAAAAAAGGTGGCCTGCTGGAAAACACCAAACTCAACGGCATTCTTGGCGCGATCGTCAACGTGGGCCGTTCGGTTCCTTTCCTAGTATTGATGGTTGCGATTATCCCAGTAACCAAACTGTTGGTTGGTACCTTTATCGGTACAACAGCAGCAATCGTACCTTTGACCATCGGAGCAATCCCATTTGTGGCACGTCTAATTGAAGGCGCACTACTGGAAGTTCCATCAGGTTTGGTTGAAGCCGCGCAATCTATGGGTGCGACACCAACACAAATCATCACAAAAGTTCTGCTTCCTGAAGCAATGCCGACTATTGTTAACTCAGTGACGATTACCCTAGTAACACTAGTAAGCTATTCAGCAATGGCGGGAACAGTGGGCGGCGGTGGTCTTGGTGACGTAGCCATCCGTTATGGCTTCCACCGTTATGATGTAGTCATCATGGCCGTGACTGTCGTGATGCTGATCGTTCTAGTACAAATTATTCAGTCTATCGGTGATGCAATCGTACGCCGCGTAGACCACAGATAAGAATTGAAAATACCAATTATAAGGAGATAAAGATGAAATTTAGCCTTAAGAGTCTTTTGACTGTTGCAACTGCCGCTTCTGCACTGGTTCTTGCTGGTTGTGGCGAGAAAGAAGTTGACGTTAACAAAGTAAAAGTTGGCGTTATGGCAGGTGCGGAAGCACAAGTTGCTGAAGTTGCAGCAAAAGTTGCTAAAGAGAAATACAACCTGGACGTTGAGCTAGTTACCTTTACTGATTACGTAACACCAAACGCAGCGCTAGATGATGGCTCAATCGACGCAAACGCGTTCCAACACAAGCCATACCTAGACCAGCAAGTAACTGACCGTGGCTACAAGCTAGTAACGGCTGGTAACTCTTTCGTATACCCAATTGCTGGTTACTCTAAGCAAGTAAAATCAGTGGATGAGATCGAAGATGGCGCTCGTATCGCAGTACCAAACGATCCAACCAACCTTGGTCGTTCTCTTCTACTGCTTGAGCAACAAGGTCTGATCGAACTGCGTGATGGCGTTGGTCTACAAGCAACAGTACGTGACATCGTTGGTAACCCGAAAAACATCACTATCGTGGAGCTAGATGCAGCACAACTTCCACGCTCTCTTGATGACGTAGCGGTTTCTATCATCAACACAACTTACGCAAGCTCAATCGACCTAACACCTGAGCGTGACGGTATCTTCGTAGAAGACAAAGAGTCTCCATACGTAAACCTTATCGTTGCTCGTGAAGACAACGTTCAAGCAGCTAACGTACAAAACTTCGTGAAAGCATACCAAACTGATGAAGTTTACGAAGCAGCAAAAGACATCTTCAAAGGTGGCGTAGTTAAAGGTTGGTAATCCCCTCTTTCTACAACACTTGAAACTTAAAAAGGGTGCTCATCGGAGCGCCCTTTTTGCATTTGTTTTCATTGTGACTTTATATTGCTAGAACAGCTGAACTTCGTCTTGCTCAACCTTCTTTTGCTCCTGTTCTGGCTGCGTATCCACTTGCGGATGTTTAAACACATAAGGCGCTAAAAATGCAGTAAAAGGGATAGTAAGCACAATGCCTACACTGCCCGCTAACGCATTCACCACTGCGAGTCCTACCAACGGCATATTCATAAACTGGCTCGCTGGCATGTTAAGACCCCACACCATCATGATGGTCGTCAATGAGCCACCAGCAAACGCCAAGATCAAGGTGTTAGTCATGGTACCCATGATGTCTCGACCAATGTTCATCGACGCTCTAACCAACTGCTTTGGTTTCAGTTTAGGGTCGGTTTGTTGCAGCTCCGCATACGCCGATGCAATCGAAATCGCAACGTCCATAACAGCGCCAAGTGCAGCAACGACAATCGTCACGAACATCAACCAACGAATGCCCATCTTCACCGACGTTAGGTAAATCACGTCTTCGCCTTTGTCGAGGTAAATGCCCGACAAGTGTGCCATTTCACCAAACCACTGCGCCATGACACCCGCAGCAATCACACCCAATAGTGTGCCGCCCATGGCACATAAACTCTTACGGTTATAGCCAGAAACGAGAATAAAGCTGACCACGATGATCACCACCATCAATAAGATGCTGACCAACATCGGATTCCAACCCGCAAAAATACTCGGCACCAACACGCCAACGATCAAGGCAGCAGTGAAATAGAGCGCGACCATCGAGTTGATGCCCTCTTTCTTACCAAAGCTCAGCAACAGCGCACAAAACAACGCAAGCATCAGGTAAATCGCGTCTGAGCGTTTGTGGTTATACGCCCAATAAACGGTACCATTGGTGGTTTCGCGGATCATCATAATGAAAGTATCGCCCTCACTGACATACACGTTGTGCTGACGACTAAGAGGGTTGGTGACTTCCACCTCTAAGCCTTCGCTCTCTCCCTCAAGGATTTTTGCCATGAAGACTTGTTTGCCTGTCATCACATCTGGCACGAGCGGATCTGGCGCAACATGGTTTGAGATAGAACGCGTGACGGTCGCTTCAACAAACTCTTGTTGCTGACGAGATTTAGGACGGAAATCTTCACTCCACGAAGAAGAAAACTGAAAGATAAGTGTGGAGATAAGGGTAATCAGTAGGGTGAAACCCCATCGGTTATAGATTCTTTTGATCATGAAGCACTCTTCTACACCACTCACTAAACGGGCTTTGCCTCTGGTGAGTAAAATTAGGCGCGGTAAAAATTACCGCGCCCACATGCAGGATTAATGAGTTGGGTTACAACCTGCGACTTTCTCATCAAGGGTTGCCGCGCCTTTGTTAGGGTTAACAAAGTAGCTAGACGAATCATTGATGTTCACAGACTTAACAATCGCTGGGTATTTCGGGTTTTCCAAGTCAATTGAGACACAGATTTCCATGTTCTTCAATTGATCCCAAAGCGCTTTGCCTTCGCCCTCACGCAATGTCGTGATATCACCGCTTGGTAGGTATTGAGTGAATGACCAGTTACCAACGCTGCCACTGAAATCTGCCACGTTGATACCTTTGTTCTCTTCAACATAGGCCGTCAGCATGTCGCGAATTGCGTACACTTGTTCGTTCACTGAGTCATAGAACACGTCGTCTTTGCTTGCCCAACCAAACTTCTGGATTTGCGAACCAAAACGGTAGCTGTTCATCGCCACTTTGTAAGTCGCGTTTGGATCGAACTGCTCGCCACCAATACTGGTGATGTTTACGCGGCTACCTTCATTTGTCACCGTGTTATTTTCGTCTAACTCTAGAGACGGTTTACTTAGATCCACTGTAAACTCGATGTCACCATCGAATTGGTCGTACAGGTAAGCTGGCGCGCCTTTCTTAAACGACACCGTAATGTCACCCGGTTGGTACTGGTTGAAGTAAGAGTAAGACCACTCAATGAAGCGTTTTAGGTTCGCACCTGTCATCTCAACGCCAAGCAAGGTGTTGTCATACTTGTACAAGTTGGTCGATTTACCTTTGGTGTACACTTCACCATCGATCAGGTTAGATTGATCAGAGAAAAGCGACGCAGCAGACACAACCGCACCATTACCTTTACCAACCGCATCTTCGATTGTCTGCATTTGGATTTGGTTAATCACGTCCATTAATGGCGTATCAACCACTTTCGCAAGGTGAATCGTGGAGTACAAACGCTCTGCCGTGTAGTTGTAATCCGTCGCAGTCGCTTCATCTGGGAAACCCGTTGCGCTTGGTGTGAAGTCACCCGTGACACGGCCAAGTTCGCGAGTGGCGTCTTCAACCGAGATATCGTGCACGTATTGGAATTTCGCTTGCAGTGCTTGCTCTTGTTCCACTTTCTTCGTGCCAATGTTGGTCAATGTAGTGTCTTCCATCGTCCACTTACCATCGACTTTCTTCAATTGAATTTCAGCTTTCGCTAGGTAAGCACCCCACTTGCCTGGTTCAATGATTTTCACGCTTTGCGCGCGATTGTCTTGGTTGTATTCGCCAGACTTCGCTTTATCTTCAATCAGCGTATTTTCACCGCCAATTTCTGATGTGGATTTGCTGATTGGTGTAACAGTGCCGTCTGCGTTCACTTGCTCGATGTAGTTCGCGTGTTCGTGACCCGCTAAGATGACGTCGAATTTATCTGCCATTGCTGACGCGATTTCGTAAACGCCCACACCACCGTCTTCTTGTCGACCAAGGTGAAGCGCACCAACAATCACATCTGGATTGTACTTAGACACAAGTTGATCAACCGCTTCTTTGGTTGCATCCAATTCGTTTTCAAACTTCAACCCTTTGAAGTGATCCGGTGCAGACGCTTCCCAGTTCGGCACGTTCGATGGCGTCAGGCCAACGATCGCCACTTTCACGCCTTCCACTTCAAACATTTGGAACGCGCGAATGTAGTTCACATCGTTGCTTTCCCATTTGATGTTTGAAGACAGTACCGCACCATTAAAATGATCGAGGTTGCGATCGACAAACGAACGCTCAAAGTTGAATTCATGGTTACCTGGTACCCAAACGTCAAAGCCAAGAGAGTTCATGCTCTCAACCACTGGGTGAGTTGGATCATCGTTGAATAGCTGCGCGGAGTTGCCTTGAACCGTATCACCGATATCAATCAGGATCATGTTTGGATGTGCTGCTTTTTGGTCAGCAAGCAAAGTGGCCACACGAGTAATACCCGCGTCATCGTCTTCTGCGTTCAGCGCGTAGTCAAAACCAAACAAACGACCGTGTAGATCCGATGTTGCTGCGATAGCAATGGTTACTTCATCCGCTTGTGTTGCTTCACCTTTCACAACCACATCTGGCGTGTTGGTTAGTGTTTTACCTTCTGCGACTACAGGGCTGTAATCCGACGGTACTTCTACGTACTTGGTTTCATCATCGTTACAACCAGCCATTAAGCCGACAACAGCAATGCAGACTAGGCTTCGTTTAAATAAAGTCATCTCAATTCCTTCCAGATTATTTTTTTATATATATTTTCGGAAGGGGCCCTCTTCCCAAAACCTCAAAAAGGATATGGATATTATTTGAAATTTTTGAGAAGCAAACGTTTCAATGCTTATAAACCATGCAACTGAGTTACATTTTTCTTTAAATGTGAACAAAGATCACAATCAAGGGGATGAGAGGAATGGTCAGTGAAAATGCTTTTTGAATCAATATATTGACAAAATCAATAATAGATAATTTGACTACGCGGCTTCGATCCATTTATCGCGATAGAAAAAAGCTGGCATAGACGCCAGCTTTAGAAAATAGACTACTTGATGTGGTCCCAAGAGATGTTGGAAACGATTCGGCAATCGTCGCACTTAAAGTAGAAGATGTCGTGCAGCGGTTCATCGAGTAACCACTCACCACCACACTTTGGACACTTGCGCGCTTTTTCCGCTTCAAGTGACTCACCACCAACTCGGTATTGGTAGTAATACGTCGGGATCTTAGTGAGGTATTCAATACGACCTCGCAAATCCCAACCTCGGCGGAACAGCACACTGTCAGCATCGCAAATTTCGTGCAATGCCGCATGTTCTGCACGACACCCGCCAGCCATTTGGATTTCATCACACGCTTGCCATTCGGTTTGCCATTTCACCACTGCTTTGTGGTCACCATTCAGTGTTGCCCCATTGCGGTACAGTGGAATTGGCAACAGTGTCTCGCCGCTGCGCAGTGGAGAACAAGTATGAACGTACGTGGTGTAGAGCACTTGCCAGCTTGGTGTTTCTTCTTCAGCCGCTTCTTCTGAATTCAAATCACGACCCAACATGCGCATTTTCGGCGCAAGCAACGACGCTTCCGACAAACGATTCATGCACACTTTGACGAAATCAGAATGGTAGCGAGGGTGCAAACTGTCTTGCTCTGGGCAAACGACGCGAACATAAAACTCGCCATCGCCCATTACGATAGGAAATTCACGACCAAGCACCTGACCGTTGTAGCGCAATGCGTCCATCAGACCATTAATCGCTTTATCAACCGCGCTTACGGTGGTGTTATCAAAACACTCAAACTGCAACTCAACAACGTACATGCTTACACCGCAGCCTCAAGTTTGCTTAGAAACTCGGTCAGTGTTTCAGCCAATACGTCACGTTTATCTGAACCCAAGCGCTCAAGAATGACATTACCGGTTAAGTTACAGATTGAAATCACATCCAGCTCGGCATCGGTCGCTGCAATAAATACCGTCGGCTTTAGTTTTAGACGACGCTGAGTCACAAGGTGGCCAAGAATGTTCTCTTGCAGACGAGTAAAGTCATCGTCACTCCATACTTGCAGCAGTGTCAGCTCATTGCCTTGCCAAGTCGCATCCATATCTGCGCTGTATTGCGAACCATAGAAAAGCTTAATGTCTTCATGCAACGTCAATTCAATTGCGTTCTCAACGTTGGTGAAATCTGCCATCTCTTCACGTGGAACCGATTTCCACAAAACGACCTCATCACGTTTCTCTTCTACACACGGAGAAACAAGATCAGCAAGCTCTTCACTGCGTGGCAGTTCGTTGTGTTTGTCTTGCCAAGCTTGTTGGTAGCGCAGGCTAAAGTCCTGTAGAGCCTGAGGAACGGTTTGGGTCATGAAGGTCTCCTGGTTTGTTTTTATCAGGTTGCGGTATCTGCCGGATGGCAATTAATCAGCGGATTCAGTAAAATTCTCGCCATTCTAATCGAAAATGACCACAAAGTATGAGCAAATATTCTGACGCTAAAGAGCTTGCTGGCCTGACTCTGGGTAAAAAGACCGAGTACGCAAACCAATACGACGCAAGCTTGCTGCAACCTGTACCTCGCAGCCTAAACCGTGACGACCTTGAACTTGGCGACAGCCTACCGTTTATGGGCCACGATATTTGGACGCTGTACGAGCTATCTTGGCTAAACAGCAAAGGCTTGCCTCAAGTTGCGGTTGGCGAAGTGTACATTCCAGCAACCAGCGCAAACTTGATTGAGTCTAAGTCGTTCAAACTGTACTTAAACAGCTACAACCAAACGCGTTTCGCTACGTGGGAAGAAGTGACTGAGCGTTTGACGCAAGACCTATCGGCATGCGCAGGTGAGCAAGTACTTGTGGAAGTAAACCCAGTAACGCATTACACCAACCAACCTATCGTGACGATGGAAGGCGAGTGTATTGACGATCAAGACATCGAAATCACCAGCTACGATTTTGACGCTGCACTGCTTGAGGGTGCGGCTGGTGATGAGCAAGTAGAAGAAATTCTTCACAGCCATCTACTGAAATCTAACTGTCTGATCACCAACCAACCAGACTGGGGCAGCGTAGAAATTCGTTACCAAGGCGCTAAGCTTGATCGTGAGAAGTTGCTTCGTTACCTCGTTTCATTCCGTGAGCACAACGAGTTCCACGAGCAATGTGTGGAGCGTATTTTCACTGACCTGATAAAGTACTGCCAGCCAACGAAACTGACGGTATTTGCACGTTACACACGTCGTGGTGGTTTGGATATCAACCCTTACCGCTCAACGGAACAAGACAAGCCCGCTCACAATAACCGCATGGCGCGCCAGTAATCTGAGTAGATAATGAAAAGTGCTTGAGTTCCACACTCAAAAACTAATTGCTTAAATACTCAAAAACGCTCAGCTATCTGTTGGATTGCTGGGCGTTTTTCTCTACTATTGTTTATTCAAAAACTCGTAAATTACGACACAGTTCGAGGGAACGAAAAGGATGTTTGGGGACAGTTCGCGTCTATTTAGGCTGATTGGCTTTCTTTGCTTATTGTTAGCACAGCCACTTCACGCGACCATTTTATCTTCCGCTTTGCTTAATGAAGCTCAGCAACTGGCTGAGATCGACCCCGTACAGGCAAAGCAAGCGGCCAAAAACTACCTTTTGCAACGCGAACTGACAGAGCGCCAAGACAACGGCAGCCCTTCTTCAATGTCTCGCGAAGAGACCGACCGTAGCATCCGCACGCCAAGCAGCACGATTGAAGCACACAAAATCATCGCGCAAGCTGACTACACAATGGGCAACATCCGCTCTGCCATCAATAACCTTGATGAAGCAGAACGCCTCGCCAACGAATATCAATTGCCGTACATGAATCTTGATGTGCAACTGATGCGCAACCAAATGATTTGGATGTACGACAAAAACTATGCAGCCGCAGAAGAAAAGCTCGACCAAATCGAAAAGCAGATTGAAGAAGCCAATCCAGTATTACAACGCACCGACAGTGTTCGTTATCGCTTGGTCATGCAACGAGCACTATTAGCAGCCAACAGTGGTGACAGCGTTAATGCCGATCGCTTATACACAAAAGCGAAGACCATGCTGGAAGACAACCGTTCTGATCTGACTCTGATTGATTACCACACCGCCGTTGGTGAGTTTTATCTGAATGACAAGAAGTACAACCTTGCCCTTTCAGAGCTGCTCTACGGTTACTGGCAATCCATTGAGAGCGATAGCGGCGCACGCCTTGCGAAAGTAAATCGCTTGCTGGCACGCCTGTTCCAAGAACGCCGAGTGTATGACAAGGCGATTGAATACCTCTCTCAGGCGGCAGATTATTACGACAGCTACCCAAGCTCACCGATTTTGGCCGACGTGCTAGAGCAAATGGGTGACATCTATTTCTACCAAGGCAAATTTAATCTGGCTTTGGTGCACTACTTCAACGTGCTGGACCATGACAGCACCAGTAAAAACATCAACCGCATCATTAAGATCCGTCTGAGCCTAGCTGCCACTTACTTACAGCTCTACAACTATGCATTAGCAGAACAATACCTAGACCGCTCAACCGATCTGTTGGAGTACGCTGACTTGCCTCAACTGGAAGCCAAAGCCGCCTTGTTGCAATCTGGCTTGGCGTACCATCAAAACGACAGTAAAGACGTCATTGAAAACGCCAAACGAGCGCTCGATTTAATTGAAAAAGCCCCAGATGATACTGGCTTTATTAAACAACAATCTTACCGCTTATTGGGTCTGGGCTATGAACAAGCTGGCGAGTACCAACTGTCATTACAAGCGTATAAGAAATACGCCAGCCTAGTGCGCCTAGAACAAAAGCAGCTTAACCAAATCAGTGAAGATGCGTTCCGCCAACAAAAAGAATTTGCCGAGCAAAGTATTCATCACGTAGGCCAAGCTGAGAAATTGGCACAAGTCGAAATGGAGCATCGCAAATTCCAAAAAATCTCGTTTGCGTTGTTTATTACTGTCTTGGTCATGTTCCTGTTCATCATGCGCCGTGGCGTCATCAATCAACGCCAAACCGCTGAGATTGAAAAACTGCGTAATGACCTGTTCACCCACTCCCGTTCTCGCCTGCGTAACCTACGCATGTTGAATGTGAAGTTGTCCCGCTCATTGAAGAAATCGAGCGACACCTTCGAGCAGTGGCAAATGGGTGAATTGATTCACGAGCCTTTGAACGACCGTTTGCGCTTCGTGATGATCGATCTGCCGTTCCTGCGCAGTATGTACGTTCAGCATGGTTACAAAGCCGGTTTAGAGCTAGAGCGTGCTTTCGGTGAGTTCCTAGCAGAACGTATCCAGAAACCGACACGTTTGTACCATTTCTCCGATGCAAACTTGTTGTACATCGAGCCAAATGCCGATCGTGACGCATCAGCAGAAGCGACGTTCGAAAAATTCCAAAGCTGGGTAGATGAGTTCGCGGCCAAACACAACGTCAACCGCATCATCCGAATGGGCATCAGTGACTACCCATTCTTACCACGTGCATACACGGCAATTAACGATGAAGAATTACTCGATCTATTGCTGCTCGCCACACACATTGCGCGTGAAGTCAGCTTAAAAGATAAACACAGTCATTGGGTGTTCTTGAAGGCCATTGATAATGCTCCGGCAGCGAGCTTTGCAACCGGTGACATAAGGACTGCGTGCCAACACGCCATCAACCAAGGGCTAATTAAAATTCATTCTTCGTACAAGAATGAGGACGACATCAAAAAAATATTAAAAAACGGATAATTAACCAACGGTTGAGCGTGATCAGTGATGACGCTATAAAGTTTTTTGTTATTATCAAATAATCGTCAGTAGTACATGGACTTAACCGTAGTCACTTCATGGGAATCTTGGAATCCGATATTCAGTCGCAGCTTCATCAGCTGAGTTGTCAACTTGACCAACTCAGGCTGACTCATCGTGATACTTCGCTCAAATTTCAACGTGAGCAGCAAGTTCTTAAGCGAGTTGTGGCATCATTGTCTTCTGCTTGTCAGGGTTCAAACTCTCAAGTAACCAGCTACCTGCGCGAAATTCAGCAAGAACTGGAACATCAAAAAGATGTCAGTACGCTGATACCTCGCTTAGCAGTGCTAGAAAGAATGCTCAAACAGCAGTCTAAGGCGATGGAAAAACAAAACGGTTATCTCGACGAACAAATCAAACACAGTGGTGAAACGCTTCAACGTATCACCGGTTTGCCTGCGCAGCTAAAACGTGAATTGCGCAATCTGATGAGCTTTTCTGAAGTTCACGCAGGTAAGAAAGTTGACCAAGCCACCAAGCTACTAAGCATCTACGAGCGCGCGCTCAAGATCATCACTTCCAATTCTCGCCTTAACCTTGGTGAATTAGAACACGGCCCAGATAAGTCCCAACTTGAGTGTCTTGCGAGCGACTTGCAGCACACCATCACCGAACTCGATTTTGAAGGTGAGTCTGGCGACCAACTGTTGGATATCCGAGCGAAGTTGCTGTTGGGGGTTAACGCAGAATCGCTGATCGAACTGACTTTAAACACCCTCAAATTGGTCGTAGAAGCGACTAAATACGAACGCAAATCATCAGAGCAGTTCTTAGAGCAGTTGAATACTTCACTGTCTAGCAATCTAAAGACGGTTCATCAGAACGTCGACCAGCATCAAACCTACTTTGAACATCGCCAAGAGCTGAACTCAGAGATGACCACTTTGGTTGAACGCAGCCAAGAATCTCTGGAACACGCGCAAGATCTCGAAGAGTTGAAAGGTGAAGTATCACCATTGCTGGCCAAGATGGCCTCTTTGACTGAACGCTTAAGAATGACCGAAGAGCGCGAACAAGCCCTTCAAGAACGCTTAAGCTACAGCAAAAATCAGCTGGAAGCGGTATTTGAAACAACTCAAGACTACCGTCGCCGCTTGGAAGACCAAGCACAACGAATGCTGCTAGACCCTTTGACGAAGGTATACAACCGTGCCGCTTTCAATGATCGCTTAGAGTTGGAATACCGTCGTTGGATTCGCTCACAGCAAAATCTTCGCGTAGTTCTGTTTGATGTTGATAACTTTAAAGCGGTTAACGACAGCTACGGCTACACCGCTGGCGATAAAGCACTCAAGATCATTGCTCGCACCATGAGCAAACGCGTCGCTGATACAGAAACCGTGGCTCGTTTTGGTGGCGAAGAGTTTATCTTACTCATCCCAGAGCAAACGGAAGAGTACACACTTGAGCTGATGAAAAACATCCAGCGCGACATCAGTAAACTGCCATTCAAATTCCGTGAACAGAACATCATGATCACCCTCACGGCCGTCTCTACTTGCTTTAAAGAAGCGGACAACCCTGAATACGTATTAGATCGCCTTGCCAATATGCTCAAAGACGCCAAGCAACGCGGCGGTAATCAGGTGAACTGGGGCTAAAAAGCGTTTAAAAAACAACCAAACAAACGCTTTTAACGTCTTGTTCTGTCATATTGCCTCAAATTTTCAACGGGTTATCACGTTTCTCCTCTTTTAGTCTGCTAAGCTGTTTAAACGCTATAAAACAAAGTCTGCCAACCACTGAGTAGAACGATACGTACAAGCTAAGTAGGTGAGTTGGTTTATTCCCTCAAAAGAACGCATTAGCAAGGAGGCCTTATGATTACCCATATAAGCCCCGCAGGTAGCATGGATCTGCTATCACAACTGGAAGTTGAACGTCTTAAAAAAACCGCATCAAGTGAGCTTTATCTGCTCTACCGTAACTGTACACTTGCGGTCCTCAACTCCGGCAGCCACACCGATAACTCAAAAGAGCTATTAGACAAATACCTTTCGTTCGATGTTAACGTCGTACGTCGTGAGCGCGGTATCAAACTTGAACTAGCCAACCCACCTGAACACGCATTTGTCGATGGTGAGATCATCAAAGGCATTCAAGAGCACTTGTTCTCGGTTCTCCGTGACATCGTGTATGTCAACATGCACCTCGCGGATAACCAGCGTCTAAACCTCACCAATGCCACGCACATTACCAACCTCGTGTTCGGTATTTTACGCAATGCTGGTGCACTAACGCCGGGCATTGAACCTAACCTAGTGGTGTGTTGGGGTGGTCACTCGATCAACGCGACCGAATACCAATACACACGCGAAGTGGGTAACGAACTTGGCCTGCGTGAACTAAACATCTGTACTGGCTGTGGTCCGGGTGCGATGGAAGGCCCAATGAAAGGTGCGGCGATTGGTCACGCGAAACAGCGTTACACAGAACAGCGCTACCTTGGCCTAACAGAGCCTTCAATCATTGCGGCTGAGCCACCAAACCCAATTGTGAACGAACTGGTGATCATGCCAGACATCGAGAAACGTCTCGAAGCCTTCGTTCGTATGGCGCACGGCATCGTTATCTTCCCGGGTGGTCCGGGTACAGCGGAAGAGCTGCTGTACATCTTGGGCATCATGATGCACCCAGAAAATGCTGACCAACCTATGCCGATCGTCTTAACCGGCCCGAAAGAGAGTGAAGCTTACTTCCGCTCTATCGATGCGTTTATTGCCGATACATTAGGTGAAGAAGGTCAGAAGCACTACCAAATCGTGATTGATGACCCAGCAGAAGTGGCGCGAATCATGAAGCGTTCAATGGAAGACGTTCGCCAACATCGTAAAGAGAAAGGCGACGCATACAGCTTTAACTGGTCGTTGAAAATTGAGCCTGAGTTCCAACTGCCGTTTGAACCAACTCATGAGGCAATGGCGAGCCTAGATCTGCATTTGAACCAACAACCGCAAGTACTGGCTGCAAGTCTTCGCCAAGCCTTCTCTGGCATCGTTGCGGGTAACGTCAAAGCGGAAGGGATTCGAGAGATCGAACGCAAAGGTCCATTCACCATCAACGGTGACCCGGTACTGATGACCAAACTCGACAAGCTATTGAAAGACTTCGTAGAGCAACACCGCATGAAACTGCCGGGCGGTACTGCTTACGAGCCATGTTACCGTATTGCCCATAAGGAAAATGGTGGTCGATAGATAACTCAGCTTTGGTTACACTAGGGGCATTACGCCCCTTTTTTATTGCTAAGTCATTATGTCTATTCATCTTGTTATCATTGATGCCCTAAACCTGATCCGCCGCGTGCACTCAGCGCAACCTGATCCAACTGACATAGCAAGAACCATCACCACTACCGGTAGAACCCTGACTCGCATTCTGTCTGAAGCGCAGCCGACGCACATCATCGCGGTATTCGATCATCACGAACAAGACCGCGGTTGGCGTGCAGAGATCCTTCCGGATTACAAACAGAACCGTAAACCTATGCCAGAACCATTGATGCAGGGCTTAGACGCGATTCAACAAGCGTGGTGGGAACAAGGCATTGATTCACTACTGTCTGAAGGTGATGAGGCAGACGATCTTGTTGCAACCCTCGCAACCAAGGTCGCGAGCCACGGCGAAAAAGTCACAATTGTCTCTACCGACAAAGGCTATTGCCAACTGCTCTCCCCGACTCTTCAGATCCGAGATTACTTCCAACACCGCTGGCTAGATGAACCGTTTATCGAAAAAGAGTTTGGCGTAAAACCATCTCAGCTTGCGGATTATTGGGGTTTGACAGGAATCAGCTCAAGCCAAGTTCCGGGCATTCCGGGTGTTGGTCCTAAAGCCGCCAAAGAGATCTTAACTCAATTCGAAGACATTGAAGCCGCTTACGCGAGCGAAGAACTGGTACCGAAATATCGTAAGAAGTTTGATGAACATATTGAGTCTGCCCGCTTATGTAAAAAAGTCGCGGCACTGAAATGCGATATCGAACTTGGCTTTAACCTACAAGACATTCGCTTTACCGGACCGAATAAAGCGCAATAGCAGCCAACTTCAGACACTAAAAAAGCGCCTATTGCAGGCGCTTTTTTGCTTCTACTCTATCGCATGTTAGTGCGGAGAGATGTTAGACAGACACTGAATGTGAATCGTGATCTCTTCGCGGTCATGGTACAAGTGCTTAGCTTGCAGCTTGAACTTCACCTTGTTCTCAATCAGGAACATTTTTAGGTTTTCAAGATCTTGCAGCACTTCGTCGTAACGACCTTTCATTGGAAGCTTAAGGTTGAAGATCGCTTCTTTCGCCCAGCCCTTTAGCAGCCATTGGCCCATAAGGTGCGCAACGCGTGCTGGCTTCTCAACCATGTCACACACAATCCAAGTTACGTTCTTACGGTCTGGTTCAAACTTAAAGCCATCCACCATGTGGTGCTTGATTTGACCCGTTTCCATCAAGCTATCCGCCATCATGCCGTTGTCCACACAGTGAACAAACATCGAACGTTTCACCAATTGGTAAGTCCAACCACCCGGACATGCACCTAGGTCAACACCCCACATACCTGGCGCTAAACGCTCATCCCATTCTTCACGAGGAATGAAGACGTGGAATGCTTCTTCTAGTTTCAAAGTAGAACGGCTTGGCGCGTCTGCTGGGAATTTAAGGCGAGGAATACCCATAAAGAACTGCGAGTTGTTGCCCGGGTATGAGTAGCCGACGTAACAATGACCCGGAGCCACAAAGCAGATGTGCAACACAGGCTTCTTCGCGTTGTCTTTGTTCCACATCAGACCTTTACCACGCATCGCTTGACGCATTGGTACCGTGAACTTACGGCAGAACTTCAATAGCTCTTTTGCTTCGTTCGTGTCTGGGGTTTCAATGCGCAGATCGCCACAACGTGGGAATTCTTCGATTTCTGACAGTTCAGCAAGAATTGGGCTGATGCGGTCGTCGCTTGGTAGCGCTTCAAACTCAGCCGCCACAGCAAACATCTGACGTGCAAAAATCAGGGCGCTAAAGTCCAAACCTTTAGCAAGCTTGTCTGCGTCTCCATCTTGGTAACACTCGAAGACAACATAACCTGAGTTTTTCTTCACACGAGGGAAGCCATACACTTCCAACTGTGTCGCTTTGTCCTGAATTTCACCAGCACACTCTTTCTCAAAGCCAGAACGGCAATAGAGCATTAGTTGTTTCACTTGGAGACCTCTTTGATATTAAACGCAGCAAAAAAGAACAGACACCAACCGATCATGAACAAGAACCCTCCCATAGGAGTGATGGGTCCAAACCACTTAATGCCCGTCAGCGCCAGCGCGTAAAGACTGCCGCTAAAACAAAAGATGCCGATGATAAAGCAAATCGCGGCGATGAAAAAATACTTTTGTGCTTTTTGTCCCAAATTCAACAGCAGTAAGATGGCACACAATGCAATAGCTAAAGTATGGATGAATTGGTACAAAACGCCGGTTTCAAACACGCCCAACAAATAAGGCGATAACTTCGCTTTCAAACCGTGCGCTGCAAATGCACCTAACGCCACCGAGGTTAAGCCAGAAAGACCAGTAAACGAGAGTAACCACTTACTTTTCACGGTACACCTCTTTAATAAATGCCGCTAACTGCTCTACCGTCGAGGCAATGTTGCCTGCTTCTGTGTAACCCGAACTCTTACGTGGCTTAAAGCTGTGGTCACCATCTGGCAAAAAGCGCACTTGCACTTGTTCTGACAACGCAAAGCCATCGAATTCTTCGCGCTTGCCGAATGTATCGCGCTCACCTTGTAGAATTAAGATTGGCTTTTCAATGTTGGCCAGATGCTCGCCTTTGTATTTCTCTGGTTTGCCCGGAGGGTGAAAAGGAAAACCTAAACAGGCAATACCCGCCACCAGCTCATTATCGGCAAGCAAACTCGACATGCGACCACCCATCGATTTTCCACCAATAACAATAGGTTGAGAAGTAAAGTGAGTGATCACTTCTTCGTAAGCTTCCAGAAGCTTTGGTGCACGATCAGGCGGACGCTTCTTGCCATCTTCCGCTCGCTTAACCATGTAAGGAAAATTAAAACGCACCACGCGTATGCCCTGCTCAACTAATCCTTTGGCAACGGCAGACATGAATTCGTGTTCCATGCCCGCACCAGCGCCGTGAGCGAAAATAAATAGCGGTCCGTTTTCAGGTCCCTCAACTATCCAATGGCTCATCCAATACTTCCTCTTGTTCTTTTCTTGCAGTGGCCAACATCCAGTCCCTAAACGTTGCGATACGTCCCATGTCCGCTTGCTGTTCGTGACACACTACATAGAAGGCATTCTTCGACACCAACACCTCATCAAATGGCGCAATTAAGCGTCCCGCTTCCATTTCAGGTTTGGCTAATACGTTGTTGCCTAGTGCGACACCTTGTCCGTGCGCAGCCGCTTGAAGCACCATGGTCGAGTGGCTGAAAATAGGACCATGATTTACATTGATACCTTCAATATTGTGCTGACGAGCAAACTGCTTCCAATCTTTACGAGAGGTGTCATGTAACAAGGTATGCAATTTAAGGTCACTTAGAGATTCTAATGGTTTGTTACCTAAAAGTAACGAAGGTGAACAAAGTGGGATCAAAAACTCTTGGTAGAGTTTATCGGCACGCAAACCAGGCCAATTACCACGACCATAGTAGATAGCCACATCAACATCATCGGTCAGTGAACCTTCGTCCATATCTACCGCTTTAATACGCACATCAATGTCTGGTTCTTGCGCGTTAAAATCGGCCAAGCGCGGAACCAACCACTGAATAGCAAAGCTTGGTGGCAAACTGATGGTCAATGCACCTTTTTCACTACGTTCCAATACCTTATCGGTCGCTTCTGCAATCGAAGTGAAGATATCTTTAATGTCTAGGAAGTAACTTTGCCCTTCTTCGGTAAGCAAGAGAGAGCGATTTCGGCGACGGAAAAGCTTCAAAGATAAGAACTCTTCTAACGCTTTTATTTGGTGACTTACTGCCGCTTGGGTAACGAATAGCTCTTCAGCAGCACGGGTAAAACTGAGATGACGAGCAGCCGCTTCAAAAACGCGAAGCGAATTCAACGGAGGCAATCTGCGAGACATTATGGGACCTCAATTAGGATTAGTTTTTTTTATCTGAAACATTATAAAATGTCCGTTGCCGAACAGCCAGATAAATTCTATATTTCATCCCGCAACACGAGCCTGAACGGCTTGATTCCATTTGTGAATCAATTGGCTTCGTTGTTGCGATGTTGTGTTTGCAAACTCGTATTTCGAGTTAGGTAGATTTCTACCATATGTTTTGTCCACACTCCCTGTGACAAAACAGATACTTCCTGTATTTATTTTGACCTGTCTGTCAAATTTCTTGCACCGCCTTATTAGGCGGTGTTTTTTTATCTAAAGAATCTCACCTTCTTTTTCCTTCAGAAAATGGCATCAGCATCACTTTTGCGTTCTCATTTCGGATTAATTATCGTTATATCAATACAAATTCCGAAGGATGCGATTGAGGTCAATCTTATCACTTCACAAAGAATAATTTTGTGTGTGCTAAAACGAAAAAAGCGCAAACTGATTTCTCAATTTGCGCTTTTGTGACTGTCTGTTTTACAACACGATTATGGGCGGTAAACCTTCACGTTGTTGAAGCCTTGTTCTTGCAAGTAAAGCGCTTGCAGACGGCTCATCACACCACGGTCACAGTACAGTAGGTATGTCTTAGCTTGGTCAAGATCGCCAAACTGAGTACCCAGCTTGTAGAACGGAATGTGTTTTACATCAACGCCATCGATTTCTAGTGGGCTATCGTCTTCCTCTTCAGGGCTACGAATATCCAATACAATTGCATCGCCTTCTACTGCTTGTACTTGCTCAACTTCTGGTGCCGCTTGCTCAGATTCTTTTGCGATGTCACGGATGTCCATCATGCGAGCTTCTTGAACCACTTGCTCAAGGATGCTGAAGTCGAATTTCTGTTCTTCTGCTTCTAGCTTGCCTTTCACCGCTTTCACAGTTGGCTTTTTAGAGATAACACCACAGTATTCTGGCATTGTCTTCGCAAAGTCTTCTGTACCGATTTCACGCGCTAGGTTGATGATGTCTTCTTTGTCCCAGTTGATTAGCGGACGAAGAATCAGCGTGTCTGTCACGTTGTCGATGTGGCGTAGGTTCGTTAGTGTCTGGCTTGATACCTGACCTAGCGCTTCACCAGTCACCAATGCTTCGATCTTCATCTTCTGAGCGATCATGCCTGCTGCACGCATGAACATACGCTTCAGAATCACGCCCATTTGGCCGTCATCAACTTTCTCTAGGATTTCTGCCACTACTGGTTCGAAATCAACTGAGATGAAACGTACTTTTGCTGAAGAACCGTATTTATTCCATAGGTAGTGAGAAACCTGCTTAACGCCGATCTCGTGTGCTGGACCACCTAGGTTAAAGAAACAGTAATGTACTTTTGAACCACGTTTGATGTGCAGGTAGCTTGAAACACCAGAGTCGAAACCACCTGAGATCAGGCTTAGTACGTCTTCTTGTGTACCTAGTGGGAAACCACCTAGACCTTTATGACGCGCCAACACTTGGTTTAGCTTGTCGTTAGTCACTTCAACGTTGATCGTTACGTCTGGCTTGCTTAACTTAACTCGAGCGCTTTCTACTGCTTGGTTAAGACCGCCACCTACGTAACGCTCTAGTTCAATAGAAGTAAAATCGTGCTTACCGCGACGCTTAGCACGCACAACGAAAGTTTTACCTTCGATCAGTGATCCACTTAGCTCCAACACTTGCTCGAAGATGTCGTGCAAGTCTTTAAATTCGGTTTGTTTTACTTCAAGAATGTGGTGAATACCTGGCGTGTGCGTCAGGATTTCTAAAACTTCAGCGTGAAACTCGTCACTCTCAGAGGTCACTTCAATGTGATCACGACGGTTGAATACCGCGACAGATTCCGTACGGCTCTTAACGATGTTACGAATGTTGCACTCTAAAATCTTTGTGAAGCGCTTACGCACAGATTCACTTTTTACAAAAATTTCTGGATGGGGCTTTACAATAAATTTCATAGTCTAGTTCGCAGGTTAGGTTCGCAATCAACAATGAGTGATAACTCCGCACTAGGTGTTCATACGCAACAACATCATGAGTTGTTCACACCCAGCTTTGTGAGCTCACTTTTAAAGGCGCAAGATTATACACCCAAGCGAAATGGAAAGACAAAAAAAGCGAGCCAACGCTCGCTTTTAGTATAAGAACAAATGTTCGGTTATTGAATTATTGGCACTTCTTCACTGTAGAGTGGCTCGCCTTGCATAATGCTGATTTCAACGCGGCGGTTTAGCGCTCGGTTTGCATCCGAATCGTTTGGAGCCAATGGTTCAGTATCCGCCATGCCACGCACGCGTAAGCGTTGATGTGAGAATCCTCTAACCTTCTCCATTTCTTGAGCAACCGACACCGCACGCTGCGACGACAGATCCCAATTAGAGCGGTACAGTTCAGAATCCAGCGGTTGATTATCCGTATGACCTGATACTCGAACAATACCCGGTACGTCTTTGACCAATTCCGCGATTTGACGCACTAAAGGTCTAAACTTCGGTTGTAAGAACGCAGAGCCTTCAGGGAAAGCGCCTTTCTCACGCATTCGAATCACGATCTGCTGACCAAGGTTTTCGACTTCTATAGCCCCTTGCTCAATCTCACGCTCCAACGCTTTCTTGATGCTTTCCATCAAGGTGTCCATCTCTTGCGAGGTTTGCTCAGACTGCTGCTGTTGCATGTCTGATTCCGCCGATTGGTTGTTTTGCGTTGACGTTTCAGGTGATTGACCACCGGTTAACTTGCCTTGGTCGCGCTTAGTGCCACCCGCTCGGTCAGATTCTCCCTCGTGAAATTCTAACGTCTGCTGGGTGATGTCCATGGTTTGTTGCATGATGACATCAATTGGCGTTGGTTCCGGACGACCCGGTCTAAACTCTTGGGCAATGATGCTGGTGCCTTTTGGGATGTCCTTCACTTCAAGTTGGTTCTGAACACCAAAAGCAAACTTCATCGACCCCGCGATCTGTTTGAACTTCAGTACGTCCATTTCCGAAAACGAAAGCAGCAGTACGAAGAAACACATCAGCAATGACATCAAGTCAGCGAATGTCCCCATCCACTGGGGGAGACCGGGTGGCGGACAATCACATTTATTATCTTCATCCATCAGATGACCTCCAGATTAGTCGTCAATCTCAAGGGCGCGTTTGCCCTCGTTGAGGTAGTTCTTCAGGTAACTATCGATAACTCGCGGGTTTTGACCATCTTGAATGGCGAGCACTCCGTCCATGATCAAGCGACGGTTTAACGTTTCTTGATCACGTCGCAGTGACAATTTGTCCGCAATCGGGAAAAACAGCATGTTAGAAAGCACCGCACCGTAAAGCGTGGTCAACAAGGCAACCGCCATCGCAGGACCGATCGCTTTTGGGTCATCCATATTCGAAAGCATGGCAACCAGACCAACTAACGTACCAATCATACCCATCGCTGGCGCTACGTCACCAAATGCGCGAAATACACCAGTACCTTGAGTGTGACGCTCGTCGGTCAGTGCGATGTCTTTTTGTAGCGCGGCACGCACTACATCGGCATCATGGCCATCCACCAACAAGTCGATGCCTTTTTGCATAAAGCTGTTGTTGATTTCCATCTCTTCTAAAGCAAGGAAGCCGCCTTTACGTGCTGCGTCTGCCATTTCTACAATCTTCGCGATCAAGTCTTCCGGCTCGTCCGCTTTAAACATGAATGCTTTGCCCGCAATTTTGGTTGCGCCGAAGAACTGCCCTATGGTGAACTTCATCAATACTACAAACGTTGAACCACCAACGACGATTAGGATTGAGGTGACGTCGATGAACATGCCGATGCTGCCACCTAGCACCATCGCCATGATGACGAATGCAAAACCACCAATCAAACCTATTAGGGTTGCTAAATCCACAAAGCACTCCTCTCGCTATACTCAAATATTGCCTAGTCAGGCGAATTATTACTTGTATCGACAACTAGAACAGTTTTTTTAGAAAAATCTTGGTCAATACATCACAAAATGATCGTTTAGGCTCGAACTAAATGATCGAGATTGTCTTATCAGACCCGTTGAGCGCTAATTTTGTGACAATTATGTAAGGTTAAATTTGACCAACTTAGTAGGCTAAGGTAACTTGCGTGCATTCTATTAGAGGCTTGATTAAGGCAGATAAAAGATGGCGGTCAAGAAACCAGAAAACATGACCTTCGAAGCGACCATTGAAGAGCTAGATAGCTTGGTTGATCAACTAGAGAATGGCGATCTTGCCCTAGATGATGCTCTACGTAAATTTGAACGTGGCATTGCACTGGCTCGTGCTGGTCAAACTAAACTGAGCGACGCCGAACAGCGCGTAAGCATTCTTCTTAGCGAAGATGATGAAGCACCACTGAGTGACTTCAACCCTGAGTCAGAATAATAATCAGTAGTGAGCAATGTGATGCAAGAGACATTGACGTCTTATCAACAAAGAAATAACCAACAATTAAACCTGTGGCTGGAGCAACTGCCTCATCAAGAACAGCCGCTGATTCAAGCGATGAAATACGGCCTGTTGCTAGGCGGAAAACGTGTTCGTCCATTTCTTGTTTACATCACAGGTCAAATGCTGGGTTGTAAGCCAGAAGATCTCGACACTCCCGCTTCTGCAGTTGAGTGCATTCACGCCTACTCTCTTATCCATGACGACCTGCCTGCGATGGATGACGATGAACTGCGCCGTGGACAACCTACTTGCCACATCAAATTTGATGAAGCGACAGCAATTCTCACCGGCGACGCACTCCAAACTCTTGCCTTTACTATCCTTGCTGAAGGTGAACTGAATCCGAACGCTGAAAGCCAGCGTATAAAAATGGTACAGGCACTGGCGCAAGCGTCTGGCGCGAGTGGTATGTGTCTTGGACAAGCGTTGGATTTAGGTGCAGAAAATCGTCGTGTTTCTCTCGCAGATTTGGAAGAAATTCATCGCAATAAAACCGGAGCGCTGATTAACTGTGCGGTAAAATTAGGTGCTTTAGCCGCTGGTGAAAAAGGCCTAGAAGTTTTGCCACACTTAGAACGTTATTCAAAAGCGATCGGTCTGGCGTTTCAGGTTCAAGACGATATTCTTGATATCATCAGTGACACTGAAACACTGGGTAAGCCTCAAGGTTCAGACCAAGAGCTGAACAAGAGCACTTATCCATCGTTGCTGGGTTTAGAGGGAGCAATGGAGAAAGCTCACACTCTGCTACAGGAAGCGCTTCAAGCATTGGAAGCAATCCCATACAATACTCAGTTACTCGAAGAGTTCGCCCGATATGTCATCGAGCGCAAGAACTAACACTATAAGCGCGCATTTATATGACTCTTGATATTTCAAAGTACCCAACACTGGCGTTAGCAAATACACCGGAGGAGTTGCGTCTTCTTCCGAAAGAAACATTGCCAACTTTGTGCGATGAACTACGCACGTATCTGCTAAATTCAGTGAGTCAGTCTAGCGGACATTTAGCGTCTGGCTTAGGCACGGTAGAGCTAACTGTAGCTCTGCATTATGTTTACAACACCCCTGTTGACCAGTTGATCTGGGACGTGGGCCATCAGGCTTACCCACACAAGATTCTCACTGGCCGTCGTGATCAGATGCCAACTATCCGTCAGAAAGACGGTCTTCACCCATTCCCATGGCGTGAAGAGAGCGAATACGACACCCTTTCTGTTGGTCACTCCTCTACTTCTATCAGTGCCGGTCTTGGTATGGCCATCAGTGCGCAAAAAGAAGGTGAAGGCCGTAAAGTCGTCAGTGTGATTGGTGATGGTGCGATTACAGCAGGTATGGCATTTGAAGCCATGAACCATGCTGGTGACGTTCATCCGGACATGCTAGTGATTCTGAACGACAACGAAATGTCGATCTCAGAAAACGTCGGTGCACTGAACAACCATCTTGCTAAAGTGCTTTCTGGCAGCTTGTACACTTCTATCCGTGAAGGCGGTAAGAAAGTGCTGTCTGGCGTTCCACCAATTAAAGAGTTGGTGCGTCGTACGGAAGAGCATCTAAAAGGCATGGTGGTACCAGGGACTCTGTTTGAAGAGCTTGGCTTTAACTACATCGGCCCAATCGACGGTCACGATGTGAATGAGCTCGTCAAAACGCTGAAAAACATGCGTGAACTAAAAGGTCCTCAATTCCTGCACATCATGACCAAGAAAGGTAAAGGTTATGAGCCAGCAGAGAAGGATCCGATCGGCTACCACGGCGTACCAAAATTTGACCCATCACACAGCAGCCTACCTAAGAGCAGCGGCGGTAAGCCTACCTTCTCTAAGATCTTTGGTGATTTCCTATGTGATATGGCAGCTCAAGATCCTAAGCTAATGGCAATCACACCGGCGATGCGTGAAGGCTCTGGCATGGTGCGTTTCTCGAAAGAGTACCCAAGCCAATACTTCGATGTTGCCATCGCAGAGCAACACGCGGTGACGCTTGCTACTGGTATGGCGATCGCAGGTGATAGCCCAATCGTTGCGATCTACTCAACCTTCCTACAGCGTGGTTATGATCAACTGATCCACGACGTTGCGATTATGGACTTGCCGGTGATGTTCGCTATCGATCGTGCTGGTCTGGTTGGTGCAGATGGTCAAACTCACCAAGGTGCGTTCGACTTAAGCTTTATGCGTTGTATCCCAAACATGGTGATCATGGCACCAAGCGACGAAAACGAATGTCGCCAGATGCTGTACACAGGCCATAAGCACACAGGTCCAAGTGCCGTTCGTTACCCACGCGGTAGCGGTATGGGCACAGAAATCGAAAAAGACTTCACTGCACTTGAAATCGGTAAAGGTCGTATCGTTCGTAAAGGTGAAAAAGTGGCGATTCTAAGCTTCGGTACCTTCTTAGGTAACGCGCTAGAAGCGGCTGAAAACCTAAACGCAACGGTAGCAGACATGCGCTTTGTAAAACCACTTGATGAAGCCTTGATTCGTCAACTAGCCGCTGAGCACGATGTTCTGGTTACGCTAGAAGAAAACGCGATTGCAGGTGGTGCTGGCGCGGGTGTGATTGAGTTTATGATGAAAGATAAAATCATCAAGCCTGTACTCAACCTTGGCTTGCCAGATCGCTTCGTTCCTCAAGGCACACAAGACGAGCTACACGAAGAGCTTGGCTTAGATGCGAAAGGCATCGAGAAGTCGATCAACGATTACTTAGCCAAGTAAGCGAACGAATTACAACGAAGTAAATACAGAAAAGGGATGCCGTGGCATCCCTTTTGTTTATCTGTCGATTTAGCGCTTAAAGATAGGTATTACATCCAACCTGCGTATTTCGCCACTAAGAACAGCGCGATGCCCGCCATAATGCCCGCAACGATATCATCAATCATGATACCTAAGCCGCCGTGAACACGTTTATCTAACCAACCGATTGGCCACGGTTTCACCATGTCAAAGAAGCGGAACAAGATGAAACCGGTGAGTAACCATTTCCACTCCGTTAGCGGAATATTCAATGCAGGCACTAAACTCATGGTGATCCAAAAACCTGCAAATTCATCCCACACGATCGAACCATGGTCGTGCACACCCATATCATCGGATGTCACCTGACAAATTTTAATGCCAACCAAACAAGAGATAAGCACAACAACCACATAAATAGGGAAAGGCAATTGAGCAAGCAACAAGAATAATGGAACCGCCGCAAGCGTCCCCATGGTGCCGGGAACAACAGGCGATAAGCCGCTACCAAAACCTGTCGCTAATAAGTGCCACGGGTTCTTTAATGAAATCAGAGAGAGAGGGTTGGTCATTTCCTTTAAACCTATACTGCGAGTTTGGTTTCAATCTTAGGCTAGAGCCTAGCTCAGATCATTTGAAGTGGTCAAAGCCACTGAGATCCCAATCAAGAGGTTGATTGTTATCATGCAGCTCGAACGTACCTTTTGGTCGTATCTGGCCAATGCACGTTACTTTACACCCAGTGTGCGACAAAGCACTTTGTAGTGAGCCATGGTTTTGCTCTGGCACGGTAAAGCACAGTTCGTATTCTTCACCACTGGATAAAGCATACTGCTGCGCGCTCACCTTATCATCTAAAAACTGAACCAATTCTGAAGATATTGGCAGTTGGGAAACATCCAAACTGACTCCAACCTCAGAGCGCTTAAGAATGTGCTTAATATCAGATATCAAACCATCAGAGATATCAATCGCCGACGAAGCGAGCCCAACCAATGCTTGCCCTGCCAAAACTCGAGGCGTACTGAGATAATGTGCCTTCTCTAACTCTGGTGCAGCAACTCGAGTGCGTAATGTGTTATCGAGCACAACATCGAGCCCCGCTTTCGCATCACCAAGGTTACCCGTCACGTAAACCCAATCTCCGACTTTTGCCCCTGAGCGAGTCAATGCTTTACCCTCTGGAACAAAACCTTGCACCGTCAAGGTTAGGCTCAATGGCCCCTTTGTCGTGTCACCGCCAATTAACTGAATCCCGAAGTAATCAGCTAGGTCAAAAAACGCATCACAGAAAGGCGCTAACCATGCTTCGTCAGGCTCTGGCATCGTCAATGCAAAACTGACCCAAGCCGGCGTTGCTCCCATTGCCGCTAAATCACTGATATTAGAAGCAAGCGCTTTGTGAGCGACCCACGCAGGATTCGCCTCTGCGAGAAAATGAGTCCCCGCCACCAGCGTATCGGTACTAATAGCTATCTGCACATTCGCAGGCGCCTTTACTAACGCACAATCGTCACCTGCAGCGAGGTGTACGTCTTTACGCTGGCTTTGACGCCCAACAAAATACTTATCGATTAAACTGAATTCACCAGACATTGTTCACTGACTTTTTGATGTAAAAGTTTTTGATACAAAAAAGGTCAGCATGTGCTGACCTTTTTAATGAAGAAATCGTTATTTCTTACGTACGTGTGGCGCCGCTTTATCTAGCACACCATTCACAAATTTGTGGCTGTCTTCTGCCGCGAATACTTTAGCAAGTTCAATCGCTTCGTTGATTACCACTTTGTAAGGAACATCTTCGCGACGAGTCATCTCGTACATAGCAAGGCGAAGAAGAGCAAGTTCCATCATGTCTAGGTCCTGCATTGGACGAGACACGTATGGACGGATTTTGCTATCTAGCTCAGAGTGGCTAAGTACAACACCGCTTAGTAGTTCACGGAAGTAAGCTACGTCTGTTTCTGGAGCAGCTAGTGCAGGCTCAGATGCGTGAAGTTCTTCTTCATCGTATTTGTCGCCAGACAAAAACTGTTCTTCGATCGTGGCAACATTATCTTTAGTAATTTGCCATGAATAGATCGCTTGTAGCGCGAATTGACGTGCGTTACGACGTGCGGCTGGTTTCACACTGGCCCCCATTAGGAATCAATTTCAGATAGTACATTAATCATTTCAAGTGCGCTTAGTGCAGCCTCTGCACCTTTATTACCAGCCTTGGTTCCTGCGCGTTCAATCGCTTGATCGATAGTATCAACAGTCAATACGCCAAATGCTACTGGAAGGCTGTATTCCAGAGAAACTTGTGCAAGACCCTTGTTACATTCACTACAAACATAATCAAAGTGTGGAGTACCGCCACGAATTACTGTACCTAGAGATACGATAGCATCGTACTTACCAGTTTTAGCAACACGTTGAGCTACTAGAGGTAGTTCTACGGCACCTGGACAACGAACAACAGTGATGTTGTCTTCGCTTACTTGTCCGTGACGCTTTAGTGTATCGATCGCACCAGAAAGTAGGCTTTCGTTAATAAAACTGTTGAAACGAGAAATAACGATAGCAATTTTTGCATTTGGCGCTGGGAAGCCACCCTCGATCACTTTCATAAGCTTTCCTTTAACTCTATTTATAAGTGAAAATTGTTCATCAAGTGAGAATCGCCGGATTCTATCACAAATTTGTGAGCAATATCTAATGGAAATTGGAGACGAATCACGAGTTCCTAGTCACCGCTGTGCTAAGTGAGTTGACGACTAGGAACGGATCGCTTGGTAATTATTCGCAGATGTACTCAACGACGTTGAGACCAAATCCGCCAAGTGCGTGGTATTTCTTGTTAGTAGAAGAAAGCAGACGCATGTCGTGGATGCCTAGATCAGCAAGGATTTGCGAACCAACACCAACACGACGAGATGTACCTTGCTTCTTCGCTAACGTTGGCGCTTCGCCTTTGTCTTGTGCTTCGAACATTTTCACACGATGGATAAGCAGGTCTGTTGACTCTTCGTTACCAAGGACAACCAACACACCACCTTCTTCGCCGATACGTTTCATTGCCTTCTCAAGAGTCCAGCTGCGCTCTGCATTGCGGTCACTACGAAGTACATCGGTAAAGACATCTTGTAGGTGGACACGAACCAATGGTGCATCTTCTGTTAGGTCACCTTTACACATAGCGTAATGTACTTGGTTATCGATAGTGTCTTTGTACGTCACCAGCGTAAACTCGCCGAACTCCGTTGGTAGTGCGCATTCTGCCACTCGCTCAATGGTCGTTTCTGTGTTGTTGCGGTATTCAATAAGATCCGCAATGGTGCCTAGCTTAAGATCGTGCTTTTCTGCAAACACTTCTAGGTCTGGGCGGCGTGCCATCGTGCCATCGTCATTTAGAATTTCTACGATAACCGATGCAGGCTCAAATCCCGCAAGACGAGCCAAATCACAACCCGCTTCTGTATGACCAGCACGAGTTAGAACGCCACCATCTTGAGCAGCAAGAGGGAAGATATGACCCGGCTGCACTAGGTCAGCCGCTTTCGCGTTTGGCGCAACCGCAGCTTGAACAGTGCGAGCACGGTCAGCAGCAGAAATGCCCGTTGTTACACCTTCAGCCGCTTCAATAGAAACGGTAAAGTTAGTGGTGTATTGCGCGTTGTTGTCTTGCACCATCGGCGGAAGACCTAGGCTTTCACAACGAGCTTTAGTCATAGTAAGACAGATCAAGCCACGACCATGCGTAGCCATAAAGTTGATAGCTTCCGGCGTAATGTGCTCGGCAGCCATGATCAAATCACCTTCGTTCTCACGATCTTCATCATCCATTAGGATGACCATTTTGCCCGCGCGAATATCATCAATAATTTCTTGTGGCGTGCTGATAGGCATATTCTGTTTCCCGTTATTCAAAAATTTATTATTGCAGCAGCAATGTGTTTAACGTCTTGGCTAGGCATGGATGCTGGCTTTAGTTAGCAACGAGTTTGAACCTAACCTTTATTAAGTCAATTAACCTGATAACGTTCTGTGATTATGGTCTGCTTCGCTTAAGCAAAACCATTTTGCTGCAAGAATTCCATCGTGATGCGAGATTCTTGCGTCTCTTCCTTTTGACCTTGTAACAAGCGTTCCATGTAGCGAGCTAATACGTCAACTTCTAGGTTCACTTTACGGCCAACTTGGAACTGATCGATAGTCGTTTCTTCACTGGTGTGAGGAACAATCGTCAGTTTAAAACCATTCTTACGTAGGTCATTCACCGTCAGACTAATGCCGTCTACCGTGATAGAACCTTTCTCTGCAACATACTTAGTGATTTCAGCAGGCATCTCTACCCAGAACTCAATCGCACGACCCACTTGGTTACGTTCAACAATCACACCCACGCCATCAACATGGCCAGAAACAATGTGACCACCAAAACGTGTCGTCGGCAACATGGCCTTTTCTAGGTTCACTTTATCGCCAACTTGATACGCAGCAAAACCTGTTTTATTCAGCGTTTCCAGCGATAAGTCAGCACTGTAATAGTTGCTACCGAAGTCGACGACCGTCAAGCAGACACCATTCGTTGCGATACTGTCGCCTAACTTCACGTCAGCCATATCCAACTTGCCAACTTCTACCGTTACGGTGATGTCTTCGCCTTTTGGCGTAATCGCAGTTAGTTTGCCAACTGCTTCTACAATTCCTGTAAACATAATGCTTCTTTCTAGCTTTGGTTGCGTTTGACGGTTGCGGTGATGCGAATATCCGCACCCACCATTCGAACGTCGGTAATAGTTAAGTCGATAACGTGCGCCATCTCAGTCAGGCCAAGTGCGCCAATCAAACCTCGCCCATCGCTGCCCATCAGCTTAGGCGCAAGATAAACGATCAGTTCATCTACAAGGTTAGCTTTGATTAATGAGCTCGCGAGTGTCGCCCCTGCCTCAACCCACAAATGATTAATATGAGTTCCGCTTGCGACCGCTTTAAGTGTTGCCGCCAAGTCGACTTGGCCGTTTTTATCTAGCTCAGGCGCAATATCGCCACCTTGGCTAACAATAATACGCTCACCGTCAGTATTGAATAGCTTTAGATCATCGCTAAGTTGAGACTGACGATCCAAAATAACACGAGGAGGCTGACGAACTTCATCTTGTGGGTAGTGCGCTTTTACACTGTTAGGCAAGTCGTCCCAACGTACGTTCAGTGATGCATTGTCATCAATCACTGTTTTACTGGTTGAGAGAATACCGCCACTCAATGCACGGTAACGCTGCACATCTTGGCGAGCCTTTGGGGAGGTGATCCATTGGCTCTGGCCATTGCTGAGCGCACTTTGTCCGTCTAAACTGGCCGCCATTTTTAGCTGAACGTATGGCATGCCCGTTTGCATAAATTTGATGAAGCCCTTGTTCAGCTCAATGGCTTCGTTTTGTAACAAGCCAACCTGAACTTCTACCCCTGCATCACGCAGCATTTGGAAACCACGTCCTGCAACTTTCGGGTTTGGGTCTTCCATCGCACAGACAACACGAGCCACTTTGGCTTTGATTAACCCTTCAGCGCATGGCGGTGTGCGACCATAGTGAGAGCAAGGCTCCAACGTCACATATGCCGTTGCACCTTCAGCTTTATCACCCGCCATACGCATTGCATGAACTTCAGCATGAGGTTCACCCGCTCGGTGATGATGACCTTCGCCAACTATCTCACCATCACGGACAATAACGCAACCTACGTTAGGGTTGGGTGCTGTGGTGTAAATGCCGCGTTTCGCCAATTTGAGCGCACGCGACATCATTTCGAAATCTTGAGGGGTAAATTCTGAAGAGAGAGATTGTTGAGCCATGATTCAATCAGTCTTCTAGGCGAGCAATTTCTTCGCCGAATTCACGGATATCTTCAAAGCTGCGGTAAACCGATGCAAAACGGATGTAAGCGACCTTATCCAGCTCTTTCAATTGATCCATCACGAGATTGCCAATCATCTCACTTGGTACTTCACGTTCACCCGTTGCACGCAGCTGGGACTTAATCATGCTGATTGCAAGCTCGATTGAATCGGCACTTACCGGGCGCTTTTCTAGTGCGCGTTGAATACCACCAACCATTTTATCTTCGTCAAACGGTTCACGGTTGCCGTTAGACTTAATCACTTTCGGCATCACCAATTCGGCCGTTTCAAACGTGGTAAAACGTTCGCTACACGCCAAACATTGACGACGGCGACGAACCTGATGGCCGTCCGCAACTAAGCGGGAATCAATTACTTTTGTATCGTTCTCAGAACAAAAAGGACAATGCATATCACCTCCAAATAGCATGCGATTGGGGTAGTCCCAAAAGCAAGACTAGTGTAGCGGAATTGCTATGTTAGAGAAAACAAAAAGGGGCATCTCAGCCCCTTTTCAATCAATAACAGACAGTTTCTGTTAACTGCGTGCTAGGTAGTTTGCTTTACCAACCCATTTGTAGCTGGTTAGCTCTTCTAAACCCATTGGGCCACGTGCGTGCAGCTTTTGAGTTGATACCGCCACTTCAGCACCCAAACCAAACTGCGCACCGTCAGTGAAGCGTGTAGCTGCGTTTACATAAACCGCTGCAGAACCGACAGAATTGATAAACAATTCTGAGTTCACCAAGCTGTTGGTCATGATCGCATCAGAGTGGCTCGCGTTATGAATACGCATGTGGTCAATCGCTTCTTTCACGTCTGCAACCATTTTTACACCTAGCGTGTAGCTTAGCCATTCCGTATCAAAGTCACCTTCCGCTGCATCACGAATTTGTGTTGCTTGAGCCATCAGTGCTTTTGCCTTTGGCTCAGCCACGAAAGTCACTTTATCGTTCATACGCTCTACGATCATTGGTAGGAATTGCGCCGCAACATCTTCATGTACAAGCAGAGTGTCTAGCGAGTTACATGCAGATGGGCGTTGAACTTTCGAGTTTTCAACTACGTTCAAAGATTTCTCTAAATCCGCAGATTCATCAACGAAGATATGGCTGATACCAAAACCACCAATGATCACAGGAATTGTGCTGTTCTCTTTACACATTTTGTGCAGACCAGCCCCACCGCGTGGAATGATCATATCAACGTAATCATCAAGCTTAAGCAGTTGAGAAACCAACTCACGGTCTGGCTTTTCAATGTATTGTACAGAGGCTGCTGGCAAGTTCGCTTTCGCCAATGCTGATTGGATAACTTTCACCAGCTCCATGTTAGAGAAGAACGTCTCTTTACCACCACGTAGGATGCTTGCATTGCCTGTTTTTAGACACAGTGCTGCAATATCGATGGTTACGTTCGGACGCGCTTCGTAAATCACACCGACCACACCCAGTGGTACGCGACGACGAGACAGAGACATTCCGTTTTCTAGCACTTTACTGTCAATTTCGCTGCCCACAGGATCGTTTAGGCTGATCACGTTACGAACGTCATTAGCAATGCCTGTCAAACGCTCTTCGTTAAGAAGAAGACGGTCTAGTAGCGCATCGGTTAGGCCCGCTTCACGGCCGAGTTCGATGTCTTTTGCATTTGCAGCCAAAATGGTTGCTGCATTTGCTTCTAGCTCATCAGCGATGATCGCTAGTGCTTGGTTCTTTTGTGCGGTTGACGCTGTCGCCAATTCGAAAGCTGCATCTTTGGCAGCTTTACCCATATTCGTTAAATCCACTTTGCTTACCTCAATCTATTCTTGAATGACGACAAGATCATCGCGATGAATCACTTCTGAGCCGTAGTCATGACCCAAAATAGAGATGATGTCTTTACTGTGCTTACCGGCAATTTTCGCTAGGTCTTCACTTGAGTAGGCGCTAATACCACGAGCAACCAATTTACCCTGTGCGTTTGTCACACGCGCAACTTCGCCACGAGCAAAATCACCACTGACTTTGACCACACCTTTTGCAAGTAGGCTGCTGCCCTTACCCACAACGGCGTTCACTGCACCATCATCGATAATGATGTCACCCGATGCCGCTGGACCAGCTAAGATCCAACGTTTACGGTTTTCTAGTGCTTCTGAACAAGGTAAGAAACGTGTGCCTTGTGGCTCCGAACTCAATGAATCGAAGATAACATTTGGCGCACTACCCGCAGCGATAATGACCTCAATACCTGCACGACGAGCAATATCTGCCGCTTGAAGTTTGGTTGCCATACCACCTGTACCTAGCGTGGTGCCACTACCACCCGCAATTTTACGCAAAGTATCATCGATGGTTTTCACTTCTTTGATCAGCTCAGCATTCGGATCTTTACGTGGGTCTGCGGTAAACAAGCCCTTTTGGTCAGTCAGGAGCAGTAATTTGTCTGCACCACACAAAATCCCCACCAAAGCAGACAAGTTATCGTTGTCACCCACTTTGATTTCGTTTGTCGCAACTGCATCGTTTTCGTTCACGATCGGAATAATGTCGTTTGCTACCAGAGCATTGATGGTGTCACGTGCGTTTAGGAAACGCTCACGATCATCCAAGTCAGCACGAGTTAACAACATCTGACCAATTTTGATGCCATAAATGCCAAACAAAGACTCCCATGTTTGAATCAAGCGGCTTTGACCAACGGCTGCAAGCAACTGTTTGCTCGCCATCGCGTTGGGCAGTGCGGGGTATCCAAGATGCTCACGGCCTGCTGCAATTGCACCAGACGAAACCATTACTACTGAATGGCCTTGTTTCTTTAGTTCAGCACATTGACGAGCCAGCTCTACCATGTGAGCACGGTCTAACGCCAAAGTGCCGCCTGTCAGCACACTTGTACCCAGTTTCACAACGACGGTTTGTGGTTGTGAAATAACTGCATTCTGTTGATTCGTTGTCATGATGTCTTCTGAAATGAAAAACAAATAAAGAGTGAACGTTTTAGCAATCAAATGGGGATTTAACAAGCAGAAAAGGTGCGAAAACGCACCTTTTTGTCTTATAGAGGAAGAAAACAGCCAAATTAGGCGAAATCAAACGATTCTGTGTGATATTCCACTTCCAGTTTGAAATGCTCAGCCACTGTATCGATAAGCTTTTGATGGAAGGTACTCTGAGTGAGGTACACTTCTTCTGTCACCTTATCTGGCAATGGTTCTGAGGTCCAATCCCCTTCTTTGTTGTATTTACCGATGTGGTATTTTGCCGTAAAGCCACCTTCAATGGACTCCAAGTCCATCCACCAGCCCCAAAATTCACGTTTTTCTGGTGACTTTTTATCGTCAACACAGACAGATAGGCAGTCAAAATAGTAATGCCCTTCTTGTGATTGTGGTTCGCGCAGGTAAGGACCTATCGCCTTCAACTTTGACATCAAGCGAAAGTGAGTCGGCCCTTGAGTCGTCTCTGACATAAGAATCTCCGTTTCCATAGTAAGGATATTGAGCTATCCAAGAATGATTATTATTTTTAATTATCATGAGCTTATTTTTTGCTCATCTATATCACTCTTAACTAAATTAGGAGATTTGTCATCTTAATAATTCGTCCTCCAACCACTTTATGGCTAAATCGAGGGATTGCTCATAACCTTTTGTAATTGTCTTGGAACTGATTTTCTTGGCCTGCCCATATTGGCTAAACAGCGCAACTAACTGGTTGTCACTGTGCGGTGAAACAGGGTCGCCTTCTAAGCTCAGCGCAAGAATTGGCACCTTAGTTTTGCGGCTGCTTAAAAAGCCTTGTACCTTCAACGACCAAGCCATCATCTGGCCTGCCATGCTATTGATGTCCACGGCGCTCTTACCCAGACGAGACGCCAGCAGATCTAGGTACATCTTCGGCATCTGCTGCAGTTTCTTCGGTGAGGTAAACAGATCATGCACAGGCGCACCTAATGCTACACACGCTTTAATCTTCTCTTGCTCAACGAAAGAAAGACGAATCATCGCATTGCCGCCGAAGCGGAAACCAATCAAGCCCACCTTATGATGATCAACCCAAGGTAAAGAGAACAACTCATTGAGCACAGCTTGGTGCAGACAACTTGAGTCTTCCGTTAAAGGCCAATGCGAGCTATGGCCGACCGATGGCATATCAATGGTCAACATTGCAATGTCTTTTGGCGCAAGGTGATTACGGAACAAACGCCACATGTCGGTTTGCAAGCTATCCAGTCCCGCACTGACCATGACAACAGGAAGTTGTTTATCTGTGCGTGGCAGGTGTAAGTTCGCGATGATCTTACGCTTTTGGTAAGGCACTTCGATCTGCTTAATAACGTACTGAGTTTTCTCAGAGCCTTCGGTATAAGCTTTGTTTGCCAACACTTGAGCTTGAGCCGCTAAGTTGTCGTTCTTTAAATGTGGATAGCCCGCAATGCTGAAGCACAGTGATGCCGTAAACAGTTCGTCAGCAGCCTCTTCTCCCTTCATTTCACCCGCACGACGCTGGTGTTCCATACCCAGTTTGATCCATTCAAACGTCCAGTTACCGCTGTGGTAGCCCATGACAGTGTCGAGCCACTGGTCTTCGGTCCGTGAATGCTTGGACGACGCAATCTTAGACAGAACACTTTCCATTTCGATTGGTGACAAACCTTGCCACGCCCATTGGAGGCGTCTTAAGTGGCGATACCAAGCACGGTCGCCATGCTCTTCTCGCTCATCAAGTATCTTTTGGCTGGTCGGCATGTACTGAGTAAGTGCGGAGGTTTCTTTCGCTTGCTTGTGTTTTACAAACAAAGTTTCGGAGAGATTTTTACTGACGTCTTCTGGCATAGGAAGAACTCTAGGCTGGTTGCGATAGCGTAATAATAATAAAAAAAATGCCCCTATAAAGGGGCATTTCTCAATATTCTTAGTGCAAACTTATTTTTGCTTACGGTTCACTGGCTCAGCAAACTGGATAGACATATCCCAAGGCTGCTCGATCCAAGTGTCTTGAGCGATGTCTACTACGTAATCATCTAGTAGCTCAACACCTGCAGGCTTAGCACATACTGCAATAAGTTTCGCTTTCGGGTACATTTCACGTAGCTTGCGTGCTGTGTCACCGCTATCTACTAGGTCTTCAACGATTAGGAAACCTTCGCCGTCACCTTCTGGTGCTTTAACTACTGTCATATCACGCTGGTGATCGTGGTCGTAGCTAGAGATACAAATAGTATCAACGTGACGAATACCCAGTTCACGCGCTAGGATTGCACCAGGAACTAGACCACCACGGCTTACCGCCCAAATACCTTTCCATTGCTCAGCTGGCATTTGTTTCTCAGCCAGTTCACGGCAGTAAGACTGCATCGCATCCCAAGTGATAATGAATTTTTTACTCATTGTAATAACCTAATAATTTCAAAATATGCATCCCCTCTATCTAGCTGTTGGCGCTGAATTGGACTCAACAAGCTAAACTTTCCACACCAGAGGAAATGGGGGTTTCAAGCTGCGCAAACGATTATTCTACCGAAACCCATGGCTAATACCAACGCTGATATCAAAATTCTCCGCCAATTCCGCAGAAAAACCGAGTTCGGTGAACAATACAAATTAGCAAAGTGGATGAATTTGAATACAAATCCCCCACAAACAAAAAGCCAGTGCGAACTCGAGCTCGCACTGGCTTTTTTTAATCGTTGGAATTAACCGACCAAGTATTTCACGATGAAGATAGCAGACATTACCCACACACTCATCGACACTTCACGACCTTTACCACTGAACAGTTTGATAGCGGCGTAAGCGATGAAACCTAGCGTGATACCTTCAGCAATCGAGAAAGTAAGAGGCATTACCAAACAAGTAACCACAACTGGTGCAGCTTCTGTTAGGTCACGCCAGTCGATGCCAACAAGACCAGAAAGCATTAGGATCGCTACGTAGAACAGTGCACCAGATGTTGCGTAAGCTGGAATCATACCTGCTAGTGGCGAGAACAACAGAGCTAGAAGGAACAATACGCCAACAACCACAGCTGTTAGACCAGTACGACCGCCTGCTGCTACACCAGAAACACTCTCAATGTATGACGTCGTGTTAGATGTACCTAGTAGAGCACCTACTGATGTCGCTGTTGAGTCAGCAAGGAGCGCTTTGTTTAGACGTGGAATGTTGCCGTTCTCGTCAGTTAGACCTGCTTTTTGTGAAACACCAACTAGCGTGCCTGCAGTGTCGAACAAGTCAACGAATAGGAAAGCAAATACTACCGAGATCATGCCAACTTCGAACAGACCAGAGAAGTCTAGCTGCATGAAGGTTGGTGCAATGCTTGGTGGTGTAGACATGATGCCGCCCCATTGAACGTCACCAAAGATAAGACCAAGAATTGTCACACCCAAAATGGCAATCATAACCGCACCTTTCACACCACGGTGAACCAGCGCGATAGTCATAAAGAAGCCAATAGCCGCAAGTACAGATGGTAGCGAAGTGATGTTACCCATAGAAACTAGCGTTGCTGGGTTATCTACTACGATGCCTGCGTTTTTCAGTGCGATGAACGCAAGGAAAAGACCGATACCTGCAGAGATACCTGTACGAAGAGAAAGTGGAATGGAGTTGATGATCCACTCACGGATCTTGAACACACTCAAGACAATGAATAACAGACCAGAAACAAATACGGCTGCTAGCGCTACTTGCCACGTGTAACCCATACCCAACACAACAGAGTAGGTAAAGAACGCGTTTAGGCCCATACCTGGAGCCTGAGCGATTGGGTAGTTTGCTACTAAGCCCATGATGAAACAGCCAATAGCTGCAGCAAGACACGTCGCAACGAACACGGCACCACGATCCATACCAGTATCCGCAAGGATAGCTGGGTTTACAAAGATGATGTAAGCCATAGTTAGGAAGGTAGTGATACCTGCGATGATCTCAGTGCGCACGTTGGTGCCATTTTCACTAAGTTTAAAGAGCCTTTCGAGCATGATCGAATCCTGTAAAAGGTAAAAAGTAAACGGTTGCGTAATCGATTGGCTCGAATTATAAAGTTATCAAATAACAAATTCCAGATAGAATTTTCACTCTAATGGGATTTTTTTCTTCGGATATGAAACCTATTCGCTAGTGTTTTAAACTGGCTAAAAATTTAGGCCTTAATAAACAACGACTAACAGAGTTATGTTCTGTACAACCCAACGTGTACAAACTGAACAATGTATTAAACTTTCAAACGCAAACCTAAGGTTTTGGACGTAAAACACCCACAGAATTGGTCAGGAAATGAAATATGTGGAAGAAGCGGCAGTAGAATGCGAGCTTGGTGGCGAGAAAGTAGCCGAAGTTTGGAATTGCAGATAAAAAAACGCCACTCAATTTGAGTGGCGGTGAATCATGTCAGCACTATGCACTGAAAAAAAATTCCAATTTATAGGGGTGAACAAATTTGTTCGAGTCACATGCGTTGGCTTCAATTAGTAACCAAAGCTTGTTGGGTATACAAAGTTACCGGTGTAAACAGATTTGCTGTTCCAGAACATTGCACTTGGTAAACCTTTCATAAATATCACCTTCTAAATCAATTAATACTGTTAATTTGGTTGATTTCTCGGTTCCTTGGAGGCGATAAACGGACTCATCCTTTGAGCATTTCATTCTTCTCTCAGAAGCTGGTTACAAATATACCACCAAGAAATTTAATTACAAGCATTTTAGTGACCAAAATCACAAAACATTGATAAATTGATCTTCATCAAGAATTAAATGTAATTTAATTACAGTTTAGTAAATTAAAAAATAGCCAAACTTTCAATTCATACTAAGTGCGTTGCATTAGTGTATTGCATTGTGTTCATAATCTGTGACAGTTCTAGGGCAAATCCTTTTCACCACAACTACTAGAACGGCTTTTGTGGTGGTATGCTGATGGCAATTTCAAGCCAATACCGATTAGCATTTACTGCTAAACACTCATTAAATTTACGGTTTAAATTTGGCAAAGCACATCAAAAGGAGTCTTCCGTGTCTGAATTCCATTCTGAAATCAGTACCTTATCACCTACTCCACTCTGGCAGTTTTTCGATAAGATTTGTTCAATTCCTCACCCTTCAAAACATGAAGAGGCGCTAGCTCAGTACATTGTTACTTGGGCAACAGAGCAAGGTTTTGACGTACGCCGCGATCCAACTGGCAACGTGTTCATTAAGAAGCCTGCTACTCCTGGCATGGAAAACAAGAAAGGCGTGGTTCTTCAAGCGCACATCGACATGGTGCCGCAAAAGAATGAAGATACTGATCACGACTTCACAAAAGATCCTATCCAGCCATACATCGATGGCGAATGGGTAACAGCAAAAGGCACAACACTTGGTGCGGACAACGGCATCGGTATGGCTTCTTGTCTTGCGGTTCTTGCTTCTACTGAAATCAAACACGGCCCTATTGAAGTGCTGCTAACGATTGATGAAGAAGCAGGCATGACTGGCGCATTTGGCCTTGAAGAAGGTTGGTTAGAAGGCGACATCCTTTTAAACACGGATTCAGAGCAAGAAGGCGAAGTCTACATGGGCTGTGCTGGCGGTATCGACGGCGCAATGACATTCGACATCACTCGCGATGCCATTCCAGCAGGCTTTGTCACTCGTCAGCTAACGCTAAAAGGCCTAAAAGGTGGTCACTCTGGCTGTGATATCCACACAGGTCGTGGCAACGCAAACAAACTGATCGGTCGTTTCCTTGCTGGTCACGCACAAGAGTTGGATCTTCGTCTTGTTGAGTTCCGTGGTGGTAGCCTACGTAACGCTATTCCTCGTGAAGCATTCGTTACGGTTGCTCTACCAGCAGAAAACCAAGATAAGTTAGCGGAATTGTTCAACTACTACACTGAGCTACTAAAAACTGAGCTTGGTAAAGTTGAAACTGACATTGTGACTTTCAACGAAGAGTTCGGGACTGATACACAAGCATTTGCAGTAGCAGATCAACAACGTTTCATCGCAGCGCTTAACGCGTGTCCAAACGGCGTAATGCGCATGAGTGACGAAGTTGAAGGTGTGGTTGAAACGTCACTTAATGTTGGCGTTATCACAACAGAAGAGAACAAAGTAACCGTACTTTGCCTAATTCGCTCACTGATCGACTCAGGTCGTAGTCAAGTTGAAGGCATGCTTCAGTCTGTGGCTGAACTTGCAGGCGCACAAATCGAATTCTCTGGTGCTTACCCAGGTTGGAAACCAGATGCGGATTCTGAAATCATGGCTATCTTCCGTGATATGTACGAAGGTATCTACGGTCACAAACCAAACATCATGGTTATCCACGCAGGTCTTGAATGTGGTCTGTTCAAAGAACCTTACCCGAACATGGATATGGTTTCTTTCGGTCCAACCATCAAATTCCCGCACTCTCCAGATGAGAAAGTGAAGATTGATACCGTTCAGCTGTTCTGGGATCAAATGGTTGCACTTCTAGAAGCAATTCCAGAAAAAGCGTAATCTTAACCAGATACAATAAATACGAAAAAGGGTGCCGAGGCACCCTTTTTTATTGCGAGCTCAGAAAAGTCGCAACTTATGCACGAGTTTGCGCGTATGACGCTAGCTCATCCATAGAAGTCTTAGCAACAACTTCACCATCGATGTAGTAAGTAACAAACTCACCTTCACGAACACCCATTAGTGTCGCTTTTTCACCGTTGTTGTAAGTGATGTCCATTTGAACTGTGTTTTCGTCGATCTGTTGCATTTGACCTTGTTCGATAACACGGTTATTCGTAATAGGACCAACAGGAGCTGTCGTTAGAGACTTATCTAACTGGTGGTTTACGTCGATGTAAGTGTCCATCTTCTTGTCAAAGATGTGTGGCTTACCGTTTAGCGGGTTTTTACCAGTCCAGAACTCTAGCGAGTTGAACACAATGTAGTCAGCCGCAATCGCAACACCGTAAACTGGCGCCATTAGCATGTTTAGACCACCACGAGCGTAACGGTTATCAACGGCTTTCAAGTTGAAGCCCATAACGTAACCCGTTACTGCGTTGCTGCCTACACAGCCAGAAAGAGAAACTGCTACTGCAGTCAGTGCGCCAATTTTAGCGATCGCCTTTTTCATTAAAACCTCTAGTTAAATAGTATTAGGTCAAAAATTCGGCGGGGATAGTAGCGGATAAAAACAAGAGGTAAAAGACAGTTTTTCGCCAAAAAAATATTAGTATTAAATTTAACACAGCCTTATTTTTTCTATGAATGTAATGCATCAAAAACCAAGGCAAGGCTACTCAATCGATACTGGATTTCACCCAATAAACTTACACAAGCCATACATTCGGTGAATTTTTGATCTTTTCAATAAAAATTATTGTTCGTCACATCAAGAAGAATGATTAGTGTGATTTTGAACCAGTTGTTACATTGTTGCTAACGTATTTGACAGAGATGGTTTATGGCCAGAAGTAAAAAAAGCAAAGTATTTGAGCTGCTCGGGCACCAAGTACAACCAGGACAACGACTAGAAACCGAATTTGAAGCGGCACAGCTTTACACGCACTCGCCTCTTTCTATTCCTGTGGAAATTATCCACGGTAAACAGGAAGGCCCTGTTTTAATGGTAAATGCAGCGATCCATGGTGATGAGCTTAATGGCGTAGAGATCGTTCGTCAGATGATCAACCAATTGGATCCAGCAAAACTAAAAGGCACGGTGATTGCGGTTCCTATCGTAAACGTGTTCGGCTTCATCCATAAGTCGCGCTACCTTCCAGACCGTCGCGACCTAAACCGCTGCTTTCCGGGCAGTGAGAAAGGCGCATTAGCATCACGCATGGCGCATGGCTTCTTCAATAATATTGCTAAGCGTTGTGACTATATTTTGGATCTTCACACGGGTGCGATTCACCGTACTAACCTACCTCAGATCCGTGCGAACTTGAGCAACCCAGAAACACTACGCATTGCAAAAGCATTTGCGACACCAGTGATCGTAGACTCTGCTCTACGTGACGGCTCTCTTCGTAGTGAAGCTGAAAAGTGCGATATCCCAGTACTGACTTACGAAGCGGGTGAAGCTCTGCGCTTTGACCCATTGTCGATCAGTGCAGGTGTACTAGGTGTGCAACGTGTAATGCAGGCTATCGGCATGCTACGTGCGAGCCGCAAAAAACTACCAGAGCCAATCATCGCAAAATCCACCAGCTGGGTTCGCGCATCGGGCAACGGTATCCTACGTACGGTTGTGAACTTGGGTGATAAAGTAGAAGAAGGCGAGACTCTCGCTTACATCAGCTCGCCTTTAGGTCATGACGAACTAGAGTTGTTGGCACCAAAAGGCGGTATCGTAATTGGCCAGCAAACACTGCCACTGGTTAACGAAGGTGATGCAATCTTCCACATCGCTTACTTCAAGCAAGATGATGACATGGTTGAGCAAACGGTAGAAAGCTATATTGAAGAGCTAACTGAGTTTGATGTCGACCAAGTGACGACGGGGCAAATCCCACTAGAAACGCAACAATAATTGCGAACTAGCAGAAACCAACTTCCAAGCCCAGATTCCATCTCTGGGCTTTCTTTTGTCGTAAAAATAGACACTCTCACTATCCAGCAGACCAAAAACCAAACAATAATCCAATTTACCGTCAAATAGTGGGTATAAAAGTTTACAGTGAAACTAAAAACCATTATTGATAATTAATCTCATTATCATTTATTAATCTTTTCAGCATTCATATAATCCCCGCCTCTCAAATTACTATAACAAATGAATATGAAACGATTATCGACCCATCGCTTAAAAGTAAGCCTTGTCTCGCTCGCAGTGCTCAACTCACTTTCTCTCCATGCAGCGGAAAACGCCGACGAAGAACTTGAAGTCATTGGTGTCCACTACGCCAAACCGATTACCGTCGCAGAACCTGCTGAAACCATCATTGATTGGACCCAAATCGAAGAGCAGCAATACTCTAACTTTGCAGCAATGATTGACGCCGTACCTGGTGCCACGCTTGACGGAGGTGCTCGTTCTGGTGGTGAGCGTATTAACATTCGTGGCTTCGACGACCCTAGTGATATCGCTGTATTCGTTGATGGCGCTCCAATTGGCTTTCAACAATACCGTTACGGTACCTTCTTCTTCGACCCCTTCTTGATTGGTGAAGCGAAAATCATCAAAGGTGCGCACGACTACCGCGCGCTAAACGGCAAATTTGGTGGGTCTATCCGAATCAAAACCAAAAGCGTTGATGACTTGCTCGAGGGCGATCGCAACTTCGGCGTTCGAGCATCAACGGGTTATAACAATAATGGCGATGAGAACTCATACACACTCTCCCTTTATGGCAAAAATGATGCTGGCTTCTACTTCCTAGCTAACGGCTCAGTAAAAGATTCCGACGATATTAAAGTCGGCGGTGGTGAGACGCTGGATTACTCGGGTTATGAACAAGAGAACATGCTCGTAAAAGTTGGCTATGAAAATGATGACCACGAATTTGAAATCAGCCATACACGCTACCAAGATGAAGGTCGTAAACCATGGGCTAACCGTCGTGGTCAAATGCCAACCATTTCGGATTACAACATCAAAAAATATGGCTCGCTAGAAAAAGCGCAATACGCTTACACTGTCTACAACGAATACAAAGACAATACGACGACAATCTCCTACCACTATATGCCAACCAACCCTTATATTGATTTCAATATCAAATTGGCTCGCTCGGAGAATGACCGCCACTGGGTTCGTCCTGATATCGCTTTCGAGAAAATGTTCGTCTCAGTTGGCAGCTACGGTCATGAATCTTGGCTAAGCTATCAACGCGATTACGTCGACGTATTCAACCAAGCTCAACTTGGTGATCACACACTAGTCACCGGGCTTCAGTACCAAAAAACGGATCGTGACTCCTTGGTATTTAACGCTTCTTATGATGATAAAGAAGCAAAAAACTACGGTTGGTATACTCCGTACTACGAACCATCGGGCACTCAGTCTATTTACGCGGCCTACATTGCTGACCACTATCAAGCAACCGACCGCCTGACGATTACCCCTTCTCTGCGTTATGAGTACATCACGAGCGAAGGTAAAGGTAACGCGGCACCAGATTACAATGATCCAGCAGCAGGCCATGATTACAGTGAAACAAGCCATAACGGCTTTAGTCCACGTTTGGATGTCGATTTTGACGCGACCAACAATACTCGTTTGAACTTCTCTTATGCCTACGCCTTAAAAGCTCCGACCGTCGATAACATTTACTCTGTGCAATATGCCCGAGCAACAGCCACAGCTACGGCACGCGATCTCGATGTTTCTCGTATTCATGCTTATCAAGCCAGTGTGATTAATTTGGCCAAAGGATTGGTTAGCGAGCGAGACAACCTCGCAACAGAACTGACATTGTTCTACAACGATGTGAGTAACACTGTTGATATCCGAACTGGTGAAAACTTAGATAAAGACAGCGGTGATATTCAAAGTTGGAGCACAAACCTGGATGGTTTCAAAAACTACGGCTTCGAGTTGATTTCGCAATACCGCATCGCAGATTTCTATTCTGATTTCTCAGCAAGTTACATTCGCGGCAAAAACAAAGGCAGCCTATCAGACTCTACGGGCTCTGATGATGACTACCCAGGTGTACCACCTCTGAATATTAACCTTGGGTTGGGCTACGAGTGGATTCCGGGTCTGAGAACAGGTTGGGAAGTCCGTTGGTACGATGCACAAACGAAAACCAAAGCGGAAGGCGACAACCTAAAAGTCAAATCACCAAGTGAGCAGTACACATTACAAAATGCTTACGTTGTTTGGGACGTACAACAAGTTAAAGGTCTAAGTGTCGGAGCAGTCGTCAACAACCTAACTGATCGTTATTACGAAGCTTACTTGTCGAATGGTGTGCCTTCTCCTGGCCGAGAAGTGAAATTGAATCTGACTTACCAGTACTAATTCGATACTCACCAACCAATAGCAATCTAGCCAAACTCGGAGTAACCGCTTGCTCCGAGTTTTTATTTTTACTCAAAGCCATTTTTAGTACGTTCGCCGATGAAGAATATGACAAGAACACAAAAAGCCAAAACAACGCTTGTTGCAATAAGCCTGTCCTGCGTTGTTACGCCCTGTTTAGCACAACAAAACCTCACTCAATATTTAGAACAACAAAGCAATGATTTATCGCAGGAAGATCATTACTCAGCTCCCGTTGCGAAGAACTTAGATCTTGATGCTAAAGCAGACACAATTGTGTGGAAAGACGACCAAACGCCTAGAGATTGTCAGTACGCCAAAGGAGAGGCTACCGAAGCAAGAGATTACGACTACGGTGTGGCAAACAATCTATCGGACGGATTACACAGCATTGATTTGCAGCCAGTTCACACTCCTAAAAAGCTGCGAAAAGATCATACCTACAATACCGCGTCATCGGGCAGCTCAGTGAAGTTTTCTGTTTCTTCTGACTGCTTATAACGACACAAATAAAAATGCCCCGAGATAACCTCGGGGCATTTTCAAATTCATAGTCGATGGTATTCAACCATCAAACACACTGCGATTATTCTTCGTCAGCGTCTGCTTCACGAGCTTGACGAGCTTCTTCTTTGCGAACTTTTGCCGCTAGCTGCTCTGCTTCACGCTCTTGACGTTGTACTGCTTTACGCTCGTTACGAACTACTTGGTTTTGTACAAAACCCGCTAGTTCCTGCTCAGCCCAAGCTTGTGCTTTCTCTTCGCTGTCAAAACCAGTTTCACGTTTTGATACAACCACTTTACGAGAAGTCACCTGACGAGTGATCTCTGCGCTCCAACCGTTACGTTTTTCAGTTACGCGGATAGCAAATTTTGGATTTTTAGCCATTTCTTTCATTTCCTAAGGGATTAATCAGGGATTCGGTCAACTTGATAACTCCATCTAAGCTGAGCTGTTTAACACCATCCCTTGGTAAGCGCGGTATTAGAGCATAAAAGTTACCGAAACGCTGCAAGTTTTTTACAGTAGATAAGGCACGAACGAATTGGGAAACTCTCACGATTCATTGTTAAAAAGAGATTTCCTACTCCTTCCTTCGTCAGTCTAGGAAATGACGCCGCTGTTCTTTCTCGCATCTCGAAGCGAGGCGTTCCATAGAACGAGATCCATTCTCGATTATCTGAAATAAAAAAGCGCGGGTCTCTCAACCAGCGCTTTACTATTTTCGTTAACCGTTGACTAAGTCATGGTTAGCCGATGTTTTTACGTGCGTTTTGGAACATACGCATCCAAGCGCCGTTCTCGCCCCAACCTTCTGGAGACCATGAGTTAGCGACTGTGCGGAATACACGCTCTGGGTGCGGCATCATGATAGTTACGCGGCCATCTTGAGTCGTTAGACCCGTGATTGCATTTGGCGAACCATTCGGGTTGTTCGGGTATTGTTGCGTTGGGTTACCGTGGTTATCCACGTAACGAACGGCAACCGTACCAGATGCTTCAATCGCTGATAGGTGGTCAGCATCACGTACTTCTACGCGACCTTCACCGTGAGACACTGCGATTGGCATACGAGAACCGGCCATACCGTCGAAGAACACAGAATCAGATTTCTGAACTTCAACGAGGCTAAAGCGAGCTTCAAAACGCTCAGATTCGTTACGAACGAAGCGTGGCCATAGGTCTGCACCTGGGATTAGCTCTTTCAGGTTCGATAGCATCTGACAGCCATTACACACACCTAGAGAGAAGGTATCTTCACGCAGGAAGAAGCCTTGGAACTGGTTACGAGCTTGCTCGTTGAACAAGATAGATTTCGCCCAACCTTCACCCGCACCTAGTACGTCACCGTAAGAGAAACCACCACAAGCCACTAGGCCTTGGTACTCTTCCAGAACGGTTTGACCTGTTAGGATGTCGCTCATGTGAATATCAGTTGCTTCAAAACCAGCACGGTCAAATGCCGCCGCCATTTCAACGTGAGAGTTAACGCCCTGCTCACGAAGGATTGCCATCTTAGGCTTAGCACCTTTCGCGATGTATGGCGCTGCAATGTCTTCGTTCACATCGAAGCTTAGCTTAACGTTCAGACCTGGGTCCGAGTTGTCTTTCTTAGCTTCGTGCTCTTGGTCAGCACATGCTGGGTTGTCACGTAGACCTTGCATCTTATGCGTTGTCTCAGCCCAGATAGTACGTAGTTCAGTGCGGTTACGCTCAAGAACTACTGTCTCACCAGAAGTAATCACTAGCTCATCAGATGCTTCTACAGAGCCGATTACGTGTGAACATGCCTCAAGGCCGTTTGCTGCAAGAGTAGAAAGTACAGCGTCTAGGTCATCGTTCTTAACCTGAAGTACCGCACCTAGTTCTTCGTTGAATAGTGCAGCTAGAGCATCATCACCTAGGTCAGCGATGTCAGCTTTAACGCCACAGTGGCCCGCGAATGCCATCTCAGCAAGAGTAACGAATAGACCGCCATCGCCCTTATCGTGGTAAGCCACGACTTGGTCGTTCGCTACAAGAGTTTGAACGCCCTCGTAGAAACCTTTTAGCTGCGCTGCGTTATCTACGTCTGCTGGCTTATCACCAAGCTGCTTGTAAACCTGTGCTAGAGCCGTTGCACCTAGACGGTTTTGACCGTTACCTAGGTCGATTAGGACAAGGCTAGTATTGCCTTTATCTGTGCGAAGCTGAGGTGTGATCGTTTTACGAACATCTTCAACACGAGCAAACGCAGTGATGATTAGAGATAGCGGAGACGTTACTTCTTTCTGCTCGCCATTCTCTTCCCACTTAGTCTTCATCGACATTGAGTCTTTACCCACAGGGATAGTCAGACCAAGTGCTGGACATAGCTCTTCACCCACCGCTTTAACCGCTTCGTAAAGACCGGCGTCTTCGCCCGGGTGGCCAGCTGGAGACATCCAGTTTGCAGACAGTTTAATGTGTTTGATATCACCGATGTTTGTCGCAGCGATGTTTGTGATCGCTTCACCAACCGCTAGACGAGCCGAAGCACCGAAGTCTAGTAGAGCAACTGGTGTACGCTCACCCATCGACATTGCTTCGCCATGGTAAGTGTCGTAGCTTGCTGCGGTTACTGCGCAGTTAGCAACAGGAACCTGCCACGGGCCTACCATTTGGTCACGAGCAACAAGGCCAGTTACCGTGCGGTCACCGATAGTGATTAGGAATGTTTTTTCTGCAACCGTTGGAAGACGTAGAACGCGATCCACAGCTTCGTTTAGCTCGATACCATCACGGTTAACCGCTGGGTTGTTCGCTTTAAGCGTTTTCGCATCACGGTGCATCTTAGGCGTCTTACCAAGAAGCACATCCATTGGCATGTCGATTGGCGTATTCTCGAAGTGTGAATCTTCAAGTTTCAGTTCACGCTCTTCAGTTGCGATGCCTACTACTGCGTATGGTGCGCGCTCACGCTTACAGATTGCATCGAATACTTCCATGTTCTCTGGCGCAACCGCCATTACGTAGCGTTCTTGAGATTCGTTACACCAGATCTCAAGTGGGCTCATGCCTGGTTCGTCATTTGGTACATCACGCAGTTGGAAAATACCACCACGTTCGCCATCGTCGACAAGCTCTGGAAGTGCGTTAGAGATACCGCCCGCACCCACATCGTGGATGAATGCGATTGGGTTAGCATCACCAAGTTGCCAACAACGGTCGATCACTTCCTGACAGCGACGCTCCATCTCTGGGTTTTCACGCTGTACTGAAGCGAAATCTAGGTCTTCGGCTGATTGACCAGATGCCATTGAAGAAGCTGCACCACCGCCAAGACCGATGTTCATTGCAGGACCACCAAGTACGATTAGGCTTGCACCTACTGGGATCTCTTTCTTCTGAACGTGCTCGTCACGAATGTTCCCCATACCACCAGCAATCATGATTGGCTTGTGGTAACCACGAACCTCTTCACCTGCGTGTGAGTTAACTTTTTCTTCGTAAGTACGGAAGTAACCAAGTAGGTTTGGACGACCAAATTCGTTGTTGAACGCCGCACCACCAAGTGGGCCTTCTAGCATGATGTCTAGAGCGTTAACGATGCGACCTGGCTTACCGAAATCTGTTTCCCATGGCTGTTCAAAACCAGGAATACGTAGGTTAGATGTTGTGAAACCAACAAGACCGGCTTTTGGCTTACCACCAATACCAGTCGCGCCTTCGTCGCGGATTTCACCGCCTGAACCTGTAGAAGCACCCGGCCAAGGAGAGATAGCAGTTGGGTGGTTGTGCGTTTCCACCTTCATTAGGATGTGCGCTTTCTCTTGGCTGTAGCCGTACTGGCGAGTCTCTGGGTTCGGGAAGAAACGACCTACATCAGAACCTACCATTACGGCTGCGTTGTCTTTGTACGCAGACAGTACGTTTTCTGGTGTCGTTTCAAATGTGTTTTTGATCATCTTGAACAGAGACTTCTCTTGCTTAACGCCATCGATAGTCCAGTCTGCATTGAAGATCTTGTGACGACAGTGCTCTGAGTTCGCTTGTGCAAACATCATTAGCTCAATGTCAGTCGGGTTGCGTTCTAGCTTATTTACGAACGCATCGTAAAGGTATTCGATTTCATCATCTGCAAGTGCAAGACCTAGGGTAACGTTTGCGTTTTCAAGTGCAGCACGACCGCCTTTTAATAGGTCAACGTCTGCTACAGGAGCAGGTTCTGCCGCTTGGAATAACGCATTTGCTGCATCAAAATCAGTAAATGTCACTTCCATCATGCGATCATGGATGAGTGCTTTTACATCAGCAATTTGAGCATCGTTAAGAGGAGTTGATGTCTCGACGTAATAGGCAGTGCCGCGCTCAAGACGTTTTACTTTGTCTAGACCACAGTTGATTGCGATATCAGTAGATTTAGAAGACCAAGGCGAAATAGTGCCCGGACGAGGCGTAACAAGAAGTAGAAGACCTTCTGGCTCATGCTCTTCGATCGTTGGACCGTAAGTCAGCAATTTTTCCAGTTTTTCCAACTCTTGAGCATCAAGGTCAGACTTTAGATCCGCAAAGTGCATGAACTCAGCGTAAATGCCAGTGACAGGCAGATCTTGTTCACGACAAAGTTCCAGTAGTTTATTAACACGAAACTCAGAAAGAGCTGGGGAGCCACGCAAAATTCTCATGTGCTTAGGTCTCTTATTGCAAGTGATTAAGGTGATATTGGAATAAATTCAGTGGGTTATACTGTTTTCTTCGAAGCTATTCCCGAAGGTTTTTCAAACCTATGCCGATGCCACCTCTTCGTTGCGAGCGCATTATATAGCAATTGTTTTTGTGATGTAACACCAAAAGCAACCGTTTGCGTCATTTTTTTCATCAAATTTGAATTACGACTAAAATGTCGATAAATCACACAATGTCGCACTCTATCTGTCTGATTCACTTTGCCCCACCAGCTCGCTTTGATATAAAGGCAACTAGAAATTTATCGAGACGTACCGAATTAATGCAAATAAGTCAGTTCAACCGACTCAAGCGCAGCGCCCTACTTTTCGCTTCTGTGCTTTTACTTTCTGCCTGTCAGATTGAGTCGGAACCCAAAAGTGAATTCGAGCAAATCCAAGAGCGCGGTGTCCTACGTGTTGGCACGCTTAACAATCAACTCTCCTACTACATCGGTCCTGATGGCCCTGCTGGCTTGGATTATGAACTGGCGCGTAAATTTGCAGAACAGCTCGGCGTTAAGCTCGAGATCAGACCCGCTTTTCGTCAGGCAGAGTTATTCCCAGCCCTTAAAAAAGGCGATATCGATATTATCGCAACCGGTCTAAATCAAACCTCTCAAGCGGTGCAACGCTTCCGTCCTGGGCCTGCCTACTACTATGTGAGCCAGCAAGTGGTGTACAAAAAAGGCCAGCTTCGTCCTCGTGATATCAATCAACTCATCAACTACCAAGAGTCGAAAGATGAGAAAGCGGGTGATGAAGACACGAACGCAGGAGCCGAGACGCTACAAATCGTTGAACAGTCTCAATTTGTTCCAACACTAACGGCACTACAAAAAGAGCACCCAGAACTGCAATTTGAAATTGTTGGTGATGCAGATACTCGAGATCTACTGAAACACGTGTCGACGGGTGAACTGCGTTTTACCGTTACAGACTCTGTGGAACTGTCTTTGGCTCAGCGCCTTTACCCAGATCTAGCTTTGGCTTTTGAGCTAACCGAAGACCAACCCGTTTCTTGGTTCACCCGTCGTTCTGAAGATGAAAGCTTGTATGCCATGTTGATCGAGTTCTTTGGCAACATTAAGCAGTCCGGTGAACTCGCGACGCTAGAAGAGAAATACATCGGCCACATTGAAGCTTTCGACTACGTAGACACGCGTGCCTTTATTCGCGCCTTGGATAACACCTTGCCGAAATGGTCACCACTGTTCCAAAAATACAGTGAAGAGTTTGATTGGCGCTTGATTGCAGCCTTGGCATACCAAGAGTCTCACTGGAAACCAAAAGCGAAATCGCCAACAGGCGTGCGCGGAATGATGATGTTAACGCTGCCAACAGCGAAGAGCGTTGGGGTAACAGATCGCCTAGATCCAGAGCAGTCTGTGCGTGGTGGTGTGGAATACCTTCGCCGTATCGTGGCTCGAGTGCCAGACTCAATCAATGAGCATGAGAAGATTTGGTTTGCATTGGCCTCTTATAACGTGGGTTATGGCCATATGATGGATGCAAGACGCTTAACGAAAGCACAAGGTGGCGATCCAAACGCATGGGCAGATGTGAAAGAACGCCTACCATTGCTGCGTCAGAAACGCTTCTACAGCCAAACTCGATATGGTTATGCTCGTGGTGATGAAGCTCGTAACTACGTCGAAAATATTCGTCGTTACTACCAGTCGATCATTGGTCACGTCAGTCAGAAACCAGCGATTGATGAAGACACAGAAGACCTACAAGTGATCCCGCCACTCAGTCCAGACTTGTTAATTTCTGGAGCAGTGGAAACCTTGGCGGAGCAGACTTCTGGAGCGGTGGAAACTATCTCCAGTACTGAGGAAAGTCCACCTCCAGAGGCGGAACAAACACCCGAACCCAAAACAAAATAAACCTTTCGAAAATAGCGAGCTCACAGCTCGCTATTTTTTTATTGAGTCAACAGATAAAGTTATCTAGAATCCTTTCTTTCGGGCTAACCTAGCTTGTGCTGCTCCTTGGTGCCTTACCAAGATTGGGCTCGCATAACAGAGAGGCTCTTTTGGTCACCTCTCCTCGAACTGATGCCACCTTCGTCCGTAAGCGTGCCTCATCAGAATGTCATCGATTGATAATAAATCAGACACTTTGCCATGCGAGTGTCGGAGAGTGTGTTCGTTGTCTGCAAGAGGTTCTGATAATGAGAAAACGCAGAGTGCAGTCAAAACGTTTGAATAAGACAGTGGCTGCTAACCGCCGTAAGCGCAAGCTTACGTGTATGAAAAAGAAAGTCAGTGCACGTAACCGTGTTTTCGTTCACCTAGTGAATCACTGAGAACTTAAAGCAAACATCTACTGCAAAGTAGGTGTTTGCTAAAGGCAACTAGTAACTAAAAGCCCAAGTCCCCCGCCTTTAAGAAGCCTTTTCCTTAAACTATTCGCCTTTTGTTTCCTGTTCATCATCGTTCGCTTTTTGCGCTTGCTTCTTCGCTTTAATCTCTTTGCGACGACGTTTGAAAAACGCTTGTAACTGCGAGCGACATTCATCCTCTAGCAACCCACTTTCGACTGTTGCGTAATGATACGCCGCTTGGCTTTCGAACAAGTTTAATACCGTCCCTGCCGCACCGGCTTTTAAATCAGGCGCACCGTAAACGACTCGTTTCACCCGGCTATGTAACAGCGCACCAGCACACATTGGACAAGGCTCCAGCGTGACATACAAAGTCGTATCAAGCAGTCGATAGTTTTCTAAAGCCTCTCCTGCTTTGCGTAACGTCTGGATCTCGGCATGAGCAGTCGCATCATGAGCACAAATAGAACGGTTCCAACCTTCCGCAATGATCTCTCCGTCTTTCACTAAAACAGCACCAACCGGCACTTCCCCTTCTGCTTCTGCTTGCTCTGCAAGCTCCATCGCACGGCGCATAAATAGTTCGTCTTGAGGGGAAAACTGAGAATCTGACAAAAGGAGGCTCCGATATTTGGGATAGGTCATAATTGAAAGTGGATTTTAACCTTCAAAGAGAGGAAGGGAAAGAGACGAGAGACGAGAGACGAGAGACGAGAGACGAGAGACGAGAGACGAGAGACGAGAGACGAGAGACGAGAGACGAGAGACGAGAGACGAGAGACGAGAGACGAGAGACGATTTCATTTTGTCTATTTAGGGCAAACACTGTCAACGCCTTTTGAGTCATTGTATTTACCTCTAATATCCCAGCACACACATCTCGATTCCTAGAGCGAAGCGTTCCCGGCTCTCGAAGCGCAGCGTCCTGTAAGACAAAGTCCGTTCTTCGATTCCCGAAAACAAAAAAGCGCCAGTCTCTCGACCAGCGCTTTTTAAATTTACTTATTAACTTCAGCGTTCTTACATTGTGTAAGTGTATGGCGCTTGGATACCTAGAGGAATACCTAGCATCCAGTAAGCAACTAGGAAGATAGACCAGCCGATTAGCATAGCAATCGAGAATGGCATCATTAGAGATGCTAGCGTACCGATACCTGTCGACTTCACGTAACGTTGACAGTAAACCACTACTAGAGGGAAGAATACCATCAGAGGTGAAATGATGTTCGATACAGAGTCACCTACACGGTAAGCCGCTTGAGATAGCTCAGGTGAGATACCTACAGCCATTAGCATAGGAACTAGGATTGGACCGATAAGAGCCCATTTCGCTGATGCAGAACCGATTAGAAGGTTTACAGAAGCCGTTAGAAGAATCATACCGATGATAGTTGCTTCACCCGGTAGGTTCATCGCTTTAAGACCTTCGGCACCGTATAGCGCTAGCATCGTACCGATGTTTGATTGCGCAAATGCAGATAGGAACTGCGCACAGAAGAACGACATTACAATGTATGCGCCCATCGTAGACATCGTATCCGCCATCGCTTTGATGATGTCGTTACTTGTCTTGAACGTGCCAGAAACGCGACCGTAAACGTAACCCGGAATGATAAACAGGATGAAGATCAGAGGAACGATAGACTTCATGATTGGCGCAGAGAACGCTGTGATTTCACCTTCAGGTGAACGCAGTGCAGAGTTTTCTGGGATAAGTGCCACAACAAGAAGTGCGATACCTGCCATCATAGCCCAACCAGCGTAACGGAACGCTTTTGATTCAGTTTCAGTGAAAGAACCTAGATCTGGTGCTTTTTCTGCATCTTCATCGACAGGCGTGTTCGCTAGACGAGGTTCGATGATTTTCTCAGTTACGTACCAACCAATAGCAACGATGATTACTGAAGATAGACCAGTAAAGAAGATGTTCGCTAGCGGGTTAACCACGTACTCAGGGTCTAGAACCTGTGCCGCTGTTTGCGTAAAGCCAGCTAGTAGAGGGTCGATACCTGAAGGGATGAAGTTTGCAGAGAAACCACCTGATACACCTGCGAACGCTGCCGCGATACCCGCTAGAGGGTGACGACCTGCTGCGTGGAAGATGATACCACCAAGAGGAATAACTAGAACGTAGCCCGCATCCGCAGCTGTGTGCGATACGATTGCTACAAGAATTAGCATTGGAGTAAGAAGTTTCGCTGGCGTGAAGTTCAGCATCTTCTTAAGACCAGTTGTGATGAAGCCAGAAGAATCGGCAACACCTACACCCAACATCGCTACAAGAACGATACCAAGTGGCGCAAAGCCAGTGAACGTTGTCACCATGTTAGCAAGGAAACTTGCTAGTGCTTCACCTGTTAGAAGGTTAGTAATAGTAAGAGCTTCGCCAGTTCGAGGATTTAGAAGGTCGAAAGAAACATTCGACAAAAGTGCAGACGCAGCCCAAGTAATGATTAGTGCCCAGAAGAACAGAATCGCTGGATCAGGAATTTTGTTACCCGCTCGCTCGATAAAGTTCAGAAAGCGATCCATACCGCTCGGCTTCGGTGACGGTGCTTTATTTACTGCTTGGTTACTCATGGTAACTCCATATGAATGATGTTGGTGCCATGGCCTATTTGAATAATTATAACGGCCTATTTTCAACCGAGCATTCTATTAAATAGTGATTAAGAAAGCACAAGGTTCTACGTTTTTTTCCATATTTGGAGACATATTTTGCAAAAAAGCCATATCGATTAAACATAAAAAAAACAGTAGCACACCATTCGCGTTAACAGTTGCAAAACCACCTGTTAACCACCGAAATCAGCAATAAAAAGCGTCAATATTAACGATAAAAGTAATTATAAGCGGAATGGAAAACACCTCAGTTTTCGAACTCACTGTACTGCGAAATCATAGTTTTCAATTCAACAGATTGCGTTTCCCCCATCCGATCTTGCCAGCTAGAAGTAATGGTAATGGTTTTGAGTGAACCAGAGACTGTTGCCGCTGGAACTTCCCATTCCACAATGTAAGCTCCCGCAGTAGAAGATCCTGTCATGATCGAAGCAAAAGAGGCACTAGAAATCGTAGAAAGCGCATCAGAAGCGCCACGAGTTCGAAACCACTCAAGTTGATTTTCCGCTAAGCGTAGCGCCTCAATACTGTGAATCGCATATTCTGATTTGCGTTCCATGTAGATTTGCAGCTTTGTCAGGCCAAGTGCTCCAATGCCGAGTAGTAGGAATGAAATGAGCACCTCAATTAAACTAAAACCTTGTTGTTTAGAGATCATTCCAAGAGCCCTTTCTCCATCTAGGGATAGTATTCGCATTTCTTGAATTATCTATTACATCTTTATTGTATCTAAAGTCGAGAGAGTCAAAGAATACGGCAGCCTGGTCTTCACTATCGAAATACTGCCCTCCAGACACCGTGAAAGAACCGTGTTGATAATAAGATGCGATAGTGCGGTAAGAGTCTTCAACAACACTAGGGACATGATTCAGATGCCCATTAGCTTCGAAGCCAGCCCAATCAGTTGTTGTTGGGGTATATTCATGATTGAAATGAAACAACACACCTTTAAACTTATTTGATGTCGCACCCGCGCTTGGAGGTCCCATCACGGAGAAAAGACCATCATGAATGAGCACCGTAACGCCGTTAGTCGAAGATGTCGCATTTACTAAATCATTGTATTCTGATTGCTTTATTTCACAGCTTCCTTCAACCCATAAATGATGCTTCCCTGACTGAATTTTTGCTGTTAAAGCGGCACCACAATTAGGTATACCACCAATTATCGAGCCTGTCATAACATGAAAAACACCATTATCTCGTATGTCATTATGATCCTCAGCCCTTACTCCAAAGAAGGATTCAAATGGCTTTAAATCCGTATCTTGAGTAAAGTCATCACCAGCACCAACCCCACCAGAACTTGATGAGAGATGACGATTTGTCGCCGTGTTCGCGCAATCTTTATTTGTTGGGTTGTTAAAGTCCGAATATGGAGACTCACCATGAATTACCCCTTTATTATCAACCGAGGCAGAGTAAAAACGCTTTTTATACCTTAAAGCAATACATTCCCATCCATCACTGCTCAATTCGCCTGGATCTGGAGTAGAGAACGTTGCACTAGAGTGAAAATACACATCAGCACTGGATTGCATCGCTCCAAAACTTAAGTCTCCCCCCATCATTATTTCTTTTTTAACACTCGCAAAACCAACAGTAGAAGTAACCAAATACCCTTTTAAAGTACTCGCAAAACTGGGAATAGTCGCAAACCCGGAATCACAATCAGTCACCACTGCAGGAACACTTTTACTTAACTTAAATTGTGCCCATGCGCATTCAACAGCCCCTTCAGCTAACCAATGCTCTTGTCTGGATGCAATTTGATTGTTGGCACGTTTGATTTGATAGAAAAGGGACTTGTAGCTTCCCAGTGACATCATTAATGCCGCAACCAGCAACACGCTCACAACTAATAATGCTGCGGCTCCCTGTTGATTTCTCATTACTGCCAGTTCCTCTGCTTCACAGTAAACGACTGCTCTGTTTGAACACTTGTTGCGCCAACTAACTCCGTTCCTAAGGTAATGGTTACCACCGCGCTTTCAGCATCTGTGTTTTTCAGCGTGCGAGCGGCAAGATCAAAGCGGTTAATATGAATCGCTCTCTTATCAAAAAGCGTATTGCATGTACCGGTACCAGAAAGCGCAATAACTTGACTGACGTTCCATATCGTCGTTTGTTTTTTCTCACAGACAAACAAAGACTCGGGCGTATTAATCCGCTGCTCATATACGACATTTTTATAAAGTGGCGCTGCACCTGAAGTCCCAATTTGATAGGCGTATGCAATCAACCCCATCCCCGGAGTATCAAGAGTGTAAATCGTATCCGTCGCACCTGAAATTTTGACTGAATCACTGCCACCTTCATTAAAGCCAGCTCGTTGGATATCGTTTCTTAACATCGCTAATACGCTGCCCGTATTTTGCAATAGCATCAGCTCCTTTGAGCGTTCCATCGCTACCTTCTGCCCACTGATATAAAGCGAGCCGACAATACCCAAAGAGATCAGCCCTAAAGAAGAAGCAATCATGAACTCAACCAGGCTGGCACCTTTTTGGTTAAACATATTCACCTCTTAAGAACACGTTGAGTAACCGAAGAACTCGGTATTATTGTTATCGCTGCATACACGAACGCGAGCAGAAAGCGTGTGGGAGATGAGTTTGAGTGCTTTTGCAGACTCCCCTACCGGATAAAATTTGATATTGCCGGAGGAAGGGCGACCATGAACGTCATCGAAACTGATTTGGTCGGAAGCGTAATTCGGTGTAACGACGATCCCTTCATAAGGCGCTCCTGAAAAAGAGAACAAAACCGTTCCTGCGCCCTCCGTTCCGTTATCAGTAAGATCGATGCGCCAGTGACCATCATTAGATGAACTACCGGACATGATAAAGTGTGCCCACAGCCTCTCTCGACGTAAAACAGCTTCTGATTTTCCTTGAATAACAAAACCATGCAGCTCATCAGCTAGGCGCTGCATTTTGTTGGTTTCAAAAACATTTTGGAAAGATGGTGCTGCCGCCGCCAGTAAAACACTCATTACAGCGATGGTGATCAGAAGCTCCAACAACGTAAACCCGCGAGGCATTTCCCAAATTCCTATGCAAACGGCAAAAGCACCGTAATTCATCTTGCGCAGATGCTATCACCTGAGAAAAATAGGCGGAAAAGTGAAAAGGAAACTACTCGTCATGATTCGAATTTCTCGTTGCAACGGATACAACAGACGATTAAGAGGGATGACATTGATCGAATTACTGATTGCTGTCGTGATTGTAGGAATCATTGCAGCGATCGCCTATCCGTCTTATTCCAACCACGCGATCACTGCACATCGCACTGTTGCGTTGAGTGACATTAGCCGTATTCAGTTAGAACTCGAAACCACTTACAACGGTGGCTATGACTGGAGCGGAATTATATCTGGGGGGAGTTGTACGATTTGTGATTCGGACGCAGACCGCTTCTCATTTTCCATCGCAAGCTCAGCAACAGCAGCATATACAATTACAGCAACCGCAAAGTCTGATCGTGGACAAGATGGGGACAGCTGCTTTCCGAGCGGCCAAGATAAAAAAATAACCCTCACTTCAACCAATATTGAATCGCCAAGCGAGTGCTGGAACTGATTAAGCCACCTTCTCTTCTCTGGCTAAAAGAAAACAGGTACGAAAAAGCCCGCATCAATGCGGGCTTCTTATTAAATTTTAACTTAGTCAGTAATTAGCTGGTTAGGTCATCAAAGAACTTCTTCACACCGTTGAAGAAGCCTTCAGATTTTGGCTTGTGTTTAGTTGCAGCATCGCCACCACAAGACTCATCAAACTCTTTCAGCAATTCTTTTTGACGAGAACTTAGGTTAACTGGAGTCTCAACCACTAGCTTAACGATAAGGTCACCCACACCGCCGCCACGAACGCCTTTCACACCTTTACCACGCATACGGAACATACGACCTGTTTGCGTTTCTGTAGGTACTTTAAGGTTCACACGACCATCTAGCGTCGGAACTTCAACTTCACCACCTAGAGCTGCCATAGCAAAGCTTACTGGCACTTCACAATATAAGTTGTTGCCTTCACGTTCAAAGATATGATGCTCTCTCACGTGAACTTGTACGTATAGGTCACCTGCTGGTGCGCCCATTTCTCCCGCTTCACCTTCGCCAGATAGGCGGATACGGTCGCCAGTATCAACACCAGCTGGGATCTTAACGTTAAGTGTCTTAGTTTTCTGCTTACGGCCTTGACCATGACATTCATTACATGGGTCTTTGATGATCTTGCCTTTACCGTGACAGGTAGGACAGGTCTGTTGTACTGCAAAGAAGCCTTGACGCATCTGAACTTGACCGTGACCATGACAGGTACCACACGTTTCAGCTGACGAGCCTTTCTTCGCGCCGCTACCATCACAAGTATCACAGTGAACAAGCGTAGGTACTTCGATCTCTTTTGATACGCCACGAACCGCCTCTTCTAGCGACAGTTCCATGTTGTAACGCAGGTCTGCGCCACGTTGCGCGCGTTGCTGACCACCGCCACGACGGCCGCCACCAAAGATATCACCGAACACATCGCCAAAGATGTCGCCGAAGTCAGCGCCACCGCCACCAAAACCGCCGCCGCCGAAGCCGCCACCGCCTTGTTCAAAAGCAGCATGGCCGTACTGATCGTACGCCGCTTTCTTTTGAGGGTCAGTGAGAATTTCGTACGCTTCTTTTACTTCTTTAAACTTGTCCGCAGCAGACTCATCACCCTGGTTACGGTCTGGGTGGAATTTCATCGCTAGACGCTTGTACGCCTTTTTGATATCGCGCTCAGAGGCATCACGGCCTACGCCTAATACTTCGTAAAAATCACGTTTTGACATGTTCTTCGTCACCAATTAATTACTGCAAACGGCATGATTTACCGCTTGGTGTTTGTATCGTTCTAGGTAAGTGCACTCATTGCAAAATACTTAACTAGAAAGACAGCTTTGACAAACAGACGGGCGTAAGAGTTACCCCAAACGCCCGCGCACAAAAGTCTTATCGACTCTAGGCGACCATAGGCCGCCTAGTTAGAAATAATATTATTTCTTGTCGTCTTTAACTTCTTCGAACTCAGCATCAACTACGTCGTCTTCTTTAGACTGTTGAGCGTCAGCGTCAGCACCTTGTGCTTGTTGCGCTTGAGCTTGTTGTTGAGCGATTTCCATTAGCTTTTGAGCTGCCGTCATTAGCGCTTGAACTTTAGCGTCGATCGCTTCTTTGTCATCGCCTTTACGTGCAGTTTCTAGCTCAGAGATAGCTGCTTCAATCTTCTCTTTCTCTTCTGCAGGTAGCGCTTCACCAGCTTCTTCTACTTGCTTACGAGTACCGTGAATCATTTGGTCAGCTTGGTTACGTGCAGTCGCTAGCTCTTCGAACTTCTTGTCCGCTTCTTTGTTCGCTTCTGCTTCTTGAACCATTTTCTCGATGTCTTCGTCGCTTAGACCGCCAGAAGCTTGGATAGTGATCTTCTGCTCTTTACCAGTCTGCTTGTCTTTCGCTGAAACGTGTAGGATACCATCCGCATCTAGGTCGAAAGTAACTTCGATTTGTGGCATACCACGTGGTGCAGCTTGGATACCTTCTAGGTTGAATTGACCTAGAGATTTGTTGAAAGACGCTTGCTTACGCTCACCTTGAAGAACGTGGATAGTTACCGCGCTCTGGTTGTCTTCTGCTGTAGAGAAAACTTGGTTCGCTTTAGTTGGGATAGTTGTGTTTTTCTCAACTAGCTTAGTCATTACGCCGCCCATTGTCTCGATACCTAGAGACAATGGAGTAACGTCTAGTAGAAGTACGTCTTTAACGTCACCAGCAAGTACACCACCTTGAACTGCAGCACCCATTGCTACTGCTTCATCAGGGTTTACGTCGCGGCGAGCTTCTTTACCGAAGAACTCAGCAACTTTCGCTTGAACCATAGGCATACGAGTCTGACCACCAACTAGGATTACGTCAGTGATGTCGTTTACAGATAGGTCAGCGTCAGCTAGAGCAACTTTTAGTGGCTCAAGAGAGCGTTGTACTAGGTCTTCAACTAGAGATTCTAGTTTCGCACGAGTCACTTTCACGTTCATGTGCTTAGGACCAGTCGCGTCTGCAGTCACGTAAGGTAGGTTTACGTCAGTTTGAGAAGTAGAAGAAAGCTCGATTTTCGCTTTTTCTGCTGCTTCTTTAACACGTTGCATCGCTAGTGGATCGTTCTTAAGGTTGATACCTTGCTCTTTGTTGAACTCGTCTACTAGGTAGTTGATTAGACGTGTATCGAAGTCTTCACCACCAAGGTGAGTGTCACCGTTAGTTGCTAGAACTTCGAACGTTTTCTCGCCTTCAACTTCATCGATTTCGATGATAGAGATATCGAATGTACCACCACCAAGGTCGTATACCGCAATAGTGCGGTCGCCGCCTGACTTGTCTAGACCGTATGCTAGAGCAGCTGCTGTTGGTTCGTTGATGATACGTTTAACTTCTAGACCTGCGATACGGCCAGCGTCTTTTGTAGCTTGACGTTGAGCATCGTTAAAGTAAGCAGGAACTGTGATAACTGCGCCAGTTACTTCCTCACCTAGGAAGTCTTCAGCAGTTTTCTTCATTTTCTTCAGAATTTCAGCTGAAACTTGAGGAGCCGCCATTTTTTGGCCTTGCGCTTCTACCCAAGCATCACCGTTGTCAGCCTTAACGATTTTGTAAGGCATGATTTCGATGTCACGTTGAACTTCTTCGTCTTCAAAACGACGACCAATTAGACGCTTAATTGCAAATAGCGTGTTAGTTGGGTTTGTTACTGCTTGACGTTTAGCAGGTTGGCCTACTAGCGTTTCGCCGTCTGTGTATGCAACAACAGATGCGGTTGTACGCTCGCCTTCTGCGTTTTCAATTACGCGTGGCTTGTCACCGTCTAGAACAGCAACACAAGAGTTAGTAGTACCTAAGTCAATACCAATGATTTTACCCATCAGGCTATCTCCGAATAAATTCTATTTTCGTTTTGCTATATCCCCTATGTGGGGACGTAGAATCGGGTTTCAACCCTTGCTCACAAACAAAAATAATGTTGTTTGCTTCTCTTATGCCCAATAGATAAGGGCTGCAAATAGCTTTTCAAGGGAGAGAACAAAAAAAATTGAAAAAAGTTGCGCAAAAGGTGGAGGCGAGAGGCGAGAGGCGAGAGGCGAGAAGCGAGAAGCGAGAAGCGAGAAGCGAGAAGCGAGAAGCGAGAAGCGAGAAGCGAGAAGCGAGAAGCGAGAAGCGAGAAGCGAGAAGCGAGAAGCGAGAAGCGAGAAAGTGTAACTTCTTTTGGTTAAATAAAGCCAACTCTCACTTGTTCATACTTTTTCTAAACGTTCCAACAGAACAAAAAAATGAAACTAATGCTTTAACGAGGAGTTAAAGTGAAATATGAAAAACTAAACGTCTGGAAAACAAGTTTCGATTTGTGTAAACGCACTTATATCAGCGTTCAACATATTCAAGACTACTCTTTCAGAGATCAGATTCGCCGTTCAAGTATTTCCATCCCAAGCAATATTGCGGAAGGTGTGGAACGAAATAGCCCTAAAGAAACCGCTTACTTTTTCAATGTTGCAAAAGGTTCGGTCGGAGAACTCAAAACTCAGTTAATGCTGGCTAGAGAACTAGACTATCTTCCAAAGAGTTTGAGCGATGAGTTATGTGCATCATGTGAGGATATTGGACGGATTTTAGGGGCTCTTATCGCCAAACATAGAGCACAGGTCTGATACCTCGACTCTTCAATCTCGATTCTCGTTTCTATGAAAAACAAAGCGAGGCCCTAAGACCTCGCTTTGAATTCAGTTAAATGTGTAATTATGAATTACGCACTTGCTTGTGCTGGCTCAGCATCTACGATTTCTTCTTTACCAATCTCGCCTTCAGACTTAGCAACAATCGTGTTTACTGCTGTATCGCCGACTACGTTAGATGATGTACAGAACATATCGTTAATACGGTCAACCGCTGCAACGATTGCTAGACCTTCTGGTGGTAGACCCAATTGGTGAAGGATAACGCCAACCATTACTACACCACCGCCAGGAACACCACCTGCACCGATAGACAGTAACAGAACCGTGAAGCCTAGAGTCACTAGGTCAGATACCGCGATAGGCTGGCCAAATGCGTTTGCACAGAATACCGCTGCGATTGCGATGTAGATTGAAGCGCCCGCCATGTTCATAGTTGCACCTAGCGGTACACCAAAACCAGCGACCGACTTAGACACACCAATCTTGTCAGTAAGAGTACGCATCGTTACTGGAATCGTCGCATTTGAACTTGCTGTAGATAGAGAGAACAACACTTGCTCACGCGTCTTACGAGAGAACTCACGCGCAGAAATACCTGTGAACATTTGAACCGCTAGTGGGTATACCACGAAGATCCAAAGCACTAGCATTGAAACCACAAGAGCAACATAACCTGCTACCGATGCCAGCGTACCGGCATCCAAGGTTGCGCCAAGTTGAATCATCAGAGCAAACACACCGTATGGCGCTAGGCTCATCACTAGGCCAATCAGCTTCATCATGATTTCGTTCGCCATCTTAAAAGTACGAACCGCTGGGCCGCCTTTTGAATCAAGTGCTTGAATTGCAAGACCTGTCAGAATTGCCATAAAGATAATTTGTAGCATGTCACCATTTGCAAACGCCTGAACTGGGTTGCTTGGGACAATGTTCACAACCATAGAGAAGATGTCTGGCGTTTCTGTTGACTTAAGTGCCACAGAATCAGAGATCGTACCCGCAAGGTTTGCACCTGCACCAGGCTGAACAATCATAGCAACAGTAAGAGCAGCAACGATCGCGACGACGGTATTCAAAATGTAAAGAGTAAAGGTTTTACCACCTAAACGACCAAAAGAACGAATGTCTTTAAGCTCCACGATGCCACATACAATTGATACATAAACCAGAGGAACAACCAGAAGTTTAATCAGCGAAACGAACATGCCGCCCGCACCTTCTGCTGTACCTAAGATATAGGTATCAAAAATCGCAATACCGCTAAATAAGTACTGAATAGCTGTACCCAGCACGAGGCCGGCGAACAAGCCGATAAAAATCTTACTAGAAAGCGATTTATCCATCATAAATCTCCGAAATGTTGTGTTTGCTATTTATATTTTTATAGTTACATCTGCTGATTTTTACGGCAGACCTCGCGAATAATACACATCAGAGTTACAAAATAAAGACTTTCTTTACAAGAATGTTAATAAATAACATTAAAAGTAAATCACCAGATTCACATTCATATTCAGAATTTAATTTTGAAGGCAAGTCATAACAGACACTTATAGACACAGCATTCCATAAGTACGCAAGATAAAGAAAGGATATCCCCTATAGGAAAATTATTTCCCAATAAGAAAAACTTTGAAGGGGATCAAATTTCAAATTTATCGCATATTCAGAGGGGTGAATATGTTTGAAGGGATGTTTGAAACAAAAACGCCCGCTGTTTAATAGCGGGCGTTTTAATATATTTATATCAATGATTTAACTGATTACTTAGCAACCATAACCATTGCAGGACGAATAACTCGGCCGTTTAGCTCGTAACCTTTTTGCATCACAAACATTACTGTGTTTGATTCATGGTCAGGGCTTTCTTGAATAGACATCGCTTGGTGGAACTCAGGGTTGAATGCTTCACCCTCTGGGTTGATCTCTTTCAAACCGAATTTCGATACTGCGTCTACAAATGTCTTGTGTGTTAGCTCAACACCTTCAAGAATTGGCTTAACCACTTCGTGCTCTGCATCCACAGCTTGGATAGCACGCTCTAGGTTATCGATAACTGGAAGTAGTTCTTCAGCGAATTTGTTCAGAGCGTACTTACGAGCTTTATCGATTTCTTGCTCAGTACGACGACGCATGTTTTCTACTTCAGCTTTAGAGCGAAGAACCGCATCTTGCTGGTCTTTCACTTTTGTCTCGCTAGACAGTAGTGCTGCTTCTAGTTGAGCAATCTTAGCGTCTTTCTCATCACCAATGTCTTCAAGTTCTGCTTCAGCTTCTTGCGCTGCCGCTTCTACTTTCTCAGCTTCTTCGATGATTTGATCAAGCTCTTCTTCTGTAACTTTGTTTTCTTCGTTGCTCATGATATCTCCAGAATTCAACTTAATGTCCTTAAAGCCACTCACGTTTTGTGGGCTTTAACCACATAAAAATTCGCATATTTAGGTAACTTGCCATTATTATGGGGATGAAGATTCCTGATTCAAGCCTCTTTAATGCGGAAATGCTATGAAAAACCCATGTAACGTGATCGCGATTATCGGAAAACCACGAGATCAGCAGGCAATTCAAACTCATAGAGAGTTATACGAATGGCTGACCTCTGAAGGTTACCAAGTCTTTATCGATGATCGCCTTGCTGCAATTTTAGACGAAATCCCGCAAAACCAGTTTGCTAGCCTTGTTGAACTGGGTAAAAACGCCGATCTCGCTATTGTCGTTGGCGGTGATGGCAACATGTTAGGCGCAGCTCGCATCTTGTCTCGTTTTGATGTGGCTGTCATTGGGGTAAACCGAGGTAACTTGGGCTTCCTGACTGACCTTGATCCTGATGACTTTAAAGAGGCACTGAAGGCCGTATTAAAAGGCGAATACATTGAGGAAGAGCGCTTTTTATTGGAAGCAGAAATCCATCGTCACGGTCAAATCAAGAGTCACAACGCAGCATTGAACGAAGCGGTCTTGCACCCTGGCCAAGTTGCGCACATGATTGAATTTGAAGTTTACATTGATAACAGCTTCGCGTTCTCACTGCGTGCCGATGGGTTAATTGTTTCTACTCCAACGGGCTCTACGGCTTACTCTTTGTCTGGGGGCGGTCCAATTTTGTCACCAAGCCTAAACGCGATTTCTTTGGTGCCAATGTTCCCACACACATTGTCTAGTCGACCGCTAGTTGTGGATGGAAAACGTCGTATCAAACTGGTCGTTTCTCCAGAAAACCGCGGCACGCAAGAAGTGAGCTGTGACGGGCAAGTCTCTCTACCAGTGTCCCCAGGCGATGAAATCCATATCTATCAGAGCCCGAACGTTCTCAAGCTGATCCATCCGAAGGACTACAGCTACTATCACGTACTAAGAAATAAGCTTGGTTGGTCAAGCAAACTGTTTTAGCAATAAAGGTTGGTGTGAAAGCATCAACCTTTTTTCTTCTCTGCCATAAAAGCCTCTCGTAAAAGCCTCTCGTAAAAGCCAAACGACATTCAATCAAGCAACGTTAAAATTAATTTTATAAATTTAGATCTTGTGTGCAAATTTTATACAAACCTTAACGCTCGAATTGAATGCTCGATGTCCGATGATATTCTCGCCATGAATAGAATATAAACTCTATTTCATACCAGTTATCTCAAAGGACGCATTATGAAAAAAACAATTATATTGTCCGCTCTCAGTACGTTAGCGCTTATGGGCTGCCAATCTGAGGAGGCAAAGGTTACCGATATTTCAAACGCAAAAGCCGAGGACATCACCAACACCAAACGAGCGTTGGCACAACAACTCAGTGAGAGCTACACCGACATAGAACCGATGCTGCGCCGAGACATCACCGCAGAGCACATCAATGTCCCTGTTTCTTCTTTTGTTGAACAAACTCCCCTATCGGCTTTCAGTAAACAACTTGTACAAGCCGATACACAAATTCGCTCATGGAAAGGCATTTCAGAATACTCAGAACAGCTTCTCGAAGTTCGCCTTGCAAATGAAGCGATGCTAGATGTATGGCAAGAAGGCAAAATTAGCCCCCTATTTGCTTTTGAACCAAGTGGTGATGATGAGCAATGGCAGTACATCGAAGCGTACGATGTCTATGGTCAAATCCACCAGTTGGACGTTTATCAACTTCCTGACGTACCGGTTTTGGTTATTGATAACAATAGCTCAGCAGAACTCAAAGCTGGCCTGCAAGCTATGCAAGCAGAGATGAAAAGCTTAGGTCAAGCAACCATGGTCCAGCCATATCTATCCGATAACCAGCGAGCTAATGCCCCTCTTCTGGCCAGTGCAGCAAGCTCCACTCAACCAATTCAAACCACGCAACTTAAGAAGATTCGTCTTTCAGATGATCAAGAACCTTGGATCTCGGGCAAAGCAGAAATCTACGCCATCGTTACTGGCGTCAATCCAAGCCGTGACGAGCCAACGTTAGATTTGGTCGAACTTCCATATTTGGATTACGACAATCAAGATTACTATCCGAACCAAATCATCATTCACTGGTCTCGTTACCGTTGGGGGGCGGCGGATATCGTCTTGATGGAGCAAGATGACGGCACCGATTACAAACAGTTAGCCAAGCTGCTTGTTCAGGTTGCAGAAGAAGTCCTGAAGGCAATTCCAGATCCAGAAGTACAGGCATATGCCATCATTCCTCAAATCACGAACAAAATTATCGATGCGATCCCTGATGGAGCACTCACCAACGATGATGATTTTGTCGATGTTTACTACACGCTGATGCAAGACACTTCTTATGTCGACCATCCAGGTGCTGGCGTCAACGCAGTGGTTACTTTAGAGCCGCTCACAATTAACCCAACTCGCCCGTAACTTGTTCAATTTAAATAGGTCGTTGCATTTTCTGCGACCTATTTTTCCCTTCTCCCTCACAAAAAATCGCTTCTTTGAGAAAAAATACCCAACCCACCTTTACTGTATAAAGAAACAGTATATACTGTTTTCTTATACAGTATTGTTCAGTTATACAGGTAAATAAAAATGCTGGCTCATCTAAGTGTTAATAATTTTGCGATTGTTAAATCTTTACAGCTCGAGCTTTCAAAGGGCATGACCACCATCACTGGTGAAACAGGCGCAGGTAAATCTATTGCAATTGATGCATTAGGTCTTTGTTTAGGCGGGCGTGCCGATGCAGGCATGGTACGACAAGGCGAAGAAAAAACAGAAGTCAGCGCAGCCTTTTTACTGGACAACAATCTACACGCAACGCGTTGGCTAGAAGATAACGACCTGCTGGATGGCAGCGAATGTATCTTGCGTCGCATCATCACTAAAGAGGGCCGCTCTAGAGCCTTCATCAACGGCAGCCCAGTCCCACTTTCACAACTCAAATCTCTTGGGCAGTTGTTGATCAACATCCATGGACAGCACGCTCATCATCAACTGATGAAAAGCGAGCATCAAATGGCCATGCTTGACCAATACGCAGGACATTTAAACCTACTCAAAAGCACACGCAGTGCTTACCAGCATTGGCGTCAGGCAGACAACAACCTTAAGCAACTAAAAGAGAACAGCCAGCAAAACCAGGCGCAAAAACAGTTGCTTGAATACCAAATCAAAGAACTGAATGAGTTATCGCTAGGTGAAGAAGAATTTGCAGAGCTCGAGCAAGAGCACAAACGACTGTCCAACAGCGGTGAACTTGCCGCTACCTGCCAGCAAGCCATCGAACTTATTTACGAAGGTGAAGAAGTCAATGCGCTTGGTATTTTGCAATCGGCCAATCACTCCCTAATCCAATTAGCGGAATTAGATGAGAAATTAGCTGAACTGCCAAACATGTTGTCAGAGGCAATGATCCAGCTAGAAGAAACCAAAAACGAACTTCGCAGCTACCTTGACGGCATTGATGTCGATCCGGGTCGCATGGCTTATGTCGAAGAACGTTTTTCTAAAGTGATGTCGATGGCTCGCAAACACCATGTGATGCCTGATGAGCTATACCAGCATCACCAAGATCTTCTGGCACAAATTGAAGCACTAGATTGCTCTGATGAACGCTTGGATGAATTAGCACAAGAAGTGGAACAGAAATACCAAAGCTTCTTAACTCAAGCAGAAAAACTGCACAAATCACGCAGCCGTTATGCTAAAGAATTGAACAAGCTAATCACGCAAAGCATGCACGAGTTGAGCATGGAAAAAGCCATGTTCAGCATCGAAGTGAACAACGAAAACGCGCATCCATCTCCACTAGGCATGGACAGCGTATGCTTCTTGGTTTCAACCAACCCAGGTCAGCCATTGCAGCCTATCGCTAAAGTCGCGTCTGGTGGTGAGCTATCGCGTATCTCCTTAGCGATCCAAGTAATCACCGCTCAAAAAGTCGACACACCAAGCTTGATCTTCGATGAAGTGGACGTAGGTATCAGTGGCCCAACAGCGGCCGTAGTTGGCAAGATGCTACGCAAACTAGGTGAATCGACCCAAGTCATGTGTGTTACCCACTTGCCGCAAGTTGCTGGTTGTGGTCACCAACAGATGTTTGTCGCGAAACACACCAAAAGTGGCCAAACTGAAACACAAATGCGCTCACTGGATGAAGAGCAACGTGTGGCAGAACTCGCTCGCTTACTTGGTGGCAGCCAAATCACTGACTCTACACTGGCAAACGCAAAAGAACTGCTTATTGCAGCTTAACGACTTAGCCTTAATAAGGGGATGAAATATGGATATCAGGACAGTCGACCATGAAAGCTGCTTAGATCTCATCCCCATTTTTACCGAATTAGAGCAGTACTACTTCAAAGAACAAGCAGCCACTGAGAAAGAGTTGGCACATTATCTCGAGTACAAAGTCTTTTCAGAGTACTCTGGCGTCAAAGTTATTGCTGCATACAACAACGACACCATAATGGGGTTTGCGACTTACACCGTGATGTTTCCTGCACCGAAACTCTCCGGGCAAATGTATTTGAAGGACCTATTCGTGTCCTCTTCTGCGCGAGGAAAAGGCGTAGGACTTAAGTTGATGAAATATCTCGCGTCTCTTGCTGTCAATCATGGTTGTCATCGATTAGATTGGACAGCAGAAAGCACAAATCCTACCGCAGGTCGGTTTTACCAATCGATTGGTGCTGAGCGAGTCAACGAGAAAGAGTACTATCGCTTTTCCGGCGATACTCTACTTGAGTTTTCACAAGCCAAATAACCAATGAATTTTCTCCTTCATTGGCCTGACAAACATGCCATTATTGTGCATGACAAACTGTTCAGTTCTCGGTTTAAGTGAATTTGTGAGTCATGTTCTGTCATTTAGCGTGCAATATCAGCGAATAAATGCAACTCAACTCAAAATTCGTTGTCAGATTTCCTATCATACGACGCATAGCTTTTTACATCTGCGTCGAGCTTGTTTATTATCAGCGCAGTATTTTAAAGGTTACTAAGAAATTATTATGCAATTAAAGAAGTGGTTAGTTGCCGTACCATTAGCAATGACATTGCTGACAGGATGTTCGGTATTGGAAAGACTGGTTTATCGTATTGATATCAACCAAGGCAACTATGTAGAACAAAGTGCGGTTGATAAATTAAAGTTTGGGATGACTAAAGCACAGGTTCGCTACGTTCTTGGTTCACCTATGTTGGTTGAAAATGGCTACCCGAACACGTGGTACTACATTTACCATCACACACCAGGTCACGGTGATTCCGTACAGAAAGATCTGATCGTTCAATTTAACGATCAAGGTACGCTGGCTGATCTCACTGGCGACTACCCGAAAAGTGATGCGTTTTACGAGAAGATTCAGTAAACAACCTTTATTTTCGCAGTATTCCTAAAGCCTCCTCATGGAGGTTTTTTATTGCTTGTCACTCACTCTAACTCCCTAATTCACAGCTTTATTTTCCCTCTTACTCTCCCTTCATCGCTTTGTTTGAATGGACTCGCAAATCCTCTTGCTGAGCATTTTTTATGCAACCACTCACATTTAATCTGAGTGAAGTAATGGTTCATGCAAGGAACACGAAAATGAAAGCAATGTCTTATGGTCTACTCGCCATCTCTTCACTCCTTTTGCTTGGCTGTGATGATGACGATTCGAAAGAACAAATCGCTATAACCTCCCATATCAACAGTTTGGAGTTTAATCATGCGGATGACTCAGACCTTGAACCCATCAGGCAAGCTGTAGCTGGTAAATCATTTATTGGCCTCGGTGAAGCGACTCATGGTGGAGCACAAGGCTACAAGTTGAAATCTCGTATTACCAAATACTTGCATCAATCTGGTGAAATCGATGTTCTTGCAATGGAGAGTGGCTTGTATGACGGACTTCGCTTGTGGCAACGCTTGATGGATGGAGAAATCACCGATGTACGAGACGCCATGCTCTACTCTTTCATGTTCCTCTACTCAGAAACTCCAGAAATCTACCCGTTATACGAGTACGTTGAGCAACAAGCGTTTACTGACAAGCCTTTGTATTATGTTGCATTTGATGGCAGACACAGCAGCGACCCTGCTTGCAGCACCATGCTGCCAGAAATGCAAACATTCGCAGAGAAGCACCAACTGATTAACCTAGATTGGGCAAGCTTTATCACCAACGGCGAGGCAATGATGTGCCCTTGGTATTTTGCCGAGCCAGACCACAGCGCGAAGCAAGCATTTATCAATCAACTTGCGTCTCTTAACTCTGTGATGTCTCAAATGAAAGCCGAACAACTCCTACCTCCATTGGAGCAAAGGCAAGATTTTCGTGAATACGCCACCTTCTGGTTGCAGATAGTCAAAAGCATGCAAGCGCATGTGCAAAGTCGTTGGTTTGATACCTACAACCCTGATGAAGTCATGCAAGCCGACAACTTACGATGGCTACAAAAAGAGTGGTTACCAGGTAAAAGCATTCTCGCTTGGGGCCACAACGTCCACATAAGCAACTACGTTGGTGCATGGCATGACAGCACCGGTGCGTTCTGGCATCTGCGCCAACAAGTAGACCCGAATGAAGTATACAGCTTGATTCATACCTTCGAAGATGGATACATCACGCCAATGGAATCCGATCCAGAGCTACGGGCAATTCCTCATTTTTCAACTCGTGAGATGGGAAGTGTGGAGAAACTCTTGGCGCAAAATGGCGTCGAAAATGCGTTTATTAAAATGGAAGATATTGCCGGGTTAAAACACCCAGATAGCATCATTTACCAACCTCTAAGCTACGCCAACGACCTAGCGGAAGGAATTATCTACACCAGAACAGAAACCCCGAGTTCGATAGATTCGCCAAGATAAACGCCAGAAACGACAAAACCTCCCAGTTGGGAGGTTTTGTTTTATATCTACGAGCGTTATTCCGCTGATTTTCTCAAGGTGTTTGGCTTACCGCCCGTCACAGGATCTGCATTCCCTGCCACTTTTGCTTGTTCAGCTCGTTTACGACGAATCTCTTTTGGATCCGCCAGTAGTGGACGGTAGATTTCGATTCGGTCCTTGTCTCGAACCGTCGCATCTAGTCGAACGTTGCGGCTGTAAACGCCGACTTTATTCTTCTTCAAATCAATCTCTGGGTACAATTCAAGTACACCTGACTGACGAATAATCTCTTCAACCGTTGCTTGGTTATTCACAACCAAATTGAACACACGCTGCTCCTGAGGAAGTGCATACACCACCTCAACATGAATCATATCCGACTCAATACTCATAGCACTCGTACACCTGTTTCGCACGTTTAGTAAAAGCGTTTACCATGTTGCTGGTTAGCTCATTAAAGATTTTGCCAAAAGCCATCTCAATCATTTTGCTTGAGAATTCAAACTCAAGTTTCAGCTCAACTTTACAAGCCTGCTCATCAAGTGCGGTAAAGATCCATCCACCACGAAGGGTCTTAAAAGGACCATCCACCAGATTCATCATGATCGCTTGGCCAGGAATAAGTTCATTAGAAGTTGTAAACGTCTTGCTGATACCTGCTTTCGCCACGTCGACAGAAGCCACCATACCTTCGCCCGAAGACTCAATGATTCGTGAACCTGAACAACCAGGTAGAAACTCAGGATACTTCGAAACATCATTGACCAGATCGAACATCTGCTCTGCACTAAAAGACACCAAAGCAGAACGGCTGATTTGCTTCATACACACTCCTATCGATACGCGTACAAGTTTAAGACTTGTGCCAATTTTACTTTTATTCGACGATAGCGCAAATAAAAGGATTTCCTAACGTATACCCAACCCGTATAATGAGGCCATTATGGTAAAGAAAAAATCAAAACAAAAAGCGGGTAGCAACACTATCGCGCTTAATAAAAAAGCTCGCCACGAATACTTCATTGACGATGAAATTGAAGCAGGCTTGGAGCTACAAGGCTGGGAAGTGAAAGCACTTCGCCAAGGTAAAGCCAATATCGCTGAAAGCTACGTTTTCATGCGTGACGGAGAGGCTTTTGTCAGCGGAATGACCATCACTCCTCTTAATCAAGCATCAACTCACGTTGTCGCAAACCCTACACGTGTGCGCAAACTACTAATGAGTCGTCGTGAACTCGACAATCTTCTTGGTCGCATCAACCGTGAAGGTATGACGCTAGCCGCGTTGTCACTTTACTGGTCTCGCTCTTGGGTGAAGATCAAGATCGGTGTAGCGAAAGGTAAAAAGCTTCACGACAAACGTACCGATCTTAAAGAAAAAGATTGGGCTCGTGAAAAAGCACGCGTAATGAAGAGTTCACTGCGTTAAACTTGACCACTTAGACGCATAGTACTGGACAGCCTAGGCTTTTCTGTTACTATGCCGATATTACCTCTGGGGCTGATTTAGGATTCGACGGGAATTCAGAAGTCTGAGGTGCATGCCGAGGTGCGGTAGGCCTCGTTAACAAACCGCAAAAAAATAGTCGCAAACGACGAAAACTACGCACTAGCAGCTTAATAACCTGCTCAGAGCTCTCTCGCCCTAGCTTCCGCACGTAAGACGGGGACCAACGAGGGATCAAACCCAAACGCGCTAGCCCGGATTCTCCCGCCTGAGAGATGAACGGCGAATTTTAATTCAGGATAGTCATTTACTAGCGTGTCGGTTCGCAGGTGGATGGTGAATTTAAAGATCGACTAAGCATGTAGTACCAATGATGAAAGGTTTTCGGACGCGGGTTCAACTCCCGCCAGCTCCACCAACTCAATAAACTAAGACGTCCCATGACGTCTTTTTTTATGTCTTCAACAACAAAAAATCAACAACTTAGCGTCTATTAACATCTCATAGCATCCCACAACATCTTTGACTTTTAGTAACCGCTGTAGTAACCATAGATTATGGACACTAACTAATGGTTACTACGATGCCTAGAATCACGAAACCTTTAACAGCAACAGAAGTTAAAAACGCAAAACCCAAAGAAAAAGAATATCGTCTTTCTGACGGACAAGGACTGCAACTCCGTGTACTCCCAAGTGGTTCTAAGCAGTGGCAGCTCAATTATTACCGTCCAACAAATGGAAAACGAGCTAATTTCAACTTAGGTCGACATCCAGAGATTAATCTCGCACAGGCAAGAAAAAATGCTTTACTTGCAAAAGAGCTAATTGCACAAGGTATAGACCCTCAAGAAGAGCAAAAGAGAAAGCAGCAAGAGTATAAAGAGGTTCACGAGCACACCTTTGCAAACGTAGCAAAGGAATGGTTTGAAATTAAAAAAGATTCGGTTACTCCAGACTACGCTACCGATATCTGGCGATCTCTAGAGCTTCATATTTTCCCTTACTTAGCTGAAACACCTGTTAAGGATATCACCGCTCCACTAGTCATTGAGCTGTTAAAGCCTATCGAGGCTAAAGGTAGTTTAGAGACAGTCAAACGTCTATCTCAGCGTCTCAATGAAGTGATGAACTTCGCCACCAACTGTGGGCTGGTTCAAGCTAATCCATTAACTGGCATCAAAGCCGCTTTTAAGAAGCCCAAAAAAGAAAATATGGCAGCGTTAAAACCAGCAGAGTTACCAGAGCTTATGGGAGCTATTGCAAATGCCAGTATCAAACGAACTACTCGTTGTTTATTGGAATGGCAATTGCACACTATGACTCGTCCTGCTGAAGCTTCTGGTGCTAAATGGTGTGAAATTGATATTGATGAAAAAGTTTGGACCATACCAGCAGAACGAATGAAGAAACGCAGAGAGCACCGTATCCCACTCACAGAACAAGCTATAGAGTTACTTGACGTAATGAAACCAATTAGTGGGCATAGAGAGTTTATTTTCCCTTCTGATCGAGACCCTAAGAAACCATGTAATAGCCAAACAGCGAATATGGCCCTAAAACGCATGGGATTTGCAGGAAGGCTAGTTAGTCATGGGCTACGCTCACTAGCAAGTACAACCCTCAATGAACAAGGATTTGAAGCCGATTTGATTGAGGCTGCTTTAGCTCACATCGATGATAATCAGGTCCGCAGTGCATACAACCGTACAGACTACCTAGAACGCAGAAAACCAATGATGTGCTGGTGGAGCGGGCATATAGGAGAGGCTGCCAAAGGCAGTCTCTCAGTAACTGGTATGAGGCAATTGAAGGTTGTTTAAATTTAACTAACGACAGAAAAAACAAAGGCTGCATCACTTTATTGTGTATGCAGCCCGTAATAGGTTGAAAATTATTGCTACCTAGGCAATGGAGGCAAACCTAGTTCTTTGAGGAAGCTGTTATGTTTGTCTAAAGCCTCATTGATGTCTTTCTCAATGTTCACTAACTTCTGGTGCTCCGCTTCTAAATTCACTTTAGGTTCAGCTTTAGCCGTACTTACGTATCGCGAGATATTTAAATTGAAATCATTCTTCTCGATCTCTTCCATTGAGACTCGACGAGAATAGCGTTCCTCTTGATCTCTAAATCTATACGTATCGACTATCTTTTGAATGTCTTCTGGGCGAAGCTTATTCTGGCGTTTACCTTTTTCGAAGTTCTCTTCATCACTAGCGTTGATAAACAAAACATCATCATACTTCTTACATTTTTTGAGCACTAAAATGCAAACAGGGATACCTGTTGAAAAGAACAGATTAGAAGGTAAACCGATAACAGTATCAATGTGCCCATCTTTTAATAGCTTACTGCGTATGCGTTGCTCAGCCCCACCTCTAAACAAGACACCATGAGGCAAGATAATAGCCATAGTACCTTCGTCACTTAAAAAGTGGAAACCATGCAGTAGAAAAGCAAAATCAGCCGCTGATTTAGGGGCGATGCCGTGATTCTTGAAACGAAAATCTTCTTTAAATTCAGCTTTATCTGACTCCCATCGATAACTAAATGGTGGATTTGCAACTACAGCGTCGAATTTCATCTTTTTGGCTGGATTCTTTTCATTGAGAATATCCCAATCATTAATCAGCGTATCACCATGAAAGATATCAAATTCAGTATCTTTTACTCCATGGAGCAACATGTTCATGCGAGCTAAGTTATAAGTGGTGATATTTTTTTCTTGTCCGTAAATCTTACCGATGCTACCACCAGCAGAGGTGATATGCTTACGCACATTTAATAGCAAAGAACCGGAGCCACATGCAAAGTCTAATACTCGATTTAAGTTCTTCTTTTTCCCCATCTTGGGTTCTTGGCTGTCTAATGTGACAATTTCCGAAAGGATAGTTGATATTGGTTGCGGAGTATAAAACTCGCCAGCCTTTTTACCACCATTGGCAGCAAACTCACCAATCAAGTATTCGTAAGCATCCCCTAAAATATCAGTATCAGTAGAGAATTGAGCAATACCTTCAGATACCTTTTGGATAATAGCACATAGCTTTGCATTACGATCTGATGGTTTTTTCCCTAATTTTTCTGAGTTTAAGTTGATCTCAGAGAACAAGCCTTGAAAACTACTATTGAAACTTTCATTCTCAATGTAATTAAACCCTTCCTCTAACGTTTTGAGCAACTCATCATCTTGAACCCTCGCCATTTCAGCGATACTTGACCATAAATGCTCAGGCTTAATGATGTAATGCAATTTACGGCGCATTTGAGTTTCAAAAAACGAGATGTCATCAGGGTTTTCGTCATACCACACTTCCAACGGGTTAGACATTTTTAGATCCCTAAGTACATCTTTAGGTAAATCAAGGTAGTCTTTTCCTAACTCTTTCTTAGCTGCGGCTTCAAAGTTATCAGATAAGTAACGTAAAAATAGAAAAGACAGCATGTAGTCACGGAAATCATCGGCATTCATTGCACCACGCAAAGTGTCCGCGATATCCCACAGAGTTTTACCTAATTTGTTTAATTGCTCTTGAGTCATCTCAATATATCTCTACTTATTGCTCTGTTACTGTTTTTTGCTCTACTAAATCAGGAAACAGATCTGGGTTAAACCGATAATTTTCCATAAAATCGCTTAAAATATTCCTGAAATGGCCTTTATTTTCTTCTGTCATTTCCACTGGCTCAAATAGAGAGTAATTCCCATGACTTAAAATATTAACCAATCTAGCATGCAATATTCCTTCAGGGTCGTTAGCTTGTTTTTTAATACAAGCAGAAAAATTATTAAACCCATGAAATGTAGCCGTCTTTTCCAATATACTTCGTAATATTGTAAAATGATAGGTAAACAAACTTCCAGATTCAGAAGCTTGGTGAAGTTGTTCTAACAATGCTACATGATGGAAAAATGGCGTGTCTCTAGTATATTTTAAAGAATATTGTTTATTATCTTTGTCGTGTTTTAGAAAGTATGGTTGTAATTTCCCTTTTTCATTCAATTCATTCCACATCACATTAAAAAATAGCGCATGATGAGATGAAATTACAGTTTTAATTGAACCGTTAGCTGCTTTTAACAATTGAGCAAGATGGCTAGCCACCGATATAGCATTATGATCATCCAATGAAGAAAGACAATCAGCTACTTTTTGTTGTTCCTCTATTTGTGTTGGTACAGGTATAGACAACAAAGAATATTCATTCCCATTAATACCAGGTTGCCCACTACGTGCAGAATTTACACTAACCCACTTCCAATATTGATCTGTAAATAGATATTGAAACAATAACTCTGAATTTAATTTTCTTTCATCAGGTTTAATTCGAATTAAGAAACCAGCAAATACGAGCTTTCCATCTTTTTCTCTATACTTGTAAGATTTACCTACACTAGCTCCTGTTCTAGCTAATACTATATCGCCAACATCAAGGTAGTTCTTCGCAATCACATCTCGTTCAACACTAACCTTGTTATCTTGTGAAATTTGCCCATTTTCTAGGATGTCAGTTATCCTTAGATAAGTTGGTAATTCATGAGAATAAGGAACAGCTGGAGCGTTAATACCATATTCAGGCTTACCTAAAAGGCATTCACCCAGTAATTTATTTTCCCAGCTGCCCCCATTCAGAAATTCGGGAAACCTCAGCTCTGGAACAAAAGTTTTACTTTCAACCTTACTCATATGCAGCTAACCCCGAAATTTCACGCCCTTGGGCTAGTTTATGTAGATAAGGAACCAAATCTTCCATCAATGCTAACTCTTTCTTCGTACGCTCTTTCCAGCTAAGATCTAGTGGCTCCAACAGATCCCCCAGCTTCTCGCCATCGAAAATCATTCGCCCCATAATTCCATCAACAAATGCCTGCAAACTCTCTATCGTTAAACCGTGCTTTATAGCCATATCATTTAATTCGCTGGTAGCCTTTTTCATTTTAAATGCTTGGTAGCCAGCGTGAATTTGTGACACATTCAATGCTTCACCAGAAGGTAAACTATGTATATAAGCAATTAACTCATCACGTTCAGACATCAAATTCGATTGCGAACAAATTAAATCAATGAGTTGCTGACGAGTCATGCTTTGCTTACTTGCTCCCTGAGTCGATTTAGCAATTAATCCCATGATGTAGTCATAATCGATTAAAGCAGATGCAAACAACACAAACTCAAACTCTAGCTGTTCGACCTCTTCAGGCAACTCTCCTGCCCCTTTATTCGTGTCTAGCTTGCGTTTCAAGTCTTTGGCTGTTTCTAAATACGCTCCTTTAAAGCCACGTAAGGTATCAATCGGTAATGTCGCTGCAACCTGAGCTTTCTGTTCGTCATCCAGTTCTGTGTATTGCTCTAGTTGGTTCTTAAATTTTTGTACTTCTTTGAAGTGATTAATAAAAGAAGCTCTTTGCGCGTCACCTTTAAGGTTCGTCACCTCTGAAGGCTCGCATGCTAAGCCTTGCTTTTGCATGAAAGCTTCTAGCTTATCAACTGCGTCTTTATATTTTTCAACAACAACAGGCGCAGGATCTACCAGCCAAATCTGTTCAGCACCTTCTTCTTTTTTACCAGAGAAGAGTTTAATTGCTTCATTGACTTCCTTTTCTTGACCTCGGAAATCTAAAATATTCCCCCAAGGCTTACTATCATTCAATACACGGTTAGTACGTGAAAATGCTTGTATAAGACCATGGTGTTTTAGGTTCTTATCCACGTATAAAGTGTTCAGGTATTTGGAGTCAAAACCTGTCAATAGCATATCAACGACGATAACAATATCTATCTTGTTTTTATGTGGATAATCAGCATTGTCGTATTGCTGATCTTTAATCCGCTGCTGAACGTCTTGGTAATAAAGGTCAAACTCATTAATAGTATGATTCGTTGAATACTGGTGGTTGTAGCTATTAATAATATCGATTAGTGCTTGCTTTTTACGCTCAGGCTCAACTTCGTTATCGGCTTTTTCTTGTGGGAGATCTTCCTGCAATTGCTGGATATCTTTCACATTTCGAGCGAGTGTATTTAAATCTGAAGAATCTTCTTTATCCTTATCACTAAGCTGCGCTGGTGGCGAAAATACACAGGCAATATTTAAAGGAATATAGTCTTCAGATTCTGACGCTTTAAGCTCTTGCTGGCTCTTAAACTCTTCGAAGTATTCAATCGCATGATTGATAGAAGCTGTTGCTAAAATGGCATTGAATCGGCGGTGATTCGTCACAGCATCATGCTTCTCTAATATCTCTTGAACGACAGCCCGTGGTGGAGGTGTAACTCTTGTCACCGTGGTTTCAGCTTCATCATTGCTAGCATCTGCTAATTGTTTGCTCGCAGAATGTTTGCCAAAAAAATCAATATGGAAGCTTAGAACGTTCTTGTCTTCAATTGCATGGGTAATCGTATAGTGGTGTAGCTCTTGTTCAAAGATACTCTCTGTGGTTTTAAAGGAACCCACATTGCCATCGATTTGAGTATACGTTGAGTTTTTTTCGAATATAGGAGTACCAGTAAAGCCAAACAATTGTGCTTCAGGGAAAAACTCTTTAATCGCTTTATGGTTTTCACCAAACTGAGAACGGTGACATTCATCAAAGATAAAAACAATACGCTTATCTCGTAATGGCTCTAATCGCTCTTTGAAGGTTTTCTTACCCTCTTTCAGTTTACTCTGGTTGCGTTTGCTATTTTCATCTAGCGCTAAGCCGAGTTTCTGGATCGTTGTAACGATGACTTTATCAGCATAGTCTTCTGACAACATACGACGAACTAACGTTTCTGTATTGGTGTTCTCTTCCACACAGCCGTCTTGAAACTTATTAAATTCTTCTCGGGTTTGGCGATCCAAGTCTTTTCTATCTACGACGAACAAGCATTTTTCAATGTCAGGATTATCTTTAAGCAGCGTTGATGCTTTAAAAGACGTTAGGGTCTTGCCTGATCCTGTTGTATGCCAAATATAGCCATTTCCTCGCCCTTCATGGATACAGTCAACAATAGCTTCCACCGCATAAATTTGATACGGACGCATCACCAATAGCTTTTGTTCCGATTGAACTAGTACCATATAACGGCTAATCATTTGGCCGAGAGTACACTTCGCTAAGAAGGCATCGGCAAAGTCATGTAAGTGCGAAATTTTACGGTTATTTTCATTAGCTAGTTGATAAACAGGTAAAAAACGCTCATCAGCATTGAAGCTAAAATGCTCATTACGGTTGTTAGCAAAGTAATAAGTATGGTGCTCATTACTGACAATAAACATTTGAATGAAGCACATCAGCGTATTGGTGTAGCCATTACCAATATCGCTTTTGTAATCAACAATTTGCTCCATAGCTCGACGCGTCACAATGTCGTAAGCCTTAAGCTCAATCTGAACCGTAGGAACGCCATTAATCAATAAAATCACATCGTAACGGTGATTGCTTTCATCCGTATTCATGCGCAATTGGTTAATGACTTCAAACTCATTTTTACACCAATCTTTAATGTTCACTAAGGTGTAATGTAATGGTGTGCCATCTTCACGCTGAAAGTAACCACGTTCACGCAGCGTTTGAGCAGCTTCAAAAACATCAGCTGTAATGATGTCTTGGTACAAGCGCTCAAATTCATTGTCAGTAAGACTGACGAAGTTTAACGCCTCAAACTTTTCACGAAAGTTCTGCTTGAGAGCTCGCTCTGTTCGGATATCTTTCCGGTACGAATACTTTAGATCGCCCAACTTATCTATGAGCGCTTGTTCAATTTGAGCTTCTTTCGTTATCATTTTTTGCTACCAAATACGTAAATCAATAAATACGTCATAATGACTGGTCTCGACTGATGGGCATTGTACCCTAACCACATCGAACTATGAATCGAATGGAATGACTAATAGCACTCTCTGGTTAACGAACAAACTAACCGTAAAATCCATAAAGCACGCCACACTCTGCTCTTCCTTTTCTATCGTTTATTTGATCATCAATGAATTTAATGATTCCCAAGGTTTCTCAATGAGAAAGCCACACTTGTAGCTTCACCAATCTCTAGCACAAACAACGCTTATGACTAGCCCATCTAAACAAAATAAACTTAGATATATATTACCTTCGTGCATACCTTAACCAATTAATTTTTAGGAGTTTTTATGCACAAGACACTCTCCAAAGTAAACATTCTAATTCCTCGCCTGTTAACTCCCGATGTTACCAATCCAAAACAGAATATCCCCTCCTTCAATAACTTTGACGATGAATTTCTTTCTTAGGAAGCTCACATGACAACACTAAACTTCACTTCCGTTTCATTACCAGTATCCAAGCAGTTTCAACAACTATTAAGCGAACACTGTCAAACGTTACTTGCTTCAGATGGTTGGGAAGCCACCAGCAAGCGCTTGACTCTCAGCTTTCGTGATAAAAGCTATAGCGTAGAAAACGGCGGTTCCCATCCAGTTGAAGTTGGTCTAAACATAACCAATAAGGTAAATGTAACGATCATTTACATCACTGATTTCGCTTATGTAGGGAATCTGTATCCAGAGATAAAACGTCATATTGATTTCGACTTTAGTCACCAACTCTATTTCACTATTGAAGCGGGTTGGCAGCGTATCCAATCATCCAAAGTGGAGGACTTATATCGAATATGGGAGAAAAGCTTTATTAAGCATGTCCGAGAGGGGAGCTATGACGAAATTAAAGTCATACTCTAATATTCGTTTGTAAACTCTCGCGCAGCTAGCACATAGCAAAAGTATTTAACGATGGCTATTCACTCTAAACTTATCAATAAACACACGATAAAGCACTTATTCACTCATCGCGCCCCTCCCTCCTAGCTATCATCCAATCTTGTACTTCAAATATATGTCATCGCTGTGAATCTCTTTACCTATGTTACTTAGAGGGCAAGCTATGACTTATTCCCCTAGCCATCATAATCTGGTTCAGTTTAAGGTTGCTATTTGATGGCACTGAATACTCCTTGTCTTTGGAGTATTCAGTGCTTGACCACAAAGTAGCTTCTAAGACAATGTCCCCCCCTAAAACAGGAACGAAGTCGTTATAACTAGTCATACAGTGTCTTTGAAACTGTTTTCGCCTTTTATTTTTGCGTAAAATATGCCCATAAAGTAAAAGGAATACCAAATGAAAAACAGATGGTTAGGTATGGCTTGTGTGCTTCCCTTATTGGTTGCGTGCAATGGCGAGAGTTCAGCAATCCCAGTGTCTAGCAAGACCGTATCTCAAAAGCAAATCGATACGATTGTGTCGAACATCAATAAGCTTTATCCAGAGGCAACTCAAGAGCAAAAATTGAGAGCAGCAAAAACCGTAGTACGAGCGATTGAAGAACTTGTGTTTGTTGAAGGTGGTAGCTTCGAGATGGGGGACTTTGGTGCGCCATGCGAAATTCCAAGCGGCACACCAAGTCGAATGGATTGGTCACCAGATGTGCAGTGTTTTAGCTCCCCGAGTACCGGAGAAACCGGTGCTTATAACCTGCACAAGGTAACATTGGACTCATACTCGATTGCAAAATTTGAAACGCGTTTTATTGATATGGAGTGGATGCGTCAGCTTAAAAAATTACCTGTTGCAAGTAGTTTTGGCCCCAAGACTCTCAATTATGAGGTGCTTCGTGATAGCGAATGGTACAACACTCTGACGACTGATCTTAAGAACAACGCAGCACCAACTAAAACATGGCAAGAAGCTAAAGACTACTGCCAATGGTTAGGTGATGTCAGTGCATTACCATTCGATCTACCAACGGAAGCACAATGGGAATATGCCGCCAGAAGTCGTGGGGAAAAGGTATATTTTGCAACCAACAATGGTTATGCACAGCTCCAAGGTGACCATTACTTTGACCCTGTATCTAATCGTTATATTAAATACACGGATGAAGAGGTGAATGCAGCTGTAAGTATCAAAGATGTGGACGCGTACCCGCCTAACCCATTAGGAGTGGCTGGTATGTCGAACCAAGTCAGTGAGTGGGTTAATGATTGGTATGCCAAAGATTATTATCTTGTCTCACCAGAACATAACCCGCAAGGTCCCGAGTCGGGTATAGAAAAAGTGCGCCGTGATGCGGCGGGAACCACTATGGTCTTTTCACGTATTCCCCATGCCCCAGTCGAAAAAAAATACTATGTATCTGTAAGCTTTCGTTGCGCGCTTCAGCAAACCACACCAGCTAAGTAATGGTGCGAAAAAGAGGAAATAGGTCACAACGACCTACTTCCTCTCGCTAGGTTTATCGATACGGCAGATATTCATCGCTAGGTGCGGTAATTTGGGCTTTCTTGCGTGCAAGTGCCTCACCACTTAACGGTGTGTAAGGCTTGCTGGTAGCATCCAGTTTATTTTTCTCTGCTAACTGCGTCACCCACAAGTTAAAGTCATGCTGCTGGGTGTTGTCCAAAATTGCATTAATGCGCGCAAGGTTATCAAACATCGCTTTCTCACCAGCAATAGCACGCCCATCTGGGTTCATGCGTTGCAAAATCTCTTCAAACTTATGCCAACTGTAAGTGCTTTTGCAAAGCAATTTATGTATTGCACTCTCTTGTTGCTCATTAAAACTAAACAAAAACTCTTCAACCAATACATCGAGCATAATCCCAATAGTCTCGGGTAACAGTTGCTCGAATGGCACACCTGACAATGTCGATTCGTCAAGAATACGAGTGGCTAGAGCAATAGCTTTTTCTTGGCGATCTTTATAATTATTGAATGAAGCCCTTAAGTTATTTACTTCTGCTTCACCCTCTAATAGAACCCTCTCAAACACTTGAGCCGGATCGGCAATCAAGTCTCTAGCAAATGCAACCAGTGTTGAGTTAACCAAGTATTCATATGCTCTGCGGTCAATATTATTCAAAAACCGATAATCAACGTATTGCAACCCTTGTAAAATAATTTTGGTCAGTTCCCAGAGTTGGGTCGTGTCGAGCATCGCGCCAAAACCGCCGCCAGCACCAAAACCACAAACAATCTGACCTGAGCATTTGACATAAAATTTACCGTCCTCTAGAGCCAGTTGAAACTCAGCGTTGACGCCAGCGCCAAACGCAATATTACCTTCTGGTTTGACTTCAGCTAATACTTGAAACTCTGCTTCTTTGCTTTCCTTTTGAGTACCTTCTTCATCTGTTGAAGAAGAGGCATTTTTAGGTGGTAGCCACTCAACGCCACCCACTAACTGACCATTAGCCTGCATTCCCGCAAACCCTTGCACCTTAAAACCGACGTCACCTTTAGCCCCTTGGGCAAGGTTCACTTTCGGTGAATACATTACGCCAACGCTCTCTCCATATTCATTGACATCTCTGCTTTGTTGACGCCCACCCGCAGCAACGCTTGCTCTGCCTTCCGCCATTGCACCAGTAAAGCAGCCAATTGCCACTTTGCCGACAAAACGGAAGCGACCAAATGAATGAGTCGCTGTTTTTTTATTTGCATCGAGGTAAGTGAGTCGGATGTGCCAACCTTTCTCGTACGGAAGGTAAAGATTGGCTTCGACTTTGGCTTCTGCGAGCGATACACTGGCCTCTGCGCCAATACCGATGTCGACTCGCCCGTTCGTGGGTTCAAACACGGTCGCAACACTGGCCTGAGCACCCCAGCGAAGCAACTGCGCTTCTGGGCTAATCGCAAATCGTGTTTCACCACTTTCCGTTAAGTATTTCTGAGTGGACTTCCATTCGTGGAATTTACCGCCGTCTGCTTTCCATTCGGCAAACTTCGCTTCGACCTTAAACTCTTTGGTGCTCTCTTTGATGTCTTTCGCAATCTCCTGACTCAGACGATTTAAGTCCCCTCGCTTGAGCGCCGCGTGGGCATTACTGTGATGGTAAGACTGGCTCCAACGTGGCTTTTCTCGTTCAAAAAAGGCGTGACGAAGGTACACGTAACGACCTTGGTTGATGGAGTAGGCTTCAACGACATGACGCTTGGCCTTTTGTGTCACAAGCTGAGTTTTATCATTGGTGAAATTGTTCGCCTCAATGCCAAGTTTGGTTGGGCTTTCTTCTTTGGGTTTTGCTTTCGTTTCTAGCTTTTTGAATGCATCAATTTTACGGTCTAACTGACGAAGGGTTTCTTTTCTCAGTGTTTCCATCGAGGTTTCTTCAAGCCAACGGTAGCGGTATTGCTCTACAAAAGCTTTTCGCTGTTGCAGTGAAGTGAGTCTGTCTTGAGTTAAATCGAGGTTCGGGTTTGGCTTGGGCTGCGCCGCTCTCATGGCGGCGGCACGTTGTGAAGCAGGGCTTAACGGGCGGCTGTTATCACCGAAAATACCCGCGTGCATGGCATCTTCAAACCACGCAGTTCTCTTCAAGGTATGTTGCTCAAGTGCTTCTCGGGTCGCCTCTTTATCGCTAGGGGCAGAGCTTAATAACGTCTTATAGCTTTCGACTAAACGGTCGGTTTCCTTTGCTTCATGCTCTAGCTGGTTGCTGGCTTTCTCGTCTAATAAATAATATTCCAGCGGACCATCGCCTGTAATAAAGACCACATCATAAACACTCTCTCCCTTCTTACACAGCGGAGGCGCAAACAATGTGCCGTCGTTAGAGCACGGACGCATCGCTGATACAGGCTCTACCGGGTAGGTAGGCTCAACAGGTTCAATCGCCGATTCATCCGGCAAGGTAAGCGCCTCACCGATACGAATAAAATCAGGGTTTGCTTGATATTGAGGATTCAGTTCAAGCAATGTGGTGAAGTCCACCTCTTGCTCAATCGCAATTTGTAGCAGTGTGTCACCGGATTTGATGGTGTAAGTTTGGCTCATTAGGCGTTTACTCCTTGCCAATGGGCTGAGATTAAGTTCATGAGTTGAGTTTGCGACGACGTTAAATCCCAAATGGATGGCGTGCTCTGCTCTAGCATGTGCCATGAGGCGTCCAGCCAATCGCGGTCAAACCATTGAATACGAGTCAACGATGGAAAGAACTGCTGCCTTTGATGGGTTGTCATTGACCCGATGAGAGAGACCAGTTTGCGAGGTTCATAAAAACGCATCATCGCTTGTGTCTTACCATGCTGCACAACAAGGCGTCGGCGTAAGGACTCGGCCACACTAGCCATATCCACAGAGCTAGGGGTAAAGAGAAGAGAGCCTGAAGGCGTCATTTCTAGGTGGCTTTTAACGCTTTCGAGTGTTTGTTTACTGACAACCTCCGCCAATACCGGCCCATTACCCAAGGCTGCGAATCGAGTGTGAGCAAAAAGTGGAACACTTTCGCCTTCCGATAGGATTTCCTCCCAGTCCGACCACAGCGTAGGTTCAAGCAGCACATAAAGCTTTTCATCAGCGGATGGAAATAGCGGCTCGTTAAGTTGAATGTCCCATTCAGGGTTTAGCTGTGCAGTTGGCATGTTCTTCCACTCCCACAATCACAAATCTCTTGCAGTAACGTGCCATCTTCAACTAATCCTGCATACGCCGCTGGTGACATCACAGGCATCGCTTTCATCGCCAACGATGGTTTCTTTGGCCTTCTTGTGGAAACGCTGCTGTTGCCGTTTGCCGCGCCGCCCGGATTGATGTCTACCTTGCCTCCCGTAGCGGTAACGTTACTTGCACCATCAATCGTGATTGAAGTGCCGTTTAAATGAATATTACCGCTGCTCTTTAGCACTAAGCTGGATGCTCCGACTTGCACCTTGATTTCATCCGCAGAGACCACCGCTGTTTCACCATCAGAGCGGATAGAGGTATTGCCGTTGACTTCAACACTGAGGTGATTACCGACATTGTGTGTGTCGTCTGCGCCCACATCGATGGAGCGCGATGCTTTAATAACCGTATTTTGGTCTTGACCTACGTCCAATGAATCGTCTTTACCAATCAAGGTCTGACGATTTTCATCGATGTATAAATCTCGGTTGTTGGCGACTTTCTCGGATTCATTCGCGTTGTAAGTAACGTGAACATCTTCCTCAACTTGCTCCATAAAGGTTTGCTTGGTAATGGAGGTTTTATGCCCATCAATGACTTCTTTACGGTCGCCTAAGATGTTGTTTTCTTGGTTGTTGCCGACGTTTAACTCTTCATCATTACCGATATCTCGGTAACGGTTATTGAGCACTTTGGTCTTCATGTCTTTTTGAGCACGGAAGTGAACCTCTTCTTGGTCACTCTCATCCTCAAAGTACATTTCGTTGTAACCTTCAGCCTTATGGCTTTGGGTTCTGAACACGGTGCGCGTTTTGTTTTCTGGTAATGGGTATGGCGGCGTGTGTAAACCGTTGTACACCGCGCCCGTCACTAGTGGACGGTCTGGGTCACCCTCTAGGAAGGTCACAATCACTTCATGCCCAATACGAGGTAGATAGACTGCTCCCCAGTTGGGTGCTGCCATTGATTGACTAACACGTAACCAACATGAACTATGTTCATCGCTTTGTGCGTAGCGGTCCCAATGGAACTGAACTTTGATGCGACCATATTCATCGGTGTAGATTTCTTCACCCGCAGGACCAACCACAACCGCAGTTTGAGGACCATCAACGACAGGTGACGCCATTTTAGGTGCACGGAATGTTACGTCCCTTGGTAAGCAGACAAACTGATTGTGATAAGTCGTAGGCTCATCGCTCGATTCTTCTTCGTGTACACGGGGGTTAAAACCCGTGTGCATCACCGTTAACATGAGGTAATCACGGTTGATGTTGGAACGAGGGTGCTGGCTGATATCGAAGCTGTAGCCTGCGGTGAGACGCATGATATCGCTCGCAGCTTCAATCTGATGGCTGTCCACCGTGTATTCGGACATCCACTCCGTTACACGCTGCTGCCCTAAATCCGGTGATGTATAACGGCCAAGATAGTCGTAGCGCTGCAAATCAAAGTTCGGGCCTTCATCGGCGCTTTTTCCTTGTGGGATTTTCGGCGTGAGATAGTTGTAATCGCCATAGCTGACGATGCCAGTGCGAGTACGATGCGTTTGTTCGAGGTCGAAGATGTGTTCTCGATCTGGCGTGCCACCACCTTGGGCATGATAAATCACAGGTCCTAGGTAAGAAGCATTAGTAGGTGAACTGATGAGCTCAGGTATCGCATCGTTGCTATCGACGATGACCATGGTATGTCCAGCCTCGTTATGCTCGAAATAATACCAAAGGCCGTGCTCTGCCATTAGTCGCTGTACAAAATGCTGGTCGTTCTCACGGTATTGAAGAACGTACTCTTTCGCTTCGTATTGCGCTGATAGTTCAAAGCGGTAATCGCTCATACCTGCATCATCAAAGACCTGACGAATGATGTCGGGAGCCGCTTGCATCTGGAAGATTCGACAGTCTTGGCGCTGAGTGAGAAACCAAAGGTGTGGAACCAAGGTAATATGATAGCGCGAGAAGCGGCGACCAGAACCTAAATAGCGAAGCTCAGAGATACTGCCATTAAACTGACGAGCAGTCCCCATACCTTGACCAAACAAGCTTAGGACGCCCATTTTTCGGCTTAACATATCAAATGTAATGGCATCATCATCGGACAACACCGTCAGGTTCATTTCAAAGGGGGAAGAGACTGTCTCTGTTATTCGAAAGCTTTCGACTTTAAATACACCAGAGAACCCGGAAACATCAAAGGTGAAATTTACATCATTAACCATACCATTCGGCTCTTATGACAACGAGGAAGTAAGCGGAAAAGGTTCACCGCCACACGTTAAATAGTCGAACTGTATCAAGGTAATGCAGCAAGGGCATCGTGACGAACTGACAGGATAAACGCCCCTTCAAAGAGGCTATTAATCTAAACACAGACTTATATTGATTGTCGGCACTCAATAAAGGAAGGATTTATTAGTGATAAGAACGGTGACTTAATTTTCGCTTGCTCTCATTATGAGAAGTTATTCACATTAAATCTTTGTAGCGAGACATCTGAAGCGACAAAAAGGCATCGAATGTAAAAAGCACTAGACACCACATTATTCTTCAAGGAAGATACATCAGCATCGCGTACATCGTATAATGGCTATTACCTCAGCCTTCCAAGCTGATGATGCGGGTTCGATTCCCGCTGTACGCTCCAGTTCAAAATTCAAAACGCTCATCTCTCAGCACACTCCAGATATCCGTTAATCGGTGCCCTTTCTTTTGTAAATACATAACCACTTGAGATTGATGATGTTCATCTATTGGTCGCTCTGAACCGAAGCGAGCTACTTTACAACGCTTAGTTTGCACCACATGGTCAAATTCCGCTTGAAGAAGCCTCAAAGCTTGCTCCACTTGCAAAAAATTATAACGTCCACTAGCCAACTTTTGCGCTATCACACTAAACCCTAAATGTTCTTTCATCATAGCTCTTATTGCTCGTTGAATATCTGCACGGTCATCAATTCGCCCGCTCTCGTAAAATGGGACAAAATAAGAGTATAGATAGCTCGGTTTTACTGTAAGCATTAAACGCTGTCGTACGTCTTGTGATGTTGAAGTTGGATATCGTTGTAGGACTCGTTCAATACGGAGCTTTATCTGTGATTCATTATACTTGGGCATTACTGACCTAACCGATGATATAGCATACCAAGTCAATATCTTGCCACCATCAGAGAGTACATTTAAAGTTGGGCATGTGAAGTCAATCGCAAAGCTTGTTATAAATAGCTTTTATCAATCAAACACTTTGAGTAATAAATGTGGATACTTCTTTGTACCTCCACGCACATTAAAATGATCCGTTTCACACCCTTTTGTTTCTTTTGCTGGTGTATTGTCCTTCATTTCATATTGAAACCGTTTTTCACGGCTACAATAGGGGCACCCTATTTTCTTCACTGTAGCGAGAAAATTTTTCGGCGAAGAGTAGAATACACCATGCTTTGAACAACCAATCTTGACGTGAGTGGTTTTGTTTACATACTCAACCTGAGAGTAATCGTACAGGTCACCGTATTTAGCTTGCGCTTTTATTAAAAACTGCTGAGCTCTATGCTTTTCATCAAAAGGCATTTCTGCGATTTACTTAACTGGATGTACCAAGATATGCGCTTGGTGTGTATCTAAATTCCACTCTTTCATCTCTGCGACAAAAAAACCATGTTGATTAATCACATCAATGAGCTCTGGAGCCCTTTCTAGCTGGATAAGCATAGAGAGAGGTGTAACTTGTTTATGACTGTCATCAAAGCCGTATTCTATTTGCTCATCAAGCATATATAGGATGCCCGCCTCCGCTTCCATCCCCTCATCGAATAAACGAGATTCAATCCCTTCAGCATCGTAGAGATAAACCAGCAAGTTGTAGAGTTTTTCTGCCCCAACAAGCTTCGTTTTATTCGCTTGAGAGTTAAGTTCATGCAATTTCATTTCTAAGTTACCTCCTTTTCTTCTCGCCACACTAAGCATCAGTTTGATGTCCTTCTTGACATTGGCAAGCGATTTATCCGTTAGCTTAGGCTTTAAGAACTTAATGAGAATATCATTTCGAGTCGTCACTGGAACATGGCGCTCAGTCGCAGAGACTTTACAAAGCAGGTGAAGCAAAGAGTGGGTCACCACATGATGTAGGTTGTAGTAATAATCAAAATCTCGTTTGATTTGCATGGATGTTTTTTAGTCTGTAAGTGATACCCACCATATGGGGAGAGGCTTTTCGAATTTCAAGGGCAATCAATTCAAGCAATAGACGGGGTAAAACGTGGATATGATAGCTATATTTCGACAAAAAATAATACGACTTGAGGTGAAGCATAAAGCGCTTCACCTCAATCGCTGACTAATCAGGTATAACTAACTCACCCAATGGCACATACTTCGCTTTTTGCGCTTCGTTATAAAATACATGCTTTCGAACTGACCAACCATAGCGAAGGTACTTAATGTCCGTTAGGTAGTAGCCATCGCCCGACCAGTGCGTTTCACGGTGTTCATTACTTTGCTCTGGATGATTAAGAAAAGCCGTGGACGGATGATTCAAACACGCCTTACGAAGTTCGGGAAACAAATTACGGGCATGTCTGGACCACGCCAGTATCAAGGTTCTAACCGTCTTGGTTGCGTGGTAGCCCGAGTGCGGGTCACTATTTTCTGCATCGTAATCCGTGTAGGTAGCAACAATGACCGCCTTTGCCCACGATGGAATGGTCAGTGATGCTTGGAATGCGTTCTCCTTCTCTTGATGCTCCCTGTTTTGTCGCTCCCATTCTCGTTGCTCTGCTTGCGCTTTGCCTTCATCTTCGGCTTTAGCATTCATTTCTGCCTGTTCAATTTCTTTTTTGGCATTTTCTACAAACGCCGTATCGAACTCATAGCTTTGGATAGCGTCAATGAGTGATAGGTGGTGCTGATCGTGCAACCACGGTTTATCTACGTCGTGTTGGTGGCGTAGATAGTAAGCCAGCATATTAAGGCAGTGCGACGCAAATCCAGCATCATTACCACCACAGCCTAAATCTAAGCGGCATTCGTAACGGTCTTCATTATCAAAAAGCACCGTGACTTTTGTTTTATCGTAACCACCTCGTGGATTGGTCTTGGCGACCTCTAAGGCTTTGCGCTCAAAGTCCATAAAGTCATAGTGGGTGTCTTCATCAAACTCACGTGATTCTGACCAATGCACCTTGACCGATATCGGTTTGATTTTCTTTTGCGTTCTCGACGCTTCTATAGATGTGTTCAAAATAAAGATCCCTTGATGTCCGGGCATAAAAAAACCGTGACGTTGTGTCACGGTTAAATCGATAGAAAAGAGCCAGCACTTAAGCTGACGTTATGCTGATATCGTCGTAAGCGTCCATTTCCAAATACGCCAAAAAGTTATGCTCCCACAATTGGTAAAGTTCATTTGCCTCTTGTTGGTTTCGCATAGGAATACCGCACGAATACGCTCCGCAGCTGTGGAAATCAAAATCCAGTGCTTTTTCTAACTCCGGATAATAATTGCCAATATAAGCAAACTCGGTCACGTATTGGTATTGCCAATCGCCATCAGCGTTTCGAAGCAAACAAATTTCAACAGGGCGAAAACCGCCTCCTTCAGCACTGTAGCTTTTGTCACGAAAATTAAATACCACGCGATGACCAGAGAGTAATGACTCTGCAACTTCTCCCTTAAGCGAGATATGAGATGCGAGTGCCCTGACAAGGCATATCGCTAACCGCTCCGATACTGGAAACGCTTTGCCTGAAATACGATGAGTAAGGAAACCTATTTGAGTTCGGATTGAAGATTGTTTGGACATAATGAGTCCTCCTATTGGTCGTCAGAGTATTCGTTCGATGTCACCATGGGATGTGGTGTACGTGTCGATTGCACCGCTTTATCGATTAACGCTGCAGATGTGCCAACAAAAGCAGACACAACAATACCGCCAGCGGTGATGGTTCCAATTGCACCAAATACTGGGGCTGCGGTGATCACACCTGCAACGCTTGCTGTACCAGCGACCGCTTTACCAACTGTTTGATACCAAGACATAAAAACTCCTTTATCATTGAGCATTAAAAAGGGGTTGCCATCGGCAACCCCTTCTATGAAATAACATGATATTGAACTTCTCTTTTTTGTAAGAGAAGCCTGCACATCTAGATGATATATATTCATAAATAACTCAAATCAAAGCAGCTACGCTCCTCACCTCAACGTGTCGATAGAATACTCTCCATCCAGTCATCAACTTCACTTTCTACCCACGCTACCGCGCGATCACCTAAATTGACTGATTTAGGGAAAGCATCTTCGCTCATTTTTCTGTAGATGGCCGAACGGCTCAGTGCGGTCTTTTCCATTACTTCTTTCAGCTTTAAAAATCTCATGGGATTGACTCCTATTTCTTTTACCCATGGGATAACGCGGTGTGTTAGAAAAAACGTTCAGAGCTCTTTCTCTCCCATCAAATCAATTACTTTCAGATATATGTCCTCTTAGTGAAGTTCCTATCGTTTCACTCTTGGAGGACCTATGTCGACCGATAACCTTCACTACCAAAAACAACAGAAATACCAAGAAAATGAAATCCTAGAGCATGCCGCCGAAATCCTCGCTAACCGTTATGTTCGCGGTGATGCCCTTTGTGATCCGAATGCAACAAAGGAGTACGTTCGATTTAAATTAGCCAGCTCAGAGCATGAAGTATTCGCGCTACTACTGCTCGATAGTCAGCACCGCCTCATTGAGTTCAAGCCGCTCTTTAAAGGAACCATTGACTCAGCCAGTATTTACCCACGTGAGGTTGTCAAAACCGTCTTGGAGGTCAACGCAGCCGCCGTCATTCTGGCGCACAACCATCCATCCGGTGACCCATCACCATCTCAAGCAGACAAACGCATTACACGTAAGCTTGTCGATACTTTAGCGCTGGTGGATGTCAAAGTTCTGGATCACATTGTGGTTGGAGAAAACAGTGTCTCTTTTGCAGAGAAGGGATGGTTATGATCAATTCAACTTATGGGGACGTGTCGTTAGTACCTCAACTTCATCAGCAACTAGAAGCGTTGTTCACGCGTTACAACTTATCCGATGAGGCAAAGCGACTGGTCTTGAATTGTCGTCAACTGAACTACTATCGGAATGGTCAAGGGATACATCCTGTTGAAGTGCAGTTCAAACGCGCTTCAAGTTCAGAGCCTTGGCAGGTTGTCTTCTTTGCTAGCTTTTCTTACCCATTTGAAGGCGCGCACTCAGTAGAGCCTGAGCTTTATTTCCATTTAGCAAATGGTTGGTGTTACCAACCGGATACTGGCTCAGCTAATCTCAATCATCCAGAGGTTCTAGATCTTTTGCAGATATGGATGAAAACGTTCGCTCGTCACCTTTCAAAAGTAGTTTTTGATGAGATCCATTTATCTATCGTTGGAAAGTGACCTTCTTCCCCTTCATTACGACACATCATGACGCAAGTGCGATAGTTCTCGTCGCAGCAATTTCACCTAAGATATTGATACGACAAGCTTTGTCGCACCTTTTTGATATCGTCATGCCCAACAGAACGAACCTCGTTGAGCTTACCATGACGCAACCTAACCAAACTCAGTACCACCTTGAGCTTATCTTGGCGATTTACAACCTTATTCCATACAATAAGAAAATCACCGCGAAACAAATCCAAGCTCAGCTTTCACCGCTTGGTTTAGAGCGCTCCTTACGCACTATCCAACGCAATCTGTCCGCTATTTGTGCCATGTTTCCAGATGTCATGATAGATGATCGCGATAAACCTTTTGGTTACCAAAAAGCCGAAACGCTTGCATTGAGTACCACGGCTCATGAAGCGGTGTTGCTTTACTGGCTAATCGAGTCAACCAAGCATCAACTGCCTAACAGCCTTACTTCTTTACTGGATAACTTTCTCTCAGGTATTGCACCTGAAAACATAAAAGACATTCAAAGTCATTGGTCATCCAAAGTGCATGTTACTGACTCTGCGATGAGCGGTGAGCCGCTATACATTAACGTTGGTGTATTCCAAATTGTTTGTTTAGCGACGCTTCAGCAACGTCTTATCTCATTAAAGATAAACGACGGTGACCACCATCTACATCTAACTAACGTTCAACCAGTCGGTCTTGTACTTCATCACGGAAACGCTTATCTCGTTTGGCGTACACACACGCATAGCAAACTAAACACTCTCGCCCTAAGCAACATCCATGAAGCCACGATGTCGAGCTTTCGCTTCGATCTCCAAACCGACGCAACGCTACTGTCTTTGGACGTTCAGCAACTATTTGATGTGACTGACACTCACGTTGAATTCAACACGATATCACCCTCTTACACTCATTATGGAGAAATAGAATGAACCTATCTAAAACCTTACTTGTCACTGCACTTACTGTACCTTTAGCCTTAACAGGGTGTGGAGGCTCATCAGGTGGACATAACAGTGGTTCTAGTCAGCAGTATCAATTTGGTGGTGCTGTACAGAAAGGTCCTCTACAGCCGGGCTCTGTTGTTACTATCAAAGAGCTTAATCAAAACCTCCAGCCAACTGGTCGCAGCTACACGACTCAAATCGAAGATTATGAAGGTAACTACAGCGTGAAAGAGCGATTTAGCACTCCGTATACTGAGCTCGTTGCCCACGGCTATTACTTTAACGAACTAACAAACTATGCTGACGAACAGATGAGTATGAGTGCATTCGTCGATATGAATGCAACCACACAAGTAAACTTCAACGTTGCAACGGCCGCGATGAAGCAATCTGTCATGGCACAAGTACAAGCTGGCACTGAGTTTAACGAAGCGGTAGACAAAGCGACTTCTGACTTACTGAAACTTTACAGCTATGCCCCTGAACAATGGTCAGGTCATATTAACTTCTACAACACCAACCTATCTAATTCTGGCGATACCAGTACGCTGCTACTGGTTATCTCTACCAGTACTTTAAAAATGGCTACCGATAACGGACTCACGTTAGAGGAACAAATTGATGAAATTGGTCAGGTGTTGTTAGAGCCTGAGTCAGCTCAGTTTGAAGAAATGAAACAAGCTCTGAATACCTATAACCTTGCACTCTACAAAACTGACGCTTATGAAAACACTCAACAGTATTTCGCTGATAACACTCTTGAGTTTGATATTCCGCACATCGATTACTTTATCGATGTTGATGGTGATGGCGTACTGCCTAACAAAGACCTACCTGTGTTTGCATACACTGGCGGTGTTAATATCGGCTCTGATGAAATCGGAGGACTACGTCCAGCTGGCGCTGGTGCTGTGGATTATCAAGGTCGCCCGATGACGTTCGAAGTGACAGGTGAATTCCAGCACGGTGAAATCGCAGATATTAAATACACTGATACTGGCGTTAATATTTGGTATCGCCTAACAGATGTAGACTTCGAAAGTCAGTCATTCGAAGACTGCGTTACGGTTAACACAGTAAAACCTGCACCTGCTAATTTCCCATGGAAAGCATGTGTAACTATCTATAAGAATAACTGATAGATAAAAAGAAAGGGGCTTAGGCTCCTTTCTTTTTTCACACCCAACACATCATTATCCACTGCTGTATGCACACTCGTCATAATATACGATAAATTATTTACTACTTCGGCCAAAACTCCTAGACAATCCTATTGCCTGAGTACGTGCTTTAGCTAAATAAATAGAACGATTAAACAATTTTGTGAATTCTTCATTTCCCGCTACCACTTCTCCATCAAAAGTCTGAACTATATAAGTTGCATTTTCTGGTATGTGTACCGCTCTATGAGCCTCTTCAAGTTCAATACCTAATACTCTCGACCAAGCACATAATAACATTTGGTATAAGTGCTTACATTTGCGCTCATCTCTAATCACACGTTTAAAATCGCCTAAACTTTGGAAATTATCTTTATTGAGGAAAATAACCAGATGATAGTGTGGGTTATCTGATTTATCGATTTCTTTACACCATATATATCGAAGCCTCTCCTCACTAACAGAGCTAAACCTCCGTTTTCTTCTTTTTAATTCTTCTGTTATTTGGCTTTCTAAAGAACCAAAGAATTTCTTCATATAAGGGAATGTCTCACCAAACTTATAACCATGAGGAAATCTAAGATCCACTCTAAAAGCAAACATTCTAGGAAAGCTGTTTGTAGCTTGAACTAGTACTTCATAAATCTTGTTTACTCTATCCTCTAATAATTCCTTTTCTCTAGACGTTAGGTTTATTCCTTTGAATTCTTTTTGTGTAAGTAGTTTGTTTTTACGATTTGTCATGTGAGTTCTCCTTTTGTTCATAGAGGAGAGTTCTCTGTTATTTTTTAGTAGATACTCAATGAGTTGCTATCTTAGAGATATGGATATTGGTATAGATGAGTAGTGATAGGTAGATATAGGTAATGATATATATTAAACATTACCGACAGTGTTTCTTTCGGTGAAGGTAGTACATAAAAAGGATTGACGCCGCTTTTCAACTCGGAAGTTAGAGTCATAGAAAGTGATAACATACTCCTTTAAAACCTTAGTAAACTGGTTACAAGAAGCATTAAAATCTGTGAATAGGCATCACAGGTTCCAAGCAAAAACCTCGCAAATACTTGCACTATCTTTCGCAAATACCCACAGTATAACCAGCACATTTTGCAACATAACACTAACAACAAGGTTAAGACTCATGGCAGTTAAAGGGATAAAACAAGAGATAGAAATAAAACAAAACATCGATTTTATTAACGCTGGACACTTCCTTTATAAAAAAACTAAATCGAGTAGAGGAATAGGTAGATTTCTAAATTCACTAACTGATAATCCAAATGTGTTTAAGAATAAAATTAATCAATACAATAAACATTCACCCGATGGTAAACAAATAACTATCAGTGAAATAAATTTATTTTTAACCAAAAACAATACAGAAAATAAAATCTATGATTTATTTGATATTAAGCTTAACAACCTCGAAAAGTCATCAAGAGTAATTAACTGGCTTTGGGGATATATACAATTAAATTTTAACCGCGAAGCGGAGTACCTAAAAATGACTCTGAATAGTCTTGCATTCTTTAGGAAAAATGAGGGTAAAATTAATCAATTGTCAAACATAATAATTAGTGAGGATGTGAACAATTATTTCAACAATAAGAGTAACCATTTGGAGAATAAGTTAGAACAAGTCATTAACTTCATAAACTATAAATGTTTGCTATTTGATGTAATAGATGATTATCTAAGACAATTACACGATAAATGGAAACTGGTTTTTGCAAACAAAAAATTTGAACAATTCATAACAAAATACAAAAACAAAGACGAGCTATTTAAAAAGAGTCAATTCTTTTATGGTGAATTAATCAAAACAGATGATATTGAGAAAGAAATAGGAATCTTTGAACATTGCACAGTTAATGACTCAACTGCGTTATCTCAAGCAATTTTAGATCTCCTGAATTCTAATCTTGAACAACAAGCAATTATTTCTAAAATAAGCAAGAAGTGGAGCAGCAAGAAAAACCGACATAATGGAAAGGTTTCTTTTTCGACGACTATGCTACCTGAGACAAAGAATAAGCTAGACCAAATAGTCAATCATAGCTATAGCAATATCAGCACTACGTTACAAAAAATCATCGACCAAGAGCATGAAAGGTTGTTTAAAAAGTCAAACAATTCATTATCTAAAAATAAAATAATTTAAACTGGTAACCGAGCAATTCGTAAATAACTAATAGAAAAAATATAGAACTTAATTTAATTACTAATAAATAGGGTTGTCAGCTTTAATTAAAAAACCTGTTATTGCAAACATAGCTTTCATGCTTCAATCTAACAATCCAGTAGTGGGTTGAAACTGCAATCTCAGACTAACAGTCTCAATATCATAAAACTATCAACCTGACGATTCAGGTTGATAGTAAAACAGAACCGAGCATAAACTAAGCTAGAGCTAGCATTTCCATTTCTTCAAGTTACACACCTTCAATATTGCACAAGAATGAACTTGCTCTAAAGAACCTCAAGAAACGATAAAATACCTCTTTTAATCACAAGGGACTAGGGTGAGTAAATGTGACATTTCTTGTGTTCTCGACATCAAGATAACTCCTTTTTTTGCAGCTTGATATTGATATCACGATTTTTAGTAACCATCTTGGTAACCAATCGAAAAATCAAATCCAAACAAATCCATTAAATTCATACCATTAAATAACAAGATCAACTTACGCCAGCCCACCAAACGTTTGGAAAGGGCCAACTCGAAAGGGTTGGCCCTTTTTGTATCTGCAATTTGTATCTCCCCTCAACTCATCGCTTTGATTCCTAGCCAAAATCTCTTAGTCTGTGGTTAAGCATTCATCAATGGACATGAGATCATGCTAAAAGGCAGTGAATACCCTTCTATTCGTGCACTGCGAACCTTTGTTGCGGTTGCTAACCAGCTGAGTTTTTCTAAAGCGGCAGAGAGTTTGTGCGTAACTCAAGGTGCCGTGAGCAAACAGATTGCGACGTTAGAGCAACTGGTTGGGCTACCTTTGATTCAGCGTGGTATCAATGGTATTGAGCTCACAGAAGAAGGAAAACGTTACTTACCCAAGGTGACTGAAGCGTTGGAAATCATCCAACATGCCACAGCGAGCCTAATTCAAACCGACACAGAGCAAGAGTTACTGGTGGTGGATGTTACGCCTTCTTTCGCCAGTTTGTGGTTGGTGCCAAACATTGATGCATTCCATCAAATCCATCCTGATATCCGCGTTAAAGTTCGCACCAGTGATGGTCCAATAAATCAGTTAGACGTAGACAGCGACATCACCATCCGTTGCCTTCCTCTTTCTAGTCACTACGAACATGGTCGATTGTTGCGTCAAGAAACGCTACTGCTAACGGGCTCAACAAGCTCTTCAACATGTAACGACAAACAGTCCATTGCGGATTTCGCATTTATTCCTCAAACGACACGCCCGCAGTTGTGGGAGCAGTTCAAACTAGAACAATCTCTGCAAAGCGCGATTCATTATCACCCCGTCGGTCATGAGCATTTCTATCTTTCTTATGAAGCGGTCAAGCTTGGCAAAGGGCTTGCTCTTCTGCCTGATTTTATGGTGCAACAGGCGATGTCGAGAGATGAGGTCTACCACATCCAACAACTGAGTATGCTTAGCCATTATGGCTATTACGTGTTTGTACCGAACTACCGTCTCGCAGCGCGAAAAGTATCGCTGTTCAATGATTGGCTATTTACTCAGCTTGGAGATGCGTCGATTAAGTAACGACTCCGCTTCAATTTTTCAATCTGTGGTTGAAGCCAGCACATCTAAAGATATTCGCGTTACACTGAAGGGGTTGCCAACTGTAATGAGGGTTTATGACGTTATCTCCTGCCTTTCTGCGTAAAATCTGGTACTCCCCTTCTGTCAACCTTGGTTTGCGTGCCACCAGCGCGATTGTCCTGTTCATGGGATTGGGTGTGCTATTCAACCAAATCAATGTCGCCATGACAGCTTTAATGACCATGCCTGCAGCATTGATCAGCGGTTTAGACACTGCCGGTCCTAGACGCTGGACACGCTTTGCGATTACTGCTTTTACGTGGAGCATTACGCTCGTCATCAGTTATGCTCTGCTGAATATGGGCTTACCGCTGTGGCTGACTTACGGCGTTATGGGAGCAGTATTGGCCAGTACAGCAGTGAATGGTCCGTTTTGGGGACGTCTTGGCATGTCGAGCTTGCTGATCGCAGTCGTGAGCTTGTCGCTACATAATTCCAGCGCGGTACTTGGTCTCTATCCTATGCTGGTATTGGGGCCACTCACTTTTGCGCTGTTCAGTTGGCTTTGGTTTGCCTTATGGAAGCATTACGCGCTGCGTGTTTGTCTTTCTGCGATTTACGAGACGCTAGCGGACTACATTCAATATCGCCAAGCTTTTTTACTTGGAAGCGAAAACGATGCCCCGAAACGACGCATCAAATATCAGTTGATTGAACTATTCCAACAAGCGCTGCAATCAGAATCTTTTCGCTCGAAACATGAGGACGCCAACTCTCTACGCCAGTCTTTGTTTTTGGCGCTCGATACATTTGAAGTCATCTTGAGCAGCCATACCAGCAACCCTGATCTGCTCAAGCAATTTCAATCCAGTAAACCGAAACGAGATCTGCTCTTGGTTTGGAGCCAACACTGTCAGCAAAGATTAAGACACAAAGCCAAGCAGCTTTTGCATAACACGCATGAAGAGATGGAACACTTGAGCTCACTAGAACAGGAAGCTCATGATTTGATTGAGGCGGTGAAGCTAGAAGACCAACCTCGCTTTCGCTACTGGGCATACGCGGTCAAGCATATTTCTCGTCGTATTGAGTTCAATGAACCCGCTTATCAACGCTCCTTTGAGGTGCAACCATTCGAACTGTCTTTCCGTTTACCAAGTCGAGGCAACCCGATTTGGCGCCACGTGACTCGCGTTGGTTTGATGTTTGCTCTTGGAGCTGGGATTGCCGAATACTTTGAATTGATTCGCCCGGATTGGGTATTAATTTCCATGTTGATGGTGATTCAGCCGAGCTTCTTGGCAACCCGAAGTAAAACCTGGCAACGCTGTTTAGGTACGGCGCTTGGGGTACTGTTCGCCACCTCCTTGATTCATCTTGGCGTCCCAACGACCATCCTGTTTGTGTTAATAGCTGTCCTATTACCCGTCGCGATGCTCAATATTATGCGTCATTACTCGCTGGCGATTGGTTGTATTACCGCACTGTTGATTTTGGTTTATCAGACCATGGCACACCAGGGGCTCGACTTTGCCGCTCCGCGCTTGATCGACAATGTCGTCGGTGGCGCAATAGTCCTACTCGGTTATGGCTTATTATGGCCGCAGTGGCGAGGTAAGGAGATTCATACCCAAGCATTAAAAGCACTCGATAGTTCAAAAAGCTTATTTGTGTATTGCTATGAGCAGTTACAAGTTGACACAGAGCAACGTGATCATATGGCGCTCACTAAGCAACGTGCCGCTATGCTCACTGCTGAAAGCGACCTTGAGCTGATTTACAACGAGATGCAGCAAGAGCCAAGGCACACTCGCGCCGATCCGCATTATTACGAAGATATGTTGAGCCATTATCGCTTGTTGAGTCACTACCTCTGCTTGCTGATCCCTCTAGTGAGAACGGGCACCCATTATCAAGGCTCACCGCAAGTCGAACGCCTGATTCATGATGCGATGGATGCGTTGATCAGTACGATTCGTGACAATCGCGTGCATGAGCTGCCAGCACTGAGCAATAAAACCGATGCCGATCATCCCTCCTCAACGGCTGGTCAACGATCTGTCGAAGAGATCATCTGGTTAGCATTGATGACGATTAAGCAAATGCACGACTTAGTAAGGCGTAACCTAAAAGACTAAATACGCATCACTATTATCAACGGCGTGTCAGATTTTACTGACTGAGAACAACGTCGATTGACCAAGCTAACTAACAGGAGTATCACTCCAGCTTCGTTCCACTTTTGTTAGAGGAAAGCGTTTGGAACACATAAATGAACTATTGATGGCGATGAAGCCACTGCTTGAGCAATATGGCTATCTCGCCCTTATCGTCAGCATCTTTCTTGAAGGCATTGGTATTCCGATGCCGGGGCAATCGCTGATGATTGCGGCGTCTATCATCTCATCTGAGCATGTCATGAACCTTAGCCTAGTGATGATAGTCTCTTGGTTGAGTTGCTTTTTTGGCAACACGTGCGGCTACCTGATTGGCTATTACTTTGAAGGTTGGTTAGACAAGAAAGGCTATATTTCTGGTCCCAAAATGCAGAAGCTACAAAGTACAATTCAGAAGTATGGTCCTGCTTGTTTGGTTGTTAGCCGATTCGTGGAAGGGATGAAGCAGTTCATGCCGCTTGCTTGCGGTATTGCTAAGATGCCGCGCAAAGAGTTCTTATTAGGTAACGCCCTTGCAACCACGATTTGGGTTGCCGTGTTCAGTTTGCTCACCAACTTCGCGTTTGAGCATTTAAGCGTCCTTAGCCAGTTCTATACCGATCATCGCTACGTGGTTTGGTCTAGTGCAGCACTGCTGTTCTCGCTGATGATCTTCGCGCTTCTCAAACGAAAAAAAGCGTAAATGCTCTAAACCAATATAATTCCACAAAGGCTCACGGTATCAATAAGATATGTTATGTGAGCCTTTTTTATTGGTCTTTTAGATTAAAAATAACCAGCCATTTAGACGTCTAGACGTTGACAAGTCTTTGGTGTCAGATTAGTCTGCTCGCCTTACTTATTGATTATGTTGTCGTTCACATGTCTGGTTCTAAAAATTCTAATAAAGCAATCGCACCATCAGCGGTCGCACTTTTACCTTTAGTGCTATTCCTTGCGCTGTTTATTGGCGTGGGCACTTACTTATCTTTGCAAGGCGTTGATTTCGCGTTCTACCAATTGCCAGCGCCTATCGCGGTATTACCTGCGGTGATCCTTGCGCTCATCTTGAGCAAAGACAAACTCAATCGTTCTATCGAACACTTTATGCGTGGCGTTGGTCATCAAGACATCATCGCGATGTGTATGATCTACCTGCTTGCTGGTGCCTTTGCTGCGGTAGCAAAAGCGTCTGGCGGCGTAGATGCGACAGTTAACCTTGGTCTCTCTGCGATTCCAACTAGCATGATCTTGCCGGGTATCTTCCTGATTTCTGCGTTTATCGCGACGGCAATGGGCACCTCAATGGGCACCATCGCTGCAGTTGCGCCTGTTGCTCTGGGCATTGCTCAATCAGCAGGTATGAGCCTTCCATTGACTGCTGGTGTGGTACTTAGCGGCGCAATGTTTGGTGATAACCTTTCGATCATCTCAGACACAACGATTGCGGCAACACGCTCTCAAGGCTGTGAGATGAAGGACAAGTTCAAAGAGAACATCCGTATCGCACTGCCAGCAGCACTAGTGGCGCTTGTGATCTTTGCCTTCAACAGCACAGCGACTCAAGTACCAGAAACAGGCCCTATTGAATGGTTGAAAGTGCTACCTTATGTGACGATTCTTATCCTTGCTGTATCAGGCATGAATGTGTTTGTCGTACTTACTATTGGTATCGTTTTAGCGGGTGGCGTGAGCTTGTCTTCTATCGATGATTACGGTCTAACCAACTTCGCACAAGACATCTACTCAGGCTTTGGCAACATGCAAGAGATCTTCTTGCTGTCCATGCTGATTGGTGGCTTAAGTGAGCTTATGCGTCGCCAAGGTGGTCTCGCGTTCCTAACTAACCTAGTGAGCGGCATCATCCGCACGTTTGGTTCTAGCCACTCGAAAGAAGCAAATGGTCGTGCAAGCGAACTAGGTATTGCTGGTCTGGTATCAATGGTAAATACCTGTACCGCCAACAACACGGTTGCCATCATCGTATCAGGTAGCGTGGCTCGTCAGCTGGCAGAAGAGAACAACGTTTCACCGCGTCGCTCTGCAAGTTTGTTGGATATCTTCTCGTGTGTTATCCAAGGTGTATTGCCATACGGTGCGCAGGTTCTACTATTGGGCTCGGTATTTAACCTTTCTCCACTAGAAGTTGTCGCGAACTCTTACTACTGTTTTGCTCTGGCAATTGCAGCAATCGTGGCGGTGTTTATCAAGCATCCAGCACGTCAGCCTGTACCTCAGACTGAAAGCTAAGATTAAATTTGAAGAAGGCTCCGATTGGAGCCTTTTTTGTATGCGTGACTAAATGGACTCTCGAAAACTTTCTGCATCATGCAGGGGCAACTCGAGCAATTTACTGACCTCTTTTAGTCGTTGAACTTGCTCCGCATTACAATTCGCTGGTTGACCATCTGCACTTAAGTGGTTGTTCTCAAAGCCTACCCGAACATCCAATCCCAGAAGCATTGCATGGGTTAAACAATCTTGCTCTCTCACGCCAAACGCGCACACGGCACATCTAACGTTCTCTTCGATAAATCGCTCTAAATGCAGTGTCCGTAAATCCCATGGCGAAGATTGTTGAGACTCATGATAACGGCCAAGAACCACTAACGCGTGTTGGTTGTGCTTGGGTAAAACGCCTCGCTCTCGTAGGGAGAAATAGCGATCGATGTCTGCCTGATCATACAAAATGATTTGACTGAGAATGCCCTGAGCAGCGACCCAATCAAAAAAGACAAAACCTTGCTCTTCACTCTGCTCATCAGGAATCAGTTCACGCAAAGCAAAGGAAGCAGCTTCTGGTTTAACCGCTTTGATCAGCGCCATTTGCTGTTGTGGCGAATACATCCCAACAGCCTCAGTCGTGAGCTGAACAATCATCGAATCCCCCACCGCAGCTTTCACCGCGTGGTAGATTTCTAAATTGTCATCAACCTCTAGAGAATGCCTGCCTTGCGTATCCCTCGCGTGCAAATGGATCATGGTAGCCCCTGCTGTTTGACATGCTTTCGCCTCGGCAACCATTTCTTCAATAGTCATCGGCAATTGATCATGGTCTTGCTTAGTTTTTCTCGCCCCATTGGGCGCAACAATAATCGCGATTCGAGATCTTTTAGTTTGGGAGTTCACTGCCATTTCTGCGACACCTCTCTAAGTGTACGAGTGAGCTTTTCCACTAGCTCGTCAATGTGGCTTCGTTCGATGATAAAAGGCGGTGCAAGAAGGATATGATGCCCATTTACACCATCAATCGTGCCGCCCATTGGGTAGCACATCAGTCCATTTTTCATCGCTTGTTGCTTGATCTTTTTGTCTGCCAAAGTTGAATTAGGCAGCGGGATTTTACTTACTTTGTCTGCTACAAGCTCAATGCCAAGAAACAGCCCTTTACCACGAATATCCCCAATATATGGGAAGTTTGAAAGCGCCGATTCGAGCTCTCTTTTTAACATCGCCCCTTGTTGATTGACGGCTTGCAGGAGCTTTTGGTCACCGATGGTTTGAATGGTTGCAACGGCGGCTGCGCATGCGACGGGATGCGCCATAAAAGTATGCCCATGTTGAAAGAATCCACTACCAGACGCGATTGCTTGATAGACTTTGTCATTGGCAACAACGGCACCGATAGGTTGATAACCCGCCCCTAACCCTTTCGCCATACAGACTAAGTCTGGGACGGCTTGCTCTTGTTCAAAAGCAAAAAAGCTACCGCTGCGCCCAACGCCACACATCACCTCATCCATGAGCAGCAGCACATCATAGCGATCGCAAATCTCTCGTATTCGTTTGAAGTAACCTTGAGTGGCAGGCACTGCGCCCGCTGTTGCACCAACAATTGGCTCTGCAACAAACGCCATGACGTTATCCGCGCCCAGTTCTAAAATTTTAGCCTCAAGATCATTGGCAGCTCTCAGTGAATAATCGAGTTCTGACTCATCTTCTCTTTGATAACGATAGGCATAACACGGCGCAATATGATGGCTTGGGTGCAAGATGGGTTTGAAAGGTTCTCTCCGCCATTCATTACCGCCAACAGCCAACGCACCAAGTGTATTACCGTGGTAGCTTTGTTGGCGGGCAATAAACTGCTTTTTCTCTGGCTTACCACATTCCACAAAGTACTGCCTTGCCATCTTTAGTGCCGATTCAACCGCTTCAGAGCCTCCACTGACTAAGTAGACGTGATTGAATTGTGATGGCATTTGCTGGCAAATCAACTCAGCCAACTGCTCACTAGCTTCGCTAGTAAAAAAGCCCGTGTGAGCAAAAGGCACTTTTTCGATCTGGTCGAGCATGGCTTGTTTAACAACTTGGTGGCTATGCCCAAGGTTTGAAACGGCAGCGCCGCCGCAAGCATCGAGGTATTGGTGGCCTTGATTATCGAACAGGTAAACCCCTTCCCCCCTGGCGATAGTGGGCAATTTGGCGTGGCAATGACGGTGAAACACGTTAGACATGAGCGTCCCTTCCTAGTGACTATTTTCTAAGCATAGTCAGTAAGATGAGACTTATACGCAAGGTAAGAAAAGTACACCATCATGAGCATTTGGAATACCGTAACCCAAATACTCAAAAATCATTATAAATAAGTACGTTATAGAAATAAGGCCAGCTTTTAGTAAGGCTGGCCTATGGGTAACCCAAAGCTCTGTTAGAAAGTATAATTACGCGTTCAGAGCTTGTTCTAAATCAGCCAGAATATCATCGATATGTTCAATGCCGACAGACAAACGAATCATCTCTGGAGAAACGCCCGCTTGCTTTTGCTCCGCCTCACTCAACTGTCGGTGTGTAGTTGATGCAGGATGACAAGCAAGCGACTTCGCATCACCAATGTTCACCAGTCGCTTGAAGATCTTAAGTGCATCGTAAAAACGTACACCTGCCTCGTAACCATCTTTTAATCCAAACGACAAAATCGCCGACGGCTTACCTTGCATGTACTTCTCTGCCAATGGATAGAACTCAGAATCTGGCAAACCTGCGTAACTTACCCAACTCACTTTATCGTGCTGGCTTAAGTATTCCGCAACTTTGAGTGCGTTTTCAGTGTGTCTCTCCATACGCAGCGACAGCGTTTCCAGCCCCTGCATCAACATAAACGCATTCATCGGTGACAAAGCAGAACCAGTATTACGCAAAGGAACGGTGCGAGCACGGCCAATAAACGCTGCCTCTCCAAATGCCTCGGTGTAAACCACACCGTGGTAAGAAGGTTCAGGCTGATTAAATACTGGGAAACGATCTTTGTGCTGTGCCCAAGGAAACTTGCCCGAATCAATGATGATGCCACCTAATGTCGTACCGTGACCACCCACATACTTAGTCAGCGAATGCACCACGATATCTGCACCAAATTCGATTGGTTTACATAGCACAGGAGTTGCGACTGTATTGTCGACAATCACAGGCACGCCCTGCGCATGAGCCAACTCAGCAACACGTTCAAGGTCGATGATATTGCCAGCCGGATTACCAATGCTTTCACAGTAAACCGCTTTGGTATTCTCATCGATAAGCTCCGCGAGACTTTCAGGTTTGTCATCCTTGGCAAAACGTACCTCAATACCTTGGTTCGGCAACATATGCGCAAATAAAGTGTAAGTGCCGCCGTATAGCTGAGGAGTAGAAACGATGTTATCGCCGGCTTGCGCGAGCGTGAGAATGGCATAGTTAATTGCCGCACTGCCTGCACTAACAACCAAACCAGCAATACCGCCTTCTAGTGCTGCCATACGCTTTTCCAACACGTCATTGGTTGGGTTCATAATGCGGGTGTAAATATTGCCTGGAACTTCGAGGTTAAAGAGATCGGCACCATGCTGAGCATTATCAAACTCATACGCGACCGTCTGGTAAATCGGTGTCGCGACAGATTTGGTGGTTGGGTCAGTTTCGTAGCCAAAATGGATCGAGAGTGTTTCGTCTTTCATGCATCTTCCCTGAACTATTGAGTGAATGGTTATTCTTTTATATTGCCGATTTTTTCAGCAAAGAAAAGTAGCTCAACTCACAGGGAGAGGATTGGTTTTAGAAAGAACTTATTCAGATATGAATAACACAAAACAAAATCGCCTCGAATGAGGCGATTTAATTGAAGACTAAAAGCTAGTTTTTAGTGCAGCTTTCACTGCTTTATTTAATTTACTTAAAACCAGTTCGAATACCCAACGGATAAAGGAATAAGTAAACTTAATAGCGATCTGTGCACCTTTGCCCGCAAACACCAACATATGGCCAAGTAAGCCTTTTACACGATCTGCAAATTCACTAGAAAGCTCTGAGATTTTTACCATTGAACGAGCTATAGCATCGTAGATAGTTGCAATGCCAGCACCTAGAGCTTGTGCACCAAAGACAAATGAAGCAAGACCTCCATCTATTAGCAATGTTAATATTGCAGCTGATATTCTGTCTGCCCAAAAATCATTAGTTTTCACTTCAAGTCGATTTCTATAGTTCAATACGACTCTCTCCAAAGCATTCGCAACCTTTTGAGAATAGATTTTTTCCCAGCTCTGGAAGTCCGTTAATTTAGCATAACGAGCGAGATCATGAGCTGAAGGAATCAAGCCTTGCTGCCTACAAGCTAGATACTCAATCCCATTGTATGGAGCATGATAGAAAGGCCATACCGGAACTTTCGGTACAGGATCTCCCCCATTCACACATCGAAAAATACTATCGACACGCTGAGTTGCATTCATAGAAAAGTTTTTTCCGCCCACTCTAGGGGCACCAAATGTATAAAGGTGAACTTTTGCGCTAATTTCTGAAGATGATTTCAGCCAGTTCGCCGCCAAAGTAGCTAGAGCGCCACCAAGACTATGCCCTACACAATGGATATTTAAAACTTCACATGACTGGCTTCTTTTTAGAAATGACTTAATCTCAGGGATCATGGAATTCAAAGTTCCTTGGAATCCACTGTGCACTAGTTCTCCTGATTGTGTGCCTTTTGCATTTGCAGTCACATTGGTCAAGATGTCGGCGAGAGTTTTAGTTCCTCTAAAAGAAAAGACGATGTCTCTTTTATAGACCTCACTCACGCCCAACCCCGCTATTAGAAAACCAGAGGAAGGGCGATAGAAAAAGCCTCCTGACGTTCCAGATATAACGTTATTAACATCAAACTTAAAATGAACCTTGGTGCTATTTTGTAGAGAAATACTCTTTCTTTTCAACCTTGCCTGATACGCAGCACTTGCAATATCTGATGCAATAACAGGAGATAATGTACTCATCTTAATCCTCTGGCGTTAAATTATCTGTTTTTTCGATTAATTGCTCATTTGTATATCCCTCTAATCCTTCCCAGCGACAAACAGAGGTTAAAGGCAAATATAATCGCTCCCCACTTTGAGGATCTCTCAGTTCATAATTAAGCTCTTCTTGTCTTAACTCGCAGTTAAGTGATAACAATAATTGAGATGCCAGAGGGATAGGCTTGGCATACTTAGTGGCGTTCCAAAGATAAACTTCCTTGCCTTCGGAGTAGGTATATATTTCTTGAGCTATGATGAAGCTCTGCCCGAAAACATCTCTAGGTGCCTTAGAACGGACTAGAAACTCGGGGAAATAAAACTCCCCACTTGAGTCTGTTATTGCTTCATCAGATATTTTTTTTCCATCTTTGTAACCTTCATAGAATAAGTCTCGATGAACCGTCAATCCCGCCTGTGGCACGCCATCAAGCTTGATAACACCACGCACATCCGGAGACATTTCCACATCGTATTTTTTAAACGGCCAAAACATTGCACTTGCTCCTACCGAAAATAGAGCTAGGGCCAACATAAGAGAGATTCTTTTAGCCATAGTCTTTCTCATCCATTGATTAATTTTTGGATGATATGGAAAAAGAAGACAGAGTGAGAGGAGTTAATAAACGGAAGGCTATTTGTGGGAAGCAATTCGAAGTATCATGTAATTAAGAAATTTATTTTTATTATTTCTTAAACACTTGTGCCAATTATCTCTCTACATTGATGATTGGACTTGCTGCAAAAGCCAACGTCTAAATCGTGCTGTAGGCTCACTTTTGGTATTTATAATCAGGTAGTATCCTGCGTTAGCATCCACAGGTTCAAATGGCGAGACTAAGCGACCGCTTTTGAGTTCATCTTCCACCAGCGCCATACGTGCCATTGCTATCCCCACTCCAGCTTCGGCGGCAGACATTGCCATATCCGTACGATTAAAGAAGTGCCCTACCTCTGTTTTGAAATCAAACCCCATGCTTGATGCCCAGTACAGCCATTCATAGTCACGCGGAGCCTTATCCCATGGCATAGCATCATGCAGTAATGTCGCGTCTCGCCATTGTTCTGGTGACGCTTTAAGAGTTTTTAGCCACCTATGATCCTCAAGATATTTTGGGCTCATCACCGGTAGAAGTTGCTCATTGAGAATCCGCTCAGCGCTTTTATCTCGATAGGGATGAGAACCGTAGTCTATCGCAACGTCATAGTCCTTTAGCTCACTATTCACTAGTGCTCCCTCGGCAAAAATCTGCACTTGGAGATCGGGGTTTTCAAGATGAAAGCTTTCGAGGCGTGGAACTAACCATTTAAATGCAAAAGAAGGCGTCAGTTTGAGGCGAATTTCATTGTGGGGCTTTTCAATTTGCAGCTCTTTAAGTGTCTTTCCTAGTTCGGAGAAGTGAAATTGTGAGGATTGAGATAACTGCAATCCTTTAGGCGTCAGTCGAATTCCACGCGAGTGGCGTTCAAACAAAGTAAAACCAAGCTGTTCTTCTAACTGAATGATTTGCTGGCTGATCGCCCCCGTCGTTAGGTGCAATGCCTTTGCTGCACTGGTAAAGCTGCTGTGTTCCGCCACTTGGCTGAATAACCACAATCCGCTAACGACACTACTTTTCATCCTTAAGCCTATAGTTTTTCTAAACGCTGAATGTAATTTATATCGATTGTTAACAAAAGGTAAAGAAGAGAAACTGCGCAACATCGAAAATGTGTGGAGCGCATCAATGGAAGTCATCGTAATAGGCAGTGGTGTTATCGGCTTAACCTCGGCTTGGTATTTATCTCAGGCAGGCTATCAGGTGACAGTGATCGATCGCCAACCAAGCAGTGCGATGGAAACCAGCTTCGCTAACGCCGGACAAATCTCTTATGGTTACTCTTCACCATGGGCTGCGCCGGGGATTCCACTCAAAGCCATAAAGTGGCTCACTGAAGAGCATGCACCACTCAAAATAAAACCATCTCTCAGCCCGGAGCTTATCCGCTGGGCAACGCAAATGGTGTCAAACTGCACTTTGTCCCGCTATCAAATCAACAAAGCCCGAATGCTGTCTATCGCCAATCATAGCCGTGCGTGTCTGGAGCAGTTGCGCCGTGACCATGCGATTGAATACCAAGGGCGTCAGTTAGGCACCTTGCAAGTATTTCGCTCTCAACAGCAGCTCGATGCCATAGAGAAAGACCTTGAGTTGTTAGAGCAAAGCGGTACACGTTTTCAGTTAATGGATATCGAACAGTGCATCAAGCAAGAGCCAGGATTGGCATTAGTAAAAGAAAAATTGGTCGGTGGGTTATATCTACCTGATGACGAAACGGGTGATTGTTTTCAGTTCTGCCAACAGTTAACAGAGCTAGCAAAAGCCCGTGGCGTAAGGTTTGAATTCAATACGGAGGTGAGCAATTGGGTTACTGTAGGCAAAAAGATCATGGGTGTCCAAACGGACCGTGGTTTGCATAAAGCAGACCAGTTTGTCCTTGCCTCTGGCAGCTATTCTACAGCGTTACTCAAACAGCTTGAGATAGACATTCCTGTTTATCCCGTCAAAGGATATTCACTGACGGTGCCAATTGAGTGTGAGCAATTTGCGCCACGTTCTACCGTCATGGATGAAACCTATAAGGTCGCAATGACGCGTTTTGATGACCGCATTCGTGTAGCAGGAACCGCAGAGCTTGCTGGCTTTGATCCTTCGTTGCCGCAAAAACGCAAAAATACGATTGAAATGGTGATTCGAGATCTGTTTCCGCAAAGCGCCGATTTTACTCAAGCCGAGTTTTGGAGTGGATTTCGCCCTATGACACCCGATGGTACGCCCATTATTGGGACAACACCTTACGAGAATTTGTTTACGAACACAGGGCATGGCACGCTCGGCTGGACTATGGCTTGTGGCTCAGCTCAGATACTGACAGACGTCATCATGAACGCCGTTCCCAAAGTGACAAATCACTCAGAATTGAACCTGAGTCGTTACGCCTAAACACCTGCAAACCATTTCAAACAGTGCATTACTCCACAAGTTGAATAGCATTCAGAAGATATGACTTTCATCTCTCGCAGCACATTTTCATGACAATGTGCTGCATATTCAATCAATTTATTGTTATTTCCAATAAAAACCACACAGATACATAACAAGAACCAATTTTTAACAATATTTAACCATTCTGTGCCCACCATCACGCTACAAGGGATTTTTAGTTAAAAAGGTTAACAATTGCATTACAAAAAAGGGTAATGTGTTGTACGAAAAACAACCACAACCATAACAAACAGGGAAAATACTCATGCAGTCATTAGTTGATTTTCTGAATGGAATTATCTGGAGTCCGGCACTGATCTATCTATGTCTTGGCGCTGGTTTGTTCTACTCGATCATGACGCGCTTTGTGCAGATTCGTCACTTCTTTGAAATGTGGCGCTTGCTACTTAATGGTAAGAGTTCAACCAAGGGGATTTCATCATTTCAGGCTTTGGCCGTTTCACTATCTGGCCGTGTAGGTACAGGTAACATTGCGGGTGTTGCTGCCGCTATCGGCTTCGGTGGCCCTGGTGCAGTATTCTGGATGTGGGTTGTCGCCTTCTTTGGTGCAGCAACGGCATACGCAGAATCAACACTCGCACAGATTTATAAAGAAGAAGACGAAGGCGAATTCCGCGGCGGTCCAGCTTACTACATCGAAAAAGCAATGGGTCAGAAGTGGTACGCATGGATCTTTGCTATCGCAACCATCTTTGCATGTGGTGTTCTACTTCCTGGCGTTCAATCGAACAGTATTGGTAACGCAGTAGAAGCAGCATTTGGCTCAGGTGACATGATTGAAACCGCTATTGGTACCTTCAGTTTCGCTAAAATTTTCACTGGTACGGTTGTCTGTGTCATTCTTGCCTTCATCATTTTTGGTGGCGTAAAGCGCATCGCGAACTTCACTCAAATTGTGGTTCCATTCATGGCGTTGGCTTACATCATCACCGCTTTCGTTATCATCCTACTTAACATCGGTGAGATTCCACGCATCGTTGGCATGATCATTGGTGATGCATTCACGCCGATGGCAGGAATTGGTGCTGCGATTGGTTGGGGTGTAAAACGTGGTGTTTACTCTAACGAAGCAGGTCAAGGTACTGGTCCTCACGCAGCAGCAGCGGCAAGCGTTGATCACCCAGCACAGCAAGGTCTTGTTCAGTCATTCTCAATCTACATCGATACACTGCTAGTGTGTTCAGCAACGGCGTTTATGATTCTTATCACTGGCGCGTACAACGTTCACGGTGCAGTAGAAGGCGCGTTCCTAGTACAGAACCTTCCTGCGGATATCGGTGCGAATGGCCCTGTGTTTACGCAAATGGCGATTGAGAGTGCCCTACCAGGCGTTGGTAAGCCATTCATCGCAATTGCGCTATTCTTCTTCGCCTTCACAACAATTCTGGCGTACTACTACATCGCAGAAACCAACATTGCGTACATCCGTCGCACTGTGAAAGTAAACGGTCTGATGTTTATCTTGAAGGTCATTCTTATCTCAGCGGTATTCTACGGTACGGTTAAGACAGCGAATCTTGCGTGGGCAATGGGTGATGTGGGCGTAGGCCTAATGGCATGGCTGAACATTGTCGGCATTCTGCTCATCTTCTTCATGTCGAAGCCTGCACTAAAAGCACTGGCTGACTACGAAGAGCAACAGAAACGTGGTGTGACTGAGTTTACGTTCAACCCAGTAGCGCTTGGTATTAAAGGCGCGACTTACTGGGAAGAGAAGTACAAGCGCAAAACAGGTAAAGCACCAACCGCAGACAGCGATACAACAGAAACAGTAGAGCAACCATCTACCTAATGCTTCACTTAGCATCCTCCCCCAATAGGTTGGCAGGTATATAAGAAAAAGCAGTGGTCCGAACAACGGACATTAAAAAAGGGTTAGCCAGTGGCTAACCCTTTTCTTTTGCATTCAATTCGAAGCGATTAAGCAGCGATTTCTTGCGTTGCAACTTGTGGCTTTTGCTTTTCACCAACAGGAAGTACGGTACGGCCGTATTCGTTGTTTAGTACTTGAGCCATTGCAAAGTAGATTGCGCTCGCGCCACAGAAGATACCTTCGAAGCCTGCGATAGTACCGATCAGCTCGCTACCAGTGAAGTCACGTGCCGCTAGTAGGAAGAACAGAATAGTAAGAGAACCGAATACTACTTGCTTCGCTACTGGGTAGCATAGAGAACCAATGAACATGAAGCCAGTGAAGATACCCCATAGTAGTAGGTACCAACCCATGAAGTGTGCAGGGCTTGCTGGAAGACCCATGTAAGGCATTACGATTAGACCAACTAGTGTTAGCCAGAATAGACCGTAAGAAGTAAATGCAGTCGTACCGAACGTGTCACCACGCTTGAAGCACATCATGCCAACAAGTACTTGGCTTAGACCACCGTAAAAGATGCCCATAGCCAGAATCATAGAATCCATTGGGAAGAAACCTGCGTTGTGGATGTTTAGCAGGATGGTAGTCATACCAAAACCCATTAGACCTAGTGGCGCTGGGTTAGCCAGTTTTGTAGACATGTACATTACCTTTTCAAAAATGTTGATAAAAATTGCGCGCGAATTTTAATGGACTCAAAAACAAAAGAGAAAAGACGTTATTGAAAACTTAGATTGCACAAATAAGCAACCAAACGAATAAAAAAAGACCCTGCTAAAAAGCAGAGTCTTTATAGATAGTTAGACTATTTATTGTTCAATTACTGGCAAGAGATCTCATCCCAGAACCAATTGCTCTGTGTCGGTGATTCCCATACACCCGGTCCATTTTTCGCGATAAAGCATTTGCCTTGATAAGTCACTTTGTCGCCATTAGCCACTTGAGTCACACCTGGTTCCCATGCAATAAAGTCACCCGATACTGGTGGTTCAGTAACCGGAGGCTCTGTCACTGGCGGCTCGGTGACAGGTGGTTCTGTTACAGGAGGCTCCGTCGTTGGCGGTTCAGTCGCTGGTGGCTCTGTTGGCGTACCTGAGACCAATTTCCAAGGGTCACCTTTAGTAGGCTCATTACCTTGTGACCACCACTTCGCTTCATATACAGCCCCCTTGTAAGAGACTTGGTCGCCCGTGTTATAAACCTTGCCTGCCTCCCATGCAGCTACACCGCCTACAGGAGGGTCAACCGGATCGACTGGGTCTAATTTATCGACAACGCGAACTTCAGGCCAACCTGCATGAGATTGGTAGAAGTTGGTAACACATTTCTCGTAATCACCGCCAACCAGTGCCGAATACGCGGTTTGGAAACCAACCAACTCACACTCAAATGAGTGACCACCCGGGCGATCTGAGTAGTACTTCCAGTTACCATCCCAGTTGGTGTAAAGCACATCAGTGGCACCGTTAAGGTTTAAGCTACCGTAAGGCGTTTGTTGCCAACAGGTATTAGTTTCATCAGCTTCAATAGGAATCTGATAGTGCGCCGCTAGACCTTCCCAGTAACGAATGCGGTTAACTGGCTGACCTTTGTCTTTGTTTTGCTCACCACATTCAATACCGCCGTTGATTACGTTGATCGTGGTACCAAAGCCGTAACCAATGCCTGCATCAATTTCACGTTGCGATGGCACCCAAGTACGATCAATCACGTGCAACATTGCTGGTTTTGGCGCTTGAGGCGTTAAGAAGAACCAAATCGCAGAAGCTAAGTTCAACCATGAGTCAGCGACTAGGCCCGGATTTTTCAGCAATACCGATGCATCGCCATCGAACATCACTTCAGAAAACGCGCCGTAGTTAAAGTGGTAAGAAAGCTGTTTTGCACCACGACCGAAATACCCCTGACCAGGTTCACAAGGCCAACGCTTATTTTGCCAATCGTTCTGACCACAACCTGTGGTGTAACCTTCTTGACCTTCAGACCATCCCATTTCACGCACATGAACCAAGGCTTGTTGCCACTCTTCCAGTGCAAGCGGGTTGTCCGATACGTTATCAACCGCAATGTGACCACCGGTTTCCTGAGCAAAGTGCGCAAATGCTGTTACGATAGATTTCTTACAAATCGCGTCTGAATCACGCCCGTCTGTGTACTCACCACAGAATGCCGGGAACTTACCGATCGCACGCAAGAAACGTGTGTACGTATACTCTGGTGCTGCCATCTGAGTAAGGAAGTTCCATTCGCTCTCAGGGAAGACACGTTCAACTCGCTTAACGTTTTCCGGATTGCTTGCTGCTCCTGGAACAATCGCTTCAACGACCGTATTTGGACGAGTCTCTAGCGCTTGTGACCAAATAGCATACATAGGGTCAGAGGTTTTAATTTGCTCCATAGCTTGGATGTCGCCACGAGCAATCACGTAACCATTTGGGTTTTGTGGATCAGGTTGGATATTCATGCTGGCATGAGCTTGTGCAGCGAGTACACAACCCAATGCGAGAGGCAGATGTTTGAGTGCAAACATGTCTAATCTCCGTATTTAACAATACAATATACAAGGAATAACTAGACACATAGTGGATCATGTAGAAAAAACGCCGAGTGAAGTGAATTAATTCTGCGACGCAAATTTCATAAATAAATACTGTTACACAGCGGGTATCACAAAAACTGTTACCTCGACTCAAAAGAAAACGGGGGATAATCCCCCGCTCTCATTTATTGCTATTGCTCTGCTGTTGCTTGCTCTAACGTCGGTGAAGATTGCTGCTTAGAGAGCACCAAATAAATGACAAACTGCGCGACTATTGCCACCAGCACAATTACAGGAGAAGCCATTACTCCGGCGACGAGAAAGCTTGTCAGGGCGATAGCACCATTAAGCACCGCATAAGGCAACTGGGTTCTAAAGTGCTCATACTGCTCACAACCCGCCCCTGTAGAGGACAAGATGGTGGTTTCAGAAATTGGCGAACAGTGATCACCAAATAAGCCGCCAGATAGCACCGCACCGATACACACCAGCAATGGCGCATCAATCGCGACTGCAGTTGGAATGACCAATGGCATCATTATGGCAAAAGTGCCCCATGACGACCCTGTAGCAAAAGAGATAATCCCAGCCAATAGAAAAGCCACGGCAGGCAATAACCAGTAAGGGAAGCCAGCTTGTGCCTGCTCTGCAATGTAGGCCGCAGCGCCAAGCTCTTTACCGACAGAACTCAGTGACCAAGCGAGAACTAGAATCACCGCAACGGACATCATGTTTGACATCCCTTTTAGGTAAACCTGAATGCCATCAGAGAGCTTTCTCACGCCATAAAACGCCATCAGGCTGATCAAAGTAATTGCAGCAAAGAAATACGCCGACGACAGTGCAGCACGGAAAGTTGAGCCTGCTACTTTCTGAAATGGAAAACCATGAGGAACCAATATTGAACAAAGCACTACAAGCATGACGAGAAGCGGTGCCCAAACAAAACTTGTTTTTGCATTTTTATGCTCAAACACATTCAATGAATCTTGCACTTTCCCAAAGTCAGAACCCTGCTCTGCAAGCTGCTCAGCTTTCGCCATTGGTCCAAAATCCAGTTTGAAGAAAGAGACAATCGGCACAATCGCGATCGCTAAAAAGGCATAAAACTGGTAAGGAATCGCACCAATAAAGGCATCCCAATCACTGATACCCACATCCAGTGCAGCAAACTCTTTTTGAATCAGGCTCATGATGTAAACGCCCCAACCGATGAAAGGGATGAGGATCGCCACTGGGGATGAAGTTGAATCGATGATAAAGGCTAGTTTCTGGCGAGAGACTTTCAGTTTATCAAAAAGAGGACGAAAGACAGGGCCAACAATTAACGGTGTACCAAGGTCCGAAAAGAAAATAACAACGCCGCCAAACCAAGCAGAAAGCTGCGCTTGGCATTTACTAGCAACCCATTGAGTGACCTTTTTAGCGAACGCTACGCCACCGCCAGATTTCTCCATTAAGGCTACAAAGCCACCAATGAAAACCAAAAGAAGGATGACGCCCGCGTTGTAACTGTCAGTCAGTTGCGGCAACAGGTAACTTTTCATCAGTGCGCTAAACGAATCGAGCGGACCTTTGTCAACGAATGTGCCTTCTAACATAGCCACACCGCTAACAACGCCGGCAAAAAGACCGACAACAACGTTTCTTGTAGTTAATGCGAGGACTAACGTAATAATGATGGGGATGAGGGAGGTAACTTCTGCCTGTTCCATAGCAATACCAACTTTAATATTTAAACACTAAAAATGAATATACATTCAACAATCTCGCATGTATATATTTTCTAATAAAAAAGTTGAGACCTGCGTTCACACTTTTCAGGCATAAAAAAACCAGCCCGAAGGCTGGTTTTCAATTTGGTATATCTAACAGGAAATTATTCCCATTCGATTGTCGCTGGCGGCTTACCAGAAATGTCGTAAACCACGCGAGAAATACCGTCAACTTCGTTGATGATACGGTTAGAAACCTTACCTAGGAAGTCGTATGGTAGGTGTGCCCAATGCGCAGTCATAAAGTCGATAGTTTCTACCGCACGTAGAGAGACAACCCAATCGTACTTACGACCATCGCCCATTACACCTACAGAACGAACTGGTAGGAATACCGTGAACGCTTGAGATACTTTGTTGTATAGGTCTGCCGCGTGTAGTTCTTCAATGAAGATAGCGTCTGCACGACGTAGCAAGTCACAGTACTCTTTCTTGATTTCACCAAGAACACGAACACCTAGACCAGGACCCGGGAATGGGTGGCGGTAAAGCATGTTGTACGGAAGACCAAGCTCTAGACCGATCTTACGAACTTCATCTTTGAACAGCTCACGTAGTGGCTCAACAAGACCCATTTCCATGTCATCTGGAAGACCGCCCACGTTGTGGTGTGATTTGATCACGTGCGCTTTACCAGTCTTAGATGCAGCAGACTCGATAACGTCTGGGTAAATCGTACCTTGAGCTAGCCATTTCGCGTTTTTCAGCTTCTTAGACTCTTCATCAAATACGTCTACGAATACGTGACCGATTGTCTTACGCTTCTCTTCTGGATCCGACTTGCCTTCAAGTGCTTTTAGGAAGCGATCTTCAGCGTCAACTTTGATGATGTTCAAACCAAATTGGTCGCCGAACATATCCATTACTTGTTGACCTTCGTTTAGACGAAGGAGACCGTTATCTACGAATACACACGTTAGCTTGTCGCCGATTGCACGGTGAACTAGCATCGCTACTACCGATGAATCAACACCACCAGATAGACCTAGGATAACTTCGTCGTCACCCACTTGCTCTTTAATACGAGCAACCGCGTCTTCGATGATAGATTCAGAAGTCCATAGACGCTCACAGCCACATACGCCAAGAACGAAGTTCTCTAGCATTTGTAGGCCGCCTTTCGTGTGCGTTACTTCTGGGTGGAACTGAACGCCGTAGTATTTCTTCTCTTCGTTCGCCATCGCAGCGTACGGACATGTGTCTGTCTCGCCAACTTTCACGAAGTCAGCAGGAATTTCTACTACTTTGTCACCGTGGCTCATCCACACGTCTTGAGTTAGCTCAAGATCTTTAAACAGTGCAGATTCACCAGAAACTTTAACTTGTGCATAGCCGAATTCACGTTCTGTAGAACCCGCTACTTTACCACCTAGCTGCTCAGCCATAGTTTGCATGCCGTAACATACACCTAGTACTGGCACACCAGAGTCAAATACGTATTGAGGGGCGCGTGGAGAGTTATCTTCCGTTACGCTTTCTGGACCACCAGATAGGATGATACCGTCTGGATTGAATTCACGAATATCCGCTTCTTCAACATCCCAGCTCCACAGTTCACAGTAAACACCGATTTCACGTACACGGCGCGCTACTAGCTGAGTGTACTGAGAACCGAAGTCCAAGATCAGAATACGTTGGTCATGAATATTTTTAGTCATTTTGAGCAGTCTTATAAGCTAGGTTATTAAAACGGAGGCGAGTGTACTCGCCTCTTATTAATGCTTCAAGGAAAAAAGCAAACGTTTACGTCGAGTGTATAGGTTTTATTTTTACAACAGTAAAAATTAACCGCGACGGTAGTTTGGCGCTTCCTTAGTGATTTGAACGTCGTGTACGTGTGATTCAGCCATGCCCGCACCTGAGATACGAACAAATTCAGCTTTAGTACGCATATCTTCAATCGTTGCAGAGCCAGTAAGACCCATGCTTGAACGTAGACCGCCCATTTGTTGGTGTACGATTTCTTTTAGACGACCTTTGTATGCGATACGACCTTCGATACCTTCTGGTACTAGCTTGTCTGCTGCATTGTCAGACTGGAAGTAACGGTCAGATGAACCTTGAGACATCGCACCAAGAGAGCCCATGCCACGGTAAGACTTGTAAGAACGACCGTTGTAAAGAATCACTTCACCCGGTGCTTCTTCTGTACCTGCAAACATTGAGCCAACCATCACACAAGATGCGCCAGCCACGATTGCTTTACAGATGTCACCAGAGAAACGGATACCGCCGTCAGCGATAACTGGAATGCCGAATGAGTTCGCCACTTCTGCTGCGTCTGCGATTGCTGTTACTTGAGGAACACCAACACCCGTTACGATACGAGTTGTACAGATTGAACCAGGGCCGATACCCACTTTCACTGCGCTAACACCCGCTTCGATAAGGGCTTTAGCACCAGCACCTGTCGCAACGTTACCGCCTATGATGTCTAGATCTGGGTAAGCAGCGCGAGTTTCACGGATGCGGTTTAGTACACCTTCAGAGTGACCGTGTGAAGAGTCGATAAGTAGTACGTCAACGCCTGCTTCAACTAGAGCAGCAACACGCTCTTCGTTACCAGCGCCAGCACCAACGGCTGCGCCAACACGTAGACGACCGCGCTCATCTTTACATGCGTTTGGTTTACGTTCTGCTTTATGGAAGTCTTTCGCAGTGATCATACCGGTTAGTTGGAACTCATCGTTCACAACCAATACCTTCTCAACGCGTGCTTCGTGCATCTTCTCTTGCACTTCTTCACGTGTTGCACCTTCTTTTACTGCTGCAAGGTTTTCTTTTGCTGTCATTACTGAAGACACTTTCTTAGAAAGGTCAGTAACAAAGCGCACATCACGACCAGTGATAATGCCTACAAGCTCGTTGTTCTCTGTGATGACAGGGAAACCAGCGAAGCCGTGTTTTTCAGTCAGTGCAACCACGTCAGCGATAGTCGCTTCAGGGCTAACAGTTACTGGATCAGAAACGACACCAGCTTCAAACTTCTTAACTTTACGAACTTCAGCAGCTTGCTGCTCAATAGACATGTTTTTGTGGATAAAGCCAATGCCACCCTCTTGCGCTAGCGCGATAGCTAGACGAGCTTCAGTAACAGTGTCCATAGACGCTGAAATCATTGGGATGTTTAGGGTGATGTTCTTAGTCAACTGAGTGCGAAGATCAGCTGTGTTTGGGAGAACGGTGGAGTGAGCTGGCACGAGTAGTACGTCATCGAATGTCAGCGCTTCTTTGGCAATTCTTAGCATTTGCAATATCTCACAATTAGAGGAGTAAAAAGACAATCCAATCTCATCGTTTCGCATAATGAGGGTAACCAGTTTTAGGTTGTTGGCTACATTTGGATTAGATATTGCGGAGGGATTATACGGTTAACGCAATCGCTTGACCACAAATTTTTTAATTTTTTTCTTGCAATTACCCCCTTGATATGTATTATATTGCCGCTAATTTCCATACTCACGTCTACGGAATTAGCTGTGCTCTCCCAGACCAATCAAAACATCTTCACTGTTTCTCGTCTCAATGCCGAAGTGCGTCTGCTGCTCGAAAACGAAATGGGGATCGTCTGGCTTGTCGGAGAGATATCCAACTTCTCAGCTCCCGTCTCTGGTCACTGGTACCTCACTCTTAAAGATTCTCGCGCTCAAGTTAAATGTGCCATGTTCCGTGGTAACAATCGTCGCGTCACTTTCAAACCTGCTAACGGCAATCAAGTATTAGTTAAAGCACGTCTGTCTCTGTATGAGCCTCGTGGTGACTATCAATTGATCATTGAAAGCATGCAGCCAGAAGGTGATGGTCGTCTGCAACAAGAGTTTGAAGCACTTAAGATGAAACTGGCAGCAGAAGGTTTGTTTGCTCAAACCAATAAGCAGCCTTTACCTGAACACCCAAAACGCGTTGGTGTGATCACCTCAAAAACCGGTGCTGCACTGTACGACATCTTAGACGTATTGAAACGTCGTGATCCTTCCCTACCCGTGGTGGTTTACCCAACCATGGTGCAAGGTGAAGAAGCGGCCATTCAAATTGCGCAGGCAATCGGCCGTGCAAACAGTCGTGACGAATGTGATGTATTGATTGTTGGTCGTGGTGGCGGTTCGTTAGAAGACCTTTGGTGCTTTAACAACGAAATCCTTGCTCGCACTATTGCTGCAAGCCAAATTCCTATCATCAGTGCAGTTGGTCATGAGGTTGATGTGACAATTGCTGACTTTGTAGCGGACATGCGAGCGCCGACTCCATCAGCGGCGGCTGAATTGGTAAGCCGCGATAACAGCCACAAAGATCAAGCTTTGGTGACTCGCCAACATAAGCTAGCCAGTGCAATGCGTTACTACCTAGCGCAACAAAAACAGCAATCGGCTCAACTGATGCACCGCTTAGAGCGCCAGCATCCAAGCTATCAACTGCAGCGCCAGACGCAACAACTTGATGAGTTGGAGATGCGCCTACAACGCGCAATGCAACGATTCATCACAACTCGCCAACAAGCTGTTGAGCGTAAGCATCATCGCCTACAACTGAACTCACCAGTAAAACGCTTGGCTGAACAGAAGTCGAAGCTTGATCGAGTCGAGCAAAAATTGCTGGATGCGATGGACCGTAAGTTACTGACCATGCGCCATCAACTAGCAATCGCGGCAGAGAAGCTAGATACGGTAAGCCCACTGGCAACACTAAAACGTGGCTACTCGATCACTCAAACTGAGCAAGGCCAGGTTGTTACCCAAGCGAAAGATGTAAAAACGGGCGACGTTTTAGTCACCCGCTTATCTGATGGTGAGCTTCGCTCTACCGTTAACTGATTTTTTGAAACTCAAATCGAACTCGTGATTTCGATTTGAGTTCATTACAACTGTTGCAGAAATAGTTCGCCGCACCACAAGCTTGTAGCTTTTCTAGTTCAGCATCGCAATCTGGACAAAATCCCACTTTCTTATAATCCGACTCACATTGATTGCAGTGGTATTGACCTGTCCACTCCAGCTCAATATCGCATGTTGGGCAAATATTTGGTTGCATGGTTACCCCTAAAAACTTCTATTTACTGACTCACAGTCTAATCATACGGCAATCTTGTGCTTTGATCTTAATCACGCGCGTTTAGCACGCTTGTTTTGATACATCGCCACATCCGCTTTTTGAATAAGCTCTTGCAATACTGCACGCTCACTCATGGTACTCCAAGCGGCACCGATACTGGCTTTTACTTTGTATTCCTCTAACTGGCATACTTGGTTAAGCTCTTGAACTAGACGGGTTGTAAAGTTTTGGTATGTATCCAAATCATGAAAGCAGCTGAAACCCACAAACTCATCGCCACCATAACGCCCTATCACTGAACATGAACGGAACGCTTGCTTTAAATGCTCAGCCACCAGTACCAAAACTTGGTCTCCGGTCTCATGCCCAAAGCGATCATTGATGTACTTAAACTCATCGATATCAACGAAAAAGCACCCCACTACAGCACTTCGTGCACATTTGTGGTTGATCTTACGATCGACTTCGGTCAAAAGCGCACGGCGGTTGAAGCAGTGCGTCAGTGGATCTCGACTCGCATGAAAATGAAGTTGTTCTTCTAGGCGATACTTCTCTAAGGCTACCGCATATAAAGCGGCTAGCATTTCGAGCACTTCGAGTTCATAAGGATGAGGTTCAGAAGGTGTATTGCTGTAAATTGCAAATGTCCCAAGCACGTGACCATCCGAAGCAATAATAGGCACAGACCAGCATGCTCGGAGTTGGGCTTGTTGAGTCAGTTCAAGAAAAGCGGCCCAGTTAGCGTGATGATCAATATCACTAACGACCACGGTTTGCTTTAAGAATGCAGCAGCGCCACATGAGCCGATATCAGGTCCAATCGGGACGCCTTCAATCGCTTGATTATAGAAATCAGGTAAGTGTGGGGCAAACTCCAAATGCAGTGTGTTGGTATCGGGGTGCAATCGTAAAATGGAAGCTTGCCTCTTCCCAAATAGGTGTTCACTTAACTTGATAACCTCATGGTTGAGGCTGTCGCGTTCCATTCCCAGAGCAAGCTTACCTAAAAGACGATTGACTGCTCGGTGAGCATCTAACAGTCTATCTTTGTCCATTGTGGCGTATTCATATCGTTATTATGTTAATTAGCCTGAAATATAATAAATCTATTAATATGACACAGGTAACTAACTCACATTATGCGCACGCGACACTATAAAAGATCGAATGCTGATCTTCGGATATTTCCCTTTTGATCAGCGATCACCCCTTAAAAGAATATTTATATAACCACATACCGAAAGCATAAGTTACATATTCTGTCTCTCAATTTTAATCAGAACTAAAAACTACACTTTCGAACAAAAAACCACACAAACAGGATTTAATAAAAAGATCAGAATCCAAATTTAGCGTCTTACATCGGTGTGCATTTCAATTGTCTGTGGGTCTATTTCCACTAGTGTGACATGGATAGAACCGAAGTCACTCAAATGGCTCGCATGCGTTCCCCCACAAGGGATGACAGCGATTTCACCTTCGCCTAAATCACATTGCCAATAACGTGAATCCGTAAGGTGCTCCCCATGGCAATCGACAGTGATCGCAACGTCTCTTTTTAGCCAATCCCCCAACAGAACATTCACCTGTTGTTCGATGCTTTTTAGGTCAGACAGCATATCTGCACTGTTTAACCCTCTTTTGCGGAGTGTTTTGCCTAAACGGTAGGTATCCAAACATTTATCTGGGGTAACAAAACTGGTTTCTTGCGCATAGCTATTGAAATCGTAGTTACCATGCGGGTCTTTACGGTCAGCATCTTTACGCCAATAGTTCTGCGCCAGCACCTTATTGAGTGCAAGGTATGCAATATGCCCTGCGCTATGACCACGACTTAGAGAGAGTTGGTATTCTTTATCCACGTCCAGCAACGCAATATCACCAGCACCAAACGTATCGGTGAATGGCAAGACATGCACGACTACAAACGCCCACCCTTCCGTATCACGTTTTACCGGAATAGCTTGGCCAACATATAACTCTCCGCTTGCTAGCTCTACAGCACCCACTTGGCAATCAATCACATCAAAGCTCTTACCATTCACCGTCAGTGTGCCTTTATCTGCTGGGTGATCAGGCCAAATATGGCTAACGGGATGAAAAGGCGTGACATCAGTAACAACGTGGGTAGCTTCTGATGTAGATTGAACAAATTGTACGTGCGCCTCTAACTGCCAAGTTTGATGACAGAAACGCGTCTTGGTTGCTGTGATTGTCATGTGTTGATTACTTCTTATGAAAGCTTTGAATAAAAAAATACCCAAGTCAAAACTTGGGTATTCATAAAATCTTAGGCGATTACTTGTTGCGGTTCTTCACTGCAGACATCATACGTTTGCGCTTACGCTCTTGAGAAAGAGTCAGCTTGCCACCACGGTTTTCGTACGGGTTATCGCTGTTCTGGAAGTTAATACGGATTGGTGTACCCATGATTTCCAGAGACTTACGGAAGTAGTTCATCAAGTAACGTTTGTACGAATCAGGTAGATCACGAACCATGTTACCGTGAACAACCACGATTGGTGGGTTGTAACCACCCGCGTGTGCGTATTTAAGCTTAATACGACGGCCACGAACCATAGGCGGTTGGTGATCGTCTGTAGCCATCTTCATGATACGAGTAAGAACAGATGTACCTACACGTGTCGTTGCCGACTTGTACGCTTCTTGAATCGATTCGAACAAGTGACCAACGCCTGTACCGTGAAGCGCAGAGATAAAGTGAATACGTGCAAAATCAACGAAACCTAAACGGCGGTCGAGTTCTTTCTTCACGTTCTCTTTTACATCGTTATCCAGACCATCCCACTTGTTTACCGCTAGTACGATTGAGCGACCAGCGTTCAATGCGAAGCCAAGTAGGCTTAAATCTTGGTCAGAAATGTTTTCACGTGCGTCGATAACCAATAGAACCACGTTTGCGTCTTCTACGGCTTTCAGCGTTTTAACAACAGAGAATTTCTCTACTGTTTCATTGATACGACCACGACGACGAACACCCGCAGTATCGATGAGAACATACTCACGACCATCACGCTCCATTGGGATATAGATTGAGTCACGTGTTGTTCCTGGCATGTCGTATACCACAACGCGTTCTTCACCAAGGATACGGTTAGTCAGTGTTGATTTACCAACGTTTGGACGACCGATAATAGCCAGTTTGATTGGCTGGTCTTGCAAACGCTTGAACTCGGCTTCTGCGTCTTCTTCGGTATAATCTTCAACCGCTAGCTCTTCATCTTCGAATTCAGTCAGATCTTCAATCTCACCTTCTTCAGATTCACTTGCCAGTAGATCATCAAAGAATGGCGCTAGAGCGCGCTCAAGTAGCGCAGTTACACCACGACCGTGTGCTGCTGCGATCTGGTACATGTCGTCAACACCAAGTTGCCAGAAATCGGCACAAGCGGCGTCAGCATCAATACCATCAATCTTGTTTACCACCAGCATTGCTGGCTTTTCGATTTTGCGCAGGTGCGCTGCAATCGCTTCATCCGATGGCGTTAATCCAGCACGGCCATCAACAAGGAATAGCACAACATCAGCTTCATCAATCGCTGCTAACGATTGCTGTGCCATTTTTGTTTCTACGCCTTCTTCTGTGCCATCAATACCACCGGTATCAATAACGATAAATTCGTGTTCTTCACCAAGACGAGCTTGGCCATATTTACGGTCTCGCGTTAGGCCAGGGAAGTCCGCAACCAACGCGTCACGTGTGCGTGTCAATCGGTTAAATAGTGTAGATTTACCTACGTTCGGACGCCCTACTAGAGCAACAACAGGTACCATAACAACCTCTACAATAATCTTTCTTCTGTAGTTATAGGTAACGACTTGCTTGATGCCAAATCAAACCAGCTTTTTACCTATAACCACGTCAGGAATAACGGTTAATAAATAATAATTTCAAACAACAAAACGGCTCCTAACTGTTACCAGCCAGGAGCCGAATGTGAATTATATCACGATATTATTCGTTAATGGTTAGTTTCTTTACATCGCCATTGCGAGTAGTAATCACGTAACCATCAGACAACAACGTCGGACCAACAGCAAAGCCGCTGTCATCGACATATTGTTGTGCAACGAATTCGCCCGTTGAGCGATCGATCCAGTGTAGGTAACCCAATGTATCACCTACCACTAGGTAGTTATCGACGATAACTGGCGCTGTAAGCTGGCGGTATTCCAGCTTGCTGTTTTCCCACAACTCTGTACCGCTACGAGCATCGACAGCCACGACATGATCTTTCTCGGTGATCACGAAGATACGGCTGCCATCTGTCGCGATATCGTTCGCAGATGAGTAGTTACGCTTCCAGATTGGGTTTGCGCTGCGCAAATCGATAGCGATAAGCTGACCGTTATAACCCACGGTGAAAAGAGTGCCGCCCAGTACAATCGGTGAAGAGTCTACGTCGACAAGGCGATCAATTTCGGTCGCACCTTTTGGTGTACCTACCGGTTGTTGCCAAATCAATTGACCACGTTCAACAATCGCCGCCGCTAGTCGGCCATTTGCCGTACCCCAGAAAACACCACCACCAATCGCTGTCGGAGTGCTATCACCGCGCAACGTTAGGTTTGGAACTTCTGTGCTCAATGCCCAGCGCTGTTCACCTGATGCTTCATCCAGTGCAATCAACATACCGCGACTGGTGTTCACGATGATCATGCCTGAGTCAGCGACTGGTCTCGCCAGCACTTCACCACCGACTTCAATACGCCAGTTGATTTCACCTGTTTCTTGGTCAAGTGCAATCACTTCGCCATTTTCAGAGCCGATGTACAGGTTACCGTAAGCAGCAGTAATACCACCAGAAAGACGTGCAATCACATCTTCTTCTAGATCGGTTTGCCACTTTTGCTTGCCATCTTCTGGATCCAGCGCTTTCACTAGACCATCACGGCTTGCAACGAACAAGGTATCATTTGCTACAACAGGCGACAGTTTTGAGAAGTAATGACCTACACCATCACCAATCGATGCTGTCCATTTCGCACTTGGCGTAAACTCACTGTCTACCTGAGGTAGTGGAGCCATAACGATAGTATCTTCTTCGCTAGCACAACCAGCTAGAATTCCCACCGTCAATGCCCCTAATAAGGCTTTCTTAAAGACTCTTTTCATCCAATGCGGTCCTTATTTCGCCAGGTCGTCCAATTTCATTTGTAGCGTTGGGCTAGCATCTGCAGCTTGCTGAGCTTCAGTGTACGCCGCGTATGCTGCTTCTTTGTCACCTTGACGAAGAGCGATATCACCACGCTGCTCAGCAATACGACCAGTCCATGCTGCATCTGTCACTTTATCTAGTTCTGCGTTTGCTGCGTCAAAGTTGCCCATTTCAGCTTCAATGCGCGCAATACGGTAGCTAATAAGTGGAGATAGCGCGGCATCTTTGGTGTTGCTTTGAGCCCACTTCAGTTGCTCAAGTGCTGCTGAAAGATCTTTCGCATCCACTTGTACTTTTGCTAGCTGAAGTGCTGCAAGTACTGAGTACTCTTTAACTTCGTTTGAATCGATGAACGCTTGAATGTCCGCTTGTGCGTCTGCACCTTTGGTTTGAAGAGCGTTCATTACTGTTGTGTAGCTTTGAGAAGCTGCTTCACTCGCCTGAATCACAGAATCCTGGTAGTAACGCCAGCCAAATAGACCACCTAAACCAACAACCGCACCGATGATGACGGCTTTACCGTTTTCCTTCCACCAGTCTTTAATGGCTTCAACTTGTTGTTCTTCAGTATCGTAAAGTTCCACTTCCTGTCCTCTTAAAACATGTAAATGGCAGCAAGGCTGCCATTGTCCCTATTTCGTCGAAAGGCTCCTATCTTGGGAGCCTTGGTATTACGAATTAGGATTTAATCTTTAGCTTATTAAAAGACTTAAATCAGTGCTGCGATCTTCTCAGCAACTTCCGCTTGGTTGTAAGTCTCTTGCTCACCACCCACCAAGTCTTTTAGTACTACGGTGTTTTCTGCAACTTCATTTTCGCCCAGAACCAATGCTACTACAGCACCAACTTTATCTGCGCGCTTAAACTGTTTCTTGAAGTTACCGCCACCGAAGTGACTCATAACACGAACGCCTGGAATAGCTTCACGAAGCTGTTCTGCTAGCTTCATACCAACCATCATTGTGCCTTCGCCTGCTGTCACAACGTAAACATCTACACTGCGACGAACGTCTGTTAGCTCTAGTGTTTCTAGCATCAGAACAAGACGCTCTAGACCCATAGCAAAGCCAACTGCTGGTGTTGCACTACCACCCAATTGTTCTACAAGACCGTCGTAACGACCACCGCCACATACTGTGCCTTGAGCACCTAGGCTCTCAGTGATCCACTCAAATACCGTGCGGTTGTAGTAATCCAGACCACGAACTAGACGCTCGTTAACTGTGTATTCGATACCTGCAGCGTCTAAAAGTTCACATAGACCTGCGAAGTGTGCTTTAGATTCTTCACCTAAGTACTCAGAAAGACGAGGTGCATCACCTAAAATAGCCTGAACGTCAGGGGTCTTCGTATCCAGAACTCGCAGTGGGTTCGTGTGCATGCGACGCTTACAATCTTCGTCTAGCACATCGATATGTTGCTCAAGGAATGCAACCAGTGCCGTGCGGTAGTCTGCGCGATCTTCTTGAGAACCGATAGAGTTAAGCTCAAGACGAACATGTTCATTGATACCAAGCTCACGCCATAGACGTGCTGTCATCATGATAAGCTCAGCATCAACATCTGGACCATTTAGACCGAACACCTCAACACCACACTGGTGGAATTGACGGTAACGACCTTTCTGCGGACGCTCATGGCGGAACATAGGGCCCATGTACCATAGACGTTGTTCGTCACGGTTAATCAGGCTGTTTTGGATACATGCACGTACACAGCCCGCCGTACCTTCAGGACGAAGTGTTAGGCTGTCTCCGTTACGATCATCAAAGGTGTACATTTCTTTTGAAACGACATCTGTCTCTTCACCAACCGCGCGGCTGAATAGGTTTGTTTCTTCAACGATTGGCATGCGCACTTCGTTGTAGCCGTATGCGCTTACAGTACTTTTTACTGCGTTTTCAAGTTTCTGCCACAGCGGAGACTGAGTTGGAAGGCAGTCGTTCATGCCTCGGATTGCTTGGATTTTCTTTGCCACAATTATTACCGTCGCTTAGTAACCCGAGCACACTTAGCGTGCTCAAGCTATGAGATTAATCTTCTTGTTTGATATCGATGCGGTTAGCTTGGTCTAATACAGACGCTTTCGCACGGATTTTCGCTTCTAGCTGGTTCACTAGGTCATCGTTGTCGAAACGCTCTTTCTGACGTTTGCCGTCTTCGTAGAATGCGCTCTTCTTATTGCTGCCTGCTAGACCTAGGTGTGAAACCTCAGCTTCACCAGGGCCGTTTACAACACAGCCGATGATAGACACATCCATAGGTGTGATGATGTCTTCTAGGCGCTCTTCCAGTGCGTTTACTGTGTTAATCACGTCGAACTCCTGACGTGAACAGCTTGGACAAGCAATAAAGTTGATACCACGTGAGCGAATACGCAGAGACTTAAGAATATCAAAGCCAACTTTGATCTCTTCTACCGGATCTGCCGCCAACGAGATACGCAGCGTATCACCGATACCTTCAGCCAAAAGCATACCAAGACCAACCGATGATTTCACAGCACCCGCTCTTGCACCACCAGCTTCGGTGATACCTAGGTGTAGTGGCTGGTCAATCTGTTTTGCCAATAGACGGTATGAATCCACCGCTAGGAACACATCCGACGCTTTCACACTGACTTTGAACTGGTCAAAGTTAAGGCGATCTAGATGATCCACATGACGCATCGCCGACTCTACCAATGCCTCTGGCGTTGGCTCACCGTATTTCATCTGCAGATCTTTTTCCAAAGAACCGCCGTTAACACCAATACGGATTGGGATGTTTTTGTCACGGGCACAATCAACAACCGAGCGAATGCGCTCTTCGTTACCGATATTGCCTGGGTTAATGCGCAAACAGTCGACACCGTACTCTGCCACTTTCAAGGCAATACGGTAGTCAAAGTGAATGTCCGCCACTAGGGGAACAGACACTTGCTGTTTGATGAGCTTAAAGGCTTCCGCAGCATCCATGGTAGGGACAGAAACACGTACAATGTCTGCACCCACTTTTTCTAATGCTCGGATTTGTGCGACTGTGGCTTCCACATCAGTCGTGCGAGTGTTTGTCATTGACTGTACAGCAATTGGTGCACCATCACCAATTGGCACATCACCCACATAAATACGCGTCGATTTACGACGAATAATTGGAGATTCGTGTTGCATAATATTTATAACGGTAAAGTGAATCTAGCTACTTTGCCTGAAGTATACCCAGAAAGGTCGACAGGTTCACTTGCAAATGTCATTGTTACGCCTTCAGGTGCGCCTAATATCACTTTAAAAGGTGCTTTTCCGGCAAGTTCTACGTCTTGACCCGGTTTACGAGTACCGCTAACCAAAGTTTTGCCGTTTGCATCTTTTACTTGAATCCAACAGTCTGCTTTGAACTTCATCGTTAGCAGCGTCATACCTTCTGGTACAACTGGAGCCGCAGGCTCTTCTGTTTCTTGTGCATCCTCAATCACCGCTACCGGTTCTTGAGCCGCTTCCTCAGTCACTTCTTCTGTCGCGGCAGCAACAGGCTCAGTTACATCACCTGCAGCGCTCATTGCCGTATCCGCTTGAGAAACCACAGCTGACGCAGCCGATACAGGTGCAATCTCTGCAGGCGTGCTTGCGATAAGTTCGTCTGCGCTCATCTGATCGATGTCTGCGTCATCAGCAACTTGTTCTGTTTCTGCGGTCTCTGCACTTAACTGAGCAAGACTGTTCTCTTGTTGGTTTTGCCACCACCACGCACCAGAAATACCAGTGATAACGATCGCAATCGCCCAAGTTAGCAGCATAATGCGGCTGTTATGTTTCTCGTGTTTAGTTTTACGAGAGAAGCTCTGCATCTCTGTTTCTTGTGGCTTAACATGCACTTCCGATGTTTGCTCTAAAGCTGCCAAAACAATCTTTTCATCGAGACCAACGAGTTTTGCATATGAACGCAAATAGCCACGAGTGAACGTGGTGACTTGTTGTTCCTCAAATCGATTGTTTTCAATATCTTCAATAACAGAAACGCGAAGTCTAAGACGATCAGCAACGTGCTTCTGAGTCATGCCTAGAGATTCGCGTTTGTTTTTTAGCAACGTGCCTGCTTCCATCGAAAGCGGCACTTCATTGGTTTTTTCGTGTTCTGTCATAATGGCGGTATTTAATCTGTTTGGTGGCTAACACGGTTATTTATTTTCGTTTTTGTTCTAATCAAGCCTAACTTAAAGATAGCTAGCCTAAACGTGTTAACCAAAATAATCTTTTAGAAATTCTCAGTGTACAAAGTAAGAATGCTCGTTTTGCAATGGTTCAGCAAAGCGTATTGGAAAAAATACTGAGAATTGTCAGTGTCGTAGTTATATTTCACTTCCCATGATAAGCGAATGTTTAACGAAGACAAAAACTCTTTGCTCTCAAATTAACAGATAGCTCAAGCTTTTGTCCAAAAATTGACACAACAAAACGAAATTAGCGCCAATAAGTCTGTAACCATCGGATTACAATTCGCACGTGACAAACAAAATAGCCAGAGCATAAGGCTCTGGCTATTTTTTCTATTCGCTGTGAATTACACCGCTTTCACGTCAATGGTTTCTGCACCACGTGCCGCTTTTAACGCAGCTGTACGTTTGGTTCGGTCAATAACATCACCGACTAACTGACCACAAGCTGCATCAATATCATCACCACGTGTTTTACGAACCGTTACGGTGTGGTCATATTGCATCAATGTTTTTTGGAAACGATCAATACGTGAGTTGCTTGGTTTCTTGTAAGGAGAACCTGGGTACGGGTTAAACGGAATCAGGTTGATCTTACATGGCGTTTCTTTCATTAGCTCCGCAAGTTCACGTGCGTGGTCCATGTCATCGTTCACATGATCAAGCAGAACGTACTCAACCGTTACTTTACCGCGGTTCGCATTTGAAGACGCAATGTAGCGGCGTACAGATGCTAGGAAATCTTGGATATCCCAACGGTCGTTGATTGGCATGATTTCGCTACGTAGCTTATCGTTTGGCGCATGTAGAGAGATCGCTAATGCGACATCAATCTTACCTGTCATCTGATCAAGACCAGAAACCACACCTGAAGTTGATACAGTAACGCGACGCTTAGAAAGACCGAAACCAAGATCATCAAGCATGATTTCAAGCGCAGGAATAAGGTTCTTCATGTTAAGAAGTGGCTCACCCATACCCATCATCACGACGTTAGTGATTGGACGACGACCGGTTTCTTTTTGCAAACCGATTTCACGTGCAGCACGCCATACCTGACCGATGATTTCAGATACTTTTAGGTTACGGTTGAAGCCTTGTTGAGCAGTTGAGCAGAACTTACATTCCAATGCACAACCTACCTGAGAAGACACACACAATGTCGCGCGATCATCTTCAGGGATGTATACCGTTTCTACGTCTTGATCGCCCACTTTCATCGCCCACTTAATCGTGCCGTCTGAAGAGTGTTGCGCTTCTGCTACCGTCGGTGCTTTGATTTCACACTTGTGTTGCAGTTTTTCACGTAGCTTCTTGTTGATGTTCGTCATATTGTCGAAGTCATCAACACCGAAATGGTAGATCCACTTCATAACCTGATCCGCACGGAACGCTTTTTCGCCTAGCTCTTCCGCGAAAAATTGACGCATGCCTTTGCGATCAAAGTCGAGTAGATTGATTTTTTCAGTGGTCATGTTGCCTCTCAATGACTGAAACAAGAATAAGGGCGCGAATTGTACAGCCTTTATGCAGTCACAACAAGGGGTCTAAAACCTTGAGTTTGCTAAGGCATTAAAATCTTAATGATTAAATTTTAGCCAACAATTTATCGCCCTTTCCCACTGGCAAGCAGATAATAAAAAGCCCGAGGCTTAAAAATCAAATTAATACAAGATTAGCGAGGGCAAATCTCTGACTCTGGGAAAAAGAACTCGATTTCACGAGCTGCTGATTCTGGGCTGTCTGAACCATGAACAGAGTTATGACGCATGCTCAGTGCGTAATCCGCACGGATTGTACCGCATGCCGCTTCTTCTGGGTTTGTTTTGCCCATTAGCTCACGGTAACGAGCGATGGCATCTTCACCTTCAAGAACCTGAACCATGATAGGACCAGATGTCATGAACTCTTTTAGTGCAGGGAAAAAAGGTTTGCCTTCATGTTCTGCGTAAAAACCGCTCGCCTGTTCTTCTGTCAGATGAACCATTTTTGCAGCAACGATACGTAGACCTGCTTTCTCAATGCGGTGGTAAATTTCACCAATCAGATTGCGTTCTACAGCGTCAGGCTTAACAATTGAAAACGTTCTTTCTAGAGCCATAAGGTTTCCTTTTTGTACTTGTAATAATAGTTTTATATGAGTGACTTGCGTCTCTCTTAGTTATACCAGTACAGACAGGGTGTCTGCACTGGTAAAAGTCTTATTTTGCGGCTTGTTCGTTCAGGAAACGAGCAAGTGTGCGAACACCCATGCCTGTCGCACCTGCCGCCCACTTATCAGACGCTGACTTACGGTACGTACCTGCGCAATCGAAGTGCAACCAACCTTTCTTGTAGTCTTCAACGAAGTAAGATAAGAATGCCGCAGCTGTACTTGCGCCTGGCGAGTAATCACCAGAGCTGATGTTAGATAGGTCAGCAAAGTTTGATGGCAGCATACCACGGTGGAAATCAGCTAGAGGCAGTGGCCATAGACCTTCTTTCTCTTGATTCGCCGCCGTTAGCGCTTGATGTGAAAGCTCATCATCAAAGCTCATTAGTGCATGGTAGTCGTTACCTAGTGCATTCTTCGCTGCGCCCGTTAGGGTTGCACAGTCAATGATAAGCTCAGGGTTTTGCTCACTTGCGTAAATAAGACCATCAGCAAGAACCAAACGACCTTCTGCGTCGGTGTTCATGATCTCAACGGTCTTACCGTTTTTGTAAGTGATGATGTCGCCAAGTTTAAGTGCACGACCAGAAACCATGTTCTCCGCACAACAAAGGATCAGCTTCACGCGCTTATTAAGACCGCGAAGAATAGCTAGACCAAGGCCGCCAGTAATCGTACCTGAACCGCCCATGTCCGCTTTCATTGCTGTCATGAAGTTTGATGGCTTAAGGCTGTAACCGCCTGAATCAAAGGTAATGCCTTTACCAACAAGACACGCAAATACTGGCGCGTTTTCATCACCTGTTGGGTTGTAATCAAGTTGCAGCATCGCTGACGTGCGCTCAGAGCCACGACCTACTGCGTAAATGCCTTCCCAACCTTCTGAAAGCAGATCTTTATCTTTAACGATACGAGCCGTTACTGTGCCTTGTGGTGCGATTGATTTGATGAATTCAGCCGCCATGGTTGCCAATTGACGTGGCGCCACTTCTTCAGCTGTTTTGTTGATGATATCGCGAGTAAAGTCCGTAGAGGTGATACGAGCGTGCAGCTCTGCTTGGTCTTGCTCAGAAAGCTCAACCCACTCTAGCGTGCCGTGTTTTTTCGGGTTGCGGTAACCTTGGTGGAATGCCCAAACGCTCTCCAAATCCCAGTTATCACCAGCAAGTAAAATTGAACGAATTCCTTGGCCATCGAGTTGACGCGCTGCACGTTGAATCGCACCAAGATCGTGACCTTCACCTAGGTGAATGGTTGTGCCATTCTCAGCGAAAGAAAGCAGTGCTTTGTCGCCCCAATGTGGTGCCGCTGGTTCTTGGCTTAGAAATACAGACATCTGTGTAGACATGGTTTCTCCTTGTCTTATAACGGCGTTGCCTACGCCTCTTCTTTTTTGATAACTAACGGATGTTAGCATTATGTAGGGTAAAAATGTCAACTTGATAAAAAAACGGACCTTAAGGTCCGCTTTTTTTAGTGAGAATTGTTAACTCTGCTGCGTTTACCGCCGAATCGAGCATTAATCCGCTTCGTCCATCCAACACAGGATGACCGCCTCAAGAATCTTTTCATTAGAACGGTTTGGCTCATCGTCAAACTCATCTAATTCCATGATCCATTGGTGAAGATCGGTAAAACGCACGGTTTTAGGATCGACATCTGGAAACTTGTCACAAAGCTCAATCGCGATGTCGCGAGAATCTGTCCATTTCATTGCTCATCTTCCTTATGCTTCGCCCCTATATTGGGGAGATAGTATTAATGATCTTCTGACGCGTGGTTTAGTGTGTATTTTGGAATCTCTACAACCAAATCTTCGTCTGCAACTTTAGCCTGACAACCAAGTCGAGACTCAGGCTCTAGACCCCATGCTTTATCAAGCATGTCATCTTCTAGCTCTTCACTCTCTTCTAACGAGTCAAAACCTTCACGAATGATCACGTGGCAAGTTGTACATGCACATGACTTTTCACATGCATGTTCAATACCGATACCGTTTTTTAGTGCAACATCTAGAACAGTGTCACCAGTGTTTGCTTCCAACACTGCACCTTCTGGGCACAAATCTTCGTGCGGTAATACAATAATCTTAGGCATAACTACTTATCTCTTATATATCATTAACTGACTGACCTGACAGTGCAGCTCGAATTGATTTATCCATACGGCGCGACGCAAAATCTTGGCTTGCTTTGTCGGTATCTTTAATGCCCTGCTCGATGGCATCGGCATCTTCGCCATTACGCAGTTCAATCAGCGCTTCAATTACTTTGATTAAATCTTGCTTTTCTTGCTCAGACAGCAGTTCATCGCCATCCGCTTGCATTGCTGCGATCAAACCTTCAATTACACGATCCGCTTCTACACGCTGCTCAGCTAAAGCGCGAGCTTGCATGTCTTCTTTCGCGTAAGTCATCGAATCACGCAGCATATTTGCTACTTCATCATCACTTAGGCCGTAAGATGGCTTCACTTGAATCTCAGATTGAACACCAGTGCTTTTTTCCATTGCTGTAACAGACAATAGACCATCGGCATCCACTTGGTACGTCACACGAATGTGCGCAGCACCCGCAGCCATAGGAGGAATGCCTTTTAATGAGAAGCGAGCCAGTGAACGACAGTCTTCAACCATTTCACGCTCACCTTGTACGGTGTGTACACTCATCGCTGTTTGACCATCTTTGAACGTCGTAAATTCTTGTGCACGAGCCACTGGGATCGTGGTGTTACGAGGAATAATCTTCTCAACCAAGCCGCCCATGGTTTCGATGCCAAGAGACAGTGGAATTACGTCAAGAAGCAGCATTTCCGAGTCAGGTTTGTTACCCGCTAGGATATCTGCTTGAATACCCGCACCGATTGCAACAACTTCATCTGGGTTAATGCTTGTCAGTGGTGTACGGCCGAAGAATTCGCCTACCATTTCACGTACAAGCAATGTGCGTGTTGAACCGCCAACCATGACCGCTTCAAGTACATCTTCCGCATCTACATCCGCATCTTTCAGCGCACGGCGGCAAGACATTAGAGTTTTCTTCACTAGCGGACGAATCAAATCTTCGAACTGCTCGCGAGTCACTGAACCTTTCCAGCCAAATACATCCACATCAACGCTGTCTTGCTCAGAGAAAGCAATCTTAGTCGCCGTTGCAATGTTCAATAATGCGCGGTTTTTCTCAGCAGAAAGCGGCGCTTCTAGTCCCGCTTGCTCCATCAGGTAATCCGCTAGTAGGTGGTCAAAATCATCACCGCCTAGTGCAGAGTCGCCACCGGTTGCTAATACTTCAAATACGCCTTTTGATAAACGTAGGATAGAGATATCGAATGTACCGCCACCTAGATCGTAAACCGCAATCACGCCCTCTTGACCAGAGTCTAGCCCGTAAGCGATCGCTGCAGCTGTCGGTTCGTTAAGCAGACGCAGCACATGAAGACCTGCCAATTTCGCTGCATCTTTTGTACCAGCGCGTTGAGCGTCATCAAAGTAAGCAGGAACAGTAATAACCACGCCAGCTAACTCACCACCTAGCGTATCTTCAGCACGTTTACCTAACGCTTTAAGAATGTCGGCAGACACTTCAATCGGGTTTTTGTCACCTTGAGCGGTTTGCAGAATTGGCAGACCGTTGTCGCTTTCTTTAAATTGGTAAGGCAAAGATGGGTAGCGAGCTTGAATGTCTTTCAATGAACGGCCGATCAGACGTTTTACCGAGATGATGGTGTTTGCTGGTTCTAGCTCTGCTTTTGCTTTGGCATCGTAACCTACTGACGCAGAATCTTGCGTGTAGTTCACTACTGACGGCAAAATGCTACGGCCTTGCTCGTCTTTCAACGTGGTCGCGTCGCCACTGCGTACAGAAGCAACCAAAGAGTTGGTGGTACCTAAGTCGATACCCGCTGCTAGCTTATGCTCATGAGGTGCCGAGCTTTGGCCCGGTTCTGCGATTTGAAGTAGTGCCATGATGGGTCCTTGTCGCGCTAACTAGCCGAGGAGCTTGTCTTCAACCAGTTCAATTTCGTTTTTTAGCTTGGCAATGAATTTAAGTTTACGAACTCGGTCAGCGGCTTCAGCCCAAAGACCTTGGTCAAGTTCTTGCTCTACACTCGCCAAATGCTGTTTGTACATTTTGCTGACCTTAGAGTCGAAGTCAAAAAGCGCTGATTCAGGATCAGAGCTGCCAGCAATGTCTTCCAGTTCTTCACGCAGTTCCATTTGCTCCATTAGGAACATTGGGTCTTGCATGGTTTGTTGCTCACCACGAATTTCTGTGCCGTTTTCTGCGAGAATATATTCAGCGCGAGAGATAGGATGCTTAAGCACTTGATATGCATCGTTGATTTGCGCTGCTTTTTGAACAGCCATCAAACGGTCACGCTCTGAGGCAGTAGCAAAGTTATCTGGGTGGAAGCGTTTTTGTAGTTCTCGGAACTGAGAAGAAAGAAGGCTACCATCCAGCTGAAACTGACTTGGTAGCCCAAATAATTCAAAGTGATTCATTAAGATCGGGTCCTAGTAAAGCCTTCTGGACTCGTTTGCCCAGAAGGACAGTCAATTAGACGTTGAAGCTTTCACCACAACCACATTCACTTTTTGCGTTAGGGTTGTTGAATTCAAAACCTTCATTCAACCCTTCCTTAACGTAATCCAACTCAGTACCGTCTAGGTATACCAAGCTTTTCTTATCAATGATGATTTTCACTTCAGACAGTTCAAAAACTTCATCTTCTTCGTTTAGATCATCCACAAACTCAAGAACGTAAGCCATGCCGGAACAGCCTGTCGTCTTCACTCCAAGACGCAAACCGATACCTTTGCCTCGGTTATCTAGGAATGCTTTTACGCGACTCGCCGCTGATTCTGTCATTGTGATGGCCATACTGCACCTTAGTCTGTCTAAATTACGTTTTGGAATGGGAGCGTTTAAGGGCTCCCATTATATACGGAATAATTATTCCTGGTGTTTTTTCTTGTAGTCAGCAACCGCTGCTTTGATTGCGTCTTCCGCTAGGATTGAGCAGTGTACTTTCACTGGTGGAAGCTCTAGCTCTTCTGCAATCTCAGAGTTTTTGATAGATGCCGCTTCGTCAATAGACTTGCCTTTTACCCACTCAGTCACTAGTGAGCTTGAAGCGATTGCACTACCACAACCGTATGTTTTGAATTTCGCGTCTTCAATGATGCCTTCTGGCGTCACTTTGATTTGAAGCTTCATTACGTCACCACAAGCTGGCGCGCCAACCATGCCGCTGCCTACTGATGGATCTTCTTTATCGAACGAACCAACGTTACGTGGGTTCTCGTAGTGATCAATTACTTTTTCGCTGTATGCCATGATAAATTACCTCGAATCCTCTATTCAGTCCGTGAGATTAATGGTGAGCCCATTCAACAGTGCTCAGATCAACCCCTTCCTTGTACATATCCCATAGAGGAGACATGTCGCGTAGCTTAGTCACTGCAACGCGGATTTGTTCAATTGCGTAATCAATTTCTGCTTCAGTCGTGAAACGACCAAATGAGAAACGTACTGAGCTGTGTGCTAATTCGTCGTCTAGACCAAGTGCACGAAGAACGTAAGATGGCTCTAGGCTCGCTGATGTACAAGCACTACCAGAAGATACTGCTAGGTCTTTTAGTGACATCAGTAGAGATTCGCCTTCTACGAATGCAAAGCTCACGTTTAGGTTGTGTGGAACACGCTGTTCTAGGTCACCGTTTACCGTTACTGCTTCAAGATCTTTAACGCCATCTAGAAGACGGTTACGAAGTGCTAGTGCGTGATCGTAATCTTTTTGCATGTCTTCTTTTGCCACGCGGAACGCTTCACCCATGCCCACGATTTGGTGAGTTGGAAGTGTACCAGAGCGGAAGCCACGCTCATGACCGCCACCGTGCATTTGCGCTTCAAGACGGATACGAGGTTTACGACGAACGTAAAGTGCACCGATACCTTTAGGGCCGTAAGCTTTGTGCGCAGACAGTGAAATAAGGTCAACTTTCATTTCTTGAACGTCGATTGGCAGTTTGCCTGCAGACTGTGCAGCATCCACATGGAATACAATCTTACGTTCGCGACATAGTTCGCCGATTGCGGTGATGTCTTGGATCACACCAATCTCGTTGTTAACGTGCATGATTGAAACCAAAACAGTGTCTTCACGCATTGCTGCTTGAAGTTTGTTTAGGTCAATCAGACCGTTTGATTCTGGCTCTAGGTAAGTCACTTCAAAGCCTTCGCGCTCTAGTTGACGACATGGGTCAAGAACGGCTTTGTGCTCTGTTTTACAAGTGATTACGTGTTTACCCTTCTTAGAGTAAAAATGAGCAGCACCTTTAATCGCAAGGTTGTCTGACTCGGTCGCACCTGATGTAAATACGATTTCGCGTGGATCTGCATTTAGAAGGTCAGCAATTTGCTCACGAGCAGTATCTACAGCTTCTTCTGCCTGCCAGCCGTAACGGTGCGAACGCGAAGCTGGGTTGCCAAATGTGCCATCCATTGTCATGTACTGAACCATTTTTTCAGCAACACGTGGATCTACTGGACATGTAGCGGAATAATCAAGATAAATCGGCAGTTTCATTCTCTACTCCAATGTAAAATGCAGACCGCTAAGAGCGGACGTTTACACCGATGGGCGCGGCGGTTGTATTTTTGTTTGATAACCCATGAGTTACCGCCAGATCAATGTCCTGACGATCAGAAATTTGTAAGACTTCGTTGTCTGTCATTAGCTCACCGAGCGTAATGTTATTCAAGAAATCACTAATACGAGAGCTTAGGTCACGCCATAGGGTGTGAGTTAGGCAACGTGTACCGCCTTGGCAATCTCCTTTACCTTGGCATTTAGTGGCATCAACTGACTCATCAACCGCTGCGATCACTGTACCGATCGCAATACTATGCGCCTCTGCACCTAGGCGGTAACCACCACCTGGACCACGAACGCTGGCTACGAGACCTGCTTTACGCAGTTTTGAAAAGAGCTGCTCTAAGTAAGAGAGCGAGATACCCTGACGCTCTGAAATATCAGCTAGAGGGACTGGGTTTTGTTGCGAGTGCAGTGCCACGTCCAGCATGGCTGTCACCGCATATCTTCCTTTAGATGTAAGTTTCATTCCACACCGTATCCACATGGTTTGTAATGACAAGGATATTCCCATACCTGACCATTTTGGTCAAGTATTTATTTGACTAATTTAGTCAGGTATTCATCCTTACACCTAAAGTGGTTATTATTTGTTCAGAGCTTCTTTTCAATCGCAGTCAAAACACCGCGTAAAATGTTCAACTCTTGAGCCTCTGGTCTTGCTCGTGAGTACAAGCGGCGTAGCTTGTTCATCACCTGACCTGGCTGTTCTTTGTTAATAAACTGGGTCTCCACCATCACCTTTTCAAGGTGTTCAAAGAACATTTCTAGCTCTTTATGACGTGGATATTCTTCAGGCTCACTTGGTGTGTATTGGCTTTGCTCCAAGTTGAGATGTGCAACGCGCACTTCATAACTCAAGGTTTGAACCGCCATCGCTAAGTTTAGCGAGCTGTATTCAGGGTTAGCAGGGATACAAACATGGTAGTGGCACTTCTGCAATTCATCGTTAGTTAGGCCCGTTCTTTCGCGGCCAAATACCAGCGCTACAGGGTGCTTTTGGCCTTCAATAGCGAACTTTTCACCACATTCACGAGGCTCAAGCATTGGCCACTCAAGTGTGCGTGAGCGAGCACTTGAACCGACTACAAGACCACAATCTTCAATGGCTTCATCAAGCGTACTTACGACGGCTGCATTTTGTGCAATGTCACCAGCTCCAGCTGCAAGAGCAAGTGTTTGCTCATCAACTTCACATTGCGGATCAACTAATACAAGTTGGCTTAAACCCATAACTTTCATTGCTCGCGCAGCGGAGCCAATGTTGCCTGAATGAGAAGTTCCGACGAGTACGATTTTTACTTGATCCAACATCTGTATTTGCTACCTAAATTAAAACCGAAGGATGTTACCATAATTTTTTTACACACCCTAGGGTGAAGCAGGTTTCTATTCGTATTCTCATCAATTGTTTTCTTCTCTAGCGAGAGAGATATCACGGCGAGCGCTTCTTGCGAACAAAAAATAACCACTTCCCTTTTCCCTTGACTCTGGTATACTCGCCGCCGCTTTAAATTGTTCTTTAACATCCGTTGGGAAATTCGTATGCATCCAATGCTAAACATTGCTATTCGCGCTGCGCGAAAAGCAGGCAATCATATTGCTAAATCATTAGAAAACACAGATAAAATTGAATCTACGCTAAAAGGCACTAATGACTTTGTTACTAACGTAGACAAAGAAGCAGAAGCTATCATCATCGATACTATCAAGCACTCTTACCCAGAGCACTGTATCGTTTCTGAAGAAGCTGGTCTTATCGAAGGTAAAGATAAAGACGTACAATGGATCATCGACCCAATGGATGGCACTAATAACTTTGTAAAAGGTTACCCAACTTTCGCAGTGTCTATCGCGGTTCGCTTCAAAGGTAAAACTGAAGTAGCTTGTGTATACGATCCAATGCAAAACGAGCTATTCACTGCACAACGTGGTGCTGGCGCTCAACTAAACAACGCTCGTATCCGTGTTACTCAACTTAAAGACCTACATGGTACTGTTTTAGCGACTGGTTTCCCATTCAAACAGAAGCAACACTCTGAGTCTTACATCAAGATCGTAGGTTCTCTATTCACTGAGTGTGCCGATTTCCGTCGTAGCGGTTGTTCTGCTCTTGACCTATGTTACGTGGCTGCTGGTCGTGTAGATGGTTACTTCGAGCTAGGTCTAAAACCTTGGCAAATGGCTGCAGGCGAGCTTATCGCTCGTGAAGCTGGCGCAATCCTAACTGACTTCGCAGGCGGTACTGACTACATGAAGTCTGGTAACATTGTTGCTTCTAGCGCTCGTGGCGTGAAATCTCTTCTTAAGCACGTTCGCGAAAACGGCAACAGCGCGATCCTTAAGTAAGATTCTAAAGTCATACTAAGCCCGTCACGCTGATGACTTTTGAATAGCCCCGCTCATTGAGCGGGGCTTTTTTATATCTGAAATTCACTAACCAGTTCAAACGTCACTTAAGCAAGTTTCTTCAGGTATAAAAAAAACCGCTGACTGCTCAGCGGTTTTTGTTTTCGGTCCTCAATCTGCCTTATGGCATCTCGTCGAACTCTGCACCTTCTTTTTCTACTTGAGGTGGCATCAAGTGCTCTTTCTGGATACCCAGTTTCAGCGCTAGTGCTGATGCTACGTAGATAGAAGAGTAAGTACCTACCGTGATACCAAGTAGAAGTGCGGTTGCGAAGCCGTGAATCATCGCACCACCCTGCATGAACAGTGCAATTACTACGAACAAGGTTGTACCCGACGTAATCAATGTACGGCTCAATGTTTGAGTGATTGACGCATCCATGATGTCTGAAGGTTCGCCCTTACGCATCTTACGGAAGTTTTCACGAATCCGGTCGAATACAACGATGGTATCGTTGAGCGAGTAACCAACAACCGTGAGTAGCGCCGCTACGATGGTTAGGTCCACTTCGATTTGCATAAGTGAGAAGACACCCAGCGTGATAATAATATCGTGTGCCAGTGCCATTACCGCACCAGCCGCTAGACGCCATTCGAATCGCATCGATACGTAGATCAGGATACAGATCAGCGATACAAGAATCGCTAGACCGCCCGCTTCTGTTAGCTCATCACCAACGTTTGGACCTACGAATTCAATACGACGCATTTCTACGCTTTCGCCCGTACCTTCTTTGATAGCACCAATGATTTGGTTACCTAGTGTTTCACCAGACATATCGTCACGAGGACGAAGACGAACCATTACATCGCGAGCACTACCAAAGTTTTGTACTGTCGCATCGCCGAAGCCTTTTGAATCTAGTGCTGCACGAATCTCTTCAAGGTTTGCTGGTTGTTCAAAACCTACCTCGATAAGCGTACCACCAGTAAAGTCTAGGCCCCAGTTCAACCATTTGGTTGATAGCGTGAAGATAGAAGCAGCGATCATAACGATAGAGAATACGAACGCGACTTTCGACCAACGCATAAAGCCGATCGTGTTTTCTGCTTTTAGAATTTGAAACATATTAATTCCCAGCCTTAGATCGACAATTTATCAACGCGTTTGCCACCGTAAATCAGGTTCACGATACAACGTGTACCCACAATAGCGGTGAACATTGAAGTTAAGATACCGATAGATAGTGTTACCGCGAAACCTTTCACCGCACCTGTACCCACTGCAAATAGAATGATTGCAGTGATAAGTGTTGTGATGTTCGCATCGGCAATGGTACTGAATGCGTTAGCGTAACCTTGGTGAATCGCTTGTTGTGGACTGCGTCCATCTCGAAGTTCTTCACGGATACGCTCAAATATCAGCACGTTCGCATCGACCGCCATACCGACGGTTAATACAATACCGGCAATACCTGGCAGCGTCATAGTAGCACCTGGAATCATCGACATAACACCAATGATAAGCACCAAGTTGGCCATCAACGCGATGTTAGCAATCAGACCGAAGCCACGGTAGTAAAGCAGCGTAAACAGCATTACGGCAACCATACCCCAGATACATGCTTGGATACCCATATCGATGTTTTGCTGACCCATTGATGGACCAATGGTACGTTCTTCAACGATAGAGATAGGTGCGATCAGTGCACCAGCACGTAGTAGAAGTGCTAGGTTGTGCGCTTCTGCTGCAGAGTCGATACCTGTGATACGGAAGTTACGCCCAAGAGCCGATTGAATCGTTGCTTGGTTGATGACTTCTTCATGCTTATCAAGGATAACTTTGCCTTCAGGCGTACGACGACCACTGTCTTTGTATTCTGCAAATACGGTAGCCATCAGCTTACCGATGTTCTTCTTAGAGAACGCAGACATTTTGTTACCACCTTCGCTGTCTAGCGAGATGTTTACTTGTGGACGACCGTATTCATCAACACTTGAGCTTGCATCCGTGATGCTTTGACCACCAAGAATAACGCGCTTCTTAAGCACAACAGGGCGACCATCACGGTCCATCTTGATTTCGCTACCTGCTGGCGCGCGACCATTTGCCGCCGCTGATAGGTCAGCTTTATCGTCAACTTCGCGGAACTCTAGTGTTGCCGTAGCACCTAGAATTTCCTTCGCACGAGCTGTGTCTTGAACACCAGGTAGTTCAACTACGATGCGGCTAGCACCTTGACGTTGAACCAATGGTTCAGCAACACCCAGTTCGTTAACACGGTTACGAAGAATCGTGATGTTTTGTTCAACTGCGTAGTTACGTATCTCTTGTAAACGTTGCTCGGTAAAGGTGGCAATCAACGCGTAACGACCATTAGAATCAGAGTCGACAAAGTTCATGTCTGGGTGATTCTTTTCTAGCGTTGCTTTCGCTTCCGCTAGTTGCTCCTCATTACGTAGCAATACTTCGACACCTTCTGTACCAGAAGGACGGATTGCACGGTAACGGATCTTAGCTTCACGAAGTTCGCTACGGAAAGCTTCTTCTTGTTGACCAACCAACTTCTCCATCGCCGCGTCCATGTCGACTTCCATTAGGAAGTGAACACCACCACGTAGGTCAAGACCTAGTTTAAGTGGCGACGCACCGATTGCTTCTAGCCAATCTGGCGTAGCAGGAGCAAGGTTTAGTGCAACAATTTTATCTTGGCCAAGCGCTTCGCTGATGATATCGCGGGCACTGATTTGAGTGTCAGTGTCATTGAAACGAACAAGGATTGATCCATTCTCGAGAGCAATGGATTTATGAGAGAGTTGCTCTTTATCAAGAGCTTTGGTGACAGCATCCAGCGTTGACATATCTACAGAGGCGCCACGCGCCCCTGTAACTTGAATAGCCGGATCTTCACCGTAGATATTTGGAAGTGCGTACAACGCAGCGGTGATGATGGCAAAAAATACCATCAAGTACTTCCATAATGGATAACGGTTTAGCACAGCGAGGATCCTTTAGCTGTTTTATAGAGACTTCAGCGTACCTTTTGGTAGCACTGCAGTTACGAAGTCTTTCTTGATTACAACTTCATTGTTTGCGTTTAGCTCAATTGAAATGAAATCGTTGTCTTCAGCAATCTTAGTGATTTTACCTACTAGACCACCGCTTGTTAGAACTTCATCACCTTTGCCCATAGAAGACATTAGGTTCTTGTGTTCTTTAACACGCTTAGATTGTGGACGGTAGATCATGAAGTAGAAGATCACCGCGAACATGCCTAGCATGATTAGCATTTCAAAACCGCCGCCTGCTGGAGCGCCTTCTGCTGCTGCGTGAGCTTGAGAAATAAACATTAAAACATCCTCATTATATTTTATTGATAATCCAACAAGTTGGGCTTTCGTAATTTAGATTCAAGTTTGAGAGTGAGTAATAGAGATCACCTTCTCAAAAATAACGTACGTTAGCCTACTTTATTAGCAAAAGCCTCTGGCAACATGCCAAAGGCTTTAATTCTTTTAATCTGTCAATTACTGCTCTTTTGCTAGTGGTGGTACTTCACGACCACGACGCTCATAGAACTCAGTAACGAACTCATCGAAACGATCTTCATCAATCGCCTTACGAATGCTTTCCATCAGACGCTGGTAGTAGCGCAGGTTGTGGATAGTGTTCAGACGAGCACCTAGGATTTCGTTACAACGCTCTAGGTGGTGAAGGTACGATTTGCTGTAGTGCTGACAAGTGTAACAGTCACAATGCGGATCTAGCGGAGTTGTATCCGTTTTATGTTTCGCATTACGGATCTTGATCACACCACCAGTCACAAACAGGTGACCATTACGCGCGTTACGCGTTGGCATTACACAGTCAAACATGTCGATACCACGACGAACACCTTCAACCAAGTCTTCCGGTTTGCCTACGCCCATTAGGTAACGAGGCTTGTCTTCTGGAAGCTGTGGACATGTGTGCTCAAGAATACGGTGCATGTCTTCTTTCGGTTCACCTACTGCAAGGCCACCAACTGCGTAGCCATCAAAGCCGATTTCTGTCAGACCTTTGATAGACACATCACGTAGATCTTCGTAAACACCACCTTGAACGATACCAAATAGGTTGTTCGGGTTTTCTAGCTTATCGAAGTGATCACGTGAGCGTTGTGCCCAACGTAGTGACATTTCCATCGATTTTTTCGCTTCGTTGTGTGTCGCTGGGTATGGCGTACACTCGTCGAAGATCATTACGATGTCAGAACCTAGGTCTTTTTGGATTTCCATCGACTTTTCAGCGTCCATGAAAATCTTATCGCCGTTTACAGGGCTACGGAAGTGAACACCTTTCTCAGTGATCTTACGCATTTTGCCTAGGCTGAATACTTGGAAACCGCCTGAATCGGTAAGAATAGGACCGTGCCAGTTCATGAAATCGTGCAGGTCACCGTGCATTTTCATCACTTCTTGACCAGGACGTAGCCATAGGTGGAAAGTGTTACCTAGCAAGATTTCTGCGCCAGTACCTTTCACTTCTTCTGGTGTCATACCTTTAACAGTACCGTAAGTACCTACTGGCATGAACGCAGGAGTTTGAACAGTGCCACGTTCGAAGGTCAGTTGACCACGACGCGCATTGCCGTTTTTCTTCTTAAGATCGAATTTTAATTTCACGATGCCTCCGGGTGTCAGAGAAACAGTCTGACTATGTATCCAGGGTGGTAAACCCTATTTTAAGGAGCGGTCGCTTTTCCGTGCGAGAGACAAAGCGGAGATTCCGCTTTATTTCCTAGCTTACTGCTAGCACTCGTAAATCGTTAGTTTTCTCCCCCTCCTAGCCTCCCCCCTTTTTGAGGGGAGGGCTAGAGAGGGGTTAAAACATTATGCGGTCTTCTTTTTGATAAACATTGAATCACCGTACGAGAAGAAGCGGTATTTGTTTTCCACCGCGTGCTTGTAAGCATTCATGGTGTTCTCGTAACCTGCAAACGCACTTACCAACATGATCAGGGTTGATTCAGGTAAGTGGAAGTTGGTGATCAAGCAATCCACCAGCTGGTACTCGTAACCAGGGTAGATAAAAATTTCAGTATCGCCAAAGAATGGAACCAGTTCTGTGCCTTTCTTTAGCGCGTCTTGTGCTGCACTTTCTAGTGAGCGAACAGACGTTGTACCAACAGCGACGATACGGCCACCGCGCGCCTTAGTTGCGTTAATCGCATCTACTACGTCTTGTGGTACTTCAACGTATTCTGCGTGCATGTGGTGATCGTTGATGTCATCCACTTTAACTGGCTGGAACGTACCCGCACCTACGTGCAGAGTGACGTACGCAAACTTCGCGCCTTTCGCTTTGATTTTCTCAAGTAGAACATCATCAAAGTGAAGACCCGCCGTTGGTGCTGCAACCGCACCTGGCTTTTGGTTATAAACCGTTTGGTAACGCTCTTTATCTGCGTCTTCATCTGGGCGGTCGATGTATGGAGGAAGTGGCATGTGACCAATTTCTTCCAGAATCTCGAGTACCGTCTTATCAGAGTTAAATTTCAGTTCAAACAGTGCGTCATGACGAGCGACCATTTGCGCTGAGTATTCATCGTTCTCACCAACCAAGATCGTTGTGCCTGGTTTTGGCGATTTAGAACAACGAACGTGCGCCAGAATGCTTTTCTCGTCGAGCATGCGCTCCACTAACACTTCTAGCTTACCGCCTGATTCTTTACGACCAAATAAACGCGCAGGAATAACGCGAGTATTGTTGAAAACCACTAGGTCACCGGCTTGAACTTGCTCCAGCACATCGGTAAACGTGCCATCAATAAGTTCACCAGTATTGCCGTCCATTTGCAGCAGTCGGCTAGCTGTACGCTCTGGTTGAGGGTAGCGAGCGATGAGTTCATCTGGAAGGTCGAAATGGAAATCTGATACTTGCATGTTACTTGTCTTATCTATTGGTCAAATCACGTCAAAGACGACGATAAAATTGCGACGAGTTTTTCGCAGCAGACTAGTATATGTTTACATGCTGCAATAGCAAGCAAATCCCCCTAGATTGACTGTAAAAGCTTTCACCAAGAGTGTAATAAAACGTGAAAGAGGCAAAACAGACGCGCATAAAAAAAGCAACGAAGTTCGCTGCTTTTTAAAATGTTTATCAGTCGTTTAACTTTTGCGTCGGCGCGCCCACACCAGTGGAACCAATAAGCCGAATAGCCAAGCGCCTAGGCTACCACCGTCGTCCTCAGAACCTCTGAAATCACAATTGTTGGTCGCAATGCCATCGTGGCACTCCTCTTCCCCACCACCACTTCCACTATTCGCTTCTTTGATGAAATTAGGCTCAATGATGTAACTGCTCGGAGGGCCACCGGCGGTGATGTAAGACTGCACCCAATCGTAATATTGGCTCACTTTGGTGTAGAAGCTTGGGATCGTCAAAGAGCCACACGTAGGCAGAATAAGAGGCGCACCACTAACAATTCCAATCTGTTTGCCCGTCGCCACATCCACCAGCGGACCACCACTATCACCTTTACACGCGGAGTTGCCATACTGAGTGTGGCTATCCGGTTCTAACACTCGGTTTTTCGTTGGTAGTGTACAGATTTTGGTTTGGTTCTCTCTGGAATCAATGATCCCCGGAAAACTGCTGCCAATTTCTAAACGCTCATAACATTTATCGATAGGTAAAAATGTACTGATGGTAGTTTTGAGCGTATTGGAAGGTTCAGATGCATCCGGCTGAGTGGTTCCCCACCCAAATACTTGCACGTTTTCGACACGTTGATTGGTCAGGTCGCTATCGTTCCAATCCGCTGCCAGACGCGCTTCGATATTCTCCATATCAGTTTTATTCGCTAAGTCGGCAAAGCGTGCATTTGCTACTGGACGTGTGAGATACAATAACGCGATGTCTGAATCTAAACCCGTTTGGATAGGTTTCACATTGCCGTTGCTGTCAATCTCAGCTTTTGAAATTCGGGTGTAGTCAGGGTGAACCACAACGTGAGACACAAGATAAAAGTTATCCAGCCCTGCTGAATTGAGTTCATACACATTGGCATTCACCGACAGTTCTCCCGGCGGGGTAACATAGTAGCTCGCTTCGTCGGTTCCTTGCCCCATCACCACACAGTGTGCCGCAGTTAATACCCACTGTTCTGTTAGCATGGTGCCGCCACACAGCGGAAACTCTGCCATGTTACTTGCGCGTAAAGTCACACGATCAACCGGGTCGGTTTGCTCATCTCCTAACACAATCGCTTGAGCGGATTGCACACTGAATGCCGCCACTGCCAAAGCAATGAGCTTGTTACACGTCGTTCGTTCCATTTAGGTTGTAATCTTCAATCTGGTAAGCCTGAGTGTATCTTCTTCCAGAGGCTTATCTTGGAAAATCAAGCAAGTAAAAATGTGCGATTCAACTCATTAGATTACATTCTGACCACATCCCTTATCAGTGAAAAATGCAAACTGACTCGCATTGAGTTTTTCAACAGCAAATAGCAATAATTAACAAACTAATCAGTAATAATTTCTTTGAACTATAGTGAAGGTGAGCATTTGCTCTTTGAACATTGATTGAGGTAAGTATGAAGATGTTAACTATGGCGTTAAGTGCTGCCGTACTCGTGTTTTCTTCCGGTACACTCGCAAACTCTAACCACCAGAAAATCACCGCAATGCAACAAGCGTGTGACTTAAAGCAGGTCCCTCGTTTATGTGCGGTCAACCTTCCTGATAAAAGCTATATCGGCCGATGTGTGGACGCGAAAGCTTATGGTCTTATCTGTGTGCATTTCAAGCAACGTTAAGAGTAACCAAAGCTAAGGTTTTAACGCCTTAGCTTTGGTTATTTATGATAGCGCTTACATCCTAGATTCGTCCTAAATGAGTAGCTGGATTTATGGAAAACACCAGTTCATTTTCACCTCTGATTGATCTCCATCTAATCGTTTTATTTTATTAGTGAAAAACGAGTTAGCTCCCAGATATACAGCAAAATATTCTCTATATTTAAGAGAAGGACAATGCCGCTGGAGGTCTCTATGATCAAGGTTGAAGACATGATGACTCGCAACCCTCATACCTTGCTGCGTGAGCACACATTACGTGACGCAAAAAGCATGATGGAAGCGCTTGATATTCGACATATTCCGGTTGTTGATGCCAATAAACACCTAAAAGGCTTGGTGACTCAACGCGATATTCTTGCTGCACAAGAATCCTGCTTGCACCCAGATGAGGCTGAACAATCTTTTACCCTCGACACACCGCTTTACCAAATGATGCACACCAACATCATGACCGCTGAACCAAGAGCAGGTTTAAAGGAAAGCGCAATCTATATGCAAAAGCACAAAGTTGGTTGTTTACCTGTGGTCAATAAAGGTCACTTGGTGGGCATCATCACCGATACAGACTTTGTAACCATTGCGATTAACTTGTTAGAACTGCAAGAAGAAACAGAACCAGAAGAAATCGAAGCAGAGTAATAAGCAACGAAACGTTAGTTGCCCAGATTACAGGCAAAAAAAAAGAGCGGCTCAATCGCCGCTCAAAGATGTCATTACTAACGTAGTAATTGTGGACTCTATGCTGATTAGAATTGGTCTTCTTCAGTAGAACCTGTCAGTGCTGTCACTGATGAGTTACCACCTTGGATTGTATTGGTCATTCTATCGAAGTAACCCGTACCAACCTCTTGTTGGTGCGCTACGAACGTGTAGCCTTTTTCTGCCGCTTCAAACTCCGGACGCTGAACTTTCTCAACGTAATGACGCATGCCTTCGCCTTGTGCGTAAGCATGTGCCAGTTCGAACATGTTGAACCACATGTTGTGAATACCTGCTAGCGTGATGAACTGGTATTTGTAGCCCATGTTAGCCAGCTCTTGTTGGAACTTAGCAATGGTTTCTGCGTCTAGGTTCTTCTCCCAGTTGAATGAAGGCGAACAGTTGTATGCCAACAGTTGGTCTGGGTACTCTGCATGAATCGCTTCTGCAAACTTGCGTGCTTCTTCTAGACATGGCGTTGCTGTCTCACACCAGATTAGATCCGCATATGGCGCGTAAGCTAGACCACGAGAGATAGCTTGGTCGATACCTGCACGTACACGGTAGAAACCTTCTTGAGTACGCTCACCTTCGATGAAGTCTTTATCGTATGGGTCACAGTCAGATGTTAGTAGGTCTGCTGCGTTTGCATCGGTACGTGCGATTACTAGTGTTGTCGTACCAGCAACGTCCGCTGCTAGGCGAGCCGCGACCAGTTTTTGCACTGCTTCTTGAGTTGGAACCAGTACTTTACCGCCCATGTGACCACACTTCTTCACGGATGCCAGTTGGTCTTCAAAATGAACACCTGCCGCACCTGCGTCGATCATCGATTTCATTAGCTCGTAAGCGTTCAATACACCACCAAAGCCTGCTTCCGCATCCGCTACGATTGGTAGGAAGTAATCAATACCGCCTTCGTCTTCTGGCGACTTACCTGCTGACCACTGAATTTGGTCTGCACGACGGAATGAATTGTTGATACGTTTTACTACCGATGGTACAGAATCTACTGGGTACAGAGATTGGTCTGGATACATCGTCGAAGCGGTGTTGTTGTCCGCCGCTACCTGCCAACCTGATAGGTAAATCGCTTCAATACCAGCTTTTGCTTGCTGTACAGCTTGACCACCCGTCAGTGCACCAAGACAGTTTACGTAGCCTTTCTTTGAACTACCGTTGACCAGTGACCAAAGTTTGTCAGCACCACGTTGTGCGATTGTGTTCGCAGGCACCATAGAACCACGCAGTTCTACCACTTCTTCTGCTGTGTAAGTACGCTTTACGTTTTTCCAGCGTGGGTTGGTTGCCCAATCTTTTTCCAGAGCTTCAATTTGTTGGCGGCGAGTTAAGTTAGTCATTGGTCTATCCCTCTTATAATGTGCACTTGTGCATGTGCGTTGAGTTTTCCGTTCTCAGGCAGTACATCCTTATCTGCCTCGAATCCTTCACGTATTGGTTAAATAAACATGTATTAGTTAAATAAATTGAGTGTTCTAAATCTTTGGGTTAATCCAGGTAGTCGTAACCTGGAATGGTTAAAAAGTTGGTCAGTTCATCGCTTGTGGTGAGCCTTGCCATCAAGTCTGCCGCTTCTTCAAATCGACCTGCTTGGTAACGCTGCTCGCCAATTTCTTGCTTCACGACTTCAATCTCTTCTTTCAGATAGAGTTCGAACAGCTCTTTAGTGACCTTCAATCCGTTGTCGAGCGACTTGCCGTGTTGAATCCATTGCCAGATAGAAGCACGGGAGATTTCTGCCGTTGCTGCGTCTTCCATCAGTCCGTAAATCGGCACACAACCGTTGCCAGAAATCCAAGCTTCGATGTATTGCAGCGCAACGCGGATGTTGTGGCGCATACCTTCTTCTGAGCGCTCACCCTCACACGGTTCAAGCAGCTCTGCGGCGGTGATTGGTGCGTCTTCTGAGCGGCTCACGTCCAATTGGTTGGTGCGCTGCCCCAGTGTGGCACTGAATACTTCCATTGCGGTGTCTGCCAAACCTGGGTGTGCAACCCAAGTGCCGTCATGACCGTTGTTAGCTTCTAGCGATTTATCGTTGTGGATCTTATCCAGCACTTTTTGGTTTTCTTGTGGGTCTTTAGCCGGAATAAAGGCTGCCATACCGCCCATCGCAAATGCGCCACGTTTATGACAAGTTCGCACCAACAATCTTGAGTAAGCGTTGAGGAATGGCTTGTCCATGGTCACCACTTGGCGATCCGGAAGTACGCGATCTGGGTGGTTTTTCAGTGTTTTGATGTAGCTAAAGATGTAATCCCAGCGACCACAGTTCAAACCAACGATGTGCTCTTTCAGTGAGAACAGAATCTCATCCATTTCGAATACGGCTGGTAAGGTTTCAATCAGTACAGTCGCTTTGATGGTGCCTGTATCCAAACCAAAATACTCTTCGGTGAAATGGAACACTTCGCTCCACCACTTCGCTTCATGATGCGATTGCAGTTTTGGAATGTAGAAGTAAGGACCGCTTCCCTTTTTCAGTAGCGCTTTGTAGTTGTTGTAGAAGTACAGAGCGAAATCGAATAGCGCACCTGGAATGATCTGACCGTGCCACGTTACGTGTTTTTCTTTTAGATGCAGTCCGCGAACACGGCAGATCAACACCGCTGGGTCTTCTGCCAGCTGATAGTGTTTGCCATTGCCAGGGTTGGTGTAGCTGATAGTGCCATTAACAGCGTCGCGCAGGTTGATTTGACCATCCAGAACTTTACTCCATGCAGGGGACATCGAATCTTCGAAGTCTGCCATGAACACTTTTACATTCGCATTCAGTGCGTTAATCACCATCTTGCGATCAGTCGGTCCTGTAATCTCCACTCGGCGATCTTGCAGATCTTGCGGGATTCCAAGGATCTTCCAGCTTCCTTCACGAATGTCTTGTGTCTCTGGTAGAAAGTCTGGCAGTTCACCAGCGTCGATGCGTGCTTGCTTCTCTTCTCGTGCTTCCAGCAACTGTTCAACACGTCCGGCAAATTTTTCACACAGTAGAGTTAAAAAGGTTTGGGCTTCAACAGGGAAAATTGCTTGATGTTCAGGAGCAACGACTCCATTCACCTCAAGCATGCCTTGGGTTTGCTTTAGTTGTTGTGTTTTTTGTTCTGTCTGAGCAAGCATAATCATTCATCCTTAACGTGCTTTATTCATCTTGGGCAGTCAGCCTAAAGCTACATTTGTAAGTTATGAACAACAAATTACATCCTTCGATTTGGTGTTCACTTCGCTTCGTTGTGTCTATACATTGCGCAACCTGAATTGCTTTTTCAATCTAGACATAAGTCTTACAAGCCTTTAATTAAGCTAACCCAACAAAGGTTTAAGCGAAACCCCTTAAGTAAACAAAACGTTAAATTCAAAGTTTTATTCGGTATCAAACAAGTGTTTGATTTTTGAGTTTAATTTGTAAGTTATTACGTAATTAAATTACATCAAATTTACAGGTTATTTTTGAATTCAAACAAGCGTATGAATAGTGAGGCAGGAGAAAAATCCTTGTATTCACAAGGGCTAGGAAGAGGAAATTAAACGCGACTTAAACGCGTTACACAGGCAGTTGTGTAAAATTAACATTGTGAAATTTCACTATTTTATGAAAGCTTCATGAAAGTTCATCTGTAAAATTTTACAAGTCAAAGTTCACGCGCAGAATAAAATGCTAAAAAGCGCACTATTTCTAGTGCGCTTTTTGATATTAGATCGGGAGTAGCAGGCTAATACTAATAGCTAAAGCAGTTCAGAGACGACTTCTGCCAATTGATTGAAAGTGTTTGATCGTGACGAGCTCGGACGCCAAACCAAACCAATATCGCGATACGCTTGCTGACCAGGAGGGTCGATTACCACCAAGTTCTGGTTGTGTAGCAAACCATGATCAATCGCCATTTGCGGGATAAACGTGGTGCCCAGACCATTCGCCACCATTTGCACTAAGGTATGAAGACTGGTTGCGGTGAATGGGTTGATCTTCTCTTTGTCCGTTAGCTTACATGCTGAAACCGCGTGCTCTGTAAGACAGTGCTCTTTCTCTAATAAGAAGACGGATTCATCTGGCAAGTCTGCATAACGGATCGGCACAGGTACGGAATCCGCTTGATTGGCGCTGATAACCATGCGGAATGGGTCTTGCCCCACCACTCGACTTTCCATTCCCTCTATTTCTACTGGCAGAGCCAGAATCAACACGTCCAACTCACCGTGGCGAAGTGCTTGCAGCAAGTTGGTCGTCGTATCTTCTCTTAATAGAAGGTTTAATTGAGGGAAGCGGTAGTTCACCTCTTGAACAAGGTCGCACAATAAGAAAGGAGCAATGGTCGGAATACAGCCTACTTTAAGCTGCCCTTCCATATCATCGCCTTGGCATAAACGCCCCAGCTCAACAAGATCTTGCCCTTTAGCGAGAAGTTCTCGACCATGTTGCACCACCATCTCACCAGCTTGGGTGAAAACTAATGGGCTTTTTTTATCTTTCTTTTCATAAAGCGGGCAACCAATCAACTCTTCAAGGTTTTGGATGCCTTTACTTAAGGTAGATTGACTGACAAAACAACGCTCAGCAGCATCACTAAAATGTCGAGTTTCGTGCAGAGTGACCAAATAGTGTAACTGCTTCAAGCTAGGCCATTTATTCATAATTCTATTTGTATCTATTGCTGTTCCAGTGATCGAGATAATAGTTTCGGTGTTATCGCTTTTTTCGATGAACTCAATCTATTTATTTCGCTTTTTTCAATACTACAATCTGTACTATAGTTTGTCTCGCACAAACACGGACCAAACCTAAATAACTGAATGTAGGTTTGGAGCAAACCAAAATTTTTAGGAGCAAAAAAATGGTACTAGTAGGTCGTCAAGCCCCTGACTTTACTGCAGCAGCTGTTCTAGGTAACGGCGAAATCGTTGAAAACTTCAACTTTGCAGAATTCACTAAAGGTAAGAAAGCAGTAGTATTCTTCTACCCACTAGATTTCACTTTCGTTTGCCCATCTGAGCTAATCGCATTCGACAACCGTCTAGCTGATTTCCAAGCTAAAGGTGTTGAAGTAATCGGTGTTTCTATCGATTCTCAGTTCTCTCACAACGCATGGCGTAACACTGCTATCGAAGATGGCGGTATCGGTCAAGTTAAATACCCTCTAGTTGCTGACGTTAAGCACGAAATCTGTAAAGCGTACGATGTAGAGCACCCAGAAGCAGGCGTTGCTTTCCGTGGTTCTTTCCTAATCGACGAAGACGGTCTTGTACGTCACCAAGTAGTTAACGATCTACCACTAGGTCGTAACATCGACGAAATGCTACGCATGGTTGATGCACTAAACTTCCACCAGAAGCACGGCGAAGTATGTCCTGCACAATGGGAAGAAGGTAAAGCAGGTATGGACGCATCTCCAAAAGGTGTTGCAGCGTTCCTATCTGAGCACGCAGACGACCTAAGCAAATAATAGACACTGCCACCCAAGCTCAATGGGTGTGTTGGTTGGATGTATATATAAAGCAAAAAGCTATAGCGGAAAAACCGCAAACGCCAATCAGTCTAAGTAAAGTCATAAAAAAGCCCAGAGTTCGCTCTGGGCTTTCTTTTTATCTGCGCTTTGGAAAAGCAAAAGAGGCAAGCATCGCGCAAAAAGTTTACCTCTATTTCCCTCGGTCTCAGTACAGATTCTCCCCTTTCGTCCTGCTAGTATTTGCTGTAATTACAATAATTCAGGACAACCTCGTGAACACTCAACTTGAAGTCTGTATTGATAACATTGAATCTCTCCACAACGCGATTGCCGGTGGTGCAACCCGCATCGAACTCTGCTCTTCACTTGCTTTGGGTGGCTTAACCCCAAGCTATGGCTTTATGCAGCAAGCCGCTAAACACTCTACTATTCCGGTTTACGCGATGATTCGCCCTCGCCAAGGTGACTTCTTCTACAGTGAGGAAGAAATCGAAATGATGCGTTGGGATATTGAAGCCGCTAAACAAGCTGGCTTGAATGGTGTCGTGCTCGGCGTGCTCACTCAAGACGGCGACGTTCATATGCCGTACGCAACGGCACTGTGTGAATTTGCTCAAGCGCTTGGCTTAGGCGTGACCTTCCATCGAGCCTTTGACCAGTGTCGCGACGCTGAAAAAGCGTTAGAAGAAGTGATCAGTTTAGGCTGTGAGCGTATTTTGACTTCCGGCCTAGCACCTTCTGCACCGCAAGGTATCGATGTGCTTAAAGCCTTAGTTGAACAAGCACAAGGACGTATTGCGATCATGGCGGGCGCCGGTGTGAATGCAGACAATGTTGGTCAGATCGTTGAACAAGCCAAAGTCACCGAAGTGCATTTATCGGGCAAGACAACTCGCCCTAGTCACATGACCTTTATTGCCGAGCAAAGCAAAATGGGCGCTGCCGATGTGGATGACTTTTCGATTCCTGTCACCAACACCGATGCTATCGCGAACATGGTAACAGCTCTCAATTAAGCGCTTTCAAATCCCGTCTTTAGTTATTGAGTGCTAACATATTGATAACTAAGGACGGGAGGAAACATGGCGAAACTAAAGAAAAAGGAATACGAAGAAGCACTAGAACAGCTGCAAATTGAGTTGGTTAAGCTCCAAGAGTGGGTCAAACACAAAGGGCTTAAAGTCGTGGTACTGTTTGAAGGACGTGACGCCGCCGGCAAAGGTGGCACCATCAAACGCATCACTGAAAAACTCAACCCTCGTGTCTGCCGTATCGCAGCCCTTCCCGCCCCAACAGAGAAAGAAAAAACACAATGGTACTTCCAGCGCTATGTGGCACACCTGCCTGCTGCTGGGGAAATAGTGCTGTTTGATCGCAGTTGGTACAACCGTGCCGGCGTAGAGAAAGTCATGGGCTTTTGTACCCCAGACCAATATGAAGAGTTTCTCCGCTCTTGCCCGGAGTTTGAACGCATGCTGCAACGCTCTGGCATCATCTTAATTAAGTACTGGTTTTCGGTCTCCGATGAAGAGCAAGAAAAGCGTTTTCTAGAACGCATCAACACCCCGATTAAACGCTGGAAGTTCAGCCCAATGGATTTGGAATCGCGCAATCGCTGGGCAGAATATTCAGAGGCAAAAGACAAAATGTTTGCTTACACAGACACCAAACACTGTCCTTGGTGGGTAGTGCCTTCTGATGATAAAAAGAAAGCACGTTTGAATTGTATCAGCCACTTGCTCAGCCAAGTAGAATACGAAGAGCTCGAACATCCGATGATTGAACTGCCAGAACTGAATAAAGACGGGTATGTTCGTGCACCTATCGATGATCAAACCTTCGTACCCGATAAATATTAGAGATGTACCATGGCGAAAGACCTGTTTCACACCCTTGACCTGAATCTGCTCAAGACCTTTATGATTTTGATGCAAGAGAAAAACATGCGCAAAGCCTCTCAGCGCTTGTTCGTCTCTCAGCCCGCCATCAGTCAAGCGCTACAAAAGCTACGTAATCACTTCGATGACGAGCTGTTTGTGAAAGTAAAAACAGGTCTTGAACCGACACCGTTCGCCGAATCTCTCGCCAACGATATTACGCCGCACCTCGATGGTTTAGCTGCCGCAGTTAACCGCTCTCATCAGTTTGATCCTGCCGAAGTGGACAACAAAATTCGAATTGCACTGGCACCAATCACAATGACTTGCTTGCCCGGTTTCCTCTTCGAACAAATGAGAGCGTTAGCCCCTAACGCTCAACTTGAATTAGTTGGTTGGTCGAATAGCACGGTTGATGAGATCTTGAAAGGTGAAACACTGATGGGAGTAAATTACGAGTTACTTCTAACCAATAAAGAGATCTACACGCCGAAGCTACTGGATTTAAAAGGGCGTATTTTTGTCCGAGAAGATCACCCGATCACCAAGCCTCATGTTGAACCGCATGATCTTGGCGGATACCCAATTGCTTCTTTGATTTCCCCTGGGTGGAACGACAAGTTCAGTTACGCGTCTGAGCTTCTTACCGAAATGGGCGTTAAACACAGCATTGGCTTTCGCTCAGAAATGGTCTCTGCAATACTTGATGTCGTCAAACACACCGACATGTATTTGCCTCACTCCAATTTACTTCCAGTTGAGCAATTTCCGGGATTAAGGGCCGTAGACGTCACGATTGATGGTCAACCACAAATGAAGTCTATTCACGCTCATATGCATGTGAGAAACCGCAATAATCCACTCGTCAGTTGGCTCGTTGGCCTTATCCAACAAGGTTTAACAATACAAGCTAACAAGCCTTAATCTGATAAGAAATTGTTATCACCAAAATAATTAGACCTACTTAGTCATAAAAAATACTTCTCAATAAGATAGCCCTGCTTCAAAGGGAATTTAGAAAGAGCAATTGCTTACAGTAAGGATGCTGTTCCTCGTTTACTTATTGAGAGTTCAGACATGACAAATAAACTTGTAAAGCTTACTGCTGCTAGTGCCCTTCTTGCTTCTTTCAGCTCATTCGCAGGCCACATTCCAGATCGCCCAAACCCAGGCACTCCAACCAACCCAATTCAAGGGGTACCAGAGCAACCGGTTTTGCCTGAAGTTGATAACGGTGTTCCTGGTGTGCCAGATCGTCCACGCCCAGATTTATCGCCAACACCACCAATTGAAGCGGCACCTGAACATCCAACGCTTCCAGAAGTCGATAATGGCGTTCCTCATGTTCCAGACCGCCCAACGCCACAACTGCCATCAAACCCTATCGAAAATAATCCAACGGATGATCGTCTTAACCATTTAGAAGGCTTAGCAGCAGAATACGATTACCGCCTAAACCAACAAGCAGAACAAATGGATGGTATTCGCGCAAGTCTACATGCTGTCACCAACGCTCGTCCTTATGCGACTCATGGCGAACTGGCCATCGGTGCTGGTGTTGGGTTCTCAGGTAGCAAAGAAGCGGTTGCGGTTGGCGGTGCCTACGGCCTAACAGACCAAGTTAGTTTATCAGGCACCTTCCACTACGAATCATCGGGTAAGTACTCTTCCTCTGACGTTGCTGGCGGCGTTGGTGTCCAAATCAGCTTTAAGTAAGCACAAGTTCATTCAGTAAGTCCATTTGCCAAGGAAGGCATCTTTTTAGGTAGAACTATGAAACACACCCTTTCTCTTATCGCCCTGATTATCACACCGCTTTCAGCCCAAGCTTCTGGTGTATTTATTTCTCCAGAAGTGAAAGTTGGCTCGTTTCGTGGCGCTGGTATTCAATTTGGCACCAATGATGTCGCTGGCTTTGATGCGCTCTATTTTGATTACTCTCGAGTGACCTACACCAGTGGAAACTTTGACGAAACCATCGATGCTTATCGCGTTGGTTTTCAACACATGTTTGACCACCAGCCACAAATGGGCTTTCAAGCCAGTCTTGGTATAGCCAGTTATGATGGGACTTACAAAGAAGAGAAAAGAGATACTACAGGATTGAGCATCGGTGGTGCTTATGTGTATCAGGTGAATCCGATTCTCTCAGTCAGGGCAGGAGCAGATTTGGATATCTTTAAAGACGACAAAACCCACACGTTTACCGATACGGCAATTAATTTCTCTGTGGGTTTTGGTCTGCGGTTATAAGGTTATTTCAGCACGTCATCGATGCTTTGATCACCTAGGTGGCGTACATCTTTCCCTTTCACGAAGTAGATGATGTATTCACAGATGTTCTGGCAACGGTCACCTACACGTTCAATGGCACGTGCCGACCACATCACTTGCAGAATGTGTGGAATGTTTTTCGGATCTTCCATCATGTAAGTCATCAGCTGACGAATCACCGCTTCGTATTCCGCATCCAACTTATCATCAAGCTTGTGCACTTCTGCTGCTGCTTCGACATCCATGCGCGCAAAGGCATCGAGCACTTGGTGAAGCATTTGGATTGCTTGACGGCATAAAGGCTCTAACGAGACTTGGAATTGGCGCTCTTTCGATGATGGGCTTTCAATCGCCACGTAGGCAATACGCGTTGCAACATCACCAATGCGCTCAAGATCTGTGATGGTCTTAATGATAGCCATGATCAAACGTAAGTCTTTTGCTGTAGGCTGACGCTTGGCAATAATGCGAGTACAAGCGTCATCAATCGACACTTCCATCGCGTTGACTTTGTGATCATCACGCACAACTTTACGCGCCAGTTCGATGTCTTCCTTATGCAAGGCCTGAATAGCATACGACAACTGCTGTTCTACCAAGCCTCCCATGGTGAGTACATGGGTACGAATCGATTCTAGCTCTACGTTAAATTGTCCTGAGATGTGACGTCCAAAGTGCATGGCTTTCCTTTTAATCCTTGAAAGGTCGCGGCTTAACCGTAACGACCGGTAATGTAATCTTCGGTTTGTTTCTTCATTGGAGAGGTGAAGATCGAATCCGCATCCGAATATTCAATCAGTTTACCCATATGAATGAATGCAGTGTGGTCACTGACGCGCGCCGCTTGTTGCATGTTATGGGTAACGATAACCACAGTATATTGAGTCTTGAGCTCGTTGATAAGCTCTTCAATAGTTAAAGTTGAGATTGGATCCAAAGCCGACGTTGGCTCATCCAATAATAGTACTTCTGGCTCAATCGCAACGGCGCGTGCAATCACCAAACGCTGCTGCTGGCCACCAGAAAGTCCAAATGCGTTTTCATGTAGACGATCTTTTACTTCGTCCCATAATGCCGCAGAACGCAGTGAACGCTCGACCGCATCGTCCAACATGCGACTGTTCTTCACACCTTGTAAACGAAGACCGTAAACCACGTTTTCGTAAATCGACTTAGGGAATGGGTTTGGGCGCTGGAATACCATGCCTACTCGGCGACGCAGCGTGGCAACATCCACACTTGGGTTATACACATTCTTACCGTGCAAACGTACTTTTCCTGTCACCTTACAACCTTCGACTAAATCGTTCATTCGGTTGATACAGCGCAGCAATGTGGATTTACCACAGCCGGACGGTCCGATGAATGCGGTTACGCGCCCCTTTGGAATACGCATGGAAATGTCGTGCAGCGCCTGAGCCTGACCATAGAAAAGATTAAGGTTCTCGATCGAGATAGCCGTTTGTTCATCCGTCAGGTTGTGCACATCCAATGGCGGCTCATAACCTAATGTATTATCAAAGTTAAACATGCTTAATCTTGTCCTAAAGTTCGGTATTTCTCTCGCAGATTATTACGAATACTGATTGCTGTTAAGTTTAGTCCGACAATAACCGTTACGAGTAAGAAGGAAGTCGCGTAAACCAACGGACGCGCAGCTTCGATATTCGAGGTCTGGAATCCAACATCGTAAATGTGGAAGCCTAGGTGCATGAACTTTCTGTCCAAGTGCACATAAGGGAATTGCCCATCCACCGGTAAGCTAGAAGCTAACTTCACGACCCCCACCAGCATCAATGGTGCTACCTCACCCGCAGCGCGAGCAATTGCGAGAATCAAACCAGTGATTATCGCTGGGGTTGCCATAGGCAAAACCACACGCCAAAGCGTTTCGAACTGCGTTGCACCCAAGGCTAACGAACCATGACGAACTGAACTCGGAATACGGGTTAAACCTTCTTCCGTGGTAACAATCACCACAGGTAGCGTCAAGACCGCTAGCGTCAATGCAGACCACAACAAGCCCGGCGTACCAAAGGTTGGAGCGGGTAATCGCTCGGCGTAAAACAGGTTATCGATTGAGGCACCAATGGTGTAGACAAAAAAGCCCAAACCAAATACGCCGTAAACAATAGAAGGAACACCAGCAAGGTTAATCACCGCAATACGGATCACCCGAGTTAGGGCATTGTTCTTGGCGTATTCATGCAAGTAAATCGCCGCAACCACACCCAATGGCATCACGATGATCGACATGATGATAACCAAGAAAACCGTACCGAAAATCGCGGGGAAAACACCACCTTCAGAGTTTGATTCGCGAGGGTCTTCGGATAAGAACTTCCAAACCTGTTTCCCCCAATGGGCAACTTTTTCAGGCAGTGACATTTGGTTTGGATACCAGTAGTCCAAAATGTCTTCTAATGGAATCGAAACTTGAGTCCCAGTCATATCTTCGACAATCAGCGCATAATCAGAGAAGCCCAAACGCAGTCCATCAAGCTGCATGTCTAGCTTGGCTAACTCAGCTTCAATTTCTGCCTTACGCTTGCTGTTGTTTGCTAAAAAGTCTTCAGTGATGGTGTCGTTAAGCTCATGCTTACGTTTGTCTAAACGAAGCTGCTCCAATTGCCATCCCAAGTCTTTTACTTGGTCATCCACCAGCATATCGATTTCGTGATGCAAGGTTTCGGCATCATCGAGCTTTTGATCCAAAAGCGTTTGAATGTTGTTTTCGTAACGCGTTTTACCATCTTGGAAAGCAACAAACTTACCGAAGAAGTAGCCACCGCTACTACGTTCAATCACTGCCCATTCGCCCGGCGTCGTTGGGTCATCCAACTGCATTCTCAACACAGAGATAAAGTCCGCTGGATACAATTCACGGTTGGCAATTTTGATGTTTAGGCGCGTCGCAAACTCTTCGTCTTCTGCGAGTTTATTTGCTGCCTCTTTTGGCAGGTAACTTCTTGGCACAAAGCTGCGCTCGTATACCTGACCAACCAGAATCGAGTTTTCATGCAGCACTTCGCCCTGCACCGGTGTTAGTGCAGCAACATTCCATTGATAAAGTGGCGCCGGCCAGAAGTAAGTAAGCCCCTTCCAGCCAATCAATAGCAATAAACCGAGGACAGAAAGCAGACTGATGCTTACCGCTCCCCCGGTTAACCAAATCCAAGGTGCGCCAGAACGAATCCAATTTAACACGCTATTACTCGCTCTTTCGTTAACTGATTACAACGCACGATATTTATCTCTTAGTCTTTGACGAACCCATTCCGCCAAGGCGTTCACCGCAAAAGTGAAGACAAACAAAATTAATGCCGATAGGAACAACAATCGATAGTGCGAACTGCCTACTTCCGACTCTGGCAATTCAACCGCAATGGTCGCCGACAAGCTACGCAAGCCCTCTAGTACGTTCCAATCCATTAATGGCGTATTACCCGTCGCCATTAATACAATCATGGTTTCGCCCACAGCGCGACCAAGCCCCATCATGATTGCCGAGAAGATCCCCGGACTGGCTGTCAGCAGAACCACATAAATCAGGGTTTGCCATGGCGTCGCGCCAAGTGCTAATGAACCATCCGATAAGTGTTTCGGCACAGAGAAAATCGCATCTTCGGCAATGGTGAAAATCGTTGGAATAACCGCAAAGCCCATCGCCAAACCAACCACCAGAGCATTACGTTGATCAAAGCCAATGCCATGGTCAGTCAGGAACAAACGCATGTCCCCACCAAAGAAGGCTTGCTCAAGCATTGGTGATATCCACACACCCAAACCGATCAGCAGCAGAAGCAAAGGCATCAACACCAAAGCATGCCACCCGTTTGGAAGGCGGTTACGAATCGGTTGTGGGATCAGCGCCCATAGACCACCCATCACCATGGTACTCAGAGGCAGAACAAACAACATCACCACAACGGTAATCAGATGGTCTTCCACAATCGGGGCGAACCAAAGTCCGGCAAGGAAACCAATGATAACCGTAGGCAAAGCTTCCATTAACTCGATAGATGGCTTCACCACACGGCGCATACGTGGTGACATAAAGTAAGCGGTATAAATGGCACCCAGTACAGCCAGTGGTACCGAGAACAACATTGCAAACATTGCCGCCTTGATGGTACCAAACGCAATTGGCACTAAGCTGAATTTCGCCTCGAAGTCATCACTGGCTGAGGTAGATTGCCACACAAATTCGGGCTCTGGGTAACCTTCATACCAAACCTTTTGCCATAAGGAGGACAGAGAGACTTCTGGGTACGGGTTATCAACAAACGCGACATTCAATTCGTCGTTTTGCCATGTGATCAAGTAGCGCTCGTTATTCGACATTCCTGCCATCACTGGCGCTTGTTTGTAGGCACGTTTAAACAACACCAACTTCTCACTGGTGGTGTAGTGGCTTTGCAACGTACCGTTGGTGTAAAAGCTGTAGAAACCTTTGCGGTGTGAATCGGGAAGTAAATACTTCAGCTCAGACGCCAACTTAAAGTCACGAATGTGAGTCAAAGTTCGCTGGTCGCCCTGCAACGTATCAAACCATTGCGATACACGACCATCGTTATGCGTAACAAGCAGAGAATACGCCCCAGCCAACAAATCCATCGTTCTCACAGAGTGCTTTTTATCCCCCTGAGTCAGATCGATCACTTCACGCACTGAGAACTTATTGTCACCTTTCACCAAGACAATCAGCTCTGAACCATTGCGCAAGTAAAGGTTATTGCCATCTGGCGTCAGCAACATTTGGTCTGGCGCATCAAAACCTGAAGAGAAGGTGTAGTCATGGGTAACAGGTGATGCATCTATTAGTTGAGGAACTTGCCAACGCGCTTTTATTACGCCGCTTTGTGTTTGCCAAACAAGGGTTGGAGCTTGCGTGGAAGTACTGAAAACAAATGTCTTAACTGGATCAGATGCATCTGTCAGTTGCATGTCCATTGAAGTTCGAAACGGCACGACTTCTGGTGGGCGAGTGTTTTCACGCAGCGTAGCGTTAAATTCCGGCTTGAAGATGTGCGCTTTACCTTGATCATCAACCAAACCATACCAACCTAACCCCGGTGCAGACTGAGAAAACGCCACTGGGTTGTTGGCTATTTGCTGAGTGTACAGCGCAGGTTTACTGGAATCATCGAGAGGAAGAAAACGCACTTCACCGGATTGGGTTAACACCAGACCGATTTGAGAGTAATCATCAACGGAAATTGCGAGTGGCTTCCCGCTTTGGGTAGCACGAGCGGCATAATTGGTTTCGATCTCTGCATCAGAAAACAGAGGAATGATCACCATTGCAAGGTAAACGAAGATCAACACAAGAGCAGCAAGAACGCCTACACCACCGGATGTCACTGCAAATCGAACCAAACGATCTTTGATCAATCGTTTTTTATCTTTTTCCTGCAATGAAAACTCGGCTTGTGCCATTGATCTCTCTACCCTTTTTGACTTAGTACTAGAATATGTCGTTAAGATGACAATTATATTACAGATCACATTAAACAACTGAAAAGAATACAACTCTTATGCAGACCGTGTTATGAAATAAATCTGTAACGTAAACCTCATAATGTTCAGGCTCATCTTTTTTATCCCACAGATGAGTGCGGATTTACTTCATTTTAGGCTAGGTAAGGTTATGAGCGCAGAAAAACTCTATATAGAAAAAGAACTTAGTTGGTTGTCTTTTAACGAGAGAGTATTACAAGAAGCCGCTGATAAAACCGTCCCTCTAATCGAACGTATTCGCTTTCTAGGGATCTTTTCCAATAACTTAGATGAGTTCTACAAGGTTCGCTTTGCAGACGTAAAACGTCGGATCTTGATCAGCCAAGAACGAGGTGGAAGCGATAACTCTAAGCACTTGTTAACTAAGATGCAAACCAAAGCATTAAGGCTGAACGAACAATTTGATGAACTGTACGGTGATTTGATCCGAGAAATGGCGCGGCGCCGCATTTTCTTGGTTAACGAAAACCAGTTAGATGACACCCAAAAGCGCTGGATCACCAAGTACTTTCGCAAAGAAGTCATGCCACACATCACTCCGCTATTGATTAAAGATGACATCGATGTGTTGCAGTTTCTTAAAGACGAATACGCCTACATTACCGTCGATCTGCGCAAAGACGATCATTCCCAATACGCTTTACTCGAAATCCCAACTGACCATCTCCCCCGCTTCGTAATGGTACCGGAGCAAAAAGGCAAACGTCGCAAGACCATCATTCTGCTCGACAACATCATCCGTTACTGTCTGGATGAACTGTTTAAAGGCTTCTTCGATTATGACGAGCTAAATGGCTACGCGATGAAGATGACCCGCGATGCCGAATACGATTTACGCCTAGAGATCGAATACAGCTTGCTCGAACAGATGTCTGAAGGAGTGAACCAACGCTTAACTGCCATGCCTGTGCGCTTTGTTTATGAACGTGAAATGCCGCAAGAAATGCTCGATTTCTTGTGCAGCAAACTGCAAATCTCCAACTATGACAGTTTGATTCCCGGTGGGCGTTACCACAACTTTAAAGACTTCATTGGCTTTCCAAATGTTGGTCGTGAGTACCTAGAAAACAAACCCATGCCACCGATGAAGTGTGCCGACTTCGAAGGCTACGCCAACAGTTTCGATGCAATCAAAGCCAAAGACATTTTGCTTTACTACCCTTATCACACCTTTGATCACATCTCTGAACTGGTTCGCCAAGCTTCCTTCGATCCTAAAGTGTTGGCGATCAAGATTAACATTTACCGCGTTGCCAAAGATTCACGCTTGATGAACTCACTGATCGATGCAGTCCACAATGGCAAAAGCGTAACTGTGGTGGTGGAGCTGCAAGCCCGATTTGATGAAGAAGCCAATATCGAGTGGTCAAAAGTTCTCACCGATGCGGGCGTGCACGTTATCTTTGGTGCGCCGGGCTTGAAAATTCACTCAAAACTGCTCCTGATCAGCCGCCGCGAAGAAGGTGAAATCGTGCGTTACGCGCATATCGGTACAGGTAACTTCCACGAGAAAACCGCACGCATTTACACCGACTTCGCACTGCTAACTGCAGATCAAGAAATTACCAATGAGGTTCGTAACGTCTTTGGCTATATCGAGAACCCATACCGTCCAGTCAGGTTTAATCACCTCATCGTTTCACCACGCAATTCGCGTAAACAACTCTACCGTTTGATTGATGGGGAGATTGCAAACGCAAAAGCCGGCAAGAAAGCAGCACTAACGATCAAAGTGAATAACTTAGTCGACAAAGGCATCGTCAATAAACTTTATGGAGCAAGCAATGCTGGGGTGAAAATTAATATGATCATCCGCGGTATGTGTTCACTCGTCCCGGGGATTGAAGGCGTGAGCGAGAACATTCGCATCATCAGTATTGTTGACCGCTTCCTGGAGCACCCTCGTGTCGTGATCACCCACAATGACGGCGACCCGCAGGTTTATATCTCATCAGCGGACTGGATGACGCGAAATATCGATCATCGTATTGAAGTTGCTGCTCCGGTTCGTGATCCACGTTTGAAACAGCGAATTATTGATATAACTAACATTCACTTTACCGATACAGTAAAAGCTCGTTTGATAGATAAAGAGATGAGCAACAGCTACGTGCCGCGAGGTAATCGAAAAAAAGTTCGCTCACAAGTTGCCATCTACGACTATCTTAAAAATATAGAGAAGCAAACAAGAAAACAAAAAGCAGATGCCTCAAATACTTGAACAAGATGTACGCCATATTGCAGCCATTGACCTTGGGTCGAACAGCTTCCATATGGTGGTGGCGAAAGTTGTTGGAAGTGACCTGCAATTAGTCAGCCGCCATAAACAGCGAGTGCGCTTAGCTTCCGGACTCGATTCAGAGCTCAACCTTAGCCATGCTGCAATGGAGCGAGGCCTTGAGTGCCTCGCGATGTTCGCCGAACGCTTGCAAGGCTTTGAAGCCTCAAACGTAAGAATTGCAGCTACCCACACTTTAAGGCGTGCTAACAACGCCCACCTCTTTATCAAACGTGCCAAAGAGGTGCTGCCTTTCCCAATTGAAATCATCCCGGGCGAAGAGGAAGCTCGCCTCATCTATCTCGGCGTCGCGCATACGCAAGCGGAGTCTAACTCCAAACTGGTCGTCGATATCGGTGGCGGTAGTACCGAGATGATCATTGGTCAAGAGTTTGAGCCAGAGCTTCTCAACAGCAAACAAATGGGCTGTGTGAGTTTTACCGAACAGTTCTTCAATAATGGCAAACTGTCGCGCAAAAACTTCAGCAAAGCGATTCTCGCCGCAGAGCAACGCATGGAGTCCATTGCTGCAAAATACCGCAAGAAAGGCTGGGATATTGCCCTCGGCTCTTCAGGTACTATTAAAGCGATTCGCGAAGTCTTGATTGGTTTAGGTCATGAAGATGGGCTGATCACCAATAAGCGTTTGGGCAAGCTCATCGACACATTGTGCGAGTTTGAGTCCATTGATGATATCGAGCTTGTTGGTCTGACCGACGAACGCAAGCCAGTCTTTGCCGCTGGTGTAGCCATTTTGTCTGCCATCTTCCAATCACTAAAAATCAACCAGATGTTCTTCTCGGATGGCGCATTGCGTGAAGGTCTGCTTTACGAGATGGAAGAACGCTTCGCTCGTTCTGATATTCGTATGCGCACCACAGAAAACCTCGCAAAACAACATCGCGTTGATATCGAACACGCAGCACGTGTAAAAGGTCATGCAAGAGAGATGCTGTGCAATGTTCGTTCTGAACTTGGTCTCAAGAAGAAGAGTGAGCTGTTTGATTTACTGGAATGGGCGGCTTTGCTGCATGAAGTCGGCTTGAGCATCAGTCTGCGCGGTTTCCATCGTCACTCGTTCTACATTCTGCTGCATTCCAACTTACCCGGCTTTAACCGCGAGCAGCAATTGGTATTGGCGACCTTAGCTCGCTTCCAACGTAAATCCCTTAAGCTGAATGAGTTCCCAGAGTTCAATCTCTACAAAGAGAGTGACATCATCAACTTAATTAAGATTCTGCGCCTAGCCATTGTAGTCAACGGTCAACGTAATGATGATCCACTGCCCGAGCTGACACTATCGATAGAAGAAGATAAGTGGGTACTTACCTGCGTAGAAGAAGATTGGTTGGAGAACAACAAGTTGCTCGATGCCGATTTGCAGGAAGAGCAGCAACGCTGGGAAAGCGCAGGATGGGCATTGAGCTTCTAACTACGAACTCAATGAGATAAAGAAAAAGGTCGGCTTATAAACCGACCTTTTTTAATTCCTCTGCAGCGAAATCGGCAGTAATGGGAACATAACCGTCTTTCGCAACCAGCGCTTGCCCTTGGGCAGAGAACATAAAGCGAATGAACTCAGCTTCAATTGGGCTTAGCGGATAATCCGGATGTTTATTCACGTATACATAGAGGTAACGCGATAGTGGGTACTTACCTGAGATGATATTTTCACGCACAGGGCTAACGTAGTCTGTGCCTGTTTTCGCAATTGGGACTAAGCGAACACCCGCCACGCGATAACCCACACCTGAGTAGCCTACACCACTGATCGTTGAGGCCACAGACTGTACCACTGAGGCAGATCCCGGTTGCTCGTTCACACGAGTTTTAAAATCGCCGCCACACAAGGCATTACTTTTAAAATAACCGTACGTACCCGATACCGAGTTACGCCCAAACAGCTGCAAGTTACGTTTCGCCCACTCAGCTTTGATGCCTAACTCACGCCAGTTGGTAATGAACTCACTTTCGCCGCAGCGTAAAGTCGCGGAAAACATCGCATCCAACTGATGGAAATTAAGCCCTTTGATTGGATTATCTTGGTGCACAAAAATACCAATCGCATCAATCGCAACACGAAGCGCCGTTGGTTTGTAACCATGCACCCGCTCAAATGCTTCGATCTCACGCATACGCATAGAGCGACTCATTGGACCGAATTGCGCAGTTTGCTCCGTTAACGCCGGTGGCGCAGTCGATGAGCCAGACGCTTGTACCTGAGCATTAATGTTCGGGTAGATAGATTTAAACTCTTCCACCCAAAGCGTGGTCATGCCCGCTAGCGTATCAGAGCCGACAGACAATAAGTTACCGGCTATGCCAGTCGTCTTTTGATAATTCGGCAGCGGTTTATCTTGCGCAATAGCCACGCTGGAAAGCACTAACGTGGCTAGAGTGATTTTCTTGATTGCTTTGGATACAACACTCATTACTTCACCACCAAACGACTTGGTAGGATGAAGGAGAACTTACTGCCAACACCAACTTCACTGTAAATTTCGAGATGAGAGTCATGGTGACTCAACGCGTGCTTCACTATGGCTAAGCCTAGACCACTGCCACCGGTATCTCGTGAACGAGCTTTATCGACGCGATAGAAACGTTCGGTCAATCGATGCAAGTGTTGTGGCTCAATACCATCACCGCTGTCTTCTACTTCTAGGCAAGCGCCTTGCGCAGTTTGATACCAACGAACGTTAATGTGTGCACCAGGTGGTGTGTATTTTACTGCGTTGTACACCAAGTTAGAGATCGCACTACGTAGTTGGTCATCATCACCGAGCACACGCAGGCTAGAATCCACGTCGAACTTCAACTGATGCTGCTCATCACCACTTAGGCTTACCGCTTCCTTCTCTAGCACTTCTAACATGCTCGGGACATTGACCACATCTTCCAACTCATGCATTGGTGCCGCTTCAATCTTAGACAGCGTCAGAAGCTGATTAACCAAGCTGTTCATGCGGTTGAGCTGCTCTGTCATCACCCCATGTGCCTTCGTCCACATCGGGCCAACAATCATGTCTGGATCTTCCGTCATCTCAAGATAGCCTTGCAGTACCGTCATCGGTGTACGAAGCTCATGAGATACGTTAGCGAAGAAGTTACGACGCATACCTTCAAGCTGTTTAAGTTGGCTCACATCACGTACCACCATCAGGTGTTCCCCTTCGGTGTAAGGTACGATACGCAACTCCAACATTCGCTCGACATTCAGTGGTGAGCGCATTTCTAGCGGCTCTGAGAAGTCTTGCTTGTTGATGTACTTAATAAAATCTGGAGTACGAATAAGGTTAGAGATAGGTTGCCCAGAATCTTCCGGCCAGTGGAACCCCAAAAGGTGCTGCGCGAGCTTGTTACACCATACGATGTTACCTTCCGCACGAAATACCACCACCGCATCCGGCAGCGATTCAGCACCATTGCGGAAACGGCGAATCAAATTGGTAAGCTCTTTGCGCTTACGACGCTGACGTTGTTGCAATCGGTATAAACCGTTGAATAACGATTCCCAATTGCCACTACCTGACGGTGGCGTAAGACGCTTTTCATCCCACAACCAAGCCGACAAGCGCACCTGATTATGCAAATGCCATACAAGCTGCAAAGCCGTGGCCGCCAAAAGCAACCACGGCATATAACCGAATATCCAACCTATTATCACCCAGGGGGTGTAAAAAAAAGCCAGCTCCCAGGCCAGCTTTTTCCAAGTTAATCTTTCAACCACTCATTACTCCAGAAATGGTATTGATAAGCTGCTAGCGATGTTATGCCTTCGTCGAGAAACGGTATCCTGCGCCACGAACAGTTTGGATGAGTTTGTCGTGACCTGCCGCCTCAAGCGCTTTACGCAGACGACGAATATGTACGTCAACAGTACGGTCTTCTACATACACGTTGGTGCCCCAAACGTTGTTTAGCAGTTGTTCACGACTGTAAACGCGCTCTTGGTGCGTCATAAAGAAGTGCAGCATTTTGAACTCAGTTGGTCCCATATCAACCGCTTCATCATTTGCAGTCACGCGGTGAGAAACAGGATCCAATTTCAGACCTTGTACATCAATCACATCTTCAAGCGCAGTCGGTGTTACGCGACGAATAACGGCTTTAAGGCGAGCAACCAACTCTTTTGGTGAAAATGGTTTGGTGATGTAGTCATCCGCACCAACTTCTAAGCCGCGCACTTTGTCTTCTTCTTCACCACGAGCTGTCAGCATCACAACGGGAATGTTGCGAGTTAACTCTTCGCGCTTCATGTGTTTGATGAAGTTAATACCACTGCCACCTGGTAGCATCCAGTCTAGTAGCACTAAATCCGGGAAGGGTTCAGCCAGCTTGGTTACCGCAGAGTCGTAATCTTCTGCTTCTACTGCTTGATAACCTTTCTGTTCAAGCACGAAGCATAGCATTTCGCGAATCGGAGCTTCGTCTTCAACAACCAGAATCCTTCTAGACATAATTGAATAACCTTATGTTAGTTGAGCTAATGAATTTAAAGGACAAAGCGCCCCTCTATGCATAAGCATTATTACTACCAATTATGACACTTTTGTGACCTTTGAAAACAAATTTTCATATAACTTTCTTTTGAGATTCATCATGATCTTTTTCAATTCAATTAGGACAACGCCGGGAAAATTCCCTATGATTAGTCCCTTGTCATCAAGCCTAGAGAAGATTTATGTGGTTTAAAAACTGTCTGGTATACCGCGTTAACCGCGAGGTTAACTTCAACGCCGATCAACTGGAAACTCAACTAGCCGAGTTCCGATTCACCCCTTGTGGCAGCCAAGATAAACAAAAGTTTGGCTGGGTTAGCGCGATGGGTAGAAATGGCGACATGATGACGCACGTTTCTGAAAACCGCATTCTGATTTGCGCAAAGAAAGAAGAGAAAATGCTGCCTGCTTCAGTGATCAAAGATTCACTAAACGCAAAAGTAGAAGCAATGGAAGCACAAGAAGGTCGTCCTCTTAAGAAGAAAGAGAAAGACAACCTGAAAGATGACATCGTAATGGACCTACTGCCACGTGCATTCAGCCGCAGCAGCCACACTTACGTACTTATCATGCCAAAAGAAGGCTTCATCCTTGTTGATGCAAGCAGCTACAAAAAAGCAGAAGACGTGTTAGCACTATTGCGTAAAACAATGGGTAGCCTACCTGTTGTACCAGCAATTCCTGAAGTTGCGATCGAAACGACTCTGACTGAATGGGTGAAAACCGGTGAAACGCCACAAGGCATCACAATGATGGACGAAGCTGAGCTTAAGTCTGTGCTAGAAGAAGGCGGCGTGATTCGTTGTAAGAAGCAAGAGCTTACAACTGATGAAATCCGTAACCACATCGCAGCAGATAAAGTGGTGACTAAGCTAGCACTGAACTGGCAAGATCGTATCGAATTCATCATGGCAGAAGATTCTGGCATCAAACGTCTGAAGTTCTCTGATGAACTAAAAGACCAAAACGATGATATCCCACGCGAAGATCAGGCTGCTCGCTTCGACGCAGACTTCTCTCTAATGTGTGGCGAATTCAGCGCTTTCCTACCAAATCTATACGAAGCATTGGGCGGTTTACCAAACCCTAACGCTTAATTTGGTACAAAGATTAATCATAACGCCCTCACTTTTTTTGAGGGCGTTTGTTTATCTAAACCATAATTCTCCTAGTCACAGGTCACATTTTGACGTAAAATTTGCGCCCCATTTCCATGAGGTGGAATTGGCCTGACTTGTGATCAGATACTAAGAGAATTGAGCAATGACAACAGAGAAAGCATTCGTACCAGAGCTACTGTCTCCAGCAGGTAGCCTTAAAAACATGCGTTACGCATTCGCCTACGGCGCAGATGCAGTATACGCAGGGCAACCTCGCTACAGCCTTCGCGTACGTAACAACGAGTTCAACCACGAAAACCTACAAATCGGTATCAACGAAGCGCATGCCCTAGGCAAAAAGCTTTACGTGGTATGTAACATCCAACCGCACAACTCTAAGCTTAAAACTTTCATCCGTGACCTTAAGCCAGTGGTAGAAATGGGCCCAGACGCACTTATCATGTCTGATCCAGGTCTTATCATGATGGTTCGCGAAGCGTTCCCAGAAATGCCAATTCACCTGTCTGTACAGGCGAACGCAGTAAACTGGGCAACAGTGAAGTTCTGGGCTGCTAACGGTGTTGAGCGTGTGATCGTTTCTCGTGAGCTTTCTCTAGAAGAAATCGAAGAAATTCGCGAGCACTGTCCTGAAACTGAACTAGAAGTTTTCGTTCACGGTGCTCTATGCATGGCTTACTCTGGTCGCTGCCTACTGTCTGGTTACATCAACAAACGTGACCCTAACCAAGGCACTTGCACTAACGCATGCCGTTGGGAATACAAAGTAGAAGAAGGCAAAGAAAACGACGCTGGCCAAATTGTTGAAGCATTCGATCCAAACGAAGCTCAAGCAATCGAAGTCGCTGACGAACGCCCTGAAACGACTATCGGTCGCGGCAAACCAACTGACGAAGTGGTATTGCTTTCTGAAAGTCACCGTCCAGAAGAAAAAATGGCGGCTTTCGAAGACGAGCACGGCACTTACATCATGAACTCGAAAGACCTGCGTGCAATCCAACACGTAGAGCGTCTAACTAAGATGGGTGTTCACTCTCTTAAAATTGAAGGCCGTACTAAGTCTTTCTACTACTGTGCGCGTACGGCTCAGGTTTACCGTAAGGCGATTGATGACGCAGTTGCTGGTCGTCCATTTGATGAAAGCCTAATGGGTACGCTAGAAAGCCTAGCTCACCGTGGTTACACAGAAGGCTTCCTACGTCGTCACACTCACGACAGCTACCAAAACTACGATTACGGCTACTCTGTATCTGATGCTCAGCAGTTCGTTGGTGAATTCACTGGCAAACGTCGTGGTGACATGGCTGAAGTTGAAGTGAAGAACAAGTTCATCGTTGGTGACAGCCTTGAACTAATGACGCCAAAAGGCAACGTAATCTTCACGCTAGAAGCGATGGAAAACCGTAAGTCAGAATCAATTGAAGACGCAAAAGGTAACGGTCACTTCGTATTTATCCCAGTTCCAGAAGACATGGATCTAGAATACGGTCTGTTAATGCGTAACTTAAATGCAGGTCAGGATACCCGTAACCCAACTGGTAAGTAATCATGGCACTACTTATTACCGATAAGTGCATCAACTGTGATATGTGTGACCCAGAGTGCCCTAATGGTGCAATTACTATGGGTGACAGCATTTTCGAAATTGCCCCTGCTCTATGTACAGAGTGTAAAGGTCACTACGAAAAACCAACATGTCAGTCAGTGTGTCCAATTACGAAGTGCATTATTACCGACCCAAATCATGTAGAGACTGAAGAGCAATTGCTAGAGAAGTTTGTGATTATTCAAGGGTTAGCGTAATCGAAAGAGGTTCAACTTTGCCGACAAAGTTGAACCTTTTTTTAACCCGATTTTTCGATAGGATAGATATTACAAAACAGCTCTTTCTCGAAGTGATACTCTAGCCTCTCACGCCAATTTTCAGCTTGCGAGACAGGGATCAGATAAAAGTTCTCCCTACTTGTATCAGTAACGAAAGCCATTCCATATTGCATCAGCTCGTAATGCACGTCATTAACAAAGCCTGGGTCAAGGCGTTGGCGCCCAGTCAGGTGATTAACATCCTCTCGAGTCAAAAAGACTCCTTTAGTATCACTGCTAAATCTGTGTCTTAACCACTCTGCAAACTCTTTTGCACAAATCATAGTCATGGTTTTATCCTTGATTAACTCTCGATGGGGAAAAGCCTCCTTACCCATCTCAATACACTTGTCTGCGTTGTCGTTTGTCCTTCACCAACCAACAGACATATTGTTAAGAAATCAGAGAATCGCGACGAAAAGATCTTTCTTAATATTGAATTGCTACCACATTTAAAAACCATGCAACTCATTGTTTATATGAGATTTCTATAATATGTCACAAAAACCCAAAAGGTCAGTTTTTGTACTGGTATTATTCACTGTAGACAAAAGTATGATCTTTCTCCAGTTTCATAATAGAGATCAAGAGAAAGCATCTTTGGTATTTCGTTGGTAGGACTTGCCACCTATTTCTGCGTAATAAGCGGCTGACATTGTGCTGGCAGTATCTTTTTCTTCTTAGGTTTAGGCGTCACCTTCGTTTTTTTTGTCACAGGAGGAGGCGTTGCTTTCGGCTTCCAACTTGCTAACTCTGCTCCACAACCATCTCCTGCTGGTGGCGGCGCTTGGTTAACACAATTAGAGCTCGACTCAGGGCAAGTTAATCTTACGTGGAAGTGGTAATGATGCCCCCACCAAGGGCGAACCTTACGTAACCAGTTTCGGTCTTTCTCACCTTCTTGCTTACATAATTGCTCTTTAATCACTGGATGAACAAAGATACGAGCAACATCCTGACTCTTCGCTGCACTCCGAATCAGTTCAAAGTGCCTATCTTCCCAACGGTGTTCTAGAATCTTGTATTTTTTAAGATCGACGACACTGATGGGTTTTGGAAGTTGAAGCTCATTGTAAGAAAGCGGTTCATCAGCCAAGCGCAGCCAAATATCAATATCCAAGCCGGTTTGATGACTAGAGTGGCCAGTAGAAAAACGTCCACCGCGAGCTAGGGATAAGTCCCCAATAAGTAACGTTGTGTTGAGATCTTGATTGGCTTTTTTCGCTAACTCTTCAACAAAGCTAATCGTGTGAGGGTGCCCATAGTAACGCTTCGTTTTACTGCGTAAAACCTGATAACCAATACCATCAAGCGGGAGAGGAGAAGCTCCATCTAAACAGCCATTAGCATAACTGCCGATAGAAGAGGATGTGTTATTTGTGGGACCAGAGACCTGCTCCCACGGAGTAGCATAAAGAGAAGCTGAGAATAGAAAACTTAAACAAAAAGAAAGACTCAGCTTCATCACGCTCATTCCTTAATAGTGGTCACCATTATCATAGTAGCCTTTAGGAGAGAGTGCAGAGAAAATTACCGCAACATCGATATCTTCACCGACAATACCACGAACTTGCTCAGTAATCGCTTTAGCCACTTTATTCTGAGTCTCTTGCCCACGGTCAAACCACAACACCTCAACAAAAGGATAAGCAGCACTTACTTCACCTTCGCTAAAAAATGTACTGTAGATGTATTCGAAAGTGAAATCTTCACGAGGACAATCCATTAATGGTTGCAGTTCATCGGTAAGAGGTTTTGATAGCGCTTGAACCGTTTGAGGCTCAACAGCTCTAAATCGAAGATGTGGCATAGACTTGCTTCCTAATTATTAGAATTCAGCGCCGATAATAACAGGAACTCGCTCTCTTATCACGCTGAGAGCTTGCAGGCATGCATAAGCCTAAATACCTTAAGGCACACAACTGTTGCTAGGTTACTTGAGAAGAGATGACTTATAGGCCTACGGAGCAGCCTGCACTTCAAATACTTTAAATACCTTCTCTCAGAGAGAAATTTGAAAAGGCCGCAGACATGAAAAAGGCTCTAGTCTTTCGACTAGAGCCTTGAATATGGCAGGGGTGGAGAGATTCGAACTCCCAACACGCGGATTTGGAATCCGCTGCTCTGCCAATTGGAGCTACACCCCTGTTGTTCGTGTTTAATGAGACGACTCTCGAATAAGTGGCGGAGCGGACGGGACTCGAACCCGCGACCCCCGGCGTGACAGGCCGGTATTCTAACCAACTGAACTACCGCTCCGCACTGGTTAGACCTAAAGTCTAAATTTAAAGCCTGGCGATGTCCTACTCTCACATGGGGAAGCCCCACACTACCATCGGCGCTAATTCGTTTCACTTCTGAGTTCGGAATGGAAATCAGGTGGGTCCAAATCGCTATGGTCGCCAAGCAAATTCTTTAATTCGGAAAACTGATGTTAAGTTCTATTTACACATTCAATGTTCTTGCATTGAGTCCATCAAAACCCCTTGGGTGTTGTATGGTTAAGCCTCACGGGCAATTAGTACAGGTTAGCTCAACGCCTCACAACGCTTACACACCCTGCCTATCAACGTTCTAGTCTCGAACAACCCTTTAGGATACTTAAAGTATCAGGGAAGACTCATCTCAGGGCTCGCTTCCCGCTTAGATGCTTTCAGCGGTTATCGATTCCGAACTTAGCTACCGGGCAATGCGTCTGGCGACACAACCCGAACACCAGAGGTTCGTCCACTCCGGTCCTCTCGTACTAGGAGCAGCCCCCTTCAATCTTCCAACGCCCACGGCAGATAGGGACCGAACTGTCTCACGACGTTCTAAACCCAGCTCGCGTACCACTTTAAATGGCGAACAGCCATACCCTTGGGACCGACTTCAGCCCCAGGATGTGATGAGCCGACATCGAGGTGCCAAACACCGCCGTCGATATGAACTCTTGGGCGGTATCAGCCTGTTATCCCCGGAGTACCTTTTATCCGTTGAGCGATGGCCCTTCCATTCAGAACCACCGGATCACTATGACCTGCTTTCGCACCTGCTCGAATTGTCATTCTCGCAGTCAAGCGGGCTTATGCCATTGCACTAACCTCACGATGTCCAACCGTGATTAGCCCACCTTCGTGCTCCTCCGTTACTCTTTGGGAGGAGACCGCCCCAGTCAAACTACCCACCAGGCACTGTCCGCAACCCCGATTAGGGGTCGACGTTAGAACATCAACACTACAAGGGTGGTATTTCAAGGACGGCTCCACAAATACTGGCGTACTTGCTTCAAAGCCTCCCACCTATCCTACACATGTAGGGTCAATGTTCAGTGCCAAGCTGTAGTAAAGGTTCACGGGGTCTTTCCGTCTAGCCGCGGGTACACTGCATCTTCACAGCGATTTCAATTTCACTGAGTCTCGGGTGGAGACAGCGTGGCCATCATTACGCCATTCGTGCAGGTCGGAACTTACCCGACAAGGAATTTCGCTACCTTAGGACCGTTATAGTTACGGCCGCCGTTTACCGGGGCTTCGATCAAGAGCTTCGACCGAAGTCTAACCCCATCAATTAACCTTCCGGCACCGGGCAGGCGTCACACCGTATACGTCATCTTACGATTTTGCACAGTGCTGTGTTTTTAATAAACAGTTGCAGCCACCTGGTATCTGCGACTCTCGTCAGCTCCATCCGCAAGGGATTTCACCATCAAGAGCGTACCTTCTCCCGAAGTTACGGTACCATTTTGCCTAGTTCCTTCACCCGAGTTCTCTCAAGCGCCTTGGTATTCTCTACCCGACCACCTGTGTCGGTTTGGGGTACGATTCCTTACAATCTGAAGCTTAGAGGCTTTTCCTGGAAGCATGGCATCAATGACTTCACTACCGTAGTAGCTCGACGTCGTGTCTCAGCCTTAAGAGAAACCGGATTTACCTAATTTCTCAGCCTACGCACTTGAACCTGGACAACCGTCGCCAGGCCCACCTAGCCTTCTCCGTCCCCCCATCGCAATTGTAAGAAGTACGGGAATATTAACCCGTTTCCCATCGACTACGCCTTTCGGCCTCGCCTTAGGGGTCGACTTACCCTGCCCCGATTAACGTTGGACAGGAACCCTTGGTCTTCCGGCGAGGAGGTTTTTCACCCCCTTTATCGTTACTCATGTCAGCATTCGCACTTCTGATACGTCCAGCATGCGTTACCACACACCTTCAACCGCTTACAGAACGCTCCCCTACCCAATGCACTAAAGTGCATTGCCGCAGCTTCGGTTTACTACTTAGCCCCGTTACATCTTCCGCGCAGGCCGACTCGACCAGTGAGCTATTACGCTTTCTTTAAATGATGGCTGCTTCTAAGCCAACATCCTGGCTGTCTGAGCCTTCCCACATCGTTTCCCACTTAGTAGTAATTTGGGACCTTAGCTGGCGGTCTGGGTTGTTTCCCTCTCCACGACGGACGTTAGCACCCGCCGTGTGTCTCCCGGATAGTACTTACTGGTATTCGGAGTTTGCAAAGGGTTGGTAAGTCGGGATGACCCCCTAGCCTTAACAGTGCTCTACCCCCAGTAGTATTCGTCCGAGGCGCTACCTAAATAGCTTTCGGGGAGAACCAGCTATCTCCAGGTTTGATTGGCCTTTCACCCCTAGCCACAAGTCATCCGCTAATTTTTCAACATTAGTCGGTTCGGTCCTCCAATTGATGTTACTCAATCTTCAACCTGCCCATGGCTAGATCACCTGGTTTCGGGTCTATATCCAGCGACTGAGTCGCGCAGTTAACACTCGCTTTCGCTACGGCTCCCCTAGATGGTTAACCTTGCCACTGAATATAAGTCGCTGACCCATTATACAAAAGGTACGCAGTCACACCACGAAGGTGCTCCTACTGCTTGTACGTACACGGTTTCAGGTTCTATTTCACTCCCCTCACAGGGGTTCTTTTCGCCTTTCCCTCACGGTACTGGTTCACTATCGGTCAGTCAGTAGTATTTAGCCTTGGAGGATGGTCCCCCCATATTCAGACAGGATATCACGTGTCCCGCCCTACTCGATTTCACTTTAAATGCGTTGCCGGTTACGGGGCTATCACCCTGTATCGCACAACTTTCCAGAAGTTTCACCTGACGCATAAAAAGCTTAAGGGCTAGTCCAATTTCGCTCGCCGCTACTTTCGGAATCTCGGTTGATTTCTTTTCCTCGGGGTACTTAGATGTTTCAGTTCCCCCGGTTCGCCTCGCTGCGCTATGTATTCACGCAGCGATACTTACTTATGTAAGTGGGTTTCCCCATTCGGAAATCCCAGACTCAAATGGTTTTTACTACCTAATCTGGGCTTATCGCAAGTTAATACGTCCTTCATCGCCTCTGACTGCCAAGGCATCCACCGTGTACGCTTAGTCACTTAACCATACAACCCGAAGGAGTTTCGAGTTGATGTTCAAATCACCAAAGTTGTCTCTCATTATTTGAATGAGCGAGAGACATTTCGATTTTGCCGGACTCAATTTCGAATAATCACTGTAAAAGTGATATTCCCAAGAACACTTGAATGTGTTTTTTGGTGTTTGTCATAAAGACAAACATTGAGAACTTTACAAACAATCTCCTATCTATTTAAAGACAAGGATTGTTTTGTCAGCTTTCCAAATTGTTAAAGAGCTAATCACTTCTTATGAAGTAACCATTTTTAAAAACTCTCAAGAGAGAATGTTTAAAGATGGTATCCCGTAGGGGAGTCGAACCCCTGTTACCGCCGTGAAAGGGCGGTGTCCTAGGCCTCTAGACGAACGGGACACTGTAGGTTGTTTTGCTAAAAGCAGAAACAATGCAGCTAGTGGTGGAGCTAATCGGGATCGAACCGATGACCTCTTCGCTGCCAGCGAAGCGCTCTCCCAGCTGAGCTATAGCCCCACATAAATCGCTTCAGCATTTTATGCAGAACCAATCTTTGCTCTGAAATCTAAACCATATCAATCTGTGTGGACACTCATCGTGAGTAATCATCGTTTAAGGAGGTGATCCAGCGCCAGGTTCCCCTAGCGCTACCTTGTTACGACTTCACCCCAGTCATGAACCACAAAGTGGTAAGCGTCCTCCCGAAGGTTAAACTACCTACTTCTTTTGCAGCCCACTCCCATGGTGTGACGGGCGGTGTGTACAAGGCCCGGGAACGTATTCACCGTGGCATTCTGATCCACGATTACTAGCGATTCCGACTTCATGGAGTCGAGTTGCAGACTCCAATCCGGACTACGACGCACTTTTTGGGATTCGCTCACTATCGCTAGCTTGCTGCCCTCTGTATGCGCCATTGTAGCACGTGTGTAGCCCTACTCGTAAGGGCCATGATGACTTGACGTCGTCCCCACCTTCCTCCGGTTTATCACCGGCAGTCTCCCTGGAGTTCCCGACATTACTCGCTGGCAAACAAGGATAAGGGTTGCGCTCGTTGCGGGACTTAACCCAACATTTCACAACACGAGCTGACGACAGCCATGCAGCACCTGTCTCAGAGTTCCCGAAGGCACCAATCCATCTCTGGAAAGTTCTCTGGATGTCAAGAGTAGGTAAGGTTCTTCGCGTTGCATCGAATTAAACCACATGCTCCACCGCTTGTGCGGGCCCCCGTCAATTCATTTGAGTTTTAATCTTGCGACCGTACTCCCCAGGCGGTCTACTTAACGCGTTAGCTCCGAAAGCCACGGCTCAAGGCCACAACCTCCAAGTAGACATCGTTTACGGCGTGGACTACCAGGGTATCTAATCCTGTTTGCTCCCCACGCTTTCGCATCTGAGTGTCAGTATCTGTCCAGGGGGCCGCCTTCGCCACCGGTATTCCTTCAGATCTCTACGCATTTCACCGCTACACCTGAAATTCTACCCCCCTCTACAGTACTCTAGTCTGCCAGTTTCAAATGCTATTCCGAGGTTGAGCCCCGGGCTTTCACATCTGACTTAACAAACCACCTGCATGCGCTTTACGCCCAGTAATTCCGATTAACGCTCGCACCCTCCGTATTACCGCGGCTGCTGGCACGGAGTTAGCCGGTGCTTCTTCTGTCGCTAACGTCAAATGATAGTGCTATTAACACTACCACCTTCCTCACGACTGAAAGTGCTTTACAACCCGAAGGCCTTCTTCACACACGCGGCATGGCTGCATCAGGCTTGCGCCCATTGTGCAATATTCCCCACTGCTGCCTCCCGTAGGAGTCTGGACCGTGTCTCAGTTCCAGTGTGGCTGATCATCCTCTCAGACCAGCTAGGGATCGTCGCCTTGGTGAGCCATTACCTCACCAACTAGCTAATCCCACCTAGGCATATCCTGGCGCGAGAGGCCCGAAGGTCCCCCTCTTTGGCCCGTAGGCATCATGCGGTATTAGCCATCGTTTCCAATGGTTATCCCCCACATCAGGGCAATTTCCTAGGCATTACTCACCCGTCCGCCGCTCGACGCCGTTATCGTTCCCCGAAGGTTCAGATAACTCGTTTCCGCTCGACTTGCATGTGTTAGGCCTGCCGCCAGCGTTCAATCTGAGCCATGATCAAACTCTTCAATTTAAGATTTTGTTCGGCTCAATGAATACTGAACATTACATAAGTAATGTTTGAATTGACTGTGCTGAATCTTTCGATTCAATGGTCACTTCGTTTCATTGAAACCTAATTTGAAACCGAAGTTTCTAATTGGATTATCATCAACGAGTGCCCACACAGATTGATAGGTTCTTATTTTTAAAGAGCACACTCTGAAGTTCTCTTCAAAGTGGACGGCCATTTTAGCGAGATAACTTATCGTGTCAAACACTTTTTTAAGTTATTTCTCTGTGAGTTACTTTCTAACTCACTGACCTTGTTATCTCGGCTTCGCTTTGTTTGCTTTCCCGTGACAACGGAGGCGCATTATAGGGAGTTCGTTTAGGAACACAACCCTATTTTTCAAAAAAACTTATCTTTTTGGTTCGTTCGTATAGAAAACAATCAAAACCCGATAAAAGTGCATTAAAAAGGGGGCTACCGCCCCCTAAACCTTGAACTTCGTCTCACTTTTCACTGCATTAGTGAAATTACTGGTGAGCAATAATTTGGTCATTGTTCACAACCAGCTGTACTTTCTTATCTGGTAATATTTGACCAGCTAAGATTGATTTCGCTAGTGGGTTTTCGACATTTTGTTGAATGGCTCGTTTTAAAGGACGCGCACCATAGACAGGATCGAAACCAACTTGAGCAATTAAATCGAGTGCTTTCTCGGACACCTCTAACTGATAACCTTTTTCTTCTAGACGTTTCGCTAGACGCGCTAGCTGAATAGAAGCAATCGACTTAATGTGCTCTTGACCAAGAGGATGGAAGACCACACTTTCATCAACACGGTTTAAAAACTCTGGGCGGAAGTGTTTGCTGACCACATCCATCACTTCATTCTTAATACCTTGGTAATCCAGAGTAGCAAAGTTCTCTTGGATGCGAGCTGAACCTAAGTTAGATGTCATGATCACTACAGTATTACGGAAATCAACCGTTCTGCCCTGACCATCAGTTAGTCGACCATCATCCAATACTTGCAGCAGAATATTGAACACATCTGGATGCGCCTTCTCTACTTCATCTAATAGGATGACAGAATAAGGTTTACGGCGAACCGCTTCTGTTAGATAACCACCCTCTTCATAACCAACGTAACCCGGAGGCGCACCAACTAGTCTTGCCACAGAATGCTTCTCCATGAACTCTGACATGTCAATGCGTACCATTGCGTCTTCGCTATCGAACATAAAGCTCGCGAGTGTCTTACACAATTCCGTTTTACCCACACCTGTTGGACCTAAGAATAAGAAGGAACCAATCGGTTTGTTTGGATCCGATAAGCCAGCTCGGCTACGACGGATTGCATTTGATACCACTTCAACCGCTTCCGCCTGACCAATCACGCGTTTGTGCAGAACCTCTTCCATGCGGAGCAGTTTTTCTTTTTCTGCTTCGAGCATTTTAGAAACGGGGATACCCGTTTGCTTAGAGAGTACTTCTGCAATCTCATTGTCCGTCACTTTGTTACGCAGCAGCGTCATCTCTTGCATTTCAGCTTGAGTAGCAAGATCGAGCTGTTTTTCAAGTTCAGGAATACGGCCATATTGCAGTTCCGACATGCGGTTTAGATCACCAGCTCGGCGTGCAAAGTCCATATCCATTCGGGCTTGCTCTAACTCACTTTTAATATGCTGAGTACCAGATAGTGCTGCTTTTTCTGCGTTCCACACTTCTTCTAGCTCTGCATATTCACGTTCTTTTTCGTTCAACTCGTCGTTAAGCACGTCCAAGCGTTTTTCACTTGCTTCATCATGCTCGTTACTCAGTGCTTGCTGTTCGATCTTAAGTTGGATGATTTTACGTTCGAGTTTATCTAGCGATTCTGGCTTAGAGTCGATCTGTAGACGAATACTAGAAGCGGCTTCATCAATAAGGTCGATTGCTTTATCAGGCAATTGACGATCCGAAACATAGCGATGCGACAAACTTGCGGCAGCCACAATCGCTGGGTCGGTAATCTCTACGTGATGGTGAAGCTCATAGCGTTCTTTTAAACCACGCAGAATTGCAATGGTATCCTCAACACTTGGCTCATCCACCAGCACTTTTTGGAAACGACGCTCAAGTGCAGCATCTTTCTCTATATACTGACGATATTCATCTAGTGTTGTAGCGCCCACACAATGAAGTTCACCACGAGCCAGCGCTGGTTTTAGCATGTTACCGGCATCCATAGAGCCTTCACCTTTACCTGCGCCAACCATAGTATGAAGCTCATCAATAAACAGAATGACGTTGCCTTCTTCTTTGGCTAGTTCATTCAATACCGACTTCAAGCGCTCTTCAAATTCACCACGGTACTTCGCGCCCGCAACAAGTGCGCCCATATCTAATGAAAGCACTCGGCGACCACGTAGCCCCTCTGGAACTTCATTATTAATGATGCGCTGAGCCAAACCTTCTACGATTGCTGTTTTACCAACACCTGGTTCACCAATGATCACAGGGTTGTTTTTAGTACGGCGTTGCAATACTTGGATGGTACGACGAATTTCGTCATCACGACCAATAACCGGATCCAACTTACCCTGCTCTGCACGTTCAGTAAGGTCTATGGTGAACTTTTCCAACGCTTGTCGAAGTTCTTCCGCATTCGGGTCATTAACCTTTTGGCCACCTCTGATCTTTTCGATCGCTTGACTCACTTTTTGCTCGGTCAAGCCCATCTCTTTCAATAACTGACCAAGTAGACCACGGTCTTCTAATGCTGCAAGCAAAAAGACTTCGGAAGAGATGTAGGAGTCCTGACGCTTTTGAGCCACTTTGTCGCACAAATTGAAAAGTGTACCCATAGAGCTAGACAGCTGAACATCACCGCCGATGCCACTGACTTTAGGCAGTCGGTCTAACATTTCGCTCAATTTAGAGCGTAGATGAGTTACGTCGACATCTAACATAGTTAGTAGTGGACGAATTGGGCTACCGTTCTGATCAAGCAATGCCACCATTAGGTGCACTGGTTCGATATATTGATGATCGCGCCCTAACGCTAGTGACTGAGCATCAGAGATAGCGATTTGAAACTTACTTGTGAATCTATCAAGACGCATATCTTTCTTCCTAACCTCAACTTAAGGAAATTCTTTTGACAGTTAGAAAGATGGATACGCAGAGAGGGAATTTCAAGGGAGTGAATTAATAAAGATAGCTTTGCAAAAATGAAGCTATGCATCTCAACACTTTTGCGTAGTAGTGATCAGTCCTCAATCCAAATAAAAGTAGCTTGTCGACCTGTCACACCATCACGGCGGTAGGAATAAAAGTCATTTTTGTCTTGGACAGTACACAGGCCAGAGTCAAATACTTGAGTGACACCAAGTTTGTTGAGACGTTGAGTAGCAAGCTTAGCCATATCCGCCAGCCACTTCCCTTCAATATCACGAGGAGTAAAGGCTTGGTGAGCTTGTGAATCAAAATCCACAAAGGCTTGCAGAACATCTTCACCGACTTCAAATGCTTGAGGGCCAATTGCAGGACCAAGCCACGCCATTACCTCACCAGAAAACAACTCTAGTGCATTTTCAACGATGCCATTTGCTAAGCCGCGCCAACCAGCGTGAACAGCCGCCACTTGGGTACCTTGCGTATTGGTTAATAGAACAGGCAAACAATCCGCTGTCATGGCCGAGCACACAACCTGACTTGAAGAGGTAAACACACCATCTGCATTAAGTACTTGCTTTGTAGGAGCGCTTGCTTGAGCTACTACTGTAGAATGGGTTTGGTTCAACCAGATTGGCGCACTAGGCATCTTTGCTTGCTGCGCCAACCAGTCACGGTTCTTTTCTACGATGGACAAGTCATCCCCAACATGCGCCCCCAAATTTAGCCCTTGATAAGGCGTCGTCGAAAAGCCATCGACTCTGGTAGAGGCGAAGGCTTTTACGTTTTTTGGTGCTGGCCAGTTAGGAATAATTGTCTTCATATTAGAACTCGTCAGGTAGACCGAACTCTTCTGTATCTTTACGCAGCGCTTCTGTCATTTCTACCATGTCGTCAGGTACAGGAGCGTGGAACTCTAGCTCTTGACCAGTAACAGGGTGTTCAAAACGAAGCATTACCGCGTGCAGAGCTTGGCGGTCAAAGCCACGGATCATTTCCGTTAGCTCTTGTGATGCGCCAGTTGGGATGCGAGCACGACCACCGTAAGCAGTATCACCTAATAGTGGATGCTGTAGGTAAGACATGTGTACACGAATTTGGTGTGTACGACCCGTTTCTAGACGCAAGCGAATACGTGTGTGCTCACGGAAATGTTCTGCCACACGGTAGTGAGTAACAGCATGTTTACCCATTGGAGCAACCGCCATTAGCGTACGTTTAGTAGAGTGACGACCAATTGGTTTATCTACTTTACCGCCCGCCGTCATACGACCGATTGCAATCGCTTCATACTCACGAGTGATGTTACGTTTTTGCAGCGCGCGTACTAGACGAGTTTGTGCTGGTACGGTTTTCGCTACCACCATTAGGCCTGTTGTATCTTTATCTAGACGATGCACAATACCTGCACGAGGTACTTCGGCGATGTCTGGGTAATGATGCAACAATGCGTTTAGTACAGTGCCATCTGGCGTACCCGCACCTGGGTGTACTACAAAATCACGAGGCTTATTGATTACGATGATGTCTTCATCTTCGTAGACGATATCGAGAGGGATATCTTGTGCTTCCCAGCGTTCTTCATCTTCCAGCTCGGCTTGCAAGGTAATTTCCTCGCCACCCATTACTTTGGTGCGAGGTTTAGTGACAACTTCACCATTCACTTGTACTTTCCCTGCAAGCAACCACTCTTTCAAGCGAGAGCGAGAGAAGTCCGCGAATAATTCGGCGATAGCTTGGTCTAAACGTTGACCTAATTGGCTATCTTTTACGGTGTTGGTTAAAACAATCTGCTGAGCCATATCGAACTTTTTTAAAAACTGTGAGACTAATGCTCACGACTGTGGAAAAATAGACTATTACGTCATTGTATCTGTTACTGGAAAGAAAGTAACGGCAGCTTAAGAAATATTTAGATTCAAGGAACAGACTCCTGATATGAAACATCAGACTTTAACAGGCCTTTTAGCGGTATCCCTTCTGTTTGGCTGTGCAAGCAAAGAAGAAATCGTTCCTGATGTGCCACCTTCTGAACTGTATGCAGACGCGCAAACTTCTCTGCAAAGCGGTAACTGGCTTTCTGCCATCGAAAAATTAGAAGCTTTGGATTCGCGTTACCCGTTTGGTGCCTACTCTGAGCAGGTACAACTTGACCTTATCTACGCGTACTACAAAAACGATGACCTAGCATTAGGTCTGGCAACAATCTCTCGCTTTATGCGTTTGAACCCTACTCACGAAAAAATGGACTGGGTTTTATACATGCGCGGTTTGAGCCACATGGCACAAGACCGTAACTTCATGCATGACCTGTTCAACGTAGACCGTAGTGACCGTGACCCAGAGCCAGTAAAGAAAGCATTTGATGATTTCAAAAAGCTGCTCGATCGTTACCCGAATAGCCCTTATGCGGAAGACTCGCAAAAACGCATGGTGGCATTGAAGAACCGTCTTGCTGACTACGATCTTGCAACCGCAGACTTCTACTTACGTCGTGAAGCATGGATTGCAGCAATCAACCGTGCGCAAGAGCTGCAAAAAGCGTTTCCTGATACAGAAGCCGCTCGTAAGTCACTTGAGATTCAGCTAGAAGCTTACAAACAGTTGAAACTGGATGATTCAGTTGCCAGGACTGAAGAGCTGATAAAGCTCAACCCAGTTAACTAATCTTAAGCCGCCACAGCCCCAAACTGTGGCGGTTTTGTTTTATTCCGCATTAATTTTTGTTTTATCCTTTCTCCTTATCACATTCACTTCCTTGATGATTTTTTAAGCGACACATATGCTTAAAGTTCTCCTCCACCATCAACATGGATGTGAACGTGACACTATCAAAGTTATGGACGGGACTGTTGATCCTACTCTCCGCGTCGAGTTTTGCTCTCGAGCTATCTCCTCTTAGACAGCCGCCTTACACTGGCGATCTCGATGTCATCAAAGAGAAAAACGTCTTGCGCGTGTTGGTATCAGCCGATTTGGGTTTCTATTACATAGAGGGAGGAGAGCCAAAAGGGATTGGCGCTGAGTTGCTTGCGCATTTTGAGAGAGATTTACGCAAACTCAAACCTAAGATCAATATTCAAATCATTCCTGTATCTCGTGATGAGCTGCTTCCCTCCCTTGAACAAGGGTTAGGAGATTTGGTTGTTGCGAATCTCACCATTACCGACGCACGTAAGAAGTTGGTTGATTTTAGTGATCCTGCCATCACGGGCATTGAAGAATGGGTAATCACCAATAAGAAAACACCAGTGATGACCAAACTTGATCAGCTAAGCGGCAAGGAAATATGGGTACGCGCCAGTTCAAGTTACTTCGAGAGTATTCAGGCATTAAACAAACAACTTAACAAGAAAGGCTTACCACCTGTTGTTGTGCATTTCATAGAAGAAACACTACAAGACTACGAATTGGTGGGAATGCTCAACAATGGCTATGTCAAAGCCATCGTTCTTGATAGCCACAAAGCCAAGTTGTGGATGAGCTTTATGGAAGATATCCGTGCTCATACCAAAATCCCAATCCGTAAAGGCGGTGAGATCGCTTGGGCAATGCGTCACGACAGCCCTGAGCTAATGAAAGTGGTGAACAAATTCATTCGCACAGCCAAATCTGGCACCTTACTTGGTAACGTCATTTACGGTAAGTACATCGACAACACCAATTGGTTGAACAAGGCATTGAACCCGAAAAAGATTGCTCAGCTTGAAAAGCTCTCTGCTCTGTTTTCTAAATATGGGGAGAAGTACGACTTTGATTATCTGCTGATCGCTGCAGTGGCTTATCAAGAGTCGGGGTTCGATAACAACTTAGCGTCTAGCCGTGGCGCAGTTGGTATCATGCAAATCTTACCAAGCACTGCGAGTGACCCGAACGTAAACATAAAAAACATTCGTAACTTGGAAAACAATGTTCATGCAGGCGTGAAATACATGGCATTCCTGCGCCGCTACTACTTCAGTGATGAGGCAATCAGCAAAGAGAACAAACTCTACTTAACACTCGCGGCATACAATGCCGGGCCAGGAAACGTTGAAAGAATGCGTAAGCGCGCGGCTCAACAAGGCTACGATCCCAATGTTTGGTTTAACAACGTTGAGGTGGTGACGCGTAGGAGCTTGGGGGAAACCGTAAGATATGTGACCAATGTGAATCGCTACTACGTGATCTACAAGCAGCTAGAGAGCCTTGATCTCGCGAAAACGCTGGATAACGTTTTACTTGTTCCAGACGATCCCGTTTTTATGACGCCGCTGAGAAGAGTCAGTCAAACCCCATAAACAGAGAAACTCTAAATAGAAAACCAAAAACGCCGCTCAACGAATTAAGCGGCGTTTTTGAATCTAACTTACTGTGCACTTTAAGAGTGATCTGATTCACATCTTTGTTCTGGTTAATTTTTAACTAACTAGAATTACAGGCCGTATAACTCCCCTAAAAACGGGTTAGTTTTCAGCTCAGTACTCTATCCAATCTAATGATTTCAAATCCGATAACAAGCAATTTTCACATAAATCTCAGCAGTTCTTGAGTGAGATCACATTCATTTTCCATCTCCAAAAAGCCGCTCAAAATAGTGATCAAGATCACATTCTTTTATCCTCAAAGCGGTAATCTGAATTCAACCCATGAGGGATGAAACAGAGGAAAAACATTTATGACAATGAACATCACTGGTAAAAACATCGAAATCACCTCTGCAATCCGTGCTCATATTGAGAGCAAATTTAAAAAGCTGGAGAAATGGCAAGTAGACATCATTGGATGCCAAGCAACTTTCAGTGAGGAACCAAACAAACAGAAGAAATTCGAAGCCGTTATCAAAGTTCCTAAAGGCCAGCTAATCGCCTCAGCAACTCACGAAGATCTTTACGCAGCTATCAATGAAGTGGAGCAAAAACTAGAACGACAACTGAATAAGCTGACCCACAAACCTGAAGCTCGACGTGCGAATAAGCCTGAGCTAGTGGAAGAAGAAGAGTAAACCGTCCAGATTGAGGAAGTAGCGCCGAAAGGCGCTATTTTTTTGCTTGACGCTCCCCGCCTGCTTGCTTATTGTGTTTAAACACTCACAAATTAAGCACTATTTATGCATTCAACAAACCTGTTTCTTTTTGACTTCTTTTTCCTTCCATAGTTGGAGGGGCTAACTCGTTTGTGAAAGAAAAGTCAAAAACAAACAGAAAGCCTCCCAAATCGGGGGGCTTTTTTTATAAGGAAAGAATTGATGACTGACCAACCTATTTCCCTGGAAGAAATTCGTTTACGTTTGAATGAGCTGGATGACGAGCTGCTAAGCCTGTTGTCAGAACGCCGCAAGCTCAGTATTGAAGTCGCTAAAAGCAAAGTTCAAACGTCGAAACCTGTTCGTGATGCAGTCCGTGAACAACAACTTCTAGTAAAACTGATCACCAACGGCCGTGATAAATACGAACTCGACGCTCAGTACATCACCAAACTTTTCCATACCATCATTGAAGATTCTGTTCTTCTTCAGCAAAGCTACTTGCAGAACTTGGTTAATCCACAGCAAAGTCGCAAGCCTCTTGCTCGCGTTGCTTTCCTTGGTGCAAAAGGCTCGTACTCTCACCTTGCGAGTCGTGAATACTTCAGCCGTAAGAATACAGAACTGATTGAACTCAACTGTGAACATTTCAAAGAAGTGACTCAGACTGTGGAATCTGGCCATGCAGACTACGGTGTACTTCCAATTGAAAACACTAGCTCTGGCTCAATCAACGAAGTTTACGACCTACTGCAACACACAACACTGTATATTGTTGGTGAACTGACTCAACCAATTGAGCACTGCCTCGTAGCGACCAAAGACATTCGTCTTGAGAACATAAAAACACTTTACTCACATCCACAACCACACCAGCAATGCAGCGAGTTCCTAAGCCGCATGAAAGGCGTGAAGCTAGAGTCCTGCGCAAGTACTGCAGATGCAATGCAGAAGGTACAAGAGCTTAACCGTGATGACGTTGCGGCAATTGGTAATGCTTCAAGCGGTAAACTTTACGGCTTACAAGCCATTCAAGGCAACATCGCAAACCAAACAGAAAACCACACTCGCTTTATCGTTGTCGCACGTAAACCTGTAGAAGTATCGACGCAGATTCCAGCGAAGACCACATTGATCATGTCAACGTCGCAACAAGCTGGCTCTCTGGTTCAGACACTCTTGGTACTTCAGCGTTACGACATCAACATGACCAAACTAGAATCACGTCCAATTATGGGTAACCCATGGGAAGAGATGTTCTACGTAGACCTTGAATCTCACCTAGGTTCTAGCGAGATGCAGCAAGCGATTGATGAGCTAACTAAGATCACTAAGCACTTGAAAGTGTTAGGTTGTTACCCAAGCGAGAATGTAAAACCCACTCAAGTAAAACTGAGCTAAGGGATTATTGTAAGTAAAAAGAACATGGTAGGTAAAAAGATCATGGCAACCCAAAAAGTCGTTATCGCGTCCCTAAACCCAGCGAAAATCAAGGCTGTAGAGAGTGCTTTTCAAAGCGCTTTCTCAGAGCAAAGTTTTGAGTTTGTTGGTGTCAGTGTTCCAAGTGAAGTGGCAGACCAACCGACGTCTAATGATGAAACACATCTTGGCGCATTAAACCGAGTTCGTAACGCCAAAGCAAAAATGCCAAATGCGGATTTCTATGTCGGTTTAGAGGCCGGAATTGAAGGCAAAGTCACATTTGCTTGGATGGTGATTGAGTCTGACACGCATCGTGGGGAATCTCGCTCAGCAAGCTTGATGCTACCACCAGAAGTGCTCCAAAAACTTGAACATGCCAATGAGCTTGGCGATGTGATGGATGAGGTATTTGGTACCGACAACATCAAACAGAAAGGTGGCGCAATTGGTCTACTGACTCAAAACCAACTGACGCGCAGTTCGGTCTATCATCAAGCGTTGATTCTGGCGTTGATTCCTTTTACCAACCCAGAACATTTCCCAGCTAATCTATAGCTGCACGGAGCTTATTACGAGCTTTAAATCTCATAGCAGCGATAGCACACATTAAAAAGGGCGGAGATTCCGCCCTTTTTGCTGCTTATAACTCAGAGAGTTCAACTCAAAGATTATTGAGCCCCCTGCTCTAGCAATGTCTTGAGTTTGTCTTTGTCCGCATCAGATTTCGACTTTAACTCATTCGAACCACGAGTGATGGTAGCAATACCCACTCCAAGCATTTGACTGATTTGACGCTGCGACAGCTCACCTTTGAGCAACTCATTTAGAATGTTGACGCGTGCGGTGAGCGATTCTCTTTCATCCGGCGTCATTAACATGGTCAACAACATCTCGTGTTGCTGGTTATCCACGCTAGAACGGATCAGTTCGACAATCTGTTGCCAGTCTTTGTACTCAGGTTCGTGTGACATCAAGTTACCTCACTCAATACTTGGTATTGATCTCATTTGGGGTCAAGAACGAACCATCTACACCTAAAAGGTCGCGATAGTAAGTTTCAAACATCAAAATGTTCTGCACATAACCACGCGTCTCTTTAAATGAAATTGCTTCAATAAAGGAATAAGCGTCGACTTTTCCTTGTGTTCGATCTCGCCACATTTTTACTCGGTTAGGTCCTGCATTATAAGCAGCGAGCGCAAAAATACGATTATTATCGTAATCCTCCATCAAACCTTGTAAGTAGTGGCTACCAATCTCGATATTCTTACCCACGTTGTACAGGTCTTGCGTACCTTGATACTTGAGCTTGTACTTGTTCGCCGTGTACTTAGCCGTCGCGGGCATAATTTGCATTAGGCCACGAGCACCAACAGGCGAACGCGCCTCCGAATCCAATGCACTTTCTTGTCGAGCGAGTGACATCATCGTAATCGGGTCGATGTTGTGTTTCTCAGCGTAGAAGTTAAACCACCAGCGATGCGCCACCGGGAAACGCAATGGGATGTTATCCCACATTTCCGCCTGAATACTCGCAATCACAGTGAGGTTGTGCCAACGCTTAGAAGCGGCATAAGCGGCAAGTTGCGTTTTCTCTTCTTTACTAACACGACGAAGCAAATGGGTCCATTCACTCTTCGCTGCGGCAATTTTGTCGGTCGCGATAAGCTCTTCAATACGTGCCAAAGATTTCTGGTATGGCTGAACTGCTTTCTTGTCTAACTTAACGGAACTCGATGGGTACTTAATTGACTGACCAATCGCATTGGCCGCAGCAACGCTGTAAAAGTTACGCTGGCCGACCAATTTCGACAAACGTTGCTTACCCGCAGTAGCATCACCCAAAGCGATTTCACTACGACCTAGCCAGTATTGCCACCGAAGCGTTGCCTGTTCCTTGTCATTTAAAACCGCAATCCACTTCTGTACGCCTTTCCAATCGCCGTTTTGAATCGACAAACGAATGCGGCTTTCAATCAAGGGTAAATTCTTACTCGACTTCGTTTTATCATCACGCCAATTTGCTAATGAGTCCGACTCAGTACGAATCAAACGGATCGCAATGTAGTCAGCCAGAGCTTGCGCTTTCTCAGGGGAGAACTTTTGGCCTTTCACAACCGCAGCATACGCATCTTGCGCTTGCTTAGTATTTTTACGAGCCAATTTCTCTAACGCATATTCACTCTGAGCGCGATTGAAATCATTAGCCGGTTGTTTCTTAGCAAATGCAGCGACCGTTTCTGGTTTATCAAACAGCGCTTTCATTGCTTTAGCTTGCTGCTTCGCTTTGGCTGATTCTGGCAGTTTCTGCAGGTAACTCATTAAGCCACCATTACGAGCATCAAACGCCAGCAACATACGCTGAAGAATCATCTCATCGGTGCGCTCACCCGCTTTGTCCCACGCAGAGAACAATGGGTCACACTCGTCGGCGATACTTTTGCCGCGCAGCCACATGTGCTCTGCGCCTTTAAAGGCAGCAACTTGTTTACCCTGCTCTAATTGAGCGACATAAAAAATACACTGGTAACGCTCACCACTTGGCTCCACTTTTTGGAACTCGGTAATGGTTTTCCAATCTTTCTGACGATAAAGGTTATCTAAGTAAGGGGCGCGAATTCGACGTGAGAATGGAAAAGCCTCGTGGTCATTAATAAATTCGTCTACCTGTTGTGGAGACTTACTCGATAATTGCCTCAGAAACACCCGGTAATCCACATAAGGTGTCAGTGGATAGTCGGCGATTTTAGAACGGATAGATAAGTAACCATCAATGTCGTTCTTATCTAATAAATCCTGAGCTTGCTCATAGACTTGGCGCTGTTTTTCAAGGCTCAGCGCAGCGTTTGCTGACACGCTTACCGCACATAAAGCGGCTGCGTAGCATACTCTTTTAGCCAATTCAGATACGTTGAATCTCATGTGCGTCATTTTCCCCAGACGTTTATCGCTTCACTTCTTACCACTGGTGAATACAAGGCGCGGTAAGTCATAAAGCATATGCATCTATTTACACCGTATTAAGTTCTTATTGTAAAGCGACTTGATGTAATAAATGTTGTACTCGTAAAACTTTAGAACCCTTCAAAGCAAATAGATTCCCGACAATTCATCCATCCCGATGAAGAGTGGGTATTTGAATCAAAGCTGAACAAGAAAAGTGTATACCCTAAAGTTGGGAGTTTCCGGTCAGCGATGAAGAAGAAATCACACAAGATGCTAATTTCTTGCAATCCGGTAACAAAACTCAAGGAGTTGGTATAAAATAGAGCCTTTGAATGACAGTTAATTTAGGAACGATCGGCAATGGCTGAATACGTATATACCATGTCGCGGGTGAGCAAAATTGTGCCACCTAAGCGTCAAATTCTTAAAGACATCTCTCTAAGCTTCTTCCCAGGTGCAAAAATCGGTGTTCTAGGTCTGAACGGTGCAGGTAAATCTACGCTGCTACGTATCATGGCGGGTATCGATACTGATATCGATGGTGAAGCACGCCCACAACCGGGACTAAACGTAGGTTACCTACCACAGGAACCTGTTCTGGACGAGTCAAAGACCGTTCGTGAAATCGTTGAAGAAGCCGTTGCAGATGTTGCTGGCGCACTTAAGCGCTTGGATGCGGTATACGCTGCGTATGCAGAACCAGATGCCGATTTTGATGCACTTGCAAAAGAACAGGGTGAACTAGAAGCGCTAATCCAAGCGAAAGATGGTCACAACCTAGATAACGCGCTAGAGCGTGCTGCTGATGCACTTCGCCTTCCTGAATGGGATCAAAAAATCCAACACCTATCAGGTGGTGAGCGTCGCCGTGTGGCTATCTGTCGTCTTCTTCTTGAAAAGCCAGACATGCTGCTACTCGACGAACCAACCAACCACTTGGATGCTGAGTCTGTTGCATGGCTAGAACGCTTCCTAGTTGATTACACTGGTACTGTAGTTGCGATTACCCACGACCGTTACTTCCTAGATAACGCAGCGGGTTGGATCCTAGAACTTGACCGTGGTGAAGGTATTCCATGGGAAGGTAACTACACGTCTTGGCTAGAGCAAAAAGATGCGCGTCTACAACAAGAAGCATCGCAAGAAAAAGCTCGTCAAAAGACCATCGAGAAAGAACTTGAATGGGTTCGCCAAAATCCTAAAGGTCGTCAGGCGAAATCTAAAGCACGTATGGCACGCTTTGAAGAGCTACAAAACACTGACCACCAAAAACGTAACGAAACCAACGAGCTGTTCATCCCGCCAGGTGAGCGTCTAGGTGATAAAGTTATCGAAGTGAACAACCTGACTAAGTCATTCGACGGTCGTGTTCTTATCGATGACCTATCGTTCAGCATGCCTAAGGGTGCAATCGTGGGTATCATCGGTGCAAACGGTGCAGGTAAATCGACTCTATTCAAGATGCTGAGCGGCACTGAGCAACCAGACTCAGGTACGATTGAGCTGGGTGAAACAGTGAAACTGGCGTCTGTTGAGCAGTTCCGTGACTCAATGAACGACAAGAACACGGTATTCCAAGAGATTTCTGAAGGCGCTGACATCATCAAGATCAACAACTTCGAAATCCCTGCACGTGCTTACTGTTCTCGCTTTAACTTCAAAGGCTCTGATCAACAGAAAGTTATCGGCGAGCTTTCTGGTGGTGAGCGTAACCGTGTGCACCTTGCTAAGCTGCTTAAAGCTGGCGGTAACGTACTGCTACTCGATGAGCCAACCAACGACCTTGACGTTGAAACACTACGTGCACTAGAAGAAGCACTACTAGAGTTCCCTGGCTGTGCAATGGTTATCTCGCACGACCGTTGGTTCCTAGATCGTATTGCAACGCACATCATCGACTACCGCGATGAAGGCCAAGTTAACTTCTACGAAGGTAACTACAACGAGTACATGGAATGGCTGAAGAAGACCCTTGGTCCTGAAGCAGCTGAACCACACCGCATCAAATACAAGCGCGTATCGAAGTAATTTCGGTTATAAGATGAGTGTGCGGTATATCACCTTACGCTCACCTTTGCTTGTAATTCGTACAAAGGTCGCTATCATAGCGGCCTTTGTTGTATGTGTTGCATAAATGGCTCAAATTGGCATTTTTTCAATTAAGAGCTTGACCTTTAGCAATCGTAACTCTGTGCTAGCTCGATATTTTAAGAACAAAAATTGAACAGTTTTTGTTCTATTTGATATAGTCTTCGACTGATTTGACGACTTAATGAGAAAGCTCTATGACGGAGAGACGACGCTTTTCACGCATTATCTATCAAGTTTCAGCTTTATTGGAACAAGGTGACTTGGCATTACAAGCCACGATTCAAGATCTCTCATTACATGGCTTGCTGTTAAAAGCTGAAAATGCAAGTTCACTTGAACCGTCACGTAAGGTAGATGTTGCGTTCTCGTTTGCTCAATCAGAGCAAGTGATGCAGCTAACCGCCAACATCATATCGATTATAGATAACGAGATTAGGCTAAAGATCGCCAACATAGACATCGATAGTATTAGCCAACTAAAACGATTTATAGAATTGAATGTAGGCAATAACGAGCTTCTGAATCGAGAGTTAGAGCATCTTTCAGATTTAGGGGAAGAATAAATTGAACGCCTACTTTAGTAACAATAACCATGTCTAAAAAAATAATCATGCAGATCCCGACAAAAGACGGGAATCAGCAATTTCATTTGGGTCGCCTTTCGATCCTAGCTATCTGTGCGTCAGTCGTTGCACTACCCGCTGTTGTTGGTGGTGCTTGGTACCTGCATCAAAAGCAGATTCATGACACACAAGCACTCAATCAAACCATCGCAAAGCTAGAGAGCGAGAAAGCTGAAATCTCCGTGTTGTACGAAGAGCAGTTAGATACCAACCACTCTCTTTCTCAGTCCTTAACCGATAAAAACAACCAGATTCAATTGCTAGGCAAGCGTGTATTTGATGTTGAGTCTGTGTTGGGTTTAGCAGATGAAGAGCTGAGCACCGATGAACATGCACTGGAAGAACGCATTGATGCTGCGGCAATCGATTCTGCAGTTCGTGCGACCATGTTCCGTTTGATTCCAAACGACAGCCCAATGACTTATCAACGTATCTCCTCTCCTTTTGGCAGTCGTGTCAATCCAATCACGGGCAAACGTCATGTTCATACAGGGATAGACCTAACGTGTAAGCGTGGAGAACAGATCCTTGCGCCGGCAGACGGTGTGGTAGAAACGGTACGTCCAGGTAACCGTGGGTATGGTAACTACCTCACGCTGCGTCACTCGTTTGGCTTTTCTAGCTCCTTTGCTCACTTGAGCAAGTTCAGCGTGAAGAGCGGAGAGTTCGTCAGTAAAGGCGATGTGATTGCGAAATGTGGTAACTCAGGTAACTCAACCGGCCCGCACCTGCACTATGAAGTGCGCTTCTTAGGCCGAGCATTGAACCCACAATACTTGATGGATTGGACGCCAGAGAACTTTAACTACGCGTTCGAGAAAGAGAAGAAGGTGAAATGGGGTCCGTTGGTTCAATTGATTGATAACGTGGTTCGCCTGCAAATCAACCTTACTAACTCACCTTACCGTGATACCAGCATCAGCACAGTATCGAGTGAAGATAACAGTGCCACATCAACCAACTGATCATCACGAAACATACGAATAAAAAAGAGCAGCGAATAAGCTGCTCTTTTTACATTCAAAATCGGTTCTTATCCACGATGGATATTGTCATTAGCCTGTTTGAGCAAGTTCTGACTTTCGTTCATGAATTGCTGCGAGTAATCACCAAACCAGTCACTCACTTGCTCGAAGCTTTCGACAAACTCAGCCTTGTCTTTACTGTCTAAAACAGACAAAGCTTCACCAAAGCGTTGGTGGAAACGCTTAATCATGTCGATGTTTTCTTGTGATGAAAGAATGATGTCACCGTATAGGTTTGGATCTTGGCCAAACAGACGCCCTACCATCGCTAGCTCCAAACGGTAAATCGGTGAGCTCAGCTTTAGCAGTTGTTCAATGTTCGGATTCTCTTTGCTTAGGTGCATACCGTAAGCAAAGGAAGTGAAGTGGCGCAGCGCCTGAATCAAAGTCATGCCATGGTCGTGCTCTTGCGCATCGATTTGGCACAAGCTTGCGCCCCAAATTCCAAACTGTTGCAATAGCCATTGGTATTGCTCATTACCACGACCGTCACAGTAGACAATCACCTGCTTCGCTAGGCTCGGTACATCTGGGCCAAACATTGGGTGCAAACCAACAACCGGACCTTGGTGCACATTCAACATTGCTTGCAGCGGCTTAGACTTGATAGAAGTCAGGTCACAAAGAATGCAATCTTGTGGCAGGTTACCGAGCTTCTCAATCACACCTTCTGTTAGGTGAATCGGCACTGTAACTACTACCAGCCCCGCATCTTTTAGGATGTCATCGGCATAATCCCAGTCTTTGCTGCCCAACACTTTAACTTGGTAGCCAGATAGTTTGAACATTCGACCAAACAGGCCACCTAATTGGCCATTACCACCAATAATGACCACAGAGCGCAGTTCTGGATTCAAACACTTAAAACCGGAATCTTTCTCGCTGGCATAGGACTCACGCATAGTTCGACGAAGAATGTCTTCAATCAGCTGTGGAGGGATCCCCATTTTTTCAGCTTCAGCTCGTCGTGATGCCAGCATTGCGGCTTCACGATCTGGGGCATAAATTGGCAAACCGTGTTCGCTTTTTACTTCACCCACTTTCTCTACTAACGCTAAACGCTGAGCAAGTAGCTCTAGCATTTGCTTGTCGACTGCATCAATCTGATCGCGTAATGCGTTAAGTTCAACTGCCATTGATGTTCCTTAAATCCCGTGTTGTTAGCCCTTTAGACGATTCTCTAAGAAAGGCACTAGCTCTTCGTGTGCATGACGTAATAGTGCCTCAGTTGAATCCCAATTGATACATGCGTCGGTGATAGATACGCCGTATTTCATCTCTTCAAGAGCTAGGTCAGAAGATTGGTTACCTTCATTGATATGGCTCTCAATCATCAAGCCTATAATCGACTTATTGCCTTCACGGATTTGATGAATCACGTCTTCGGCAACCAATGGCTGACGACGGTAATCTTTACGTGAGTTTGCATGGCTACAATCCACCATCAGTGAAGCGTCAAGACCAGACTTCGCCATCTCTTGCTCACACTCGTTAACAGACACTGAATCGTAGTTGGTTTGCTTGCCGCCACGCAGAATCACATGACCATTCGGGTTACCTTGCGTAGTCAGAAGCGCGACTTGACCTTCACGGTTAATACCCATGAAACGGTGGCTAGAAGAAGCCGCTTGCATCGCGTTAACAGCAGTAGCCAAGCTACCATCTGTACCATTCTTAAAGCCGATTGGCATAGAAAGACCACTTGCCATCTCACGGTGTGTTTGTGACTCAGTCGTACGAGCACCGATCGCTGCCCAGCTAAAGGTATCCGCAAGGTATTGCGGGCTGATTGGGTCAAGGGCTTCTGTTGCTAGCGGGATTTCCATCTCTGCCAATTCAACCAGCAGTTCACGACCAACATGCAGACCATGTTCAATGTCGAAGCTGCCGTCTAGGTGTGGGTCATTGATTAAGCCTTTCCAACCAACGGTGGTTCGAGGCTTCTCAAAGTAAACACGCATTACAATATACAGTTGGTCGCTTAGTTGTTCTGAAAGAGCTTTTAGACGCTTAGCGTAATCCTTCGCAGCTTCTACGTCATGGATAGAACATGGTCCACATACAACGAGTAGGCGATGATCTTTTTTGTGAATGATGTCAGCGATGGTTTGACGAGACTCTTGAATAAAACGACGTGCTTTTTCACTTAGAGGAAGCTTCACTTTTAGCTCCTCTGGCGTGATCAGAACTTGTTCTTCGCTGATGTTGATGTTGCTCAATTCACTTCTTTGCATAACTTTGACCTGTATATTTTTTTTTACACCCAACCAATTCCTTGGTGAGACAACTAAGCTTTATCGACAAGATAACAGGCTAAAAAAGAATTACAACCGTACATAATAAAAAACATTTGATGTAAAATATTATTTACATCAAAAGAAAAAGCCGAAATGCAGAGCACTTCGGCTTTAAATGGATGTTTTAGAAAGTTTACGTCTCACCCTGAACAAACCATTATTCAGGGGTGAGATGGCTAGCCAACCAATCGCTTCATAGCTTCAGAGGCGTCTTTCCACTCTTGCGAAAGTTTTAGCTCGCTTAGAGAAAAGCTTTGCTTCTTCAACAAGGCATCTGCTCGAGGAACAGAAGTGATTGGTAGATTATCAAGCACCTCAACTTGCGCATCGCGCTTATTGCAAACCAGCAGCATATCGCAGCCAGCGTTTAGTGCTTGTGCGCCACGCTGAGCAGGACCACCCATGATCGCAGCGCCTTCCATGGTCAAATCATCAGAGAAGATCAAACCTTTAAAACCAAGTTGCTGGCGCAGGATTTGTTTAAGCCAATACTCAGAGCCACTAGCAGGTTGGTCATCATAATTTGGGAAAATGACGTGAGCAGGCATCATCGCGTCTAAGATGCCAGCATCGATTTGCGCTTTGAAGATAGCCATGTCTTGCTCAAAGATATCACTACGCTCGTCGTACGGTGTCTCTAAGTGTGAATCAGCAATCACACCACCATGACCCGGGAAGTGCTTACCTGTTGTTGCCATACCGACACTCTTCATGCCCTGCATATACGCGGTGCTGTGACGTAAAATGGTGTCCAGATCCTCACCAAAGGCACGGCTGCCAATCGCTTTACACTGGTGGCCTTTATCTAGTACTGGTGCGAAGCTTAGGTCGATGTCATGAGCAATCAACTCAGCGGCCATCAACCAACCGCCCAGACGAGCAAGTTCTTCACTATTTTGGTGTTTGGCGTATTCGTCTGCCGCTGGAATCAGAGAAAAGCCTTCACGGAAACGCTGAACGCGCCCGCCCTCTTGGTCAACACCAATCAAAATCGGACGTTTCGCCGCTTTGCGGATAGATTGGGTAAGAGCTTGAAGCTGCTTGCTGTCGTGGTAGTTACGCGTAAATAAAATCAAACCACCAACCGTTGGATGCTCCAAAATTTCTCTGTCTTCTGCAGTCAGTTCATAGCCTGCAACATCAACCCATAACGGTCCCATTTTTTCTCCTCAAAATCGGCTGAATATCTCGTATTCGATGAGGTTATTCGCTTCAGAATTGCTTTACAATAAGTGAATCGAAGAATTGACGGAATTGGCTGTGAATCTTAACAAACTGTATATCGGTGTGATGTCTGGAACCAGTATGGACGGTGTAGATACCGCACTGGTTGAAATTGAAGATAACCGTGTTCGCTTGCTAGCACACGATGATTACCCAATGCCCGCTCATATTAAGCAGACGCTTTTGTCGGTTTGCACTGGGCAAGACACGAATCTAAAAGCCATTGGTGAGCTCGACCATCAACTTGGCCATTTGTTTGCCGATGCGGTTTTACAGCTACTGGATAAATCCGGCTATTCCGCTGAGCAAATCCGAGCCATTGGCAATCATGGTCAAACCGTGTTCCACCAGCCAACAGGCGATCTGCCCTTCACCACCCAACTGGGTGATGCCAACATCATTGCAGTCAAAACGGGCATTGATACCGTGGCAGATTTTCGTCGTAAAGACATGGCGTTAGGTGGCCAAGGTGCACCGCTCGTCCCAGCCTTCCATAAAAGTATTTTTGCCATGCAAGATTCCACCACTGTGGTGCTTAACATCGGTGGAATTGCCAATATCTCGGTACTGCATCCTGAGCAAGCTGTGATCGGCTACGATACGGGCCCGGGCAACATGTTGATGGATGCATGGTGTGAACAACACACCGGACAAGGCTTCGACAAAGACGCGCGATTTGCTCTACAAGGCAACACCGATTCAGCACTACTAACTCAACTCTTAGCAGAACCTTACCTCGCGATGTCGTCGCCTAAGAGCACTGGCCGAGAGCTGTTCAATATCGATTGGCTGCATCATCAGTTAGCTGACCACAATATCTCAGCACAAGATGTACAACGCACGCTGTGTGAATACTCGGCGAAGACCATTGCAAACGAAGTGGAGAAATTCACGTATGGCCAGCAGCCACAGCTGTTGGTGTGTGGAGGTGGGGCGAGAAACCCCCTACTGATGCAACGTTTAGCGGAACTTCTGCCGCAGTGGCAAGTCGCAACAACGGATGATAAAGGTGTCGATGGCGATTATATGGAAGCCATGGCGTTTGCTTGGCTTGCTCAGCGACATATTGACGGGCTACCAAGCAACTTACCTGAAGTAACCGGTGCGAGCCGTCTTGCTTCGCTGGGTGTGCTCTATCCTAAAAACTAAATACGTTGTGCTAGCCACAGCGAAAAAACAAATCGAAATCAGTATTCAAAAGGCTTAAACCACTATGACAAATGACGCGCTTATTGCTGCTCTTGCCCATCTAGTATCAGAAGGTCGTAACCCAGATACGATGGACATCGATTTACTGCCCTCTCTGGACATTGTTCAGCGACTTAATCAGCAAGATAAGCTCGTACCACTTGCGGTTGAGAAGGTTTTACCCGAAATCGCACTCGCGGTGGATAAGATCACCGACGCATTTAAAGTCGGCGGTCGTCTAGTTTACATGGGCGCAGGCACCAGCGGCCGTTTAGGTGTACTTGATGCATCGGAATGTCCGCCAACATTTGGCGTATCTGACAAGATGGTGGTTGGTCTGATTGCGGGTGGTCCAGAGGCGATTCTAAAAGCAAAAGAAGGTGCGGAAGATTCGCCGGTTTTAGGTGAGCAAGACCTAAAAGACATCAAATTCACAAATCTCGATGTTGTCGTCGGTATCGCTGCAAGTGGCCGAACACCTTATGTTATTGGTGGTTTGGAGTACGCCAACGAGCTCGGTGCAACCACGATTGCGCTATCTTGTAATCCAGATTCGCCAATCGCCGATATTGCAAACATCGCAATTAGCCCTGTTGTAGGCCCTGAAGCATTAACAGGCTCAACACGTTTAAAATCAGGTACCGCGCAGAAACTGGTGCTAAACATGCTAACAACCGCAAGCATGATCCGTTTGGGCAAGAGCTATCAAAACCTGATGGTTGATGTGAAAGCAACCAACAACAAGCTCGTTGCACGCGCAGCGCGAATTGTGATGCAAGCGACCGATTGCAGCAAAGAACAAGCAACCGAAGTGCTTAAGCAGACGGATTATGAGGTGAAACTGGCGATCTTAATGATCCTGACCGATCTTGATATTGAATCGGCTCGTGCTCACCTGCACCACCAAGACGGTTTCTTACGCAAAGCAGTGGAAAACCACCAGCCGAAATAAATCTTGAGTCCGCCAGCTCAAATCTATCGATAGAAGACAAACAATAAGGAGACCTCGTGGTCTCCTTTTTGTTTTAGATATCAAGATTTAGTCTTCATACAACCATTCATCAAACTCTTGGTTAAGCTTGTCATTTGCTTTACGTTTGATGTGATCAGGATTCGTTATGTTCTTAACGTTCTCCACTTTATTGGTGTACTTGCGAGTGGTTTGGTTTACTTCTCGCTTCACTTGGTTCTCGACATAAGTACCGTCAGTGACTTCTTTAATATTACGCTTGGTATTGTTGATGGTATTGGTAAGACGATGCTTATCGTGATCGTATTTACGCTTCATCTTAATCGACTCTTTCAACACGTTGGTCGCACCGACCGTTAAGGGCAACAATGCTAATGCGACCAAAAAATACTTCTTCATGTTTTCATTTCACTTCTGATTGAATCTCAAGCCATAAGTACAGCAAAGCAATAAAATTCAAATGTCAGAAGATCAACAAGCAAAACCACAGTCTTGATTATGAAACAGATCTAGTTGCTGTATTCGTTCCAGCCACGTTGCCATTCCATACGGAATTTTTGTGCCCCAGGCGTTCCCTCACATACACCTTCATAATACTGACCAGACAGGCCCATTTGGTAAGCAAAATCAGGATTACAATATTCCGTTACCCCTTCAAGGTAACCTTGGTCATAATCGCCTTGCTTTACATTTCCTAACGAGCGAAGTTCTTTCATGGTACGCGAGGTATGCCCAGCGACACCATCTTGATAACCGATCTGGTACCAATCTCCGGACTGCGCCAGTTCTTCCGTTGTTGCCGCACACCCTGCTAGTAAAGCCAGCGCCAAGCCTAACGTTGCCTTTTTCATCATTCTTCCTTAACTAATTGTTTTCAAAACAAGCTTACCACTAAAGCCTGTGCTTTGCCGCTTATCTGTTGATTTCACCACTTAACTCTCGAGTGTAGCCACCCACCCTTAATAGCCACCGCTTAATGGTTAATTGAACCGCTCAGCCCTAAGCTCGACCACTAAGCAAACGATAAAACCACTTAACCGTTATATCGACCACTCGCTTCTCTATTCGACCACTCATCCACAGAGCGAATGCACTTAACAAAAGAGATGAATACCATACATCCTGAGCTTAAAAAATTACCTACCTATTAAACCAAGGACAATTGCTATGATGTGGTTTCTAACCTGTGTCGCAGCCCTCATCGGCGGATACTTCATCTACGGCGCTTTCGTTGAGAAAGTTTTCGGTATCAATGAGAATCGCCAAACGCCTGCCCATACTAAAACGGACGGTGTTGACTACGTTCCAATGTCAACCAAACGTGTTTACCTTGTTCAGCTACTTAACATCGCTGGTGTTGGCCCTATCTTCGGTCCAATCATGGGTGCGCTATATGGCCCTGCGGCAATGCTGTGGATTGTTGTAGGTTGTATCTTCGCAGGTGCGGTACACGATTACTTCTCAGGCATGCTTTCTGTTCGTAACGGTGGTGCATCAGTACCAACAATTACGGGTCGCTACCTAGGTAATGGCGCAAAACACTTTATGAACATCTTTGCCATTGTCCTATTGCTTCTTGTTGGTGTGGTATTCGTATCAGCGCCAGCAGGCATGATCACAAACCTAATCAACGACCAAACTAGCTTTAGCGTAAGCATGACAACCATGGTTGTGCTGATTTTCGCTTACTACATCATCGCGACAATTGTTCCTGTAGACAAAATCATTGGTCGTTTCTACCCACTGTTTGGTGCGCTACTGATCTTCATGTCTGTAGGTCTAATGACTGCTATAGCTTTCTCTAGCGAACACACTGTGATGGGTGACTTCCAAGTAAGCGACATGCTAACTAACTTGAACCCGAACGATATGCCTCTATGGCCTGCACTATTTATCACTATCGCATGTGGTGCTATCTCTGGCTTCCACGCAACTCAGTCTCCACTGATGGCGCGTTGTATGGAAAATGAGAAGAACGGTCGCTTCGTATTCTACGGTGCAATGATTGGTGAAGGCGTTATCGCGCTAATCTGGTGTGCTATCGCTCTGTCTTTCTTCGGCACGCTTGATGGTCTTGCAGAAGCAGTGAAAAACGGTGGCCCTGGTAACGTGGTATACAGCGCTTCATTTGGTCTACTGGGTGTATTCGGTGGTGTGATTGCTTTCCTTGGTGTTGTTATTCTGCCAATCACATCAGGTGACACAGCATTCCGCTCAAGCCGTCTGATTCTTGCTGAGTACTTCGGTATGGAACAGAAAACACTGCGTAACCGTCTTCTAATGGCTCTACCATTGTTCGTTATCGGTGGCATTCTTACTCAAGTAGACTTCGGTATCATCTGGCGCTACTTCGGCTTCGCAAACCAAACAACAGCAGTAATGATGCTTTGGACGGCTTCGGCTTACCTACTACGTCACAATAAACTGCATTGGATTACGACTATCCCAGCAGTATTCATGACAACCGTGTGTGTGACTTTCATTCTAAACAACAGCACGCTAGGTTTTGGTCTGCCAATGCAAATCTCAACCATCGTAGGTATTGTGTTCTCACTAGCGGTAACGGCTTACGTTATCAAGATTTCTAAAGGCAAAGGTGAGACTGAACTAGCAGATGACGAGAAGCCACAAGCTGCCTCAGAAACCGCATAATGAATACCTTCGCTTGCTAACCGATTCATTATCGATGTCTGGATAAACCAAGAGCCTGCCCTTTGCAGGCTCTTTTTGTTTCTCTTCGAAGATTTAATTCACTTACAATAAAAACATCATTTTTAGGTTAGGTTCGTTATGGAACTGGTCATCTCCCTTCTACAACAAATGTGTGTTTACTTAGTGCTGGCTTACATGCTGAGTAAAACGCCGATCATTTTGCCCCTGCTGAGTATTTCATCACGCCTCAGCCATCGGCTCATTTGTTATGTGCTCTTTTCTGGCTTTTGTATCCTAGGCACCTACTTCGGCTTACAGATTAACGACGCCATCGCCAACACTCGTGCCATTGGTGCGGTAATGGGCGGGTTATTTGGCGGGCCTGTTGTCGGTTTTGCGGTTGGTTTTACTGGCGGCATCCATCGCTACACCTTAGGGGGTTTTACAGACTTAGCCTGTGCTATATCGACCACAGCTGAAGGCTTAATTGGCGGCTTATTGCACGTTTACCTGATTAAGCGCAACAAAGGCGCAATGCTGTTTAATCCAAGCGTGGTATTCAGCGTGACCTTCGTAGCAGAGATCGTACAGATGATTCTGTTGCTTGCCGTTGCCAAACCATTCGACCAAGCCTATGAACTCGTTTCAGCGATTGCAGCCCCCATGATCATCGCGAACTCCGTTGGTGCTGCTCTGTTTATGAGTATTCTGCAAGATCGTAAAACCATTTTTGAAAAGTATTCGGCGACCTTTTCCCGCCGAGCATTGAGCATCGCTGACCGCTCAGTTGGTATTCTTAGCACCGGCTTTAACAGCGAAAACGCCGATAAGATTGCCCGCATTATTTATGAAGAAACGAAGGTAGGCGCGGTCGCCATTACTGACCAAGAGAAGATTCTGGCTTTCGTTGGCATCGGTGATGATCACCATAGGCCAAATACTCCGATCTCATCGCAAAGCACACTCGATTCAATGGAGAAGAATGACATTATCTACCTTGATGGCAGTGAACGCCCTTACCAATGCTCATTAGCGAAAGATTGTAAGTTGGGCTCTGCGCTGATCATTCCTTTGCGCGCGGGTAAAGAAGTGGTGGGCACAATTAAGCTTTACGAACCAAAGCGCAAGCTGTTCTCTACTGCGAACATGTCAATGGCAGAAGGCATTGCTCAGCTTCTATCGAGCCAAATCTTGTATGGCGATTATCAGCAGCAGCAAACCCTATTAGCTCAGGCAGAAATCAAACTGCTGCACGCTCAAGTGAACCCACACTTTTTGTTCAATGCTCTTAATACCATCAGTGCCATTACTCGTCGTAACCCTGATAAAGCACGAGAACTGATCCAAAACTTGTCGCACTTCTTCCGCAGTAACTTAAAACAGAACATCAATACGGTGACGCTGAAAGAAGAGTTAGCACATGTGGATTCTTACCTTTCGATTGAGAAAGCGCGTTTCACTGATCGATTGGAAGTCGAGATCGACATTGAACCAGAACTGCTCGATATCAAGTTACCGAGCTTTACTCTTCAACCGCTAGTTGAGAACGCCATCAAGCATGGTATTTCCAATATGCTAGAGGGTGGCAAGGTAAAGATTTACAGCCAAACACACCCGCAAGGCGCACTGATAACGGTTGAAGACAACGCAGGAAGCTACCAGCCGCCAAAAGAGAATCATTCTGGTTTAGGCATGGAAATTGTCGATAAGCGCTTATCGAATCAATTTGGGCGTGATTCAGCGCTAAAAATTACCTATCAGCAGCACCAATTTACTAAAATGAGTTTTATCATTCCCCACTCGCGATAAGCACAGTTAAAACGCATAAAGGTAATTTTGGATGTTAACCGCTCTCGTCATTGATGATGAACAGTTTGCTCGTGAAGAGCTGGCAGAACTATTGGCTGAAACGGGTCACATAGAAGTGATTGGCGATGCGTCAAACGCCATCATGGGGCTTAAGAAAATCAATGAGCTGAAACCGGATGTGGTTTTCCTAGATATCCAAATGCCTCAGGTGACGGGCATCGAGCTACTGGGCATGTTAGATCCAGAGACCATGCCCTACGTGGTATTTGTGACCGCTTACGACCAATATGCGATTCAAGCTTTCGAGGACAATGCGTTTGATTACCTACTGAAACCCGTCGATCCATGTCGTTTGACGAAAACAGTAAAACGCCTTAATAAAGTCATGAGTCAATCCGCGCTCACTCAGCAACTGTCTGCCATCGCCCCAGAGAGCCTAGACCAGATTCCCTGCATTGGACACAACCGCATTGTGATCATGGCAACCGAAACGGTTGAGTGTGCTTACAGTGACATCAGTGGAGTGCATGTACGTTCCACCAGCCAAACAGCCAGCACACAGCTCACGCTAAAAACCTTGGAAGAGAAAACCCCATTGGTGCGTTGTCATCGACAGTATCTGGTTAGCATCAAAGCCATCAGCGAGATCAAGCTATTAGAAAACGGATTGGCCGAAATCATTACCAAAACAGGTTTTGAGATCCCGGTGAGCCGTCGTTACCTAAAGGTGCTCAAAGAGCTGTTAGGTATCAGTCACTAAGCGCAAATTCTGGCGAAATCGTGTAGAAATTCCCAATGAAAAAGGCGACCTTGTGGTCGCCTTTTTGGTGTTTGATTCGTCTTAATCGACTTGCTTGATTTGCAGTTCTTTTGGTACTTCGAAGAACATGTTCTCCTCACGACCAAGCACTTCATCAACCGCTTCTGCGCCAACCAACTCTTTAATGCGATCTAAGATTTGGTTCACCAACTCTTCTGGTGCAGATGCACCCGCCGTCACGCCAACTTTTACCTTACCCTCAAACCACTCAGGCATAATGTCTTCTGGGCAGTCTGTTAGGTAACCTGGTGTGCCTAGCTTTTCAGCCAGTTCTTTTAAACGTGTTGAGTTCGATGAGTTTTTAGAACCCACGACAACCATCACATCAACATCAGCAGAAAGCTCACGCACCGCATCTTGGCGGTTTTGCGTCGCGTAACAGATGTCATCTTTACGAGGACCTTGAATGTCTGGGAATACGCGGCGTAGCTCTTCAATTACGTCAGCGGTTTCATCAACAGACAGTGTCGTTTGGCTCACGTAGTGCAGATCCGATGGATCTTTCACAATCGCCTTTAGCTTCTCAACATCGGCTGGCGTTTCCACAAGGTACATGCCGCCTGTATCACTTGAATACTGCCCCATCGTGCCTTCCACTTCTGGGTGACCAGCGTGACCAATCAGTACCACTTCCATATTGCGACGACTTGCACGCGCTACTTCCATATGAACTTTGGTAACTAGCGGACAGGTCGCATCGAATACCGTTAGGTCACGAGACTTCGCTTCTTGACGAACAGCTTGAGATACACCATGAGCGGAGAAAATCACAATGTTGTTGTCTGGCACTTCGTGCAGTTCTTCAACGAAGATAGCACCACGCTGTTTTAGACCTTCAACCACAAAACGGTTATGCACCACTTCATGTCGAACATAGATAGGTGGCTGATACATCTCTAGCGCACGCTCTACGATGCTAATCGCGCGGTCAACACCAGCACAGAAACCACGTGGGTTAGCTAACAGGATTTTCATTTCATTGCTCATGGAAGTTATCTTTTATTTGGTTCGCTATTCTACTGACAAAATTTCGACTTCGAAAGTCACGTCTTGTCCCGCGAGTGGATGGTTGAAGTCCACAGTTACTGAGTCGCCAGCAATCTCAGTAATGATGCCCGGGATTTCCATTCCATCAGGACCGCTAAATGCCATGATTGTGCCGACTTCAACTTCCGCTTCGCCAACAAATTTAGTGCGGTCCATATGGTGGATATGGTCTGGGTTCGGCATGCCAAAAGCGTCCGCCGCTTTTAGTTCAATTGCCTTTTGCTCGCCTACTTGTAAGCCTAGTAGGCATTGCTCAAAGTTCTCACTCAAGCTGCCGTCGCCCATAATGAACTTAGCAGGCTTGCCCATATTATGTGTGCTGTCCGCTACAGAGCCATCTTGCATTTTGATGGTGAAGTGCAGCGTTACTGCTGAATCTTGATTTATTGTTGTCACGTTACTGCTTCCTTGTTCTTGGGTTTCCTGCGCTCTATCTGATCACGTACTGTGATTGCTTTTTATTGTACGAAGATGCGCGGATTGGGCTCCAACATAATAAAAAGCGTCGTTCGAATCAACGGACGACGCTTAGGGTTATTCGATATATCGCAAAAGATTACTTGTCAGCGTCCTTTTTGCGGAAGCCATCAAGAATGATCATTGCCGCACCAATACAGATAGTTGTATCTGCAAGGTTGAATGCTGGCCAGTGGTAGTTACCCCAGAAGAAGTCTAGGTAATCAACAACAAAGCCGTGAACAACACGGTCAAACACGTTGCCCACTGCACCACCAATAATCAGTGCGTAAGCGATGTTGTTCCACTTTTCTTTGGCTGGAAGCTTGCTCATCCAGTAGGTCAAAAGACCTGTCACAACAAACGCAATACCGGTGAACAACCAGCGCTGCCAACCCGCTTGATCGCTCAAGAAGCTGAATGCTGCACCGTAGTTATGAACATAAAGTAGGTTGAAGAATGGCAGCACCTCAATTCGGTTTGCCCATCCGTAGCCCATGTTGTCCATCACCACCAATTTGATGCCAATATCTGCAATAAATACCAGAATTGCTAACCACAGCCAGCGAACTCCAGATTGCTTTAACGTCAGTGCTTTTTCACTCATTACTTTACCTACAAACAGCCCCAGTAAATACTGGGGCTGTTAATTTTAAAAAAAGTTCAGTCGTTCTAGGCAATTACGCGAATTTACGTACTTCACCTTCGCCGTCTACGTTAGACACACAACGACCACAGATCTTCTCGTGACCTTCGATTGTGCCTACGTCTGGCGTGTGGTGCCAACAACGGTCACACTTCTCGCCTTCAGCTGCTGCTACTTCAACAAACAAGCCTTCGATATCTGTCGCTTGTGCTGCATCCGTCTTCTCACCTAGAGGCTTAACTTTCGCAGCAGATGTTAGTAGAACAAAGCGCAGTTCATCTTCAAGTTTGTTGATCTTCGCCGCTAGTGCGTCATCAGCAAATAGAGTCACTTCAGCTTGTAGTGCACCACCGATGGTTTTCTCTTTACGCGCATCTTCTAGAAGTTTGTTTACTGCACCACGAACCGCTTGGATCTCAGTCCAGAATTCGTTGTTCAGCTCTTCACCTTCAGCAAGACCGAATAGGCCGTCGAACCACTCACCAGTGAATACGAACTTGTCGCGTTGACCTGGCATTTCGTTCCAGATTTCATCTGCAGTGAACGACATGATTGGCGCCATCCAACGAACTAGCGCTTCTACGATGTAGTAAAGTGCTGTCTGACAGCTACGTTGAGCGTTGCCGCCACGTTTTGCTGTGTACTGACGGTCTTTAATTACGTCTAGGTAGAAAGAGCCCATTTCGATTGAACAGAATTGCATTAGACGCTGAGTTACGCCGTGTGTGTTGTACTCTTCGTATGCTTTAACGATCTCTTCTTGTGCTGCTAGTGCACGACCAACCGCCCAGCGATCTAGCGCAACCATCTCTTCAACAGGAACGATGTCTGTTTCAGGGTTGAAGCCGCTTAGGTTAGCAAGGAAGAAACGCGCTGTGTTACGGATACGACGGTACGCATCTGCGCTGCGTTTTAGGATTTCATCAGAAACCGCAACTTCACCAGTGTAGTCTGTTGAAGCAACCCATAGACGAAGAATGTCAGCACCTAGCTTGTTCGTTACGTCTTTTGGCGCAACCACGTTACCGATAGATTTCGACATCTTACGACCGTGACCATCAACCACGAAACCGTGTGTCAGTACTTGTTTGTAAGGCGCTTCATCTTTCATCGCGATAGATGAAATTAGAGAAGACTGGAACCAACCGCGGTGTTGGTCAGAACCTTCTAGGTATAGGTCTGCACTGTTGCCGTTGTACTCCTCACGAGCATCAACAACTGAGAAGTGAGTTACACCTGAATCGAACCATACGTCTAGCGTATCTAGTACTTTTTCGTATTGGTCAGCGTCAGCACCTAGTAGTTCAGCTGCATCGACATCCCACCATGCTTGGATGCCTTTTTCTTCAACCAGCTTAGCGACTTTCTCGATCAGCTCTAGCGTGTTTGGATGAAGTTCTGCTGTTTCTTTATGAACAAACAGAGCAATTGGCACACCCCAAGTACGTTGACGGGAGATACACCACTCAGGGCGACCTTCGATCATACCTTCGATACGGCTTTGACCCCACTCAGGCATCCACTCTACGTTCTTGATTGACTCTAGTGCTTTAGCACGTAGGCCAGCTTGGTCCATAGAAACGAACCATTGAGGCGTAGCACGGAAGATGATTGGAGTCTTATGACGCCAACAGTGTGGGTAGCTGTGCTCGTAAGCGTGGTGGTGTAGTAGTGCACCTTTTTCTTTCAGTACTTCTACTACCGCATCGTTCGCTTTAAATACGTGCTGACCAGCAAATAGCTCTGTATCTGGTAGGTAAACGCCGTTTGAACCAACTGGGTTTGCTACTTCTAGGTTGTACTTGTTACCAACCGCGAAGTCTTCTTGACCATGACCAGGTGCAGTGTGAACAACACCAGTACCTGAATCAGTCGTAACGTGATCACCAAGGATCGCCGGTACAGTGAAATCGTAGAATGGGTGTTGGAATTGAGAAAGCTCAAGATCCGCACCTTTAGCAAAGCCAAGGTTGTGGAAGTGCTCGATACCTGCACGGTCCATTACGTCTTTCGCCAGCTCAGCAGCAACGATGATACGCTCAGCGTTGTCGCCTTCTGTTTGGATAAGCACGTACTCTAGATCATCACGTAGACATACTGCACGGTTTGCTGGCAGTGTCCAAGGTGTTGTTGTCCAGATAACGATAGATACGTCACCGTGACCTTCATGACCTTCGGTCAGTTCAAACTTAGATAGCAGCGCCGCTTCGTCAGCCGCTTTAAAACGAACGTCGATAGATGGCGATACTTTATCTTTGTACTCAACTTCAGCTTCAGCCAGTGCTGAACCACAGTCTGTACACCAGTGAACTGGTTTAAAACCTTTCAGTAGGTGACCTTTGCTTGCGATCTTACCAAGAGCACGGATGATGTTCGCTTCAGTTGCGAAATCCATAGTGCGGTATGGCTTGTCCCACTCCCCCATGATGCCAAGACGCTTGAAGCTCTCTTTTTGACCTTCAACCTGACCTGCAGCGTACTCACGACATTTCTCGCGGAACTCAGCTGCTGTCACTTTTTGACCTGGTTTGCCAACTTTTTTCTCTACCATCAATTCGATTGGTAGACCGTGGCAGTCCCAGCCTGGGATGTAAGGTGCGTCAAAACCTGAAAGTGTTTTGGATTTAATAATAATGTCTTTAAGAATCTTGTTTAGTGCGTGACCAATGTGAATGTCACCGTTCGCATAAGGAGGGCCATCGTGCAGTACGAATGACTTTTTGCCTTTTTTAGCTTTACGGATTTCACCGTAAAGATCTTCTTTGTACCAACGCTTAAGCATTTCTGGCTCACGATTAGCCAGGTTGCCGCGCATTGGAAACCCTGTTTCAGGTAAGTTCAGGGTATCTTTATACTCACTCATCGATTCTTAATTCCGTTATATTGGGCGAAAATTAGACATTATGTTGAACGGTGGAATAAACCGCTCAACGCTTAAGCTGACGCAGCCACACCCTTGCTGCTTCAGCATCCAATACGATTTGTTGTTTAAGTGCTTCAAACGACTCAAACTTTTGCTCGTCTCTAAGTTTATGCAAAAGTTTCACTTCTAGCTGTTTACCATATAAATCAGCATGAAAGTCGAATAAGTGTACTTCTAACTGTTGGCGAACACCATTAACTGTCGGTCGTTGACCAATGTTAGCGACGCCACCAATCGGCTTATCTCCTAAGCCAAGCGCTTGAACAACATAGACTCCGGAAACCGGAGAAACACAGCGCTTCAACGGAATATTTGCCGTTGGGAACCCAATGGTTCGACCTAGCTTTCTTCCGTGTGAAACACGACCGCTGATGCTGTAATCTCTTCCCAGCATCTCCTGCGCGGAATGCAAATCATCACGAGCCAGCGCTTTGCGAATCGCAGTGCTACTCACTCGTAATTGCTGTAAACAAAAGCTTTGGGTACTTACGACTTCAAAGCCGTACTTTTCCCCTGCTTCTTGTAACATCGCAAAATTACCTGTTCGACCTTTGCCGAAACAGAAATCATCACCAATGACAAGAAACTTAACACCCAATCGACCAACCAACAAGTCACGGATAAACTCTTCCGCCGTTAGGTCAGCAAAATGACGATTGAAGTTAACGCAAAGCAAGCGATCAATGTCGAGCTTACTCAGCTGAACAAATTTATCACGCAGTCGCGTTAACCTCGCAGGTGCCTTATCTCGAGCAAACAGCTCCATAGGCTGAGGTTCAAAGGTCATCACAACCGAAGGCAACGAAAGTTTCTCCGCTTGCTCAGACACTTGCTGCAATACTTGTTGATGGCCTCTATGTACGCCATCGAAATTGCCAATAGTCAGCACGCAACCATGATGGCGCGACTTGATATTGTGAATGCCTCTGATCAGTTCCATTGGATACTGCTTTATGCCTCTGTTTTTACTTTGCACTGTGTGAAACTGACGGATTATATACCAATCAACCTTATTCTGTCCCAGCTTTTAGGTCTTTTAAACGTACGCCGAGTAAAAACACAACGGCTAGGTAAACGACAGCACCAAGTCCAATCAACATTCCTAGCACGCCACTACGGTGAGCAAAGCTCCAATCCAACCACACAGGCATGTCTTCAAGTTGCCATAAGATAGCCGCAACCATCGCTGCACCAGCTATCACCAAACGTATAATAAAGAAGACAGTTCGCTTAGTGATTTGGTACACACCGGCAATGTGCAAGCCGCGGTATAGCAGCGCCATGTTTACAAAAGCAGAAAGCGCCGTTGCGATAGCAAGACCAACGTAACCGTAGAAGTATGCAAAGATCGCGTTGAAGACCATATTCGTCACCATTGCAATGATGCCGTACTTCACTGGGGTTTTGGTGTCTTGACGCGAGTAATAACCTGGCGCAAGCACTTTAATCAGCATGAAGTTAAGCAGACCTGATGCATACGCTAATAAAGAGAGAGAGGCTTGATGTACGTCTTGCGGAGAAAACTCACCGCGCATGAATAGCACCATCAACATTGGCTTTGCTAGTACCATCAAACCAAGCATTGCAGGAATACCGAGTAAGGTAACCATACGTACGCCCCAATCCATGGTGTGTGCGAAACCTTCACTGTGTGCGTCTACGTGTTTACGTGATAGTGCAGGAAGAATCACCGTGGCAATCGCGATACCAAACAGACCTAATGGGAATTCCAATAAGCGATCGGAATAGTACAACCAACTGATCGAACCGGTTTGTAGGAAACTGGCAATAAAGGTATCAAACAGTAAGTTGATTTGGCTTACCGACACACCAAACAGAGCAGGAATCATTAGGGTACGGATCTTCACCACACCCGGATCGCGCCAGCCCCATTTAGGCTTAACCATCACTCCCGCTTTAATAAGGAAGGGAATCTGGAATAGAAACTGAACAAGGCCACCTAACAATACACCAATCGCAAGGCCAATTTCTGGTTGCGACATCTGAGGCGAAATAAACCACGCCGCCAAAATGATCATCACGTTGAGGAAGACAGGCGTAAAAGAAGAGACCGCAAACTTACCTAAGGTATTGAGGATCGCACCAGAAAGCGCAACAAAAGTGATGAACCATAAATAAGGAAAGGTAATCTTGAGCATGACGCTAGCAAGTTCGAACTTCTCAGCCGCCGGGCCGCCATGCATCCAGTCTAGGAACCAACCAAAACCAAACAGCGCGGTCACTACACCGGAACCCAAAACCCCGAGTATGGTAACAATAGAAACAATCACGCCTAGCGTACCGGCCGCACGAGCAATCAACTCACGAGTTTTATCCATATCCCCTTGTGCGTGACTTTCGGTTAGTACTGGCACAAAAGCTTGAGAAAACGCGCCTTCAGCAAACAGACGGCGTAAAAAGTTAGGGATTTTATTGGCAAAGAAGAAGACGTCGGCACTCGCGCCTGCACCCATCAAGTTTGCTACTACCACATCACGAACTAAACCTAGGACGCGCGAAATTAATGTCATGGCACTGACGATCATGCCAGACTTGAGCAGTCGTTTACTCACTGTAACCTCGGAATATCACCAAAAGATAGCCAACCCTATTCCTCTAAGCCTTTGAAAGCTACAAATGGGCGTTAAAAATATATCCGTTTATTGTTAGATCTAGGCGGATAATTATTAGCAATGGTCTAAAAATGCTGTTAGAATCCCCGCCATCTTAACCGCGATGACCTTTGTTACCAAAATTTGTTTTGGTTTCGATTGGTTTTTGCACAAATCATTTGACATTTAGGCGCAAATGAGGGATAGTCCTCGCCCTTAAATTGTCATAGAAATAAGTTTTTGGGAGTTAGACCCTTGGCAAATAGTAAATCTGCTAAGAAGCGCGCTATCCAAGCTGAGAAACGTCGTCAGCACAATGCTAGCCGTCGCTCAATGATGCGTACTTACATGAAGAAAACTGTTGCTGCTATCGAAGCAGGCGACAAAGAAGCTGCAACTGCTGCATTCGCTGCAGTTACACCTATCCTAGACCGTATGGCGACTAAAGGCCTTGTTCATAAGAACAAAGCAGCACGTCATAAGTCTCGTTTCGCTGCACAAATCAAAGCTCTTTAATAGAAACTTGATTTTACAGTGAAGAAAAAACCGGCTCTTGCCGGTTTTTTTATATCTAAAATTCGTGTAGCTCGAATTCAAGACAATAAAAAAGCTGGCAATGCCAGCTTTTCTTGTATGTGACCTGTCATCACATGGCTTCTGCACAATAAAGACCATGAAGTGTTTGGATTAATGCCTTCACTTCATCACTCTTTAATGTGTAGTACACCGTTTGTGCTTCTTTTCGTGTCGCAACCAATTCATCGCGTCGAAGCCAAGCTAAGTGTTGAGACAATGCCGACTGGCTCAACTCAAGTTTTGCGCAAAGTTCTCCAACCGAAAGCTCTTGGTTATGCAGCATGCACAGGATTTGTAGGCGTCTTTCATTTGCCATTGCTTTGAGCAACACGACAGCTTTAGCGGAGTTTTTCTCCATTTCTTGTAGATTCATCTGCAGGACCTCTAGCTACAACTTACTTTCCCCAACCCTGGCCAGTTTGTTGTGTTACAAAGATTTTATAATTTCGAGTTATAATTTTGTCGATAGTAATCTATTTATTTGCGCAACGGAACGTGTTCATTCAAACATTTGGCTAAAATCTGCATCGCAAACGTTCTTTACTGCTGGGTGTTGGATCATTCGCTCAGCAAAGATGACGTAATACTCTTCTTTAAGGTCGTCTACATGACCGATCAGCTGCAAATTACGGTCATCTTCGATCTCCGACATATAAACCGTCGGTGCCAAGAAAATTACATCATCACGGTAACGAGCAAAAGCTTTCATTAGCGCTACGTCATCAAACTCACCGAGGACATCAGGTTGCAATCCTTGGCGATCAAACCATTGAAGAACTTTACGTCCCATTGCGGTTCGGCTAGCAGGAATGAGCAGTTTTTTCTTTTCAAGGATTTCAGGGAACTTCACATCGGCGATTTCAGAGGAAGCAAAAAAGCTCATACTGCTTTCGCCAAGCTTTTTACTGTACAAGCCAGGGCTTTGTGTCGAATCTACCGGACAATCGGAAAGTATCATGTCGAGCTTATGTTGCGACAAACGTTCTAGTAGTAGTTCGTGCGTCGACTCGTAACAGCGTAAGTGAATGCTGTTATCTTCCGGTACTGTCGTCATTAATACTTTGCTAACGAGTCGCTTTGACAATGCATCGGCGACACCGACTTCAAATAGGATGTTGGAATGCTGGCTATAGTTGACGATATCAAGCATCTCGTAGCTCAAACCAAACATACGATCCGCATATTTAAATACCAACTGTCCAAGCTCTGTTGGCTCAACCGTTCGCCCATTTCGCTTGGTCAACTTCCCCTTCATACGGTCTTCAAGTGCTTTAATTTGCCCTGTAACAGTTTGCGGCGTGAGAAATAATGCATCTGCTGCTTTTGTTACTGACCCTTGTTTGCACACCATCCAGAAGTAATAAAGGTGGTTGTAATTTAAATGTGACATAGCCAAGCCCTATAAAGAAGATGACACTTTTTATATCAAATGTGACAACGACAAACAATAAGTTCGACAAAACCTACATAAAAGTCGAATTAAAAGAGTTTTACCGAATATATCAGTTTCACACTGTCATAAAACTTGAAGCCAAACGCACTTTTTTAATCTTCTCTTAAAACTCGTTAACAAAACAAAAGCCACACAAAACGAAATAAAATCAATAACTTATTTGGTTGTGAATTTTTCTTCACGAACAACTATTAAAAAGAATAATAAAAATTCTCCATAGAAACCGAACTGTAATATTACTGAAATATTTCATCTCTAACATCACCCTCAGTTTCAACAACAGACCAAATAAACGAACTGAAAGGTCCACGGAGAAAATTATGATGAACCAAGCTACTTCTACAGCAGCACCAATCTCGAGCACGACTCGCTGGTTACGCTGGGCTAACTTGGCATTCATGTTGTATCTGCTTCTTCTAGCAGTATCTATGGTTGGTAGCGGCTTCAAATGGGCAACTGGCGATCAAGCTAAAGTACTCTTTGAATTTGCGTCTCACCCAGTCGCAGGTCTAATGATCGGTTTGGTGGCTACGGCACTGATCCAATCTTCAAGTACCGTAACTTCTATTATTGTAGGTTTGGTTGCAGGTGGTCTACCTGTAGAAACCGCTATCCCTATGGTAATGGGTGCTAACATCGGTACAACCGTAACAAACACACTTGTTTCGCTTGGCCACGTACGTTGTAAAGAAGAATTCAAACGTGCATTCGCTAGCGCAACAATCCACGATTTCTTCAACCTACTTGCGGTACTGATCTTCCTACCATTGGAAATGATGTTCGGCATCCTAGAGAAAATTTCTCACTGGTTGGTATCACCTCTACTAAAAACGGGTGATATGAGCATGGGTGGTTTTGACTTCATAAAGCCAATCACTAAACCTGTAGTAAGCGCGATTAAAGAGCCTCTATCTACATTTGGTGACACAATGGGTGGTGTAGCACTGATCGCTCTAGGTATCGGTACTATCTTCGTAGCTATCACTGTTATGGGTAAGCTAATGAAGAGCCTAATGGTTGGTCGTGCTCGTGACATCCTTAAGAACGCAATCGGTCGTGGTCCTATCCACGGTATCGTATCGGGTTCTGTAGTAACTGTTCTTGTTCAGTCTTCATCTACGACAACAAGTCTAATGGTTCCACTAGTAGGCTCAGGTGTTCTAAAAGTACGTGACATCTACCCGTTCACTCTAGGTGCAAACATCGGTACATGTATCACGGCTCTACTAGCAGCAACAGCGGTATCTGGCGAGTTCGCAGTATTCGCACTACAGATTGCACTAGTACACCTAACGTTCAACATTCTGGCGACACTGTTCATCTTCGGTATCCCGTTCCTACGTGAGATTCCTGTGAAATGTGCAGAAGTGATTTCAGAAATGGCTATTAAGAACAAAGCAGTTGTAGCAGGTTACCTACTAGCAGTGTTCATCGTGCTACCAGGCTCTATCCTTGCTCTGACAGCATAATAATAAGATTACCATCGCTTATTTTAGGCTCCACTTCGGTGGGGCCTTTTTTCGTTTTGGCGAAGCGAGAAGCGAGAAGCGAGAAGCGAGAAGCGAGAAGCGAGAAGCGAGAAGCGAGAAGCGAGAAGCGAGAAGCGAGAAGCGAGAAGCGAGAAGCGAGAAGCGAGAAGCGAGAAGCGAGAAGCGAGAAGCGAGAAGCGAGAAGCGAGAAGCGAGAAGCGAGAAGCGAGAAGCGAGAAGCGAGCTTATTCTGTCTTTCTAGGGACAAGTCCCGTCAACACCTTTCGGAGCCAAACGGCTTTCATGAACCCTTCAACATCCACCTCTCGACTCCTAGATCGAAGCGATCTCATTTCTTAATCACGCAGTAAACTGTGGTAAAAGAGATTCCCGACGACGCTCCTTCGTCGCTTTCGGGAATGACGCCGTTTGATTTGAGAGTGACTGAACGTCATCCTCAAGAGCGAGGCACGAGCGAGTTGGGGATCTTTTATTCCCTCTCACATCTCGGAGTGAAGCGTTCCTCAGGGCGAAACCCGTTCCCTCCTATCTCTGCCCTTCAGACGAAAAAAAGCCGCCCATAAAGGCGGCTTAGAAACTCAATATACTCGTTAAACTGAGAACGGGTACTGAATTGGGTCGTGATGCTCGTAACCTTCTACCCAGAAGTCATCTAGGGTTACCCATGTTTCCAAATCTTCTAGCGATTTGATTTCTGGGTTGATGTGGAAAGTAGCGGCTTTTAGTGGCTCACGCTTCAACTGGATATCACGCATTGGCGCAAGCTGATCTTCGTAGATGTGTGCATTCACAATCTTGTGGTACGCCTGACCAGGTTTCTTGCCTGTGATTTGCGCCATAATTGCCAAGAACACATACACTTGAACCATATTGAAGTTCAGACCTAGCGGAACGTCACAAGAGCGCTGCGTGCTATTTAGGTACAGCGTGTCACCTAACAGTGAGAAGTGGTGGCTGTACATACATGGACGCAAACAGCCCATGTGGAATTCGCCAGGGTTGTAGAAGTTTAGGATTTCACCACGGTCATCAACACCGCGCGTCAAATCATCCACAATCTTACGTAGCTGGTCGATATGACCACCATCTGGCTTCGCCCATGAACGACCTTGAACGCCGTATACGCGTCCCATGTCGTCTTCACCCTTACGGAATGGGTTGTTCAACCATGCTTCATTTAGGTTTGCGTTCGCATCCCATGTCTTCGTACCTAGCTTACGGAAATCTTCAGCGTTGTCGTAACCACGGATATAACCAAGTAGCTCAGCAACTGCCGCTTTCCAAAAGCTCTTACGTGTCGTTACTAATGGGAATTGGTTGTTAGCAACATCGTAGGTCAAGTCTGCGTTGATCACCGTTAGGCAGCGTTTGCCTGTGCGTTCGTTTTCAACCCAAGTGCCTTGGTCAACGATACGCTGACACAAATCTAAATACTGTTTCACACCAATTCCTTACTTCGTTTCTGCTTGGACTTTGTCTTGGTAAAGACCACGTTTGTACGCCCAAACCATCATTAGAACACCCAGAATGATCATCGGTGACGATAGGATTTGTCCCATCGAAATGTAACCACCAAATAGACCAAGCTGTGCATCCGGTTCGCGGACAAACTCAACTAGGAAACGGAATGTACCATATCCAGCTAAAAATAGCCCTGATACCGCACCTAAAGGACGAGGCTTTTTGATGAACCAGTTCAGAATGAAGAACAGCACAATGCCCTCTAGGAACATCTCATAAAGCTGAGATGGGTGACGAGGCAATGGACCGCCATTCGGGAAGATGATCGCCCATGGCACATCTGTTACGCGTCCCCAAAGCTCGCTGTTCATGAAGTTACCCATACGCCCCATACCAAGGCCAAATGGCACCAATGGCGCTACAAAATCTGCTACACCAAAGAAAGTGCGACCATTCTTATGTGCGTACCAGAACATGGCAGTGATAACACCTAACAGACCGCCGTGGAACGACATACCACCGGTCCAAACTTTGAATAGGTATAACGGGTCAGCTAAGAACAAATCAAAGTTGTAGAAAATCACATAGCCAACACGGCCACCAATCACGACCCCAAGGAAACCCGCAAACAACAAGTCAGAAACTTGCTCACGCGTCCAACCACTACCCGGCTTATCTGCACGACGATTTGCCAACCATAGTGCGAACATGAAGCCGACTAGGTACATCAAACCGTACCAACGAACAGAAACAGGACCAATAGAGACTAAAACCGGATCAATATTGGGAAATTCAAAGTATCCCTGAGACATAAATCATTCTCTTCTTATTACTAATAAAACAGGTGGACTTTACAGCAGCATGGTCGCTGCAACAAACATCAAGAACACAGCAAAAATCTTCTTCAAGACCGCTGTTGGAAGGTTGGTTGCCATCTTCGCGCCGACTTTCGTCGTGAGCATCGACGTCATAGCAATCGCCGCTAAAGCTGGCAGGTAAACATAACCCACACTGTAGTCAGGTAACCCTTCTACCTTGTAGCCATGTAAGATGAATCCAATCATGCCAGAGATGGCAATCACGCAGCCGCACACCGAAGAGGAGCCAACCGCTTTACGCATTTCAATACCATGCTTGTTTAAGAAAGGCACCGACAGCGAACCACCGCCAATACCAGCAAGACTTGAAACCACACCAATTCCCGTTCCGTACATTACAGTGACCGGACTACTCGGCATTGGCTTCTCACTTTTGGTTTTAATGGAGCGAAACATCTGTATTGCCAAACACAGCACAATCACCCCGAACACTTTCGGCAAGTAATGAGTAGGGATCCACTCGGCAATATTAGCCCCAACAAAACCGCCAATCACCACGCCAGGCATCAGCCATTTGACAACGAACATATCGACGTTACCAAGCTTAAGGTGATTAAGCGCCGATGAGCCCGAAGTGACGATGATGCTCGCTAATGACGTTGCTAACGCCATGTGCATGCTCATCTCTGGCGAGATACCAGCAAGAGGAAGAAGATAAAGTAATGCAGGTACAACAATTAGCCCGCCTCCAATACCAAGAAGCCCAGCCATCACGCCTACAAAAGCGCCCAGCGCGAGCAATAATATGAATAAAGAGATGGTCACAATTACCTACTTCTTACCTGCACGAATAAAGCCGGCAAAACCTTGTTGAATAAAGAAATCATGCATCATTTGATGGATTTCTTGCCCGTAAGAGCATGACATGGCTTTTTCGACGAGTTTTTCTAATTCTTTTTTCTGGCTATGGCGAATCAAATATTTCACCTTAGCCACGTTTGAGGTGTTCATACTTAAACTGTTGTAGCCTAAGCCCAACAATAAGAGCGCACCAAATGGGTCACCTGCTAGCTCACCACAAATACACACAGGTACTTGATACTGGTGGCAAACATCATGAATTTGTTTTAACGCCAACAACACCGCAGGATGCATGGATTCATAGACATCCGCAACACGGGAATTGTTCCGATCGACGGCCAACAAATATTGCGTTAAGTCGTTGGTACCGACAGAAACGAAGTCGACACGATGCGCAATAGCGGGTAGCAAGTACACCATTGAAGGCACTTCGATCATTACCCCAACTTTTGGCGCTTGAATGCGTTCATCCAACAGTACCACTTCACTGTAGGCTTGATTGATAAGCGTAATCGCATCATCGAGTTCTTTAATACCAGACACCATCGGCAACAGAATACTCAGATTGCCACTTTCTGCACTCGCCCTTAGCATCGCACGCAATTGGATCAAAAAGATGTCCGGATGATCCAACGTAAAGCGAATACCACGCCAGCCTAAGAATGGGTTGTCTTCATCAATTGGCAGATACGGTAATGGTTTATCGCCGCCAATATCCAAAGTACGCATAACCACGCGCTGATTAGCGTAGCTATTGAGGATGGCTTGATACTGATGATACTGTTCATCTTCTGATGGAAAGTGATGCTGAAGTAAAAAAGCGATTTCAGTTCGGTACAAACCCACACCATCCACACCAGAGTTGATGGCGATATTGCTATCCGCACTCAAGCCCGCGTTGAGCATGACTTCAATGTGGCAATCATCTTGAGTGATCGCTGGCAATGCCAAATCTTTGTTCACCATGGCGAACAATTCAGACTCTTCACTAACTAAGCTGCGATACTCGCGCAGGAGCTGTCTGTTTGGCTCAAGATAAATCTCGCCAGTGTAGCCATCGACAATCCCTTTCTTGCCATTGACAACGCTGGTATTGATGTTCGCGCCCATAATGGCAGGCACACCTAACGCGCGAGACAGAATCGCGGCGTGAGAGTTTGCTGCGCCTTCAAGTGACACCACAGCCAACAGATGTTGCTTTGGAATTGATGCGAGTAAAGTCGCTGTGAGTTCGTTGGCAACCAAGATAACCGGACGGTCAATGGAAGCATGTTCTTGTTCACTGTTGTGCAAGAAGTACAACAGACGTTGCCCGAGTTCACGGATGTCTTGCGCACGTTCACGCAGGTAAACATCAGACATTCGAGCAAAACGGTTGGAATAGGTTTCGACAACCTGACGCAGTGCCCAGTCCGCACGATCACCTTTCTCGATCTGCTTCTTAAGATCACCACGCAACATAGGATCGTTCAGCAAGTGAGTGAAGAGATCGAAGATCGCTAACGCGTCTTTGTTAATTTCACTATCGAATTTCTTCCGCATACGGCGGAAATCACCCAACGCTCGCTCGACGGCAACCGCAAGCAATTCATGTTCACGTTCTTTATCTAATGTCGAAGTTGGAAATACGTCGTTTAGATTTGGCTGCGTATCATCAAACCAAAACTCACCGATTGCGACACCCGTCGAAGCTGGAAGCCCCTTGATGACAGTAGGCTTAGAGGCGAGCTGCCAGTGACCTAAGTTTTGGGCATGCGCAATCAACACAGCAAGCTGCGCAGATAAAGTCACAAGGAAAGACTCTTCCATCTCACTAAACAAACGCGGCGTTTTCTGCTGGATAACCAACACACCTAATACTTGCTTGCGATGGATGATCGGCGTACCGAGGAAGGAGTGGTACACCTGCTCACCCAACTGAGGGAAGAATTTAAAATCAGGGTGAGTAGAAGCCTCAGCAAGGTTTAATGGCTCAGCACTGCGCTTTACCAAACCGACTAAGCCTTCATTGAAGTTGATATGGATGCTATCGCCTTCAAAAATCAGGCCTTGAGTTGCCATTAACTCAAGGCGCTGCATTTCGTCGTTAGCAAGATAGATAGTACAACATTCAGTGCATAGGGCTGCGCAAGTCTCTTTTACTAATATGTCGAGCGCCAGATGGACGTCATCGACTCTGGAGACTTTCTCAACTATTTCCCTTAGCTGACTGAGCATGTTGATCCTCTATCTACGTTGCTTTTTTCTTTTCCCTTTCGTCTTACGCTCTCGAAAAGGCATGGCTAAAGATGCAAACTCTTTCATTGCGCGACGGTAAACATCTCGCTTGAAAGAAACAACTTGCCTAACTGGATACCAGTAACTTACCCAGCGCCAACCATCAAATTCAGGGGATTTCCCACGCTGCATATTGATGCGGGATTCGTCGCATTCCAATCGCAGCAGAAACCATTTCTGTTTTTGGCCGATACAAACAGGCTTGGAGTCCCAACGCACCAATCGCTTTGGTAGCTTATATCTTAACCAATGACGACTTGTTGCGATGATCTTAACGTCTTTTTTCGTCAGACCGACTTCTTCATATAACTCCCTGAACATGGCTTGTTCAGGTGTTTCACCTTCGTCAATCCCACCTTGTGGAAATTGCCATGAGTGTTGCCCGTATCGTTTAGCCCAGAAGACCTGACCATGGTTATTACATATCACAATACCAACATTGAGTCGGTAACCATCGCCATCTATCACTGGCTAACCTCTATGAATAATTTTTTATTACCGTGATTTTTCCACATATCCCCATTACTAGCAAACTTACTGATGTGATATGAGCAAGATTTATTACCTTTCGGCCAGTTTTGGATATCTTTTGAACAAATATTATTTTATCAACACAAGACTGAGACATAGCCCACATTTATTCACCTTTTCTGTGAATAACTTTGTGAAGAAAACGCTATCAACAAAGAATTTTGTTCAAAACCATTATTGGCAACATTTATAAAGACTTAAACCAAAACACATAAGAATATGATTAATAAAGATTTAAATGTAAAACTGATGATTTATTGATCTTATTTTTCCTGATGATCTTTTCATCAAATACAGATCGGTCAAAGATCGCACAATCGGTTATTTATCCACATTGGACAGGTAAGACTTCATGATATCTTAATAAAATCAAGTCTCAATCACGTCCCAAACCCCTGTTTATTCATCCAGCCCAGCTAGAGATCCTATTGGTCACTTCCTAATCTGTGGATAAGTTATGGATTGATCATTCTTAATCCAGCTCGATGAAATCTTCGACAGAGGATTTTATTCAAATTTGTTAGACTAGATGTTTTCCAACACCACCTTGTCATTATGAAACCAGAACCACAATCCGAAGCAGAACTGATGGAACGCGCGCACGACATTGCGGGCTTAAGCTTTACAGAGCTTGCCGAAGAGGCAGGCATGACTGTTCCTGAAAACTTGAAACGCGATAAAGGCTGGGTTGGGCAATTACTGGAATGGCACTTAGGTGCACCAGCTGGCAGTAAACCGCAACAAGATTTCGCTAAGCTTGGGATCGAGCTAAAGAGCATTCCGATCAGTTATTCTGGCAAACCATTAGAAACAACCTTTGTCTCTGTTGCACCACTGACTGGTGTGCAAGGCTTAACATGGGAAACCAGTCACGTGCGTAACAAGCTATCTCGTGTACTTTGGGTTCCAGTGGAAGGAGAACGTGAGATTCCGTTAGCTGAACGCCGCGTCGGTAGCCCTTTGATTTGGTCACCGGATCAAGAAGAAGAGTTAATTCTGAAAAACGACTGGGAAGAATTGATGGAATTGATCGTTTTAGGTAAGTTTGATCAAATTTCCGCCAGACACGGAGAAGCGCTTCATCTGCGCCCTAAAGCTGCGAACGCAAAAGCACTGACGGAAGCTTACAGTTCAAATGGCAAGCCGATAAAAACCCTGCCCCGCGGTTTCTACCTCAGGACACAATTCACCGAACAGATACTATTGAAGCACTACATCAACGCTCAATCAGAGTGATCAATGCGTTACGAGTGACAATTCAATATCGCAGTAAGAGGCTGTACCCTCGCTACCGAACTCATCGTATGCGTTGTGCAGTCTCAAATACGCTTTATCAATCCCCAACCTCAGCAGCTCTTCTTTCACCAAATCTAACGATCCAAAATGAATCGGATCTTCGCCGTCTTTGATTGGCTCTAGTTGGTGTTTGTACTCCACTGCTAACAGATAGTCAGAGACATCAGAACAACCTATCACAAAGACCTTCGGAGTTTTATAGGAGTCTTTGTGGTGGCCATGCAACCACATGTCGAGTTGATGCTTCTGCATAATGCACCTCCTTCACAAGATCCTTTAAGTCTAGTTACCGTATTGATAAGTTTCGAGTTAACTACAAAGCGAAACTTAAATCATTTGCGACAGCAACTAAAAATCCCCTATATTGGAATGACTTATTCAGTCGGTAACTCTTCAAGGATGTGAAATGCAATATACAAAACTACCGCACTCATCACTCGAGATCAGTAAGATCTGCCTTGGCACTATGACGTTTGGTGAGCAAAATACCGAACAAGAAGCTTTTCAACAGCTCGACTTTGCCCTCGATCATGGGGTGAACTTCATCGATACTGCCGAGATGTATCCCGTACCACCGAAAGCAGAAACACAAGGACTCACCGAGCAGTACATTGGCAATTGGTTAGCGAAAAGCGGTAAACGCGAGAAAGTGGTTTTAGCAACGAAAGTCGCTGGTCCGCGCAACGTCCCATACATTCGTGAAAACATGAGCCTTAACCGTCGCCATATTCACACTGCGATCGACGATAGCTTAAAACGCCTGCAAACCGATTATGTCGATCTATACCAATTGCATTGGCCGCAGCGTCAGACCAACTGCTTTGGCCAGCTCAACTACCCTTACCCAGATAAGCAAGAAGAGGTCACGCTGATCGAGACCCTTGAAGCTCTCACAGAGTTAGTCAACGCAGGTAAAGTGCGTTACATCGGTGTTTCAAACGAAACGCCATGGGGCGTGATGTCACTGCTACGTTTGGCAGAAAAACATGATTTACCGAGAATCGTCTCCATTCAGAACCCATATAACTTATTAAACCGCAGCTTCGAAGTCGGCTTATCTGAAATTAGCCATTACGAAGGCGTTCAGCTACTCGCATACTCACCGCTGGCATTTGGCTGCTTAAGTGGTAAATACCTCAACGGAGCAAAACCAGAAGGTGCGCGTTGCACGATTTGGGAACGCTTTGCTCGCTACTTCACACCACAAGGCGTTAAAGCGACAGAAGCATACGTCAACCTAGCTCGTGACCACGGTTTAGCCCCTTCGCAAATGGCGCTTGCCTTCGTGAATCAGCGTCCATTTGTTGGCTCTAACATCATTGGTGCGACTAACCTAGAACAGCTGAAGTCCAATATCGATAGCATCAATGTTCATCTAAGTGAAGAATTGCTTAATGACATCCAAGCGATTGGTACGACTTACTCGAACCCCTGCCCATAGTGGGCGCCGGGCAAACAATACCAAACGTAATAACGAAAAAGGCTGACCATGATGGTCAGCCTTTTTTCTTAGCCCAAATTGAATCGAATGTGTGTGGGAGTTTCAACTTGGGCTTTCGATTACGTCAGTATTCGCGAAGTTAACACACGACGAAGGTGACGAACTCGACGTTCAACTTTTACCGCGTCAGGTACGCTAGCTTGTGTTGAACGGCCATCTTTATCCAGGCCAATGTCTTTTAGTAAGTGCTCGTTAGTCCATGGAATATCATGAGAACTACGACGAACCATACGTTGCCATTGCTTTTCTTCACGTTTCAGATCTGCTTTCAAAAGCACCGTGGCCAGTTTTAGATAGATAGAGTGACGCATAATTTTTCTCCAAATAGCGATAGATAATCGACTGGGAAAAATAGTGGGGTAATTAAACAGAGAGATTCTGTTGAGACTAAGCCGCTACTTTTCCGCAGCCTAGTAAAATAGAAAGGTTACGGATTAATTTAATCTAATGAGCCAGTAAAATCTGGTTTGGTCGCATCAAAGGTTGAGCGAGCATCAGACATACGATCAGCGCAAGCAGTAGTGTTAACAACGTAATGTTTCATCTTGCGCCTCCTAGCTAAAAATTAATCCGTGATTGATGTGGTATAACTCTTTGAGTTACGGCTAAATTGTAAGCAACAGAGGATATTTATCAAACAATTTTTATCCTTTCGATTAAAAACAAACCAATAGGCTAAAATTAGGTTGCATATAGTTTTTTGAATAACATATTCAACTAAGGAATATATAAAATATCGAGTTTTATAAATATCAGGTCGTTGAGTACAAAAAAGGAGCGCATCAGCACTCCCTTTCTCTTAAGCTTGTTATCGATTAAACCGTTTGATCTGAAATCAAATTATGTTTATTCAGCAGTCGATACATGGTTGCACGTGATACACCAAGTTCTTTTGCTGCGTTAGAGACCTGACCAGAGTGCGACTCTAATACCACCAGCAACGCATCTCGCTCACTCTTCTCACGAATAGACTTCAAGCTACGTTTCGAGTCATTTCGTTGAGGAAGATCTAAGTGATGCTCTTCAATCAGTACGCTATCAGACATCAAAACCGCACGTTTCACTTGGTTCATCAGCTCTCGTACGTTACCTGGCCAGAAGTAACGAGTCAGCGATTTCAGAGCGTCTTCAGAGAAGCTCTTGGCTTGCGAGTTGTACTCTTTTGAAAACTCTTGAAGATAGAAACGTGCCAGCATGCCGATGTCGCTTGCTCTTTCTTTTAAGCTCGGTACGTTGATGCGCAGTACATTAATGTAATGGTAAAGCTCTTCGTTAAAGTCACCATCAATCAGCGCTTTTTCAACGTCTGAAGAGTTAGCAGCAAGAACACGAACATTAACGTTCTTCGCACCATCACGAGTTTCGATTGTGCCTTCTTGCAGGAAGCGTAGCAGATTCATCTGCTGTTCTTTTGAAATGGTTAGGATGTCATTGAAAAGAACCGTACCGCCATCCGCTTGCTCAAGCAGGCTTTGGCCCATGTCCTCATCGGCTTGAATACCAAACACTTCCGCTTGGAAACGTTGTTCATTAAGCGCACGACAGTTGATCGACAAGAATGGCTTATGCGAACGTGACGACACTTTGTGAATTGCACGAGCGACAGCCTCTTTTCCCGTACCACTTTCGCCATAGATAAGAATACTCACATCCGTTGGACCGATACGCTTTACTTGGTCACGCAGGCGTTTCATTGGGATAGATTCGCCAATCAGCCCCATATCTAGGCTGTTACCGAAGCTCGGCCATACTTTCTTCTCTAGTTTCAGCATGCCCAATTGGTGACCAATGGTGCTGAGTAGCTGCGCATCTGGGATTGGTGCAGTAAAGAAGTCAATACAGAAGTTCACGATGAACTGACAGATGGTATCAGTTCCGAGTTGAGATTCTCGGATGAACGCTAACCAGCGCACGTGTTTATGAGAACTCACTAAGTTTGCTAAACCATTAAGGCTGAACTCATCATGGCTGAGGTCAACTATACCGATGCATGGTCCAATATCTTCTAACAATGTGTTGGCTTTACGTAAGTCACCCACTTGGTGACACTTCCATCCCACTTGTTCTAGTACTGATAACCAAGGTTCATAAGTACCGCCAACTACGACTAGCGATCCCGGAATGGAATCCATCTTAAACTGCCCAGCCATTCTCTAACCCTTATTGATTGTTGATAGAAATTTCGCTCCACAAACCCATCTTTGCGAACGGGTAACATTATCGAGACTACGACTGACGAAGTCTGTCTCAATATTAAGACTATGCAACAGATTGAGATTTGGCGAATGCTTATTTACCTTTCCTATCCAAACTTAAATGCAAATAGTTGAATTGGTTCAAATTAAAGATACAAAAAAACCACCCGCAGGTGGTTTTTTCATTACTCAGCGAGGAGATTACGCTTGTGGGCGCATCGCTGGGAATAGGATCACGTCACGGATAGTGTGCGTGTTAGTCAGCAGCATAACTAGGCGGTCGATACCGATACCTTGACCTGCTGTTGGCGGTAGGCCGTGCTCTAGAGCAGTGATGTAGTCTGCATCGTAGAACATTGCTTCGTCGTCACCAGACTCTTTCGCTTCAACCTGTGCTTTAAAGCGTGCATCTTGGTCTTCTGCATCGTTAAGCTCTGAGAAGCCGTTTGCTACTTCACGGCCACCGATGAAGAATTCAAAGCGGTCTGTGAAGAACGGGTTGTCATCGCTACGACGAGCCAGTGGAGAGATATCTGCTGGGTAGCCCGTGATGAACGTTGGCTGCATTAGCTTAGGTTCAGCTGTTTCACCAAAGATCTCTTCAAGAAGCTGACCACATGTCCAGAAAGGTTCTACTTCAACGTGAACAGATTTCGCGATAGAAACCATTAGGTCACGGTTTTGAATGTCTTCTTCTGTTAGCGCTTGGATTTGCGCGTGGTCTGGGTTGTAGTGCTTGATAGCTTCGAACATGCTCATACGAGTGTAAGTGCCACCAAACTCAACCGTGTCTTCACCGTAAGGCATTGACGTTGAACCTAGAACTTCTAGAGCAACAGAGCTTAGTAGTTCTTCAGTTAGATCCATCAGATCTTTGTAGTCTGCGTACGCCATGTAGAATTCCATCATTGTGAATTCTGGGTTGTGACGTGGAGAAAGACCTTCGTTACGGAAGTTACGGTTGATTTCGAATACGCGATCGAAACCACCAACAACTAGACGCTTCAGGTATAGCTCTGGCGCGATACGCAGGTACATTGGCATGTCTAGTGCGTTGTGGTGCGTGATGAATGGACGCGCACTCGCACCGCCAGGGATAACGTGCATCATTGGCGTTTCAACTTCCATGAACTGTTTAGAGATCATGAAATTACGGATTGCAGACATTACTTTAGAACGTACTACGAACGCTTGACGAGAATCTTCGTTAACGATTAGGTCAACGTAACGTTGACGGTAACGCATCTCTTGGTCAGTTAGACCGTGGAACTTCTCTGGAAGTGGACGTAGTGCTTTAGTTAGCAACTCGTACTCTTCCATGTTCACGTATAGGTCGCCTTTACCAGACTTGTGAAGTGCACCTTTCACACCGATGATGTCACCGATATCTAGGCCTTGGTATTGGTCTTTCAGTACTTTTTGTACCGCTTTGTCAGCGTAAGCTTGGATACGGCCAGAAGTTTCTTGGATTACCAAGAATGGACCACGTTTAGCCATGATACGGCCAGCGATTGCTACTACGTGGTTAAGCTCTTCTAGCTCTTCCTTCGTCTTTTCACCGAACTCTTTCTGAAGGTCGCCCGCTAGTGCGTCACGACGGAAGTCGTTTGGATGGCCGTTCGCTTTGCAGCTCTTTCGGATTGCATCCAGTTTAGCGCGGCGTTCAGCAATTAGCTTGTTCTCTTCTTGTGCAGAGGCTTCTTGTACAGTTTCGTTTTGAACAGCATCAGTCATTTTCGATGTATCCTGTTTTTTGTCGGTGAAAAGCTTTATAGACCTGATTTCAGGCTAGCTTCAATAAATTTGTCCAGATCGCCATCAAGAACCGCTTGAGTATTGCGGTTTTCAACGCCCGTACGGAGGTCTTTAATGCGTGAGTCATCCAATACGTAAGAACGGATCTGGCTACCCCAGCCAATGTCAGACTTAGCGTCTTCATTAGCTTGTTTTTCCGCGTTTTGCTTTTGCAATTCAAGCTCAAATAGCTTCGCTCGAAGCTGTTTCATTGCCTGATCTTTGTTCTTATGTTGAGAACGGTCGTTCTGACATTGCACTACTGTGTTCGTTGGAACGTGCGTAATACGTACCGCAGATTCAGTGGTGTTAACGTGCTGACCACCAGCACCTGACGCACGGTAAACGTCGATACGTAGGTCAGAAGGGTTAATGTCGATAGCGATGTTTTCATCAATCTCTGGGTAGATAAACGCAGAAGCAAATGACGTGTGACGACGGCCGCCTGAATCGAATGGCGATTTACGTACTAGGCGGTGAACGCCTGTTTCTGTACGTAGCCAACCGTAAGCGTACTCACCAGAAATCTTAACTGTCGCGCCTTTAAGGCCAGCGACTTCACCTTCAGATACTTCGATAACCTCTGCCTTGAAGCCTTTTGCTTCAGCCCAACGCAGGTACATACGTAGCATCATGTTGGTCCAGTCTTGTGCCTCGGTACCACCTGAGCCTGCTTGCAAGTCAATGTAGCAATCAGAGCTGTCGTGGTCGCCAGAGAACATACGACGGAATTCAAGCTGTTCTAGCTTCTGTTCCAACTCAGCAAGTTCTGGTTCGATTTCGTCAAACGTTTCTTGATCTTCTTCTTCAACCGCAAGCTCTAGAAGACCATCAACGTCTTCTACACCTTGTTCTAGTTGAACGATAGTTTCAACAACCGCTTCTAGTGATGCACGCTCTTTGCCCAGTGCTTGCGCACGTTCTGGCTCGTTCCATACATCCGGCTGTTCAAGTTCTGCGTTGACTTCTTCTAGACGCTCTTTCTTAGCGTCATAGTCAAAGATACCCCCTCAGGACATTCGTGCGCTCAGACACGTCCTGCAGACGGTTTTTAATTGGATTGATTTCAAACATGTTGGCTCAACATTTTAGAATAGAATTTAACCGAGAAATTCTACTCAAAAATGTGACGGAGATACAGGAAAATTTCGGCTGGGAATTCAGATTGCAATTAGAGAGAGCACGGTCATGAAATTTTTGCCCCACTTAAAGGCGACCGTACTCTATAAGAAGTGATTTTCTCGGTATTACTTGGCTTCGATGTGATCGATCATTAGCTGTAATGATTGATTACCACGAAATTCATTCACATCCAACTTATACGCGAGACGTACTGTTTTGACCGATGCATCCGGCCAACGACGCAAATCGACGTTAAACGCAATCCCATCAATCATCACATTGGTTGGATGACCTTTGTAAAGCGGTTCTAACATCAGCTTAAGGTGCTTCTCACCCACGAGCTTTTGATGCAGCACTTTAAATTCACCATCAAAGATGGGTTCTGGGAACGCTTGACCAAAAGGGCCACCAGAGCGCAATTGCTCCGCAACGTGCATTGAAAACTCTTCAGGCTTAAGCTCACCATCGGACATGATCACGCCTTTTAGCGCAGCTTCATCCAACTCTTTCTTCACGACGTCATCAAACAAACGACTGAAACGCTCAAAGTCTTGCTCTTTGATGGTTAAACCTGCCGCCATTGCGTGACCACCAAATTTGATGATCAAACCTGGGTTTTGCGTATCGATAAAGTCCAACGCATCACGCATATGCAAGCCAGGAATTGAACGGCAAGAACCTTTGATCGTCCCTTCTCCACCATCAGCAAAAGCAATAACAGGACGGTGGAACTTCTCTTTGATGCGTGAAGCGAGAATGCCTATCACACCTTGGTGCCAATCGCGTTGGAATAAAGCTAAGCCGTAAGGCAGTTCACTGTTTTCACCAAACTGAAGACGCTCACAAAAAGCCATCGCTTCTTGCTTCATGCCTTCCTCAATCTCTTTGCGAGTTTGGTTCAAACCGTCTAGCTCACTCGCCATACGACGAGCTGCATGGATGTTGTTACACATCAGCAGTTCAACACCGAATGACATGTCATCAAGGCGACCTGCGGCGTTAATTCGTGGGCCTAAAGCAAAACCAAAATCTGATGCGACTAAACGACGAGCATCGCGCTTCGCCACTTCGATCAACGCTTGAATCCCCGGACGCGCTTTGCCCGCACGAATTCGCTGCAAGCCTTGGTGTACAAGAATGCGGTTGTTCTCATCGAGTGGAACAACATCGGCGACCGTACCAAGTGCAACAAGGTCAATCAGTTCCATCAATTTAGGCTCTTGCATGCCTTGCTGCGCGAACCAATTCTGTTTGCGCATGTATACACACAGCGCCATCATCAGATAGAAAGCAACGCCAACCCCTGCCAACGCTTTCGATGGGAAAGCACAACTGTCGAGGTTCGGGTTCACCATGGCATCCACATCCGGTAGCACTTGGCCCGGTAAGTGGTGGTCAGTCACCAGTACAGTAATGCCGTTTTCTTTGGCGTAGCGGACACCTTCAATTGACGATACACCGTTGTCTACCGTCATGATCATCTCAGCACCCAGCTCTAATGCTTGATCTACTACTTCCGGGCTAAGGCCGTAGCCATCTTCAAAACGGTTTGGCACTAGGTAATCGACATTATTACTGCCAAGCATACGCAATGCGAGAACAGACAGAGCCGAGCTGGTTGCGCCATCAGCGTCAAAGTCGCCTACGACAATAATACGTTTTTTCTCATCAATCGCTTGGAATAAGAGCTCGACCGCTTTATCAATACCGCCAAGTTGTTGGTAAGAGTGCAAGCCACGCGCAGAGGTCTCTAGCTGTGCTACATCCGTAATACCACGGTTGATGTAAATACGCTTAAGAATGGCGGGAATAGAATCGGGAAGAAGAGAAAGATCCGGTTCGGGACGTCGTTGAATTTCTATCATGTTTGAAAAGAGCCAGCGAATATCACTGGCTCTGCTCCTTAAAGGATTATTGTTGCTCTAAACGTTTTCGCAGATCTGCCGGTGGAAGGTAACCACCTACTAGCTCACCGTTTGGTAGGAAGATCGCTGGTGTACCAGAAATGCCAAGCTCACGACCTAGGTTGTAATGCGCTTGGATTGTCTCTTTACACTGCTTAAGATCTTTCGCTGGATTATCAAACGTACGATCTACTTTTGCGTTGTGCATTGCTGATTTCGGATCTTCTGCACACCAAATTGTCGCCATCTGTTCAGCAACTGGACCTGTTGCACCTTGGCGAGGGTAAGCCATGTAACGAACCGTAATGCCTAAGTCATTGTAACCTTGCATTTGGCTGTGTAGGCGCACACAGTAACCACAAGTGATGTCAGTGAATACCGTCACAACGTATTTCTCGTTGTCCGCTTTGTATTCGATCACGCTGTCGGAGAACTTCGCGATTTTTGCTGCATTCAAAGGTGCTTGACGTTCAGCAATTACGTCTTTGTAACCGCCGTTATCATCGATGGCGTAAAGTGTACCGGCAATAAAATGGTTACCATCGTTTGATGCGAACAGCACACCACCATTGGTTTGAATTTCTAAAAGACCAGCAACGTCTGATGGTTGGATATCAAGAATAGACACACCCAACTTAGAAAACTTCGCTTTTAGCGCTGCTTCATCAAAGTTCTGTTTTGCCGCTGGCGCGACTTGTTGTGCAGGAGTTTCCGTTTTTGCCTGACTTTCTTCAGCACCACAAGCGGCAACGAAAAACGGTAAAGTCAGCAGAGTTAGTCGGCGTAATACGCTCATTAAATTCACCTTAAAATAAAATCCTTTCATCCAATGAGATAATGGATGAACCAAACCATCATTATGCTCTTGGGTGGTGTTGACTGTGGATCTGTTTCAATCGCTCAGTCGCCACGTGAGTATAAATTTGCGTGGTCGATAAGTCACTATGCCCCAACAGCATCTGTACGACCCTGAGATCTGCGCCATAGTTCAATAAGTGCGTTGCAAAAGCATGGCGCAATACGTGCGGTGACAATTGGTCAGTATCAATACCCGCAATCACAGCGTAGTACTTAATACGGTGCCAAAAGGTTTGGCGGGTCATTTGTCTTGCACGTTTGCTTGGGAATACCACGTCCGACGTAGTCTCTCCCAATAGAGCAGACCGACCTTGCTGGATAAAAGTTTCAATCCAGTCGACCGCGTTTTCTCCCATAGGAACCAGGCGTTCTTTACCACCTTTACCGGTCACGCGCACTACCCCTTGGCGTAAACTGACGTTTTCCATTGTCAGACTGACCAACTCTGTCACACGCAAACCCGTAGCATAAAGCAGCTCTAACATGGCTTTATCACGCAGTTCGACCGGATCGTTTGGGTCTGGCGCATCAAGCAGTGCGTCCACTTGTTCTTCACTGATGTCTTTAGGTAGGCGCTGTGGCAACTTTGGGCTTACTAGCAATGCACTCGGATCATCTGCACGTACTTTTTCACGGTGAATGTATTGGAACAAACGGCGAATCGCCGACAGCATGCGCGCGCGGGATGTCTGCTTGTAATCTAAATCGACTAGGTAACTTTGGTACTCTTGCAAGCCAGACAGACTGATGAAATCAAGTCGGTAGCTGTGTTGCTCCATCCACGCGAGCAGTTTCATTAAATCATTTCGGTAGGAAGCCAACGTGTTCTCCGATAGACCACGCTCCATCCACATCGCATCTAAGAATTGCTCAACAAGACCAAAATCTTGTTGATTGACAGGCTGTTGTGCCGTCATGAACGCTTCCTTATCTGTTTATATTTACAGTATTGAGAGTAAGGCAAGTGCCCAACCAATACCATAAAAAAATCATCTCCCTCGGGATATTCGCTGCAATCTTCCCCGTTTTATGGTTAGAATCTGCCACAACAGCAACACAAAAAACGACGAATATAATGAAAATCGGACTCTTTTACGGCTCAACAACCTGCTACACAGAAATGGCAGCAGAGAAAATTCGCAATATCATTGGTGAAGACCTTGTCGACATTCACAACGTGAAAGAGACACCGCTGTCACTGATGGCAGACTACGATTTACTGCTGATTGGTATCTCAACTTGGGACTTCGGTGAAATCCAAGAAGACTGGAGTGCCATTTGGGAAAACATTGCAACTACGCCACTAAAAGGCAAAGTGGTTGCCCTGTTTGGCTTGGGTGACCAAGAAGGCTACGGCGAATGGTACCTTGATGCGATGGGTCTACTGCATGACGAGCTAAAAGCAACAGGCGCGCAATTTATCGGTTACTGGCCAAATGAAGGTTATGAGTTCGAAGCATCGAAAGCACTGACTGAAGATGGCAGCCAATTTGTCGGCTTAGCGCTGGATGAAGATTCCCAATACGAACTGAGTGACGAACGCATCGAGAAATGGTGTGAGCAAGTGTTGGTTGAGTTTCACGACACGCTATAAGTCGGTATCAACTTACTGAACGACAGACAAACAAAAAGCCCGGTGAATCGCTTCACCGGGCTTTTTTAATCTTGCGAGTCAGCAATTATGCCGCTTCTTCTGTCAACTCAGGTTGAGAAGATTTAGCAACAAAGAACATGCAAACAATCGCTGCAAACGTTGGTAGAACCCAACCCATGCCCACTTCGAACAGTGGCAGCATGTTAAATGCTGAAACGTCTAGACCTGCTACTTTCGCTGCATCAATCAATGCAAACAGCAGTGATACTAGCAATACAGAGCGGTACGCTACACGCGGGTTTGGTAGCTTGCTGCGTACGAATGTTAGCGCAACCAAGGCTACTGCAACTGGGTACAACGCAAACAGTACAGGAACTGATAGTGAAATTAGCTGAGACAGACCTACGTTTGCAATCAGTGCACAAGCAGCACCGTTGATGATAACCCACTGCTTGTATGTCAGTTTCGTCTTAGAGCTGAAGAAATCTGAACATGCAGAGATAAGGCCGATAGCCGTCGTCAAACATGCAAGCAATACGATGATTGAAAGTACGATCTGACCGTAAGGGCCAAATAGCGCTTGAACGTACTGGCTTAGTACTGCACCACCGTTGTCTGCACCAGCTGCGATAGTTGCACTCGTCGCACCTAGGTAGAACAATGAGATGTAAACGAACGCAAGACCTGCCGCTGCAATACAACCTGCGCAGATTAGGTATTTTGTCGTTGCTGCACGCTCAGTGATGCCTTTGCTACGAAGTGCGTCTACCATTAGCATACCAAACATCAACGATGCGAACGTATCCATGGTGTTGTAGCCTTCAAGGAAACCTTTGGTCAGCGGCTGAGTTAGGTACTCACCGTGTGCTCCCATCATTTCGCCTTGCGGGTCAACGAATACCGCAATCGCTAGAACGATAAGGCCAAGGAAAAGCACAGGCGTTAGCACTTTACCAATCAAGTCAATCAAACGACCTTGGAACCAAGCGAAAGTCATTGCTACCGCGAAGAACAAGATTGAGAATGACGTCAGATGCGCTTGAGAGGCATCTAGGAAGAATGGTTTCACTGCCATCTCGTAAGCCACAAGGCCAGTACGAGGCGCAGCAAATGCAGGACCGATGATGATGAAGATCAACGCCGCCATCAGAACCGCTGCTTTCTTAGGAAGATCTTGAGTCAAGTGATCCCAAGATCCGCCCGCTACAGCAATAGCAACGATAGTAATAAGAGGTAGACCTACCGCTGTTAGCAAGAAACCGAACATTGCTGGCATCAGATGATCACCCGCTAGCTGACCAGCTAGTGGTGGAAAAATGATGTTGCCGGCACCCAAAAAGAACGCAAATAGCATAAAGCCTACTGCGATAATATCTGTTAGTTTTAACGTCTGCTTCACAGATAACCCTTTTTCTGAATTGATGAATGTTGTGTATGCATCGACCACTTTTTGTATACCCAAAGTTAATGAGTACCTGTGGTTCAATCTATAAATTTCCGCCGCATAATGACGAAGTAACCATCATTTGGCAACCTTTAAGAAAAAAACACCATATTAATTTAGTTCACCAACTTAAAAGCAGTGGAAATCACTACCTTGAGTTTTATGACTAGTTCTTTGTCTCGATCAATTGAGAATACAATTTAATAACCAACAAGATAACAATCTATACAATTAAGAAACAATAGAGCATTTATCTCCATTATTGAGTAAATATAAAACAATCATGAAGAGCGAAAGATTTCAGACTAAGGGCTTCAAGTTCAAGCAATTTTCCATTCACGGTGGCGAGAGCGGCATGCCCGTCAGTACCGATGGCGTGATGCTCGGCGCTTGGGCAAATTGCTCACCACAGAGTAAAATTTTGGACATTGGCACTGGCACTGGGTTGCTGGCATTAATGTGCGCTCAGCGGTTTCCCAACGCACAGATCACTGCCCTTGATATTGAAATCTCGGCGGTCGAGGCAGCACAGAAAAACTTCGCCGAATCTCCGTGGTCAGACAGACTCTGCGTTCGCCACACCGATGTATTGCAGTTTGAATCGGAGCAGCGCTTTGAACACCTCATCTGCAACCCGCCCTACTTCAACAGTGGCGAGCAATCGAAGCAAAGCCAACGAGCAACAGCAAGACACACAGATACCTTGCAACACGCCGCATTACTCAAACGTTGTTATGAGTTACTTGAACAAGATGGTAGCGCCAGTTTTGTTCTGCCAATTACCGAGGGCGAACAGTTTATTGCCATGGCGCAGCAACAAGGGTGGTACTTATCGCGTATCTGTCGCGTGCAACCATCACAGAAAAAGCCCGTACACCGTTTACTGTTTGAATTAGCCAAACAAGCTTGTGATACTCAGGAAACGCATTTGATCATCCATTCAAGCGAGGGTTATAGCGACGACTTTACTCAGCTAACTCGCGAGTTTTATCTTAAGATGTGAAATAACATGTGATCCTTGTCACCAATCACTTTATAATGTGCGACCTTTTTATATTCTATGCTGCTGTGGCGAACCATTAACCAAGCTTTGCTTGTGGAGAACTCATTGTGATCAGAACCTTTGCTGAACTTGATCTAGACCAAAACCTACTAGAAGCCATCGAAGAGATGGGCTACGAACGCCCAACTAAAATTCAGGCAGAAGCGATTCCACAAGCGTTAGATGGTCGTGACATTCTAGCGTCAGCACCAACTGGTACTGGTAAAACGGCAGCGTTCGTCCTGCCAGCACTGCAATACCTGCAAGATTTCCCACGTCGTAAACCTGGGCCTGCACGTATTCTGATCCTAACGCCAACTCGTGAACTTGCGATGCAGGTAGCGGATCAAGCTCGCGCTCTGGCGAAAAATACCAAGCTAAACATCTTCACCATCACTGGTGGCGTTCAATACCAAGAGCACGCAGACATCCTAGCAACCACACAAGATATCGTGGTCGCAACACCAGGTCGTCTACGTGAATACATTGATGCAGAGCGTTTTGACTGTCGTGCGATTGAATGGCTAATCCTTGATGAAGCTGACCGCATGCTAGACATGGGCTTTGCGCCAACCGTTGACCGTCTGTCTAACGAATGTCGCTGGCGTAAACAAACCCTTCTGTTCTCAGCAACACTAGAAGGTAAAGGCGTAGAAGGTTTCACAGCAGACCTACTGAACGAACCAGCAGAGATCGACGCGAAATCACCACTGCGTGAGCGTAAGAAGATTGCACAGTGGTACCACCGTGCTGATGACGCTGAGCATAAACTTGCCCTGCTAAAACACATCATCACAGAGCAAGCAGAACGCACTATCGTGTTCTTGAAGACTCGTGAGCGTTTAGCAGAGCTTCGTGCTCAACTAGAAAGCGCACAGATTCCATGTTCTTGGATTCAAGGTGAAATGCCTCAAGATCGCCGTAACAACGCCATTGCTCGTTTCCGTGAAGGCACTGTAAACGTGCTACTAGCGACTGACGTAGCGGCGCGTGGTATCGACCTTCCAGACGTATCACACGTAATCAACTACGATATGCCACGCACGGCAGACGTGTACCTTCACCGTATTGGCCGTACGGCTCGTGCAGGTAAGAAAGGTAACGCTATCTCAATCGTAGAAGCGCACGACCAACCAATGATGGATCGCGTTGCACGTTACGTAAAAGAAGACATCAAAGAGCGTTTCGTGAAAGAGATGCGTCCTAAACACAAGAAACCAGTGTTTAAGAAGAAAAAGAAAAAAGACGACAAGAAGAAAGTAGCGAAAAAGAAAACCGCTAAGAAGAAGTAATCACGTCTGATTGATTCCAAATCTAAAAGAGCCGCAATCGCGGCTCTTTTTGTTTTTCATCTATAACTGATGAGCTGGAAGAGTTTTGTCTTCATAGGCATCCGCGAAGCCATGGTTACGGTCACGGTGTCCCGCTTCATCTTCTCGAATCCGCAAAATCACATCTCTTAGCATCGCATCGGCAGGCAGCTTGTAGTAATCGATAGCCAGAGTCGGAGCTGGTACGTTCTCCACTTCCCCGCTATCAATTTTCTCTAGGTACTCAGTGTAGCTATTACACGCTTCTTCTTCGAAGTACCCCACAACACGGTGCGCGATTTTAGAAGACAGCAGATAGATGAAGCTGTACACGACAATGAAAACACCTTGCCCCAACAACACCAATAAACGCTCAACCAAACTCGGCTTGGCAATGTCGAGGAAAATCATCAGGTGCATACGCTCGTTTTCGGCCTCATCGAGGAGCTCTCGGATCCAACCTTCATCGTCTTTCATTCGACGCAGCGCTTTAAGGTGATTGAACATCCCAGCCACCATCCCCGGCACAGCAGCTATGGTTTCGAGAATCACAGCGCGCTTCGCGTATTTCTTGCCATAAAAGATGTTCAGAGTGAATTTAAGCAACTTGGTAATACGCAGTGCAATGTACTCCGATAACTTAGAGGCTTTTTTGTGTGTGAGCTTGAAGTCTGACATAGGAGAACTCCTTTACGTTTAAAGTTGCATTTAAAATACAACTTTAAACGTTGTTACTCAACTATTTTTTAAGATATAAACTTTTTATGTAATAACTTCGATTAAGATCAGATCGAATAGGCATAAAAAAAGCCGGATAACTATCCGGCTTTTTGGCGTACTTTATTTCGCTGAGTCATCCACTCGCGATGGACTTACTTCAATCAGTTTTGCTCTTCTCGTTTGAACACCAAGTCAGTTGGTGTCGACTCTTCTTCAACGAAGTAGTAACCCGCAACATCAAACTTAGTGAGGTCAGCAACGCTTTCGATACGGTTTTCGATGATGTAGCGAGCCATCATGCCGCGCGCTTTCTTCGCGTAGAAGCTGATCACCTTGTATTGACCATTCTTACAATCTTTAAAGATTGGCGTGATCACTTGTGCATCCAAGTTCTTTGGCTTCACCGCTTTGAAGTATTCGTTCGATGCTAGGTTGATCAGTACGTTGTCGCCTTGCGCAGCAATCGCTTCATTCAACTTATCGGTAATGACATTGCCCCAGAACTGGTAAAGGTTAGTGCCCTTGTCGTTTGCTAGCTTAGTGCCCATCTCAAGACGGTATGGCTGCATCAAATCAAGCGGCTTAAGCAGACCGTAAAGGCCAGATAGCATTCGTAGATGATCTTGCGCGTAATCGAAATCGGCATCTGAAAGAGTTTCCGCTTCAAGACCAGTGTACACATCACCTTTAAACGCAAGAATCGCTTGGCGCGCGTTGTCGGTAGTGAAGGTTTCGCTCCACTCTTGGAAACGACCAACGTTCAAATCAGCGATTTTATCGCTCACTTTCATCAGTGATGAAACATCGGCAGGTGTTAATTTACGGCATACCTCGATCAGCTCTTTTGAATAGCTAACCAAGTCTGGTTGAGTAAACTTCTCGGTTGCAAGTGGAGACTCGTAATCAAGCGTTTTAGCTGGAGAAACGACGATAAGCATGACTTTAACTTCCCTAATTTTGTTTTCCATTAGGGTACAAAAAAAGCCATGCATTGTCTGCATGGCTTTTTGAATCGTGTTGATAGCTTTCAACGATGATTGGACATCACTTAGCTATCTTTCTTGTTGTTATCCCATATACCTTCCTCTAGCTGAGATTTCAGCTCAGGGAAGTCATTCGGATCAAACGTTGGTACTTTACCTTCGCTTAGCTGACGGTTGTAGTCTTTCGCCAGTTTAATCACGATGCCAGATAGCAAGATGATCGCCACCAAGTTCACAATCGCCATCAGACCCATAGAGACGTCAGCAAGTGACCAAACCACAGGTAGAGAAGCTAGCGCACCAAACATAACCATACCTAGTACAACGATACGGAAGATACCTAGACCCGCTTTGTGGTTGTGCTCTAGGAAGATTAGGTTTGTTTCAGCGTACGAGTAGTTAGCAATGATTGAGGTGAATGCGAAGAAGAAGATCGCAACCGCAACAAAGATGCCGCCCCAATCACCCACTTGCGAGCTCAATGCACGCTGAGTGAGCTCAATACCCGTAACTTCAGTTGCTTGACCTACGTACTCACCTGACATCAGAATGATAGCAACTGTCGCCGAACAGATAACGATCGTATCCATGAACACGCCTAGCATCTGTACATAACCTTGAGATGCTGGGTGTGGTGGGTAAGGCGTTGCTGATGCTGCCGCGTTTGGCGCAGAACCCATACCCGCTTCGTTCGAGAATAGACCACGTTTGATGCCGTTGATCATCGCTTGTGCGATGGCATAACCAAGACCACCAGCAGCTGCTTCTTGCAGGCCGAATGCGCTCTTGAAGATAAGCATTAGAACGTCTGGTAGCTTCTCTAAGTTAGAAAGCATTACGAACATCGCAAGAACGAGGTAAGCCAGAGCCATTACAGGAACAACCAACTCAGCAACTTTCGCGATACGCTTAATACCACCAAAAATAACGACAGCGGACAAAGCAACAACTGCGATACCTACGTAAAGGTCATCCCAACCAAATGCGTTGCTCATTGCATTCGCGATAGAGTTTGCTTGAACGGCGTTAAATACCAAACCAAAAGCGATGATTAGGAAAATTGAGAACAACACGCCCATCCAGCGCATGCCCAAGCCTTTTTCCATGTAGTAAGCAGGACCACCGCGGTAGTTGCCATCATCATCTTTGGTTTTGTATAGCTGCGCCAGTGTGCTTTCTGCAAACGACGTCGCCATACCAAGCATCGCAATCAACCACATCCAGAAGATTGCACCAGGGCCACCCGCAGTCAGTGCAACTGCAACACCCGCCATGTTACCCGTACCAACACGTGCAGCAAGACTAGTACAAAGCGCTTGGAAAGAAGAGATACCAGCTTTGTCTGCTTTACGGCTGTTCTTTAGAACAGAGAACATGTGGCCGAAATGGCGGAATTGAATGAATCCCAATCGAACGGTGAAGTAGATTCCTACACCAACAAGAAGATAAACAAGAATCGAGCCCCAAAGGAGGTCGTTCATCAAATTGATTAAGTCTGTCATGTGTACCTCAAAGTGAGTTGCGCCAGTCTTTGCTTCCGAGCCATCCACCAGATTGCATGCTAAGTGTCAAAGTCTGCTTAGCTTTTTGAATAATGTTTATTGCGCAATCTAGAATCGTAAACGTCGCTTCATGCATCCATTTTACGTACCAGCGTATTTTTTGACGGGCGGATAATGCAGCCTCGACAAGCAAAAATCAATATGCAACCAGTAAAATAACCTTGTTATTTTTCACTATAAAGTCACCAAAAGTTAACATAAAAGGAAAACTTAACGCTCACAAACAGCAACATCTTGTTTATCAAAACTCAACATAAAAAGCACCAACACCGTTAACGAAATGACATACCATTTATTTTTGATGAGGCTAGTAATCACAAGGTATCTGATAAAAATTTCCTGTGTTGGTTTGTTACCATTGGATACATTTTCATCAAAGCGATGCTATGCAACCTTAGTATTCAAAAATTGAGTAAAATAAGCCGTTCGAATTAACATACCAAATCTCTTCATTTAATCGTTTTCGTGAGATCGTTCGCTTATTTTTTGTGCATTTTCAACGCATGCAAAATGTGATTCTGTAAGTATTTTTGCACGAAAATGTCATGTTACCGACACAAATGCGAAATATATCATGGTTATCCTCACGCCTATTGTGGTACTAAAAAAGCTCCACAAGGACTGGTTACAACAGTTTAGATAGAAAAAGGTAAAGGTGGCTTATGGAAGGCTTTCAACTCGACGACCTGTTTGGTCTGGATACTACCTCAACAAGCAAATCTCGCGCGAAACCAGTGAAGCGTAAGTGGCGAGAAATTGAAGAAATGAACGATAGACGCAACTTGCTCAAGGAGCTGCGTGAACTGGACGTCTGTCACGACATCACTCTGGATGACATCAAACTATAATTTGCGCAAAAGGCACCTCAATGGTGCCTTTTGTCTTTTATAGATACAGCAAAATTGGGTGACTTTTATGCGAGTTTCATAAGCATGTCACCCATTCTTACCTATTGAGAATTTCCCTCTGTTTTCACTCATATTTGTAACGAAGTAATTTCCAAACAATTCTCACCAAATAAGAAAGTGGCAAAATAAACCACACAAACGCAATCGTTTACTTTGCCATTTTTCTGGTTTAGACGAACTCAACATCGTTTTGATGCACTCGAGCGGCAAGTTGTTTATATCGATCAGCAATGGTGTTACCAAAGACTGGGTCATCTTCATTCTCATGCCACAAGCTTTCAACGTATTGCCAATCTTGGGAAGTAAATAACTCTTCAATCAAAGGTAAAATCTGGCGCTCTTCCAACTCAAGGTGGCGTTTTTGCGTCACAATAAAGTCTTCTAGCTGGTTTATGAACATTTCTTGAGGGACAACCGCATCCTGCAAGATCATCTCTATCAACAGTGAGAACTCTTTGGTTTTGCTCGCCAGCACTTGGTGTTCTAACTCCAAGTCTTCCATGGTTTTCTGCTGACCATAATGTTCGAGGAAATAGTGATAGAGGATATCTTCCTTAGGGTGGTGAATTTTTTCAGAATGGTTAGAGAGGTAATCCACGATCTCACTCACCAACGCATAGTTGATGGCGCGTTCTTGTTTAATCTCATTTAATTTGTGGCGCAATATCGCCAGCAGACGGACCATATAGCCGTGTTCGCGTCGAATTCTTTCGATCATCATAGCGTCTCTCCTTAACACCTACTTTTTATAAGTGTATATGAGAAACCCAATACCTGACTCGACGGTGTTCAAAAAAACAGCGATCGTCTTCCGACGATCGCTGTACTGATTTATTTCTCTATATATAAGAAGGAAATTGAGATTTACACCGTCATAGGTAAATGCCAATTGATGGCTTCTTTACCTTGCTGAAGCAGAATCTGGTTCGCTTGCGAGAATGGCTTACTACCAAAGAATCCACGATGCGCCGATAACGGCGATGGATGCGGCGCTGCCAAGACATGGTGTTTATTGCGATCGATAAAACGACCTTTCTTCTGCGCATGCGACCCCCACAGCAGGAACACCACACCTTCTTGATGCTGGTTAATGGCCTCAATAACACGGTCAGTAAAAGTTTCCCAGCCGGTTTTCGAATGTGAGTGTGCTTTGCCCTGCTCTACTGTTAACACGGTATTGAGTAGCAACACCCCTTGTTCAGCCCAGCTTTGTAGAAAGCCATGTTGAGGAATTTGGAAACCCTCAATATCCTGCGCCAGTTCTTTGTACATATTCACCAAAGATGGTGGCGTTTTAATACCAGGCAGCACTGAGAAACACAAACCATGCGCTTGATTAGGACCGTGGTAAGGGTCTTGCCCCAGAATCACTACTTTAACGTCTTTGAACTCGGTAAAACGAAACGCATTAAATACGTCTTTCGCTGGCGGATAAATGGCTTTGCCTGCCGCTCGTTCTGCTTCAACAAAATTCAAAGTATCGACAAAGTAGCTCTGCTCTTTCTCTTCGCCGATCACATCGTGCCAAGTGGGTAACTGATTCATGGAAAGTTCCTGTCCTAATGTTTCCCTCTATTCTAACGAGCGAAACTCAAACAAACAAAAACTTACCACCAGCTTGAGACGGCTTCTCAAAAACTGATGAACAAACAATCCGCGTTGATCTTGCTGGTTTAGCTAAAACCAAAATAACCAATACTAATAATGATGACGCTAATTACGCTGCGGCGTTCGAAAGTGTCCTTGTCCTGAGATATGGCGGTTTGGAGTAGGTAAACGTAATACTCGTCGAGAGTGTGTCGCTGGGATAAAAGAAACTGGTCGAGACATATTGTCATCCTCCTAACTAGCTTCGCCTAACTACAACGTTGAGTTCAGGCGTTTAAAACAAGCGCATAACCGCTCAATAGTTTTAGCTAAGAAAGAAGGATGCCAACTTTGCCATCCCGTTAGGAATTAACCATTTCTTCCATGTGGAATTGGCGTAAAGTGTTGATTTCTTGCTGCCAAATATCTGGGTCAATTGTTTCTAAAATCAGAGGGATACCATCAAAACGTGGATCTTTAGCGATGTACTCAAAACAGCTCCAGCCGATCTCGCCTTTGCCTAATGAGTGGTGACGGTCAACCTTGCTAGCGAATTCGACTTTTGAATCATTTAGATGCATTGCTCTTAAATAGTGCATGCCTACGATACGATCGAACTCAGCAAAGGTATGCTCACAATCCTCTTTAGTACGCAGATCGTAACCTGCGGTAAACGTATGGCAAGTATCGAGACACACACCAACACGTTCTTTGTCTTCCACTTGATCGATGATTTCAGCCAAATGCTCAAACTTCCAACCTAAGTTAGTGCCTTGACCTGCCGTATTCTCAATCACAGCGATCACATTTGGCACTGCTTTGTGCGCGAGGTTGATCGACTCGGCGATCGTCGCCAAACACTCCTGTTCCGACACTTTCTTTAAGTGACTACCAGGGTGGAAGTTGAGCAAGGTTAAACCTAATTGGTTACAGCGCTCCATCTCATCAATAAATGCCGCGCGGGATTTATTCAGCTTTTCTTCTTCTGGAGCGCCCAAGTTAATCAGATAAGAGTCATGGGGAAGAATGTGTTCGGCGCCGAAACCAAGCATTTTGCAGTTTGCTTTGAACGCACTAATGGTTTTTTCTTCGAGTGGTTTTGCAACCCATTGGCGTTGGTTCTTAGTAAACAGAGCAAACGCATTCGCACCAATTTCACGAGCGCGAAGAGGCGCTTGGTCAACCCCTCCAGCCGCAGATACGTGAGCACCAATAAATTTGTTTCCAAACTTGTTTTTCATGTTTGTCATTTAATCACTTTAGACTTTCAGTATGGCTACCTAAATACAGGCAGTTGCGTAAACAAGGTTAAGTTTTGAGCTAATTTTGTAGTAAATTTACAACAAAATTAACTTTTAAATATTTTTTATATTATCAAATAAATTGTAAATAGTATGTTTTCAAACGTTTTATTGATTTAACTCAAGAAAATCACCTTCAAAAAATTAAGGTTTTTGGTTGTTTTTTGACTTAAATCAATATTAAAATAATGGATATTGGCTATATAATACTTAGCTCGACAAAAATTCGAAAATTAACACCAATAATCACCACGTAAGTGGTCTAGGAGATAGTGATGATCCAAGGTATCCAAATTACTAAAGCAGCTAACGACGAACTACTAAACTCAATCTGGCTACTAGATAGCGAGAAGAACGAAGCGCGTTGTGTTGCAGCAGCATCAACTTACGAAGCTGACCAAGTTATCGCAATCAGCGACCTAGGTGAATACGAAAGCCGTGAAGTAGCAATCGAAACTGCTCCTCGCATCGAAGGTGGTCAACACCTGTAATATTGGATAGTTAGACTACTAAAAAGTATGACTTATGACCAAATAACCAAAATTAATCAACAAGTTAGTTAGTCATAAAAAAAGAAAATCGCTCATATTTTTCATTAGTCATAATTTTCTAGAAATACATGCTTCAAGCAAGCGAATAAATCATAAAAAATAGTCAACCCAAACGAAGGAATTGAACCATGATCCAAGGTATTCAAATCACTAAATCAGCAAACGACGACCTATTGAACTCAATCTGGTTATTGGATTCAGAAACAAACGAAGCACGTTGTGTTGCTGCATCTGCTGGTTACGAAGCAGACCAAGTTATCGCAATTAACGATCTAGGTGAGTACGAGTCTCGTGAAGTTGCAATTGAAGCGGCTCCTAAGATTGAAGGCGGCCAACACCTGAACGTGAACGTCTTGAAACGTGAAACGCTAGAAGATGCAGTTGCTCATCCAGAGAACTATCCTCAGCTAACTATCCGTGTTTCTGGCTACGCAGTGCGCTTCAACTCACTAACTGCTGAACAGCAACGTGACGTTATCGCTCGTACATTTACTGAAAGTCTATAATTAGGCAATCATACAGATGCAAAAGGCGCTTTATTAAGCGCCTTTTTTACGTCTATTCTTTTTCACGACGGTAAGCGTTTATATTCGTAACACTTCCACTAACATTGGAACTTCGATCATCTAATTTGCTCATTAGTCCCTCTCTTTCAGCTAGAGGGATCTTAAAAAACAACGCAGCAATCGTTTGATGGTAAGCAGACAACTGCTCATTCAACGCTTCACTATCTAACATCGCGGCTCTTTTTTGTTTTGAGTTATCAGCCTCTAATTTTTTTATCTTGTTTTTTGATATTTCAAGTTCCTTTTCAAGACGAGATATTTTAACCCTATCATCTTCATCACCTTCTATAATTTCAACAATGTCAGAGTGGTGACGTAATGCCCCTGGTGATAATCCAGCTTCTTTCTCAACATTAGATCTATTAAGTTTTACAATTGATTTTTCACGCAATTCTTGACAAGTGTAGGCTTTACGTTTGATTCGATCAATCGCTTCTAAGAAAGCTTTCTTGGTTTTCTCTTTGCTACGAGCCATACTTCAAACCTCAAATATTACGTACAGGGATCATGTTTGCCACATCCAATGGAACATGAAAGGATTCAAATGGAAAATTCAAATCTGTCATTATTTTTTCTGCGGAGCGAATATCCATAACTAACTTAGATGCTGAGCTTCCATTCAGATCATTACTATCTCTTAAGATCATAAGATTTCTCATTGCCGTCATTCGTATTGACTCAGCAGAACTCGCATCATCAATAAGATCCCAAGCACAATCAGTACATTCTGATAGATCAATCGAAGCTCTCATTGCACACTGTCTCTTCGTACAGTACATCCCTTTACCTATTGCGTGTATATGTACTTTTCCTGTTTTAATTTCATTCTTCCAATAATCAACAGATAGCTTTCGGTTATTCAAACCTTCTTTAAAATAGTTTTCATTTTCAACTAACTCTTTTGATAAACTTTTTCCTAAACCTCCCGCTAATCGTTCTCGGTTCGCTAATTTTTGATAGCTATCCGCAAACACGGTTGCAGAGCGATTAATCCTTTCTTCTCTAACCTCTGAATAAATCGTCTTAAGCGAATTAGCATTTCTTGCATACCAACGCGTCATTGCGATAGATATGTGCCCAAGTTGCTGCTTTAGCTGCGGGAAGTCCATTAATTCAAGTCCAATCAAGTAATAAGCAAAACTCCTTCGACATTGATGGTTTGTATAAGGAAAGTAATCTCCGACGTTAGGAAGATTAGTATTTTCAGGGTTTGAGGCTCTAAGGCTATCGAGATCATTCACTGACATCAAAAATGTGTCTCTATTTACACGCCTTATCGTTTCTCGAATTGTTTGCCCTAAGCCAACTTTCTCTATGGGTCTAGGAAAGTAAACCTCCGTTAGAGCGGCAAAAAATTTACTTTCAGCGTTATTTTGAAACCGTTTTCTGTATGGTCTATGAATTGCATTTAAGACATGAAATGCTTTATACCCCAAAAAATTGGTTATATAAGTATCGTCAGTAGTTTGAGAATCAAGAGTCAGCTTCTCTTGTTTTGTAGTAAAAGCATAAATTGTATTGGAACCTATCTTTATATGATCTTGAGCACCGTAAACAGGAGATATCTCATATAATTCACTGATTCTCATTCCACTCAAAGCCATAGCAAGGAAAGTAGCATGGGCTTGTAAATTTCGAAGATACTCAGAAAATGCCAAGCGACTAGAAAAAGTTTTCTTTCCAACTTTTAAATTCAGACCATATTTACCTTTGCCTGCTTTACTCCCATTTAATGATGTCGAGGAACAACTCACCCATACATCTAACCAGTTTTCATCTTTTCCATAATCAATCAGTTCAACATTCTTAGCTCGGTAGGTTTCGACAACATTCTCAGTTGAGCACCCTTTAGTTAAAACAGACGATAAACTTAACTCGCCCATTCTTAGTTTATGGCATAACTCATTTTTTATCATTTCAGAGCGATATAGATACGTCTCAACAGCACTTTCTAACTCCATTCGATACTTATAAGCTTCACTGACACTATCAATAGCAGATTTCAGCATCTCAAAGTAGATTCTAAAAGGAATAGCAAAATGCTGATCAGGTTTCTTAACTGCCAAGTTAAATAGCTTTGGATGCAACTTACGATTAATTTCCATGTGAAATGGTAGTAAATCCTGACACTGCACTAGTCTATTGAGGCTTTGTTGCGTAATTCAGACGAGAAACCAAACCTCCTAAAGTTGAGCGACTGTTATACAATATACTGAGTTTCAGGCATACCAAGCCCTGTAAGTTTGTTCAGTGCTTTGATCATGGCGTAAGTCTCGCCAACCTGAGCGTTGTAATTTCTTAGACTTAATTTCCCACCTAGCAACTGTTTTACTCGGTACATTGCGGTCTCTGACAGAGAGCGCTTATGATAGCCATACCGCTTTTTCCACTTCTTGTTGGAGCCGTAGAGCTTCTGGCAACCTACCGCTAAGTTACGAGGATGCCCTTGTTCCCAGAAGGCTGCTCCTTCTCTTGGCGGGATGAGCGGAACAGCTCGCTTGATCCGTATGGCATCATGGCAATTCCTTGTGTCATAAGCGCCATCGCCTGATATCTCAATGATTTTACGACGTGTTTGCTTGAGTAAGTTGGGGAGCACTTCGGCATCAGTTACGTTAGATAAGCTCAGCTCTGCTGCGACTATTTCGTGGGTGCTTGTATCTACCGCGATATGCAGCTTACGCCAGACTCTTCGCTTCCCATCAGTTCCATGCTTCTTGACCTTCCATTCACCTTCGCCATAAACCTTGAGGCCAGTGGCATCAATGGCCAGATGTTGTATTGCTCCTCTGGTTTTGGTTTTAAATGAAACTTCAACTTCCTTAGCTCGGCGGCTTATACAGGTGTAGTGCGGGCAAACAAGCGGGATGTTAGCCAGCTTAAATACGGAGTCTAGAAAACCTTGCAGCGCTCTCAAGGGCATAGAGAAAACGCGTTTCACCATCAGTGCGGTAGTAATGGCTAAGTCGCTGAATCGGCGAGGTCTACCACGCTTGCCTTGTTTGTTTTGCTTCCACTCAGCTATCGCTTCCTCATCAATCCAAAAGGTCAGAGAACCACGGTTGATTAAGGATTTATTGTACTGCTTCCAGTTAGTTGTTTTGTAACGAGGTTTAGGCATGAGGCTACGACGATTGATGGGCGTAGCCGCTCAGATCGTAGTTTCTTGATTTAGTTCCATCGAATTACGCAACAAAGCCGTCTATTGATGGCAGAAAGAGTTTTGTTCCCTTTATCATCAATAACCAAGCCATTATCTTTTAACTGATAAATGACATCTTCATCGATCTCAGAAAAGCTGTTGATCCCAATATCTGTAGCGTGTTTAGCAATAAGAGTTAACTTGCTAACCGTATCGACTATTGATAAATAAGTGTACCTGCCGTAGTCGGTAAATAATTCAACAGCAGCAAAGCACTTAATTTCATTGCGGATATTTCGAGGTAATATGTATCCATCAAAGGATTTTTTTGTGGAGTGGTTAAATAGCAACCTATTCGATTGATACCCTTGACCTAATCGACTCAAATCCCAAGTGTTATCTGAAAACAATATTGGGTGCTCAGTATCATTTACTACCGCAAGGCTTTCCAAATGTTCCCAATCACCTAGCTCAATTGCAGGCAATAAAACATCCTGGATATGATCAATTGCATTGATATCCTCTAGGAATTCTTCTGAGCTAATAACTGCACCATTTGCTAATTTGATATTTTTCATGGTTCTGTCCTGATACCTATTCAAACATGAAATAGCGTCCGTTTTCCTCTAGCATCTCTTCTGCTTGCTCTAAAACGCTCTCTGAAATGTTCATTGACACTAGTTCTTCAAATGATGCGATACGCCTTTCCAACTCTTCATTCTCAGGGTAACGGTCTGCGGCATCGATTAATGATTCGATAAACGACAATAACTTGTAGACCTGCTTAGGATCATCAACCAACTTGGCGTTCATGCATTCATGACACTTATCATATTGATAACAATGTGTCTTATCTAATTGATTAGTAACACCAAGATCCGTAGCTTTTGATTGAGCTAAAACATCCTCTTTACCCTCAAACTGTGGGATACCATCACAGCACGTTCCATTTGGGTTAGTAGGCTTACCTCTGCGCTTGTACTCATCAAAGGCTAATACTTCGATCTTCCAGTTATCTCGAACCTTTTCTTTCGCTTCTTCTAGTTCAACGCCTTTGATAATTTGCTCTATAACATCAAGAGCTTGAGCAATAATTTCGTTATTTTGCCCTTTATGCCCATTAGCATAATGCTTTTCAAATACCCTCTTTGAATTTTGAAGGGTTGCCATCGCTGAAACAACTGAACCATATCGATATTCATTATCTGCAACAGTTAACCTAAATCGGCTAGAATTCAATGTGTTAAAAAAATGGCTAGGTGTTATCCCCAATTCTCTCAACATCGTAGCAGTAACAGGGTATTCATTATAAGGTCTCGTTTCCCCGATGCGTCCTTGAGGAAAGAGGTATGGTGTGCGTGTTGTTAATTCATAATTGAATTCTGGTTCTTCACTACCTGACGTATATTGATTACCTTTGGCTCGCTTCCTGTAAACTGGATTACGTCTACTTGCCCATTCCTCAAGTTTCTTCATCACTGGTACAAATCTTTCATCGGCATAAAATGTAATAATGCCGTTATTATTTTCTCCTGCACTATCCACGAACTTCGATACGCATGTCACTGTGACTTTCCCTTTATCATCCACATCTGAATAATACAAAGGCAGTTGCGCATATCTTAATGTTTGAGGACTAAAGCATTGAAAAAATGCGAGCGAAAGGTTCGGTATTAATTGAGAAAACTGATTCGAGTTAAACCGATAGTATTTTCGTTCTTTGGATACTCGTCTGATACCTTGCTCGTCAATGATCGTCTTTACTGACTCGACATAATGAGCATAAAATAGGCTTTGAATGCTCTCTGAAAGCCGTTCAGCCAATCCGAGACGCTTATCGGCAAACAGCTCTAACTTTCTTGAGATAAAATCCAATTCAAGATCTGTCTTTAACCCACTCAGAGAACCATCACGAGCCATTTCGAATAGCAGTAAACCATGTTGCTCTGCGTTATACGCTTGCGACAACTCAAGTAACATATTCAAAAATGAAGCACCTGTTCGCTTATCTACACGAGCAGAAACTTCTTCAAGATTGGAAGCATCCCCTATGACAAGAGCATACACTTCTTTGTAGGCTCGACTCTTGTAACCTTTTATCTGAGCATATTGAGAGACTTTCCCCTCTCGCTTTTCAGTGACAAACTCAATTGGTCGCCTTACTGACGTAACAACAGAATCGTTAAAAGCCGTATAATGACAGAAAAGATGGTAGGCTATGGTCATGGTGAAATTGAATACTTGATGAAATTCCATTTCCTCAAGAAAGCCTAGCTCAACATCCATTTGCTTCTTATTAGCAAGCAATAGGGCACTTGCTTTTTCAAATATGGTTGAACGTCTACCACCTGAAGCCAGATTACGTTCGGCGATAAGCAACGGAGCTAACAAGAAAAATTTATCATGCAATCGCTTTAGAGCTACTTCTTGTTCGTTAGATGAATAAGGCTCCTTAAGTCTCTTTACTGCTCCTGAAACTGAGAATTCTTTTAAACCCATATCCCAATCAAATACAGGTAGGTTTATTCTCGAAAACATTCGTATCAAAAGACGCTTTTTCCCTGCGGCGGTCTTTTCTGCAATACCTATAGGTTGATTATGGTCATACATAAAAGTGTGCGTATATAGGCGCTTACCGTAATCAACTAACTTCCACAAATAGCCATTGGCACCAAAATATGCTTTCCACGCTTCTTCTGAAAATGGAGGTAAATCAAGTCGATCAGCATTAGAGAGATAAGATCGTAGAAGAAAAAACAACTGTCGTCCGTTGCTGATTCTATCCATCTCAAAGTCATCTCGGATTACATCTTTTAGCTTATCGGTGATTACGCGCCTATCAAGGCAAGTAACCAACGGGTTAGCTTCATTACAATGATAATGGTCCAAAGGCTTTAGCGATATTTTCTTACTCTCATGCTGTTGTACGTAGTGGATAATGTTTTTTGTCTTGCCTTTCACCGATGGTGTCGTGGCAAGATCACGTTCAATTAAGTTCCCAACTTTACTTCGCGCCATTATCAGTTTCCTTGAGCTTCAGAGTTTCGACGTTCAGCAGCTTCTTTTCTCATCTCAGCATCTTTAGCTAAATCAATATAAATCATGGTATCAGTGGACTCAGAATGACCAAGCAAGGTCTGCAATTCACTAAAATAAAAGTCAAATGGTAAACCACTATTTCGAGCCTTATTTAGCAACCAATCGGTTGCAAAGGTCGAACGGAGATCATGATACTTGTAGTACCAGTCACCATGTTTCAGTCTTATTTTTTTTCTTAGAACTGACCAGGAGCTTTGTATTGTGTTCGTGCAGATTTGACCTGATTGCGTCCGTGTACTTAAAAATAAACGTGGCTCCCCCTCATCTTCCAATAAGGACTCTTGCACTTTTTTAATTATCGCCAAGCGATCACAAGAGATTTTATAGTCAAACAACTCGCTCATTAATGATGCAGGTATCTTTGTGACTCGTGACTTATCCCCTTTAACATCAACACCTTTTGCGACTAGCAATGAAAGATTGCATTCCTTCTCTCCCAACTTAGGTTGATAGATTGCGCTTTCATTGAGACTTGCCACTTCCTCAACCCGAAGCCCACCTTTGTAGGAGAGTTCAAACATCAGCTTGTCTCGCCAAGAAAAACCATCACTTTGAATATACGACTCCAATATTTTCAAATGATTCTCTGTTAAAGGCTTCAGTTTTTGATGTGGATTTAATTTGGCAGATGATGGGAAAATATTCATTACATCAGCACTTTGCACGATTATTTCTATGTTCTTCTTCGTATGACTCAACATATCAATATCATCTCGTGATTTTGTTCGTGGTATACGTTTGTAAGAAAAATGGAATGGGCGCTTATTGTCAGACCATGTAAAAATACCTTCTCGATTTAACCATTTATAAAAATCGATGATTTTTCTTATGTAAGTTTTGGCAGTGGAAAGCTCAATCGTCTTCGTTCTGTCATCATATATGTCAGTACGAATACTTCGTTTTAGGAACTTGGCGAACTGCCAAGGCACTCCATCCTTAGGGTCGGCAAATACATCACGATATGATTTGTTGTTAGCCCGTAGCCAACGAGTAAACATCAGGAGGGCTTGTACTGAAGTATCTATTGATTTGCTTCTTCTAGCGCAGCTAGTTAAATACAGGTTTTGGGGATAAATTAAATTACCATGAACATCGACTAACTGAGGAAGAACAACTAGTTTCTTCTCAGAGCGAGCAACTGCATAAGGCTCAATCTCTCCGCTATCATTAATCCTTACCCTTAGCTCAGGATACAAATCGCACTTTAGCTTGATTTGATTAACCTCATACTCAGTCTCATCAACTGCACTCAAATCCAAAGACTCTTCTACCGACATCTCTCACACCAAAGTCATAAAACTATCCATACATTACAATTTAGCACAATTTAAACAGTACGTTATGTGACCAATACTAGTATTTGGTCATAATATAGAAGAATTTTCAGGCGTATAACATCAAAGTCTGTGCCAAAATGAATTAAGGATGACGTTGTGAATGAGGACTTTACATGAAAATGATTTTGGAAATGAAGTACCGCCGTGAGAAGCGACTCATTTACAGCAAAAGTGAAATCTGCGAACTCTACCTTTCTGAAGATATCAGTCTAATCCTCTCACGCAGCCCGTATCTTTCGAATATCTCAAACGAAGTATTTGTTTACAAGGCAAAGCAGATTAATGCTGACTTCATCGAGGTTCTAGCTATCGAACTGCGTAAAAATCATCAGGTCTATATCTCGTTTGAAGACGCTCTCTCTAGATGGGGGGTAATTTCACAAATTCCGATGCGCCTAATCGTCGCTACAACGGGTGAACCAGGTGAATATTCAACTGAGTTCGGTGTCATTGAATTTATCCATGTAGAACACTCCGAAGAGCTTATTCTCGAAAACACGCTGGATACGGGGTATCCATTAAGATTGGCGAAAAAACTTTGGTGCTATGAAGATCTCATAAGGATTGGTAGGAACCTGCATCTTATTGACCGAGAAGAGTTGTGATCACCTACTGCGGTTGATATCGATTATCTTTGCATAATCAGCACTTCAATATTCATTCAATATCATAAGTTTAGTATTATTGGTTACGTTGAATTGACTTCTTTTTAGCTCAGTGGGGATAGGGAATGCTGTGCAGCACTCAAAGAATGGGAATCAGGTTTTGTCTCAATGACAACGGTACTTTAGTTGACGCTAAACATAGCCTCATTTTATCAGCCAATTGCCGTGTATGTGGCAACACTGTTAGTCGTAAGGAAACCTTCCAGCTATTCCAACATTCAGATAATCAGTGTGATTACTTAGTCTTATCTGAAGTATGCGAGCGTTTAAGTAACCTGATCTCCGAGCAAAAAAGATTAGCACTACCTATTGATTACTCTTGCACGAATAGCATTGGTGTCGAAATAGTTCACTGCTCCTTGTTAGTAGATAACAACACGCGCCCTCTTATCGAGCTAACACTAACCGATAACCAAACCATTTACCTAACCATTGCCTTAGAAGATTCTGAAACAGATAAGCAGCAAATTTTAGAGCTTAGACAACGTTTTGAAAGTGTCATTGAAGTAAACCTCAGTGGTTTAACCGTACCATCAAGTGATTTCACTTCTTATCTAAGAGACTCCGTGTTAAACAGCCAGTTTCACAAACTCTGTAAATGGCTTGCATTCAACCCGCTTTACCCTTTAACAAGAAATATTGCATCCATAGAAGCTGCTTCTATTCAAAACGAACGACAAATAGCCTTGGATGAGCTAAGTAAGGTTGAAGAACGAATTAACATCTCGAATAGCACTCTAGAACAAATTGGTAGAGATACTATCACCGCTCAAGATAACTTACATCGCTTTCAAAGCCAGAAGCATAAGTATGATTTAAATCGGAATATTGAGTCACTAAAAGGTGAAGAGCGTAATCTTTTAGCAGAGATATCCAAACTTAAACAGCAACGAAGTGAACTATTGAGTGGCTCCACCACGGCAAGTTTAAACTTCCAATTAAATGAACTGCGCAGCTCCTATGCATTAGGCAAACAGCACTTAGAACAACAAAAACAAGAAAAAAACAGGCTAACAACCCAAATTAACAGATTGAAGCAACAACAAGTATCAATTCAAGACGAAATCCAAAATGCCAAATGGTTAAAAAGCATCCTGGCAAGATTCGATTGCACTTTTGGCAACATAGAGGACGAACTCAGCAAAATAGTACAAATCTCTGAGTCATATGTTGACTATGAGAACAAAGCTAGATTAGCTCAGAACAAACTTACCTCATTGGAAGAAGAGCTTGAAAGAAAGCGGAAAGAACTAGAGGAAGAAAAGAAAGGTGTTGAGTTCTACAAAAAAGAAAAATTTAGAATGTTCAAGGAAAATCAACAACTTAAAATTCTTGCAAAAAATGGAAACGTGTAATGAATGCAAATTTTAAGAAACGCCTCATCACACACATTTATGATCCTCAAACTCACGATATTATTTTGGTTTCAGATCAGCTTGATGGAATTGAACAAGGTGAGTTTTTCAGAAAAAGAAGCCTTATTGAAGATGGACTGAGGACTTACCTGTGCTCTGTTTGCTATCAACCTGTAGTGTTGCGTTCGAATCAACCTCGGACAATTGATCACTATAAACACAAGCGCATCAATGCCGAATGCCCCCTGCAAGAGAAAGATTCGACTCTTAAAAAAGAGCAAATTTTAGCCATGAAGTTTAATGGTCAAAAAGAGGGTAAAGCTCATAGAGAGTCAAAGGATTTCATCTATCAGGCTATCAAGAAAGATAGATTATCGAGATTTTCACAATGTGAAGTGGAAGCTACTTTTCGAGATTCATCTGACGATCCTAACCAGATAATGTGTAAAGAGTGGCGTATACCCGATGTATCAGCACTTTATGACGATATGGGGCAAACGAAGCGAGTTGTTTTTGAATTGCAAATGAGTACCACTTTTATAAGCGTTATAGCTGCGCGTGAACTCTTTTATCAACGTAATAACACTTTCGTTATTTGGATTTTACTTGATTTCGATGGTAAGCGTTTCACCGATTTGGATATTGCATACAGAAATCGAGTCAATGTTTTTGTGTTAAGCCGAGAAGCAAAAGAAAAAACTTTAGAATCTGGAGAGTTGTGGATCGATGTTCATTGGCGAGAGCCATATATCGAAGCAGGTGAACTAAACTACGAATGGAAAAACGAGCTTGTGCCTTTTTCAAAGCTAACTTTTCACGATTACTACTTAAAAGCATATTACAAAGATGTAGAGATGATGGAAGGGGAACTCAAGTCTCAGTTGACATTAACCAAGAGAAAAGACAACCCTAATGTTTGCTCTCACTGTAAAATGCCTACCGATACGTTAGTTTTAGACGGTCAAAAAAGATGTAGCATATGCTTAACGAGCAAATCAAAAAACATTGCATACTGATGGTGTGTATTCGGCTTGAATGCGCCTGTTACTGCCTACCGTGTATTTTTAGCCCGCTATGGTTCGCCAAGGCGGGCTATTTTTTATGGCTGTGAGCAGATTTACCTTGGAGGCTTATCATCAAGCATGACGCAGATACACGCACCTCACCTCATCACCGCGACGAAAACGATTATATGTAAACGTGCCTATGATTCAGTGCGGATGAGTCATATACCATATGTGATAACGGAGCTATGCTCTTGTAAATTGCTTTGGCTAAATCGTCAACTTCATTTGATATAATTTGCAGTGCTTCTAGCTTGCTTTCCTCGTTGAATACTTTTCTACTGCCATCAGGCACCAAAATCAGATCTCGAAGCGTTTCTGATGAAACGAGCAATGATAAGTGCGCTCTAAGCCTTTCGACTAATGCTAATGACATATAGGATGGGCAACTTAATTGATCGTCCATGTCATATGCTAGCGCTGTAAGGTCATAGCTTGACAATTTCTTCGCTTTCCCTTTTTTATAATCAGGCATATCAGCAACTAAGTTCTTCATTAGTCTTGTAACTTTCTTTAAGTTGCCCGAGTAAATAGAGTCCTTATCATTCACTTTCTTGATATGCATAAATGGCTTATTGCCAACTAAATCATGATTAGCTTTATGATAAATTTGTACCTCTTTATCATGCTTCAAACCACTGCGTTGATAGTCATGAGTGTGATACCAACATGCAGGAACTATATCGACTTTTCTTTTGAGGCTTCCACCACTCAAAGCAATGGACTTATTCCCCGAGCAATCAACTGTCGCCTCATAATATCGCGAGGTTAATTTCTGTTCAGATGTTAACCTTAACTCTCTAATGATATCTTTCATTGGTCGTTGGTCAGAGGCTACACATGAAGAACCATCTAATTTTGGAGTTTGAACCAAAACAATATCTTCTTTCAAGATCAGCATATCTACATCAGAATGCCCCTGAATATGTATATCTAGGGCAACCGAACCTTGGATTTCTTTCGTCGCTCGGATGCCAGCATTACCAAGCATCGATATCAATGTATCAGCAACTCGCTCTCCCTCTTGTATTGAAATGCGAGTTGAATCACTATCAACAGCAGCCATTGCACCAACCGCATATTTAATCGCAGCACTTTCAGATAATCTTTCATAACTCTCTTGAGTGCGTAAATCTCGGGAATCATATTGAGAAAGGCTATTCTCAAGTAGTACACGCTCTCTTGTACCCTGTCTTCGATCCTTTAAACTTTTAAGTCTATTGTCAAAATTGATCATATTAATCTTTACTCAACGCCATTTTACCAAACGTTCTTCTGCCATTACTGTTGAAATATGCAGCAGATCCAATTTTTAACTCTTTATCTAGCAAAATCTCGCAATATCCTTTATGAGAATTCAGTTCATGATACTGATCTACATTTGGATTGTTGTTATAGCTATAGCTCAACAGCCAACCACCACGAGTGCCATTAGCTTTTGCTAGAGTAGCGGTATAGCTCTCACTTGCACTTTGACTGGTTTTCAAGCAAACAACCATTTTTTCCCAAGTTTGCTCTATATCAATTTCAGCGTTCCATTCATATTTAGCATTTCCGTCTTCATCTAAGGTCGTCCCTTTAACTTTCCATACACCATTCAAATCAGGTATTTGAAACAGTGGTATTTTCCAAGCAAATTTGTTGAACAACCAATGCAAAGCGAAGTAAATAAGACCAGTTGTTATAGCTACGCTCGTAACAGCTTGAAAGCCTGTCAATTGATGTATATAGCTAATCAGGCTAGAAATTGCCCCCGTTAAAACAATTGAACTTACCCCCAACCATCTACCAATGGTTGCACGGTTATGACCAAAAACAGCGTAGTCGTGCATATCCTATCCTTTTAAGAATTCTCTCTTTGATATGAGAGCGAATGTATAAAGATCAAGGGGGTAAAGGCAGCTAATTTTGATTAATATGACTCTAATCTCATTACCTTAGAATAAGTCATAAAAAATAACTCTCTTCTCCAAACATTACACGTCATATTTTTTCTCCAACATTACACCTAAACGTGAACGTTCTTAAGCGTGAAACTCTAGAAGACGCAGTTGCACACCCAGAGAACTACCCACAGCTAACTATCCGTGTTTCTGGTTACGCAGTACGTTTCAACTCGCTAACTCCAGAACAGCAACGTGACGTAATCGCTCGTACTTTTACTGAGTCTCTATAATCTCTCAGTAAACTAGCTTGCTAGAATTTAAAAAGCTTGGTCAGCAATGACCAAGCTTTTTTTGTTTCTGGATCCTTCGAAACCCTTCCGACAGTAGAAAGCAACTCGCCTCTAAGGTGCATTTCTTTGCGAAGGATCTTTCTGAAACGCTTGTGCTAAGGCGGTTGGATCAAGCCTATCTCTTTGCAGTGACGCCCCTTCTGCCCACCAAATCAATTGATGCATAGTGCGATTCATATAGCTGTCCCACTGCGCCTGATCCGACTCATCCGCAGCCACGCCCTGTTCATCAAACACCTCTTGTGCTTTCGGAATGTGGATCATTGCCGACACTGGCAAGCACCCCAACTCGGATAAGAAAGTACGCATCGACACTGCAGCACGAGCGCCACCCCATTGCCCTGCAGAGTAGGTCACGATAGCACTTGGCTTATAGGAAAACAGCGAACTGCCAAAATGGTTAAGCATGTTTGCCAAGGCAGGACTCATCGAATGGTTGTATTCCGGACTAACCATCACATAACCATCGGCATGTTTGATTTTGTCTGCCAGCTCACTTAGGTGCTCCGGCACTTTAGAGCGGTGATAAGCAAACTCGGGCTTGAACACATCGCCAAAGTCATAGTCCAATGGGTCAATGATTTCGACAGTATGTTGCGAATGCTGACTCACGATGAGTTTTTCACACGCTCTACTGACTCGCATTCCTAAACGGGCTGGTCGTGGTGGCGTGCTGTCTCTCACTGAGCCAAGAAAAATCAAAAAATGCATGCTTCTCTTTCCATCTCATTTAGTTAAGTTCGTTTCTCAATCATAAAGAGAGTTAAAACTTACCGGCAATAAAAAAGGTGAATGATTGCTCATTCACCTCTCGTTATTTGTGTTTTTGCTACTTACTGTGCTTTTGAAGCTTACTGCACGCGGCGCAGTACTTGCTTCAGTGCATCAAAGTCTGCGTCGAGATCTTCCGATAGCAGCTCCATCGCAGCATGCTTCGCTAGTGGTGCAGGAAGGTCGATATCTGATTCTAGAATATCATCCACCACTTCTTTGAACTTCGCAGGGTGAGCAGTACATAGGAAAAGACCTGTCTCACCGTCTTGCAGTTGTTCTTCAAGAACGCGGTAAGCAATCGCACCGTGCGGTTCACACAGGTAACCCATGGCGTATAGATCTTTTACTGACTGTGCGCTTTGCTCATCAGATACTGCACCTTTACCTAGCGTCTCCAAGCCCCACTCTTTCACGCGGCACAGCTCTTCAATACGAGGCCAGTTGTTTGGTTGGCTCACGTCCATCGCGTTCGATGTCGTTGCAACCGTTGGTTTTGGCTCCCACTTACCCGTTTGTAGGTAACGCGGTACCGTGTCATTAGCATTAGTTGCAGCGATAAAACGTTTGATAGGCAGACCCAGTGCTTTTGCCAGTAGACCAGCAGTTAGGTTACCAAAGTTACCACTTGGTACAGACACGACTAGGTTTTCACGCTCTTGCTTACTCATTTGCGCGGCAGCTTCAAAGTAGTAACAGATTTGTGCCATCAAGCGGCTGATGTTGATTGAGTTTGCTGAGTTCAGACCGATCTCTTCACGCAATGCCGAATCATCAAAAGCTTGCTTAACCAGAGCCTGACACGCATCGAAGTCACCATCGATCGCGACAGTGTGAATGTTTTTACCAAGCGTACAGAATAGCTTTTCTTGCAGTGGGCTGATCTTGCCTTTCGGGTAAAGAATCACAACGTTGATGTCTTCCATACCGTAGAAAGCATGCGCAACGGCTGCGCCAGTATCGCCAGAAGTTGCAGTCAGAATGGTGATCTTGCCGCCGTCCGAAACGGCTGCAAGAGATTGCGCCATAAAGCGACCACCAAAGTCTTTAAATGCAAGCGTTGGACCATGGAACAGTTCCAGAGCGTAAACACCGTCTTTCACTTGATTAATTGGCGCAGGGAATTGGAATGCAGCGTCAACCAATGCGTTAACTTGCTCTTCCGCCAGCTCATCACCAATCAGTGCAGATAGGATTTTCGTGCTACGAGAGACAAAGTCTTCTGCCAGTAGCGCATCAACGTCTTCAAATTTTGGTAGTTCCGATGGGAAAAATAGACCTTGGTTACGACCTAACCCTTGGCGAACGGCTTGGCCAAAGGAAACTTGTTCATCATTTTCTTTTATATTGTAAAGCTTCATAGCTCACTTCCTGTTACTTTCGAACCCTGCTTATCTAGACGACAAACGTGGACGAATCCTTCTTCGTTTTGTACGTAGTTCTGTTCTAGCCAGCGAGCAACTCGCTCAGCGACATCTTTCTCTTTGCAAATACTGAACAGTGTCGGCCCACTGCCAGAAATACCGGTAGCCAATGCCCCCGCAGACGCTGCGTATTGACGTGCATTCGCAAAACCCGGAAGCAGTTTCTCACGATACGGTTCTGCGATCACGTCTTTGATCATTTTTGCAGCAAGTTCTGGCTGACCAGAATGACACGCATGAATGAAGCCTGCAAGGTGACGACCATGAGCAATGATATCTTGTCGGCGGTATTGAGATGGTAGGATCTCACGCGCTTCTGCTGTGGATACTTTGATACCCGGGTACGCCATCACCCAGTACCAATCATCAAAGCAAGGCACTTCTTGACTGATGATACCCAACTCTTCCAGCATCAATTGCACACCGCCAAGGTAACACGGCGCGACGTTATCGTAGTGAATACCACCAGAAATCTTGCCTTCCATTTCTCCCATCAGTGCCAGTAACTCTGTCTCGTTAAGTGGCTGTCCATGGAATCGGTTCAATGCATCTAATGCAGCAACGATAGAACATGCACTTGAGCCTAAACCAGAGCCAATTGGCATGTTCTTTTCTAGCGTCATTTCAAGTGGTTTTAGCTCAACGCCTTTCTTGTCTAGCTCGCGAGCAAACACCACCCAACAATCGTAAACGATGTTCTCTTTCGGCTCGGTTGGCAGCTTCTCAACAAAGTCACCAGCCGTCTTTAGACTGAACGGCTCAACTCCGGACTTAACCAATACTCGGTCGCCCAATAGTGTGCCATCAACTGGGGACACCGCCGCCCCCAGAACGTCGAAACCAACGCTTACATTACCAATTGACGCAGGAGCATAAACCACTACATCCATATCACTTGAACTCATTGTTGTTATACCCCTAGCTTCCAACCTAAAGTACGCATCACGTCCGAGAATACGCCAGCAGCCGTAACCTCAGTACCCGCACCGTAACCACGCAATACCAGTGGAATTGGTTGGTAGTAGCGGCTGTAGAATGCCAGTGCGTTTTCACCGTCTTTAATCTTAAACATCGGGTCGTTTTCATCGACTGCAGCAATGCTTACCGTGCATTTACCATCGACAATTTCACCGACGTAGCGCAGTACTTTGCCTTCTTCTGCGGCTTTTGCCGACAGCTCTTTAAAGTACGCATCCGCTTCTGGCAGGCGTTCCATAAACTCATCAACGCTGCCTGAATCATCAAAGCCTGGTGGCAGAGCTTGATCAACCACAACGTCTTCTAGTTCTAGAGACATGCCAGCTTCACGAGCAAGGATCAGAAGCTTACGTGCCACATCCATACCCGATAGATCGTCACGCGGATCTGGTTCCGTAAAGCCATTTTGTTTCGCGATGTTTGTCGCTTCACTCAGGCTCATACCTTCATCTAACTTACCGAAGATGTATGACAGAGAACCAGAAAGAATGCCGCTGAAGCGCTCTAATTCATCACCCGCTGAAATTAGGTTTTGTAGGTTTTCGATAACTGGTAGACCTGCGCCTACGGTTGTTTCGTACATCAATTTACGACGAGAGCTGCGCGCTACATCGCGAAGTTGATGGTAGTAAGCCATGCTTGCTGTGTTTGCTTTTTTGTTTGGCGTTACGACGTGGAAGCCTGCTGCTAAGAAGTCAGCGTATTGATTTGCAATGCTTTCACTTGAAGTACAGTCAACTAATACTGGGTTAATGATGTGATTACGTTGCACCAGTGAAATTAGGCGCGCTAGGCTGAATTCTTCAGTTGAAGCCGACATACGGTCACGCCAATGCTCTAGCGGCAGACCTTCACTATCAAGCAGAAGACCTTTGCTGTTTGCCAAGCCACACACGCGAATCACGATGCCTTTCTCTGCAAGCTTCGCCTGTTGACGCTCGATCTGATCCACCAGCTCACCACCAACGCCGCCAATACCAACCACGAAGACATCTAGGAAGTGCTTAGAGTTGAATAGGTTCTCGTGACACGCTTTGATTGCTTCAGAGATTTTGTCTTCAGGAATCACAGCTGAGATAGCACGCTCAGATGAGCCCTGTGCAATTGCCACAATGTTTACGTTCACTTCTGCAAGAGATGAGAAGAAGCGAGATGCAACGCCACGAGAGGTACGCATACCATCACCCACTAGCGTCACGATAGAAACGTCATCAATAAAATCGACGGGTTCAAGAAGGCCATCTTTCAATTCCAACTCAAATGCATCCGCTAACACTTGCTGCGCTTTTGCCTTGTCTTGAGCTTCGATACAGAAACTGATGCTGTATTCAGAAGAAGATTGAGTGATAAGCACAATAGACACGCCCGCCGATGACATTGCACCGAATACTCGGCTTGCCATGCCAACCATACCCTTCATACCCGGGCCAGACACGTTAACCATTGTCAGATCGTTTAGTGTCGTGATGCCTTTGATGGCTAGGTTATCTTCGCCTGTGTCTTGACCAATCAGCGTACCCGCGCCTTGTGGGTTAAAGCTGTTTTTGATCAGGCATGGGATATGGAATTGTGCGATTGGGGCGATGGTTTTCGGGTGCAGAACGGAAGCACCGAAGTAAGAAAGCTCCATCGCTTCTTGATAGCTAAGAGATTTAAGCAGGCGTGCGTCTTCTACTAAGCGAGGGTCACAGTTGTACACACCATCAACGTCTGTCCAGATCTCACAGCAATCTGCGCGCAGACACGCCGCAAGAACCGCCGCTGAGTAGTCTGAACCATTACGACCTAGTGTAACTAGTTCACCTTTCTCGTTACCGGCAGTAAAACCAGGCATGATGTTCACATGACCTTGAGGAAGAGGATTCTGGCGGAAGTTCTGAGTAGAAACTTCAACATCAACCATGGCTTCTAGGTGATCGCCTTTAGCGTAGAGGTATTCAACTGGATCGATAAGATGCGCAGGTTGGCCTTTCGCTTCAAGCACTGCCTTCATCAATTGAATCGAAACGCGTTCGCCTTTGCTGATGATGCGTGCATTGACGTTATTTGGGCACATGCCAAGAAGGTTGATGCCATGAACGAACTGGCGTAGTTGAGAAAGCGACGTTTTAACTTGGTTGTCAAACGCTGCGCCATCAATGTTCGGCAACACTGCTTGAATATCACCAAACAGAGCTTTAAAAGAAGCTTCTAGCTCATTGATTTGCAGCTCAGCTTCACCATTACGGAGTGCACCTTCAATCACCGCAACCAGCTTATTGGTCGTTTTACCTGGTGCAGAAAGTACGACTGCGACTTCTTCTTGTTGCGCATTATTGGCGATGATATCCGCCGCTCTCAAAAAGCGATCTGCATCTGCTAATGATGAACCGCCAAACTTTAATACTCGCATCCCTTCCTCCGATGTATCTTCTTAGAACTGTCTAAATTCTGTATAAAAAAGCATAAAAAAAGGCCTGTATCTTGTTGGATACAGGCCTTTTTTGTGAATTTCTTTCGCTCAGCAGCCTGCCCCAACATTGGTCGTGTCGGTAATAATAATGGTTGTGGTCATTACTAGTTGGCTGTGAGATGTCATAAATAAATATTCAACGATAATTATGTGTTTGCTTAACTCTACGTTTACCGAGTTTCGTAAACAGAGTCAACAAAAAATTGTTTATTTTCCGGCCTTGTAGAGATTTATGCTACGCAATGTCATTGATATTTCAATGTAATTACAATGATTTACCAAGATGACACTTAAGATGACTTTTTCTACAACCAACTCATCTAACTTAAAACCGAGTCTTCTAACCATCTTACATCTGATCTTGAGCGCTGCGCGTAAGATCAAAGTGTCGATCTTTACTGATGCTAATTAACAAACACTTAACTGTGATCAATGTTCCTAGGATCGAATTAAAAGGAAAATAAGTGAGCTAGCTTTCATATTCTGTGCTTTAATAGTGAGAAGCTTTTAGCACATACTAATAACAAAGTTAGACACAAGGAGTGGTCAACATGAAAAAATGGATTTTTCTGTTACTGTTCGCCGTGCCTAGCGTTTGTCTAGCGACTGATCTTCCACCTCTTCCGGGCAAAACATCTTCGTCCCCACACAAACTTTTCATCTCTAGTGAAAACTACCAAGCCGACAGTTTTGATGTTTGGAATATCGATGGCGGCTACGCATACGAGCTGTTTGATTCCGTTGATCTTTATGTTGGTGCTCGCGTGAATAACTCACCCACTCAAAACCAAAGTGGCCTTCTTAGTGGTATCAGCTACCACTTTAATGATCGTGTAACGGTGAAGAGTACGGTTCGTTCTTATAAAGGCGAAACAACAGAAGGCATCCGAGAAGAAGAAAGCAGCCTTGCTGCAGAAGTCTCTAGCCGCGTAAAAATCACTGAAAATTTAGATCTTCACGCCACACTCGACTATCAAGATTGGCAACAAGGCTTCGAAGTTGGATTAGGCTTCCGCTTCTAGAAATCCAACGCCTCTTTCGAGATCAACACCCCATTCCAATCCGCATACACGTAATGCTTAGGCTGGACGATCTGGTTCTGCATTGTAAGGGTGACATTGACTTCACCCACATCGCGTTTCTCCGTTTTAAACGGACAAGTCCCTAACGCTTGAACACCAATATCCATTTGTGACATCTGCGCCACATCACGAATTGCGCCGTAAACAATGATGCCTTCCCAGCCATTTTCAATCCCTAGAATTGCTAGTTGGTCGCCAAGCAGCGCTTTTTGGCAAGAGCCGTGGCCATCCACTATCAACACTTTTCCGGTGCCGTCTTCGCTGAGAACTTCGCGCACTTTTGAATTATCGTGGTAGCAGCGCACAGTAACAATTTCGCCATGGAAAGCGGTACGTTGACCGAAGTTCTGCAACGGTAAATTTAACAAGGTGACTTGGTCTTCAAACTGGTCACAAATGTCTGGTGTTATGTCTCTCATAGTTCCTCCGTGAATTGTCCCACTCAAGCTGTTGCTCAAGTGAGTAATATCCTTCTTATACGAGCCGCAGTGTTATCGCTCCTAGCTTGTGCATCACCTCTGGGTTAGCACAAGCAATCAGGTAAAGTTCGTCATCAATGACGTAATAGATGGCATTTTGCTGGTACTGATTCGCCAATGCTATCGCTGCTTTTGGAGTGAGCTCCGCTGCGTAACTCTCCTCAAACCATTCAAAAGCTTGATCGCCTACCGTGACAGGCACGTATTTAACGTGGTTTAATTGTTTTTCGAGCTTATGATTACTTATGCAATTCTCTTCTTTTGACCGTAAATTACTGTAAGGGTTCCAAGCAGTTATCACTGCGTAGCTGGTAACCTTCCATTCGGCATGAAAACGGAAGAAAGATTCTGAATAAGCATTCCATAACGATGCGTCTATGTTCGTATTACTTTTTTCTATCATAACTCTTAAACGATTAATAACAGTTACATTTCATCAATTGATGTAAATCAACAAAGTGAATGGAATTAACATTTGAGCATTGTTAGCATGCTGTTAACAATATAAAATCCGCTCCATATCTTAGGGTGTTTACGTTTCAGGCCCCGTAAATAAAGGGAATCGAAAGGTAAACAAGCCCTATAGAATAAACGTCGCCATCGGATACTGGTGAGTTGGCAAAATTCCAAGGAAGGCGGATAACTGAAAGAAGTGTTTTTTTGATCAACTTGATTTATTATCAAAATCACATTACCTGTATGTTATATTTTTGCCTAGAATTTATTCTATTAGCACAATTTTGTCACAAATTTAGGTACCGCCAATGCAAACCCCGCAGATTCTTATCGTAGAAGATGAGCAAGTAACTCGTAACACTCTTAAGAGTATTTTTGAAGCAGAGGGATACGCTGTTTTTGAAGCCAGTGACGGTGAAGAGATGCACCAAGTGTTGTCTGAAAATTCAATCAACTTGGTAATTATGGACATTAATCTTCCAGGCAAGAATGGTCTTCTTCTAGCACGTGAACTTCGCGAACAGGCGAACATCGCTCTGATGTTCCTAACTGGTCGTGACAATGAAGTAGACAAGATCCTAGGTCTTGAAATCGGTGCTGATGACTACATCACTAAACCATTCAACCCACGTGAATTGACTATCCGTGCTCGCAACCTGCTAAGCCGCTCTATGAGCACTAACGCAGTACAAGAAGAGAAACGCTCGGTAGAAAAATACGAATTCAACGGTTGGGTTCTAGACATCAACAGCCGCTCTCTAGTGAGCCCAGCTGGTGATAGCTACAAACTACCTCGCTCTGAGTTCCGTGCACTACTGCACTTCTGTGAGAACCCAGGCAAGATTCAAACTCGTGCTGATCTTCTTAAGAAGATGACTGGCCGTGAGCTTAAGCCACACGACCGTACTGTAGACGTAACGATTCGTCGTATTCGTAAGCACTTTGAATCTGTATCAGGTACACCTGAAATCATCGCGACAATTCACGGTGAAGGTTACCGCTTCTGTGGCGATCTAGAAGACTAATCCGCCTCAGCATAAACAATAAGGGCTTGCTCTATGAGCAAGCCCTTTTTCTATCTGCCGTTTAGCGATGTTAGTAAACTTTGTCGATCTTAATGCCTTTCTCGACCAACCAACCTTTCTTACCTGCATCATCAAGCAGCAGTGCTAAATCAACGCGCTTTTCCATATCCGCTTCAATTTGCCATACGAATGCCACTTCCCACTGATTCTCACTGTGCGTGCGCAGCTCTAGCAAGTCTCCATCGATTTCCCATTCAGAGTCACCTTGCTTAATGATCAACGAATCAACGGTCAAGTTTGCTGGAAGTTCTTTATCGGCCTTCAAGTACAATGCGCCATGCACATTCTGTTCTTGAACTTCACCAATGGTTGGCATCAGATTTACCCATAAGTTGCTTTTCAACTCAACATTCATCTTGTTCATGGTGATTTGACTGTCTTCTTGCCAATCCACTTGAGGAGCAGAGCTACAACCTGCCAGTAGTGCAATTGCCAATGCTGCCGATGCAAATTTCTTCATGTTATTTCCTCTGTTCCAACCAACTTTTTAATACTTGTATATCGTTTTGATACTCGTTTTTAATTTCTTCTACCCAATCTGATATGTTCTCCCACCATGCGGGCATATCTGGAGACTGCGCTTTCTGTGCGACGCTTTGAATGTGTTTAAGGCCTATTGAGCCTGCGGCACCTTTGATTTTGTGTGCTTCAGAGACAATGCCATCTTGGTCTTTGGCCGTCATATTTGAATCAAGCACTTCAATGTAATCTGGCATCATGTCTTCAAACATCTTGATGCTATCGTAAACAGGCTTCACTCCAACGATATCCACGTAAGATTCGAGCATATCTAAATCGAGCAAATGCGTATTGAGCACTGGTGATGGCGTTGGGGTAACTTCTTCGATCACCTCAGGTTCAGCAACCACTTCCTGCTCACTCTCAATACGTTCAACAAAGAACTTATCAATCACGGCTTGCATTGCTTGGACTGCAAGTGGCTTGCTGATGGCATCGTCCATGCCGTTATCTAGGTACTCGCGACGATCTTTCATCACATTCGCAGTGAGAGCCACCAGCGGCGGTAAGTTGTCGTAGTGTTCGCGGTAGTACTTAGCTACATCGAAGCCCGTCATGTCTGGCAATTGGATGTCTAGCAGTGCTAAGTCATATTCATCCGGCACAAAGTTCACTAGCGCCTCTTCACCGGTCATTGCTACGGTAACGGTATGACCTAAGCTCTCAAGCAAGGACTTAGCAACAGTCACGTTAAGTTCGATGTCTTCGACCATAAAGATGTTGAGGTGCACTTTATCGCGCTTAGCATCGATAATTGGCTCTTCTAACTCAACGATAGGTACATGAATCGATACGGTAAAGGTACTACCAAAGCCTTCTTCACTCGCTACCGTAATGTCGCCATCCATCATATTGATCAACTGCTTAGATACCGCCAAACCAATGCCTGTACCAACCGCATGCAGGTTGTCTTTGCCTGATTTCACTTGGTAGTACATCGCAAAGATCTTATCGAGCTCTTCGTCTGGAATACCAATACCGGTGTCTTCCACTTCCATAATGATGGTCGCGTAATCTTCTTCAACATCGGCGCTCACCGTCATCACCACACCACCTTCTTTGGTGAACTTCATAGCGTTGCTGACAAGGTTCCAAATGACCTGACGCAGACGTGTGGCATCGACTTCAATCGCTTTAGGCAATGAACTTAAACGCTCTAGGTCAAAGCGCAGGCCTTTTTGCTCTGCCATCAGTGCTGAGATGCTTTCGATTTCAGCGACGAAGTCTTCAAAGTTCAACGGCGCAGGCAACAGCTCCAATTTGCGACGGTCGAATTTGTCCATGTCGATGATGTCGTTGAAGATGTTGCCCAAAGTAATGGCACTGACGTTGATGGTTTGCATGTGCTTGCGCTGCTCGTCCGTCAACTGGCTATCAAGCAACATACGGCTCAGACCAACGATGCCATTTAATGGCGTACGAAGTTCATGACTGATTGTAGAAATAAACGTGGTTTTATCTCGGCTGGCTTTTTCTAGAGACTCTTCATGGCGTTTACGTTCAGTGATATCACGACCGAACCCAACCAGACCAAGGTGGCGGCCATCCTTGCTGTAGAACGGCACCTTACGCAGTTCAAAGTAATGCTTACGTCCATCTGGGTATTCCAGCCATTGCTCGTAAGTAATCGCTTGATTGTCAGCAAAGACTTTTTGGTCGGTATCGACGATGTGTTCAGCCACTTCTTTGCTATAGACATCCCACGGGCTCAAGCCGACTAACTGGTGCTCTTTCTTACCAGTTAGCTCTTCCATTGCACGGTTACAGCCAGAGAAAACACCGTCAGCGTTACGGTAATAAATCAAGTCTGGAGAGGCATCAATAAAAGAACGTAACAGTGCGGTACGCTCGGCAAGCTCTAGCTGAGTGCGTTCACGTTGGAACACCTCATTCTCGAGGTCTTGCATCGCTTCTTCGCGTGCTTCTTCTGCTTTAATACGCTCTTCAATCTCTTGGTTGAGCTTTTCAATGTTCTGCTGCAGTTGAAAGTTCAGCTCTTGGTCACGCGAACGCATGTCTTTCAGTTTGGAGACAAGTTTCGTCAACCTTTGACGTGATTCTTCTAGTTGATCGACAACCACTGATAAGAAGTAAACCGCCCACGGCGTAATAAGAAGACCAAAGAATACCGAACGAACGATATCGATGTCATCGACATTGCCTTTGAGCGCGAGGGTAATACCCACTTGCACCACGACAGCTAAGGCGACCAGCGCAAGCGCCAGTAATATCGAAAAACGGACAATCCCCAGCTTAACCAAAAGGTCAACGTAATACTGGGCGAGATTTTTCATGGGCTTCATTCACTACTCCATGGAACAAGCTAGATACCGAGCCCTGATGATTGGAAAAGTAAAACCGCAAAGAAACGGTGTCTCCACGGTTTAAATGTTTGAAATACACACAGATGAAATAGCGATGCTTCAGGGCTCTTCAACGCCTCATACTATGTAGTTGCAGTTTAGCGTGTTTAATACGGTGATTTAAACCGCCTGCTCTCAACTTAGAGCAAGCGGTCACAAAGCGTTAGTAAGAACTTGGGTGAAGATGGGTCCGATCTCGACCATCTGCTTTCGCTTGGTAAAGAGCACTGTCGGCCATGGCGACACCCATTTCAGGTTCATCACCATGATGAGGGACATAAGAAACGAAGCCAATACTGACCGTCAGTCGATTTGAAACACTCGAACAACCATGCTCAATTGCCAGCTCGTGAATTTGTTCGTGAATACGTTGAGCAACTTTATGCGCCCCCTCCGTGGTTGTATTTGGCAGGATAAAAGCAAACTCTTCTCCGCCGTATCGAGCCACACAATCGGAAGAGCGACTCACCACTTGTTGGAATACCGCAGCCACTTTGACGAGGGCTTCATCACCTTGCTGGTGACCATAACAGTCGTTGTAATCTTTGAAGAAATCGATATCACATAACATGATTGTCAGTGGTAACTTCTCACGAATGTGGTGATACCAAAGGGTATGAAGCTGCTCATCAAAACGACGACGGTTGGCCACTTTGGTAAGACTGTCAGAGAAGCTCAGTTTCTCTAGCTCAAGATTCGCCTCTTCGAGTTTCTGCTCAGCAAGATAACGCTCTGAGATATCACGAGCCATGATCAGCACACCATTAGTGCCGGACGCTTTATCTTTGAATGGCGACTTCACCACATCAAACCATGTGTAGTAGCCATCGCTGCTGCTCACTTTATCGATGTAGCGTATAGGCTGAGTTTGCTTCAAAGCTTGCAAATCACTGGCTTCTAAGCGGATGTAGATATCTTCAGGAATAACGTCTTGTAGGCGCTTACCAATAAGGTCGCTCACATCAGGAATCCCGAGTGCATTAACGAATGGTTTATTACAAGCTTGATAAACCATGTTTTCGTTGAAGATACCGATTGAATCTGGACTCGCGTCTAGAATCGTCTGCAAGATCGTATCACGCTGAGCCAACGCTACTTCGGTGTCTTTGCGACGCTCCATTTCATCACGAAGGTTTTGTTGCATCTTGTGCCATTCCGTCACGTCATGGCTGATGGATAGCGTGCCGATCATCTCACCAGCTTGCGAAACCAACGAGCTTTGGTTCACTTCAAGCAAACAACTTCGGCCTTGGGGATCAGTTGTCCAACGGCGTTCACTTTTACGAGTCGCGAGTGGGCGAGCTTTTGACGTACACGCTTCTTCTCTGCGTCCTTCCCAAAACAGATCAAATGCGCGGTTGGTCGTTAATACTTTACCTTGTTGATCTTGCAAACAGATCAGCTCAGACAGAGAGTCGATAGCAGAGCGAGCTATGCCAAGTTGTTCAAGCTCTTGCTGTTGTTCAGTGTGAGTCACTTGATGTGGCTGAGCATACACAATCCAAACTCGGTGACCGCGAAGCAAACCCTTTCGACCCGACAACTCAACTTTGATGCTCTCTGTCTCGGACAATCGCCAGCCGAACAATTGTTGACGGAAGTGTCGGCTAGAAAAGCTATCAAGCAGTGTTACCAGTTCTTCAGTATGAAAGGAAGCAGGATAAAGAAAGCCAGAACCTAATGAACGAATGCCAAGCAACTGCATGGCTGAGTCATTAGAAAGCAATAACTGTCCATGACTAGCATCGATCACTAGCACAGGGTAAGGAGAGTCAGTAACCAGCTGTTTTAAGCTGGACTGGAAGCGTATATAGATCAGCGTGACGGCGATTACGCATACCACAGAGAGCAGGACCACAAATCCGTAGTCGCCCTGCCCATCCCAGAGCCAATTGAGTAACTGATCCATTTTTCCGACCTTTAAAGCAAATCGGGAGAAATATAACAGTTCTTAATCGATCATTCCGCTTTTAATTCTGGTTTGCTATAGATGAAAGCATCGCCGGTTAAGCTACCTTGTGCGCCATCTTTATCTAATGCACGACCAATTTCAGTCATCGCCAACCAGCGGTTCTCACACCATAATGGCGATAATAAGGTTGGACGACGCGCAGCAGAAGAAACACGGTGGTAGATCACCTCTTTTGGTGTCATGCGGATCAATTCACTGGCAGTTGCGACGTAAGTTTCTAACTCTGGCGCTTCTAACCTTCCGGCACGCCATGCTTTTGCCATGGTGCTACCTTCGACAATGTGCAAGCCGTGCAGCTTAATGCCATCAGTGCCAACTTCGAGTACTTTACGCATCGTTTCAATGTTGTCATCGCGACTTTCTTTCGGCAAACCAACAATCAGATGGGTACACACTTTAATGCCCAGAGCACGAGCGCGTTTGGTGATTTCGGCGTAGCACTCAAAATCATGACCACGGTTGATACGCTTGAGGGTGTCATTGTTGGCAGTTTGAAGACCAAGCTCTAGCCAAATCTCATAGCCTTGATTCACATAGTCAGACAGTAAATCTAATACTGCATCAGGAACGCAATCTGGACGAGTGCCCACACAAAGGCCAACAATGTCTGCCGCCTTCAGAGCTTCCTCGTACATGTTTTTGAGGACTTGTACTTCTGCATAGGTACTGGTGTACGCCTGAAAATATGCCAGATACTTCTTCGCTCGATGGATCTCTCCCGCGCGGTCTTTCAATTGATCGTGGATGCTTTTGATCTGCACTTCTTCGTCAGCAAACGAAGCCACATTACAGAATGTACAACCACCTCGGCCAATCGTGCCATCTCGGTTTGGGCAGCTAAAGCCACCATGTAAAGTCAGCTTATGGACTTTTTCGCCGTAACGACGCTGAAGGTCTTGGCCTAATGTGTTGACCAACTCATGTAACTGCATAGATTCTCACCAATAGTAAACCGTAATAAATCTCACTACGATTCATGTAACTAAATTACATCCCTGCAAGAAAAAACAAATAATTCTAGTCAATTCAAACAAACAGGTAGCAGTGTGAAATCAATAAAACTGCATAAAACCAACTTAAAACCTGCAATGTTGCGCAAATGTTAAACAAAAAGTGAATATTTAAACGAAAAAATTGGGTCACAAAAGCGACTTTTCGTTGCATTCTCAAGTCACAAAATTGTAGGATACTTACACAACCCCGTCGTTTTTGTGACTTTTATTACAACATCAACTGCGGGAATTGTCGGCGATACCCCGCTCCCACCTATATAAGTCACTAAATTGTGGCAATAAATAAAGGGATATCACCAAGGATTGTTTTTCTCGCAAAATTTTTCCTGCGAGATACGGAAAGGAATCAAGACTGGTCAACCTCGGCCAGTGGCGAATCATAAATATAAAGGACAAGACGCAAAGAGCGCACCTAAGGCAGTCGAGATCTGTCCGGGATTCTTGCGTCGACATTGAACTGGAAGGATGTATCTATGGTAGATAGAGAGCAAAATTCACAGGGTCTGTACACTCCGGAGCTGGAGCATGACGCTTGTGGTATCGGTTTTGTTGCTCACCTTAAAAACCGTAAATCTCATGAAGTAGTGACTCAAGCATTGGATATGCTGGCTCGCATGGAACACCGTGGTGGTCAAGGTTGTGACCCATGCAGCGGTGACGGTGCGGGTATCTTGCTACAAAAACCTCATGAATTCCTATTAGAAGAAGCCGTTAAGTTAGGCATTAAACTGCCTTCGTTTGAAAAGTATGGTGTTGGTGTTGTTCTTTTCCCGAAAGACGAATACAAACGCGAACAATGCCGTGACATTCTAGAACGTAACGCACAGCGTCTAGATCTTGAAGTTATCGGCTACCGTGTATTGCCAACCGATAACTCGATGATCGGTGCAGACCCACTAAGCACAGAACCTCAGTTTGAGCATGTGTTTATCTCTGGTGGCCCTGGCATCACACCTGAAGAGCTAGAGCGCAAACTGTACGTACTTCGTAACTACACTGTACGTGTTTGCCTAGAAAGCGTTTCGAACATTGGTGACGACTTCTACATTAACTCCATGTCTTACAAGACATTGGTGTACAAAGGTCAGTTAACGACCGAGCAAGTACCTCAGTACTTCCTTGATCTGCAAAACCCGACCATGGTGACTGCACTAGCACTTGTACACTCTCGTTTCTCTACCAATACCTTCCCGAAATGGCGTCTTGCACAGCCTTTCCGTTACATTGCCCACAACGGTGAGATCAATACAGTTCGCGGTAACTTGAACTGGATGAAAGCCCGTGAAGCAATCCTAGAATCAGACCTGTTTACTCAGGCTGAAATCGACATGCTTCTTCCAATCTGTCAGGAAGGCAGCTCGGATTCATCTAACTTCGATATGGCACTTGAGCTCCTAGTTCTCTCTGGTCGCAGCCTGCCACACGCATTGATGATGATGATCCCGGAAGCATGGCAAGAAAACAAAAACATGGATCCTAAACGTCGCGCGTTCTATCAGTACCACGCGAACATTATGGAACCATGGGATGGTCCTGCTTCAGTATGTTTTACTGATGGTGTTCAAGTTGGTGCGACACTAGACCGTAACGGTCTGCGCCCTTCTCGCTACACAGTGACCAAAGATAACTTCCTAGTGATGGCATCTGAATCTGGTGTTGTGGATATTGAACCAGAGAACGTAGAGTTCCGCGGTCGTCTACAACCAGGTCGTATCTTCGTTGCAGACCTAGAGCAAGGTCGCATCATCTCTGATGAAGAAGTGAAAGACACCATCGCAACGGCGCAGCCTTACGAGAAGTGGGTAGAAGAAAACCTGCTGAGCTTGAAGAAGCTACCAGATGCGAGCAACCAGTTCAGCCAACCTTCTCCAGAGCGTTTGCTACACCGTCAACAAGCTTTCGGTGTGAGCACTGAAGAAGTGAACGAAATCATCGTTCCAATGGCGAATGATGCGAAAGAGCCATTATCAGCAATGGGTGCTGACTGGCCTCTTGCGGTTCTCTCTCATCAGTCTCAGCACCTTTCAAACTACTTCAAGCAGCTGTTTGCACAGGTAACTAACCCACCGATCGACCCGATCCGTGAGCGTATGGTTATGTCACTGAACACTTACTTGGGTAAAGACCAAAACCTTCTGACTGAAACACCACTTCACTGTCAGAAAGTTGAATTGGAATCGCCTGTTCTAGCGAACTCTGAGCTTGAGAAATTGCGTGCGATCGATAACGAGCACCTGCAAGCGAAGACGCTGGATATCGTATTCCAAGCTAATGAAGATCAAGGCAAGCTTGAGCGCGCACTAAAGCGTATTTGCCAATACGCAGAAGACGCGGTTATCGATGGTTACTCAATCATCCTACTAACTGACCGTGCAGTGAACTCAAACCACGCGGCGATCCCAGCAATGCTGGCAGTTGGAGCAGTGCACCACCACTTGATCCGTAAAGGTCTACGTGCGAAGTGTGACATCGTGGTTGAAACCGGTGACGCGCGTGAAACGCACCACTTTGCAACGCTACTTGGTTACGGTGCGAATGCAGTTAACCCATACCTAGTGATTGAAACCATCATTGAGCTTCAACGTACTAAGAAGTTGGATCCAGAAGCGAACCCTCGCGATCTGTTCAACAACTATCGTAAAGCGATCAATGGCGGTCTTCTGAAGATCTTCTCGAAGATGGGTATCTCTACGCTACAGTCATACCACGGCGCGCAAATCTTCGAAGCCTTGGGCATCCACAAATCAGTGGTCGACAAATACTTCACAGGTACAGTTTCTCGTATCCAAGGTCTAACCCTTGATGATATCGCCAAAGAAGTGCTGATCCGTCACCGCATCGGTTACCCACAACGCGAAATTCCAATTCAAATGCTGGATGTTGGTGGTGTTTACCAATGGAAACAGCGTGGTGAGAAGCACCTATTCAACCCAGAAACCATTTCTCTACTGCAAGAGTCTACACGCAACAAGAACTACGATCAGTTCAAGCAGTACGCGACAGCAGTAGATAAACAAGGTGACAACGCGGTAACTCTGCGTAGCCAACTTGAGTTTATTAAGAATCCAGCAGGTTCTATCTCTATCGACGAAGTCGAGCCAATTGAAAGCATCGTGAAACGCTTCGCGACGGGTGCAATGTCATTCGGTTCTATTTCTTACGAAGCACACTCCACACTAGCTGTTGCGATGAACCGTCTTGGCGCGAAATCGAACTCTGGTGAAGGTGGTGAAGACCCTATGCGTTTCGAGCGCAAAGAGAACGGCGATTGGGAACGCTCTGCAATCAAGCAGGTGGCTTCTGGTCGTTTCGGCGTAACCTCTTACTACCTAACTAACGCTGAAGAGCTGCAAATCAAAATGGCTCAAGGTGCGAAACCAGGTGAAGGTGGTCAGCTACCAGGCGATAAAGTAGACGACTGGATCGGTGCAACACGTCACTCAACTCCGGGCGTCGGTCTTATCTCACCACCGCCACACCACGATATCTACTCAATCGAAGATTTGGCTCAGCTTATCTACGATTTGAAGAACGCGAACCGCGCGGGCCGTGTAAACGTGAAGCTGGTATCGGAAGCTGGCGTAGGTACGATCGCTTCTGGTGTAGCGAAAGCGAAAGCGGACGTTGTACTTATCGCAGGTTTTGACGGCGGTACTGGTGCATCCCCAATGTCTTCAATCCGTCATACCGGTCTTCCTTGGGAACTTGGCTTGGCAGAAACGCACCAAACGCTACTGAAGAACGGTCTGCGTAACCGTATCGTGGTTCAAGCGGATGGTCAGATGAAGACACCTCGTGACCTTGCAGTGGCAACACTACTTGGTGCAGAAGAATGGGGCGTGGCAACCGCAGCCTTGGTGGTTGAAGGTTGTATCATGATGCGTAAGTGTCATAAGAACACCTGTCCTGTCGGCATCGCGACTCAAAACAAGACACTTCGCGAGCGCTTTGATGGCCGCGTAGAAGACGTCGTAACCTTCTTCCAATACATGGCACAAGGTCTACGTGAAATCATGGCTGAACTTGGCTTCCGCACTATTGATGAGATGGTCGGTCAAGGTCAGAAGCTGAAGATTCGCCAAGACGTTTCTCACTGGAAATACAAGAACCTAGATCTGTCTCCTGTTCTCCACGTTGAGCAACCACGTGAGGCTGATGGTGTATTCAACCAAGCTCAGCAGAACCACAACCTAGAAGAAGTACTAGACCGTAAGCTGATTCAAGCAGCTATTCCTGCACTCGAGAAAGGCGAAGCGGTGAATGCCGAGTTCCCTATCGTTAACACGGACCGCTCTGCAGGTACCATGTTGTCGAACGAAATCTCGAAAGTGTACAAAGATGCGGGTCTACCTCAGCCAATGAATGTGAAGTTCAAAGGTTCTGCGGGTCAGTCATTCGGCGCATTCCTAGCTAAGGGCGTGAAGTTCGAAGTGGAAGGCGATGCGAACGACTACTGGGGTAAAGGCTTATCTGGCGGTACCTTAGTACTTTATCCAGATGCGAAATCAAGCATTGTCGCGGAAGACAACATCGTGGTTGGTAACGTGTGTTTCTACGGTGCAACTTCGGGTGAGTCTTTCATTCGCGGTATGGCTGGTGAACGTTTCTGTGTTCGTAACTCAGGAGCGAAAGTAGTAGTAGAAGGCGTCGGTGACCACGGTTGTGAATACATGACTGGCGGTGCAGCAATTATCCTTGGTTCAACAGGTCGTAACTTTGCCGCTGGTATGAGTGGCGGCGTGGCTTACGTATGGGATAAATCAGGTGACTTTGAGTCAAAACTGAACCCAGAGCTAGTAGACCTAGACCCAATCGAGCAAGAAGACAGAGATCTATTACTCGACATGCTAACTAAGCATGTTCAATTCACAGGAAGTGAAGTCGCTCAGTCTTTCCTAGACAACTTTGAAGCAAGCCTAGCCTCTATGGTTAAGGTAATGCCGCGTGACTACAAAGCGGTTCTTCAAAAGCGTAAAGTTGAAGCACAGTCTCAAGGAAACGAAACTCAAGTGGAGGCCGTATAATGGGTAAGCCTACTGGATTTTTAGAGCATGGTCGTGAACTACCACAGAAGATCGACCCAGCTGAACGCATCAAGAACAACAAAGAGTTCGTTCTGAACGAGGAGTTTGGTGACAAGATCAATACTCAGGCTTCTCGTTGTATGGATTGTGGTGTGCCGTTTTGTCATAACGGCTGCCCTATCGGTAACATCATCCCAGAGTTTAACGATGCGGTTTATCGTGATAGCTGGGAAGAAGCTTGGAACATTCTAAGCTCAACCAATAACTTCCCAGAGTTTACTGGTCGTGTTTGCCCTGCTCCGTGTGAAAGTGCTTGTGTACTTGGCATCAACCAAGACCCAATCACTATCTGTAATATCGAGAAAACCATCGTAGAAACAGCGTATCGTGAAGGGTACGCCAAACCAAAAACACCACGTTCTCGCACTGGCAAAACCGTTGCGATCATCGGTTCAGGTCCTGCTGGCCTTGCGGCTGCTGAGCAGCTAAACAGCGCCGGTCATACTGTGACGGTATTCGAGCGTGACGAGAAAGTAGGCGGTCTGCTGCGTTTTGGTATCCCAGATTTCAAACTGGGTATGGACGTGATTGATCGTAAGATCAACCTGATGGCAGAAGCGGGTATTGAATTCAAAGTTAACCAACATGTTGGTGTTGATGTGAATGCTCAGCAACTGCGTCAAGAATTCGATGTGGTTCTGCTAACTGGTGGTTCAACTGTTCCTCGTGATTTGCCAGTTCCGGGTCGTGAACTAAAAGGCGTTCACTTCGCGATGGAATTCCTAGGTCAAAACAACCGCCGTGCCAACAACATGGATCTTAAGGGTGAAGAACTTCACGCCGCGGGTAAACATGTTGTCGTTATCGGTGGTGGTGATACGGGTTCTGACTGTGTAGGTACATCAAACCGCCACGGTGCAGCCAGCATCACTCAGGTTGAAATCATGCCGATTCCACCAGAGAAACGTCCTGCCAATATGCCATGGCCACAGTACCCGATGATCCTACGTACTTCGACGTCTCATGAAGAAGGCGTTGATCGTCACTGGAATATCCTAACCAAAGAGTTCATCGGCAATGACAAAGGTGAAGTTACAGGCCTTCGTTTAGCTGATATCGTTTGGCAAGATGCGAAACCAGGCGAGCGTCCAAGCTTCAAAGAAGTAGAAGGCAGCGAACGTGTGATTCCATGTGATATGGCATTTCTAGCGATGGGCTTCCTACACCCTGAACCAACAGGCGTACTTGCTCAACTGGATATCGCGCTAGATGACCGCGGTAACGTAGCAACTCAAGGTTTTGCTACTAACCAAGAAGGTGTATTTGCTGCTGGTGATATGCGAACAGGCCAATCTTTGGTGGTTCGTTGTATCAATGAAGGCCGCGAATGTGCCCGTGCTATCGATGATTATCTAATGGGTGGCACAAACCTAGAAGCAAAAGCAGATTCACTGATGCTTTCTGCTTAAAGGGAGTGCGCTCACTTCCTCTTTTCGAGGCATAAACCCAGCCATCAGTACTATCGATGGCTGGTCGTCAAGAAAGAAAACAGTTCCTTCCAATCTTTTTATTTTGACCAGCATTTTGTGCTGGTCTTTTTTATTCCCGTCAGAATCAAATGTTACTTTTTTGTAACAATCACTTTTCTATCTCACTGTTTTTCTTGAACTATTTCAGCCAATTAAATGGTAAATCGCATATTCACGCGATGATTCACTAATAACTTGACCTTTTTTACAATAAGCTATAGCTTGTGAAGTTGGTGAAAATAAAACACACAATTTTTGTTAATATATTTGACGAATTTTATTGAATAGATATACATAAAACTTAGAAAGTGACGCATAGTTAGTCATCATTATCAACTTGAGCAGTGTTGATATATCTGTCGGGATGACAGATAAGCAAAGGGAGAATTGCAATGGCTCTTTATGATCCAAGTCTTGAGAAAGACAACTGTGGATTTGGCTTAATCGCGCACATGGAAGGCGAGCAAAGTCACAAGCTGGTACGTACAGCAATTTCTGCACTTGATCGAATGACCCACCGTGGTGGTATCGCCGCCGATGGTAAAACCGGTGATGGTTGTGGTCTTCTTCTACAAAAGCCCGATTCCTATTTACGCCTTATCGCTGAAGAAAATGGCTTCAACCTTGGCAAGCAATACGCCATAGGGATGATTTTCTTCAACCAAGACCCGGTGAAAGCTCAACTCGCCAAAGACATCATCAACAAAGAGCTCGCACAAGAGACTTTGACGGTAGCAGGGTGGCGTGAAGTACCAACCAATTCAGAAGTACTCGGCCCAATCGCCGCCGATTCACTTCCAGACATTCAACAAGTCTTTATCTCTGCTCCGGCAGGTTGGCGCGAGCGTGACATTGAGCGTCGCCTCTACATCGCACGCCGTCGCATCGAGAAACAAATCACCGAAGATCCTGATTTCTACATCTGTAGCTTGTCGACACAAGTTTTGGTGTACAAAGGCTTGTGCATGCCTGCGGACTTACCGCGCTTCTATCTTGATCTTGCTGACCTACGCATGGAATCTGCTATCTGCCTGTTCCACCAGCGTTTTTCTACCAATACTCAACCGCGTTGGCCATTAGCTCAGCCGTTCCGTTACCTTGCTCATAATGGTGAGATCAACACCATTGAAGGGAACCGCCAATGGGCACGAGCGCGAGCTTACAAGTTCTCGTCACCACTGCTGCCAGACCTACAAACCGCAGCACCGTTTGTGAACGAGACAGGTTCAGATTCTTCCAGCTTAGATAATATGTTGGATCTATTCCTTTCTGGCGGTATGGATATCTTCCGAGCCATGCGCATGCTTGTGCCACCTGCATGGCAAAACCATCCAGACATGGACCCGGATCTGCGAGCGTTTTACGACTTCAACTCCAAGCACATGGAGCCATGGGATGGTCCGGCAGGTATCGTACTGTCCGATGGCCGTTACGCTGCCTGTAACCTAGATCGTAATGGTTTGCGCCCTGCACGTTATGTGATTACTAAAGACAAATTTATCACTCTGGCATCAGAGGTAGGGATTTGGGATTACGCTCCCGACGAAGTTGCCGAGAAAGGCCGTGTTGGTCCGGGTGAACTGCTGGTTGTCGATACTCGTAAAGGGAAGCTTTGGCAGTCTAGCGAGATCGATAACGATCTGAAATCTCGTCACCCTTACCGCGAGTGGATGGAAAACAACGTTCGCAAACTCACTCCTTTTGCTCAGCTACCTGAAGATCAAGTGGGTGAGCGCAGCTTTGATGAAGACTTACTTAAGACTTATCAAAAGCAATTTGCCATGAGTAATGAAGAGGTCGATCAAGTACTGCGTGTTCTTGGCGATATGGGCCAAGAAGCGGTCGGCTCTATGGGTGATGACACCCCAATGGCCGTTCTCTCGTCGAAAGAGCGCTTGGTGACTGATTACTTCCGTCAGAAGTTCGCTCAGGTAACCAACCCGCCAATCGATCCATTGCGTGAGAAACACGTAATGTCACTGGCGACCAGTATCGGTCAGGAGATGAACGTCTTCTGTGAAACCGATGGCCACGCCTACCGAGTGACCTTCGATTCGCCAGTATTACTTTACTCAGACATGCAGCAATTGCTTGAGCTTGGTGACGATCACTACCGTAATACCATTCTCGATATCAACTACGATCCACAACAGAAAGATCTCAAACAAGCCATTGATGATCTGTGTGAACAAGCAGAACAGGTCGTACGTGAAGGCACGGTTCTAGTCGTGCTTTCAGATCGCGCTTTAGTCAAAGGCAAGCTGCCAATTCCTGCAGCAATGGCGGTCGGTGCGGTTCAAACTCGCTTGATCGATGCCAACTTACGTTGTGATGCCAACATTGTTGTTGAGACTGCAACAGCTCGTGACCCACACCAATTTGCTGTCTTGCTTGGCTTTGGCGCCACTGCAGTTTACCCATACCTAGCTTATGAAGCGCTAGGCAAACTGATTGATGATAAAGCGCTAGAAAAAGACTATCGCGATGTGATGCAAAACTACCAATACGGCATCAACAAGGGTCTGTACAAGATCATGTCGAAAATGGGGATTTCTACCATCGCCTCTTACCGTTGCTCGCAACTGTTTGAAGCAGTTGGTCTGAGCCAAGAAGTCGTCGATTTGTGCTTTAAAGGCGTGACGACTCGTATTGAAGGCGCGAACTTCGACGACTTCCAACAAGATTTGTACAACCTTTCTCGTAAAGCTTGGGCGAAACGTAAAGCCATCGAGCATGGCGGCTTATTGAAATACGTCCACGGTGGTGAATATCACGCCTACAACCCAGACGTGGTTGGCACACTGCAAACTGCGGTGAAATCAGGTGAAAGCAACGATTATCAGAGCTTTGCTAAGCAGGTAAACCAACGTCCTGTTGCCATGCTGCGTGACTTAATGGCGCTGAAAAAATCAGACACCCCACTACCACTTGAGCAAATCGAGCCAAGCACAGAGCTATTCAAGCGTTTTGACTCGGCGGCGATGTCCATTGGTGCACTTAGCCCAGAAGCGCACGAAGCACTTGCAACAGCGATGAACCGTCTTGGTGGTTACTCTAACTCAGGTGAAGGTGGTGAAGATCCACGTCGCTTCGGTACAGAGCGTAACTCGCGCATCAAGCAGATTGCTTCCGGGCGATTTGGTGTCACGCCTCACTACCTTACCAATGCAGACGTACTGCAAATCAAGGTCGCACAGGGTGCGAAGCCGGGTGAAGGTGGTCAGTTACCGGGACACAAAGTTACCGCAGAAATCGCAAAACTGCGTTATTCGGTACAGGGGGTGACTCTGATCTCCCCTCCTCCACACCACGATATTTATTCGATTGAAGACTTAGCCCAGCTGATCTTCGACCTAAAACAAGTCAATCCAAATGCATTGGTTTCAGTGAAGTTAGTTTCTGAACCAGGCGTCGGCACCATCGCAACAGGTGTCGCGAAGGCCTACGCTGATCTCATTACCATCTCGGGTTACGACGGCGGTACCGCAGCAAGCCCATTAACCTCAGTGAAATACGCTGGTAGCCCTTGGGAATTGGGACTGGCAGAAACCCAACAAGCACTGGTTGCTAATGGTCTACGTCATAAGATTCGTCTACAGGTAGATGGTGGTCTAAAAACGGGGCTAGACGTGGTGAAAGCGGCGATTCTCGGTGCGGAAAGCTTCGGTTTTGGTACTGCGCCAATGGTGGCAATGGGTTGTAAGTTCTTACGTATTTGTCACCTCAACAATTGTGCCACAGGGGTTGCAACTCAAGACGAGACACTACGTAAAGAGTACTTCAAAGGTCTACCGGAAATGGTGATGAACTATTTCATTGGTCTGGCGGACGAAGTACGTGGATTACTTGCTGAACTTGGTGTTGAAAAACTGACTGACTTGATTGGTCGTACGGATTTGTTGGAAACCGTTGAAGGTCTGACAGCAAAACAAACCAAGCTAGATTTATCGAATATCCTTGAGGCACCAGTCTCTCCAGAAGGACACCCTCTTTACTGGACACAGCCAAATACACCATTTGATAAAGCAGAGCTAAACAACAAGATCATCGAAGACGCATTGCAAGCGGTTGAAAAACGTCAATCTGCCAGCTTCTTCTACAACGTGATAAACACCGACCGCTCTGTTGGTGCTCGCCTATCTGGTGAAATCGCTCAGCGCTACGGCAATCAAGGCATGGCGGCAACGCCAATCAAACTGCACTTGGATGGCACTGCAGGCCAGTCATTTGGCGTTTGGAACGCGGGTGGCGTAGAGCTTTACCTCACTGGCGATGCAAACGACTACGTAGGTAAAGGCATGGCTGGCGGTAAGGTGGTTATCAAACCTCACCTTGGCACTGCATTTAAGTGTAATGAAGCGACCATCATTGGTAACACCTGTCTGTACGGCGCGACCGGCGGTAAGCTGTTTGCGGCAGGTAAAGCCGGTGAGCGTTTCGGCGTACGTAACTCAGGAACGATTGCCGTCATTGAAGGCGCTGGCGATAACGCTTGTGAGTACATGACCGGTGGTATTGTTGCAATTCTAGGCGCGACTGGCGTGAACTTCGGCGCTGGCATGACTGGCGGTTTTGCTTACGTATTGGATGAGAACCAAGACTTCCAAGGTCGCGTGAACAACGAATCGGTTGAAGCAATTTCTCTGTCGGATCTTTACATCCACCAAGAGCACTTACGTGGATTGATTGCCGAGCATCTTGAAGAAACCGGTTCTAGCCACGCAGAAGATATCTTGGCGAACTTTGATGAATGGATTCCAAAGTTCTACTTGGTGAAACCACAAGCGGCAGACTTGCGCACGCTACTTGGTCACCAGAGTCGCAGTGCCGCAGAACTGCGCGTTCAAGCCCAGTAATCATGGAGGATGTTTGAATCATGAGTCAGAACGTTTATCAATTTATCGATGTTCAACGCGTAGATCCTGCGAAGAAGCCTATCAAAGTTCGTAAGATCGAATTCGTTGAAATCTATGAACCGTTTACCAAACAACAAGCGACAGCGCAGGCGGATCGTTGCTTAGATTGTGGTAACCCATATTGTGAATGGAAGTGCCCAGTCCACAACTACATCCCACAATGGCTAAAGCTTGCCAATGAAGGTCGTATCCTCGAAGCCGTAGAGCTATCGCACCAAACTAACAGTTTGCCTGAAGTTTGCGGTCGAGTGTGTCCGCAAGATCGTCTATGTGAGGGCTCTTGTACTCTCAATGAAGACTTTGGCGCCGTCACTATAGGCAACGTTGAAAAATACATTACCGACAAAGCCTTCGAAATGGGCTGGAAGCCTGACATGTCCAAGGTGGAATGGACCGATAAAAAGGTCGCCATCATTGGAGCAGGTCCAGCAGGCTTGGCGGCTGCCGATATCCTAGTGCGCAATGGCGTGAAACCTGTCGTATTTGACCGCTATCCTGAAATTGGAGGCCTTCTGACCTTCGGTATCCCTTCATTCAAGCTTGAAAAAGGCGTGATGGAAAACCGCCGCCGCGTCTTCACCGAGATGGGCGTAGAGTTCAAGATGAACATCGAAGTAGGTAAAGATGTGCAGATGCAAGAGCTACTTGATGAGTACGATGCCGTCTTTTTGGGTGTTGGTACTTACAAGTACATGCGTGCAGGACTAGAAAATGAAGGTGCGCCGGGTGTCTACGATGCTCTGCCATTCTTGATTTCAAATACTTACAAGGTCATGGGCTTGGAGCACAACAAACCTTTTATCGACATGGCAAAACAACGCGTCGTCGTACTCGGTGGTGGTGATACCGCAATGGACTGTGTTCGTACCTCAATCCGCCAAGGCGCATCAAACGTTGTATGTGCTTACCGTCGTGATGAAGCCAATATGCCTGGCTCTCGACGCGAGGTGAAAAACGCTAAGGAAGAAGGCGTGAAGTTCATGTTCAACCTTCAGCCTTTAGGAATTGAAGTGGATGCGTCAGGCAAAGTCTCAGGGGTCAAAGTGGTGAAAACTGCCCTTGGTGAGCCTGATGAAGCGGGTCGTCGCCGTCCAGAACCAGTAGAAGGCAGCGAGCACGTTCTACCAGCAGACGTCGTTATCATGGCGTTTGGTTTCCAGCCACACAAAATGGACTGGCTAGCTCCGTTTGATGTCGAGTTGGATCAATGGGGCCGTATCAAAGCTCCTGCGAAACAAGAGTTCCAATTCCAGACCAGCAACAAAAAGATCTTCGCTGGTGGCGATGCGGTACGAGGCTCAGATCTGGTTGTGACCGCGATTGATGAAGGTCGAAAAGCCGCAGAAGGTATTCTCGATTACCTTGAAGTTTAATCACTGTTAACGTCTCAAAAAGGATCCTACTATTGGATCCTTTTTTCTTTTATTACATATAATTAAATTCCTAAGATAAGGGATAAAACCAATGAAAAAAGCCGCTCTCCTTTCCATTACTTTGCTCGGCTTAACCGCTTGTAGCCAAGGAGTCACAACCATGACTGATCGTTCTCAATTCCCTTGTGGTGACAAACCAAACTGTGTCTCCACCCAAGACACGCGTGAAGAATACAACCTAACACCATTCACCCTAACCGAATCCACCAACATCGATGCAATTGAGCAAGTGGCGCTTGAACTGCCGGGGGCGAAAACAGCGGTGAAAGAAGGTAATTACCTACGTATCGAATGCACATCCAAAATAATGCGCTTTGTGGACGATTTAGAGCTTAAGATCGAAGGCGACCAGCTTATTGTTCGTTCTGAATCTCGCGTTGGCTATTCAGACTTTGGCGTGAACCGTAAGCGTGCTGAACAATTACGTTCACTGTTGGCGAATGCTGAGTTAATCAAATAACGACCACATATTGGTGCAGAGTGGTATACTCTCGCCAACTTAAATTTTTATCGAAAGAGAGTGTTATGAAAGTTGGTATCATCGGTGCGATGGAACAAGAAGTCACCATCCTGAAAGAAGCAATGATAAACTGCCAAACAGTAAGCAAAGCAGGTTGTACGTTTTTCTCTGGTCAGATTAACGACGTTGATGTGGTACTGCTTCAATCTGGCATCGGTAAAGTAGCGGCTGCAGTAGGCACAACTATTCTGCTAGACGAGTACCAACCAGATGTGGTTATCAACACTGGCTCTGCGGGTGGCTTCGATTCAAGCCTAAACCTAGGCGACGTTGTAATCTCAACAGAAGTTCGTCATCACGATGCAGACGTAACTGCGTTTGGCTACGAAATGGGTCAAATGGCAGGCCAACCAGCGGCATTCAAAGCGGATGAGAAGTTAATGGACCTTGCTGAAAAAGCACTGGCTCAAATGGAAAACACTCACGCCGTTCGCGGTCTGATCTGTACTGGTGACGCGTTTGTTTGCACGGCAGAACGCCAAGAGTTTATCCGTAAACACTTCCCTTCAGTTATCGCTGTAGAAATGGAAGCATCTGCTATCGCTCAAACTTGTCATCAATTCAACACACCATTTGTTGTTGTTCGTGCTATCTCTGACGTAGCAGATAAAGAATCACCAATGAGCTTCGAAGAGTTCCTACCGCTAGCAGCGAAAAGCTCTTCAGAAATGGTATGCAAAATGTTGGAACTGACTAAGTAAGTCCCCAGAATTTCATGGAAGAAATATTTCAACAGCTCTATGCCAATGGTGCGCTCCTCGTCATGTGGGGCGCATTACTATTCCACTTATTAATCCCCATTCCTCACGCAGCTCATCCTGTAACTTTGTGGCACAAATTCGCAGAACAACTGGCGAATAAAGTTAATAACAACCACAACTACTCACAAAGCATTCTCTCTGGCGGACTCGCACTGCTTCTTATGCTTGTACCCTGCTTGATATTACTGCTCGCGATGAAGCCTTTAGTTTGGCAAGCGCCCTTATTTGAGTTGGCATTACTGCTGATTGCTCTTGACTGGCGAAACAACGAATCACTTGCGAAACAACTCGTTACTGCGATGTCGAATGAGAACAAAGTGCAGTGCCGAGCGTTACTCAAGCCTTACCTTAATCGAGATACCGAGAGCTTATCCCTACTAGGCATTGGTAAAGCAGGTGCAGAGACCATCATCATGGGTTACGGACGTAACGTTGTGTGCGTGTTATTCTGGTATGGATTGAGTGGTGGAATTGGTGCATTAATGTATCGCTTAACGGCAGAGCTCGCTCGCGCTTGGTCCCCAAGTCGCCGCCAGTATTCACCTTTTGGTAAGCCTGCTATTCAGCTAACGGCTGCATTGGAGATTGTTCCTTTACGCTTGTTTGCCGTGTTCATTAGCATGGGTAAAAACCTATCGAGTGTTTCGACTGCCATGCTTCAACAAGCGAAGTCTTGGCCACTTCCAGGGCCAGCTTGGTTGTTGTGCTCGATTGGTAACAAGCTTCAATTGTCACTTGGCGGCCCAGCGCTGTACCAAGGTCAACGAGCTGAACGAGCGAAAATTGGTGGTCGTATAGCACCATCTGCTATCCATTTGGCACAAATCCAAACCCTCATTGTATGGCGTATTTTTGCTTGGATCGTTATCCAAAGCCTGATTCTCGGACTCATTTATCAAGGACTATGATGAACAAACTTTGCTTTGCTCTTCCTCTTATCTTCTCTACCGCTTCTTTTGCCAATGAACCAGTTCAACGCGTCATCAGCCTGGCTCCACACTCAACAGAAATCGCCTATGCTGCAGGTCTTGGTGACAAGCTGATTGCGGTCAGCGAGATGAGTGACTACCCCGAGCAAGCTAAAGATTTAGAGAAAGTATCAAACTATCAAGGCATCAAGTTAGAGCGCATCATTGCCCTTCAACCCGATTTGGTTATCGCTTGGCCAGCAGGTAATCCAGCCAAAGAACTTGAAAAGCTCAAGCAGTTTGGCATTCCTATCTACTACTCAACTACTGGAACGTTAGAAGACATCGCTACGAACATTGAGCAACTTAGCCAGTACAGTGAGAAGCCAGAAGTTGGGCAAAAAGCCGCCGCAGAATTTCGCGCGCAGTTAGAAGCATTAAAAGAGAAATACAATACCGAGGATAAAGTCAGTTACTTCTATCAATTGAGTGAGAAGCCGATCATCACCGTTGCGGGTAAGAACTGGCCAAGTGAAGTCTTCACCTTCTGTGGTGGTGAGAATATCTTTGCCAAAGGCAGTGCCCCTTACCCACAAGTTAGCATCGAGCAAGTGATTACTCGCCAACCCGAAGCCCTGTTTACCTCTCGCCATGGCATGTGGGCTGAATGGAAAAACGACATCCCTGCGTTAAAGAACAACCACGTTTGGTCACTCAATTCAGATTGGATCAACCGCCCAACCCCAAGAACCTTAAACGCGATCACAGAGGTGTGTGAACACTTTGAAACCGTTCGGCAAAAACGCTAACGTTTTCGTTGGAAATCCCGTACAATTTCCGTCCCATTTCTGTTCCCCCACAATTTGTTTAAAAGGTACCAAGTAACATGGACTCCATGCTGCTTTATATGATCGATTTATTCGGTACTGCTGTCTTTGCGGTTTCTGGCGTTTTACTCGCAGGCCGATTAAAGATGGATCCTTTCGGTGTGATCGTACTCGGTAGTGTGACAGCTATTGGAGGCGGCACTATTCGTGATATGGCGCTTGGCGCAACCCCGGTATTCTGGATCACTGACACCACTTATCTTTGGGTCATTTTCATCACTTGTTTGCTCACGATGATTCTCATTCGTCGCCCTAAGCGCTTGCCTTGGTGGGTTCTACCTGTCTGTGACGCCATTGGTTTAGCGGTATTCGTCGGTATCGGTGTCGAGAAAGCTCTCGCCTACAGTGCTTCTGGCATGGTGGCGGTGATCATGGGCGTCATCACTGGCTGCGGTGGCGGCATTATCCGTGATGTGCTGGCTCGCGAGGTACCCATGGTACTGCGAAGTGAAGTCTATGCGACCGCATGTATCATCGGTGGTATTTTCCATACAACCGCATTGAGTATGGGACACGACCATTCAGTCGCCCTACTCGCAGGTGTCATCTCAACCTTGATTATTCGCCTTGGTGCGATTCGCTGGCACTTGTCACTGCCAACCTTTGCTATCAATCGTTGATCGATACGAATCAATATTTATGCAAAAGAGCCGACTGAAACGTCGGCTCTTTTTGTTTGTAAAATCACCTGTCGCTTCTCATCTCAAGCTTGGCTATATTAGGCCTATTATTCCCAACATTCATGGATAGACATGTTACTGGAAGGCATCGAAACACTATTAGTTTTAAGTAAAGCGAAAACGATGAGTCGCACTGGGAGTTTGCTGTACATCAGCCAATCTGCGGTGAGTAAACGTATCGCGAACCTAGAGAAAAAACTGGGAAAGAAGCTAGTAGAACCGTCAGGGAGAACCATTAAACTCACACCTGATGGCATGGCTTTGATCGACAATATTGGCCCATCTTTTAACGAGTTACGTGGCCTTATCTATGAACAGCAAGAGCTAGAGGACACATCATTAATCACCCTCGATAGTTCAAAGTCTCTTATTGCGGGTTATCTTGGAAAAACCATTGGTGATTACCTCAAGCAAGATCAGTACTTAACCATAACCACCAACCACAGCCCTAGAATCGTTGAGCGAGTTCAATCCGGTAAAGCGACCATTGGGCTTTGTGCTGGTTTGCTTCCACCACATCACGGCTTGATGGCTTTCCACTTATGTGATGAACCTTTCTTCCTCGTTAGTGATCAGCCACTGAATGAGCTTCCGAAAAAAGTCATCACAAATGATTTAACTAACCCATCCAATAGCTACCAACTGCCTGCATTAGAGAAAATCGGCATCAAACCATTGATGGAAATGGATGCCTACACTGCAGCAGCACAACTTGCACTTGGAGGGGCAGCGCCTGCATTAATACCGTTATCGATAGTGAGAGCGTTAAAGATCCCTGAGCATAACTGCTTTATGTTCGAACAACTGACATCTTTAATTCGACCGATTCATATCTGCGTTAGACAAAACGTGTACCAGTCACCAAGAGTTAAAACAGTGATAGAAACCATTGGTGATGTTGTTGCCAAAGAAGTTTTGTCGCCATCAGCATAGACATGGTAATCACTAAAGGTCGAATCCATTTTTGACCTTTAGTGACAACAACTTTGGCACCAAGTTGAGCACCAATAAAGCCACCTACAGCCATGGTCAGACCGATTTCCCACACAGGCAAACCGGCAAGAATAAAGAACAGCAGAGCCGCGATATTTGAGGTGAAGTTGAGAATCTTAGTACGAGCGGTCGCATCAACCAAAGAGAAGTGACCAAGTGCAACAAAGCAAAGCGCAAAGATAGAGCCAGTACCTGGACCAAAAAAGCCATCGTAAAAGCCCACGCCACCACCAACACATAAAGCAAACATCGCTTCAGAGAGCTTTGGTTCTCCTTCAGCTGTTTTATTAGTTGAAGAGAGCAAAAAATAGAGTGAAATCGCGATAAGCAATACAGGGATAAGGCTGGTGAGTACACCGGCATCGATAAACTGTACGGCCTCAGCACCAATGGCAGAACCAATAAAGGTACATAGAATCGCTAGACGCATCTCTTTGAGGCTAACAATGCCGTTACGCACAAAGTACCAACTGGCAGAAAAGCTTCCGAAAGAGCTTTGGAGTTTGTTGGTCGCTAATGCTTGAGTCGGGCTTAGCCCCGCTGCCAACAAAGCAGGTAGAGTCAAGAGACCACCGCCACCAGCCATCGCATCAATAAATCCCGCAGCGGATGCGACAAAAAACAATGCAATTAAGATTTCGAACGTAACTTCCACTTGTGCGCCCTTGTAAATGTTTGTAACCAAGATGGAACAACGATAGCACTGCCACGCAAACGCACAAAAGGAAACTCAAGACACCAACCTATTCCAGATTTTCATCAATTAATCTAAAAAACAATAAATAACAAAATAGATTATTACATAAAGACTTTTAACTCCGCCCAATAAATAGTAACTCTGGCTTACCTCATTAATTAATTGATGCAAAATAATTATTAATCCAGATAACTAAAATTTAAAATCCATGTATCCAGTAACTTCTCAAGATAACTCACCTAAAAAAGAAATCTATATTTTTTCAATCGAAAATTTTGACACTACACTAAAAGCATACTTAAAAAACAAAGTAGAGCTTACGCGTTGGGAGAATCTCAAAAAGGCATTCGAAAACTCTTCAAACTACTACGCATCTGCTGATGATTTAGTATTGTTGGCTAAGCTAGCAAGCTACATACATGGCACAAACACCATAATTAGTATTGATTATTTAAATGGACAGCCTCATCTAACTATGCAAGGTAGTCCGGTATTAAAGTCTAGGTTATCTGGTTTTACTAAACTGAGCTCTCCACCTATAGTAACCCACATTGCAATTGGAACTAAGGACACTATAAGTTCAGTTCTTAAAGGCGGGCTAATTACCGTTGTACTCGTTAGTTCATTCAGGGTATTAGATCTATTTTTCTCAGCAAAAAACAAACATACTTTATCTAAGTTTCTTGGTGCTGTTTCAACAGATATATTGAAAGTAGGTATTTCAGCTGCTTTATCGATCCTTGCAGTAAAAGCTTCAACTGGTTTAGCTTACGCAAGCACAGCAATGACGGCCGGCCCTTTAATTCTGGCTATATCTGTTGGAATACTATCAGGCTACGCATTGAATAAGATAGATGAACACTACAAGATCACTACCAATCTTCAAAAAGCGATTCACGATATGATAAAAAATAAGTCAACCATCAATGAAGATATTAATAGTATAAAGTCAGCTATTGTTAAAAACCTGAGAAATTCTGGATACCGAGGCGTATTTAAAGATGAATAATAACGAAACAAAATTAGAAAATAAAAAATACATTCTTCTATCCTCGATAATCTTCTCCATAATTGGAATCTTGATGATCAACATATCAACAGTTGAAATAATTAATTTCATCAAGAACATAGATAGTGAAGAAAGTAGTGTGAATTTTTCACGTTCATCCATAGCCTTAACTTCTGGTTCAATGTTATTTGTATTTTTCTCCTGCTACTCTTTAGTTGCGTTAATTAGAAATAAAAAATTCTCCAAAAAGACAAATGATGTAATGTTAAAAATATTTTTTATAATATCTTTCATATCTATAATATCACCATACCCTGTTAGCTACTATTTAGAGAAAATTGCACTAGAAAATGGATATGAATACTCAGGAAAATTAAGCCAGTCCTGGTTATATGATAAGAACTACGTTTATATAAAGTAATAAAACTTAGAACCACAATATTATCTGTATTAATTACCCTCTACATTCGATAGAAATAGAATATTAATAAATGAGTAAAGGGCTATAATGATGACACATGGTAACTATGATAGAAAACAAGCATTGTTCTACTTGATATTCTTACTCATATCATTAACCTCTCTATTTATATACTCACTAAAAGGCATAACTGGCTTCTATGACAATATAACCACTAAAAGTGAAATAGCAACTTTTGATCAAGTATATGTATACATGCTTGGAGCGATCTTCATTCTTTTTGAATGCTTGAGAATACTTGTTATCTCAATTATATCAAATAACTTTGTGACTAAGAGCCAATTCAAAAAATCAAGTAAGTTTTTTTTAGCACTCTCCATAGCTACTTTTTTATCATTATACCCTGCAACTATCTTAGCTGATGTATTTGCTAAGTCTAATAACTATACATTTAGCAAAGACGAATCGACTTACAATATTTTACTGGAAAAGAGAGTATACAAAATAAATAAGTAAGTAGAGTTTATTTTATAACTACCACACTTATAGAGCTCAGCATGTGGAGCACTGATCTAATTGTGAATTACTTTGTAATGTCGGATACATACCAAATTTCAGTTTAAAGATTAAAGATTAAAGAGGGTCGCATGACTAAAATGGTTCTCCCTATGGCTTTATATCTATGCTTGACCATTGGTCTAGCAATAAGCCTAAGCATCTGGAATGAGTGGTTTTCTATCACTCAACAAATGGAGCTCGATACTTATTTCATTATCTTCGGTACCATAACTGCAGCAGTAATATGTGTGCCAAACATTCTGACGATAAGCAAGGGGTTGAGTATTGCAGCGAAAGTAAACTTGCTCACCATTGCATTTATTCTTGTTACTTGCAGCGCTAATTTTGTTATTACAAATGGCAGTACTATTGCTTCATCTTTAGGGACGTTGCTTTCAGTTATCAGCTTGATACTATACAAAAGTCCGCTCTACCAAGCTTTCTTAGCGCACTTCAATTCTCTCCATTTTAAGAAACCTTAAAGACAAAAAAAGCCCGCTCAAATGAGCGGGCAATGAGGTTGTCATATAAGCCCTATTTTTCGGGCTTACTGATTTTTATCTATTACGCTTCTAGGCTAGCTTTCACTTTTGCGTGTAGCTCTTGAACCGAAGTTACTGTGCTCTTCGCGTCTGCAGTGTGTGCCATACAAGTTGCGAATGCAGCGTTTAGCGTTGTCGTATAGTTCACTTTCTCAGCCAGTGCGCCGCGACGCAGAACTTTAGAGTCTTCAATCGCTTGACGACCAGCAGCCGTGTTTACGATGTAGGTGTACTCGTTGTTCTTGATACGGTCAAGAATGTGAGGACGACCTTCGTGCACTTTGTTTACTAGACGTGGGTTAATACCCGCTTCGCCAAGAATCACTGCTGTACCGTGTGTTGCATCTAACTGGTAACCAAGTTTTGTCAACTTAGACGCTAGGTCCACAACACGCTCTTTGTCACCTGCACGAACAGACAGTAGTGCACGACCACCTTCTGGGTAAATGTTGCCACAACCCAATTCAGCTTTCGCGTAAGCTTCTGCAAACGTAGCACCAACACCCATAACCTCACCAGTAGAGCGCATTTCTGGGCCTAACAGTGGGTCAACACCAGGGAACTTGTTGAATGGAAGTACAACTTCTTTCACTGAGTAGTAAGGTGGGATGATTTCTTTCGTAAAGCCTTGAGCTTCAAGCGATTGACCCGCCATTACACGCGCAGCAATCTTAGCGATTGGTGCACCTGTTGCTTTAGATACGAACGGTACTGTACGCGCTGCACGAGGGTTCACCTCGATTAGGTATACTTGGTTGTTCTTAACCGCAAACTGCGTGTTCATCAGACCACGAACACCCAACTCGAACGCTAGCTTTTCAACTTGCTCGCGCATTACGTCTTGGATTTCTTGGCTTAGCGTGTATGCAGGAAGAGAACATGCTGAGTCACCAGAGTGAACACCCGCTTGTTCGATGTGCTCCATGATACCGCCGATAACCACACGCTCACCGTCACAGATAGCATCGATATCGACTTCAACTGCGTCGTCTAGGAAGCTATCAAGAAGAACTGGAGATTCGTTCGATACGCTTACCGCTTCGTTGAAGTAGCGACGTAGATCTTGCTCGTCGTATACGATTTCCATCGCACGACCACCAAGTACGTAAGAAGGACGTACAACCAGTGGGTAACCGATTTCACGAGATTTCTCTACCGCTTGTTCCATCGTCGTTACTGTCGCGTTTTCTGGCTGTAGAAGACCTAGGCGGTCAACAGCAACTTGGAAACGCTCACGGTCTTCTGCGCGGTCAATTGCGTCAGGGCTAGTACCGATGATTGGCACGCCAGCCGCTTCAAGTGCGCGAGCCAGTTTCAGTGGTGTTTGACCACCGTACTGAACGATAACGCCTTTTGGCTTTTCAACGCGAGCGATGGCTAGTACGTCTTCCAGTGTTACTGGTTCGAAGTACAGACGGTCAGACGTGTCGTAGTCTGTTGAAACTGTCTCAGGGTTACAGTTAACCATGATAGTTTCGTAGCCATCTTCACGTAGAGCTAGCGATGCGTGTACACAACAGTAGTCAAATTCGATACCTTGGCCGATACGGTTTGGACCGCCGCCTAGAATCATGATCTTGTCTTTGTCTGTTGGGTTCGCCTCACACTCGTCATCGTAAGATGAGTACATGTAAGCTGTATCAGATGAGAACTCTGCCGCACACGTATCAACGCGCTTGTACACTGGGTGGATGTCGTACTGGTCACGTAGACGACGGATTTCGCTTTCCGCTACACCTAGAATCTTAGATAGGCGCGCATCAGCAAAACCTTTGCGCTTCAGCTTGTTTAGTTCTTCTTTGTTTAGACCAGCGAAGCCTTTTGCTTTTAGCTCTTGCTCAAGCTTCACGATGTCTTCGATTTGAACTAGGAACCAACGGTCGATTTGCGTTAGGTTGAATACGCCATCTACTGACATACCAGCACGGAATGCATCCGCGATGTACCAAATACGCTCTGCGCCTGCTTCTTTCAGCTCATGACGGATTTTCGTCAGTGCGTCTGGCGCATCTAGGTCAACCATCTCGTCAAAGCCTGTCGCGCCAACTTCTAGACCGCGAAGTGCTTTTTGTAGTGACTCTTGTTGGTTACGACCAATTGCCATAACCTCACCAACTGACTTCATTTGCGTCGTTAGACGGTCGTTAGCACCTGCAAATTTCTCGAAGTTAAAGCGAGGAATCTTAGTTACTACGTAGTCGATGGTTGGTTCGAATGATGCTGGTGTAGCGCCGCCAGTGATATCGTTCATCAGTTCGTCTAGCGTGAAGCCAACTGCCAGTTTCGCTGCAATCTTAGCGATTGGGAAACCTGTTGCTTTTGAAGCTAGAGCAGAAGAGCGAGATACACGTGGGTTCATCTCGATGATAACCATACGGCCATCTTTCGGGTTGATACCAAACTGTACGTTTGAACCACCAGTTTCAACGCCGATCTCACGCAGTACTGCTAGAGATGCGTTACGCATTAGCTGGTATTCTTTGTCTGTTAGTGTTTGCGCTGGTGCAACCGTGATTGAGTCACCCGTGTGGATGCCCATTGGGTCAAAGTTTTCAATCGCACATACGATGATACAGTTGTCCGCTTTGTCACGAACCACTTCCATCTCGTACTCTTTCCAACCGATAAGCGATTCATCGATAAGAAGCTCGTTAGTTGGCGACAGGTCTAGACCGCGACGACAGATCTCTTCGAACTCTTCTTTGTTGTACGCGATACCACCGCCAGTACCACCCATTGTGAAAGATGGACGGATGATACAAGGGAAGCCAACCATATCTAGAACAGCGTAAGCTTCTTCCATCGTTTTTGCAGTATCTGCACGTGGACACTCAAGGCCGATAGACTTCATCGCCTTATCGAAACGAGAACGGTCTTCTGCTTTGTCGATTGCGTCAGCAGTCGCACCAATCATCTCCACGCCGAACTCTTCCAGAACACCGTACTTCTCTAGGTCTAGTGCACAGTTCAATGCAGTTTGACCACCCATTGTAGGTAGTACTGCATCCGGCTTTTCTTTCGCGATGATGTTGCGAACCACTTCCCATTGGATTGGCTCGATGTAAGTTGCATCCGCCATGTCTGGGTCAGTCATGATGGTTGCAGGGTTAGAGTTTACTAGGATAACTCGGTAACCCTCTTCACGCAGTGCTTTACACGCTTGTGCGCCAGAGTAGTCAAACTCACATGCCTGACCGATAACAATCGGACCAGCACCAAGAATAAGAATACTTTGAATGTCAGTACGTTTTGGCATTATCTACTACTCCGAATTAAGCGCTGTGTTTTTTGATTAGTTCGATAAAGTGGTCAAATAGCGGTGCCGCGTCGTGTGGACCTGGGCTCGCTTCAGGGTGACCTTGGAAGCTAAATGCTGGCTTGTCTGTGCGGTGAATACCTTGTAGAGAGCCATCAAATAGCGATACGTGAGTAGCACGTAGATTTTCAGGTAGTGTTGCTTCGTCTGCTGCAAAACCGTGGTTCTGCGACGTAATCATCACAACATTACGCTCCAAATCTTTTACTGGGTGGTTTGCGCCGTGGTGACCAAACTTCATTTTCACTGTTTGTGCACCCGATGCTAGCGCAAGGATTTGGTGGCCTAGACAGATACCAAAGATTGGCAGGCCTTTTTCTAGGAATACTTTTGTCGCTTCAATCGCGTAAGTACATGGTTCTGGGTCACCAGGGCCGTTTGATAGGAAAACGCCATCTGGGTTTAGAGCCAGAACTTCTTCGGCTGAAGTTTCAGCAGGAACAACCGTTAGGCGGCAGCCTCGGTCAACCAACATGCGCAGGATGTTACGTTTTGCGCCGAAGTCGTAGGCAACAACGTGATATGGCAATTCGCTGTCGTCTTTCGCTTCTGGAAGTCCACCCTCAAGCGTCCACGAACCTTGTTTCCATTGATACGCTTCTTTTGTTGTAACCTCTTTCGCAAGATCCATTCCTTTCAAACCAGGGAATTCTTTTGCTTTCGCTAGTGCCAAAGCTTCGTCTAGATTGTTACCAGCTACGATACAACCGTTTTGAGCACCTTTTTCACGCAGGATACGAGTTAGCTTACGCGTGTCGATGTCTGCAATGCCGACGATGTTTTGCGACTTGAGGTAATCAGAAAGGGATTGTTCATTACGGAAGTTAGAAGCGATAAGAGGGAGATCGCGAATCACAAGGCCTTGTGCGTGGATTGAAGAAGATTCTTCGTCTTCGGAATTGGTTCCGGTATTGCCAATGTGAGGATAAGTAAGAGTAACGATTTGTTGAGAATAGGAAGGATCAGTGAGAATTTCTTGGTACCCCGTCATCGAGGTATTAAAAACAACTTCACCAACGGAAATACCATCTGCTCCAATGGAAACACCGCGGAACACTGTCCCATCTTCTAGGACTAACAGTGCTAATTTACCCAAGACAACCTCCAGAATAAAAATGCATAAAAAATAAATTAAGCTGCAAATTTGCCTTCCTTTACCTTGATTATTTACATAAACAGGTATTTTTGACAAATTGGCGGTATTCTAAAGACGGACTTGGAAACTGTCAACACACATTGAAAAATAAATTATTACTTTCTAGCGAGTAAAGGCGTTTCAACAGAAAAAGCCCTAAAAAAGTAAGTTTTACCTATCTACATGTCACTTACCATGACTTTTTTGTGAATTTTACAAATTTGAACTTATTGCAGATCACAAAATTTTGCGAGATTTTTGCGCAAACGTTCATCCGGCAAATTCAACCCTCACTTTTGAGCATTACAACAAAAACAACACACCAAACACCCAAAACAACAAGCAAAGTGTCGATATTAACTCCCTATGACATGCTCATTTTTTTTACATAATTTCCTTCAAATACAAAAAAGCCGGCTTGCGCCGGCGAATAATTATGTATTTAAAGTTCATTTAGCCCGAGGACATCGGTCATGGTGTAGAAGCCAGCTGGTTTAGAATGTAACCAAACTGCGGCCTTTACAGCACCATTAGCAAAGGTCATACGATCCGTTGCTTTGTGGGTAATTTCGACACGCTCACCGATATCAGCAAACATTGCAGTATGCTCACCGACGATATCACCAGCGCGAATAGTCGCAAAACCGATCTCATCTTTCGTACGTTCGCCCGTGATACCTTCACGTGCATATACCGCAACGTCACTCAACTTGTTACCCATCGCGCCAGCAATGGCTTCACCCATACCAATCGCGGTACCAGACGGAGCATCAACTTTATGGCGGTGATGCGCTTCTACGATTTCTATATCACAGTAATCGCCCATCACTTTGGCTGCTTTTTCAAGAAGCTTAAAGACTAGGTTCACACCTACAGAGTAGTTCGGAGCCATAACAACAGGAATTTGCTTTGCTGCTTCATCAATCAGGTCACGTTCTTCTTCACTAAAGCCCGTAGTACCGATGACAATGCTCTTACCATGTTGTTTACACAGCTCTAGATTCGCTAACGTGCTCACTGGAGCAGTAAAATCGATTACAACGTCAAAGTTGTCGACTTCCTTGGCTAAATCATCCGTCAGAAAGACATCAAACTTACCTTCACCACACAGTTCACCTACATCAACACCAACTAGAGACGATTCTGGACGTTCAGAACCAGCAGTAACGGATGCTTCTGGATTGATATGTGATGCTTTAACTAGGTTGCGACCCATACGGCCGGCAGCTCCTGCGATTGCAATACGAACCATTGCGCTTTCTCTCCTTCTCTGGATAAACGAGGCTTACCTCGCCTTCTCTCGTTTCGCTGTATCTTTTTAAACTAACAATATCCCGTGTTAACCACAAGACAGTTAGATGCAGGTTAAGAAAACTCTTTAACCACACGTTCCAGAATCGGCACATTCGCCTCAGGAAAGGCGTACTCAGGCAGAGCATTGATATCGACCCAGCATCCTTCTTGGCCTTCGCGACCATAAGGTTGATTCTCGAATTGTGAAACGGTCATAAAATCAAACTTCAAAGACTTGTCTGGATAGTCGTATTCCAAATGCTCAAACAAAGCTTGTTCAGTGACGGTAATACCAATCTCTTCTTCAAGCTCACGAATCATCGCTTGCTCAACACTTTCACCTTGCTCGACTTTGCCGCCAGGGAACTCCCAAAAACCGCCCTTGTGTTTGTCGCTTGGGCGTTTGGTGATGAAGATTTGCGACTTGTCTTGGTTAAAGATGATCGCCGCAACAATGTGAATTCTTTTCATTAGATTCGTTCCTAGATCTATCGATACAAAAAGAGCCGCCTAAGCGACTCTTTATTTATGTTTTCAGACTGTATTAGTCAATTTTACCGTGGCATTGTTTGTACTTTTTGCCGCTACCACATGGGCAAGGCTCATTACGACCCACTTTACGCTCTTCACGAACCATTGGTTGGTTAGAGCCTTCTTCCGATTCTTCACCTTCCGAAAGTGGGTTCTGTGCTGCCGCGTGTTGAGCTTGTGCACGACGAGCTGCTTCTTCAGCTTGTGCACGACGTTGTTCTTCCATACGCTCAACTTCTTCTTGTTGTTGAACTCGAACACGAGATAGAACAGTGATAACGTCTGTTTTCAGCGCTTCTAGTAGACCTTCAAACAGTTCAAACGATTCACGCTTGTACTCTTGTTTCGGGTTCTTCTGCGCGTAGCCACGTAGGTGGATACCTTGACGTAGGTGATCCATTGCCGCTAGGTGCTCTTTCCAAAGCGTGTCCAGCGTTTGAAGCATAACTGACTTCTCAAAGTTACGAAGCACTTGTGCACCGACAACTTCTTCTTTCGCTTTGTAGACTTCAACTGCTAGGTTGATGATCTTCTCACGTAACGCTTCTTCGTATAGCTTGTCGTCTTCCTCAAGCCATTGCTTGATAGGCGCATCTAGATCGAAGTCTGCTTTCAAGCGCTCTTGAAGACCTTCTACATCCCACATATCTTCTAGAGATTGTGGTGGAATGTATTCGTCGATGATCGCAGTAACAACATCTTCACGGTTTTGCTCGATCATGTCGCTAATGTCGTCAACACTCATTAGCTCATCACGCAATTCGTAAACCACTTTACGTTGATCGTTCGCTACGTCATCGTATTCAAGAAGCTGTTTACGGATATCGAAGTTACGACCTTCCACTTTACGTTGTGCTTTTTCGATTGAACGAGACAGCATCTTAGATTCGATCGCTTCACCTTCTTCCATACCGCTTTGGATAAGGCTAGCCATACGGTCCGAAGTAAAGATACGCAGTAGTGAATCTTCCATTGATAGGTAGAAACGAGATGAACCTGCGTCACCTTGACGACCAGAACGACCACGTAGCTGGTTATCGATACGACGAGATTCGTGACGCTCAGTACCGATGATGTGTAGACCACCAGCTTCTAGTACTTGATCGTGAACTTGTTTCCACTCAGCTTTGATAGCATCGATCTGTTCTTTGGTTGGATCTTGAAGCGCTTCTACTTTCGCTTGCCAGCTACCACCCAACACGATATCGGTACCACGACCAGCCATGTTAGTTGCGATGGTTACCGCACCAGGTGTACCAGCTTCTGCAACGATCTCCGCTTCGCGTTCGTGGAACTTAGCGTTTAGTACGTTGTGCTTAATCTTCGCTTTCTTAAGTGCATTAGAAAGAAGCTCTGATTTCTCGATAGAAACCGTACCCACTAGAGATGGTTGACCTTTCTCTACGCGCTCTTTGATGTCTTCGATGATTGCAGCAAATTTCTCAGCTTCAGTACGGTAAACCACGTCTGGCATATCGTTACGGATCATAGGTTTGTTGGTTGGGATAACCACTGTCTCTAGACCGTAAATCGATTGGAATTCGAATGCTTCTGTATCCGCTGTACCTGTCATGCCTGACAGTTTTTCGTATAGACGGAAGTAGTTCTGGAAAGTAATCGAAGCCAGCGTTTGGTTTTCGTTTTGAATCTTAACGCCTTCTTTCGCTTCAACCGCTTGGTGAAGACCTTCAGACCAACGGCGACCAGCCATTGTTCGACCGGTATGTTCATCAACGATAACCACTTCACCGTCATCATTGACGATGTAATCTACGTTGCGCTCGAACAATACGTGTGCACGAAGTGCTGCGTTCACGTGGTGCAGCAGGCTGATGTTAGTTGGAGAGTAAAGTGTATCACCCTCTTCCATCAGACCATTTTTCACCATTAGTTCTTCAACGAATTCTTGACCCGTTTCTGTTAAGTGAACTTGCTTAGATTTCTCGTCAACTGTGTAGTGACCGTCACCGCGGTACTCTTCAGAGTCTTCTTTATCTTGCTTTTGCAGATGTGGAATAAGTAGGTTGATACGAGTATATAGTTCTGAGCTATCTTCAGCAGGACCAGAGATAATCAGTGGGGTACGAGCTTCATCGATAAGGATTGAGTCCACCTCATCTACTACAGCGAAGAAGCGCTCACGTTGAACACGATCTTCATTGCGGAAAGCCATGTTGTCACGTAGGTAGTCAAAGCCAAACTCGTTGTTTGTTCCGTATAGGATATCAGCTTGGTAAGCTTCTTTTTTCGCTTGAGGAGGCATGTTTGGCACGTTAACGCCAACGGTCATACCTAAGAATTCAAATAGTGGACGGTTTGTCTCAGCATCACGTGTTGCTAGGTAATCGTTCACCGTTACTACATGTACACCTTTACCTGGAAGTGCGTTTAGGTAAGCTGGAAGGGTTGCAGTTAGAGTTTTACCTTCACCAGTACGCATTTCCGCGATTTGGCCACCGTTCAGTACCATACCACCGATAAGCTGAACGTCGAAGTGACGCATACCGTAAACACGCTTAGATGCTTCACGAACAGTAGCAAAAGCTTCTGGAAGTAGCTTATCAAGAGTTTCGCCTTGCTCTAGGCGTTCACGGAACTCAACAGTTTTAGCTTTTAGCTCTTCATCTGAAAGTGCTTCGAACGTTGGTTCGTAGTTATTGATCTCTTTTACAATTTTTCTAAGGCGGCGCAGTGTTCGGTCGTTGCGACTGCCAATTACTTTTGTCAGTAGCTTAGCTATCATTTTTCGTGAATCTCTCTTTAATCAGACCGTTCCCGATCTACTCGTAATGCCTTCAGTCTCTGCCAGTTTGGAACTAAGAATACTGAGATAAATCATTTATCAAAGATATTGAGTTCAAACATCCATATTTCAAGGCTAAATTTTGAATCAATGTGGCTTAGTGTAAGGATTTTTCATCGATACAACCATAAATAGACGTATTTGTTTGAAGCACTCGTAAGTTTTTAGACAAACTGATGGCGGATTAGCCAGTATTGCATAAGGCCCAAGACGTAAAGTCAGCATTTTCAAAACAATCCGCCCTAACTTGCTAAACCCAAATTGTCAGACTGAACTGAAAATAAAGGCCATAATGTAAACTATACCTAAGCAGAAAGCTGCTCTAGAATACCAATATCTCAACAAAATTAGATTTTACCTATGCGTGATCATCGCCCAACCTCAACAGACGATCTTATTGCTGAATCTCAATTTAAACAGATTCAAGAGCATGCTGGAGAGATCCTACAGCTGAACCAAGCCGTTCAAGAGATCTTACCAAAAGGCACGGCAGATCATTGCCGAGTAGCGAATGTGCGTAATGGTCATTTATTGATTGATGTATCGAGTGCTGCGATCAAAATGAAGATCGACTACGATCGCCTAATGATCCTAAATAAATTGCGAACGCAAGGTTTTGCCAAATTGATGAGTGTGGAAGTTCGGATTAATCCGTCTTTATATCGTAATCGGTTTGAGCAAGAGAACAAACCTAAACGTCCACCATTAACTGAGTCGGCGGCAAACTCGTTGTTAATCATTGCGGATATGGCGCCACCAAAGATCCAAGAACGTTTGAAACGCCTTGCCGATATGGCAGAAAAGAATAGCGAAAAATAGATAACAAAGTTTCAGATACTAAAAAGCCAGGCATTGCCTGGCTTTTTTAATTTGTTTGCGTTGGCGTATTTTACGCTAGAACCATGTTTGGTTGTGCAAAAGCAACTGGTGAACCTTCTTCTTCTTCGAATGTTGTCCATTCCCATGCTTCTTGATCTGCAAGAACAGCACGTAGAAGTTGGTTGTTTAGACCATGGCCTGATTTGAACGCACGGAATTCACCAATAATTGCGTGACCACACATGTAAAGGTCACCAATCGCGTCCAATACTTTGTGAGTAACAAACTCATTATCAAAGCGTAGACCTTCTTCATTAAGAATACGGTAATCATCCAGTACGATTGCGTTATCAAAGCTACCACCAAGAACTAGGTTCTGAGATTGTAGATATTCGATATCACGCATGAAACCAAACGTACGTGCACGAGAGATCTCGCGAACGAAACCTTGAGATGAGAAATCAAACAGAAGACGTTGCTCGTCTGATTCGATCGCAGGGTGGTTGAATTCAATTTCGAAGTCCATACGGAAGCCGTTAAATGGAACAAACTCTGCCCACTTATCGCCATCTTCAAAACGAACTGGTTTCTTAATACGGATAAAACGCTTAGGTGCATTTTGCGTTTCGATACCTGCTTGTTGTAGCAAGTATACGAATGGGCTAGCGCTACCATCCATGATTGGAATTTCAGGTGCGTCAACTTCAACAATAATGTTGTCGATGCCCATACCAGCAAGTGCCGCGTTCAAGTGTTCAACAGTTGAAATACGCACGCCTTCGTCGTTCACTAGTGCTGTACATAGCATAGTGTCACGAACAGACGCAGGATCAGCTGGGAAATCTACAGGTGGGTTTACATCTGTACGACGGTAAATGATACCTGTATTAGCAGCAGCTGGGCGCAGAGTAAGTGTGACTTTACGACCAGAGTGGAGACCCACACCAGTTGTTTTCACTATTTCTTTCAGAGTACGTTGTCTGATCATCTGCTTGCCTCTCTAAAATATGCTACAAAACACGGCCGTCTGTAACGTCGACCGTGAATGCTACCATAATTTTGAGCTATGTCAAATTTATGGGTTAAAGATTAATCAGCCTGACGACGCAAAAATGCCGGTATATCTAAATAACCGCTTTCTTTCTCTTGCTTTGGTGCTGCAGAGCTTTGGCTCGCAGAAGAAGCAGGAGATGAAACTGTGTTTGTCGGCTGAGGAGTTACCTGTGGCTTCTCTTGCACTGGAGTAGTTTGCAAGGTCTGTGCCGGTTTCTCTTCAGCTTGTGGCGCTGCAGCTTGCTGTTGTGGTTGAGTTTGCGGAGCAGCTGTTGGAGCTACTTTCGCTTTGCCACCCGCAACTAGTGTGATGTCTGGTTTTTTCTCGTTGCCGATACCCGTCGCAACAACTGTTACACGGATTTCGTCAGTCATATCTGGGTCTAGAGAAGTACCGATAACCACTGTCGCATTGTCAGAAGCAAATGCTTTCACTGTGTTACCCACTGTCTCAAACTCGTCCAGACGCATGTCCAAACCAGCAGTGATGTTAACAAGAACACCACGAGCGCCTGCTAGATCGATATCTTCTAGAAGCGGGCTAGAAATTGCCATTTCTGCTGCTTCTTCCGCACGATCTTCGCCTTTCGCGATGCCGCTACCCATCATTGCATGACCCATCTCAGACATCACAGTACGTACGTCTGCGAAGTCGACGTTGATCATGCCAGGACGAGTGATTAGCTCTGCAATACCTTGAACCGCGTTCTTAAGAACGTCGTTCGCGCTTGCAAATGCTTCTAGCAGTGTTACACCACGACCAAGTACTTTAAGCAGCTTCTCGTTTGGAATCGTGATCAAAGAGTCAACGTGCTTAGACAGCTCGTCGATACCTTGCTCAGCAAATGCCAAACGTTTTTTGCCTTCAAAGCTGAACGGTTTTGTTACTACCGCAACAGTAAGAATGCCAAGCTCTTTAGCTACTTCAGCAATAACAGGTGCTGCACCAGTACCTGTACCACCACCCATACCAGCTGCGATAAACACCATATCGGCACCAGTTAGGGAATCTTTAATTCGATCTCTGTCTTCGAGAGCTGCCTCACGGCCGACCTGTGGATTCGCACCTGCACCCAGACCTTTAGTGATATCACCACCAATCTGAATGACATTGCCAACGCTTGTCTTACGAAGTGCTTGCGCATCAGTGTTGACGCTGATGAATTCCACACCTTCGATGGATTCACGCACCATGTGTTCAACAGCGTTACCACCGCCGCCACCAACTCCAACGACCTTGATTACTGCATCGTCAGACATTTCCATCATCGGTTCAAACATGTGTTGTCTCCGTTTATCCTGCAACTCAGGTTAAAACTCTTTTTGTATCCAATTACGCAATTTACCGAAAAAGCCAGTAACAGATGAGCGCTTAGGTTCATTATAATCGCTATCGTCGCTAGACTGCATGTCTCTTGCGTAATGAAGTAATCCAACTGCCGTAGAATGGTACGGCTCTTTTACATAGTCAGTTAATCCGCTGACTTCGAGCGGTTTGCCGACCCTTACTTGGTTGCGGAATACGCGTTCCGCACATTCTACCACTCCTTCGATTTGCGCAGCACCGCCGGTGAGAACTACACCCGCGGCGAGATGGTGCTTGATGCCCTCTTCGCGCAATTTCGCTTGTACAGAGTCGATAGTTTGGTTAACCAGTCCCATAAGCTCTGAGTATCGCGGCTCAATCACTTCTGACAAAGTCTGACGTTGCAGACTACGTGAAGGTCGGCCACCCACGCTTGGAACGTTAACCGTGTCATCCTTACTGACTAGTTCACTCAAGGCACAGCCATATTTGACTTTTATTTCTTCAGCATCGCTCACTGGCGTACCAAAAGCAAAGGCAATATCGCTAGTTACCGCATTTCCTGCGTAAGAAAATACTTCAGTGTGACGTAACGCACCACCGGTCCAGATAGAAACATCCATCGTACCAGCGCCGATATCGACCACACAAACCCCAAGCTCTCTTTCGTCCTCGGTAATTACCGCATTACTTGCAGCAAGCCCAGAAAACACAAGTTGCTCTACTTTAAGGCCGCAGCGTTCTACTGCCTTAATAATATTGCGTGCCATATCATTATGGCATGAGATCAAATGGACACTCACTTCCATTCTCACTCCTGATAAACCAAGTGGGTTTTTAATGCCCTCTTGGTAGTCGATGGTGAACTCTTGCGGAATCACATGAAGGATTCGCTGTTCATCACCGATTTTAATCGATTTTGCAGTATGGATAGCGCGATCCATATCTTCTTGAGAAACTTCCTCGTCCGATATAGTGCCCATGCCTTTTTCAATTCGGCTTGCGATATGCTTACCAGACAACGAAATGAATACTCGGCTGATTTGGCATTCCGCCATTAACTCAGCTTGATCAACTGCGCGTTGTACTGATTTTACAACCGACTCCAAATCATTCACGCCGCCTTTATCCATGCCACGTGAAGGGCTGCTACCCGCACCAATAATATTTATTTGGCCATCCGGTAGAATCTCACCCACTAGAGCTGATACGGTTGCAGTGCCTATATCAAGACCAACAATAATGTTGTCATCAGCGGCCTTAGTCATTCGTACTCTCTTGTTCTAACTCATGTTCAGGAAACCACCCAACGGCGGCTCCAGTATCGTACCTAAGATCGATATAACTGATTCTTTGAGTGTCACTGCCAAGCTTGTTATAAAGCGAGAAAAAACGCTCTATACGCTCATCCAGAGACTCTTTACCGAGCTCTAGTCGAATACCGTTATCAAGGATGATTTGCCAAGCTCGTCGCTCGTTTAATACCAGAGACGATATAGCTAGACCCAGTGTTTGGAACTTAGGTCGGAGTTCGCGATAGGTTTGCAAGACTTCCGGCCCGGTTTCATTGGGTCCATATAACTTAACTTTCTCTTCCTTTAGCAGGCCGACATCGCCTTCGAATACCAAACCATTATTGTCTAACAGTTCGTTGCCATTCCAGATGGCTACAGGGCGATGTTCTGTCAAAAATACTTTTACCGTGTCCGGCCATTGCTTGCGAATTGCGGCATGCGCAACCCAAGGAATGGCTTCTACACTATGCTGCAGCACATCAATGTCTTGCGACATGAAGGTGCCAATATGATCAATCTGGCTAAACGCCGCTTGAACATCGTCTGCAGTGACGTACTCCAATTTACCTTGAAGCACAATTTTGGAGAGAGGTAACCTTTGGTCATCCCACATCCAACTGATCGCTGAGTACAAAACAGAACTAATTAAGGTCACCACGACAACGAAAAATAGCGCACCTAAAATTTTATCTTGGCGACCACGATTGTTATCCGTGTTAAGTCGCTCTTCATTCAGTGCAATATTCAACAACGTCTTCGTTTCCTGACTTTTGTCCTGTACTTTTCACCGATTTAGCTAACATCGGCAAAAGTATTGACTTTAACCTTGGGATTATACTGAGCTCTTGTAAACTATCAAACACTGATAGCGATAAATCACAACGTTCTTGACGCAAAATCGAGATCTAGGTCTTTCTCTGTGCTTTGCGTCAATCGTCGCTATTAGCCGAGCATCTTGTTAATGTTTAATTCAAGTGCTGCAAGTTGCTTCGCTACTTTACCGACATCACCCGCGCCTTGCGTCAAAATCAGGTCGCCGTCTTGTATAACGTTAGCTAAAACTGAAGGCAATTGCTCTATTTCAGGAACAAAAATTGGATCCACCTTCCCACGACTGCGGATAGTTCGGCATAAAGCACGGCCATCAGCCCCTGCAATTGGCTTTTCACCAGCCGCGTAAACGTCCAACATGATGAGAACGTCAACCTGCTCAAGTACATTCGCAAAGTCATCGTATAAATCACGAGTTCGGCTATAACGGTGCGGTTGGAAAATCATCACCAAACGCTTGTCTTGCCATCCACTGCGCGCAGCGTTAATTGTTACGTCCACTTCTGTTGGGTGGTGACCGTAGTCATCAACAAGCATTGCATTGCCGTTGCCAGTATCAAACTCGCCTAAATGATCAAAACGACGACCTGTACCTTGAGTACCAGCCATTGCTTTTAAGATTGCTTCATCACTGATGTCGTCTTCTGTCGCTACGGCAATCGCTGCAGATGCATTGAGTGCATTGTGACGACCAGGGATGTTTAGCGTGATATCCAGATTCGCACGACCTTCGCGTACCACGGTGAATTTGCCTTGCTGGCCTTCTTGATGGTAATTCTCGATACGTACGTCGGCATCCTCAGAGAAGCCGTAAGTAATCACTTGGCGGCTAATACGCGGAATCAGCTCACGAATCACAGGATCGTCGATGCACACAATCGCCTGACCATAAAACGGTAGGTTGTGAAGGAAATCGATGAAGGTTTGCTTCAAAGTTTCAAAGTCACCGCCGTACGTATCCATATGGTCAGCTTCGATGTTTGTCACGATGCTCACCATAGGTTGAAGGTGCAAGAATGAAGCATCACTTTCGTCTGCTTCAGCAATCAAAATTCGGCTAGAACCGAGACGCGCGTTTGTACCAGCGCTCTTTACCAAACCACCGTTTACAAACGTTGGATCAAGGCCTGCTTCAGAATAGATTTGAGTGACAAGAGCAGTCGTCGTGGTTTTACCATGTGTACCTGCGACAGCAATACCATGACGGAATCGCATCAATTCAGCCAACATCTCTGCACGGCGTACGATTGGGATACGTAACTCACGTGCCGCCATCACTTCTGGGTTTTCTTCGTTGATCGCCGTTGACACAACAACCACACTGGCTTTTTCTACATTGCTCGCTTGATGGCCGATAAATACGGTTGCACCTTTTGATACCAAACGCTCTGTCACTGGGTTCTCTGATAAATCAGAGCCTGTGATTTGGTAGCCTTCGTTCAACAGCACTTCTGCAATGCCGCTCATGCCCGCACCACCAATACCGATGAAGTGGATGGATTTCACGCGGCGCATCTCTGGCACCATTGCGCGAATCTGAGCTAAGTCTTGTGTATGTTGGATTGTCATCAATTCTATTCTCAATAATTCGTTAACGCTTTTCGGTCAAAGCGACAATGGCTTGTGCGACAACTCGGTCAGCATTCAATTTTGCAGCGCCACGCGCTTGCTCAGCCATTGTAAGTAAAGCTTGTCGATCCAATTGTTGGATCTGCTGAGTCAGTGACTCAACGGTTAAATCTGGTTGTTCAATCATTTTCGCCGCGCCGCAATCCACCAAGTGGTCAGCATTCAGTGCCTGCTGGCGGTCTTTATGCATAAACGGAACAAAAATAGCGCCTACACCTGCCACTGATACTTCAGAAACGGTTAACGCTCCAGAGCGACAAACTAGAAGGTCAGCCCATGCGTAAGCTTCTGCCACGTCATCAATGAACTCCGTTACTTCTGCATTTACCACATCATTAGCTTGGTATGCTGCGTTCACCTCTTCAGCGAAGCCTTTGCCCGCTTGATGACGAATACAGTAATCATCGCCCAATTTTGCCATCACTTCTGGCAGAGTTTGGTTAAGAATGCGTGCGCCTTGGCTGCCGCCCATCACCAAAATGCGAATTGGACCTTGGCGTTCATGCATGCGCTCGGTTGGGGCAACTAATTGGGTCACATCTTCACGAACTGGGTTACCAACCACTTCAGCATTTGGAAAAGCGCCCGGGAAAGCCTGAAAAACCTTCTTAGCGATTTTTGATAACCATTGGTTCGTTAAACCTGCTACTGCATTTTGCTCATGCAGAACAACAGGAATGCCACTCATCCAAGCGGCAATACCACCAGGGCCACTCACATAACCGCCCATGCCAAGCACTGCGTCTGGCTGCCAGCGTTTCATGTGCGCACGAGCCTGCATGGTGGCATTGATAATTTGAAATGGTGCCGCAAGAAGACGCTTAACGCCTTGACCTCGTAGACCTTTTACTTTGATAAAGTCGATTTCAATGCCGTGTTTTGGCACTAAATCCGCTTCCATTCTATCCGCGGTGCCTAACCAGCGAATCTCCCAACCTTGCTCTTGTAGCTGTTTCGCTACCGCAAGACCTGGGAACACGTGACCGCCAGTACCACCAGCCATCACCATCAAACGTTTATTTTTCTTCATCGATTTGTTGTTCTGATTCTTTCTGACCGCGCTTTAAGCGGCACTCGTGATCGATTCGCAGCAAGATAGATACTGCCACGGACATGATAATAAGACTCGAACCACCGTAACTGATCAGCGGTAGAGTAAGACCTTTAGTTGGAACGATACCGGCAGCTGCGCCGACGTTAACCAACGTCTGAAAAGCAAACCAAATACCAATACCAAATGCGAGGTAACCACCAAACATTTCGCCTTCATCAAAAGCGCGCTTGCCGATGTAAACGGCTTTAAGTACCAAGCTGAAGATCAGCATCAACACCAATACTACGCCCACAAAGCCGAGCTCTTCTGCTAACACCGCAAATACGAAGTCAGTGTGTGCTTCTGGTAGATATTCGAGTTTTTGAATTGAGTTACCAAGACCTTGACCAAACCACTCACCACGACCAAACGCCATGAGTGACTGAGTGAGCTGATAACCGCTGCCGAATGGGTCTTCCCAAGGGTCTAAGAATGAGGTTACACGGCGAATACGATATGGCTCGACCAAAATCAAACCAACAACCGCAGCGATACCAGCAATCATCAGAGCTAAAAACTGCGTCAGTTTAGCGCCGGCAATGAAGAGCATACCGAACAAGGTCACCAACATTACGACTACGGTACCTAAATCGGGCTGCCCTAACAGCAACACAGCGAAGAAGGCAAACACCATAATCGGCTTCATGAAACCGCCGAAGAAGGTTTGGCGCACTTCATCTTGCTTACGCACCAGATAACCGGACATAAAGACAAACAAGGAGAGCTTCGCCACCTCGGCAGGCTGCAAGTTGAAAAGGCCAAGCGGTATCCAGCGGGATGCGCCGTTAACCGATTTACCTGCCACCAATACGATGATGAGCAACCCAAAGGCTATCCATAGAAGGTAGTGACTTCTCTTAAACCATTGCTCTAGAGGTACTTGGAGGATAACGGAGGAAACACCAATCGCGAGAACTAGGAACGTGGCATGACGGAACATGAAGTGAAATGGCTGATCCGTCAAACGTGAGCTGATAGGAAATGATGCTGATGTCACCATCACCAAACCAGTTAACATCAAACCCAGCGCAATCCAGACAAGTTGACGATCAAAGAGCGCCTCTGGTGCAGGATGCTTAAGCCAAGTGCCAATGCTGCGTTTAACGTTACCTAAACCCACGAAGTGTGTGACCTTTAATTATGCGTATTTCTCAGCAAGAGCTGCGAATGCGTCACCTCTTGCCATAAAGTTGTCGAATTGATCAAAGCTAGCACATGCCGGAGACAGCATCACCATATCGCCCGTTTTTAACTGCGAAGATATCTGTTGAATCACATCTTCCAAGGTGTCGAAACGAGTTGCTGATTCATGCAGTGGCATAAATTCATCGCCATCCGCGCCAAAGCAGCAAAGTTGTAGGTTCAGTGTTGCGAAGATCGGTTTTAGTGGAGTGAAGTCCGCACCTTTTCCGACACCACCAACGAGTAAGTAAAGTTTACCCGTTGATTCAAGGCCAGAGAGCGCAGCCATAGTGCTCGCAATATTGGTCGCTTTAGAGTCATTCACCCATTTTACGCCACGATTATCCGCAACCACTTGGCATCGATGTGTCAAACCCGTGTAAGTTTTCAGTGCATTCAATGATTTGTGATAATCCACACCCGCCGCTTTAAGCAAAGCAAGCACCACAAGTGCGTTAGCAAGGTTGTGCTTACCAACCAACTTCAATTCATCACTGGCAATCACACGCTGGCCATGATCAAGCAGCCAAGTACGGTTACCGTCAACTTCAAGGCCGTATGCTTGTTCATCACTACCAAACGTCACCAACGGTGTTTCAGTCTCAGGGAAGGTTTCTCGATCATCACGGTTAACCACTGCCAGTTCTGCGTTATCAAAAATGCGCAGCTTAGCTTGTCGGTAGTCCGCCATGCCCTCATAACGGTCCATGTGGTCTTCCGAAAGGTTTAGAAACGCCGCGGCTTTAAGCTTCAAGCTTGATGTGGTTTCTAGTTGGAAGCTAGACAGTTCAAGGACATACAAATCTGCGTCTTGCTCTAGCAAATCGAGAGCAGGAACCCCGATGTTGCCACCAACACCAACCGTTAACCCGGCAGCTTTTGCTAGCACACCTGTTAGGTCTGTTACCGTGCTTTTACCATTAGATCCGGTAATCGCAATAACTGGCTTATCGACGGCCCACGCGAAAAGTTCGATATCACCAACGACGGATGTACCTTTCGCAATAATGGTTTGAATCTCAGGCGTTGCCAGTGCAATTCCAGGGTTAGTCACCACTAGGTCAGCATCTGCCAACCACTGTGTATTCCAACTCCCGCTGTGCAGCTCTACTTGCTCAGGTAAACGCTCCGCACCCGGTGGATTCGCACGCGTATCGATGACTTTAACCGCCAGTTGCGGCTGATTTTTTGCAAGGTGTTTAACGACAGAGAGCCCGGTAATACCGAGCCCTACAACGACGACCTTATGTATGTTTTGCCAACGTTCCATATTTGATCACGCAATTTGTCTTGTTCTTGGAAAGTGCGATTAACGCACTTTCAGTGTCGCTAGACCAATCAGAACAAGAACCATAGAAATAATCCAGAAGCGCACGATTACGCGAGGCTCTGGCCAACCTTTTAATTCGTAGTGGTGGTGAATCGGAGCCATGCGGAAAATACGCTGACCGCGCAGTTTGTAAGAACCTACCTGTAGAATTACCGATAGCGTCTCCATTACAAATACACCGCCCATGATCACGAGTACTAGCTCTTGACGAACCAATACTGCGATTGTGCCAAGCGCACCGCCGAGTGCTAGTGAGCCCACATCGCCCATGAACACTTGTGCTGGGTAAGTGTTAAACCACAAGAAACCAAGACCTGCACCAACAATTGCCGTACATACTACAACCAACTCAGAAGCGTGCGGTAGGTAAGGAATGTGAAGGTATTCAGAAAAGTTAACGTTACCCGTCGCCCATGCAATCACAGCAAAACCAGCCGCAACGAGAACCGTTGGCATGATTGCCAAACCATCTAGACCATCGGTCAGGTTTACCGCGTTGCTGGTACCCACAATTACAAAGTAAGTCAGGATAATGTACATCAAACCAAGTTGCGGCATGATGTCTTTAAAGAACGGCACGACAAGTTGAGTGGCGGCAGTGTCTTTGCCGTAAGCGTACAACGCAAACGCCACTACAAACGCAATTAACGATTGCCAAAAATACTTCCAACGAGCAATCAGACCGTCAGTGTTCTTACGCACGACCTTACGATAGTCATCGACAAAGCCGATAGCACCATAACCAAGCAGCACCGTCAGTACCGCCCATACGTATGGGTTCGATAGGTCAGTCCATAAAAGAATAGTGATAGAGATAGCAGCCAAAATCATGATACCGCCCATTGTTGGGGTACCACGTTTGCTAAAGTGGGATTCTGGACCTTCGTTACGAACAACCTGACCAATTTGGAGCATCTGTAGACGCTTGATCATGATAGGTCCCATCCATAGAGAGAGACCTAGAGCGGTAAGTACGCTGAGGATTGCTCGAAAAGACAGGTATTCAAACAATCGGAAAAAAGATAGGTATGGCTGTAGCAGCTCGGCAAGCCAAATAATCATTAATAATACTCCTTCAAAGCAGCAGCGACTTCAAACATACGTGCACCGTTCGCGCCTTTCACCAGCATTGTGTGGTGTTCAGGACCCGCTTGGTCTAGATGCTGCTTGATGTAGTCAATCATCTCTTGATGTGTCTCGAAATGGATGCCATCGCAAAGCTCGCTAATGACCTTCGCATCTGCACCATACGTGAGAACATGTTCAAATTTTTGTGGGGCAGCATGTTCCCCGACTTGACGATGAAGTGCAAGACTTTCCTCACCCAACTCCGCCATATTGCCTAAAATCAACCAACGCTGTCCCTGAAAAGCCGACAATAGATCTACTGCCGCTTTCATTGCTGGAACGCTCGCGTTGTAGCTATCATCAATCAATTTGACGTTATCGCTAAGCTCTTCCACTTCAACACGGCCCTTGACCTTGTTTAAGTGCTTCAGACCTGTTCGAACCTCTTCCAAGGTTGCGCCAAATTGCAACGCGATGATAGAAGCAGCAATCGCATTCGCCACGTTGTGTTGACCAATAATACCCAGAGACAGTTCAATTTCTTGTGAAGTTGCTGCGATATGTAAGTCAAAGCTTGCTTCGCCTGCGGCGTTCAACACGATGTTAGAAGCGTAGAAATCTGCGTCAGTATTATTTTGTGAAAAAGTAATGACTTTCTTATCTGCTAACACTTGGTCCCACTTGGCTTCACCATTACTGTCTAAGTTAACAATCGCAATGCCACCAGCAGCTAGCCCTTGGTAGATTTCACCTTTAGCTTGTTTCACGCCATCAATAGAACCAAACCCTTCTAGGTGCGCTGCCGCCACGTTGTTTACCATCGCGATATCAGGCTTAACCAGTTGAGTCGTGTATTCAATTTCACCAATATGGTTCGCACCCAGCTCAATCACTGCGTAGTCATCGTCTTGTTGAGAGCGCAGCAAAGTCAGTGGCACGCCAATGTCATTGTTGAAGTTACCTGCAGTAAACAGCACTTTGCCTTTCAGCTGCAAAATACTGGCAACCATCTCTTTCACGGTGGTTTTACCGCAGCTACCTGTGATCGCGACCGTCGGCGTTTGGCATGTTTGGTGAACCCAAGCTGCCACTTGCCCCAATGCTACCTTACTATCGCCGACAACGACTTGAGGCACATTCACATTAACGCATTTTTGTACCAATAGTGCGCCTGCGCCCGACTCTACTGCTTGTTGGCAGAAGTCGTGAGCATCAAAACGCTCTCCAACCAAAGCAACAAACAGAGCGCCTTGTTCGATAGCTCGAGTGTCGGTCGAAACAGATTCAATAGAGAGGTCGTTGCCAACCAGTTCACCGCCAGTGATATCGGCAATTTGAGAAAGCGTTACTGTGATCATGATGAAAGCCCCAATAGTGTCATGGCTGACTCCCGGTCAGAGTAATGGATGGTTCCAGAATTTAGAATTTGGTAGTCCTCATGACCTTTACCGGCCAGAAGGATAATGTCTTGCGAAGAAGCATGCTCAAGTGCGTAAGACAGCGCTTTAAAACGGTCATGTTGCACAATCGCCTCAGCTGGTTTCGTTAGACCTGCCAACATGTCTTTAATGATCAGCGCTGGGTCTTCGCTACGAGGGTTGTCATCGGTAAGTACCACTTTGTCACCCAAACGCTCGGCAATTTCCGCCATCATTGGGCGCTTACCAGCATCACGATCACCACCACAGCCGAAAATAGCCCAAAGCTCACCGTGGCAATGTACACGCAATGCTTGCAGCGCTTTTTCTAGCGCGTCAGGCGTGTGAGCGTAATCCACCACTACTTTAGCATTGTCGTCAGCTTGGAACAGTTCCATACGACCAAGAACGGGCTGTAATTGGCCTGCTGTTGCCAGCAAATCTTGCTTGCTGAAACCTAGACTAAGTAACGTTGTGAATGCCAACATCAGGTTCGCGGCATTGAACTCACCGATAAGTGGTGCATGCAACGTACCTTCACCAAACTTGCCATCAAACTCAATCGTGATGCCAGATTCAGCATAAGCGATGTGGTTTGCATACACGCTTTGAGGAAATTCTGTTGTTGGTTTGAGTGATACAGCAAGCGCGTTAGTCAGTTGTTTGGCCCACGATGCTCCCACCGTATCATCGACATTGATGATCGCATGCTCGCATTGATGGGCGGTAAACAACGTCAGCTTGGCATTGGCATACTCTTCCATCGTGCCATGGTAATCAAGATGATCACGGCTCAGGTTCGTGAACACGCCAGCGGCAAAAGACAGCGCTTTAACGCGACCTTGAATCAAACCATGAGAAGACACTTCAAGTGCTGTGTATTGCGCTTTTTGCTCAGCGAGCGAAGACAGTGTTTTTTGGATTTCAACGGCGTTGCCCGTGGTATTCGCAGCTTCTTGTAGATTATCTAGAAATCCATTCCCTGTCGTACCCATGACCGCAGCTTTTGAACCGACCAAATCAATCCATTGAGCAATCAGCTGAGTGATGGTGGTTTTGCCGTTGGTACCAGTGACACCAATCAAATCCATCGTCGAGTAGGTATACAGATGACCCGCAATTTCAGATAGGCACTTATCCAGCGCATCAAGGTAAATAACTGGAACATCATCAACAATCTCAATCGTGCCATGCGCTTTTTGCTCACAGGCTTGAGCAATCACCGCATTCGCACCTTGCTCAATCGCGGTTGGGATAAATTTACGCCCATCCACAACATGGCCAATGATAGCTACAAAGGTTGTTCCAGATTGAACTCGTCGACTGTCGAGCTCTAATTCAGAAACAAGAATGGACGACAAACTCGGGCAATCGACCCAAGTGGAAAGCAGCGTGTCCATACTGATGGCTTTAGTCATATTTATTCTCCGAGCATTAGCTCAGCTTTCTTCATTTTGTTTCTCAGTACGCTAATAAGCCTACTGTTGGAATTTATTTTCGTCAGGGGCAACGTTCAGAATTTGCAGTGCGCCTTTCATGATTTCAGAGAAAACCGGCGAGGCTACCGAACCACCGTAGTAGTCGTCACCTTGTGGTTCATTAACCACAACCACAAGCGCTAAACGTGGGTCACTCACTGGCGCAACACCTGCTGTATAGTTGATGTACTCATCACTATAGCCACCTGCACTTGCCTTACGTGCAGTACCTGTTTTGGCACCGACTCGGTAACCTGGAACCGCAGCACGACGAGCAGAGCCGCCTTTTTGCGTTACCGTTTCAAGCATGTCTAAGACGAGACGAGCATTCTCTTTGCTCACAACTTGGCGCGCCATGTCATTATCGTTACTTTCGATGATATGAATCGGCTCATACTTGCCCAAGTTACCTAGCGTCGCATAGGCATGCGCTAGTTGGATTGGCGTAACTGACAAACCATAACCAAACGAGATGGTTGCGCGCTCAATTGGAGACCAACGCGAGCGGCTCGGGAAAATACCAACTACTTCACCAACCAAGTTCAAACCTGACAACTCGCCAAGACCAACAGAACTGTACAATCCAAGTAAAGCTTCAACCGGCATTTGCATCGCCAGCTTGGTCACACCGATGTTACTCGATTTCTTTAGAATGGTAGTTAGGCTCGCTTTGCCGACTTTTGGTGCATCACGAACGCGACTACCACCGAGTTGAAGAATACCGTTACCCGTATCAACGATCGTATCTTTGTCTGCCACCCCATTTTCTAATGCGGCCAAAACAACAAAAGGCTTAATGGTTGAGCCAGGTTCCAATGAGTCAGTAATCACACGGTTACGCATTTTGTAACTTTGCCAATCACTGCGGTTATTCGGGTTGTAAGAAGGTGCATTCACCATCGCGAGAACCGCACCCGTTTTAACATCAAGAATCACAACCGATCCAGATGTTGCACGGTGATCGGCTACAGCCTGCTTGATAGCACGATACGCCACCGCTTGAATGCGCTGATCAATTGTCAGTTGCAGTGGTTTACCTTCTTGTTTCTCTTCAAGAGCAATGTTTTCTACCACGCGCCCATAACGGTCTTTACGGATGGTTTTCTTGCCCGCTGCGCCCGTTAACCACTCGTCATAGCTTCGTTCCACGCCTTCTAGGCCGTGGCCATCAATGCCAGTTACACCAACTAAGTGAGCACTAACCTCACCGGCTGGGTAATAACGACGAGATTCCGACTTCAAGCCAACACCAGGTAGTTTGAGTTCACGAATGTAGTTCGCCATCGCTGGGCTAACTTGGCGTTGTAGATAGATAAAGCGGCGCTTTTCGTTTTTCTTGATTTTGTTGATCAGGCCTTGACGATCCAAACCAAGTACATCAGCGAGTGCGTACCAGCTCTTAGTTTGCTGCAAAGCGCCTTCTTTGAAGATGGTCTTAGGATCAGCCCAAACAGCCTCAACAGGAACACTCACCGCGAGAGGCTCGCCGTTACGATCAGAGATAATACCGCGCGCCGAAGGGATGGCTTTAACGCGGACAGAACGAAGGTCACCTTGCTTGATCAGGTTATCAGGCTCGATAATTTGAATATAGGCCACTCGCCCAACGAGAAGAGCAAAGGCACAGAAGACAAAAAACAGCAGTAACTGAAAGCGCCAGCGAATCAAAAACGACTCAGGCTCTTCAACGACTTCTGCTTCTTTAGGTTCTTTGGTGGGTTGCGGTTTTGCCGCAGCTACTTTTTTTTCTTTCGCAGCAGGCTTGCGCGTATTTCCTTGTTTAGATTTGGCTTTTTTTCCAATCATTTTAACGTGATAACCACTTCTTTATCGCCATCTGGTCGTTTCATTTCAAGGTCCTTCTTTGCCAAGTCTTGAACGCGACTGTGTTCCGCGAGGGCTGTTTCTTCCAACATTAGGTTGCGCCATTCGCTGTCCAATCGCTCTCGCTCAACCAATGTATGATCTTTTTCAGTGATCGCTTGACGCGCATGATGAGTGGCAAACACCACTCCCATTGCAGTTGCGAAGATCAGTATCATCAACAACAACGACCAGCGACCGACGGTAATCAAGTCCGTCGCAATCAACTTAGCAAGATTAGGAGTGGTTTTCGTCATAATAATTAAAGCTTTTCTGCAATTCTTAGCACTGAGCTTCGAGAGCGCGGGTTCATGTCAATTTCTTGTTTCGTTGGTTTATTCGCTTTACCAATCGGCTTCATGTTCGCACTACCCAACGCTCGGATTTGTTCTTCCGTCATCGGAATGCCATGTGGCACTTCTGGGCCTTTGCTCTCTTTACGAATGAAGCGTTTCACCATGCGATCTTCCAATGAGTGGAAACTGATCACAGACAAACGTCCTTCAGGAGCCAAAATGCTTGCCGCGCCTTTTAGTGCTGTATCAATTTCTTCTAATTCACTGTTGATGTAAATGCGAAAAGCCTGAAAAGCACGGGTTGCTGGGTGTTTTTTCTCTTTAAAGCTCTTTGGTGCCGCATCTGAGATCAGTTTTGCGAGCTGACCTGTACGAACCATTGGCTCATTTTCTTCATCTTCGCGATAAGCGACAATGGCTTTTGCGATACGGCGAGCATGCTTATCTTCACCAAACTCACGAATCACCCAAGTGATATCATCAAGGTCTGCTTCCATTAGCCATTGAGACACAGGAATACCAGATGTTGGGTCCATACGCATGTCTAGTGGGCCGTCTTTCATAAAACTAAAACCACGTTCAGCGTCATCAAGTTGCGGAGACGACACACCAAGGTCTAGCAAGACACCATCGACTTTACCAACAAGGCCATAGTCTTCTGCGTACTGCGCCATGCCTGAGAATGGGCCATGGATGATGGTGAAGCGAGGATCGTCGATTTTAGCCGCTTCTGCGATAGCTTGTGGATCACGGTCGATGCTGTACAGTCGGCCGTTTTCACCGAGTTTCGACAAGATAGTTCGGCTGTGACCGCCACGGCCAAATGTTCCATCGATATAGATACCATCGGGTTTGATAGCCAAGCCATCAATGGATTCATTTAATAACACGGAGATATGTTGAAATGTTTCGGTCATAGCTGTCTCGTTGAATGATCTTGAAGCGATTCTTTAGTGTACTGATTTCCCACATCATCGCCACCTCAAGTCTAAAGTTAGACGTGATTCAGCGCCAAGTTTATTGGTAATGACATAGTTTGCGTCAATTAAATGCAAAAAACCCATCACTACCGAAGTAGAGATGGGTCTCGAATAGGTGGAGCCGACACATAAGCCGGGTTCTGTTCCGCTTGCGCGGCGGTAGCCATTCGTCTAGGCCAGCAATCACTCACTGGCTCGAGCAACCTACCCGCCTCCTTACGCGAGCAACGCAATGTGGAGGCCTATTTGGTCTTGCTTCAGGTGGAGTTTACCCTGCTACGAACTATTACTAGTCGTCCGGTGCGCTCTTACCGCACCCTTTCACCCTTACCTGTGCCCTAGGGCCATCGGCGGTCTTCTCTCTGCTGCACTTGTCGTAGGCTTGCGCCCCCCAGGCGTTACCTGGCACCTTGCTCTATGAAGCCCGGACTTTCCTCCCCTTTGTCAGTCTCCCGAAGGACGTCAACGTCAGTCTCCCAAAGGGACTTCGACGTCAGTCTCCCGAAGGACATCAACAAAGCAGCGACTACCCAGTCAGCTCCGAGGGCGGATTGTATAGAGTTATCCCCCCAGAGTCTAGTGAGATCACAGAAATGCTGAAAACGGTTGGTTAAGTGGTCAAAAAGGCAGCGACAAAAAGGAACGCTGCGCTTCAGGAGACGAGAGTCGAGAACGTTATGCTCTGAGAGAGGCTTTGAAAGTAAAGTTGTAAAATAAATGCACAGCCATATTAACAACGCACTCTCTTAACCATGTCTATGTAAATCTAAAAGCTAACCGCCCTTACACAGGAAACTACCAACGCGCACCTCTCGAAGCGAAGCATTCTAAAAGTGCGAGAGCTCATCAAACAAAAAGGGAGCCGCGTTAACGACTCCCCTTCTTAGTCTTATCTAAATAGCTCTGTAAACTAACGGCTCTTGCACTAAACGACCAAAGCGCACTTCTCGAATCCCGCCTCTCGAAGCGAAGCGTTCCCGAAGCGTTAGCGTTCTTTATGCTTAGCCCAGATTCTCCAAGCCCCACTTATACAGTGCATTTTTCTTTAGACTGTAGATTTCTGCAGCAAGTGCCGCGGCTTTCTTCAATGGAAGCTCTTTAGTCAGAATACCCAGTGTGCGGGTTGCTTCGTCTGGCAGAGTATCTTCTGTGGAGTCACGGTGGCCGTGAATAAGCAGAACCATCTCACCGCGCTGTTGGTTATCATCGCTTTTTACCCACTCAATCAGCTCACCCAGTGGCATTCCTTGAATGGTTTCAAAGGTTTTAGTTAACTCTCGCGCCAAGACAACTTCTCGTTCTGGACCAAGAACGTCTAACATATCTTGTAGAGAGTCTAAAATGCGATGCGGCGATTCATAGAAGATACAAGTGCGTTCCACTGACGCAATTTCCAAGAACTTGTCTTTACGGCCTTTGCTTTTCGGTGGTAGAAAGCCTTCGAAACTAAAGCGATCAGAAGGCAAGCCCGACGCACTTAACGCAGTGATGACCGCACACGCACCAGGAAGAGGCACAACTCTAACGTCCGCTTGACGACATTTTGTCACCAAATGGTATCCTGGATCGCTTATTAGCGGCGTACCAGCGTCAGACACCAATGCGATAGATTGACCTGATAATAGCTTTTCAACCAATACTTGCGCTTTTTGCTGCTCGTTATGATCGTGCAACGCGAAAGTTTTGGTTTGGATATTGAAGTGAGACAGTAATTTGCCCGTATGTCGAGTATCCTCAGCGGCAATGATGTCCACATTCGACAGAACTTCGATAGCACGTTGTGTGATATCCGCTAAATTTCCGATTGGAGTCGGTACGATGTAGAGAGTTGGCCCCTCATTCGGCAACTTATTTTTATCTGTCATTTGTTTACCATCACTTCAACGATTAATATAGAGACAATTTTGTACAAAATTATAGAGAACTCACGGCAATGATGAACCATAAGAGACTCAGTGTACCACGCTTACTTACTCCTGTTGCACTGGCAATTACGCTCGCCGCCTGTTCTTCAGGCCCGCGCCAACCAGATAGCGTTGATATTACACTTGAGCCGACACAGTCTGTTCAGAACTACATGATTCAAGCGGATAGCACCGAAGGTAGCTTACAAAACGACTGGTTGATCATGGCAACCAAAGCGGCAATTCAAGCGAACGAATTGGATCAAGCGGAGTTGCTGATCAAGCGTCTTTCTCGTCAGCAATTGACCGAAGTTCAACAAGCAGAGTGGCAATTAGCCCGTGCGACCATACAGCAAAAGAAAGGCAATTACCCACAATTGCTGCAAACGCTGAACTTCCAACCTAACTGGAAACTGCCAAGCGAACAGTGGAAAGACTACTACGAACTGCGTGCAGATGCTTACCAAAGCATGAACCAACCGTTCGAAGCTAACCGCCAGTTGGTTGCACAGGGTCAATATGCTTCATCAGCAGAACAACGTGAGATCTCTAGCCGTATTTGGATGAACTTTGCCAGCTATTCAGAAAGTGAACTAACGGCACTGCAAACGGCACCGAATGAAGATGTACTTGATGGCTGGTTGCAACTAGCAATCTATTCAAAGACCCTTTCAAGCAACATTCCACAACTAAAGAACACGCTTGAACGTTGGCTAAGTGAAAACCCATCTCACCCAGCAGCGGTTTACACACCAGTTGAAATTCAAAACATTCTTTCTCTAGAAATCGTTAAGCCAAACAACACGGCTCTATTGCTGCCTCTTACAGGCAAGTTTGCTCCGCAAGCACAGCTGATTCGTGATGGTTTCATCTTTGCGATGATGAACGATGATATGCGCGATCCAAGCGCGACGCTAACTGTGATCGATACTCACGCTTATTCAGCGGATCAAATCAAACAGCGTCTAATCAACGAGAACATCGACTTTGTTGTTGGTCCTCTACAAAAAGAAAACGTTGAGAAGCTACAAGCAACCTTGGATGGATCAGAAACTGGCGTGAAGATCCCAGCTCTAGCATTGAACATTCCAGAAGACGTTCAACCAGGTACAGACATGTGTTACCTAGCACTGTCTCCGGAGCAAGAAGTGGCGCAAGCGGCAAAATACTTGTTCAATCAAGGTTACCAATTCCCAATGATCTTGGCACCGAATGGCGCTTACGGTCAGCGCGTGGTTGAAGCGTTTAATGAAGAATGGCGCAAGTACAGCTCAAACAAAGTGGCGTCGAGCTACTTTGGCGACAAGCGTCAGCTTCAGAAGAACATTAACAGCGTATTTGGCTTACAAGAGAGCCAACAACGTATCGCACAAATGCAGTCTCTGATGCGTATTTCTTTAGAGAGCCCACCACGCAGCCGTCGTGATGTGGACGCTGTGTACATTGTTGCTCGCAGCTCTGAACTTACGCTTATCAAGCCATTTATTGAAGTGGCGATTAACCCAGACGCTAAACCACCTAAATTGTTCTCAAACTCACGCAGTAACAGCGGTGGTGCAACATACGAAGATCTATCAGGCGTGGCTTACAGTGACATTCCAATGCTGATTAACCCAGATCCAACCATCGAAGCAGAGATGAATGAGCTATGGGCAGATCAATCTAACATGGAAAAACGCTTGGAAGCGCTAGGTATGGACGCGTACAAACTGATTGGTGAATTGCCACAAATGAAGCTTCTGCCGGGTTACTCGGTAAGCGGTCAGACGGGCGTGCTTAGCATCGACAACAACTGTGTTGTAGAACGTGAGCTAGACTGGGCTGAGCGTGGGGCTCTTTAGTAAGAGACAAATCGGCAACCAATATGAAACCCTGGCGAAGCAGTATTTGCAGCGCCAGGGTTTGCGCTTTTTAGATCAAAATTTTCTGACTAAAGTCGGTGAAATTGATTTAATCTTCCAACAAGGTGAAACTATCGTCTTTGTTGAGGTCAAATATCGTAAGAATGATAGCTTTGGCTCAGCAGCAGAAATGGTCACCCGCGCAAAAATACGTAAACTAATCAAAACAGCCCAAATTTGGCTAAGCCAGCAAAAGCGCTCGGCAAACAATATCGATTATCGGTTTGATGTGGTCGCCATTCACGACAATGGCCGAGACATTAACTGGATACAAAATGCAATCTCTGAAGGATAAACGATGCTAGACAGCATTAAAGACAGTTTTACAGAAAGTATTCAAATTCAAATTGCGGCAGCAGAAGCGTTGCCAGATGCCATTACTCACGCCGCTCAAGCGATGGTGTCGAGCCTACTCAATGGCAATAAAATCCTATGCTGTGGTAACGGTGGCAGTGCATCGAACTCGCAACAGTTTGTCTCTTGCCTTTTGAACCGATTCGAAACTGAGCGCCCTAGCCTTCCAGCAATGGCTTTAACAGCAGATAACACAACATTGACTGCTGTAGCGAACGATTACCACTACCAAGAGATCTTCTCTAAGCAAGTACGCGCCTTTGGTCAGCCTGGCGACATTTTATTAGCCATTTCGACCAGTGGTAACAGCAAAAACGTACTTAAAGCGATGGAAGCAGCTGTAACACGCGATATGACCATCATCGCCCTAACGGGCAAAGACGGTGGTGAAATGGCAGGCCTGCTTGGTGAGAATGATGTTGAAATCCGCATCCCATCACATCGTACAGCGCGCATTCATGAAGTGCACATGGTGACACTTCATTGTCTGTGTGATCTAATCGACCAAGTACTTTTCCCAGCTCACGAAGAATAACCGAATTGAGAGTTTAGAATTATGATACGTAGTCTTGTCATTTTGTGTGCAGCGCTGAGCATGAGCGGCTGTGCCGGTTTGTTTATTGCAGGGGCTGCGACCACTGCCAATCTCGTTACAGATACGCGCACGACCAAAGAAATTTGGCAAGACAACAACATCGAATTCGAAGTCGCTGCAATTGGCAATAAAGCCCCTTTCAAAGGCAAAGCACGCGTCGTTGCAAGCTCATACAACGGCACTGTCGTATTAATGGGCCAAGCCCCAACTCAAGACCTCATCAACGAGTTTGAAAACAAAGCTCGTGAAGTAAGTGGTGTGAAGAACATCCATAACCAAATTAAGCAAAAAGAGCCTTTGAGCGTGACACAAATCAGTAACGACAGCTGGATCACGACTAAAGTGAAATCAGCGCTGCTTACCGACAGTGAGCTTAATGGCGTGAAAGTGAAAGTCATCACTGAAGACAGTGATGTATTCTTATTTGGCTATGTAACGCCAGAACAAAGTGAGAGAGCAACAGAGATCACACGCAATATCTCAGGCGTAAAACAAGTAATCAAAGGCTTCCAATATGGTGATGAAAAACCACTAGAAGTTGAAGAGCCAGAAGCGGCAAATACAGTGCCGGCAGAGACAGAAAAAGAGACGCCGGTAAACGAGCTTGGATAAGTGACGAAGCCTGTTATCAAAGAGGCTGAATTAGATAAGAAAAAAGCAGCGTATCGACGCTGCTTTTTTTATTTGATAACTCGTAAGCTTGGTCTGCCTTTCGGGCGAGGTGTTTCTTCCTCTTCAGACTCAGAGTCCACGATTTCAGGTTCATCATTCACCGTGGTGAAGGTTGGAGACTGCTCTTCTTCTACAATCCCTTCCTCTTCAATATGAGTGTATGCTTCTTCTGGTTCAAACATGGTGCCAGCACCATTCTCACGTGCGTAAATCGCTTGTACAGCGTAAACAGGCACGATAACCGAATGCGGACGACCACTAAAACGAGCGTGGAAGGTAATCGCATCATTACCCAACTCAAGTTGACCAACAGCACGTGGAGCAATGTTCAAGATGATTTGACCATCTTGAACAAACTCAACTGGTACACGTACACCTGGCATGGTTGCATCAACCACCAAGTGTGGAGTTAAGTCATTGTCTACTAGCCACTCGTAGAATGCGCGAAGCATGTACGGACGGCGAGCAGTCATTTTTGCAATATCCATAACGTGTTATCTAAATCGCTTAGCGAACTAGACGCATTTCACGTTCAGCTTCAGTTAGAGAAGCAAGGAATGAATCACGTTCAAATACGCGGTTCATGTAAACTTTGATCTCTTTAGAACCAGGGCCTACAAGGTCGATACCTAGTTGAGGTAGACGCCACAATAGTGGAGCTAGGTAACAATCGATTAGGCTGAACTCTTCACTCATGAAGTATTCGTATTCTGCAAAGATTGGTGCAAGAGTCAGAAGATCGTTACGTAGTTTAGTACGTGCTTTTTCTGATTCTTCCGCGTTACCTTTAACAACCTTTTCAGCTAGTGAGTACCAGTTGCGTTCAATACGGTACATCATCAGACGGCTGTTACCACGAGCAACTGGGTAAACAGGCATTAGAGGTGGATGAGGGAAACGCTCGTCCAAGTACTCCATGATGATTTTTGAATCGTAAAGAGCTAGCTCACGGTCCACAAGAGTTGGTACTGACTTGTATGGGTTCAGTTCCACAAGCTCAGCAGGAAGGTTAGCTTCATCAACAAGCTCAACTTCAACACTTACGCCTTTTTCAGCTAATACGATGCGAACCTGATGGCTATACAAATCTGATGCACTTGAGAAAAGAGTCATCACAGAACGTTTATTGGCAGCTACAGCCATGGAGCCCTCCAGCACACTTACAAATAAAAATAATGGAGGCTAAGCCTCCATTATTCGTCAATTAAAATTGGGAATTAGCACGGTATGATAGCACAATTAATGCACATCACGCCAATACTCTTTCTTGAGCATCACGACAACAATTGTTAGTAGAACTAGGAAGCCCATTACCCACCAACCAAGCGCATGACGCTCTAGCTGAACTGGGTCACCAGAGTAAACTAGGAAGTTCACTAGGTCGCCAACTGCTTTGTCATACTCGCCAGAGCTTAGCTCACCCGTACCGTTAGTTTCAGTACCAACAACCACTTGTACTTCTTCACCGTCCACAACTTTTGTGCCGTAAACTGGTGTCGGGATGCCTTGAAGTTCTTCAAGAACGTGCGGCATACCAACGCTTGGGAAAACAATGTTGTTTACGCCAAATGGACGAGATGGGTCAACATAAAAAGAGCGCAGGTAAGTGTATAGCCAGTCTGCACCACGAACTCGAGCAACAAGTGTTAGATCCGGTGGCGGCGCACCAAACCAATCACCCGCTTGCTTCGCAGGCATCGCATTTACCATTAGGTCACCGATTTTCGCTTCAGGATCAAAAATCAGGTTTTCCTTCATTAGGTCAGCAGGAATATCCAAGTCTGTCGCTACTCGCTCGTAACGCTGGTATTGCGTTGAGTGACAAGCAAAACAGTAGTTCATGAACAGCTTCGCGCCGTTTTGTAGCGAAGCTTTATCCGATAGGTCCACGTTCGCCTTGTCTAGCGGTACGTTGGCACCCGCTGCCATCGCGAGAGATGGCAACATAGCAAATAGAATTACAATCCACTTCTTCATTTGAATGTCACCCTCTCTGGTAATGGTTTGGTTGCTTCATTTTTGCTGTAGAAGAACAGCAGTACAAAGAACATGAAGTAACACAAGCTAAAGATCTGAGACAGAATTGTGTACAGCGGCGTTGCCGGCAGTGCACCCAAAATACCCAGAGCGATAAAGGCGATAGTGAACTGAACAATATTCAACAGGTGCAGTTTGCTACGGTAACGGTATGAACGAACTTTACAACGGTCCAACCAAGGTAGAACAAACAGTACTGCAATTGACGCACCCATTAGGATTACACCCAATAGTTTGTCTGGAACCGCACGCAAGATTGCGTAGAACGGCGTGAAGTACCATACAGGAGCGATGTGCTCAGGTGTCTTCAGTGGGTTTGCAGCTTCAAAGTTAGGCGGCTCAAGGAAGTATCCACCCATCTCTGGGTTGAAGAACAGTACGTAACAGAAGAAGAACAAGAAACCAGCGACACCAACCAAGTCCTTAACCGTACCGTACGGGTGGAAAGGAATCGAATCGATGATGTCGTATTTCTTCGTGTAGTAATCGTGGAACTTGAATTGCGTTTCGTAATCGTCGCCCATTGAACCTTTTGGTAACTTAGTCTCGATACCATCCGGGTTGTTAGAGCCAACTTCGTGCAGTGCCAATACGTGCAACACAACAAGAAGAAGTAGAACGATAGGTAGGGCAATAACGTGTAGTGCGAAGAAACGGTTCAGCGTTGCACCAGAGATGATGTAGTCACCACGGATCCAAAGTGTTAAGTCGTCACCGATAACAGGAATCGCACCAAACAGAGAAATGATTACCTGAGCACCCCAATATGACATCTGACCCCATGGTAATAGGTAACCCATGAAAGCTTCTGCCATTAGAACCAAGAAGATCAACATACCGAAGATCCAAAGTAGCTCACGAGGCTTTTGGTATGAACCGTAAATCAGACCACGGAACATGTGCAGGTAAACAACAACGAAAAACGCTGATGCGCCAGTTGAGTGCATGTAACGCAACAACCAGCCGTAATCAACGTCACGCATGATGTATTCGATAGAAGCAAACGCACCATCACCAGATGGAACGTAGTTCATTGTTAACCAGATACCCGTAAGGATTTGGTTAACCAGTACCAACATTGCCAGAGAACCGAAAAGGTACCAAAAGTTGAAGTTCTTAGGCATTGGGTATTCAGACAAATGCTTTTTATAAGCATTCATCGCGGGAATTCGTTTTTCAACCCAGTCTAGTAGTGCTTGCATTATGCGTCTCCCTCATCAACACCGATCATGAGCTTCGTATCACTCAAATACATGTGCTTAGGAACCACAAGGTTCAGAGGTGCAGGAACACCTTGGAACACTCGACCAGCCATATCGAATTTAGAACCATGACATGGACAGAAGAAGCCAGACTTAACGCCTTGGACTTGCTCTGAGAACGTGTCAGGTAGATAGGTCGGTGAACAACCTAAGTGAGTACAGAAGCCAACTGCCACGAAATACTCAGGCTTGATCGAACGATGCGCATTCTGAGCATAAACTGGCTGTTGTTCCATTTCTGATTGTGGGTCACGAAGCTGTCCGTCGATGTTCTTTAGGTTATCCACCACTTCTTGAGTACGACGTACAACCCATACAGGCTTACCTTGCCACTCAACACGAACCATCTGACCGGCTTCGATTTTACTGATATCCACTTCCACCGGCGCACCCGCAGCTTTTGCTTTGGCGCTCGGATTCCATGATTTGATAAAAGGCACGGCGACGGCAGCTGCCCCTAATCCACCAACAACTGCCGTTGTAGCGGTTAGAAAACGCCTGCGACCGTTATTTAAAGGCGCGTTGCTCATCCAAACATTCTCCCATTTGCTCCCTTTGGATCGTTATTATTCCGCTTATAAGAGCATGGCTAACAAATAATGAATTTAGTTCTATTTATTGGGGGGAAATGATAAAGAAAACCCTACTTTTTGACAAGATAAAGCTACCTTTTTGTAACAATTGTGAGGCAAATCGCTCACGCCGTCACAAAAGCGGCAAAATTATAAAAAATAGATGTGATTTGTAACAAGAAAGCGAAACGAAGAATGGCTAGAAACGAGATAAAAAGCCTTGTATTTCGGCTGTTTTCAGCCAATTAGATAGAAAGATCTTTCAAGAATGTGAAGGAGTCCTCCACTTTTGTTATCTCAGCTTTGTAGCACGAAGAAAACCAAAAAACTTGCAGATAAAACGATCAAATGTTGCGAGGATATTAAGCAAGAATGTGAAAACAAATGCGAAAGGAAAAACGGACTTTTTCAGGCTTTAGAAAAACAAAAAGCTCGGCATATAGCCGAGCTTTGATGCACAGTTTCCAAAGTAACTCTGGAACAGCATAAATTTCCGATAAGAGGAAATTAACGCTTAGAGAACTGTGGACGACGACGTGCTTTACGTAGACCAACTTTCTTACGTTCAACGCAACGAGCGTCACGAGTAACGTAACCAGCTGCACGTAGAGTAGGACGTAGAGACTCATCGTACTCCATAAGAGCGCGAGTGATACCGTGACGGATAGCACCAGCTTGACCAGAAATACCGCCACCTTTAACAGTAACGTATAGGTCTAGCTTCTCAGTTAGTTCAACTAGCTCAAGAGGTTGTTTAACAACCATGCGAGAAGTTGGACGACCGAAGTACTCATCAAGGCTACGCTTGTTGATTACGATGTTGCCGCTGCCTGGTTTGATGAAAACACGCGCAGCTGAGCTTTTGCGACGGCCAGTGCCGTAGTATTGATTCTCTGCCATTTTCGAAATCCCCAATTAGATGTCTAGTACTTGTGGTTGTTGAGCAACATGGTTGTGCTCAGCGCCCGCGTAAACTTTAAGCTTACGGTACATAGCACGGCCTAGAGGACCACGTGGAAGCATGCCTTTAACTGCTAGCTCAAGAACCATCTCAGGTTTACGATCGATCAACTTTTCAAAAGTGATAGATTTTAGACCACCTGGGAATTCAGAGTGACGGTAGTACACTTTGCCTTTAGCTTTGTTGCCAGTTACAGCAACTTTCTCAGCGTTGATAACGATGATGTAATCACCAGTGTCAACGTGAGGAGTGTATTCAGCTTTATGTTTGCCACGTAGGCGAGATGCAATTTCACTTGCTAGACGGCCAAGAGTTTTACCCTCTGCGTCTACAACATACCAGTCGCGTTTTACAGTTTCTGGTTTAGCAACGAAAGTTTTCATGCTAATAATAACCCGTTAATTAAATTTTAAACTTTAAAGGAACACAGTATTGTGTTCCCACACTGTCTAAGAGCCCAGTCATCACCCCTTCGAGTCGTTGGTACTCTCGACCTTCTATGCCGAAATAACTTCGATATTCAGGTCTGCAGTAACGGTGGGTCGCAGGATTATAGAGAAGAGCGAAGAAAAAATCACCTTTTTTTGCGCCAAATCACTAATTTTTTCTTCACTTTTTTAAGATGAGTTGCTGTTTTTTACGCCAGATGCTCTCTAGCAAGGTATTCGTGACTCTGCATTTCTGTCAGTCGAGACAAGCAACGTTTAAATTCGAACTCTAACTGTCCTTGTGTGTAAAGGAACTCCATTGCAACTTCAGCAGAAATAATCAACTTAACGTTACGTTCGTAGAATTCATCGACCAATGCAATAAAGCGTCTCGCTGCATCATCTATCTTGCTACCCATTTGCTTCACGTCCGCCAGCAAGACAGTATGGTAGATGCGCGATAATTCAATGTAATCGTTTTGACTGCGTGCGGTTTGACACAGTTGTTCAAAAGAAGCATGTAGCACGCCATCACTGGCTTCTATTACCGCCACTTCTCGATGATTGATTTCAATGCTGTGCGCCGCAACTTTTCTTTCACCAATCAGCTGTTGGTAATACGTATTAAGATTGATAGACGCCTGCTCATCCAACGGATAATGATAGATTTCGGCTTGTTGCAGCGTTCTTAGGCGGTAATCCACGCCACTGTCGACATTAAGCACGTCACAGCGCTGAATGATCATGTCTATCGCGGGTAAGAAACGAGCCCGTTGTAAGCCATTACGATACAAGTTTTCAGGCTCAATGTTCGACGTCGCGACCAAAATCATTTGTCGCTTAAACATCTCTTGCAACAAGGTCGCTAAGATCATCGCATCTGTGATATCGGAAACGAAGAATTCATCAAAACAGACCACATCCACTTCTTTCTTGAATAAATCGGCCACTTTTGACAACGGGTTTTCCACTTCACCTAAACGCTTGAGCTCATCATGCACACGATACATAAAACGGTGAAAATGCACGCGCATCTTTCTTTCTGTCGGCAAGGCGTCAAAAAACGCATCCATGAGGTAAGTTTTGCCCCGCCCTACTCCTCCCCAAAAGTACAGGCCTTTTGGTGGTTCTGGCATTTCAGGCTTTTTACCCAGTAATTTCTGCCAAGTGCTAAGCTGAGGAATAGGCGCAGACTGGAATTCTGCAATCGCATGGTAAAGGTTGTCTAAAGCAACGACAGCATTATGTTGTGCTTCGTCACGCTGGAATCCATGCTCTGCTATGTCTTGTTGGTATCGTTGTAATGGTGTCATGGCATTGAGTCGTATCAGAGGTACAGAAAAAATTGTCACCTCGGGGTCAGCTTTTAGAATAGAGAGATATGGATATCAGTCCCCGAAGACTTACCGCTATTTTTCTTTATCGGCTGTTCAAGCCATAGTAACATGGACTAGCACCGCGTGTAACTAAGTAGTAAAAGACTTGTTAAAACAACTATAAGGAGCAGTTATGCCTTGGATTTATGCCATTGTGGGTTTGCTGGTCGGTACAATCGTAGGCGTAGTCATTAGTAGACTAACCACCCCCGAATACAAAAAACAAAAGTCTGTGCAAAAAGAGCTGGAAGCAGCCAAGTTTGAGCTAGAGCAACAACGTCAAGAGCTCGTCGATCACTTTGCACAAACTGCAGAAATGTTGGATACCTTAGGTAAAGACTACACCAAGCTGTACCAACACATGGCGAAGACGTCTTCAGAACTTCTGCCTAACTTGCCTGAGCAAGACAATCCGTTTGATAAGAAGACAGCCATGTCGACTGAACAGATTGAAGAAGACCAATCTAACGTCAACGAACAACCAAAAGACTACGCCAACGGCGCAACAGGTCTTTTAAAGGATCAGGAAAAAGAAATCATCGACGCACCAGAAGCTGTCACTGCTAAAGCGTCTTAATCTCCCCTTTCCTACCTAACTGGGTCAATACATACACATTTCTTATCAATTTGTATTGACCCTTTTTGAACTTTTCTTAAGCAACTCATCTCTAACAACCTGTGTGCTGTCGCCACCTTTTGATTATCCGAATTAATCCCTATATAACTAAATAACCGTATAGAACTAACGGTTCGGATATTTCTTTTTGACAGACCTGTTTCAAGAGGAGTTATTGGATGAAAAAACCATTGCTTGCGCTAACCGTTCTATCTTTAAGCTTGGGTTCAATCATCACCCCAATTACTGCGACTGCGGCACTGCCGTTAAGTGTGGATGGGGAGCAGTTACCTAGCCTTGCCCCGATGCTCGAAAAAGTGACCCCTGCGGTTGTGAGTATTGCGGTTGAAGGTAAACAAGTTCAAACCAGCCGTATCCCAGAGCAGTTTCAGTTCTTCTTTGGGCCTGAGTTTCCAACAGAGCAAACTCGCGAACGTCCATTCCGAGGCTTAGGCTCTGGCGTTATTATTAACGCGGACAAAGGGCAAATCGTCACAAACTACCATGTAATTAAAGGCGCTGATGACATCCGTGTCCGCTTGTACGATGGTAGAGAGTACGATGCAGAACTCGTCGGTGGAGATGAAATGTCAGACATTGCTCTACTCAAACTGGAGAAAGCAAAAGATCTGACTCAGATTAAAGTCGCTGATTCAGACAAGCTACGCGTTGGTGATTTCACGGTTGCGATTGGTAACCCGTTTGGCCTTGGTCAAACCGTCACTTCGGGTATCGTCTCGGCACTGGGTCGAAGCGGCTTGAATGTGGAGAACTTCGAGAACTTCATCCAAACAGATGCGGCCATCAACAGCGGTAACTCAGGCGGTGCTTTAGTTAACCTCAATGGTGAACTAATCGGTATCAATACAGCGATTCTTGGTCCGAATGGCGGTAATGTTGGTATCGGTTTTGCGATTCCATCTAACATGATGAAAAACTTAACAGACCAAATTCTAGAGTTTGGCGAAGTGAAACGCGGCATGCTAGGCGTACAAGGTGGTGAAGTCACTTCAGAACTGGCAGAAGCATTAGGTTATGAATCGAGTAAAGGTGCGTTTGTTAGTCAAGTAGTGCCTGATAGCGCTGCAGATAAAGCAGGCCTGAAAGCTGGTGATGTGATTACTTCCGTAAACGGTAAGTCGATTGATACCTTCTCCGAGTTACGCGCAAAAGTCGCAACGCTCGGTGCGGGCAAAGAGATCACATTGGGTGTGATTCGTGATGGTAAGAAAAAATCCTTCGATGTGACGTTAGGTGAATCGACCAATGTGAAAGCGAAAGCGGAAACGCTTCACGAAGGCCTTAAAGGTGCAGAACTCAGCAACACCACACCAAGCGATAAAATCCAAGGTGTTAAGGTGACCAGTGTGGCTGAAAACTCTCCAGCGGCACAATACCAACTTGAGCAAGACGATATCATTATTGGTGTTAACCGTAAGCGTGTGAAGAATTTAGCAGAACTGCGCGCGATTGTTGAAAAACACAAAGGTGTGCTCGCGATAAACGTTCAACGTGGTGATCGGACGGTTTACTTAGTTATCCGTTAATTGACATCATTCAACAATCACATAGCTGAAAGCAAACGAGCGCTAGCAACATATTTATCAGTGATAGCGCTCGAATACTTTCCTTCTTATGTCATGGTTTTTTAAAAGGGCAAGACGATCGCGTCTTGCCCTTTTGTTATTTTTCAATGTAATGCTATCCTTCAGTTTTCTATGCCAATTGGGCGCTCAATCATGGAGAGGTTATGCTTAGCTTTTTGTTACGTTCTGTCTTTTTAGGCTTAGCAACTGCCGTTATCGTATTACTCGCCGTTCCATCTTTGCGCAGCAATGTTATCCCAACCGCCCTTGTTGACCCGCAACCGAGCAATATCGCATCGCTAGAAGTGTCTTTTAACCAAGCGGTAAGAAAGGCAGCACCTGCGGTGGTGAATATCTACAGCCGCAAATATGTGGAAAATGATCGCAGCAAGCTATCGACTCAAGGACTAGGTTCTGGGGTTATCGTGAGCGAAAAAGGTTACATCATTACCAACTATCACGTTGTCGCTCAAGCTGACCAAATCGTCGTAGCCTTGCAAGATGGCCGTGTTGCTGCTGCTCAATTGGTAGGTACAGACAAGCGTACAGACATTGCGATCTTACGTGTTGAAGGCTCTAACCTGCCTGTTATCCCACTAAATGCTGACTACAAACCTCAAGTAGGAGATGTGGTGCTTGCCATTGGTAACCCATACAACTTAGGCCAGACGACTACCTTCGGCATTATCTCTGCGACAGGCCGCTCGTCCATCAGTGATGGTCGCCAAGCCTTTATCCAAACCGATGCCGCTATCAATGAAGGCAACTCCGGTGGCGCATTGGTGAATACTCAAGGTGAACTGGTCGGTATCAATACCGCGTCATTCCAACAGGCGACAGACCTTGAGACCTACGGTATCTCATTTGCAATTCCAGCACCGCTAGCAAACAAAATCATGCAGAAGATCATCGCTGATGGCCGCGTGATCCGTGGTTATATCGGTATTGATGGGCAAGATATTAATGCGGTAACTGCTCGCTTGTTAGGTAACGAGCACATTGGCGGTATTGTGGTTCTTGGTATCGATCCAAATGGTCCCGCAAGTGCGGCTGGTTTTGAGAAACAAGACATCATCATCAGTATTAACGGCACTAAAGTTCAAGGACGCCAGAGCGTGATGGACATCGTCACTGACCTACGTCCGGGCACCTCCGTCGATGTTGGCATTATCCGCAAGGGTAAAGAAATGAATCTAAAAGTCACCATCGCCGAAGACAAACAAGAAGCATAAAAAAATCCCAGCCATTGGCTGGGATTTTTGTTTGTGCGTTATTCGCTGTCGCTTGGTTCTTCTGAAACTTCTGAGCTTCCGCCCATCTCGATTTCAATTCGCGTTACGCGCTGTAAACCGCGTGGTAATAAGCTACCTCGGCGTCCACGTTCACCACGGAAGTTATCTAAGTCTGCCGGTTTCAAACCTAGCTTACGCTTGCCCGCATAAAGCGTTAGAGAAGCGCCTTGTGGTAGAGCCATCAAGTGAGACAGAACCTCTTCACGCTCTTTCGCTTTCGCTGCAGGAATGTTGATGATCTTGTTACCTTTACCTTTCGCCAATTGCGGCAGGTCTTTAATTGGGAACAACAGCATGCGGCCTTGGTTGGTAATCGCTAGAATTTCATCCGAATCCAAATCAGCAATCGTCTTCGGTGTCATCACCTCAGAGTTGGCCGGTAGCGTCACCAAGGCTTTACCGCTTCGGTTCTTAGACAATAGCTCAGAGCCTTTACATACAAAGCCGTAACCCGCGTCAGAGCCAACCAGCCATAGTTGCTCATCTTCACCCATGATCACTTGGCGAATGCTGCTACCCGCTGTGATATTCAAGCGACCTGTAATCGGTTCACCTTGGCTTCGAGCCGATGGCAATGAGTGCGACTCTAATGAGTAGCTTCGACCGTCGCTACCGAAGAACACCGCTTGCTGGTTACTCTTACCGCGCGCATGCGCTAGGTAGTTATCACCAGATTTATAGCTTAAGCCTTCTGCGTCTACATCGTGACCTTTCGCATGGCGAATCCAGCCTTTCTCTGAAAGTACCACTGTGATTGGCTCACTTGGTACTAGGTCGCGTTCTGTTAGCGCTTTTGCTTCTGCACGCTCAACCAATGGGGAACGACGGTCATCACCGTATTTCTCTGCGTCTGCTTTGATTTCTTTCTTTAGTAGTGTGTTTAGACGACGCTCAGAACCCAATAGCTGCTCTAGCTTCTCACGTTCATTTTCTAGCTCGTCTTGTTCACCACGAATCTTCATCTCTTCTAGTTTTGCTAGGTGACGAAGTTTAGTATCTAGTATTGCATCCGCTTGGATATCGGTAATACCAAAACGCTCCATCAGCACAGCTTTTGGATCGTCTTCAGTACGAATGATCTCAATCACTTCATCTAGGTTTAGGTAAGCAACTAACAAACCTTCCAAGATGTGTAGACGAGCCATTACTTTGTCTAGGCGGTGTTGCAGACGACGACGGACAGTCGTACGACGGAATTCAATCCACTCAGACAGAATTTGGACCAGACCTTTAACTTGAGGACGGTTATCCAAACCAATCATGTTCAAGTTAACACGGTAGCTGCGCTCAAGGTCGGTTGAAGCGAACAAGTGATTCATCAACAAGTCACAGTCAACGCGGTTTGACTTAGGCACCACTACGATACGTGTTGGGTTTTCGTGATCCGATTCGTCACGAAGGTCGTCTACCATTGGTAGTTTCTTCGCGCGCATTTGGTTCGCAATTTGTTCTAGTAACTTCGCACCCGATACTTGGTGTGGCAGAGAAGTAATGACGATGTCAGAACCTTCTTTGTGCCATACCGCACGCATCTTGATGCTACCGCGACCGTTACGGTAAATCTTCTCGATATCCGCTTGTGGTGAAGTAATTTCAGCTTCTGTTGGGTAATCTGGACCTTTCACAAACTGCATCACATCTGGCAGTTCTGCTTTCGGGTTGTCGATTAAGTGGATGGTCGCATCCGCCACTTCACGAACGTTGTGAGGTGGAATGTCCGTCGCCATACCAACCGCGATACCAGTAACACCGTTTAACAGGATGTGAGGCAGACGTGCTGGCAACATTTGTGGCTCTTTCATCGTGCCATCAAAGTTAGGTTGCCATTCAACTGTACCTTGACCCAGTTCGCCTAACAGTACTTCGGCAAACTTAGACAGTTTCGCTTCGGTATAACGCATTGCCGCGAATGATTTCGGATCATCTGGCGCACCCCAGTTACCTTGACCATCTACCAATGGGTAACGGTAAGAGAATGGCTGAGCCATGAGTACCATCGCTTCGTAACACGCAGAGTCACCATGCGGGTGGTATTTACCTAGTACGTCACCAACGGTACGTGCTGATTTTTTGTATTTCGCTGATGCCGAAAGACCAAGCTCCGACATTGCGTAAATGATGCGTCGTTGAACCGGCTTCAAACCATCGCCAATGTATGGCAATGCGCGGTCCATGATTACGTACATCGAGTAGTTCAGATAAGCGTCTTCAGTGAACTTGCGCATTGGCAACTGTTCAACGCCATCATAAGTAATTTCTGTAGACATCCGTTAAACCTCTGCCATATCGCCGTTGCTTTGTAGCCAAGAACGACGGTCATCCGCTCGTTTCTTACCAAGCAGCATGTCCATCATTTCCATGGTCGCCGCCGAGTCATCGATGGTTAGCTGAACCAGACGACGCGTATTTGGATCCATGGTTGTTTCGCGCAACTGAAGTGGGTTCATCTCACCCAGACCTTTGAATCGTTGCACGTTGATTTTGGCTTTCTTCTTCGACAAGCGCTCTAATACGCCATCTTTTTCGTCATCGTCTAGGGCATAGAATACTTCTTTACCACAGTCGATACGGTACAGAGGCGGCATCGCCACGTAGATATGACCAGCTTCAACCAGCGCACGGAAGTGACGAGTGAACAGTGCACACAATAGCGTTGCGATGTGCAGACCATCCGAGTCCGCATCGGCAAGGATACAGATCTTACCGTAACGAAGGCTGTCTAGGTTGTCGCTGTCTGGGTCAATACCCAGAGCAACTGAGATATCGTGCACTTCTTGAGACGCAAGCACTTGGTCTGCAGAGACTTCCCACGTATTCAAGATCTTACCGCGCAGTGGCATGACCGCTTGGAACTCACGATCACGTGCTTGTTTAGCTGAACCGCCCGCCGAGTCACCCTCCACGAAGAAGATTTCGGTGCGGTTAAGGTCTTGCACAGAACAGTCTGTCAATTTACCTGGCAGTGCTGGGCCCGAGGCAACCTTCTTACGCACAACCTTTTTGCTCGCACGCATACGGCGATGGGCGTTCGCGATACAAACTTCGGCAAGTTGCTCTGCAAGTTGTGGTTTTTCGTTCAACCAAAGGCTGAATGAATCTTTCACCACGCCTGATACAAACGCAGCGGTTTGACGAGAAGAGAGGCGCTCTTTGGTCTGACCCGCAAACTGAGGATCTTGAATCTTAACCGATAGCACGTATGAACAACGGTCAAAAACGTCATCACCAGTTAGCTTCACGCCACGAGGCAGCAAGTTGCGGAATTCACAGAACTCACGCATTGCATCGAGCAAGCCTTGGCGCAGGCCATTAACGTGAGTACCGCCTTGTGCGGTTGGGATAAGGTTCACGTAACTTTCCGTGATCATCTCACCGCCTTCTGGCTGCCAGATCACCGCCCAGCTAGCCGCTTCGGTTTCCGCTGAGAATTCACCAGTAAATGGTTCTTCTGGCAGAACGGTATAACCTTTCACACCTTCCGCTAGATAGTCTTTCAAACCATCTTCGTAGAACCACTTGTAGTCTTTGTTGTTTACTTTATCTGTGAAAGTAATTTCTAGGCCAGGACAAAGTACTGCTTTCGCACGTAGGTTATTCACCAGACGAGTTACTGAGAAGTTTGCAGAATCAAAGTACTTAGCATCTGGCCAGAAGTGCACACTGGTACCACGGTTACGACGACCACATGTGCCTACAACCGTTAGGTCAGAAACTTTATCACCGTGTTCAAAAGCAATCTCATACACTTGACCATCACGACGGACGGTCACTTCAACACGCTTAGACAGCGCGTTTACAACGGAGATACCTACACCGTGCAGACCACCAGAGAATTGGTAGTTCTTATTAGAGAATTTACCACCTGCGTGAAGCTTACATAGGATCAGTTCAACACCTGATACCTTTTCTTCTGGGTGGATATCAACAGGCATGCCTCGACCATCATCGATCACTTCTAGTGATTGGTCAGCATGTAGGATGACTTGTACTTTTGAGGCATGTCCGGCTAGCGCTTCATCGACACTGTTATCGATAACTTCTTGGCCCAAGTGGTTTGGGCGCGCTGTATCCGTATACATCCCTGGTCGGCGACGTACTGGCTCTAAGCCATTCAGTACTTCAATGGCACCAGCATTATATTGTTCAGTCATAATACGGAATTGTTCTCAAAGTTTACTTGTAACCCGAGCCTCGCAATTGTGCGAGCCATACTCGAGAAACGAAAAAGCTACCTCGTCTGTATGCTTATCAAAGATAAGGTCACGCATAACAAAGTAGTCAGGGCTTCATACCCTTAAGATCTTTTTGGCAAAACATAGTCGGAAAGCCTGCCAACTATGTCAAGAAACGGTTGGATATAGCAATGAAAACTATGAGCCTATTCCAATCGTCTCGTTAGTATTACAGTTTTAGGAATTCAATGATTTGAGCAGGATAACGCTCAAAGCCTACAAAACTGTGATCACCGCCTTCTTCTACCGTTTGTTTCGCGTTTGCGAACTTTTCTACGGCTTGGCGGTAGTCTAAAACCTCGTCTTCCGTTTGCTGTAAAAGCCAGAAGCTCTCAGGCGACGCGATGCTTTGTACATCAAGTGCTTTTAGCTCGTCAATATGACAAGCCTCAAGTGTATAGGTTTCGTGCGTATATGGGTTAGTTTGTTCACCGAGGTAATCCACCAGCAATTCATAAGGCTTCACTGCTGGGTTAACAACTACAGCAGGAAAGCCAAACTTTGCATTAAGCCAAGTCGACATGTAGCCCCCCAAAGAACTCCCCACTAAACCAATGTTGTAGTCGTCTTTGTATTGCTCAACGATATCCAATAGGCATTGAGCAGCCAGTTGAGGGAAACACGGCAATTGAGGCACGATAACCTTGATGTCCGGTCGTTGCTGCTCACAGAACGCTTTCATTAAATTCGCCTTCATCGAAAGCGGCGAACTGTTAAAGCCATGGATATAAAGCAACAAAGAAGGTTTACTCATGATCACCTCAAGTTAAAAAAGTAAGCCCGAACATAAGGTTCGGGCGTGATAATGATTAGTATCCGTTTGAGGTAAAGTCTGGCTGGAATTGGCCATCTGGTAAACGGTTGACCTCAGTCGTAATGTCGCCATTACTGTGCAACTCAAGTTCTCGCCAACCTGGAGACTCGGTATCTAAGGCGAAGTCATCGGAATTCGGTTTGAACTGCACACAAGTTGACGGCGTTGCCATCACACGGATGCCATTATAAAGAACATTCATGTCTTGGTGCACATGACCACATAAAATGCCTTTTACGTTCTCAAAACGGTCCACGACTTGCCAGAATGCTTCCGCATCTTTGAGCGTGTGTTGGTCAAGCCACGCACTACCAACTAAAAGCGGGTGGTGGTGTAAAAGCACCAAGGTGTGTCTTTGCGGGTTTTCCGCTAACTTTTCTTCCAACAGAGACAATTGCTGATCACTTAAGCGTCCGTGAGGTACGCCTACCACTTGTGAATCCAATAGAATCAACTGCCAATGCTCGCCAAGCATTAGATGCTCAACGGCTTGAATTTGAGGAGATGGCAGTACACTGCCCATGTTTGGCTTGTAGTCGTGGTTACCCGGAAGCCAGAAACAATCTTTTTTCAGCGGCGCGATGCCTTCAGCAAAACGCTGATAAGACTCTGCACTGTGGTCCTGTGAAATATCGCCAGTTGCCAAAATGTATTCAAACTGCACCTGACGATGAAGAACCTCTTGTATCACAGCAGCAAAGCTGTCGGCGGTTCTTACGCTCAGCAAACTGCCCTCATCTGCTTCAAACAGATGAGTATCCGTGATTTGTAATAGCTTTATGCTGTCACTAGATGATTGCAAAATGAAAACCTGATTCGTCCACTATATTGTTTTTTGTTATTTTCCCTTAGCGACGTGACAATCAATTGAAGGCAAGTGGCGTTCTACTAATGCCACTTCGTAAACAGAACGTCAGCCATTCACCAAGGAACGTATTGAGCTGATGCTTTTCATCTTTCTGCATCAACTGGTCGTTGGGATAATCATATTTAGCTTTGATGCGAGAAAACTCTCCGCTTGAGCATACTTCGGCGACTCTCGCATCGTGATAAAGCCTGACAGACATCGTAGGTAAAGGAAACACTGGTGTTTCATCACTCTGACATATCTCAACAACTGTGGTGTATTTTGTGATTTCATTCACGGTCAGTTGGTAAACCATGTTCGCCGCTTGATAGCAACGTACATCACCAACTTCGGCAGAGACAGGCAGCAAAGCGTTCAGCTTGGCGTAGTTGGTCTCATAAGTTCTCATCAGACCCGCTAAGTCAACATGGTATCGCTGTTTTTCAGCTACTTGCGCCATCATTATTTCTCCACCTTTGAGGTTTGTCCCCATTGCGATGTCAATTCTTGGTGATTCAATTGTAACCATTGAAGTGCAATGATTGAGGCACCATTTTCGAATTTTCCATCCTTCACCCATTGATACGCAGTTTCACGGCTGATCACATGAACTCGAATATCTTCATTTTCATAGTCTAAACCATGAATGCCATGCGCTTTAGTGGCATCGACTTCACCGATGAACACATCAAGCTTTTCAGAACAGCCACCAGAAGAAGGATAATAAGAGGTAACCGAAGCCACACGTCCGACTTGGATACCCGCTTCTTCTTCCGCTTCTCGACGAATCACTTCTTCTGATGATTCATCACGATCAATCATGCCAGCGACAATTTCTAGCTGCCAAGGATGCGAATGTTCTAATGCGCCAACGCGGATCTGTTCAATGATCACTACCTGATCAGTCACAGGATCATACGGGAGCATGGCAGCAGCATGACCACGTTCGAACATTTCTCGTTCGACAATCCCACTCCATCCGCCTGCGAATAATCTATGCTTAAAACGGTATTTCACCATTTTAAAGAAGCCTTTAAACACGGTTTCTTTTGAGATTATTTCCACATCTTGGGGAGTAAAATCATTTTGTTGCTTGTCACACTGTTGCATTCAACACCTCTCTGAGTGAATCTTGTAGTTTACTCATTGTTATTCGCTTGCTCAAAGGACTTGGCTCAACTTTTTGTACAATAGTTATAAATTATTTTAAGCGTTTCCCAATTATTTATTGCACAAGTGGATAATTACGTGTAAAAAAGTGCAAAGTTTCGAGTAAATATCGTCCAAATTGAGTTAAACTACTGAGAATTAACCAATCTATATACCGCGGGAATGGAAAATGAAAAAACTGCTTCCACTATTTATCAGTGCAGCGCTAGGCAGTATGAGCACATCTGCATGGGCAGACTCTCTTGCTGAAATCTATGACTTAGCAAAACAAAACGATCCTCAATTGCTCAGTGTAGCAGCGCAGCGTGATCAAGCTTTTGAAGCAATCAACTCTAGCCGCAGTGCCCTACTACCACAAATCAACCTAACAGCGGGTTACGACATCGCTCGTGGTGATACTGATTTTGATAGCAAATTACGTTCAAAACAAAGCAATGACCAAAACGTTCTGTCTGCAGGTGTTGGCTTCTCGCAAGAGTTGTACAACCGTGCATCATGGATCACTTTAGATACGGCTGAGAAAACAGCTCGTCGTGCAGACGCAACGTACGCAGCAACACAACAAGGTTTGATCCTTCGTGTTTCTCAAGCTTACTTTGAAGTACTGCGTGCACAAGACAACCTTGTGTTCGTTCGTGCAGAAAAAGCAGCCGTTGGCCGTCAGCTAGAACAAACTAAGCAACGTTTTGAAGTAGGTCTATCGGCAATCACTGACGTACACGATGCACAAGCACAGTACGATGCAGTACTAGCCGATGAAGTATTGGCAGAAAACGATCTGATCAACAGCTACGAATCACTACGTGAAATCACAGGTCAAGAGCACAAGAATCTGAACGTTCTAGACACTGCTCGTTTCTCTGCAAGCCGCTCTTCTGAACCTGCAGAAGCTCTGATTGAAGAAGCGAAAACAACTAACCTGAGCCTACTGTCTGCGCGTATCGCACAAGACATCGCTCGCGACAACATCTCGCTAGCAAGCTCTGGTCACCTACCAACGCTATCTCTTGACGGTGGTTACAACTACTCTGACACAGCAGAGAGCACAGCGGATAACACAACTGATGGTTTCAATGTTGGTGTGAACCTAGCAGTGCCTCTATACACTGGTGGTCGTACTACGTCTGAAGTGAAACAAGCGGAATTCGGTTACGTATCTGCAAGTGAAGATCTAGAAGCAGAATACCGTAGTGTTGTGAAAGAAGTGCGTGCACAGAACAACAACATCAACGCTTCTATCGGCGCACTAAAAGCGTACGAGCAATCTGTAGTGTCAGCACAGTCTGCACTTGAAGCAACAGAAGCTGGTTTCGATGTAGGTACTCGTACTATCGTTGACGTACTAGACGCAACTCGTCGTCTATACGATGCGAACAAGAACTTATCAGACGCTCGTTACAACTACATTCTTGCTGGCCTTCAGCTACGTCAAGCTGTAGGTACACTGAGTGAGCAAGATATCCTAGATGTTGATGCAGGCCTTAAGCCAGTAAAATAAACATCGATAGCTAAGTAACACGCAAGACGCCAGCTGATTTTTCAGCTGGCGTTTTTTTGTTGGGGTAAGTAACCAAGCCAAGTGCGCTTAAGCTCCCCTCCCCTTTCTAAGGGGAGGGTTAGGGAGGGGTTGCTTCTCGATCTAATTGACTACACTGGTTTTCAATTAGACCGAGCATTAACCCCCTCTAACTCCCCCTTTCGAAGGGGAAGGACTGGAATGCGTTTGTGGTTAGATTCACTCGTCCAAAAACAACAAAGGCCGCTCGAAAGCGGCCTTTAATAATTAGTTTGTCGTAATCAGCTTGGTGAGGAAGGAATTAGCCTTTACCACCTTTGATAGCGTTGATGATTTCGCTGGTTGAACAACCGTCTTCAAAGTTCAGTACGCGAACTTCACCACCTGCGGCAATCACTTCTTTACCACCAGCGATCTCTTCTGGTTTGTAGTCACCACCTTTTACTAGCAAGCTTGGCAACACTTCAGAGATCAAACGCTGAGGCGTGTCTTCGCTAAATGGAACTACCCAATCAACCGCACCAAGACCTGCCAATACCGCCATACGACGATCGGTTGGGTTTACTGGACGACCAGGGCCTTTTAGGCGCTTCACTGATTCATCGGTATTTACCGCAACGATAAGGCGGTCGCCTAGCTCAGCAGCGTGGTTTAAGTAAGACACATGGCCTGCGTGCAGAATGTCGAAACAACCATTGGTCATTACAACCTTCTCGCCTTTCGCACGTGCTTTCTTCACTGCTTCAATCAGTGCTTGTTCTGAAATCACACCGTAGTCTGTATCTTGGCTACCGTGAATCGCTTCTGCCAACTCAATCTCAGACAGCGTTGATGTACCCAGTTTACCAACTACAACACCTGCGGCTGCGTTTGCCAGTGCACACGCTTCTTCAAACGATTTGCCCGCAGCAACAGATGCCGCAAGAACAGAGATAACCGTGTCTCCAGCACCAGTCACGTCGTAGACTTCTTTCGCTTGGGTAGGCAAATGGAACGGCTCTTGGCCACGGCGAATCAAGGTCATACCGTTTTCGCTGCGTGTTACCAATAACGCTTCAAATTCGAACTCTTCAACCAAAGCCAGCGCTTTCTCGACTAGCTCTTGGTCAGATTTCACTTTGCCCACTACGTCTTCAAACTCTTTCATGTTTGGAGTAAGCAGTGTTGCGCCGCGGTAGCGCTCAAAATCCGCACCTTTCGGGTCAATGAAGACAGGGATATTTGCTGCGCGCGCTTTTTGGATGTATGCCTGAACGTGCTCTAGAGAACCTTTCGCGTAGTCAGACATGATCACCGCTTTCACACTTGGTAGTGCAGTTTCCATGCGAGACAGCACGGGTTCTGCGTCTGTGTTCTCGAACTTATCTTCGAAGTCCAGACGAATCAATTGCTGACCACGGCTCATCACGCGTAGTTTAGTGATGGTCGGATATTCTGGCAGCGCCACGAAGTCGCATTTCACTTTTAGCGAGTTCAGCGTTTCCGTTAGTACTTTCGCTGGCTCATCCATACCCGTTAGACCAACAATGTGAGCATGACCGCCAAGTGAAGCAATGTTCATTGCCACGTTCGCAGCACCACCCGGACGCTCTTCATTGTTTTCTACTTTCACAACAGGTACTGGCGCTTCAGGAGAGATACGTCCAGTCGGGCCATACCAGTAACGATCTAGCATGACATCACCGATGATTAGCACACCAGCGCTGTTGTAATCAGGTAGAATTGGTTTCATTATTGGTCTCCAAAAATTAAATCGTGGTGAGTTTAACACAGCCTTTTTCTAGGCTGAACCTTGTGCACTACTTCTGCTTAGGCAAACCATTGATTCCATGCTTGCTTCACCCACTCTCGCTCTGCAACAAATTTCTCTTCTGCCACATCGGCATCCAAGTTGAGCAAGTTTCGACGATGAATCTCATCGCGCATTGATGTGTATGCGCGCGTCAATTGCATCGCTTGATCTTCTTCCATGACACCTTGTGCAATCAGGGTTTCAAAAATACGCACGTTATCGCACCAGCGAATCAGCTTCGGCTTACTGTGACTGTAGTTGAGCACAAGGTATTGAGCGAGAAATTCAATATCGGTAATACCGCCGTTGTCTTGCTTCAGCATAAAACGACCGGATTTTTTCCCGCCCAAGTGGTCACGCATTTTCTCACGCATATCGACCACATCTTTCTTCAGCGCGTCTTGGTCTCGCTGTTTACACAACACATCATGACGGGTGTTGTGGAAGGCGATAGCCAAAGGCTCATCACCATAAATCATACGCGCACGAACAAGGGCTTGATGCTCCCATGTCCATGCATCTTTGTGTTGATAGTCATCAAAAGCATCGGTTGGGCTAACCAATAACCCCGAAGCACCAGATGGACGTAAGCGAGTATCCACTTCGTACAGAATGCCTGATGCAGTGCGGGTCGAGAAAATATGGATGATGCGCTGTGCTAAACGAAGGTAGAACTGGCGACCATCGATTTCTTTCTTACCATCGGTGTAGACGTTCACTGGGCAATCGTGCATGAACACGATATCGAGGTCTGAGTTATAACCCAACTCCCAACCGCCAACTTTGCCGTAACCAATCACGGCGAAACCTTTACCTTCACGATCTTTCACATGCGTTGGTTCGCCATATTTTTCCGACACTTGTAACCAAGCTTGGTTCACTACCGCTTCCACAATTGCTTCTGCCAAGTAGGTTAAGTGGTCACTCACTTTCATCACAGGAAGTACACCAGCAATGTCCGCGGCGGCAATACGCAAGATGCAGATCTGCTTGAACTGGCGCAGCGCTTCCATCTGTTGCTCCATATCATCCTCTGGGATGCGGGCAAGGAAATCACGTAACTCTGTTCGGTAACTATCAAGTGGAATTGGGTTGTACAAATGCTGAGGGTCGATCAACTCATCAAGCAGAATTGGATAACGCGATAGCTGCTCAGAAATCATTGGGCTAGCGGTACACAGACGAACCAATTGTATTAAAGCCGCCGGATGCTCATCCAACAGTTCAAGGTACGTTGTTCGCGTACAGATGTTATGTAGTAAGTGCAAAACTCGCGGCAAGCCAAACTGAGCATCCGGATGAGCAAACACCGCATCAAACACTTTAGGCATTAGCTTGGTCAGCACTTCTCGCCCACGTGGTCCAAGCGTCTTCTTCGCCAAGTCCGCTTTGAACTGCATAATGGTTTTCGCCAAGTTTTCTGGATTCTCGGCTTTGATGTCCTCTTGTAGAACGTGTTCAAGCACATCTTGCTTGGTCGCCATGTCCCACAACTCATGGAAATGACGAGCGACAGCTTCCGCTTCGTCCTCTTCATCATCACCAATCAAGCTTTCAAACACTTTGTGCACATTTGCCATGTGCTGCTGGGTTTGAGCAATGAGCGCATCCCAACTATCAAAGCGCATCGCGGTAGCAAGTTTTAGCTGCTCTTCTTCGCAATCTGGTAAGGTTTGCGTTTGCTTGTCCGCCATCGCTTGTAGCAGGTTTTCTAACTGGCGCAGGTACTTATAAGCCGCTTCAAGGTTATCGACTTCTGGTTGAGTTAGCTGACCTAGCTCACCGATGGCATTCAAGGTTTCGAGCAAACCACGACCACGTAAAGAAGGTTCACGACCACCACGGATTAACTGGAACACTTGAGCGATAAACTCAATCTCACGAATGCCGCCCGCGCCCAATTTGATGTTATTGCTCAAACCACGACGGCGCACTTCACTGCTGATCATGGATTTCATCCGGCGCAGAGATTGAATCGCACTGAAGTCTATATAACGGCGGAAAACAAACGGACGCAGCATCTGGCGCAACTCTTGATATTGCGGATACATTTCACTGCCCATCACGCGCGCTTTGATCATCGCGTAACGTTCCCAATCCCTTCCCTGTTCTTGGTAGTAATCTTCGAGCGCGGCATAGCTCATCACCAACGGACCACTTTCACCAAACGGGCGTAAACGCATGTCCACGCGGTAACAGAAGCCATCAAAGGTTTGTTGGTCGAGTGCTTTAATGATGCGTTGACCCAAACGGGTAAAGAATTGCGCGTTAGCAATACTGCGGCGTGCACCTTGCGTCTCACCGTTTTCTGGGTACGTGAAAATCAAGTCGATGTCAGAAGAGAAGTTAAGCTCACCACCGCCAAGCTTACCCATCCCGATGATCAGCATAGGTTGTGCTTCACCCTCGGCATTGGTCGGCGTGCCCCACTCATTACAGCAAATCTTGTATTGCCATTGATAGGTTTCGAAGATCATCGCTTCGGCCAATTGAGACAAATGACTGAGCGACTCTTCTAATGTCCAAGTGTGGGTAAAGTCTTTCCACGCAATGTAGACCATTTCGCGGTTACGGAACTGACGCAGCACACGGTGGCCTGCCATTTCATCTTGGCATTCAGCTAAGAGATCGGCGAGACGTGTACGATAAGCTTGTTGTCGACTGCCTTCTGACAGCATGCTTGGCAAGTTTTGTGCGAGTGTCTCATCACGATGAATCGCTTCGGTTATGAACTTACTTAACCCAGACACAAAACGAAATTGCTCAGCAATCTCGGTTGGCCATTGTTGAAAGTATCCCGCTTGCTCGGCGTTTTGAACCGCAGAATCCGCGACAGAAATCAGTGACGAAGGCAGCTGCATTTTTCTTCCTTGTGTGAAAAGCACTGTGGTTTGAGAGGTATACATTCTTTTATACCAGAGTTGGCACAAATAAAAACGCCCACAAAAGGTTTGTGGGCGTTTTATCAAAGCTTGCTGAAACTAGACTTCGAAAGATTTAATCTTCTTGTCGAGCTCTTCTGCATTGTTTTGCATCATCTCAGAGGTCTCTAGCAACTCGCTGACCACCACGACCGATGCTTCCACAAGCTCACGAACATTGGTTAAGTTCTGGCTCATTTCTTCTGCGACGCTGCTTTGCTGACCTGATGCCGTTGCAATCTGGAAGTTCATGTCGTTAATTTGCGTGACTTGGCCAACAATGCCGTCAAGCTCTGTGCCAGCATTTGAAACCAGCTCGACACCTTCTGCCGCCTCAACCACACTCTTCTCCATCAACTCTACCGCTGAGGTTGCGCTCGCTTGAAGCTGAGTGATCATCTCTTGAATTTCTACTGTTGCTTGCTGCGTGCGTTGAGCAAGGTTACGAACTTCATCGGCTACTACTGCAAAGCCACGGCCCGCTTCACCCGCACGTGCCGCTTCAATTGCCGCATTCAGCGCAAGCAAGTTGGTTTGTTCTGAAATACCTTGGATGGTGCCAACTACGCTGCCGATGGCATCAACACGCTCTTCTACTTGGTTTACCGCGCTTGCTGAAGAAGCGATATCAGAAGACAGTTCGCTCATCTTAGACACGGTTTTCTGTAAGAACTGCTGACCAGTCACAGCTTGAGTGGATGCTTGTTCGGTAAGAGATGATGCTGTTTGAGCGTGCTCTGCTACCGTTTGAACCGTAGATGACATCTCGCTCATTGCGGTAGCTAGCTGATCGATCTCGTTGAACTCTTCTTGTGCTGATTCTTTGGTTTCTGACATGCTGAGCGTCATCACTTCCGTCAACGTAGAGAGCTCATCAGAAGCATTGATCTGCATTTGAATCACATCATGCAGCTGACGACGCGTTTTTTCTAGCTCACGCGCGACATCACCATATTCATCTTTACAATCCATACCAAATGGCACAGACAAATTTTTGCTTGCCATCAACTTGATCGCATCATTCAAGTATTGTGTTTGACGCAGCATGACACGAGCAGCGGCAAGCAATAGAACTACAAACACAGCAATGAGTATCGCGGTTTGCCACGCCACTTGCGTTAGGTAGGCTTCGTAATGTTGTTGGGCAACTTGCTCGTTCTGTGTTGCCGCCAATAATGAGTTGTAGAACGTGCTCGCGTCCCATAATTGTTTTGCCACAATCAGGATGGTACTGAATACCATCAACATGACCATTTTCGGAACGAGCTTGATGTCGGATATCACCCTTTCCCACGGCTTAAATGCCAGCTTTTCCATTGTCAGTTCTCCACCGAGTCTTATATAGTCTTTATCTTACTTATAGTTATGCTCGCGCTTGGTTCTGGTTGCGCGATTTATTTCGAGCTTCGTATGAAAAACTATGATATCAAAGACAGCACTAAACCGATGGGGTTGCTATCACTAATCTTGTCCTTCATGGCGCTATTTGTGATCTCTGGCCTGTTGTTTTTCCCGCTTGATCACGAAACCCGTCAAGTCTTTATCGGTCTGGATTTTATAATCTGTAGTATTTTTATACTGCAGCTCACTATAGATTTGATCCGAGCCACAGATCGCAAGTTGTTTCTCAAGCATCACTGGATCGATTTTGTGGCGAGCATCCCAATGATTGAGCCTTTGCGCTTCGCCCGCTTGTTCCATATTTTGCGCGTCATTCTGGTACTGCGCTCTTCCAAATTCATTCTTTTCCAGCTCAAGCAAAACCGTCGTGAAACCACATTAGCGTCCATTCTGTTGTTAATGGTGGTACTGATTACTTTAGGTTCTAGTGCGATGCTGTTTATTGAAGGGCAAAACCCTGATGCCAACATTCAGACAGGAACAGACGCATTGTGGTGGGCCTTTGTTACTATTTCGACTGTTGGCTACGGTGACCATTATCCAGTGACGACAGGTGGCAAGCTGCTTGCTGTGCTGATCATCATTTGCGGTGTTGGTATCTTCGGTATGATTTCAGGTTTAATCACCTCGTTTCTGACCGCTCCCACTCGTCAGCAAGATAACCGTTCGAAGAATAAAGAGAAGCTGTTGGAACAAGTATTGGATAGGCAGGAACAGATACTAGATAGACTCCAATCCATCGAAGACGAACTCAATAAACAGAGACAACAGACAAAAAAATAGGACCTTCAAGGTCCTATTTTTTGTAGTCATCTTATTCTTGCCAGTAGGGCTCGACTTCCACGCTGATAGCGCGAGTCTGATCCATCGCGTGCAAGATGGAGCGCTCTTGGCGATGTAGCCAACGCTCTAACTGTTCTTGCTCTTCCCCTTCTAGCATGCCAACTAATGGCAGCAAATGATTGAGCATGAGCAGGTCGTCAATACCATGTACCAAGTCCGCCCATGGTAGACGGAAGCTGGTGCGCTCTTCTGCATCGTACAAACTCGCGAAGCCAATACCAGTGTAGAGATTACGCAGCAGACGGTAACGTTGATCGACATATTCTTGTGCTGACAAATCACGCTCAGCAGGAAAAGCTTCCATCAACTCAGCCCAAGTGCGATCCAGTTGCTTCACTGAGAACGGTTGGATGTTACTCGACATCTTTTCGCGCGCTTTGTCATCAAGGAATGGCTGCCAGCCACGCGTTAAGATCCAACGGCTCAAATCCAATAGCAAACCGGTGTAACGAGCAGAACTTAGCAGTTCTAACACTTCTTCACGGCTTGGTAGCTCGCCCAGTTGTTGAGTTAACTCAGAAACTAGGAACTTACGTGCGTCCAGTTTGCGCAGTACGTTGCCTTTATCGTCCAGTAGCTCTTCTAAATGCGCGTGCTCATCGAGCCACTCAAGTTCTTCTTCCAACCATTTCATTTCTTGGCGCAGAATCGCACTTGCTCGGCGCGGTACCATGCTGCCAAAGATAGTGAACGTTTGGCGGATAAAGCGAATGGCGTTGACGATTTCTCTTAGTGATTCGACACAATCACGCTCTGCGTAGATTTGCTCATGGTAATGCCAATGTGCTAACGCATGCTCTAATGAGTTAATTAGGCAGTATTCCACGGTGTCGTTTTTGCTGCTGTCGACCAATGCCAGCGGCTTCACTTCATCACCCGTATAGCCACTTGCCAAACGGTAGCCTTTGGCCGCTTTGCTTAAGTTGCCTAGACGCATACCACCCGCTTCACATAGGCTACGAGCAAGGGTAAACAGTGCATCTGTTTGACCAGATTTGAGTTCAAGTTCCACTTCACAAATAGGGTCTTGCTTTTCTTCTCCGTCTTCACCTTGGGCAATCACGGCACCTTGGTCAAACGCGACTTCGATTTGGCTGCCATCAGGCATACCAATCAGCCACTGTTCACGAGTGAAGTTGGTAGAGAATAGAGGCGTCAGCTCCGCTTGCAGTGTCGCGATATCTTTACCTGCTGGCCAGATATCAGAAGGATGAAGCGTGAGGTCCGGCTCATTACTGGTGTGCTCGGCATTGTATTCTGGTCTTTGATGAAGGCCAGCAACAACGCGTCCTGCTGTTTTTACAGTCTGGACAAAAACATCATCAAAACGACGAATTCTTAAACCAATGTCGTGCTTTCTTAACCATTTATCAGCGGTATCAAAGTAGGTGTTACCTAAGTCACGACTACTGTGCTGAAGTACTTTTGTTTCGGAAATTTTAGCTCTTAAAGTTTCTGAAAATTCAGGAGAAACAAAAAACTTCAGTTCTATCTCGGTTTCCATAGCTATACCTTTCAAAGCAGATAGAAACAGGATATTGCCTAATTTCTCACACGGCAAGAAAGAAATATCACCCGAATGATGATCTAAAACAGTTTTAATGAGCGATTTAATGCGTTAACATGCGCGCCTTTATAGCCATCGTTCAACATTTCGCCAAGAAATGGTGTATGTTTTTTTAAGGTTATAGTTATTAGGTTGAATGACCATGCCAGTAAATACAATTATGGGGTTATTTGCAAAGTCCCCAATTAAGCCTTTGCAGCGCCACGTTGTGTGTGTCAACGAATGTTGTTCACACCTGGTTAAGTTCTTTGAAGTTTCTTCAAAGGGTGACTGGGAAAAAGCAGCTGAAATCCGTGCTCAGATTTCTCACCTAGAGAAAGAAGCGGACGTGCTGAAACGTGAAATCCGTCTAAAACTGCCTCGCGGTTTGTTTATGCCAGTCGATCGTACTGACATGCTTGAGCTTCTAACTCAACAAGACAAACTTGCTAACCTGGCAAAAGACATTGCTGGCCGTGTATATGGTCGACAACTTGTCATTCCTGAGGCTCTCCAACCAAACTTCCTCGCATACGTTCAACGTTGTCTTGATGCGGCTGATCAGGCGCAAAAAGTGATCAACGAACTTGATGAACTTCTAGAGACCGGCTTCAAAGGCCGTGAAGTAACGCTCGTTGCTGAAATGATTCATCAGTTGGACGTTATTGAAGATGATACCGATGCAATGCAGATTGAACTTCGCCAACAACTGATGGCGATTGAAGCTGACATGAATCCTATCGATGTCATGTTCTTGTACAAGATTCTTGAATGGGTAGGTGGTATTGCCGACCAAGCGCAGCGCGTAGGTGCTCGTTTGGAAGTCATGCTATCTCGATCTTAAAACATAAGTTAACGACATAACGAAGAGCATTACTAACGCGTGTCAGATGGACGATGACTATTTTCACCGTCTTATGGACTGACGCGCGCAAAATTTTGCTCCGCTTGTTATAAAACAACTAGGTATTACGATGGATATCCTTGCGAACTACGGCACTGTCCTGATTATTGTTGCAGCGATTTTTGGTTTCATGATGGCGATTGGTATTGGCGCGAACGACGTTGCTAATGCTATGGGTACATCTGTTGGCTCAAAAGCGCTTACCGTTAAACAAGCGATCATTATTGCAATGATCTTTGAATTTGCGGGTGCATATCTTGCAGGCGGTGAAGTAACCGACACTATCCGTAAAGGTGTTATCGAAACATCTCTATTTGCTAGCCAACCTGACATTCTTGTCTACGGCATGATGTCAGCGCTTCTTGCGGCTGGTACTTGGCTTCTACTTGCTTCTTACATGGGCTGGCCTGTATCAACGACTCACTCAATCATCGGTGCAATCATCGGTTTTGCGTGTGTGTCTGTAGGTACAGAAGCAGTTGACTGGAGCAGTGTTCAAGGGATTGTCGGTAGCTGGATTATTACTCCGGTTATCTCAGGCTTCTTTGCTTACGTTATCTTTGTCAGCGCACAGCGTCTGATCTTTGATACTGAGAACCCACTATTCAACGCGAAACGTTTCGTTCCAGTGTACATGTTCATCACGACTATGGTGATTGCGCTTGTAACGATTAAGAAAGGTCTGAAACACGTTGGCCTTCACCTAAGTAATGGTGAAGCGTGGATGTGGGCAGCAATCGTCTCTGCTGCAGTAATGGCAGGTGGTTACTTCTACATTCAGAAGAAATTCGCGAACCGCGAAGAAGACCGCAGCTTTGCTGGCGTAGAAGGCATCTTCAGCGTACTAATGGTTATCACAGCGTGTGCAATGGCATTCGCACACGGTTCAAACGACGTAGCTAACGCGATCGGTCCACTGTCTGCCGTTGTTTCAACGGTTGAACACATGGGTGAAGTTACAGCGAAAAGCACAATCGCATGGTGGATTCTTCCTCTAGGTGGTTTTGGTATCGTAGTTGGTCTAGCAACGCTAGGTCATAAAGTTATGGCTACCGTTGGTACTGGTATTACTGAACTAACACCAAGCCGTGGCTTTGCAGCTCAGCTAGCAACAGCATGTACAGTAGTTCTAGCATCAGGTACTGGTCTACCTATCTCTACTACTCAAACTCTAGTAGGTGCGGTTCTAGGTGTAGGTTTCGCTCGCGGTATCGCAGCACTTAACCTAGGCGTGGTTCGTAACATCGTTGCATCTTGGATCGTTACGCTACCAGCAGGCGCACTATTGGCAGTAGTATTCTTCTACGGCATCCAAGCGATGTTCTCGTAAGAGTAAACACCGTCAATACAATGTAAGCGCTTTGTCATTATTGACTCAAACGCACAGAAAGGGAGGCTTTGCCTCCCTTCTTTGTTGCACCGAAGTTTGAAACTGCATAATATTCGTCTATTTCCGGCTCCAATAATTCGGTGCCAAAGCTGTATCCAAGAAAATCGTTAAGGGATTTACTGTGAAAAAACTAATCATCACGGTTTTGTTTACTTTGCTAGCAGCGCCAGCGGCACTAGCGGCAGACCGTTATATTTCTGATGACCTATTCACTTTTATGCACTCTGGTCCAAACAACACTTACCGCATTATGGGCAGTGTTAACGCAGGCTCTAAAGTACAACTTCTTCAAACAAACAAAGACACGGGTTACACACAAATCCGTGACGCTCGTGGCCGTACAGGCTGGGTGCAAAGCAAGTTTGTTACGAACCAAGAGAGCATGGCTATTCGTATGCCTCGCATTGAGAAAGAGCTGAAAGAAGTTAAATCTCAACTTGCAAACGCACGCCAAAACTCAGACACAGAAAAAGCGGGTCTAGTGACATCACTAGAAACACGCAACCAACAGATTTCTGATCTAGAGAAGAAATACTCTGAAATCAGCGACCAGCTTACTTCTGTTGAAACAGAAAACCGCGAACTTCGCGCTAAGCTAGACACGCAAAAAGACGACATGCTACTTAAGTACTTCACTTACGGTGGTGGTGTTGCAGGTCTTGGTCTGCTATTTGGTTTGGTACTGCCACACCTGATTCCTCGCAGAAAGAAATCGCCAGCAGGTTGGGCATAATAGCTCCGAATTGAATCGATAAAGAAAAGCCAGTCGTACTCGACTGGCTTTTTTGTTGGCTTGTTAAGTAGGATTCTTGTTACTCACCCATTGAACTGGATGCTCGGCGTCTGTCCGTTGCCCCATAAATCTTGCCATCTTTGAGCTCAATGGCGTTCAAGCCGCTCACAACTGGAATCACGTGTACTGGGTAGCCAAGTTCCATAAACTCCGGCACCAGCATTTCTGCGAACGTTTTCTTCTCTACCAGCAAGCCCGTCGGGTCATAAGGCTTAGTGCGGTCTATTTTGGTGCCGTACTGGATGTTCGGCAAATCGATGGCCTCTTGCGCTGATAAGTTCCAATCCAGCACCCCAACCACGGTTTTCAACACATAACCCGGGATTTGTGAACTACCCGGAGAACCGACCACCAAACGCAAGTTATCATCACCGTCCATCACCATCAGCGGAGTAATCGCGGAACGTGGACGTTTACCCGCTTCAATCGAGTTCTGAGTTGGTTTACCGTTGACCGTTGGCTGAGGTGAGAAGTTGGCCATCTGCGCATTCAAAATAACGCCATCAACCATCACGCCAGAGCCCATACCAGTGCCTACTGTGCTAGTCATGGCAATAGCATTCCCTTCCCTATCTACGATAGAGATGTGTCCGGTATCTTTACTCTCAAAACCTTGGTACTGCGCGTATTGTGTTGCGGTGACGTGCCCTGCTTTTGGATTCTCTTTTGCTACCCCTTCACTTGGAATAAGTCCACGACGCTCATCTAAGTACTCTCTGGACAGCAATTCACCCGTTGGCGCTTCGACAAAATCTGGGTCGCCGGCATACGCGATACGGTCAGCTTTAGCGATACGCATCGCCTCAGTCATTAAGCGCCAAGGTTCAACATCCGTCTTCGCCATTTGTGAGAGTTCGTAAGGCTCAAGTAACTCAAGGCTTTGAGAGACCATCAGACCACCGGATGCAGGGTAACCAAACGAAACGATTTTATTCCCTCGGTAATCGCTCTCAATAACCTCACGCTGCTTTACTTGATAGTTTTTGAAATCGTCTAGTGACAACTTTTCATGTTGATCATCAATGCGGCTATTGACCGTATCTACGATGTGCTTACCAAACTCACCGCCATACAAATAGCTATCACCTTGTTGAGCAATGTTTCTCAACGTCTCAGCCATCTTCGGGTTCTTCATCAAGGTGCCCGTCGGCTTGATTTCATCTCCTTGCCAATACAAGGCTTTGACTTCTGGGTCTTGCTCAAGTCGGCTTTGCTCTCGTACGACAATGTCATAGGTGTAGCTGTTCATCGCGTATCCTTCGCTCGCCAGTTCAATAGCAGGCTTGATGAGCTCTGACCATGGCAGCTTTCCGTATTGCTCGTGAGTGGTGTAAAGCAAGCGCAGCGTTCCCGGCACGGCAATAGAGCGAGGGCCAAGTATCTCATTACGGCTAAGCACTTCTCCGTTTTCCACAAACATCTCTGGGTTTGCGCTAGACGGTGCTTCATCTCGTCCATCCAAGGCGAGAAACTTTTGTTTATCGTGCTGGTAGAACAGAGCGAACGTACCACCACCGATGCCCGTCATGTCTGGTTCTACAACGGACATCACCATTTGCATCGCAACCATGGCATCTACCGCGTTGCCGCCTTGCTTCAATACGGAATAGCCAGTACTACTGACATAAGGATTGGTTGCACTCACCATAAAATGTTCACCAGTATTATCTGGCGTAATTGGGAAAGGTTCAGGCTTTGCGGCATGGCTCACCGCGGCAATCAAGCTCAAAGAAAAAGTAAGAATACGCATACGTTCTGGATAGACTCCTGTATTTATAAGATGTCTAACGTTGACTCAATGCTTATTGCGAAGTTCGTCAATATGGCGTTTTTTTACACAGCGCTGACTGGGGAACACCTATTAATAAGTACGCCGTATTGGAGTCATTTAAACGACAGGCATAAGGTATATTTTGTTTCTTTGAACCCTGAGTTGGCATCACTAAAATGGATAAACGAACCGCTCTACAGAGGTAAAAAAGCCAGCGGCAAAAGCTCACTGGCTAAATGTGATTTGGAAGAGGAAACGGCTTTAGTTTGAAGCTTAGCCTTTCCATTCATAGAGAGCTGGGATACGAATTTTCTCACCTTGGAACTCGACGATCACCGCTTGTGGTTGGATCTCTTTCAACGTGATCTGCCCATCAACCACATCGCCTTGATGGTACTCAACGTTGTTGATCTTCACCCAACGACGATTCACGTCACTCGAGTACATATGCGTTTGCAAGTTCATAGCCGGTAATCGTCCATGCCATTGCCGAGCGTCACGCTCAAGATCATCAGCCGATGATGCATTATCCGCTGATGGTTGATCATTATTTGCTAACGCGTTCTCTACTTTCAATGCTAAGTCTGGAGATAAAGAAGACAAATCAAGATCATCAAGTGACAAGCCGAGATCATCATGGCTTTGCATTTTCGGACTAGTCGGCGCGGTTTTCTGAGGCACTTCTAACAAGTCCTGCTCACCAGGAACCGAATCATTATTGGCATACCCTTGATCAACGAACGTCCCAAACTCTTGTGAGAGTTCGGCAGTCGGCCAATCTCGTTGCAACTGCGCCAGTTGTGGCTCCTCGGGGTAACTCAAACTTTCGAACTTAGGCTTAATCACTTGTTTGACTGGCTCAACGATCGGCTGCGCTTTTTCAACCACAATAGGCTCTGGGGCATCTTGGGCAAAGAGATCCAAATACCACGCCGCGCCAACCGCCGTAATGCTCACTGGCAATAGAAAGAGTCCAACATGCTTCATGACTGACATTATGCGTCCTCCTCATCAATTTGCTTTAGCTGCGGTGCATCCATTTGTACACTCTGCTGTAATCGCTCCAATGTACGTTGTCCTGCGATACCATCAACACCAATGCCTTGCCAACGTTGGAACAACTCAACACGCTCTTTTAATGCGCCGTCATAGATATCAGAACCTAACGGTTGCTCATTCACTGCCTGTGCCAAAAGTTGGTCAAGAACATCAATCGCTGGCCCTTCCATATCTAAGCGCAACGTATCTTTGAGCGGCGCTTGCCACAACTCAATGATGTTGCCTTGCCACAATGGTTTAAGCCAAGAAACCGGCAAACGAAGGCGCTGGCTACCGTTGAGCACTTCGACCTTGTCATCACCAATGGCATACAAAACAACATAACCGACTTGGCCTTGATAGTTGAGCTCTAAGATAACCGGACGATTTTGCTGCACCAACAACGGCCATGTCGCCATTTTACGCTCGCATCGCATGGTGGATTGAGGCTCTGATAAACATAAATTATCACGTACCGAAGCACGATAACCCCAAAGCTTATACAGTTCATTCACCGCTAGATTCGATTGTTTTTGTTCTAGCAACATGTTGCGCTGCTCATTGGTCAATTGCTCATTAACCACAGGCGCAACAATTTGAGGGACTGTCGCTTGAACGACTTGAACAGGCGCAGTGCTTACCGTCGACTTTAAAGGCATTTGCTGCATCACAGCCCAACCAATACCGACAGCAGCGCAAACACCGATGGCAGCCGAGCCCCATGTCGGCCATTCAAAACTGCGGCGAATAGGTTTATCTTGCTGATAAATCTCCGCTTGGAACTGCATTACCTCTTCACACGCTTGATGAACAGTTTGCTTATCCACGACCACATTGCCTTTGTAATAGCTCATGTTCAGGGATTTATCGCAAATCAGGTTAATCAGGCGTGGAATACCGTGACTGTATTTAGCAATCAATTTGGTAGAACTGCGGTCAAACAGCTGCTTATCACCACCAGCGGTATGCAGGCGGAACGTGATATAATCTGCGGTTTCTTTCTCATCCAATGGCAGCAAGTGATAACGGCCAGTAATGCGCTGAGCAAGCTGACGCAGTTGCGTAGTTTGCAGCAAGCGCTGTAATTCAGGTTGCCCCACCAAAAGCACTTTTAGCAGTTTACGCGTATCCGTTTCTAAGTTGGTCAACAGGCGTAATTGCTCAAGCACATCGGCTGCCAAGTGCTGAGCCTCATCGATAACCAATAAGGTTGTCCAACCTGACTTGTGATTACTCAGTAGGTACTCATGAATCACTTGGTTAAGCTGCTTTAGCGTCGCATCTTGCGGATAGGTGACTTTGAATTCATCACAAACTGCTTCGAGCAAATCTCGACTTGAGAACGTTGGATTGAGGATCAACCCCGCTTTGGTGTTCTCGTCTAGGTTCGCCAACATGGCTTTTGCGACCGTGGTTTTACCTGTCCCTACCTCGCCCGTCAGCATGGCAAAACCACCACCATCGCCTAACCCCGCCTGAAGGTGCGTAATCGCCTCTTTATGACGTTGGCTCAGATACAGATAACGCGAGTTTGGAACAATCGAAAATGGCAGTTCAACAAACCCGAAAAAGTCCTTATACATTAGGATCTCCAGCTAAAACCCACCCGCAATCAAATCGGGATATTCCTTATTAGACTTAAACAAAGCGCTAAGTTCTTTTAGATGTGAAGAAAAGTACCATTGCTTGCTACAATGTCCAACGTCATATCCATAAATTAAGAGGTAATCCGTGCAAGTTTATTTAGTTGGTGGTGCAGTTCGAGATCATTTGCTCGGAATCGACAGTTATGACAAAGATTGGGTGGTCGTCGGCTCGACACCAGAAATGATGCAAAACCAAGGCTACACTGCTGTCGGGAAAGACTTTCCTGTATTTCTTCACCCCAAGACTAAAGAAGAGCACGCCCTTGCACGAACCGAAAGAAAATCTGGAGCGGGTTACACTGGCTTTGAATGTTTCTTTGATCAAAGCATCACGCTTGAAGAAGATCTAATTCGCCGCGATCTCACAATCAACGCCATGGCGATGGATGAAGATGGCAATTTGTATGACCCATACGGCGGCCAAAAAGACATCGATGCAAAAGTACTTCGTCATGTTTCGCAGGCTTTTGTTGAAGACCCTCTGCGTGTTTTACGTGTTGCTCGCTTCGCGGCTAAGTTAGCGCACTTGGGTTTTAGTGTCGCAGAGGAAACCATGCTGCTGATGCGCGACATGGCCGAATCCGGCGAGTTAAGCACACTAACGCCAGAACGTGTTTGGCAGGAATGGCATAAGTCGCTTTCTACCTCTCGTCCAGACGTGTTTTTATCCGTTTTAAGAGATTGCGGTGCATTAGCCGTTGTCTTGCCAGAAATTGATGCGCTGTTTGGCGTACCTCAACCAGAAAAATGGCATCCGGAAATCGACACGGGCACTCATACCTTAATGGTGGCACAGCAGGCAGCGAAGCTGAGTGATTCACTTCCGGTTCGATTTGCTGCGCAAGTACATGATTTAGGGAAAGGCGTCACGCCAAAAAGCGAATGGCCAAGCCACAAAATGCACTGCCATACAGGATTAAAACTGATTAAAAAACTGTGCGACCGTGTACGGGTACCTAATGAGTTTCGTGACTTAGCATTAATGGTGTGCGAGCAGCACTCTAACATCCATCGGGCAGTTGAACTTAAGCCTCAAACTATCATCAAAATCCTAAACAAGTTTGATGTGTGGCGTAAATCAGAACGTTTACAAGATATTTTAATCTGTTGTCAAGCCGATCATGCGGGTCGAAAGGGGCTAGAAGACCAACCTTACCCGCAAGCAGAGTTGTTTATGCGAGCTTACCAAGCAGCGGCATCTGTCGATGTACAAGCGATCATTAAAGACGGCTTCAAAGGCCCTGCAATTCGTGATGAACAAGAGAAGCGTCGCATTGAAGCAGTCAGAGTTACGCTAGGAAAATAAACCGATAAGTACATAACAGACAAACAAAAACGCCCGCTGTAGAAAGCGGGCGTTTTCATTCGGATTGAGTTTAAGCAGTCAGCAAGAAAGCAAACAAGCCAAAACCTAGAATCAGACGGTAGATAACGAATGGTGTCATGCCCATGCGTGAAATCATCTTCAAGAAGAAGTGAATACAGATGTACGCACTGATAAACGAAGTCACAATGCCCGTTAATAGGAAGCCAACGTGTACTGGTTCACCGCTTGTCACCAACTTCATACCTAGGTAACCACCCGCCAAAGTAATGATTGGGATAGACATTAGGAATGAGAAACGTGCCGCCGCTTCACGAGTGAAACCAAGGTAAAGTGCCGCCGTGATTGTCGCACCAGAGCGTGAAGTACCAGGAATCATCGCGAGTGCTTGAGCAATACCGATAAACAGAGCCTTCTTCCAGCCAGTTTGGTACTCATCTGCCACTAGCTCTGCATTTTTATCTACCCACCAAAGCAGTAAGCCGAAAATGATAGTTGTGGTTGCAATCACGTAGGCACTACGTAGGTAAACCTCGATGATGTCTTTCATCAACAAGCCAAACACACAGGCAGGGATCGTTGCAATGACGATCATCCATGCCAGTTTGGCTTCTTTGCTGCGATCACCTTTAAAGATCGAAGCAAACAGTGCTTGGAAAAGCGTGATCACTTCTTGACGGAAGTAGATCACCACCGCCATCAACGTACCAACGTGAACGGCAACATCAAAGGCCAAACCTTGGTCTTCCCAACCAAGAATGGCAGAAGGCAGGATCAAGTGCGCAGAGCTGGAAATTGGTAAAAACTCTGTCAGACCCTGAATCAGAGCCAAAATAAAGGCTTCAAAGTAACTCATGTAAACAACTCAGATTAAAGTGAAAAAGAAACTGGTTTGAGTGAATCGACAGGCTGCATCACCTGCCAAATATCTGCGATTGTTCTTCCATCGCCGGGGATCACCAATTGAGGTTCGAGATCATACAGGGGCTTTGTTACAAAAGGATATTTGTAGATATCACTGCGAGGTAGCTCAGGTTTTTGCTGCGAAATGCACTCACCAAACAAGACTATATCGAGATCTAAAGTTCGATCCTGATACTTCTGCGCGTTTTCTTCACGCCCCCACTGAAATTCAATCTCGCGTAAGCGGTGACTCAACTCTTCGAGTGATAACTCCGTGGAAAAACTAATCACGAAGTTGTAGAAGTTTTGGCTGCTAAAGCCGATTGGCTCGCATTCGTATATCGGCGAAACACTCAGATCACATCCAAGCTTTTGCAGCTCTTGATAAGCCACAAGTGCGTGATGTTCTCGGTCAATATTGGTCCCTACACCGATATACGTTTTGATCATGCCTGACCTCGCTCAATCACAACGCCAACAGCGCGTGCTTGAGGAACAGCACCAGGTTTCGCTAAACGGATCTTCACCCAAGGAACAGAGAAACGTTGCATGATAAGCTCTGCGACTTCTTCTGCCACGCGTTCGACCAACAAGAAGCGACCATTTTCGATGTGATTCAACACCGCTTCGCTCACTTGTGAGTAATCCAACGCATCTTGAACATCATCACTCTTGCCCGCCGGCTTGTTGTCGTGCGCCATTTCGATGTCTAGAACTAGCTTCTGCTTGATTTGCTGTTCCCAATCGTAAACGCCGATGGTGGTGATCACTTCTAACTGTTCAATAAAAACTTTATCCAGAGCCATCTTATGTCCTTCTATTACAGAGGTCGGATACCCGATTTGGGCATTTTGATCGTACTATTCTATACCCAAGCAACCTGCTGCGGCCTTTAACCACGTCAATTGGTGGCAAAAAGTCGCTTGGGTATAAACTGCGAAGACTCTTTATATACAAGAAATCCCATAATGCAAGCTCTATCGCAGAGAGTATTTTTGCTCGCAGCCGAATCGCGGTATGATAGCAATTACTCAGGAACTGAGCATTAAATTCCAATCCATCAAGGACTTCTATGGACGCACTGGCACTAATAATGACAATGGCCGCCTATTTGCTGGGTTCGATCTCCAGTGCGGTTCTAATTTGTCGTTTGCTGAGACTGCCAGATCCACGCAAAGTTGGCTCGAATAACCCAGGCGCCACCAACGTATTACGTATTGGTGGTAAAGGGGCAGCGATTGCCGTATTGCTTTGCGATATGCTCAAAGGCACCATTCCAGTTTGGGGTGGCTACTTCCTTGGTATCGACCCAATCATCCTTGGTGTTATCGCCATCGCGGCCTGTCTTGGCCATATGTATCCGATCTTCTTTCACTTTAAAGGTGGCAAAGGCGTTGCAACGGCACTGGGCGCAATTGCGCCAATTGGTTTGGATTTAACTGGGCTGGTGATGCTCACTTGGCTCTCTGTTGCGGCTTTATTCCGCTACTCTTCCTTGGCTGCCTTGGTGACGGTTCTAGTTACTCCTTTTTATACTTGGATGTTCAAACCCCAATACACTCTGCCTGTGGCCATGTTGTGTTGTTTAATCGTCTTTAAGCACCATCAAAACATCCGCCGCTTACTGTCCGGTGAAGAACCCAAGATTGGCGAGAAGAAACTGATAGAAAAAAACTCGGCTTAATGCCGAGTTTTTTGTATTTGAATCATACTGTACAAGATTTTATGCATGTACTTTATTGAGGAAGTTCAACAGCATTTGGTTAACGAACTCTGGCTGTTCTAGAGAGCTGATATGTCCCGCTTCAGGAATCTCCACTAACTCACTGCCCGTAATGCAATCATTCATTAAGTAAGATTCAAACACTGGACGTGGCTTATCCTCACGACCAACCGCAATCAACGTTGGCAGTGCGAACATCTCAGAATCTTCAATCACATCACGACGACCAAACACCATGCGTCCAATACGAGCGACTTCAACGGCACGCTCACCTTGCAGAGCTTCCAGACTTTGTTTGAATGAAGCTACTAACTCAGGGCTAACTTGCTCGGCATTATTGGCAAAAAACAGCGGAGTGACGGCCTCAATAATTGGCGCTGGCACGGCTTGTACTTGGCTAATCGTATCTAACATCGCAAAGTACTTCTTGTGCGTCACTTCAGGCTCAAGCCCAATGAAGGTATCCATCAACACCAATGACTTCACACGCTGCGGCGCTTGAGAAGTCAGCTCTGCACCCCACATGCCGCCGACAGACAAACCAACAATAGAAAACTGTTCGATCTCCAAATGATCCATCAATGCCAGCATGTGCTGAGCGTAGTCCACCAAAGAACGGGTTGAAGCTGGCGCAGCATCTGACTCACCATGCCCCCAAAGGTCTGGCACAATACAACGGTACGATTGGCTCAACACTTCAATTTGTGGAGCCCACATTTGGCAATCCCAAAGGTAGCTGTGACCAAGCAGAAGCACAGGACCTTCGCCCTTGTCTAAGTAAGCAAGTTCTTGGCCTTCAATTTCAAACTTATTCATTGTTATATCCATTTCTTATTCTTGCGCATCATCCTATCACCAAAACAATATAGAACTGCTCGCATCAGTCAGACTTTCACATTAATTACACGAAGCCTTTCAATTCGTTAGCTAAAAATAAAGGCCTCTGATGAGCAGAGACCTTTATTGCCGTGAATCTATTTCAAACCTTCAGCAGAAGTTTGCTTACGCGATTGGCGTCAGTTGGTCAATTGGCCAACGTGGTCGTGCTTCCACGGCCATGTCTGACACTTCGCCATTCTTCAGGCGTTGCATACCAGCGTAGGCGATCATCGCACCGTTGTCGGTACAGAATTCCGTGCGTGGGTAGTAAACCTCACCACCGACTTTCTTCGCCAATTTCTCAAGCTCAGCACGCAGACGACGGTTAGCACTTACGCCGCCAGCAATAACGATGCGCTTCATGCCTGTTTGCTCTAGTGCACGCTTACATTTGATTGCGAGTGTTGCACACACGGCCTCTTCGAATGCTAAAGCGATGTCCGCGCGTGTTTGCTCGTCATCACCGTTTGCCGCAATAGTATTAGCAGTAAAAGTCTTTAGACCAGAGAAGCTCATGTCCAAACCTGGCACGTTGGTCATTGGACGTGGGAATTTAAAGCGACCCGGTGTGCCTTTTTCTGCCAGTTTAGACAGCAGTGGACCACCTGGGTAATCCAAGCCCATTAGCTTGGCGGTTTTATCGAACGCTTCACCCGCTGCGTCATCAATCGATTCACCTAGGATTTTGTACTCGCCGATGCCTTTCACTTCCACCATCATTGAGTGGCCACCTGATACCAATACCGCCACAAACGGGAACGGTGGTGGGTTATCTTCTAACATAGGCGCAAGAAGGTGACCTTCCATATGGTGAACAGGAACCGCAGGTACGCCCCAAGCGTAAGCAATGCTGCGACCAATCGTTGCACCAACAAGCAAAGCACCAACAAGACCAGGGCCTGCCGTGTACGCCACACCATCGATGTCTTTCGGGGTTAGGTTTGCTTCCTTTAGCGCCTCTTTAATGAGAGGAATGGTTTTCTTAACGTGGTCACGTGAAGCCAACTCAGGCACCACGCCACCGTAATCCGCGTGAAGTTTTACTTGGCTGTAAAGCTGGTGTGATAGCAGACCTTTTTCATCGTCGTAAATCGCGATGCCAGTCTCGTCACATGAGGTTTCAATACCGATAATGCGCATGGTTTTCTCAGTGGGCTTTCTATATAGAGGAAATTTGGGCGTCATATTACCTTGCCTTGGTGCTTCAAACAAATTTTGTACAGACAATAAGCGATAAAAGGCTTTACAAAGCTTATGTGATCGGATTAAAATTCCGCACCATTTTTGATCAAGCTGGTAATAGACCAAACAATTGTGATTTGGTTTACTGAAATCCAGCGTTAACGAATAACCCCTGAGGTGAAAGGCATATGCCAGTAGTTAAAGTACGTGAAAACGAACCGTTCGACGTTGCTCTACGTCGTTTCAAGCGCTCTTGCGAAAAAGCAGGTATCCTTTCTGAAGTGCGTCGTCGTGAGCACTACGAAAAACCAACTACAGTTCGCAAACGCGCTAAAGCAGCAGCTCAAAAGCGTCACGCTAAGAAGCTTGCTCGCGAAAACGCTCGTCGCGTTCGCCTGTACTAATAACTGAGCTCCGGAAAGGAATTTAGTTATGGCTCTGATTGATAAACTCAAAGAAGAGCAAAAATTAGCGATGAAAGCCAAGGACAAATTGCGCCTTGGTACTATTCGTTTAGCTCTATCAGCAATTAAGCAACGTGAAGTTGACGAACAGATCACTCTGGGCGACGACGACATTCTTGCTGTATTGACTAAGATGGTTAAACAACGTCGCGACTCTGTAACGCAATTTGAAGCAGCGGGTCGTCAAGATCTAGCTGATGCGGAACAAGCTGAAATTACGGTTCTTGAGGACTTTATGCCTCAACCACTGATAGACGAAGAAGTTGCTATTCTTATCGAGAATGCAATTGCGGAATCTGGTGCAGCTGGCATGCAAGACATGGGCAAAGTAATGGGCGTTCTGAAACCGCAAATTCAAGGGCGTGCAGATATGGGTAAAGTAAGCGGTCTAGTTCGCGCTAAATTGGCTTAATACCCCACCCAATTGCAGCAAGCCGTGCTATCCTTTGGAACGCACGGCTTGTTTGTATCTGGCAGAATGGAATAACAAAAAGCCGTACACATGCTTTTCTCTGTAACCCATTCACACCAATCATGATTTTCTTTTTTTGTTAGGTTTTATGGCTGGACACATCCCTCGCAGTTTTATTGATGACCTCCTAGCTCGACTCGATATTGTCGATATCATCGACGCGCGCGTAAAACTTAAGAAAAAAGGCAAAAACTACGGTGCTTGCTGCCCTTTCCATAATGAAAAGACCCCTTCTTTCAGTGTCAGCCAAGAGAAACAGTTTTATCACTGCTTTGGTTGTGGCGCGCACGGCAATGCCATCGACTTCATTATGGAGTTCGAACGTTTAGAGTTTGTAGAAGCGATTGAAGAACTGGCGTCTTATCTTGGTTTGGACGTACCACGCGAACAGCGCAGTGGTGGCGGTGGTCAGTTTAAATCTGGCCCTCAAGCAAGCAGCAGTGAAAAACGCAGTCTTTACGATTTGATGGGCAGCATTGCTCAGTTTTATCGTAACCAACTCAAGCAGCCAGCAAGCAAAGTGGCGATTGAGTACCTGAAAGATCGCGGTCTATCTGGCGAAATCGTACAGAAGTTTGGCATCGGCTATGTAGCTGATGAATGGGATTTAGTCCGTAAGAACTTCGGCCAGAACAAAGACAACCAAGACATGCTGGTAACTGGTGGCATGTTGATCGAGAACGACAAAGGTAACCGTTATGACCGCTTTCGTGGTCGTATCATGTTTCCAATTCGTGATCGTCGTGGCCGAGTGATTGGATTTGGTGGTCGCGTCCTTGGCGACGGTACTCCGAAATACCTAAACTCACCAGAAACGCCTATCTTCCATAAAGGTAAAGAGCTTTATGGCCTTTATGAAGTTTTACAGGCATATCGTGAACCACCACGAATTTTAGTGGTTGAAGGTTACATGGATGTGGTGGCTTTGGCGCAATATGGCGTAGATTACTCTGTCGCGTCATTGGGCACGTCAACGACCGGTGACCACATTCAAATGCTGTTCCGACAAACCAACACCGTTGTGTGTTGTTATGACGGTGACCGAGCAGGTAAAGAAGCCGCATGGCGCGCGTTAGAGAACGCACTTCAATACCTAAAAACAGGTAACACATTGAAGTTCTTGTTCTTACCTGATGGTGAAGACCCGGACAGCTACGTTCGCAAATACGGCAAGCAAGCCTTCGAACAACAAATTGAACAAGCGACACCGCTTTCGAGCTATCTTTTCGATAACCTGATTGAATTGCACCAAATCAACTTGGGCAACAATGAAGGTAAATCCGCACTGCGTGCCTACGCGAGTGCCTTAATCGACAAGATACCTGATCCCTACTTTCAGGAGTTACTCGAAAAGCTGCTTGATGAACGCACGGGCTTTGATAACCGCTTACGCCAGCCGCGTAAGAAGACGAGCGAAACTCGACCTCAGCCGCACAAAGAGATCAAACGAACTCCTATGCGCGAGGTAATCGCTCTACTTATTCAAAATCCGAGCTATGCTCAAATGGTACCTGATTTGTCTTCGGTAAGAGATTTATCAATACCAGGACTAAGTTTATTTGTTGATGTACTTGATAAATGTCAGGCACATCCCCATATCAACACAGGCCAATTATTAGAGCATTGGCGAAATAGCCAAAATGAGACCCTTCTGTCTCGTCTAGCGAGCTGGGATATTCCCCTCGTAGAAGACAACCTAGAAGAAATATTTTTAGACTCACTGGATAAAATTATTGCCCAGTGCGTAGAAAAGCAAATTGAAAACCTGCAGGCCAAAGCAAGAAGTGTCGGTTTATCAGCCGAAGAGAAAAGGGAGCTGCTAGCTTTAATGCTAGATTTAAAAGCGTAACCCTGATTAATTAGTCAGCAACAATTAAATTTGCTATAGTAAGTGGTTTGCATTTCGCATACTAATTCCTTCACCAGATTACGAAGTTGGATACCGTCTATGGATCAAAATCCGCAGTCACAGCTAAAGTTACTTGTTATCAAAGGCAAGGAACAAGGCTATCTGACCTACGCCGAAGTAAATGACCACCTGCCTGCTGAAATCGTAGATTCAGAACAGGTAGAAGACATCATTCAGATGATCAACGATATGGGTATCAAGGTAGTAGAAACTGCCCCTGATGCCGATGATCTAGCACTGAACGATGACACAAACATTACCGATGAAGATGCAGCAGAAGCTGCAGCAGCAGCACTTTCTAGCGTAGAAAGTGAAATTGGTCGTACAACAGACCCAGTACGTATGTACATGCGTGAAATGGGTACTGTAGAGCTGCTGACTCGCGAAGGCGAAATCGACATCGCAAAACGTATTGAAGAAGGTATTAACCAAGTTCAATCGTCTGTTGCTGAATACCCTGGCACTATCCCATACATTCTTGAGCAATTTGACAAAGTTCAAGCAGAAGAACTTCGTCTAACAGACCTAATCTCTGGATTTGTTGACCCTGATGCAGACGACACAGCTGCACCAACAGCAACGCACATCGGTTCTGAACTGACTGAATCTCAGCTAGAAGAAGAAGACGAAGAAGACGTTGATGAAGACGAAGAAAGCGATGACGATTCAGATGAATCTGAAGAAGATGTTGGTATCGACCCAGAGCTAGCGCTTGAGAAATTCAACCAGCTACGCAGCACATACCAAAACCTTCAGCTTGCAATCAACGAGCACGGTTACGAGAGCCCGAAAGCAACAGTAGCTAACGAGTTGATGCTAGACGTATTCAAAGAATTCCGTCTAACGCCAAAACAGTTTGATCACCTAGTGAATGAACTGCGCACAGCGATGGATCGCGTTCGTACTCAAGAACGTTTGATCATGAAGGCTGCTGTTGAATACGGCAAAATGCCGAAGAAATCGTTCATTGCACTGTTCACAGGCAACGAATCTAGCGAAGCATGGTTGGATGAAATCCTATCATCTGACAAGCCATACGCTGAAAAAATCAAACGTAGCGAAGAAGAAATCCGTCGTTCAATCACTAAACTAAAAATGATTGAAGAAGAGACTTCTCTAAACGTTCAAAACATTAAAGACATCAGCCGTCGCATGTCTATCGGTGAAGCAAAAGCTCGCCGTGCGAAGAAAGAGATGGTTGAAGCGAACTTACGTCTAGTAATTTCTATCGCGAAGAAATACACCAACCGTGGTCTACAGTTCTTGGATCTAATCCAAGAAGGTAACATTGGTCTGATGAAAGCGGTAGATAAGTTCGAATACCGTCGTGGTTACAAGTTCTCGACTTACGCAACGTGGTGGATCCGTCAGGCAATCACCCGTTCAATCGCGGACCAAGCACGTACGATTCGTATTCCGGTACACATGATCGAAACGATCAACAAGCTAAACCGTATCTCTCGCCAAATGCTGCAAGAGATGGGTCGTGAGCCGCTACCGGAAGAACTGGCAGAGCGCATGCAGATGCCAGAAGACAAGATTCGTAAAGTACTGAAAATCGCTAAAGAGCCAATCTCTATGGAGACACCAATCGGTGACGACGAAGATTCGCATCTAGGTGATTTCATCGAAGATACTACGCTAGAACTACCGCTAGATTCTGCAACTGCGACAAGCCTAAAAATGGCAACAAAAGACGTACTTGCAGGTCTAACACCACGTGAAGCAAAAGTTCTTCGTATGCGCTTTGGTATCGACATGAACACTGACCACACTCTAGAAGAAGTTGGTAAGCAGTTCGACGTTACTCGTGAACGTATCCGTCAGATCGAAGCGAAAGCACTACGTAAACTGCGTCACCCAAGCCGCTCAGAAACACTGCGCAGCTTCCTAGACGAGTAATCGAAGCGATTAAAATCAAAAAAGGTGACCAACGGTCACCTTTTTTATTATCCGTGAAGCTAAGTGAATAAAAACTAAGCGCAATTGCCCTACCTAGTGGCTAGACACCTTGCAACGCTTCCCCTATAATCGTTGACCTATTAAGGCCCCTTAGCTCAGTGGTTAGAGCAGTCGACTCATAATCGATTGGTCCCCAGTTCAAGTCTGGGAGGGGCCACCAAATTCAGAAGGCTCGTAGAGAAATCTACGGGCCTTTGTTGTATCTGGAAGACAGAGATTCCATCCAATACGACTCAACACTAACTTTAGAAGTAGTTTAGAGCTAAGGGCGCTCCAACTCAAGCTTGCTGACTTGGTAATCCTCTGTCGCTGCGACTAAGTCAGGGCGATTAATGACTTTCCACAAGAAATAAGGCGGGATCAGAAACGCGACGAAGTAAAACGATTCGTGGAAGAAGATATGCGCGATATTTTCTTGATGCTCGCACAGTGCAGCAAGGGCGCAGAAATCCAATAAGATACTCAAAACCCCGAACACCACAGAGACCACGATGGTCAAACCTAGTAACTCTCTGAGGTAATGTTTAAATGCCATTCTAGTAATTCCTTCTAGCTAATCAGTGCGGTCAAAATTACGCCTCTAACTCCTTCTCTGAATTGACTTTTATCAACTTCATCGCCAAACAAATAAGAACTTAGTTTTATAAAAGATCACTTGCACAAATCAGAAAAAGAGCGGCAATTAAAATGCAATTAATTGAACATTAAAAAAGCCAATCAAATGACTGGCTTCTACTGTTGTTCAGGGTTAGCAAGAAATAGAGTTAATCCGACAAGTAATATTGAACGGTTGAAACAACGCGTACTTTCTTAATATAAGGCGTGTTGCTATCACGATCGTAAATAGAGAACTGACCTTGCGTCGCACGCTTGATTTTACCAAGCGAGCTTTGCGAATCTTTGGCGAACTTCTCTGCCACTTCACGAGCATTCTTGGTCGCTTCCTCAATCATATCTGGCTTGATGTCATTGAGCTTGGTAAAGCTGTACTCAACACGATTTGCATAAGGGTCTTGGTTAAGTAAAACGCCCTGTTTACCTAGCTCACCAATTTCATTGATCGCCGTTCTGACGACATCAATATTCTGGCTATAAACCGTCACCGTTCGATTGGCTAAGTAACGATACTCAATGTCCTGCTCATTGCCGTACTGCTGCGCTTTGCGGTCTGTTACTGCGGGAGAGGAAAGAGAAAAGTTTGATTCATCCAACCCTTTAGCAGCCAGAAAATCGAGCACCAGCTTAGTTTGCTGATCAATCTCATCAAACATCGTCGGCATATCATTACTCGCAACCGTAAACTGAATTGGCCAAATCACCGTATCTGCTGGGTACTCTCGCTCAGATAAGCCCTTTACCGTCACGACGCGTTCATAGGCTTTGTATTTTACCGCGGTCTGTTGAATGAAAAAGCCCAACACTCCTAACCCGATGATTAAGCACAGCCCTAGCCACAGTGACGACTTATTGGAAATCCGCTCCATTCATCCTCCTAATTTCGTTAAACCAATCAATTTGTTATCTAGATAACATAGCCCAGATACCGCAGGAAAATAGCGACTGAAAGCTAAGTTTTTGTCATATCGCTCGAAATGATAAGCGCAATAGCATAAAATCGAACAGTGTTTTATTTTCAAGTTTCATTACTATGTTAAAAACAAAGTTGATGGTGTTGCTCAGTGGCCTACTCGTCTCTGCCTCTTGTTTGAGTGCTGACGAGATTTCCTCTGAAGAGATGAGTAAAGAACAAGTTGTCGAAAACGCAGCTCTAGACGAGTCAGCGATTGCTTGTACTGAGGAGCATTGCGAAGGCAAGGGCTTTGATGGGCGTATTCTGTTAGACAACGAGCCAACCAAGCAGGTATTGAGCTCTCTCGAAAGCCTGGGGGAAACACTGAACTCGTTGAGTTTCTTAATGTTCGCTGGGGATAAAACCTAACGCAACCATTGGTAACTCTCGCCTCAATGCCTTTGGTCAATAAAGCTTCATTGGTTTGTCACCAAAGGCTCATGCTTTTGCCTCTTTACTGTCATATGTAATTTCTACTATCCAATCAGCAACTTGTACGCTGAGGTAAATATGGATAGTTCGACCCCTTTTCGTCTCCCACGTAAAACGCCGTTTGGCATTGGTGAAAACGTTGCTGAATGGGCAACTGGTTTAAACCAACTTGATAAGTTCTACGCCCAACGCCCTGTTAATGCCGATACCAAAACTTTTCTTCGCTTCACGCTGGATATCTTAGGTATCGACTATCGCATTGTTCATGGTTCACTCGACTCAGTTCCTAAACAAGGTGCTACCGTCATTGTGGCGAACCACCCGCTTGGTTGTGTGGAAGGCGTGATCTTGGCTGAATTACTGTTGATGGTCAGAGGCGATATCCAAATCCTAGCTAATCAATACCTTAAAACCGTGCCCGAGTTAGATCAGCTCTTTATTGGTGTCGATGTATTTGAAGGCAAAGACGCCGTCAAATCGAATATGAAAGCCCTGAGAGCGGCCAATAAACACCTCGCAAGTGGCGGCTTATTGCTTGTCTTTCCTGCCGGCGAGGTTTCCCAGTTAGTCGATGCCAAACAGCAACGCTTGGAAGACAAAGCGTGGAGTCGAAGCGTAAGCAGCCTAATCCGAAAAAACAAAGCAACAACAGTTCCAGTGTTCATCAGTGGTCAGAACTCGAAACGCTTCTATATGGCAGGGAAAATCCATCCACTTTTGCGTACCCTAATGCTCGGGCGGGAGCTACTGAACAAACAAGCACAAACTATCGATTTATCTTTTGGCCAAGCGATCAAATTCAAAGAGCTACACACACTTAGCGATGATCAAGTGGTGAACTATTTACGGCTCAACACTTACTTACTCAATCGTGGAACCCAATCGGTAAAACCCTCTGCCTCATCAGAACAACTCTCTCCAATAGCGGCAGGGTTACCCGTAGGCGAATTGCTTGAAGAGCTGAACAGCTTACCAAAAGAGTCCAAGCTGCTAACAAGTGGTGACTTCGATGTCTACTGCACGGAGTCGCAGAATATCCCTTCCCTACTGCATGAAATTGGTCGCCTGCGTGAGCTCAATTTTCGACAGGTTGGCGAAGGGACGGGACTAGCAATAGACATTGACCATTTCGATCATGATTACCTGCATCTGTTTGTGTGGGACAGAGAAAACCAATGCTTGGTGGGCGCGTATCGTTTAGGTCTGGTTGATCAACTGATTGAAAAGCGCGGCGTAGCAGGTCTGTATTCACGAACGTTGTTTAACTATGACCAACGCTTTATCGACCAAATGGGTAAATCCATCGAAATGGGGCGCTCAGTGATTGCGCAGCAATACCAAAAGAGTATGAGCGCGCTACTGCTGCTGTGGAAAGGCATCGCAACCTTCGTGCATAAAAACCCAGATTACACTCACCTATTTGGTCCGGTAAGCATTAGCAACGACTATAGCGATACTGCACGCCAACTGCTGGCTCAATCAATGACACTGCACCACTACGATAGCAACTGCGCAGAGTACGTCACACCGTCTAACCCACTTCCTGAGCACCACCGTGACTGGAACACCAGCATGCTTACTGCTCTGGGAGATTTACAGTTACTATCACGCGTAATTGCCAGAATCGATGAAGGGAAAGGTGTGCCCGTTTTACTGCGTCAGTACTTAAGCCTCAATGGCAAACTGGTGTGCTTTAATGTCGATCCTGCATTCAATAACGCTCTAGATGGGTTGATTACGGTGGATTTGCGCGATGTTCAAGAAAAGACGTTGGCAAGGTATATGGGACGCGAGCAAACTCATGAATACCTCACCTACCATGCTAATAGCAACCATAAGTAAGGGCAGTGAGTAAGAAGGGAGTTGTGAGTCAATAAAAGCAGTGTAGCGACTCTCTTTTACTTTTCTATCAATTAGATAAGAGCACTTCGTGAAGCACGCCGAAAAGACTCTTATAAATACATTCTATCGAAGAGTCGCAATGACATTGGTCACACAATCCCGTCGCAAACTTTCACAAAACACCCAAAACGACTCAGATCACACTTTATACCCAGACCAAACCAACACAAAATGTGACATTGATCATCACTGGTATTTAATTTGAATTTCAAAAGAAATCAAAAGTGATCAAAATCACAAAGTATTTTGATTTTAAATTTGTCAGAAGATCGAATTGATCACTAAGATTTTTATTGACAGATTTGAAAGTGGCTTTTTGTTATTAAGTTACAAGTTAATAAGTTGAACTTGGTCACTTAAAAACCGTTTCTCAGCCTAAGAAATGCGGGCGTAGATCACGAAAAACCCGTTGTCAGTTCCAATTGGAAAATGTGTGGTAAATTGATTGGGTACTAAGCAATCAAACAAACGGTTTTGGCGAACCGTTTACTACAACAAGATTCATCAGAACATCGAACGGGGAATTGTTATGATATCACCAGATGCCAAGATCAAGATACAAAATTTTGGTCGTTTTCTGTCAAACATGGTAATGCCAAACATCGGCGCGTTTATCGCGTGGGGCTTTATCACTGCTCTATTTATCCCAACTGGATGGCTACCAAACGAAACGTTAGCCTCTATGGTTGGCCCAATGATTACTTACTTGCTGCCACTACTTATCGGTTACACCGGTGGTAAATTAGTTGGTGGCGATCGTGGTGCGGTAGTCGGTGCAATCACAACAATGGGTGTGATTGTCGGCACAGACATCCCAATGTTTATGGGTGCAATGATGGTCGGCCCAATGGGCGGTTGGGCTATCAAGAAATTCGATAACTACATCGATGGTAAAGTAAAAAGTGGCTTCGAGATGTTGGTTAACAACTTCTCTGCGGGCATCATCGGCATGCTATGTGCGATCCTTGCTTTCATCTTTATCGGTCCATTCGTAAAAATTCTTTCTGGTGGCTTGGCGGCAGGCGTTAACTTCCTAGTTTCTGCTCACCTACTACCACTAACTTCAATCTTCGTTGAACCTGCGAAGATCCTGTTCCTAAACAACGCGATCAACCACGGTATCTTCTCTCCGCTAGGTATCCAACAAGCGTCTGAGACAGGTCAATCGATCTTCTTCCTAATCGAAGCAAACCCAGGTCCTGGTCTAGGTATCCTGCTAGCTTACATGGTGTTTGGTAAAGGTACGGCTCGTCAAACTGCAGGTGGTGCATCAATCATCCACTTCTTCGGCGGTATCCACGAGATTTACTTCCCATACATCCTAATGAACCCTCGCCTAATCCTTGCGGCTATCGCAGGTGGTATGACTGGCGTATTCGTTCTAACTATCTTTAACGCAGGTATCGTTTCTCCAGCATCACCAGGTTCAATCTTTGCAATCTTGTTGATGACTCAGAAAGGCTCAATCGTTGGTGTTCTAGCGTCTATCGCAGCAGCAACAGGTGTGTCATTCGCGGTAGCAGCACTACTAATGAAGACACAAACGTCAACAGAAGAAGACGGTGATGAAGCAGCACTAGAGAAAGCAACATCACAAATGAAAGACATGAAATCTGCATCTAAAAACGATGCGGTGGTAAACAGCCAAAGCAAAGGTGACGTAGACCTAGCGACAGTACAAAGCATCATTGTCGCTTGTGATGCGGGCATGGGATCGAGTGCAATGGGCGCGAGCATGCTACGCAAAAAGGTTCAAGACGCAGGTCTGAACATCCACGTAACCAACCTTGCCATTAATAGCTTACCAGAGAGTGCAGATATCGTGATTACTCATAAAGACTTAACGGATCGTGCACGTAAGCATGCTCCAAACGCACACCACATTTCATTGACTAACTTCCTTGATAGCGAAATGTACAACCAGCTAGTCACCAAACTACTAGCAGCACAAAACCAATCCGCAGCCAATGACGACCAGATGGTAAAAGTGTCAGTCATGGCGGCAAACGACGACAGCTTTGAGCCACAACAACCATCGGTATTCCAAATCCAGCGTGAGAACATTCACCTAGGTTTGAAAGCAGCCAACAAAGAAGAAGCCATTCGCTTTGCAGGCAACAAATTGGTTGAACTTGGCTACGCAGAACCAGAATACGTAGACGCGATGTTTGAGCGTGAAGCGTTGGTTCCAACTTACCTAGGCGAATCTATCGCAGTACCTCACGGTACGGTAGAAGCGAAAGACCGCGTGAAGAAAACCGGCATTGTAATCTGCCAATACCCATCGGGTATCCAATTTACTGAAGACGACGATGATGTAGCGAAACTGGTTATCGGCATTGCCGCTAAGAACGATGAGCACATCCAGGTGATTACCACCATTACAAACGCGCTCGATGAGCCGGAGACAATTGAGAAGCTAACTAGCACCAACGATGTAGAAGAGATTCTGAACATCCTTGGCGGCCAGCAAGCGGCTTAATCACTCCCTTTAATTTGCTCCTGAGCAAACCGAGGTCAGCTGTCACCCCCTATGCGGTTGGCCTCACCCTAAATTCGTTTAGTCAACATTTCAGACATTGGTAGGTAAGAATTATGAAAAACGCAGTTCATTTTGGCGCAGGTAACATTGGTCGTGGCTTCATCGGTAAACTATTAGCAGACGCAGAAGTCGAGGTGACATTCGCAGATGTTGATGCACCACTCGTCGACCAACTGAGTCACAAGCAAGAATACAAAGTAAAAGTGGTCGGTACTGAGTGCCAAATCGACACAGTAACTCACGTCACCGCGGTTAACTCAGCTAGTGAAGATGTCATCGACCGCATTGTAAAAACCGACTTGGTAACAACAGCAGTGGGCCCTAACGTACTGGACATCATTGCAAAAACCATCGCTACCGGCATTGCTAAGCGCTTTGCAGCAGGTAACGATAAACCATTGAACATCATCGCGTGTGAAAACATGGTTCGTGGCACCACACACCTAAAAGGTGAGGTGTACAAACACTTAGATGAATCATTGCACGCAAAAGCAGACGAGTTGGTTGGCTTTGTCGATTCAGCGGTAGACCGCATCGTACCACCAGCAGAAGCGGCGAACGATGACCCACTAGAAGTGACGGTAGAAAGCTTTAGCGAATGGATTGTGGATGAGCAGCAATTCAAGGGCGAAATCCCTGACATCGCAGGCATGGAAAGAACCAACAACCTAATGGCATTTGTAGAACGCAAGCTGTTCACTCTCAATACAGGTCACTGCATTACCGCTTACCTAGGTTGCTTGAAAGGCCATCGCACCATTCGTGAAGCGATTGAAGACCCAAGTATTCATGCTGAAGTAAAACAGGCGATGCAAGAGAGTGGTGAAGTGCTGATCAAACGTTACGGTTTCGACCGTGACATGCACAATGCTTACATCGAGAAGATTCTAGGACGCTTTGCCAACCCATACTTAGTGGATGAGGTTGATCGCGTAGGTCGTCAACCAATTCGTAAATTAGGTGCAAACGATAGATTAGTGAAGCCTTTACTCGGTACAATTGAGTATGGCACTGAAAATAAAACACTTTTGAAAGGCATTGCCGCTGCGTTGAAGTACACTAACGACACTGACCCACAAGCCGTAGAGCTACAAAACTCATTAAAAGAAGTGGGTGTGAAGAAGACGCTAGCGACATACACAGGTCTTGCAGAAAACAGTGCTGAAGTGACTCAAATCGAGACACTTTACAACCAACTTTGATTTACCTAGGGGAGCTTGGCTCCCCTTCTATATCCATCTCCATTGAAGAGTTGGGATAGCTAATAATTAGAAATGTATTCAGTATATGGCAGATAACATCAACGAAACCGAGATCATTGAGCGATTAAACAGCGCACCATCGGTACGAGGCTTTTTCATTGCAGCAGTCGACGTTTTTAACGATTCGATCGACGGGTTAGTGCAACGAATTTTTCGTAAAGATAACTTCGCTGTTCAATCGGTTGTCGGTCCGCTGTTACAAGACTCGGGACCGCTGGGCGATCTGTCTGTTCGTTTGAAGTTATTGTTTGGCTTGGGTGTGCTTCCCGATGATATTTACCACGACATCGAAGACATCATTAAGCTCAAAAACCATCTCAATAGCGACGCTTCTGACTACGAGTTCACGGACCCTAATATTCTAGATCCAATCAAAAAGCTGCATTTGGTGAAGAAGATGGGCATGGTGCAACTGGAAGTCAACGAACCAGATGACGACATCGACCTTGAGTTTTATCAGCTACAACTGCAACGTCAACAACAAATCATTAAGTCAGGGCTCTCGCTTGCGATTGTCGAGATCTGCAATGAACTCGGCAAAGAGAGCCCATTCTAACGCCACATTTTATACCCAAGCTACCTTCAAAAGGATTCGAGGTTGCTTAGGTATAACAAAATAACAATGTCAGCCGCTCTACACCCAAAAACGTAGGAGCCCTACCCAATGTTAAAAGCTGTACTTTTTGATATGGATGGACTGATTTTCGATACCGAATCCATCTACAAGCAAAGTTGGCAATACGCCGCGACCGAGCAAGGCTTAACCATCACCGATGATTTCTACCAACAGTTCATCGGTGTCCAAGACCCTGAATGTGAAAGAATACTCTCTGAGCATTTTCAAGACACCATCGATATGCCTCGCTATAAAGCCGTGCGAGATGAACACTTCCATAATCTAAGAAATCAAGGCATTGCTCTCAAACCCGGATTCGACGCACTGTTTTATGCCATCAAACAACATGGCTTATTAACCGCGATTGTCACCTCTTCTCACCTTCCAGAGGTGAAACATAATTTCGCAGGCAGCGAGTACCTTACGCAGTTCGATTTAGTGATTACCGCCGAAGATGTAGAACGTGGCAAACCAAACCCTGATTGCTATCAGATGGCTTATCGCCACTTAGGTGTGGACGCCAAGCAATGCTTAGTCTTGGAAGATTCGAACAACGGCATCAAAGCTGCACTCGCTGCGAAATGCCAAGCTGTAATGATTCCGGATTTACTTCCACCTCTGCCAGAGCTCGAAGACAAAGTCATCATTAAAGCGTCTCTTGAGGAAGTGATTCCACTGCTGAGTCAGCTTTAGCCGCTGGCAGTATCAAACAAAACTGGGTTTGGCCATCTTCTGAAGTGACGCTGATGCTTCCATCGTAGGCGTGAACTATCGATTGAGTGATTGACAAACCCAGCCCAGCTCCCACACTACCCGAGTGCTGGCGAGACTTGTCGACCCGATAAAAGCGGTCAAACAAATACGGCAGGTTTTGCTTGGGAATCACCTCACCAACGTTGCTGACGGTTATCTTCACAAGTTCACCAACCTGCTCAATATCAACCGAAATCGTCGTCTCGTCATACGCATGGCGAATCGCGTTGGACAATAAGTTACTGATAGCGCGCTCAAACATGTTTCGGTCCATATACAGCATCGCCTGGCCTGAAGTGGTAATGGCCAGCGCTGAATCTTCCGCCAGTATTTCGAAGTACTCGATCAAATGAGCCACTTGTTCATGAGCTGCGAAGCGCTCGTTGTGCCGATGGATCAGTTTGTTTTCTGCTTTGGCGATATACAGTAAGTCATTGATGGTTTTGGTTATCCGTTCAAGCTCTTCCAAAGTAGAAGCAATCGCTTCTTGATACTCCTCAGAACTGCGGGCAGCACCAAGGATTACTTGGTTTTGAGTGGTGATGTTAGTCAGCGGCGTTTTAAGCTCATGAGCAATGTCGGAGGAGAACTCACTCAAACGATGAAAGCCGGTTTGTAATCGATCCAACATCGCATTGTGCTTTATCGCTAACTCTCTTAGCTCGATCGGCAACGTCTCAGGGTCAATACGAATATCTAATTGTTCAGGGGTAATATGTTGGATGTGTTTGTTTAAGGTAAGAATCGGCCTCAAACCTCGATTTACAATGGTTCGGCTATACAGAGCAGAAGCTAAAAACGCAAAGCCCAACGACCAGAATAGAATCCACCCCAGTTTATTGAGGAACAGTATATGGTGGTTAATGCTGGTGCCTATCACCACAGTGACATCTTTGGCTTTAAAGGCGAAGGCTCGAATATCCAAAGAATCTTCATGCCACTCAATTGCGTTGTTTTGATTCAAAATCTGCGGCGAACTCAGCGTGAGAGACAGTTTGTTAGGAATAGAAAGCGTTGAGTTTTTGTAGGTCTGCTCTCCCTCCTCAAACGCCCACATGTAAGCGGAGCTGTTGTCGATAAGCAGATAAGCCGACTCAGGAGAAACCATCATGGTCTTCTCTATCGCATTATATTTGCTGACCATTTCGTTATAGTCTTGAGTAAAGAAATGGCGCTCGATGGTGTAATAGAGGATAAAGGCTAAAGCGAGGTACACCACCAGCGTCGTGCCGACAAACATCAGCACGAGTTTGTTTTGCATGGATAGGTTGGCTGGGCGTTTAAACATCTGGTGCTTCCAGCTTATACCCCATCCCTCTAATGGTATGAATCAGAGGCGTTTCAAATGGCTTGTCGACTTTATTGCGCAGCCGTTTGATGGCGACATCAATCACGTTCGTATCGCTATCAAAGTTCATGTCCCACACCAATGACGCAATGGTGGTCCGTGATAACACCTGACCTTCTTTGCGCATCAGCAGCTCAAGCAGCGCGTACTCCTTTGCCGTTAGCGTAATACTTTGCCCGCCTCGCGTTGCCACTCGCTTCATCATGTCGAGCTCTAGATCGGCAATTTGCAGCGTCTGAGAGGAGGTCTGTACACGAGAAGAAGTATGATGACGAAAAACATTCTGGATGCGTGCCAGCAGCTCAGCAAACGCATAAGGTTTTACCACGTAGTCGTTGGCTCCTAACTCAAAGCCACGCACGCGATCTTCTATCTGTTCTTTGGCAGTAAGCATAATAACTGGGGTGTGAATGTCACTACTGCGCAGCGTGTTGAGCACTTGCCAACCGTCGAGTTTGGGCAGCATGATATCGAGAAGAATAAGATCATAAGGTTCACTGGTGGCGTGATACAAACCATCGACACCGTCGCGAACCCAATCAACAACGTAGCCCGATTCCACCAACCCTTTTTGCAGGTATTCCCCTGCTTTTACTTCATCTTCTACAATCAGTAGTTTCAATTTCAGCCCTCTATCTCAACGGGATGTGCTCAGCATAGACGATCGCAAAAAGAGTACGACACAAATTGCATCATACTCTTTTCATTCAATGTTTTTATCGATTACTGTCGCGCTGTGCGTAGTTCACTTTCACGTTCACAGTACCCAGATATTCCAACTGTCCCTGCTCGTTCATGCGCTCTTGTACCGTAACAAAACCACCGTCCTGCAGGTGCGTGCTGTTTCTTGCGACATCGAAAGTCACGATGTTCAACTCTTTATTAAGCTCATGAGACGACATGTCTTTTAAAGAGTTTAGTTCAGCTAACGCTTGTTGATAAGCCGCATCCGAGGTTGCCGTTGGCTCAACAGAAATGGTCTTCATTTCTTCACGGCTAATGTATTTTCCACCAGTGAAAGTCGGTTGAGCGAATGCTGATGCGCTAGTGATTGCCATTGTTGTTACAAGGAGAGCGGTTTTCAGTACTTTCATGTTGATGACCTTTGAGTGTGTTTGTTTTCAATGGCTTCATTATTCAACAACACACCTGACACCAACCTATCTCGAAGATGACATTTTTGTCATAAACCAAAATAGCGATTGATTACCAATAACCACCCAAACTACAGCTCGTAAGTCAGACCAAAATGGAACTTATAGTCGTCTTTCTCTGGCACCACACCTTCCGCATCGGCTTTGGTATCCGAAACATGATCCCAAATCGCTTTAATGCTCAGATCAAGATCATCAACAAGGTCGATATCAAAACCGAGCTCGTTGGTATGCCGAGTACCACCAGCATCGTTGCTCGCCCAGTTGAGGTTATAGGTATGACTGAAATCGATGTCATCGGTCAGTTCATACTCAAAGTTAGATTCGAAGGTTAAGGTGTTACTGGTCGCATCGCCAGACTCCCCTTCTTCTACCGTTTTAAAATCGGTGTACTGGTAACCGGGACCGATGGAGACATCCCATTCTGTCTGTGAATTAGCAATGATGAAGTAACCCATCTGCATCGAGGCATTAACTTGATAATCAATGTTTTGAAACTCATCTCTGAGCAGCGAGAGTTTAAGTGGCCTAAAGAAGAGTCGGTTACTTAGGTAAATGTCGTAGGAGCCATCAAACGAACTGTTGTTCGCTGTGGTCTCATCATTGGTCTTGGAGTTTTCGTGTTTGGCTTTTAACTTGGTGCGCGAGCCAACGGTATTCCTTTCCGCTTCTACTTCACCAAGGAGTGAGAACTCATCAGTGTTGCCTTTGCTGATATCTAATCCCAAAAAGATCTCAGTCGTCCAGTGGTCTGAGTCTGTCTCTGAACCACGATAGATCGACACAACCTCTGTCACGGGGAATGCGATCTCTTCACCATTATTGCTGAGATATAACTTGTCTTCACGGATCGACAAATAGCCATCGTAGATATCGCCGCTGGAAGTTCGGATGGTAAAGAAACTTGCTGTCTCTAGCACCGCAATGTCTTCCAGTTCAATCTCTTGATCGCCAAGATCATCACTATCGAATTCAACTTCTTGATCGAACGAGTTGGTTTCTTCCTTGATCGTGCCAGTGAGTTCCCCTTTGATCACTTCACCAGATTTGAGTTGTAACCAGTCATCGCTTTCATCGATGAACACTGTTTGGCTTTTGCGCTCTTCTGTTTGTGTTTCTTCCTCTGCCATCACTGATGGATGGTAAAGCGAGGACGCGATACATAAAGCCAAGAGTTTGATTTTCATAGTGACCTTTTCAGTTCAATGGAAACCACATCCGTTGGGCTTACGATAGTGATGCTCACCGCTCGGCGTGTCAGAAAGTAAACAATTGAATGTCAACGTATTGCGCATCATAACCATGTCTACAGACATAAAAAAAGCGAAGTCATGTGACTTCGCTTTAGGTTCTCGCTACTTACATAGCGCAACATAAACAAGTGTAATCTTAATCACACCTTGCGCTGCTTACTCTACCGTTACTGCTTTCGCTAGGTTACGAGGTTGGTCTACGTCCGTACCTTTGATCAACGCTACGTAGTAAGACAGTAGCTGCATTGGGATGGTGTAGTAGATCGCCGCCGTAATTTCACTAACATGTGGCATAGTGATGATCTTCATGGTCTCATCGCCTTCGAAGCCTGCATCAGCATCTGCGAATACGTAAAGCAGACCACCACGAGCACGTACTTCTTCAACGTTTGATTTCAGTTTCTCTAGAAGATCGTTGCTTGGTGCAACAACCACAACTGGCATATCTGCATCGATCAACGCCAGAGGACCATGTTTCAACTCACCAGCTGCATACGCTTCTGCGTGAATGTAAGAGATCTCTTTTAGTTTTAGAGATGCTTCCATCGCGATTGGGTAGAACTCGCCACGACCTAGGAATAGTGTGTGGTGCTTATCAGCAAAGTCTGGTGCTAGTGCTTCGATTTCTTTTTCGAAAGACAGCGCTGCATTGATTTGTTTTGGTAAAGCGTGAAGCGCTTCTACGATCTCTTTTTCTTTCTCTTTGCTGATGCGGTTTTGTTGCTTACCAAGAGCAGTTACCAGCATCAGTAGCGCAGAAAGCTGAGTCGTGAACGCTTTAGTTGATGCCACGCCGATTTCCACACCTGCACGGGTCATAAATGCGAAATCAGATTCACGAACCAAAGAAGAACCCGCTACGTTACAGATGGTCATTGCCGCCATGTAACCTTTCTCTTTTGCTAGGCGAAGTGCTGCTAGCGTATCTGCTGTTTCACCAGACTGAGAAAGCGTGATCAATAGGCTGTTTGGACGCGTCACAAACTTGCGGTAACGGAATTCAGAAGCGATTTCTACGTCACAGCTTACGCCAGCAATGTCTTCGAACCAGTAACGTGCTGTCATACCTGCATTGTAAGACGTACCACATGCAACGATCTGTACGTGTTCCACTTTGCTTAGGATTTCTGCCGCGTTTACACCAATTGCCTCAGTAACAACAGAATCAGCCGTGATACGACCTTCCATTGTGTTGATCAACGCAGTTGGTTGCTCGTAAATTTCTTTCTGCATGAAGTGACGGTATTGGCCTTTATCGCCTGCGTCGTGTTCCGCGTTTGATTCTGTGATTTCACGTTCTACGCGCTCACCTGTTGCATCAAATACAGTCACATCACGACGAGTGATTTCTGCCACGTCACCTTCTTCTAGGTACATGAAACGACGTGTCACGTTAAGAAGCGCAAGTTGGTCAGAAGCAAGGAAGTTTTCACCCACACCAAAACCAATGACGATTGGGCTGCCTGAGCGTGCTACGACGATGCGTGAAGGATCTTTACGATCCAGCGCTACCGTGCCGTATGCGCCATCCAGTTGTTTTGCTGTCTTCTGTACCGCTTCTAGTAGCGTTTCTGAAGTGCGAAGTTCCCACTCAACCATGTGAGCGATAACTTCAGTATCCGTTTGAGATTCAAATACGTAACCACGAGATTGAAGCAGTTCACGTAGCTCTTCGTGGTTTTCAATGATGCCATTGTGTACCACTGCGATGTCACCAGACATGTGTGGGTGTGCGTTCACTTCTGAAGGTTCACCGTGTGTTGCCCAACGAGTGTGCGCAATACCAGTACCACCGATCACCTTTGCTTCGTCTACTGCGTCTGCCAGCTCTTGTACCTTACCTAAACGACGAATACGCGTTAGGTTTGTCTCACCATCAACAATCGCAACGCCCGCAGAGTCGTAACCGCGGTATTCCAAGCGACGTAGGCCTTCAACTAAAATTTCTGCAACATCTCGTTGTGCTACTGCACCTACGATTCCACACATGTGTTTATCTCCGTTTGTAGTTTTGTTCTTCCCTGACCATGATTTCAAATAGAGGCAGCAAGCAAAGGCCTTTATCCAGAGGGAAGTGAAATATGAAACTGTTTACATTATTAGATTAGGCGCAAATGACTTTAACGCCATGTTGTTCAATCTGTATTTTGTGTTCTGGCTGTAACTCTGCATCAGTAACCAACACATTAATTTGGTCCCAAGCGAGTTCTAAGTTCGGGATCTTGCGTCCTACTTTCTCTGACTCAATCATGACGATGACTTCACGAGACACTTCTGCCATGACCTTGCTTAAGCCAACTAATTCGTTAAACGTGGTGGTACCGCGTTCTAAATCGATGCCATCAGCACCAATAAACAACTGGTCAAAGTCGTAAGCTCTTAATACAGATTCGGCTACTTTACCTTGGAAGGATTCAGAGTGCGTATCCCAAGTTCCGCCTGTCATTAACAGGGTTGGTTCGCTCTCTAATTCGTTAAGTGCATTGGCGACATGCAACGAGTTGGTCATAACAACCAAGCCTCGTTTGTCGTTTAATTGCTGAATCAGCGCAGCCGTTGTACTGCCACTGTCGATCACAATTCGGTTATGTTCTCGGATCAGTGATGCCGCTGCTTTTGCCAGACTTAACTTTCGACTCGAAACATTTGGACTCATTTCTTCATGGATAACTTCCGTTGGAATCGCAATTGCACCACCGTAACGGCGCAAAAGTTGTCCGTTTTTCTCTAAAGAAGCTAAATCCTTTCTAATCGTGACCTCTGAGGTTTCAAATTTCTGCGCTAGCTCATCTACGCTAACTTCCCCAAGCTCATTTACTAGGTTAGAAATGGCGTGTCTTCTTAGTTGAGTGTTTCGTTTCGACATTTAAATTTAGGTTTTAAGTTTCGGTTTGAAATTTATTATAGTCAAAACGAAACTTTTAAGTCCATTTATTTCGATCCAAAAAATTAATATTTCTCGATAAAACCTTGTCCTAAGACAATTCTTAAACAGTGATATTGGATTCATTCGGTGGTAGAATTCGCCACCGAAAAGAAAAAAAATTACAGAATTGACGGTTATTTTTTTGCAACTTTCTGCATATAAAGTGGGATTAGTCACAAAAAGGTAACCATAATCGCCGATCTTTTAGTCATAAAATGACTAAACTTGGTGAAAGACTTTCAGAATCTGAAGTTCCAATAATGTGGCGGAAAATCGGTGGGTGGCAGGCACTAAATGTCATCAAAGCGCCCTAACTTCAGAGTAAACAACCGACTTTCAAATTGTAACTATACTTACCGGAGAGTATCTTCCATGAAAAAGACCAAAATCGTATGTACGATTGGCCCTAAAACTGAATCTGTAGAGAAGCTAACTGAACTAGTAAACGCTGGCATGAACGTTATGCGTCTTAACTTCTCTCACGGTGACTACGCAGAGCACGGCACTCGTATCGCGAACTTCCGCCAAGTAATGGAAGCTACAGGCAAACAACTTGCAATCCTTCTAGACACTAAAGGTCCAGAAATCCGCACTATCAAACTAGAAGACGGCAACGACGTTGATCTAGTAGCTGGTCAAGAATTCACTTTCACAACTGACATCTCAGTTGTAGGTAACAAAGACAAAGTTGCAGTAACTTACGCTGGTTTTGCTAACGACCTAAATGTTGGTAACACTATCCTAGTAGACGACGGTCTAATCGAAATGGAAGTGCTTGCAACTTCTGAAACTGAAGTTAAGTGTAAAGTTCTTAACAACGGTGCTCTAGGCGAAAACAAAGGTGTTAACCTTCCTGGCGTTTCTGTAAACCTACCTGCACTATCTGAAAAAGATAAGAACGACCTTAAATTCGGTTGTGAGCAAGGCGTTGACTTCGTAGCTGCTTCTTTCATCCGTAAAGCTTCTGACGTTCAAGAAATCCGTGAAGTACTTGCTGCAAACGGCGGCGAGAACATCCACATCATCTCTAAGATCGAAAACCAAGAAGGTGTTGATAACTTCGACGAGATCCTAGAGCTTTCTGACGGCATCATGGTTGCTCGTGGTGACCTAGGTGTTGAAATCCCAGCTGAAGAAGTAATCTTCGCTCAGAAAATGATGATCGAGAAGTGTAACCGTGCACGTAAGATGGTTATCACTGCAACTCAAATGCTTGATTCTATGATCAACAACCCACGTCCTACTCGTGCGGAAGCAGGCGACGTTGCTAACGCTGTAATGGACGGTACTGACGCAGTAATGCTTTCTGGTGAAACTGCTAAAGGTAAGTACCCAGTTGAAGCGGTAACTATCATGGCTCAAATCGCGAACCGTACTGATTCAGCTCTAAAAGCTGAGCTAGGTTCTCGTCTAGACAGCCCACGTCTACGCATCACTGAAGCAGTATGTAAAGGCGCAGTAGACACAGCGGAGAAACTAGCTGCTCCACTTATCGTTGTTGCAACTGAAGGTGGTAAGTCTGCACGTTCAGTACGTAAGTACTTCCCAACTGCAAACATCCTAGCACTAACAACTAACACTAAGACTGCTGCTCAGCTAGTTCTAACTAAAGGTGTTACTCCAGTAGTTGTTGAGTCAATCGACAGCACTGACGCGTTCTACGTAGCAGGTAAAGAACTTGCTCTAGAATCTGGTCTAGGTAACAAAGGCGACATCGTTGTTATGGTTTCTGGTGCTCTAGTAGCTTCAGGTACAACGAACACGGCTTCTGTACACGTTCTATAAGACTGACGTATTCAATCATCAGTTCAATAAAAAAGAGGGCTTTGGCCCTCTTTTTTTATATATTTTATCTTGCCCTCATAATCAGTACGCTGTATTATCAACCACAACCGAACTACGTACTGTTTAGTTGTCGTCACGATAATAAAATTTCATGAGGTTGCTTGTGTCTAGTCCTACCCTAACCGATAAAGTTGCAAAAATGATCTGCCAGGACATCCTGACAGGTGCTCTAAAACCAGGCCAAAAGCTTGTGGTTGCTGACCTGAAAGAGAAATACAACGTTGGTGCATCACCTATCCGCGAAGCCCTTGTGCAACTGTCTTGGAGCAAGTATGTAAAGCTTGAGCCACAAAAAGGCTGTTGGGTTGCACCTGTGTGCAAAAAAGAATTGAACGATCTATACGAAAGTCTTCGTGTGGTTTCTTCTGTATTGCTTAAGAAAGCAATCTTGGCGGGTGATGAAAGCTGGGAGTTGGATGTACTGACTTCTTATCACAAGCTATCTCGTCTGAACTTTGATGAAACTTTCTGCTGGCAAGAGTGGGAAGAGCGTCATCACCAGTTCCATGTTTCTCTGCTTGAAGGCGCGGATTCAAAGAACATGTTTGAGTTCTTTAGTGACCTGATTAACCAGATCAAGCGTTACCGTTACTTTGCAATGCAAACGTTAAACTCAGAACAAGACGCACTGTTCAACATTGATGAGCACGAGATGATCATGAAGCTTGTTCTTGCGAAGAACAGCGAAGAAGCAATGGACTTACTTGATAAGCACTTGTTGAGCTCAATGCAACGCATCGAAACAGCGTTAGAGCTAGAAACCGCTTAATTCGGTTCAGCAGCGAATAAAAAAATCGGGGTTATCCCGATTTTTTGTTTTGTAGAAAAGCTTCTGCCTATCTGTTTATCGCAATAGCCTCTAAGCAATGTCATCAAAACTGTGACAAATCGACACTCGGTTACGCCCTGCACTCTTTGATTCGTACAGGGCGATATCCGCACACTTATAGCTGCGTGTTCGGTCTGCGGTGAGATCGCTATAACCCACACTCACTGTCACTGCTTTTTCACTGTTTAACTCTACGGCAACTCGAAGTCGATTCAATACTACTTCCGCTTCTTGCGTCGTCGTGTGTGGCATGATCACGGCAAACTCTTCTCCGCCGACACGAGCAACAAAATCGGTATTTCTTACCCCATTCGACAACGTATCTGCCACGCTACAGATCACTTTATCACCTTCATCATGGCCCATTTCGTCATTGATACGTTTGAAATGGTCGATATCAAACAGTGCAAGGCAAGTCGTTGGCGTATCCGGATAACGTTCAACCATGTTGGCATATTGCGCGAGCTGCTCTTCAAACTTACGACGATTCCATAAGCTGGTTAAGCCGTCTTTCTCACTCAAGTTTCGCAGTTTCTCTTCTAGCTCTTTACGCTCAGAAATATCCACCAGCGAAGTAATGTAGTAGCTAACTTTGCCAGACTTCGCCATGATGGCCTGAATGCGCATGATAGCCGTGAACACGTGATTGAGCTTAGTGCGACAACGCACTTCCCCTTCCCATACTTGCTCGATACCAAGCTTATTCCAAATCGCCAGAATCTCTTCGATGTCTTCAGGAATGAAGATTAGGTTATGTGCATTCCAACCACGCAATCGCGAAGAGGTATAGCCCATCATGTTTTCAAACTCTTGGTTCACCATCATGATTCGATGTGACGTATCCGAAATCATCACCGCCGTCATGCCATCCAACGCAGCACGAGCAAGTTTGGATTCAATGCTATGACGACGATAATGCAGTGCCAACGAAGTGATAGGCAGAGCAAACACCAACATTAAACTCAGCACAAAGAAGGCTTCTTGGACTAAGTCATCAATATCTCGGTCAGCTCGCTCCAACAATTGTTCTTGAGAGAGGTCAATGAGTAAGTGAAGAGGCTCACCCGGCACAAATTCAATCGTGTTGAAAGCAATCAGGTGTTTACCATCATACTTATAGCCCATCTTCTGTGAGCCTATGTTTTGCCAGATATCAGGATGGAGCAAACCAAAGTTAAAGCGAGCGCGATCAGGGATAATATCGCCGTAAAGCTTATCGCTGTGAGAACTTGCTGCGTAATAACCCGATTGGTTAATCAGCTCGATGTTGAAATCTCTGACTGGGGAATAATTCAAACGAGAAGAAAGGTATTTTACGTCGATATTGAGGATCAAATAGCCTTCACGAATATCATCCATAGCCACTGGCATCATAATGCGAACAGAAGGGCTGTACGGATAAACGAGATTGCCGTTCTCTTGCTCGAGTTCAATTCCCCAAGAACCTATTTGGTCATTTTTTAAATTCTGAGCATATTGGAAATACTCGCGATCGGATTTGTCTTGCAGAGTGCGAGCGGCAGCTGCGGTGCCAGTTTTGAAGTCATAGTTGATTCTGACATTCTCTTGCCCATTGACGTTAAGGAAGCGAATCTGTCGATACCATTTCTGGTTAACCGCAACAGAACTCCACACCTCTTCTAAAATGGCGAGATTCTTTGGGTTTGGGTGGCGCAAGTAATCATATAGGCTTTGGCTATGACCGAGCAGGTCACTGATGGAAGATATTTGGTCTTGAACGTTGTTGTATTCACGCTCTGAGTAAGCCAGTTGATGAAGGGCTTCTTTCGCCGTATTTTCTACATTAGCCGCTAACAGAGTCTGGTATTTCTGGTAGTAGTAGATAGAGATGAGCGCGCTAAAAAATAGCGTGGTTGCCAGCAAAGCGCTGACCAACTTCCTTACTTTCACGCGTTCTACTACCCAATTTGTTTACGAAAGCAGCAATTATATCATTAATTGTTATTTTCTAAACAAAAAGCCATCGATGAACGATGGCTTTTCTTAAATGCATTCAGTGTAATTACGGTTTGAGACAACGCTCTCCACGTGCCACACCGACCACACCACTTCGAGCGACTTCGACCACTTCGGTGACTTCAGAGATTGCTTGAATAAATGCATCCAGCTTTTCACTCGTACCTGCAAGTTGAACCGTATATTGAGCAGCCGTGACATCAACAATCTGGCCACGGAAGATATCCGCTGTGCGTTTTACTTCTGCACGCGCAAAACCGCTCGCTTTAACCTTCACCATCATCAACTCACGTTCGATGTGATCAAACTCTGTCACTTCTTGCACTTTCAGTACATCAATCAGTTTATGCAGTTGCTTTTGGATCTGCTCCAGCTGCATTTCATCCGAGTTCGTCGTGATGTTTAAGCGCGATAGCGTCTCATCATCGGTTGGTGAAACGTTCAGAGACTCGATGTTGTAACCACGCTGAGAAAACAGACCAACAACTCGAGACAGCGCACCAGGTTGGTTTTCCATTAACAAAGAAATAATGTGTCTCATATTAAGTACGCTCCGTTTTGCTTAGCCACATCTTGTCCATACCCTCGCCTTTGATCTGCATTGGGTATACGTGTTCGGTTTCGTCTACGTTGATGTCAACAAACACCAGACGATCTTTCATGTCTAACGCTTTTTGTAGACCCGCTTCAAGCTGATCTGGCGTTTCAATACGAATACCGACGTGACCATAAGCTTCTGCAATCGCTGCAAAATCAGGAACAGAACTCATGTATGAGTTAGAGTGACGGCCTTGGTAAATAATGTCTTGCCACTGTTTTACCATGCCTAAGAATCGGTTGTTCAAGTTGATGATCTTCACTGGAATGTCGTATTGCATTGCTGTCGACAGTTCTTGGATGTTCATCTGAATACTGCCGTCACCAGTTACCACCACCACTTCTTCTTCTGGCATCGCGAACTTCACGCCCATACCAGCAGGCAGACCAAAGCCCATCGTGCCTAGACCACCAGAGTTAATCCAACGGCGTGGCTTACTAAATGGGTAGTAAAGCGCAGCGAACATTTGGTGCTGGCCTACATCCGACGCCACATAAGCATCACCGTTGGTCAGTTTATGCAGTGTTTCAATAACCTGTTGAGGTTTGATACGTTCAGGCGACGTTTCGTATGCAAGACAGTAACGTTCACGCCAAACTTGAATGTCGTCCCACCATTGACCAATTGCTTCTTGGTCATTGTTGCTGCCCTGCTCGTTCAGCAAGCCAACCATGGTCGCTAGCACTTTATCGGCTGAGCCTACAATAGGCAGATCCACTTTCACGTTTTTAGAGATTGAAGATGGATCGATGTCGATGTGCATTACTTTCGCGTTAGGACAGTACTTCTCAAGGTTGTTGGTTGTACGGTCATCAAAACGAACACCAATACCGAAGATAAGGTCAGCTTCATGCATCGCCATATTGGCTTCGTATGTGCCGTGCATCCCGAGCATACCTAGAGAGTTTTTGTGTGTGCCCGGGAATGCCCCCAAGCCCATCAAAGTACTCACAACGGGTAGATTCAATTCGTCTGACAATGCTTGAATATGCTCGTGGGCACCAGAAATAACGGCACCGCCACCGATGTACAAAACAGGCTTCTTCGCCTCAAGCAAGGCTTTAAGTGCTTTCTTGATTTGACCTTTGTGGCCAGACGTCGTTGGCTTGTAGGAACGCATTGAGATGCTTTCCGGATACTCGTAAGGGAGCTTGATTTGCGGATTAAGGATATCCTTTGGCAAATCAATCACAACTGGACCTGGTCGGCCAGTCGTCGAGATATAAAACGCTTTTTTGATCGTCTCTGGAATGTCTTCCGCTTTCTTAACTAAGAAGCTGTGTTTCACCACTGGGCGAGATACACCCACGATGTCACACTCTTGGAATGCATCATTACCGATGAGATTGTTTGGTACGTTACCAGAGATAACGATCATTGGGATTGAGTCCATGTACGCCGTAGCAATACCCGTGATGGTGTTGGTTGCACCTGGACCCGAACATACTAGTACTACACCCGGCTTACCCGTTGCTCGAGCATAACCATCTGCCATATGCGTAGCAGCTTGCTCGTGTCTTACTAATACGTGTTTGATTTGATCTGTTTTGGCGTGCAGTGCATCGTAGATATCTAAAACGGAACCGCCTGGGTAACCAAAGATTTGTTCTACGCTCTCTTCGATCAGAGATTGCACAACCATCTCTGCGCCTGACAACATTGCTGTCATAATTGCTCTCCTTTCCAGTTTTCCTCACCGTAAGGCCAACGGTTTGGTCTGGTTTTACATAGTCTAGGTCTTATTCGTAGCCTAATAGAAATACTTCCACTTTTTCAGCTATGTCTTGCGTCTGTCATAACAAAACGCAAGGTAACACAACAAATGTAACGTTTTATTATCAACGGGTCTAATGAGAGTTGAATCAAATTTTAAACAAGATGCTGTAAATCAGAACAAAGGTAGGGTTTGACGCTATCAAGCGCGTTCAATTTGGAATCAATAAAAGAAAGAAGAAGAAAATAAAGTGAATAATTTCACTCAAAATAGTTACTTCGAGTGATTATTTCTCTTTATCGAGGGGAAAGAAGTGTGAAAGACAGTCATAAAAAATCCCCAGCAGCACAATATTAGGCAACTGGGGATAATTTCATCAATCTGAAATCTAAGTCAGCTTAAGTTACTTTTTATCTGACTTTTCGTTGTACATTTCTTCGATTTCATCTTGGTATTTGTCATTAATGACTTTACGACGAAGTTTTTGCGTTGGGGTCAACTCACCATCATCCATCGAGAACGCTTTTGGTAACAGTTTGAATTTCTTAACTTGTTCAAACTTAGCCAGTTCTTTTTGCAGGTCATTAACGCGCTTTTCAAGCATCTCAACGATTTGGTGGTGTTTGATCAATTCCACACGATCGTGATACTTGATGTTCAGCTCTTTCGCGTACTCTTCTAGCGAGTCATAACACGGAACAATAAGCGCTGATACAAACTTACGTGTATCGGCAATAACCGCAATTTGCTCGATGAAGTGGTCCTTACCGATCGCACCTTCGACAACTTGAGGAGCAATGTACTTACCGTTTGAGGTCTTCATCAGCTCTTTAATACGGTCAGTAATGAACAGGTTGCCATTTTCATCAATGTAACCAGCATCACCCGTCTTCAAGAAGCCGTGTTCATCGAATGTCTTCTCGGTTTCTTCTGGCATTTTGTAGTAGCCACGCATCACCATTGGGCCACGCACCAAGATCTCGTTGTTTTCGCCGATCTTAACTTGTGCACCTGGCATCGCCATGCCGATAGAGCTTGGATCAAAACACTGGTCATCCCAACAAGAGACCGTAGCCGTGGTTTCTGTCATACCGTAACCAAGCTTCACGTTGATGCCAATCGCATGGAAGAAACGACCAATGGTCTCATCCAACTTCGCGCCACCACATGGCATGAAGTTAATGCGGCCACCCAGCAATGCACGTAGCTTGCTCAGAACCAGTTTATCCGCCAGAGCGTATGACTTACGCAGCATCAATGAAGGTTTACGGCCTTCTTGGTGACAAGCCGCCATCTTGGCGCCCATGTTAACGGCCCAAGTGAACATAATCTTACGGTGAACAGGTGCTCGTGATACTTTCTCATGAATCGCTGAGAAGATTTTCTCGTAGAAGCGAGGTACCGCACTCATTACTGTAGGGCGAACTTCACTCAGAGCATCACGCACTTGCATGGTGTCTTGTAGGTAGCAGTTCGTTGCGCCTTTGTAGAGCACGTAGAACGTCCAAGCACGCTCAAATACATGTGATAACGGAAGGAAACACAAAGACACGTCATCTTCAGTCAAACTTAAACGCTCATCGTGGCCTTCAAGCTGAGCCGAAATGTTAGCGTAATCCAACATAACGCCTTTTGGCTGCCCTGTTGTACCAGAGGTATAAATCAACGTGAGAAGGTCTTCTTCTTGCGCTTGATCTAAACGAGAAGTTAACTCGAGCTGCTGACTATCATCACCTTTGGCAATGAAATCATCCCACGTCATTGCAAACGCGTGTTCGCCGAGTTCAATGTCATCCGACATCGCAACGATCAGTTCTAGCTGCTGGCATTCGTCAAAGATGCTAACGGCTGCGTCAAATTGAGGTTGCTCACCGACAAACAGCACTTTTACGTCTGCATTATCGATGATGTAAGCAGACTGCGCTGCTGTATTGGTTGGGTAGATCGGAACGGTTACGCCACGTAACTGCAACGCTGCAAAGTCAGCGATAGTCCACTGCGGCATGTTGTTTGAGAAAATACCGATCTTATCTTGAACGCCCAATCCTTGAGCCAAAAGTGCAAGCGACAAAGCATCCACTTGCTGACCAAATTGCTCCCAAGTAATACCTTGCCATGCGTCGCCTACTTTATGCTTAAGCGCAACACGGGTACCACCCTTCGCAATTTGTTCACGAATACGTTTAACGATATGAAAATCTAACTTGGCCATTCTTTACATTACCTTTTGGCTTACAGGCGTAAGCTATTTGAGCGCACAAGTGTAACCTCGACGCTTAAAAACGCAACTGACCATTATCAAACTTATCATTATTAAGAGAGCACTATCACTAATGAGAGCATAGCTCATGTTTAACTGATGAAGGTTTAATCAACTTAAGTCGCTGTTTCAGCTGTTATTTAGCGGATATAAAAAGACCCCGAGAGACGGCAATCTCTCGGGGCCAAGGAATTGTAAAAATTGATGATTACAAATCCAGTCTGACCAGTTAGTCAGGCTAAAAGTTAGGCTTATTTAAGCGCTACAACTTCACCACAAGTGATCATTAGTTGATCACGTAGCCAGATGTGGCCTTTGTCTTTCTCACTTGATTCGTGCCAGCTTAGGTAGCCGCTGATTTCTTTGTTTTCAAATGGGAAATCTAGGATTTGTAGCTGATCGCTGTTTACTGCGTTTTCAGCCATCCAACGTGGTGCGATAGTCACAAGCTCAGACTGGCTTACTACGTATAGTAAGTTGCTTAGGCTTGAACCTTCGTATGCCGCTTGGCAATCAAGCTCACGGTAAGCTTGCTCAGAGAAGCTACGTTGACCATGTACACGTGATAGTTTCGCGTGTTTCTCGTTGATCAGTTGCTCTGCAGATACACCACCTTGGATGCGAGGGTGTGTCTTAGATGCAATAACCACTAGCTCATCTTTGAAGATTTCAGTGCTTGAGAAACCTTGGTCATCGAAACGAGCGTAGTCGATTACGAAGTCGATTTCTTGGTAGCGCATGCGCTCAGAAAGAAGACGATCAAATTCCGCATCTAGGTGAAGCTGTACGCTTGGCGCTTGCTCATTGACGTTCGCCATGATGCGAGGTGCAAAACGCATGTCACATGGGCTACAAATCGCTAGCTTAAATAGACGAGTTGAAGACTCAGGTTGGAATACTGAGCTTGGTAGTTCGTTGCGAATAAGCTGTAGTGCTTGGCGGATTGGGCCAAACAGTTGACGAGCGCGTTGAGTTGGCTGAATACCACGACCCTGACGCATGAATAGCTCATCATTAAACATTACTTTTAGGCGAGCAACCGCGTTACTTACCGCTGGTTGAGACATGCCTAGGTTGTGTGCTGCACGAGTGATATTTTGCTCTTGCATCACAGCATCAAATACAGTCAATAGGTTTAAATCTACACCACGCAATGTGCTTTCCATACGGTAGCTAGCAATTGCGCTCATCGCGTCTTTTTTATCTAACATGGAGTGCGCCTCTTATGTAATCGTCAACTTGGTTCAATGAATTCTTAACGAATAGAATCCCTTTGCGCACAAACGACCGTGGCTGGATTCAAATCATTTTTGAAGGAATAGAAAACCGAATTTGTATTATATTTATCGTCCGGATGTTTCCGGCTTGAACTGTACTATCAACTAATCAATCAAGGTTTCGCAACTAGATTGATATTTAATCATTAAATTTTAGCCAATTAGGTATTTAATCCATATTTATCATAACGTTAAGAAAAACATAAAAAAGTATAAAACAACTAAATCAGAGATTTCTGACAACCTATTTAGCACGTTAATGACAATCTACAGGGGTTATACAATCCATTTGCGGAAATTATTGTTTCCATTTCACTTCAAAAACCAGCATCAATATTTCCGTTCACAAAACACACAAATCAGTTAAAGAGGCAGCAAAATCGCAGTGAATAGAAATGATTTTGAGGGCATAAAAATGCAGCCAATCAGGTCATGAATGACTGCAAGAGAAATATGAGGTGAGAGTTAAATATTGGCTACATAACTTGGAAAATCCACTTGTTCCCAAAGTTGTTCAGAAAGCTTCTCCGGCGCGTCCCATGCACCCTGTAATACCCAACTTGCGATGGCTTTGGCTACATCGGGATACTTTACGCTTTCGGCATGTTGCTCCTTCAACCACTGACGTACGATCGAAATATCCAGATTATCCATAGAAGTCGCCAAACCAAGATCTTCTAACGTAGCGACATTACTCTGTTGCTCAAATTGTCCCGCCAGTGGTTTAAGCAGTAATTTCTTACCAAGCGACAGGGCCTCTGAAGGGAGTTCAAACCCACCGTTGGCAATCACGCCACTACAACGCTGCAAATGATATTGGAAATTGGTGTGACACAACGGACGCAATTCAATGTTTTCGATACGCTCACACTCAATCACGTTTGGGTGGTAACAGACGAAAGACTGTTGATTAAAATGAAACAGCAAATCACTGATGTCTTCAATTGACTCAAACGGCAGATACACCAATACAAAGTCTTCACTGCCTGAGGCATGGTCAAGTGTATGAACAATAGGAGGAAGGATGGGCTGATCAAAGTGGTACCAATGCAAGCCTAGGTGATGTCGCGAAGGAGCAAAATGTTCAATCACCGATTTATCAAACCAACTCGCCCCTTTAAGAGGTACTGGGTAGCGAAAAGCATTTTGATGACTGATACCAATACAAGGTTTGTTTTGCTTACGAGCCGCCCAAGCCGAAACGGGTTCAAAGTCATTGATGACTAAATCATAAGAAGAAAGATCAAGCTGCTTCACTTCTTTGAAAAACTGAATGAGATTATTGTTCAAAGCGGTTTTGGTGTAGTTCACCGATCCTTTTTCCGTCACAAAAGTGAATCCGCGACGCGTTTGATAATCCCCAAATGCTTCCATAGAGAAGTACTTTTCTGGCTCACGTCCTGAAAAAAGAAAATCGACCTGCACATCGTGCTCTTTGAATGCTTCACTCATGGCTCTTGCCCGAGCGATGTGACCATTCCCCGTTCCTTGAACACCGTAAAGGATTTTCATCCACTAGCCTCCTACTATAGCAATTGCTAAAGAACCACAAAGGCTGCCCAACAAGGCGCCAATAATGATGTCCGTAAAGAAATGCACGCCGAGCAAAATTCGTGACGTGCCAATTAAGCTCGCCCATACAAAGGCGAAAGTTCCAAGCTCTGGATAAAAGTGATTGATGATGGTCGCCATAACAAAACCGGCAGCAGTGTGACCAGAGGGTAAGCTATAGCGATCAGACGGCGTGATAAATGCAGGTAGAAGTGCACTCAATTCCTCAGGACGACGACGCTTAAAGCTGTTCTTAAGCATCCAATAAATCGGCAGTTCAAACGCAAACGCGGTAAGCCCTGCGAGTAAAAACCATTGCCCATGCTGCTTATCAAGGAACCAAGCCAGTAAACCTAGCACCAAGTAAAGGTGCCCATCCCCACTGTGGGAAACGCCTTTACTGATATTTGCGACTTGTTGGTTAAAGCGGTGCTGTAAGCACACACTAGAAAACGCCAAATCAAATTTAGCGATGCTTGCCATTGGCTGTGAAATTGTCTCTAAAGCTCGCATGTGACTTCCCTATACTTTGACAACGCCCTTGTATGAAAAGTAGGCGTAGAAAGTGACAGCTACATGACGAGAATTTGGACAATTAATGACACGTGATGGCTTAGGAGAAAGAGAGAAATAACCAATGATTAGATGGTACTAAAAAGCTCGGTGACAAATACATGATCGACCGAGCTTGATCATTGAGAGGGGCGAATACTTAAGATTGGTTCGAGCTCGCCATCGGAACATCGATATACCAAACTTTTCTTTTTTTACGGCATGCTCTGAGTGAACCCGCAGTTATATGACCGTCTTTCGTCAGCTCATAACTCAAATCACGGCAAGTGTAGTTACCGAACAGCTCACTTTCGGCCGGCTCTACTGGCGCAGGTTCATCACCACACAATAAAGGGTTTGGCTTGATAGAAAGAATATCGTGATTGACCTGGTTAGTGCGCGCATAGTCCTTATGAACATAACCTCGAACCATGCCCTTTTGCTCGACTAACAGCCAAGGCTCACCCTCAACTTTTGCAATCGCATTAAACTCTTCATCCTTATTTAGCTCCCCAAGCTTTTCTCCGTCTAAGCTTGGCTTTGAGCGTAAATTCAGGTTGGCTTTAGAGCGGTATGACACATCCATAAACTCTAGTGTTTTGGAAGTGTCCACTCCGTCGACGATTGGGCGACTGACTTCCGCCTCTTTCCATTGGTTAGGCTGAACTCGGATCTTCCACCAAGAATATGTATCGGGGTCTTTGCCTTTGAACTTGTTACGGTTGTCAGACTCCAACGCCACCAGCATCTGATTCAGAAATGATGCTCGTCCATCTTCACTCAGGTACTGATCCATCTGTTGATTGATCACCATAACGCTTTCAGCATGATCATCCATCATCACAGAAGAAACCGTATGGGGCTGAGAACCAAACTGCAACAGTTCGCACCCAGATAAAGAAACCACAGCGATTGCCAGCGCAGAACGTCCAAATTGTTTTGCTAAATCCATTAATCCCTGACCTATTTACTTTGAAACTCTATAAATGCATCCGCTCTACTATAAAACGCTCTGATGGAATTATGCCAACCAATTGACCCCTTTGTGTGATACCTCGCAAAGCGTGCGGTATAAAAAGTCATCTCAACCGTGCTCCGCTTTCTTGTTCACCTAAGAAACAGCTCGTTCTATAAAAAAGCGGCTACCGAAGTAACCGCATTCAGACTTATTAATGGTTGGTGGATGTTCGATTCCACACTTCTGTTGACCAGGTGTTATTGCTTCGCTCTCGCTGTACGATACCCTTGCTATCGTAGCTATCGGTCTGTCGTTGCCACTCGGTCATATCGTCTAGCTTTGTGCCTGATTCATCAAAATACTCTGATGTGCTGTAGCTAAACTGTTGGCATACTTCGGCTTGATATTGCTGGCCGTCCACATCGTAATTAATCGTTTTCTTGCCTGCGTAGGTTTGGCTGTACATCACGTTACCAGTGCGCCAATCTACTAGCTTGTCGTCATCGTTATCGCTGCCATACTGAGTGGAAGGATCATGGATGGAGAATTGACTGTACGTGACATTAGGAATTCGATAATAAGCATTTTCACTCCACGCTAATTGCTTAGTCGTTCGAGAACCCCATTTAATATCAACGTCACTATTCGGCTCATACCCTTCAACGCCCAACCAATCTCCGTTTTGACCACTATGGTAGTGCTCTTTAAACCAGGCAGAACTATCGAGTAACGTAGCAAACAGTTGCTCCAGACGAACATTCATGTCATTCCATTGATAGTTTTCATTCACTAACAGGTGCCACTCGTAATTCGCCTCTTGTTCAACATACTCATCAAACTCATTGAAGCGAGAGCGCTGCATTCGGTAGATGTTGATATCGCCAACCTCTGCGGCATATTCACCCTCTTCTAGAGATGCCAAACATTGATCGAAAGTCGCGAACTCACCTTCTGGGACTCTAGAGAGTATCGGGTCTTTACCATAAGCTTGATTATTGATGGTAAAGCCTTCCAATTGCTTGACGTAGTTACTCCATCCCCAGACAGGCGTCACTTTTGCCTCGTCTGCATACTCCATGTATGAACGTTCACTTTTCACCACCAGATTTTGGCCAGCGGTGTAGTTTGTCGTTGTCTCTGAAATATATACTGGCGCAGGCTCGCTGCTGCCATTGTTGTCTGCAAAGGCATAGTTGCCCTCATGTCCTGAAATACACACTTCAACTAGAGTGCCATCCACATTTAAAATATCTTTTCCTTTGTAGAACAAAGTGGTGGCATCTTGATTAAAGGTTGGAGACTCAGCATCGGTGTTCCATTTATGGATGCGAGTGTAATCAACAACTAGTGGAGTATTGAGTACCACGTCGTGCTCTTGCTGAATCGTAGGGACAAAACCCCACCAGCGGTAGTAGGTATCATGGAAGCCGTAATACATACCGCTTACCGCGTCGGTATACTCTAATTCTGCAATCGGGTCCCATTCGCTGACAGCACCACCAAAATCAGGAGTCACTTGGGTAACATGGAAAGTTCGATCCGACAGTAATCCATTAGGTAACCCTGATTGCTGGCCAAGTAAGATTTCGGTTTGAGAAAACTGTTGGGTGTCGCCATTGTTCATCTCTCGCGTAATGGAATAAAGCTTACTGTCTCGCCTTTCATCAACCCCTACTGTAGAGAACTGATTCTCAGGTAAAGAAGCAACACATTGCGCTAACGTATTCGGTATGTTGAGGGCTTCAAGTGGTTGGTTATCTTCAGCATCTAAGTAACCATCACCATCATCATCTGTGTCAGCATTGTTACCTATTCCATCCCCATCGGTATCGAGTGTTTCCGTCGGGTCGTTTGGCAAAGCATCAGCATTGTCGCCTACACCATCTTTGTCACTGTCTTTCGATTCTGAGGCATCACTTGGGAAGGCATCATTGTTGTCACCAACACCGTCCTTATCGCTGTCTTTAGATTCTGATGCATCATTTGGGAAAGCATCGCTGTTGTCGCCCACGCCATCTTTATCGCTGTCTTTAGATTCTGTCGCATCAGATGGGAAAACATCGCTATTGTCACCAACACCATCTTTATCGCTGTCTTTAGATTCTGATGCATCAGTTGGGAAAGCATCACTATTATTGCCGACACCGTCTTTATCGCTGTCTTTAGATTCTGATGCATCAGTTGGGAAAGCATCACTATTGTCACCAACGCCATCTTTATCGCTGTCTTTAGACTCTAATGGATCATTTGGAAACGCATCGTTATTGTCACCAATACCATCCGTGTCACTGTCTTTAGACTCTGAGGCATCATTTGGGAAGGCATCGCTGTTATCACCGACACCATCTTTATCACTGTCTGTCGTTTCTGATGGATCGTTAGGGAAAGCATCAGCATTATCGCCAACAGCGTCTTTATCCGTATCTTTGCTCTCACTTGGGTCGAGAGGGAAAACGTCTTGATTATCCCCAACTTTATCACCGTCGGTGTCGTACCATTCAGTATCATCATTAGGGAAGGCATCAAGCGCATCAATAATAAGATCGCCATCGCTGTCCTGAGTGGAAACCAGCGTCAGCTCATTCGTTTCAGGATCTTTAATGACGATATGATCATCACTAGCATTCTCGACCAAAAGGTTCACTTGCTCAGAATCTGCGATAATATTTTGGGCTTGTTCAAGCTCTTGAACGGATGCAGGCATAGCGCCAGAAGCAACTAAAGAAACCGCACTTTTTTGTACTTTCTTCGCCTCTTCTGTTTGAGATGCAATATAGTCAGCAACTACCACGCTTTCACTCACCCCAAGTGCTTTCGCTACTTCACTCACCGCTTGTTGGTAAGCATCCGTTTCGCCAGCCTTAGTGCGCACTTTGGCTTCAATCAACGTCGTTAATGGCGTCACAACCTTACCTTGATAGGCGGTCATAAGTAGATCGTGAGCAAGGGGTTTTCCATGATCTAAATCGATCGCCACACCCGCTTCAGCATAGGTAATGAGCTGATAGTTATTAATGTCATCAATTTGAGTGAGATCCAGAGACACCGCACCTGTTTTATCAGTGGTACCACTTACCTCTCCGTCTTCCAAAATGTAGTTAACGCTGTCTTTTCTTTCTAACCATACTTTTGCATTTTGAATGTAGCCATCTATCACCTTAACGGTTAACACATTGTCGGTAACCGCTGGCTGATTGGAATCGTCACCGCCACAGGCAGAAAGAACCAAAGTACTACTGATCGCCAATGCAACTCGGGATTTATAAAACATAACTCACCATCCTTGATTAATTTGCCCTCCATTTTAAATATCTCACTGCCAGCCGTAAGGCATTCACCCAACTAATAACAAGAGATCGATCGAAAACAATCAAGAAATGTTACGTAACTAAAATGCAGCAAAACAAACGGTTACATTTAGTATCAAAGCGCAATAAACACCTGCATTTAAAAGCTATTATGAGACTGAGAAATCGCATCCTCTGAGCAAACTAAAAACGATTCACGCTGCGAATAACCGCCAGCGCTTGAGTCCCCCTAAAAGCCATGAACAGAAATCCACTCATCCGATATGAATAAAAAATCGACTTTAGGGTTGACGTGTTCCATTGAGTGCGGTACTAATTTGTTAACTTAATTTTGTGGAATGCTTAACAACTATGTCAGCACGTTTTTCTATCCTGCTTAGCCTCCTCCTGATCGTGACCAATTCGCGCGGGTAGGCTGTGGAAGAAAAATAACCACACCAATTTCTAAGAAACCCGCATGCAAATGCGGGTTTTTTTATATCTATATACCGGAAGTAAACGATTAAATTGCACGAAAAGTGCAGAAATCATGAAGGAAGCAAACATGAACGATCAGGTCATTATATTCGACACCACATTGCGTGATGGCGAACAAGCGTTGTCAGCAAGCTTGACGGTTAAAGAAAAACTGCAAATTGCCTATGCGCTGGAAAGGCTAGGCGTTGATGTTATCGAAGCGGGTTTTCCTGTTTCTTCTCCTGGCGATTTCGAGTCCGTACAAACTATTGCAAAACACATTAAAAACAGCCGAGTTTGTGCCCTTTCGCGTGCCGTTGCGAAAGATATCGATGCTGCCGCTGAAGCGCTAAAAGTCGCAGATGCATTCCGAATCCACACCTTCATTTCTACCTCTACTGTCCACGTTCAAGACAAACTGCGCCGTAGCTACGACGATGTTGTAGAAATGGGCGTGAAAGCCGTAAGACACGCACGTAATTACACGGACGACGTTGAGTTTTCTTGTGAAGACGCAGGTCGCACGCCAATCGACAACCTATGTCGTATGGTTGAAGCGGCCATCGATGCTGGCGCAAGCACCATCAACATTCCAGACACCGTTGGCTACACCGTACCAAGCGAGTTTGGTGGCATCATTGAAACCCTATTCAACCGTGTACCAAACATCGACAAAGCGATCATTTCTGTTCACTGTCACGATGACTTGGGCATGTCTGTTGCGAACTCTATCGCAGCGGTTCAAGCAGGCGCTCGACAAGTAGAAGGCACCATCAACGGTATCGGTGAGCGTGCGGGTAACTGCTCTCTAGAAGAAATCGCGATGATCCTAAAAACCCGCCAAGAGTTCATGGGTGTGCATACCGGTCTAAAACACGACGAAATCCACCGTACCAGCAAGTTGGTCAGCCAACTTTGTAACATGCCAATCCAGAGCAACAAAGCTATCGTTGGTGCTAACGCGTTCAGCCACTCTTCAGGCATTCACCAAGATGGCATGTTAAAGAACAAGAACACTTACGAGATCATGACGCCTGAGTCGATTGGCCTTAAGAACCAAGCATTGAACCTAACCAGTCGCAGTGGCCGCGCTGCGGTTAAGAGTCACATGGACGCGATGGGCTACAAAGAAGAAGAGTACAACCTAGATGCGTTGTACGAAGACTTCTTGAAGCTTGCTGACCGCAAAGGTCAGGTGTTCGACTACGATCTAGAAGCACTAATGCACTTCTCGAACTTGCGTGAAGAAGACGACTTCTACAAGTTGAATTACCTAAGCGTGCAATCTGGCAGCGTAATGGCGACCACCAGCGTCAAAATGCAATGTGGCGATGAAGAAATGTGTGAAGCTGCCGTCGGTAATGGCCCTGTTGATGCGCTATACCAATGTATCTACCGCGTGACAGGTTACGAAATCGTTCTAGACAAGTTTGACCTAACCGCAAAAGGCGAAGGTGAAGACGGTCTTGGTCAAGCAGACATCATCGCTAACTACAAGGGCCGTAAGTACCACGGTACCGGCGTTTCTACCGATATCGTAGAAGCATCTGGCCAAGCGCTATTACACGTTATCAACAGCATTCATCGTGCCGATAAGATTGAAGAGATGAAGCAAAAGAGAATTGCGACGGTTTAATCATTAATTCATGGAGCTTGAGCCTCACAACTCAGGCTCCAACCAAATTCGTTTTAGACAAGCTCAAAAATTTAGAAAACTTAAAGGATTACCATGACAGACAAATCATACAAAATCGCCGTTTTACCAGGCGACGGCATCGGCCCAGAAGTAATGGCGCAAGCACACAAGGTGCTAGATGCAATCGAGAAGAAACACGGCATTGCGTTTGAGCGTGACGAGCATGATGTGGGCGGCATTGCGATTGATAATCACGGTTGCCCACTTCCAGAAAGCACCGTAAAAGCGTGTGAAGAGTCTGATGCAGTCCTATTCGGCTCAGTTGGCGGCCCTAAGTGGGAGCACTTACCACCAAACGACCAACCTGAGCGCGGTGCCCTACTGCCGCTACGTAAACACTTCCAATTATTCTGTAACCTACGTCCAGCGCAAATCCACTCAGGTCTTGAAGCTTTCTCACCACTACGTGCAGACATTTCAGGTCGCGGTTTTGACATCGTTGTAGTCCGCGAACTGACGGGCGGCATCTACTTCGGCCAACCAAAAGGTCGTGAAGGTGAAGGTCCAACAGAGAAAGCGTTCGACACTGAGGTGTACCACCGTTACGAAATCGAACGTATTGCAAAAATCGCTTTTGAGTCTGCTCGTTTACGTCGCAAGAAAGTGTGCTCTATCGACAAAGCGAACGTTCTACAAAGTTCTATCTTATGGCGTGAAGTGGTCGAAGAAATCGCAAAAGACTACCCAGACGTCGAGCTATCACACATGTACATTGATAACGCGACTATGCAGCTTATCAAAGACCCAGCTCAGTTCGACGTAATGCTATGTTCAAACATCTTCGGCGACATCATTTCTGATGAGTGCGCAATGATCACTGGCTCCATGGGTATGCTGCCTTCAGCAAGCCTAAACGAAAGCAAATTCGGTCTGTACGAGCCTGCAGGCGGCAGTGCACCAGATATCGCAGGTAAAAACATCGCTAACCCAGTGGCACAAATCTTATCTGCTGCACTAATGTTGCGTTACAGCCTAGGTGAAGAAACGGCGGCACAAGACATCGAAACGGCAGTTTCAAAAGCACTATCAGCGGGTGAGCTAACAGGCGACCTTGCTGGTGACAACCCAGCACTTTCGACGTCTGAGATGGGCGATAAGATCGCTGAGTACATCTTAAACTCTTAATACCGCACTAATTGATAATAATTATTTGCTCCTGATAAGCCGTTGTCGGGAGCTATACACGAGATAGCAAACAATGGGCAAAACACTATACGAAAAAGTCTACGACGCACACGTTGCCGTCGCAGCAGAAGGGGAAAACCCAATCTTGTACATCGACCGTCACTTGGTACATGAGGTGACATCTCCGCAAGCATTTGACGGCTTGCGTGAAAAAGGTCGCAAAGTGCGTCAGGTCAGCAAAACTTTTGCCACCATGGACCACAACGTTTCGACAACCACCAAAGACATCAACGCATCCGGTGAGATGGCTCGTATCCAAATGGAAACGCTATCGAAAAACTGTGAAGAGTTTGGCGTTACGCTTTACGACATTAACCACAAATATCAAGGTATTGTGCACGTTATGGGCCCAGAGCTTGGTATTACCCTACCAGGCATGACCATTGTTTGTGGTGACTCGCACACGGCTACACACGGTGCGTTTGGCTCTCTCGCTTTTGGTATTGGTACATCTGAAGTTGAGCACGTATTAGCGACTCAAACGCTAAAACAAGCGCGCGCTAAAACGATGAAGATCGAAGTGAAAGGCAAAGTGGCTCCGGGTATCACCGCTAAAGATATCGTGCTAGCGATTATCGGTGAAACTACAGCAGCTGGCGGTACAGGCTACGTGGTTGAATTTTGTGGTGAGGCGATCACCGACCTTTCAATGGAAGGCCGTATGACCGTATGTAACATGGCAATTGAGCTAGGTGCGAAAGCCGGTTTGATTGCACCAGATGAAACCACATTCGAATACATCAAAGGCCGTAAATTCTCACCTCAAGGTGCCGATTTTGATGCAGCAGTAGAATACTGGAAGACATTAAAAACTGACGATGATGCTCAGTTTGATGCGGTTGTGACGCTAAACGCAGCAGACATTAAACCACAAGTCACTTGGGGTACTAACCCAGGCCAAGTTATCGCGGTAGACCAACCGATCCCAGCACCAGAAAGCTTTGCCGATCCAGTAGAAAAAGCTTCTGCTGAAAAAGCGTTGGCTTACATGGGCCTAGAAGCAGGCAAAGCACTTTCTGATTACAACGTCGATAAAGTCTTCGTTGGTTCTTGTACTAACTCACGTATCGAAGACATGCGCGCAGCAGCTGAAGTAGCGAAAGGTCGCAAAGTCGCGTCTCACGTTCAAGCGCTAATCGTTCCTGGCTCTGAGCAAGTAAAAGCGCAAGCAGAAGCAGAAGGCTTGGACGTTATCTTTAAAGAAGCGGGTTTTGAGTGGCGCCTACCAGGTTGTTCAATGTGTCTAGCAATGAACAACGACCGTTTGGGTCCACATGAACGTTGTGCGTCTACTTCAAACCGTAACTTTGAAGGTCGCCAAGGTCGTGATGGTCGTACCCACTTGGTTAGCCCTGCTATGGCAGCGGCAGCAGCAATTGCTGGTCACTTTGTTGATATTCGTGAGTTGGATTAGGTTAAGGAGAGAACAAATGTCAGGTTTCAAACAACACACAGGCTTAGTTGTTCCTCTAGATGCAGCGAACGTAGATACTGATGCCATCATTCCTAAGCAGTTCCTACAAAAGGTCTCTCGCCTAGGTTTCGGTAAGCACCTATTCCATGACTGGCGCTTCCTAGACGATGCTGGCGAACAACCGAACCCAGAGTTCGTGATGAACGCTCCTCGCTACAAAGGCGCTTCGATTTTGCTAGCGCGTGAAAACTTCGGTTGTGGTTCTTCTCGTGAGCACGCACCGTGGGCACTAGCGGATTACGGCATCAAGGCGATGATCGCACCAAGCTTTGCCGATATTTTTTACGGTAACTCGATCAACAACCAAATGGTGCCAGTTCGTTTGACGGAGCAAGAAGTGGATGAAATCTTCCAGTTTGTTGAGGCTAACGAAGGCGCAGAAGTGGAAGTAGACCTAGAAGCGAATGTGGTTCGCGCCAACGGCAAAGAGTACAGCTTTGAAATCGACTCATTCCGTCGTCACTGCCTGCTAAACGGTTTGGACAATATCGGTCTTACCCTTCAACACGAAGATAAGATTGCTGAGTACGAGGCGAATATCCCAAGCTTCTTAAGCTAATTAAAATCGTAATTTAAACAAAAAAAGGTTGGCTTATGTCAGCCTTTTTTCTTTTATTTTCATTGCCTCAAGAAAGAAACTTCGCCCTATGCAGGTCTACACTATCAATAAGGTTTTAACCCAAAGGTATCTCTATGAAGCGTCTGTTATTACTCTTGTGTGCGCTCGTTTCTTTCTCGACATTTGCCGCACCTAAATCCGACTTATGGCCGTACTGGAAACAATCGAATCAAGCCAATCAAAGTCAAATCTCTCATCAAGATTGGCAGCAACTGCTCGATGCTTATTTAGTTGAACAAAGCGAGAATACCTTGTTTCGTTACAGCCAAGTCACCTCAGCCGATAAAACTAAGCTGAAACAATACATCCAACGTTTGGCAAAACTCGACCCTCTAGAATACAACCAAGCAGAGCAATACGCCTACTGGGTAAACCTTTACAACGCCATCACTGTAGACTTAATCCTAGATAACTATCCTGTCGAATCGATTACCAAACTTGGTGGGCTATTCAGCTTTGGCCCTTGGGGGGATGATGTGGTCGTGATCAACGGGAAAGATCTGACTTTAAACGATATTGAACACCGCATTTTACGTCCAATTTGGAATGACCCCAGAACGCATTACGCGGTTAACTGTGCCAGCCTAGGGTGCCCTAATCTGCAGTCTCAAGCATTCACCGCTGACAACACGCAAGCTCTACTGGATAGTGCCGCTAGAACATTTATCAACAGCAGCAAAGGCGTATCTATTCAAGGTAACACGGCACAGCTGTCTTCTATTTATGATTGGTTTGCAACGGACTTTGGTGGAGAAAAACAAATCTTCAACCACATCGCAAAATACGCACCGCAATACAAAAATTTCTCTGGCAAAGTGAAATACGAATACGATTGGGACTTGAATCAGGCCAACTAAACTGGGGGATTTGAGGTCAATTAGCGTTAGGATCATGATAGGTCAAAAGCTAAAGACACCGGCAACTCCAAGACTAAGATATGAAAAAAGGGCACTCAGTGCCCTTTTTAAACCCAATACTTGATAGAAAACGTCCGACTACTTAAAGCCTTTGACTTTCTTAATCAGATCGTAAGCGTTTTGAATCTCTTGAGATTTCTCTTTCGCAACGTTCATCATCTCTGGTGGCAAACCTTTTGCCATCAATTTATCTGGGTGATGTTCATTCATTAATTTACGGTAAGCACGTTTGACCGTTTTGCCGTCCGCCTCTGAAGAGACATCAAGGATTTTGTAGGCATCCGCCAGTTGATCCGCTTGTGAAGCTTGCTGCCAACCTGCACCTGAAGATTGATATTGCCCTTGTTGCTGACCATGGAAACCACCTTGGCTTTGAAAACGAAACGCGGCTTCTTGCATGTTCAGGCGACGTTCTAATTGCTCCGAAGAGAACCCTAAACCACGGGCAATTTTGTGCAATACACTGCGTTCACTTGGGTGGATTGAGCCATCAGCAAACGCCGCTGAGATTTGTAGTTCCAAGAAGAACTGCAACAAGTCAAAACGCCCTGCTGAAGAGATTTTCACACGAACCAATACATCTTCAAGTGGGAAGTCACTCTCTTTACCATCACGGAACGCTTCTTGTGCTGCACGACGTTGCTCGCCATGTAAACTCATGCGATCCATCATCGCAGACGCAAGTTGAATCTCTTCTTTAGTCACTTGACCTTTGGCTTTTGCCACATGTCCCATAACTGCGAATGCAGCCTTAAAAAATTCTTCTTGGCGCTGGGCTTGGCTTGGACCTTTACCAAAGCCTCCGGTAGAAAACCCCGCTTGGCTTAAACGACGTGCTTTATCGAATTGGTGACCGATAAATAGGCCAAACAACAAACCGAATGGACCACCGAGTAACAAGCCAAAAAAGGCACCCAAAATTTTGCCAAAAATATGCATTATGTGTTCTCTATCAATGAATTTTTATCGACGACGGCGGTCTTATAGTGCCGGACGCAACGATTTCCTTTATGATAATGGAATTAGTTTTTTTATGATCAGGCTATTTCGCCTGCTTATCTTTGCAGCTATTTTATATCGGCATTATGCCACAGCGAATCCATGCTCTGGGATAATTGCAAACTATAGTTGATTCATTTGGCTATAAAGCGAGGGTACAACAAGCCCTATAGCCATCGAGTAGTAGTGACACAGGAAAGTTCAATTCAATGCAACATTTCTCCCGCACATGTTTAGCGGCCTCTATCAGCACCGCCTTGTTTGTACCCACCACTCAAGCTGAAGCGAATATCAATGATAGTGTGCAGGAAATGCCCACCACAGATCAATGTTTGGTCGAAACAAGTGGTGAGGAGGACGCGCTTAACTCCGAAGTCGTAGTACAAGCAGACCGCTTACAAGCCATCAATGGTGACAAAGCTCAGTACTCTGGCAACGTAGAAGTCACGCAAGGTCCGAAGAAAATCACCGCGGATAGCGTAACGCTTCACCAACAAGACAATGTTGTTGTCGCTGAAGGTAACGTAACCTTCAACGATGGCAAAGTAAAAGCACGCTCAGATCGCGTCACCAACGACATTAATCAAGATACTTTCTCGCTAGAAAACACCGATTACCAATTCCTCTGCCAACAAGGTCGAGGCACCGCCGCTTACATTGCACGCACGGGCCAATCTGTTTATGAACTAGAAGATGGTTCCATTACCTCTTGCCCACAAGGCGATAACTCTTGGCGATTAGTGGCATCAGGAATCGATGTTGATCAAGACGAAGAAACGGCAACTCTGCACCACCCTCGTTTTGAGGTGTTAGATGTACCAGTGTTCTACGTGCCTTACTTGACGATGCCAATTGGCGATACGCGTAAAACAGGTTTTCTCTTCCCTTCTATGTCATACGGTTCAAGCGACGGTCTGGAAGTTGAAATTCCGTTCTACTGGAACATTGCCCCTCAATACGACATGACAATTACGCCTCTGTACATGCAAAAGCGCGGTACTAAGCTAGATACTGACTTCCGCTACCTAACCAATGGTTGGGGTGACGGTGAGGTCAAAGGCGAATACATGGGCAGCGACAAAAAGTACGATGACGAGTCGCGTTGGGGTTACCAGTTTAAACACGACGGTATCATCAATAAACAATGGGTGGTCAGCCTTGATTACTCCAAAGTAAGTGATATCGACTACTTCCGAGATCTCGACTCTGATATTGGTAACCGCGAAGATGGTCAATTGCTACAAGAAGGCGAAGTTCAATACCGCTCTGACTTCTGGGATGCGTCATTGCGAGTGCGTGATTTCCAAATCCTACTGCAAGAAGATAACCAACCATACCGCTTGCTGCCTCAACTTGATCTTAACTACTACACGCCACTTTGGGGCAACTACGTTAACTTCGATGTGAAGAGCCAAGTGAGTAGTTTCGATACCGATGACACCGCGAAACCAAACGCAACTCGTGTTCACGTAGAGCCAGGTATTACGATCCCGCTATCAAACTCCTGGGCAACTTGGACAACAGAAGCTCGCGTCTTGTCAACATACTACTCGCAAGACTTAGAGGGATTAACTGATACTGACTTGCGTAATACACTGGATGAAAACGTGTCACGTGTGATCCCCGAATTCCGCACACATGCTCGCATGTACTTAGAGCGTGATACCAGCTGGATCGAAGGTTACACACAGACGTTAGAACCACAGTTACAGTACTTGTATGTTCCTGATGAAGATCAGAGCAACATTTACAACTACGATACCACCTTGCTGCAAACCGACTATTACGGTCTATTCCGCAGTCGCAAATACAGTGGCATCGATAAAATTGCTTCAGCAAACCAGTTAAGCTACGGTGCAAGTACTCGCTTTTTCGATGATGACTACAAAGAGCGCTTGAACGTCTCGTTTGGTCAGATCTATTACTTTGATAAGAAGACTAAGATCAGTAATAACCCAAGCTTGCCAGATGAAACATCAAACTACTCATCGTGGGCGGTTGAGACTGACTTCAACTACAACGATTACCTGTTCTACCACGGCGGTATCCAGTACGACATCGACTTGAGCTCGATGCAACTTGCAAACAGCACGTTGGAATACCAATTTAATGGTGGCTTTATTCAAGGTAACTACCGTTATGTAACGCGTGAATACATTGAAGATACGATCATTGTCGAAAACCTAGATACGATCACTCGTAAAGGTATTTCACAAGCAGGTATCGTGGCGGCATACGAGTTCAACCCGAACTGGTCTGCAAGTGGCCAGTACTACTACGATCTGAATGAAAACATTGATATGGAATGGCTTGCTAGCGTTCGTTACCAATCAGATTGTTGGTACTTTGGTCTGACTTACTCGAACCAACTACTGGGTTGGGATGACAGAGCAATCGGCAGTGATGGTGCATCACCAGAATACGAAAACAACATCAGTGTGAACTTCGGTATTCAAGGCTTTGCAACCAACCAACGCGCAGATTCGGCCGCGAAAGAGCTTGATGGCTCGGACAACGCGATTAAATACGGTCGTCCATTCTATTTGAACAATTAATTGAATTAAGCGTCTTACCTATAACAAGACGCTTAAACACCATTACTGACGGAATTTTTAATGAAAATTTGGAAATCACTCTTATTCACCACCCTACTATCTTGTGGTGTAACAGCAGCGCCAGTAGAGCTTGATAAGGTTGCAGTCATCGTTAACGATGGTGTAATTCTACAAAGCGACATCAATACCGCGATGAAAACGCTGCAAGCTAATGCTCGCCAAAGTGGCAAGAGCCTCCCTTCGGCAAGTGTGCTGAAAGACCAAGTGGTAGAGAAACTGATCATCGACACATTGCAAGGCCAAGAGGCAGAGCGTATCGGTGTTCGTATTGATGACAACCGCCTGAACCAAGCGATCGCAGAAATTGCTCGCAACAACAATCAAAGCGTGGAGCAGTTAGCTGCGTCTGTTCAAGCTGAAGGTCTCAGCTACCCAGAATTCCGTGAGCAGATTCGTAAAGAGATTGCTGCTTCTGAAGCGCGTAATGCTCTAGTTCGTCGTCGTATCAACATTTTGCCAGCTGAAGTCGATAGCCTTGCCGACCAATTGGCGACTGAAACTAACGCTACAGTTCAATACAAGATTGGCCACATCCAACTTCGTTTCTCTGACGATAAAGACAAATCAGAAGTCGAAGCAGAAGCCAATGCATTGGTTAAGAAACTAAAAGACGGTGCAGACTTCTCTGAAATGGCATACACCTACTCAAAAGGTCCTAAAGCGCTACAAGGTGGTGATTGGGGTTGGATGCGTAAAGAAGAAATGCCAACCATCTTTGCAGACCAGATCAAGATGCAAAATAAAGGCAGCATCATTGGCCCATTCCGAAGCGGCATCGGCTTCCACATCCTAAAAGTAGAAGATGTGAAAGGCCTTGAGACCGTAGCGGTAACAGAGGTAAATGCTCGCCACATTCTGATCAAGCCAACCGTTATCTTGAGTGATGAAGGTGCACAGAAAGAGCTAAACGAGTTCATCCGTCGCATCAAAGCAGGTGAAGCAACCTTTGCTCAACTGGCAACACAGTACAGTCAAGATCCTGGTTCAGCGGCTCAAAATGGTGAGCTAGGTTACCAAACACCTGATTTATACGTACCAGAATTTAAACACCAAGTAGAAACGCTACCTGTTGGCTCAATCAGTGAGCCTTTCAAAACGGTACACGGTTGGCACATTGTTGAAGTTCTAGACCGTCGCCAAGTCGACCGTACAGACTCAGCAATGAAGAACAAAGCTTACCGCATTCTATTTAACCGTAAGTTTAATGAAGAAGCTGGCGCATGGATGCAAGAGCTACGCGCAAGCGCATTCGTTGAAATCGTGGATGACAATGATGGCAACTAATTCGATTCGCAGAATCGTCGTGACCGCTGGGGAACCTGCGGGTATCGGCCCGGATTTGGTACTGGCTCTGTCTAAGGAAGACTGGGCTCACCAAATCGTCGTCTGCGCAGACAAAAATATGCTGTTGGAACGTGCCAACTTGCTTGGCATTGATGTTCAACTGACTGATTACAATCCAGAAGAAGCACCAAAGGCACAAAAAGCAGGCACCTTGATCGTTGACCATATCGAAATGGCAGAAAATGTCATCGCGGGTCAACTCAATGAAGCCAACGGCCACTACGTGTTAAAAACACTAGAAAGAGCCGCTTTGGGCTGTATGAATGATGAATTTGATGCTATTGTCACCGGCCCTGTACATAAGGGGGTGATCAATCGCTCTGGTGTTGCGTTCAGTGGGCATACTGAATTCTTCGCCGAGAAGTCCAACACACCGTTGGTCGTGATGATGCTAGCCACCGAAGGGCTGCGAGTTGCTCTAGTAACAACGCATATTCCTTTGGCTTACGTATCTAAAGCCGTCACGGAAGAGCGATTAGAAAAAATCATCGATATTCTTCATAAAGATCTTGTAGAAAAATTTGCCATCTCCCAACCAAACATCTATGTTTGCGGGCTAAATCCACATGCGGGAGAAGATGGCTGTTTGGGTCGCGAAGAGATCGAGACCATCACTCCGACATTGGAAAAGATTCGACAAGAAAAAGGAATCAATCTGATCGGTCCATTACCGGCAGACACCATTTTCAATGAAAAGTATTTAAACGATGCTGATGCTGTTTTAGGCATGTACCACGATCAAGTATTGCCAGTTTTAAAATACAAAGGCTTTGGTCGTTCAGTAAACATTACTCTTGGTCTACCTTTTATTAGAACATCGGTAGATCACGGTACTGCATTAGAACTGGCAGGGACAGGTCAAGCGGATACAGGGAGCTTCCGAACAGCGCTCACGCATGCGATAGAATTGGTAGAGAAGAAACAATGAGAAATGATGTCCATTTAGGACACAAAGCGCGTAAACGTTTTGGTCAAAACTTCCTGAACGACCCATACATTATTGATGGCATCGTATCAGCAATTAACCCAAGACCAGGGCAAAACCTGGTTGAAATCGGCCCTGGTCTAGGTGCAATCACCGAGCCTGTTGGTCGCGAAGTCGACAAGTTCACGGTTATCGAATTGGACCGTGACCTAGCAGAACGTCTACGTAACCACCCTGAATTGGCAGACAAACTTACGATTCATGAAGGCGATGCAATGCGCTTTGACTTCACGCAGTTAGTGAAGCCAAACAACAAGCTACGTATCTTCGGTAACTTGCCATACAACATCTCTACACCATTGATGTTCCACCTATTTGAATTCCATAAAGACATTCAAGACATGCACTTTATGCTTCAAAAAGAAGTGGTAAATCGCTTAGCGGCAGGCCCTGGTAGCAAAGCATACGGCCGTCTAACCGTAATGGCACAGTACTACTGTAAAGTGGTACCAGTACTAGAAGTACCGCCAACGGCATTTGTTCCGCCACCGAAAGTAGACTCAGCCGTAGTACGCTTGGTTCCTTACGAAGAGCTGCCACACCCAGCAAAAGATCTACGTTTGTTGGAGCGTGTATGTCGTGAAGGTTTTAACCAACGCCGTAAGACTGTACGTAACTGCTACAAGTCGCTACTAAGTACTGAAGTACTAGAAGAACTGGGTATCAACCCTAGCATGCGTCCAGAGAACCTAACGCTACAACAATTCGTCGCCATGGCGAACTGGCTCGCGGACAACCCGCAGCAATAAAGAACTCGAACGATAAGCCAAACCCTTGCCGGTTTGGCTTATTATTATTGGGATACAACGTTTCTCGAGGAGTGCACATGGACGTCATTCAACCTTGCATCAAAATCCAAGTTCATACCAAATACATTGAAGAACAGTCCAACCCAGAACTGCAGCGATACGTCTTCGCTTATATCATCACAATAAAAAACCTCAGCCAACAAACTGTCCAATTAATTAGCCGTCGCTGGTTAATCACCGATTCAAACGGTAAACAAATGACGGTCGAAGGTGAAGGAGTGGTTGGTCAACAGCCTTTTATTCCGGGCAACGACGAATACACTTACAGCAGCGGAACTGCGCTTGAGACACCGGTTGGCGTTATGCAAGGACACTACATGTTGTTGGATGAAAAAGGACAGCAATTTATCACCGAGATTGATCCATTCCGTTTAGCGGTTCCAAACGTCTTAAATTAATCAGGAGATTCAGTGGCGACTTATATTGTTGGTGATATTCAGGGCTGTTTTGATGAGCTTCAGCAGCTACTAGAACAGGTTAATTTCTCTTCACAGCACGATCAGCTTTGGCTAGCCGGAGATCTCGTCGCTCGCGGACCTAAATCTCTAGAAACATTACGTTTTGTTAAGTCTCTGGGTGACAGTGCCAAAGTGGTACTTGGTAATCATGACCTACACCTCATGGCAGTATCGCAAGGACTGAAAAAAGTCAAAGACAAGGATAAGACTGCACCTATTTTTTCCGCTCCGGATAAACAAGAGCTGCTTACTTGGCTATCACAACAACCACTGTTGGCAGAACACGATGACTTTGTCATGTGTCATGCAGGCATCTCTCCACTATGGGATCTTGATACTGCTAGAAGCTGTGCACGTGAAGTGGAAGCGATCATTCGAAGTAAACAATTGCCTTGGCTGCTAGAAAATATGTACAGCAATCAGCCTGATCTCTGGGATGAATCCCTTTCAGGACTCGACCGCTATCGCTACACCATCAATGCGTTTACTCGCATGCGTTTTTGCTTTACTGATGGTCGCTTAGATATGGATTGTAAACTGCCACCGCAAGAAGTGTCTGAAGATGAGCTTGTGCCTTGGTTTAAGCTGCCACAGCGAGTACCGCTAGAAAAAGCAGTGCTATTTGGGCACTGGGCAGCACTACAAGGTCATATCGATGAAAGCATAATTGGTCTTGATACTGGCTGCGTTTGGGGTGGTTCGCTCACCATGATTCGTTGGGAAGACAAGCAAGTCTTCACTCAAGAAGCACTCAGTTAACGTCTCTGATTGCCGGACGAGAAAACAAAAAGCACCGCATTTGCGGTGCTTTTCTCATTCTATCCGATTACTTTTCGAGGACAGTAAAACGCATGTTGTAAGCGTTTTTCTCATCCGCTTGGTACGCTTCAGAGTACGTTTCTTTGAACTCACTTCCCCAATCTGGGAACTGAGTATCTCCATCTATTTCAGCTTCAATATGGGTAACATACAGCTTGTTAGCCATAGGTAGGCACGCTGCATAAATCGCTCCGCCACCAATAATCATGACTTCTTCCACTTCACCAGCAATCTCAAGTGCTTGCTCAATTGACGTGACCGTTGTAACACCTTCAATGGAAAGTGAAGCATCACGGCTGATGACAATGTTCAAACGACCAGGTAATGGACGCCCAATAGACTCATAGGTTTTACGCCCCATAACAACTGGCTTGCCCATGGTGCAACGCTTAAACCATGCAAAATCGGCAGGAAGGTGCCAAGGCATCTGGTTGTCTTTACCGATGATTCGGTTGTCTGCCATCGCGGCAATCATGCTGATGATCATATTGGATCCTTATACTATGGGTCTGCGGCGATAGAATAACAGCCCCGGAACCGCCAAGCCAACCGCTAAGCCAGCAATAATAAACATCGCCTTAAGAAAGTTTTCCATGCACGTCGCAATAAGTTCAGGTGAGTAACCCAAGTGGCGTACATTTCTTTGGCAATCAGGCATTTAAAAACGAATTAAGATTAATAATGGGTTTTAAAACCTTAACGATAAGTTACACCTGAATAATCCAATAACATTCAACCAAGATTAATAATAATCATATTCGCGGTTAAAACATTCTGTAATAGCGTTTAATTGCAACCTCAACAATCGGATGGATACATGGAACACAAATATGCTTCAGCAATATTGCTTTCAGCATGTGCATTATTTGCTAATAACGCACATGCTACAGATTCAAGTAGTGAAACAATCCCAAAATACAAACCTCATGCGTGTCTTGTTTTAGTTTCTACTGGGCAGCAGTTTTGTCAGCAAAAAGGGGAAGAACCCCTATCTCGCTTGCCTGATGAGTTTTATCGCCAACCAGTCTATGTTCAAGCTGAGCAAGGAACAGAAGTCATCCTATCAGATGTCGATAACTTGGCAGATAAAACAAGAAAAGTCTATGTGGTGGGCACTGTTCTTAATGAAGAGCTGAAAAACGCTGAATCATCGAAAGGAGAAATTATTGATGTTTCAGCACCAGCCTCAATGAAAGTCGTTGGTAGTGATAAAAACCTTGGCTGTTTACGAAACATTTCGACTGATCAGATGTACTGTCTTCCAAAAGATAGAAAAGTTAACAGACTGCCTGATTTCATTTACGACCAACCGATCGAGGTTAGACCTACCTTCGGTTTAAAAGTAAAAGTATCGGCACAAGAGGAACTACTATCGGAAGCCTCTTACTCATTTGAGCAAACAACCACAAATGATCGCCTACAGAAAATCACCACGAATAATGGCTTAGAACTTAACTTACAAAAAGTAAAATCTATGGCTGTTGTTGACTCTGGAGCTCCAAAGGCTTGCTTAACGAGTCGTCAAGCTGGCGTTCAATTTTGTCTAGCAGAAAAAGGAACTGGAGAAGCATACCCAAGTGAATTCGATAACCTTTATCCATCACCAAATTACCTACCAAGCTGGATTCGAGGGCATGAAGTTGATGCAAAATCGAATTCACCAATAGGCATGCATATTTCCAACACATATAACGTAATTGGATATCAATACACTTGGTTCCCACCGGGCGAAGTTAGTAACAATAAGCTTTCTCAGCAAGTCACTGTTGGTGGTGAGGAAGTAGATTTATCCCAACCTAACTCCTTTAATATCTTTAACTGCAAAAATAGCTCGAGAGATTGCTGACCACATAGAGAAGAAAGGGCACAGTGTCAGTGCCCTTTATATCAATTTAAACTATTGGTCTGCGGCGATAGAATAACAGCCCCGGAACCGCCAAGCCAACCGCTAAGCCAGCAATAATAAACATCGCCTTAAGAAAGTTTTCCATGCACGTCGCAATAAGCTCAGGTGAGTAACCTAAGTGGTTTATCTCTACCATGGCGATCATCGCCTTATAAGCGAATACACCCGGAACCATAGGAATCAAAGCAGCCACAGTGAAAACTTTAGGGTGAGCAAGAAAACGATGGGACCAATGCACACCAATCAAACCTACTAGCGTCGCTGCAAAAAACGTTGCCCATTCAATTGGCAAGCCAAAGTGCATCATTAGGTAGCGGCTGCCGTGACCAATCGCTCCACCTACCGCGCAGTACTTGAGTGCTTTCTGCGGCACATTAAACACCATCGCAAAACCAACGGCAGGAATAGCGGCGAAGAACATATCGTTCAACAGCCCTAAGATGAGTTCAAATACGCTCATTAGCTCATCCACCCCCAAATCCCCGTTACTTCCATTGCCGCAACAATACCGAGACAAGTCGCTAAGGTTAATAAACTCGCCATGGTAAATCGTGCAATGCCCATGTTGATATGGCCTTTCAGCATATCGGCAACCGAGTTAATCAGTGGGAAGCCGGGAACTAGCATCAATACCGATGATGCCATCGCAACGGTTGGTAGATTACCAATGTCAAAAATCACCGCTTGAGCAGAGATTAGTGTAGTCACAAACGCCGTGACAGCGAAGTTAAGAAGAGGATTAAAGTGGCGGTGGCCAATTTCTTGTCGAACGGTCATGCCGCCAGCAGAAGCAAGAAACGTCATGACAAACACACCTAAATCTCCACCCGCTAAATGACTGAAGGCCGCACAAGAAAGGCCTATCATGAACACCACCAACCAACGGTTATAGCGCTCAGGGCTAATGGTATTGAGTTTCTTCTGCGCCATTCTCACATCGAGTAAGCCGCGCTCCATCATGATACAAATTCGTTGGATCTGGGTGATCACTCGCATGTTGATCCCGCGATCGGCGCAACTTCTGGTCGTTGTAATGCAATGATCGTCTTTGACTGTCGTGACAACCAAAGCATTCGCAGATAATGCCACTGCCACTTCGCTGACACCACAGGCAATACCGATGCGCTGCATGATGTCACTCACAAGCGTACTTTCTGCCCCGTGGGCTAATAGCATTTGCCCTGCTTGGGCAACGAGCCGAGAAATGGCCCTTTGGTTGGATGCCGTCGTTGCACAAGACGGTATAACTTCCGATGTCATAAATACTTCCTAAGTCCGTTAAGCTCATTATTGTGCCGCAAATCACATCGTCTAAACATGATTTAGATACAAAAAAAGCCGCAATAAACATTGCGGCTTAATGAATTAGTTAGCGATTAGTCGCGGACGTAAACAACATGACCGTCGTCTTCTTCATCGTCCCAATCATCCCAATCGTCGTCATCTTCTTCAGTGATAACGTCTTTACCGGCGATTGCGTCTTTATGGTAATCATCCCACATGAAGTTCACTTTATCTTCTTCAGCAACTTCTTCCTCTTCACGAGGTAGGTTTTCCATAAAGTCAGCTAGCTTGTAGCAAAGCTCTTTTGTACCGTTACGGTTGATCGCTGAGATCTTAAAGAACTCGTCTTCCCAACCTAGCGCGTCCAAGATCTCTTGGATCTTTTCATTCGCTTCTTCTTCTGGCATCAGATCCGTTTTGTTGAAGACTAGCCAACGAGGTTTGCCTGCTAGTTTCTCACTGTACTGCTCCAGTTCATCAATGATGGTTAGGGCATTTTGAATTGGATCTGACTGATCGATAGGCATGATATCAATCATGTGTAGCAGTACGCGGCAACGCTCTAGGTGCTTAAGGAAGCGAATACCTAGACCAGCACCGTCAGCTGCACCTTCGATTAGACCAGGGATGTCTGCAACCACAAAGCTCTTCTCAGGAACCACACTCACCACACCCAAGCTTGGGATTAGCGTTGTAAATGGGTAATCTGCTACTTTTGGTTTTGCTGCTGATACTGCGCGGATAAAGGTTGATTTACCTGCGTTAGGTAGACCAAGCATACCAACGTCAGCCAATAGCAATAGCTCTAGACGGATTTCACGGATTTCACCTTTAGTACCTAGCGTTCTCTGACGAGGAGCGCGGTTTACTGAAGATTTAAAACGCGTGTTACCAAGACCGTGCCAGCCGCCTTTCGCGACCATCACTTTCTTACCGTGTTCTGCTACTTCTGCAACGATTTCGTTAGTGTGGATATCAACTGCGCGAGTACCTACTGGTACGCGAAGTGTGATGTCTTTACCACGTTTACCAGTACAGTTACCGCCGCGACCGTTTTCACCGCGTTCTGCTTCGTAAAAGCGTTGGAAACGGTAATCGATCAGGGTATTTAGGTTTTCATCGGCTTGGATATATACATCACCACCATCACCACCGTCGCCACCATCTGGGCCACCTTTAGTGATGAATTTTTCACGCCAGAAACTTACAACGCCGCTACCGCCGTCACCAGCCTGAACTTTTACTACCGCTTCATCTACGAACTTCATCTTTTACTCCGACTACTTCGTGCGTGGATTAAATCTGATTTGCCATCAAACAATTTTAGCAGATGACAGATCTAAGCTCCCAGATTCCAACCGCTCAGGGATAAAACGAGAAACTTGAATATGTCGACTGCTACAAATAAAAAACCCCGCCGAATCGGCAGGGCTTTTGAATTCAGCTATAAAGCTTTAGTAATTAACCTAAAAGGTAAAATTACTCAGCTTCGATGCTTACAAACTTACGGTTCTTAGGACCTTTAACCTCGAACTTCACCTTACCTTCAGTAAGAGCGAATAGAGTGTGGTCTTTACCGATACCTACGTTGTTACCAGCGTGGAACTTAGTACCACGTTGACGAACGATGATGTTACCTGCAAGAACAGATTCACCACCGAAACGTTTAACACCTAGACGTTTGCTTTCTGAATCGCGGCCGTTACGAGTAGAACCACCAGCTTTTTTGTGTGCCATTGTTAAACTCTCCTAATAGATTAAGCGTTGATACCAGTGATCTTCACTTCAGTGAACCACTGACGGTGACCCTGTTGCTTACGAGAGTGCTTACGACGACGGAACTTAACGATTTTAACTTTATCGCCACGACCGTGTTGTACAACTTCAGCAACAACTTTGCCGCCCTCTACAAGAGGAGCGCCAACTTGGATTTCTTCGCCGTTAGCAACAAGAAGAACTTTATCAAATTCAACAGTTGCGCCCGTTTCAACGTCTAATTTCTCTAAACGAAGAGTTTGACCTTCGCTTACACGGTGTTGTTTACCACCAGATTGGAAAACAGCGTACATATTTTACTCCGCTTTTTCCGCACAGCCTTTTCATGAGGGTGTGCGCTAAACTAATCATCAATAGGGCGCAGATTCTACAGAAGAGATGCCCCTATGACAAGCCATATTTTGAAAAAATTGGCGAAAAGCTAATCGCCAAAGAAAAGTGCGGCAATCATGCCCTTTAGTAATGTATTAATCAACGTTTTTTAGTGTATTATTCGACAATTATATAAATCGAATAAGCCTTGCAGGGTCTAACTTCAGCCGGATATACGATGGATTTTAAAACTATCCAAGCGCTTACTGCCGATGACATGGCAAAAGTGAATGAAACAATTCAAGCCCAACTAAATTCTGATGTCTCTTTAATCAACCAACTCGGTTTCTATATCGTGAGTGGTGGAGGCAAACGCTTAAGACCACTTCTGGCGATATTGTCAGCACGTGCTCTTGGTTACCAAGGTAACGGCCATACTATGGCGGCGGCGTTTATCGAGTTCATCCATACGGCAACTCTGTTGCACGATGATGTAGTTGATGAATCAGACATGCGCCGTGGTAAAGCGACGGCAAACGCTGCGTTTGGTAATGCCGCTAGCGTGTTAGTTGGGGACTTTATTTATACTCGCTCATTCCAAATGATGACTGAGCTAGGATCAATGAAGATCCTTAAACTGATGAGCGACGCAGTTAATGTGATCGCGGAGGGTGAGGTTCAGCAGTTAATGAACTGCAATGATCCTGACACAACAGAAGAAAGCTACATGCAGGTCATCTACTCTAAGACCGCACGTTTGTTTGAATCCGCTACACAGATTGGTGCGATTCTTAACGATGCGCCGGAAGAAGTAGAAGTGGCATTCCAGAACTACGGTAAATATTTGGGCACAGCATTCCAACTGATCGACGACGTGATGGATTACACGTCTGACGGTGAGGATATGGGTAAGAATGTTGGTGATGATTTGGCTGAAGGCAAACCAACGCTTCCTCTACTTCATGCAATGCGCAATACCACGCCAGAGAATGCGCAGATGATTCGTGAAGCGATTGAGAAGGCCAATGGCATGGATCGACTAGAAGACATTCTAGCAGTAATGCAGGAAGCTGGCTCGCTGGAATACACCACGCAAAAAGCAATGGATGAAGCAGATAAAGCGATTGCAGAACTCGCAATCCTTCCAGAATCTGACTACAAGCAAGCGCTGGTTACTCTAGCCCACATGGCGGTTAAGCGTACCAGCTAAGCTAGTAAAAGAAGACCCTGATGAAAAAAGGAAGAGTAGTACTCTTCCTTTTCATTATGTTTGGCGCTCAAGCGATTTTTCGTTAGTAATAACGGTCACAACTGTCGTGAAGCTGTGGATTGTCTTCTATTTCATCGAAGCTAACTGCAAGCTGCTCTTCTGAACCTTGCTTAGCAAGCAGCACTGTCTCTGCCTCTTGGTCGATGACTAAAATCGTACCGACACCTTGCTGACACTCAACGACCATACCTTTACGGATTCGATTTGCTTCCATCACCCTCTCCTTCACAAAGTTACCCAATCTAGACTCTGTTACGCGAGATAAGGTGAAAGGATCAAAAAAGCCGATCATCAGATCGGCTTTTCATTTAAATTCTCTTCTTTATATAACGAGTATAAAAAGACGCTTATTTCGCAAATTCAACACCAATGTTGATATCGCCATTTAGTGTTTCTAGCATGCCATCTAATGCTGACTTCTCGTAGTCGCTTAGCGCACCGTAGCTTAGAACTTCTTCTACGCCGTCTTTGCCTAGCTTCACAGGTTGTGCGAAGTATGGTGCATGTTCGCTGCCACCGTCTACATAAGCACACTCTACTACGCCTTCTTCACCTTGAAGAGCACGTACTAGCGCTAAGCCGAAGCGACATGCAGCTTGGCCCATAGATAGAGTTGCACTACCGCCACCCGCTTTCGCTTCTACTACTTCTGTACCCGCATTCTGGATACGTTTCGTTAGCGCTTCAACTTCTTCAGCTGTGAACTCAACACCTTCTACTTGAGATAGAAGAGGAAGAATAGTCACACCAGAGTGACCACCGATAACAGGAACACGAACGTCACCTGGATCTTTGTCTTTTAGTTCCGCAACGAAGGTTTCCGAACGGATAACATCTAGCGTTGTTACACCAAAAAGCTTGCGCTTGTCGTAAACGCCTGCTTTTTTCAATACTTCAGCAGCGATTGGCACTGTTGTATTCACTGGGTTAGTGATGATACCAACACATGCTGTTGGACATACAACTGCGATCTTTTCCGCTAGCGACTTAACAATGCCAGCGTTTACGTTGAACAGATCCGCGCGATCCATACCAGGTTTACGAGCTACACCAGCTGAAATTAGAACAACATCCGCACCTTCAAGTGCAGGTGTTGGATCTTCGCCAGCATAACCTTTAATAGAAACCGGAGTTGGGATGTGGCTAAGATCTGCAGCCACACCAGGAGTTACTGGAGCAATATCGTATAGGGCTAAATCTGAACCTGCAGGAAGACGGTTCTTAAGTAGAAGGGCCAGAGCTTGACCGATGCCGCCAGCGGCACCAATAACGGCTACTTTCATGTAGTTCTCCTTGAGAGTATTTCTCTTATAAACGTATTCGTAGGGTATTTTGTAACCAGCTGAAATAAAGCTATCGGAATCACAACTTGATTACAATCAATTAACGCCAGCTTTGCGACCTCGCGCAACTCGCTGTTACCGTGCTACAAACAAAGGCTTGATTATTCGTTTATTCTGTTGAAATGACAAGAAATTCAGTGCAATAAATAGGTCAACAATTTCATACTTAAAGAACCCTATCCTGTTTAGGGTTTACAGTGATGGAATTAACATAATGTCGTGACTTTTTGGCACTGCATGAATATCTATGCGAGAATATGCAAAATTGCTGACCCTTGATAAGAGAATCATAACGACTATGCGCAATTCAGAAAAACAAGATAACTTAGTTCGCGCTTTTAAAGCCTTATTAAAAGAAGAGAGCTTTGGCTCACAGGGTGAGATCGTTGATGCACTAAAACAACAAGGTTTTGAAAGTATCAACCAATCCAAAGTTTCTCGCATGTTGACTAAGTTTGGTGCCGTACGTACACGTAATGCAAAAATGGAAATGGTTTACTGCCTACCTGCAGAGTTAGGCGTACCAACAGTTAGCAGCTCTTTGCGTGAACTGGTGTTAGATATCGACCATAACGCAGCTCTTGTCGTTATCCACACCGGCCCGGGTGCCGCTCAATTGATTGCTCGCCTACTGGACTCATTAGGCAAATCAGAAGGCATCTTAGGTGTGGTTGCTGGTGATGACACCATCTTCATTACCCCGACAATGCCAGTTTCTACAGAACAATTGTTCAAATCTGTGTGTGAGCTTTTCGAGTACACAGGCTAAGTAACTGTTTGTGGGCTATGAAATTAGTTGAGTTTTGTAGCCCATGAAAAATGTAAATTTTTTGATTTTTTAGCTTATTTTTTACCCATCCTATTTGTGATTTACATCACGCTATTGGTTTTTTTAATACCCTCGCCAACATGCAAGATAAGTAATTGTTCTAAAAAGAATTAGTCTACGAATTTATCCCCACATACCAACGCACACTTTAGACTTATTCGCTATAGTTTTTAACAATCGGATAATTTTCTGCCAATTTTTTGTTATGATTCGCTCGCTTTTTCAAACGATTGGATTGGAAAAGATGCCGTTTCCAAATAGGAAACTCCTGAAGTAATTTTTGGTTATTTCCGGGTTAATAATGAATATAAGGAAGGGAAATTCATGGCATTTAACAAACTTCTTAAAGTAGGCGCTATCGCTGCAGCAGTTATGGGCGCAGGCGCAGTTAACGCTCAAGAGTTTATTACTATCGGTACTGGCTCTGTTACAGGTGTTTACTACCCTACTGGTGGTGCTATTTGTAAATTGGTGAACAAAGGTCGTAAAGATCACAACATCCGTTGTTCAGTAGAATCGACTGGTGGTTCAATTTACAACGTCAACACAATCCGTGCTGGCGAGCTAGACTTTGGTATCGTGCAATCGGATTGGCAGTACCATGGCTACAACGGTACGAGTAAGTTTGCTGAACAAGGCCCGTACAAAAAACTACGTGCAATGTTCTCTCTTCATACCGAACCTTTTAACATCATCGCACGTGCAGATTCTGGCATCGAAAACGTTCAAGACCTTAAAGGTAAGCGTGTAAACATCGGTAACCCTGGTTCTGGTGACCGCGCGACAATGGGCGTAGTGATGGATGCTATGGGCTGGACTAACGACAGCTTCAAACTTGCATCAGAACTAAAAGGTTCAGAACGTTCTCAAGCACTGTGTGATAACAAGATCGACGCGTTTATCTACATGGTTGGTCACCCGAACGGTTCAATCAAAGAAGCAACAACCTCTTGTGATGCGAAGCTAGTTCCAGCAACTGGTCCAGAAATCGAGAAGATCGTTGCTGATAACCCTTACTACGCGTTCAGCACAGTGCCTGCTGGGATGTACCGTGGTACAGACAAAGACGTAAACAGCTTTGGTGTTGCGGCAACAATGGTAACGACTTCTGACGTTTCAGATGACGTAGCTTACAACGTTGCAAAAGCGGTATTCGAAAACTTCGATACCTTCAAGCGTCTACACCCTGCATTTGCAAACCTGAAGAAAGAAGACATGGTGAAAGCTGGCCTTTCAATCCCTCTTCACCCAGGTGCAGAGAAATACTACAAAGAAGTAGGCCTGCTTAAGTAAGCAACTACTAACTTCAAGCTCAGACAGAAAAGGATGGTTTTCTGTCTGATTGAGTATGCTGGTCGAGCACCTTCAACCAGCATACTTTGTTCAATTTTGCCGATTTCTCTCGGAAGTCGCGCTCACACACCTAAGAAAAAGAAAACGCACTTTTCCATACCTATGAGTCAATGGGTTGAAGGATTGTAGCGATTCACTCGAAAGCAAACTTCGCTCTATTCACTACACTGTTATAGCGAAGCGCGGTTCTCGATACACAATACAGACAGGACCATCAATAATAAGGAAAAAGTACATGGCGACGAACAACACTCCGTCACAAGATGTGCAAGAGATGGTGGCTCAGGCAGATACAGGTGCGCGTAGCCCAATGGGCATGCAAGGTCGAATCTTATGGTTCGTTCCGCTGTGCTGGTCGCTATTTCAATTATGGTATGCCTCTCCGCTACCATTTATTTTTAATTTTGGCGTACTCAACGACACTGAAGCGCGAGCAATTCATCTAACTTTTGCCACTTTTCTCGCTTTCACTGCTTACCCAGCAATGAAGAACTCTCCGCGTGATCATATCCCACTCATCGACTGGGTATTAGCACTCGCGGGTAGCTTTGCTGCGGCTTACATTTATATTTTCTATACCGAGTTAGCAGGACGTTCCGGAGCCCCGACGACGGTAGATATCGTCGTTTCGGTTACTGGTATGGTATTGCTACTTGAGGCAACCCGCCGTGCATTAGGTCCACCGCTCATGGTGGTCGCAGCGGTATTTTTAACTTACACCTTTGCTGGCCCATACATGCCAGACGTCATTGCCCATAAAGGCGCTAGCTTAAACAAAGCTATGTCGCATCTGTGGTTAACGACTGAGGGTGTATTTGGTGTTGCACTTGGCGTATCAACGTCTTTCGTATTCTTGTTCGTACTCTTCGGTGCGATGCTTGAACGTGCCGGCGCTGGCGCTTACTTCATCAAAGTGGCTTTCTCATTACTTGGTCATATGAAGGGTGGCCCTGCAAAAGCGGCAGTTGTTGCGTCTGGTCTATCAGGTTTGGTTTCTGGCTCATCGATTGCCAACGTAGTAACCACGGGTACCTTCACCATTCCGTTGATGAAGCGAGTTGGTTTCCCTGGCACAAAAGCCGGTGCGGTAGAAGTTGCAGCTTCAACTAATGGCCAGCTTACACCACCTATTATGGGTGCCGCGGCCTTCCTAATGGTGGAATACGTTGGTATCTCGTACGTAGAGGTCATTAAAGCTGCCCTGCTTCCTGCGCTTATCTCATACATCGCTCTGATTTACATCGTTCACCTTGAAGCGTGTAAAGCCGGTATGACTGGCCTTCCTCGTCGCCATAACCCAACCATGTTACAAAGCCTATTGTCATTCACTGGCACCATCCTCGGCTTGTGCGTGATTAGTGCTTTGGTTTACTACGGTGTGGGTTGGACGAAAGACGTCTTCGGCGATGCAGCAACACCTATCGTAACCGTAGCACTACTGATTGCTTACATCGGTCTGGTGAAAATTTCAGCCAACCACGCCAAAGACGGCGCAATTGAAATTGATGCAGAACTCACAGAGGTTCCAGATCCAGGTCCAACGATTAAATCTGGCCTGCACTACCTGCTACCAATCGTTGTGCTGGTTTGGTGTTTAACCGTTGAACGCTTCTCTCCGGGTCTATCAGCATTCTGGGCAACCGTGTTCATGATCTTTATCTTGCTGACCCAACGCCCATTGATTGCTTTGCTATCCAAACAAGGTAACTTGGCTCAGCAAACGAAAGATGGCTTTGTCGACCTAGCAGAGAGCTTGGTATCTGGTGCACGAAACATGATCGGCATCGGTGTGGCAACGGCTGCAGCCGGTACGGTTGTTGGTGTAGTAACACTAACCGGTATTGGTCTGGTGATGACAGACTTCGTCGAGTTCATCTCTGGCGGCAGCATCATCCTAATGTTGTTGTTTACTGCAGTGATCAGCTTGATCCTTGGTATGGGTCTGCCAACGACGGCAAACTACATCGTGGTATCAACTCTGATGGCTCCAGTTATCGTAACTCTGGGTGCAGCTCATGGCTTGATCATCCCACTGATCGCGGTGCACTTGTTCGTGTTCTATTTCGGTATTCTAGCTGATGATACCCCTCCAGTAGGTTTGGCAGCCTTTGCGGCGGCAGCTATTGCTAAGTCCGACCCAATTCGAACAGGTATTCAAGGCTTTACCTACGATATCCGAACTGCAATTCTGCCATTCATGTTCGTCTTCAACACCCAGTTATTGTTGATGGGTATCGACAGTTGGTGGCACCTTGCTCTCACCGTGATTTCCTCAATCATTGCGATGTTGATTTTCTCAGCCGCTACGCAAGGTTGGTGGTTTACACGTAACAAGTGGTGGGAAACCATCTTGTTGCTTGTACTGACATTCTCTTTCTTCCGTCCAGGATTCTGGTGGGACATGATCTACCCTGCAAAAGTTCTTTCCCCTGGGGTTGAGATAGCTCAAATCACGGAAGGGCTAAATGTAGGAGAATCCATTGAGCTACGAGTCGCAGGTGAAAACCTAGAAGGTGACTACGTAGAGAAAACGGTACGTCTTCCGTTCGAAGATAAAGCAAAAACTGCAGAAGAGCGCATCTCTTCTATGGGCCTAATGCTAACCGAGAACGACGGCAAAATGATCGTAGACATGGTCGAGTTTGGTAGTCCGGCAGAATCGTCTGGCGTCGACTTCGACTGGGAGATCAAATGGATTGTTCAAGACGCAGAGCGCCCAATGAAAGAATGGGTATTTGTGCCTTGCTTAATGATCTTGCTGGTACTTGCCATGAACCAAAAACGTCGTGCTCGTAGGGAACAGTTGAGCGCATAACCGATTAGGCCCCGAGGACAAAGGGGCCATGATGAGAGACACTGAATGTATAAACAAATTCTTGTTCCGGTTGATCTAAATGACCAAGGCTTCTCTGACAGAGCTGTTGAGCTGGCTGTTTGGCAAGCAAAACAAGCCAACGCGGAAGTTCACTTACTGACTGTACTGCCTGGCATCCATATGTCGATGGTCGCAACTTACTTCCCGAAAGATGCGGCAGCGAAGATGAAGCAAGACGTGAAGCAACAACTAAAAACGTTTGCTGACCAGCACATCGATGATGAAGTGATTTACAAAGTACACGTTGCAGAAGGCAAAGCGTATGCAACCATCCTTGATTACGCAGAGCGCTTAGGTGCCGATCTTATCATCATGCCAAGCCACAAACGCTCAAAGATCAACAAAGTGATGTTGGGCTCTGTAGCGAGCAAAGTGGTAGAGAACTCACCAATCAATGTGATGGTAGTGAAGCCACAAGGCTAACGTACTCATTCAAACTCCCAAAATAAAAAAAGGTTGATGCTCGCATCAACCTTTTGTTTTTCTAACGCCTAATTCATCAAAGATAAACGGCGCTCTACCCTGCCGCTCGCACAAACGCTGTTAAAACATCGCTAGAGTGCGATACCGCTAATTCATCAATGTCACCTGACGCTTCGACCTGACCACCAGCGACAAAAGCAAAATGACTCGCAATCGCTCTTGCATCACTCAAGTGGTGCGTCACCATTAACACGGTAATACCACGATCAGTAGCAAGCTGTTTCACCAATGCAAGCATTTCTTCGCGCAGCACGGGATCAAGAGCAGAGAAAGGTTCATCGAGTAACCACATCGGATGCGGCTGAACAAAGCAACGTGCGAGTGCCACACGCTGGCGCTGACCGCCAGAAAGGTGTTCAGGTAAGCGATCTAAATACTCAGCAACGCCGACTTGCTTGGCTGCTTGCTCGACAAGAAGCTTTTGGTCTGCCGTAAGCTTTAACCCCGGATGCAGCCCTAAACCAATGTTGTCTCTTACTGACAGGTGAGCAAACAGATTGTGTTCTTGGAACAGCATTGAAAACGGGCGCTGATACGGCTCTTTACTCACGATAGATGTGCCATCAACCAAAATATCGCCTAGGTCAGGATTAATGAATCCAGCGACCAAAGCGAGCAAGGTTGATTTACCTGCACCGCTCGGTCCCATCAGCGACACGATTTGTCCGCGCTTAATCTCTAAATCAAAGCGAAACAGTTCACGTTGATAGGTGTACTGCACATCATCCAACACTAACATTACGCTCTCTCCTTCGTTTTCAACACTTTCTCAATCAAAGCAAAACAGCCGACGCTGAGTAACAGCAAGGTAACCGACACAACCGCTGCTGCATCCATTTGATAACTGCCGAGCAGCTGGAATAGGTAGAGCGGTAAGGTTCTAAATTCTTGCCCGCCAAACAAAGCGATCGCACTTAAGTCACCAATAGCAAACATAAAGCTGATGGCAAAAGCATGGGCAAACGGCTTACGCAGTGCTTGCCACTCCACGACTTTAAATCGTTGCCAACCACGCATGCCTAAGCTGGCACACACGTACTGATATTGCTGCTCAATGTGCAACATAGGTTGAGATAAAGTCTTGATGACGTAAGGCAATGCCATCAAGCCATTAACCAAAATCACGACAAAAAACGCTAAGCTGAATACATCAGTAAACGAACGCAGCAGTAAAAACAGTCCGGTGCTAATCACCAAACCTGGTGTCACTAAAATGATGGTTCCGATAAGCTCAATTTGATCGGCGCGAGTATTTTTATACTGCAATCGCCAACGTCGACTGGTCAGCAAAATCGATACGCCTGCTGCAACGGTAAGAGAGCTCGCCAGTACCGCAACTTTGAGTGAATTAAGCAGTGCTGACCAAAAACGTTCATCGGTCAGTACCGACCAAACTTGCTGATTGATACCACTAAACACCACCATCACAAGCGGCGGTATGACTAGTAAAAAGGCACCCATGATCCAAAAGCTATCCCAAGCTTTTGACCACCCATGATCCTTCGTTAAATATCGGTGTACCGATGTGCTGCCAGCGCTTACTGAGACTGGTTTCGTCAACTTCTGTACGCCAATTGCTAACAAGCCACATAGTAGCATTTGCCACAGTGACAAAAGCGCCCCAGCCTGCAGATCAAAATCGAACTTAATCGCCTGATAAATGGCGAGTTCAATGGTGGTCGATTTCGGTCCGCCGCCTAACGCCATCACGGTGGCAAAACTGGTAAAGCAAAGCATAAACACCAAGCCGCTTACGTGTGGCAATTGCTGCCTTAGGCGTGGCCATTCCACCCAACGAAACTTGTCCCAATGGCTCATTCCAAGGTGTGCGCACAGTTTATGTTGCTCTGCTGGGATCGATTCTAGTGCCTGCAAAAGGAGTCGCGCTGCATAAGGCATATTGAAGAATACATGCGCAAGTAAAATACCGTTCAGGCCATAGATGGAAAACGGCAGCTCAGCATCGATACTTTTCAGCCATTGCGCTAATAAGCCGCTGTTACCGTAAATCGCCAATAAGCCAAACACACCGACCAGCACAGGCAGAACTAAGGTAGACGCAAACAACTTGAGTAATAGAGACTTCCCAAAGAACTCACGTCGAGAAAGTGCATGAGCAACAGGAATAGCAAAGCCAACACTCAATAGTGTCGAAAGGAAAGCTTGGTAGAAGCTGAACTTGGTGACGTGTTGATAGTATGGGTCTCCCCACACCATAGACACATCAAGTGAAGGCGCTTGAACAATCAAAGCACCTAGGGCAGAAACAACAAAGGTCGCGATAATCATCGCGACCCCTAACCCTATTTTCGGAACAGAATTCAAAAGTAGAACCTATATTAGAACGTCAATGCGCTTTGCCACTCGCGAATCCAAGTCTTGCGCATTTTCGCTACTTCGTCTGCACTAAAGCTCAGTGGTTTGCTTGGTACGCTCAGAGTTTCAAAACCTTTTGGCAACTCAACGTCAGTCACTGGGTACATCCAGTTACCAGTTGGCATCGCAGATTGGAAATCATCACTCAAAATAAAGTTCATGAACTCATCTGCTAGCTCAGCATTCTTTGAGCCTTTCACCTTAGCCGCTACTTCCACTTGCATGTAGTGCCCTTCAGCAAAATCTGCGCTTGCGTATTTCACGTCATCTTCTGCAATCAAATGGTACGCGGGAGAAGTCGTGTAAGACAGCACGAGATCGGACTCACCGTTCAAAAACATCGAGTAAGCTTCTGACCAACCTTTTGTAACCGTAACCGTTTTAGTCGCCAGTTGCTTCCACGCTTGAGTCGCATCATCACCGTAGATAGACTTCATCCACAACATCAAACCTTGTCCTGGCGTTGAAGTGCGAGGGTCTTGGTAAATCACTTTCAGATCGTCACGCTCTTCCACCAGCTCTTTCATGCTTTTTGGAGGATTCGCCAACTTCTCCTTGTTGTACACAAACGAAAAGTAGCCGTAATCGTACGGTACGAAGGTCTTATCATCCCAACCATTAGGCAAGGTCGTCTTCGATGTATCAACGTTGTGCTCAGCCAGAAGCCCAGTCTTTTTCGCTTCCGCCATCAGGTTATTATCCAAACCTAACACGATATCCGCTTTGCTGTTGCTTCCTTCCAAGCGAAGGCGGTTAAGGATTGAAACACCGTCATCCAGAGCAACGAAATTAACGTCGCAACCGCATTTGGCTTCGAACGCTTTTTCAACTTTAGGACCAGGTCCCCAATCGGCAGCGAAAGAGTCGTAAGTGTAGACAGTTAGGGTGTTTTCAGCGGCAAACGCTGAAGTAGAAGTGATGGTTGCAAGGGCAATCAGACTAAGAGTGGTTTTCACTGCTCGCTCTCCATTTGCATTATTAACATGAGTTGAGCGGCACAGGGTTGAGGCGGTATTTAGGACTTCCAATATCCAGACTCAATTCCTACGCCAGCATTATCTGGTTCAGGTAATACGGGTCCCTGTCTGCTCAACAATGTTAAACAATTAGGTCTCAGCGCCCCTTGGTATTGATAAGGTCAATACCTGATGGGTTTGCTCCCCGATGAGTTGGATGGATTGTAAAGGTCTTTTATTGATTACACAATCAACGTTGGTCATAACCCCAACGTGGCACTAAGCCTTGCTCAATACCAAGGTGATCGAGGATTCTTGCCACCATAAAGTCAACCAAGTCTTCAATGCTCTTTGGCTGATGATAGAAGCCGGGAGCCGCAGGCATTATGGTGACGCCCATTTGCGAGAGCTTGTGCATGTTTTCAAGATGCAGTGTTGAGAAAGGCGTTTCACGCACCACAAGCAGCAACTGTCCGCGCTCTTTCATTACCACATCAGCAGCACGCTCAATCAAGTTATCCGACATGCCGTGTGCAATGGCCGCGACACTGCCCGCGGAACATGGACACACCACCATTTGTTTTGGTGCCGCAGAGCCTGACGCCACTGGCGAGAACCAATCGTCTTTACCACAAACAGTGATGTTATCTGGATTGCAATTAAGGTGTTCAACCAGCGCCTTTTGCGCCGCTTCAGGGCCACTTGGCAATTTCAGGTCATGTTCAGTCGCCATTACCACTCGCGCAGCCGAAGAGATCAGCACATACACGTGATAGTCTGCGGCAACCAAGCATTCAAGAAGACGGAGCCCATACGGGGCACCAGAGGCGCCCGTTAATGCTAATGTGATGGCTTTTTTAGGGGTTACTTTTTGCTGCATAGATGTCATTAAGCTTTTTGTTTCAGTTGTTCTAGAAGCTTGCCGTGGATACCACCAAAGCCACCATTACTCATTACGAGGATTTGGTCACCCGGCTGTGCTTGTTCTACAATTTTTGCGACAAAGCTGTCCATCTCTGCATCCACAAAAGCAGGTTGTTTACACTGGTCAGCAATCTCTTGTACCGACCAATCAATGTTGTCTGGTTGGAAGAGGAACACCTCATCAGCACTGTGCAGAGAAGCCGCCAAAGTATTCTTATGAACACCGCGCTTCATCGTCGCAGAGCGTGGCTCCAAAACGGCAAGAATACGTTTTTCGCCAACTTTGTTACGTAAACCGCCCAATGTCAGTTCAATCGCCGTCGGATGATGAGCAAAATCGTCGTAAACCGTCACGCCCTGCTCTTCACCTTTCAGCTCTAAGCGGCGTTTGGTATTGATAAAACGACCGAGAGCCTGACAGGCTAACTCTGGAGCCACACCAACATGACGTGCAGCTGCAATGGCCATCAAAGCGTTATCTACGTTGTGGTCACCAACAAGATCCCAATCTACGATGCCCACTTTCTCGCCTTGCAACGACACTTCAAATTTAGAACCATCGATAACCAGTTTGTGTGCTTGCCAATCACCATTGGCACCAGAGAACTGCTTTTCTGTCCAACAACCGCGCTCGATCACGTCTTGCAACGACTGATCTTGCTTCGGTGCCAAGATCAAACCGTTCCCCGGAACAGTGCGCACTAAGTGATGGAATTGACGCTTAATCGCCTCAAGATCGTCGAAGATATCTGCATGATCAAATTCAAGGTTATTCATGATCAATGTGCGTGGATGGTAGTGAACAAACTTAGATCGTTTATCGAAAAAAGCACTGTCGTATTCGTCCGCTTCAACGACGAAAAACATACTTTCACCCAAGCGTGCCGACACACCAAAGTTACCCAATACACCACCGACAAGGAAACCAGGCTGGTAGCCACAGTCTTCCAAGATCCAAGCTAGCATGCTTGAAGTGGTGGTTTTGCCATGGGTACCCGATACCGCCAGAACCCAGCGATCGTGCAATAAGAACTCTTGTAACCACTGTGGGCCAGAGGTGTAACGCATATTGGTATTCAACACATGCTCAACACATGGGTTACCACGGCTCATTGCGTTACCAATCACCACAAGATCAGGTTGAGGGTCAAGTTGAGAAGGGTCAAAGCCTTCAATAATTTCAATACCTTGAGACTCCAACAGGGTGCTCATTGGTGGATAAACGTTGGCATCCGAACCCGTCACTTTATGACCTAGCTGACGCGCTAAAATTGCCGCACCGCCCATAAACGTGCCGCAGATACCCAAGATATGAATGTGCATAAACTTAACCTTGTAATGCTTTCTTTAATCCTTTCATTATCGTGATAACCACCAGAAAAGCGAGTGCCTTTCGCCCTGTTCGTGCAGTCTCTTTCACAAATCTGACAGGGCTTAGTACTGACTGACCAAGCATTAACCAAGTGACAGACTTCTTATGCAATAAGACAAATAAATTGAGATCTCAGTCGGTTACTTCATTACCATTAATAAGATCCGCGTCATAAACTTACATCTAGCGCAATCGTTTAACATCCATAAAGAGATGACCCATTGCGCGACACCCCCAACGAAATGAAAAATGTAAGGATAAACCATGTCAGGACTGCGCACCCTAGGCGAATTCATTGTTGAGAAACAAGCGGATTTCCCCCACGCTAGCGGTGATCTTTCATCTCTCTTAGCTTCCATTCGTTTAGCTGCCAAAATTGTTAACCGCGAAATCAACGCGGCAGGTCTTGGTGATATCACCGGTGCTGTAGGTACGGAAAACGTGCAAGGCGAAGATCAGCAAAAGCTTGATGTATACGCGAACGACAAGTTCAAAGCAGCACTTGAAGCACGTGACCAAGTGTGTGGCGTTGCAAGTGAAGAAGAAGATGAAGCGGTTGCGTTCAACAAAGAACTCAACCAAAACGCAAAGTACGTTGTACTAATGGACCCACTCGATGGCTCATCAAACATCGATGTGAACGTATCAGTCGGTACGATTTTCTCTATTTACCGTCGAGTTTCTCCTATTGGTACCCCGCCAACAGAAGAAGACTTCCTACAGCCTGGTCACAAACAAGTGGCGGCGGGCTACGTGATTTACGGCTCATCTACTATGTTGGTTTACACCACTGGTAATGGCGTAAACGGCTTCACTTACGACCCATCGATTGGCAGCTTCTGTCTTTCTCATGAAAACATGATGATCCCAGAAGACGGCAAGATCTACTCGATCAACGAAGGTAACTACATCCGCTTCCCGCAAGGCGTGAAGAAGTACATCAAGTACTGTCAGGAGAATGTGCCTGAAGATGGTCGTCCATACACTTCTCGCTACATCGGCTCACTGGTTGCGGACTTCCATCGTAACCTGCTTAAAGGCGGCATCTACTTATACCCAAGTACGCAAAGCCACCCTCAAGGCAAGCTGCGCTTGTTGTACGAGTGCAACCCAATGGCATTCTTGATTGAGCAAGCTGGCGGTCTGGCGTCTGACGGTGTAAACCGCATTATGGATTTGAAACCGACCGAACTGCACCAGCGTGTGCCTTTCTTTGTGGGTTCAAAGAACATGGTCAACAAAGTCGAAGAGTTTCTTGAGCTGAATCGCGAAGAAGACTAATTTCAGACCTTTGTCCAACGCGGCAGGTGTTTACCTGCCGCGTTTTTGTCGTTAAAGTGAACTGCGTAAATGTTAGCCAGATTAAGCCTCTAAACGCTTAATCCTCAATGAAAAGGAATATTCAAATGAGCTTAAACAACGTACCAGCAGGTAAATCACTGCCTGACGATATCTATGTCGTTATTGAAATCCCTGCTAACGCGGATCCAATCAAATACGAAGTAGATAAAGACACTGGTGCTGTATTTGTCGACCGTTTCATGTCTGCACCAATGTTCTACCCATGTAACTACGGCTACGTGAACGACACCCTTTCTCTAGATGGTGACCCAGTTGACGTACTGGTTCCTACTCCTTACCCATTGATGCCAGGTTCTGTTATTCGTTGCCGTCCAGTTGGCGTATTGAAGATGACGGATGAATCGGGTGAAGATGCGAAAGTCTTCGCTGTCCCGCACTCAAAAATCTCAAAAGAGTACGAAGGCATTCAAGATGTGGACGATATTCCAGAACTACTCAAAGCCCAAATCACACAGTTTTTTGAGCGTTACAAAGAGCTTGAAGCAGGTAAATGGGTGAAAGTGGATGGTTGGGCAGATGTTGCTGCCGCAAAAGCAGAAATCCTAGAATCTTACGAGCGTGCGCAAAGCAAATAACCGCGAACGTTAAAAAGAGAAAGAGCTGCACACAGGCAGCTCTTTTTTGTTTTCACGATATATCATTAGTAACCACCAGCCGTCGATAGCCTTCCTGATTCATAATCGTTTTGAAAAAATGGATCAACGTCATCGCAGATACCAAAGTAAGGCGCGCCCTGTACGCCAAGAATGTAAGCACTTTGCTCGCAGTATTCTTGTTTACCTTCTTGATAGCCAGTTTTGTATGCCGTGATGAGTTCAGGAGTAGCACGATTAGTGTCGTCTAGCTTGGCGATGCGCTCTTCCGATAATTCAATCGCTCCGTCCAACGCTGATTGCTTACCGAAAGCCTGCCAATCTGTCACGCTCACAGAGGTTGGTAACGTTGTCTGAGCACAAGCATTGAGGAAAAGTAACATAGCGCCGACCACGAATAATCTCATAATCACTCCTTACATCTTACTGATTGCTTGCTAGTAACGTTTACTGCCCTTCGCTGTGCGACCCAACTCGTATTCACGACGGAATCGGTCGTCTAGGTCATCACAGATACCACGGTAGTAACGCCTACTTTCACCGAGTGTAAAAGCGTCTTGAGCGCAGTAATTAGCTCGACCACTTTCGTAACCATTACTGTAAGCCATGTATAGCTCATCGTCTTTACTGAACTCTTGCATAGACAGTTTGGTATCGCCTGCTTCTGCACGCTGCATACCATATTGCTTCCATTCCATGCTGTCGTTGCCACTAGGTGGCGCGGTATTTGAACAACCGACCAGTAGCAGCAGTATGATTGGTGAAAGATATTTCATCGCAGACCTCCCAAGTCTTTGTTGTATATATCGTCAATGCATACGTTACTGGTCTAAGTATAGTTCACACCCGTTGGCACCAATCGCCAGATGCTATCTCTTCCGTAAGTTGTTCTGTGTCTTGATATAAGTAGATCCAAGCTTGGCCAAATGGCGTCGCGATGGTTTCTCTTCGATACTCGACCGGCACATCTTCCAGCTTATCTAGCTCAACCAAGGTGTCATTATCAATCAAGTACACTTCGCCTTGGATGACTTGCTGCCCCGTCGACAAAGCGGGGTAAGGCCCCAAGTCATAAAGCGCGAACTGGGCATCGGTTTGATGATGCCCAAGAAATTCGGCAGTACTCAAAAAGTGATGGTTGTGCTCTCCTTTGCGCAAAGTGCCATACACAAAAACCAAATGCTGCATAACCACTCCTTAGTTATGTTTAAAAGCTAAGCTTAGTTGAATTCAAATTGGTAAAGCAGATCAACCGCACTATCGACACCGGATACCGCTTCTAAGTACAAATCTTTCATCAAACGATAACGAACGGTGAACTCGCCTAAAGAGGTAAAGATACCCACGCCGTATTTCACTTGAAGACCAGGCAGAATGTAACCACTCACCGTCACCTGAGAATCATCACCCGAACCTGCCGTATCCAATTGCAGGTCTTGTACACCAAAGGCTTCACCGATTTCACCCACTACTTTACCGCTCTTCGCCAAGCTGAGACCGATCAAGGTTGTAGTCATCGCGTTACCGCCCGACTCCGCATCGATATCTTGACCACGCAATAGGTAAGACAGCGCGTTTGCTTGTGGCATTGCAGGATCCGAGAAGATTTCTACTGTTGGATCACTCGCAGGGCCAGTCACTCGAACACCAGCCGTCACATCATCTTGCGTGTTGTCTGGGTTACGAATCGCTTTAATCGATACGTAAGGCTGATCCGCCGGACCATTCATCATGATCTTACCTTCTTCAATCACCAAGTCTTGGCCGAATGAACGGTAAGAACCGTCGACGATATTCACTTCACCGACAATGAATGGACCTTTGTCTTTTTGCGTCACGTTCAGGTTACCTTGCAAGTCGCCTTTTAGGCCAAATGCCGATAACTGGAAGTCATCGCCAATCTTAATGTTGATGTCGGTTTCGACATTAAACGGCAGCGCTGGCTCACCATCGACCGGCTGCATGTCTTTGTTCAAGATAACCGTATCGCTCGAGACACCAACTGCGCTTGGCGGCAATTCATCCACCAAGATACGTCCCCACGGTAAATTGATATTACCTTCTACCTTGGCAAGTTTCGGTGTGACATCAATTGTCATATCTGGCTCGACCTTGATTCGCACCATTGGCGGCATATCGACTTTCAGCTCTTTAGCAAACACACGGGCTTTGGTGTGCCAGTTTTCTAGATCGCGCCAATCTGCATCACCGTTAATTTCCAACTTGCCATCTGGCGTAATAATGCCAGCGTCTAAATCCGCTTGGTGACCTTTAAAGTTAATCGCGACTTGGCCAGAGTTGATATCGATTGGCGTCACTTCACCTTGCAGCTTCATTTGGTCAATCAAGAATTGGCCGTTGACCTTCGGATGCATCACATCACCCGACAGAGCCAGATCCGTATTCATGTTCGCTTTGAACAAGCTGTATTCACCAATCAGCGGGGCTAAGAAATCGAGATGGAACGTCGATAGTGACACTTTACCGTCGATAGTTGGCTTTTCTGAAGAAACGTCATTCAACGATACCTTACCGGATAAATCACCGTTGTCTGTGACGTCAAGTAGCCACTCAGCATCTAACTTATCCTGAGCCAATTTTGCTTTGAGGCTCACGCTTTCCCAACCGACCTTGATTGGTTGCTCTAGCGTTTGCTCAACCTGACCTTTTGGCATATCCACATTCACCGTGACTTCCGGTTTCATGTCTGGTGCCCATTTCGCAAACGCGTTCGCATTCACCGAACCTTGCAGTTTGGTTTCTGGCGGTAAGAATTGTTTGATTTGGTCAAAATCAAAGTTGGTGATGGCTAACTTCGCTTCGCCGCTCTTACCAACGCTGATGTCCTCACTCAAACACACACTCGACTTAGACTGTAACCAACAGTGCGCTTGTACATCAGCTACTTGCTTGTCGATGTTCACTTTCACTGCTGTCGACTTCTGAAGTGCCCAAGGGCCTTGTGGTGTGCTTAGCGTGAGTCGGCGCAATGCACCATCCCAGATCATTTCCGGTTTCTGCTTAAACGTACCTTCAATTTCTAAGCTGCTGGAAACGATGTCTGATACCACATCCAGCGTCAGTTGGTGCAACTTCTCATCGCCCGTCACTTCAAGATCGGCACTGTCGATTTTGATGTCATCGTAAGTGATGTTTTTCGCAATCAAACTCACATCGGCTTTCGGCGCAGGCAGAGGTGTCACATCACCCTTCAAGGTAATCGTCTCGACCTTCGCTTGTTGTTGCCAATTCACTTGGTTAAGCGCGAGATCTAAGTTGATATCTGGCTGTTTCAGGCTACCGCGAAGTGTGATATTACCATTCATATTACCGCCAAGATCCGGCACGCTTTTCGCGAAATCAGGGAAGTTAACCTCAACGTCCATTAAGATTTGCTTGTCGATCTTACCTTTCGCTCGCAATGAGTTAGGACCATGCGACAAGGCTAAACCTTGAGTGTTCAGTTGAATGTCTTCGCCTTTACCAGTCTTGTCCGCGGCATCTAATTGGCCTTCAATATTCAATGGGTAGCCACGTAGAATACCGTCGATGTCCAGTTTAGGCAGACTCACTTGCCAGCCACCTTGATCGGTTAGTGAGCCTGAAGTCGATAGACTACCACTGATATCACCTTCGGCTTCTGGCCACTGTAAACCTGGTTGAATGTTCTTCAGGTTCAGATCAGCTTGCCAGTTGATTGGCGCCGCCCAGTTCGCCATTACCTTACCCGCTAACTCACCACCTAACGTTTTGACTACAATGCTGTCTAAATCAATTTGCTCAAGCGTACCTTTGCCGTTCAACGCTACGTCGACTGCAGGGATATCTTTACCCGATGCCTTCGTTTCTAGCGCAACGGTGTAACCATCTAGTGAGCCTTTCGTCTCTAAACTCGGCACTGAGACTTGATAGTCACTTTTTCCACTTAATGGCCATTGCGCTTCGACATCTTTCAGTTTGATATCAAATGGCAACTCAGGTTTAAGCGGTTGAACTTGACCTTCAATCTTGGCTTTAACAAGATCAGAAAGCGTTGCTTGTAATGACAAATCTCCCACAGAACCAGACGCAGATAACGATAACTTCTGGCCTTTCACGTCCGCTTGTTTAACCAAGGCATCAATCTGTGCTTGAATTGGGTAATCAGCCGATAAAGTCACTTGCGTACTTAACTGGCCTTCCACTTCCAGCATATCAAGCTCAAGCGTTTTAACATCGACTTTATCACCGCCCGCCGTTGCTTCGAGTCCTAAGTGATGAACGATAACCGGCGTGTCACCAGACAATTTAAAGTCATGAATATCAAGACGCTGCGCGTCGATGGTCAGTGGAATCCATACCTCTGGTAAAACAATACCTTCAGGCTCAGCTTCTGCCGTCGCTTGGGGCTGTGTCTTATCTTGTTGTTTTGCCGCAACCTCTTGAGTTGAGGCCTGCCCCGCTTGTTCTGATGGTTGCGTTTTTTCTGTCGCTGCAGATGCCGTATTTGCTGACTGTTGAGCCACATTGGTTTGTGACTCGCCTTTCTCGTCTGCAGCTTTGGCCTCTGGTGCTTGTGTAGATTGCTCTTCTGTCGCCTCTTCACTTGGTGCAAGAGCTACATTGATGGCTTTCAATGCCGTTGGTGCAATGACTAAACGGTCACCCTGCATCGACAACGCCGTTGAGAAATCTTGCCAATCAATTTTGTTTCCTAAGATGTTTAGGTTGATGTCGTTAAAGCTGACTTTATTAACGAAGATCGGCACTGGAGTGCTGATGGAACGCAGCGGCGGGGTTTCTTCTTCCGGCTCTTCACTTGCAGGAGGCAGTTCCGGCATTTGGAAGTTCACACCTTGCAGAGCCAGCTCATCCACACACACTTTCGGATCAAAGAAACAACGGAAGTTGATCGCGAGTGTTAAGCTCTCAACCTTTGCATCAATATTCAGCGACTCGTCAACAAAGCTGACGTTGCGTAAAGCAAATCGAGGGAACAATGAACCTTGAATTTGCTCAACTTTAAGTTGTGGTAAAGCTTTCTCTGCGCCCCAAAGCGCCAGCTTTAAACCTGGATGCGTAAATAGAATGGTGCCGACGAAGATCGCCAGCAAAAGAATTAGACTCAGCAGACCGATTGAGAACCATTTCGTCCACTTCAAGGTAGTTTTCATCATAGCTCAGGCCCCAATGAGAAGTGGATGCGGAATTCAGGATCTGGCTCAGAGTCTAGACCCCAAGCAAAGTCAAAGCTGACCGGGCCAACAGGAGATGCCCAGCGAATGCCCACACCCGCGCCTGATTTCCAGACTGGGGTTTCATTAAATGCGTCACCGATATCGTAGAAGACTGCGCCCCACCAGTTACCAGTTACGCGATATTGGTACTCAAGCGTACTTGTCACCATGTACTTTGCACCGGTCAATGCGCCACTAGAGTCTGTTGGCGAGATCGATTCGTAGCCGTAACCACGAATGTTGTTGTCACCACCAGCGAAGAAACGCAAAGATGGCGAGAGTTTTTCAAATTCATCAGTGATGTTGGCGCCACCCTCTAGGCGGAATAAACCACGATGGTTCTGACCAATCCCACGAATCCAAGACGTACGTCCAAGAAGACGAAGAACGCGCGTTTCAGACAACAGTGCAGGGTCGCCGTATTCAACGGTCACACTCTGCTTATCACCCCACATTGGCATGTTGCCGCCACGAGTTCGTGTACGAGAGAACGACGCACCCGGTAGAACAAATTGCACACCATCTTCTTGCAAACCTTGCGAGAAGTTTTCGTACAAGTGACGAACGTACAGAGTCTTGTGCCAACCACCATCAGTTATCCAGTGACGTTCTACCGCAAGATTCGATTCCAAACTCTCCGTATCGCGGTTATCAAGGTGCTTCAAACCGAACTGAAGTTGGTAATACTCATGCAATACATCATCGAGTGGGATTTTGTAGCCCGCGGTAATGGTTTGTTCAGGTTTCGATAGAGAAAGGGCGGTATCAAAACTGTGGCCACGAGCGCTTACCCATGGTTTTTTCCATTTCAGCGTACCGCGCACACCGGTATCGGTAGAGTAACCAATACCCGTCTCCAATTGGTTTTTCGCTGCAGGAGCAAGAGAGACTTTGATTGGCAAGTCACGACCGTCATCCAACTTACTCAGATCCGGCTCGACAAAAACCGAAGAGAACCAATCGGTGTTCGATAGGTTTTGGTTGTATTCACCCACTTCGGAAACCAAGTAAGGCTCACCAGTTTTAAAGGGACGCAGAGAGTCTACGCGATCTTCCCAGATCTGACTGCCCAGAATTTCAACCGTACCAAAGTGATAGCGAATACCACTGTCATAGTGCAGACGGACATTCGCTTCGTTTAGCTCTGGTACAATTTCTAGACGGCTCAGCTTAAAGTCGCCATTGAAGTAACCGCGTTGCAGCGCTAAGTTGCGAATTCCTGATTTCAGAGCGTCGTATTCCCCTTGATTGAGGATACGACCTTCTTTCAATCGTGATTTGTTGATGAGATTCGTGAACTCCTCATCTTTCTCGGCTTCACCGGAAATCACCACGTCCATCTTTTTTATTCTGACCGGCTCGCCAGGTTTGACGTTGACGATCAGTTCATCATTATCTTTCGTAATAGTGTATGAAATTTTCGCATGATAATAGCCGAGCGCATTCAACGCTTCAGTGATACTTTGTTCCAATCGCGCCTGAAAGCGCAAAGACGTAGAGTAGTCGTCTTCAGGAATTGAAGACAAATAAGCGTTCACATTATCTTCTAGCGCGCCATCGATGCCCTTGATCGTCAAGGAAACATCGGCGTAAGCGCTATGAGAAAAGGCAAGGAGGCTAGCAATTATCGGGGTAGCTTTTCTTATCATGCTTTTTAGCTGGACGAGGTTAAATAAACGTAAACAATAATAACGCCAATTAAAGGCTAAGTCTGTAATATTAATAGGTTTACTACGGTCTATGTCATCACAACATCATATTCAGACTGAATAAAATAATTCGCAAAATTAAGACACGTATTGAAGGACAAATACCATGCTCAACAAACAGACAATGATCAGTATAGAAGATGCACTGCCTGGTCGAGAGGCATCAATGCAAATCGATGACACTCATTTTGTAAATCAATCGAGTTTAACGGCTCAGCCACAATCTCACCAACAACAAATTTTATTCGGAATGGGCTGCTTTTGGGGCGCTGAACGCCTGTTTTGGCAACTTGAAGGCGTCGTATCAACATCCGTCGGCTACGCAGGTGGCTACACGCAAAATCCCACTTACGATGAAGTTTGTACAGGCAAAACTGGCCATACCGAAGTGGTTCGCGTCGTATTCGACGAGCGCATTATTTCTCTGGAGCAATTACTGGCAACATTTTGGGAAAGACACGACCCTACGCAAGGGATGCGCCAAGGTAACGATTTAGGAACTCAGTACCGTTCTGCAATTTATACCTACTCGCCAGAACAGCAAGATGCGGCAGAAAAGTCAAAAATCCAATATCAACAAGCATTGCAAGAAGATCAGCGAGCGGCAATCACGACGGAGATCCAAGCAGCAGGCCCTTATTACTTTGCAGAAACCTACCATCAGCAATATCTAGCAAAAAATCCAAACGGTTATTGTGGATTGGGCGGCACAGGCGTTTGCTTCCCACCGAGCCTTCAAGGTTAATCCGAAACGAAAAAGAGCGACGAAAGTCGCTCTTTTACAAATCTTGTCATTATACCGGGAGCGATAATATCGCTTGGTTTACTTCTCTAAATACAGAGAGTTGTTTGGGATTTTTTACGTCAGGTAATAGTACTTTTCCATTATCAAAACGGAACTCACCCACACCTGCAATTGAAAACTGACCTTTGAATAAAGTCTTTACGAAACGCGCCACCTGACGTGGACGGTAAACAGCAAACTCACGTAGCATAACCAACCTCAACATCCTTTTGAGAAAACACTGATTGCTCTTTCCTTGGCAACCTTTTATGCGCAATTTGCGACGTGGTTCATTCTATCAAATTTCAACGTTAACGCAACAATATTAGACATCATACGTTAAAGAATTGTTATAAACGGTTCTACATTTTTATGCACTGTAAGTATATACTTGGGAAGTCTCACAACCCATATGGAACATAACAATATGAAAACTAAGACTCTCCTCCCTCTTTTCCTTGCTCTTACTCCGGGTCTAGCGCTTGCTCACAACCTGTCTCTAGGAGAGAGTGTACCCGCAGCAAAAGTTGATGCTTACGGTGAAATCGTACTGCAAGGTGAAGGTGTGGCTTACCAACCTTGGGCAACTCAACAGATGCTAGGTAAGGTCCGAGTTATTCAGGCTATTGCAGGACGCAGCAGCTCAAAAGAAATGAATGCACCATTGATGGTCGCACTTACTGACGCAAAATTCCCAGCAGACGCTTACCAAACCACAACCATCATCAATCAAGATGATGCAGTTTGGGGAACAGGCTCGTTTGTGAAATCTTCAGCACAAGACAGCAAACAAGAATTTCCTTGGTCTTCTATGGTTCTGGATGAAAACGGTGTAGTGGCAAGCTCTTGGGCCCTAAAAGAAGAAAGCTCTGCAATCATTGTGCAAGATAAACAAGGTAAAGTGTTGTTTATCAAAGAAGGCGCGCTAACTCCTGATGAAATCACGCAAGTACTTGGACTTATCAAACAAAACATCTAGCTGTTTTCCGCTCCTTGCCACACTTGGCAGGGAGCCACTTCCTTATCTCTCCCAGATTACTCTTCTCATAAGCACTTCTTTCACCAAAGATAATTTGCTCGGCACTAACAAAAGAGTGAACTTTTAGCGAAAATGGATGTTATATTATAACACCAAGTATCATTTCGGGCTTTAAGATGCACTATCGCTGGCTAGCAACCACACATCATTGGCGTCGCACTGTTGTCTTGCTCAGTGTTGCGTTACTGATCGTATGGAATTTCGCTACCATTGCCCATGAACTTGACCTAATTCCAGAACATCACAGCCACCATCACTGCCAAATGTTTGCAGGAGCTCATCATGGTCTGGTTAAGGCTCTACCAGAAATTCTCGCTCCAACGTATCAACGTTCAACGCATTCTGACGTTATCGAAAAGCACTTAAATGTCAGTGATGTGCGCTACACAGCACGTGCGCCGCCGATATTTGCTTAAACTTAAGAAGTCCCCATACTAGAAACAAAACGGGTTGCTAACCTCATGATTTAATTCAGCAACCACAGCAAAATAATTAAGCAAATTAGGAAAAAGAAAATGCCATCTAAACACGCTCTAGCTCTTGTTATCGGCCTATCACTAGCAGCAACTGCTAACGCAGAAGAATACCGTCAACACGAAGCGCACGTTCACGGTCACGTAGAATTCAATATTGCTCAAGACGGTAAAGACCTATTGATTGAAATCACTTCTCCAGGCGCTGACGTAGTGGGCTTTGAACACGCACCAGAAAATGCAGAGCAAGAGCAAGCACTTAAACAAGCGATTGCTGCGCTAAAAGATACAGACAAGCTATTTGCTATCAACCAACAAGCAAAATGTGTGATTGACGATGTTCATGTATCTCACACACTAGGCCAAGATTCTCACGAGGGTCATGACCACCATGATCATGAAGGCCACGACCACGATAAGCATGACCACGAAGGTCACGATCATGACAAACATGACCACGACCATGATCACGAGCACAAAGGTCATGATGAGCATGCACATGATAACCATGAAGGCCATGAAGGCCATGAAGGCCATGAGCACCACGATCATGAAGGCCACGATCATGAACACGGCGGCCACGGTGAGTTTACTGTTGAGTACCGTTACCACTGTGATTCAGTCGCAGACCTAAACAGCATTGATACAACTTGGTTCAAGCAGTTCCCAGCGACAGAATCAATCAGCGCAAATCTATTCACTGACACTACTCAGTCAGCGACAACGTTGAACAAAGGCAACACAAAGATCGCAATTAAATAACTCACATGACGTGTGAGTACTTACTCACACGCCATTGCTTTGGTAATTTATTATGACTGAAACCACGTCAAACGTTGTTGAGCTTGCTAACGCCCAGTTTGTCTGGCCCGGCTCTGAAAACGCGACCATTAATATTCCACACTTACACATCGCTCAAGGTGAGCATGTCTTTATCAAAGGCCCTAGCGGCTGTGGTAAATCGACTCTGCTTGCCCTACTAACTGGAATCAATACTCTTACATCGGGTTCTCTGTCTGTACTTGATACCGATCTTGCAAGCTTAAGAGCAAGTCAAAGAGACAAATTTCGTGCCGATCACATTGGCTATATCTTCCAACAATTCAATTTGTTGCCTTACTTGAATGTGATCGAAAACGTCCTAATCCCATGCCAATTCAGCAAAATTCGCCGAGATCGCGTTGCACCAAGCGCTTCGACAACAACACTTGAAGAGCAAGCAACATCACTGCTAGAACGTTTGCATCTTCCGAAAGCACTGCACAATAAGCCAGCCTCTGAGCTGAGTATTGGCCAGCAACAACGCGTTGCAGCTGCCCGCGCACTGATCGGCCAACCTGAACTGGTGATTGCTGACGAGCCAACTTCAGCCTTGGATCATGACAACCGCAAAGCGTTTATTGAGTTATTGATGGAACAAGCCAATCTTGCCAACGCTACATTGGTTTTTGTTAGCCATGATCCAACTCTGGAATCTCTCTTCCACAGAACACTCAACTTGCCTGAAATCAATCAAGCGCAAACCCTAGGAGCCGCATCATGAGTGCCGTAGTAAAGCTCGCTTGGAAAAGCCTGATGAACCGCAAAGCGACGGCGATTCTTACCATCATGACCGTCGCGATTTCTGTTGTCCTTCTGTTAGGCGTAGAGCGAATTCGCACTCAAGCCAAAGACAGTTTTGCCAACACCATTTCTGGTACTGATTTAATTGTCGGCGGGCGTTCAGGGCAGGTAAACCTGCTGTTGTACTCGGTGTTCAGAATCGGCAACGCAACCAACAACATTGACTGGAAAAGCTATGAAGAATTTGCCAATCACCGAGCCGTTGACTGGGCGATTCCTATTTCATTGGGTGATTCCCATAAAGGCTTCCGAGTCATGGGGACCAATCACAGCTATTTCGAACATTACAAGTACGGAAGTAAGCAACCACTAACTTTCTCTGAAGGTCGAGAATTCAACGGTTTATTCGAAACGATTCTAGGTTCTGATGTCGCCAAAAAGCTGGGCTATAAAATCGGTAGTGAGATCATCATTGCCCATGGCATCAGCGATGTTGGCTTTAGCCGCCATGACAATTTGCCGTTTAAAGTCGTCGGTATTCTTGCACCAACAGGCACACCCGTTGACAAAACCGTCCACGTCTCATTGGAAGCAATTGAAGCGATACATGTCGGTTGGGAAAGTGGCGCTCGTCTTGGTCCAACACCGAGCGCAGAAGAGCTCAAGGCAAGAGACTTCCAGCCTAAGCAAATTACTGCGATGTTGATCGGCTTGAAATCGCGCATTCAAACCTTCGCCTTACAGCGACAAATTAACACCTATCCGCAAGAGCCGCTTAGCGCCATCATGCCGGGTGTCGCCCTACACGAATTGTGGGGAATGATGTCTATTGCTGAGCAAGCGCTAATGGCGGTATCAGGGTTTGTCGTGGTCGCAGGTTTATTGGGGATGCTGAGCAGTCTACTCACTAGCTTACAAGAACGTCGCCGAGAAATGGCCATCCTACGAGCAATGGGGGCAAGACCAAAACACGTGTTCTCTTTGCTGATCAGCGAAGCAAGCTTACTGACATTTGCAGGTATCATTGTTGGGGTCGCGGGTTTGTATTCTATGCTTGCCCTCTTGCAACCGATAATCCAACAAAGTTATGGTATACACCTAACATTAACGGCACTGTCGCCGTATGAATGGATGTTGCTTGGCTTTGTGCAGTGCGCAGGCATTGTGATTGGCTTCATCCCTGCATTCCGTGCTTACCGACAATCGCTCAGTGATGGAATGACAATTAGGATTTAGTAAAGATGTGGAAAAAGATACTCGCTAGCTGCTTGCTACTGATTTCGTTCACTGCACCAGTATTGGCAAGTGATGAACCGTTGAAACTCGACTGGATTGATCTAGTCCCTGAGAATGAGCGCAAGATGTTCGACAGCGTAGGCATGCCTGCGACTGACCACACCGGTGGCGCGGCATTACAGTCAAAGATTGGTAATGTTCGTCCAGAACTGAACGGCAGCAAGGTAAAAATCCCTGGCTTCGTGATCCCATTAGAGGGTGACGCGAATACAGTGACGGAATTTTTGCTGGTGCCATATTTTGGCGCTTGTATCCACGTTCCACCGCCGCCACCAAACCAGATCATCTACGTGAAGTTTCCGAAAGGAGCGCCAGTACAAGAGTTGTGGGATGTCATTTATGTCGTGGGGACATTAAAGACCGAGACCATAGAACATGAACTGGCAGAAACGGCCTACGTGATTGATGGCTCAGCAATTGAAGCCTACGATGACATGTAGTTTGTAGCTCAATGAGCTCGTATAGCTGATTAAGTAAATACACTAAGGCGTCGATTCGGCGCCTTTTTTCTTTCTGTTAGTTAAACAATGTAGCGCGACAAATACGCTAATACACCAACATATAAAACCAAAAGTAGCGCTATCGACAGGTGCTTTCTCAGTTTGCTTACGTCTGAATATTTCATCACCCCTCCAAAAATAACGATAACAATTTTAACAACTCATTATCATTTTGAATAGCCTTTATTCTGTCAATTTCAAGACATGCCTCTCTGGTCGAGAAAACAGGAAAGGTGTAAATTTAAGCAAGCGCTAATCGCCAGTCTTGGTAGGAAATGAAATGGCAGAACCAACAAAGCAACCTGTTGTTATCGAACACGAACCCACACAACAAAAACATACTCACCATGAAAAGAAGTCTGGCTACATTAAAGACAGTGCAAGCCGTGTTCAAAGCATTGCCCAAATCTACGGGCTAGACGCATTGTTGCAAAGTGATCCTCCAGCCAAAACCGCACTTGAGCGAGCTCAATTAAGAGAACAACGCCGCCAAGAACAAAGACAGAAGAACTTAGAGCAGATCCTCAAACTGGCGCACAGTTCATGTCGAGATGAGACCGCAGGTGAACCTGACCAAGACTGGCTGTATCGCTTTTTCGATATGGCTCAGGACATCCACAACAGCTCGATGCAAAAACTCTGGGCGCAAGTTATGAAGCGCGAAGTCACCAACCCCGGTTCAACTTCGATGAAAGCGCTTAAAGTGTTGAAAGACATGTCGCCGAGAGAAGCCCAAACTCTGCAACGTGCCGCGACGTTAGCGTGCAGTTTTGGTGGTGATTCAAGTAGAAAACTGTTGATTGGCTACAAAGCGCATGGGGGGATATTCAGTTTTGGCAAACGCGATACCACCAGCAATCTCAACATGGGTAGCTTCCAGCTTCCTTATTCAAGTTTGTTAGTGTTGATTGAATTGGGGCTGCTACACAGTACTGAATTAGAGTCTGGCGAAATTGGTATTGAAACGCCTCTGATGCTCAGCTACCAAGGTAAGAATTTGTCCTTACAGGTGAATACAAAAGGTGTGCGTCTGCTTTACTACCGCTTTACTCCGACAGGTAATGAGTTGTGTAAGCTGCTTGGTAACAAGCCTAACAATCAATACTATGACCAGATGCTAGCGCTTCTAAATCAAAGATTTAGCGTTCATAGTGAAGCAAAAACCACAGTAAACCACACCGTTTAGTACATAAAAAAGAGCTTTTGGTCACCTATGATCCAAAAGCTCTTTTAACTGCTCAGTGACTTTTTGGCCACCCATGATCCAAATGCTTTTTTATCGGATCACACCACGTTGTTTAAGGTCGATTAAACACAACTCCACCAGCTCTTCGACACTCTTTTCGCCCGCTGGCAAATCAATTTCTGGGTTTGCTGGAGCTTGGTATTCAGAGTCAATACCGGTGAAATTCGGGATTTCTCCTGCGCGTGCTTTCTTGTACAAGCCTTTCGGGTCACGGTTTTCACACACTTCTAAAGATGCATTGACGAACACTTCAATAAACTCCCCCTCAGGCAGTAGATCACGCACCAATTGACGCTCTGCGCGATGAGGAGAAATAAATGCCGACAGAACAATCAAACCCGCGTCTGCCATCAGCTTCGCCAGTTCACCAATGCGACGAATGTTCTCGCGACGGTCTTGCTCTGAAAAGCCTAAGTCGCTGCACAAGCCATGACGCACATTGTCGCCATCGAGCAAATAAGTGTGGTAACCCAGTTCTGCTAAGCGATTTTCCAATGCACCAGCCACCGTTGATTTGCCTGCGCCAGACAGCCCAGTAAACCAAAGTACTGCTGGTTTCTGTTTTTTTAATCCAGCACGAAACTGTTTATCAACCGAGTGCTGATGCCAAACGATGTTTTCATCTTTTACCGGAGTTTCGGCAGTCATAACGTATCCTTGTAAATTTACAGATTAAAACGGAAAGAAGACCGGAATCAGCGTCAGTACTAGCACTGAATACACGATAGAAATCGGCACGCCAATTCGCACATAATCGGTCAATTTGTAATTCCCTACGCTGTATACCAATAAGTTTGTTTGGTATCCGTAAGGAGAAATAAAACTGGCACTGGCGCCAAACAGCACCGCCATAATGAAAGGCATTGGGTCAACGCCATAACCTACCGCCATGCTATAGCCAATAGGGAAAGACAGCGCTGCCGCAGCGTTGTTAGTAACAAGCTCGGTTAACACCAGAGTCATGATGTAAGTGGCAACCAACGCACCAAACACACCCCACCCATTAAAGGCTTCAATAAACATATCGCCCATTCGCACCGATAAACCGGATGAGATCATCAACTGTGCAATAGATAACGCTGAGCCGACAATCACCACAATATCAATTGGGAAACGACGACGAAGCTCAGACAGTTGAATCACGCCAAAGGCTAGCAGTGCTATCAAATAAGCCGCCAAACCTTTGATGATAGGGACAAGCTCCAACAACGCACAGCCAATCACTGCCGCAAAACCAAACAGAACTAAAGCGGATTTATTCGAATCCAAGCGCGCGCTGGAATCCAGATCGTTGACTAAAACAAACTCTTTTCGGTGCGCACGTCGCTCTGCCTCAAATCGTTTGCCGGGAACCAAGACCAATGTATCACCCGCCGCTAAAGTGATATTGCCTAAGCCACCTTCAAGGCGTTCATGACCACGACGAATCGCTACGACTACCGCATCAAACCGGTCACGGAAACGGCTTTCTTTAAGGGTTTTATGACAGAAGGTCGCCGATGAACTGACTACCACTTCAATAAAATTCTGACCATTGAGATGTTGATGACCAAACAGCGTTAACCCGGGAATCTCTTGTAATGTCGCCACGCTTTCCACATCACCACAAAACAGCAATCGGTCTTTGGCATTCAGAACAAAATCAGGACCAACAGAAGAAACCGTCACACCATCGCGAATCACTTCAGCAAGGAACAATTTTCTCAGGGCACGTAGGTTATTTTCGGTAATGGTACGACCGACCAAAGGTGAACCGGGCTCAACACGAGACTCTAAGAAGTAAGGTAAGTCCTCTTGGTTTTGGTCATCGTAATTGGGTAATAGATAGCTCAGCGGGATGAGGATAAGCACACCGCCCACCAACACCGCTAAGCCAATCATAGTTGGAGTAAAGAAGCTCAAGCTTGGTAGGCCGGCATCTTCAACAAAGCTGTTGATAATTAAGTTGGTCGAGGTTCCAATCAGAGTCAGCGTGCCACCAAAAATCGCGGCATAAGAAAGCGGAATCAAAAGCTTAGAAGGCGCATGTTGTTGGTTGCGTTTAATCGCACCAATCAATGACACCACAACCGCCGTGTTATTAGTGAAAGAGGAAAGTAAAGCGGTAGAAAAGCCCAACTTGGCAACCACACTACCAAGGTGACCTTCAGAAATACTGCGACTGACCCAGCTGATCAATAAGGTTTTTTCTAATGCGCTCGATGCGAGGATCAGCAGCACTAGGGTCAGAAGTGAAGAATTAGTAAAGTTTGCCGCAATGGTATTGAGCTCAATCATCCCCGCCATAAAGGCGATGAAAGCAGCTCCTGCAAATACGTAACTTGGTTTAATTTTGGTTACGAGTAAACAAGTGATAATGCCAAGCAAAATCGCTAATACAAATCCTTGTTCCCACATAGCCAATCCTTACCAATAAACCCAATACGGGCACAACAACGACTCGTGCAAACTTAGCTGCACGGAGTGACAAACGAGTAACCAGACAAAAAAGCAAAGCAAGCGAAAAAGAACGCCAGAATGCTTGGTTTCTTGGGCTTCCGGAGCATTCTGGATTCGGGGGAAATCAACCTGACGGGTTTCGCAATCCCGTCAGGCTAGGTGAGCCAATTACTTCTTCAATAACTGGCTCAGGTCTTTAGCTTCCCAATGCGGGAAGTGCTTACGAACCAAAGCATTGAGTTCAAGCTCGAACGCTGAAACATCCGCAAGACCACGCTCAACAGCCGCTAGGCTTTCTTTCACCATGCCCGCACCAACCGTTACATTGGTTAGACGATCGATGATGATGAAGCCGCCGGTATCTGCACAGTCTTGATAGTTATCCAGCGCGACAGATTCGTTCAGCGACCACTCACACAAACCAATGCCATTGAGCGGCAATTCAGCTGCACCGTGAGTCGAAAGGTTATTGATGTCGTATTGGTGACGAATCGCTTCAACATGACCAACCGTCTTCTTACCAGCAATCTTAATGTCGTAATCACGACCAGGTTGCAGCGGTTGCTCTGTCATCCACACTACGTCAGCCAACAAGTGGTTAGTTGATTCCACTTGCGCATTTTCTAGCACCAGCAAATCACCACGACTAATGTCGATTTCGTCATTCAGCGTCAACGTCACAGCCAGACCTGCTTGTGCTTCCTGTACATCGCCATCAAAAGTCACGATACGTGCAACAGTTGAGGTTTTGCCTGATGGCAGCGCCTTAATCGCATCGCCTACTTTCACCGAACCCGATGAAATCGTGCCAGCAAAGCCGCGGAAGTCGAGGTTAGGACGGTTTACATACTGAACAGGGAAACGAAAGTCACCTTCGCCTTTCTCGTGGTCAACATCCACTGTCTCAAGTAGCTCAAGCAGAGACGGACCTTCAAACCAGCTTAGGTTCTGTCCTTTCTCTACCACGTTGTCGCCTTCTAGCGCTGACAACGGAATGATTTGGATATCCGTCTCACCCGCTAGGTTTTCTGAGAACTGCAGGTACTCATCGCGAATCTCTTCAAAACGTTCTTGTGAGTAATCCACCAAGTCCATTTTGTTGATAGCAACAACGAAGTGTTTCAAACCTAGTAGGTTAGAAATGAATGAGTGACGACGCGTTTGGTCTAGTACACCTTTACGTGCATCAACCAGAATCACAGCCAAATCACAGGTCGATGCACCTGTTGCCATGTTACGTGTGTACTGCTCATGTCCTGGCGTGTCAGCAATGATGAACTTACGTTTCTGCGTCGAGAAGTAACGGTAAGCCACATCAATGGTGATGCCTTGCTCGCGTTCTGCTTGCAGACCATCTACCAGCAATGCCAAATCTGGCTTTTCACCCGTGGTGCCCACGCGTTGGCTATCCGAGTGAACTGCTGCTAGCTGATCTTCATAAATTTGTTTTGAGTCATGGAGCAAGCGACCGATTAGGGTACTTTTACCGTCATCTACCGAACCACAAGTCAGGAATCTAAGTAACGACTTGTACTGGTGTTGTTTTAAATAGCCTTCAATACCAAGCTCGGCTAATTGAGCTTCAACTGCACTGTTCATTATCTTTCCTTAGATCCTTTAGAAGTAACCTTGACGTTTCTTTAGCTCCATCGATCCTGACTGATCGTGGTCGATCGCACGACCTTGGCGCTCACTTGAGGTTGCCACCAGCATTTCTTCGATGATGCCTGTTAGCGTGTTGGCTTCAGACTCAATCGCGCCAGTCAGTGGGTAACAACCCAAAGTACGGAAACGCACACTCTTCTCTTCAATCACTTCACCTGGTTCTAGCTTCATGCGGTCGTCATCGACCATGATCAGCATGCCATCACGCTCAACAACAGGTCGCTTGTCTGCAAGGTACAGAGGCACGATCTCGATGTTTTCTAGGTAGATGTATTGCCAGATATCCAGCTCAGTCCAGTTTGAAAGTGGGAACACACGAATGCTCTCCCCTTTGTTTACTTGACCGTTGTATGTTTTCCAAAGCTCCGGACGTTGGTTTTTCGGATCCCAGGTATGGTTCTTATCGCGGAATGAGTAAACGCGCTCTTTTGCACGTGACTTCTCTTCATCACGACGCGCACCACCGAATGCCGCATCAAAACCGTACTTGTTCAGAGCCTGCTTCAAACCTTGAGTCTTCATGATGTCAGTATGCTTTGAAGAGCCGTGCACAAATGGGCTACAACCCATTGCTAGACCTTCTGGGTTCTTATGAACCAAAAGCTCAAAGCCGTATTTCTCAGCGGTACGATCACGAAACTCGATCATCTCGCGGAATTTCCAATCCGTGTCTACGTGCAGTAGTGGGAATGGAATTTTGCCTGGGTAGAAGGCTTTGCGCGCAAGATGCAACATGACTGATGAATCTTTACCAATCGAATACATCATGACTGGGTTATCGAACTCAGCAGCAACTTCGCGGATGATATGAATACTCTCCGCTTCGAGTTGTTTAAGGTGAGTTAAACGTTGTTGGTCCATGTTTTGTCTTTCCTTTTTAAGCTTGAAGGCTCATTACGTCCCTAATCTTTGGTCTGAAATTATATGGAGCTGGCAATAGCACTTTTGTTGAATTCAGTACTAGACAAAAACCAGTCCAACTTTTGAGACAGACGCACAACTTCGCCGACAACAATCAAAGACGGAGCTTGAGCTTCTTTAGATAATTCAGATAGTTGAGAAAGTTCTCCGGTGAAAACTTTTTGCTGGATTTGCGTACCGCGCTCGATGATGGCGATAGGGGTTGAGGCTGCCCTACCATGTTTGATGAGCTGATTCTGAATATAGTGTGATTTCATCAGTCCCATGTAGATCACTAAAGTCTGATTCCCACGCGCGAGCGTCGACCAGTCCATGTCGTCACTTTCTTCTTTCAGATGACCCGTAACAAACAGTGCTGACTGGGCGTAATCTCGATGCGTCAGCGGGATACCTGCATAAGCGGTCGCCCCCGCAGCAGCAGTAATGCCCGGAACCACTTGGAAACGCACACCAGCATCAGCCAAAACTTCCAGCTCTTCACCACCGCGGCCAAACACAAATGGATCGCCACCTTTAATGCGCACCACTTTGTAACCTTGCTTAGCAAAGTCCACCAGCAATTGGTTGGTCTTCTCTTGCGGTACACTGTGGTGCCCGGCACGTTTACCCACGCACACCAAAATGGTTTCGCTTGGGATTAACGCCATGATCTCGTCAGACACTAGGTAGTCGTAAAGCACGACGTCAGCTTGTTGTAGGCAGTTGAGTGCTTTCAGCGTTAATAGCTCAGGGTCACCCGGACCAGCACCAACAAGGGCAACTTCACCCGGTTGAAGAGAGTGCTTGCTGAAATGCGGAAGATCGGCAGCTTGGTTATCCGAAACCAGCCGAGGCTTGTTGATTGGGAAATTCGTTACTGAATCGTTAACTGCCATGTGCTTGCTCATCATCCATTGATATCGTTATGGATGGCATTATGGCGGTGGGTTTATATTACCGGAAATTCTAAAATTTCATTTTTTATTCAAAAAACTGCTAAGAAGCTTTTGTTAGGTCTCATTCAAAATGGTGAAAAAGGCATCAATTTGACACTTTCCTCCGCATTTAATTGCCTAATGTTCACAGTTTTCTGCATCTTAGCCTGAGCTTGCACTAATATTTGTTACATTACGCTGTACGACCCCTCTATCCCATTTAATTGGAGCACCTCATGAAAATGGCAGTTAATCCCGTATCCGTCGCAGTTTTAAGCGGTATGTTGACGCTTGCTGGCCCAGCGATGGCGGACACCATCAAGCTACGTATTATCGAAACCACCGACATTCACACCAATGTGATGGATTACGACTACTACAAAGATCAGCCTTCTCAGCAAATCGGTCTTAGCCGCGCGGCGACACTGGTTAAGCAAGCTCGTGAAGAAGCAGTGAACAGTGTTTTGGTCGACAATGGCGACTTGATTCAAGGCAGCCCGATGGGCGATTACATGGCAGCGAAAGGGATTAACGCTGAAGAAATCCACCCGGTATACAAAGCGATGAACCAGTTGGATTACGATGTGGGTAACATTGGTAACCACGAATTCAACTACGGCCTTGAGTTCCTGAAAAACTCTATCGACGGTGCGAACTTCCCTTATGTTAGTGCTAACGTTTTCGACAAAAAGACAGGCGAGCACTACTTCAAACCTTATCTAATTAAAACGCACACGTTCAAAGACACTGATGGTCAAAGCCACGAAATCAAAGTGGGTTACATCGGCTTCGTCCCGCCACAAATCATGGTATGGGATAAGAAGAATCTAGAAGGTAAAGTCTTCGCTGAAGACATCACTGAGACAGCGAAAAAGCTGGTTCCTCAGATGAAAAAAGAAGGCGCAGACGTGATTGTGGCGATTCCACACTCTGGTATTTCGACTGACCCATACAAGCTAGGCGCCGAAAACTCGGTTTACTACCTCACAGAAGTTGAAGGCATTGATGCGATTGCATTTGGTCACTCTCACGCCGTGTTCCCAGGTAAGGACTTTGCCAAGCTACAAGGCGTCGACAACGCAAAAGGCACAATCAATGGCGTAACCGCAGTAATGCCAGGTCGTTGGGGTAGCCACGTTGGCGTAATGGACTTGATGCTGAAAGAAAAAGATGGCAAGTGGCAAGTGGTTGAAGGTCAATCTGAAGCGCGCCCTATCTTCGATAAAGCTAACAAGAAATCTTTGGCAGAAGCCGATAAAGGCATCGTAGATGCACTTGTTGATGACCATAAAGGCACACGTGAATTCGTCAACCAGCCAATTGGTCAAGCAAATGATGTGATGTACAGCTTCCTAGCGCTTGTACAAGATGATCCAACGATTCAAATCGTAAACCTAGCGCAGAAAGATTACGTGGAACGCTTTATCCAAGGCGACCCAGACCTTGAAGGCATTCCAGTATTAAGCGCAGCTGCACCATTTAAAGTGGGCGGACGTAAAGACGATCCAAATGGTTTCACCGAAGTCGAGTCAGGTCAGCTGACTTTCCGTAATGCCGCAGACCTTTACCTCTACCCGAATACGCTTGTAGCGATGAAGGTTAAAGGCAAAGAAGTTCATGAATGGCTAGAGTGTAGTGCAGGTCAGTTCAATCATATTGATGTTAACAGCACCCAACCTCAGTCTTTGATCAACTGGGATAGCTTCCGTACTTACAACTTCGACGTGATTGATGGTGTGAACTACCAAATCGATGTTACTCAACCACCGAAGTACGATGCGGATTGTAAAGTGATCAACCCAGATTCACAGCGTATCGTGAACCTGACTTACAACGGTAAGCCAGTTGATCCAAAACAAGACTTCATCATCGCAACTAACAACTACCGTGCTTACAGCGCAACCTTCCCAGGCACTGGTCCGGACTTCATCGCGTTTGATTCTCCAGATGAGAACCGCTCAGTAGTTGCCGCTTACATCTCTCGCATCAGTAAAGAGCAAGGCGAAGTGACACCAAGCGCGGATAACAACTGGTCATTCGCACCAATCAAATCGGATAACAAACTTGATGTTCGTTTTGAAACCTCACCAAGTGATAAAGCTGCGCAGTTCATCAAAGAGAAAGGGCAATACCCGATGAAACGTGTCGCAACCGACGAAGTTGGTTTCGCGATTTACCAAATCGACCTGAATAAATAAGGTGAGTTTGGCAGTGATTCTAAGCGGCTCTCATGAGCCGCTTTTTTGTTGTCAGTAAAAACCGTTAGAATGAGAAAAACCGTTTCTGAGTTATCACATGCACAGCGATCTTTTTTCTGACTTAATCAATCATGGCTTCCTCGAAGATGAAGCGAACCAGCTTATTGAACATGGGCAACAGCTAGAGTTGCCAACGCGCCATATTCTCAATCATCAAGGTGAATCCAGTTCGCACATCTACTTTGTGTTAGAGGGTTTATGCCATGCCAGTTATCTGACCGACAAAGGGAAGGAATTCAGTAAAGAGTTCTACTGGGAAAAGGATTGGGTGATTGGCTTTGAAGGGCTTATCAAGAATCAGCCCTTGCCGTACTTATTAGAAACGCTGACACCTTGTCATCTGTTTTGCTTGCCGATTGAAGTGCTACACCAATGGCGTGAAGAAAAGCATCCTATCTACTTAAAGCTGCTCGAAGCGCAATTAATGCATAAAGAAAACAAAGAACGCTTTATGTTGCTCTACTCACCAGAAGAGCGTTACCAACTGTTTTGTCAGCATTATCCAGACTTAGAACAGCGTATTACCGATAGCCAGATTGCCGCTTACTTAGGGATTACCGCGATCAGTTTAAGTCGAATAAAAAACCGTTTGAGGCAACATCACGAAAAGTAAAACTAAAATAATGTTGACAAAAAACAATCACTTTCAGTAGTCACACTCTTATTATTAACTAACGCTATTTGTTTGAAGTATAAGCAAAAATCTCAAATCCCATCTGGATATGCATAAGGATATACCACACCCTGCATAGCCAAATTTCATATCACTCGCCTCACATTGCGGGCGAGTGTTTCATCATGAGTTAAGGGAAAAGATTATGTTTGGAAAACTGAAAGCCGCCGCCGGTGATGCCGCAAACAATAAAGCAGCAACACTCATAACGACACACGTAGAACCCGTAATGGAAGAAATCCAAGGCTACTCTCCGGCAGTTATCATGGTAGATGAGACCTACCAGAGCCAAGTTATTGAGCCGACGCTCGTTGCACTTCAAGCGGCTTCGTCAGGCGTGACCTCAATGCTGCCAAACTTTAATGAGAAATTTAGCGCCTGCATGTTCCACCTTCGTGGCGAACTGCTCGAACTATCAGAAGATAAAGTCGCACTGATCGACGACTTCAAACAGCAGCTACCTACAGCTGTTATGGAAGGCTTAAAGCTATAGCGGTGTACAAAAACAAAAAAACGGCTAAATCGTTAGCCGTTTTTTGCTGTATTGCTGATATTACTTCAATAAACGGGCACGGAATTGACGACCTTTCATCTTACCGTTACTGATAGTTTGTAGCGCTTTCTTCGCCACTGACTTTTCTACCGCAACATAAGCACGCATTGGGAACAGGTGAATCTTGCCCACTTGCGCACCTGTGATGCCGTTTTTACCCGTTAAGCAACCTAGAATGTCGCCTGCACGTACTTTCTGCTTCTTACCGCCATCGATGTTAATCGTCACCATCTTAGCTTGATATGGCTGCTGAGTTGATTTCGCTGGCAGTATTGCTGGAACCACGTCCATGTCTAGATACTCTTCGATACGAGCCACACGCAGGCCGTCTTTTTCACCAAAGAAGCTGAATGCTAAGCCTTTGCTGCCAGCACGACCGGTACGACCAATACGGTGAACGTGGACCTCTGGGTCACGAGACAATTCGAAGTTAAATACCGCATCTAGGTTGTCAACGTCCAAACCGCGTGCCGCCACATCTGTTGCAACAAGGATAGACACACTCTTGTTAGCAAACTGAACCAAGGCTTGGTCACGTTCGCGTTGCTCTAGATCACCATGAAGATCGATAACACTGAACCCTTTGTGATGCAGTTCATCTGCTACATTCTGTACTTCTTTCTTGGTATTACAGAACACCACTGCCGACTCTGGCTGGTGAGTCAGTAGTAGGTTTGCCAGAGCTTCATCGCGCGCTTCTGAACCTTCTACGTTGTAAAAGTACTGCGCAATGCTCGACGTATCGTGAGTGGATTCTACTTTGATCATCTCTGGCGATTGCATAATACGTTGAGCGATCTGTTCGATCTTTTCAGGGAACGTTGCACTGAATAGCAAAGTTTGACGCTGCTTTGGCGCGGCTTCAATGATCGCATCCAGTGCATCTTGGAAGCCCATATCTAGCATACGGTCTGCTTCATCCAGAACTAGTGTGTTTAGCTCTTCTAGGTTAATGCGACCTTTCTCTAGGTGATCAAGGATACGACCTGGCGTACCTACCAGAATATGAGCGCCATGTTCTAGTGAACCGATTTGCGGTCCCATTGGCATGCCACCACAGAGCGTAAGCACTTTGATGTTGTGAATACTACGGCCCAAAGTACGAATTTCTTTTGCCACCTGATCAGCCAGTTCACGCGTCGGGCAAAGCACCAAAGATTGCACGCGAAAGCGCTTTACGTTCAGGTTGGATAGTACGCCAAGACCAAACGCTGCTGTTTTACCTGAGCCGGTTTTACCCTGACCAATCACATCACGCTGATTCAAAATCGCAGGTAAGCTCAACGCTTGAATTGGCGTCATATGGGTGTAGTTCAATGATTCAAGCGTCTCTAGTAGCGCTGGGGTAAGCCCTACTTGGTCAAAAGTTTGTTTGCTCACAGGGAAATATCCTCAGGTGGGATGAAAAAGAGGGCACATTATCGCCAGATTTGTCACGAAGACCAGTGAAAATTAACCATTGTTAATGAGTAATAGCAGAAAACGACGTAAAGTCAGCTGCATTCGCTTATTAATGGATATTGGAAATGATCAACTGGACTGCCCTACCTTTCTCTCAACTGACAACGACACAACTCTACGAGATGCTGCGCCTGCGCGTTGATGTCTTTGTGGTGGAGCAAACCTGTCCTTATCCAGAACTGGACGGCAAAGATACGTTAGAAGGCGTGTATCACCTATTGGGCTATCAGGGCGATGAGCTGATTGCCTGCGCACGATTATTGCCTGCTGGAACCACTTACGACAATGTGAGCATCGGTCGTGTGGTAACCAAACAAAGCGCTCGCGGTGGTGGTCTTGGGCATGAACTGCTTGAGCAAGCTTTACAACATTGCCAACAGTTTTGGACAGGCCAAACGATCGATATCGGAGCACAAGAACACCTGATGGCTTTCTATGCGAGCCATGGCTTTGAAGTCATTTCTGAAAGCTACCTTGAAGATGGCATCCCTCATGTCGATATGCGCCGAGTAAGCTAAATGTCGCCTCACCACCTGGCACTATTCTTACTGGTGATCGGAAATTTGGCGGCATCACTCTCCGATGTCGCCGTCAAACTGATTGAAGGCGGCATTAGCCCGTTTCAATATATGTTTGTGCGCCAGTTGGCTTCACTGCTGCTCATCTTACCTTTTTACTTCAAACAACAACCAAATAAACGTAGCCTAAAGCAAGCGCCTATAACGATTTTACGTGCGCACCTAATATTGATTGGCAGTGGTTGTATGATGGTTGCGGTGACTCACCTCCCTCTGGCAACTGCCAACGCGGTTTTTTACGCCGCCCCTATTCTAATGCTGCCAATATCGATATTGTTTCTTAACGAGCATCCTCCACTAAGTAAAATCTTGCTCACTTGCTTCGGGTTCCTTGGTGTCTTAGTGGTATTACGGCCGGATCACTTTCATTGGGCAGCACTGTTTGCACTCGGTACGGCGAGCACACTGGCGATGTTTAATATATTGGTAAGAAAACTACCGAGCGAACAATCGGTCGTCACCACACTTTGGTGGACTACGCTGTTCTCGTTACCAATCTCTGCAGTACTGGCTGGGTTTTACTGGCAACCTATAACGTGGCAAGAACTGGCATTGGTTGTCGCGAGCGCGGTTTGCATCTTAGGTTATAACGGTTTAGCAGTATTGGCTTATCAAAAAGCGCCGGCGGGAGAGATTGCATTGGCTGAATACTCAGGCTTAGTGTTTGTCACGCTCTTTGGGGTATGGTGGTTTAATGAAATTCCAGATTGGCTGACAGCTGTAGGGATAATAATGATCGTATTACCGCTCTTACCATGGAATAAAAGAAGAACACTCGCTAGAAAACAAATTAGACGTTAACAGATCAACAGCCATAAAAAAGGCGCGAATCATCGCGCCTTAAGAATAATGGTTATCTAACGTTATTTGTTGCGACCAAATGTGCCATCAGATAGACGGAAGAACATCACCGACTCGCCACTTTTCTCTAACTGAAGCATATCTAATTTACCATCGTCAGCAAGCTTAAAGCGAACCAATTGACCTTGCTTAATTCGACTCAAAGGCTTGTCGCTGCCTTCAATTTTGACTAAGGCGTTTAAATCCGCCATCGGCAATTGGTTACTGCGGAATACTTGGGCTAGCGTATCGCCGTTCTTCACCGTGTATTCTTTCCACTGCTCAGACTTAGGCTCTGAGTTTTGTGCAGAGCGCTGCTCACTTAAGCTTTGCGCGTTCAACTGAATCGCAACACGTTGATTCTCTACTTGGGTGTCTTCAAGCAGTACTTCTGTATCTTTTGGTACTGGGATGATCAAAAGCACCAACACCACTGGCACCAATACCATCAGTGCACGTTGATGTAGTTTTGGAAGACGATGCCAAAACTGAGTCACAGGCTGTAATCTTTCCTGCCACTTCTCTTTATTGAATGGCTGCTTCCAATCGATAGCAGCGAACTTTTGTTTCATCAATTCGACATGGTCGACTTGCTGCTTTTTCTTTCTGCGACGATTCATTCTGATGAGTCCCTTAATACTTCTGATGTCAGTATAAAAATACCAGCGCGGAGAGTATATGTTTTTCACCAAAGTAAAATGTAATTTGGCGTAAATTAGCAGAAATTTCACTTGGAGTAAGAGATAAGTCACACCCTCTACTCCTCACAGAGACATTCGAGCGCAATCATTTAAACCTAGCCTCGAACCTGATATCCTGTGCCTTTATCACTCCTAATAAGAGCGACATTCATGTCTGAAATTAAATTTGAAACTGCAGAACAAAAAGCAAGCTACGGTATTGGTCTGCAAATGGGTCAGCAACTTGCTGGTTCTGGTCTAGAAGGTCTTAGCGTTGACGCTATCGCTGCTGGTATTGCAACTGCACTAACTGGTGACATGCCTTCTATCGAAATCGACGAAATCAACAACGCACTGCAAGAGCTACACACTCGTGCAGAAGCAGTTCGTCAAGAAGCAGCTAAAGCTGCAGCGGCTGACGGCGAAGCGTTCCTAAAAGACAACGCTCTACGTCCAGAAGTAAACGTTCTTGAGTCTGGTCTTCAGTACGAAATCATCACTGAAGGTACTGGTGAAATCCCAACTGCTGCATCTCAAGTACGTGTTCACTACCACGGTGAGCTAACTGACGGCACTGTATTCGACAGCTCTGTATCTCGCGGTCAACCTGCTGAGTTCCCAGTAACTGGCGTAATCAAAGGTTGGGTTGAAGCTCTTCAACTAATGCCTGTTGGTTCTAAGTGGAAACTATACATCCCACAAGATCTAGCATACGGTGAGCGTGGCGCAGGCGCTGCTATCCCTCCATTTGCTGCTCTAGTATTCGAAGTAGAACTACTAGACATCCTGTAATTGAGACTCTCCTCAATACAAATTCGAAGCGGCGCTCACTAGCGCCGCTTTTTTTGTCTAAAATAAACAGACTTAAGCTCAACAACCTTAATGTCTCTGTTATCTTAAGTAGTGAATAAACAATAATAATCGCAAGCCACACGGAGGTATTATGCGTAAAACACTCCTCACCTTAACGCTGCTTTCAATGAGCATTGGTACAGCCCACGCTTTTCTTGATGCAGTAACCGATAAGGAAAGCCAAGAAGGTTTAATGGACATGGTCAGCCAAGGCATGAATGCGGAATCATCTCCGCTCACCGATTTACTCACTAGCCAATTGCCCGTGTCAACCGAGCAAGCTGCAGGTGGTACGGGTGCCTTGTTAGCACTTGCACAAAGTCAATTGTCAGACCAAAACAGCAGCGAACTGAAATCCCTAATTCCAGGCATGTCGAGTCTAGATGGCGCACAAAGCTTATTAGGTAATATTGAAAGTTTAAGTGCGGTACAAAGTACTTTTGATAAATTAGGACTAGACCCATCGATGATCAGTCAGTTTGCGCCAGTGATACTTGGCTATCTAGGTGACCAAGGCGCAAGTGAAGGCTTGCTGAATTCGTTAAGCGGATTGTGGGGTTCAGGCAGCTAGACGTTTCGCCTAAACATAAATTAAGACTCAATATTCGATTATCGAAGATTAGCTTGGAGAGGGGAGACGGAAAACTGAATGTGTTTTCCCTTTCAAATACGACAGGTACAAAAAAGCCGAGCTAATGCTCGGCTTTTTTTGTTCTTACGAACTGAGATTACTCAGCAGCTTCTTCAGCAGCTGGGCGATCTACAAGCTCAATGTAAGCCATTGGAGCTTTATCACCAGCACGGAAGCCAGCTTTTAGGATACGAGTGTAACCGCCCTGACGAGCAGCAAAACGTGGACCTAGTTCGTTAAACAGTTTTGCAACTACTTCGTTATCACGAGTACGTGCAAATGCTAGACGACGGTTAGCAACACTGTCAGTCTTAGCTAGTGTAATCAAAGGCTCAACTACGCGACGTAGCTCTTTTGCTTTTGGCAAAGTAGTCTTGATAACTTCATGACGTACTAGAGAGCTAGCCATGTTGCTGAACATCGCTTTACGATGTGAGCTGTTGCGGTTGAGTTGACGACCACTCTTACGATGGCGCATGACCTAATCCTTCTAACTAGTATCGATTAATCTTCAGCGATTGATGCAGGTGGCCAGTTTTCTAGGCGCATGCCCAGAGACAGACCACGTGACGCAAGTACGTCTTTAATCTCAGTAAGAGATTTTTTACCAAGGTTAGGCGTTTTAAGTAGCTCAACCTCAGTACGTTGTACTAGATCACCGATGTAGTGAATCGCTTCTGCTTTCAGACAGTTAGCAGAGCGAACTGTTAGTTCAAGATCGTCTACAGGACGCAGTAGGATCGGATCGAATTCTGGCTTCTCTTCCTTCTCCTCAGGTACACGTACATCACGAAGATCTACGAACGCATCCAATTGTTCAGCTAGGATAGTAGCTGCACGACGGATTGCTTCCTCAGGTTCTAGAGTACCGTTCGTTTCCATATCGATAACAAGCTTGTCTAGATCAGTGCGCTGTTCTACACGAGCTGCTTCTACAGCGTAGGCAATTTTGTCTACAGGGCTGTAAGTAGCATCTACTAGTAGGCGACCGATTGGACGCTCGTCTTCTTCGTTATGGATACGCGCAGAAGCTGGAACATAACCACGACCACGTTCAACTTTGATACGCATTGCGATCTCAGCGTTGTCATCCGTTAGGTGACAAATTACGTGTTCAGGGTTAGCGATCTCTACATCACCATCATGGGTGATGTCACCTGCAACCACAGGGCCCGAGCCTGATTTGTTCAAAGTAATGAACACTTCATCTTTGCCTTCGGCAACGCGCACAGCCAAACCTTTAAGGTTTAGAAGAATTTCAAGAATATCTTCTTGAACGCCTTCTTTCGTGCTGTACTCATGAAGTACGCCTTCAATTTCTACTTCTGTTACAGCACAACCTGGCATAGAAGATAGAAGGATGCGGCGAAGTGCATTACCCAGAGTATGACCAAAGCCACGCTCTAATGGCTCAAGAGTTACTTTTGCGTGAGTCGAGCTGATTTGTTCGATGTCAACTAGACGTGGCTTAAGAAATTCTGTTACAGAACCCTGCATTGTGTCCTCTCTTTAGTTTAAACCTTACTTAGAGTAAAGCTCGACGATCAATTGTTCGTTGATGTCAGCTGATAGATCAGAACGCTCAGGCATACGCTTGAATGTACCTTCCATCTTGCCACCATCTACTTCAATCCAAGTTGGTTTTTCACGTTGTTCAGCAACTTCTAGAGCTGCTTTGATACGAGCTTGCTGTTTAGCTTTCTCGCGGATAGAAACAACGTCATTAGCCGCTACTTTGAAAGAAGGAACGTTTACAACTTTACCGTTAACTAGGATAGCTTTGTGGCTAACTAGCTGACGTGCTTCTGCGCGAGTTGCGCCAAAGCCCATGCGGTAAACTACGTTATCAAGACGACCTTCAAGAAGCTGAAGCAGGTTCTCACCTGTGTTGCCTTTAAGACGTGCAGCTTCTTTGTAGTAGTTACGGAATTGTTTTTCTAGAACGCCGTACATACGACGAACTTTTTGCTTCTCACGAAGCTGAACGCCATACTCAGATAGACGACCGCGACGAGCGCCGTGTACACCTGGTGCGTTATCAATTTTACACTTGGTATCGATCGCGCGAACACCAGACTTAAGGAATAAGTCAGTGCCTTCACGACGGCTAAGCTTCAGCTTAGGACCCAAATATCTTGCCATGATCTTTCTCCAGTAATCTAAAAAACGTTATACGCGACGTTTCTTAGGTGGACGACAACCGTTATGAGGGATTGGTGTAGCATCAACGATGTTTGTGATGCGGAAACCAGCAGCGTTCAGTGCGCGAACAGTAGATTCACGACCTGGACCTGGACCCTTAACCATAACTTCCAAGTTCTTTAGACCGTATTCTTTAGCCATTTCAGCACAACGCTCAGCAGCAACCTGTGCAGCGAACGGAGTAGACTTACGAGAACCACGGAAACCAGAACCACCTGCAGTAGCCCAAGCTAGAGCATTACCTTGACGGTCAGTAATGGTTACGATTGTGTTATTGAAAGAAGCATGGATGTGCGCAACGCCATCTGCAACTTGCTTGCGTACGCGCTTACGAGCGCGAGTTGGTTGTTTAGCCATTGTACTCTACCTTCCCGATTATTTCTTGATCGGCTTACGCGGACCCTTACGGGTGCGAGCATTGGTTTTAGTACGCTGTCCACGTAGTGGTAGACTGCGACGATGACGAAGACCACGGTAACAGCCAAGGTCCATAAGACGCTTGATGTTCATAGATACTTCACGACGTAGATCACCTTCTACAGTGTACTTAGCTACACCATCACGCAGTTGATCGATCTGCTCTTCAGTTAGTTCACTGATCTTAACATCTTCAGCAATACCCACTTCAGCTAGGATAGCTTGAGAGCGAGTTTTACCGATGCCGTAGATTGACGTAAGTGCAATCACAGCATGTTTTTGATCAGGAATGTTAATGCCTGCTATACGGGCCATTATTCACTCCTAAGTGTTTCTATAAAAGAATTAGCCGCAGCAAAGCCCGTTATGGATACGCTGCGGAGTACTACTTCTTTTGCACGCAAAAGGTAGGCCGAGGAATATACTCGACCTAACCTTCGTTTTCAAGTAAAAATTTCTGCTAATTAGCCTTGGCGCTGTTTGTGCTTTGGCTCACTGCAAATCACGCGAACGACACCGTTACGCTTGATTACTTTACAGTTACGGCAGATTTTTTTAACGGAAGCACGAACTTTCATTGCTAAACTCCGTAATTGAAACTGAGTCTACCGCCGTATTAACGACCGTAGCCTTTCAGATTCGCTTTCTTCAACACAGAATCATACTGTTGAGACATCAGATGAGTCTGTACCTGTGCCATAAAGTCCATGATAACAACAACTACGATAAGTAGTGATGTACCGCCGAAGTAGAAACGTACGTTCCACGCGACCATCATGAACTCGGGAATCAGACAGATAAAGGTAATGTACAGTGCGCCCGCTAGGGTTAAACGTGTCATTACTTTATCGATGTACTTCGCTGTCTGCTCACCTGGGCGGATACCGGGTACGAATGCACCGGACTTCTTCAAGTTATCCGCTGTTTCACGCGGGTTGAAAACCAACGCCGTGTAAAAGAAACAGAAGAAGATAATCGCTGCTGCATAAAGCATTACATACAGAGGCTGACCTGGGCTAAGAGCCAAAGACACGTCAGTTAACCAACCGAACGCGCTGCTCTCACCGTTCTGACCAAACCACTGAGCCAGTGTTCCTGGGAACAGGATAATACTTGATGCAAAAATCGCTGGAATAACACCTGCCATATTAATTTTAAGTGGCAGATGCGAGCTTTGTGCAGCAAATACTTTACGACCTTGTTGACGCTTAGCGTAGTTAACGACGATTCGGCGTTGACCACGTTCCATGAAAACAACGAAGTAAATTACTGCGAAAGCTAATACCGCGATTAACAGTAGAAGAAGTACATGCAATTCACCTTGACGCGCTTGCTCGATTGTTTGACCGATTGCAGAAGGCAATCCAGCAACAATACCTGCAAAAATCAGAATGGAAATACCATTACCGATTCCTCGCTCTGTAATTTGTTCACCTAACCACATTAGGAACATGGTACCGGTTACTAAACTTACGGTAGCAATTAGCGTAAACATGGTTTGGTTCATTACAACCAGATTGTCGACCATGTTTGGTAAGCCAGTTGCAATACCAATAGCTTGGAATGTTGCAAGTACAAGCGTGCCGTAGCGTGTATATTGGCTGATCTTACGACGGCCTGCTTCACCCTCTTTCTTGAGTTCCGCTAACGCTGGATGAACTACAGTTAGCAATTGGACAACAATAGATGCCGAAATATACGGCATGATGCCCAATGCTAATATAGATGCACGCTCAAGAGCACCACCGGAGAACATGTTAAACATTTCAACGATGGTACCTTTTTGCTGTTCGAACAAATCGGCAAGTACAGCAGCGTCAATACCAGGAATCGGCACAAATGAGCCGGCTCGGAATACTAAAAGTGCACCAATTACGAATAACAAGCGCGACTTTAGTTCACTTAAGCCGCTCTGAGCACTACGAAAATCTTGTCCTGGTTTCTTAGCCATCTGTACCTCGTTCCTCGAGATTATTCCTCGATTTTACCGCCTGCAGCTTCGATTGCAGCTTTAGCGCCTTTAGTCACACGTAGACCTTTAACAGTCACTGCTTTATCGATTTCACCAGATAGAACAACTTTTACGAATTCGATGTTCTTAGTGATGATGTTAGCAGCTTTAAGGCTGTTTAGATCAACCACGTCACCAGAAACTTTCGCTAGTTCACCTAGACGAACTTCAGCAGACACTAGGCTCTTACGAGAAGTGAAACCGAATTTTGGTAGACGTTGTTTCAGAGGCATCTGACCGCCTTCGAAACCTGGACGAACTTTACCGCCAGAACGTGATTTTTGACCTTTGTGACCACGGCCACCAGTTTTACCTAGGCCAGAACCGATACCACGACCTACACGCTTAGGAGCATGCTTAGAGCCAGCAGCCGGTGCAAGAGTATTCAAACGCATTTCTGATTACTCCTCAACTTTAACCATGTAGTAAACCTTGTTGATCATACCGCGTACGCACGGAGTATCTTCAAGTTCTACTGTGTGGTTGATTTTACGAAGACCTAGACCACGCAAAGTAGCTTTGTGCTTTGGTAGGCGGCCAATTGAGCTTTTAGTTTGAGTTACTTTAATAGTTGCCATGGTGTTCTTACTCCGAAATAGCTTCAACAGTTAGACCACGTTTAGCAGCAACCATTTCTGGCGACTTCATGCTACCTAGTGCATCGATCGTTGCACGAACGATGTTGATAGGGTTCGTAGAACCGTATGCTTTAGATAGTACGTTGTGTACGCCAGCAACTTCTAGTACTGCACGCATCGCACCACCTGCGATAACACCAGTACCTTCTGCAGCAGGCTGCATGTAAACTTTAGAGCCCGAATGGCGACCTTTCACTGGGTGGTGAAGAGTGCCTTCGTTTAGCGCGATAGTAGTCATGTTACGACGCGCTTTTTCCATTGCTTTTTGAATCGCTGCAGGTACTTCACGAGCTTTGCCGTAACCGAAACCTACACGACCGTTACCGTCACCAACTACTGTTAGTGCAGTGAAGCTCATGATTCGACCGCCTTTAACCGTTTTAGAAACACGGTTAACTGCGATTAGCTTTTCTTGCAAATCATTCGCTTGAACTTGTTGTTCTTTAGCCATCTTCCAACCCTACCTTAGAATTTCAGACCAGCTTCGCGAGCAGATTCTGCTAGCGCCGCTACTCGACCGTGGTATTGGAAACCAGAACGATCAAATGCAACTGCAGTTACGCCTTTTTCAAGAGCGCGCTCAGCAACAGCTTTACCTACTGCTTTAGCTGCATCAACGTTACCAGTGTATTTCACTTGCTCACGGATCGCTTTTTCTACAGTAGAAGCTGCTGCGATAACCTCAGAGCCATTAGCCGCGATAACCTGTGCGTACACGTGACGAGGAGTACGGTGTACAACTAGGCGAGTCGCACCCAGTTCTGCAATCTTACGACGTGCGCGTGTAGCACGACGGATGCGAGATGCTTTCTTATCCATAGTGTTACCTTACTTCTTCTTAGCTTCTTTAGTACGCACATTTTCATCTGCGTAACGAACACCTTTACCTTTGTAAGGCTCAGGTTGACGGTAAGAACGAATGTCAGCCGCAACTTGACCAACTAGTTGCTTATCACAACCAGTGATGATGATTTCAGTTTGGCTTGGACATTCAGCTTTAATACCCGCTGGCAACTCGTGCTCAACTGGGTGAGAGAAGCCTAGTGTTAGACCTACAGCGTTGCCTTTGATAGCAGCACGGTAACCAACACCTTTAAGAGTTAGCTTCTTAGTAAAGCCTTCAGTAACACCAACAACCATGTTGTTAACTAGAGCGCGAGCTGTACCAGCTTGTGCCCATGCGTTAGCAGCACCTTCTTTAGGACCGAAGGTTAGGTTGTTTTCTTCCTGAGCGATAACCACAGCGCTGTTAAGAACGCGTGATAGTTCGCCCTTAGCACCTTTTACAGTGATTTCTTGGCCGTTTAGTTTCACCTCTACGCCAGCTGGAATAGCGACAGGTGCTTTAGCAACACGAGACATATTCTACTCCTATTAAGCTACGTAGCAGATGATTTCACCACCAAGACCTGCTTTACGTGCAGCGCGGTCTGACATAAGACCCTTGGAAGTAGAAACGATAGCAATACCAAGACCACCCATTACAGAAGGAAGATCATCTTTCTTCTTGTAAACGCGTAGACCTGGACGAGAAACACGTTTAAGTTGCTCGATTACTGGTTTAGCTTGGAAGTACTTAAGTGTAACTTCTAGCTCAGGTTTTGCTTCGCCTTCAACAGCGAAGTCAACGATGTAACCTTCAGCTTTTAGTAGTGCAGCAATTGCAACTTTAAGCTTTGAAGAAGGCATTTTAACAGCAACTTTGTTTGCTGCCTGACCGTTACGAACACGGGTCAGCATATCCGAAATCGGATCTTGCATGCTCATATGATTTACTCCAAATGATTAAGTGGCAATTACCAGCTAGCCTTACGAAGACCCGGAATCTCGCCTTTCATGCAAGCTTCACGAACCTTAATACGGCTTAGACCGAACTTACGTAGGTAACCGTGTGGACGACCAGTTTGGTTACAACGGTTGCGCTGACGTGATGCACTTGAATCACGTGGAAGAGATTGCAGTGTAAGAACCGCATTCCAACGATCTTCTTCAGATGCGTTTACATCGCTGATGATAGCTTTTAGCGCTGCACGCTTTTCAGCGAACTTAGCTACTAGCTTCGCACGCTTTGCTTCACGTGCTTTCATTGAATTTTTAGCCATAACAGTAACCCTTCACCTTACTTACGGAATGGGAAGTTAAAGGCAGCCAGCAGAGCACGGCCTTCCTCATCAGTACCAGCAGACGTCGTAATAGTGATGTCTAGACCGCGTACTCGATCAACTTTATCAAAGTCGATTTCCGGGAAGATGATTTGCTCGCGAACGCCCATGCTGTAGTTACCGCGACCGTCAAAAGACTTAGCGCTAACACCACGGAAGTCACGTACTCGTGGAAGAGCGATGTTAATCAAACGCTCAAGAAAATCCCACATACGTTCGCCACGCAAGGTTACTTTACAACCGATAGGGTAGCCTTCACGGATTTTGAAACCTGCAACAGATTTACGAGCTTTAGTGATAAGTGGCTTTTGACCAGAGATCGTTGCCATATCAGCAGCTGCGTTTTCTAGCAGTTTCTTATCGTTGATTGCTTCACCAACACCCATGTTTAGGGTGATTTTCTCGATTCTAGGGACTTGCATGACGCTTGTGTAGCTAAACTGTTTGGTCAGTTCAGCGACTACAGACGACTTGTAGTAATCATGCAGTTTCGCCATAGTAGAACTCCAAATTACTTCTATTAGTTAGAAACGATTTCGTTGTTAGACTTAAAGAAACGAACTTTCTTACCATCTTCAAAACGGAAACCGATACGGTCAGCTTTACCAGTAGCTGCGTTAAAGATCGCCACGTTAGAAACATCGATAGCTGCTTCTTGCTCTACGATACCGCCTTGGATACCTAGTGCAGGAACAGGTTTCTGGTGTTTCTTAACAAGGTTGATACCTTCAACGATAACTTTACCAGTTGCTAGGACCTTAGTTACTTTACCTTTCTTGCCTTTGTCTTTACCAGCAAGAACGATTACTTCGTCATTACGACGGATTTTAGCTGCCATTTCTACGTGCTCCTTACAGAACTTCTGGAGCCAGTGAAACGATCTTCATGAACTTATCGCCACGAAGTTCGCGTGTCACAGGACCAAAGATACGTGTACCGATTGGTTGCTCAGTGTTGTCGTTCAACAATACACAAGCATTTCGGTCGAAGCGAATGACAGAACCGTCAGGACGACGTACGCCTTTACGGGTGCGCACTACCACCGCCTTCAGAACGTCACCTTTTTTAACTTTACCGCGAGGAATTGCTTCCTTAACAGTAACTTTGATAACGTCACCGATATGTGCATAACGGCGGTGAGAGCCACCCAGAACCTTAATACACATTACGCTGCGTGCGCCTGAGTTATCAGCTGCGTCCAGCATACTTTGCATTTGGATCATGTTAGTGCTCCGCTAAATAATAAAAAAACTAGACCCTCTCGGGTCGGGCTGCCTCTTTAAAAGGGACGCGAATTGTACCACCCTTTTTTCAGATTGGGTAGTCAAAAAATAAACGGCTCCAAAAATTATTTTTGGAGCCGTTTTTAATCATAGAATAAAGAAGATTAGATCTTCGCTTTTTCTAGGACTTTTACCAGTGTCCAAGACTTAGTCTTAGACAGTGGACGACACTCAGCGATTTCAACTGTGTCGCCTAGGCCACACTCGTTGTTCTCGTCATGTGCGTGTACTTTAGTCGTGCGCTTTACGAATTTACCGTAAATTGGGTGTTTAACCATGCGCTCGATAGCAACTACGATAGACTTGTCCATCTTGTCGCTAACAACACGACCTTGTTGAGTACGTTTTACTTCGCTCATTATGCGCCTGCCTTCTCAGTCAAAACAGTTTTCACACGTGCGATATCACGGCGTACAGCTTTCAGAGTATGAGTTTGCTGTAGCTGACCAGTTGCAGCTTGCATGCGCAAGTTGAACTGTTCGCGTAGCAAATTCAATAGCTCAGCGTTAAGCTCTTCAACGCTTTTCTCGCGTAGATCTTGTGCTTTCATCACATCACCTGCTTAGTTACAAATGTAGTTTTGAATGGCAGTTTACGAGCCGCTAGGCGGAACGCTTCACGAGCCAATTCTTCAGGTACACCACCCATTTCGTACATAACCTTACCAGGTTGGATTTGGGCTACCCAGTACTCAACGTTACCTTTACCCTTACCTTGACGAACTTCAAGTGGTTTTTCTGTGATTGGTTTGTCTGGGAACACACGGATCCAGATTTTACCTTGACGCTTAACGTGACGTGTCATTGCACGACGTGCCGCTTCAATTTGACGAGCAGTTAGACGACCACGGCCAACAGCTTTAAGACCGAATTCGCCGAAGCTTACATCAGTACCTTTAGCTAGACCACGGTTACGACCTGTCTGAACCTTACGGAACTTAGTACGTTTAGGTTGTAGCATCTGTCGACTCCTTACTTACGGCCTTTACGCTGCTTCTTAGGCTTGTCGCCTTTAGGCTCTACAGCGTTAGCTGCTGGCATACCACCTAGGATCTCACCTTTGAAGATCCAAGTTTTAATGCCGATCACACCGTATTGAGTGTGAGCCGAAGAAGTTGCGTAATCAATGTCTGCACGTAGAGTGTGTAGAGGTACACGACCTTCACGGTACCACTCAGAACGTGCGATTTCAGCGCCGCCTAGACGACCGCTTACTTCCACTTTGATGCCTTTAGCACCTAGACGCATTGCGTTTTGTACCGCGCGCTTCATAGCACGACGGAACATAACACGACGCTCTAGTTGAGACGCGATGCTGTCACCAACAAGCTGTGCATCAAGCTCAGGCTTGCGTACTTCAGCGATGTTAATTTGAGCTGGTACACCTGCAATTTTAGCTACAGCTGCACGTAGTTTCTCAACGTCTTCACCTTTCTTACCGATTACAACGCCTGGACGAGCAGTGTGAATAGTCACACGGATGCTCTTAGCAGGACGCTCGATAACGATACGTGAAAGAGATGCTTTTTGTAGTTCCTTAGTTAGGAACTGACGTACCTTGAAGTCGCCGTCTAGGTTGTCAGCGAAATCTTTGGTGTTAGCAAACCATGTAGCATTCCAAGGCTTAACGATGCCAAGACGAATACCATTAGGATGTACTTTTTGACCCATTGCTTACTCTCCTAGTCTCTAGCGATCTGCTACAACAACAGTGATGTGGCTTGAACGCTTCAAGATACGATCCGCACGACCTTTAGCACGAGGCATAATACGCTTCATGGTTGGGCCTTCATCTACAAAGATTTTTGCGACATTCAGATCGTCAATATCTGCACCTTCGTTGTGCTCCGCGTTAGCGATAGCAGACTCTAGAACTTTCTTAACTAGAGCAGCAGCTTTTTTGTTGCTGAACGTTAGAATTTCTAGAGCTTGGTCAACAGATTTACCACGAATTAGATCCGCAACTAAGCGAGCTTTCTGAGGCGAAATGCGAGCAAAGTTATGTTTAGCAATAGCTTCCATTATTTACTCCTTAACGCTTCTTAGCTTTCTTATCCGCAGCGTGACCGCGGTAAGTACGTGTTGGTGCGAATTCACCTAGTTTGTGACCGATCATTTCTTCGGTAACGAAAACTGGTACGTGCTGACGACCATTATGGACAGCGATGGTCAAACCGATCATCGTAGGGATGATCATTGAACGACGGGACCAAGTCTTAATAGGCTTTTTGTCTCCGCTTTCCACCGCTTTCTCTACCTTCTTCAGCAAGTGTAGGTCAATAAAAGGACCTTTCTTGAGAGAACGTGGCATGGCGATTCCTCTTTATATAGATTACTTGTTACGACGACGTACGATGTACTTGTCAGTGCGTTTGTTCTTACGAGTCTTGAAGCCTTTAGTAGGCATACCCCAAGGAGATACTGGGTGACGGCCACCAGAAGTACGACCTTCACCACCACCGTGTGGGTGGTCAACCGGGTTCATTACTACACCACGTACGGTTGGACGTACGCCGCGCCAGCGTGAAGCACCAGCTTTACCAAGTTCACGTAGCATGTGCTCAGAGTTACCAACTTCACCGATTGTTGCACGGCCTTCAGAAAGAACTTTGCGCATTTCGCCAGAACGTAGACGGATAGTTACGTACGCACCGTCGCGAGCAACGATTTGAGCGTAAGCACCAGCCGAACGAGCTAGCTGACCACCTTTACCAGGTTTTAGTTCAACGTTGTGTACAGTTGAACCTACTGGGATGTTACGCATTGGTAGAGTGTTACCCGCTTTAATCGGTGCATCAACACCAGATTGGATAACATCACCCGCGTTAACACCTTTAGGTGCTAGGATGTAGCGACGCTCACCGTCTTTGTAAAGAACTAGAGCAATGTTTGCGCTACGGTTTGGATCGTATTCTAGACGCTCAACTTTCGCTGGAATGCCATCTTTAGTACGTTTGAAGTCAACTACACGGTAGTGGTGCTTGTGACCACCGCCGATGTGACGTACTGTGATACGACCGTTGTTATTACGACCACCGTTCTTAGAGTTTTTCTCTAGAAGAGGTGCGTATGGCTTGCCCTTGTGTAGGTCAGCGTTAACAACTTTAACAACGTGACGACGACCAGGGGAAGTCGGCTTACATTTAACAATAGCCATTCTTAACTACTCCTGTTATTCCGCGCCGCCAACGAAGTCAAGATCTTGACCTTCTTTCAAAGTAACGTACGCTTTCTTAACGTCGCTGCGGCGACCTTGGCGTAGACCTTGACGTTTGGTCTTACCCTTAGTGATAAGAGTATTTACAGACTTAACTTCAACTTCAAAAAGCTTTTCTACAGCTGCTTTGATCTCTTTTTTAGTTGCATCTTTAGCTACTTTGAAAACGATAGTGTTCGCTTTCTCAGCTGCCATAGTTGCTTTTTCAGAGATGTGCGGAGCACGTAGAACTTTTAGGATACGCTCTTCAGTGATCATGCTAGCATCTCCTCAACTTGCTTAACTGCTTCTGCAGTCATTACAACTTTGTCGAACGCGATTAGTGAAACTGGATCGATACCAGCAACGTCACGTGCGTCAACTTTGTATAGGTTACGAGCAGCTAGGAATAGATTCTCATCTACTTCGCTAGTCACGATTAGAGCGTCAGTTAGCTCAAGCTCTTTAAGCTTAGCAACTAGCTCTTTAGTCTTTGGCGCTTCAACTGAGAAGTTATCAACAACGATTAGACGCTCTTGACGAACTAGCTCAGAAAGAATGCTCTTCATAGCACCGCGGTACATTTTTTTGTTTACTTTTTGGCTGTGATCTTGTGGTTTCGCAGCAAAAGTAACACCACCTGTACGCCAGATTGGGCTACGGATTGTACCAGCACGCGCACGGCCAGTACCTTTTTGACGCCATGGCTTAGCGCCACCGCCAGAAACTTCTGAACGTGTTTTTTGAGCACGAGTACCTTGACGAGCACCTGCTGCAAATGCAACAACTACTTGGTGTACAAGAGCTTCGTTAAACTCACGTCCGAAAGTAGTTTCGGAAACAGTTAGTGCATCAGCACCTTTAACCATTAGTTCCATTACTTACTCCTGAGACGTTATGCTTTAACAGCTGGTTTAACGATCACGTTGCCACCTGTTGAGCCTGGTACTGCACCTTTGATAAGAAGCAGATTGCGCTCAGCGTCAACACGTACGATCTCTAGGTTTTGAGTCGTTACACGCTCAGCACCCATGTGACCTGCCATTTTCTTGCCTTTAAATACGCGACCTGGAGTTTGACATTGGCCAATTGAACCCGGTGCACGGTGAGACAATGAGTTACCGTGAGTCATATCTTGAGTACGGAAGTTCCAACGCTTAACAGCGCCTTGGAAACCTTTACCTTTAGATGTACCAGTAACGTCTACTTTCTTAGTTTCGTTGAATAGTTCAACTGTTAGCTCAGCGCCAACTGCAAACTCTTCACCGTTTTCCAAACGGAATTCCCAAAGACCACGACCAGCTTCAACGCCAGCTTTAGCAAAGTGACCTGCTTCAGCTTTGTTTACGCGGTTAGCTTTCTTAGAACCAGCAGTTACCTGGATTGCAGCGTAGCCATCTGTCTCAAGAGTTTTAACTTGAGATACACGGTTTGCTTCAACTTCAACAACTGTTACTGGGATAGAAACGCCGTCTTCAGTAAATACGCGGGTCATGCCCACTTTACGACCGATTAGACCAATCATTCTTCTAATCTCCCTTAACCTAGGCTAATTTGAACGTCAACGCCCGCAGCAAGGTCTAGACGCATTAGAGCATCAACAGTTTTGTCTGTTGGCTCAACGATGTCGATTAGACGCTTGTGAGTACGAATTTCGTACTGGTCACGTGCTTTCTTGTTAACGTGTGGAGAGATAAGAACTGTGAAACGCTCTTTACGAGTAGGTAGTGGGATTGGACCACGAACCTGTGCGCCAGTGCGCTTAGCTGTTTCAACGATTTCCGCTGTAGAAGCATCGATTAGTTTGTAATCGAAAGCTTTTAGGCGGATACGGATACGTTGGTTCTGCATGAGACAGAGCTCCAATATTAAAAATTACACAAACAATATCGCCACTCAGACTCGTCAAGACGAGAGAATGCCGATTGATTTATGTGAAACCGTAGCGTCCAAGATTAGGACACATTGTCAGTTAATTTTCGATTAACTATCCCTATATGCCAGAGTCACCTCTGGGGATAGTTTTTCCGAAGAAAAGATAGCTAATTGTATTAACCGCGAACATAAGCTGAGTCTACATTACCTCGCAAATCCGAAGATTTACTCGCTCCTCACTGCTCATTGGTTCACAACTGGCTTAACCAGTGCGCTGCATTATACAGATCACACTTTAGGATGCAATACCTGGATGAAAAATAATCGAACAAAAATTAACCATTCAAATTCTTCATTGAGCCATAAACAAAAAGGACGCCGAAGCGTCCTTTTTTAAACTGTAATCGTAATAGCGTCTGCTATTATTTCTTACCGCTTGATAGTGCACCGAAACGCTTGTTGAAGCGATCAACACGGCCGCCTGTATCAACGATACGTTGCTTACCAGTGTAGAATGGGTGACACTTGTCACATACGTCTAGGTGGATAGAATCTTTACCTAGAGTAGAGTTGAACTCGAAAGAGTTGCCGCAAGAACAAGTAGCAGTTACTGCTTTGTATTCTGGGTGGATACCAGCTTTCATGGGATAACCTCAATTGTAGGCCGTGTCGCTATACGAATCTAAGCCGCACACCACACGTAATTAATAATAAAATGCGATACCGCATCGACCATTTGCCGAAGCCATATCTCAAGGCGCAGTATACTAATGAATCGCTAAGCTGGGATCAACACATTTGGCAACTTTTTCGCCACTTTTTTCACCAGTACTTTAGTACTGAGAGTAATCACTTCCCCAAAAATGCGCAGCGCTCGAATTTTTCACTGCGTTTTAATAGACTATACCTCTCTTCCCTCTTTTATATAGTAAAGATTCTATGCGTCCATCCATCGCCCGAGTGGCACTACCGGTCCCTCTAGACAAGCAGTTTGACTATGTCATTCCTGGGCACCTGTTTCCGGTGATTGGAGGGCGTGTTTCTGTTCCTTTCGGCCGACAAACCTTGGTTGGCGTTGTCACAGCGATGGTTAATCATTCAGACTTTCCTAAAGAACAACTAAAACCAATTAAAGCCGTCTTGGATGCCCAACCTGTTTGGCCAGAGAAACTTTATTCTTTATTAATGTGGTGTAGCCAATTTTATCAGTACCCTCTTGGGGACACTTTGCACAATGCTATGCCAGCCGCTCTGCGAAAGGGTAAGCCCGCGGATTTCGCCACATTACAAGAGTGGCAAATCACCGCATCGGGCAAAGACAAGTTAATGCAGGGACTTGGGCGGGCGGTCAAACAACAACGCGCTTTGCAGATGTTGGTCAACGGTGCCGTCCCACACCAAGAGTTTATTGATCAGGAGATAGGCTCTGCGGTACTTAAGTCTTTGGAAGAGAAAGGCTGGGTTGAACGCATAGAGAAAAAGCCGACGATCACTAAATGGGGCCAACAAGTTGAGTTTGATGTTGAAAAACCAAAGCTCAACCACGAACAAGCTCTGGCGATTGCTAGTGTAAACAGCCAAACCGGCTTTGCCTGCTATTTATTAGAGGGCGTTACAGGTTCCGGTAAAACCGAAGTTTACCTTAACCTCATTAAGCCAGTACTTGAACAAGGTAAGCAAGCTTTGGTGCTCGTCCCTGAGATAGGCCTGACGCCCCAAACCATTAACCGCTTCAAGCGTCGCTTCAATGTGCCTGTGGATGTCATTCACTCTGGGTTAAATGATACCGAGCGACTCAACGCTTGGCTTTCTGCGCGAGACAAAGCCGCCGGCATCATTATTGGTACGCGCTCTGCCCTACTGACGCCTTTTGCTGATCTTGGCATTATCATTGTTGATGAAGAACATGACTCGTCTTATAAACAACAAGATAGCCTGCGTTACCATGCTCGTGATGTCGCGGTCATGCGTGCGCACAAAGAGCAAGTGCCTATTGTTCTTGGCTCAGCGACCCCTGCTTTAGAAACGCTGCATAATGCGCTATCGGGCAAATACCACCACTTAACATTGACTCAGCGTGCTGGCTCTGCGGTACCTACCACCAACAAAGTACTCGATGTTAAAGGGCTTTATTTAGACAGTGGCTTGTCCGCACCTTTAATTGCTGAAATGCGTAAACACCTTAAAGCTGGCAACCAAGTAATGTTGTTCCTAAACCGTCGCGGCTTTTCCCCGGCCTTAATGTGCCATGAATGTGGTTGGATTGCGGAATGTAAACGTTGCGATGCTTATTATACGTTCCATCAATACAGCAATGAGATTCGCTGCCATCACTGTGGCTCACAACAACCGGTAATTCATCAATGTCAGGGCTGCGGTTCTACTCAGCTAGTGACGGTTGGCGTAGGTACTGAACAGCTTGAACTGCAATTGGCAGATCTGTTCCCTGAATACAAAGCAATTCGTATTGATAGAGACAGCACTCGCCGTAAAGGCAGCTTGGAAGATGCGCTCGAGTCCATTCGTAAAGGTGAATACCAAATTCTGATAGGGACCCAGATGCTGGCGAAAGGCCACCACTTCCCTAATGTCACCCTTGTTGCACTATTGGATGTCGATGGCTCTCTATATAGTAGCGACTTCCGCGCCTCCGAAAGGCTCGCTCAGCTATTTATTCAAGTTGCGGGCCGTGCAGGCCGCGCAAGCAAACCCGGTGAAGTGATTCTTCAAACTCACCATCCTGAACACAGCTTACTGCAAGCCCTGCTTCAGAAAGACTATCGTCACTTTGCTATGACAGCGTTGGAAGAGCGCAAACTGGCTCAGCTTCCACCCTATAGTTTCTTAACGCTGTTTAAGGCAGAAGCCAACCAAAGCGAAGTAGTTGAAGACTTTTTACGTCAGGTTCGTTTTACTCTGGAATCACATCCGCTATTCGATGACTCTTGCATGGTGTTAGGCCCAACACCATCACCTTTGGCTAAACGTGCCGGTAAGTATCGTTGGCAGCTTTTACTGCAAACTCAACATCGCTCATTGATGCAAAAGTTATTAACCAGTGCCAAACCTGCTATTGAGTTGTTGCCAAATGCCAAGAAAGTCCGCTGGAATTTAGACATAGAACCACAGGATCTCAGCTAGCAAACGTTTAACTATGTAATGAATTACCTTTTAATGTGATGGAGTTCTCATTAGGATTGCAATTTTTGTTAAACAGACCGTAACTTTCCCTTTAGAAATGAATAGACTATTCAAATTAGTAAAGTCTAAAGTGGATCAGCCACATAGACTTCAATTAGGAAAATGATGAACGTCATCTTGGCAATTATTTTAAGAGGGTAAAAACTATGGCGACAATGAAGGATGTTGCCCAGCTTGCAGGGGTATCTACTGCTACGGTATCGCGAGCATTGATGAATCCAGAAAAAGTCTCTTCATCGACAAGAAAGAGAGTGGAAGATGCCGTACTAGAAGCTGGTTATTCACCGAATTCATTAGCTCGTAACTTACGCAGAAATGAATCAAAGACCATTGTCACTATCGTCCCAGACATTTGCGACCCGTACTTCTCTGAGATTATTCGCGGCATTGAAGACGCAGCAATGGAACACGGTTATCTTGTTTTACTTGGTGATAGCGGTCAGCAGAAAAAGCGTGAAAGCTCATTTGTAAACTTAGTCTTCACCAAACAAGCTGATGGCATGCTGCTTCTCGGAACCGATCTGCCTTTTGATGTCAGCAAGCCGGAACAGAAAAACCTACCACCTATGGTGATGGCGTGTGAGTTCGCACCAGAGCTTGAACTGCCAACGGTGCACATCGATAACCTTACTTCTGCGTTCGAGGCTGTAAATTACCTGACTCAACTTGGCCATAAGCGTATTGCTCAAATTTCTGGTCCAGACACTGCGGTACTTTGTCAGTTCCGCCAACAGGGTTACCAGCAAGCACTTCGTCGCGCAGGCATTAATAAAGAAGAGCAATACAGCGTAATCGCTGACTTCTCTTTTGAAGGTGGCGTGCAAGCAGTCCGTAAACTTCTTGAGTTACCGGAACCGCCAACCGCACTCTTCTGCCACTGTGACACCATGGCAATTGGTGCGATTCAAGAAGCGAAACGTCTAGGCTTACGTATTCCTCAAGATTTATCGATCGTGGGCTTTGATGACATTCAGTTCGCACAATACTGTGATCCACCGTTAACGACTATCTCCCAACCTCGTTATGAAATCGGCCGTCAAGCAATGTTAATGATGCTTGAACTATTGAAAGGCCATGACGTTCATTCCGGCTCTCGTTTACTAGAGACTAAGTTGGTTGTTCGTGGCAGCGCAGCGCCACCGCCATTGCGTTAATCCGCAAATAAACATCAAAGCGATGCTTCCGGCATCGCTTTTTTATGCCTACTTTCCTGTACGTAGCTAACAAGAATGTTCGAATAGGGTGTTTTCTCATTGCGTTCTGGATTAACATATTTGCCAGAATCCTTGATGACCTGAAGTAACCGTGGCAAATAGAGATTATGTAAGACGCGGACGCGGCGCTCCGAAAAAGTCTACAAAAAAACAACCTTCAAGAAAAAAACCTTGGCGTAGTGGTCTACTGGCAATCTTGCTCGTGGGCGGCTTTGGCTATGGACTGTATTTGTTAAGCTCAGATCCAGAACCTGAGCAAACTGTTGTGGTTGAAAAGCCCGTAACGAACACCACCAGCAAACCAAAAACGAAGAAAGACATCCCACCTCCACCAGAAGAAAAGTGGGAGTACGTGGAGTCTTTACCGCAGCGTGAAGTGGAAGTCGTTGCGAAAGAAATTCAAGTATCCAAAGTACCTTACGTGATGCAGTGTGGCGCTTACAAAAAGCAAAGCCAAGCCGAAGAGCGTAAGCTAGCAATTGCCTTCCAAGGCATGACGAGCCGAGTCATTAAGAAAGAAGGCAGCTCTTGGTATCGCGTTGTTCTTGGTCCATACAAGTTCAAACGAGATGCAGAAAAAGATCGTCACAAACTGCAACGCGCGAAGATCGAGCCATGTGCTATTTGGAAAGAGAATCTATAATTCTCACAGTTCGATGAAATACGGAGACCAACCGAGCGATCGATTGGTCTTTTCTTTTAGCTAAAGGGCAGAAAAGCGAGATCCCCTACTCGTTTAGCTTCACTGTAGGGAGTGACACAGATAACACGTCACCAGCACACCTTATCTCCCCCAACGCCATCGCTCTCATTCTTGTTCAGAAAGACAAAACACTCTGTCTATCATCGAAAAACAACTTCCCCTTGAATCCACAATTCATTTGCCCCATATACTTAATTAAATCCAAAGAGAAATAATTAAGAGGTCGACTGTGACTACCATTGTATCTGTACGTCGAAACAATAAAGTCGTCATCGCGGGTGATGGCCAAGTGTCGCTAGGCAATACCGTAATGAAAGGCAACGCGCGCAAAGTTCGCCGCCTATACAACAACCAAGTCCTTGCAGGCTTCGCTGGCGGTACAGCAGATGCCTTCACCTTATTCGAGCGCTTCGAAAGCAAGCTGCAAATGCACCAAGGCCATTTAACAAAGGCAGCGGTGGAGCTAGCAAAAGATTGGCGTAGCGACCGCGCACTTCGCAAACTCGAAGCCTTACTAGCAGTAGCAGACGAAACCGCTTCTTTGATCATCACGGGTAACGGTGATGTGGTGCAGCCAGAAAACGACCTGATCGCGATTGGCTCTGGCGGCGCGTACGCACAAGCTGCAGCAACAGCCCTATTGGAAAACACAGACCTAGACGCGCGTGAAATTTCGGAAAAAGCACTGAACATTGCTGGCGACATCTGTGTATTCACCAACCATCACCACACTGTAGAAGAACTAGAATCTACAGTAGAGCTTCCTAAGCCAACGGCTTAAAAGCAACCGTAACGAAGTAAGGAAAGAATATGTCTGAAATGACTCCTCGCGAAATCGTTCATGAACTGAACCGCCACATTATTGGTCAAGACAAAGCAAAACGTTCGGTTGCGATTGCATTACGTAACCGCTGGCGCCGCATGCAGCTTGAAGAAAGCTTGCGTGTTGAAGTAACACCAAAGAACATTCTAATGATTGGTCCTACTGGTGTTGGTAAAACTGAAATCGCTCGTCGTCTTGCTAAACTGGCAAATGCACCATTCATTAAAGTAGAAGCAACTAAATTCACGGAAGTGGGTTATGTAGGTAAAGAAGTGGAAACCATCATCCGCGACCTTACCGATGTTGCAGTGAAGATGACTCACCAACAAGCGATGGAAAAAGTAAAATTCCGCGCCGAAGAACAAGCTGAAGAGCGTATTCTTGATGCCCTACTGCCACCAGCTCGCGATGCTTGGGGCCAATCTGAGCAAAAAGAAGACACATCGAACACTCGTCAAATCTTCCGCAAGAAACTACGTGAAGGTCAGCTAGATGACAAAGAAATCGACATCGACGTAGCTGCACCGCAAATGGGTGTAGAGATCATGGCGCCTCCTGGTATGGAAGAAATGACCAACCAGCTACAAGGCATGTTCCAAAACCTAGCCGGTGACACCAAGAAGAAACGTAAGCTGAAAATCAAAGACGCAATGAAAGCGTTGGCAGAAGAAGAAGCGGCGAAACTGGTTAACCAAGAAGAGCTGAAAGAGTCTGCAATCTTCAACGTAGAGAACAACGGCATCGTATTCATCGACGAAATCGACAAGATTTGTAAGCGCGGTGAAAGCTCTGGTCCTGATGTTTCTCGTGAAGGTGTTCAGCGTGACCTACTGCCGCTAATCGAAGGTAGCACGGTATCAACGAAGCACGGCATGGTAAAAACAGACCACATCTTGTTTGTGGCATCTGGCGCATTCCAAGTAGCGAAACCTTCTGATCTGATCCCAGAACTACAAGGTCGTCTACCAATCCGCGTAGAACTTGAAGCGCTAAGCAGCAACGATTTCAAACGCATCCTAACCGAGCCAAAAGCATCTCTGACAGAACAGTACATTGCACTGATGAAAACAGAGAGCGTAGATGTTGAGTTCACGGAAGACGGCATCACGCAAATCGCGGAAGCGGCATGGACAGTAAACGAAACCACTGAGAACATCGGTGCGCGTCGTCTACACACTGTGATGGAGCGTCTGATGGATGAGATTTCTTACGACGCGACTGAAAAAGCCGGTGAGAAGTTCGTCATCAACGCAGCTTACGTGAAAGACCGCCTAGGCGATACGATTGAAGATGAAGATCTAAGCCGCTTTATTCTTTAATAACGTATAGATACCAAAAGCCCAGAACTATGCTTCTGGGCTTTTTCGTTCAGAATAACGGTGACTTTAAGAGGTTCTAAACCAAAAGAGTTCGTCATCCTAACGAGCTCAAGCGAGACTATGGATCGAGTAGCAACGCACTCCAACTCTTCGTCTTTCACTTCAACCTAAAGTACAAACGGACAGTAGATTCTGAATCACCTCGTTCCTCGCTGTTCAGAATGACAGTTACTTTAGCAAGCTCTAAACCAAAAGAGTTCGTCATCCTAGCGAGCTCAAGCGAGACTAAGGATCTACTAACAACGTGCGCCATACCCTTCCCCAAAAAGCGCATTTTTATTGCCTCAAATATGGAAACTGTGTTCCTTCTCCGTAACCCTTTGACTCTTAATTGACTTGCTTCAGGTCAATAGCGTATTGAGCGCTTTGTGCTTATACTGGGCACATTGGTTACTAGCACGAAATATCCATGAAACAATCATTGCAGATCTGGCTTGAAGCCGCTCGCCCAAAAACATTACCCCTTGCACTGGTGTCTATTTTGACCGGTAGCGTACTCGCCTACTCTGCGGGACACTTCTCGCTGACGATTGCTATTATGGCGTTTGTCACGGCAACCCTACTGCAAATTTTGTCGAACCTTGCGAACGACTACGGCGATGCAGTGCAAGGCACAGACAACGACAACCGCTTAGGTCCTCAGCGCGCAATGCAGTCTGGCGCGGTCACAGCACAGCAAATGAAAGTCGCGATCATCTTCAACATCATTCTGACGGCAATTGCTGGCTTAACCCTGGTGTTTTACGCACTGAGTTCTTTTGAAAGCATCATTACCTTTATCGGCCTAGGCATTCTGGCCATTATCGCGGCAATTGCTTACACCATGGGTAGCAAACCATACGGCTACGTCGGCTTAGGCGACCTGTCCGTTTTCATCTTCTTTGGTTTACTTGGCGTGTCTGGTACCTACTTCCTGCATACCGGTCATGTGGATGCGACATTGTTCTTACCTGCATTGGGCTGTGGTTTATTAGCCGTGGCAGTGCTGAACATCAACAACATGCGTGACATCGAGAACGACAGCGAATGCGGTAAGCGCACCATGGCCGTTCGACTTGGCCAACGTAAAGCAAAGCAATACCACTTCATTTTACTCGGTGGTGCCCTATTGGCTTTCGCGGCTTACCTGCTTATTCAAGACAAGCCAGTGTGGATCAGCCTGCCCTTCTTGATCAGCATTTACGTTGTGGCTCATCACGGTAAAGCGGTTTGGGATACCGAGAAGCCAGCACAAATCGCACCTATGATGCCTGTTGTTGTGAAATGCTCACTGGTGACTAACGTTTTATTTGCAACAATTGTGGTAGCTCAAACTCTGATGAGTTAAAAAAGGATTGTCATTGCATTGACTTAATGCCTAGATATACTCAAAGACAACAGTTTCTGTTTAGAAAGGTACGCTATGGAATACAATACCTCAGCACTCTGTGATATCTATCTTGATCAGGTAGATGTAGTTGAACCAATGTTCAGTAACTTTGGCGGCCGAGCGTCGTTTGCCGGGCAAGTGACGACAGTTAAGTGCTTTGAAGACAACGCACTGATCCGCGAAACGTTAGAACAAGATGGTATCGGACGAGTATTGTTGATTGATGGTGGCGGTTCCCTACGCAGAGCCTTAATCGATGCAGAAATCGCAACGCTTGCAGAAGAAAACGAATGGGAAGGGATTGTGGTTTACGGGTGCGTCCGTGAAGTGGACGAACTAGAAGACATGAACCTTGGAATTCAAGCACTCGCGTCTATCCCTGTAGGGGCAGCAAACCAAGGTATCGGTGAAATCGACGTCCCGGTTAACTTCGGCGGTGTTAGCTTCCTACCCGAAGATTACATCTATGCAGACAGCACTGGCATCATTCTCTCTCCTGAGCCATTGAATGTCGACTTAGAGCTCGATGAAGAAGACGACGACGGTGAGGAAGGTTTAAACTAACCTTACTCCATGAGTAGCGACTAACTCCAGCGCTAAAAAAACATCGCCAAATACGCAAACACCCGCCGAAGCGGGTGTTTTTGATTCTGGATACTTAAGTGGATTATTCCACTTCGTCCATCTTGCCAAGTAGTGCACGGATGCGCTCTTGCCACTGAGCATGCTCTTGTTGAGCTTGCTGAGATTTTTGCTCAAGCTCTTCACGTTGAGAACGCATTTCGTTAGCTTCAGCTTCTAATTTCACTTTGTCTTCTTTCAGCTCTTCAACTTCCATCTGAAGAAGAGTGATTGTGTCAACTGCAGTTTGAATTTTCGCTTCTAGTTGTTCTAGTACTTCAAAAGACATCTTGGCCTACCTATTGTTATTCCGTGGGACGATGCGCGAGCGTTCGCTTGCACCTTACCTATGAGGTTCATTCTACTCAGCGTAGCGATGAGAAACACTTACTATATTCGATATTTTGCATCATTCGGTTAAAAAATCAGCGCAATCTCACTAAACGCTGACTTTTCTTATCCTCGAAGCATTTTTGAGCAATGTATTTTCCCATCGCTACCCCATAAACTCACCCAAGTATTGATCAAATTCAACTTAGTTAAAGTAAAAGCTCAGCAAAAAGGCAAACGTTTAACTGACGATGTGATAAAATCGCCGCGCAAATTATTCTTCCCTCTTGTTACTTGGAGACATCATGAAACGCGATTTAGCAATGGCATTTTCCCGTGTTACTGAAGGTGCCGCTTTGGCTGGTTACAAATGGCTTGGCCGTGGCGACAAAAACGCAGCGGACGGCGCTGCAGTTGAAGTGATGCGCACCCTGCTGAACAAAACAGACATCAGTGGTGAAATCGTTATTGGTGAAGGTGAAATCGATGATGCGCCAATGCTGTACATCGGTGAGCAAGTGGGTATTGGTGGCGATGAAGTCGATATCGCGGTAGACCCAATCGAAGGCACACGCATGACCGCAATGGGTCAATCTAACGCCCTAGCAGTATTGGCAGCGGGTGAAAAAGGCAGCTTCCTTAAAGCGCCAGACATGTACATGGAAAAACTGGTTGTTGGCCCAGGTGCAAAAGGCGTTATCGATCTAGGTAAGCCACTAAAAGAAAACCTAGAAAACGTAGCAAAAGCGCTGAACAAGCCTCTTGATACGCTAGTCGTCATTACGCTTGCGAAGCCTCGTCACGATAAAGTGATCGCAGAGATGCAAGCCATGGGCGTTCGCGTATTCGCAGTGCCAGACGGTGACGTAGCTGCTTCCATCCTAACTTGTATGCCAGATAGCGAAGTAGACATGATGTACTGCATAGGCGGCGCACCAGAAGGCGTAGTATCTGCAGCAGTGATTCGTGCGCTAGACGGTGACATGCATGGTCGTCTTCTTCCTCGTCACGAAGTAAAAGGCGATACGGAAGAAAACCGCATCCATGGCTCAGCTGAGCTACAACGCTGTGAAGAGATGGGTGTAAAAGCGAATGTTGTATTGAAGATGGAAGACATGGCGCGCAGCGACAACGTAGTCTTCTCTGCAACGGGGATTACTAAAGGTGACCTGCTAGAAGGCATCTCTCGCCAAGGCAATATCGCGACAACAGAAACCCTATTGATTCGCGGTCGTTGTCGTACTATCCGCCGCATCAAGTCTACGCACTACCTAGAGCGTAAAGATCCAGAAGTGCGCGATATTATTCTTTAACCTCGACGTAGATTGATTCCCAAGGGTTGGCTAAGTGCCAACCCTTTTTGTTTGGGATTCAACAAATCCACACACAAACTAAGTCAACACTTTTCTTTACTAACCCTATCGCGCATAATATGTACTGACGTATAAATGGTGGGTATATGAAGACCGTAGATAGGATTTTGCAAATCGTTAAGCGTGATGGCTCTGTCACCGCGAAACAACTCTCTTCTGAACTGGGTATGACAACCATGGGTGCGCGCCAGCATCTGCAAGGTTTGGAAGATGACGGCGTCCTGTCGATTCATGATGTAAAAGTCAAAGTTGGTCGCCCAACTCGCCATTGGTCTCTGACACAAAAAGGTCATGAGCAATTTGCCGATCGCCACGGTGAACTGACCATTCAATTTATTGAGGCCGTAGAGCATATCTTCGGTAAAGATGGATTAGAGAAAGTCACGTCCGAGCGCGAGAAACTCACCTTACAAAACTACCAACAGCATCTTGAGCAGTGTGACTCTCTAGAGAGCAAACTAAAGACACTGGTTACTCTGCGTGAGCAAGAAGGCTACATGGCAGAATTAGAGAAATATGAGCATGGGTTTATTCTCATCGAAAACCACTGCCCTATTTGCAAAGCCGCAACTCGCTGCCCAAGCTTGTGCCAATCTGAGCTCAACGTCTTCCAGTCACTTCTCGGCAGTGACACAAAAATAGAGCGAGCTGAGCATATCATCAGTGGTCAACGCCGCTGCGTGTACCGCATTCAAGCCTAATATCTCGACTCTCTTTCACTTCACTATGAACATACGCTCTTATTAATGAGACGATGTTGTAATTCTTTCTATCTCCGTTTCTGAATGGATTAAGCTTTTATTAGTTAGGAGCAACATCCAATGGATTTGGAGATAGCCATGCCAAGCCCCCACAAACCACAAGCTTTGCCCTCATTCGATGAAATGGTAAAAATGGCGGAACGCGACCCCGAAGCCTTTGAACAGTTTCGTCATGATATGGCAAAAGAGATGATCGAAGGTGCCTCAGAGCAAATGCAGCCAAGGTTATGGGCGCAACAAAGCCACATAGATAGGGTCATCCACAACTGCAAAAACCCAAACCACACCAATGTCGTACTGATGAATGAGCTACAGAAACAGGTGGTGAAATTTAGAGAAGCATTACAAGGGGAGTCTGCACCAACTCAAAAAGCCGATGTGGTTGAGCTGAGAGCGTTTAAAGATAGAGATGATTTTTACTAAGGGATAGGAATAAGGCTCTAGAATCCTAGAACCTTATTTAAAACTCAGAGGGCTCTACTTACTTCGGCTCAGGGCCGTAGTTGTTTTGACCTGCCGTACCTTTCAAGAAACCACACTCCACCAAAATCCACAGGCCACATATCAGAGAAATAGAAGCAATCATCATTTGCGGTGTCGATGGGTCTTGTGCTGCTGGGTTCGTCATTGGCGTTGCAACTCGGCCAATGATCAACGGGATGTTTAACGCCAACCAGTAAATCGACTTATTACGGTCATGCCAGCGCTTAGTGGTGATCGCCAAGTCTGGGATAAGAAGAATTAGCAGGAAGATAGGCAGAAGAATATAAGAAAACGAAGGGAACAACTTACTGATGCCCGCACCGAAGCCCAAGATCATGATGTAGTAGATGATATTCCACATCCAGTAAGTTTTACGGCCTATACGACCTTGGAAAGAAAACAGTAATTCTTTAATCGACATCGAAACACTCAACATATTGAAAGTGCGACAACTCCTTGGCCGCACTTAGTAAATCTAGTGTGTCTAATTTACCACCTTCTGGAAGCAATCAATATCCATATCTCGAACATTCACCGTCAAACTGCGAACATGGCTCGCTTGTTCTTGCAGTACTACCATTAGGGCTCTTGATAATTCCCGCTTCTGTTTTGGGCTTCTTCCCGTTAGTAAATCAAAGTTGATATGAATAAAATCCACACTATCGCCCTCTTCCCCGACCAACCAGTTGTGGCAACGAAGTGCACGAGACTTAACTGACGCCAGCTCAAACAAACCACTGTCTAAAGTCACTTTGTGTAAGTCTTCTAATAGGCCTTGAACATTCACGCGCTCATCAACCGAGTTGGAATATTCTAAAACTAAGTTTGGCATTTTGATTCCTTTCTTATTACGGCTAACTTTTAACCCGTAGTAATACCAATCTAAGCGGCAATTTCCGAGGAATGGACTATCATTCTGTCTACGCGATCACCAATCGATTGCTTTTGACAAAAATAACAGAACAAATGCAGCACCGACCAGATGAAGAAAGCCGAATAAGACATGACGCCAATCATGATCTGTTCACATTATTCTGTTATATTCCTACGTAGATTTTTTACATTAATAGACTATTTACATTAAAGATAAGGGAGATATTCCTATGCGTCGTCCTGTAGTGATGGGTAACTGGAAACTAAACGGTAGCAAAGCAATGGTAACTGAGCTACTAACAGGTATTAACGCTGAGCTTGAAGGCGTTGAAGGTGTAGACGTAGCAGTAGCTCCACCAGCTCTTTACATCGATCTAGCTGAGCGCGTAATCGCTGAAGGCGGTAACAAAGTTATCCTAGGTGCACAAAACACTGACCTAAACAACAGCGGTGCTTTCACTGGCGACATGTCTCCAGAAATGCTGAAAGACTTCGGTGCTTCTCACATCATCATCGGTCACTCAGAGCGTCGTGAATACCACAACGAATCTGACGAGTTCATCGCGAAGAAATTCAACTTCCTAAAAGAAAACGGTCTAACTCCTGTTTTCTGTATCGGTGAATCTGAAGCTCAAAACGAAGCTGGTGAAACTGAAGCAGTATGTGCACGTCAAATCAACGCAGTTATCGACACTTACGGTGTTGAAGCTCTAAACGGCGCTATCATCGCTTACGAACCAATCTGGGCTATCGGTACTGGTAAAGCAGCAACAGCTGAAGATGCACAACGCATCCACGCTTCTATCCGCGCACTAATCGCAGCGAAAGACGAAGCAGTTGCAGCACAAGTAATCATCCAATACGGCGGTTCTGTTAAACCAGAAAACGCAGAAGCTTACTTCTCACAACCAGACATCGACGGTGCTCTAGTTGGCGGCGCTTCTCTAGACGCTAAGAGCTTCGTAGCTATCGCTAAAGCAGCGGCAGCAGCTAAAGCTTAATTTCGCTTTTATTAAGCAGAAATAACAAAGGGATGCATCACGCATCCCTTTTTGTTTTTACGATCTAATGAGTTTTGTCATTCCGAGGAGCCTAAGCGACATCAGGAATCTGCCCATCACTCACGCCAAACTTAAAACCATCAAACAGCAGGCATACCCACAAGCATCCCGCTATTCCGAGGAGCCCAAACGACATCTGTAACCTGCTTTCCACTCACGCCAAACTTAAACTCGTCAAACGACAAACATACTCACAAGCATCCCGTCATTCCGAGGAGCCTAGGCGACATCAGGAATCTACTTGTAACGATAGCAAAACCCAACTGATCTTAAGCAGGCTCTGCCACTTTCACCGTTGGCTCTTTTGCCAACTCTGCACTAGAGGCCTTCTTGTATAGGTTCTCGTAGCAGTAGTTAGTCGCCTCGATGTAACCTTCTACGCTACCGCAATCAAAACGATGACCTTTAAATTTGTACGCTAGCACGCACCCGGACTGTGCTTGTTTCATTAACGCATCAGTAATTTGAATTTCGCCACCTTTGCCTGGTTCAGTGTTTTCGATCAGTTCAAAAATGTCTGGAGTCAAAATGTAGCGACCAATAATCGCAAGGTTACTTGGTGCCGTGCCCGGCTCTGGTTTTTCTACCATATAATCAATACGGAAGATGTCGTCTTTGATCATCTCACCAGCAATCACGCCGTATTTATGAGTTTCAGTTTCTGGAACTTCTTGAACGGCTACAATAGAACAACGGAACTGCTTGTACAGTTCAACCATCTGCGCCAAGACACCCTGCTCTTCATTCACACAGAGATCGTCTGCTAGAACAACAGCAAATGGCTCATCCCCAACCAACTCACGCCCCGTTAGAATAGCGTGGCCTAAGCCTTTCATCTCACGTTGACGGATGTATGTGTAACTCGCTGAATCAATCAAAGAGCGAATGTCATCTAACAGTGCTTCTTTGCTTGTGCCTGAAATTTGATGTTCTAGTTCGTAGTTTTTGTCGAAGTGATCCATCAGGGAGTGTTTGCCACGGCCTGTGACAATACACATCCCATCCATGCCTGCTTCAATGGCTTCTTCAACACCATATTCGATCAATGGCTTGTTCACCACTGGCATCATTTCTTTCGGCATGGACTTAGTTGCAGGTAGGAAGCGGGTACCATAACCTGCTGCAGGAAATAGACATTTTTTAATCATTTGAGCATTAACCTAGCTATCATAAAAAACGAGGCTTTCGCCTCGTTTGGTATTTATTTGTTGTAGAAATCTTTATACCAAGACACGAACTCAGCAACGCCCTCTTTGACCGTTACCTGTGGCTTGTAACCTGTTGCAGCAAAAAGATCTTCTGTTTCTGCGTAGGTTTGATAAACATCACCTGGTTGCATCTCACGGAAGTTTTTCTTCGCTTCGATGCCAAGCTCATCTTCAATCGCTTTAACAAAGTCCATAAGATTGATTGGAGAGCCGTGACCAATGTTGTAAACCGCGTAAGGCGCAGAACTGTTTGCCGGAGTCCCCCCCTCAACCGTCCAGTCATCATTGCGAACTGGAAGTACGTCGGCAATACGAACTACACCTTCAACAATGTCGTCGACGTGGGTGAAATCACGCCACATATCGCCATTATTGTTGATATCAATAGTGTCACCATCAAGAATCTTCTTCGTGAAAATAAATGGTGCCATATCAGGTCGGCCCCAAGAGCCATAGACAGTAAAGAAACGAAGACCTGTCGTTGGAATATCGTATAAGTGAGAGTAGCTATGAGCCATCAACTCGTTAGACTTTTTAGTCGCTGCATATAGCGATACTGGATGATCAACACTGTCAGAAGTCGCAAATGGCACCTTGGCGTTCAAACCATAAACGGAGCTCGAAGAGGCATAAACCAAATGGCCTACCTTATTTTGGCGACAACCCTCAAGGATGTTTAAGTGTCCAACTAAGTTTGAATCTGCATAAGCATGTGGGTTCTCTAATGAGTAGCGAACACCAGCTTGGGCAGCTAGGTGAATAACTCGATCGAATTTCTCCGCTGCGAACAGCTGCTCCATTGCTGCACGATCAGCAATGTCTACATTAACAAACTTAAACAGTGGGTTTTCAATGCGTTCTAATCGAGCATGTTTCAAGTTTACATCGTAGTAGTCATTTAGGTTGTCGATCCCGACGACCTCATGCCCTGCTGCATTAAGTTTTTCTGCCGTCGCGCTGCCAATGAAACCTGCAGCGCCAGTCACTAAATATTTCATATTCGAAAGTCCTAATGAAAGAAAAAGCCAGTCAATGACGACTGGCCCTCAGGATTAAAAACTTATCAATCACTACCAAAAAGATCTCGAGTGTATACTTTATCTGCAACATCAGCGAGTTCTTCTACCATACGGTTAGAGACTATCACATCCGCTTCTTTCTTAAATTCAGCGAGATCTTTGATTACACGTGAATGGAAAAACTCTTCTTCTTGAAGTACCGGTTCGTATACCACGACCTCAATACCTTTCGCTTTGATGCGCTTCATAATGCCTTGAATAGAAGATGCTCGGAAATTATCTGAGCCAGCTTTCATTATAAGACGGTACACACCAACGACTTTTGGCTGACGCTTTATAATAGAGTCTGCGATGAAGTCTTTACGAGTGCGGTTTGCATCCACAATGGCACCAATGATGTTGTTTGGTACTTCCTGATAGTTCGCAAGCAACTGCTTGGTATCTTTTGGAAGACAGTAACCGCCGTAACCAAAGGACGGGTTGTTGTAGTGGTTGCCAATACGCGGGTCTAGACCTACGCCCTCAATGATCTGACGAGCATCTAAACCGTGCGCTTCGGCATAAGAGTCTAACTCGTTAAAATACGCTACGCGCATTGCAAGATAAGTGTTCGAGAACAGCTTAACTGCTTCAGCTTCTGTCGAGTCAGTAAAGAGTACTTGAATCTCTTCTTTTACTGCACCCTCTACTAATAAGCCTGCAAACATTTCTGCACGTTCGCTACGCTCACCGACGATAATACGAGATGGGTGAAGGTTATCGTAAAGCGCTTTACCTTCACGCAGGAACTCTGGAGAGAACATAACATTCTCACAACCCAACTCTTCTTTAATACGTGCGGTATAACCCACTGGCACGGTAGACTTGATTACCATTACCGCTTCCGGGTTAATCGCCATCACATCTTTAATCACCGCCTCAACTGAAGAAGTATTAAAGTAGTTGGTTTGCGGGTCGTAATCCGTAGGTGTTGCAATCACCACATATTCCGCACCTTGGTATGCTTGTTCTTTATCTAACGTAGCAACAAAGTTTAATGTTTTCGTCGCAAGAAAATGTTCAATTTCAGCATCCACAATTGGTGATTGCTTATTGTTTAACATTGCCACTTTTTCTTCGATGATGTCTACTGCAACCACTTCATGGTTTTGAGCTAACAACATAGCATTGGATAGGCCTACGTAGCCTGTACCTGCAACAGCAATTTTCATTTTTATGTCCTAACTTTCAAACTGACGAGAGAATACCAAATTCTTCTCACTCAAGGTAGAAGGTACTCTTCGATCTTACTTTAATTTAAAATACGTTTTGCTAATCTAGCTGAGTAGTCAAATAACGAAGGTAAGCATTACGCATACGAATTTTGTTTTCTTCGAAGTAATCGCTACCATAACGGCCACGGTTAAAGTAACGACGTAACATGCTGTTATCCATCACCAGTTCATCACCTTGTCCTGTGCTTAGATAGTTTGCATCGTTACCAACTCGCGTAGTAACGTTAAAGTTATAAGCCTCGTTACCACGAACCTGAAGTAAACCAGGAGACATATCACGCCAAGGCGTCAGAGGTAGTTTTACCGCAACAGTAACGAACTGCTCTTCATCGGTATCATTAAACTTTGTCATTTGGTAACTGGCAGAGACTTCAACATCCTCAAACCAATGTGAGGTAGTGAACTTCGCGCCGAGATCCCCTTTCCAAAACTCCCCCGCGGTCGCATTAAACTGCCAATCCCACTCAGGCATACTGAAGGTATAACGAGTTAGGAAAGTTTGACGATCCGGGTTCACATAGCCGTTTTTATCTTTCTCATCCATGTGCTGGAAATAGCTCACCTCAAGACCAAGAGCATGAGCACCTGATGGAGAGAACCAAGCAGATTCACTACGAGCACCGACATAATCAGTTTTCACCAGACCTAACGACACTTGGTTAGCAACATCTACATACGGCAAGCGGAAGAATTGATGCACCATCGCGCGGTCAATTTCATTTTTATAGGCACTATCTTCAAAATAACCACCCTCTTCAAAATCATCGCTTTCCGCTAAAGGCAGGATATGGCGAATGTCCACAGCTGCACCAGACCACAAGAAGGTATATAGGTTGCTCGACATAGCAAAAGAATAATCGTAAACACCATACTCTGTCGCAAAGCCATGACGCACCATTGGCGATAGCACCAATTGTGAATCTAACGTTCCACTGTTTACTCGCTCTGTTTTCCACTCCACCAACTCAAGCTTGTCGGATAAATTTTTGGTACTGAATTGAATGTCATCACATACCGCAGAACTGTTCACAAAACTCTGGTAGCAAGTCGCATCCGTTTGCACACTCACCAGCGGTTTTTGGTTTGCCAATAACACCAATTCAACGCGGTCAGAACTTGAGTCCATTTCTTGCGCGGAGTTTATGCCAAAATGACTTGAAATGATCCCCATCGCCACTCCCAAACCATCCATCTGATTGTGATTGTAGCGGCGGTTCTCTAGTGCCACGACAACAGATTGATTTAAGGTGCCAACTTGAATATTTACAAAGCCTTCGTTACGCAACGCACGTACCAAGGCAGATATTGACGCATTATCCGCTTTGCTTTGCTCTAGAGAGAGCTTTTCCGTCAGTGATACATTGCTACGAGCATACTCACGAGAGCGGGTATAATCAGTAACTAGTGGAATCGATAAAGAAGCACTCCAAACATCTATCTCTTCCTTTTCGTGACCAGAATAGAATTGGTAACTAAGAGCCGCTTTTATATTAAAAGGTAATTGGTTATCTGGAGTAAAAAACTTCACTGCAGAGTTAAAATCTACAGCATCATATTCACCTACAAACTGGAAAAATTCGAAAGGTTGATATTCGATCCCAGCAAAAGTGCCATCCATAGTTCCAGCCAACCAGTCAGACTGACTATAACCTCCGGAGACTCGGATAGGGAAGTCTAAAAAGCTATAATCAGCAACGATATAGTTAGCATTTAACTTGTTACCCGCCCCCCCTAAATCTTGTACTCCGAGGGCAATATTGAAGCGCTCGTAATTCCAAAAGTTTGGGATTTGATATTTAAATGACATCGAAAGGTCACGTATACCTCCACATCCCGTCTCAAAACAATTTGAATTATAGTCATAAGTTACAACTCTACCGTGTGCCTCCAAGCCTTCAATTAAACCAAATGACACTTTAAGGGAGTCCAAGTTTTGAATTTGATCTCTCCAAGGGAGGCCGTGAGAATAAGTAAACGAGAAATCACCAAACTCCATTACCTGCGCATTTGGAGTGTAGCTAAGACCAGAAAAACTCTGATTAGAAGGCAAGCTCTTTACTGGCAGGGTTATCTGGGTTGCGAATGCAGAGAGAGACAATGAACATGCTATTCCCCCTACCGTTATAATTTTTTTTATCATTGTTAATGGCCACTGCTGAAGTTTAAAATAGGTCACACGGCACCTAAGCCCGCCCCATATCAAATATTATGTTCAATTAACCTCACGGTTGCATCAAGTTTCACTCTAAGTTATGTGTACTCCGACCAAAGCTAGCGCCAACCTTTATATAGAAATTTTCACACAAATAGCTTCTGAAGGGACATATTTGTCTACTTAGTAAACGGGGACAAGTAGAGTCCGACCAATTTAGGAAGAAAGAAGCTAAACTGCACTCGCGCATGCAGTTTATTAAAGTCTCCCCTAAGCGTGAAAATGACTGAGCATTTAATCCACAAGCCGAGTTCGAAGAGGCATAGACCAAGTGTTTCACTTTGTTATGACGCCCCCCTTCAAGAATGTTTAAGTGACCCACTAAGTTTGAATCTGCATAAGCATGTGGATTATGTATTGAGTAGCGAGCGCCAATTTGGGCCGCTAAGTGGATGACATGGTCAAATTGTTCGGTTTCGAACAAACTTGCAACTGCGTGTCTATCCGCAATATCAAGCTCTACCGGTGTAAAGTTTTCGTGCTTGATTCGCTCGAGACGAGCAAACTTAAGGTTAACGTGTTAGCCGTCGTTAAGATTGTCAATTCCAACTACTGACCATTAGCTGTTCTATCACTTCATTCCCAATAAAACCCGCTGAGCATGTTACCGAATACGTAATTCTTTTACCCTTAATCTGAACCGAATAGATCGGTTCGTGTACACTTTGTCTCTTACATCCGCTAAGTCTTGTGCCATGCGATTTGAAACAATAATGCTACAGCTTGACTTAAACTTATCTAAATCCGTTAATACTAATGAAGGGAAGAGCTCTTTTTGTTTCAGCTAAAGCTCAAACACCACAACTTCGATGTCTTGGATACTCGAAGTGCGGAGATTATCTGAACCCGATTTCGTCACTAAACGGTAAATTCCGATACGCGTTAGATTGCGTTTGATAATCGGGTCCACGATAAAATCTTTACGCGTGGGGTTCGAATCCACAATCGCACTAATAATGTTATTCTGCACATCTGAATAGCTGGCGCGCAATTGTTTGGTGTCTTTTGATAAGCAGTACCACCATAACCAAATAAAGGGTTGTTGTAATATGTGAACTAATGCACGAGTCAAGGCAGACGCACTCTATAATTTGGCGCGTATCTTAGCCGTGTTATTCTGCATAGGTGTATAGTTCATTGAAGTAAGCGGCGCGTAATGCCAAGTAGCTGTTTGAGAAAAGTTATATCGCTTCCTCTTTAGTTGAGTCAGTGTACAAAATTTCAACGTCATTCTCACTGCCCATTCTAAAGTAGATTAGCAAACACTTGAGCGCGCTCAGAAGGCGCGCTTACTACAATAGGCTTTACGACTCAGGGGGAAAATATGATGTTTTCGCAACCAAGGACCGCTTTTATACGTGTAGTGTAACCCACAGAAGTGGTGGACTTAATCACCGTGAGCGCATGAGGGTTATTCGATATTACGTCTTTAATTACCGACTCGACAGAAGATGTGTGAAGCTATTGTTCTCTAAATCGTAATCTGTCAGGGTTGAGATAATAACGAACTCAGTATCAGTAAACTCTTTATCGAGGGTTACGGCAAAGTTCAATGGTTTATTCGCCAGAGATTTTTCTATTTCCACATCGACGATTGGAGATGATTTTTCGTTACGTAATTGAACTTTTTCTTGGATAATATCAACCACTGCAACTTTATGACGCTCAACCAATAGCATCGCATTTTATAATGCCTACATAGTCGGTATCGGCATCATTTTAACCAACTTGTTGTTTAATACCGACGCCTTATACTCCGAGATATGATTATTACTAATAATTAATTCAATGCAGATTTCACTGCTTCGAGATATTTCTTGATGACAATATTTTCATCAAACTCATTTTCAACTTTAGCGCGACTCTTCAAACCCATTTGTAAACGCTGCTCATGAGATTTAGTAATCATCAAGTCAAGTTTTTCAACAAGACTTGCAGTACTACGAGGCTCACATAAATAGCCATTTATGCCTTCATCTACCGTCTCTCTACAACCTACATTGTCTGTAGTCACAATAGGCTTTCCCATCGCACATGCTTCTAGCAGGGATTTAGGAACACCCTCTCGATAGAAAGACGGTAATACCATACAATCAACCTGAGCAATTTCTTGTTCAACAGAATCAGATGTCCCTAAATAGTTGACTATCCCTTCATCCACCCAAGATTGCATATCTTGCTTGGATACAGCAGAAGGGTTATTCACATCAAGAAAACCCAATAGCCGAAACTCAACCATACAACCATACTTGGCTTTTAACTCACGGGCCGCTTCTATATAATGGCCTATGCCCTTGTCATAGAGCATTCGTGCGATTAACAAAAATCGTACAATTCCATCGTCTTGACTAGGAGACACCGCAAAGCGAGTTAAATCCACACCAGACCCTGGCAGTCGGTCTGTAATATCCAATGGAACAAGATTATGATTCACAAATAGTGATCTATCATCTTCATTTTGGAAAAAAATCAAATGGGCTTTGGGTTGACTAAATTTATAAAGAAATCGAACTAGTTTAGCGGTCAAGTTATCATTAATAAACACCATGCCTAAACCGGCAATATTGTTAACGGACTTAGAACCTAATAGATTTGATGCCAAGGTACTATATATGTTGTTCTTTGGAGTGAAATTTAACACTACCTCAGGCCTGATCTTCATATAAATATGAAAAAAACTCAATAAGGTTAGTATGTCTTTTACAGGATTTGAACCGCCTTGATCGATATTTATATTGTAATGCTCTGCTCCAAGCATAGCTATTTTCTTTGAATAGTCATCTTGCGGAGCAAGTGCAATAACTCTATATCCAGAATCAATCAAAGCTAATATAGTGTTCTTGCGAAAGTTATAAAGATACCAACTAGTATTAGATGTAATTACAATGGTAGCCATTTTTTACCCAATTGAACTTCTCATGATTATTAAAAATCAAATCAAACATAATCATATTAATAAAAAGAACCATTTATTTATGGTGATAATTGGCTTGCTAAATATAGCAAAACACAAGAAAATCACCATAATAAACAGCACGTATATATCATCAGATTAAAAGCAAATCTAATATAAAGAAAAATAAGAATTTGTAATTTTCCCCAAGTTAAGAGCATCTAAAACAAATTTAGAACTAACCTCATTAACCTCTAAGTTCGCTTCTAGCGTAAAGCTGATAGCCTCGGATATCGTCAAATAATCAGATGACTTAAATACAACCCCCAGCGGATAAACATCATATTTATCATAACTGACGTGAGGAGCTGTATATAAAACAGAGGAAACTTCTCTCGGACCAGTTTCACAGTCATATGTAATTGGAAAACACTTGTGAAAAATTGCCTCTATCATTACATTTGGAAATCCTTCGGATAAAGATCCGGAAATTAAATATGAAACGCGCTGATAGAAATAACTAGGGTTATTGCAATGCCCTAGAAAGTGAACTCTATTACTTACATTTAATCTTATAGAAAGATTCTTACATTCTTCTAATTTTGGTCCATCGCCAAGAAAAATTACATGTATGTTTTCAGGTAATAGTTTTAAAGCTTTTATTATTTCCTTTTGATTTTTAGTTTCATGAAATCTACCTACACATAAAATATATTTACAGTTCTCTATAAATGGAAACTGAATTCTATTACTATCATCATCTATTTTTTTTACCACAGGGTTATAGATCACCGAACAATGTCTAAACTTGAATATCTTTCGATAAGACACCATAAGATCATTACATTTGAATGTATGACCATAAGCCCTAGTTAATAACTTGCAGCATAGTAAATAATGGAAAAAATAACTAAAAGTTCCTTTTTTAAACTTACTTTCAAATGCTACACAATGTGTACAGTAAGTTTTATGTTTAGTAAAAAAAGAAACTACAACATTCAAATAATTAGCCCAAAATAAATGGCTATTTATATATTTGACATTCTCAGCTTTAACAAAAAAAAGTAATTTAAAAAAAGCTAAAATCAAATCCAACAAAAGAAATCTCTTTTTATTTAATAAAGCAGTATACTGAACTTCCGAGTTAAGATCATATTCATTTATATTCCAAATAGAGACCAATGTAAATTTCTCTGGTTGGCTATTCACAATCGAAGAAACTACCCTTTCAGCACCACCACCTGATAAGCTATTTATCAATATATGTTTTTTCATAATATCATCTAAACTACGATACCCACTTCTTCCCTAGCCAAGTGTCGTAAAACACAGGTGAAAATCGTTCAAATCCAGAGCCATGAGCAAATGTCATCTCACCAAAATAAATTTCTTCATTTACATTATATAAATCCACTCGGACATAAGAAAAATCTTTTCCAAGTTTTTTTGCAATATCCACCATTACATGGAAATTATTCGGTTTTGGCAGGTCAAGTCGAACGGTAGCTTTTGCCCAAGAAAATGGCAAAATGTTAAAATTTTCATCATAAATAGTGCGTGTATGATTATTATGCCTATCAAAATCTACTTGTAACACCACTTCTTGACTACCAGTTTTTAAGTCTGTAAAAACATGAAATTTGAAATCCAATATATCATTGTATGATTTATCAATAAGAACCTCTTCTGCCAGTATCATGGGCTTAATATTACTATACCAAGGCTCGTGCTTTATTTTCCCATAATCTTCAGACATTTGTGAATTCAAAGAGCTTACAATAAAATCTAACTTTTCTCCCGATGGAGTATCCTTCAATATAAACACTTGCCCCGAGTTATGGTTCGCTTTAAGGACAATCTGTTTATGTTCAGACAATAAAAACTCTATATCCTCCTTTGTTATATACTCGCATTTAAATAGAGTTTTTATTATGTACTCTTGTCCAATCTTTGAGGCTACATAATCTTTAACCAATAATTTATCAGAACATAAAGAGAATGCTTCTTCGGCCCAAAAATACTTCCGGCTATTTACTTTTTCGTTAAATGTTTTAGGGGACTTTATATTTACCAAATATCCAAGTTTAAATATTGATTTGACTTTCACAAATATAGGAAAGGGTAGTGAATTCAAGATTTTTTTTAAAATAATGTTCATATTACTTCCTAATCAATTTCGCTTTAAAATATCTATCCACTATTAACATCGCCAATAAGAACCAAAGTAGTCTGGCCGTATAACCTTTGAAAACAAATGGTTCTTTAATCTCAGAAAAAAACCAAGCGCCAACAAAAGTCAATAAAAGCCACCTGTATTTTATTATCCCTTGGGCATGTCTAATAAATATTAAACCAATGGATATATACAACATTATTGCAAGAGGATACCCCATTGTAGTAAACATCTTCAAATATCCGCTATCGCTTCTTGTATGAGTAAAAAATCCACCAGAGTCTGTTCCTACCCCAAAAAGTGCATCTATAAAAGAATTAGGATATGTAGTCATAGCTGACAATACATCTACTGTTCCTTCATTTTTTATTCCATCTAAGCCACGATAGAAAAACATTAGTGCATAATCAAGCATATAATTTGTCATGAACTGAGAAAGAAAAATAGGTAATACAGGTAAAATAAAGAACATAAGAGCTATAAATACGATGGATTTATAAGAACTCAAGTGTCTATCAAAGAAAGAAACGATACTTATCACAAATATTCCAGCACCAGCAACAACTAAACCAGTTCTGCCAATTAACAAGCAAGAAAAAAACGCAACCGAAAAAGAAAATATGAAAGTGTAAATTCTAATCTTATTAAGAAGAAATTGGTAGTATAACGCTACCAATGTAAAACCATATAACAACGACAAGTTTGCTGCGCCCCCCGATGCTAATCCACGAAATCGATTGCTTCTCTCCAAATAATCAATGTTGGAATTATTTGATTGTAAAATTGACTCTACAGCTGATCTAAAAGAAGGGAATTGAAACTCTAACAATATGACAATGCCATTGAAAACAACACTAATTATCAGAAAATTAATAATAGTGTTTATCTGTGACTCTAAATCATACTTATTCGAGTTTGCGCAGTAAAAAAAAGCCCCTAAGAAAATATAAAAGACAATGTTTATGAAATAACTAACCGAGGCACTTGCCAATTTTCCGTTAATAAAAACAGACATGAAGGCAATGTAAGATGAAATCAATAACAACACAAATGAGTAATTAACTATTGGTCTGGGTACTGAAATTTTACCTTGTTTAAAAATTAAAACTAAAGATAATACAAACAACCCTAACATTCCTCCATGAATGCTGACGCCACCAAAAATAAAATATGGTGACATGATAAAAAGGTAGAATGCAAAAATGTATATAATATTGATGAACATTATCATGCCGTTTATTTTTGACACTTAAAAAATAAAGCCTTTGAGTTGAGCATTTCAATATGTTTAATCGCAATAGATCTTTCAGATTCAATTGTGCGACTTAAAGAGTAATATCTACCAACATGTAATTTTTCTTGAGTTACACTTAGTATCTTTGAGTAAAAAATTAGCGCTTTGATAACATAATTGAATGGGTTAATTAACTTCGGAAGCTTACCGATTAAACCACTCTCTTTAGCCAAAAGATCACAATCTCTCTTAAATAGGTCATGCACTGGACTTTCTGAGGATGTCACACCAACAGAGGTACGATAATAGATCAAAGGATTGTAATTATAAACAACTTGACCTGCCAACTTTCTCTTAACAAACAGGTGCTTCCATAGAGGCCTATCTTCAACAAGCTTATATTTGGACATGCTTTTGGGAAGTCCTTCATCCTGCAAATATACTGTAGGATAATAAGTAGCGGGCCCACTCAAGGAACCATTATTTGATATAAATAATTTTAAAAAATAACTATTGTTTATTAACATAAACAATTTTGCTTTATCGAAGTACTTTGAATTTACAGAAAATGTCTTAACCTCTTTATCATCTAAAAAAAATGGGTATGAGAAGTTAAGGACTATCTTATCGCTTCGGTACACATCAAAAATATTTCTTGTTCCATATAGATCGTCACTAGCTAAAATTTTTCCCTCAGATGTTTCCAATAAAGATATAGCTTTTAGATAATTTCTTACCGTGCCTTCATTTTTATTATTTTTAACAACAGTAACTTTTCTAAACAAACCTTGGTTATTAGAAAGCCAACGATTGGCTAGCTCTACTGTATCATCCTTAGAATTATCATCACATAATACATAGTCAAATTTCATCCCAGCTCCATAAGACTCGATCTGAAATTTTATACTTTCTAAGTGCTGTATTATATAGTCGCTATGATTATAGCTTATCGAAGTAAATGTAAACATATCTTTTAAACACTGAAAATTTCATTTTTAACAAAAAAGAATACAAGGACAAGATATACGATATATGTTATTACGTACGAATACGTAGCTCCTACAACACCGTAAATATCCACTAGAACATATGTAGAAAATATAAAAACTGTTGTTGCAACAACTTCTGATATAACGTGTTTCTTTGTCATTGCCTTTGATATTATTACAAAAGAAAATATCCATGCTGTCATTTTAATCACATTCCCAATCATTTGAAATGCAAAAAGTTCAGACATAGGAAGAAACTCCCTTGAATATAATACAATTACTATAAAATCTCTTAAAAAGAAAACCACCAATGATAACAACGACACAAATGGAATAATCAGTTTTAAGCAACTAAATATTTCAAGCTTAATATCTACTTTATCTTTCAAAGAAGATATTTGTGGAAGTAAATACGTAGTCAACGCTGTAGTCACAACAGTCAAGTAAGTATTAGATAACAACCAAACACCTTGCCAGTAACCCGCATCTATCCAACCAGATTTAGATACAATGATATCCCTAATAGCCATTTGTGATAAAGGTGCACAAACCAATGTAGTAATCGACATGATTGAAAAAGAAAGTAATACTTTGCCAATTTTTCTATCAAATCTGCGTGAGATTGATAAATTAGAAAAGACTCTATTCTTCTTTATATAAACTATAACAATAACCAAAACGACAGATTGATTAGTTGCTAAAGCTATCAATGCACCATCGATAGCGAAAAAATAAATCAGCAATGTCGTAAATATCAGGCCATAAATACTTTGTGTAATATCCACCCCGATAAATAGCTTTATTTTCCTATATCCGTTTATTATTGACAAAATAAGCTGATTAGTAGAAAACAATGTGATTGTACAGCCCAAAAGTATAAATAAGTATTCCTTGTCATCGGAATTAAATATGTTTGATGCAATTTCCTGACGAAATAGCACAATAAAAATCCCGGTAATAATTGAGCAGAGTAAGGTTATTAACAAAGCAGTACTAACGACCTTCTCACATTTTGGGTTGTCATCATTAAACTGAGCAAGCAGCTTTGTTACACCACTATTAATCCCTCCCTTTGCAAAGGTCATTGACAACTGTATGAAATTTTGAAATTGAGCGATCGTAGCTAGCCCAGTAGGACCAATAAGTACTGATATAGCTTTATTGATAACCAAACCGGAGATAATTTTTATAGCCGAAGAAATAAAACTCAAAAAAGAAGTTTTAGCTAAATTCATACAAACTCATTTAATGCATTAACAACTTTTTCTACATCACTCGAGCTCATAGCAGAACTAATAGGAAGACTTAAAATTGTTGCGTGTATACGTTCTGATATCGGGTAACTACGTTTATTCATTTCCGAGTATGCTTCTTGTTGATGAGGTGCTGTGGGGTAGTGAATTAAAGTTTGGATTCCATTTGATAATAGGTATTCTTGCAATCTATCTCTATCTTGTGTCTCAACTACAAATAGATGGTATGCATGCTCGGACTCAGATTTGTATTTCTTTATAGTTATAAGATTATTGTTAATATTAGAATTATAATATGCTGCAATAGTTCTTCTTTTTTCAACCTCACTATCTAAATACTTTAGCTTAATGCGGAGCATTGCTGCTTGAATTTCATCTAACCTTGAATTAACACCCTTGTACAGATGCTTATATTTTTCATGAGAACCATAATTGCGCAATGCACTGATGACATTAAATAACTCAGTATCATTAGTTGTGATAGCCCCAGCATCACCCAATGCTCCTAAATTTTTCCCTGGATAAAAACTAAATCCTCCAGCATCCCCCCAATCTCCACACTTCTTACCATCGAGTATTGCACCATGAGACTGAGCACAGTCCTCTAGAACTAATAAGTTATGTTCTTTGGCTATTTGCATAATCTCGACCATTGGTGAGATCAATCCATATAGGTGTACAGGAAGAATCACTTTGGTCTTGTGTGTTATTGCACTTTTGATACCTTCAGGAGAGAGGTTAAAGGTATTGATATCGGGCTCAACTAGAACTGGAGTAAGGTTATTTTCCGTTATTGCTAGAATAGAAGCAATATAAGTATTGGCTTGTACAATGACCTCATCACCATCTCGCAGTTTCCCCATTTCTTTCCATGCACGCAATGTTAGAGTGAGTGCATCAAGTCCGTTTGCTACACCAATGCTGTATTTCGTACCACAGTAATGAGCAAACTCCTGTTCAAATGCAGAAAGTTCCTTGCCCATAATATACCAACCAGAATCAATTACACGGGCACATGCGTTGATTAGTTCGTCTTGATAAGTTTGGTTAATTGACTTAAGGTCAAGAAATGGAATCATTTTTCTTTCTCTGGAATATAAATTTCAGCTTCACCAGTAATAACTTTCTGGCGTCCGACTTTGCAATAAGTGTCAAAAAAGACTCTTCTTTTATCTTTTTCAATTCTTTTGATAACCACTTTAGCCGTAACAGTGTCATCAATATAAACAGGTTTTCTAAACTTCAATGACTGTGACACATAAACACAGCCTTCTCCGGGCAACTTCGTGCCAAATATTGCCGAAAAAAAACTAGAGCTAATCATTCCATGGGCAATTCGTTGTTTGAAACGAGAAGCTTGAGCATATTCCTCATCTAAATGTACTGGATTGCGGTCCCCTGAAAAACCAGCGAACTGTTTTATATCCGCTTCAGATATTGTTTGAGAATATGAGGCACTCATTCCAACTTGCAAATCATCAATATCATACATCTTTGACTTGCTCCTCATTCCACAGCGCGATAATGTCTTCCGGATAACCTCTATGAAAGTGCTTACGCCAAGGATAGGCTGGTTGCCTTGAGCCATCTTTCAATTTAATTTTCGAAGCTGGACCAATTTTCTTTGCTGGAGACCCAGAGTAGAGCATATCCTTCTGAGTTCGCCCACCAATACATGAATGTGCACCAACAAAAACTCCTTCTGAAATTCTTGCTCCTGGTAGTATCACTGACATGGTCGCAATAACAGCAAAATCCTCTACTGTAACACCTTGCATCACACTACTTGGTGGGTGAGGATCATTAGTTAAAACCACATATGGAAAGATCCAAACAAAGCTACCTACTTGGCTATACTGACCGATATGCACATTACTGTGCGTACGAACATAATCTCCAATTGTACAATGTCCTTGGATATCACTAAGTGTACCTAGCTGAAAGTTCTTGCCTACAACTGCTTTTTCTCGCACGGTCACGTTATGACCCGTAACAAGCTTTTCTCCAAATGTAGATCCCTCATAGAAGGTGCTTCGCGAGCGAATGTGAGAATCATTTCCAATGACAAGATTCTTACCTTCAGAAAGATGGTTAGATAAACCCAACTCACAATAGGTCTCGATAATAGTGTTATCACCGATGACTACATTGTCATGGATAGTAGTGAAAGCACCTACATGAACATTTTTTCCTAGAACCGCTTTATCTGAAACAATTGCTGTAGGATGTATACTCATTTTATTTCTCTCAAAAATTCATCATAGCTGCGAATATAATCACTCTCTTTATATAAGTCGCTTGCTAATACCATTAAGATACAATCATCCGAAAAATCATGCATCTCCCGCCATTTCAGCCCTTTAATATGTAAACCTACATCAGGAGAAGACAGCGTAACTTGCTCTCGGACTAGTCCATCATCGATTAGGAATGTGACGCTACCTTTCATACAAATAGCAACTTGTTCTAAATCGTAGTGAGCATGAAACCCCCGAGCGGCACCATTTTTTGTGCCAAAAATATAATAAACACGTTTAATATCAAACGGAATATTCTTGTTTTGTTCTAGAGTTATGAGCGAGCCACGTTCATCGCCGATTACGTTAAGGTTTATGAGTTGTAAATTCGACACTTATTCATCCAATAATTCAAGAAGATAGCGACCGTAATCATTCTTCGATAGTTCTTCACCCGCAACACGGATCTGCTCTCGGCTTAACCATCCTTGACGCCATGCAATCTCTTCTAAACACGCCACTTTCAAACCCTGTACATTTTCAATAGTTTCTACAAACGAGGATGCTTCATGCAAACTTGCATGTGTCCCCGTATCTAACCAAGCGAAACCTCGTCCTAACAACTCAACATTTAGTAATCCATCATTAAGATACATCTCATTAAGCGTGGTAATTTCTAACTCACCACGATTTGATGGTTTTACTTGTTTTGCCATTTCGACAGCTTGATTGTCATAGAAATACAGACCTGTTACCGCATAGTTTGACTTTGGCGAAAATGGTTTTTCTTCAATTGATATTGCTTTCATATTGTCATCAAACTCCACGACGCCGAAGCGCTCAGGGTCTTTTACTTGATAACCGAAAACCGTCGCCCCCAACTTCCTATTTGCTGCATTTTGTAAAATAGGTGTAAATCCTTGACCATAAAAAATGTTATCACCTAATACCAAGCAGACACTATCATCACCGATAAATTCTTCACCGATAATAAATGCTTGAGCTAAACCATCCGGACTCGGCTGAATTGCATATTCCAACTCAATACCAAAATCAGTGCCATCCCCTAACAAACGTTGAAAGCTGTCTTGATCCTCAGCTGTTGTAATAATGAGGATTTCACGAATCCCTGCTAGCATAAGCACGGAAAGTGGATAATAAATCATTGGCTTATCATAAACAGGTAGTAGCTGTTTAGACACTCCGCGAGTGATGGGGTAAAGGCGTGTCCCTGAGCCGCCCGCTAGTACAATCCCTTTCATTATTTCACCTCTTCTGTCATGACGCCTAAGCGCTCACGCTGATAACTGCCATCTTGCACGTTTTGGCACCACTCCGAATTTTCTAGATACCACAACACCGTTTTTTTAAGACCGGTTTCGAAAGTCTCTTCTGGTGTCCAACCGAGTTCTTTCTGCATTTTGCTTGAATCAATCGCATAACGGCGGTCATGACCTGGACGGTCTTGAACATAGATTATTTGATCAGCGTACTTTGTGTCTTTTGGCACTAAGGCATCCAAAATTTCACAAATCGTATTCACCACTTCGATGTTTTTCTTCTCGTTGTGACCGCCGATATTGTAAGTCTCACCAACCTTACCTTCAGTCACAACTTTATAAAGCGCACGAGCATGATCTTCGACAAACAACCAATCACGAATTTGATCGCCTTTGCCGTAAATAGGCAAATCTATACCTTCGAGGGCATTTAGAATAACAAGTGGAATGAGTTTTTCGGGGAAGTGATATGGACCGTAGTTGTTTGAGCAGTTGGTCACGATGGTTGGTAGGCCATAAGTTCTTAGCCATGCACGAACTAAATGGTCACTGGATGCTTTTGATGCGGAATATGGACTTGATGGTGCATACGCCGTTGTTTCCAAAAACATCGGAAGCTCAGCACCTTCAGGAACTTCATCTGGATGTGGAAGGTCACCATATACTTCATCGGTTGAGATATGATGAAAACGAAAGGTTTTTTTCTCACTTTCACCAAGCGTATTCCAGTATTCGCGTGCCGCCTCTAATAATGTGTAAGTACCGATGACATTGGTTTCAATAAATGCGGATGGGCCTGTAATTGAACGATCAACATGAGATTCAGCTGCTAGATGCATGACCGCATCTGGCTGATGGATTTTAAATACACGATCAAGTTCTGCGCGATCACAAATGTTTACTTGCTCGAAAGTATAACGAGGATTGGAATCTACTCGGATAAGAGACTCAAGATTACCTGCATAGGTTAAACAATCGACATTTACTACACTGTCAGTGGTGTTTTCAATAATATGACGGACAACTGCAGAGCCGATAAACCCTGCCCCACCAGTAACTAAAATCTTCACTTGATTAAGCCTTTTTTTTTTGCATATATTTACAGCAGCCCAAAAGCTGCTGAACTTTTAATACTTCATCTCAGATATTCACGTCGGCCTGAGACGCTTATTTTCCATTTTGAGACAGCCTAATCCACCTGTCTCATTGCAATTAATTGTTTTTGCCATTTTGCCCCAACCTACCTCAATAGGTTTCTAAGCTTATTTAGGCGCAGACTGCAATGCTAAAGTACGGAATAGCTTATTGAACCAAGACGAAATACGCCAAATATGGCTGATTGCCGAAAAATAACACACAAACAAAACCAGGAATGCTACAAACATAATCGATTCGCTAACACCAAAAAGATCAGCCCATAAACCGATAGCAGCACAAATCGAAGCCATCGAGCATATGAAGATCAGCGTAACAACAGGAGAAAGCCCCAAACGCTGACAAATATGATGTAAGTGTTCTCTGTCTGGTTGGAATGGTGATTGCCCTTTGCGAATACGGCGGATCATGATGGTGGCCATATCCATTAAAGGAACTGCGATCAACCAAAGTGCTGTCACTGGTTTGAAGGCTATGGTTTCTGGCTCTTGCGTTCCACGAATAAGCATCCACACCACAGAGAAGCCGATAAACATACTGCCGGCATCACCCATAAAGATTTTGAATCGGCGACCAAGCGGAAAGCCTAGATTAAGAAGGATGTATGGCGCCATCGCCGTTACAATGAGCAAACAAATGGTGGCTAGGTATTCGTTACCACTGTACGCGAATACAATTCCAAGCGCGGTAAAGGTTACTGAGGCAAGCCCACCGAGTAATCCGTCGATACCATCAACCATATTAAAGGCGTTAATCGCACCAATCACTGCAATAACGGTAATCACGGTACCGGCGAATTCACTAAGGGCGATAGTCTCACTCCCCATTAAATAGCCAAGATCATGCAAACTGTGGCCACCTATGTGGATCATCGCAAGAGAAATACCGGCTTGAATGGCTAGACGAATTTTGAAGCTGACGTCGTAATAATCGTCCAACGCTCCTAATACGATGAGTATCGCTGAGCACACAAGGTAAAGTGCCAAGTTATCGTTCATCGGGATAAAGAAGATAAACCCTACGAGTAAGGTAAGGTAAATTGAAATCCCCCCAACCAATGGCACTACGCCCTGATGGAGCTTGCGCGCATTAGGTTTATCCACTAAACCGACACGCTTTGCGACTTTACGTAAAATAAAGAGCAAAACAAAAGATAAGATAAAGACAAATAGATATGCACTATTCATGTTAGCCAACTGTGTTATTCACTAATTTGAAGTTAATCTATAATGCATCCGACCGCTTTCCCTACTGGGCTGTATTGCATCACAGGTTAGAGAGTACTTAACAAGCCGCGACATTTAAGCCTTCCCGCATAAGATGGTTTGTAAGCAGCTAAATTTTGGGTGTGACCAATCCACATCACATGTATGTGATGTCACATCAGCTATTGCTGAAATAAAGATAGAAGTATGGTGACCACGAAGTTTACCCATTTAATGACGATTTTTGTACGCTACCGCCCTTAGGTCTGGCTCCTAAAGGCAATCATTCCATCCAAAATGTCTATGGTTTTGTTCTAAAAACCAACGCGCTAAATTGTATAGCAAACCAGTTGCAACGAAAAGCCGCAATTTTACTCTAAATTGGCTTTTTTTTGACAATGACAATCAAATTTCCACAAAGCCTAGATAAATAACTATCAATCTTATAAATCAACCAACGTATTATATCTAAAGACAATCAATTACGTGAGATTGAGCCAAAACATCAAAGCGCACACAAGTGCATAAATATGAGTTTTATTTCATTATATTGTAAGCTCTATATGTCAATTTTATGACACACCTCTAACTCCATCGTATCAATCTCACTCTTTTCTGTTTAACAAATCGATAAGATCTCTTACGTTATGAGGCGCAAATTTCAGACCTGTAAACACACTCAATTTGGCCAATCTAGTTTCATAACTTTTGCATATATTAAAACCAGCCAAAGCCGCATATTTAGGGAGTAGACATTGGAAGTCATTCACCACGGAGGAAAAGACACTGTCACAGGCTCATGCCATGAACTCAGGCTACCTAAAGGCAGCGTTTTGATTGATTGTGGGCTTTTTCAAGGAAAGGATGCATTAACCAGCGGGCGAAATCGGCCATTAGAGATCGAGTTTTCCGTATACAGAATAAAGGCCTTGGTGCTTACTCACGCTCATATCGATCACATTGGCCGTTTACCTTGGTTATTGGCGGCGGGTTATAAAGGCAAAATCTACTGCACTCATGCAACGGCAGAGCTTGTGCCGCTTATGCTGGAAGATGGGTTGAAGCTTCAATTAGGGCTAAACAAAATACAAAGAGAACAAGTTCTTAATGTGATTAAAAAGCGGTTAGTACCCTGTGATTACAAGACATGGCTACCGCTTAAGGAACTTGCTTATCTTCGCTTTCAGCCTGCGGGGCACATTCTTGGTTCTGCTTATGTCGAGTTTAAACTTCCTAATAATGAGGTGGTGGTGTTTTCTGGTGACTTGGGGCCAAGTAATACGCCGCTTCTTCCTGATCCAATCTCCCCTACTCGTGCAGATTATCTTTTTATCGAATCCACTTACGGTAATAAAAAGCATGAAAGCGTTGAAAGCCGAAGCCAAAGGTTACTCTCTATAATCAACCATGCGCTTGAGGACAGTGGCGTCATAATAATTCCAGCATTCAGTGTAGGTAGAACGCAAGAACTGCTGTTTGATATTGAACAGCTTATTCATCAGCACGATTTACAAGATTCACTTCCGATTATTCTCGACTCTCCTTTAGCAAAGAAGGTCACTAAGACTTATCGTCGATTTAAGAAGCTTTGGGGAAAAGAAGCAAAACAGCGCTTGGATAACCATCGTCATCCTTTGGCATTTGAACAGTGTATTACTATTGAAGGTCACGCGGAACATTTGCGCTTGGTAAATCGCCTAGCTAGTACGGCGGAGCCTGCTATTGTAGTCGCGGCGTCTGGGATGTGTGAAGGTGGCCGAGTGGTTAATTACCTCAAAGCTTTGTTACCGGATAAAGGTAATGATGTGTTGTTTGCAGGCTATCAAGCAGACGGCACGTTAGGTCGGGATATACAGAGCGGAGCTAAAGAAGTGGTGATTGATGATGAGAGAATTACTGTGCAAGCTCAGGTACATACGATGTCTGGTTACTCTGCGCATGCAGACCAAGGGGATCTATTGAATTTTGTAGAAGGAATACCAGTAGCACCAAAACAGATACATCTTATTCACGGGGAAGATAAAGCTAAACAGGGGTTAAATACCCATCTAATTGCACTAGGTCATCATGTCCATTTTTAGTCGCCCTTTCTGCTCTTGATGTTGTTACACACCTTTGAAAAGCATTTTATAAATGCAGCATATGGCACGCTATTTCTATCAGATTAACCACAAATTTTCTGTATAGTTCTAACTTTAAGTTCTTATATTATTCAAAAAATTTAACGAAGTTACGAGCATGTTGTGAATATGGGGATATAATTTCAGTACGAAATAAATTATAATCCTCGACTTGTTAGTAATTGGCTAGTCGAACATTAAAATATCCCATTCTATGACAGACAGTATCAGTAACACGCTTCAAGAACGAGAAGCCACTGAATTATCTAAGAATAATTCAATTAGCATTGCATCAACGTTGGACGAGTTAGCCGCAGGCACACAAGATGCTTGCCTTTACATTTACTGTCCGGCTTCAGATGAAGAGAAGATCTCTTTAGTGTTAGAAAGACACCCAGAGATCAATGCTCAGATCAATAACTATGCAATTCGTGACTTTAAGAATAAGACACTTTGCCATTTTAGAAGCTCACACCTAGACAGCGAACAGCAAGCTTATCTCGTTGCTGCGACAGAGCTTGGCGCTTGGGTAGAGCCATTGGTTAGCTACTTTGACCGTCGCCTTGGTTACACAGAGACAGAACTACTGCATAGCGGCTATTTCCTACATCAAAAGGCGTTCTCGATTCTATCTAACCGCAAGAACAGCTGGCAAAAACGCGCTATCGACCTTCTTTTCGTCTTTATGTTGGCATGGGTTGCTATACCAGTAGGTTTGATTACTGCTCTTCTTATTAAGTTAGAGTCACCAGGCCCGGTTTTCTTTAAACAGCGCCGAACTGGCCAATACAATGAAGAGTTCGATGTTATTAAATTCCGCTCAATGCGAAACGATGCCGAGAAAGACGGTGCGAAATGGGCGACCAAGAACGATGCTCGTGTTACCCGCATAGGTAAGTTTATCCGTAAGACTCGTATTGATGAACTGCCACAGCTTATCAATGTCTGGAGAAACGAGATGTCTATGGTAGGCCCTCGACCAGAACGTGAAGTGTTTATCGCAGAGCTGGAAAAAGAGATTCCTTACTATCGCTTTCGTCACGCAGTTAAACCAGGTGTGACGGGCTTAGCTCAAGTAAAATATCCATACGGAGCCTCTGTTGAAGATGCGGTGTGGAAGCATAAATACGATATTTACTACATCAAGCATCAGAACTGGAAAATGGAAGTGAAGATATTACTTCTTACCGTGAAAACAGTTCTGTTCGGTATGGGCCGCTAGAGCCCAGCTAATAAAGCCTTTAGCCAAGAATACAAAGACAAAAAAAGAGCCATCACTGAGTGATGGCTCTTTTTTATTTGTCATCTTTATGGTTATCGGCAACCTACTCGTTATATAGGTTACTATGACTTTCTTTTCGAGCGATGTTTCATCGTGCCTTTTACGGCATAGACTGAAAAGGTAAACATGCTTCTCGGTATGTTCAGCCCCACAACGTCTCTGTAGAAGCGCCACTGATATGACAACACACTGAATTTATTTGACGTCATGCCAGTATCCATACGGTACTTCGCTAATGTCTTAGGTAAACAGTAAGCTTTCGGAGTATCTTTTAAGATTTCCAGCCATAGCCCCATATCCTGACGCTTTCGAATCAAGGGCATATAACGCTTACCTAATACCTTAGTATCATAAACCGCCGTCAGGCAGCCAATGACATTACTGTACATCAACTTCTTATAGGTCGTGTACTCAGGCGCAGTGACGACATTCAATTCTTCGTCACTATTAAAACGACTATAGTGCGTGTAGGTCAGCGGATAGTCATTTTCGAGCATGAACGCGATTTGCTCTGACAGTTTGTCTTCTGTCCAGAGGTCATCCGAATCCAAAAAGGCAATAAAGCGGCCTTTTGCTTTTTCTATCGCAACATTACGACTTACGCCTGCCCCTTGATTTTTTTCATTCTGATAAACATGGATATTATCGTATTGTCCTGCAAAGCCTGTAACAACTTCCCAAGTCTTATCCGATGATCGATCATCTACTATTATCAGTTCCCAATTTTTATATGTTTGGGCTAATACACTCTGTATGCTCTCAACAACAGTACGTTCTGAGTTGTATGTTGGCATAATTATTGAGACTAAGTTACTAAACTGTTCCATTGCTACATAACTCATTAGGTTATATTTATCAAACACAACAAGAAATTAATTCACAAATAGCTTTCAAAATCTTTTAATTTTCTATTCGAAGGTCGTATGTTCTTGACGTAATTATATTCAATATGTAAGTCATCATTAAAGTACTTTAAGAACTCCGATTTCAACAAATTCATTTCTTCACGCGTTAATACATTTTCGTAATAAACAACAAGTTGACCTTTTAAGTGTTGCTCACAACGATAAGCTATATTTACTTTATGATTTACAGCCATATTCTTAAATACATAATATAGTGTGAGAGAAGGGTAACTCTGACTAATACCGATAATATTCTTACCAACTCGTCCCGTTATCTCAGAAACAATCTTGCTTTTTCTACCACAAGCACACTCCACATCTTTAAGTGAAACATAATCACCTAAATCATACCTTATTGTCGGAAAAGATTTAGCTACAAGATTAGTAACGACAGCTCGACCATCAACTTCCTCTAAAATACAACACTCTTCGTTTATGTGCATATTTCCATAAGGACATTCAAACGCTATAATTCCAGACTCAGCAGAACCGTACTCACTAACAATTTTTCTTCCGAAAGCCTTCTCAACTTCATCTTGATAAAAATCATAAATTTTCTCGGAGGTACCTTTGATAAATTTAATATTAGAAAACTGAATATTCTTTTTATTTGCAAGCTTAGCCACTTCATAAATCATAGAGCTATAACCTGATAAGTATTCAGCCTTATTACATTTATTCAGAAACTTCTCTAAGGGTTTTTCCGAGTAGGAAAATACACGAAACCTATTCATAAGGTAATCAAAGAATCTAACCTTAAAAAGAGACAGACCGTTATGATTAAATCCCCAAAAGTATCCATTTCGATCCCAAACATTAACTCCAAAAAGTTTCATTCCCCTTGAAATAGAAGCACGATTATAAGAATCCCATAATTCATCTTTATAAAATGTTAACGCTTGCCCCGTAGACCCAGAAGTTTCAGAAAAAAACAACTTTTTGAACTTGTAATTATGTATTGTGTGAATATCGTTATTGTGCTTTATCAGTGTATCTTTACTTAAAATAGGCAGCTCTGCTAAAAACTTCTTATCATATGTATGATTCGGTGAATAAGAATAAGAGTCCAGCAGTTTTTTATAATAGGGTGAGTTCTGGTATGCAAACCTCAAGATTATATTAAGCCTTTCATTTTGAATTTCTTCAAGGTGTTTTTTGTCAAAGTAATATGAAGCATCAAGCTCTTTATTCACTTTTTTAAACGAAGGATTTCGTATCGCAACCCCAATATAATATATAAGCTTACTTATCAAAGCCAACCTCTTAAATATATGTAAAATCAAAAATAAAATATGTCACTATTTTACTAAATACATTTCAAAAAAATAACTTAATAAAGATAATTCCAAGTATAAACTGCTCTACCAAGAATGCTATTCCAACTACTTAACATCAACTATTGATTGATAGAAATCTATATTTTCGATACACTTATCTTCGACATTGAACTTACCTACAATATCATTATACGCATTCAAAGTCATTTCATTATAAGTATCAACATCTAAACTATAAGAGATTTCAAGCGATTCAATGATATCCTCAACATTACTGCTTGGAATAAGTATACCATTTTCAGAATGTTTAATAAGCTCTTTAGCACTAGTTTGATTTGAGTATAAAACTAAAGTTGAGCAAGCCATTGCTTCCAACGGAGCTAAAGAAAATGCCTCAGCTTTCGTAGGAGAAATAAAAAATGAACTATTACAAATCTGATGCACTAATTTTTCTTTTGTTAACGGAGAGTGGAATGTACAATTATTAACTCCTACTGATTCAAGTTTTTTAATTAAAACATCGGATAAACCTTCAATATCTTTACCATAAACATCTAAAGTTACGTTATCTTTTCCTTTTGAAAAGATTATCCATGCATCAATAAGCTCACAAATGCCTTTCTTTTTAATTATTGAACCAGCAAATATATATTTTTTAACTTCAAGTGAGTCAACCTTGCGATATAAGTTATCTACTTTAACACCATTATATATTGTAGAAAATTTTTGAGATTTTAAGCGGAATAGTTCATTCGTTGTATAGGCAGTATAATCGCTAACAGAGACAATATGATCAGCTTTAAGTAAGTGGTTTTTTTCAATTAATCTCCACAACATACTTTTAAAGCCAGATTGCTTTAACTCTTTATAAAAGTATGACACTGACCCATGAAGTCTAACTATGAGCTTTGTTTTTATTTTAGGGAAAAATGCAAAAAAACCATTAAAGTCTTGACACTCAACAATATCAACTTTTCTTTCATCTATGATCTGAGTTACATTTCGATATAGTTTGATACGGTCAAGTAACTTATTGAAAAGGCCACTTTTTCTTCCAGGGATACGAACTATATTTACGCCATTAATTGACTCTTTTGTTATTTCATCAACATTATATAACCCGACCACATAGACTTCACATTGTCCAGATAAAGATTCTGCAAGTTCTTTTGTAAATACACCGATACCACCAGCTGGATATGGTGGATATTCATTACAAACAAAAAGTATTTTCATAATTAGACCTTAAGATATTTTAAGTAAGAAATAAAAACCTCACCCAACAATCGGACATTTACATCCTTTATTGCAATTTTAGTGAAAGATTTAAGCCGGTGCTTAATATACTTATTGACTTTTCTATTATCCTCAAGGTCTTTACTCCTTGCTATTGCCACATATATATCTGGGGGTAGTTTTTTAATTTTCGCTTTTGATAATGAACCAACAGAATCAACTCGATACCAAAGGGTTGAAGTATTGTTCGATACCGCCTCATGAGAAGACAATAGCTCTACCCATAACGCTTGGTCCTCACCAAAATTACAGCCTTCTTTAAATTTATTACTTTGTTCAAACAGCATTTTTGAAAGACACAAGCAACCTGGAAAAAACGGTTGAATTGACCGCGTACAATCTACTAAAAAATCATTATACTTTCCATCTTTCAACTCTTCCCTTTTAACAAGATGTCCTGAATTACTTTCCCAAAAAGAGTAACTTGTAAAAAATATGTCATTGCTTTCATTTTCTTTAATAAGACTATCGAAAACTTTTAATTGTTCCCCCGAAACTAGATCATCAGAGTCAAGAAAGATTAAATAAGAGCCTTTAGCCAAACTAGCCCCATGATTGCGAGCGGATGACACACCAGAATTTAAACGCTTAAAATATCTAACTTTATCAGACATCCCTTGAAAATCGACAAGTTCTGTTTCATCGGTACTTCCATCATCTATAACTATTATTTCATAATCATTTCGACTTTGAGTCAATACGCTATTTAGCGTATCTATTAGCTTCTCTTTTCTATTATAAGTTGGAACTATATAACTATATTTCATCATTACCACTTAAGTAAAATTCTTTATAAGTAAGAGTTAAACAAACAATACCTTGGAACAAGAAGGCATAATGCACTAAAAATACAGATGCATTAATAAGACTAAAAAAAAGGACACATACAAGAAAGGTCACTGCATGTCCTATTTCGATAGATACAAAAGATTTTGTTTTTTTAAGATAAACTAATTTTAACCCCAAAACATAAGATATTGCCCTAAGAAAGAATGATAGAAAAACAATTAATATTATCTCAAAATTCGCTGTATATTTCTTATCTAAGAGTGAGCTAACTATAAAATCAGGAAAGTACACTAAAAGAATCAATGCTAAGAGCAAAACTAAAGCAATAAACAGAGACATGCGATATAGAAAGTTATTTATAGACTGATTCCTATTTAATTCAGGTATTATATAGATAGATGACAAGGCTCCTATTCCTATCAGAAGAGAATCAGAAAGACGCCAACTAGCGAAGAGAATCGATAGGTTTAAAGAATCTCTATCATAAAAGCCAAACAATATGTTTCTTGCAAGAAGGTAAATCAAAGGGACAACAAATGCAGATACAACTGCCATCTTGAAGTATGGGAGATATTTGCATACAAAAGATTTAATAGTACCGGAATTTTCAACGAATAAAAAACTTCTGCAATCTAGCTTATTTAATCGATATAACACCAGAAATACAACAAATGCGCTTATAATGCCTTGAGATAATATAACTAACTGAATCCCGTAGGAATCATAAACAATTTTTATCACTGACAATATAAGCAGCATTTCAAAAAAAACAAATAATGTATAATCTTTTTTCTTTCGTTGACCATTCAATATAGAATACAACGTAGACTTAATAGCAATTACAAAAGAGGAGAATACTATTGTACAACCTAACCCACCACTAAATAGATAAGCTAAAGGTAACATCACTAAGAGTACAACAGTCGATATTTTTAACAATAAATAAATATCATTATCGCAGTTGTTCTTTACTGATTCATTTAGAAAACCGTTTATTAGCCCAAATGAAAATATGAACTGAAGTACCGAAACCTGATTCTGGATTAAATAGTAGTCACTCAGATCAGAATGGGAGAATGTTATGGAGATTAACTTAAGCACTCCAAATGACGCCAGTAATTTGGAACTAATCGCTAGGGCATTCAATAACATACTATTATGTCACCGACTCATTTCTAATATATGAACCATACGCCAACATGATATAGTAATAATAAAAGTTATAATCATAAGGACGCTGAAACATATTTAATAGGATTACTAATACAAATGAAACTTCCGACAAATAAAAACGTTCACATCTAACAAATAAGGACATGTAAAAGACTAGAATAATAGAAAAAGCAAAACCTAACAAGCCGTAATTAAATATAACACCTTTATATGAAGATACGTCATAACCTGTCCTAACATGAGCATCTTTTCCTTCGCCAATTAAAAGCGTTTTACTATCATTTAAAGCCATTAAATATTGTTTTTCAAACTTATCATCTACACGATTATCTTTGATTGTAATTTTTTCACCGTCCCAAACACGATCTAATATATACCTTTTACCACCATCCGTTGCAAGAACTGTCAACAGCAAAACAAAAATCAAAGATGTATTTATAATCAGTTTGAATGATATAGATTTCAGAGAGAGTAAATATCTAGAGCACACACCAACTAAAAGTAAAATATATCCACCTAAAGAAAAAGAAAGTATATTAGACACTACTAAAACTGATATTTTAAAATTATTATTTGGGCTTTTTTTATTCAAAATGAATGTAGTTAATATTGCGGTAATCGTTCCAACCATTCCAGGTTCGTCAAATATGGAAGAAAATCTGAAAAGCTGATAACCAAAAACACTTAGGTGCTGATCATTTAATACAGCGTTCAAGCCATAATTAATATAAAACTGACCTCTACTTGCCTTGATGTAATTTGTTGGCTCAATATGCCCTATAGCATCAACAAAACCAAAAACTATAAATGGGTATTGAATAATTGACAGTAATAATATAACAACTACTAACAGAAGAAATATATTAAATGATGATAACCTTACGTGGCTAGGCAATAGTGAAAATATCAAAATCCCTATAATACCAGAGGAAATCAAAGCGATATCATCTCCTCTTGGGAAATAGCCATAGATGATCCATAAAGATAAAACCATAAACGCTATAATATTATTCCTGCCAACTGATTTATTTGACAAAAAATATACCGCTGATAATAAAAAAAGCGCTATAAAATTTAGCTTATATATATATGCATTTTCCCAGAGATAGCTTGGATAAAGAGAGTTGAATGCAAAGAGCGCATAGATCACAGCCAAGCTTCGCTCAATAAACTTCATACTTTAACGTTCCAATACGTCTTTGTGAAATCTATAAGTTTACTATTTTTGATCAGTATCGGTATTTTTTTTATATAGAATAGAACTTTAAAAATATATCTACATCTACTTTTCAGTCTATTGAACATTTCTCTCTTGGCTCTTATTTTATCCTCATTCGAAAAGAAGTCGTTACCAGATACAATTAATGGATGTACACATACGTAATTATTGCAATAGTATATCTTCCCACCACTATGTATCACATCAGTCAGTAATATATACTCCTCTCCAGACGGCAAATTAGTTCCAAGACCAAATTTCTCATCAAACTTTATTTTATTTTCTTTCATATGCTTTACGTTCAAGCACATATCAATAGACGCTATTTTTGCACAAGTAAATATATTAAGAAATTTGCTTTGCTTAGCAACTAATTTTTTTTTAGTACCAAGAACATGAGAGCAAGAAAAATAAACACCTTCACCATACTCACTGACGATGTTGTTTGACTCTACTAAAAAGCAGTCCAATTCTTTACGGTCAATTTTTACATCATCATCGAGAACAAATCCAAATTTACTTTGGCACAACTCTATGGCTTTATTTCTGCTTTTTGACAAACCAGTATCGAACATTTGCTCGTAGACTATGTTTTCCGAGTAGTTACGTCGTGCAAACTCTAGATAATGAGCCTCATTTCCATCTGTTATTTGATGAACTATCACATAACGAATGCCATCTTCCAAAGTAACATTCATTAATCTTTTATTCATCGTTGAAATAAGAAATGTTACATCCATCTTAAACCTCAAAAAAAGTCTTCTTTATATAGTAAAAAACGACCAAGATCACTGATAACAGAGCGCCCAAAAATGTACCTAGTATACAAATTAAAGCACGATTGGGTTTAGCCTTAATCTCGGGTACTACTGCTGGATCAACAATCTTAAAGACAAACTCTTCTTGAACTTCCGCAAGCATTAAGCTTTTAGTTTGTTCTTCTATAAGTTTATAAAACGTACTCTGCATATCTGCAACTGCAGTCTTTTGAAGCTGTGTATTGAGGTAAGCAAGATTCTGAGAACTCTCTTTAATTGTACGCTCACGCATCACCTTGTTAATATCCTCGACAAGCCATTCAACCCATTGCTGGGCGAGATAGGGGGAGTAGTAGTTAATAGAGAGACTATACAAACCACTTTCTTTGTCTGACTTTATAGTCAGGATTTCTTTGTAAAATACTTCAAATGCTTCTTGAGCGCTAGGCTTAGCTCCACGAAGCCCCTTTGGATCACGCAGCCATTCTCTCGATGTTGGATCATAAACATCTTTGTCAATAATCAACTCATTCTGAGTTAAGTCCCAACCTTTCGTCGCCATTATTGGTATAAGCAATTCATGCTTATTAATGAATCGTTCTATAAATTGACGTGACTGCATTACCTGTACAGCCAAGTCTACTTGAGATGATTCAGCTCCACCTAAATTTACACCAGCTAGTGCCGCTAACCCGCCGAATTGACCTGCCATTTTTGACAACCCCCCCCCGCTAACGCTTTCTGTTGGAGCTAATAGTGCATCAGCTTTATATATATTAGGGAGACTTAAAGCATATATCACAGATCCAATAGCAAAAAGAAGAGTGATGGAAATAATTAGCCACTTTCCTTTCCATATTACCTTAATTAGATCTCGTAGGTCGATTTCGTCATCATTAACCTGAGAGGTTTGTAATGGTTGAGATGTGTTATCTTTGTACACTTCTTTAGTTGATTCCATTGGATTTATAGAGTCCTTGGTTCTTAAGCTAAGCTCCCTTTGCCAATGACTGAGCTTGGCGGCAAGGGCACTTTATTAAGGTAAAAGTTGTAGTTCCAATCTTGCCACTATTATTTTGAGGAATAGAACTACAACTCTACTATTAATTTTGTATATCAAACGATTAATGCGTTACTTTAGTGCATTAATTGCTACACCAGTTTGGTACAGAATTTGCGTTGCAGCAGTCCAAGTACTTAGTGCATCACGGTAATCTGTATCAATCGGTACTACGATCGTATCGCCAGCTTTTAGGTCCTCTTTATCGTTACCGAACCAGTAGCCCGATGTTGGCTTGTAAACCGAGCCGTCTGCACGTACTACAAAAATACGGTCTTCGTCCGCTTGCTTCTTGGCACCACCCGCTTTGTTCAGGTAGTCATCCACATCTAGCTTGTTATCCAATAAGTATGTAATTGGAACTTGTACTTCACCCATGATTGAAACCGTATTGCGGAAGGTTGGTATAAACAAGAAGTCGCCATCTTCCAACATAAAGTCAGCAGAGCGCTCGTCTTTGATAATTCTATTGAGCTGAACAACCATACGACCAAGCGCTTTACTCTTACTTGCTTCTTCAACAAACTTCAGAGTTTTGTCTGGGTCTGAAATTACCGAGCTCATATTACTGTCCGCACGGAAGGTTTTCTTCGCTGTTTCTGCACGCATATCTGCGGCGTATTGGTTGAGTAGTTTTTGCTCTTGTAAACGAAGCGCTTCACGCGTGAAAATTGCACCTTGTGGGTGAGCGAATTCAGTTAAGCCACCTGCACGTTCAAGCAACTCACCTAGTGTCTCACCTTGACGAACTGTATATGTTCCAGGGAAACGAACTTCACCTTGTAAGGTAACTGTGCTTTGCAGTTTAACGTTAGGCTTTTCGAGAATGTTCAGGCGATCACGGCCAACAAGGATGGCATCATTTTCGGCGCTTCCTTGAATCGCTTTACGTAAGTCAATACGTTCTACGTCGATAGAAGCACGTTCATCCTTACTGCTGATCACGGTGCGAGCCAGTTCAGCATTAATAGTAAATGCGTTGTAAGTTAAACCGCCTGCTGCTTCGATTAAAGTAGACACCGACATGCGAGGCGTTAATGGATAACGACCTGGGTGTTTAACCTCACCGAATACTTCGGCGATTTGTGGTGCTAAACCTAAACGAGATTGCTGCTGGAGCTGCAAAAGTACCGGAGCAAGTAAAGTTCGACGAGTGTTTTGTTTTAACGCATCGAAATCTTCTTTCGTAATTTCTTTGCCACGGAATATGATTTTTGGCTGTTCTAATTCTTCAGTTGAAGATTGCCCGAACGACATATTGTCTGTCGCTGAAGAAATAGCGACAGAAGAGCTCATTACTTCTTGCTCTTTTTGTTGGTCCAGTTCGGCTTTAAATTGTGCTTGCTCAAGCGTTTTCGCTTTAGTCACTGTATCTTGATCCGCTAGAGTATCCAGATCCTCATTATTGAAGCGGTTAAATACCAGCAATCGGTCACGTGAATTTAACTTTAGGTTATCTTTGCTGCTCGGCGAAAGAATCGCGTTAGCAAGATTTATTTGATAAACCTCAATATCACGCTGTGGATTAATCTCACGGACAACAACAGCATAGTTAACATCAGCAGTAGAGTTAAATGACGTATCTACCGACTGGAATAAATCAGCGACACGTAGACCGCTTTTCCATTCGATAAAGCCCGGATGACGAACATCACCTTCAATTTGCACGTAACGGGTTAGTTCTTCGCTCTTCTTGAGTACATTAACCGCATCACCATCTTTGACTTTGATTTGTTGATCATGTGACTGGCTAAAGTTAAGGGTTAATGCGTCACGCGCACCTTTCGCTGCATAACGTTTGACTTCAATTTGGTCACTGTAAGCGTTAGCAGTAAAACCACCTGCCATTTGAATGGCTTGCTTGTAGGTTTCACCTGATTTCACTTCATAGATTGCAGGACGGTTTACCTCACCATCAATACTGATGGTATTGCCAACAGCACCAATAAAGACCACATCACCAGGTAATAGTCGAACATCGTTGCGCGCGTCGCCTTTTAGCAATAGGTCATACATATCAAGCTTGCGAATAACTTGACCGTTGCGCTTTAACTGCACGTTACGCAATGCACCGCTCTCACCAAAACCACCACTGTAATAAATGGCTTGAGAAATGGTAGTTAACGCACTAACTGTGTAAGCACCTGGCTTGTACGCATCACCCATAACAAACACTTGCATGGTGCGCATCTCCCCCAGTGAGATGTCGCTACGCACGCCAATCATTTGCTCTTTTACACGTTGGTTTAGTGAATCACGAACGTCAGAAAAGCTCATCCCTGCCACTTGAACTGGACCAAGTGAAGGGAAGTTGATAGTACCCGCGCGATTTACTCGCAAACGGTGCGTCGTATTCTCTTTGCCAAATAGCTGAATAACAATTTCATCACCAGCGCCGACTGTATAATCAGCAGGGACTGGCACATCGTTCACAGGAGCAAACGTCGTCGGTGAACCCGCAAACAGATCCAAGCCGAAGCGCTTTAGCTCTTCATCTTCTTTCATTACATCCGCTTGATTCGTTTGATTAGCGTTGCTTACTTCTGGTCGAGGATCAATCACTTGAGGGTTTTGGTAGCTACTAGGCTGCGAAGAAGAGCCAGAAGGGAGAGAGACACCATACTTACTTGCTAGCGCTTGTTGTTGGTCAGCAGGTAGGCTTTGAAACATTTGCATTTGTTCCGGGGTTGGGGTCTGCGCATGACTGAATGGTGCAAAGACACTTGCCAATAAACAAGCGGCAATCGAGACATATCCTTTAAACATGATAATTCGCTACTTAAATCAAGAGGTTAAAAATCCCAGTCACTAAACTAGGCACTAGGTCTTTTAATTAAAATCGGTGCTGGAAGCCGAGTGTCAGGGCATTCAGGCGAACTTGGTCTTCTGATGTACTGTTAACAAACTCGAAAACAACCGCATTGTGCTTGTCTAAGGCATAATGCATACCTAAGCCAAAACTAAAACCTTGGTCTCTGTTCGAACCGACGTTCTGTTGATCGATCTGAACACTGGAGTAACCCGCTAGCCCATAAAGAGCGAAACGTTCAGAAACCGGCATGTTCAACTTAACAAACCCACTCGCCAAACTGTCGACCGCGAGCCCGCTTTCACGCTGCACAGATGTACCGTAACGTGCCTCTAGAGCGACATAATCATTAAAGAAATAGCCTGCTTGAGCTTGAAGAAGGAATGGATTGCCTTCAGCTACGGAAGAAGTAGAAGAGTGGTGGTATTCGGCATTAGAGTAGCTCACTAACGCACCTGCATAAAAATCTGCAGAGGCCGTAAATGAGCACAAGCCTAAGCTGATTGCACTCAACGCCCCTAGCCATGGTCGTTTGTTCATCACGTAAGTGTTCCTTGGGTATTGACTGACCGCTGCACATGAATGACGCACGCAGTGAATGTCTGTTAACTGGTTGTCTGTTTTGCTCGTGCGTTTTCACGCTACCGCCCTGCGGCATTGCGCGTTAGCCACTGTTCGCTGATTACCGAGCAGCTCGGTTTATTGGTACAAGTACTCTCTTTGAGTGCTGCTTTTGTGACAAACAAATAAAAAACTAATACTTGAAAAGCAGAGCATAAAAGCTGGCAAATTATGCATGGATTAGCGCAGAACGGCAAGGGGACTCACTCTAAGGTTTGAGAAAGGGCTTTTTTTGTTTTTGAGATCAAGGACACACTGGGCATCATCCACTTAAATGTTCTAAAGCGAAAGGTTAAACCCATCTCAATGTTGACAATTTGGCGTTCACTAACGTTGAATTTTCGGTCATTAAGCCTAGACTTTCCAGTTAAACGAACTAAAACCACCTGCAAGTCAATTGTCTTTTCAATGAGACGCTTTCTTTAGAACTTGGTAAAATTCCATAGGAAACTATTTACATGCTGATTGTTTTTTAACTAAAATGACAGATGGTATGTTCTAAACAAACCAAACATCGATGTTTTAAAATCTGAAATACAAGGATTAATAATGAAGAACACAGCTCTAGCTATTCTTATGGCTCTAAGCGCATCAACTGCATTTGCAGCTGAAGAAGCAGGTTCTGCTGGTGCAGCATCTGCATCTGCAACTGGCACAACTGCAGTAGCAGTAGGTGCAGCAGCAGCAGTTACAGTAGTAGCAGTTGCGGCATCAGACAGCGACTCGTCTTCTACTTCTACTTCTGCTTCTGCTTCTGCTTCAACAGCTCAGTAATCAAGTCTAAGTAGTAGTAATAATCGCCCTGAGTTTTCAGGGCGATTTTATTTGTATGAGGGAATGATGACTACTTTTTTATCTCAAAAATGGACACGCTTGCTCGTTTCCTTACCCCTACTAGGCCTATCCTTTGGTTGCACTCAAAAATTCAACGACGTTTCGGCTACCGTTCAGGAAGCTTATAGCAACTACATTGATGTAGAACTAACTCCGAATGAAATTGAAGCGGTTCCTTATGCAAGCGCTTATCTGAAAATCGGTAATCAAAAGCAAGTCTTTGTTGTTCTCGCGTTTGCAGAACTAAATCCATTAACAGAAAAAACACAACTAAAATGGGTTAGTGCAGATAAAGCAATGGTAGTAACTGAAAACGGACATATCGTTAAAACTATCGGACTTCAAACTATTAATTTAGCCGGCGTATATGGTGAGGTCCCACCTTACTCACACTTGCCAGAAAAGTTCTCCCTTTCTTACGATTGGTCTGAAGAATACCGTTATAATTTTCCGGCTGAGGTCAAACGATCACATCTAGGTAAAGACATGGTAATCACACCCATCTCATCGACAGAAACCGATGCTTACAAAGAAATCGTGACCTTCCCCAGTCTAGAAGAAAGTGTAGAGAACACATATTGGGTCGACAAGAACGGGCAAGTAATAAAAACACGTCAGCACCTAGGCCCAAACATGGTGCCTATTGAATTGACAATTTTGAAAGGGTATAGCAAATCATGAGTAAGCGACTACTTTCTTTACTAGGCTTAGTAGGCGTTGTCAGTATTACGGCCCTACCGGCTATGGCTCAGAACCAAAATTTACCTACGCTACAAGTTGAGTTAGCGGGTACTGGAAAAGCCTTACAATTCGAACAACCGGCTCGTTTAGACAACGTTCTGAAACTCGCACAAGAGCAGAACATTATCTTGCAATATCCTCTCGCGATTATTTTGTTTGATGATTCAGAACAGGCACAACAAAAAAGTCTGGCTTTAAAAAATGCAGTGCTGAACCAAATGATTCAATACAACCTCGTTGGCCATCCATTTTACAAATTTATTCAGCAAAGTCAGTTTGCGCCTCGCGTTCTTTCCGCCGTCGATATTGATCAGATTCGCTTAGACAAATTTGATAATCCGCTTTTAAAAGGTCAGTTTGTCTTGAGTGCACCTCAGCGAACAGAAAAAGTGCTGTATGTGGGTAATGTGGACAAGGTTTATGCGATCAAAAGTCTAGCAGGTATCCCTCTCCATCAACAAGTCGACAACCTGAAAAGCAGTGAAGTTGGTAAACTGGCTCAACCGCCTATTTTGATTTATCCAAACGGTGAAGTCGTTACCCCTCATCATGGCAACTGGTTAACCAAACAATATTATTTACCGCCCTTGACCATGGTCTACGTCCCATTTGACGACTTTGAGCAATCGCCAATGGACCAAAACATCGTCAAACTGCTATCACAGCGTAAACCAACTTCATCGAAGAATTAAACATGAACCTGATAAGAACCAGTTTATCTCTTTCTTTAATGGGCCCTGCGTTGGTTTGGGCTCAAGACGTACCTTTCGAAGCTCCAAGCTTAACTCCTTCCCAATCCGATTTTGGTGGTGTAGGCTTAATGCAGATGCCCTCGGGTAGAATGTCAGAGGAAGGAGAGTTCAATTTCTCTGTTACTGGGAGCGACGAATACTTATTCTATAATGTGACGCTTCAAGTTCTTCCATGGCTAGAAACTACAATACGGTATACCCGAGTCCAAGATCTACCTTACTCATCTACCTTACCTGGCGTAGATAATGCCTACACCGACAAAGGTATTGATTTTAAATTTAGACTTTGGGAAGAATCTCAGTACGTTCCAGAAATTGCTCTGGGCGTTAGAGATTTTGCAGGTACAGGTTTATTTGATGCCGAGTACATTGCAGCCACTAAACGCTACTCTAACCCAAACCTTGGTACTTTTGATTTTACTTTAGGTATGGGGTGGGGCTACTTGGGCACTCGAGACAATATTACTAACCCCTTCTGTAAAGCCTCTGATAAATTTTGTGACCGCTCTGAAGAATTCTTAGATTCAGGAGGGACAACTAACTTTAACAGAGCATTTAAAGGACCAGCAGCTTTGTTTGGTGGCGTAGAATTTCAAACATTACACGCCCCACTGCGCTTTAAAGTCGAATATGACAGCAATGACTACAGTACCGATTATCCAGTGGTAGGTGCAGATGTCGATATGACACCACATACACCTTGGAATTTTGGCGTTTTATACCGTTTAGGCAATATGGCTGATTTAAAGCTTAGCTACGAACGTGGTGATACCCTCGTCGCAGGCATGAGCCTGTATACAAACTTCAACAACATGCCTTCATTCTGGCGTGATACGCCAACTCCAGAACCAAAAGATAATCAACCAGAACAAATCTCTGACGTCGATTGGGAAAGAGTTAGTGAAGAACTTGATAAAATTGCTGGTTACGAAACAAACCAAATTTATATAACAGACAACAAAGTCTCTGTTGTTGGTGAGCAGAAGAAGTATAGAGATCGTGATGAAGCTTATGAAAAAGCTTCAGCTGTTCTCTACAATCAACTTCCGAAAACCATCGACACTTACTCTATTAGTGAGCGTAATAAAGGATTAGGTACCACACCTGTTGATATCTCTGCAGATAAATATAGGGATGTCGCTCAGGTCAATTATATCGACCCGAAAATTGATGACGCCATCACTGGTTACTCAACGAAACCCGGAGGTATACCAACCTACGATGGATTTAACCGCTTTGATTGGGGCTTTGCACCAAAACTAGCTCAAACCTTGGGTAGTGCAGAAGATTTTTACCTGTTTAGTGTAGGTTTGAGTGGTAGTGCTTCTTACTGGCTTACAGACAATCTAGAAATAGGTGGTTCATTATACTGGGACTGGTACAACAACTACGATAAGTACATTTACGTAACGCCACCAGATGGTACGGATGTGCCTCGTGTAAGAACCATGTTCCGCGCCTATAACAATGAGCATGCCGTTACTATGTCAAACTTGCAGTTAACATGGTTCCAAAACTACTCAGACTCTATGGATCAGCAATTCTATGCTGGTTACTTGGAGAGCATGTTTGCTGGTGTTGGTACAGAGTTCCTATATCGACCGAATGGCGCTAACTGGGCGATAGGTGCAGATGTTAACTTGATTACTCAGCGCGACCCTCAAAGCTACTTCGGCGTTTATGATGAAGAATGGCAAAATATTCCGGAATATGGCCGCCCATTCCGAGTAATTGACAAAGGCTTTACTGGTTTTGTATCCGGCTACTACTACCCGCAATGGGAATTCCTACAAGACTTGATGATTCAAGTCGATGTGGGCCAGTTCTTAGCTGGTGATGTTGGTACTCAGTTGAATGTATCTAAACAATTCAAGAGTGGTGTAATTGCAGGAGCATACGCGTCTTTCAGTGACCTTTCATCTGAAGAGTTCGGTGAAGGTAGCTTTACCAAGGGCTTCTACATTTCGATTCCGTTCGACATCATGACAGTTAAGCCAAGCAACAACCGTGCGAACTTTAGCTGGCAGCCGTTGACTCGAGATGGTGGTCAGAAGCTAGGTCGTAAATACAGCCTAATTGAATTAACAGATGCTCGTAACCCATGGTATCAACGCCCAAATACGTCAGACGAAAAATAATCTAGCTCTGACTAAACTATTCAACTAGTACAAAGGAAGCTTCGGCTTCCTTTTTGTTTGCCTAATGACAACCACTTCCCCTAGTACTAGCACCTAAAGGCTTAACTCTGCTAAACTTCCTGAGAAAATTTTAATCTATGGTGGAAGTCTTATGATCATCGTAACTGGTGGTGCTGGCATGATCGGCAGCAACATTGTTAAAGCTCTGAACGAAGCAGGTATTAACGATATTCTGGTTGTCGACAACCTAAAAAATGGCAAGAAGTTTAATAACTTAGTTGATCTTGATATCACTGATTACATGGACCGTGATGACTTCCTTACTCAAGTCATGGCAGGTGACGACTTCGGCCCTATCGAAGCCATCTTCCATGAAGGTGCTTGTTCTGCAACAACTGAGTGGGACGGCAAGTACATGATGCTAAACAACTATGAGTACTCAAAAGAGTTGCTTCATTACTGTCTAGATCGTGAAATTCCATTCCTATACGCATCATCAGCTGCGACGTACGGTGAAACAGAAACGTTTGTCGAAGAGCGTGAATACGAAGGCGCACTCAATGTATACGGCTACTCGAAACAGCAATTTGATAACTACGTTCGTCGCCTATGGAAAGACGCAGAGGAGCATGGCGAGCAACTTTCTCAAATCACTGGTTTCCGTTACTTCAATGTATATGGCCCACGCGAAGATCACAAAGGCAGCATGGCGTCAGTAGCCTTCCACCTAAATAACCAGATCAATGCTGGTGAAAACCCTAAATTGTTTGCAGGAAGCGAATCATTCAAACGCGACTTTGTCTACGTTGGTGATGTCTGCAAAGTAAACCTTTGGTTCCTAGAAAATGGTGTTTCTGGCATCTTCAACTGCGGTACTGGTCGTGCTGAATCTTTTGAAGAAGTGGCAAAAGCAGTGGTCAAACACCACAACAAGGGTGAAATCCAAACCATTCCGTTCCCTGATCACCTAAAAGGCGCGTACCAAAAATTTACTCAAGCCGACCTAACTAAGCTTCGTGCTGCCGGCTGTGATGTAGAATTCAAAACGGTAGCAGAAGGTGTTGCTGAATACCTAGCGATTCAAAACCGTTAATTCTCCGCAAAGGTGGTAGTTAACCTCTACCACCTTTACTCTGGTATTATTACTAGTATCATTTCTACATACCTCCACTCGCCTCTCTCCAAAAATATAGGTACTTAAAACTTCATGACTAATCAACGTGATGATTTCGATCCTAAAGCTTATAACCCTGAATTTGAGCGCCACTTTTTAGCACCGAAGTATTGGGGTACATGGATAGGCGTTGTCCTTTCTTTGCCGCTTGCTTTATTACCTTTAGGGGTTCAGAAATGGCTAGCAAAAACTATCGCGAAGAAACTAGCTAAATCGCACAAAGGTCCGGCTCACCGAGCTCGAGTCAACTTTGAGCTGTGCTTCCCAGAGAAATCATTTGAAGAGCGCGAAGCACTGATTGAAAAAGCGCTTTATACCGCAGCATTGTTCTTTTTCCGTTTCAGCTTACTTAGCTTACGTTCATCGAAATGGTTACAGCAGCGTTGCCAGATCCGCGGTTTAGACATCCTTCAAAAACACATCGACAATGATGAGAAAGTCATTTTGATGGTTCCACACTCATGGGCAATTGATATTCCCGCGGTGTTGCTTGCTTCGATGGGAATGCCCGTCTCTGCGATGGCAAAAAAGCAGAAAAATGAAGTGGCAGATTGGCTAATGCACGAACAACGTGTGCAATATGGCGGTCGCGTTTATGAACGCTCTGGTGGTGTTAAGCCGTTTTTGAAATCAGTTCGCGACGGTTACATTGGTTATTACTTACCCGATCAGGATCATGGTCCTGAACACAGCGTTTTTGTCGATTTCTTTGCGACCAGAAAAGCAACGCTTCCAGGCTTAGGTAAAATTGCCAAACTATCACGCGCTAAAGTGTTACCTATGTTTGCTTCTATGAACACAGAAGATGGTACGTTTGATATCGAAATCTTACCGGCGTTTGAGCTAGATAAAGGCGAAGAACAAGACGCTCGCACTTGTAATCAAGCAATCGAGTACTTTGTTGCAAATAAACCAGAACAATACATGTGGGTGCTACAACTTCTGCACTCTCAAGAAGACGGCAATAACTATTACAACCTATTTAAACCGAGATACAACACTGACTGGCAAATAAGCAAATGAAAAAAATCTTAATTATTGGCCCTTCTTGGGTTGGCGATATGGTGATGTCGCAGTCTCTTTATATTGTCTTAAAGCAACTCCATCCAGAAAGCCAAATTGATGTAATCGCACCTGGTTGGTGTAAACCAATTCTTGAGCGCATGCCAGAAATCCATCAAGCTATTGAAATGCCTATTGGTCATGGTGAATTCAACTTACTCGGTCGTCGCGAAATCGGTAAATCACTCCGAGAAAAACAGTACGACCACGCCTACATCCTGCCGAAGTCTGCAAAATCAGCTCTTATTCCTTGGTTCGCAAACATCCCGCTTCGCACAGGTTGGAAAGGCGAAATGCGTTACGGTTTACTTACTGATTTGCGACCAAACATGAAGTCTTTCCAGTTCATGGTCGAACGCTATGTGGCATTAGCTTACCCACAAGAAGAGATGATCGACTCTTCTTCTCTAGGTGGTTTAGATACCCTACCTCGCCCTAGCCTGTTTATTGATAAAAAAGAGCAAGCTGAAGCTATTGCTAAGTTTAAGCTCAATCAAGAGGCGCCTGTTGTTGGCCTGTGCCCAGGTGCAGAGTTTGGCCCTGCGAAAAAATGGCCAGAGACACATTACGCAGAAGTTGCATCAGCTATGGCGAATGCAGGAAAGCAAGTGTGGCTATTTGGTTCTCAAAAAGACCTAGAAACCTGTAACAACATCAAACAATTAGTACCTCAAGAACATCAGCACCAGATTCATGTTTTGGCAGGACAAACTAGCCTGATTGAGGCAGTTGATCTGCTGGCGGCATGTCAGACTGTAGTAGCAAATGACTCGGGGCTTATGCACGTGGCAGCTGCCGTTGGTTGTAACGTCGTTGCGGTCTATGGTTCAACATCTCCAAAGTACACTCCACCGCTTGCGGAAAAGGTAGAGATTGTTCACACCGACATTGACTGCCGTCCGTGCTTTAAGCGTGAGTGTCCACTGGGGCATTTAAATTGCCTGAACCAGCTGTCTCCTCTAAAAGTAATCAGCAAGATTCCCGATACTGAGTAAGGTGCAATGCAAGTAGCTATCATTGTTAATAGTTTAAAAATTGGTGGAATGGAAAGGGTTGCTGTCAACTTGGCTGACTCCTTTCTAGATGCAGGGCATAAGACCGATCTCATATATTTAAAGAATCGCACGTGTGAGCTCTCACCGAAGAACAAAGCGTTACCCATCCATTTATTCAATTTGAAGAAAAGCGTCTTCTCCACAGGTATTGGGATTGTCTGGTTTATTATTTGTAAGCTGTTGAATTTGCTATCAAGAAAAACATTCCCAATCTGGTTTGCTTACGCGGAAGCGCTTGCCTTTAAAAAACACTTGCGAGCATTGGAGAAAAAGAACGGGAGCAAATTTGACCTCATCATTTTTCGTGGACAAGGCACTTTTGAGCACCTCTGGCCATTACAAGACGCCAGATTTGTGTATGTATGCGAAAATGTTCAAAAAGCTGATATGTATGGCCCTTTATCTCGCTGGGTATTCAGCAAGCTATTTAATGGACGTAATGTCACTTGCGTATCAGATGGCGCACTAAATAGCTTTCGAGATATGACAAAGCAACACGGTATTACACCTCGAAAATCTGTCATGTTGAATAACCCGAATGATTTTCTACATATTCAGCAGCAAGCCACTTTAGAGACTAAGCCATTACACGAGAAACCATATATCCTTGGACTAGGTCGTATCGTTCCCCAAAAAAATTTCTCATTGCTTGTCCAAGCGTATGACTATGCAATTAAAAACTTTGGTATCCAACAAGATTTAGTACTCGTTGGCGATGGCAATGATCGTGCAACGGTCGAAAATGAAGTCACTCGACTCGGCCTGAATGATAGAGTTCATTTCAAAGGTTCACAAACCAACCCTTTCCCTTGGTATCAACAAGCAGATCTTTACGTTTTAAGCTCGAAGCATGAAGGATTGGGTATGGTGCTCATTGAATCACTAGCTTGCGGAACAAAAGTTGTCTCAACAGACAGTCATGGCGGCGTTAGACAAATAATGAACGGAGAGCTTGAACCGTTCTTGGCCAAAGAAACACCAGATTCGCTGGGTACAACAATAAACGAGGCTCTGAACTTCAAAGAAAGTGACGCGTTTAGTCACTTTGTACAAGACACCTTAAAACGTTTTGACGGAAAAACTATTGTAGATAACTACCTGAAAGAGTTTACATAAGAATGCTTATTCGCATTATCTATACGCTCGTGCTTGCACTCGCCTCTCCGCTTTTATTGTTTGGGCTTTACAGAAAGAAGCCCGGCAAACCTTCATTTGGTAACCGATGGAAAGAGCACTTTGGCATTACCCCAACGTTAAGTGCACAATCTAGTCCGATTTGGATTCATGCAGTGTCTGTTGGCGAAACAATGGCTGCGATTCCTCTGATAAAAGAGATGAAAAAGAAAGACCCGAGCTTGCCGATTATTGTGACAACAACGACAAGTACCGGGGCAGAGCAAGTCGCGAAATTAGGCGATCTGGTCGAACATCGCTATATGCCGATCGACTTCTCTTTTGCAATAAAGCGCTTCCTTAAAGTCGTGAAGCCTCAAAAGATGTTGATAATGGAAACTGAGCTTTGGCCAAATACATTACATGCTGTTTCCAAAGCTAAAGTGCCTATTCATGTGTTAAACGCACGACTTTCTGAGAAGTCATTTCAGAATTACCGCAAGGTCCAATGGCTGTTTAATTTACTTGCAAACAGTATTACTCAGATTTGCTGTCAAAGCTCAGAAGATGCCAAAAGGTTTAAAAAACTTGGGGTCAGTCCCGAAAAGCTAACAACAACAGGTTCAGTGAAGTTTGATATCCATGTAGACCAAAACATCCTTGATCAGGGTAAGTCGCTAAGAGAACGATTGGGAAATAACCGCCCAGTTTGGATCGCAGCCAGTACACATAAGGGGGAGGATGAGCAAATTATTCACGCTCATAAGTGTCTACTCGAGACTTACCCAGATGCTTTACTCGTCATAGTCCCTCGTCATCCTGAACGTTTTGAATCCGTATTCCAACTTTGCATGAATACGGGGTTTCAGACAGAAAAGCACTCCCACAAAGCTCCGAGCGTTAGCCCAGAGACTTCAGTGTATATCGGTGATGTTATGGGGCAAATGCTGACACTCATTGGTGCATCTGATGTATGTTTTATGGCAGGCAGCTTAATTGGCAACAAAGTTGGTGGACATAATATGCTTGAGCCTGCCGCTTTAGGTGTACCTACGATCACAGGTCCTAGTTTCTTTAACTTCCTAGAGATCGTTAATAATTTAAAAGAACTAGGTGGAATTGAGATAGTTGATACCTCAGATGAGCTAGCCCTCACCCTTCAGTCTTTGCTTGAAAAAGACGAACAACGTACGCAATTAGCTAAGCAGGCAAAGCTGTTTGTAGATCAAAACAGCGGCGCTATTCAAAAGACATTAGAAGAGCTCGCCCTATGACTCACAATAACCCGTTAATTTCCGTCATTATTCCCATTTATAACGTGGAAGAGTATTTAGCGGAGTGCTTAAAATCGGTTATTCGACAGACCTATAAGAACATTGAAGTTTTATGTGTGATTGATGGCTCGAAGGACAACTCGCAGACCATTGCTGAAAAGTATGCTGCCTCCGACTCAAGACTTAACGTCATCCTACAGGAAAACCAAGGCCTTTCAGGCGCTCGCAACACAGGGATCGATGTTGCTAAAGGTGACTATATTTTCTTGCTCGATTCGGATGACTGGCTTGTCGATGATGCGCTAGAAAATCTAATAGATGCCTCTTTAAAACACAGCAAACATATCGTAACTGGTGGGATCATTTCATTTGAACATGATACAAAAGTAGAAGCGCCATACAAAAAGAATCGAAAGACAGGTGCACTAACTTTGTCTGGTACAAACTTCTTTAGCGTCGAGGTCATGGCATGGAATAAACTTTACCACAAGAGTGTCTTTGAGGGCCGGCGCTTCACACCAAAACTGATCCATGAAGATGAGGACTTTTATTGGCGTACCATGCCGTACTATCGAGATGTGTTTGCAATTCCTCAAGATATTATCTTCTATCGAAAGCGCAGCAATTCGATCATGAGTAACAAACGCAGAGACGAGCAGTATCAAGAAAACTACATCACTATTATTGATGCTGCTTTCCAAGAAAGAGCTAAACATAAAGACCTTAACTTCGCCTTTAGAAAGTGCGCAATCAAGTACTTACATCAACTAAAAGCTAAGCAAGCACCTTTTGGAAAATATGAAGCTCATGTTTCAAACAAGTATAACCTAAAAGACAGCAAGCTCACCAAACTCACCACGAAGCTTATCGGAGTGTTTTCATAGTGAAAAAGTCGATAGATAAATTAAAGAAAAAACTACGAAGAGCATATTTGGAAACTGAAGAGTTTTCAATTATCAGTGATAACTGCTGGGGTGGCTTTATGCACCAGCACTTAGGGATCCCATATAAAAGTCCGTTTGTTGGACTCTTTATCTTTTCTCCTGACTACCTGGTCTTGCTACGTGATCTAAAATACTACTTATCTCAAGCAGATCTTACGTTTATCTCTCATGATGAATCTAAATACAAAGAAGAAGTGGTCAAAAATGGTGAGTACAACAAATACCCTATAGGTCTTCTCGGAGGGAAGGTCGAGATTCATTTCTTGCACTATGCCGATCAATATGAAGCACAGAAGAAGTGGGAGAGAAGACTAAAACGAATAAAATGGGAAAATCTACTAATTAAGTTCAGTGACCGAGATTTGTGTACACCTTCATTACTAAATGAATTTCATCAACTTCCTTACCATCAAACCTTGTCATTTAGTGTCAAACCTACTGGACATCCAAACAATTATAACTTTGACACACAGACTAACGAGTGGAAAGCATTTAAGAAGTTTGTTTCTCCTACTAGGTTGTTAAAAAAGTACCTAACTCCTAAGCGTAAGTAGAAGTTGCTTTGATGATATCTAATGATTAAGGCCCCTTTGTGTTGTACACAAAGGGGCCTTAGAGTTAGCTCTAGGAACAATAAACTATATTTAGTTACTTTTAAAAGCTGATTTTATTTTCTTCTTCAGCTCTTTTCTTCTCTTTTTAATCGACAGTTTAAAGAAGTAAAGCTTATCTTTAAACTTCATTTTGTAATCTTCACTTACTATTCCATTTTTAGCTTTAAAATAGTTTATTGCTCGGATATCTCGCTTATCTTTGTTTTCATCGCGATTGGTTTTAAATCCTAGAACCTCGTTCAACGATATAAACCTATAGCCCATTATATTATAAGTTAATGATGGGTCTTCGAAGTATAAAATCAAATCGCTTGGGTACCAGTGCATATAATCATTGTGTAACCCAACTTCTTCTGAGTGTTTAACGTTGGCGTCGATACTTATAACGTCAATATCGTTTGCTTCTCGCATTGAAAAAAGCTCTAGAGCTATGCTGCCGGTAAAGACACTCTGGTTTTTGTAATCAATATCAAGTGAGTTAATGCATTTAGCGACTGTTTTTAATCTCAGTTTGTTCAAAATAACTTTTGCAAAGGGCATCAGAGTGATTTTGACTATATCTTTTGTTTCTTCAACATTATCTGTTGAATGAATCGAATGCTTGCCACCACCACATATTTTCCGAATACTTTCTTTTAATTCTATATCTCTCGCCTCTCCTCGCGTTTCAAAGATCATGAACTTTGTAGGTTGACCAAATTTAAAGCAATGTTTTCCTTTTCGCCTTGCGCCTTGCCAAGCCTCTCCACTCTTCCCTGTCCATTCTTCATTTTTATACGCGATCGCACATAGAGTATTGATGCCATTTTTACTCAAATTCAGCGAGTATGTGTACACGAGAGCATCGCCGTATTCCTTTATAATATCTTTGTACTTGTGCACTCCGTTTGGCCACACCACCGCGACTCGCAGAGTTGAATCAAAATCTAAAGCGATTGTTGCCAACTTCTGAATCACGTCTATATTAGCCCCGTGCTTCTCAAAGTGTTTTAGGCCATATTCAGCCTCTACCTCATTGACAACCACTGCCTTAACGTTTCGATTTAACAAAGCTAGAATCGCAATACGATGAGCGCCATCTAACGGGGTGTTGTTCCCAGAGATGGGGATATAATGTAAATCTTCATCATAGTTTTCCTGCAGTTCACAGAATAACGCTTTAAAACTATCTACGAAATCTTGGGCACTCGATTTATTGCTGTCACCAGGTTCAACAAAAGAGTTTCTAGTGAAGATCTTAATAGTTTCCAAATACAAATTCTGATAGTATTTCTCACGTTCGCTATCAGAGTTAAGCCAAGCCTCAGCAAGTTTCATTTTGACATAGATATCCACACGTCTATGAGAAAGCAATTCTCTTGCTGGAATTGTTTTAATTTCATATTGAGAACTACTAAGTTTATTATGAAACCTTGAATCTATTTTTTCTGAGACTTGCTCTTTACTAATCTTCACCACTACACCTATATCACCCTAGTCAAAGTAAACTATCATCTACATCGTCCAGATATTAAAAGTCTATAGTTTCTTGATACCCAGAAACTATATAGTCAAAATGTCTCTCTTCCCAGTGAATAGAACTTTTTTCTAATTCTTTACGAAAAGAGCGCAAAAGCCTGTTTAAATTCCTTTCTTTCCACTTTTCGCCACTCTGTATATAGCACTTATCAAAATCAATCAGCCATACAGTATCATCCCCATCAATAAGTATATTGTGAATATTTAGATCTGTATGGTTAACATTTTCATTGTGCATTATTGCGATCTGTCTACCTATCGCAGAATATAAGTCACTATCAATACAGTTAGACTTTAAAATTTCAGATAAATCCTTTGCGTTATGTATTTTTTCACTTATTAAGTCCGCTTTATAAGTAAAGGTATGTTTAACCATTCGAGCAGCAATCGGACGGGGTACGTTAACACCAGCACCTCTTAGCTTACGAAGAAGCTCTAGTTCTTGATAGCTCCGAGAATTCTCACTGCCAAGATACACATAGCTATCTTCAACTAACTTGCCTAGCAAACCACCACGGCGATAGTGACGCAACGCCGCTTGAATAGAGTCAAGTTCAACAAACCAAGTAGTGCCTCGACCAACCGCACTGCCTATAACTCTACCTTGTTTCTGCCAGTAGCTTGCATCAAAAGCAAACTTTACTTGCTCTTGAGAAATGACAGATTCATCAAACCAAATCAGTTGATTATCAAACTTAAGCGTTTGCATCCCACCTACCTACCTATTTGCTCTGTTTTATTTTACATTCCCTCAGCCCAACTGCATAATTCTTATTAATCAATTTGCTAGAGCACTACCCTATGCCTTTGTTTGAATCAGCACCAAAATCACTGTGTATTTTAAGATTATCTGCAATTGGTGATGTTTGTAATACCATCGCCACTGTCCAAGCGATTCAAAAACACTGGCCACAAACGAAAATCACCTGGATTACAGGTAAACTTGAAGCTCAACTACTGATGGCTATCGAAGGAATCGAGATCTTAACCTTTGATAAGAAGAGTGGTATAGAAGGCTATAAGGCCCTTTGGAAGCAATTAAAGGGCCGTGAGTTTGATGCATTGTTGCATATGCAATATGCGTTAAGAGCAAGTTTTGCAACACTTGGAATTAAAGCAAAATACAAACTTGGCTTTTCTGCAGATCGAAGTCAAGACTTTCAGACTTTGTTTACAAACACCAAAGTCACATCCCCTTCCTCTCTTCATGTTGCTGACGGCTTAATGGCATTTGCTCACAAAATTGGCGTCCCTCAATCAGATCTGCAATGGTCTTTGTCATATTCAGAACAAGATAAGTCTTGGGCTCAGTCACATCTACAAACGAACAAACCTAACTTGCTTCTTGTTCCTGGTGCGAGTAAAGCCTATAAAAACTGGCATGCAGAAGGCTATGTTGATGTCATCAACCATGCTCGAAATTTGGGTTGGAATATTATTTTAGCGGGCAGCCCAGCAAAAGTTGAAATCGTTCTAGCAAGTGAAGTTCAAGCACAGTTATCTGAACCTTGTTTAAACTTAGTAGGCAAAAGCTCTATCATGCAAATGCTAGCTCTAATCGATATGGTGGATATGGTTATCGCACCTGACACTGGCCCTACGCACATTGCAAGTGCAATGCAAACACCGGTTATAGGACTTTATGCTCATCACAATCCTCTACGTGTCGGTCCATATCACTACTTAGAGTATGTCGTTTCCGTTTATGAAGAAGCAATATTGTCCGAGACAGGTAAGAGTAGCCAAGAATTAAGTTGGCGCAAGCGTGTACATGATGAGAACGCGATGCATAGAATCCAATCAAAAGACGTGATTACTATGTTTAATAAACTGGTTGGCGACTTCAAACTACAAAGCAACTACACTTACCCACAAGCTTAATTAGAGGTCAGAATATTATGATTACAGGTGTAGTGATCACCTTAAATGAAGCCAAGAATGTACAAGAGTGTATTCTATCCCTACAGCAAGTTTGTAACGAAGTCATCGTCGTCGACTCTGACAGTTCAGACAACACGGTGGAATTAGCAACCAAACTTGGCGCGAAAGTGATCCATCAACCATACCTCGGTGATGGATTTCAAAAAAACGTCGGCTTAGACTTCTCGAGCAATGACTGGATACTCAGTATTGATGCAGATGAACGCTTGACAGAAGAAGCTGTCGCCGAAATTAAGAGCCTTGACCTAACTAACACCTCACACGATGCATTTGCCTTTCGACGTCGAAACTACATTGGCTCAAGGTGGATTAAGCAATGTGGCTGGTACCCTGACTACTGTATTAGGCTTTATAACAAGCAGAAAACTCGCTTTGCAGAAGTAAAACAGCATGCTTCTGTGCAAGCTAAAAATCCTAAGCGTCTCAACTCAGACTTGATTCATTACTCTTTTGAGAATCTAGGGCAGTTATTTTCAAAACCAGGGCGCGACTTTAGCGGTAGAGCAGCCAAGATCATGTATCAAAAAGGAAAGCGAGCGAATGCATTTTCTCCATTCACTCACGGCCTGTCTGCCTTTTTCCGCGCATATATTATCAAACGCGGCTTCCTCGGAGGAAGTGATGGGCTCACTGTTGCTTTAAGCGCAACAATGAGTAGCTACCTAAAGTACGCTCGTTTGTTGGAATTCCAAAGAGATCCAAAGGTATTAGAAAACGAGGATTTTTCTAAGGTTTGGTAACCAGTTGGTTATAAATAGATTGATAGCTCTGAACCATTGTTTCAGGGCTATATTTTCTCTTAATCGCCTTAACCCCTTCCCTTAAAGCTGCATAATTCGATTTGTCCGTAAGCATATGTTCTAAATGGACCACCGCCTCTTCAGGTCCGTTGTCTAAACCCACTAAAAATCCAGACTGACCAACCTCAACGATTTCTGGTATTCCGCCGACATTAGATCCAATGACAGGAACATTATGTTGATAAGCTTCTAAAATCGAAGAACCTAAACCTTCATTTTTAGAAGGCATGATTAATAGATTAGTGATTGACAGTACAGATGATATGTAAGGAGTAAAGCCTAAAAATGTTACGTTAGACAGGTCTTGTGCTTGTGACTTTAATTCTTCTTCTAACTTTCCCTCACCTACAATGAGAAAATGAATATCTGGGTATTGTCTCTCTACCAGCCTTGCAAGCTCTATGGTATATGGGACATTTTTTATATCAATCAAGCTTCCTATTTGAGTAACAACAAACTTGTTTGAATATGCTTGCAGCACCAACTCTTCATCTTCATTTGACGGTAAATTAGAGTAGCTATCGTAAATAATTGACACATTCGAGTTTAATCCTGAAAGATTACTCGCTACTTTTTTACTGATACCGACAACATAATCGGCCTTGCGATAAGTGGACTCTGAGAGTTTACCTTTCAACAACTTATTGACCCTGCGGGTAATCAAGTATGGGCAACCAGACATCATTGAGATGATTCGAGCCAAATGCGCTCCCCGCCCGTCATGAGCATGAATAACAGTATTTGTTGAGTTCTTTCGGCACTCGACGATAGCCTTTATAGTTCCCATCACTTGAATGTTAGGTAATTCTTCACTCAACCTCTCAAGAAAAGGGCAGTTTTTCTTGCCAATTACTATCTGTCGATCGCTTGGCAGGTTTTTGATCAAGTTAAGAGTTTGAACCTCTCCGCCTCCAAAAGCTGAGGCCAAATTGATATGTACTATCAGAGGTGATGGCATATAATGATCCGATTCCACGAAAAAAAGTAACTATACCTGTGAATAAAAAAGTCATCTACCCTGGAACCTTTGATCCGCTAACGAATGGGCACCTAGACCTTATTGAACGCACCGCTGGTATGTTTGATACCGTTGTCATAGGCGTTGCAGCTAGCCCATCTAAGAAAACAATGTTCAGCCTAGAAGAAAGAGTTAAATTGGTTGAACAATCCTGTAGCCACTTGCCTAATGTATCTGCGGTTGGTTTTAGTGGATTATTAGTCGACTTCGCAAAACAACAGGAAGCTAACGTTTTAATTCGAGGATTACGCACAACTATGGACTTCGAATATGAGTTTGGCTTGACGAGTATGTATCGGAAACTACTTCCAGACCTCGAAAGTATCTTCCTTACCCCTTCAGAGGAATTTGCCTTCTTATCCTCAACCATTGTAAGAGAAGTCGCAATTCATAAAGGTAGTGTGGCTCAATTTGTTCCTGAAGCAGTCAACCTTGCAATCATCAATAAAATAAAATCACAATGAGAAAGATTAAGTATTACTTTATTAATAGCTTGCTGGGGATTTTACCTTCCTTTTTTTATCGTTACTCTCTAAAAAAGATATTGAATAGCAAGAGTCAATATAACAAGGGCTACTTGAAGGAAAGAAGGGATTACTACTGCAAATCCCAATCAAATTTTCAATTGACAGCCGATGGAACAACAAGAGTTAGTGACTTTAAGAAGACGGGTGGACGAACCTATTATTACGACCTACTAAGAGTAGTAAAACACTTCCCTAAGCGTTTTCAATTCAAATACGTCAATGGCGATGTTATTGATGTTCCAGATGAGCCTAGCTTCGTAAAAAGTCGCCCTATCAATGGCAAAAACAGTAACTCTATTTTGCTTAAGCTAAACGCAATCCGCCACTATAATTTTGTTGAAGACAAAATACCATTCTTAAACAAGAAGCAGATGGCGGTATGGCGTGGAGCTGGGTTCAGACCCAATCGAAAACTTTTGCTTGAGAAATATTTTCATCATCCATTGTGCAATGTTGGGCGAGTTGATCATCATATTGCCGAAGGAAAACAACGCGATTACTTAACTGACTCCATGACTATTGATGAGCAACTCGAGTACCGATACATCATTAGTCTCGAAGGGAAAGACGTTGCAACTAACTTGAAATGGATCATGTCTTCTAACTCATTATGCTTTACACCAAAACTGCGTTATGAAACTTGGTTTATGGAAGGAAAATTGATTCCAGGCTTTCACTATGTGGAGGTAAAAGATGACTTCTCCGATCTAATTGAAAAAATGGAATACTATAATAACCACACTAAAGAGGCGTTAGATATTATTCACAATGCTAACCAGTGGGTATCTCAATTCAAAAACGCTAAACAGGAACACTTAATCTCATTAATGGTTGCTGATAAGTACTTTGAACAATCAGGACAGAAGCAATCTAATGACTAGCCAAAAAGGCAAACCTCAAAACACAGGATTAACACGTATCCTGAAAGCAACAGGGTACTCTGTTAAAGGCTTGAAATCAGCATTCAAGAGCGAAGCTGCAATACGGCAAGAGTTAGTACTTCTTGCACTATTTATCCCGATTGCTCTTTACCTAGATATAAGCAAAGTTGAGCAAATCTTAATGATTGCCTCTCTAGTGCTGGTATTTTTGTTTGAATTGGTCAACTCAGCGATAGAAGCCGTTGTCGATCGCATAGGCACTGAGCATCACGAACTTAGCGGCAAAGCTAAAGACATTGGCTCCGCCGCAGTTATGGTGAGCCTTGCTCTCGCAGTTTTCACTTGGCTCTATATCCTCGTTTAAAGTGCTCTAGTAAAAACTTTAAGAAGACACAAAGCCCTACCTCTGACATTCCCCGCAGAAGAAGGTATTGCGTTGGCCTATCTTTTGTTCTTGGAGAGCTTCGCCGCATTCTGGGCATGGCTCTCCGGCTTTTCCGTAAACTAATAACTCTTGTGCGAAGTAACCTGGTTTGCCATCTGCTTGGGCGAAGTCTTTCAGTGTGGTTCCGCCTTGTTGGATGGCGATCTCTAGCGTGGCTTTGATGTTCTCCACCAGCAATTGCCACTCCTTCTTGGTTAGCTTACCTGCAGGGCGAGTGGGATGAATGCGTGATTTAAACAATGATTCGTTGGCGTAGATGTTTCCGACTCCGACGACGACTTTGTTGTCCATGATGAACTGTTTAACCGCAACACGCTTACCTTTGGCTTTCTCTGCTACGTAGTCCGCGTAGAACTCTTCAGTTAAAGGCTCTGGTCCCATATGACCTAAAACTGCGTGTGGCTCATTGGGCGCACTCCACAGCCATGCGCCAAAGCGGCGGGGATCGTTGTAGCGCAGCACTTTGCCATTGCTCAGTTTGAGATCCACATGATCGTGCTTCGCTGGAGGAAAATCTGCATCAAGCACACGCAGTGACCCCGACATGCCTAAGTGAACAATCGCGGTGCCTTCGTCCGTTTCTATCAACAGATACTTAGCGCGGCGATTGATATTACGAATCACTTGCCCTTCTAGCTTTTTCAGCTCTTGAGGAATGTCCCAACGCAGCTTCGGAGTTCTGAATACAAATGCTTTGATCGTTTGGCCAATCATATGTGGACTGATGCCCATTCGGCTTACTTCAACTTCAGGTAATTCAGGCATTTGATTCTCCTTACAACGCTAAGAACTTTGATATTGGTTGGTTAGCATAATCGAAAAAAGCTAAGACAAATACTGGTGACGCAAAGGGTTATTGGCAATAGCGTTACTTGGGATCAAGCTAGTTAGCTATTAAGTTACTTGGGCATGATGTAGTTGCCATCGACAGAAATCGCAATCCATTTCCCTTGCCAGTTTTTAAACAACCAAAAATCGTCAAGGCGATAGAAGGTCACTCGTTGTGGCTCCTCAAGCCCTTGATACCAAATTTCGATGCTTTCCGGTGATGATAAACGCGGCTTTAACTGCTCGTATTGCTCTGGTGTCAGCTCAGTACCTTCCAATGACTGCCAACGAGTCACAAGCTCTTGTACGGGAATATTGGCTTTAATGTTCGATTGCCATTGGCCATTCTGCTTATCTAGTTCCCAACCGGCATAGTAGATAGCACTGACGTCATGATCGGAGCGCAGCAAGTTTGGATAAGGATCCGCTGGTTCTTCAATAAGGTAAGATTTGATCCATGTTGGTGCATTGAGGATCAGCATAAATACGATGATGCCTAGAATAAGAATGTTATTCCAACGACGGCGGCGAGCCGGACTTACACGCATAGCGGTTCCTAATCTCAAGTAGTTAGAGACAAACTATCAAAGCTCATCAATCTTGACTAGAACATCTGTATTCAAACGTGGTGAGGATAGAAATGAAGAGGAGATGGAGGAATTTTAGGCAATAAAAAACCCAACTCGAAAGCTGGGTTTTTCAAATCATCAAAGAGATAAAACCAATTATTTGATTTTAGCTTCTTTGTACATAACGTGCTGGCGTACAACTGGATCAAATTTCTTGATCTCAAATTTGCCTGGCATGTTACGCTTGTTCTTATCAGTTGTGTAGAAGTGGCCTGTACCTGCTGAAGATACTAGACGGATTTTCTCACGAACGCCTTTCTTTGCCATTGCCTATTTCCTCTTAAACGTTTTCGCCACGTGCACGCATATCAGCAAGAACAGTATCAATACCCTTCTTGTCGATGATACGCATACCTTTTGCAGATAGGCGTAGTTTAACAAAACGTTTTTCGCTCTCTACCCAGAAACGATGAGTTTGTAGGTTCGGCAGAAAACGACGCTTAGTAGCATTTCGTGCGTGTGAACGGTTGTTACCCGTTACTGGACGCTTACCAGTTACTTGGCATACTCGTGACATGAATGTCTTCTCCAAAATCGTTTCAGCTCGATATCAACCTTGGTGGCCGAACCTCTCTATTTCTTGGAAAGAAGTTAGAGGTTAAGAACCGCTATGGAAAATCCATACAAGGCTATCAAAGGTCGCGCATTATACTAACTTGATATGCATTGCTCAAGACCCGAACAGATCCTTTTTACAGGTTTTCGTGATCTTTTTTTAGACAGCAGGTTTTTTCTAGCAGTCCAAGCTGAATTCAGTTAAAAATTTAGTGGCGAGGATGATAGCAGATTTTTAGCAACTAACAACCTAAAAAACGCACAGTTATATCCAACCTCTTTCGGCAAAAGAGACGCTTTCCCCATCTCCGATAACGAAATGGTCCAAAATTCGAATATCCACCAGCGCTAAAGCGTCGATTAAACGTCTGGTAATCCTTCTATCTGCTTGGCTAGGTTCCGCCACACCTGACGGGTGATTGTGAGCCAAAATCAATGCAGCGGCGTTGTGGTGCAAGGCGCGTTTGACGACTTCTCTCGGATAAACCGATGCAGCATCGAGTGTTCCTTCGAATAAAATCTCATCTTTTATCACCCGATGTTGGTTATCTAAGAAAAGAATGTAAAAAGCCTCTCTTTGTCGGTCTCTTAATATAGAAGAAAGATAAAGTTTGGTTTGTTCTGGGCTGGTTAACGCATCACCACGCTTTAATGTCTCGGCTAAATAGCGTTGCGTCATTTCCAAAACGGCTTGTAACTGCACGTATTTCGCTTGCCCTAACCCTTTATGTTGGCAAAACTCTTTCTCTGAAGCAGAAAACAACTGGCGAAGCGATCCAAAGTCTTGGAGCAGAAAGTCCGCTAATTCGATGACGTTCATACCTTGCGTGCCAGTACGCAGAAAAATAGCCAGTAATTCAGCATCCGACAACGCTTGTGGTCCGCGTTTAAGTAATTTCTCTCTGGGCATGGACTCGTTGGGCAAGGTTTTCAGTGTCATTAGGCGGTTCTCTCTATATGTGAGCGCCTATTGCACAAAATAAAAAGCGAAAGTCGAACCTGACTTTCGCTTTTTTCGTTAACCACTGCTTTTCTATGTAATAGAGCGATCCATCAAAGCTTGAAGTTTCCAACCAGATCGTGAATTTCAGATCCTGACTGCGACAACTGAGTACTGATGCCTTGCGCATGCTGAAGCGTGTCATTAATGCGATTCACGATTTGCTGAATCGCCACTAGATTCTGGTTGATGTCCTCAGCGACCGCACTCTGCTCTTCTGCTGCAGAAGCGGTTTGAATACCCATATCTCGAATAGTTCCGATAGAATGATGCACGCCAGACAGCGATTGCTGAATCATAGAGGACTCTTCGACCGTCTTAGCTCCACGCTCTTGGCTCGCCGCCATGGTAGTGACAGCTCTTGATACGCCTGTTTGTAGCTGCTTGAGCATATCGCCAATCTCATGAGTACTGTTCTGCGTTCGGCTTGCTAGCGAGCGAACCTCATCAGCCACCACGGCAAAACCTCGACCTTGTTCACCGGCACGCGCAGCTTCTATCGCTGCATTCAATGCGAGTAAGTTGGTCTGCTCGGCAATTTCTCCAATCACATCGAGCACCTTGGTAATTTGCTCGGTCTGTTGACTCAGTTCTGCAATCGCCTCAGAGGTACTGTTCACTTCATCGACTAACTTGCTAATGCCATCAATCGCTTGATCGACTTCGCGCTGCGCTTCAGTAACTTGTCCGTTCGCATCATCAATCGCCTGCGCCGTAGCATTGGTATTACTCGCGACTTCTTTTGCCGTCATGCTCATTTGTGTTACGGCCGTCACCACCTTATCGGTTTCTAGACAATGGTTTTGCATTTGAGCACTGGCTTGAGAGGTTTGCTGATCCAATTGTCCAGAGACGCTTTGGACTGTATTGGCAGAACGTTGGATGTCCTGCATAAGCGGATGCAGCTTATCCATGAACTCATTAAATGCCGAGGCCACCTCACCGACTTCATCTTTACTTTCGATTTTCAAACGAGCCGTCAGATCACCGCCCCCCGCAGCCACATCTTGTAAAGAAGCGGCAATGTGCTGTAGTGGTTGAATGCCTTTAGACACGATAATACTGGTAAGCACGCTAGTGATAATAAGACCAATGACCGAGATGGTTACCGCAGAGAGCGTATGTTCATTCAACTCTTGTGTGCGCAGTTCACGCTGCATCGCCACTTGCTGATCAATATCATCAATATAGATGCCCGTACCAAGCACCCAGTCCCACTTAGACAGGTATTCGGCATAACCTAATTTTGGTGCTTGCGCATCGATGGTTGGTTTATGCCAAGAGAAATAAAGGAAGCCATCGCCGTTCTTAGATGCATCAATCAGCCCGCCAATCACTGCTACGCCATTTTCATCTTTCAAACCGATAAGGTTTTTACCTTCTAGGGACGGCTTAATCGCATGCAGCGTGTTAACTCCTTTCGAATCATAAGCAAAGAAATAACCGTCACTTTCAAAACGCATCGCTTTGAGAATTTCTTTTGCCGCTTGTTTGTTATTGCCGTTTACGTCCGTATCGTAAAGCGGCTTTATCGCTGTAACCCCCATCATCATGTAGGCTTGCAGCTCTTTCTTGCGTGTATCAATTAACTCTTGTCTATCCCGAGCCAATTCTGCTTCTAAGCTATTACTGCCGTTGATGTAATAGACCACCGAGATCAATGTGGTGATCAACAACAAAGGGATCAGAGTCACCAGCAGCAATTTACTTCGACTTTTCAGCACCATCTTATTCCACTACCTCATTATTGTTATTTTTCCCCCTCTATCTTGCAGAGCGGACAAAGATTGTCTGTGAAGTAAGCAAAAGTTTTATATAAGGCTCAGCAATTAATATTCTGTAGTTTGATATGGATTAGCTTCTCATCAGATTTGCTTGGGCGATGAGAGATTCAGTTGTGCTAAACTCGTCGCCAGAAAAATTGGAGATCTCACATGCAAACACTAGCAGGAAAGAAAATTCTACTCGGCATCAGTGGCGGTATTGCCGCGTATAAATGTGCGGAGCTAACCCGTCGCCTAATAGAAAGAGGCGCGCAAGTTCAAGTAGTGATGACCAAAGCGGCGAAGGAGTTCATTACTCCCTTAACCATGCAAGCAGTCTCAGGGCGTCCAGTGTCGGATAGCTTGTTAGACCCAGCAGCAGAAGCGTCAATGGGTCACATTGAACTGGCAAAATGGGCAGATTTGGTTCTTCTTGCTCCTGCAACCGCAGATTTGATTGCACGTATGTCAGCAGGCATGGGTAATGATTTGCTCACCACGTTAGTGCTTGCGACAGATTCACCAGTAGCGGTATCTCCAGCAATGAATCAACAGATGTACCGCAATGTCGCAACTCAAGAAAACATCGCGACACTGGTACGCCGTGGTATGCACATCTGGGGCCCTGCGGCCGGTGAGCAAGCATGTGGCGATGTTGGCCCTGGTCGAATGCTAGAGCCAATGCAGTTAGTGCATCTGTGTGAGCAGTTCTTCCAACCGAAACTATTGGCAGGAAAATCAGTATTGATCACCGCAGGTCCAACTCGTGAAGCGATTGACCCAGTGCGTTACATTTCTAACCACAGCTCAGGAAAGATGGGCTTTGCACTAGCAAATGCAGCAGCACAACTAGGTGCGAAAGTCACGCTAGTCAGTGGACCTGTCAGCTTGAATACGCCAGCGGGTGTTGAGCGTATCAATGTTGCAAGTGCACAAGAGATGCATGATGCAGTAATGGCTCACGCGCCTAGCCACGATGCTTTCATTAGCTGCGCCGCCGTAGCCGATTACCGTCCAGAAAACGTGGCGTCTCAAAAGTTGAAAAAGACCGAAAACAACGATCAGATGACCATCAACATGGTCAAGAATCCTGATATCGTAGCGACCGTCGCCAATATGACTGAGCAACGTCCATTCACAGTTGGTTTTGCAGCAGAGACCAATGACGTAGAAACCTACGCTCGCGGTAAACTGGTAAAGAAAAACCTCGATATGATTTGTGCGAACGATGTTTCTGTTGAAGGCCAAGGTTTTAACAGTAACGACAACGCCATCACTTTATTCTGGCCAGAAGGCGAGCAGGCGTTGGCACTAGAATCCAAAGAAGCGCTAAGTTTCAGAATTTTGGAAAAAATGCACGAATTGATGTAATTGCCATTCGCTTTTCATAGAAAACTGGCACAAATTTGGTACAAACATGACAAGTGAGGGTGTTAAAGCTCCCATTACCTCCTCACTGGTCTAGTTTGATGCCAAAGAGCGTCTTATAATCCCCTCCGCTCAACTTTGTATTTTGAAAGGAAGTAACTAAATGGCCGGCAGTAAAAAATCCAATCGTCGTGAAGAAATCTTGCAAGCTCTCGCGCAGATGCTTGAATCTACAGAAGGCGCTTCACGCATTACTACGGCAAAATTAGCGAAGCAGGTCGGTGTTTCAGAAGCGGCACTTTACCGCCACTTCCCAAGTAAAGCTCGCATGTTTGAAGGCTTGATTGAGTTCATTGAAGAAGCACTGATGACACGCATCAACCGTATTTTGGATGATGAGAAAGACACACTAGAGCGCATTCGCATGGTAATGCACCTTATTCTGGCATTCTCCGAACGTAACCCAGGTTTGACACGCATTCTTTCTGGTCATGCTCTAATGTTTGAAAATGAGCGCCTACGCGATCGCATCAACCAACTGTTTGAACGCATTGAAACACAGCTTCGTCAGATCCTTCGTGAACGCAAGATCCGTGAAGGCAAATCGTTCCCAGTGGAAGAGCGCATTTTGGCGGCTCAAATCCTAGGACAAGTTGAAGGCAGCTTGAACCGCTTTGTTCGTAGTGATTTCAAATACCAACCAACCGCGAACTTTGACGAGTATTGGGCACTTCTTAGCGCACAAATTAAGTAGAGATTATGAGTAAAGACAAATTCACTAAGCCGGAGTTTTCTCTTTCCCTTCTCCACCCTCGTAACTGGGGTGTTTGGCTCGGCTTTGGCTTTTTGGCTATCGTGGTCAATATCCTTCCATACCGCATGTTGCTGTCGTTAGGTCGCACGCTTGGTCACCTTGGTATGCGTTACGGCAAAGGTCGTGTCCATGTTGCGACACGTAACCTTGAGTTGGCTTTCCCAGATAAAACGCCTGAAGAGATCCAACACATCGTTGAAGAGAACTTCAAGAATACCGGTATGGCGCTGATCGAGACCGGCATCACTTGGTTCTGGCCAACGTGGCGTTTCAAAACTCTGATTGTCGAGAAAGACCTAGGCGCTCTGCATGAGAAAAATGCAGAAGGCAAAGGCGTACTGCTGTGCTGCGTACACGCACTTAATCTTGAAATCACGGCGCGTGCCTTTGCAGTACTTGGCGTGGCGGGTTACGGCGCATTTCGTCCGCACAACAACCCTGCGTACAACTTCATTCAGTACTGGGGGCGCACACACAACGGCAACAAGCTGATTGATCGTAAAGACGTTAAACAGATGATTCGTGTTCTACGTAGCGGTGAGCGTTTGTTCTACTTACCGGACCACGATTACGGTCGTAACAAGTCAGTATTCGTGCCTTTCTTCGCAGTTGAAGACGCTTGTACTACAACTGGCACCAGCATTCTGGCTTACACGTCTAAGTGCTCGATTATTCCGGGTTCTGGTTTCCGTAATGAAGATGGCAAGTATGAAATCATCGCTGATAAGTGCATTGAGGCCGACTACCCGAAAAAAGACGAAGTTGCAGCAGCGGCCTACATGAACACTTTTGTGGAAGAAGTGATTCTTCGCGCACCTGAGCAGTGGATGTGGCTGCACAAACGCTACAAAACAATGGCTGATGAAACTGCGCCAAAAGGCATTCGCTACAAGTAAATGATAAAGACAAAAGAAAGGGGCTGATGGATATCCACCAGCCCCTTTTTCTTTAATGATGAAAGAACAATTAAATGCCGTATTCTGCGCGGTACGCTTTTACTGCTTCTAGGTGCTCTTTGTCTGTACCTTTCTCTTCAAGGAAAGTCACAAGGTCAGTCAGGCTTACGATTGAGATAATTGCACAACCAAAGTCACGCTCTACTTCTTGAATCGCAGACAACTCACCTTTGCCTTTTTCTTGACGGTCAATCGCAACCAACACACCTGCTAGGTCCGCACCGTTTGCTTGGATGATTTCCATTGATTCGCGAATCGCGGTACCTGCTGTGATTACGTCATCTACTAACATGATACGACCTTCAAGCGCCGAGCCTACAAGGTTACCGCCTTCGCCGTGGTCTTTTGCTTCTTTACGGTTGAAGCAGTAAGGCGTGTCGATGTCGTGGTGATCCGCTAGCGCTACTGCTGTTGTCGTCGCGATTGGGATACCTTTGTACGCAGGGCCAAACAGTACATCAAACTCAATGCCTGAATCCGCAAGCGCTGCAGCGTAAAAACGACCAAGACGCGCTAGGTCACGACCAGTATTGAAAAGACCAGCGTTAAAGAAGTACGGGCTTTTACGGCCAGATTTCAAAGTAAACTCACCAAACTTAAGAACTTCTTTCTCAAGTGCAAACTCAATAAATTCACGCTGGTATGCTTTCATTATTTTCTCTCTAAATACAGGCTTGGTATCCATATCCCCAAGCAGTTAATAAACACTAATGCGTTATCTCCTAAGTAGATGGATTTACAGCTAGGCAGCAAGTTTTTCTATCCCTATGAGCATAGTCTTCTATGTAATTAGGGTAGAAAAGCGCAGCGAACAACGCTGTAGATTCATATACGACGGAGATAAAAAAATAGCCCCCATAATGGGAGCTATCTAAATCAATTGGCTAACGCCGCCTTCTGCGCTGCGACAATTTCTGTAATGCCGACTTTCGCCGACTCTAGCAGAGCCATCAGCTGCTCATGACTGAACGGTTCACCTTCTGCGGTGCCCTGAATTTCAATCATCTTGCCTTCTTCTGTCATCACAACGTTCATGTCTGTGTCTGCCGCTGAATCTTCAACGTACTCAAGGTCACACAGAACATCATCACCTAGCAAACCAACTGAAACTGCCGCTACGTGTCCTTTCATTGGGTTTGCTTTTAGCTTTCCGCTATCGACTAGGTGTTGGAACGCATCTGCCATTGCAACGCTTGCGCCGCTGATAGATGCTGTACGAGTGCCGCCGTCTGCTTGGATAACATCACAGTCAACTGTGATCATGAACTCACCCATTGCTTGTAGATCAACCACAGCGCGTAGGCTGCGTGCGATCAAGCGTTGGATTTCCATAGTACGACCGCCTTGCTTACCGTTCGCTGCTTCACGACGAGTACGCGAGTGAGTCGCACGAGGTAGCATGCCGTATTCAGCCGTTACCCAGCCTTTACCTTGACCTTTAAGCCAACGAGGCACAGATTCTTCAACGGTCGCATTACACAACACTTTGGTGTTACCAAATTCAACTAACACTGAGCCTTCAGCGTAAGCTGTGTAGTTACGAGTAATTTTGATTGGGCGAACTTGATCCGCCTTGCGATCGTTTGGACGCATGGGCATCTACCTTAAGTAATGAGGAGAAGACGATTTGGTTGGGCGCAGATTATAACGGAATCGTTTAAATAAAGCTATCTGGACAATCTCGACTCAGAATAGCAAAGCCACTGCCATCTTGCTGTGCTACTATTGCGGGGTAATTTTCAGCAAATTAGAAGACAGGAAAATTCAATGATTTACAGTATGACAGCGTACGCGCGTAAAGAAGTGAAAGGCGATTGGGGTAGCGCAGTGTGGGAAATCCGCAGTGTAAACCAACGCTACCTAGAAACTTACTTCCGTATGCCAGAGCAGTTCCGCGCTCTTGAACCAGTACTGCGTGAGCGTTTTCGTAAGCGCCTAGCACGCGGCAAAGTAGAATGTAGCCTGCGTTTTGAAGCGAACCCAGCAGCAAAAGCTGAACTAAGCATCAATGAAACACTGGCAAACCAAGTGATCAAAGCCGCTGAGCAAGTGATGCACATGACTGGCGAGCTGAGCCGCATCAACCCATTCCAAGTAATGCAATGGCCTGGTGTGATGGAAACGCCAGAGCAAAACATGGATGAAGTTAACAAAGAACTGCTTGCTGCTTTTGACGAAGCAATCAGCGAGTTCATCGAAGCGCGTGGCCGTGAAGGCGACAACATGAAAGCGCTTATCGAACAGCGCCTAGAAGCGATCACATCAGAAGTTGTGAAAGTGCGCGCACGCATGCCAGAAATCCTAGAATGGCAACGTGAGCGTCTGTTCTCGAAGTTTGAAGATGCTAAAGTAGAGCTAGACCCATCTCGCGTTGAACAAGAGCTTATCCTTCTGGCACAGAAATCCGACGTAGCAGAAGAGCTAGATCGTCTTGATTCTCACGTGAAAGAAACCACAAACATCCTGAAGAAAGGTGGCGCAGTCGGTCGTCGTCTAGATTTCATGATGCAAGAGTTCAACCGTGAATCGAACACGCTAGCGTCAAAATCAATCAGCACAGACATCACCGCATCAGGTGTTGAACTGAAAGTTCTGATTGAGCAAATGCGTGAACAGATCCAGAACATCGAATAATAAAAGACCTCGATGAGATATCTAAAGAGCCTCGCACTGCGGGGCTTTTTATTTGCTAATGCTTCCCTTGCTTCCTATATATAAAACCAATAGTCTTGTGTGGTTACTTCTAAACCATTGAATCGCTATGACTCGTCCGCATTGCTTCGTCCTGCAACATGACTCCCCTATTTCTTTCTATCCTGATAAAAATCAGTTGATACTTGATGGTGAGGAGATTCATTTAGAGCCGTTACAAGCAAGACTGCTGAGCTACTTTATCGAGAACCGTGGGAAAGTGCTGAGTACCCAGCAAATAGCCAATGATGTCTGGCAAAGGACGCAAGTTTCCGACAACTTGGTGAGACAAGTCATTAGCTTACTGCGCAGTCAGCTTCAAGACAAAACGCGTCCGTATCGCATCATTCAAACCATTCCTAAGCAAGGTTACTTATTTGATATAGAAGTGACTGAGCAAAACATAACGCGCACTCCGATCCCTGAAGAATCTACTCCTCTTACTCGTACCGCCAAGCCTAAAAACAAACGTATGGGTTTAGCTGTAGCGGCTATCCTAACGGCTGGGCTTATTGTGGCTTGGGCATTACAAAATGGTGACACCACTGATGACACAACGGTAATCACAGCACAACAAAGTGACGTAGTGCCCGTTTATATTCATGATATTACGCTTGATTCCACCAGCAACTTTGAAATGGCAGAAAGCGTATATAACTATCTCTTCTATGGGCTAAATTCAGCCAAAAACCTATCCGGTTATCACTATTCTCAGTTATCCCAACAAAGTAAGCAGTCTCTTGCCAACCATGGTGTTGAGCTCAAAAGCTGGATGAAGAAAGTAGATGGCAATTATGTGCTTAGCGTCTTGGTGCAAAACAACCATCAACCCAACCAGAGCCAAAAGGTAGAGAAGACGTTTAACCAAGATAACTTCTTCGATGCTATCGGTGATGTGATTTTAGAAATCAAAGCCATCATTGCACCAATGAGTTCCGATTACGAAGTGGCTAGCCACCGCGTGACGTCCATCAGTAACTATAACGATTGGAAAGTGATCTCTGAAGGGATTTCTCTTTTCTACCAAGGTAAGGGAGGTCCCGCTTTTTCGGATATTGCTCAGCAGCTTAATGCGATTCAACAGCAAGGGCGAGACAGCTATTTGGTCAGCGCTTTGTTGTCTTACTCTGAATCTTTAGCTTACTTACGCGAGCACAAACAAGAAGACCGAGAACAGGCACTTCACTCAGCTAAGCAGGCGTTCGAACTGAACCCACGCTGTGATATTGCCAACCTCACTTTGGGGCTCGCTTTGCTTATCAACCAGCACCCGAATCAAGCCTTCCCGTACTTGTTTTACGCAGCAGAAAGCACACCAAGCCCAATCAGTTTTTACTTACTCAGTGTGGCTGACAAACTCGCAGATAACCCGAAAGGCTCGCAATACAATTACCAACGCTATACTGAGATGAAAAAAGAACATAACGGGCAACTATTTGATCTTATTGAATCTTCACAAAAAGCAAACCTATTCCAAACAGCAAAATAGTCTCAAATAAAGCGGAGTGAAAAATCGCAGCTCTCGCCTATTGTTAAGTCAGCCTCCCCAATGCTGATGGGTATTCTGGATGTTTGATTTTTGTTTGGAGTTCAACTCGCTTGCCTTGCATCAAGCGTAACAAACGCACCTTCCACATACTTGTAAACCAAATCATTCATTTCTTGGGATACACACATGTTGAAGAAGTTTGCTTTTCAGATCATTCCAATCCAGATCTTTCTGTTCGTCTTTTGGTTCAAAAATGGCTTTATCGATAAAGTGATGGGCGTGCTGCTTGGCATCATAACGCCTGATACCGCCTATGCAGGTGATACTTGGGCTGGCTGGAAAGGTTATATCGTTGGAACGTGGGATAAAAGCCAAGTCGGTCATGCACTGCTGAGCCCAACGTTTGACTTTATGTTCCCGATTCTCATTGCTTTGCAGTGCTTACCGTTTTTATTGGTGATTCGCTCGGTGCTGGCAGGCGAGTTTATGGTTGGTAAAGAACGTCCGTGGCTACTTTATGCGGCTTTTGCATCTCTGTTCGTAACGGGTTGTATGGCTTTCACCCAAACCATTACAGGTGCAAGTGATGGACAATATCTATGGCAATTTATTGGCTTTAGCATGGTTGCCATCATGTATCTGCGTAACGAGCAAGGTAAATAGCATTACGTCAAAAGCCCCAATCAAATGGGGCTTTTTCATGGTGTTTAGTCGGTGTTAAGCGTTGATGTTCTTCATACAATGCTCACATAGCACAGGCTTTTGATCTGCAGACTTGAGGCGAAAACGCTGCCAGAAAGTAGGCTCAGCTTTAGTCACAAAAATACCGCCCAATAATGGCAGCAGTAGAGCGACAGAAACCAACGACAAACTGTTACCCGCAATCCATGTTGAAAGGCTAAGCGCAATCAACGGGAAAAACAGAAAACAGATAGAGGCGGTAAACGGCGTCGACACTTGTCCAAGCTTAAAGTACGCCACAATGCCACCAACGCTGGCAAACATACCGAGATAAATCACAGCGGTAATCGAATCCATCGAGAACTGAGAAAGATCCGGCTGCTCGACGATCAATGAGGTAATGAAGAGCAACGCTGAGGCAACAAAGCTTGGAAAGGCGTTGTAAGTCAGCACTGGAATGCCTTTACAGAACTTTTCAACAAACACGTACATCACCGAATGAATCGCGACCGCCCCACCTAAAGCGAGAAAGCCCAGTAGGTAATCCTCGCCACCTAAACTCATCTCTTTCGCTAGAATCAAAACTAAGCTCAACACCGCGACTAAAAGACCAGCAATCTGAGATTTACGCAACCTAAGCCCAAGGAACAGGCTCGATGTCATCATCACCGCAATCGGCATGTTGGCGAAGATGATCGAAGCAAGACCCGATGAAATGTATTGTTCACCAAAAATCATCAAGGTAAACGGAATCGCGAAATAGAAAATCGCGACCACAAACATCCAGAACACTTTGCCTTTCGGGAAGAACAGAGGTTGTTTGAGGTGTTTCGCCAACATGATTAATAACGGCGCTGCAATCAGAAAGCGCAGACCGGTAGCAAAGATGGGTGGAATAGTTTGCACTGCCACTTCCATCGCAAACCAAGTGGTGCCCCAAATCAAGCACACAGACACAAACAAGATAATTGGTAAATGCTTATACGTCATGGCGACCTCCCGCTTGTCGGTTGATAACAAGGTTTGGTAGGTACGCAGCAAGGTGCTCAGTACGAGCAATTAGATTGGTTTTCATTTTTCATTCCCATCACAGGATGGTGCAAATAGAAAGCTATTCACACACATAACAAATTCACACGACAATTCGTGCAGTAACATTGTTGGCAGCGAAACGCTGCGAGATAGGAATTAAGCTATCGGAGGGCGATAGTGAGAGTGCATGTCTGCACTGGTGTAGAGCGCGGCTTTGCTTACCGCCAACTCATCTCGGAATGGAGTTTCATAAGATCTTGGCTGAGTTTCGACAACAGCCGTACCCGATGCGTGACCATGGGAACAACACTGCTTCTCAAAGCATGTTCCGCCCGGCTCACAACACCCCGGCTCACTCTTTTCTGCCGAGCTAAAGGTCAAATCACAATAACTGATATGCAAAGACTCTGTTGCTGATGTCATGTGATTTGCTGCGATTGATGGCACTTCTGCACGAGCAATACCGCTTGAAAGCGCAAATGCAATCAAGACACTCAGCAGAAAATACATTGTCGATGTGCATTTCGCTAGCATCACAATCTCTCATCAAAGCAGTTAGAAAAGGTTAGCGTGAAGATACTCATCAACAAGGCAAGAAACAAGATGGCTTGAGATGACTTTACACTTTTTTACCCCCACGCCATCAAGGTGTGATTTCCCTTCACACAAAAACAAAGCCTCGCATTGAGCGAGGCTTCACGTTATTCGTCTTTTTCAGCGGTTTGATTATCTATATACGGCCAATAATGATGGCCTACTCGAATAACCAAGGTTGCCGCCGCCAAGATAAACGCGGCTAACGAGAGCCATACTATCATCACGGAGTCGAGCTCTTTCATACCAAGCGTGATATAGCGAGCAATCGCCATCATAGCAATGTAGATCGGGTATCGAACCGGTATCTTACCGTTCATTACGAATTGCCCAACCATCGCGAGCACTTCCAGATAGATGAACATTAATAGGATGTCATCGAGTGCAACACGCTTCTGGACGTAAATATGGACAAACTCTTCCACCATCGCCCACACAGTTGCCAGAGTAATGGCGACCAAAAGCACAGCTTCGAGCAGATGAAAGACTTTCAGAAAGGGACGACTGAATGATTTAGGTAAATGCGACGGCATGGCCAACTATCCAAACAAATCAAAGGAATAAGTTTGCAGTGTAGCACGCTATTTTAAATAAGCTGAAGACAGAAAATCATCGGAAATAAAAACACTCCAACCAAGTGGAGCGCTTTTATCTTATTAGTTCGTTTTATTTGGATGGTGGCGTTACGCCACTTGCTGCTTTTTTTCTGCCAAGCGCTTTTTCTTACGATACTTAGGATGCGTGATTGGAATCGCCGACAACAGCTTCTTGGTGTAATCGTTCTGAGGGTTCGCGTAAATTTCTTTCGCGTTACCCGCTTCCACGACTTTGCCAAAGTACATCACCGCAACCTTATCAGATACATGCTTCACAACAGACAGGTCATGCGAGATAAAGATAATCGCAAGGTTCATCTCTTGCTGCAGTTGCAACAGCAGGTTTAGTATTTGCGCTTGAACCGATACGTCCAACGCGGATACCGACTCATCACAAATCAGCAATTTAGGCTTAAGGGCAATCGCACGAGCAATACCAATACGTTGGCGCTGACCACCGGAGAACTCATGCGGATAGCGGTTTACCGCGGTTTCTGGCAAGCCAACTTTAACCAGTAGCTCTTTCACCCACTGTTTGCGCTCTGCAGACGTACCGATGTTGTGAATCACATACGGCTCTTCGAGAATCATGCCAATCGTATGGCGTTGGTTTAGCGATTCCATTGGGTCTTGGAAGACAATCTGCATGTCCTTACGCAATGAGCGCATTTGCTTCACAGACAATTTGGTGATGTCTTTGCCTTCAAAGAAAATCTTACCCTCTGTTGGCTCGTACAATTTCAAAATAGTACGGCCTAGGGTACTTTTACCACAGCCTGATTCACCTACTAGGCCAAGGGTCTCACCTTCACCTACTGATAGCGACACACCATCAACGGCTTTGATGGTGTAGCCTTTCTTAAACAGTCCCTTACCAGATACAAAGTGCTGCTTAAGATCTTCAATTCTTAATACTTCTTTTGCCATAACATCCTCTTTTATGACTTGTTCACTTTGCACCAGTTAGCTAGCAAACATACTGGCATCGATCGGTTTAATGTCGATCATCTGCTTAGGCTCATTATCTAAGCTTGGCATCAAGCCCATTAAACGCTCTGTATATGGGTGCTGTGGGTTATCAAAAAGCTCGAAAATCTCGGCCTTTTCAACAATACGACCGCCATACATCACGGCTACGTCATCACACACTTCAGCAACCACACCAAGATCGTGAGTGATGAAGATCATCGCCATGCCCGTTTCTTCTTGAAGCTCGTTCATTAGTTCAAGAATAGACGCCTGAACCGTTACATCCAGTGCAGTGGTTGGCTCATCACAGATTAGAATGTCGGGTTTACACGCCAGTGCCATCGCAATCATCACACGCTGGCGCATGCCGCCGGATAGATTATGCGGGTACTCGTTCAAGCGTTTTTCCGGCATCGGAATTTTCACTTTCGCCAACATTTCAACGGCGTAAGATTCGCGCGCTTTTTTATCCAACTCAGGACGGTGCAGCTCAAGCACTTCGCAAAGCTGACGACCAATAGAATGCACTGGGTTCAGCGCCGTCATTGGGTCCTGGAAGATAATTGAAATGCGGTCACCGCGCATGGCGTACATTTCTTCTGCTGGTAGCGTGACCAAGTTCGTGCCGCGGTAATCAATCTCACCATTGACGATATTACCGTAAGGTTTCGGCAACAAACCCATGATGGACATGGAGGTTACACTCTTGCCACTACCGGATTCGCCCACAAGACCAAGGGTACGCCCAGCGCGAACATCAAAGTTCACGCCATGCAGTACTTTCACAGGGCCGTCATCAGTAGTGAACTCAACTTCTAGATCTTTAACACTCAGGATTACATCGTTTTCCATAACACATCCTTACAACTTGTACGTGTCATCAACGACAACAACCGGTTCAAAAGTCTTACCCGACTTCATTGCCTTTTGGGTTTCTTTCTTGATGTCTTTATCAATCCAGTAAGTACCATCACCAATAATGCCGCCACTAAATAGCGCTTCGGTCATACGGTTCATTGGTTTCTCTGGCAATTTCAACCAACGCCAATGGCCGTAACGAACATAAGGCACCATGTAGCCCGGAACAATCACATGTGCATCAATGATGTCACGTTGGATTTCATGACCTAGTTGGATCTTCTTCTCCATGTCCATGTTGAAACGGTACTCAATGATTTTCTCATCAAGCTCTGGTGTGCTGTAGTTCGTGAAAGAGTTAGTTTGTGGCTTATTGGCATTCACTGAGTGGAAGTATTCCCAATACGTTGGGATCTCAGAAGTGCCCATATCAAGGAACGCTAAATCGTGCTTTTTCTCACGTACGTATTTAAACATTGATGAGCCATCGATCAGCTTAAGTTCGATGTCCAAACCGGCCAACTTCGCTTGTTCACGCACAAATGCGATACGAGGCGTGTGCACTGGCGTTGCGTAGGTCAGCTCGAAGCTTAAACGCTGGCCTTTGTCGTTAACACGGATACCGTCGGAACCAATCTTATCGAAACCAGCAGCAGCAAACGCTTCTGCCGCTTTTTCTGGATCAAACTTTGGTGCTTTCGCATCTGGCAGGGTGTACTTACCATGCCCGTAGCCTGTTGGGTTAGGTTTACGACTGTAGTCACCACGCATGATGTTTTCGATCATGCCATCAAAATCGATCGCGTAAGTGATGCCTTTACGAATGTTTAAGTCATCCAATAATGGCATGGCGGTATTCATCCAAACGCCGCCAGCGCCTACAGGGTATTGGTTGTAGCCCCAAAACTTCTGAATGTAGCCCTTTTGGTAAGGCGCAGTATCAGACTTGTCGTGCCAAAGGTTAGGTAAAACCAAGCCAAAGGAATCTAGGCTACCTTTTTCAAAGTGCTTCTTAGCAATGTCGTTGTCACGAATAACCGTGATACGAATCTTGTCGACGTTATAACGATTTTCATAGTACTTATTGGTGTACCCCCACCAATCTTCGCCAACGTGCTTAAAGGTAACACTCTTACCTTTTTTGATATCAGCTAGATAGTAAGCGCTCGTGGTTGGCTCACTTTTGAAGTTGTAGTAACGAACGAAGTCATCATGAATACCATCGCCGTTTTCATCTTTCTTAGGATTGGCATAGAAGTGAGCAGGACGAGGACGCAGCGCCCCCATTCTTAATAACAGTTCTTCAGGGTTAAGTTCTTTCGCTGCTTTCACCGCAAATGTTAGGTCATCGAACTTAATTACATCTTCAACAGTCTTGTTGTAGTAATCGTTGTACCAAGGCTCGAGAATGTCTTTCGAGCGATAGAACTTCAACATAAAGACAAAGTCGTCGGCAGTAACAGGTTTACCATCCGACCATTTTGCTTCTGGATTCAGTTTGAAATAAACGGTTTTGTTATCACCCGCTAACGCCCACTCATTCGCTAACTCTGGGATGAATTCTAGAGTATCTGGGTGACGTACCACCAAACCCGGAGTTTCATCCAAGATATAAGAACGCAAACCAGAGTTGGCATCAGGACCAACGCTGCGCAAAGTCTGCGGAAAGCTCGACATGTACGCTCGGAAAGTACCACCACGTTTTGCTTCAGGAGAGCCGTATTGAGGCTCATCCCAGTTTGTTTGCCAGTTTAAGTCAGTCGGAAGCGTTGCTGACATCGCACCAAAACTCAGGGCGCTCAGCGTTGACGCTAGTAATAATTTTTTCATAAAACTTCCCTTTTTTATGTTTTGCTCACAATGCTTGCTTAAACATAGCGTGTGAATTTTTTCGGGTCGAATGCCGCTCGGATCGCTTCACCGATGAAGGTCACCATCACCAATACCAGTACGATAGAGCTGACTACTGAAGAAACAATCCATGGCGAGTCTAAGTTTGACTTACCTTGTTGTAGTAACTCACCCCAACTTGGCGTTGGTGGCATCAAACCAAGACCTAGGTAATCAAGAGCGGTCAGAGCGGTGATGTTGGCTGCAATGGTAAACGGTGCGAGTGTCACGATCATTACCATGGTGTTTGGCAGGATGTGGTTAAACAAGATACGCCCAGTTGATGCACCTAATGCACGCGCTGCCATTACGTATTCACGCGCCGACTCCTTGTAGGTCATGGTTCGCATGTACCAGGTCATCCCCATCCACCCAAAGAGTACGTTAATACCGACGAACAGAGTAAAGGTTGGTTGCACTATCGAGACGAGGATCATGATGACGTATAAGAAAGGCACCATTGACCAGACCTCGATCAAGCGTTGAACAAACAAGTCGAACTTGCCGCCCCAGAAACCCATCGCACAGCCAACGGCCGTACCAATCGCGTACGAGATCGCCATGGTAAGTAGCGCAAATCCCATCGCAGTACGGAAGCCGTAAACCAATCGAGCTAAGATGTCTCGACCAATTACATCAGTGCCTAGGTAGTGCTTATCTTCGGCGCTTGGCGCTGTCGGTGGGAAATCACCGCTAAAGTCTTGCTCGTATGGGTTCCAAGGAACAATCGGTAGAATAACGAAGTTATCGCCACCTTCCGCTTCAAATACTTTCTGCAGCTCTCGGTAATCCGCTTCACTTGAAGACGCTTGACCAAACTCGCTCCCCAAACGCACATCGCTTACGACCGGAAAGTAATAGCTGCCATCGTATTTAACGACCAAAGCTTTACTGTTGATCAACAGTTCAGCAAAGAGAGACAAGATCAACATGGTTGATAAGATCAAAAACGACCAGTAACCACGTTTGATTTCTTTAAAGTGACGGATTTTCTTTTGAGTTAACGGGCTAACTTTAATCATATTACGCTCCAAACTTCACACGTGGGTCGACTAAAGCAACACAGATATCTGAAATGATATTACCGATAAGTAGCAATACCGCATTGATAGCCACGATACCCATTACCACTGGGTAATCACGCTCCATGATAGATTCATAGCCAAGCAGACCGATACCATCAATGTTAAAAATTACTTCAATAAGAAAAGCGCCCGTCATGAAGAACAACAGCGAGTTACCAAAGTGAGAAGCAATCGGAATCAAGCTGTTACGCAGAGCATGTTTACGCACTGCTTTCTTAAATGGCAGACCTTTAGCAATCGCGGTACGGATGTAATCGGATGACAGGTTTTCCATTAAGTTATTTTTCATTGTCATCGTTAGCGTTGCAAAGTCACCAATGAGGTAACAGATCAAAGGCAATACTGCGTGCCACATGATGTCTTTTGCGCGCTCAAAGAAGGTTTCATAGTCATCAAAGTCGTCTCCGACAAAGCCCCCCATTGGGAACCATTCTAGGTGATAACTGAACAAGGTAATCAGTAGAACACCAACTACGTATCCGGGCAGTGCGTACCCAACAAAGATGAGGATAGAAGAAGCGGAATCAAATACGGAGCCGTGTTTGAGCGCTTTATAGTAGCCGAGCGGAATCGAAATAAAGTAACTGATAAAGAAGGTCATTCCGCCATAAAACAAAGACACCGGTAAGCGCTCTGCAATCATGTCAGATACAGGCTCGTAGTATCGAGTCGATTCACCTAAATCTAACGTCACCAAACGGCTTAACCATTCTACGTAGGCTTCCATCACGGGTTTATCCAATCCGTAAAAAGCGTTTAGCTCTGCAATTTGGTCATCAGATAAGGCGGTGTTACCACCAGCTGATGTCATAGACGCGGCACCATCACCTTGCGCCTGCATTTGTGAGAGCATGCGCTCTACCGGGCCACCAGGCACGAATCGAGTGATAGCAAAGATAAGAATGGTAATCCCGAGAAACGTTGGAATAACCAACGCTAAACGGCGTAAAAAGTACGACAGCATATACAACTTGCTCCTTGTCTACTGTCCATTATTAGGCGGGTTTGGAGAGGAGAATTCCGGCCCAAAATGGTGCATCTCTATCCCGTAGTAACTAAAGCTGTTGAAACACACTCCCTGAGTTTCAAAAGCTAGTTTTTTCCACTACTGCAATAATTTCAGCGTCATATTTATCTTGAATCCAAGTAAGCTTCAAGTGTTTGAATCCAAAACATGACAAACTTCCTCCGATGTCCAAAAACAGAAATGTTTTTGTAAATAATTATAAAAAACCACAAAACCAATTCATACAGAATATCAATCTAGGCACTTTAGAGCCAAAACCCTATATAAACATGCATATATGCAGAATAATTAGACAAAACACCCCCACTACCATTTGACCTCAAAATACGAGTGAGCCCTTTTACAACGGTGGGTATCATATTCTGATACCACCTTGTGCGATCGAGTTAACATGCCCAGCATTCCATAAAAACCCTCAAGCAGAACAATCATCTAGATTAACGTTTAAATTCAGTGCCAATCGCCCACATAAAAAGCATAGGCGATATAAGTCATTAGACTTTACAAGAAACACAAAATACGGTGTTTTATTAAAATTTAATCTCAATTTATAAACGTCATGCAGTAAATTATTCTGTGATTTATGTCACTTTTGGTTTTTTACATCTTTTTTACATTTCTTTATCTCTGTTTACCACTGGTTTGACTTCCTTTTTTCATCTCAGGTATACATGTCCGGAACGTTAACGAAATATTAACGTCATAATTGGCCGTTATGGCCAGACATAGGAATAATAATAATCGGAGCAACAAGGATGTATAAAAACACAACCGCTTTATCTGTTGCGATCAGCCTTGCACTGGGGACGGCAGCAGTGGCCCCTCTAGCAGCGCAGGCAGAAGAGCAGCAAGTTGAAAAACTACAAAAAATGAAAGTTACTGGTTCGCGTCTAACGCGAGCGTCTATGGAAGGAAGCACCCCAGTAGCTGTTATCGGCCGTGCAGAAATTGAACGAGCTGGTGATGTATCTATCGCTGATGTACTACGTAAATCTTCATTTAACTCTTTTGGTTCACACAGCGAACGTTCAGGCAGCTCGGCACAAAGCCAAGCAACCATCTCTCTACGAGGTCTAGGTTCTGAACGTACTCTAGTTCTAATTAACGGCAAACGTCTTCCTGGCTCAGCAGCTATGGGTGGCGGTGCTGCCAACATCAACGTAATCCCTTCTGCAATCGTAGAACGTGTTGAAGTAATGGCCGACGGCGGTTCTGCTGTATACGGTTCAGATGCTGTTGCAGGTGTAGTGAACATCATCTTGAAAGATGAGTTCGACGGCATCAACGTTACGGTTGGCTCAGGTATCCCTAGCCAAGAAGGCGGCGATGAGCAGAATGTTGCTTTCGTGATGGGTACAAGTGGCGAGAAAGGCAACATCATGTTCTCGTTTGAGCATGATAGTAAAGACGAAATCTACCAACGTGATCGTGACTACCTAAGCTCAACCAATACTGGTGCAGACAACTACTTTGATATGTCTGGTGTAAGTATCTACGGCCGAAACGTTTACCATAACGGTGAGCTGAAGGCGCTGAAAGGTTACGACACAGACGCAACTTGTGATTCATCAAAAGGCTTTGTTGGTCTAACTAACTACCCTGGTCTGGGTGATATCTGTGGTTACGACTACACGGCAGAAGCGGCACAAACTGCTTCACTAGAGCGTAATACTGTTTTTGTTAACGGTAATATTTTCCTAAATGACGACACAACGTTCAATGCACAAGTGCTTTTGAACCGCAACGAAAGCTTCGGTCGTTACGCTCCTGCAGCAGGTTGGTTTGAAGTTGACCCAACAACATCTGGTGGTTCTGATTTCTTCACAGAGAATGGTCTAGATCCAGCAGCAGGCCCAGCTCGTGTTTACTACCGTTTCAACAACGTAGGTACACGTGACAATAACGTAACTGACTTCCAAGCTGATTTGAAGGCAGGCCTAGACGGCACACTTTACACAGATAGCTTCGGTGATGTGGTTTGGGAAACGGGTTACCAGCTTAACTTCTCGAACAGTAACGAAATTGGTACAGGTTACGTGTTCCGCTCACCGGCTGAACAGCTAGCGAACTCAGGCGAGTTTGTAAACGGCGAGTTCAGTGCTGATGCAACGAGCGACCTATCAGCCGGAACAAGCCGCGAAACACAAATGGAAATGCACAACTTCTACGGTGGTCTTCAGTTTGACCTAGCAGAAATCGGTGACGTTACCATCCCTGTGTATGTTGGTGCAGAGTTCACAACTTACGATTACTTTGACAAATACGATCCACAAAGTGAAGCAGGTAACATCATCGGTAGTTCTGGTAACTCAGCAGGTGGTGACCGTGAAACTTACGCGCTTTACGCAGAGTCTCTGATCGCGTTTACCGACGAGCTAGAGATGAACATTGCGGCACGTTACGACCACTACAGTGACTTTGGTAGTGAGATTTCACCAAAAGCATCATTCCGTTACCAACCTCTTGATAACCTAATGTTCCGTACAGGTGCGGGTATGGGCTTCCGTGCGCCAACATTAGCAAACCTTTACGGTGCGGATAGCTTCTCTGCAGATAGCGCAAAAGATTACGTTTACTGTCAAGCAAACGGCATCTCTGACGCAGACTGTCCAGAAACTCAGTACGACGTAACTCGTACATCAAACGAAGATCTAGATGCTGAAACATCTGTGTCATTTAACTTCGGTGTAAGTTACTCACCAATCGAAGATCTAGATCTGACACTTGATTACTACAACATCAGTATCGATGACGTAATCACGCTTAACTCTCTACAAAGCATGATCGACCAAGAGCGTAGCAGTGGTGTTGCTAACCCGAACATCGACCGTGATGCAACAGGACGTATTACACACGCAACAGCAGGCCTAGAAAACTTAGGTACTCTAGATACTTCTGGTCTTGACCTGAAAGTTGGCTACCGTTACGACTTCGACTCAGCCGTTCTACGTTACGACTTCATGGGTAGCTATGTTCTTGACTACAGCGCACCTGAATACGTGAATGGTCCAGTGAACAACCAAGTTGGCCGTAATGGTCTACCTGAGTACCGTTTCAACACGGGTGTTGGTCTTAACTTCCTAGAAGAGCACGATGTTTACCTATCAGCAGACTACATCGCGTCACAAGCACAAGACGTTGATGAGAACTACAACAAGACAGGTAACATCCCATCGCAAACAATCTGGAACGTAGCATACAACTACCTAGCTCCATGGGATGCGAAGTTCACTGCAGGTGTACGTAACCTTACCGATGAAGACCCAGCGTTTGAGTCTGATGGTGTGACTTACGATGCTGACCTATACAGCATTCAAGGCCGCGTTTACTTCGTGAAATACTCTCAAAACTTTTAATTAAAACCTTTGGCGCAGGAGCTTTTCCTGCGCCCCTCTCGACTGACTTTTATACACTGACAAGGATGCAACTATGACGTTAAAGGAATTTGGCGTAAGTGCAGTTACTGCCGCGATACTAACGGTAAGTGGAGCAGCTGTTGCTGCGGACTCTGGTACCGTTGTCGCTAACCAAGCAAAGACAACGAAGTCTTCTCAGGCTTCACAACAAAAAATCGACACCTATGCTGAAAGCACTGAAGGCATGTTGGCTGAATACAAAGGCCTACTGCGTCAGATCGACAGCATGAAAGTCTACAATGAGCAAATCAACCGCATGGTTCAATCTCAGCAGGGAGAGCTGGATTCATTGAACAGCCAGATTGCTCAAATCGACCAAACAGCAACAGAGGTTGTGCCTCTTACGCTAAAAATGATCGATGCCCTAGATGAATTCGTTACTCTGGATCTACCATTCCAAAAAGAAGAGCGTACTAAACGTGTTGTTGAGTTACGTGACCTAATGGATCGTGCAGACGTAACAACTTCAGAGAAATTCCGTAAAGTGATGGAAGCCTACCAAATCGAAGAAGGCTTCTCTCGCTCAATTGAATCTTACAAAGCTAGCCTAGAGCGCAACGGTGAAACCGTGACTTACGACTTCCTACGTATTGGTCGTACTGCGCTTCTATTCCAATCTCCGGATGGCGGTGAAACAGGCATGTGGAACCAACAAACTCGTCAATGGGAATCACTACCTGAAAACTACCGTATCGCTGTACAGCAAGGCCTTCGTATCGCTAAGAAACAAGCGCCACCAGCGCTGATCAAACTGCCTGTATTTGCTGGGGAGGAATAAGAAATGAAAGGATTCAAAACTCTAGCCGCTGGTTTGCTAGCGAGCTTATTCATGATTTCTGGTGCGCAAGCTGAAGCACCTCAGAACCTATCTGAGCTACTGAAAAACGTAAAATCAGAAAGTATCGTTGAATCAAAAGAGAACAAAGCTCGTGAAGCTGAGTTCAAAAACAACCGTGACCAACAAGCTGCACTTCTTGAAAAAGCTCGTGCAGAACTTGCAGCGCAACAAGCACTTGGTGATGAACTAAAAGCCACGTTTGACGAAAACGACAAACAGCTAACCGAACTGACAGAAACACTTCGCGTTCGTTCAGGTACTTTAGGTGAGATGTTTGGTGTGGTTCGCCAGTATGCTGGAGAATTTAAAGGTCTATTTGCCGCTTCGCAAAACGCCGTTCTTTTCCCTGAGCGTGATGCTCTACTGTCTAAACTAGCAGAAAGTAAAGAACTGCCATCAACGCAAGAACTTGAAGCATTTTGGCACACGATCCTACAACAAGTCGTAGCTTCAGGCGATACAACAACAGCACCAGCAACCGTTGTATACGGTGAAGGTAAAGAAGCGGTCCGTGACGTAACCCTAGTGGGTGAGTTTAACGCAATCGCAGATGGCAAATACGTAACTTACGTACCTCAAACAGGTAAGTTCGAAGAGCTATCACGTCAACCAAGCAAAAACATCACTCGTCTAGTGGGTGGTTTTGAATCAGCAGACGGCACATACGAACCACTGTTTATTGACCCATCTCGTGGTGTGATTCTGTCTCTATTAGTACAAAGCCCTACTGTTCAGGAGCGTATTGACCAAGGTGGTATCGTTGGTTACGTCATCCTAGGTATGGGTGCAATTGGTGCACTTATCGCTCTAGTTTGTTACCTACGCCTATTAGTTATCGGTGGCAAAATGCGCAAACAAGCGAAATCTGACACTGTTATCCCTGGCAACCCATTGGGTGAAGTTATCCAAGCTTACCAAGAACATAAAGGTGACAACCTTGAAGATCTTGAAGCGAAGCTGGACGAAATCATCCTACGTAACGCACCGAGCATTGAACGCTTTATCAGCTCAATCAAACTGTTCGCTTCTGTAGCACCTCTTCTAGGTCTACTAGGTACGGTTATGGGTATGATCGGTACGTTCCAAGCAATCACACTATTTGGTACAGGTGATCCGAAGCTAATGGCTGGCGGTATCTCAGAAGCACTTGTTACTACGATGCTTGGTCTGGTTGTCGCAATTCCTCTGCTGTTCCTGTACACAATCGTACACAGTAAAGGTCGTCGTTTGGTTCAAACTCTTGAAGAACAGAGTGCAGGCTTCATCGCTCGCTATCAGGAAAAACTACATAAAGCCGAAAGCTAAGGAGGCGTTATGTGGTGGTTAGTTGGAGAACTTGAATCAATCAGACGCTTCTTGGGAATGGGTGGTGATGTACTTGTCGCCATCTTTATCCTCAGCTTCATGTTATGGGCAGTCTTACTAGAACGTTGGTTTTACTTCGCTGCCGTCGCTCCAAAAGCAATGAAAAAAGCCGTTAGCTTTTGGGAAGAGCGTCCAGAACATAAAAGCTGGAACGCAAAGATGATCCGACAAGAAATGGTTTCTCGTCAGGATATTGAGAATAAAAAGGGACTGCCAGTCGTCAAAGTATTGATTGCACTTTGCCCCCTACTTGGCTTGCTCGGCACCGTTGTCGGCATGATTCAAGTATTCGACATCTTAGCGGTAACAGGAACAGGAAGCCCTCGAGCAATGGCCTCGGGGATCTCAAAGGCAACAATCCCAACACTAGCGGGAATGGTGGCTTCACTATCAGGACTTTTCTTTAGTACACGTCTTGATCATTTAGCCAAAGTCACCACGCAGAAGCTTGAAGACAAGCTAAAGCACATTGCCTGAGTAAACGGAATTAGAGGTATAGGTCATGAAGAGACGCTATAGCAATGACAGCAGCGACGAAGCTGCTATCGATATGACCCCGATGCTAGACATCGTGTTCATCATGTTGATCTTCTTTATCGTAACAACATCGTTTGTTAAAGAAGCAGGTCTTGAAGTAAATCGTCCGACGGCGAGCTCAGCGCAAACCGTTAAGAAAGGTAACATCATGGTTGCCATCGGTGCTGCGGGTGATGTTTGGGTTGATAAACGTCGTATTGAAGTTGACGCCGTACGTGCCAACATCGAACGTCTACGTGCAGAAAGCCCAGATGGCGCGGTTGTTATCCAAGCGGATACAGAAGCTAACGCTGGCGTAGTCGTGAAGGTTATGGACCAGATTAAGATGGCAGGTGTAGAAAGCATCTCCATTGCCGCAACCAATAAGGATTAAGCCTATGCGGTATCTGGCCTCAATTGCACTGGCGCTCATTGTCTCCCTCGGATTGTTCTGGGGGATGGACAAGCTAGTAAACAAAGAGCGCCACGAGCTAGTGTCGAATGATGACCTACGTATGGTTGAATTCATTCGCATTAAACCGGACGAAAAAATACAGGAGAAAAAACGCGAACTTCCGAAACCGCCACCACCGAAGCGTCCGCCACCACCTCCAGAAATGAAGGTAACGGCAACAGTAAAACCGGTGATGGATCAAATCCCAATGGACATGCCAAAACTTGATCTTCCAGTTAACGTAACCGGTGGTTCAGTACTTGGACACTACACCCAAGGTGGTGGTGCTAAGTTGGCAGGTAGCGGAGGCCCAGTTCCTCTTGCGACTTTCCAGCCTCAAATGCCTCGTAAAGCAGCGAGATCGGGATTAGAAAAAGGTATCGTACTCGTAGAGTTTACGGTTAACGAACGTGGTGGCGTACAAGACGTCAAAGTCTTAAAAGAATCTCCACGTAAGTTGGGCTTGGGTAAAGCGGCGAAGAAAACTGTATCAAAGTGGACTTTCAAACCAAAAATGGTTGATGGCCAAGCGGTTAGCTCTCGTCTTTCTCAGGAAATCGAGTTCTCTACGAACTAAGGAGTCGCAATATGAAAGCATATACTAAGTTGTTGGCTTCTCTGGTGTTTATCTCAGGCGCGTATGGCGCGCCTGCTTTTGCCAATACTCCTGAGTTGTCTGACAGAACATTCCGAACTGTGAACAAAGTTCAGGAACTGATTGCAACTGAAAAATACTCGGATGCAATCTCTAAACTGAACTCTGCCTTGGGAAGTACCAAGAAAAAGAAATACGACCGCGCCGTGTTATTGCAACAGATGGGCTTTCTGTATTCTTTAAAGGACGATTACCCAAAAGCAGCGAAATACTTTGCTGAAGCACTCAAGTTAGATGCTTTACCAGTACCCGTAGCTCAACAGGTTCGTTATAGCCTTGCACAGCTTTATCTAGCAGAAGGCAAATTTAAGCAATCCGTTAATACAATGAACGAGTGGTTCAAGATTGCTGAAACAACAGAGGAAAAACCTCAAGCACATGCTTACATCACATTGGCAAGTGCTTACATTCAACTAGAAGACTACCGCAACGCAATTCCGCCAACCAAAAAGGCAATTGCAATGACGAAGAATCCTAGTGAATCTTGGTATCAACTGTTGATGTCTGCTCACTATGAATTAAAGCAATTCAAAAGTGTTGCTGGCGTGCTAAAAATCTTGACTACGAAGTACCCGCAAAATAAGCGTTACTGGACTCAATTGTCTGGTATTTACATGGAACTCAAACAAGAGCGTAATGCCCTCTCGACTTTAGAAATGGCTCATAAAATGGGTCTCTTAGAAGGAGAGAAAGAGTATCTACGTTTAGTGAACTTCCAAGCTTATCAAGGTGTACCTTTCCGTGCGGCTAAAACAATGCAAACGTCGATGGAAGAAGGTCATGTTGCGCGTAATGCTGAAAACTTAGAGAAGCTGGCGTCTTTCTGGCAACAGGCTCAGGAACTGGATAAGTCGATTGAGACCTATGTAGCGGCTTACCAATTAGCACCAAAAGCCAAAACGCAGATCAAGATTGCTCGTTTGATGATCTTGGATAAGCAGTACTCTGCAGCAACCAAGTTTGCGAAGAATGCAGCTCCAGACGCCAAACGCGATGATAAAGGTGAACTGAACTATATTCGAGGCATGGCTTATTTTGAGCTCAACCAGCCAAGTAATGCACTTAAAGCAATGAAGAGTGCAGCGCAATCACCTGACATGAAAGCAGTAGCTAGCCCTTGGATAAACTTCTTAGAGTCACAAGGCTAGTCCCTGAAAAGCAGTAACGTGCAACGCTAAAGTTGCTCCGAAGATTAAGTGTGAGTCAGTCGCACGCCTGGGGAAGTGAAAGCTTCCCCTTTTTTCGCCTCTATATATAGAGGGAGAAGTCATCCCACACGTCAAAGATCAAAAAGATCGGCTAGCAACCACAGGGAGTTCATGATACTCTTCGCCTCCATTTTTCTGGCGGGTTTATCACCAATCCTGAGTGGTTTGGTGGAGAAATCATCAACGTCAGTGCTATCGTTATACCAATCTCGCTGATAAGCATCATTGGCATAACTACAAGGTCGAGACTTCTTTTCGGCATTCACTCAATCCAACCAAAAGTGGAACAGTACAATGGGCAAAGGTACTCTCTATATCGTATCTGCACCTAGCGGCGCAGGTAAATCTAGCTTGATCTCAGCAATGTTGGAACGTAACCCAACATACGCAATGAAAGTGTCTGTGTCTCATACTACTCGTGGCATGCGCCCTGGCGAAGAAAACGGTATCCACTACCATTTCGTCGCAAAAGAAGAGTTCGAAGCTCTGATTGCACAAGGCGACTTCCTAGAATACGCGGAAGTGTTTGGTAACTACTACGGCACATCACGTGTATGGATTGAAGAAACGCTAAACAAAGGCATCGACGTTTTCCTAGACATCGACTGGCAAGGCGCGCGTCAAATCCGCGAGCAAATGTCAGAAGCGAAAAGCATCTTTATCTTGCCGCCATCAAATGGCGAACTTGAGCGCCGCCTAACCACTCGTGGTCAAGACAGCGATGACGTTATCGCAAAACGCATGGCAGAAGCAAAGTCAGAAATCTCGCATTACAACGAGTACGATTATGTGATCGTAAACGACGATTTCGATACAGCATTGATGGACTTTAAAGCCATCCTACGTGCGGAAAGATTGAAGGAAGAAAAGCAAGCTGCTAAATATAAAGGTATGCTTGATGCACTTCTAGCAGAGTAATTCTGCGCAGAAACACAAATTTTCGCTTCTTTATTACGGTAAGGAAGCTTATATTGCTTATATAGAAAGTCATTGTTGTTGCACGTCTTATCGCTAGTAAATATTACGCTGAGACTGTATACTTTCTCGTCATTCAAAATTTAGTTAACTATTTGGAGTCCTCATGGCACGCGTAACTGTTCAAGACGCTGTTGAAAAAGTTGGCAACCGTTTCGACCTAGTACTGATTGCGGCTCGCCGCGCTCGTCAAATGCAAACTGGCGGTAAAGATGCACTAGTGCCAGAAGAGAACGATAAGCCAACGGTTATCGCTCTACGCGAAATCGAAGAAGGTTTAATTACTAAAGAAGTTCTAGACGCTCGTGAACGTCAAGAACAGCAAGAGCAAGAAGCGGCAGAGCTAGCGGCAGTAAGCAGCATCGCTCACAACCGTTAATTCTGACTTTAGAATTCAACAACCTCCCGGGCCTATAATTTGTATCTATTCGATAGCCTCAAAGACGTTGCCCAAGAATACCTAACAGAGCCTCAAATTGAGGCTCTGCGTCAATCTTATGTGGTAGCAAGAGATGCCCATGAAGGGCAAACCCGCTCAAGCGGTGAACCATACATCATCCACCCAGTCGCTGTGGCTCGAATCTTGGCCGAAATGCGCCTCGATATCGAAACCCTCCAAGCTGCTTTGCTGCATGACGTCATCGAAGACTGTGACGTTACAAAAGAAGATCTCGAAGAGAAATTCGGCAATACCGTCGCTGAGCTGGTTGATGGTGTATCTAAACTGGACAAACTCAAATTCCGCGATAGGAAAGAGGCTCAAGCCGAGAACTTCCGTAAGATGGTTCTGGCGATGGTGCAAGACATCCGCGTTATCCTGATCAAACTGGCTGACCGTACGCACAACATGCGCACGTTAGGTGCCCTGCGCCCCGACAAAAAACGCCGTATTGCTCGCGAAACACTGGAAATCTACGCACCACTGGCTCACCGTCTTGGTATTCACAATATCAAAACGGAACTTGAGGAGCTTGGCTTCGAAGCGCTTTACCCGAACCGCTACCGCGTTCTAAAAGAAGTGGTAAGAGCGGCACGTGGTAATCGTAAAGAGATGATCCAACGTATTCACAGCGAAATTGAAGGTCGACTCGAAGATGTTGGCTTGAATGCGCGCGTGTTAGGTCGTGAAAAGAACCTGTTCTCCATCTATAACAAGATGAAAACCAAAGAACAGCGTTTCCACACCATCATGGATATCTACGCTTTCCGAGTGGTTGTTGATACTGCCGATACTTGTTATCGCGTTCTAGGCCAAGTACACAGCTTGTATAAGCCGCGTCCTGGTCGTATGAAAGATTACATTGCGGTACCAAAAGCGAACGGCTACCAATCGCTGCATACTTCTATGGTTGGCCCACATGGCGTGCCAGTTGAAGTTCAGATCCGTACCGAAGATATGGATCAAATGGCGGACAAAGGTGTCGCTGCGCACTGGTCATACAAAGACAAGGGCGACAAGTCTGGCACCACAGCGCAGGTGAAAGCTCAGCGTTGGATGCAAAGCCTGCTTGAGCTACAACAAAGCGCTGGTAACTCATTCGAATTCATTGAAAACGTAAAATCGGATCTTTTCCCAGATGAGATTTACGTCTTCACACCAAAAGGCCGTATCGTTGAATTGCCATTAGGCGCAACGGCTGTCGACTTTGCTTACGCCGTACATACTGATGTCGGTAACTCTTGTGTCGGTGCTCGTGTTGACCGTAACCCTTACCCACTAAGTAAGGCACTGAAGAACGGTCAGACAGTAGAAATCATCAGTGCACCTGGTGCGCGTCCAAACGCGGCTTGGTTAAACTATGTCGTGACTTCTCGCGCTCGCACTAAGATTCGTCAAGTATTGAAGACCATGCGCCGTGAAGAGTCGATTACCTTAGGTCGTCGTCTACTGAACCACGCTTTGGGTCGTCATTCGATTGATTCAATCTACCCAGAAAACATCCAAGAAGTACTGACTGATCTGCGCCTAGAAAGCGTCGATGATCTGCTAGCAGCCATTGGTTTGGGTGAATTGATGAGTATCGTCATCGCACGTCGCTTACTAGGTGACACTGATGAATTGACCACCACAAGCTCGATTCCAAACGAATCTAACAAGAAACTGCCAATCCGTGGTGCAGAAGGTCTGCTACTGACTTTCGCAAATTGTTGTCACCCTATCCCGGATGACCACATCATTGCTCACGTATCGCCAGGTCGTGGTCTTGTGGTTCACCGTGAAACGTGTCCAAACGTACGCGGATACCAGAAAGAGCCGGACAAATACATGGCAGTCGCTTGGTCTGAAGAGTACGACAAAGAGTTCATTGCTGAACTGAAAGTCGATATGCTCAACAACCAAGGTGCATTAGCGGAATTGACCAATGTGATTTCGAAAACCGGTTCGAACATTCACGGTCTTTCAACCGAAGAACGCGACGGTCGCTTATACACCGTTACCGTTCTGCTAACCACCAAAGATCGTGTTCACCTTGCTGGCATCATGCGTAAGATTAAGACCATGCCACAGGCGACTCGAGTCAGACGAAGAAAGAACTAAACTCTATCGCCACCCACACTCTGGGTGGCGATTTTTTTATATCCCTATTTATTATGAATTTAGAACGTTACAACCGCATCCATCAGGTGCTAAAAGCACGCCAAACCGACCTCACTCTGTGCCTTGAAGAAGTTCATAAGCCAAACAACGTTTCTGCCGTGATCCGCACAGCAGACGCAACAGGCTTACACAAAGTTCATGCGATTTGGCCCGACAAAATGCGCACACTGACCCACACCTCAGCAGGGGCACGCAACTGGGTTGAAGTGGATACCCACGATTCGATTGAAACTGCGATTACTGAGCTCAAAGCGCAAGGCATGCAAGTTCTGGTCACTAACCTTTCGGACACCGCGGTCGACTTTCGTGAAATCGACTACACCAAGCCAACGGCGATCATTCTTGGTAGCGAAAAAATTGGCGCTTCAGAACAAGCAAAGAAACTCGCAGACCAAGACATCATTATTCCAATGATCGGTATGGTTCAGTCTTTGAATGTCTCAGTCGCCAGTGCTGTGATTCTTTATGAAGCACAGCGTCAGCGTGAAGCCGCTGGTATGTACGAACGTGAAGAGAGCGCTCTACCAAAAGAGACCATCAACCGCATTCTGTTTGAACGAGGACACCCAGTCTTAGCAAAAGTAGCGAAACGCAAAGGGCTAGAATATCCACAACTTGATGACGAAGGCCAAATTGTGGCTGACGAATCGTGGTGGAAAGAGATGCAGAAGAAATAAATAGACTCGAGAGGCGAGAACGCTTTGCTTCGAGATAACCTCATATCGTCAATCGATATGGCTCTTTCTCGCCTCACTGGTTAAGTTTGTTTCCGCGTTCTCGAATCTCAGAGCGTAAGCGTTCCCATATCCCTTTCTCTAACTTAATCCTGTACAAAAACACAGCTTAGTGGTTAACATACTGCTATGTTAACTATTTTCTTGAGCCCACTATGTCTGCCCAAATGTTATCTGCTGCTCCTTTAACCTCTCTGTCTGGAGTTGGCGCCAAAGTCGCAGAAAAACTCGCCAAAGTTGGCTTGCATAGCGTTCAAGATTTGCTGTTCCACCTTCCTCTTCGTTACGAAGATCGCACTCGTATTTACCCAATCGCCAAACTGCATGCCGGGCTTTGGGCGGCGGTACAGGGCAAAGTCATGGCTGTCGATACTACTTTCGGCAAACGCAAAATGCTGACAGTAAAAATCAGCGACGGCAATGGCACCATTACTCTACGCTTTTTTAACTTTACTGCCGCGATGAAGAACAATTTCTCGAATGGTAAGTTAGTACACGCTTACGGTGAAATTAAGCGTGGCGGTATGGGCTTAGAAATTGTTCACCCTGACTACAAGTTTTATGTAAGTGAACAAAAACCGGATGTGGAACAGAGCTTAACCCCGGTTTATCCAACCACCGATGGGTTACGCCAAATCACTTTGCGTAACCTGACGGAACAAGCCTTATCACTCCTCGATAAAGCCGCAGTACAAGAGTTGCTGCCTTCTGGTTTGTACGATCACCAGATCACCATGTCGCAAGCGCTGCATACGATTCATCGACCGCCTCCAACCATTAATTTGGATGAGTTTGATGAAGGTAAACACCCTGCTCAAATTCGGTTGATCATGGAAGAGTTACTGGCGCAGAACCTCTCTATGTTGGCAGTGCGCAGCAAAGGGCAACAAGACGTTGCATTGCCTTTGGCGTCGTGTGACTCATTGAAAAAGCAGCTACTGGCTCAATTACCTTTCTCACCGACCAATGCCCAAGCACGAGTCGTTAAAGAAATTGAAGCTGACTTAGAAAAAACGCACCCAATGATGCGCCTTGTTCAAGGTGACGTAGGCTCGGGGAAAACTTTAGTTGCTGCGCTTGCTGCCGTCAGAGCCATTGAACACGGCTATCAAGTCGCTTTAATGGCACCGACCGAGCTGCTCGCCGAACAGCACGCGATCAACTTCGCTAATTGGTTTGAGAAAATGGGTATTCAGGTCGGTTGGCTTGCAGGAAAATTAAAAGGTAAAGCCAAAGAAGCCGAATTGGCGCGTATTGCCAGTGGTGAAGCGCAAATGGTCGTGGGTACTCATGCTCTCTTCCAAGAACATGTTGAGTTCCATCATCTTGCTTTGGTCATTATTGATGAACAGCACCGCTTTGGTGTCCACCAGCGCTTAGAGCTACGCGAGAAAGGCGCAAAACAAGGCGCTTATCCACACCAGCTCATCATGACAGCAACGCCAATTCCGCGAACATTAGCCATGACAGCTTATGCTGACTTAGAAACGTCGGTGATTGATGAATTACCACCAGGTCGAACACCAATCCAGACGGTCGCAATTCCAGACACCAAACGCGATGATATCGTCGAACGTGTGCGCAATGCCTGCTTAAACGAAGGCAAACAAGCTTATTGGGTATGTACCTTAATTGATGAGTCTGAAGTCTTGGAGGCTCAAGCCGCCGCCGATACTGCAGAAGAGCTGCAACGTAAACTGCCTGACGTAAAAATTGGTCTAGTGCACGGACGAATGAAGCCCGCAGAGAAACAAGCGGTGATGCAAGATTTCAAAGACAACAAGCTGCATTTGCTAGTCGCAACGACGGTGATTGAAGTGGGCGTGGACGTGCCCAATTCCAGTTTGATGATCATCGAGAACCCAGAGCGTTTAGGTTTAGCTCAGTTGCACCAGTTGAGAGGTCGTGTTGGTCGAGGTTCAGTGGCGAGCCATTGTGTGTTGCTATATCACTCACCACTATCAAAAACCGCCCAAAAACGTTTGGGCGTATTACGTGAAAGCAACGACGGCTTCGTGATTGCACAGAAAGACTTAGAGATTCGTGGACCGGGTGAGCTTCTTGGTACCAAACAAACTGGCTTGGCAGATTTTAAAATTGCCGACTTAGTGCGAGATCAGCGCTTAATTCCGGAAGTTCAACGCATCGCGCGTTACATTCATGACAACTACCCAACGAATGCGACAGCAATTATTGACCGTTGGTTAGGTGAGCGTGACATTTACTCTAAGGCGTAAGCGCTTCTTTTCTCACCTACCCTCGCTCCATCAATAAACCTCCTTACAGACACTGTTCTGTAAGGTTGGTTTTGCATACATTCATTGCACCAATGGATCTCTCATTTAATAAAAGCCAACTCGACTTTATTCAATAATTACGACAAGTTAGAGCAAGTAAACTCTACATAAAGTTAATACTCCAAGCGGATATAAAAAACGTCATAAATACACAATGTCATCAAGGATAGATGCATGAAAAAACGTACCTTGCTTGCGGTCACAGCAGCATTAGTTGGCTCTGTACACTCCGCCCCCATAGCAGCGCAAGATAAACAAAGCGCGATTCTTCAGTCGGCAGAGCTTTTTGCCAAAAGTTCGGCTTACTTTAATCCCAAAATATCACCAGATGGCAAGCACCTAGCCTTTGAATCCAGCATCGATGGTAAAGATGCTTTGGTTATACTCGACAGTAAAACCATGCAGCCGAGCAGTGTGCTGCGCTTCTCAGGTAACGAGCAAGTGGGTGATTATTACTGGGTCAATAATGAACGTGTTGTCGCATCCAAAGAATATTTAAAGAGTTGGTCTACCGCTCCTCGCTACTATGGCGAACTCGTCTCGGCTAATGTGGATGGAAACAAATACGCTTATATATTTGGTTATAACCCTCCTCAAACTAGCCGCCTAGTACGAGCATCTTCTATCGTGAGAGCTTACGGTGATGTCTTAGATATTCTGCCTGAAGACGACCGCCATATCTTAGTTTCTGCTCTTCCTTTCGGTGAATACAGTTTCAACTTGGAAGCGCCAAGAGAGGTGTACCGCGTTAACGTATACACCGGTAGACGCTCAAAGATAACGACAGCACCCATCCCGTTTAGTCAGTTTCTCACCGACCATGATGGTGAAGTTCGCTTTGTTTCAGGCTTGAATATCAATAACAAAGTCGAGCTTTATTATCGCGTCAACGATCAATGGAAAAGCTCCGATAAATTGGCGGCTTTAAAAAACTTCGAAGAATTCTATCCTATCTCTTTTGCAGAGAATCAAGATTCCGTTTATGCCGCGATAAGTCAGTCAGGAGAACCAAGAGCAATCCATCACCTCAACTTAAAAACCGGTAAAAGTACAAAAGTTGCCTCGGATGATACCGTCGATCCGAAGGAGTATTGGTTAGATCCAGACTCAAAACAGCTTTACGCCGTCGAGTTTGAAAGTGATTACCCTACTTATGCCTTTGTTGATCCAAAAAACAAACGCAGCGAATACTTAAAGCAAATCCTCACTTCTCTACCTGGTCATCAAGTTCGCCTAGTCAGTGAAACTGAAGCTGGTGATGCTTACGTCATTATGGCCTTTAACGATAGAAACCCTGGGGATTACTACTTATTTACCACCGAGCCAAAAGAAATTCGTTATCTGTTCTCGGCACGAGAGTGGTTAGACCCAGAGAAAATGGCTGAAGTGAAGCCTTTTGAGTTCACCAGTCGAGACGGGAAAACCATCTCAGGTTATCTGACATTGCCACCAAATACTGAAGCAAAAAACCTCCCTCTGATCGTCAATCCGCATGGCGGTCCTCATGGTCCACGAGATTGGTGGCGTTTTACCGAGGAGAATCAGTTTCTCGCGAACAATGGTTATGCTGTGATGCAAGTAAACTTCCGTGGCAGTGGTGGTTTCGGTAAGCAGTTTGAAGAGGCTGGCTATCGTAAATGGGGAACGAACATTCAATATGACATCATCGACGCCACCAAACACATTGTCGCAGAAGGCATCGCAGATAAAGAACGCATCTGTATTTCTGGCGGAAGCTTTGGTGGATACAGTGCATTACAATCAGCCACCCTTGCACCTGAGTTGTTTCAGTGCGCCGTGGGCAGTGCCGGTGTTTATGATCTTGAGTTGATGTTCACCGAAGGTGATGTGCCCGATAGCCGCATGGGATTAAGCTTTTTGAAAGAAGTACTGGGAACCGACCCTAAAGTCTGGAAAGCCATGTCTCCAACTCATAATGCTGACAAGTTAAAAGCTTCTATTCTTCTCGTACATGGGGGAAAAGATCAACGTGCGCCTATTGAACATTATGAGGCAATGGCTAAAGCACTCGACAAACTCAACTACCCATACGAATCTTTTGTGTTAGACGATGAAGGACATGGCTTTTACAAAGATGAACACCGAGCTAAATATTACGCTCATGTGTTGAGCTTCTTCGATAAACACTTAAAAAACTAAACTCCCAAAGTAAAACCTTAAAGGCGATAACCATTCCGTTATCGCCTTTTCTTTTTAGCCTAAAGCAAACGTTTGCTTTTTGGATAAATCCCTCTATAATCGCGCTCAAAATTTATGGTGTGCGCCTTGTCACATCAAACCAACCTGAGTTGACACTGATTAACAGCAATCACAGGTCATAACGTCAACTCCACCCAGCACTCCCATTCAGCGAGCTCTGGGGCAAGAATTATTGCGACTAGCGAGACAAACATGACAACTTCAAACCGAACTTCGGAACTGGTCTATCAGTTAAACGATCGTCCACCACTACCTCAGACCATTTTTGCTGCACTTCAGCACTTATTGGCGATGTTCGTAGCCGTTATCACTCCTTCTCTGATCATTTGTCAGTCTTTGGGTGTGCCTGCTGACCAAACCAACACCATCATCAGCATGTCACTGTTTGCATCTGGCGTGTCTTCCTTTATTCAAATTCGTACCTTTGGCCCTATCGGCTCTGGCTTGCTTTCAGTGCAAGGCACCAGCTTTAACTTCTTAGGTCCAATCATTGGTGCTGGTCTTTCTCTTAAAGCAGGTGGCGCTGATCTTAGCACCATGATGGCAGCGATTTTCGGTACTATCTTGGTGGCTTCTTTTGCTGAAATCCTGCTATCTCGCGTCCTAGAACACGCACGCCGCATTATTACTCCATTAGTATCTGGCATTGTCGTGACGCTTATCGGTCTGACACTTATCCAAGTGGGCTTAGTATCAATGGGCGGTGGCTACGCGGCAATGAGCGATGGCTCTTTCGGTAGCCTAGACAAGTTAGCTCTCGCTGGCACAGTACTTGGCTTGATCGTAATTCTTAACCGTTCAAAGAACCCTTACCTGCGCGTAGCTTCTATCGTGATTGCAATGCTGGTTGGCTATGTCATGGCCTACTTCATGGGCATGGTTGACACCTCAACACTGGGCGAAACTGACCTCGTCGCACTGCCGATCCCAATGCAATACGGCTTAAGCTTCGACTGGTCGCTATTTATTCCACTGGTTCTGATTTTCTTCATCACAGCACTAGAAGCAATTGGTGACATTACCGCAACGTCTGAAGTTTCTGGTGAGCCAGTGAAAGGCCCGATTTACATGAAGCGCATCAAAGGCGGCGTATTAGCTGACGGTCTGAACTCAGCGATTGCAGCAGTATTCAACAGCTTCCCGAACTCTACCTTCAGCCAAAACAACGGCATCATCATGCTCACAGGTGTAGCAAGCCGTTACGTGGGTTACTTCATCTCAGGCATGTTGGTGATTCTGGGTCTTTTTCCGGGTGTAGCGAGCTTTGTTCAGCTGATTCCTGAGCCAGTTCTGGGCGGCGCGACTATCGTGATGTTCGGTACCATTGCCGCAGCGGGCGTGCGCATCATCTCTCGAGTCGACCTCGATCGCCGCGCAATCCTAATTATGGCGCTGTCGTTCTCAATGGGTTTGGGCATTGCACAAAAACCAGAAATTCTGCAATTTATGCCTGAGTTTATTAAGAGCATTTTTTCCACGGGCGTGGCAGCAGGCGGCATCACCGCTATCATATTGAACCTACTGCTTCCAGAGAAATTGGAAGAGGAAGATGAGCCGGTTGCTCAAGAGGTAAAAGAATCCTAATACCAACTCCGTTAATTAGATGTTCAAAAAATTGCGTCGGTAAAATCACTTAGAACAAGGCAAAGATTGCAGCTAGCTAGTTACTCTACCTACAAAATCTTTAACACCGTTATAAGTGATTTTAACCAGCAAGAATGAGCAGATAATTGATGGAATTGGTATAATCTTGCACTAGGATGATCGGAAAGCCCAACCAAACTTTGGCTGGGCTTTTTTATTGGAATCGATTGAGCGAAGAACGCTTACTTGGTTGGGAAGCTGATTTGCGCGCTTAACCCGCCTTCACTGCGGTTACGTACCACTACCGAACCAGAATGTTGGCTAACGATACGCTTCACAATGGCTAAACCTAATCCGGTTCCTTCACTGCCTCGCGCCGTGTCACCACGAGTAAAAGGTTCAAACAGCTTGGCGATTTGCGACTGCTCGATGCCCGGGCCGTTGTCTTCAACGCACACCCACACCAACTGTTTGTCGGCAGTGACGCCCGTACTGATTTTCACCCAGCCATTACCATAACGCAGAGCATTGACCACGAGGTTACTCACCGCACGTTTGATCGCGATTGGGCTGCCTTTTGCGGTTGGCATCGTTGGGTTGAGGTCCGTTTCAATTTCGACTTCATAACCCCCTTCCGACGTTGCGACATCGCTGGTAATGGTATTTATGTCAACCTGCTCAAACGACTCTTTATTTACTGGCTTGAGGTAGTCCATAAACTGACTGATGATCTCGTTACACTCTTCGGTATCACTGATGATGCCTTCGGCTAGGTAACTGTCTTCAGGTGACATCATTTCTGTCGCGAGGCGAATACGCGTCAGTGGCGTACGCAAGTCGTGACTGATGCCTGCCATCAGTAGCGCACGATCTTCTTCCAGTTCTTGAATACCTTTCGACATCTGGTTGAATGCGCGAGTGACAGAGCGGATTTCTGAAGCACCTTTCTCCGGCAACGGCGGTGGAATTTCGCCTCGACCTACTCCTTTCGCGGCTTTTTCTAGCGCAATCAAAGGTCGGTTTTGCAAACGGATAAACAACCAGCCACCAGCAATAATAAGAAGCGCCATGATCAAGCTGTTACGGAACAGCGGAGCAAAATCTTCTTCTTGCAGTTCAGAAAGCGGAATACGGATGATGGAGTTAGGTAACTGATCGATGCGCATCCACAGAATGTAGCTTTCACTGCCAAGCAGCAAACGCACTTCTGTTGGTGAGCCGAGCTCTTGCGTCATCTCTTCCGACATCAAATCAATCGACATCGCATGATTGAACTCATTCATCATCTCGCTATCAACGCTGTGTACCGTCACACCCAAGTTTTCCAGCAGTTGGTGGCGCAGCGGAGCATCAGCTTTGAGTAGACCATCTTCATCGAGTACTAGATTCAACTCGTGGGCGAGAATTTTGTTGAACTGCTGCAAACTTGGCATCAACGCGTAGTTAAAAACGGCGTAGTAAGAAAAGACTTGGCTAGCGAGAAGCAAAGAGATGAACAGCAGAATGGATTGTGTAAATGAACTTCGGATTCGCATGGAGGATCCCTAATGGACTGTTCCTAGTGAACAACATTAATTGCGAGCTTCCAGCCCTCAAACAGGAAGGAGGCTTGAGGGTGGAATATGAGCAGCCGAGTATTATCGGCAGGCCTTAGAAGGTATTACGCTTCTTTGCCGTCTGGGACGAACACGTAACCCAAGCCCCATACCGTTTGGATGTAGCGTGGCTTGCTTGGATCGTCTTCTAGCATGCGGCGTAGACGTGAGATTTGAACGTCGATAGAACGCTCCATCGCTGAGTATTCACGACCACGAGCCATGTTCATCAGCTTATCACGCGACATCGGCTCACGAGCGTTGGTTACTAGCGCTTTCAGCACTGCGAATTCACCCGAAGTCAGTGGCATCGCTTCGTCACCACGGAACATTTCACGCGTACCTAGGTTCAGACGGAAGTCTCCGAACTCAACCACTTTCTCTTCCGTGCTTGGCGCACCTGGCAGTTCAACCGTTTGGCGGCGAAGTACTGCTTTAATTCGAGCCAGCAGTTCACGCGGGTTGAACGGTTTTGGTAGGTAATCGTCTGCACCCACTTCAAGGCCAACGATACGATCGACTTCATCGCCTTTCGCTGTCAGCATCAGAATAGGTAGCATGTTGTTGGCATGACGTAGACGACGACAAATCGATAGGCCATCTTCGCCCGGCAACATTAAATCCAACACCATAAGGTGGAAGTTTTCACGGGTCAGAAGACGGTCCATCTGCTCGCCGTTAGCGACACTTCTCACTTGAAAACCTTGCTCAGAAAGGTAACGCTCCAACAGAGCACGCAAACGAGCATCGTCATCAACCACTAATATTTTATGATTTTCCTGCATTGAAACATCCTTTCAGAGGCATCTATAGTCAAAAATGTATCACTGTTTTTTCAAACGTGCTTGTTCAAATTGTTACTCTTTTTATCTTAGCCACGGTTTTGATGAATTATTTCGATGTTTCGCATTATTTTTCTCCTCATCACAACAATTTACAGTCAGACAAAATCAAGGCTAATATGATTGGCAGAATCCAATAACGGCTGATTTACTTCTAATGAAAACCAATTTAATTACCCGTGAAGGCTACAATCGCCTAAAAACAGAACTCGATTTTTTATGGCGAGAAGAACGCCCAGAAGTCACCAAGAAAGTCACTTGGGCAGCAAGCTTGGGCGACCGAAGTGAAAACGCTGATTATCAGTACAATAAAAAACGTCTGCGTGAAATTGACCGCCGTGTCAGATACTTACGTAAGCGTCTAGAGCAAGTCAAAGTGGTGGATTACTCACCTCAGCAAGAAGGCAAAGTGTTCTTTGGTGCTTGGGTGGAAATTGAGAATGAAGCGGGCGATGTGAAGAATTTCCGTATCGTTGGTCCCGATGAAATCTACGGTGATGCAAAAGGTTATATCTCGATTGATTCCCCAATGGCTCGTGCGCTACTAAAAAAAGAAGTCGATGACGAATTCACAGTAAGAACGCCGGAAGGCTACAAAGAATGGTTTATCAATAGTATTCGTTACCAAGCCGAAGAAAATTGATTGAATGACCCGATAAGAAGAAAGCCGCACTCTTTAGTGCGGCTTTTGCGTTTTGAATATCAACCTTAAAGGTTACTCTTCGTAGTCAGGCTTCTCGGTCACAATGTAGTTGGTATCGCTGGCAACGATCGCACCGTGCTTCAAGAAGTTCTTACCCAGAATCATGCTGTAATGGAAGCGGCTACGGTCTTGCAAATTAACTCGAATCTTCTTCTCTAATTCGCCAAGCTTAACGTGCATCTCCACTACAGGGCGCACGTTGGCTTTCTCACCTTTCTTGGCTTTAATGCGCATCACGTCGACAACGGGCTTGGTAAACTCTTTCTTCATACCGCTATCGTTCTCGTAAGTGAAGCTCACCATGTCTTTGCCATCTCTCTTGAACTGTTTGATGTTCTTGGCATTAATTGAGCTCACATCCGCGCCCGTATCCAATTTCACAGGGAAAGACATACCTTCCACTTCTGCCACTTCAATGTGACCAGCTTTAAACAGTGGACGCGCATCGAGTAAATGGTCTGCGCGTGTATTCAGCAGCACTCCGCCTTTGGCCATGTTGTGGCCGAAGACAAAGAACGGCTGCTCTTGGTCGTCTTTCTCTAAAACATCAATCGCGAAGTCGATGGTCTTCTCTTCGTCACCAAACAGGAATTCCCCCTCAACAACTGGGCGAACCGAATCACCGACTTTAAGCTTCTTCAGTACGCGTTTGGTAATTTTCTCTTCCTTGCCTTTCGAGCTTGGCAGGTAGAAAGTCACGACTTCTTTTTTGTCTTTCTCGGTCAGTTCAAAACCATCCACACGCAGCAGCGGAGTCTTCACCGCAAAAGTTGGATAAGCAGGTAACACGTGACCATCGATATTCACTGTCTCTTCAGGAGAGATAACCAAAGGCTTCGATTTAAGCGCGCTCTTGAATGATTTCTCGACCCCGCCTAACAAGTTCTCTTTATCGGTATCAATCACGAAGTGCTGACTTGCCACATCTTTGCCCAAACGGATTTGCGAACTAAAGCCGCTGCGATCACGCAGATAGACCAACCATTGCTGAGTCTCAGTTTCACTCACTTGCACTGGTAGGTACACCAAAGGACGTTCACTCTTGCTGGTTTTCAGCATACGGACAAGTGGCAGTGTCATTGGGTGACGCTTACCGTTTTCGCCTTCAAGGGTGAAAGAGACTTGTTTTTTCTTCTTATCGACCTTGATGTTCAGCGCATGCACGTTGGTGTAGCGACTGGTAGTAGAAATACTGATGCGATATGGCACGCCTTCAACATTCACCGTTTCTTTCTTACCAATCATTTGTGCGTTTGGTTGTTCTTGCAGGTAATCATAACCAGCAAACACCCACGCGTTGTTATCGAGGTAAGTTTTACCAATCAAAATCGGCGCTGAAAATTGAGTACGCTTGGTTAGGTTCACTACCGTATCGACGGTGTGTCCTGCAATGGTCATCGGCATTTTTACCGTCGGACGCAGAATTGGTTTTTCACTAGTACGACTACGGATCGCACTGATGCGCTCAAGATCATCGGTGATCTTAATTTCTTTCCCCGTATACGGATGATGAATCGTAAAGCTCACGGTAACTTGATAAGATTTGAAGCTGTCTGAATCCCACTTGGCTTTCGTCCCACCAAGGTCATCGATGATCGCCCACATCAATTTATCGTCTTTCAGACTTTTGTATTCAGGGTTGCTACTGCTCACGTGGATGTTTTCAGCGTGCATTGATGTGGTATCGGCACCAGTATCAATCTTACCGATAAATGGCACATCGCTTAGCTCAGGAATGTCGCTGTAGTAAACACTTTCTACACGACCTAAAACCAGTTTGTCATCAAGTTGATAGATAGGATCTTGAGTGGTCGCAGAAAGGGGTTGCGACCAAGCGAACGGCGTCGCTAATAAGGCACTAGAGAGCGCCAAAGCCAAAGACATTTTCTTCATCATTGTTTTCCGTATGAGCTAAGGTACAGGGGTTAGTCGATAACCAAATGTATAAGTTCTCAATTTAATTACAGTTTTGACACAAATCTGACTGATGTCCACCAGCGCTCGGTAAATTTTTGAGTTACTAGTTTAAAACATTGCAAATTCCATGAATGACCCCAATGTTCTATACACAACCAATACCCAAACAGAATTAAAGAGAATACACGGATGAGCCAAGCTATCTGTCGCATGATTGCTCAAGAGCTGAATGTTCGCCCTGAGCAAGTCAACGCTGCTGTAACCCTTATTGATGACGGTAACACGGTCCCATTTATTGCACGTTACCGTAAAGAGGTGACGGGCGGCCTTGATGACACCCAACTGCGTACTCTAGACAGCCGTCTGTCTTACCTTCGTGAACTGGACGATCGCCGTCAGACCATCCTGAAATCGATCCAAGAGCAAGGCAAACTTACGCCAGAGCTAGAACAAGAGATCACTCAGGCAGACAGCAAGACTCGTCTTGAAGACTTGTACCTACCTTACAAACCAAAGCGTCGCACCAAAGGTCAGATCGCGATTGAAGCCGGTCTTGAGCCGCTCGCAGACCAGCTTTGGAATCATCCGCAAACTGAGCCAGAAAGCGAAGCAAGCAAATACCTTGATGCAGACAAAGGCGTGGCAGACACCAAAGCCGCACTGGATGGCGCTCGCGCGATCATCATGGAACGCATCGCGGAAGACGCAAACCTGCTAGAAAAAATTCGTGGTCACCTAAACCGCAATGCGGAAATGGGTGCTCGCGTCGTTGAAGGCAAAGAGCAAGAAGGTGAGAAGTTTAAAGATTACTTCAACCACAACGAGCCATTAAGCAAAGTACCATCGCACCGCGCACTGGCGATGCTACGTGGTCGTAACGAAGGCTTCCTGACATTAGCAATGAATGCTGATCCAGAACAGGAAGAAGGCGCTCGTCAGTCTTACTGCGAAACGATTATCGCTGACCATTACGGCGTGACACTTAGCAGCGCACCTGCAGATACATGGCGTAAGCAAGTGATCAGCTGGGCATGGCGCATTAAAGTATCGATGCACATGGAAACCGAGCTAATGGGCGCCATGAAAGAGCGCGCAGAAATCGAAGCGATTGAAGTGTTTGCCACTAACTTAAAAGACTTGTTGATGGCAGCACCGGCAGGTCCTCGTGCAACACTTGGTCTCGATCCGGGTCTGCGCACGGGCTCTAAAATCGCTATTGTCGATCCGACTGGTAAAGTGCTTGCAACCGAAACCATCTACCCTCACCCACCACAAAAGCAATACGACAAATCAGCGCAAATCGTTGATCAGTTGGTCCGCAAGTACAACGTGGATTTGATTGCGATCGGTAACGGTACGGCTTCACGTGAAACCGACAGTTTTGTCGCAGACGTCATCAAACGTGGCAACCTGAAAGTTCAGAAGATCATTGTGAGTGAAGCGGGTGCATCGGTTTACTCAGCATCCGAGCTTGCAGCGAAAGAATTCCCGAATATGGACGTATCTTTGCGTGGTGCGGTGTCGATTGCTCGTCGTCTGCAAGACCCACTGGCTGAGCTAGTGAAAATCGATCCTAAGTCGATCGGTGTGGGTCAGTACCAGCACGATGTTAGTCAATCAATGCTAGCAAAACGCCTTGATGCAATTGTGGAAGACTGTGTAAACGCGGTCGGTGTTGACGTGAACACCGCTTCTGCAGCGCTACTGACGCGCGTAGCGGGCTTGTCGAGCACTATCGCGCAGAACATTGTCGACTTCCGTGATGAAAACGGTCGTTTCGAAGCACGTACGACCTTGAAGAAAGTACCTCGCTTAGGTCCTAAGGCATTCGAGCAGTGTGCGGGTTTCCTACGTATTATGGATGGTAAGAACCCTCTTGATGCGTCTGCCGTTCACCCAGAAGCATACCCAGTGGTAAAAGCGATTTCTGAGAAGAACAACAAAGACATCAAAGCACTGATTGGTGATTCAAGCTTCCTAAAAGGTCTGCATGCAGTCGACTACACCGACGATAACTTCGGTGTGCCAACCATTACAGACATCATCAAAGAGCTAGATAAGCCGGGTCGTGACCCGCGTCCAGAATTCAAAACGGCAACGTTCGCAGAAGGCGTAAACTCAGTTTCTGACTTGGAACCGGGCATGATTCTAGAAGGCGTGGTGTCTAACGTAGCCAACTTCGGTGCCTTCGTTGATATCGGCGTTCACCAAGATGGTCTTGTGCATATTTCTGCACTGACAGATCGCTATGTGTCGGATCCACGTGAAGTGGTGAAAGCGGGCGACATCGTTAAAGTGAAAGTGATGGAAGTGGACGTGCAGCGTAAGCGTATTGGCCTATCGATGCGTATGAGCGACGAGCCGGGTCAAGACAACCGTAGCCAACGCTCATCAGCAGCGCCGCGTCGTAATGACCAACCGCAACGTCGTCAGCCTCGCCGTGATGACTCGTCATCTAACAGCGCAATGGGCGGTGCTTTTGCAGCAGCGTTTGCTAAAGCGAAAAAGTAATCTCGCCTAGGCTTCACCGCTAACGAGCTTTCATAGCTAAAAAGAAAACGCTCCAATCAGTCAATCTGCTTGGAGCGTTTTTATTTGAGTAGGATATTGAGTCGTCATAATACTGCTATCACTTCTGACGGTGTATGGGGCGCGACCGAGTGACCATAATGAAACTTAATCACCTTCCTGCGCTTTTCCATCAATCCCTCTTTGACCGCAGCATCCAAAATGCGCTTAGGTAATCGAAAGCGTATCGCGTAGCCCTTACCCTGATCTTCGCTGTAACTCTTGAGCGCAAGCAAACCAAAGAGACGTTCTAGCGTGTCTTCCGATTCTTCGTGATAACGGGTATCCACCTCGGGTTCCACTTCGTAGTCTGGATGCTCCGATGGGTCCCACGAAGATTGGCGTCGCCGCTTCTCATCACTTTTTACTTTGCGCTCCGCATTGGTTTTCGCCAGTGCGACTGTTGGCGTCACAGGTTCTCGGACTTTATTGTCACGAGCAGCTTGTTCCGTCTGCACATTAACGGATGGGGCGATCAGTGGCACGCTTACGTTAGCCGGTGACACAATCATTGCGAACCCTCCTCAGAGTCGCCCAACTCGTCAATACAGCAAACTCCTCCCACAAGAAGAGTTCGCTAAAACTTATATCGACCAATTTTTAAGCAGCTTTAGGGTTTTATTCGCTTAGATTTGTAGGCTCGCTAATTAAGCAGCAAATTCTCGCACTTGGAGACAAAACGCTTCATGTTCGGTCATGAACGGCGCATGAGAAGATTGGTTGAAAACAAACTGCTGAGTAGTTGGCAACTGCTCACTCAAGTCACTTGCCACTTTGATTGGCACTAAACCATCAAGTCGACCATAAAGGCGCAGCATCGGCATCGAAAGAGAGGCCAACGCATCGCGCAGATCCACATCGGCAAGAATATTCAAACCAACCAACAATGAATCAGGATTCGGCTGCGGACGTGATAGTACCGCTTGTTTGAGTTGTTTAACGTCTTTGCGTGCAGACGGACTGCCCATCGCTTGCAGCGCCATAAAACGCTCAATAGTGACAGAGAAGTCTTCCAGCAATTGATCGGTGAATGCGGTTAACACGTTAGGTTGAATGCCACGCCAAGGACGTTCAGCAGCAAATTTTGGTGAACTGGCTACCGTGATTAACTTGCTCACACGCTGCGGAGCATTAAGTGCAATGTGGGTTGCCACCAAACCACCTAATGACCAGCCAAGCCAGACGGCTTTTTCTGGTGCATCTTGCAGAACAAGGTCAGCGATTTTTGCTAAGTCTTCAGCGTGAGATTCTGCGCTATGCCCGTACCCCGGAAGGTCGACCACATGAACTCGGAAATAAGGTTGAAGAGACTCGACCGTCTGCTGCCATACCGCACCATTCATGCCCCAACCATGAAGCAACACCAAATCCGGTCCTTGACCAAATGACTGCCAGTGTAAATTCGTGCTCATGCTCTCGTTCTCTCCCACTTATCTTATTCCTTACCACGCAATCCAAGCTTTACTCTGATGACTCGCTCACCTTGGATAGATTGTATGTTATCTCATCAATGGCAAAACATCATGCACCGCGTACTTGGCAGCCAATGTGGTTTGTGTCGATTTCCGATCTCCGCTGAACAGAAACCAAACCCAATGCGCTGGTGTGACCGTTGTTTTGAACACCTCACGCCCATCAAACGCTGCACTCGTTGTGGTTTAAAAATGATAGAAGAGGAATCACATACCTCAACAGAGTGCGGTAAGTGCCTGAAAGAGCCACCACCTTGGCAACGTTTGTATACGTTGGGGGATTATGATTTCCCACTATCTAACCAAGTACAACGCTTTAAAGATCATGGCGAGGCATGGCATGTCGGCGCACTCACTCAATTGCTGGCCAAACGAATTGAACAGCCAGCTCCAGTGATTACTTGTGTACCAATACATTGGCAACGTTATTTAAAACGAGGATTTAACCAAAGCCATTTCCTAGCCAAACACCTCGCCCATCATTTAGACGTGCGATATGAAGATAAGGTATTTAAACGCGTTAAAAGCGTCCAATCCCAACGAGGAAACAAAAAAGCCAGTCGTGAACAGAATTTAAAAGGGGCGTTTACCCTACAAGGTGAGGTGAACTTTTCCCACGTCGCGATTGTGGATGATGTGGTTACAACAGGTAGTACGGTCCGACAATTATGTCATTTACTACTTGAAGTTGGCGTAGAAAGCATCGATATTTACTGCATCTGCAGAACTCCTGCCCCGGGCTCACTCTAGATCGCTTCGCCATGTCTTAGCATCAAAAAGACTAGACCGAGCCGTCAACAGGAGTAGAATAGCAGCAATAGCCTACAAATTTACTCAGGTATTCGTCGTGTCAAATATTACTATTACAGAAACTGCGCAAACGCATTTCGCCAACCTTTTAGGCCAACAGCCTGAAGGCACTAACATTCGAGTTTTCGTTGTTAACCCAGGAACACAAAACGCAGAGTGTGGCGTGTCTTACTGCCCACCAGAAGCGGTTGAAGGCACTGACACTGAAATCCCTTACAGCGGTTTCTCTGCATTCATTGATGAGCTAAGCCTTCCTTTCCTTGAAGATGCTGAAATCGATTTTGTTACTGACAAAATGGGTTCTCAACTAACGCTAAAAGCGCCAAACGCAAAAATGCGTAAAGTCGCGGATGACGCTCCACTTGTAGAACGTGTTGAGTACGTAATCCAAACTCAAGTGAACCCGCAACTTGCAGGTCACGGTGGTCACGTAAACCTAGTTGAAATCACAGACGACGGCATCGCTATCGTTGCATTCGGTGGTGGTTGTAACGGTTGTTCAATGGTTGATGTGACTCTAAAAGAAGGCATCGAGAAAGAGCTTTTGAACCAATTCGTTGGTGAGCTAACTGCTGTTCGTGATGCTACCGAGCACGACCGTGGTGATCACTCTTACTACTAAGTCGCTGATGACTTACTAGCAATGCATATCGACGAGAAATGGGAGGCACTTGCCTCCCATTTTTGTTTTCAATTGCGTTATGCTGAATCATCACGCTAGAAACTCGAGCTTTCTTCTCATATATTAAGAAATCTCATTTCCTCGATGAGTTAACGATACTAAGGAGCCAGCGTTATGTCGAAAAGGACCCCACCAGAGATCCTCTCTTGTCAGACGGTCGCACAATCTAAACTGTTTACTGTGGAAGCCCTCGACCTTCGCTTCTCTAATGGCGAACTACGTACTTATGAACGCATGAAACCGAGTGGGCGTGATGCCGTGATGGTTGTTCCTGTGACTGAGCAAGGCGACTTACTCTTGGTTCGTGAATACGCTGCAGGTACAGAACGCTACGAACTCGGCTTTCCAAAAGGCTTGATCGACCCAGGTGAAACACCACAACAAGCGGCTGACCGAGAGTTAAAAGAAGAGATCGGTTTTGGTTCTAATGACCTGACACCACTCAAACAGGTGATTCTTGCTCCTTCTTATTTCTCGAGCAAAATGACACTGTTTTTGGGGCAGAACCTTTATCCAGAAAAACAAGAAGGCGATGAGCCTGAGCCACTAGACATTGTTCGTTGGCCACTCGCTCAAGCAGAAGAGCTTTTAACACACTTGGATTTTTGTGAAGCAAGAAGCATCACAGCGTTGATGTTGGCACTAAGACACTTACAAAACACCACTCACAACCAATAACAGCCGAAGAGCTGATTCATAATAGTGAGGAAGGACCATTACCCATGCCAATGACAAAAGATTTATCTCACCTGCTCCCGCAAGTCATCGAAATTGCGCGCAGTGCAGGTCAATTGATTCTCGATATCTACGAGAAAAAGCAGTACGAAGCCTACACCAAAAGCGACGAGACCCCTGTCACCAGCGCTGATATCGCGGCGCATAAACTGATTACTGAACGCTTGAGCGAACTCACCCCAGATATCCCTGTACTCTCTGAAGAAGCGGCGGATATCAGCCTAGAGCAGCGTGGGCAATGGGAGCGTTACTGGCTTGTCGACCCGCTAGATGGCACCCAAGAGTTCATCGCACGCAGTGGTGACTTCGCGACGATTATTGCGCTAATCGACAACAACAAACCAACTATGGGTGTAGTTTATGGCCCGGTTTCTGGCGTGACTTACTACGCATACAGCGGCAAAGGCGCTTGGAAGATTCCAGACATGTCAGAGAGCGTGAAAATCCACACTCACAAACATGAGCAGCCTGGACAAAACATCGCCATCGCAATCAGCCGTCGCCAAGACATTAACCGCATCACGAGCCGCATGAGTAACGCTTGGAACTATGACTTGATTCCTCTTGGCTCTGCCGCACTCAAAGCCTGTCTTGTCGCTGAAGGTGCTGTGGACTGTTACTTACGTCTAGGTCCAACTGGCGAGTGGGATACCGCAGCTACACAATGCATTGTTGAAGAGGCGGGCGGACGCATTCTCAGCACGCAACTTGAGCCGCTTTCTTACAATGAGCGCGAGACGTTGGAGAATCCAAACTTCATCGTACTGGGCGATGCGGATTTGCCTTGGGATGAGATTCTACAGCGCAAAGACTGACCCTAATCCAATCTGCATTACTAGATTTTAAAAAGGCCACGAATCGAATTCGTGGCCTTTCTTTTTTCTTCTTGTACAGCGTTAGGAGCATTTGGCCTACTATGATCTAAATACTCTCATAACTGTACGGATTTTAATTATTCAATGAAAATCATAAAGTTATGTTCAAAGTAAATAATCCTTGGATTTCTTGTACAGCAAATAGAGGGTTTGGCCTACCATGATCCAAAAACAAAAAGAGCTGCACATTGGCTGCTCTTTAAAGATGTTGTGGTTTCTGAGTGTGGCTAAAAACGCCCTTTGTAATCAAACTCGTATTGACCTTGAGCGTTTGGATTGCCCAGCCATTTAAGTTGATCGCTCATGCCTGATGGGAACTCTGCCCCCGGCTTAAACCACGCTTTGGTGGAGTAACGTTGATTTGGCATTAGCTCAGCAGAAAACGCCGCTGAAACTTGCTTGCTCTTTTGCTCACCCGATGCCGATAGCACGCTGTCTTTACAGTTTAAATCAGCAATGACAGGACCAAGTTCAAGACTACCAAGTGGGCTTTGAATGCCACTCGCACTCCAAACTAACGTACCTTCTGCTGTTTTACACCAAGGCGCTGCGTAAGTCGCATGACGGATGTTCAACTCAAGCTGACCTTCAACACCAACCGGTACAGGAAGACGTGCTTGCTCCACCACTTTTGCCGCAGGAATCGACGCGACTAAGTTTTCCGCGTATGGGCCGCCAGTTAAGCTGTAGCCAACCAAACCACGACCACGTACGTCCATATCGCTCCCGCGACCGAAACGGACGGCGAATTCCGCTTTACCGGTAAACAGACTGGAAAGTTGGAAATCCCAGTTCACTTCACCTAAGTTCTGACGCTGCCAACGTACGTTTGATGCACGACCTTGCCAAACTGTGCCTTGCGCACCTTGAATGTCGAGACCTCTCACGCTTGGCACTTGTTGTAGCACCCAAGAAATTGGCAAACCAGCAATCAAACTGGTTGAGAAAAAGGCAATAAAAATCACCACATAAAGAACGGCTTTCTTCACCTTAACCTCGCTTAAATTGCAGGCGGTTTACGTCAATCATACCCGCTTGATCGGTACGGTCGATGTCTAGGAATTCCACCTCAATCCCTTGTTGTTCTTTTAGATAACGCAGCCAATCGACCATTTGGTTGAATGCCAAAGGCTTAATCCATACTTGAACACTGTCATTACGTGGTTGTACACGGATCAACTCCACCTTGTAACGACGAGCGGATGAAGACACCACTTGGTTCAATGGCTGATTAGAAAAGCTTACACCACCACTTTTACGCAATGCGCTGATATCATCGGCTTTATCTTGTACCCAAGTCAGCAATTGTTTTTCACTTTGGATTCGGGATTGAGCTAGCTCTGCACGTTGATTCATTGGTTGTAATACCCCCCAATAAATCATCCCGATAATGGCAATAATGCCACCCCCCATCACCAAACGTTGCTCACGTTGTGAGATGCTGCTCCACCAAGTCTGAGCTTGTGCGATTAAATTCTTCATCATCACCTCACTGACGCTTCAACACAAAACTGCCCATCACAACATTGCCGTTGCGGTTCAGTTGGCCTTGTTCAACGTTAAACTTCTCCGCCAATTTGACTCGAGCTTGCTCGAATGGCTGGAAGTCAGAACTGCTCGCTTGAATGCGAACCTCACCACGTTGACCGTCGTATTTGAAACTGGTGATTTGTAGGTCATTAACCTGTCCCAATGTTGCTGGCAAAGCCGCGATCCAAGACAACATCGCCACATCACTTGATCCACCAGACAGACGACGTTCTTCGTCCGTCATTTGTCGCTTCAAGTAGCTAACTGTTGGAATGCGTCGTTTGTCTGGGAAGATTTGACGGAAGATGCGCTCACTCTCTTCACGATAAGCTTGGGCTTGCGCTTCGTATTTATGCACCATTAACAGCTGCTGGCCAACCAAAACAACCAGCAACACACCAGCGGCTATTGCGGCTTTCTGCCAAACCTTAACGTACTTGCCCCAAGACGATTTCGGCTTAAACGCGCCAGAAAGTAGGTTAACCTTGCTTTCCGTTGTGCCCTTTGCCAACAATGCCATGGTCATTTCTTCAGGCTTTGATACCCAAATGTCTGGAACGCTTGATTCAGGCAGCGAACTGTAACAGTCCAGCTTCCAACCTTCGTGACTTTGTAAGTAGGCAGATAAGTAAAGGTCTAGCCATGAAGCATCAACCGCTGCACCTTGAGTTTGAGAGTGGCGAATCAGCCATTGCTCACCCAACAGTGCTGCAGAGCTCGCTTCTGCGTCCACTGGCATAGCTAATACGTCAGGTAGCATTCGCTTTATTACAAGACCTTGGCTGGCAAAACGCTGCAAAATGGTTTGAATCCAAGCTCGCTCCACGGCACACACTTGTGCGCTTTCTGCTTGCTTATCTAAAACGGTGAAATGCAGGTTGTCCACGTCTTGCGCGACTTCATCTTCCACCAAGTAAGGCAGCATACTGTCAAACTGACGTGCAGCACCCGGTGGGATATCCACTTCTGTTAACACAACATCATGGCTTGCTAATAGCGCGATAATTTGTCGCTGATCGGCATACGCGACCAGTTCATCCAGATGTTCCCACCCGGCAATCTCACCACTGGCAATCACTTCTTGCTGTTGTGTCGACCACACCAACCATGGAATGGTACTTTGTTGTTCGCTACTCAGCCGAACGGTTAGAAACTCGCTCACTGATTCCTCCAAAACGACGGCGAACGACAGTCACCGTTTCTCTATCTGTACTTTGCAAAAGGCTTCGGATACGTACACGGGATTCATCCACCAGCACTTGTGCATCCAATTCAAAAAAGGAGCTATCGACTCCTAAGTAGCCTCGGGCATTTTTCTTTACATCATCGCTCAGGCCAGCTAATTCTGACTCTGACAAAAATTCATCGACACTTTCCCATCCATCGAAAGGACGCTTTTCTATCAGCTGAACAGCATCGCTGCTGCTCAAGCCTGGGGTAAACATGGCAACCAAAATAGGCGCTTGCTCGACTTCTATGGTGTTGACGTTTAAGCGCCAATCGTCGCTCGGAAGCGCACAAATCATCGGAGCAATTTTTTGGTAGATGTCCCCACTAACTTGGTACACCGCGCGCAGTTCACTGGCATCCGCCATCCAACCGTTGGGTGGCAAATACTGCGGCTTCATCGCTTCGTAAGTACTGTCTTCCACACCCGCGGTTGAACGCACGGTACTGTCACTATCAACGTATTCCCACGTCGAATCGGCGATCACTTCAGCTTGGTAAGGCTCCACGTCCATTTCTTCCATCAAACGTTGGAACACTTGCACTAAGTATGGACGCGTCGTTTGTTCACCCGTTGGCTGTACGCTCGCGAGGACATTCATATTGAAGCAGGCTTGCTTATCAACAATGCGACCTAAAGCCTGTCCGTAATCAAGCGGATAAACTTGCTCTTTGATTGCCCAAGGCTGGCTTAAGTTAATGGTATCGTCGTCTTCATAACTTTGTTCGATACCAATCTCAGCTAACGCTTCTACCCCCAAGCTATACCAGTAAGCTTGTTGGTAATTAATTTGATTCGAACCACGCTGAAACTGCAAAAACAATCGCTCTGACATGCTCGCAGCCACTGTTGTCATAATCGCAAGCAGCATCAAGACAATGAGGAGCGCAACACCGCGCTGACGATTAGCCATCATTGCTGCCCCCTGATGAGTCATTGCCCGAAGAATCATCTTCTCCACCCGGATTGAGCTTGCCATCCGGCGTCAGGTAAGTGCGAGTAATCTCACCATAATCTTTCAGCTTCAATATCACAGAAACGGCTTTTGGCAGTTCACGGCCGTTTTCCCACGTTTTCTTCCACGATTTTCCGTCAAAGAAGCGCATATCAAATTCTTCGACCTGTGTTAGCAGCGGGGTAATCACACCTTCTTGTCCTGTTGGTGTATCAGGGTATCGCCACCACACACGCTGCAAGACTTCATCTTTGATGCGATAGCCAACCTTAGTCACTTCACCGCGTGGAAATTGCTGCTGTGGGTTATGCCAGCCCAAACGCGCAAACATCACACCTTTCGCATCTGAATCGAGCAAGTAATCCGACCAAAACAGCAGTTGGCTTGAAGGCTCTTCACCGTTAGTACGCATTTGGCGCATTGCCATTTGACGGAAATCGTTATCCATCATGACCATCGCGCGCTGTAGCTCATTGAGACGTTGAGTTCGCTCTTGAGACAACACATTACTGCGCTGCACTTGCGATACCACTTGGTAAGCGGCGACACTCATGCTGGCAAAAATCGCAATCGAAACCAGCACTTCAATCAAGGTAAAACCTCGATTGGACCTTGAGTTGCGAGCTTTATATCGCTTGTTATTCAGCAACATAACTTCTCACCGTGACAACTGGGCTCGCTTTTTTATCTGTCGCGACACTGACATCAAATGCTTTCAGCAATGGCTGCGCAGTGGCTACCGGTGTGACTTTCCAATACCAAGTGCGCCCTGCTAATTCTTCTGTACCGTTTTTCGCTTTAAGCTTTTCCGTCGAGAGCATCACATTGGCCATTTGGTTATCCACAACCATGGCTGCAAACATTTTTTCTTCTAAATAACTGACAGTATTGATGTGCTGACTCACTGAGCGAATCACACTGATCGCTGCCGTTGCGAAGATCGCTAGGGCGACCAGCACTTCAAGTAATGTCATACCTCGTGTGTTGCGGTGCGACGAGCCAATACGGCTTGGCTTAGAATATCGAATTGTCATCGTCTTCCGCTTCTTCCCCAGGCGCTAACAATTTGATTTCGCCTGTTTCTTTACCAATGATTCGCCAACCATCGTTGAATGCATCCCCCTCTTCAGGAAAGAAAGATAGGGAGAATGGCGTAATTTCAGCACTTGAGAAGATGAACACTTGAGGTGGTTTCACTTTCTTCTTCTCTTTGTCCTCTTCCTCAGCAAACATGTCTTCATCAAACAGAGAGCCAGGTTCGAACAATCGATCGTCTTTATCCCAAGCACCACCGCCTAAATCCAATTGCAATGAAATATCCCCTTCGAGTTTTGTCTCACTTGGGATTTGCTTTAACTCAAGTGGCTGCCAACCATCTTGGCTCAAACTCAACAAGGTGTAGGTGGATTTAACATCATCAACGCGCAGACCAAAGTCTTTGCCACTTAACACTGCTTCTTCATTAAGCAGTTGTAAGCGTTGAAAAAAACTGTGCGCGTATTGTTTGGAAAGGTCTTTCTGACTCGTAGGCAAGGTAGCGATCACCGCCACGGCGGTAAGAGATAACAAAACCAGCACCAATAGAATTTCTATCAATGTAAAACCGAGATGTTTTTGCATTTGCTTCATTAGTGCTGGTTTCAGCTAGCGCTTATTGGAAATCTTGCATGTTCCAGTTGCCGATATCTGCAGCTGGACCTTCACCGCCCTCTTGGCCGTCAGCGCCCAGAGTAAAGATATCAATCGTGCCATTGTCGCCAGGGCTTAGGTATTGGTACTCGTTGCCCCATGGATCAGATGGAAGACGCTTGATGTAACCACCGTCACGGTAGTTGCGCGGTTCTGGGTTAGAAGGTTTGTTCACCAATGCGTCTAGACCTTGGTCAGTCGTTGGGTAAACGCTGTTATCCAACTTGTACATGTCCAACGCGTTTTCCAATGCCACGATGTCTGTGATCGCTTTCTGTTGGTCTGCTTTTTCTTTGTTACCTAGCAAGTTAGGAACAACAACACTCGCCAAAATACCTAGGATAACCACAACAACCATCACTTCTAGAAGTGTAAAGCCTTGTTGCTTACTGCGTTTAAATTTCATTATTTTCTCCGAAAGTTAGATTCAAGCAATGCCTTCAATAGACACGTCTTAACTCGAATTCTATCCGCTCATTAAGTTATTCATTTCCAACATTGGCATCAATGTCGCCATTACGATGAAAAGTACCAAGCCCGCCATCAGGGCAATCAATACTGGAGTAAAAATGCCAAGTGCAATGTTGACCGTCGATTCAAAGTTTTGGTCTTGGTTGTCCGCCGCTCGCGTCAACATGCTTTCAAGCTCACCACTTTGCTCACCACTTGAAATCATGTGTAGCATCATTGGTGGGAACAAGCGAGTTTGATCAAGGGCTTTGCGCAGACTTGCACCTTCTCGTACGTTGTCTGCCGCAACTAAGACCTGTTGTTTTACATAACGGTTCGACATAACGTCGACCGCGACTCGCATCCCTTCAAGAATAGGAATCGCACTTGAGGTACAAATCGACAAGGTGCGAGCAAATCGTGAGGTATTCAGACCGCGAGAAATCTTACCAATCAACGGCAGGCTGAGAATTTTTTGGTCCCAAGCCAAGCGAAAATTTGGTTTCTGTAATGCGAGTTTAAGGCCATAGAAGAGCACAACAACAACAACAAAGATGATAAACCCCCATTCTTGGACAAACTCACTTGCAGACAACAGGAATTGCGTTGATTGAGGCAACTCTTGTCCCATTTGAATAATTGGTTCAATGATTTTAGGTACAACAGAAGACAGCAACAGAGAGACGATACCAACAGCAAACACCACCAATACCACAGGGTAAATCATGGCTTGCAGCAACTTAGAACGCATCTTTTGGCGGTTTTCTACATAATCAGCCAAGCGTTCTAGCACTGTATCCAAGTGACCAGATTTTTCACCCGCTGCCACCATCGAAAGGTAAAGCTCATCGAAAACATGCGGGTAATCACCCAAACTGTCGGCCAGAGGATAACCCTCGGTGACTTTTGAGCGCACCGCGGCAATCATCGAACGAATACGTGGTTTTTCTGCTTGCTCTGAAACGGCCTTCAAACATTCTTCAAGTGGCATCCCCGATTGAACCAAGGTCGAAAGCTGACGCGTAATCAACGCAAGCTCTGCGGTTTTGATGCCTCGTTTGAACCCAACTGACCCGCCTGAAGACTTAGCGGCTTTCGCTTTGGCTTCCATCACCTCGACAGGAATCATACCCTGCTCTTTTAGGCGTTGGCGCACCTGACGAGCGTTATCCCCCTCGATGGTGCCTTTCTTCTGTTTGCCTTTAGCGTCCAGCGCTTTGTATTCAAATGCTGCCATTACGCTTCCTTGGTCACTCGCATGACTTCTTCAAGAGAAGTGATACCACGACTGACTTTACTCAGGCCGTCGCTACGAATACTTGGCGTATGCTGACGAACGGTTTTCTCAATCTCTTGCTCACCCGCTTCGCTGTGGATCAGCTCTTGGACTTTTTCATCCACCATCAAGAGTTCGTGAATACCAGTACGGCCTCGGTACCCTTTGTGGTTACATACTTCACAGCCTTTCGCTCGATGCAAAATGAGCGATTCATGCTCTTCCAAACCAAACAGTTTCTTCTGCTCTTTGTCCGCTTCGTATGGTTCTTTACAGTCAGAACAAAGTGTACGAACAAGACGCTGTGCAAGCACGCCCAGTAATGAAGAAGAAATCAGGAATGGCTCAATACCCATGTCGCGCAGACGAGTAATCGCACCCACAGCCGTGTTGGTGTGCAGTGTCGACATAACCAAGTGACCAGTCAAAGAGGCTTGCACCGCAATCTGTGCGGTCTCTAAGTCACGGATCTCACCGACCATCACTACATCCGGGTCTTGACGAAGAATCGCACGCAGACCACGCGCAAAAGTCATATCAACTTTCGGGTTTACCTGCGTTTGGCCGATGCCATCAATATCGAATTCGATAGGGTCTTCAACCGTTAGAATGTTGCGTTCGTTGCTGTTGATCTCTTGCAAGCCCGCGTACAACGTCGTCGACTTACCCGAACCTGTCGGACCGGTCACCAAGATGATGCCGTGAGGGCGACCAATCAAGTGACGGAAGTTGTCATGCACTGAAGGCGTCATACCCAAACTATGCAAATCAAGACGAGTGGCGTTCTTATCCAGTAGACGCATTACCACGCGCTCACCATGCGACGAAGGCATGGTAGATACACGAACGTCCACCGCACGACCACCGATACGCAGAGAAATACGACCATCTTGAGGTACGCGTTTTTCAGCAATATCGAGTTTAGCCATAACCTTCACACGAGAAACCAGCAAAGGTGCTAGTTTGCGGCTTGGGGTTAGAACTTCACGCAATACACCATCGACGCGGAAACGAATCGAAAGGGTTTTCTCGAACGTCTCGATATGGATATCCGACGCCCCTTCTTTGATCGCTTCACCTAACATGGCGTTGATCAATTTGATGATTGGCGCATCATCTTCCGATTCCAGCAAATCCTCATCATGAGGCAGTTCTTCTGCTAACGAGAAGAAGTCATCGCTGTCTGCGCCAATGTCTTCCATCAACTGACGAGCCTCAGAAGAGTCACGTTGATACGCTTCAGTGAGCTTTTTATCGAACGCTTCTTTGTCCATCACTTGAGGAATAAAGTTTTGTTTCAGTACTCGGCGTACTTCAACAAGAGCCGCAGGGTTAAGCGGCTCTACGTAATACAGAATTGGAGGGCGCTCAGGGTGCTCCGTCTCCAAAACCAGTTTAAAGCGATTGGCAAAACTGAATGGCAGACGGCGCATACTTGGCGCTGTGTCTAACATATCAACCATTATTCTTTACCATTTGATCAATGAACGCTTGGATTTCAGTAGGGTGCTTACGCTCCTGACCAAATTCAGGCATCACTGGAATGTTTGAATCATCCATCAACTTCAAGCCTTCTTGTGCTTTGTATAACTGTTCTGCACGAATGAAGTTGTATTTACGCTGAGTAATACCATCTGCCGTCATACCATCGCGGATGATGGTTGGCTTAATGAATACCATCAGGTTACGCTTTTCAGTTTGCGTGCTGGTTGATTTGAACAGTTGGCCGATCACTGGGATATCACCCAATAGCGGTACTTTAGATTCACTTTCCAGTGCACGCTCATCAACCAAACCACCAAGCACTAGCATTTGACCATCTTGGATCATCACAGAGGTGTTTAGCTGGCGCTTAGCAAAACGCACGTCAACCGCGCCATTTGCACCCAGAACGTTAGACACTTCTTGCTCAATGTTTAGCTGAACAGAATCACCTTCGTTGATTTGAGGTACCACTTTCAGCTTGATACCAACTTCTTTACGGTCAACCGTTTGGAATGGGTTATCGTTGTTCGAGCCTGCAGTCGAGCCTGTAATTACCGGCACTTCTTCACCAACGATGAACGACGCTTCACCGTTATCCATCACTGTAATGCTTGGAGAAGACAGAATGTTTGAATTTGAATCCGATGACACAGCAGTAATCAATGCTGTCCAGTCACCCATCATGATGCTCATAGCAGCACCGTTAACACCACCAAGTGCTGCCGCCAGAGTAGAGTAATCACCTGACTCAGTAACATCATAAGGCGTTCGCTCACCATCACTGTTGGTATAGTACTCCGTACGAGTTTGGTCTTTTGCTTCTTCAAGACCAACCATTACGTTACCAATTTGCGCACCAGTGTTGCCGTATTGGATTACTGCACCTGTCTCTAGGTTACCCCATTGAACACCAAGGTTGATGCCGTCGCCTTCAGACATTTCAACGATAAGCGCTTCAATCAGAACCTGCGCACGACGGATATCCAGTTGAGAAATCACATCTTGCAGCGCCATCATGATATCTGGCGGCGCAGTCAAAACTAACGAGTTAGTCGCTTCGTGAGCAGCAATCACCACTTCTCCACGTTGCGCGTTTGATGCGCCTTTTTGACCCGCTTGCTTCTCAGCTTGTAGGTTGTCAGATACACCTTTTAGTACATCAACTAGGTCTTCTGCTTTCGCATACTTCAGGTAAACCACGCGGTTATTGCCTTTGGTCGCCATTTCTACGTCAAGTTGGCGAATCAAACGTTTCAAGCGCGCGCGCACTTTAGGGTCGCCAGAAATCAGAATTGAGTTAGTACGCTCATCCGCAACGATTTTTGGCTCTAGGAATTCAGGCGTGCTCTTTTGATTGGTCGTTTTGTTCAGAGCGTCAACAATACGCACCATTTCAGACGCAGAAGCATTTCTCAGCTCTACGACTTCAATTTCTTTATCACCCGCTTGGTCAACACGTTTGATGATTTCAGCCAAACGATTTACAACCGCTGCACGGCCAGTGATCAGGATGATGTTGGCTGGATCGTAGTGCACCACGTTACCCGCACCAGCGTTATCGATCAGCTGACGCAATAGCGGAGAAAGTTCACGAACCGATACGTTACGCACCGCAACCACACGTGTAATCACGCTGTCGCCTTTTGCGCTGTCATCACCCAAAACAGGAATTGCAGAGGTTTTTGAATCTTTCGATTTGATGACTTTTAGTACACCGTTATCCATTTCAACAACAGCGTAACCGTACACTTCTAGCACGTTTAAAAAGAAGCTGTAGTATTGCTCTTCGTTTAAAACGTCATAGCTGCGCACGTCGATCTTGCCGCGTACAGACGGGTCAACAATGATGGTCTTCTCTAAGTTACGACCTACAATGTTGATGAATTCTTGAATGTCAGTGCCTTTGAAACTTGCACTAAACTCGTTCGCCATCGCACCCGGAGCGCAGAGTAGTGTCCCTGCAAGTAACCAAGCACTTTTGCTAAACCAATGTTTCACGTATGTCTCCCTGAACTTACGCAGCTTGCCTAAGTATTACAATTGGATATAGATGTCGTACTGCTGGCCGTCGCGCTCAACAGTCAAATTCAGTTCTTGCGGATCGTTCATCACTTGCATCAGTTCTACTGAAGATGAAGGATCACTTAAATCGATCCCGTTTAATTGCACCGCAATATCACCAGGTTTTAGACCGACATCATTAAACAACGCCGCATCACGACCTGGTGAGACGCGATAGCCGATGATTCCTCCGTCTTTCTTAACCGGAGAAATGTTGATGTACTTGAATACGCTTTGCGGATCTTTAGCAATTTCCGCACGAATTTGGTCGACCTTTTCACTCACTGCGGATGAGTTATCCGCTTTCGCTGCTTTTGGTCGAGTTGCCGGACGACTCTCAGACAACTTGCTGTACTCGATGCCTTCCAACATAAGGGTTTCATCACGACCTTGGTTATCAATGATCACTCGATCAACCAAAACCGCTTTTAATTCTGCACGCGTGCCGTCAATTTCTTCACCAATGCCGTAAGTTGCCTGCTTACCTCGGTTTGCAATCACCGCTAAGCTCGTTTTTGCGTTGCTGCTCGCAACAGCACCAACAAGTGTTAGGTTTAGGCGGGTTTTAGGCGCATCTTGCACGACAGGTTGTTCTACTACGACCGGCTTTTGCTCGGTGTACTTTCCGAACAAGTTGGCATTTTGGAGGGCATTAAAATCAATCGCGTCTTTTTTATTGGTTGACGCAACAGCGTTTGCTGATGGCTTCCATTGAGTCACACCAGAGGTTTGAGGCATTGCTAACCACACCACTTTACCAAGTATCCAACCTGTCATTGCTATAAATAGACAAGTTAAGAGCAAACTTAGTTTCGCTTGAATGACGTGATTGTTGGACTTAATCTGAGCCAGTAGCGGGCTGCTTGATAATCCTGCACTTAGCTCTAAACGCTTCACTGAATTGATTCCTTTATTCTTACGTCCGTCGACTTTCACTATGAATGAAAGCGTGTCGACTCTATCTTGCTAAAATTGCAATAAAATTACTACTCAACAAAGAGCAGTGAACTATATCACAAGTTCCTTTTCATACCTTTTTCTTATGCAGTTTTTGCCAACTCCCTTGAAAAAAAACAGCCTTGGCTCCATCTGTAGGTGAATAATCCACCAGTCACTGCATCATTCTTGCAGTGATTAGATAGTGTAGAGTCGTATGAGTTCCACAAATGAAGCCGTAAGGCTAGATAAATGGCTATGGGCTGCCAGATTTTATAAGACCCGTTCCATCGCACGCAATATGGTCGATGGCGGTAAAGTCCACTATAATGGGCAACGAAGCAAACCAAGCAAAATCGTTGAGTTGGGCGCTGAGATTCGTCTTCGTCAAGGCAATGAAGAGAAGACGGTGATCATCGAGAAAATCTCTGATCGTCGAATGGGCGCACCAATCGCTCAAACGCTCTATCGCGAAACTGACGAAAGCGTCAGCCAACGCGAAGAGTTCGCGAAACAGCGTAAACTCAACGCCCACAACCCTAGTCCGGAACGCCGCCCAGACAAAAAGCAGCGCCGCGACATCATTAAGTTCAAACACCAATAAAAGCCGGAATTACCGACGAGGAAAGCACTCCATGGCAAATAATGTTTTAAACCGCTACCTATTTGAAGATCTTTCTGTACGTGGCGAGTTGGTTCAATTGGATGAAGCATACCAACGTATTATCTCCAGCAAGGAATATCCGGCAGCACTGCAAAAACTGTTGGGTGAGCTACTCGTTTCAACCACACTTTTAACTGCAACTTTGAAGTTCGAAGGCTCAATCACTATCCAACTACAAGGTGATGGCCCTGTATCTTTGGCAGTCATCAACGGCGACCACGATCAGAAGATCCGTGGCGTAGCTCGTTGGGAAGGCGACATTGCTGATGACGCAACGCTGCACGAAATGATGGGTAAAGGTTACCTAGTGATCACCATCGAACCGAAAAAAGGCGAACGCTACCAAGGCGTGGTTGGCCTAGAAGGTGAAACACTGGCTGACGTTATCGAAGGCTACTTCGCAAACTCAGAGCAGCTAAAAACGCGTTTGTGGATCCGCACTGGTGAGCACGAAGGCAAAAAGCATGCGGCAGGTATGATGATTCAGGTAATGCCAGACGGTACGGGTACACCTGAAGACTTTGAACACCTAGAGCAACTAACAGCAACGGTTAAGAACGAAGAGCTGTTCACGCTACCAGCAAACGAACTGCTTTACCGTCTATACAACCAAGACTCTGTTCGCCTATACGAGCCACAACCTGTGGAATTCCACTGTGGTTGTTCTCGCGAGCGCAGTGGCGCGGCGATCATCACAGTTGATAAAACTGAAATTTATGACATTTTGGCGGAAGAAGGCACAATTTCTTTACATTGCGATTACTGCGGCACGTCATACACGTTCGACGAACCTGAAATTACCGAACTGTATACGCAAGCAACTTCCGGCAATAAAACCGTGCATTAATTTTCATAGCTTAACAAGCATGTAATTTACCTATCAAAAGGCCAGCATCACGCTGGCCTTTTTGTGATCAAACCCTCGTATACCTTAGCCTCCCACGTAATAAAGCAACCGCTTAATTTTAAATAATTAATAATTCTTTTGCCCTAGCGCAAAGGTTTGCGGCCACGATAAACTATTCGCACCAATATGTGACGGGTTACCTAAAACCACACTGAAATCATGGATAATTTTTGAACTATATCCCTGTTTTCTCCCCGCCCCGTTGCTAGCATGGTGAGCAGATAAAAATTAAAACATTCTTACAAAATCCCTACAAAAATCCTTATAAGGAGCACCTATGACCGTTATGGAACATACAAAGGCTGCAACACTTGATCTAACCAAACACGGACTGCATAACGTTAAAGAGGTTGTTCGCAACCCAAGCTACGAAATGCTGTTTGAGGAAGAGACCCGTGCTGACCTAACAGGTTATGAACGTGGTGTGGTTACAGAACTCGGCGCGGTTGCCGTAGACACTGGTATCTTTACTGGTCGCTCACCAAAAGATAAGTACATTGTTAAAGATGCAACAACAGAAGAGCACATGTGGTGGACTTCTGATGCAGTGAAAAACGACAACAAACCAATCAACAAAGAAGTATGGGACGACCTAAAAGAGCTAGTGACCAACCAGCTTTCAGGCAAGCGTCTATTTGTGATTGACGGTTATTGTGGTGCAAACCCAGACACTCGTTTGAGCATTCGAGTGATCACAGAAGTAGCGTGGCAAGCGCACTTCGTGAAAAACATGTTCATCCGTCCAACAGAAGAAGAGTTGGCAACGTTTGAACCTGATTTTGTAGTAATGAACGGTGCGAAGTGCACCAACGAGAAGTGGGAAGAGCATGGTCTGAACTCTGAAAACTTCACTGTGTTCAACCTAACAGAGCGCACTCAGTTGATCGGTGGTACTTGGTACGGCGGCGAAATGAAGAAAGGCATGTTCGCAATGATGAACTACTTCCTTCCGCTAAAAGACATCGCATCAATGCACTGTAGTGCAAACATGGGTGAAGAAGGCGATGTTGCGATCTTCTTCGGTCTCTCTGGCACAGGTAAAACTACCCTGTCTACCGATCCTAAACGTGCACTGATTGGTGATGACGAGCACGGTTGGGATGACGACGGCGTGTTCAACTTCGAAGGCGGCTGTTACGCGAAAACCATCAAGCTATCGAAAGAAGCCGAGCCTGATATCTACAACGCCATCCGCCGTGATGCACTACTAGAGAACGTAACAGTTCGTAGCGATGGTTCTATCGACTTTGATGATGGTTCTAAGACTGAGAACACTCGTGTGTCTTACCCACTGCATCACATCGACAACATCGTTAAGCCAGTATCGAAAGGTGGTCACGCAAACAAAGTGATCTTCCTATCGGCTGATGCGTTCGGCGTACTTCCTCCGGTTTCTAAACTGACTCCTGAGCAAACTAAGTACCACTTCTTGTCTGGCTTTACCGCTAAGCTAGCAGGTACTGAGCGTGGCATCACTGAACCAACACCAACGTTCTCAGCATGTTTTGGTGCAGCGTTCCTAACTCTACACCCAACTAAGTACGCAGAAGTGCTAGTGAAACGTATGGAAGCAGCGGGCGCAGAAGCTTACCTAGTCAACACAGGCTGGAACGGCAGCGGTAAACGTATCTCTATCCAAGATACACGCGGCATCATTGATGCGATCCTTGATGGCTCGATTGAAGAAGCGAAAACTAAGCACATTCCAATCTTCAACCTAGAAGTGCCAACTTCGCTACCAGGTGTGGACCCAAGCATCCTTGACCCACGTGATACCTACGTTGACCCACTACAATGGGAAAGCAAAGCGAAAGATCTAGCAGAGCGCTTCATCAACAACTTCGATAAGTACACTGACAACGCAGAAGGTAAATCACTAGTGGCAGCTGGCCCTCAGCTAGACTAAGCCACTCGCTAAGCCTTCGTGACTTAGCTACAAAAATAATCTTCAAGCCCCTCTTTTGAGGGGCTTTTTATTGAATCCAACCTGAGATTGATACAAGCTTAAGCCTATCTAAGTAAGTCGATACTCACTTACTCCAATTTACAGACAGGTTTTGGCAGGGATGAAAACAGCAGGTCGAATTCTACTTCTTATCGTCATACTGGCGATCGCGATTCCAGCCGTCTTTGTGGGCATGCTGACCACCTCTTATTCTCGTCAAACGTGGAACCTGTTTTCTGATTTAGTCGACTTGCCATTGCAAGCAGACAACGTTCAATACGAGTTTCCCTACCACCTAACCCTTAGTGGGATAGCGACCAAACAAGACCAATTACCCTTCATCGAGCAAGTCGATCTATGGCTAAACCCTGATGTTCGTCGCGATGGAAAATGGATTGTCGATAGCCTGTTGATTGATGGACTGAGCCTGCAGCAAGGTATGCCAACAATGCCAAAGCTCAACAATGTCTACTTCCATCAAATCGCCTTGAAGAACATCGATTATGCCGATGATGCATTCAGCATTAATGGTTTGAACGTCCAAATCCAAGACCCTACTTGGTCAAGTGACACGCAGCAAATGCCTTATGGTGAGGTTCAGCTCTCTGCCGAACAATTGTATTGGAATGGTGAATCTTTCAATAAGCTGCTTGTCGATGTGGACTATAAAGCGCAAGACAGCACACTTTATGGCGCCTCATTTAAATGGCGTGGCAGTGAAATATCTGGTCAAGGCGAACAATACCCACAAGGTTGGTCGTTGATTAACGTGACCGTTGATAAGCTGAAAATCGACAATCTACAACTGCAATCCTTACTCGCCAAACCATGGCAGGCGTTGCCCGTTAATATCAACCATATCAACAGCCTCGATCTGCTCAATGCGGATATCGAATACGGAGACTGGCATTGGCAAAACCTTGAGTTATCGGTAGAAAACGCTTCGCTCCCGCTGTCATTGTGGAGCACAACGGCGCAGATTTCTCTGCAAGCTGACAGTGTCAGTTTCCAAGACCAAACCGCGGTTGAGCCTCGTTTAAACGCCCAACTCAAGCCAGGGTCTATCAAATTGCAAGAACTGAGCTTAGATTGGCAGCAAGGCAGCGTTCAGGTATCTGGTGACTTCGAACCTGACCATTGGAAAATCAACAATGCGACCATCAGCGGCTTAAAGTGGGCTATCCAACCAGATGACAAGACTGACTGGTGGCAAAAAGCCACAGAGAAGCTCCAGCAAGTCGATGTGAAGCAGTTAGAGATAGAACGCAGCCAAGTCATCCAGTTATCCAAACAACCTTACTGGCAGCTTTCTGGCTTGAATTTGGAAGGTGAGCAGCTCGAAGTGAAACACAGCAACGGTCATTGGGGTATTTGGAGCGGCAAGCTTGATGCCAGCGTCGTCAACGCGAGTTACGACCAAGTCATCACCTCACACGCAGCAATTACAACACAGAGTGAAAACGGCTTCTGGCAACTGACACGCTTATTTGCCCCGTTAGAGCAAGGCTATATCGAAGGCTTGGGTCAAATCGATCTCAGCACCACCAGCCAACCTTGGGCACTTAATCTCAATGCGGATGGTATTCCACTGCAATTACTTCATCCATACTTACCAACGGCACTTGCGGTCAATGGCTTCTCAGACTTAAGTCTTGATTTAAAAGGCTTAGCAGGCGATCAAAACATGCTTGCTTACAGCTTGTCGGGAGAAGTAGAAGCTAACCTGCGCGATACCACCTTGAAGTCACAAGCAGATGACTCGCATAAGGCAATCACCTTCAGCCCATTGCGCTTAAAGGCTCAGCGCGGCGAAGTGAAGCTAGAACCCGTGACCATTTCCGGCAAAGCTATCTCGGGTAAGCTATCTGGAGAGTTTGATATGGCGAACAACCCATTGAGCGGTGTGAGCTATCAACTTAAAGAATCGTGTGGGATGCTCAAAGGTGATGTACTTAGTGGCGAAGTTGAAACAAATGAGTGCCTAAACAAACCAAATAAGACAAAGCCAGTGGAGCCAGAACAGAGCGCTCCCGAAGCAGGCAGCGTGACAAACATCGACGCAATCAACATCGAACAACCTGAAGAAGAGTTAAGTGAGGAAGTGACAGAAGAAAAAGAGTCGACCACAGCTGCGCACTCTGAAGAGCAACTTATCACAGAACAAAAAGACTCAGACCTCGTAGAACATTCACCGAAAGAAAGCGAGAGCTCAGCTATCGATGAAACCAAGCCAGAACAAGGCGCATCTGAAAACCAAGATGCGCCGCAAGAAATACCAAAGTCTGAGAATCTAACAGCTGAGTAACTTAGAGTAATTTGGCAGCAGCATGTACGTACCGACAAAATCCACTGCAGGCACATCTCCACTGTAAATCACCACGTGGATAACGATACGCGCTTTACGACCTGAAGCGAGCCTATCCAAGTCACCACTGATACCATCTAATGACGTGCTCGCGACGGGGTTCTCTTCAACAGGATGGCGATAACGAATCGAACTATCCGCCAATACAATATCACCGTGTAAGCCACGTTCTTTCATCAGCAACCACGTCATGCCCCAACCAGTTAGCGTTGCTAAGGTAAACGCAGAGCCAGCAAACATGGTGTTATGCGGGTTCAGGTTAGGGTTGAGCTGCGCGCTGCATTCAAACTGATAACCAGTGTACTGGTTAATTTTGATGCCCATTTTGTCTGCAATCGGGATCTGAGCCTCCCAACGTTGCTGCAGCTCAGTGCACCAATCTGGGCGACGCAATACATCGGCCATTGGATCAAGCTGCTTGACCATTTGTTGGTGGCGCACGGGGCCACGCTCGTCGGTCAGTTCACCGCGACGCTCAAAGCCATTCTTTTCATAGAAAGCAATCGCGTCTTCACGGGCATTACATACCAGACGCTTCGCCCCTTCCTGACGAGCTAACGATTCAAGCGCCACCAGCACTAATGAGCCCATGCCTTTGCTACGACGATTGTTCTTCACCGCCATATAGCGGATCTGACCATCATTATCTGGGGTAATGTATAAACGACCAATCGCCATCGGACGACCACGACTGTCGGTAATCATGCGGTGATGGCTCATGCCATCGTACTCATCACGCTCGGAGCCTACTGGCATACGCCAAGGTTCGCGCAGCAACTGCCAACGAAATTGATAGTACTTGTTGAGCTGATTTTCTGTTTTTGGAGTTATGAGTTTGAACATATCAATCCTTTGAAAGTACAAATCAAATGAAAGCCTTAGAGGAAAATACCCAAGCAAATTCAATTTACTTGGGCTTAAAGCTTAGACCATGATGTTGTGGTTGCCAGATTAGACCTGTAGCCAAAAAGTCACTGGACCGTCATTAATTAATGACACTTTCATATCCGCTGCGAAGCGGCCGCGTTGTGTTGGCAGTTCTTGCTCACACAAGTCAGAGAAGTAGTCATACAGACGTTCTGCATCCGCAGGGTGCGCGCCTCGAGAGAAGCCTGCGCGAGTGCCTTTTTTGGTATCCGCTGGTAACGTAAATTGAGACACCACCAAAACCTTACCGTTCACTTGTTTGACGTTAAGGTTCATTTTGCCTTCATCGTCTTCAAACACACGATAGGTGGTTACGCGCTCCATCAAACGTTTTGCTTTTGCTTCATCATCGTCCTTTTCTACACCAAGTAGAACAAGTAGACCTTGGTCGATTTCACCGACAACTTCACCGTCTACACGAACGGCGGCTTCACTGACTCGTTGAATTAGCGCTATCACGACTCTCGCTTCCTTCATCTGTTAATTGCAATTCAGCGGTCGAGTGTATCATTTCTAGGTCGTCACTCCAGTGCTCTCTTTCGCCTAGAGCAGCAGTGACTTCCGCGCCAATCAATACGATCAGCCAACACAAATACACCCACACAAACAGGATCGGAATCGCAGCGAGCGCACCGTAAATCAACTGGTAAGACGGAAATTGGGTAATGTAGAAGGCAAAGCCTTTCTTGCTCAATTCAAACAGCACAGCGGCAATCGCAGCACCAACCGCGCCATGGGATAGATAAACCTTTTTATTTGGCACTAAGAAGTACAGCCCCATGAACGCAAAGAAGGACAGCAGTAAAGGTAACCAACGTAAAAACAGGTTATACGCGCCCGATAAGGTTTCGTTTTCAATCAGCTTTAGCGATGTCACATAGGATGTTGCAGCAATACTCGCACCCACTAAGATAGGGCCAAGCGTCAACACCATCCAATACATAGAGAAAGAGAACACAGGACGACGTTTGTCTTTCACTCGCCAAATGTAGTTTAAGTTTTTGTCGATATTAGAAATCAGCATCAAAGCAGCAACAAACAAGAAAGCACCACCCACGGCGGTCATTTTGCCTGTGTTTGAGACGAACTCTTGTAGCGCAGTTCTTACTGCATCTCCAGAAGCTGGGACAAAGTTGTCAATAATGTAACCTTGCAAAGTTTCACCCACATTCTCAAACACCGGAAACTTCGACAATATCGATAAAAGTACCGTCAACATTGGCACAATAGACAACAAAGTGATGTAAGCTAGATAGCCTGCATTAACGTTAACGCGATCGTGCGTCATACGCTTGAGCAAATATTTGAAAAACGCGACGCTCCCCGGCACGAGCTTGCTCAATCTCACCTTGTAACTCTCTGATAACTGGTTCATAGTTCATCCCATAAATTAGCGTCGAGGACATAAGAATGCCTTATTTATTAGCAATTGTACTATCAATTTTCACTTTGACAGGATGTCAGTCCGCATATTATTCAGCAATGGAACAAGTGGGTTACCACAAACGTGACATTATGGTTGATCGCGTAGAAGACGCCAAAGAATCGCAACAAGACGCACAAGAAGAGTTCACTAGCGCGCTAGAAGCCCTTTCTGCTTTGACCAACTTTGACGGCGGTGAGCTAGAAAGCGTCTACAACAACATTAACGATAAATACGAAGACAGCGAAAAAGCGGCGCAAGATGTGCGTGACCGCATTGCTGCAATTGAAGATGTATCGGATGCTCTGTTTGAGGAATGGCAAGGCGAATTAGACCTGTACACCAGTGCGAAACTGCGTCGCTCTAGCGAACAGAAACTGCGTGAGACAAAAGCATCTTACAAAACCATGCTTAGCGCGATGAAGCGTGCAGAAGACAAGATGACGCCAGTATTGAACACATTGCGTGACAACACGCTTTATCTAAAGCATAACTTGAACGCGAGTGCGATTGGCTCATTGAAAGGCGAATTCTCTAGCCTAGAGAAAGACATCCAATACGCAATCAAACAAATGAATGCCGCGATTGCTGAGTCAGATAAGTTCTTACAACAGCTGAATCAAAAGTAATTCGATAAAGCCTCCTCCTCGTGAGGAGGTTTTACTATCTAGCGACCAAACTCAATTCTTCGCTCGGTGAGCTGAATACCTACCGAGCTCTAATCACCTTCCTCACCTTCTACCTCGACCACTAAGCCCATTACTTGTCGAACAAACGCCACTCGTTCTTCCACACTTCCCCATGGTACTTCGACTACTTCGTAACCCAGTTCCACATAGGTATCGACTAGGGTTTGATGGATTTGTAGCGCCTCTTCAAAGCTATGTGGGCGCACATCATCTTGAACATAGATTGATGCCTCAGGCCGACAAGTAAGCACCTTACTCTGGTACCCAGCACTCTCAGTCAAGAATGCCTGCTCAACAGGACAACCGCCTACTTGTAGGTATGCCACGATGTCTGGGATAGCACGGTCAACGAAAGCGACCGGATGATTCAGCGCTTCTTGCTTTTGCTTGCCCATTAACTCAAGGCATAAGTTGGCAAACTCAGGTAGGTTGGTCCAAGGCAAGACGCCGTTGTCCAACTGACTTTGCTGCTCGATCAGGGTGCGAGAGCCCTCAGCAAAGGTGGCGTAACCCAACTCTCCCAACGCATCCAATAAGGTAGTTTTGCCCGCTCCGGGACCACCCGTAATAACAATTGGCTTCATAACCTCATTCCTTTAGATACAAAAAAACCCGAGCGAAACTCGGGTTTTTTCTTAATAGAATCCGTTATAGCAGATTATTTTGCTGAACGTGAAGCACGCTTACGATCGCTTTCCGTTAGGAATTTCTTACGGATACGGATGCTTTCAGGCGTTACTTCTACTAGTTCGTCATCATCGATGAACTCTAGTGCTTGCTCAAGAGTCATCTTGATTGGCGGAGTAAGAACCTGTGCGTCATCTGTACCAGATGCACGAACGTTAGTTAGCTGCTTACCTTTCAGTGCGTTTACTGTTAGGTCGTTGTCGCGGCTGTGAATACCGATAACCATGCCTTCGTAAACTTCAACACCGTGACCGATGAATAGACGACCACGCTCTTGTAGGTTAAACAGTGCGTTTGTTAGCGCTTTACCCATCGCGTTCGCGATTAGTACACCGTTAACACGTTGACCGATGTTACCGCCTTTGTGTGGGCCGTAGTGGTCAAATGTATGGTATAGAAGACCAGAACCTGAAGTCAGTGTCATGAACTCAGTTTGGAAGCCGATAAGACCACGTGATGGCATTTCGAAGTCCATACGTACACGGCCTTTACCATCTGGAGACATGTCTTTCAGCTCACCTTTACGTAGGCCGATGTTCTCCATGATGCCGCCTTGGTGCTCTTCCATAACGTCGATGGTTACAGTCTCGAACGGTTCCATTAGCTGACCATCTTCTTCTTTGATGATTACTTCTGGACGAGATACAGCAAGCTCGAAGCCTTCACGACGCATGTTTTCGATCAGGATAGAAAGGTGAAGTTCACCACGACCTGATACGCGGAATTTATCTGGATCGTCTGTTTGCTCAACACGTAGTGCAACGTTGTGTACCAATTCTTTCTCTAGACGCTCAAGGATGTTACGTGAAGTCACGAACTTACCTTCTTTACCAGCGAATGGAGACGTGTTTACTTGGAACGTCATCGTTACTGTTGGTTCATCAACAGAAAGCGCAGGTAGTGCTTCTACTGCGTTTTGTGCACAGATAGTGTCAGAGATTTTTAGCTCACCAAGGCCAGTGATTGCAACGATATCACCCGCGTTCGCTTGCTCAACTTCGTGACGGTCTAGGCCTAGGTAGCCCATTACTGTGCCCACTTTACCGTTGCGAGTTTTACCGTCAGCACCGATAACTGTTACTTGTTGGTTTGGCTTAACGCTACCACGAGTTACACGAGCAACACCGATAACACCAACGTAAGAGCTGTAATCTAGCTGAGAAACTTGCATCTGTAGAGGACCGTCTAGGTCAACTTGAGGTGCAGTTACTTCTTCAACGATAGTTTGGAACAGTGGTTCCATGTTCTCGCCAGTTTCGCCTTCTTCTAGTGCAGCCCAACCGTTAAGTGCTGAAGCGTAAACTACTTTAAAGTCTAGCTGTTCGTCAGTTGCACCTAGGTTGTCGAATAGGTCGAATACTTGGTCCATAACCCAATCAGGACGAGCACCAGGACGGTCAATCTTGTTGATTACAACGATTGGCTTAAGACCGTGAGCGAATGCTTTTTGAGTTACGAAACGCGTTTGCGGCATTGGGCCGTCAACTGCGTCAACGATAAGTAGTACTGAATCTACCATCGACATGATACGTTCTACTTCACCACCGAAGTCCGCGTGTCCCGGAGTATCTACGATGTTGATGCGGTAGTCATTCCAGTTAATTGCTGTGTTTTTAGCAAGAATGGTAATGCCACGCTCTTTCTCAATGTCGTTCGAGTCCATGACTCGCTCTTCAGCTTCACCGCGAGACTCTAGCGTGCCTGATTGTTGTAGCAGCTTGTCAACCAACGTTGTTTTACCGTGGTCAACGTGCGCGATAATCGCGATATTTCTTAATTTATCAATCTGTGGAGTAGCCATGGATATTGATTCACTTAGATAGATGAAATGCCCCCATGCCGAGAACGGGTGCTCTCTGGCGACATTTGCTGATTAAAAAAACGGCCATAATGTACCAGATTTTAGCAAAAAGCCTAGAAATATGTGATCTACTCCTTAGCTTTTCTATCAATTTTACGCTTAGCGCCCACTTTCTTCCGTTACTCGAATTGATTCAACGCAATTTTATTCCAATCGTTGCTTATTACAAATTGACTCTTGCTCAAAATCTGGGCTAGATAAGCAACGTGATTGTCACATTGTGGTGCAATAATTTAAATTAGCACCAATATGGTGCATTCAGAGATCATTTTGGTGCAAACGTTTGCACCAAACTAGTATCTAAAAACTTAATTCCTTGAAATTAATGGAATAATTTTTTTGGCACGGTTTTGGCTTTAGAGAAACCAGCATCGATTAATAAAATGTCAAACAGATTAATCAATGCTGGATTTAATCAAATTTTCATAAATCGAGCTTACCGCTTTATTAACACTGGAGGTTATCCAAGATGTCAGTAGAAAACGTTTTATCACTGATCCAAGAAAACGAAGTTAAGTTTGTTGACCTACGCTTCACTGATACAAAAGGTAAAGAGCAGCACATCTCTATCCCTGCTCACCAAATCGACGCAGACTTCTTCGAAGAAGGTAAAATGTTCGATGGTTCATCAGTTGCTGGCTGGAAAGGCATTAACGAATCAGACATGGTTATGATGCCAGACGCATCTTCTGCAGTGCTTGACCCATTCACTGAAGATGCAACGCTAAACATCCGTTGTGACATCCTTGAGCCTGCAACAATGCAAGGCTACGACCGTGACCCTCGCTCTATCGCTAAACGCGCTGAAGACTTCATGCGTTCTACTGGTATTGCAGACACTGTACTTATCGGTCCTGAGCCAGAGTTCTTCCTATTTGACGACGTTAAGTTCGCGACTGACATGTCTGGTTCTTTCTTCAAGATTGACGACGTAGAAGCAGCGTGGAACACAGGTTCTGATTACGAAGAAGGTAACAAAGGTCACCGTCCAGGCGTTAAAGGTGGTTACTTCCCAGTAGCTCCAGTAGATTCATCTCAAGACATCCGTTCTGCTATGTGTCTAGTAATGGAAGAGATGGGCCTAGTTGTTGAAGCGCACCACCACGAAGTAGCAACTGCGGGTCAAAACGAAATCGCAACTCGCTTCAACACGCTAACAACGAAAGCTGACGAAATCCAAATCTACAAGTACGTTGTACACAACGTTGCTCACGCGTTTGGTAAGACTGCGACATTCATGCCTAAGCCACTAGTTGGTGACAACGGTAGCGGTATGCACGTTCACCAATCTCTAGCAAAAGACGGTGTAAACCTATTTGCTGGTGACAAGTACGGCGGCCTATCTGAAACTGCACTTTACTACATCGGCGGTATCATCAAGCACGCTCGCGCAATCAACGCATTTGCTAACCCAGCAACTAACTCGTACAAGCGTCTTGTACCAGGCTTCGAAGCACCAGTAATGCTAGCTTACTCAGCACGTAACCGTTCTGCTTCTATCCGTATCCCAGTGGTACCAAGCCCTAAAGCGCGTCGTATCGAAGTTCGTTTCGGTGACCCAGCGGCTAACCCATACCTATGTTTCGCAGCAATGCTAATGGCTGGTCTTGACGGTATTAAGAACAAGATCCACCCAGGCGAAGCGATGGATAAAGACCTTTACGACCTACCAGCTGAAGAAGCAGCAGAAATCCCAACTGTTGCATACTCACTGAAAGACGCACTAGATGAACTAGATGCTGACCGTGAGTTCCTAACAGCAGGCGGTGTATTCTCTGACGACTTCATCGATTCTTACATCGGTCTTAAAGCTCAAGACGTAGAGAAAGTAAACATGACAACTCACCCACTTGAGTTCGAACTTTACTACTCTGTATAAGGTTTCAACTGTGTAAAATGTAAACACAGAAACAAAATATTAGGCTCGCCTCGCAGGCGGGCCTTTTTTGTATTCGCTCGCCCTATATGGGCGTTTAACATGGAGGGATAATTAAAATACGCTCAAACTCTTTTTCCTTATTGGTCAAAGAGCTAAGCAATCCAAACGTGAAATCATCTATCAAAAGAAGGTGAGCAATGAAAGTTCAGCTTTTACCATCGCTATGCGCCTTAAGTGGCTTACTGATCGCCACAACAGCCTCTGCTCAGGTCGCTTATACTTGGGTCGACAAAGACGGCGTGGTGCATTTTAGCGATACTCCAAACCAAGGCGCAAAAGCCATCTCACTACCTAATCTAGAATCCAGTGCGCCTGCACCAAAAGTAGAAAGTACCGAGTCTCTCGCCCCTCAAGCCAAAAACACATCAGAACCTCAAACCGATGAGAAACCAAAAGCAGACAAGCCTCTTCCGCTCTCCTTATCCATGCTGACACCGCAGCATGACGAAACCATTCGCAGCAACCCTGGCGCTATCAATATCCAACTCGAAGCCAACCGCAAGCTAGGCATTGGTGAACAACTGCAACTCTTTCTTGATGGCAAGCCATATGGGGCGCCACAAAGCCGATTAACATGGCAATTGAATAACATCGACCGTGGAACTCACACCCTTGCAGTACAAGCCAAAAGAAGCGGCAAGCTTATTGCATCTACTAGCCCTATAACGGTGCATTTACATAGAGCGAGTATCAAGCCGACCATTAAAGGGGCAAAGTAGAATATTAAGTGAAAAAAACCGCACTCTGATGGCGCTTTTCACTTTTTCTTCTGAGGTTTATTCGCCATACTTACGTTCTATTGCACCAATATAGTGCAGCGCACAATCACAACGCAAACAAGGACGTAATGTGGATACTAGTCTCTCCAGTGCCATTCTCAATAACATGGTGACAGCGACGCTGATTCTCGATGATGGATTAGCCGTGCGCTACGCCAACCCAGCGGCTGAACTCTTGTTCTCGCAAAGTGCTAAGCGCATTGTTGAGCAGTCGTTGTCTCAGCTGATTCAGCATGCGTCATTGGATCTCGCGCTACTTACGCAACCTCTACAGAGCGGACAAAGCATCACAGACAGTGACGTGACCTTTGTGGTTGATGGTCGCCCTTTGATGCTAGAAGTGACTGTCAGCCCGATCACATGGCAGAAGCAGTTAATGCTGTTGGTTGAGATGCGTAAGATTGACCAACAACGCCGCCTCACTCAAGAGCTCAATCAGCATGCTCAGCAGCAGGCGGCGAAGCTTTTGGTGCGTGGTTTGGCACATGAAATCAAAAACCCACTTGGCGGTTTACGCGGTGCAGCACAGCTACTGGAGAAAATGCTGCCCGATCCTTCTTTGACGGAATACACCCACATCATCATTGAACAAGCCGACCGCTTGAGAGCATTAGTCGATCGCTTGCTAGGGCCTCAAAAACCGGGCAAAAAGACCCAAGAGAACCTACACCAAGTGCTTGAAAAAGTGCGTCAATTGGTTGAGTTAGAGTCTCAGCATTCGATTGTGATTGAGCGCGATTATGACCCGAGCTTGCCAGAGATTTTGATGGATGCAGACCAAATCGAACAGGCGATGCTCAACATTGTTAGCAATGCGGCGCAAATCCTCTCTCACCAAGAGCATGGCAAAATAACCATACGCACCAGAACGGTGCATCAAGCCAATATTCATGGTCAGCGTTGCAAACTCGCGGCGCGTGTTGAGATCACCGACAACGGTCCGGGTATCCCGCCAGAACTACAAGACACGCTTTTCTACCCGATGGTCAGTGGCCGTGAGGGCGGAACGGGACTTGGCTTGTCTATTTCACAAAATTTGATCGACCAGCACAACGGCAAAATTGATGTCGAGAGCTGGCCAGGTCACACCACTTTTACAATTTATTTGCCAATCTGACTTGATTAAATGGCTTTTCGATTCGTCAGTTTTTAGGCTTTTGCTGCAAGGATTTATTACATGAGTAAAGGATATGTTTGGGTCGTAGATGACGACAGTTCGATTCGCTGGGTAATGGAGAAAACCCTCTCCTCTGCCAACATAAAATGCGAAACCTATGCGGACGGAGAAAGCGTGTTAATGGCGCTAGAGCGTGAAGTACCAGACGTTTTGGTCTCAGACATTCGCATGCCCGGTATCGATGGCTTGGAGCTGCTAAAGCAAGTTCAGCGTGATTACCCCGATCTCCCCGTAATCATCATGACCGCGCATTCCGATTTGGATGCGGCGGTGAACGCTTATCAAAAAGGCGCTTTCGAATACCTACCAAAGCCATTTGATATTGATGAGACGCTAACGCTTGTTGAGCGTGCGATAGCCCATAGCCAAGAGAACAAACGCGAGCAACTTCTACCAGATGATATTCCAACCGACACACCTGAAATTATCGGTGAAGCCCCTGCGATGCAGGAAGTGTTTCGCGCCATCGGTCGTTTATCGCGTTCTTCGATCTCTGTTCTGATCAACGGTGAGTCCGGTACTGGTAAAGAACTGGTTGCTCATGCCCTACACCGCCACAGCCCGCGCGCCAACAAACCTTTTATTGCCCTCAATATGGCCGCGATCCCAAAAGATTTGATTGAATCGGAACTGTTTGGTCACGAGAAAGGCGCGTTTACTGGTGCAAATAGCGTTCGCCAAGGTCGTTTTGAGCAAGCCAATGGCGGCACCCTGTTTTTGGATGAAATTGGTGACATGCCGCTGGATATCCAAACGCGTTTATTGCGTGTTTTGGCGGACGGTCAGTTCTATCGAGTCGGCGGCCACTCGCCAATTCGCGTGGATGTTCGCATCGTGGCGGCAACCCACCAAAACCTAGAAAAGCTGGTTCACGAAGGCGATTTCCGTGAGGATTTATTCCACCGTTTAAACGTCATTCGTGTACAGATCCCAGCACTGAGAGAACGTAAGCAAGACATCGAAAAGCTGACACAGCACTTCTTGGTTCGTGCAGCTGATGAGCTCGGTGTCGAAACCAAAACACTGCACCCTTCTTCGGTCGAAATTCTTAACCGTCTCGATTGGCCGGGTAACGTACGTCAGTTAGAAAACATCTGTCGTTGGCTGACTGTGATGGCAAGCGGTAGCGAAGTCTTGCCAAGTGACTTGCCTGCAGAGCTGCTGGAAGAGAAGAAAATCGTCACCGAAGCCACCAGCGGCAGTTGGCAAGAACAATTAGCGGATTGGGCACGCCATGCGCTGGAAGCTGGGGATAAAGAACTACTTTCCTACGCTTTGCCAGAATTTGAACGCATTTTATTGGAAGCGGCGTTAGAACACACTAAAGGTCACAAGCAAGATGCCGCTAAAGTACTTGGATGGGGACGCAATACCCTAACCCGGAAATTAAAAGAATTGTACTGATCTCGAATGGTTACGAGTTTGACAAATGGTTATCAAGCGCACACTTTTTCGCTCGCTTGATAACCTAAGTGTCAGTACAATTATGGTACGACACCCCTTATGTGACTAGGCAATGTCAAACGCGACGACTCAAATTACACTACGCACTGCTGTTCTCATCCCATTTGTGATGATTTTTTTGCTGGCTATCGGTGTGATTGTCTACGTCCAAAAACAGAGCTACGAAGAAGTCGTCACCGACATCAGTGACAAACAGCTTTCTGTCCTCACAGAGAGTGTTCACGACCACCTCAATGACTACCTGCGCAAGCCTTTCACTGCCGTTAATGCTCTAGGGCATAATGTCAGTTATCACAACCTTTACCACCCAAACGACACCAAAGACGTTCAAGCTTATCTGCTCAGTGCCTTCAAAGACCTGTACCACTCGATGCCACAACTGGATGTGATTGCCTTTGGCTCAGAAACGGGTGACTTTACCGGCTTTCGACGTGAGTCAGCTGACGCCTATACCCTAATGGTGCAAGACCACCGAACCGATGGCAGTTTAGTGATTTACGGCAGTGAAGAAATCAGTGACGACATTCGCACGGTTATTGCGTCGTATGACCCACGCACTCGCCCTTGGTATCAGCCTGTTGCTCAAGATAAAAAGCCACATTGGTCACCGATTTACGCCAATGCTGATGAGCGCCAAGACATTACGCTATCTGCCATGACCCCGGTTTTTGAGCAGGGTAAATTTGCAGGTGTGTTGGTAACCGATGTGCGCATTAATACCTTCAACCAGTTCCTGCAAGAGCTTAAACAAGAGACCAACGCCTCTGTTTACATCATGGACCAAGCACATCGCTTAGTCGCTCATTCAGGGCAAGGCAGCGTGATCTCATGGGGAACAAAGTTTTCAGACAAAGGGCAGCGCCTACTAGCAGAAGAAAGCATCGATCCGATTATTCAAATGAGCGCTGCACGTGTAAGTGGACAATCACTCGCTTACAGCGACCAACCCTATACATTCGAATTCGATTTTAATGGCCAACGTACCTTTAGCCGCATCACACCGTACTACGATGCCAATGGCTTAACTTGGTTTATTGGCACTTCAATCTCAGAAACAGAGCTACTCGGTACGCTTCCGAAAAGCCAACAAAAGAGTTGGATAGTCGGCTTTTTAGTCAGTTTGTTTGGCATCGTTATTAGCATGCTGATATTTAATCGGGTTACTCGCCCGATCAATGCCACCGCAACAGCCGCACAGCATTTAGCCAAAGGGGATTGGGATAGCACCATGCCTAAGCCGGGCTACGTGTACGAAACTACCGTCCTGGTACAAGCCTTTAATGAAATGAAGGGAAATCTAAAAGCCTCATTTAAAGCACTACGTGAACAGCTTGAATTTGATTCTCTTACCCGCTTATACAGTCGCCAAGGGTTGATAGAAGTGAGCGAAACGTTGACTCATTCGAGCCAAGGTAGCTTGTATCTTATTGGGATCAACAAATTTAGGGATATCAACGACAGTATCGGCCATCACAATGGCGATCAGCTGCTGATTCATATTGCAGAGCGACTCAAACAGCAACTTCATGATGAAGCGACACTCGCTCGAATTGGTGGTGATGAATTTGCGGTATTCATGCCAACGACACACTCAGATGAAGACATCAGTTTGATGGAGCGACGCCTACAACAGCTGCTGGCAGCGCCATTTATGCTTGATGGTGAAACCGTTGTCGTCAAAATTTCTGTTGGTGTCGTTCGCACACAACCAGAGCAAACTATGTCGCTATGGCTGCGTAACGCCAGTATTGCGCTCAGCTATGCCAAACAGGATTCCCGTACCAGCGTTTGCCATTACAGTCCTGAGATGGCGAGTGCTTCTAAATTCAGAACTCAGATGCTGGCGAAAATCCAGACGGGTATTGATAACCGAGAGTTTGTGCCTTTTTATCAGCCGATCATTGACCTTGCAACGGGTAACATTTGTGGCGCGGAGGCATTGGCTCGCTGGCACAGTGAATCTGGCATGATTTCACCACTCGACTTCATCCCTATCGCAGAAGAAAGCGGCATGATCAAAACCATTGGTCAGCAAATCCTTTTCCAAGCTTGTAGTGACACTCGTAAAGCCATCGACAATAAGCAATGGCCGCATGACTTCCAACTGCACGTCAATGTGTCCGTTCATCAATTGTCGAGCCCTAACTTCGTCGAGTCCGTTGCGAAAGTTCTGCACACAACTGGCCTTGCAGCGAACAACGTGACGTTAGAGATCACCGAGTCGCGCATCATCGACAGTGCACCAACAACGTTGGATAACCTTCTCAAGCTAAGAGAGATGGGGCTGGGCATTGCAATTGATGACTTCGGCACAGGTTACTCGTCGTTAGCTTACTTACATGCGTTGCCGTTTACCTGCTTGAAGATAGATCGCACCTTTATTAATCGCCTGACCAAAGAGAATCTAGACAGCTCTGTGGTTGCTGCGATCATCAACATTACCAAGGGCATGAAAACCAATGTTGTGGCAGAAGGGGTAGAAACCGCTGCGCAAGCACAATTGCTCAGCTCGCTTGGATGTGATCAAGTGCAAGGCTTCTATTACAGCCGCCCTATGCCGATGGAAGAGTGGCCAACACATTTGGTTAACATGAAGTAGAAAACAACGGAAATCGTTGAATTCCTAGTCATCCTCTACTGACAATCTACCTAACTGTTATTTATACTTAACTGCAAATCTTCCCCATGTATTGTCATTGATAATGTTTGGGCTGAGTTCCTGTTCACAACAAACAACCCGGATCGACATAATGATAACTAAGAATCTTCCCCTAACTGATTTGCACCGTCACCTTGACGGTAACATTCGTACCAAGACTATTCTTGAGCTTGGTCAGCAATTTGGTATTGCTCTGCCTGCTTACGATATCGAATCGCTAACACCACACGTTCAAATTGTTGAAGCTGAGCCATCTCTTGTAGCCTTCCTTTCTAAGCTTGATTGGGGTGTGGCGGTACTGGGCGATCTAGACGCATGTCGCCGCGTTGCTTACGAAAACGTAGAAGACGCACTGAACGCGCAAATCGACTACGCCGAACTTCGCTTCTCTCCTTACTACATGGCAATGAAACATAAACTGCCGGTGGCTGGCGTTGTGGAAGCCGTGGTTGATGGCGTGCAAGCGGGTATGCGCGACTTCGGTATCAAAGCAAACCTAATCGGTATCATGAGCCGTACTTTCGGTACTGATGCTTGCCAACAAGAGCTGGATGCAATCCTTAGCCAAAAAGACCACATAGTCGCTGTTGACCTAGCTGGTGATGAGCTTGGCCAACCGGGTGATCGTTTTGTTTCTCACTTCAAGCAAGTGCGCGACGCAGGTCTGAATGTGACTGTCCACGCAGGTGAAGCTGCGGGTGCAGAAAGCATGTGGCAAGCGATTCAAGAGCTAGGTGCGACGCGTATCGGTCACGGCGTGAAAGCAATTCACGACCCTAAACTGATGGACTACCTTGCAGAAAATCGCATTGGTATTGAATCGTGCCTAACGTCTAACTTCCAAACCAGCACGGTTGAGTCATTGGCAAACCACCCACTGAAGCTGTTCCTAGATCACGGTGTACTTGCGTGTCTGAACACGGACGATCCAGCAGTGGAAGGTATTGAACTGCCTTACGAATACGAAGTAGCTGCACCAGCAGCAGGCCTTACTCAAGAACAGATTCGCCAAGCGCAAATCAACGGTCTAGATATCGCTTTCCTATCAGATGCAGAGAAAACTGAGCTGAAAGAAAAAGTGAAAGATCGCATTTAATTGCTGCGAAAGACATAAAAAAATGCCAGCATCTGCTGGCATTTTTTGTATTCGAAATCTGTTTAGAGATTAGATAACGCGAGAAAATTGCTGCTGACGCGCTTTCGCACGTAGGTACTTATCGAAGCACATACATATGTTGCGAATCAGAAGGCGGCCACGCAGGGTAACGCGAATTTCGCTGTCATCCACTTCTACCAACTGATCATTGATGAAGGTTTGCAGTAGACCTAAGTCTTCTTTGAAGTATTGATCGAACTGCACGCTAAACTCAGACTCAATGGCCTTCTTGTCCAACTTGAAGTTACAGATAAGCTGTTTGATCACTTCGCGACGCAATAGGTCATCCGCATCCAGTGATACGCCTTTCCACAATGCATGGCGAGATTCATTCACTTGCGCGTAGTACTTCTTCAACTCTTTTTGGTTTTGCGCGTACGCATCACCAATCATTGAAATCGCAGAGACACCAAAACCAACCAAGTCACATTCACCTTGCGTCGTGTAACCTTGGAAGTTGCGATGCAAAATACCTTCACGCTGAGCCACAGCAAGCTCATCATCTGGCATCGCAAAGTGGTCCATACCGATGAACTGGTAACCAGCGCCTGTTAGCGTTGCGATGGTGTCTTGCAGAATCGCCATCTTCTCTTCCGCTTTTGGCAAATCATCGTCTTTAATCTTACGCTGCGCAGCGAACAATTGCGGCATGTGTGCGTAGTTAAAAACAGACAAACGACCCGGTTGCATTTCTAGCACTTGTTCTAATGTTTTCGCAAAAGACGCCTTAGTTTGTTTCGGTAAGCCGTAAATCAAATCAAGGTTAGTCGAGCGGAAGCCAAGCTCTTTCGCACGAGCTACCATGGCAAAGATAAATTCTTCATCTTGCTCACGGTTCACAAGCTGCTGAACTTCTTTGTTGAAGTCCTGCACACCAATGCTCAGACGGTTGAAGCCTTCACCACGAAGGTGATCCAGCATAGTGAGCTCGATTTCTCGAGGGTCAACTTCAATACTGATTTCCGCATCCGCACTAAAGGTGAACTCTTGGCGTAGCAAGTCCATCACTCGTGTGATTTGTTTTTCAGATAGGAAAGTTGGTGTACCACCACCAAAATGCAATTGAGTCACGGTGCGCTCACCCAACAACGAAGCGCGTTGGCGAATCTCGTGCTCAAGCACATCTAGGTATTCGTCTGCTTTGTGCGAATGGCGAGTAATGACTTTATTACAGCCACAGTAGTAGCAAAGCTTATGACAGAACGGAATGTGAACGTACAGAGATAGCGGGCGTTCTGGGTAATGAGTGCATGCCATATCGTAGTCCGAGATGGTAAACGCTTCATGAAATTCCAGCGCAGTCGGGTACGACGTGTAGCGCGGACCAGAGTAGTTGTACTTATCCAACACCGCTTGATCCCAGACGATTTGCTGTTTCGATTCAGTATGTTGATTCGACATGGTGGTACTTTCCGTTAAATGCTAGGGAGACGTATATCGCCACCCGATATTCAGAAACCGCTATTTTGCCATACGACGATGGCAACTACGGTAGCCGTTGGCGGCTTTTTAAGTATAAAACCAAAGAAGTGCTAGCGTGATCACGATACCCCCAATGGTGATAAGGAAACCATCAGGGGTACGAATTAGATCATCTGAATATTGATTTGGTTATTCAGTGGCTGGACGTTTTTTTGCAACACTTTGAGTTCTTCTATGATCGAATCCGTCAAGCGCTGCTCCGCTTTATGGCGATCTAAGTTTTGTTGCATACGCTCTTTCTTAGCAAGGTTCTGACGGTCTTCACCGCGCGCCATATCTTTCACAACATGATACAGCTCAGAAATCGCAGGGTATGTTTTATCAAAATCAACACGGTCTTCACCCTGAACATAGTCCATGATGTTGTAAACACGGATACTGATTTCAGACAAATCACACTGACCTTGGATACCTGCCTGACATAAGGTATGCACGTTCTCAAAAATGTTGGCGTTACGTTTATCGATCGCCAATTTTTTGTGCTTCAGCTGCAATTCCTTTTGCTTTTTCAATTGAAGCAGAAGGTAACCTGCATAAGAAGCCAGCGCGATAATGATCACTGCACCTGCAATCGCTAATAAGGTTACGTTCATGAGTTACTTATCCTTTGTAATCGTCGAAGTTGATGTCATCGAAGTCTGCTAGCAGGTCATCGTCGTTACGAGTACCTTTAGCAGCAAGAGCGGTAAAGTCTTCCTCTTCTTCAGGCTCAAGCAGACCCAGTTGGTCCATCAGTTTTTCGATACGATCTAGCTTCTCATCTACGTATTTTTGTAGACCTGTGCCTAGGTTCTCACCCGCTTCAATGCGATCCAACAACACGTTCAATTGCGCATCGTTTTCTAGCATCTCTAGCTCTTGTGCAGCTGATAGACGACGCTCTTGCTTCGTTTGCTTCTTCACAGGCTCAACGATCAGAGGAATCTTCTTCTTACTACCCAAACGCGGATCGCGATTTTGTGCAGCAGATTGCTTCTTCTGTTCGTTTACTTCTGAGTTACGGTTACCGGTCTTCAAGCCTTTACGCTTTTTAGCGCGCTTGCGCAGACGGCCTTGAACGTCAGATTCTGTACGGTTACGAGTTACAACAAACTCAGGTGCGCCAGCGGCACCTGGCTTTCTAGATTTTTTACTACGGCTCATTACTGGGCTTTCCTCAGTAAAATTACATCATTACCAATAAATTCGAGTTCGAGCTTATCCCGCTCAGCTAGGAACTGGAACGTTTCACGGCTAAAGAACACCACATGAGTTGGATCGTTCTTGTAGTGCCATGATTGAAAGGCTTCAACATCGATGACCATTTTCGTCATCAGGCCTATCCAGCCACCTGGCTTAACTAAATTCAACCATTGCTTCCACACCATATCAGGGTGGTAGAGGTGTTCGATCACCTCTGTTGCTGTCATGAAGTCATACTGCCTTTCTAGCACCGATGTATCAGGGTGATAGTAAAGATCATACAACGCCATGTTGTGCCCCGCCTCTTCTAACATTAATGAAAGCGTTGGGCCTGGACCACAACCAAAGTCGATTCCGTTCGATTGTGGTGAAATTCGCTCTGCGATTGGGTCAGCAATCCGCGACAAAAAATGTCGATATCCCACATCTTCGGGATTGTTCTCATGCAGATCATAGTGAGCTTTTTCAGTTTCCGCATCCAAACGTTGGTCTGGATTGACGAATACCAAACTGCACTGCTCACACTGAAGATACTCGCGTCGCTTGTCTTCATAAAAGTGGTGAGTGCGCTGATTCTGGCATAAAGGACAGGTGTGCATGCTGACTTCCTCAAACAGGGATGCGAAACATACCAGAAAGTGAACACAGATTGGAGTGTTGTTGGATACTTTTTCAGCAGTTTTTGTTAAAAAACTTTGATTGGCAAAAATGAATATAAAAAAAGCGACAGTGAGACTGTCGCTTTCTGAATGCCACCAATAAGTGGCGAAACTGTGTTGCACACATCTGGTGCACCAAGAATCCTTTTGTTTTTCGAGCTTTCCCTGCCAAAAAGTGTTGTTCTTCATCGTCCTGATGAGTTTTGGCTATCCTTTCACTTCCTGTTTACTGAGCTACTTCCTGAAGCCTGATCCGTTTCGCTGTCTTAACCGTTAGACTAGATGACCATCCATATCTGATAGGCTCCTTGCCTATCTAAGTCCCTTTTCCGACTACCAAACGTCCTTCGTTTGCGTCCTTGGAGACCTTATATCCATGGTCTAAATTCCTGTGATTCACTCCTTGTGAACAGCTTCTACTTTACGGATTGGATAAAAACCAACAAGTCATTGAAAGAAATTATTGATAGGATTTTTTCTCCAAAAATAATTAACTATTTTTATCAATAACTTAAAAACAAAAGAGAGAAATAGTATCGACCAAGTATGGCAAATGTCTCACAAAGCACCGAGCTAACTATCTCTTCATACCCAAAAACCATGTGTGATTGATATCACTAATAAACAGGTATTAAGAAAACAAGACCGTGATTAAGTAAGGTCACTAACAAAAATGCCCTAGCGAAAACGCTAGGGCATCGTTGTGTAACTGTGCTCGAGCTTTGTAGGGGTTTAGTGCAGACCGCCAACGTATTTCGACAGAACTTCGATGTCTTCGTCTGTCATTTTCTTCGCGATGTCACGCATCATGGCATTCATGTCGTTACCACGGTTACCATCACGGAACTTCTCTAGCTGAGCTTTGATGTAGTCAGAGTGCTGACCAGAAATTTTAGGGAAACCTGAAAGCTCTGTGCCGTTACCACGAGGACCGTGACATGCGATACATGCGGTTAGACCGCGCTCTGCATCACCAGCGGTGTACAGTACTTTACCTTTCTCAACAACGTCTTCTGGTGTTGAGCTCTCTGAGATTGGTAGAGAGGCGTAGTATGCAGACAGATCAGCGATATCTTCATCGCTCAGTGGCATTGCCATACCACTCATTACAGGGTCGTAACGACCTTGTTTACCACCACTAGTCATACCTAGTTTTAGATCTTTTAACTGCTTCTCAAGATACTTAGCGTGTTGGCCTGCAAGTTTCGGGTACATTGCGATTGCACTGTTACCGTCCGCTCCGTGACAGGCGACACAAGTTTGTGATTTTGCTTTACCAGCTTCAATATTACCTTGGGCCCATACTGAGCAACTGGCTAAAAGACTCAAAATTAGCGCTAATTTCTTCATGACATTCCATTATAATTATCAAGCTTCCAGTACCACGGAATGTGAACATACCGCGTACACTCATGGTACAATAGGCGACCTTATGCCGAGCACGGTTATTTTACACAATTTCACAAAAAAGTAATCAATCGACTACACAAAGTCGAGATGGAGTTAACAGTGAGCGTAAAAATTCATTACCAAAACACGCATTTCATCACCAGCGCACCCGATATTCGTCACTTACCTGAGGACGAAGGTGTCGAAATTGCGTTTGCAGGACGCTCAAACGCTGGTAAATCGAGTGCACTTAACCGTCTTACTAACCAAAAAAGCTTAGCGAAGACATCAAAGACCCCTGGTCGCACTCAATTGATCAACCTTTTCAAAGTGGAAGAAGGTTGTCACATTGTCGATTTGCCAGGATACGGCTTCGCTCAAGTACCGATTGAGATGAAGAACAAATGGCAAAAATCATTAGGTGAATACCTACAGAAACGCGAGTGCTTAAAAGGCTTGGTGGTTCTGATGGATATCCGTCACCCAATGAAAGATCTCGACCAGCAAATGATTTTCTGGGCGATCGACAGCCGCATCCCTGTTCAAGTTCTTCTGACTAAAGCAGACAAACTGAAAAGCGGTGCTCGCAAACAAACGCTACTGAAAATCCGCAAACAAGTAGAAACTTTTGGTGGTGACGTATCGGTTGATGTGTTCTCTTCACTAAAAGGCCTAGGCGTAGATCAGCTACGTGCCAAACTCGACACGTGGTTTGCACCAGCATTTGCGCACTTGCTTGAAGAAGACGAGCAAGATGCTCACGAGAGCGGCGAAGAATAATTAACAAAATTTGTTAAATTTTTTCGACACAGCCCTGCCTTTTGGTGGGGCTTTTGTTTATTCGTCATCCAAAACCGTGAATTTCAGGCAATAAAAATCCCCACCTTCCTGGCAGGGATAACGGGAGAGAAAAATTGGTAATTATTGTTATGTGGCGAAGCATTACTGAACTGAGATTCGATTTCAATAGGTTAAAAAGCAATCTTATTTCCTGCCCGCCGACAAATAGTTACTCCCACATCTCTCAATAGTTTTAATATTCAGATAGTTAAGTTAAATAAGGCATCAAAAAGAAGTAACTTAGTTTCTTTCAAGAAAAAATAATAGTGTGACTGGCGTAAATTTACAGGATGAATAACGCAATAAATTTGAAGGAAAAATCGAGATTTTGCAGTGACTTAGAGAGGTCAAAAGAGAAGATTTTTGAGGGTTTAGTTTAACTTACTGATCCAAAAGAAAAATTTTCTTTCGCCCAATAAAAAACGCCCCAGTCAAAAACTGACTGGGGCGGCTGAATCAGCCTAATCCAATAACGTGAAACAAAAGGTCTGAAAGATAGAACATCTTACCTCTGTACCCTACGAGAGATAATGTACAACAATTGGTCAGATTTGCAAAGAACTTTTGTAGTTTTTTTTCATGAAAGTTTTATTAAGCTACATTAAATCTCAGATGTGATTTGCTTTTTTAATGACACAAAAAAGCCAGCGTTTGTGCGCTGGCTCATACTAAATAGGCTAAATTGGCTTAAAAATGACTAGTGTGCTTGATCCCAGTTGTCACCGTGACCCGCTTCCGCCACTAGAGGCACTTTCAGTTCTGCTGCAGATTCCATCAAATTCTGTACTTTACTTTCAATTTCGGATAAAGACGACTCTTCAACTTCAAACACCAGTTCATCGTGTACTTGCATCAGAAGTTTCACTCGACCGTTGCCTTCTTCTTGAATCCACTGATCAACTAACAACATCGCTTTCTTGATGATGTCCGCAGCGGTGCCTTGCATCGGTGCGTTGATCGCTGCACGCTCTGCCGCTTTACGACGCATGCCGTTACGAGATTGAATTTCAGGAAGATGTAGACGACGACCAAAGATAGTCTCGACGAAGCCTTGCTCTGAAGCCGCACTGCGCGTGTCTTCCATGTACTGCATCACGCCAGGGTAGCGCTCGAAGTACTTGTCCATGTAGGCTTGTGCTTCACCACGAGGAATACCCAGTTGCTTCGCCAAACCAAACGCACTCATGCCGTAGATTAGACCGAAGTTAACCGCTTTCGCACGTCGACGTTGCTCACTTGAAACGTCTTCGATAGAAACGCCCATGATTTCTGCTGCGGTTGCCGCGTGGATATCTTTGCCGTCTCTGAACGCATCAAGCAGCGCTTGGTCACCTGATAGGTGTGCCATAATACGTAATTCAATTTGAGAGTAGTCGACTGCCAGAATCTTGTAACCCGTAGGGGCAACGAATGCCTGACGAATACGACGACCTTCTTCATTACGAATTGGGATGTTCTGCAAGTTAGGATCGGTTGAAGATAAACGACCCGTTGCGGTCACCGCTTGGTGGTAAGAAGTATGCACACGACCCGTTGATGGGTTGATCATCTTAGGTAGTTTGTCGGTGTACGTTGATTTTAGCTTCGCCAGGCCACGGTATTCCAAAATCAGTTTTGGTAGTGGGTAATCCAGAGCCAGCTCTTGCAGCACTTCTTCATTAGTAGAAGGTGTGCCTGATGGCGTCTTCTTGATAACTGGTAGACCCATTTTTTCAAACAGAAGCGCTTGCAGTTGCTTCGGTGAGTTCATGTTGAACTCTTGTTCTGCAATCTCATAGGCTTTCTGCTCAAGCTCGTCCAGACGTGCGGCAATCTCTACCGATTGTGCGCTAAGCTTCATGTCATCAATCAATACACCAGTACGTTCAATGCGAGACAGCACTGGCACAAGTGGCATTTCGATTTCTTCATATACAGTTTTTAGCTTTTCATCTTGTTCGATGTTGGCAAACAAACGGTTATGTAGACGAAGTGTCACGTCTGCATCTTCTGCAGCATATGGTGAAGCTTCATCCAGTTCGATTTGGTTGAAGGTCAGTTGGTTTTTACCTTTACCTGCGATTTGCTCGAATGAAATGCAGCTGTGCTGTAGGAAGCGCAGTGCCAAGCTGTCCATATCGTGCTTGCCGCCTACACTGTTGTACACGTAAGACGCTAACATGGTGTCGTGCTTGATGCCTTTCATCTCGATACCGTAGCGAGCCAGCACAGACGCATCGTATTTTAGGTTTTGACCGACTTTAGCCTGAGCATCATCTTCAAGAATCGGTTTAAGCTGTTCTAGCACCCAATCACGATCCAGCTGCTGAGGCGCATCTAGGTAGTCATGAGCCACTGGTACATACGCCGCAATGCCTTCATCAGTTGCAAATGACAAACCAACCAAGTTTGCCACCATGTAATCTAGGCTGTCAGTTTCGGTATCAAACGCAAATAATTCAGACGCTTTTAGTTTGTCTAACCAAGCATTAAATGAAGTTTCATCTAGGATGGTTTCGTATTGGCTACGGTCGATTTTTACTGCTGAGGTGTCCATATCTGCTTTAGATGAAGCAGAACCTCCACGCGCTGCGCCAGTTGATTCATCCGCTTCAACTACACCTGTGCCGCCTTCTAATAGCTCGTTCAACCAAGACTTAAACGTCAACTGACCGTACAGTTTGATCAGCTCATCTGTGCTTGGTTCTGCTTTTAGCAATGACTCTGGCGTCTCTTCCAGTTCCACATCCAGCTTGATGGTCGCTAGCTCGTAAGACAGCATTGCGTTGTCTTTGTTGTCGACTAGCTTCTTAGCCATGGTTTTTGAACCACGGAAGCCAAGCGCTGCGATATCGTCGAGGTTTTCATACAGCTTTGTCAGGCCGCCAATGCCTTGTAGCAAAGCCGTTGCCGTTTTATCACCCACACCCGGAACGCCAGGAATGTTATCGACTTTATCGCCCATCAACGCTAGGTAGTCGATGATCAATTCTGGTGGGATACCAAACTTCTCAACCACACCTTCACGATCCATCACGACGTTGGTCATGGTGTTGATCAACGTAACGTTATCATCCACCAACTGCGCCATATCTTTATCGCCAGTACTGATCAAAACAGGCATGCCTTGTTGCGATGCTTGATAAGCCAGAGTACCAATCACGTCATCAGCTTCTACGCCTGGAATACAGATCAATGGCAGACCCATCGCACGAATAACGTTATGCAGAGGTTCAATCTGGCAACGAAGATCGTCCGGCATTGGTGGACGATTCGCTTTGTATTCCGGGTACATATCGTCACGGAAGGTTTTACCCTTCGCATCGAAAACCACTGCGATACGATCAGAAGCAAACTGACGCATCATGCTGCGTAACATGTTCACTACACCGTAAACTGCGTTAGTTGGAATTTCACCGTTACTCATCGTGCCTGGGTAAGCGTGAAAAGCGCGATATAGGTAAGAAGAGCCGTCGATCAGAATCAACGGATTTTCAGGAATACTTGCCATAATTGTCTGTATCCAAATCAGTACTTAATAGATCTGCTTAGAATGCCATGACTGCTGATCCGAATCTATCTTGTTCGCTCGATCGAGGTCGCGGAAATTTTCCGATGTTATTCACGAAATTTTTACCTTCTTGTGGATAACTCTGTTTATAGAAATTATCCACTGGTTATCCAACGGAAATAAAACCTTCAAACAACAAACATAAGATACTGTTACTAAAGAAAATAAATACCAACAGGTGAGAAGATCAACGATCCTGAAATGATCATGACATGTGGAAAAGTTGCCAAGAGAGGCGTCAATTAGAAATCTCAGAAAAGAAAAAAGCGACCCAATTGGGTCGCCTAGCAGAAGTGGTGAAGCTATTTCCATTTGTATGGCAGCTTTACCAAGAAGCTATAAATTACACTGGAAGCAATGTGAGCAATGTCGTGTCAAAAAGAATTCGTGCAAGTTCTGGGGAAAATGTTTCATTACCTTCTCAACACTCAGTTAATAAACCGCAGTTAATTAGCAATTCAACGTCCTTGTGAACTTTCCTCATTCCCTAAGACGGGTTTAATAATAATGATTCTCATTTAACAGTCAACACCTAAATGAGAAAAAATCTCATTTATTTTTTATAGTGCCTTAATGAAGTGCACACGAGACTCACGTAGGTTCGGTTTTTCTTCAAATTTTTCAATGATGTACTCATTTCTTAGCAACAAGCGAAGCATGGCTGGAAATTGGTTACGAGATTTCACTTTTAACGTTTTGTAGCCTTGCTCAGCGACCCAATCTTCTTGTGCTTCCAATAACATCTGCGCCACACCTTCATTGCGCGCTTCTGGGGCCACGCCACCAAACCAGCTGTAGAAGGTGTAATCATCTAATTCGTAGCCAATTTTAAAACCAAGGATCGCCCCAGCTTTCTCAGCCACTAAGATTAGACTCTTATTCTCTCCAAGGCGCTCCGCCATCGATTCAACCGTCTCACCACGTGCAAACTCAGTAACACGAGCCACCACTTGGATCGCTTCTTCCAGCGTGCCTTCACGAATCAGCATTGTCATTGTCTTACTCTCCAGAAATAAATATACCCAAGTAACTTCAAGCCGTGTGTATTCCGTCTTGAGGTTACTTGGGTATATTCAGACCGACAACAATTGTCGGTCTGGCTTTTCTCATTAAGCGATAATTACTCGTCTGTCGCTTCTTGAGTCTTTACTAGGTGCTCTGCAGCTTGTGCGTTTTCTTCCGCTAACCACTCTGCGACATCTTTCGCGAAGTAAGTCAGGATGCCATCCGCGCCTGCACGTTTGAAGCAAAGCAGAGATTCCATCACGGTCTCGCGCTCTTTTAGCCAACCATTCATGATGGCTGCTTTATGCATCGCGTACTCACCAGAAACTTGGTAAGCGAACGTTGGAACTTGAAGCTCAGTCTTAACACGGCGAACCACATCAAGGTAAGGCATACCTGGTTTAACCATCACCATGTCCGCGCCTTCATTGATATCAAGAGCCACTTCATGTAGCGCTTCATCCGTGTTCGCAGGGTCCATTTGGTAGTTTTTCTTGTTGCCACCTTTTAGGTTCGCTGATGAACCAACTGCATCACGGAATGGACCGTAGTAGTTTGATGCGTACTTCGCAGAGTAAGCCATGATTTGAGTATGGATGTGACCCGCTTCTTCTAGTGCTTCACGGATTTTACCGATACGACCATCCATCATGTCTGATGGTGCAACCACGTCAGCGCCTGCTTCTGCGTGAGAAAGCGCTTGTTTTACGAGAACTTCGGTTGTCTCATCATTCATCACGTAGCCATCTTCATCGATGATGCCGTCTTGGCCGTGAGTAGTGAACGGGTCGAGTGCCACATCTGTGATCACACCGATTTGAGGCACGTGCTCTTTTAATGCACGCACTGCGCGCTGAACCAAACCTTCTGGGTTGTATGCTTCAGCAGCACATAAGCTTTTAGCGTCTTGGTTTACGACAGGGAAAAGCGCGATTGCTGGTACGCCTAGGTTTGCTAGGTATTGTGCTTCTTCTAGCATTAAATCAATCGACAAACGTTCTACACCCGGCATCGATTCAACACTTTCACGACGATCTTTACCCATCAGAATGAACATTGGGTAAATCAAATCGTTTACTGAAACTTGGTTTTCAGCCATCAGACGACGACTAAAATCGTGCTTACGCATACGACGCATACGGCGTGCAGGGAATGGACCTTGAATTGATACAGACACCACTTTCTCCTTGTCTGGAAGGTTACGATGATCAAATCATCTGGTGGCAAAATCATATCACTCTTGATGCACCTTGCGAGCAGCAATATGGAAAAACGGCATGAAAAAAACCGAAAATGACCCCGCACTCACACTCAAGTATACTTCTCACTAATTCCATACACCGATGAACCATAGAGACCAACCATGATCGATACTCACGCTCATATTTACGCTAGCGAATTTGATAATGACCGCGACGAGGTAGTGAAGCGCGCTTTAGAACAAGGCATTGATAGAATCCTGCTGCCGAACATCGCTCTTGAGTCTATTGAGCCGATGCTAAAAACCGAGGCGGCTTATCCTGAGGTTTGTCGTTCGATGATGGGTCTGCATCCGTGTTATGTCGATGGCAATGTCGAGCAAACACTGGAAATCATCCGCGGCTGGTTTGAAAAGCATAACTTCATTGCAGTGGGTGAAATCGGTATCGATCTGTACTGGGATAAAACTTTCCGCGCAGAACAAGAGATGGCGTTTGTGACTCAGTTAAACTGGGCGAAAGAGATGAATTTACCTGTCGTTATCCACACACGTGACTCAATTGAAGAAACGCTGACTTTACTTCGTCAAGAACAAGACGGCAACTTGCGTGGTGTATTCCACTGTTTTGGTGGCAGCGTAGAAGAAGCACAAGCAATCAATGAGCTAGGCTTCCACTTAGGCCTAGGCGGCGTATCAACATTTAAAAATGGTGGTATGGATAAGGTTATCCCACATCTGGACATGAATTGGGTGATTCTAGAAACAGATTGCCCTTACCTTGCGCCAGTACCGCATCGTGGGAAACGTAACGAACCAGCTTACACTTCTCTAGTGGCGGCGCGAGTGGCCGAACTGCGCGAGGAAAGCCTTGAAGCGATTGACGCTCTGACGACCAAAAACGCAGAAGCGCTGTTTAACTTAGACTAAGATCTGCACTTATATAAGTTACAATCAAACATTCTCTTATATTTCATAGCATTATATTTGAAAGTATAAATAACGTGCTATTGAGATGTAACTCCTGCCCTTCTTAAAATATTGCCCACACATTCGACAAGGTGGGCAATCAATGAATACTTGCCAACATGGTATTTACTTAAAACGTCAAAAACGCACCCTACTGCAAAAGCTTATGGGCATCAAAGAGCTCTACGTGTGCACTAAATGCGGATATATCATTAAAGTGAAGTAACAACGAGACAATGGTTCAGAATTGTTATGTAAATTAGTGACAAACAAGACACTTACACAAAAATATAATGAATATCGCATACGTTAAGAGAGAGTCTTAACAAATTCCTCAGTCTCGTAAACAAGACAAAATCTTTACCTATACTTGCTCACGCATACTCATAAAAATGAATATGGAAGTCATATAATGTGTGAACATGGAATCTACCTAAAACGTCGGCAACGAACTTTTCTAGAAAAAATCTTAGGCATTAAGGAAGTATATGTCTGCTCTAAATGTGGGCATGTCCTTAAGCTGAGATAATTGGCTCAGTCCAATCCAACCGCAATAAGGCGGCTCTTCATGGGTCGCCTTTCCCGCTATCTCACACCTTCAATAATTACAAGTCGTTACACAGTCAAACTCACTCCACCTAACAACCTTTAAACTCGTTTAAAACGTGCACCACACTTCCACCCCAACTAATTGGAACTTTATTCTGTTAAATGTGACCGTATTGATTTGGTAGATAACCTACTGAATCGCATATAGAAGCCCCATTTAACATTGGAACTAACATCACATAAAGTTTCCCAAATAAACAACAATAAAAATAGGGATATGTATGTGCAAACATGGGGGTTACTTACAACGTCGTCAACGCAGGCTTTGGGAGAAATTATTGAGGATTAAAGAGGTGTATGTTTGCTCACGATGCGGATACATAAAGCGCGTGAGATAACTTGGCTAGGTTTTGAAAATACAAAAAAAGCGGCTACAACAAAGCCGCTTTTCTATAGTACGAAGCAAAGGTTACTCTTCAGCTTCCGTCTCTTCTTCTTCATCTTTACGTGTGTAGAAACGAGCGAAGAACAAACCCACCTCAAACAGCAAACACATCGGGATTGCCAGTAGAGTTTGCGAGATCATATCCGGCGGCGTGAGTAACATACCGACAATAAACGCACACACGATGATGTATGGACGCTTCTCTTTCAGATCTTGTGGTGTGGTCGCGCCGGTCCAACATAGCAAGATGATCGCCACAGGTACTTCAAACGCAATACCAAACGCCATAAACAGCGCCAGTACAAAGTCGAGGTAACTTGAGATGTCGGTTGCGAACTCTACCCCACCAAGAGAGATAGCGGTAAAGAAGCCAAACACCAGTGGGAATACCACGAAGTAAGCAAACGCCACACCGCAGTAGAACAACAATGAGCTAGAGAACAGCAATGGCATGATCAATCGACGTTCATGCTTATACAAACCTGGCGCTACAAAGGCCCATACTTGGTACAAGATAAACGGCACCGCAATAAACACCGAAGCAATCAAGGTTAGCTTCAAAGGCGTGAAAAACGGTGAAGCCACATCAGTTGCGATCATCGTTGCACCTTCAGGTAGGCGTTCTACCAAAGGCGCTGAAACAAACTCATAAATGTGGTTAGAGAAGTAAATTAGTCCAACAAACACCACCAATACTGCAGCAATGGCTTTAAGCAGTCGGTTGCGAAGTTCTAATAAATGACTAATTAAAGGTTGTGTCTGCTCGACGGTAGACATGGCAAACCTCTTTTTTAAAACCTGATCAAAAAGGAGCTACCAATCACTAGTAGCTCCTCCTAATGAGACTATTCGGCTTTCTTATCTGCCGCTGTAACCTTAATCTCTTCCGCTTTCTCAACGGTTTCAGTCGCAGGTGCCTCTTGTTTAGGCTCCGCTTCTGATTTGGTTGGTTCCGCGTAAGGGCGGTTTACAGATTGCGCCGCTTTCTTCAACTCTTCGACCGAAGACTTCAGCTCAGGAGACAGATCATCCATCCCCATTTGCTCAGCTTTGCGCAAGTTTTCTTGCAGTTCTTGAACTTTCAGCTCGTGTGACAACTCGTCTTTGACGCTATTTGCCATACTCTTCGCTGCTCCGACAAAACGAGAGACACTGCGGATGGCATGTGGCAAACGCTCTGGACCAAGAACAACCAGACCAACAACAGATATTAATACCAGTTCCCAAAAACCGATATCAAACACGTTTTACGCCTGCTCTTTGTCTTTTTTCGATTCAGGAGCTGCTTCTTTCTTTTGCTGCTCTTCTAGGCTTTTTGGCTCGAAGTCTGCGTCTTTGTCGTCTTTCTTCGCAGGCTCATCTTCGCTCATTGCTTTTTTGAAGCCCTTAACGGCACCACCCAGATCGCCACCGATACCGCGTAGTTTCTTAGTTCCGAATAGCAATACAACAATTACAGCAATGATTAGAAGTTGCCAAACACTGATACCACCCATTCTTTTTACCTCGGGTCTTTAAACAAAATTATTTCAAGAGTTTAACGTCTATCGACGATAAGCTCGCCAACTAAGCAACCAAAATGTGACCCCTGCGATACCGCTAGCGATCGATAGCTGCTCATAAGCGTTATCCACCAATATTGCCGAGCATACGACTAAAGTGGCTCCAACGCCAAATAAAAACTTTCCTGTCGCCTGCTGACGCTTGCTGTGACGGTAACCTTGATAAAGCTGATCCATGCGTTGATTCATGGCTTTACCTTGTTTAAGGCTATCGTAAAGCAGCTCCGGCAGTTCCGGTAACTTCTCTGCCCAAAACGGCGCACGGTCTTTAATGGCATTCACTAAAGCTTGTGGACCGACTTGGTTCATCATCCATTCTTCAAGGAACGGTTTCGCGGTCTCCCACAAATCAAGTTGCGGGTACAACTGGCGACCCAGTCCTTCGACGTACAACAGCGTTTTTTGTAGCAATACAAGCTGCGGCTGCACTTCCATATTGAATCGACGCGCAGTGTTGAACAGGTTCAACAATACGTGGCCAAAAGAGATTTCACACAGTGGTTTAGCAAAGATTGGCTCACACACAATGCGAATCGCAAATTCAAATTCATCGACATTGGTATCGGCAGGTACCCACCCCGAATCAACGTGCAATTCCGCTACGCGGCGGTAGTCACGATTGAAGAAAGCGAGGAAGTTTTCCGCCAGATAGCGTTTGTCTTCACTATTAAGTGTACCAACGATCCCGCAATCCAGCCCAATCCACATCGGATTCTCTGGATGCTCCGGTTTAACGAACACGTTGCCCGGGTGCATGTCGGCATGGAAAAAGCTGTCTCGGAACACCTGAGTGAAGAACACACTCACACCGCGTTCCGCGAGCAATTTCATATTGGTGCCATTCGCTTCCAAGCCTTCAATATCAGAGACTTGGATGCCATATATTCGCTCAGAAACCATGACAGTTTCATTACTAAAGTCAGGAAAAACTTCTGGTACGTAAAGCTCTTCACTGCCTTCGAAGTTGCGACGCAGTTGAATCGCATTCGCCGCTTCACGACGCAAATCGAGTTCATCAAGTAAGGTTTTTTCGTACTCGCGAACTACTTCAACTGGTTTCAAACGACGTGCTTCAGGCATCGCTCCGGCGACTATACGCGCCATTCGGTGCATCAGTTTTAGATCTGAATCAATGACCGGACGAATATCTGGACGGATGACCTTTAATACCACTTCTTGGTTAGTGTCTTTTAATCGCGCCGTATGCACCTGAGCAATCGACGCAGACGCTAACGGTTTGATATCAAATTCAGTAAACCAGTTTTCTAATGGACCGCCCAGAGCGAGTTCCATTTGTTCTTTCGCTAACTGCCCATCAAATGGCGCAACTTGGTCTTGCAAAAGTGCAAGAGGATCAGCGATATGCGGTGGGAAAAGGTCACGGCGAGTCGACATCATCTGACCGAACTTAATCCAAACTGGACCAAGTTCTTGTAGAGCGAGACGAAGGCGTTCACCCAGCGGTTTTTCTGGGTGCTTGTTCTTCATCCAGAATAGGCTTTTGCGCATCAAAAGCGGCGCTTTGGTCAGTTGATGATCGGGCAACAACTCATCCAAGCCGTATTCCAGCTGAACTTTAATGATGTGGTATAAGCGCTTTATTTCTGCTGGCGTCATGAGTTCTCCAGCGCAGGCTTATCCGAGTCGAATTTGTTTAGTAATGCGTTTAGGCGCGCTTCAACGCGAGAGGCTTGGCTACGAACGTCATCCACTTGGTCACAGAAGTGGGCAATTTCTAGCGGTGCTGGCGCCAGTTTCCACTCTTCTGTTACCACTTGAGCAAGATGGCGCTGGTGTTTTTCTGCTTGAGAAGCAAAGAAACCGCCGACGTTTTTGGTGCCTTGCACAAAAGTATGTGCCACAACATCACCCGTCACGCGAGACAGCCACTCTTCGATATCAGGTTTGCAATCCACCATCAATTGAGAGAATTTCTGTGCCAATTGAATGTCACCTTCAAGCTCAAGTTTGTCTTGCTTGATAAGGCGAGTGATGTTGGCTTGATCGCGCAACTCAGGCAGGACGCTTAGATTCAGTGACAGATAACAATCTGGCTGACCTTCGTAGTTGCCCAAAACATCGATTTGCTGGCTGAAGATGAACGTCAGTGTCTTATTGATTTCTTTCAGATGAATTTGAATCACCTGACCTTTAAGACGTGACAAACGACGACCCAATTCAGGATCGTCTTTAATCAGCGTATTTAGTGTCGTTTCAATAACGGCAGTGATAAGAGGTTCAAATGGCATACCGCTTATCCTTAGAATTTGTAGCCGCGGTGCAGCGCCACAATACCGCCCGTTAGGTTGTAGTATTTGGTGTTTTCGAAGCCCGCTTCTTTCATCATGCCTTCCAGCGTGTCTTGATCTGGGTGCATGCGGATAGATTCTGCTAGGTAACGGTAGCTGTCTGCGTCATTCGCCACTAGTTCACCCATTTTTGGCAATAGGTGGAATGAGTACGCGTCGTACACTCTTGATAGTGGGTCTAGGATTGGTTTTGAGAACTCAAGCACCAACAAACGACCACCTGGCTTCAATACGCGGAACATAGAGCGCAGCGCTTTGTCTTTATCGGTGACGTTACGTAGACAGAAGCTAATCGTGATCACGTCGAAGTAATCATCTGGGAATGGCAGTTCTTCTGCGTTCGCTTGAACGTAATGCACGTTACCCACAATGCCGTTGTCGCGCAGTTTGTCACGACCGACATTTAGCATTGAGTTGTTGATGTCCGCTAGGATCACGTGACCTTGGTCGCCAACAATGCGCGAAAACTTCGCCGTCAGGTCGCCAGTACCACCACCTAGGTCAAGAACACGTTGTCCCGGACGAGCGCCACTGCAATCAATAGTAAAACGCTTCCAAAGGCGATGAACGCCACCTGACATCAAGTCATTCATGATGTCGTATTTTGCTGCCACTGAGTGGAAAACTTCGGCAACTTTGGTCACTTTTTCGTCTTTTGCCACTGTGGTAAAACCAAAGTGGGTAGTGTCGTTATCTAACGCTGTATTTGATTGCACACTTGTGTCCGTCATTCTGATTCCTCTTGGGCAGCACTTTCTCACTACGGGGCGGTTGATAACAAATAGGGTCGCCCACTGTACTGCGGGCGATTAGTTTACTTTATCCTCAGCCGGATGTCTTTCTACTAAAGAAGCATTTTCCGAAAATGACTCTGTCTGCGCCAACTGGGCGAGATCTGGCGAGATTGGACGTTTTACTTCCACTCCTAGTTGCTTGAAGCTTTCCGCCTGACGAATCACGTTGCCACGCCCTGTTGCCAGTTTATTCATCGCCCCTTGGTACGTTTGGTTGGCTTTATCTAATGCGCCGCCCAGCCCTTCCATGTCATCAATGAACAAGCGTAGTTTGTCGTACAGCTTCGCCGCACGTTCCGCGATCAATTGGGCGTTTTCGTTTTGACGCTCGTTACGCCACAAATTATCTATCGTACGTAGCGCCACCAGCAAAGTGGTAGGGCTGACCAAAATAATGTTTTGTTCCATCGCATCTTTAACCAAGCTTGGGTCGGCTTGAATCGCAACTTGGAATGCAGGCTCCACCGGAATAAACATCAACACATAATCTAAGCTCTGGATGCCTTTTAACTGGTGGTAATCCTTAAGGCTCAAGCCTTTGATGTGGGCGCGCAGCGCGGCTAGGTGATCGCTCAGCGCCTGCTCTCGTTGAATGTCGTTCTCTGCGTTGAAGTAGCGCTCGTAAGCCACCAGCGCCATTTTCGAATCGACCACCACTTGCTTGTTTTGCGGTAAGTGAACAATCACATCAGGTTGATAGCGTTTGCCCGCTTCGTTTTGCAAGCTCACCTGAGTTTGGTACTCGTGCCCTTCACGCAAACCAGATTCTGCCAATACACGAGCCAGCACCACTTCACCCCAGTTGCCCTGTTGCTTGTTGTCACCTTTCAAAGCTTGAGTCAGATTGACCGCTTCTCGGGTCATGTGCTCGTTCAAGCGTTGCAGGTTCTTCAACTCATGCACCAAGGTGTGACGCTCTTTGGCTTCTTGGCTAAAACTGTCGTTAACTTGTTTTTTGAACCCTTCCAGCTGCTCTTTAAGTGGAGACAGCAAACCTTCCAAGCTCTGACGGTTTTGCATATCGACTTTGGCGGTTTTCTCTTCAAACAATTGATTCGCTAGGTGTTCAAATTGCTGCTTCAAACGCACTTCTGCTTGCTCAAGAATTTGCAGCTTTTCGGCATTAGCTTGATTGATTTGCTCGTGGCGTGCTTGTTGCTCACCAAGTTGGGTTTCAAGACGCGATTTGTGCTCTCGCATCTGCCCTAGCTCATCAAAATACTGCTGACGCTCTTGCTTCACTGCTTCGAAATAGCGCAGTTTTTCCATCGCCGCCATCAATTTACCGTGAGTTTGGCGCACCTCGAATGCCGCTTTATCGCGCTCGTCATCAAGCTCATCCAATTCTTGCCGTGCTTCGGCGAGGCTTTGCTTAACTTGTTCAAGTTGTTGTTGATGAAGCTGTTTTTCAGAGGAGAGCTGTTGTTCGAGCAATTGAGTTTGCGTGGCAAAGCATTGTTTAACCCACCAACCCACTGCAACACCGCTGATGGTCGCGGTAAAAAGAGAAGACAGAATGAGAGATTGATGCTCAAGAATCCATTGCATAATAGCGAGTTAGCCTGTGTTTTTTATCTTTAATAATGGTATTTACATACTGGATAAATGTCCAGTTTGTTGGATGAAAAATCCTCGCATACACTAGGCGCTCCGTACAACATACTCACACCTGCTCAAACCAACAGCGATGAGCGGTACATCATCACACAGAGGCATCATGAACGAGCGTCGCGCCCTAGGATTTGGGCTATCAGCGGTATTACTTTGGTCAACAGTAGCGACCGCATTTAAATTGACTTTGGCGGAATTCTCACCGATTCAGATGCTGACCATGGCGAGTATTGTCTCGGCCATAGCACTTATCGTGGTATGTGGCGTGCAGGGCAAGCTGAATCAGCTCAGCTCAACGTTTCTTGCCAATCCTTGGTACTACTTGCTGCTCGGATTGATTAACCCACTGGCGTACTACCTCATCTTGTTTAAAGCATACGACTTATTGCCGGCCTCCCAAGCGCAGGCGATCAACTACAGTTGGGCGATCACGCTCACCTTGATGGCGGCTGTTTTCTTGGGTCAGAAGATCCGCAATAAAGACTGGATTGCTTGTGGTTTTAGTTATTTGGGCGTCATCGTGATTGCCACCAAAGGTAACGTGTTAGGAATGGAATTCGAAAGTCCGCTTGGTGTGGGATTAGCACTACTTTCAACATTACTTTGGGCAAGCTACTGGATTCTCAACACCAAAAACAAAGCCGATCCTGTGGTGGGCGTGCTATTGGGCTTTCTGGTTGCGATTCCGTTTGCGATTGGCCTAAGCATTTATGAAGGCGCAGACTGGAGCCAAATCACCGTGAAAGGTTGGGCGGCAGTGACTTATGTTGGCCTGTTTGAGATGGGCGTAACCTTCGTGTTGTGGCTAACGGCACTCAAACTCACCGAGAACACCGCACGCATCAGCAACCTGATTTTCGCTTCACCATTCATCTCCCTCATGCTGCTTGCGACCATCATTGGTGAAGAGATTCACCCATCCACTTTGATTGGCTTAGTGCTGATCATCAGCGGCTTGGTGATTCAACAAGTGAAGTTCGGCAAAAAACAAAAACAGACGAATACCGCTCAATAATAATGTCCGAAACTATTGCAAAAATGAGACACGATTTATAAAAAAGAGAGCTAGCTAACAGTTTACTCGATTAATGAAGTGTTCCTTGCTTGGATTTGTTCGGGCTTTGGATACGATATAGCCAAAGCCCGATATGAACGCTGAGTCAGATGTTCACCATACTATTCCAAGGGCGTTTCAGGATGCTTTATTAATTATGTTTCGCTTCGCTATCTCCCCTGCATTGATGACAGACTGGAAACAGGCTCTTCAACAATGCTGTGATGCCACACAGGCGCACGGTCAGCTTTATACTTTCAGCTACACTCGCCAATGGCGCTTGAGTGAGGTGGCGACATCGCCGCAACATCATCGTGAAGTCGTCGCGATTCTCGAACCCGCCACTGAACACTTTATCTACCCTCAGCTTGTTGTTGAACAAACGCCCTTTCAAAACCAAACCTTGAGTTACTGCCCGATATGGTTGCCGAGCGGTGAGCTGTTTGCTGCATTCGCATTGGTTCATCCAACCGAGCAAGATACTGTCATTTCTGGATGGTTAAGCGCGTTGGCAGGACGCGTCGGCTTTGATGTTGCTCAGACTTACCATAAAGAGCAGCAGCGTCACGATGTTCAATTGCCCGACTTACTGCCATCCCTGCAAGAATTCATTGATTGCTTAGAAGACCACACGTGGATAAAAAGCACCGATGGTCGCTACGCGATGACCAACCGCAGCGTTGAAGACTCTTGGCAAATGACGGGCAGTGAAATTGTCGGCAAGAATGATTTCGAGTTATTCAGCAGCCGTCGAGCGAAGAAGTTCATTGATACCGACCAGTTGGTAATCGCTACGGGCAGCCAAAATACGGTTGAAGAGTGCACTCTCATTGATGACAACAACAATCCGACTTGGCTGGAAACCATCAAATCGCCAATCCGCAATCAAACCGGAGAGCTGATTGGTATTTTGGGTATGACACGCAACGTCACTCGCCGAAAAATGGTGGAGACTCAGTTGTCATTGGCGTCCAAAATCTTCGATAACTCCCATGAAGGGATGGTGATCACCGACCGCAAAGCCAACATTCTTGACGTAAACAGCGCCTTCACCCACATCACTGGTTACGCAGCAGAAGAAGTGATCGGTAAGAACCCAAATATCTTGCGTTCTGGGCATCACGACCACGAGTTTTATCAGCAGTTGTGGCGTCAGCTAGAAAGCAAAGGTCAGTGGAAAGGCGAATTCATCAACCGCAAAAAAGATGGCAGCATTTACCCGCAGCTCGCCACCATCAGTGCGGTAATGGACGATAAGAACCACCTGATCAACTACATCTGTGTGTTCGAAGACATCTCGGTACGTAAAGCGCACGAAGAAAAGCTGCAACGCATGGCGTTTTACGATCCATTGACCAACCTTCCTAACCGTACTCATTTGATCAGCTTGCTAGAACAGCACATTGAGAACGGTCAGAAGCATCAACACGCGTTTGCGACTCTGTTCCTCGATATCGACCACTTCAAGCACATCAACGACAGCATGGGACACTTCTGTGGTGACCAACTGCTGACTAAACTCGCTGAACGTCTGCAAGATGTGTTGCATTTACGTGCTCATGTGGCACGCATTGGCGGCGATGAGTTTGTCATCATATTGCCGAATATCGAATCGGATTCGCAGCTAATCGACACCATTGAAGACATACTCAGCCTGTTCAACCGTCCTTTTGAAGTCAGCAAGAACGAATCTTTACGTATTTCCACCAGCGTGGGCGTGGCACGCTATCCTCAAGACGGACAAGACAGCGAAACCCTGCTCAAGAATGCCGATACTGCCATGTACTTGGCGAAGAAAAATGGTCGCAACGGCTATGCGTTCTACTCACCGGATTTGACCGATAAATCCGTGTCTCACGTGCGTATGCAGTCTGCTCTGCATGAAGCGATTGAGAAGAACCAACTTCATTTAGCTTACCAACCGCAATACAACTTAAACGCCAATGAACTGGTGGGCGTAGAAGCCCTGCTACGCTGGCAACACCCTGATCTTGGAATAATTTCTCCAGCGGACTTTATCCCGATTGCAGAGAAAACTGGCTTGATTCAAAGCATTGGTAAATGGGTCTTGGAGCAAGCTTGCTTGCAAGGTCGCGCATGGCTGGATAACGGCATTGAATTTGGCAAGCTCGCGGTGAACGTATCGGCTCTTCAGCTACAACAATCGGACTTCATCAGCAAACTTGGGGTGATTCTCAAAGAGACCGGATTCCCGGCGCACCGTCTAGAGCTGGAAATCACCGAAAGCTTCCTACTGATCGACCCACAACAAGCCATCGCATCACTCAACTTGCTGCGCGAGCTCGGCATTGAGATTTCCCTTGATGACTTTGGTACCGGCTACTCGTCACTGTCTTACCTCAAAGGTCTGCCAATCAATAAGTTGAAGATCGACCGCTCTTTCGTCAGCGATGTTCCAAGCAACACCGACAGCAATGCGATCGTGAACGCCATCATAGCCATGGGACAAACCCTGTCATTGAAAGTAGTTGCCGAAGGCATCGAAACCGACGAGCAAGCTCAATACCTATTCGAGCGCGGCTGTATCTACGGACAAGGCTTCCGCTTTAGCGCCCCAGTTCGCGCCGAGAAGTTATTTAAATAAAAAAAGACCGAGCACTGGCTCGGTCTTTTTCAATTCTTTTACTTAGCAAGTTACACCCACTGACCTGCAACAAAGCCGCTCGACCAGCACCATTGGAAGTTATAGCCACCTAACCAGCCGGTTACGTCCATCACTTCACCGATGAAGTACAAGCCTTTGATGTTCTTACATTCCATGGTTTTTGAAGACAAGTGATCGGTATCTACGCCGCCTAGGGTCACTTCTGCAGTATTCCTAACACAGTCCAAAAATTGTCAAACATATAATCCATTAGAACAGTGATAACGTAAGACAACTACTTTCCGTTGGATAAGAACGCTCACATGCCTAACTTATTGGAATTCTATAACACAAATTACCGCCCCTCGTGAACTAGGGCAAGAAAAAAAGAGAACCGTTATGTATTATGTTGCTTAATCACAGATTGAATAATACTAAGGACATAACATGTTAGATTTTAGCCAATTAGGGGGCACTAACCCTGTCGATAGCTCCTACATTCCAAGAGAAATCTTCCAAGCCTTGCCTAAGATTAGCGGCAAATTCCAATACCCAAGAGATGTTCAGAGTCAAGTTTGGGCTAAATGGTACGAGAGGAAGGATACTAATAATTTAGTAGTCAAAATGAATACTGGTGGTGGAAAAACGGCAGTAGGGCTTCTCATTTTAAAAAGTTGTTTAAACGAAAAAAAGGGGCCTGCTGTTTACGTCGTTCCTGATAACTACCTCGTTGCACAAGTTGTTTCAGAAGCCAGAGAAATAGGAATTGAAATAACAGAAGACCCACACGATCCGAGGTACCTTTCAGGAAAAAGTATACTTATAGTTAACATCCACAAGTTAGTAAATGGGCGTTCTGTCTTTGGAGTGGATGACGACGGTATCAAAATACCTATTGGAAGTATCATCATAGATGATGCTCATGCATGCTTAGACACGGTAGATCAACAATTTACGATGTCTATACCACAATCATCTCCTATTTATACCGAGTTACTAAGTACATTTGCTAGTGCATTGAGTTCCCAAAATACAGCAAAGTACAATGAAATAATAAATGGCGACCCAAGTGCATTCTTGCAAGTCCCTTTTTGGAGCTGGCAAAAACACCAATCTGCTGTGACTGAAATACTAGTAAAAGGAAAAAGTGATCGAAGTATCGAATTCTCTTACCCACTCCTTAAGAGTCACCTATTGTTATCAAACTGCGTATTTAGTTCTAGTCGAATAGAGATATCCCCTCACTTTATACCTATTTCCGTGATACCTGCATTAGAAAAGGCATCAAGAAAGATCTTTATGACAGCAACGCTAGCAGATGACAGTATCCTATCAACACATTTCGGAGTGATGCCCAATGAGCTATCCAATCCGATTACACCTGACATTGCTGGTGATGTCGGTGACCGTATGATCTTGCTACCTCAAGTAATTAATCCTCAAATAACTGACCAAGATATTAAAGACCTATGCAGTCGCGTATCGAAAAAACACAATGTCGTTGTAATTACTCCGTCCATATATCGAGCACAGCAGTGGTCTAACATCGCAGATCTAACTTTGACTTCTAGCAACATAAGTGAAGGAGTATCACGTCTAAAGACTCAGCACGTAGGGCTAGTTGTCTTAACAAATAGATATGATGGTATAGATTTACCTCAAAATGCTTGTAGGCTTTTGGTCATTGACGGTTTGCCTGACGCAAGACATTTGATTGATCGTGTAAAGCAATCTGCGTTGATGTCTAGCAATTATGACAATGTTGAGAAAATCCAGCGGATTGAACAAGGTATGGGTCGAGGCGTTCGTTCAAACGACGACTACTGCGTAGTCATGCTTACTGGAAAGCGATTAACGAGTACAATTTACACAGAAAATGCTATAGAGAATTTTTCACCGGCAACAAGATCACAAATGGAGCTTTCAGAGAAAATTGCCGAACAAGTTAAAGGTAAGCCTGCAACAGAGCTTGAACAATTGATGGATTATTGCTTTTTGCAAAATTCAAGCTGGGTCGGAGTAAGCAAAGGGCAACTTGCTTCACTGACATACGAAGAAAGAGTTGGTGTAAAAAGCATAAAATTATCACTGTATGAAGCATATTTATACGCAGTACGAGGAAATACCCTAAAAGCTTGTGAGACTATTGAGCAAGCAGCTAACGGGTGTACAGATTCAGCTCTACAAGGATATCTGAAGCAAATACTCGCAGAATATACAAATATTCACGATGAATCAGCAGCTCAAAGAATACTCCTTTCAGCAAATGCTTTAAATCAAAGGCTGTTGAAACCGCTAGCAGGACTAGATTACAAGAAAGTCAACAATTTAACACATGAACAAGCAGAGCAGTGTTCTAGTTATCTTCAAAGTAAATTCCTTATAAAAAGCAAGATGATTGTTGCTGCGAACGCCATAATTGAAGATCTACATTTCAAACCTAATTCTGCGAACAGATTCGAAGCAGCAATAGATGATTTAGCAAAAATGTTAGGTTTCAATAGTCAAAGACCTGAGGTCTCTTATAATAAAGGACCTGACAATCTATGGTCTATTGGTAGACAACACTACCTAGTTATCGAATGCAAAAACGAGGCGACCTCTGAAAACATAAGTAAAGGGTACTGCAACCAGCTAAATGGATCTTCACAATGGTTTCTTGATAATTATGATTTTACAAGCACACATACACCAATAATGATCCACCCTTCTACATCATTCGAATATGCATCATCCCCAAAACCAGAAATTAGGATCATCGACGAAGAAAAACTGGAAGAGTTGCGAAATAACGCAAGAAGTTTCTTTGAGTCGATATCATCAAATGATGAATTCAATAATATTGCTGCTATACGAGATAAATTGACTGCATATAAGCTGCGCGGTCAAGATTTGGTCGATAATTACACTAAATCTTATAGTGTAAAATAACTGAAGAGCCCTCACGTGAGGGCTCTATTCTTACCTACAGGATTGCTCTGTGATTTGCCTGTCCATTTACCCATGTGTTGAAATAACATTTAACAAGTACTCGTACTTTCAACTTTGCTAACATTCTTTGGGGCAAAAGTGACTTACGAAACAACTTGTTTCGTAATTATGCAAGAGCCTCTTGCATAATTGGGAACGAGAATTTGTCCAACAACCTGTTGGACAATTTATTCTTATGATGACTTGCTGCTAGAAGTTCATTTCAGGACTCTTTTAGGGAAAATACCGTCAACTATCTTCATTTTGACATCTGGTAAACTTGCGATTTTCAACGCTCAATTTTAGACTATGCTCGAGAGCCTCGGGTATTCCTGCTTTTTCTTTGAGTTACTATTTACTATCTGGCCAGAAGTAATGGTATCGATTTGAACTTGGCATAATTGCAAAGCAGCCCACCGAGGACATCTGATAAGCTTAGGTGTTTTCCCTCCCTATTGTGGTGATAAAACGCCCAGCGCTGCACACAGAATGCGTTCCCTCTTCAAATTGAATGAAAAACATTCTGTCGCTGTTATACAAAGCCACAGGTCCTGCCTGTGGCTTTGTCGTATCTGAGAGAGCGAAAAAAAATAGCTGTGCCGTTTGCCCAATAAAGCATTCCAATTCAAAATCAAAGAGTGGTTTAGTTCTGCGGTCAGTAGAGGTACTCAAGCGCCGTCATTGAGCGCCATAGTTGTTTTGTTTGTTTATTCGACGCACGTGGGTGCGTAGCGTACCTCGATTCAATCCTAGTATTCTTGAGGCTTTCGCTTGATTGCCTCGACAGTGGATGACGACTTCCTCAAGCACAACATCTCGAACAAATGGCAAAAGAGCGGACACATCCGGCGTAGCGGTTCGACTATCACGAGTGTGTGAAAGAAGCGCATTGAGGTGCTCTAGAAAGAGTTTATTATCAATAGGTTTACAAGGCATGATGGTATTGCTGTGTTATGACGATGAATGCTCCCATTATACGACACAACTCTCAAAATACTTGGTCAAGCTTGAGACGCAATATGGCAAAATGACGTTATCTGAATGCTGAACGTTGAGAAGAGATGGGAAGACTCAATGATGCACAATTACAGCGTCGCATCGAACATATTTTAGAACGCCATCCTAACGCCTCGTCCTTAGTCGTGCGCCAGCGTCTAATGTCAAACCTAAAGCCATCACACATATATCCGCTCTTAGTGCCCTTCTACGAGCAGTACCGCATTGATGATAGTGCCGATATTCAGCGCGAGCTGCAAAAAATGATGTCGATGCACTTAGGGCTGAGCATCATCGCGCAAACCTTGTCGATAGGTTGCTTTAACTACCGGCAAGTAGAAAAAGCCTTGTTAGAGTTGACGGCTGATTTTGACCATCTAGCACAAGCTCAACGCTGTAAAGAGTTGCGCTTTGGTCATGGCGCACCAACGGATGAACATCACCAATCTCAAATTGTGATGACGTTACAAAGGCTAGGTCACCGCTTACCCGACATTTGGCAATGTATTGCGGCAAACCACCGAAAGTAACAAGATAGCCAAACCAAGATAACAAATGTTATCCCTCGAATTATCAGTAGCCTATCTCTATTTTGGGAGACTCGCTATAACTTCAAAGTATGATGACAATCCCCACTTGTTGGTGCTTTAGAAGCCTCTTAAACTAGCGATGCGGCTTTTCGAGCTGTGGGTTAAAGTGAGAGCATTGAGTACAGCTATAGGGACGTACAAGGATGTGAAAAGCCGCCCACAGCCTGTCTTTATCCTTTTTTGTTTTTGAGCAAAACACGCCAATTACCGCTCATTAATCAGACGCCTTTTAGGAGCAGCATCGCTAATTAGGCTTTGAATAATCAATCGTGTATCGACACGTTGGAAACGAAGTGCAACCATAAAATGCCTTCCCTTTATTTACTCCTCGTTTCGCCACTCGTTTTACAAGGACAGACTGACAGTTTGGGCACACTTTCGATACCGGTTTCACGTCGCTCGTTGGCTTTGGTGGTTTATTTTCAAAGCTCCGTCCATCCTCAATCATATGAACCAGCTCTGAGCCATTGACCAACCACAGGCGTTTATCTTGCGCGTAAGCAATGGCTTCCGAAGTAAAGTCTCCTGACGTGACGATAATCATTTTGCTTGCGTGGTGCTCTATCATGACACCGTACATTTCTCGAAGTACCTGAATGCCAACTTTCTTGGCCTTCCAGTGTTTACATTGTACTAGGCTCAATTCACCATCTTTCGTCAACCAAATATCAATGCCGCCGTCAGGCTTTTGTGAAAAAGACTGCTTCACGGTATAACCTTGATGCTTAAAGTACTCGCCGACATAGGATTCAAACTCTAGCCAGCTTAATTGGTGGAATGGCGTGGTTGCTTGTTTCGAGCGAATATGTGAGGTGGTCGCCCGATACCTCTGCCTTCTCTGAAATTGTTTAAAAAAAGCAATCGGCGCGGGAATGAAAAACAACAACGCAAAATACGGTGCGAACATGGAAAGATTTGGGGCGACAGCATTAAAAACAAAGTTGTTACTGCTGGCAGCAAGCTCTGGTAATACGTATGAAAGGGCGACATACACACCTATCGATAAAATCACACTTAACCACCACGGTGCATCCATCAAATGCCAGATGATGCCATCACTTTTCCTTGCCATTAATCTTCCCTTAAATATGCACCAAAGCGCATTTAATCACAGTTTGACTGGCAGGCAAATCATGATGAGTATTAATCCATAAAACAATTCGTTACGAGCTCAAATTTTTATCTTCTTCTAGGGCAACTTCTTTAAAGTATCGTGTCACTCTCAAATATTTTTGCTTACCAATATCACAAAACTGAACTGTTAGAGATGGCCTTAATCCGCTCATATCACTATACAAAGTGTGAACTTTCAGATTGGAACATCCTATCTCTCTACCTACTCAATCGAATACACTATTGAATGCTCACATTTTCCGTCAAATCACCACGGTGATGAGTGCTCTAGAGCTTGATACAGTTCGACTATTTAGCGTATGGCGGTGAACCCTTTTCCGCTTATTTCCTCGTTGTCATAAGAGCCGAATGGTATGGTTAATGATGTAAACTTCACCTTTAATGTTTCTGGTTTCTCCGGTGCATTTAAAGTCGAAAGCTTTCGAATAACAGAGACAGTCTCTTCCCCCTTTGAAATGAATCTAACGGTATTGTCTGACGATGATGCCATCACGTTTGATGCCTTAAGTCGAAAAATGGGTGTCCTAAGCTTGTTTGGTCAAGGTGTGGGAGCGGCTCGTCAGTTTAACGGCAGTATCTCTGAGCTTCGCTATTTAGGTTCTGGTCGCCGCTTCTCGCGCTATCATATTACCTTGGCTCCACACCTTTGGTTTCTCACTCAGCGTCAAGATTGTCGTATCTTCCAGATGCAAGCGGCTCCCGACATCATTCGTCAGGTTTTTGATGATGCAGGCATGAGCGATTACCGCTTTGAGCTGTCAGCGCAATATGAAGCGAAAGAGTACGTTCTCCAATACCGTGAGAATGACCAACACTTTGTGCAGCGATTAATGGCAGAGCATGGGCTTTGGTATTATTTCGAACACAGTGACGCTGGGCATACTATGGTCATCGTCGATAGCAACGATGCGATACCAGAGCTCATCAGTTCACCCACTAATGCTTCTTACCTAGGACCTGTGATTTATCATGCCCAAGGTGGTGGTACGCCAGACCGAGAACATATTTTCGACCTTGAGCAAATCCATCGAACTCGTACTGGGTTAGTGAGCTACGGCGATTACAACTATCTCACGCCAAAAATTCCGCAAGGAAAAAGCGCCGATGAAGGCCCAAACTTTGATTTGCAGCGCTACGACTATCTTGGTCGTTACACAACGCCAGAATTAGGTCAGCAGCGTGCAACAGAGTGGATGTCCGAATACACGGTGGATAGCCATCAGATTGAGGCCGCGAGCGATATCATGCGTCTCACCGCAGGTTACAGCTTCGATATCAGCCAACATCCTCGTTCCAACATCAACCGTGATTACCTCATGTTGACGGTGATGCACACAGGCTTTAACCCTCGTGTACACGAAGAAGAATCGAGCGATGAGCCTACGACTTATCACAATCAGTTTGTCTGCTTACCACGAAACGTAACATTCCGTGCACCTAAAATGGCGTCACCTGTCGTTGATGGTCCTCAAACCGCGGTTGTAGTTGGTCCTGCGGGTGAAGAAATCTACACCGATGAATATGGACGCATCAAAGTTCAGTTCCATTGGGACCGCTATGCGCAAAGTGATGAGCATAGTTCATGCTGGCTACGTGTTAGTCAATCAATGGCAGCCCCGAACTGGGGAGCTGTCTATCTACCTCGTATTGGGCATGAAGTGATTGTGACCTTCCTAGAGGGTGACCCAGACCGCCCGTTAGTGACGGGCGCAGTGTACAACGGTTTACACACGCCGCCATACCCATTACCAGAGAACAAAACGCGTACCGTGTTTAGAACCCAAAGCCACAAGGCCGAAGGTTACAATGAAATGTACTTTGAGGATGAGAGTGACCAAGAAGAGGTGCATTTCCGTGCTCAGAAAGACATGAAGACCAAAGTGCTCAATAACCGTTATCGAGATATCGGTAATGATGAAGAGTTAAAAGTCGGCAACAATCAAGAAAATAATATCTTAGGTGACCGTAAAGAAGTGATTGATGGGCATAAAACCTCCATCACTAAGCAAACCTTTATGGAGCAAGTTGAGGAAGATGTTCACGTTACTTACAACGCGAATGAATCCGAGAAAATAGCCAACAACCGAGATTTGTACATCGACGAAAATCGTCAAACTTTGATTGGTAAAGACGATTCTCTGGATGTAGGGCAAGACCAAAACACGGTAATCATGGCATCGCGCTCTATTGATGTAGGGGCTGACGACACACATAGCATCGGCAATAACCTCAGTGTCGAAGTGAACGGTAACACCTCTATCCGCTCTGATGGCGAAACCGCGGTGGTCTCTGCGGATGAAATCAAGGTCCTCGTCGGCGCATCCAGCTTAGTGCTAAAGAGCAGCGGTAATATTCATTTAAACGGCACCTCCATTACGATTGATGGTGCGAGCAACGTTACTGCAACGGGTGGAAAAGTAGACATCAATCCTGGCGGCGCGGCAAATGGCAACAGCAGCGTTTCTACAAGGCGTCCTAAAGGATTATCTATAGCGAAGAAAACACCACCTGTTATGTCTCCGGCCGCTTATAAAGGGTTTGTTGAAGATGGTGGCTTAATGCAAGAACTGTGTGATTGTGGGAGCGGTAAAACATGTCAAATACACAGCTAAATCCAAACTGGCGAATTCAAGGTAATGCCCAACCGAACCTAATTACGAATCAACAAGCGTACGCGATTATCGAACCTCTTCTTTGGCCTGAATGGAAAAAGAAATTGGAGGCGCATCTTGAGTCATTCGAGGTTATCCCGTTGATGGCTGGTACTCGTCTATCACACCTCAATGAGGGGCCTGTCTTAGTTTCTATCGGATCATCAGAAGAGGCTCTTCAGGCATGCGTAGCTAAGATGAGCCAGACCCCTTGTGGTTGTTTGGTTTGGAGTTCGCCATCTTACTCTTCTTCGGAGGTCGCAACCTCATTGCGTCAGCGTCTCTTTGTATCGCGCAATCAAGGAGAAGCATTGTTTCGATTTTATGAGCCCAGAACTCTAGTACCTTTAATGGCAGCATTAAGTGATGAGGAGCGACGACAAATGTTTCCTTTACTCTCATCTCTGCATTGGCATAGCAAACAATGGCTAAGTATTAACTTATTCCACGCTAATAAGGCTACTACGTCAATTCAACCTTGGACACTCTCGCAAGAACAACTGAGCACAATGCAAAACATTGCGCAGCAATGGTAATGGACGCGTTTCATGAGTAACAAAACCTACGTAATTAAACCCGGTGACACCCTTATTGGCATCGGTATCGAGCAAAGTGTTAACTTCAACATCTTGTTAGAACTAAACCCCAAGTACCAACCAAATCCTGATTTAATCCAAGTTGGCGATACGTTAATCCTTCCTAGTCAGGAAGAGGAAGAGCCTATCCCTGTCGAGTTTCCGGTAGAGCCAATCGCCAAAATGTGTCCAAAAGAGAAAGGGACAATTGTTGCGCCGCCTTTGTGTGAACCAAAGGAAATTGAAGATATCATTTTTGCCACGGGTGAATCAGCGAACCGATTCTATTGCCTAACGAAAGAATCGGTGGAAAAGCTTGATAAGGAAATCGAAGAAACGACGAAGTTATTTCAATGCTACAGTGACCTAGTTCATCAAGCTCCAACGGGCAAAGAAACATGGGCTGAGTTGGAAAAGCATACGCAAAAGCGAGAAGCCCTATGCGCCGACCTGATATACGCAGGCATATTGCCAGATCCCAGCCGTAAGAATCCAGCAAGTGTCAAAGCAGAACAGTCTCGAAAAGAAAAGGCTGAGAGAGAAAAAGCTTTAGAAAACCAGCGAATGGCTAACGCTAAAGTAACCGAGTTGAAAAAGCGTATCCGCTACATTGAGGAATACTCAAATTGGTTTGGCTCCGAAGATTCAGCCATTGAGCTAAAAGAGCGTTTGACTGCGACAGTCGTACCAAACCTTAAGAAAGAGCTTGCGACGTGGGAAAAGATGGCCAAAGTCCCACCAACCAAAGAGAGCTCTTCTGGCAAGCCTGTTGATGCTAAAAAAATGGCGGTAAAAGAGAGAGCATTGGATGGCATTGTAACAAATACTGGGGTTAGAGAGTTGTACTCGATTAATCGCGGCGTTTACACCTATGTTCGAGAAGCATTCTTTCAAGAGGAAACTACCGTTCGTAATAGTTGGCGAAACACCTCTAATACCAACAACGCAAACCGAGCATTACGTACGGGAAATATCAAAGAATTTGGTAAAGCTATCGCTGACGATATCACCAGCGACCTTGAGCAGAAAAAGCTTGCTCCTGATATTAAAGCTAACCTTGCGAAGTGGCAGGCGCCCGGTGGAAAAATTGCTGAATGGAAATCGACGGATACACTCTTACGCGACGATGAAGGCAATACAATGTTTGCGGTGAGTTCTGAGGCGCAACTTGGTCGCTGGGGCATGCAAGCGGCTGTCGATGCTGAGTTAAACCCATTTGAGAAGGATGAGCACGGTAATGCGAAAGGAAACGTAGATTTAGGTGTAGGTGCTTCTGCGGGCTTTTCTGCTTTTGAAGCGGCCATTACGGCAGAAGTCTTCTTACCTAGCGATGCGGGTTATACGCCATGCCTAAATTACACCGATGCGAATGGTCAGCCAGCCTTACACTCCTTTGGCAGTTTTCGCTTTAATGCCAAAATGAAAGTGGGTTGTTTTGTGGGCGTAGTTGCTCAAGCAAAAGCAGGTATCAGTAACAGAAGACCGGAAACTGGTGATGATGTAGGGATATTGTTTGACCCTCATGTGAGCATGGGCAACGCAGGAGGCGGTCAAATAGGCATCAAGGCCAGTGTTTTTGGTGGTGGCCAGTTAAGTGGTGAGTTTGCAGGTGGCGTTCAATGGAAAGCGCCAGAAATAGATCAAATCACAAACTTTAACTCTTTGGCTGAAATTCAGACCGAAGGTAATGTTTCCGTTGGTGGTGGTTATAACGCAGATTTCGAGCTTTACCTTCGTGGGGGGCAATTTTTTTTAAAACTATCTGCGAAGTTGGTTTGGGGGGCAGGCGGTGGCGGCGGTTTTGCGGTTGCTATCAATGCACAAGAAATTTGGAATTTAGCGAAAGTAATCTGGCAAGGACTTCAGTATGTAGATTACCGGATGCTGAAGAACATCAATAACCAAGCGTATGAATACTTGGTTGATGCTGCTTATTTTGCATTTGCTGCCGCTGATATTATCAAATCGCCAGATGATGCCCTTAAAATGGCAGTTACTGCTGGGAAAGCTAGTATTGATTTTATAAAGGCTGAGAGAAAAAAATACCTAGCTCTAGAAAAAGAGGCGGCCGTTCTTTCCGATAGAATTTTAAACACATCGACACGTAGCGGTGTACCGTTTGATCAGCTTCCGCCGGAAGCAATAGGCAGAATGCTAGATACTCTTACTCGAACGTTTCTTCTAAATTGGGAAGAAAAGCAAGAAGACGCTATTTGCACTTTGTTGTCACAAAGTACTTACAGTTGGCACAAGTTTGAAGAGATCTTAGCGAGAATGAATGAAAAGGGAGAAAAAGAACGTGGGGAGGATACTCTTTTTGATAACATCCAACGTCTAAATGCCATTCTTGATGGGTCTCAACAACGAGAGTTTAATAGGTGGGTGGCATCACTAGCTGAGAAGAACTTAAGTAAAGAGGTAGCAAATGCCCCATTTGCTCCTTACAAAGGTAAAGCCTTTGCACGCAAGCTAGCTCATGTAAATCAGCAATATGCATCAATCTACGGTGGGTCTACGCCTAACCAATACGTTTAAATATTGGCCCTTTCGGGCCAATATTATTTGGAAATCGGTTTTGAATCGTGAATCGTACAACGGAAGCTGTGGGTTGGGGAGTAAGCGTCAAGAACAGGATCTTTACCAAAACGGTCAAAGGTTTTTACTCCGCCACCATCTCGAACAACCTTTTGAATACCATTTTCCGGTCCTTGCGGGTTGTGTTCAGGTGAGTTTAGGTAATACTCTTTTGCATACCAATCATTAACCCACTCCTGAATACCATTACTCATCCCATATATCCCCAGAGGATTTGCTGGCCATTGACCAATATATTCTTCACTACTCGTACTACTATTTACTTCTGAAGGGAGTATATCTATATATTTACCCATATCTGGATCAAAATATTGTCCTTCAGTTAGGGAACGATAACCATCATTGGTTGCATAGTAGTAATGCTGTCCGCGACTCCTTGCCGCAAACTCCCATTGCGCTTCTGTCGGAATATCAAATTCTAAAGTGGAAACTTTGCCCAACCACTGACAGTAATCCTTTGCCTCTTGCCAAGATTTTGTATATGCAGCCTCATTGTTTTTCAAATTGTATTCAATAGCTTTCTTATATTTTTCATCTGTCCGCTCCATACGCTTTGTCTTCAAAGGAATTACACTAATGAAGTTAGTGAGGGCTACCGGTAATCCATTTATTTGACGCATCCATTCCATATCTAAAAAGCTAGTTTCATATTTAGAAATCGAATAAGAATCGAGAGTAACTTTATGTAAATGTTGGGCTCCAGATAGATTAGTAGCAAAGTTAAAACACTGCGCGTCTGGAGACCAATCTAAGCGGTTTTCAGTTTTTGTTGGGAAATCACAATCCATCTTGAAATCACCCATATCGAAGCTTCCGCCTTCGACGAACACCATGTTCTCGATAGCTCGTACCACCACTTCTGCCGCTTTCTGCTTTTGCTCTTGGGTTGCCTCTGGGTAGAACTTATTGATGTTCGACACAATCGTATCGATTTGCTTTTGTGAAACGGTCTCGCTAGACACCTTAATTGGTGAACTTTTGCTATTGCACGCAACCAATAAAGGAAGCACACAAGCCATACCTAACCATCTGTTTTTCATTTGGTATTCCTTTTACTTTATGAGCATATTTTACGCAAAAATAAAAGGTGAGAACAGTTTCAAAGGCACTGTATGACTAGTTATAACGACTGTGTTCCTATTTTAGGAAAGAGGCTGATTGTCACCAGCGATAAGAGACTTAGAAAATATCGTCCTAATTGGACGTTTGATATGTGTGCCATTTACTGGTACTGGAAATTTGCGGTGGAACTGCCAGACCTCCCCTTTAAAGAGCCCTCTAACACAGATATTCATAAGAGCATTCAGGATGCAACTCTCTTTACGGTAACAGGGGTTCATACCCTTACAGATAAAAGGGCAAGAATTAGCCCAATCTATTGAACCTGTTTAGGTGAGTGTAGACGCGATACAAGGTCAAAGCTATATTAATGTCTAATCGTTACCGAATGAAATCCGCGGCTAGCCATCTAAGATATACGACATGACACAACAAACTAAAAGAATTCGCCTTTCCGACCAACAGCGTCGTGAAGCAGTTACTCGCTTGATGAGTAGAGTTATTGTGAGTGAGGGTCGTGCCCGCAATATCCAGAAAGTCCACCGTAATGTTATACAACAGATGTGCGTTGCATTTACCAAGGCAGTTCATGCAGAGTAGCAACCACTAGTAATTCTTTCACAACTTTCAACGATGTTTTGTTATCTAACCAAAAGCTAGCGCTGTTGTTGCGTTAGCTTTCTCTCTAGAAATTGAATGAAAATGTCATCTTCTATGTAAAACAGATCATAACCAACATGCTGAATACCCTCTTGCGAGATTTCCGTGATTTGCCCTTTACCATCGTTCTCGAGTGAAAACTCTCGTTGAAGGTTATACATCAACTGATTGAACCGAAGGTCAGCATTGTTGCCCCAAAGCTCCTTCAAAAGTAAAAGCGTAGTTTCTATTCGTTTAGGGTCACGCATTGAGGCGCTCCTTGTGGTCTAACGTCCAAATACATATTTGAATCAATTTTAATGGTGTTAATTATCAGCGCCAGGAGGCAACACGTCTAGCGTACATACATCTTAATTGAGGTGTTCCCAAAGGAACTACTGTTTAAAACCAATACCAAAATTTAACTCTAGTTTTGGTATTTCACACTTTTCTGGTCGTGTATTTGAGCGCAAATACCAAAAGTAACGTTGAATTTAGTACATATACCAAAAATATGCATAAGTTTTGGTATCGCATGTAGAAAATTCAGGATGCAATATCCCTTCAACAATTTGTATCAATTTTGTACATGCAGGAACCTGTTAGCACCTAAAGTGTTGGAGGCGCTTTAGTCTAGAGGAAGCACCTAATAGAGAAAAAGACAATATAAACCTGATTGATTGGAACGATATCTTTACTTATTTATTACTTGGTCTTTTCCACAAATAAAAGCAAACTCATCACGCAAGTTGCATCACGCAACCTGCGTGATAAGTTTTTTAGCTCGAAGAATGAATCAAGACAAGGTTTGCCATTAAAACGCCGCACACTCTTGTCGGATAGGCGACACCTGTTACCAGATGCCGCCCTCCTGAGAACCGTGCGTGCAACTTTCACTGCATACGGCTCAAGCCTCCACTAAGGCGTTAGTGTAACCCAGCGACTCACAAAGCAGTGGCGACAGGGTCAAACCATGAGTTACGACCTGTGTTTTTCACCTTACGCTCATTGAGAAAACCTTCCCAAAAAGGATCGAACGGGTTCGCTTGACTCATGATTTTTACATGTCGCTTAATTGGCACCTGACCGATTTGAAACAGTCGGATCACGCCATACAGTCCATCCTTTTTAAACCAGCCATGGAAAATCCATTGCCCTTGATAGTTTAGAAAGTACTTGTGTGCGATCCATTTACGCCCCTTATTTGGGTGACGTCTGACTGACCATCGCCATAACGCTAGAAACATCTGATGGCCAACATAGCCGAAGGTTTGTTTAGCAACACAATGGCAATAGTAATTCGCCCATCCTCGTAGTTTTGGATTCATCATCTTGATGAGGTCGGCTACTGGAATTGTTACGTGTTTTCTAATGAGATCACGTATGTTTCGTAAGAATGATAATACGTTGGACTTGCTCGGTTTAATGAGCAGTTTCCCTTTGTACTTCCTGGCGTTAAAGCCAAGAAAGTCAAAACCATCATTGATATGAGTAACATGCGTTTTCTCTTCAGAAAGTGTTAAACCTCTTTCTTGTAAGAAAGTCATCAGTTGCGGCTTAATGTCATTCACAAGAACTTCCTTTGAAGACCCAGTGATAACAAAGTCGTCAGCATAACCTATAAAGTTGACTCTGCTGCCTGTTTTGCGAGCGATAGACTTAGTTAACTTTTCTAGTTCGATAAGAGTAAGTAACATCAGGGTGGGTGAAATTATCCCGCCTTGTTGTGTTCCCTCTGCCGTTTTGTAGAACAGCCCTTTGTCTATATAGCCACATCCCAGCCATTGCTTGAGCATCCTTTTGTCTGTCGGGATATTATCAAGTAGCCATTGGTGACCTATCTTGTCGAAACAAGCTTTGATATCCCCCTCAAGAACCCATTGTGCTGCCCCTTTTTGCATAGGCATTTGAAGTACTGCTGTATTGCATCGGCTGCGCTTCGATTGGGTCTAAACCCATAGCTGTTAGGGTCGGCAATTGTTTCAGATATAGGTTCTAGTGCGAGAAGGTGTAACGCTTGTTGCGCTCGGTCTATCATACACGGGATACCTAATGGTCTAAGCTTGCCGTTTTTCTTTGGGATATAGATTCTTCTGAGCGGTTTGGCTCGATAGCCTTTTCTGCTCAGTAAACTGACTGCCGCCATTCGACGTGCATCGGTGTTCCAGATGTCGCCGTCAATTCCTGGCGTTTGACTGCCTTTGTTTTGTGATACTCGACGAACAGCGAGAAGTTTTGCTGCTTTCGAGTGAGTCAGTATCCACTGTAGTGCTTTCGCCTTACCGTGTTAACCTTCTCTGGTTGCTTTTGCAATGCGCATCTGGAGCCTTAACACATGGCGCTCAACCGCTTTCCAGTCGATGGATTGCCAATGGGCGCTGCCAGAGGGGCACTCACTTCATGAGAAGAGATTATCTGCGCTCCTTCTTAAATAAAGTTTTCCAAATCATCTTGCAATGGGAGACCAGTTGGAAGTGGGCACACTTTCGTGTCAGACATCCGTCTGTATCTGCATCATTACAATGCAGCATTCGCTTTTTCCAACATCCTTTACCAGCACCGCTATCGGCTCTCTTCACAGACAGCTTTCCCTAAGGAACAATACTGGCTTACCGTGTTTCGCATGTCACGCAATATCAGGTTAGATGCCCACTATAGTGCGGGGAGCCTGTCGATCACGAAAGAGTAATGTCCAACCCCTTTCCTACTCCCATCGCCGTTTGGCCACAGCGTATTAACCACTTCCGCGGCTTCATCACATAACGCACCTTACATGGATTCACTTTCGTTCATCATACTGATTCCCTAGCACTCACCCAATTCGTGGTTATCAGGAGGAGCATCCCCTCACGGTTTCGCTCCCGTTTAGCACTATGCCAAACTTCGTTACATTGTCAGGCTCGCTTCTTTATTCAGAGCCTTAGGGTCGTCTGGTGATACAAACGGTTCACTCTTATCGCGGTGAACAGCGCTTCATGCGACGTCACGTCGCACGAACATCTTTGTGTTAGAGAATTTGCTAAATTAGAGCAGTGCGGATAACTTTTGGTATCGAAAAGCACACAATCGTGTCTATACAATTCTAACCAAGCCTGATGATCCATGAGGTCCATCTGCGTCCTGTATAAATTTAATACAAAATTATTCCCAGATAATTAATGCACAAATATGCTCACTGTATATATCAACAGAACGCATTTCCTACGGCCTAGGGTTAGCAGATACTAACAAGAAAGATCCCTCTTTGAAATTATCGTTCATTTTATCCTTTTCAAGCTATTGAAAAATGCTTTATATACCCATATCTTGTGCTTAGTTACTATTTAGGCATCAATATATGGAATGAATACTATAAATGCAGATTGCATTTATCAAGCGCTCCAGTAACATCAAATTTAAGGAAAAGAAATGAGCGACAACCTCCTTCCCTCAAATGCAATCCGAGTCTTAAGCCTCAATGGCGGGGGCGTCCGAGGCCTGTTTACTATTAGCGTGTTAGCTGAATTAGAGCGGATCCTTGAAGAGTCTTCAAACGAGAGGACGATTAAGATTGGTGACTATTTTGATCTGATCACAGGTACATCCATTGGAGGACTTCTCGCTTTAGGATTGGCCGAGGGAAAATCTGCACGAGAGCTAAAGGATGTTTTTTATAGCAAGGGCGATAAGATATTCCCTCGGCATAAATGGTTCAATAATTCACTGAAAAAAATCAAGAAAGCATTTGGTGCCACTTATAAAACGGAACCATTAAAAGAAACCATTATTGAAATGATTGGTGAAAACACAACATTTAACGATCTTAATAGGCGAGTGATGATCCCTACTGTCAACTTATCAACGGGTCGTCCTCAGTTTTTTAAGACGCCACATAACCCAAATTTCACTCGTGATGGGCCTTTGAAGTTAGTGGATGCTGCTCTAGCCACATCTGCGGCACCTACTTATTTCGAACCATATTTTTGCGAAGACCTTAAAGCATACTTTGCTGATGGAGGATTAGTAGCGAACAATCCTAGCTTTGTAGGTTTACATGAGGTTTTTGGTGATATGAAAACTGATTTTCCAGATGCTTCATACTCAGATATTCATGTTCTCAATGTTGGGACTATGGGGGAAGATTATGCACTTAGTCCGAAGGTATTGAGAGCTAAAAAGGGCTACCTAGGAATGTGGGGATTAGGAGAGCGATTAGTTCTTACCACTATGACTGCTAATCAAATTTTACATCAGTTTATGCTAAAAAGAGAGTTGAATGTACATGGTGCCGTCGGCAACTATATTAACTTAGATAGTAGGGTCCCAAATGAAGCTGCAGGAGATATTACACTTGATAACTCTACTATTGAAGCACTAGACAACCTAGCTTCTAGAGGCCAGCAGTTGGCAAATGAAGAGTTTGCAAAAGATAAGCGACTGAAGCTGATCTTTTCTAGACCAGCAGAGCCATTTAAATCTAAAGTGACATCTGATACCTCAATGAAAAGGGATCTTTAGCATGAATTGGAATCTACACCACTACTACACTAATCGAACAGACGGCTTAATGGGTAAACTTCTTCTCAGTAAAGAAGATGATGAAAAGCTCTTGTATCTTCGTAATACTATCCGGAAGCGTATTACAAATGTCTTTGAGGAGATTGGGGCTGTCGCCAAAGATCAGGCTGCATTTAGCCAAAAAAGTGAATATCTGTACTTACGTCTACAAAACACAAAGCTTCGATATCTTACTAATCAACAAATCACTGAAGCAAGTAGTTTGTTGAGTCAAATGGACAAAGATACTTTAAAGGAACTTTCCGCCTTAAAGCCTAGATTTTGGACTCAGGGTAGCTTCAAATACAGAACTTTAAACCGCCCTTTTCACCCAGGCCAAGAAATGGATATTGATGATGGAACTTACCTTCCAATGACTTTCTTTGAGTCAGAGCCAAAGATTGGTCACCAACTTTTAACTCTGCTAGTTGACGCGTCCCTTATGTCATTAGTGGAAGAAAATGTTGGCTGGGAGTTCGATAGCAAACGAACTTGTGCCCGTATAAAAATCCCTCAAGAACGTACACACATTGATGTTCCAATGTATGCCATCCCAAAAGAACAGTTCTTGGAAAAAGAAACCGCTGTACTTAAGGCTTTTAATCGTCGCGGAATGTATGAGTCAGTAGGGACGGAAGCATATGGCTCCATACAAGATTCGGCAGATGATCTCGAGTATGAAAAGCTAGACTCTGAAAATGTAAACCTTGCTCTTAGAGATGGAGAACCTGGTAGCGCTAAGTGGATGAATAGCGACCCGAAGATTGTTGAAGATTGGTTTGAAGGCGAGTGTCGCCGTATAGGTAAACATTTGCGAAAAGTATGTAGGTATATGAAAGCTTGGCGTGATGCACAGTGGCAAGTAGGTGGTCCATCATCCATCAGTTTGATGGCTGCAACGGTTGAAGTCTTGCAGCAACACTTTGTTGACGCTCAAGATATGGGAGAGACAATGAAGGTTGTTGCTGACAACTTATACCAAGAGTTTCTTAAAGGGGTTGAAAGTCCAGATAGCACTGATGAAAGACCATTGTTTCCGCCAGAAAGTCAGCATACTAATAGAGAACGGGACATTGTTGGCAAGTTGAGGTTATTACCCGAACAACTACGAGAAGCAGAAAGAGCTGAATCAAAAAGTGATGCTCTATCTAAGTTGTCTTTAGTTTTCGGAGAGCGAGTTTTTGACCCAGAACTTATTAAGCATAAGGCTGCCGCTCCTGCATTTAGTCAGGAACCAACCAAAGCAAACTCTTCTACACAAATCAGTTCTTCAATGGTGAGTGGATAAGCATAGTGAGTATTACTCATCAGGCTCTACTTAAGCTTGGTTATAGTTACAGACCTATAAACCGTTTAAAAAAAGAGTCCTTTTTACAGAGATACTTCATTTTAGGTGGGGTTTATATAAAAAGACACGATACAAAGTATGGTGCGTTTGAAGTTGCAATGATACAAGCGAGTGACCCGCATATTGAGCTTCCAACTGTCTTTGTAATTGATATGCCGCTAGCTCTCCAAGGGCGGCTAATCCCTCATATATCTCATGAAGGCTACCTTTGTTACGTCGAACAAATGGAAGCTGACTGGAATCCGAATAACTTAGTTGAACTATACAAAACTGTAGATCTTCAGATAAAGACAACATTGGATATTGCAGTAAATGCTATGGACAATGAAGTCAAAGGAGACGAGGAGCTTGATAATGAATTTGTATCTTACTGGTCTTCCACTGCCGAATTATATTCACTCAGCGAACTTCAAAGACACTCCACTTACACATCCGTTTTAGCAAGAGCGACAGGTAAAGAAAAGCTACGGTCAAGCGAGTATATTACCGTAGAGGTTGACAAAAAAGAGCATGACTTACGGACCAATCAGTACTTACAAAGCTGGCTAAATCAAAGGGACTTAGAGTTGGTTCGTCCTGAGAGCCCCGCGATAAAAACTCATTATGTCTGGGTTCGTCCAAGTCGGTTATCCGGTGTAGAGTGGCCGCCTCAAGATCTTAAAGAGGTGCTATCTTGGCTTGAGCTAGTTGATTTCAGCGCAAGAGATCATCTTGTTCGATGCCTATCTAACTCAAAAGCAAAAAGAAATATTGTTGTGCTTGATATTGAGAAGCAAGATCCGGTTTCCCTTTATCTAGAGATAGATGTAAATAGTATTGAGTGCCAGTTTAGTTCGCGGAAAACCCGAAGAAAGAGGAAGCAAACGTCTTTCAAAAATCTGATCGGAATTTTGTCTAGAAAAGGTTTTTGCTCCAAGTTCGCTCGGTTATCAATTACTAGAGCGGATAAATCCGCCTTATTAAGCCGTAATCAACAGAGGGAGTTTGAATTAAGCTCAAAAAGCATTGCTCTAATTGGGTGCGGTACAATAGGGGGATATTTAGCAGAGTTGCTCGTTCGAAACGGAGCTGGCTTAGGTGCGAAATGCTTACATCTCTACGATAGAGATACTCTAAAGCCTCATAACTTTTCCCGGCATACACTTTCTGTATCAGACTTTGGGAGCAATAAAGCCTCAGCTTTAGCTAAAAAGCTTAATAATTCAACACACTTAGCTAAAAGTATTTCTGGATTTGATAGTAATTTTCCTATCAATGAAGGAACGCTTAGTAAGTACGATATTGTTATTGATGCAACTGGTCGCCCCCCTGTATCAAAGAGGCTAGCATTTGTTGTTCGTCAGATGTCCGTCAAACGGCCTACTATCGTTCATGTGTTCAATGATGGTAATGGCAGAGCAGCTAAGGTTTTAGTTGATGACAATCTGAGTTGCTATGGGTGTATGACGGTTGATAAGAGCATCCATCAAGACCATATCGACATGCGCTTTAAAGACCTAGATCTGTCTAAAGAAAAAAAAGTCAGCTGTGGAAATACTTATACAGTTTATGACGCTGGAGTAAGCCAGATTTCTGCTGCTATGGCGTTGGAGGCTGTATTAAATACGCTTAATGTAAGCACGCCTTGGACTTACAGTGAGTTTATCTTAGACCCTCGCCATCGCACCGGAAAGAGAAAGGTACTGCTGCCTCAAAAGCAATGCGTGGTATGCAATGAAGTTTGACAGAGAGCTTACGTATCAAGATAGCAATGGACACCTCGTCGTAATTACTGAACATGTTTTAGCCGTTCTAGAAAAATATAAACAAACTGAAATGCAGGATAATGAAGCAGCAGGTGTGCTACTTGGCGAAGAAAGAGGCCAGCATATAGTTATTACTGATCTGTCTGAGCCCGGATTTGGTGATCTTAGACAGAGAAACCTAGTGGATAGGCGAGGCAAGCACCATCAACAGAAAGTCGATAATTGTTTCCAATTGTCTGGGGGAACGGTTAATTATATCGGAGAGTGGCATACTCACCCCGAGGACTTCCCTCAACCATCGCAACAAGATAGGTCATCATGGTCAACACACCTCAAAGGGGGAACACCTAAGATAGTTCTCATAGTCGGGATAAAAGATTTTTGGATCGGAAAGATGAAAGGGACTAGTTTATCAAAACTCTCCCCTCGCTGGTAATCGAATAAGTTTTTTTATAGTTCTTAGAAGGCACTGAAGCTTGGGTTGGGGTATTTTTTGATTTTGACTGACTTGTGCAACAGGCTGCTGCACAATTGGGAAACGGCTTGTTTCACTAACAATCGAGTCTGATTTTAGCCAACAGGTTGTTGACCAATTTTTTCATCTGGAAGGTCTTGATTATCATCGAAAATTACAACACTTCGACGATACTCCTTTAGAGGAGATAATGCAACTTGAAAACAACTTTCACACATATCAAGATGGTGACTAATACCGTCCATTTTTGACCAAAATCCCCAGTTAGCAGTCAGTTCACTAGCCTCTTCTAACTGTACGCCATTTGAATCGACCATCGCCGCTAGTACCACAGATCTCACAATATCGTTCAACAACGACTTCTATCGTTTTTTGTCCATAAATTTTCATTGTGAACTCCTGTCGCTGATAAGATTAATTATTATTTGGATGTTAGCCCGTACCAAATAACAAAGTCATTGTACTTTGATTGTTACTCAGCGAAGTATCTTTCTTATTTAGACACGTCAAACATATTAGTAAAACTAAGCCATGAGGTAGAGCAACATGGAACGGCTCAATTGACGTTGGCACACAATGGGGCATAAGCTTGAGCAATGCCTGCATGTTCAGCTAGATTTGAACTCGACAGGTTACAAGCATATACTACTGATGCTTACTATGAGAAACGCGGCTTCAGCTCCACTCGTAGATATATGAATTCAAATAGCCCTGTTCTCTTCCTCTCATCGAGTATTGACCGCAGGTAGCGCTTAATAGAGCCACTTCTAGTGGCTCTTGTCGTATCTGGATGTTAGAAAAGCTAAGATATCTCCTTTCAAATCTGCCAGGTTTATATGTGAGTCTCAACAAACTTAACGTAAGAGACTGATATATACACAACTCCCTATTCTCAGAAAATTGTGATTGTACAAACTCTTCGAAATTTCTATATTTATTTGCTGTAACATTATCACCAAAAAAACAACGTTCTCCCAGAAAGAGCTGAGGATACGTATTGATATTTATGAAAGTTCGGCGAGTGCGCGAATGAATCAGTATGAGAAGGGAAGACACACCCCTGATATAAGCACATTAAGAAAAATGCAGATGAACTTAATGTGCCTTTAAACTATTTTTTGTGAGGATACCAGCACTGCTGGATTGTTTAATTGCAAAGATGAGTAAGGCTGATAAGCAAAACCTTATCAACCTGATACATACTAACCTTCTAGACTTTGAAAAGAAATAAGCTCTATACGTTTTGCCCTGCGACCCAACCAGAAGACCAAGCCCATTGGAAGTTAAAGCCTCCAAGGTGGCCTGTTACATCAACACATTCTCCAACAAAATAAAGCCCAGAAACATTCTTCGCTTCCATTGTTTTAGAGGATAAATAATCCGTATCGACCCCCCCAGTGGTTGCTTCAGCTGTCCTATAACCTTCTGTCCCATTTGGTTTTATTTCCCAAGAGTGAAGAACAGCACTTATACTCTCCATATCCCGTCTGCTCAACTGACGAAGTGGTTTGTTTTCAAACACACTCAGCTCGATAAAGTACTCGACTAAGCGTCGAGGTAACACTTTGGACAGCGTTGTTTTAATCTCTTGAGCAGGATTATTTATTACTGCTTTCTCAAGCAAGTCAAGGATATTCAAGCTAGGCAACCAGTCAACTTTAACTATATCACCTTGATTCCAATATGAAGATATTTGTAAAACTGACGGACCGGAAATACCTCGGTGGGTGAACAATAGAGCTTCTAAAAATTCGTGGTTATTACAACTAATACGCACTGGTAGGGCTGTTCCAGTTAACTCTGTTAAACCCTTTTCTCGGCCATCTAGAGTAAATGGAACCAAGGCCGGTTGTGGGGCTATTACTCCCAAACCAAACTGCTCTGCGACTTTCCACCCAAAAGGAGTCGCGCCTAAACGTGGCATTGAAAGTCCACCTGTTGCAACAACTAAAGACTTACACTTAAAGATTCCGTTGGTGGTCTCAACTACAAAATAATTATCTACTATACGCTCAATTTTAGTAACTTCGCACTGATACTTGTAACTAACATTACCGGTTTCATCACACTCATCAATTAACATTTTTACGATATCTTTCGAATCATGCTCATTAACACAGAATAACTGACCGTGGTCGCGTTCTTCAAACTCAATCCCATGCTTGTAGATCATCGAAATGAAGTCCCAATTAGTATATTGAGCCAATGCTGATTTAACAAAGTGAGGGTTTTGGCTTAGATAGTTTTTGGCAGTCACATCATAATTAGTAAAGTTACAACGCCCACCGCCGGCAATAAGAATTTTTCGACCTGGACGTTTACCATGGTCAAGAACAAGGACAGAGCGCCCACGTTGTCCTGCGCTAGAGGCACACATTAAACCAGCAGCGCCTGCACCAATCACAATAACATCATGCTGTACCATAGACTTTTTTGCACACTCACAGTAAATTCAAGATAGATTTAAAAGAAGGATTCTACCGTGTTTGTTAGAGAGTTACTCTCTTAATCAAATTTATTTATCTTGTCTAGATACGAAGATGTTTTGGTTGATAACGCTCTTACTAATTTTTATCAACGAAAAGGTTAGCTTCTCGTTCAATCGCCTCCAGCGTACACAATGTTGATTCTAAAACACCCTCATTCAACTTTAGTTGTTTAATCTGCTTTCTCATGTCACTCACTAGCTTGGTAATGGCATTGAAACGACTATGTAAATTTTTCACTTCATAAGCATATTCAAAAACATCAAGCTCTTCCCATGCCAAATCAATGTATTCATTCAAGCTTTTAGGATCTTTGTGATCCGTGAAAGTGGCTACTTTTTTAAGAATTGTTTCATAATCTTTGTCATTAAAATTATGTAGGTTTTTTAAGGGATTCTTGTCCATAAAAGAAATTAGGTGTAGCTTAACCATATTGGTAGCAAAGCGATGCCTAAACATGCTTTGACAGTTTTTTACCTCAATATTTGCACGCTGACTTAACCTTTTAAAGTCCATATAAGCTGCTGATTGTTTTACCGACTTACCAGTTTCTGGGGCCAAATAGATGATATCATCTACCTCAGATTCATTAGATATCAGATCGTACTTCAACAGTCTATTTATGAGATTTTCACGATGGACAGACATAAATAAATCAAGTCTCATCGCAACACTACGTTCTATGGGAATTATACGAAATCGTGCCTCTTCACGTTTGTATGTAGGAATTTCGAGCCTTGCACTTTCAATGTGTGCTACATTTGAACTATAGGGAATACGAACCAGTTCTTTTGGCCTTAGCCCTGTAGCTTCAAGCAACTCAAGTTGAATGCGCCTTCTGTGATACATATAGTTGAGGTGTTCCTTTTGATCCTCCTTATCAAACAGCTGGGACAAACGACTATTGAGTTGCATTTCCTCTCGAGTGTCATTCAATGTATCCCATAACCTCTTAATAACCGAAGCTGCAATTGGTGCTTTGGGCTTATTTGCAGATGTAGGCAAACTCGTAGGGAACACTTCTGACGACCCAAAGTTCCGCCCATTTCTACCTCTTTTTTGAACGACTTTAAGCTTAATTTGGTATCTTTTTTTAGGCGCATCGACGCCAATCAGATATTGAGCAGGGCAATGTTCTGTTTGAAACCACTTTAGAAAGGCGACACACTTAGGAAGGATAATGCGTGTGATTGTGTCATTATTTCGAGCACGGGTTAACCCATCAAACTTTTTCTCAGCGACCAATTCGCTAATCAATTCATCGATATGCGAGGTTGTTAATTCCCAAAACTCAACATTGTGCTGGTAACAGTAACGAGCGAGATGAGATAGTGAAGATGCATATGTACCAACTGTTCCTCCATCTTCTTTGGTGATGGTTACTTCACTTTCCGAAACTAAATACGCAAGATACATTTCAATAGGAAAGCAAGTTGTACCATCTGGCCAATGAAACAAGTAAACACCTTTAGATATATCTTTATTCGTTAAAACTTCACCGGTGTTCCCATCAAAGCGAAGTACAGAAGGAAACTCAACATCAGGGATAAAAGTGTATAGTTGCTTTTTACTCTTCATTATCAACCTTTATCTTCAAGCCAAAATAATCTGCATATAGCTTTTTATGTTTGCTGTATTCGAGTTGATTACCGTTCGAATTAGCTATCAAATCAAGAGTCAGTCGATTAAGATCGTTATAAGCTCTAACCAAAACCGCTTGATTACGGCGTAGGTTGTCTATTTGTTGCTTAGCTTCCTCTAGTGGCGTCAGGTTTGATCGGCTTTGTTGCGTAATTCGATGGAACTAAATCAAGAAACTACGATCTGAGCGGCTACGCCCATCAATCGTCGTAGCCTCATGCCTAAACCTCGTTACAAAACAACTAACTGGAAGCAGTACAATAAATCCTTAATCAACCGTGGTTCTCTGACCTTTTGGATTGATGAGGAAGCGATAGCTGAGTGGAAGCAAAACAAACAAGGCAAGCGTGGTAGACCTCGCCGATTCAGCGACTTAGCCATTACTACCGCACTGATGGTGAAACGCGTTTTCTCTATGCCCTTGAGAGCGCTGCAAGGTTTTCTAGACTCCGTATTTAAGCTGGCTAACATCCCGCTTGTTTGCCCGCACTACACCTGTATAAGCCGCCGAGCTAAGGAAGTTGAAGTTTCATTTAAAACCAAAACCAGAGGAGCAATACAACATCTGGCCATTGATGCCACTGGCCTCAAGGTTTATGGCGAAGGTGAATGGAAGGTCAAGAAGCATGGAACTGATGGGAAGCGAAGAGTCTGGCGTAAGCTGCATATCGCGGTAGATACAAGCACCCACGAAATAGTCGCAGCAGAGCTGAGCTTATCTAACGTAACTGATGCCGAAGTGCTCCCCAACTTACTCAAGCAAACACGTCGTAAAATCATTGAGATATCAGGCGATGGCGCTTATGACACAAGGAATTGCCATGATGCCATACGGATCAAGCGAGCTGTTCCGCTCATCCCGCCAAGAGAAGGAGCAGCCTTCTGGGAACAAGGGCATCCTCGTAACTTAGCGGTAGGTTGCCAGAAGCTCTACGGCTCCAACAAGAAGTGGAAAAAGCGGTATGGCTATCATAAGCGCTCTCTGTCAGAGACCGCAATGTACCGAGTAAAACAGTTGCTAGGTGGGAAATTAAGTCTAAGAAATTACAACGCTCAGGTTGGCGAGACTTACGCCATGATCAAAGCACTGAACAAACTTACAGGGCTTGGTATGCCTGAAACTCAGTATATTGTATAACAGTCGCTCAACTTTAGGAGGTTTGGTTTCTCGTCTGAATTACGCAACAAAGCCTATATCTGACTGTGATAACTTAGAAAGACCGTATTTATTGGGCTCAAACCTTTCCTTGTGAAGATAGAGCCAGTTTACAAATGTTAATATTTTTGATCCCACATCCTGGATAGACTTTGATGCCATAGTATCTTGATTTATAGGATCATCAACTATTAGAAAGAACCATTTTTGTAACTGGTGCAAGAACGATTGGTTAACTTCATCTGTAAGAAAGGTTCTATCTGGTAACTGCCTAGCCCAGTTAACGCTGACGGTATAGCTGTATTTTTCACAGCTCTGTTGGTTTTTTACTTTATTCTTTTTTCCTGTTTTTGGTGTTCGAATTATCCACTTTTTAGCATGAACATCCGAAAGCAACCACCTAGCCTTGTAATCAGTCTCAATAAAGCTATCTATAGCATCAAACGCCGAAAGAAAATCTATAATTTCATCGCTTGAATGTGCCCGATTTAAATCTATAAGAGAATTAAAAGGCTTCATAACACTTCCCCTTTTGATATAAAAAGATCACCCCAGTTTGTTCTACTAAGTAACAATCTAGCTTGCTTAGTAGCTCTTTTATGCATTTCAGCTATACTTGACTCTTTATTCGCAGGAAGCGAATTTATGAGGTGATTTGCAAGTGTAATAAAAGCAAGTGGTGATAACTGCGTAGCATCATCTACCTTCAGCAAGTCTTTTGAACTTACAGAACTATTTAGTGCTGCGAGTCGATATAAGTAAAGTGCTGTCAATGTATTTTCAGAAAGTGGAACATCTAAACTTCCTTTCACCTCATCATCTATGCTTTCCACAGACAGTTTACGCAGATGCTCAACAAGAGGGCTTTTATTATCTTCATCTTCAAGGGTCGTCATAAGGAAGCGATGGATTTCTTGCCAAGAATTAAAATCTACAGCTTCAAGGCAGTATTTCTCCTCAAATGTAGCTGCGAGAATAAACAAGTTCTGAAATCGCCGAACTAATCTTGTATTGTATTGGGCTATTAAAGGCGCTGGGATGTAGTGCTCAAGTGCGACTTTCTTAGTGTTTCCCAAAACTCGAGACGCTGACGTTATCGAACCAGTTCTAAACCATTCTAAGACACCTTCAGTTGCACGAATTTTAGAGTGAGTTAGCGCACCGGGGCCTAACCCTACATCAAGTAAGGAAGTAAAATGGCTTGATAGGTGAATTCGTCTATGCCCTCGTTTAGTTGAGCGTGCATCTTCAACTCCTGTTATGATTTTACTAACCTTGCAAGAGTTAGGATTTACTAGCCCTTTTATCTTTTGGGAGTAAGCCAAAAACAGAAAGTTATGTTGTTTCTTGTTTTTTATCAGATGTTGATGCTTCTCACGAATTTCATGCAAAAACTCAAATATATCTATGCTAACGTCATCAAGATGTTCTTTTTTCATATCTGATGCACGTGATTTTTCAATAGAAAAAGATACTCCTAAATCATCAAGTTCCAGTAAAGGTTGTCCATCTGTATGTTTTACCTTAGCTTGCAGCAGTGATATGTAAGTAAACTTGGGATTAAGCATCATCAATAACGCTATCAAGCAACCAATGTCTGCGTTGCGCAGGTAACCGAAGCACCAATCAAATCGGTGAGATAGGCTTATATTATCGGTAGATTCAAAACCTAACTCAGGTAAACACACAACATCATCACTTGTGATTGCGGAATCAGATATCTTGTTGGGTAACTTCACTGTGGGAAGATCATGTATATTGAGAATGCCATTACATTCAGAACCAACTACATACATAAACAGCATTGAGCCAAATAATGACGTTGGATTGGCTATATTTCTTCTACGCGGAGGTTTTGGTTTACCATTTTTACCTAGATCATTCTTGTCATAAAAGTAATCATACCGATCACCATTTTTATAGCGTTCCAACAATATAGGGTGTTTCTTAGGAAAGTCTTCCATCAAAGATTGAGCAAAGTCATAATGTGTTTTGATAGCCTTCCAATATTTCATCAAACTATCATGCAATACATCCCGTGTTCTCTTTAAATCAAATTCGAACTCATCAAGATATTCAGCATCATTTCTAGACAATGAGACTGGTACTAGGACATTGTTAATAGTGTGCTCAACTTCAACCGCTTGTTTTTCACCTATCAAAGTATCATTCAAGCTACTGTTTTTAGTTACTTCACCAGTTTTTTTCATTTTTGGAATGATGATATTTGGAGGTATAACATCACGCTCCTTAATGAAAATTAAAAAAGGTCTAAGGTTCTTATTCCACTCATCTACACGCGTTGATAGTGCTTTATTAGCATTAGATACAAGGGTAATTGAATATGCAGTCTTGACTAATTCACGCCATCCCTTTGTATCGGTAGGTAAATGATCTATGCATAAATATTCAAGTGCTGCATATAATGTACTGTTCATACGCTTAAGCCAAGACTCTAAAGTCTTAGACCTTTTGCCTTCACAGTAGAGAATAAATAAACCAGACAGCACGTCCCTGTCTTGAAGGTTAAGATGATACTTTGAAAGGGAAGCAAATCGACCTACCCCTTGATCACAAGTGTAGTTAAAGCCAGGTTTGCCATTTTTAACATGATATTTCACAATCACACCTTATTGTCATTAATTTAATCAAAACCAACAAAATAAAAGTGTTGGAGTAAGCATATAAACCAACAGCTAAAGTGTAGTATTGACTAACTTTTTGACAACTTAGTGTGTTAGGAATGTCCCGGTGCGGTAACCTTCCGTACCGTTTGGTGCAACTGCCCAGTTTTCTAGACGCTCAACGATAGTTGCCATCTCTTTTTGGTTGAACTGCTTAAGAGGTTTGTCTGCTAATTCTTTACGTTCAATCAACACTTCAACCAAACGCTTTGGTAGCACTTTTGCTAGCGTGTTCTTCAACGATTGGTTCGGATGCTTCTCGCGGCTGCGTTCTAGTAGTTCAGCGATGTCGTCGTTTGGTACAAGGTTAATCGTCACCTTCTGACCCGCTTTCCAGAATGACGAAATCTGCAGTACCGACGGACCCGACAAGCCACGGTGAGTAAACAGCAACGCTTCTTTGAACATGGTGCCGTCTTGCGCGGTGATTTCTGCCGGGATTGCGATGCCCGATAGTTCAGCGAAATCTTCTTTGTCTTCTTTGTGCAGCGTAAACGGCACCAGACCTGCTGTAGTGGTAATTACCGGGATCTCGAACTGTTCAGCAATCTTGTAGCCGAATGGCGTCGCGCCCAGTTTAGGCATCGACAGACCACCCGTTGCTACCACCAAAGATTCACATTCGATATTTTCAGTACCAGCATGCAGACGGAAGCCCGCATCGGTTTTCTCGATCGAATGTACATCACATTGGTAGCGTTGTTGGATGTTTGGCATATCGCATTCTGCTAGTAGCATCTTAACGATGTCTTTTGCAGTAAACGCATCAACACAGAACAACTGTCCGTGATCGCGCTCTTCAAACTCGATGCCATGCTTGCTGACCATCGAGATAAAGTCCCAGTTGGTGTACTGAGACAACGCCGATTTCACAAAGTGTGGGTTTTGGCATAAGTAGTTGCTCGCTGAGACGTCGTAGTTAGTGAAGTTACAACGACCACCACCTGAGATAAGGATTTTACGTCCTGGCTTTTTCGCATGATCCAGCACGAGCACACTGCGTCCGCGTTTGCCTGCTTCTGCTGCACACATCAAACCCGCCGCACCTGCGCCGATTACAACAACATCAAATTTCTTACTCATGGGTAACGCTCAATTACTTATTTAGATTGGTATATCCAAAAATAAAAAAGGATGTGCGTAATGCACATCCTTGCTTTCTGCGGGCGCTATTCTAACGACAAAAGTCGAGCGGGAAAAGCGCTTAAATTCCAAGCACAGCTTGCTGGCTTAAAGAATGAAGGCAGCCAGTAGGGTCACACCAAGTAAAGCGGTCGATAAAATGAATAACCCGCGCACCCTTTCGCATTTGCCAGTAAAGATCTCATCGTGATGATGGTGATACTCTTTACTCTTAATGTAATGGTACAGCCGCACCTGTTTGGTGACGTTACCATGGGTGGTGAAAAATCCATTGCCATCCACTTGCTGATAAAGCAAAGGATGCGCTTCACGCATGATGTAAATTAAAGAACGAAGAGCGGTGAGATAACGGACCATGTTTACTCCCGTTACTACCATTAGCGCAAATAAGATTGTGTCTCCACTGATCATCTTTTCCTCCCTACATCTTCAACGATGCTCAAGAGATAAAGACGACCAATGCTTCGTCCTTAACCCGCTGCTTACCGCGTCAGGAACACGTTATGCAGCTGGAGCACCCATAATTGAAGATGAACCTTCTTTTGCCATTTGTGCTAGATCTTTATCGATGAAGAACAATGCTTTACCGTCTTCACCAACTAATTCGATCTTATCTAAAATCCCTTTAAACAACTTCTCTTCTTCGTGCTGTTCAGCCACGTACCACTGTAGGAAGTTAAACGTAGAGTAGTCTTGGCTTGTAAATGCAACATGCGCCAATTTGTTGATCTTTTCCGTGATCATTTGCTCATGTTCGTAGGTTTCACGGAAAACATCGCCAAGGCTAGCAAAGTCATGCTTAGGTGCTTCAATCGCACCTAGGATTGGCATTGAGCCAGTTTCACTTACATAAGTGAAAAGACGTTGCATGTGCTCCATTTCTTCTACGGCGTGAGCGCGTAAAAATTCAGCCGCACCTTCAAAACCTTTGTCTTCACACCAAGCACTCATTTGTAAGTATAGATTGGATGAGAAAAATTCTAGGTTAATTTGCTCATTCAATTGTTCAACCATAGTTTGAGACAGCATGTTAACTCCTATTTATGTGCATGCGTTTTGCGCCACTATAACATGATTACTGTGGCAACACTTTGTACCTACGATATTGATATGAGATCACTTCAGCAAAATTATCTGAGACTTAGTGCTAATCTGACACTATGACCTTATCAAGGAGATAGCAATATGAGTTACAAACACGTACTTGTGGCAGTCGACCTCTCAGACGACAGTAAAGTGTTGATTAAGAAAGCCGTGTCACTGGCTAAACCTCTGGATGCGAAAGTCTCTTTCATTCATATCGATGTGAATTACGCCGAGCTTTACACCGGGCTTATCGACATCAACATGGCGGAGGCGCAACACCAAGCGATGGAAGCGTCTCGTACACAGTTAGCGAATTTTGAAGAATACGCAGAGTACCCAATCACGCATACGTTAGTCGGTAGCGGTGATTTGAGTAACGAGCTGTGCGATACCATTCAGGACTACAACATTGATTTGGTGGTTTGTGGTCATCACCAAGATTTCTGGAGCAAGATTCTTTCGTCGACGCGTCAACTTATTAACTGCTCACCTGTCGATATGCTGGTCGTACCGCTAAAAGACTGATTTGCGTTGGCGTGACCTCAAAACTTGGTTAGACTGCGGGCACATTTGTTGTTGATAAAGATTCTCATCCATGGCTTATCTATCCGCAGTTACCCTACTTTGGGCATTCTCATTTAGCCTGATCGGCGTTTACCTTGCCGGTCAGGTTGACTCTTGGTTCTCTGTTTTTATGCGCGTTGCGCTGGCGAGCCTAGTCTTCATTCCTTTCTTAAAATTCCGTGGCGTAAGCAAATCTCTGATCGCGAAATTGATGATCGTGGGCGGCTTCCAACTCGGCTTAATGTATTGCTTCTACTACCAGTCTTTCCTACTCCTTTCTGTACCAGAAGTACTGCTGTTCACCGTATTTACCCCTATTTACGTCACCTTGATTTATGATTTCTTGAAAGGTCGATTCTCGCCTTGGTATTTGGTTACGGCGGCAATTGCTGTGCTGGGCGCGGCGTGGATTAAGTTTGCAGGCATCAATGAAAACTTCTTGATGGGCTTTTTGGTCGTACAAGGAGCGAACCTGTGTTTTGCCATCGGTCAGGTCGGTTATAAATACATTATGGAAACCGAATCGGTTGAACTGCCACAGCACACGGTATTTGGTTACTTCTACTTGGGTGCATTGTGCGTGGCGACCGTCGCCTTTGCTCTTATGGGTAACTTAGACAAGATGCCAACCACAGCTACGCAATGGGGCATTCTGACTTACCTTGGTTTGATTGCATCAGGCTTTGGTTACTTTGCGTGGAACAAAGGCGCAACCATGGTCAACGCGGGTGCACTTGCGGTAATGAACAACGCACTCGTCCCTGCTGGTTTGATTGTGAATATCGTGATTTGGAACCGCGATGTTGATGTGACGCGACTTGCCATTGGTGGTGCGATTATCATGTTATCACTGTGGATTAACGAGACTTGGGTGAAAAAACGCGTAGAGATGAGTTACGCCAACAAGTAGCCAGATTCAGTCCCTAAAAATAAAAAACGCTCTCCAACTGGAGAGCGTTTTTTTGATTCGATTAATGCACTTTGGCTTGCGAGCTTGTGCTCATCAACGTGTTTGGTGGCGTTGGCAGCAACACCTCTAGTTTGGCATTTCGCGCTTCAAGCTTGCGCTGGCGTTTGAGCAGTTTTTGCTGCTTTTTGGCTAACTTAAGCAACTTCTTCTGCTGCTTGTAATGTTTCTTAACCGCTTTCTTCGCCTTTTTCAGCGCTTTCTTATCTGACAAATCAAACATAGCTTGCGCCTCTAACTTGGTGGGTGAGGTTACGGCTGCGACTTTTGCTGCCAGTTTCTTCTCTTTCACTCGTTCCACAACACGTTTAACGATCGCGGCTTTCTCTACGCTTTGTTCTGGTGCCATGATGATTGGGGTATCTTGAGTTAGAGATGGGGTTGGCAGTGCTTCCGCCAATAGACCACAAGCCTGTTGCTCAGACAGCGGTTTGTCTTGACACTTTTGAGGTGGAATCGCGGCAGGCTTACACAAGGTGTTTTTCGATGCAGAAGAACGGGCACAAGAGCGACAGACAAACTTAGGTGCCACCACTAGGCGGTGAATATCACCCAAACTCTCAGCAATCTGTTTGCGGCTCATCTTACATAAACGTTTCGCCATGCTACTACTCCAGCTTCCCAATTCTCGACTGTTTTACTCTACGGCATCACACAAGTGAAATAATAATAATTCTTAGTTAGATATACAGTCAGTATGCCGAATTAGCAAGAGAAAAGTATCAATAAGCAGAGCAAACTCCAGATACAAACACAGCGCCAAATTAGGCGCTGTGAGAAGAAGTTTTGTGTCGTCAGACGTTTAGTCGAATTACGCCATTGATGCCTTCACATACACATCGAAACGGTTCTTTTTGGTTTCGATTGCCATGCTCGGCTTTTGCTCATCCAGCCAGTTGGCGTAATCAGGACGTTTGACTACCACACGCTTGCTCGCCAATGCCATAGCTGGAGCCAGCAAGCCATCTGCATCAAGATCTGCACCAACCAGAGATTGGAATACGCGCATCTCTTTCTTCACTAATGCCGATTTCTTTTTGTTTTCAGGGTGTGGGTACATCGGGTCGAGGTAAACCACATCTGGCTGAACGAAGTCTTTATCTTGCGCCAATTGCTCCAACGCATCATGGCTAGAAGCGTGAATCAAAGACATGCGCTCTGATACCCAAGTACCGATCTCTGGATCGTGTTTCGCACGAGCCAAACCGTCATCCAACAATGCAGCGACCACTGGGTGACGCTCAACCATTTGGACTTTACAGCCTAACGATGCCAATACGAACGCATCACGCCCTAAGCCCGCGGTGCCATCAAGCACGGTTGGAGTTGCGCCTTTGTTCAAACCCGCCGCTTTCGCGATTGCTTGACCTTTACCGCCACCGAACTTGCGACGATGCCCTACTGCACCACCAATCAAATCCACAAAGATTGCACCCAGCTTTGGCTCATCCACTTTACGCAGCTCTAAACGCTCTGTCGTTAGGACTAAGGCAAAGTCACTGTCATCAGTGTGAGAAAGCTGCCAACGCGCAGCGAGTTCATCAAGGTGAGACTGTTGAGATGGGTCTTCACAAATCAATTGCAGTTGCAAAAGGAGGCTCCAGTAAAAATCGGTTTAACTGGCGCTGAGTGTATACCCAACCCGCCTCTAATTGCTAGGTTGGGGAGAAGTTAGATGACGCTCGTCTTGATTGCTAAAGCTGCTGCAGTTCGTCGACCAACTCAGCCAAAGGTTTGGGATGCCCAATGCCATAACCTTGCCCATAGTCGACACCAAGCTCGATCAGGAGCTCTCTGACTTGGTCATTCTCAACAAATTCCGCCACCGTGACTTTGCCCATCTGCTTGGCTAAGTCGTTGATTGAACGCACCATCACGCGATCCATCTCGTTTACGTTGATATCTCGCACGAAAAGACCATCAATTTTCACGATATCGACTGGAAGCTGCTTTAAGTAGCCGAAAGAAGACAAGCCAGAACCAAAATCGTCCAATGCAATCAAACAGCCCAGCGTGCGCACGCGAGTAAAGAAGCCGAGTGCTTGGTCGATGTTGCTCATCGCTGCGGTTTCAGTAATTTCTAAACAGATCTTCTCACAAGGAATCGAAGACGACTGCAAACGCTCTAACAGGAAGTCGATAAACTCTTGATTCCCCATCGACTGACCGGACAAGTTGATCGCGCAGCGTCCGAGTTTTTCTACAATCTCTGGGCGAGCTTCAAACCACTCTAGGGTTTGGGTAATCACTTGTTTATCAATCCAGTGCGCAATGTTGTAGCGCTCAGAAGCTGGGATAAAAACACCAGGAGACAAGTATTTGCCCTGCGCATCACGAATACGTACCAGAATCTCAAAGCACAATGGTGAGCCTTCACCGCTTAAGTTAACAATGCGCTGAGCAAACAGTTCAAGACGCTTACTCGATAGCGCCTCGTGCACCAGATTAACGCTCTGCATTTCTAACTGGCGACGTTGCAGCTCTTCGTTATCTAAGCTGAATAGATTATAGCGATTGCGTCCCTGCTCTTTGGCAACGTGACACGCGGAGTCTGCTTGAGCGTGGACCATTTGTGGCGTTTCGGCGGTGTGGTCGATAATACGAATGCCCACCGAGCAGCTCATAAACAATTGCGTGTCTTCCCAACGGAAAAGCTGTTCACTCAAAGTCGTGATAATCTGCTTCGCCACATTAATCGCACCGTGCTCATCGCAATCTTTCAACAACACAGCAAATTCATCGCCACCCATGCGCGCCAAGACTGCATTGTATGGCAGTACCTCTTCCAACATGCTGGCACAGAACTGAATAGCCGCATCACCCGCATCGTGACCCACGGTATCGTTAAGCACTTTTAGCTGGTCGAGATCGAGATACAGCATTGCGTGCACGCGACGGTGGCTTTCTACTTCTCGCAGTGCGGTTTGTAGCTCTAACTCGAAGTAGTTGCGGTTGTAGGTGTCAGTGAGCAAATCGTAACGTGCTTGATACTCTAGCTGTTTGGCGAGCTTCTTAGTCTCAGTGATGTCTTCACCGACGATCAGCAGTTGGTCGGAATCTCTTAATGGGCGAATGTTTTCACGTACCCAAACGCGATGACCATCCGCATGACGATATTCGATTTCGCGACGCCAAACGCCATGCATCACTTGCTGAGGTTGCAATAACACTTGGCGCGGGATCAGCGCTTTTTCGTCTGAATAGAACTCACGTAGGCGATGCCCCAACATATCCAACGGTTGATAACCCAAAAGCTGCTGGGCAAAACGGTTCACTTCCTGAATGCGGTTATTGTTATCTAACGTCACCATCATTACCGGTTGCTGCTCGTAGTAGTTACGCAAACTCGATTCACGTTGGTAGAGCTTATCTTCCATCGCTTTACGGCTGGTAATATCACGCGCTTCAAACAAGTATTGCTCTTGGTTTGCCACTTGCTGAGAAAACGGTTTGAGCGACACTTCCAGCACCATAGCGCCATGTTCTTTACTCCAGATCTCCGTTTCAAAAGTGGAGACTTGGCGATGGCTGGACTGGAAGTAATTGGCAAGTAACTGGCGTGCATCTTCGCTCCAGTTTTTATGATGCCAAAGCGGACGATCGAGACGCATATCCTGATGATTGAGTAACGATTGCAGACGATCGTTACCGGATTTAAGCAAACCATGTTGGTCGAGAATGCCCATGTACTGCATGCTTTGGTCAAACACCGACTCTAAAATCGTCTGGCTCTCGCGAGCAATACTTTCGCTGCGACGAATGCGATGCAAGTAGTAACTAAGCAGCATAATCACGATAGTCATCGCCACCAGCACACTGCCAAACAGCTTAATTTCTCGGGCATAACGCTCAGTAAATTCCACCGGCTTATTGAAGAACACCGACGAGGCTTCTTGCTCTGCGCCTAAACCCCAACGCACAACCGATTGATAGTCAAGTTTGATGTCCGATTCTGCACGTACAATCGCAGGCAAAGGTTGCTGTGGGTTATCCAACACTTGCGCCAACAACTTCGCAGCTTCAAAACCTTGCCGATAGCCAGTTTGAATCACACCACCGACCGCACCGTGCCCAAGTCCAATATCGTGCACCATAAACAGAGGTGCGTTAGAGGCTTGGTTGATATCACGCCAGTCTTTATCGGTCGCAACATTACCGTGAATATCGCGGTAGTAAGTCCAAAACAGCACCACCTTGTCGATGCTCATTTGCGACACTTGTTGTTTTAGGTCATCGACCGTTTCCGGCACTAAATGAAGGATTTTGTCGCGATATGCTGGGTTATCATCAAGAAAGTCTTCGATCTGAGCACGAAGTGCGGCACCAGTAACAGAATGGTCACTGACAATAAGGATTTGTTTGTGGGTCGGATGTAAACGCTCAATTAAGGCGAGGTTGGCGGACAGATCGACGTCTTCAATCACGCCTGTCGCGTTCAGCCCTTGATGCAGTGAAGGATGATAGTTGTTGATGCCACTGAAAATCACTGGTGTATCTTTGATAACCGAAGACAAACGCTGCATCAAAGCAAGTGCATTGTTATCGCTGACCACGATCGCGTCGAAATGCTCTTCGCTCAGTTTGGTACGGTAAAGTGACTCCAGTTGACTGAAGAAGTGCTGGCTTTGGCTACGCTTGGAATCGAGATACAAAACGCGCGTATCGAGCTGATGCCCTTCAAGCTGCTGATCGAAGCCACGCTGGATAGAATCCGTCCAGAAGAAACCTTGGTGGTAAGAGTGAACAACGAGGACTTTTTGCTCTTGCGCCGCAGCGACAGCACTGAACATGATCGCTATGCAAAACAGAAAAAATGGCACATCAACTCCATGACTTCAGAGCTACCTCGCGGTTATCCCTGCGTAAACCTTGTGGATCCTGTCCGCTGTGAGTATAAAATGAACTTTAAACCTCATACCCAACGGAAATAATTGTATGAATGCGAGCTTGCCTAAACTCGACGATCTCGATCGCGCGATTCTTAAAACTCTGATGGCGGATGCGCGTAAACCTTACGCGGAAATGGCAAAACAGTTTAATGTCAGCCCAGCGACCATCCACGTTCGTATCGAGAAAATGAAAGCGGCAGACATCATCGAAGGTACTGAGGTAATCGTCAATACCAAAAAGCTAGGATATGACGTATGTTGCTTTATCGGCATCAACTTGAATGCCGCGCGCGACTATCATTCAGCGCTAGAAAAGCTCAATGCCCTCGATGAAGTGGTAGAAGCTTACTACACCACTGGCGCGTATAACATATTCGTCAAATTGATGTGCAAGTCGATTGAGGAGCTGCAATTTGTATTAATTGATAAGCTTCAAGCAATCGATGAAGTGCAATCCACCGAGACGCTGATTTCACTGCAAAACCCGATCAATCGCAGCGTAAATCCATAACGCTCTGAATCAGATACTAAAAGTTAAATCTAAGAACAAAAAAATGGGCAGCCACTTGGCTGCCCATTTTCATTCTCAATCGAGATTACGCTGCGATACCAGAATGGCGCAGTAGCGCATCGATTTCTGGCTCACGACCACGGAAGCGCTTAAATAGCTCCATTGGTTCTTCACTGCCACCCATTTCTAGGATGTTATTCAAGAAACTCAGACCGGTTTCTTTGTTGAAGATGCCTTCTTCTTCAAAGCGAGAGAACGCGTCTGAAGACAGCACTTCTGCCCATAGGTAGCTGTAGTAACCCGCGCTGTAACCACCCGCGAAGATGTGACCAAAGCTGTGTGAGAAACGCGCCCACTCTACCGCTGGTACAACTGCCACTTTCTCTTTCACTTCTGCCAAGGTTTCAAGCACACGAGCACCCACTTCTGGGTCGTATTCTGTGTGCAGAGTGAAGTCGAACAAGCCGAACTCTAGCTGACGTAGGATGCCCATCGCCGACTGGAAGTTCTTCGCTGCTAGCATTTTATCTAGCATCGCTTTTGGTAGTGGTTCGCCTGTCTCGTAGTGACCAGAAATAAACGCCAGCGCGTCTTCTTCCCAACACCAGTTTTCTAGGAACTGACTTGGTAGCTCAACCGCATCCCAAGGTACACCGTTGATGCCCGATACCGCGCCTGTTTCTACTTGCGTCAGCATGTGGTGGATACCGTGACCAAACTCGTGGAACAGAGTCACCACTTCATCGTGCGTAAACAGTGCAGGCTTGTCACCCACAGGACGGTTGAAGTTACACGTTAGGTAAGCAACCGGTGTTTGTAGCTCGCCTGATAGCGTCACACGACGGCCACGGCAATCATCCATCCACGCACCGCCACGTTTGTGCTCGCGTGCGTATAGATCTAGGTAGAAGCTGCCGCGCAGTGTGCCTTCGCCATCGAAGATATCGAAGAAACGCACTGATTCGTGCCAAGTATCCACGCCTTCACGCTCTGTCACTGTCATACCAAACACGCGGTTTAGTACTTCAAACAGACCACTTACTGCTTTTGATTCAGGGAAGTAAGGACGCAGTTCTTCATCCGAAATTTGGAACAAGTGCTGCTTTTGCTTTTCGCTGTAGTACGCAATGTCCCACACGTTTAGCTCGCTAACACCAAATTCCGTATTCGCAAACTGGCGTAGCTCTTCAATTTCGCGCTCACCTTGTGGTTTCGCTTTGGTTGCCAAATCGTTCAAGAAGCCAAGAACTTGCGCTGGGTTCTCTGCCATTTTGGTTGCCAGAGATTTCTCACTGTAAGTGTTGAAACCCAACATACGAGAGATTTCATGACGCAGTTTTAGCTGCTCAGTGATGATTTCTGTGTTGTCCCACTTGCCTGCATTTGGACCACGGTCAGAGGCGCGCGTTACGTACGCTTCGTACACTTCTTTACGTAGGTCTTGGTTATCACAGTACGTCATAACTGGTAGGTAAGATGGGATATCTAGCGTGATTAGGTAGCCATCGAGCTCTTTGGCTTCTGCTGCCGCTTTTGCTGCTGCAAGTGCAGATTCTGGCATACCCGCTAGGTCTTTTTCGTCGACAACGTGCTTAGTCCAACCCATGGTTGCATCCAGCACGTTGTTGGAGAATTTTGAGCTCAGCTCAGACATGCGCTTGCTGATTTCGCCGTAGCGATGTTGCTCATCTGATGGTAGACCAATGCCCGAAAGCTCGAAGTCGCGTAGTGAATCCGAAATGGTCTTCTGCTGTGCACGCGTCAGTGTCGCGTACTCTTCGCTGGCTTTGATCGCTTTGTACGCTTCGTAAAGACCTTTGTGCTGACCAACCCAAGTACCGTACTCAGACAGGATTGGCAGACAGCTTTCGTAAGCTTCACGCAGCGCTTCGCTGTTCACTACTGAGTTCATGTGACCCACTGGTGACCAAATGCGGCTCAAGCGGTCATCCGCTTCTTCAATTGGCGCGATCACACTGGTCCAGCTTGGGTTTGCGTTGTCTTTTAGTACCTCGTCAATCTTGGCACGACAATCCGCAATCGCCTGCTCCACTGCAGGTTTAATGTGTTCTGGTTTGATTTGCGAAAACGGAGGAAGATCCGTAAACGTAAGAAGTGGATTAGACATGAATAATTCCTTTTGTGTTTTGGCTCTGTATTTGCCTATTCGCATTTGCAAAGACTCTATTGGTATTTGCAAAACAGTAGGCGAACTCAATGCACAGGCAAGCCGACAACATGGATGGGGGGATTTCCGTTCCCTTTCTCGATGCAGCAATGACCGAATGGGTCAAAGAGCGCTTACTCTGTCCTTGAGTCTTGTTATGCCTAAGTTCGGTTTGGCACTCTATTGGAGCGGCACAATCCCACTTAGGTTCAATTTGTTTACTCATACTAAGTATGGGTGACTTAAAGAAATTTCAATAGCGAATCCCTATCAGTGATACTGATTTGAATCGAAGTTCTACTTCTTCAAGTTACTTGAGTATAATACCGCCATATCGCGAAAATCACAGACCACACTCAGTCAAAGAGTGTTTCGAGAGTTTAATTTGTTAAGTTACCGCCACAGCTTCCACGCTGGCAACCATGCTGACGTGGTAAAACACATCGTTCAAAGCCTCATTCTTGATGCACTAAAGCAGAAAGATAAGCCGTTTGTTTATCACGATACCCACTCGGGTGTGGGACGTTACGATCTGACTCACGAATGGTCTGAGAAAACGGGCGAATACAAACAAGGCATCGCGCGCATTTGGGATAACTCAAACATCCCTGAAGAGATCGCAAGCTACATCGACTCAATCAAAACGTTGAACAACGGTGAGAATCTACGTTACTACCCAGGTTCACCGCGTGTTGCACGTGCGCAAATTCGCCCGCAAGACCGCATGGTTCTAACTGAGCTGCACCCAGCCGATCACCCGCTACTAGAGCAAGAGTTCCACCGCGATCGTCAAGTAAGCATCTACAAAGAAGATGGCTTTAAGCGCCTGAAAGGCAGTCTGCCACCGCAAGAGCGTCGTGGTTTAGTGCTGATTGACCCACCATACGAGCTAGCGAAAGAATATCGCGACGTCGTGCAAGCGATTTACCAAAGCCACAAACGTTGGGCAACGGGCATCTACGCGATTTGGTACCCAGTCGTAAACCGCCATGACATCGAAGACATGATTGAAGGTTTGGAAGGGCTTGGCATTCGCAAAATTCTGCAAATTGAATTGGGCGTATCTCCAGACACCAACGAGCGCGGCATGACGGCATCGGGCATGATCGTGATTAACCCACCGTGGAAACTGGAAAGCCAGATGAAAGAAATTCTGCCATTCCTGCAAGAAGCGATCGCGCCAGCAACGGGTCACTGGAAAGTCGACTGGATCGTTCCAGAATAAAAAACACTGAATTTCAGAAACTTAAAGCGCAACGATGACCTCGTTGCGCTTTTTTTTATTTATTTTCTAAAAAATTTTCGCCTGCGCTTCGTCTTTTCTTTTTTGCCTGCGTCTTAAGGATGTAAACAAGCGAAAACATAGAGAGAAATGACCATGCTTAAAGTTATCAGTTTTAAAATTTGCCCATTTGTTCAACGCGTAACTGCGGCACTAGAAGCAAAACAGATCCCTTACGAGATTGAATACATCAACCTAAAAGACAAGCCACAATGGTTCCTAGACATCTCACCAAACGGTCAAGTACCCGTGATGGTGACAGAGTCTGGCACGGCACTATTTGAGTCTGATGCAATCATCGAATACATCGAAGACGAATACGGTCCGTTAGAGCAAGGCGTGACAAACGAACAACGCGCACTAGACCGAGCTTGGAGCTACCTAGGTTCTAAACACTACTTGGCACAATGCGGCACGATGAGCAGCAAAGACCAAGCAACCTTTGAAGAACGAGCAGAGAAGCTGATCAAAGCGTTCCAAAAAGCAGAAAACCAGCTGTCTGGTGAAACCAAGTTCTTCAAATCCGATGAACTAAGTAATGTAGACATGGCTTGGCTGCCGCTTCTGCATCGCGCTGCCATCGTCAAAGCGCATTCTGGTTACGACTTCTTCTGTGGTCTGCCAAAAATGCAGGCATGGCAAAAGCACATCCTAGAGTCAGGATTAGTAGAGAAGACGGTATCGGAAGACTTCGTGCAGCTGTTTAGCGATTTCTACCTCACCAACACTTATCTTGCGGATGGCAAAGACGTTCAAGCTCAAGGCGGTTGTGGATCAACAAGCTGTTGTGGCTAAGCCAACGCCCGAAAGTAAAAAACCAATGGGGTGAGCTCTCACCCCATTCATTCTCAATATCTAGAGTTTCTGCCATGTTAAAAGTCATCAGTTTTAAAATTTGTCCTTTTTTTCAATATGTCACCGCCATGCTTAAAGCAAAGCACATTCCGTTTGAAGTCGAATACGCCGACTTCAATAACTGCTTATTCGACATTTCCCCAAACGGTAAAGCACCCATTGTGATCACCGAAAACAATACCGTCTTATTCGATGCTGATGCCATCGTCAGCTACTTGGATAAGCAATATTCAGGCTTACTCCAACCTCGCTCCGCAGAAGACATCGCTTTATTAGAAGCTTGGGCAAACTACGGTTCCAAACAATATGTACCGCAGTGCAGCACCATGCGTAGTGTTGATGAGGCAGAGTTTAAACAGCACTGGGGAGTCTTTGAAAAAGCACTGATGAATATGGAAAAGCAATTGGGCTCAAGTGTGTTTTTCTTTGGTGACGAACTCAGTCGAGTGGATATAGCTTGGTTGCCGATATTGCATCGTGCATGGTTGGTGAAAAAAACAACCGGACACGATATGTTCCGTGGCTTTCCAAACATTAAACGTTGGCAAGAGAACATCATGAAACTTGATTGGTTAATGGAGACAGTTTCTGAAGATTTTGAGGAAGTCTTTAACCGTTTTTATCTCTCGAACACATTTCTTTCCAATGTCTAAACGTGATGTCTAAGCATTCGAAACACGATGAAAGTACTCCTAAAACACCAAGCGGAATAGCGCCTTATTCCGCTTTGCTATCCTTTCATCGCTATTTGTCATAAGCAATGTCACTTTTTCCCATTTAGGAAATTGCTAGACTCGATTTATGATAGGGACATGGAATTAACAACAATTCCGTTGGGCTGTTGAGTTCATCACCCACCACCCCAATGTAATTATTGTCAGACAAAATTAATAAGCTCTTGGAGAAAGTAATGGCGACTCATTTTGATTATATCTGTATCGGCGGCGGCAGCGGCGGTATCGCATCAGCAAACCGTGCGGCAATGTACGGTGCTAAAGTAGCGCTTATCGAAGCTCAAGACCTTGGCGGTACCTGTGTAAACGTTGGTTGTGTGCCTAAGAAAGTGATGTGGCACGGCGCGCAAGTTGCAGAAGCAATGAACCTGTACGCAGAAGACTACGGCTTCGATGTAGATGTAAAAGGTTTCGACTGGAGCAAACTGGTTGAGAGTCGTCAGGCTTACATTGGTCGTATCCACCAATCTTACGACCGCGTTCTTGGCAACAACAAAGTAAACGTGATTAAAGGCTTTGCTAAGTTTGTTGACGAGAAAACAGTTGAAGTAAACGGTGAACACTACACAGCAGATCACATCCTGATCGCAGTGGGTGGTCGTCCAACGATTCCAAACATCCCAGGCGCAGAATACGGCATCGATTCAAACGGCTTCTTCGAGCTTGCTGAGCAACCAAAACGCGTTGCAGTGATCGGTGCAGGTTACATCGCGGTAGAAATCGCTGGCGTACTGCATGCACTTGGCACAGAAACGCACCTATTCGTTCGTAAAGAATCACCTCTACGTAGCTTCGATCCAATGATCATCGAAACGCTAGTAGAAGTGATGGACGCAGAAGGTCCGACTCTGCACACCCACTCTGTTCCAAAAGAAGTGGTAAAAGAAGCAGACGGCAGCCTAACTCTGCACCTAGAAAACGGTGAGAGCCAAAACGTTGATACCCTAATCTGGGCAATCGGTCGTCACCCAGCAACTGACGCTATCAACCTAGCATCAACTGGCGTTGCAACGAACGATCGTGGCTACATCAAGGTAGACGAATACCAAGAAACGAACGTGAAAGGCATCTACTGTGTAGGTGACATCATGGAAGGTGGTATCGAGCTAACACCAGTGGCTGTTAAAGCGGGTCGTCAACTTTCTGAGCGTCTGTTCAACAACAAACCAAACGCGAAGATGGACTACGATTTGGTACCAACCGTGGTATTTAGCCACCCACCAATCGGCACTATCGGTCTAACGACTCAAGAAGCAGAAGAGAAATACGGTAAAGACAACATCAAAGTCTACACGTCTGGCTTCACTGCGATGTACACAGCGGTTACTAAGCACCGTCAACCATGTAAGATGAAGCTAGTATGTGCTGGCGAAGAAGAAACGGTTGTTGGTCTTCACGGCATCGGCTTCACCGTTGATGAAATGATTCAAGGCTTCGGCGTAGCAATGAAGATGGGCGCAACCAAAGCAGACTTCGACTCTGTTGTGGCTATCCACCCAACGGGCTCTGAAGAGTTCGTGACGATGCGTTAATCACGCGTGAATCACTTTGCTGATTTAAGCAGATAAACAAGAAGGGTCATCAATTACTTGATGACCCTTTTTCTATTCACGTTTTAAAACGTTCGGGGGTATTTCGGAGCCGTTTACGCGTTTTACTTAACTGCGCGAACCAATTCAGCAATACCTTCCCAATCGCCGTTGTCCATCATAGCGGTTGGAACCATCCAAGTACCGCCACACGCTACAACCGATTTCAGCGCTAGGTAATCTTCCACGTTAGATGGGCTTACACCACCTGTTGGCATGAATTCCACTGGGTAAACTGCCGTTAGTGCTTTAAGCATGTTTACGCCGCCTGAAGGCTCAGCAGGGAAGAACTTCAGGGTACGTAGACCCATTTCCATTGCTTGCTCAACCAAGCTTGGGTTGTTCACACCCGGTACGATTGTCACGTTGCGTTGCTGACAGTATTTCACTGTCGTTGGGTTGAAACCAGGGCTCACGATAAAGTCCACACCCGCTTCAATCGCGATGTCCACTTGCTCTGTTGTCAGGACTGTACCAGCACCGATCAGCAGTTCTGGGTACGCTTCACGCATGATGCGGATCGACTCAGCCGCCGCTTCAGTGCGGAATGTTACTTCCGCACATGGTAAACCGTTTTCTACCAACACTTTTGCCAGTGGCAGAGCGTGTGCTACATCGTTGATTGCGATAACTGGGACGATTTTGATTTCTCTTAATCGTTGTTCAAGTGTTGTCATGGGTAACCTCTAAAGAATAAAGCTTAATGTTGCTACGATAATAAATGCGATACCACCAAGTAAAGTTTCCATTACCGTCCAAGTTTTTAGCGTTGTTTTCTCATCCATCTCTAGTAGACGAGATACAAGCCAGAAACCAGAGTCGTTGAAGTGAGAAAGCACTGTTGCACCACCTGCAATCGCGATAACGATAAAACATAGGTCTAGCTCGCTCAAACCAGTTGATGCTGCCACTACTGGTGCGATAAGTGCTGCAGTTGTCGTTAGCGCTACGGTTGCAGAGCCTTGAGCAACGCGCAGACAGGTAGAGATAACAAACGCCGCTACGATCACTGGCATGCCTGTGTCAGTCAGAACGTCTGCTAGTGCATCACCGATACCACTTGCACGCAGTACGCCACCAAACATGCCGCCCGCACCTGTTACTAGGATAACGCCACAGATCGGAGCCAATGAGTCGCCACACAGCTTCTCAAGTTTTGCCATGCCGTAGTCTTTCGCAAATACCGCAAGAGACACTAGCAGGGTAATCAGCAGTGCTACCGGTGTTTTACCTAGCATACGTAGGAATTCAACCAGTGCTGTTTTGCCATCAATCACACCCGCAACCGCTAGTGTGTTCAATACTGTGTCTAAACAGATTAGCAGTACAGGCAGCACTAGGATGGTCATTACTGTGCCAAATTTTGGCAGTTTAGATTCGTCAACTTGTGTTTCACCGTTGAAGAACGCTTTTGATAGTGGGATATCGAATTTCTTGCCCGCGTACAGACCAAATAGGTAAGCGCCTAGGTACCAAGTTGGGATAGCGACTAGGATACCAACAACAAGCAGTAGACCAATGTTTGCGCCTAAAAATTCTGCTGCTGCAACTGGACCTGGGTGCGGAGGAACAAAGCCGTGCATTACTGCAAACGCACCCGCTGCTGGTAGTGCGTATTTGATTGGCGAACCACCAAAGCGTGCTGCCACACTTAGGATGATTGGCATCATTACCACTAGACCAGCGTCAAAGAAGATTGGGAAACCGAACAGTAGTGAAGCCACACCCAACGCAAATGGTGCGCGCTCTTTACCGAAGCGTCCAATCAAAGTATCTGCCAGCACTTGCGCACCGCCAGTTACTTCCAAAATCTTACCGATCATTGCGCCAAGACCAACCAGCAATGCAACTGAAGCCAGCGTGCCACCGAAACCACTCATCATGGTTGGGACAACTTGGTCAGAAGAAACGCCAGTCGCAATCGCAGTACCTAAACTCACCATCGTTAGGGAAGCGAAAGCGTGCACTTTTAGCTTAATAATCAATACAAGTAACGCCGCAATCGCGAGGACTGCAATCGTTAATAGGAACGTAGGGTCTGGAGCTTGGGTTAGCTGTTCCATGGGTTCACCTTTAAAAATTATTGTTTGTGTTGTGGTTCACATTTATTTGAGTTACCGGTAACATGTTACCGATAACATGAATAAGATAAACCCATATTTTAAAGTGAATTCAAAAATTGAGATCACGCGCAAATTTGTTATGAGGATAAGTTATGGCTGGTAGTAGTGTCGTCGTTATGGGCGTTTGTGCGAGTGGCAAAACCACAATTGGTGAGCACTTGGCGAAAAAGCTAGGACGTAAATTCATTGATGGTGATGATCTTCACCCACGAGCAAACATTCAGAAGATGGCGTCAGGTCAACCTCTGAACGACGACGACCGCAAACCTTGGCTAGAACGTATCCGCGACGCTGCTTATAGCTTAGAAAGCAAAAATGAGCACGGCATTATTGTCTGCTCGGCACTAAAAAAGATTTATCGTGACCAAATCCGCGAAGGCAACGAGAACGTGACCTTCCTCTTCCTAGACGGAAGTAAAGAACTGATCCTTGAGCGTATGCGTGCTCGTCAAGGTCACTTTATGAAAGAGAACATGGTCAACAGCCAGTTCGAAGCTCTAGAACGCCCAGAAGATGAGCCTCGCACCATTTTCGTCAGCATTGATGCAACCATCGAAGACGTTGTGTCGAATGCCGCTGAGTTAATCCTAGTGCAAGACGAGGCAATGGCATGACTCATCAAGTAATTTTAGACGTTACCCAACGCTTAGTTGAGCGCAGCCAAGAGGCGCGTGCGGCGTTTCTTGCTCGCACTGAAGTCCAAGCAGAAGCAGGTAAAGGTCGTATCGGTCTGTCTTGCGGTAACTTGGCTCACGCTGTTGCGGCATCTTGTTCTTCAGAAAAGAAAAGCATTCTGGATTTCACTCATTCGAATGTAGCGCTGATCAGTGCTTACAACGATATGTTAAGTGCCCACCAGCCTTACCAACACTACCCTGATCAAATCAAACAAGTGCTGTCTGGTTACGGTCACACTGCGCAAGTTGCTGGTTGTGTTCCGGCAATGTGTGATGGCGTGACTCAAGGTCAAGCGGGCATGGACATGTCACTGTTTTCTCGTGACTTAATTGCTCAATCAACAGCGCTTTCACTGAGCCACAACGTATTCGATGCGACCTTGCTTCTGGGTATCTGCGACAAGATCGCGCCGGGACAATTGATGGGCGCGCTGTCTTACGCACACCTACCAACGGCATTTGTGCCAGCAGGTTTGATGGCAACGGGCATCAGCAATGAAGAGAAAGTCGACGTTCGCCAAAAATACGCGGCGGGCGAAGTTGGCAAAGACGCACTGCTTGATATGGAGTGTCGCGCTTACCACTCGGCGGGCACATGTACTTTCTACGGCACAGCAAACACCAACCAGCTTGTGTTTGAAGCCATGGGTTTGATGCTGCCAGGTTCGGCATTCATCCATCCACATACTGAGCTGCGCAAGGCATTGACTGATCACGCTGCTCTGAAAATTGCGGCAATGAATGCAGGTTCAGCCAACTTCCGTCCATTATCTGAAGTTGTCACAGAAAAGAGCCTGATCAACGGTATTATTGCGCTGTTGGCATCGGGCGGCAGCACCAACCACACTATCCACATGTTGGCGGTGGCGCGTGCGGCAGGTTTGATTCTGACATGGCAAGACATCAGTGACCTATCTGAAGTCGTGCCACTATTAGCGCGCGTTTACCCGAACGGTCCAGCAGACATGAACGCGTTCCAAGAAGCGGGTGGCGTACCTGCGCTATTGCATCGTTTGGACGAGTCAGGCTTGCTTCATCGTGACGTGAAACCGGTATTCGGCGAATTCGAAGACCAAATGACGCTACCTACACTAGTCGACAGCAAACTGACTTGGACACCATGTGGTGGCAGCCAAGACGGCGAAGTGATTGCTGCGCCAACGCAAGCTTTCCAAAACACCGGTGGTACTCGCGTACTCAACGGAAACTTGGGTAAAGCGGTAGTGAAAGTGTCTGCGGTGAAAGAAGATCAGCGCATCATCGAAGCGCCTGCGATCGTATTCCAATGCCAACACGAAGTGGAAGCGGCGTACAAACGCGGTGAGCTAAACCAAGATTGCATCGTGGTCGTGACGCACAACGGTCCTGCAGCGAACGGCATGCCAGAGCTGCATAAACTGATGCCAATTCTCGGCAACGTGCAGAAAGCGGGCTTTAAAGTCGCGCTAGTGACGGACGGTCGACTATCGGGTGCATCGGGTAAGATTCCATCAGCAATCCACGTTTCTCCAGAAGCAATTCGTGGCGGCGCGATTGGCTTGGTACGTAATGGCGACATCATCCGCGTTGATTGCCAAACTGGCGAGCTAAACAACCTAAGCGATGTTACGGGTCGTGAATTGTTAGAGATGGATACTGAAGCGAAACAACAGACTTGGGGTCGTGGTTTCTTTAGCGTGATTCGTCAGAGCGTTTCGAGCGCAGAAGAAGGCGCAAGCTTTATTGTTTAGGACGGGAAGAAAGACCCCGTCATTCCGACGAGCCTAAGCGAGATCAGGAATCTAATATCAAAGTGCTGTGAAGCGAGAGGAAACACCTCTGCCACAGCACTTTTTGTTGGTAGATTCTGAATCACGCTCGTCCCTCGCTGTTCAGAATGACGATATCTAGGATTCAGGCAAAGAACATCAAGCCGTCTTCATCACCACAACCGCGGCAATCACCACAAAGATACCAAACCAGCCAATCGGCTTAAGCTTTTGTTTGAACAGCAAAGCGCCACCAATCGCGGTACCTAAGATACCGATCGCGCCCCAAGAGGCATAGGCGATCGCAAGGTCGATCTCTTTTACCGCTTGAGCAAGTAAGGTAAACGCCGCCATAACCAACACAATCGCAGTGATGCCCCACCCTTTGTGCTTAAAGCCTTTAGAGCGAGTCAGTGCCATGTTCGCCATGATGTCGACCAACGCCGCCATGACAACAAATCCAAATGAAACAGTAAAAAATTGGCTCATGATTAACACCTCGCACTCGATGAGTTTGGCAACTCATCTTTTTGTTGAGGCTGACCGTGTGATTCGCCTAGCGTCACACACACGATACCGACCACTGCCAGCGCCAAACCAAGCAACTGCTGCGTACTTAAGTTGGCATCAAATAAAACGATAGAAACTAGGGTAATCAAGGCGATACCCAAACCTTCCCATGTTGCGTACGCGACACCGATAGAGATTTTCTTTGCCGCTTTCGACAAGAAGTAATAGGAAATGGCGATCAGTACGTACATCACCAGATAGCCTTCCCACGCATTACTTTCACCAATAAACGACATCGTACTGGTACCGGCAACTTCGGCAACGATGGCGAGCAATAAAAATAGACGTGCAATGAGCATGATTCATCCTCCTAAGAAATTAAAAAACTGCATAACGGAGAATGGTGAATGTCCTTTAAGAATCAGACATTCAAAGAATTGATAAGATAAAAAGAGCCGCTTCTCCTGACTATTTGTAGTCAGATTAGCCCTTCTTCAGCAAAACAGACAGGTAATTGAGATATTCATTTTTGAATATCTAAAAGGGCAGTTTGCCTATCCGATCACGTTAATGGCGTATTGAGGGTTTGCTGCACCACTTGGTGCAAATGGCGATGCAATGGGTGGTTACGGTAGGTCTGTAAATAACCTCCAGAAACAACAAATTGGCTGAACTCTCGGTTGACCATCGGCATTGGATAAGAGGCAAGCTCGTGCATCAAATGTGCAGTACTTTGGCTGGCATACATGATGGCATCGGTCTCAAGCAGCATTTGGCAAGCGACGCGCAAGTTGTAGGATTTAAGTAGTACGACCGGCTCGTAACCCATTCGGCGATATTCCGATTCCACCGTACACAGCGGATTGTAGGATGCTGGTGCAGGCAAAGAGACCAGTGGCAATTCCGACACCGTATCCCAGTCATTACTGACTTGCGACAAGGTTGGATGGTCTTTACGCGCCAAAATCACACGCTTTTCAACAAATAACGGGCGCATGTAGATGTCTTTCGATAACTCGGTTTCTTGGTCGAGAATACAGTAGTCGTGCTCGCCCTCTAGCATCTCGTCTTGGGAATAAATGTTCCAACTTGAGAAAGCAAACGAGGCTTGAGGAAAGGCTTGATGGCAACCGCGTAATAAACGCTGACCTTGTTCGTCCATCAAATAAGGGTCAGTCACAATCGCAATCTGACCTTGGTATTCGAGTGGGTCAAAGTCCGAAAACTCCTGCACTACTTTTTCTAGCGGCGACAGCATGTTATCGAACTCCGCCGCTAAGCGAATCGCCATTGGGGATGGCTCTACCCCATGGGCTTTACGCACAAACAGCGGATCATCAAACACGTCTTTGAGTTTCATCACCCCACGACTAGCACTGGGCTGCGAAATGCCAAGTTGCATCGCCGCCAACTTGATACTGCGGTTATCCACCACGGCTTTAAGTAAGCGCATTAAATTCAGATCCAACGCATCAAGTTGATGTGGCATGCCCGTGTCCCTATCAGAAACGAATGATGAAAGATAAACGTGAGTGAGTTAGACGCTTTCGCCTGCCGTAATTTGATAGCCCATGTCGACTTTGGTCTCTGTTTGCTCTTCACCCTTTAGGCGTGCAATCAGTAACTCGGCACTTTTCTCACCAATCTCGAAACGCGGTGTATCCACACTGGTCAGTTTCGGGCTAATAGTTTGCCCGATATCTAATGCGTTGTAGCCCACCACCGCAAGTTGATCTGGCACTTTGATGCCGCGTTGTTGAGCACTCAACAAAGTACCAATCGCGATGTCGTCGTTGGTACAAAATACACCATCAAGTTCTGGGTAGGTTGCCAGTGCGCGCTCCAATAAATCATGCGCCAACGAAAAGCTAGAGTGATCGCCCGTTAGCACGTGCTTTGGCTCCAATCCTGCTTCTGTCATCGCGCGATCGTAACCCTGCATACGCAATTTAGTACGCGTATCCAAGCGAGCACCGAAGTAAACAATCGTCCGTTTGCCCGACTCCAACATGCGCTTTACGACGCTGTAAGAAGCGTCTTCGTGATCCATACCAACCGCCATATCAATCGGCTGCTCTGGCAGTTCCATGGTCTCTACCACAGGAACACCTGCGTTTTTGATCATCTGCAAAGTGCGTTGAGTGTGGTGGCTTTCGGTTAGGATTAAGCCGTCAACTTGGTAAGAAAGCAGCGACGCGATTTTGCGTTCTTCTTCCAGCTCGTCATAACTAAAGTGCGCAAGCAGTGTTTCATAGCCATTAGCTTTAGTGACCGTTTCAATGCCCTGAACAAAAGACGCAAAAATTTGGTTGGACAGTGAAGGCAGTAAAATACCAATCGCTTTACTGGAAGACTTCGACAACATCGCCGGAGCACGGTTTTCGATGTAGCCCATCTCTTCAATTACAGCGGCAATTTTCACTCGTGTTTTTTCTGCCACTGAGTCTGGATTGCGCATGTAACGCGAGACGGTCATCTTTGTTACGCCAACTTTGTCTGCGACATCCTGCAATGTCGTTCGTGCTTTCTTATTCTGCTGAGCCATAAATATCTAATTTATCAGTAATGTTACTAGTAACATTATGACGAATAGACTCCTCGCCGACAAGCTTAGTAAAAACCATCCACTACATCATTAATAAAATCATAACCTTAGTGCTTAAATAACCATCAAGATGCAAACTAAACATTGTGACTCAAAGCCGAATAAATAAATGACATTAATATTGAGTTTCTTATAAGATAGCGTACCTAAAACAATAAGATATAAAGCACCGTGCAGTTAGGCTCCAGCGAAACCCAGATTTACTATCACCTGCTTGATCTGGACGACTCTCAGAAGCAGCAATACCTTAACGAATTGCAGCAGAGTCAGCCTGAGCTTTACCTCCAAGTCGCCCCTCTTTTAGCCAGTGAAAACGAAGAAGAACACCTCACAGAGTTGCTCGGCTTCGGCGCTAGCTTGGCCACAACACAAGAGGTCGATCTAACAGGCGAAGTGGTCAGCAAGTACCGCCTTACCCATGAGTTAGGGCGTGGAGGTATGGGGGTCGTGTATGCGGCACTGCGCGCTGACGAGACGTTCGAGCAAGACCTTGCGATCAAGTTCATTCAAACCAATCTCAGTAATGTATTAGGCAAACGCGCCCTATTTGATGAAGCTCAGCTTCTGGCTCGCTTAAACCACCCTTACATTGCCAAAGTGTTTGATGGCGGCTTGCACGGTGATTCGGTTTACATCGTGATGGAACGCGTTTTTGGTCAGACTCTAGACACGTATTTGTTGCTCACGCCAATGGAAGACGATGACAAGTTATTGCTGTTTAAGCAGATTTGTCAGGCAATGGAACACGCCCACCAGCATCAAGTCCTGCATGCGGATCTCAAACCAGAAAACATCCTCATTGATCGTAATAAACGGCCAAAGCTGCTCGATTTCAACCTGACGCAAAAGGTGCAATCAAGCGGTGATGATTCGTCTCCCGCATTGATTGCCTTCAGTGAAAAATACGCTAGTCCAGAGCAACAAGCTGGGCAGTTTTTAACCGAACAAAGTGATGTGTATTCACTGGGTAAGATTCTGGCGTTGATGTTTCCTGAACAGCCAATGTGGTCAGACATTTATTGGGTGGTGAGACGCGCGACACGAGCGAAAGCAAAGCAACGCTACCTCAATGTTCGAACACTACGCCAAGATATTGAATGTATTTTGGAACGACGTCCAATCGAGCAAAAGAAGCACTGGCCGCTGTACAGTACGCTTCGTTTGGTACAACGTCGACCGCTGCCATCGGTGTTGTCCGCGATCTTAGTGTTATCTGGCTTGCTGTTTGGTAACACTCTGATTCAAAAGAACATACAACTGCAACAAGAGAAGAAGATTGCAGAAGACATCATGTACGAAGTCACGCGCCTTGTCTTTCACGCCAAGGGGCAAAATGTCGAGCATATGTCCGTCAGTGCCATGATGGAGCTGACACGTAGGCGGATTCTGTCTAACCCAGATATCCCCAAACACATAAAACAGAAAATGTTGTTGGCGATGATGACGCCGGTGCCAGAGAAGCACCTTACAAAATCAATAAGTTGTCAGCCAAATTGTGCACCAAAGGACCGCACTCAACAGTAAGGCTAAACACGAAAAAGGCTTAAAATTTAAGATGTACACACGTTCCGTTGCGATCTGGCTATCGGCTTTAGCGATAGCACCAGCATGGGCGAACTCCACTTCTACGACTCCGTCGGCAGAAGCGACAGCGCCTACCATAAAGCAAGGTTTCTTCATCGATTCACCGGTGACTGGTCTGTATTACAAAACCAGTTCCAACCTATCTGGCCACACCGATAAAGGCGCATTTCAATATCGCCCTGGTGATGTCATCAGCTTCTTCCTAGGCAATGACGATAACGGCTACTTGCTCACGACGATGTCGAGCCAGGAAGTGCTTACTCCGACTATGGCAACCACCAAGCCAAGCCGCAGCATCAACATGACCCGCTTGTTGCTCTCTCTCGACAGCACACCAGAAAACCGCCAAGAAATCGTGCTAGCTAATAAGGTGTTATCCGACCCTGCCTTCCAAGCGCAACTCAAACGTCTTGACCTCAACTTCTTAGATGACGCTAAACACCAATTCAATTTGGATTGGGTTTCGGTACAAGAAGCGGTTGAACACCTAAATGAAAGCCAACGCTACATCGAAAAAAACTTCGCCTCAGATGAAATCATTTTCGAGCCTCGTGACGTGCGCTTTAAGAACATCATCATCAAGAAAAAAGACTGGCAAGGTCGCGCCTGCGCGTTCGATATTCGCTACCAACATCACCCGCGTTACCGCCCACCGATTGGTGAGGTCAATTTCACCATTACTGAAGAAAACCTAATTCAGCACCCAAGCATTGGCGACTACTTCCAAGGCTGCTTCTTAGCACTCAATCACAGTGTGACAGAAGACATTATCGAACCGATTGAAAAGTTTTCAGAATGGGAAAGCTTGGTTGGCTGCGCGTATAAAGGCTGTACTCGTAATGATCTCAATGGCTTCTCATTAGAAGATTACAACGATGATGGCGACTGGAAATATCGCTCTGTCGCGCTCAACTTCGACCCTAGTACCCAGCTTTTGATGGAAAAAGTGCAAGGTTTGGGGCAAAACGAGCACGTTAAGCACCACAACCGCACCGAAATGTTGTGGTTCACTTACCCTGATTCCATCGATAGCCAAATTGCCTACCAAGGCGTGTGGCAACAAACTCAATACCTGCAAGACTCGATGAAGCAATCGTGTCTACTGATGCGTCATAACCAAGTGTTGCGCCTACCAGTTGATGCCGTTACCTGCCCGACAGATACCAGCCTATACACCCAAGATGTCACCAACGAGTATTTGGATATGTGGTGGGTCAACAATGATCAGGCGAGCGCTGAGTTGGCACAGATGAACGTGATGGTGCGCTGGTCGTCAAAACCTTCTGAGATCAACTACACCACGTGGGAATATCTGCCTGCTGGCAAGAGCTGGGAGCAAGGTATTTTGTATCGCTACCAACAAGACATCAGCCGTAATCGTGATGGGTCTGACCGCATTGAAACCCATTCTATCTCTGAGTTTGTAAAAGTAAGTGAGGACGTATAGCCATGGCTTCTAAATCTACCCTGACGCAAATTATCCAGCAGTGGCAAGCCGGCAATAAAAAAGCGGAAAGTGAGTTGTACCAATTCGCTTACCTACAACTGCGTAAGATTGCTCAGCAAGAACGTGAGCGCAACGCAGAGAAATACGGCACCGACAACAAGGTACTGGCAGATAGCGTAAACAGCACCACGGCGCTCATTCATGATGCGTATCTAAAAATGTCTAGCTGCGACATGAGTGAGATTGAAACCAAGCGTGATTTCTTCTTAATGGCAGCCAAAGTGATGCGCCAGATCCTGATTGACAATGCACGCGCCCATCAAGCGCAGAAGCGACAACACATCACCTTGATGAAGGAGGAAGAAGATCGTTTCGAGCAACTCATCATCATGGACAAAGCGCTCGACAACTTTAGTGTGCGCTATCCGCGCCAATCCAACGCACTAAAGCTCAAGTACCTGATGGGCATGAAAAACCAAGAGATCTGTGAACTGCTCGAATGCAGCGCCAGTTTGATTGAAAAAGACCTTAAGTTCTCGCGCAGTTGGCTGCAATCAAGAATGGCGCACGCGTAGCATCATGACGAAAAAATACTGGATTGCAGGCGCACTGGGTGTCTGCTTAATGGCAAGCTACTGGCTTTCAGATGAACAAACAGCCGCTGCGGCTGCCAATATAGAACCAACACAAAATGGCCTAGATAAGAGAAAAACATCCCAAGGTGAACGCACTTCGTTGATTGAAGTGAAGCAAGCCTTAACCTCCTCAGTACTAGAGAGAAACAACGATCTCGCCTTTGAAAAAGCACTCGAATCGACCTTGTCAGATCAGCCTGAACAGGTTCAAGATGCTTTTGGATCATCGGTGGTCGATTACTCCGGAGACCTGACTCAAACCTACGTGAGTAGCAACGTAAACAATGATGCGACTAACAATGGCAAACCGATCATTAACCTTGCGGTAGAGCAGCAATTACAAACCATCATTTTTGGTTGGGAGCTGACGCAAAACAACCCTATTAACTACTCATTGGGATTGGAGCAATTGTTTGAAGACCCCGAGGGTGACCTTCTCACGACCCGAATCTGGTTGGAAAACGCCAATGGACTGAGTGTTCTCAACCAAGGGCAAATCATGTTGCAAGGCGCACCAAAAGCGTTCGACCAAACCACTTACTTAGCGGTATCTGCGCGCGATGACCATCATGGTACAGAAGACCATGCTTGGGTTACCACGCGCTTTGAACTGCCAGCAGTAACCGAAGAACAAAATGATACTGAACACCCTCTGATCGATGGCATTGTGTATCGCCTTGAATCCACAACATTGCTTGGTGGAAAGAAATACGCCTATGAAGTTGTGTACTGTGAGGCATTTAAATTTGTCGAAGAAGAGGTCTTTTATGCGGCTTCCAACAACAAAACTCGTTGTCCTGAAGAGCAGGAACTAAAAAAAGTCGGCCAGTATCAGATCAGCGATGAATCATTAATCGTGCAAGCAAACGGCTCACAACAAATTTGGACCACGAAAAAGGTCTATACCTCACGCGTGCACAAAGAGACCGAAAACTATTTCATTACCGTTTTCGATGATAATCGTTTCGAAAGCTACACCATGCAAAAGAACAAACGCTCAATGGAAGAACGTTTGAACGTCAATACAGGGGAGAAGCTATATCAAACCACACTATTTGATTTGCTTATCCCTACTGCGGGAGGTTACCGTCTTGCAACCGCTAGCAACTACATTTTTGACCGAAACTTCGCTCAAGATGGTGAGTGGTATGACAGCTTTGACTCGGATCTCAACGTAGTGACGTCATACAGCGACCTATTTGGTCATGAGATGTGCCCATTTTGGGATGTCTCTATCATCGCAGGAGAAGGTATGTTCAGTGATATCATCTCCTACTCCGATAAGGCCGATTGTCAGACGGCTCCTAAACTGTCTACGTACGCATTCGTCATATTTAATAATGACTATCATCCCAATGATGTATTTCTCCACGGCGAAACGTATAGCTACATTTTGCGCCCGCTACCTCAATACGCCAGTGAAGTTGAAGAGTTTAAAATCAATATGATTTATCACGATCCGATTGGGACAAAAACCACTCAGAAATTAACTAAAAACTCAAAATAAGTCTTTGTATTCCATAACCAGCACTCTTATTGATAATTCAAACAATTAATCTGATCAACAAAAAAATATTCAAAGTTTTTTTACGGTTTTTTTTCGGTTTTTCGTATCTTGAAGCTGCTTCCAAAAACGATCCAAAATGCGCTGCTTTTCCAATCTCACTAGTGAGATTTGAAGATAAAACAATAAAAAGCGACTTTCTCATTCGGAAACGAAACAAGGATTAAAACAATGAATAAGGTGAGTTTACTAGCAGCGTCAGTGGCTATCGCGCTAACAGGTTGTGGTGGTTCAGATGGTGGCTCAAACGGCGGTAATGCTGGCGTAGTGATCACAGGCTTTGATGGCTACTTCAAAAATGCAGTTGTGTTTGAAGATCTGAACAACAATGGCCAATGGGACACCAATGATACATTCCTTGGTCTAACCGATGAGAAAGGTCAGCTTAAAATCAAAGCAAAACCAGAGACAACTCTGGCTCTACAAACCATCACACCGAACGGTGTGAAACAGAAACAGCTTATCGCTTTAGATCCGACTTACGCAGGCACTTACACTGTAGATATGGATCACCCAAGCCAAGCGATGGCTCACGAACTGGTTTTCCGCGCACCAAACTCGTCTAACGTTATCTCACCAATCACAGACCTTGTCGCGATTGAGATGGCAAACAACAGCTCGCTAACAGAAGAAGAAGCGGCAGCAAAAGTAAGCCAAGCACTTGGTGGTACAGAAGAAGCTCCTATCGATCTGTACAGTGACTTCGTTTCGGGTGTAGATAAAAGCGCCGAGCTACATAAAACCGCTCAGATTCTGACTGAATCAAAAGCGCAAAACCCAGCAAACTACGAGAAGAAAGCAACTGAATTCGCTAAAGAAGCGGATGCTATCGTAGGCGAAATGACGCAAGAGCAAATCACGGATGTGAACAACAAACCAGTGATTGAAGACTCAACGCCAAACAGCAACGAGCTGTCTCCGGTTCCGGTATACAACAACAAGCTTGTGGTTAACGAAGACGTTGAAGAAGCGGCAGAAGATAAGCTAGAGAACCTACCTGAGATCGTTAAAGGCGCAGGTTTCGATGGTGTAGAGCTTAACATTGAAGGTCTATTCAAAGACAAAGACCAAAACCTTGTCACACCTAAATTGACTCATAACCTTGCTGGTACAGGTATCGAAGCTCGCATCGAAGGCAACCAATTGGTTCTTTCACCAGCGGCTGAAGTCACCAAAGCCGGTGAGTTTGAAATCATCCTAACGGCTGAAGATAAAGACTCTACAGGCAAAACACTTGCTACTGTAAGTACAGTATTTGAGCTGGACATCGAAACCGCGAACCAAGCGCCGACCATCATTGAAGCAGAACAAAAACGTCTGCAAAGCATCATTGATGACTGGCAACTACAGCAAGGTGAAGCTTTTGAGCAAACTCTAGACATTTCAGGTCTTTTCAAAGACGAAGATGGCCAACTAGAAGAATATTCTGCTGAATCGATCTCTATCGCTGGCTTGTCTATCGATGAAGACGACAACGCAATCATCACAATCGAAGGCACACCAGAAAAAGCTTACGCTGCAGGCCAAACTTTTACCGTTGGCGTAGAAGATAACGAAGATGGTAAAACTCGCGTCACCTTTAAACTGCCAGAAGTGAAAGAAGGCGCTACACCGCCGCCAGTCGTACCTACTCTAGGCTTCACTATCGACCACTTTAACGGCAAAGCGGCAAAAATGGGCAGCTTCGCGCGCAACGATGGCGAAATCGGCCATGCGATTCTTATGAAAGATGCCGAAGGCCTACTATGGTGTTGGGGCTCAAACGATGATGAGCAAGGCGAAGAATACTCGGCAAACATCAGTGATAACCTAAGCAACTCTTGGGAATCAGAGTACGACCCATACGCGATTTTGGCAAAACTGGACAAGCTACCAAACTACGCGGCTTACCAAGACAAAGATTGTTGGGACGTAGAGATCAAAGACGGCAAATTGTACGACGATGAAGGTTCTGAGTATGAAATGCTATACCAAAACAAAACCACACAAGGCGACTACCAAATCCTTGTGAAAATCGATGGTGATGAGTTGTTCTGGTTTGATTCAACCGATACACCTTTCGCACAAGCACTACCAGTGAGCGAAAAGGTTGCGAACGGTAAGGTTGAATTTGATATGACGGTAGAAAGCGAGACCGTTGCTCAAGACGAGACTGAGCTATTTTATGCAGCAGGTAAGTTTGAGTACGCAAACGGTGCTTACGAGTACGAGTCTATCAAACCAGAAGGATTCTACACTCCAGGTAACTGGACTATCTCTCTAGATAGCGAAACAAATCGTGAAACTCTGATTCTAGAAGAAACAGGGGCAGATTCTGATTACAAGACCCGCCACCGTAACGTGAACCGTGAGTTTGGTGACTTCTACATCGGCATCAACTCAAGCGTTGAACAAAACGGTTGGGTATCAGCCCCAGAGTTCGGTCTGTACTCACACTCTCAAGAAGCAATGGAAAAAGTGATGGAATCACTACCTTTAATTGAAGACTAATGAGTAAAGACAAACAAATACTATCGAAACCTTGTTGTAGCCAGATTCATCTGCATCGCCGACGCAGAACCTTCTGGGAAAAGTGCAAAGGCATCAAAGAAGTATACTGTTGCGCTAACTGCCACAAGGAAACCCAACTCAAATAGCTCCTCTATTTGAGGCCGCAAAAAAGCCCCGCTCAAGCGGGGCTCTTTTGTATCTGTTTAATTACTTCACACAAATCACATTGAGTAAGGATGTACCCGTGAGCTGATTCGGTTCTCGGTCGGCAAACAAGCCCTTCTTATCTTTACCCCAGTAAGGCAACTGCAGCGGCCAATTGTTTTTCTCCATCACCCCTGATGCACGCAGTGTTTTGAAGTCCGAGACACTCGCCAAGTCCATACTCAGTTGCTGACAGACCTTTTTCGAGCTCGCATAGTTTAAGCGGTTCCAAGGCTTTCCATGTTCCATGTAGAACTGGTTGTTGTTCTCGATTAAATACGGCACCACAAATGTCTTGCCCTTCAATACCGTTTTCAAACGCACTTCAACGTTGTCGTTCTTGATAGTTGGTTGAACAGGCTTGGTCATCTTAGCTGACTTAGCGGCTACTGGTTCTGGTTGCTTTGACTTGGACGCGACTTTCGCAGGTGCCTCTTTTGTCTTAAATGCGTCCGTATTCGCACGAGTAGCGGCTACTGGAGCAACAGGTGTCACAGGCTTTGCCTTCGCAGCAGGTTTCGGCATCGGCTTAGTTTGCTTCACTGGCTCTGTCGTACCTTTGCCAACCACACGAATAAAGGCTTCTTTGTATGTCGACAAGGTTTTGACTCGCTGTAAGTCCTGCGAGGCTTTGGCAAATTCAGTATAAGGACCAATAAGACATCGGTAGCTTTTTTGCTCCGGCTTCATCCAAACATCCGTGGTGATTTTGCCGTAAATCGGCTTGGCTTTGGCCAAAGACATCGGTTTTGGCAATAGACCACATTGGATCCAGAAGAAATCATTGCCTCCCTGCGGCACTTTCTTTCCCCATAACCCTTTCCCGATCGGACAAGATTGCTCAAGTACTGGCAGTTCTTTGTTACTCGCTTGAGAAGCTTGGCAAAGAAAATCCTCCGCGAATACCGGTGTCGAAAATTGGGCGCACGCCAACAGCAATCCAAGGCTCAAGCCGGATTGGACGATACGAGAGGAGTGTTGTGCCTTCTTCATTTCCATACGCTTCACTCTGAACAGTAGGTGATGAAATTATCGCGACAAAGCGTCAATAAAACATGAATAAAAAGTGATAAGCAAAAAAAGAGCCGGAATTGCATCCGGCTCTCAGTTTAGAAAGAATTTTATGAAATAGGCAACGTATAGGTGCGTATTTTAGTGATTAACCCTTGTAGATTTTCGGGTTGAACACGTCACGTAACCAGTCACCTAATAGGTTGATAACCAATACCAGCGTTACTAGCACGATACCTGGGAAGGCAGTAATCCACCATGCACCAGAGAAGATGTAGTTAAAGCCGATGCTGATCAAGGCACCCAGTGACGGCTGGTCGACTGGTAGACCCAGACCAAGGAATGACAGTGCCGCTTCCGACATGATTGCGTTCGCTACCTGTACTGTCGAGATAACCAAGATTGGCGATAGACAGTTCGGCAGAATATGACGGAACATAATGCGAGGTGCTTTAAAGCCCATCACACGCGCCGCCTCGACGTATTCTTTCTTCTTCTCTGCCAATACCGAGGCGCGAATGGTACGCGCGTATTGCGGCCATTCTGCCACGCCGATAATCACCACTAGCATGACCACTGCATATTGACTGTAAAAATCACTGCCAAAGCTGGCTTTGAAGATTGCCGAGACGATGATCGCCACCATCATGGTAGAGAACGACAACTGTACGTCTGCAAAACGCATCAAGAAGCTATCGATACGACCGCCGAAGTAACCTGCAGACAAGCCAATGATGATGCCCAGAACCAACTGAAGACCCACCGCAAGAAAGCCGATAGTCAGAGACAAGCGAGAGCCGTAAAGAATGGTCGATAAAATATCGCGGCCTTGCTCATCGGTACCTAACACAAAGCGCTCATCGCCATCTTCCATCCAAGACGGTGGCAACTCAGAATCCATGATGTCGATGGACGTCAGATCGTACGGGTCTGTCGGAGCCAGAATTGGTGCAGCCAATGCCAACACTAAGAACATCATAAAGACGGTAAAACTTGCCATCGCAACTTTGTCGCGCTTGAAGTAATACAGAAAATCTGACTCTTTAAAACGCTGCCACGCTGACGGTGCGGCTGCAGGAGCTGGTGTTACATTTGATTGGCTCATGATTAAGCTCCTTTTCCAGTTAGGTTCACAGTTGGGTTGATGATGCCGTACAACAAGTCAACGATGGTATTGGTTACCACGAAGATCAGACCAACAAAGATAACGTAGGCAGTGATCAGCGGTGTATCTACACGGTTGATTGCCTCTAGGAAAAGGAAGCCTGTACCCGGCCATTGGAACACGGTTTCAGTAAGAATGGTGTAAGCCACCATAGTACCAATCTGCACACCACCGACCGTCAATACAGGTAGCATGGTGTTCTTAAGTGCATGTTGGTAATAAATCTTTTGTAAGTTCAGGCCTTTTGCTTTGGCGAACTTAATGTATTCCGAGCTCAGTACTTCCAGCATTTCTGAACGTACCAGACGGATGAACAACGGCAGCATGATAGACGCTAGCGCAATACACGGCAGGATAAGGTGCTTGATACCATCAATGGTAAAGAAGCCAGATTCCCAACCGAGCACATTAGCGGTCTCGCCCCGTCCGTAGGAAGGGAGCCAACCGAGTTCTATGGAGAAGACGTACATCAGCATGATTGCGGTTAAGAACACCGGAATCGAGATACCAACACTACTCATCGCCATAACGAATTTAGTAAAGATACTCTTCGGGTGGATCGCGGAATACACCCCAAGTGGTATAGAGAAAACAATAATGATGAGCGTCGCACCAAACACGAGCTCTAGCGTTGCCACCAGCTTATCGAGAATCACCTCAACCGCAGGTCGCTTGAAGAAGTAAGATGTACCTAAATCACCTTGTAGCGCATTGCCCACAAAGCGAGTGTACTTTGTGATAAAGGGATCGTTCAGGCCCAGTTCGTCACGTAGCGCTTGACGCTCCGCTTCTGAAACCGACTGACCTACAAGCTCACGCAGCGGGTCACCCAGGTTATCCTGAATGGCAAACGCCACCAAACTGATCACAAACATCACTATCAGTGCCTGAAACAGGCGCTTGACCAGAAACGAAAACATTCCTTGCCCCTTAACTATCCATAGATCTCTATTCAGAGAGAAAATTCAGTCTGTAAAACCAACTCAGTCCGACTGAAACAAAACTGAGTCGAGTGCTTTAAGTTGAGGAGGGACATCCATCCCTCCTCAAAATCGACTAACCGTGATTATTCAACCACTAGGTCACCGAAGTAAGGCATTACCATTGGGTTAACGATGTCTGCCGCTTTCACGTTAGACTTCGCACCCCACGCTTCACTTTGCCAGTGTAGCGGTACGAATGCTGCGTCGTTGTATAGTGTTGCTTCTACACCTTTCAGCATTTCTGCACGTTTCGCAGGATCCGTTTCTACGTTCGCAGCTTCAACCACTTTGTCCATTTCTGGGTTTGAGTAGTAACCACAGTTGTACTGACCACGGCCCGTTTCTTCGTTACGAGTCATGGTTAGGAACTCGTTGAAGTTCGCTGAATCTTCCGTATCTGAGTGCCAACCGATCATCAGCATGTCTGCCGCACACTTGTCGAACTCTGGCCAGTATTGCGCTTTTGGCATCGTCTTCAGATCAACCTTGATGCCGATCTTAGACAGCATTGCCGCCGCTGCTTGCGCGACTTTCGCATCGTTCACGTAACGGTTGTTTGGCGCGATCATCGTTAGCGTTAGGCCATCTTCGTAGCCCGCTTCTTTCATCAGTTCTTTCGCTTTCTTCAGATCGTAGCGAGGAACCAGTTTGTCATCGTGACCTACGTAACCTGCCGGGCTTTGCTGACCAGCTGCCGTTGCGAAGCCTTTCATGATTTTCTTCACGATGCCTTCGTTATTGATTGCGTGAACAATCGCTTGGCGAACGCGAACGTCTTTCAGTGCTTCGTTGCTGTTTTGGTTTAGTTGGAACGTGATGATACGAGTACCAGGTAGCGTTACTAGATCGATGCCGTCTGCATCTTTCACACGTTTGTGATCGTTTGGCGCAACAGGGTGAATCATGTCAACGCCGCCAGAAAGTAGCGCTGCTACGCGAGTCGCGTCTTCTTTAATTGGTACAAGCGTTAGCTTATCAACGTTACCTTTCGACTCTTTGTCCCAGTAGTCTTTAAAGCGTTCGAATTCCACTTTTACGCCCTGCTCACGAGAAGTCACAATGAATGGGCCCGTGCCAGATACGTTAGTCGATGCAAATGAGTTACCGTGCTTCACTAGCTCAGACTTGTCTTTGCCGTCTTCTGTCTTACCAGAGTAGAACTTGCTGTCCATTGGGAAGATGTAAGTCGCCGTTTGTAGCACAAGTGGGTAAGGACCTTTAGTCACTAGATCCACTGTGTAGTCGTCAACCTTCACGATTTTTTCGTACGGGTCGAAGATAGCTTTGAAATCTGGAGAGCTTTGTAGACGTTCGAAAGTCCATACTACGTCGTCCGCCGTCATGTCATTACCTGAGTGGAACTTAACACCTTGGCGTAGCTTGAAACGTACCGTTGTATCGTTCACACGTTCCCAGCTTTCTGCTAGACGAGGTTCAAAGTCCATGTCTTGTGTGAAACGAACTAGTGGATCAAATACCATGTGTGACATTTGCAGCGTACCACCTGATAGCTGCTCATGCGGGTCTAGCGATACTGGGTCAGCGGCGTAGCCAACTTTGATATCTGCTGCCATTGCGTTAAAGCTTAGGCCCGCTGCCATTAGCGCCACTGCTAATTTGCTTTTCATGGTTTTCATTTGCATAACTCCTTCATGCGGGAATTCGAATCCCTTGTTGTGTTTGCGTCTTTGTTATGACTAAGGTTTGTTGACCTTGATAGTCAGCCAAGCGAAAAACTTGGTTTATGCCGTTTTGATTTCTTCTCTCAAACCCGTGAATTCAGGCATCAGAGAAATCAGTTTCTTGCTGTATTCGTGCTGAGGAGCGGTAAATAACTGCTCAGTTGGCGCCACTTCCAGTAGCGTACCCATCTGCATCACGCCCACTCGGTCACACATTTGGCGAATAACCGGTAAGTCGTGGCTGATAAACAGCATGGTGAGGTTGAGCTCACTTTGCAGATCTTTTAGCAAGTTCAGAATTTGTGCCTGTACCGATACATCCAACGCTGATGTCGGTTCGTCACAAATCAGTAGTCGAGGACGGGTCGCCAGTGCACGCGCAATAGAAATACGCTGACGCTGACCACCGGAGAATTCATGAGGGTATTTCACGCCCGCCATTTTGCCCAAACCTACGTGATCAAGCAGGTCATTCACAATCTGACGCGTTTCCGCTTCATTCTTAGTGAGCTTATGGAAACGAATTGGCTCCGCGATGATGTCGAAAATCTTCATACGCGGGTTCATTGAAGTGTATGGGTTTTGGAAGACCATCTGCATTTGACGACGCAGTGGACGACGCGCTTTTTCTGATTTCAGTGCCGTTAAGTCAATGCCCTCAAAACTTACTTGGCCTGAGTTTGGTTCATACAAACCTGCAATCACACGTGCGATGGTCGATTTACCTGAGCCAGATTCCCCCACCAAGCCAAACGTCTCGCCTTCGTGTACTTCAAAGCTGACATTGTTCGAGGCCTGCACGTATTCGCGGCGGCTTTCAAACAACGAATCTTTGGTCACGAAGCGTAGGTTTACGTTCTTCACATCCAATAGAGGGCCGGCGTAGTCGCGTTGGTCTTGGCTTTGACCTAGCCAGTGGTTCTTGATGTCCAGTTCTTGTAGCTCTGTTGCTTCTTCGATGTAGCTCACTAGTGGGAAGCGATCGAGTTTAATGTCAGAACGAGGAACCGCAGAAATCAAGCTGCGTGTGTATGGGTGGTCAGGATCGCCCAATACCTTAGCGGTTGGGCCAAATTCAACCAAATCACCACGATACATTACCGCAACGCGGTCAGTCACGTTTGAAACCACACCCATGTCGTGCGTCACCAACATACAACCTACGTTGTTCTTGATACACAGTTCACGGATAAGGTTTAGGATTTGGTCTTGGATTGATACGTCGAGTGCCGTAGTTGGCTCATCGGCAATGATCAGATCTGGCTCACCAGCCAGTGCGATAGCAATAACCACACGCTGACGCATACCGCCAGAGAATTGGTGTGGGTACTGTTTAAGACGGTTTTCAGGTTGCGGGATGCCAACCTGCTGCATAAGAGAAAGCGCGCGTTGATACGCCTCTTCATCCGACACCTTCATGTTAGCGTGGATGGTCTCTTTCAATTGCTGCTCAACCGTAAATAGAGGGTTAAGCGAGGTCATTGGGTCTTGAAAGATAAAGCCAATCTTAGAGCCGCGAACCTTACGCATCGCTTCTGGCGTCAAACCAGAAATTTTCTCCCCATCAAGGTACACATCGCCGCTGGCAACACGACCCGGAGGACTAAGCAAATCAATAACGGCGTTACCAACGGTGGATTTACCCGCACCTGATTCGCCAACAACACCCACAATTTCGCCACGATCGATATGAAAAGAAAGCGATTTCACGGCCGCATGGACACCGTGACGGGATGGATATTCAATACGAAGGTTTTTCACCTCTAATAGTGACATTTCAGACCTCTACTGCCTTGTCTGTGGTATCGAATCGCGCAATGAAAGCGCCATTCATCACCTGAATGAATCCGTTCAAATTCAGAATAATACTCTGAAATCTTAATGCGGAGACAATTTGGCAAAAATTACACAAAAAAGCAACAATTAAAGTATATTCCGCCTAAAAAACATTATTTACACGCACAATGAGCGAATAGAAATGCATTAACAAGTATTTAACCATTTTCATAGCACACCATTTTTGTGCGTTACGCACCAATAAAAACAGAAAAATGCTCTAAATTTACGCATAAACTCACTATTGATAGTATCCCTATTATTCACACGTCATTATTAACATTTGCCAAACAATATTCCGTTCTTATTGGGATTTTTCGACATAAAATGTTACTAACAAAATAGTCTGCATACATAAAAAGCCAAAATTCCCCTACACACATAGAGGTGAAAACGTGAGCAGATCTGCAAAACAAATGAAATCTGTCACCTAACCGAGGTTATGCGTCAGTTATGCGATTTTGTGATTAAGCTAATTTTCTATGGATTGAAAACGCTCTTTGAACTGGGGGCTTTGGTGGGGGAAAAGAGAAGATCAGCCATCAGTTTTGCGCTTTCCACTGTCATTTTGAGTGAGATAAGAGATAATCAAACTCTAACGTCGAGTAGTGAATGAAGGAGCCCCTGTGCTTAAAGCGATATTTTTTGATATGGACGAGACTTTATGTGGCACATCTCAAGCCGATAAAGTAGCAGGACAAGAGTTTGCCGACTGGATTGCTCAAACTTACCCTCAGGTCGCTGACTCCACAGCCTTCGTGCAACGCTACTTACAAGGTGTGTATAAGAAGCTAAACGACGAATTCCCTCAGCTTATTGCTCTACTGCCAGATGAAAATGCGTTCCGCTGCGGTTTAATCCAAACCATCTTGGCAGAACAAGGTATCGAGATCGATGCAGAACAAGCGCAGCAGGCACAAAGCTTCTTCGATTCAGCTCGAATGGGTGCTTTTACCTTCTTCCCAGGCGTGAAGGAAATGCTGACTGAGCTACGCCAACACTACAAATTGGTGGTAATCACTAACGGTCCTATCTTCTCCCAACATCCAAAACTCAAAGCAACACAAATGAGCGAATGGGTTGATCACATTATCGTTGGTGGCGAAGAGCCCGAAGAGAAGCCTGCTGCAAGTATCTTCCATAAAGCACTCAACCTTGTTGACGCAAAACCAGAAGAAGCGATTCATATTGGTGATTCTCTACCAGCCGATATTGCGGGTGCCAACAACATGGGTATTCTGAGTGTGTGGGTTAACGAAGCAGGCGCAGCGAATCCAACCGATATCAAACCAAGCTATGAAGTGAAGGAGACGGTTGAACTGAATGAAATTCTAAAAACGCTCGCTCAATAAAGCACTCAACTCAAGAAATACAAAGCCCTAGCTATCGTGCTGGGGTTTCTTTTATCAGCTCGAACAGCATTTGGATCATGGGTGGTCAAAAGCTCCCAGAGCTGTACATTTTTGGCAGAATTAAAAATAGAGTGAAGATTTTTGAGAATAAGAAATGGAAAAAGCCCCAGTCTTTCGACTGAGGCTTCAACTAATGGTCGCTGAAGAGCCATATTCTAACTTCAGGCGAACCCCACTTGGGTTCAAACCCATTAAAATACTGCCGACTCATCTAGTCCAAGCAAGATCATAAGCTCTAAAACGACGAAAGCCTGCTAAAAAGCAGGCTTTCTAATGGTGGTCGGTGAAGAGCCATATTCTAACTTCAGGCGAACCCCCTCTTGGGTTCAAATCCATTGAAATATTGCCGACTCATCTAGTCCAAGCGATATCACTAGCTCTAAAACGACGAAAGCCTGCTAAGAAGCAGGCTTTCTAATAGTGGTCGGTGAAGAGGGATTCGAACCCCCGACCCTCTGGTCCCAAACCAGATGCGCTACCAAGCTGCGCTATTCACCGAACTGTATTTACTGATTCTCTCAAATCAGACAGGATACTTCAACTAAGAAGTCACCTTAATTAATGGGGTGGCTAACGAGATTCGAACTCGCGACCACCGGAATCACAATCCAGGGCTCTACCAACTGAGCTATAGCCACCATCAATTTTTGCTGTTTACCGCTCTATTATAGCCATAAACTAAATAGTGGTCGGTGAAGAGGGATTCGAACCCCCGACCCTCTGGTCCCAAACCAGATGCGCTACCAAGCTGCGCTATTCACCGACGAATTTTGTTTCGACTCTTGGGATATCTGAATCAAAACTGGAAACTTCATTAACTTAATGAGTTACCGAAATAATGGGGTGGCTAACGAGATTCGAACTCGCGACCACCGGAATCACAATCCAGGGCTCTACCAACTGAGCTATAGCCACCACTATGTTCGTGCCTTTGATTTGTATTCCGGAATGGCACGCCCGAAAGGATTCGAACCTTCGACCTTTGGCTCCGGAGGCCAACGCTCTATCCAACTGAGCTACGGGCGCATGCCCCATCGGCGGAGAGGAATAATACGGATATCACACTATGCCGTCTAGTACTTTTTTTACTTTTTTTCTCGTTTGGTCTCTTTTTCGACAGTTATCTGCCTTTAAAGAGAATTTTTGATGTGATTCACGCCCTGTCATGGATAACTTGTTGTTTATTGCAACAAGTTATCGGGATATAATCACCCATTATTTACATTGATTTAACAGCTGCAACTTGGTTGTTTAATCACTCTAGACCGTTAGATAAGGTTTTCTGCTCACTATAGAAGCAATCGCGTAAAACTTTCTCCAACGGCTCTAAATACTCTAACTATATAAATAGGTAAGTCACTTACCTCGGGAATGTGAAGTGGGTTTAATGGATATGTCTCGACGAATGATTAGCGTTTTGTTCGCTGCCTTAACTTTCTCTACGGCAGCTTTAGCTTCTGACATCAGCCAAACTGAATACGATGCGATCGCAGAACGCATCAAACCTGTCGGTGATGTTTATCTTGCAGGAGCAGAACCAGTAAAAGCAGAGCCAACTGGTCCACGTGATGGTGCGTCAGTTTACGGTACTTTCTGTATTGCTTGTCACGCATCTGGCGTGAACGGCGCGCCGAAAACTGGTGATGCTGCAGATTGGGCACCACGTATTGCACAAGGCAAAGACGTGCTGACTAACCATGCAATCCAAGGCTTCAACGCGATGCCTGCTAAAGGTACGTGTATGGACTGTTCTGATGACGAAATCATCGCAGCCATCGACCACATGATTGAAGGTCTATAATAAAGACATCAACGAAAAAGGCTTACCATATGGCAAGCCTTTTTGTTTTTAGTTAGTCGTAACAACGCTGCACTACTTCTTAAACATTGCTCGAATATTGGCGATGTGTGCTTGGCCTTTTGCCATACGCTCTTCTGCCGATACTGGCTTTTTGTTTACTTCCCATTCAACGTCATCAAATGGCAGCTCATCTAAGAAGCGGCTTTGCGTCGGCTTGATCAATTCACCAAACTGTCGACGTTCCTTACACATGGTAAAAGTCAGCTCGCGCTGCGCACGGGTAATACCCACGTACATTAGGCGGCGTTCTTCTTCAACGTTGTCTTCATCAATACTGGTTTGGTGCGGCAGAATACCCTCTTCCGAACCAATCAAGTACACGAACGGGAACTCGAGGCCTTTCGAAGCGTGCAGTGTCATCAATTGAACCGCATCGCTGTCTTCATCTTCTTCACCACGTTCCATCATGTCGCGTAGGGTAAGACGTTGAACCACCTCTTTTAGCGTCTTCTCTTCTTGGTCGTAGTTGTCGCCTTCTAGATCGGCCACAATCCAAGAATAAAGGTCAGAAACGTTCTTCATACGCATTTCAGCCGCTTTCGGGCTTGCTGACGTTTCGTATAGCCAATCTTCGTAATGAATATCACGTACAAGTGAACGCACCGCTTCAACCGTATCGCCTCGCTCAGCTTGATCAGCAATAGCTACCAACCATTGCGTGAAACGGCGTAGGTTCTCTAGGCCACGGCCGGTTAGGTGCTGTTCCAATCCCATTTCAAAGCTGACTTCAAACAAGCTCTTACCACGCATGTTGGCGTAGCTACCCAGCTTCTCTAGAGTCACGGGACCAATTTCACGACGCGGCGTATTCACAATACGTAGGAACGCGTTGTCATCATCTGGGTTCACCAATACACGTAGGTAAGCCATGATGTCTTTGATCTCTGCTCGAGCGAAGAAAGACGTGCCGCCAGACAGTTTGTATGGCACACGGTTTTGCATTAGTGACTTTTCAATCAAACGTGATTGGTGGTTACCACGATACAAAATCGCATAGTCTTTATATTCGGTGCGGTTGAGGAACTTGTGCGCAATCAATTCACCCGTTACGCGCTCCGCTTCGTGCTCTTCATTTTTAGCCAGTAACACTTTGAGCTTTTCACCGTCAGGAATTTCTGAGAACAACGATTTCTCATACACATGTGGGTTATTCGCAATCAAGATGTTAGCTGCACGCAGGATACGGCTAGTCGAACGGTAATTTTGCTCCAACTTAATCAAGCGCAAATTTGGATAGTCTTCACCAAGCAACACCAAGTTTTGCGGTTTAGCGCCACGCCATGAATAGATAGATTGGTCATCGTCGCCTACAACAGTTAAACGACCGCGCTCGCCAACGATGAGCTTCACCAAATCGTATTGGCTGGTGTTGGTATCTTGATATTCATCCACCAATAAGTAACGAATGCGGTTTTGCCAGCGTTGGCGCACTTCTTCGTTATTACGCAGCAGTTGCACGGGTAGGGAAATCAAGTCGTCAAAATCAAGCGCGTTGTACGCCTTCATCTGCTTTTGGTACATCTCGAAGCAGAACGCAAACAGCTGTTGTTGCTCACCTTGAGCCAGCGCCTTGGCTTGCTCCGGTGTCAGCATGTCGTTCTTCCAGTTCGAGATTGAACTCAAAAGTTGGCGCAACAAGTCTTTGTCACCATCAAGCTGCTTCTCTGTTAGCTCTTTGAGTAGCGCAAGCTGGTCTTGGTCATCAAACAAGGAGAAGCCCGCTTTCAAGCCAAGATGCTTGTACTCACGCTTGATAATGTTCAGCCCTAACGTGTGAAACGTCGAGACCATCAGGCCTTTCGATTCAGATTTACCTAACGTTTGGCCAACACGCTCTTTCATCTCGCGTGCCGCCTTGTTGGTAAAGGTTACCGCAGCAATATTACGTGCCTTGTAGCCACATTGCTGAACCAAATAAGCGATTTTATTGGTAATAACACGAGTTTTACCCGAACCAGCGCCCGCTAGCACCAAGCATGGGCCTGATACGTACTTAACGGCTTCGTCTTGTCTGGGGTTCAGCTTCATAAAAATTCTCTGCGGGTGGAAATAGTGGCGCCTATGATAAAGGGGTGAGTGTGTGAAAGCTACGGTCATTTTCACGTAATTTTTACACAGAGAGTTGCAACATTTTGTTGCATAACTGACCAGTCTTTGCGCTATAATGAATGAACGTTCATTCATTGGGTGGTGTGGTTATGACCTATAACACTACTGGAGATAAATACGAGCAAATCATCGCAGCTGCCGAACGCTTAATTGCTGAATCGGGTTTTCATGGTCTATCCATGCAAAAACTCGCAACTGAAGCAGGTGTCGCAGCAGGCACGATTTATCGATATTTCTCAGATAAAGAACATCTTTTAGAAGAAGTCCGCCTTACCGTTACCAAACGTATCGCGGAGGCCGTTCAAGCGGATGTTCATGACGATATGCCCCTGAAAGAGCGTTACCGCACTATGTGGCTCAATATTTGGCACCTTGCTGGATCAAATTTAGACACCTTAAGTAATCGTGTCCAATATGAATCACTGCCTTGTGGAAATCGTAAAAGTACTCGGGAACTTGAAAGGCAAATGTTTGCCCAAGTAGATCGTCTTTTTAATCAAGGCAAAGTGGAAGGGGTATTTAAACCTCTCGATAACGAAATTCTTTCAGGGTTAAGTTTCGAAGCTAGTGTTGCGCTTGCTAGAAAACATGCTTTGGGATTTTATCAGTTGGATGAAGACGCGTTGGAAGCAGCCGTTGAAGCCAGCTGGGATGCAATTATTAAACACTAACTTGGAGTTCTTAATAGAATGAAAAAGTGGACTTTCTTTATGTTACTTATCGCGATTCTTCTGTTCGGAAGCGTGATAGGTTTCAACTTATTCAAGCAACAGAAAATTGCTGAATACATGGCGAATCGTCCAGAACCAGAATTCCCAGTAACCGTAACAGAAGTACAAGCGGTTGATTGGGTTCCTGTTATCGAGGCGATCGGCTTCATTGAGCCTAACCAAGGTGTCACTGTTGCGAACGAAACCAGCGGTGTGATCGATAAGATTTCTTTCGACTCTGGTACTCAAGTTGAAGAGGGCCAGCCTTTGGTTCTTCTAGACTCTGAAGTAGAAATCGCAAACCTTAAGAGTTCTCAAGCTAAACTGCCAGCGGCTCAAGCTAAGTACAAACGCTACCAAGGCCTTTTCAAGAAAGGTTCTATCTCTAAAGAAGCGTATGACGAAGCAGAAGCAAACTACTTCTCACTGAAAGCGGATATCGAAAGTCTTAAAGCGACCATCGACCGCCGTGAAATCAAAGCGCCTTTCGCTGGTGTAGTTGGTATTCGTAACGTTTATCTTGGTCAATACCTACAAGCAGGTACTGACATCGTGCGTCTTGAAGACACATCAGTAATGCGCCTGCGTTTCACCGTACCTCAAACAGACATCTCTCGCATCAAGCTAGACCAAGAAGTAGACATCTTTGTTGATGCTTACCCTGATAAGCCATTCAAAGGTTCTATCTCTGCTATCGAGCCTGCGGTTAACGTTCAAAGTGGTCTGATCCAAGTTCAAGCTGACATTCCAAACAGCGATGGCAAACTTCGTAGCGGTATGTTCGCTCGTGCAAACATCATTCTACCGAAGTTAGAGAACCAAGTAACACTGCCACAAACAGCTATCACCTTTACCCTATATGGCGACAACGTGTACATCGTAACTGAAGAAGACGGTGAAAAACGCGTTAAGCAACACGTGGTAAAAGTGGGCGAGCGTACTAAAGACATCGCGCATATTCTAGAAGGCGTGAAACCAGGTGATGTAGTGGTAACGTCGGGTCAAATCCGTCTAAGTAACCACGCGAAAGTGACCATCGTTGAAGATTCGGCACTGACACCACCTGCTGAAACACCAATGCTTTAATTGGAGGCATCATGCGCTTTACTGATGTTTTTATTAAACGTCCAGTTTTAGCGGTATCGATCAGCTTTTTGATTGCGTTGCTTGGTTTACAAGCTGTATTCAAGATGCAGGTTCGAGAATACCCTGAAATGACAAACACGGTGGTTACCGTAACCACCAGTTATTACGGTGCAAGTGCTGACTTGATCCAAGGCTTTATTACTCAGCCTTTGGAGCAAGCCGTCGCGCAGGCCGATAATATCGACTATATGACTTCATCCTCGGTTCTAGGTACGTCTACCATTACCGTAAACATGAAGTTGAACACCGACCCGAATGCGGCGCTGTCTGACATTCTGGCGAAAACCAACTCGGTTCGTTCACAGCTTCCAAAAGAAGCAGAAGACCCGACAGTAACCATGTCGACTGGTTCGACAACCGCGGTACTGTACATTGGTTTCACCAGTGACGAACTGTCTTCGAGCCAGATCACCGACTACCTTGAGCGTGTAATCAACCCGCAGCTATTTACGGTAAACGGTGTATCGAAAGTTGACCTATACGGTGGTATGAAATACGCACTGCGCGTATGGCTAGATCCAGCAAAAATGGGTGCACTTAAGCTGACAGCGACAGATGTGATGGGCGTGTTGAATGCCAACAACTACCAATCTGCAACTGGTCAGGCAACAGGTGAATTCGTTCTTTACAACGGTAGCGCAGATACTCAGGTATCCAACGTTGCTGAGCTCGAAGCTCTGGTTGTTAAAACTGGCGACGGTGATGTGATTCGTCTTGGCGATATAGCGAAAGTAACGCTAGAGAAGAGCCACGATATCTACCGTGCGAGTGCGAACGGTCAGGAAGCAGTAGTTGCAGCAATCAACGCAGCACCGAGTGCTAACCCAATTAACATCGCAGCTGATGTTCTTGCGCTATTGCCTCAGTTAGAGCGCAACTTGCCAAGTAACATCAAAATGAACGTGATGTATGACTCAACCATCGCTATCAACGAATCAATTCACGAAGTTGTGAAAACCATTCTTGAAGCAGCGGTGATCGTACTTGTGGTTATCACCCTATTCCTAGGTTCATTCCGTGCGGTTGTGATTCCTATCGTTACCATCCCGCTATCACTGATTGGTGTAGCTATGGTGATGCAGGCAATGGGCTTCTCGTGGAACTTGATGACACTTCTGGCAATGGTACTCGCCATCGGTCTGGTGGTGGATGACGCGATCGTTGTTCTTGAAAACGTCGACCGTCACATTAAAGAAGGCGAATCCCCGTTCCGCGCAGCCATCATCGGTACGCGTGAAATTGCGGTACCAGTAATTGCAATGACCCTAACCCTTGGTGCGGTATATGCGCCAATCGCGTTGATGGGTGGTATTACAGGCTCGCTATTTAAAGAGTTCGCGTTAACCCTAGCGGGTGCGGTATTTGTATCCGGTATTATCGCATTGACTCTATCACCGATGATGTGTTCGAAGATGCTTAAGGCAAATGAAGAGCCAAGCAAATTTGAGCAGAAAGTACATCACGTATTGGATGGCATGACCAACCGTTACGAGAAAATGCTGACATCAGTGATGGCACACCGTCCTGTGATCATCGCGTTTGCGATCATTGTATTCGCAAGTCTGCCGATTCTGTTCAAGTTCATTCCAAGTGAACTGGCACCTTCGGAAGATAAAGGTGTAGTTGTACTAATGGGTACAGCACCGTCAAACGCGAACTTGGACTACATCCAAAACACCATGAACGACGTAAACAAGATTCTATCTGACCAACCAGAAGTAGAATACGCTCAGGTGTTTAACGGTGTACCAAACTCAAACCAAGCATTCGGTCTAGCAACTCTGAAACCTTGGAGTGAGCGTGAAGCAAGCCAAGCTGACATCACTAAACGTGTAGGTGACCTTGTTTCTCATGTACCTGGTATGTCAGTAACTGCGTTCCAAATGCCAGAACTTCCTGGTGCAGGTTCAGGTCTACCGATTCAGTTCGTTATCACTACACCAAACAGCTTCGAAAGCCTGTTTACTATCGCTAGTGATATCTTGACTGACGTATCGAAGAGTCCAATGTTCGTCTACTCGGATCTGGATCTGAACTACGATTCAGCAACGATGAAGATCAGCATCGACAAAGACAAAGCAGGCGCATACGGCGTGACCATGCAAGACATTGGTGTAACGCTAAGTACCATGATGGCGGATGGTTACGTAAACCGTATCGACCTAAATGGACGTTCATATGAGGTTATCCCTCAAGTAGAACGTAAGTGGCGTCTAAACCCAGAGTCGATGAAGAACTACTACGTACGCTCAGTTGACGGTAAAGCAGTGCCACTTGGCAGCTTGATCACGATTGATGTTGTCGCAGAGCCTCGCTCACTGCCTCACTTCAACCAGCTAAACTCAGCTACGGTTGGTGCAGTACCAGCACCTGGTGTAGCAATGGGTGACGCAATCAACTGGTTTGAAGACGTGGCACAAAACAAACTGCCATCAGGCTACAACCACGACTACATGGGTGAAGCACGTCAGTTTGTAACGGAAGGTAGCGCACTATACGCAACATTCGGTTTGGCACTGGCGATCATCTTCCTAGTACTGGCGATTCAGTTTGAATCTATCCGCGATCCAATTGTAATCATGGTATCGGTACCGCTAGCGGTATGTGGTGCATTGATTGCTCTGGCGTGGGGTACGGCATCGATGAACATCTACTCGCAGGTTGGTTTGATTACCCTGGTTGGTCTGATTACCAAACACGGTATCTTGATCTGTGAGGTAGCGAAAGAAGAGCAGTTACATAACAAACTGTCTCGTATCGATGCAGTAATGGAAGCGGCGAAAGTTCGTCTTCGTCCAATCCTGATGACGACGGCAGCGATGATTGCAGGTCTTATCCCACTGATGTACGCAACAGGTGCAGGTGCTGAACAGCGCTTTAGTATCGGTATCGTAATCGTTGCTGGTCTTGCGATCGGTACGTTGTTTACGCTATTCGTACTGCCTGTGATTTACAGCTACCTAGCTGAAAAACACAAGCCACTGCCAGTGTTTGTTGAAGACAAAGACTTGGAAAAGCTAGCTCGAGTGGATGAAGCGAAAGCTGCTCACCGCGAATTAGCAGATAACAAGTAAGCATAAAGCACTAAGAAAAAGGTCACTTCGGTGACCTTTTTTATTGCTGCTCTCTTTTTTGCCATCTAAATGGCGACTTTCCCGTATCATTTACATAGAATGTGGGCAAATCAAAAGGAGTTTTAGCCACTATGTTTGACCCAAAGAAATTAGAGCAAATCGCTAAACAAATTCACGAATCAATGCCACAGCCAGTAAAAGAGCTAGGCGCGGATGTTGATCAAAAAGTTCGCCAAGTAATCCAAGGTCAGCTAAACAAGCTAGACGTTGTTAGCCGTGAAGAATTCGACGTACAAACTCAAGTTCTACTGCGTACACGTCAAAAGCTGACAGAGATGGAAAAGAAATTGGCTGAGCTTGAAGAAAAGCTAGCTGATAAATAAGCGAGAAGCGAGAAGCGAGAAGCGAGAAGCGAGAAGCGAGAAGCGAGAAGCGAGAAGCGAGAAGCGAGAAGCGAGAAGCGAGAAGCGAGAAGCGAGAAGCGAGAAGCGAGAAGCGAGAAGCGAGAAGCGAGAAAATATTTAAGGGTTGGCGTATGCACGTCAACCCTTTTTGTTTTTCGGGATTCGGGATTCGGGATTCGGGATTCGGGATTCGGGATTCGGGATTCGGGATTCGGGATTCGGGATTCGGGATTCGGGATTCGGGATTCGGGATTCGGGATTCGCCTCAATTTTGTCTTCTTAAGGGCAAAGTCCGTCAACACTTACTGCACCTCAACTTCTTTCAATTCTATCCCAACGGACACTTCCGATTATAACAGCGAAGCACTCCCACGGTTCGAAGGAAAAAGTCCATTTTCATAAAAACAAAAAGGCTTGGTCAACGGCGACCAAGCCTTTTAATTAGATGTTGTGTTTTATGTTGTATTTATTGACCCCAGTCTATCTGGAGTTCTTTACTGACTTAGATAGAAATTAGCCGCCTACTGCGATGTTCTTCATATCAGTCATGTAACCACGTAGCTCTTCACCGATGTACTCTACTGGGTGGTTACGAATCGCTTCGTTTACTGCGATTAGCGTAGCGTTATCTACTTGGTTAGACGACTCGCCTAGACCTTTACCGATTACGTCTGTGCTTACTGATGGCATGAACTTCTCACGTAGTAACGGTGTTGCTACGTTAGCGAATAGGTAGTTACCGTACTCCGCTGTATCTGAAATTACCACGTTCATTTCGTATAGACGCTTACGGGCAACTGTGTTTGCGATTAGCGGTAGCTCGTGTAGTGACTCGTAGTATGCAGATTCATCGATGATGCCTGATGCTGTCATTGCTTCGAACGCTAGCTCAACACCGGCACGAACCATAGCTACCAATAGAATGCCGTTGTCGAAGTACTCTTGCTCAGAGATTTCGATATCGCCTGCTGGGTAGTTTTCGAAAGCAGTTTCGCCCGTTTCTTCACGCCAGCCTAGTAGGTTTGCATCGTCGTTTGCCCAGTCCGCCATCATAGTGCTTGAGAATTCACCTGTGATGATGTCATCCATGTGCTTGTTGTATAGCGGACGCATTAGCTCTTTTAGCTCTTCAGAAAGCTCAAATGCTTTTACTTTTGCTGGGTTTGATAGACGGTCCATCATGTGGGTGATACCACCAAACTTAAGTGCTTCAGTGATGGTTTCCCAACCATATTGTAGAAGTTTACCTGCGTAGCTTGGGTCGATGCCGTCAGCAACCATCTTCTCGTAAGAAACGATAGAACCAGCTTGTAGCATGCCACATAGGATAGTTTGCTCACCCATTAGGTCAGATTTAACTTCTGCTACGAATGAAGACTCTAGACAACCTGCGCGGTGGCCACCTGTACCTGCAGCCCAAGCTTTCGCGATATCCCAACCTTCACCTTTTGGATCATTCTCTGGGTGAACCGCGATTAGTGTTGGTACACCGAAACCACGCTTGTACTCTTCGCGCACTTCTGTACCTGGACACTTAGGCGCAACCATCACAACCGTTAGGTCTTTACGGATTTGCATGCCTTCTTCAACAACGTTGAAACCGTGTGAGTAGCCCAGTGCTGCGCCTTCTTTCATTAACGGCATTACCGTTTCAACAACGTTCGTGTGTTGCTTGTCTGGTGTTAGGTTGATTACTAGGTCAGCTTCTGGGATTAGCGTTTCGTAGCTGCCTACTTCAAAGCCATTATCTTTTGCGTTTTTGAACGATTGACGTTGCTCGTCGATCGCAGCTTGGCGTAGAGCGTAAGCAACATCTAGACCAGAGTCACGCATGTTCAGACCTTGGTTAAGGCCTTGAGCACCACAACCTACGATGACCACTTTCTTACCTTTTAGGTAATCTGCTTCTGATGCGAATTCTTCGCGGTCCATAAAGCGACAACGACCAAGTTGGTCCAATTGCTCACGCAAGTTTAGGGTATTGAAATAGTTAGCCATCTGGGTGCTCCTTAACATTCTTCCATAGAGGTCGGTATTTGTGTTACCGAATGAGTTCATACTAAAACAGACATTCTGTTGCTGAAAGTGATATATTCACAATTACTTATTGCAATTAATGCAACATGGAAGTGAAGATTTAATGAACATCAAAAGCCTGCAACTATTCATTCACCTATGTGATAGTAAAAGCTTCGCTAAGACAGCGGCAGCAATGCATATCAGCCCTTCAGCACTGAGTCGACAGATCCAGAAATTGGAAGAAGAAACACACCAACAACTGTTCTTGCGTGACAATCGAAGCGTTGAATTAACAGTTCAAGGAAAGAAGCTGTTGCCTGTTGCACTAAAGATCTTGGGTGAATGGCAGCAATACCAAAGCTACGTCAAAGGAACGGAAGACGAGTTAAAAGGGGAGATACGTTTATTTTGCTCGGTAACGGCAAGTTACAGCCACCTCCCAGAGCTTATTTCTGAATTCCGCATTCAGCATCCATTTATTGAATTTAAGCTCTCTACTGGCGATCCCGCCCAAGCTATCGATAAGATTCTGGCGGATGAAGCAGATATCGCGATCTCTGCAAAGCCGGACCAACTACCCGCTAAAGTTGCTTTTGAACCAATCAGCGAGATACCTCTATCGGTTATTGCTCCAGTTGGAGTCAGCAGCTTCGCTGAAGAGCTACAGAAAGAAACCCCAGATTGGTCAACGATCCCTTTTATTCTCCCAGAGGCAGGCACAGCAAGAGAAAGAGCGAATGTTTGGTTTAAGCAAATGAAGATCAAACCAAACATCTACGCACAAGTGGCAGGGCACGAAGCCATTGTCAGCATGGTGGCTTTAGGTTGTGGCGTAGGTATCGCACCGGATGTGGTAATCAACAACAGCCCTGTAAGAGAGAAGATAAATAGACTCAAGGTTCTACCTATAAAACCATTCGAGCTCGGGGTCTGTTGCATCAAGAGCCAACTAGAAAATCCATTAGTGAAAGCCCTATGGGAAGTCGCAGAAAGTAAGTATATCTCCCTGTAGACATGCCTCATTCAAATGAAATAAAAAGCCCGTTACACAAGTAACGGTTTTTTTTATTTACGGTAAACCTCAAAGGTAAAATATAGAACTGCACTTTAGAGGAACTAGCGTCAGTACTCACTTAACAAAGACATCATTAGCAAAGCGAGCAGATTAAGTAAGTGCTTACCTTTAATTATTTTGAAAATTTGGAAAATGAATACCGAGAAAAGAGAAATAAGATCTTTATCTGACAGAGAAAACTCCGCAACAGACACAGAGATCTGACGATATCAGAAACGACAAAATCTAGTCCAAAGGCTGTGTTTCTATATAAATAGCAGAATGGTAAGGAAGCCTAGTTGTCCGGGTTTGCGGACAACTGGCTCTCATTCCCTGAAAAGTAAAAATCTCTTTGCTCTTAAACGACAAAACCCAATCCGGAGGCTGGGTTTCTGAATAAGTGGCAGAACGACTGGGCTTGCATTCAATCGGACTCGTTGGTCGTAGACCAAAATACTAGCGCAAACGAAAAAGCCCTAGCATTTCTGCTAGGGCTTTGTCTGAATAAGTGGCGGAGCGGACGTCATCCGAACCGAACACCTTGAATACTTTGCCTTACTTGGCTTCGCTAGGGGTTAATACCCTTTCGAATTGCAAGCAGTGTACCCATGCGTGTACCCAAAGTCAAACGCTAGAAACAGAAATATTCAACAAGTTCAATTGAACACTCATCATTTAACTTGACCTACCATAATTCCGCGAACTTCAGGAAGATAATTTTCTGCATAATAACGAATTGCCGCTTCGATCAATTCTCCAAAGTCTCCTTCAAAACCTAACTTATTTTGGACTTCAGAGAGTAAACCATCAAACCCATACGACATTGAATACATGTAAGACTTTTTGCCTTGCGGTAGGGTAATGCTACGCCTTTGTTGATAAGTCTCATAAAATGCATTAATTGCATGCTCAACAAGAACTTCCTTATCGAGACCAGTTTCCTTTTTCAGTAGGTTTAACTTGGGCTCTAAATCAACTGACATTGTGTAGTTATATGGTTTTAAATTACGTTCCTTCTTTTTAAGTTTACTCTTTTGTGAAGACCATTTTTCTTTTATTTTTTTATGAATCAATTCGACTTTATCTAGATTTTGATAATGCACATCAATTCGAGACATGCAATAAAAGCAACCAATCGCTGCATCTTCTTTCAAATACAGCTCTGGCAACTGTCGCATATCAAGTGAATACTCATCATATTTATTAATAACATGTTGAATAAACCATTTACATTGCTCACTATTTCTTTCATCGACCCAAGAATAATTGGATTTTTTATAAATTTGAGAATAGCATTGTTTGGCCTGGTCTAGGTATGTCATTAGCTTATCGCAGGATGAGAATGGAGATGGAAAGTCTCGCGTCGATAATTCAGACTGCTTTGCTTCAAAAAATAAAAAATGCGATAGTAAATATAGCCAATATTCTATTTCTGATATTGGCTTCGAATCTAGTACGCTAGAAAAATAAGTGTAAACATTTACCGAAGAATTGTTTCTCATTCTGAAATGTTCCACGAAACCGTTTAAAAACGATAGCACATAAAAATAAACAAATGCATTAGCTCTTATATCACCTTTCAACCATAATAAATCACCTTTCATTCGTTCAAGAGAATCGTCTTTTTCATTAACTTTTTTCTTCAAAGACCTATATTTATATTCATCAGCATCGATAAGTCCTTTAATCTTATCTCGAAGTCTATTTAGTTGAACATCATTTCCAAAGCTCCTGAAAATGCCATCAACACCATAAAAATAAGCCAATCGAAGTAATTCAACATCACTTAAACCATCGACTATATCGCATATCGTTTGCCTATCATTAGAAATAGGCCTATGTACACGAACCATCACACCCAACCTTAGATACAAATTAGTTAAAAACAAGCTAATACCAACGAATAAACACGGCAGGAAACAGCAAGAAAAAAGCTAAGATAAGACATTATAAATCGACCAATTTTCAACAATTTAAGTCGCATTTCATATCAAACCTATCGATCCACCCATACTGCATCCAACATAAATCATACCATAACAAACTATAGATTTAATTAAGTTTTTAAATCCATAGTAACTACTAAATGTGGGGTTACAATTTTAGGTATCGATTCAAATTTCATAGATGATATTTTTCTACAATATAGTCGATTACTTTGACTCAGAAGTTACAAGGTAATCAAAATGAACAATATCAAGCAAACCATTCCACTTCGATTAATTCGAATGAACGAGCTAACCGAAATGATCAATTACCATAAGAGTTCAATCAACAATATGATTCAGGAAGGACGATTCCCTCAGCGAATAAAAATATCGACGAATGCCAGCGCATGGTTATTGCCAGAAGTGCACGCTTGGATAAAGCAAACATGGAAAGAAGGGGATTCATTTTCACCAAGACTCATCGATTCCACACGCTTATTAACCCGGCAAAACGTACTTAACCTTCTTGGCATTAAGAAAGATACGTTAAATCGGATGATAAAAAGAAAAACCTTTCCAAAAGGAAAGGCTTTAAGTCACCGAGAGCATCGCTGGGATTATAACGACGTGATGAGTTGGCTAGCAGGAAAAATCCAAGAAAGAGATTTGCGGGACGATTAAAACAAAGGCATTCCCGCCAAGCTGAATGCACCAACGACCACCAGCACCACCAAAAAAAATTCGTATAACCATTTCGCTCGTTTCATTTTATTACCTCTTATTAGATTAAGTTCAAACGCTCACAGACTGACTCTGCATAATGATTGCGGAGGGCTTTGTCGTGGGCGGTATTTAATAAGGTGATACGGGCGTGCTCAATGCAAGGCATTCCACATGACACTTTTCGTTGTACCACCAAATAGCACTTTAACGTTCAATCCCGCACTATTATCGTTGCTTACTCAAACGCTTTATCAGTTGACCACTCAACCATATCGAACTCACACAGAAAAACTCTCCATCCGATTTTGGACAAGCCAACATCAAGCTACCGACATCATTCTCACAAAACAGCAGGCGCAGCAGTGGCAAATTGAAAGACTTTGCCAATGGCATTGGCTCAACACCAATACACCCAAAGTGCAACGACTCTTTGACTTTAACAAGCGGATATTTGAAGGACTGAACACACCAAGACGTTCAATGATCTTATTGCCATTTGAGAAAGAGCTACATTCAGAATACGAGCAATGGGAGCGCGCATTCTTGCGCACCGATATCGTTGATTGTCATTTGCGTCTACTCCCATGACACGAAGCTCAAGCGATCATGAGAATGCAGTCTATTAACCATATGCATTCTTTAAGAAATCATGACATTAATACAAAACGAGTGATCTACTGTATCACTCGTTTTTATCTATCACGGGTATTATCTATGGCATTTTCTGAGTTTGAGCAAGCACGTTACACCAAAATACTGAATCAGTTTATTGAAGACTTCCTTCCGCCAGCCCAAAGCCAACTAGTGATTGAGGGAAAACTGCTCAATCAGAGCATTGAAATAAGCGAGTTAAGACAGCGTTGGGATGATCCAACTCACTCGTTCTCCATCCCTGTGGCTAAAGCTACGTTTATCCGCACACAAAAAGTTTGGCGATTATATTGGATGCGTGGTAACGGAAAGTGGGAAAGATATGACGAGTACGAGCATTTAGAATGGGCTTTCAATGCAATCAAAGAAGATCTTTATGGCTGCTTCTGGGGATAGCGGCCTCACCTTTCCCATTAGAAATAATCAAGCTAACTTCCGAGTAGATTCTACGTTCATGGACAAATGCAAAACACGGCAGAGGCAATGTGGGGTAAGGCTTTGTCACGTGAACCTAAATACCTCATCTACTGAGCGACTTCGGATGTATTAATAGTACCTATCCATCAACACTACAATACCTAATCAACACTATAATACTCACTTACTAATATACATTACATACTACTAATAATGAGTAACTCCATATGCCTATAGATTGGTATTCATACTCAATAGAGTAACTATCTAGTTGGTAAGGTAACTATCTCAATATTGTTTATCTGACATACTATTGCTTATTCGACACAACAGCATGGCAACTGGTAACGATGTGTCACTTTCTGCTTGATGTGACATTGAGTTGTCAATGAACATAAGTTCTTGAGTCGGTAATATCATGTTTGGTACTTACCACGAACTTTGATGTCGCTTTTCCGTCATGTCTTCGTTCTGTCAATGACACCGTTCTCTTCCTATTGAACGCACAATGCAGTGATCCCTCTGTTGTTAGTTCGTCTCTCTCTTCATCACTAACGAGATGGTTATTCGTTATAAATAATTTGGACGTCCGTTAATACTTGGAACGTACTGGTTCAGACATTTGGGCGGCTTATATGCCGTTATCTGGTCATCATGGCTTACCTGCTTACAAACCTTTCTCCTTATTCTGATTGATGCCGTTTGATCCTGTAAAAGATTGGTATACGTATTACCAGCAACGTGTGTGACAGACGCCTTCTTATTGGTTCTAGGATGGTTGTAGAGATAAAGACAGGTAACTTAGGCGCTTGGTTAGAACGACTCACGAGAGAGGCTTATGGGCGCTCTAGCGGATTATCGCTTTGCCTTGATAAGCGAGTAACAACGGTGCATTAGGCGCTGATTGTTAAGTAAATACAATCGTTGTGTTTGTTATGAAAATCATTCATAGCAAGGACACTCATCATGCCTAAATCGTACTCAAGTACTCGTTACAACCCCAAGCACATTCAAGACATTATCGACATTGTTGATTACACCATCGCCAAGCACAAGCGTGTAGCGGTGTTTCGCTTTGACGTCCACTTTCCTTACATAGACCAAGATAACCCTAGGATATATCGAGTCACAGAGTTTACTAAAAAGTTTCTAGGCTCTTTGAAAGCCAAGTTAGAGCACTTGTATGGACACGTTGCAGACTTCGATTACCTGTGGTGCAAAGAACAGAACATTGACAAAGGAACGCGTATGCCACATTACCACTTCGCTATTTTCCTCGATGGTAATTACTTCAACTCATGGGGAAACTTTGAGTATCAGGGACCTTGCTTTCGACGCTGCCTTGAAGAAGCGTACATGAGCGCGATGGATTCAAATGAAGCGCAAGTAAAGGGCAAGTTTCAATTTAACAACGTAAAAACTATCTGCACCTATGCTGGAAAAAATTACGATAATGCCAAAGAAGACACTATCGACATGCTTAGCTACCTAGCAAAACTGGAAGGTAAATTACCCGGTCAACGGTGCTGGGGCAAAAGCAATCTCCACGCTTAATCGATAGCAAACAACCCTCTATCAATTTTCACAGACGTAGTCACTTCAAAGACCACCATCAACCCATTCATTCAAAACAGGCTTTACGCCTTCTATCTCAGGATATTTTCACTATGAACGCTCAATACATGACAACACCAAGCGCTATCTACATCGACGGCGCTGCCCCCAACAACCAAGCAGGCTGCATGAAAGGTGGTGTCGGCATTGTAGTCTATGATATTGACGACCAACTTGTTTACCAAAACGCCATCACCATTAACCGAGCGACGGACAATGCAGAGCTTGAACTCATCGCTCTAGTGGAAGGGTTAGAATACGCCAGCGATGGTGATGTCATTTACTCCGACAGCGAATACTGCGTGAAAGGCTTTAATGAATGGTTAGACAGTTGGAAGGCCAGAGGGTGGCGCAGAGCCAACAACAAACCTGTAATGAACCGAGACTTATGGCAACAAGTTGATAGATTGAGAGCCATGAAATACGTGCAAGTTGTAAAGGTAAAAGCGCACGCTGGCATTGAAGGAAATGAAAAAGCGGATGAATTAGCCGTTTTTGCTGCAATGCGTTAAATCGCTCCAACAAGGAGAGGAGCTTGACTTTAACTCCTCTTTCCTGTGGGCACCACGATTCAGGAGCCAGAACATGAGTCAATTTCAATACACCGATATCACTAATCCAAATCCTTCTCGTCAAACTGAATTTTCAACCAAAACTAAGGGGATTCAAGAGACTCTAAATCTTGCTCTATCGCGATACAAACGCCTCTCCGTGTTGCTTATCGAGTTAGTCATTCCGCCCCATTGCAATCCCTATTGTAATGACGATGGTGAATCTTTGATGCACGCATTAATGGACACATTACAGCAATCCATTAACGATTTTGCTGATGGGTTTCATGAAGAAGGGCAATTACACGGGGTGTGGGAACTAGAGCAGGCAGATAAGGTTGAGGTTTATACGCTTGCGTTACTGGTCAGCTTAGATTGGATGCAATCACACCCAGAGAGCCACCAGCGACTTAATCACCAAATCCAGAAGCATTGGCAACAAGTGTTGTCGTTATCGCCAGCACATGATTACCACAACGCGCCCTTTTTGATTGTGGCGCCTAAACAAGATGAACTGGTGATAGACCAAAAACAATCATTTTTGATTGCTCAAAAACAACTCAATTCGGCCTACAAATGCATATTGAATCACTTGAACTCAGACAGACCAATGGTTATGCACTCGCTGTTAGGTAGTGGCAATAGCACTGCGTCATCTCCCCCACTCAACCAATGTGAATAACGCTCCCGATGTTTCAATAGACAAGGTTACCACATTTACGGTCGATCCAATTGCATTCATAATAGCCTTTTGTTGAACACAAAGAGGGGAACATGACAGAACAAGAGCTTTATGAATATGCGGTAACTTTATTATCAAAGCGCGACTATTCGTCAGGGGATTTGAAATATCAGTTATCACGTCTATCCGATGATAATCATGTGGATGCAGTGATGGAAAGATTGCTCTCCCACCACTACGTTGATGACACGCGCCTTATTGAGCGAGAAATCCAAAAACAGCTAGCGAAACTTCATGGTGAAGCTCGTATAAAACAAGAGTTAAGAAAGAAAGGACTCGATAGCTTGCTAATCGCACAGTCCCTTGAAGACCTTGATGTTGACTGGTTTGAGCTTTGCCTGAAGGCTAAAGTAAAAAAATTTGGTTCGAGTAAACCGAAAGAGGCAAAAGAAAAAGCACAGATGGTTCGCTACTTGCAGTATCGAGGCCATCAAATGGGCGCCATTCTTGAATCACTGAGTTAGTGCACAAGAAATCGCTTGAGGAATAATGGCTTAATTATCCTACCAGCAACAGTTCTGGGGAACTTTTCAGCGCATACGGACTCATAGCTTATTCATTTTTCATACTCGACGCCGATTTCATGAGCTTTGAAGGATACTTTGAAAAAATACAACGAAAGGTGAATGCGGTTAACTCACTAGAAGCCTTGATAAGTTGGCGTAAGCGAATTGGCATTGGCAGTTCAGGCTTGTCCTACAAGTCCGAACAAGGGCATTTAGTCGCTCATCGCTATACGGTGTACCAAGAAGAAAAAAGTAAGAGGAACAAAACATGACAACCTTACTTACTCGTGATGAGGTAGTTCAGTGCGTGAAACAAGAACTCGAACTGACTGGGGTTGCAGATAAGAAACAGGCAAAACCAGACCTCAGCATGTTAATGCCAGAAGTAAAATTTACCATTATAGAAACGCTTTTGCTGCACACACGCGGCAACCAAGCGCAAGCAGCGCGAATGCTTGGCATTAACCGTGGCACATTGCGGAAAATTTACACCCAACGTCTTAAATGATGAGAACAATCTACCGCCTCATCATAAGCAAGATGGAAGACATCCCATCTTTTGTAAAAGAAGTGGGCAGTTTTCTTGCTCAATATCCACTCAACAATACCTTCCACCTTCTGATAACATGACATTTGGACAAGTAAGAGCAGGCAAATACAATGCACGTGGTAATTTACAATGACTTAGCAGGCAAAACTATTTCAGGGCTATCAAAATTCACTCAAGCCATGGAAAAGGAAGACTTCACTCAAGCAGAGTTCAAAAAGGTTGGGAATAATCTTTATCGTGCCAAGCTAGGTCGTGCCGCTCGGCTTATTTGCTCATTTTATCAATACGAGGGCACTCGTTATTGTTTAGTCTTGGAATATCTACCCAACCATGAATATGAAAAGTCACGTTTTCTGGCTGGCAGCCAAATTGATGAAAGTAAAATACCAACATTAACCTCTGAGCAAGACATCTCGCCAGAGCCTATTACTTACATCAATCACAACCACCCTCAGTTCTATTATCTCAATAAAGCGCTGTCATTTGACGAACATCAGCAGGCTATCTATGACACCCCTTCGCCTTTGGTCATTGTTGGCTCGGCTGGCAGTGGTAAGACCGCCTTGTTGCTTGAAAAAATGAAACTGGCTGTCGGTCATGTTCTGTACGTCAGTCACTCGCCTTACTTAGTACAAAATGCACGTGAACAATACTACAGTGACAATTACCACAACGACCAACAAGAGCAGGTCGACTTTCTTTCATTCACTGAATACCTAGAAACCATCCAAATGCCAGAAGGTAGAGAAGTCACTCGTCAAGACTTTCAAGCTTGGTATCAAAGAGTGGGGGATAAAAAACTTATCGCTCAAAAAGTCTATGAAGAATTTAAAGGCGTCCTTACTGGTCCTTCGATACATTACCCTTGGCTAGATAAGGCTGATTACCTTGAGCTTGGCATCAAACAATCCTTATTTGAACATCAAGAGCGAGAGCGTGTTTATAGCCTGTTTGAAAAATACTTACGCTTTCTACATGAATCTAAGCTGTTTGATGTCAACATCATCAGCCAGCAGTATTTGCAAAAAGTCTCTCCTAAATACGATTTCGTCGTTATTGACGAAGTACAAGATTTGACCAACACACAACTGATGCTGATTTTAAAATCACTGTATTGCCCAACGGATTTTTTGTTGTGCGGAGACGCCAATCAAATTGTTCATCCAAACTTCTTCTCATGGGCAAAGCTCAAATCCCTCTTCTTTAATGAAGCTTCATACCAAGAAGGCCAGCAAGCGTTAAACATTCTTCAAGCGAACTATCGAAATTCGTCTCTTGTGACGAACGTGGCAAACCGCATCTTGAAACTGAAACATGCACGATTTGGCAGTATTGACAGAGAAAGTAATTTTCTGGTTGATTGTGTCGGTGAGCACACGGGTAAAATTCAGCTTCTCAAAGATGACAACATCACCAAAGAAACATTGAATGCAAGCACGGCGAGGTCAACTAAATTTGCCGTCTTGGTCATGCATACTGAGCAGAAAGCCCAAGCTTCACGTCTGTTTGCTACGCCTTTGGTGTTTTCGGTTGATGAGGCCAAAGGACTCGAGTATGAGAATATTGTCCTTTATAACTTTGTGAATGATGAAAGTAGTGCGTTCAAACAAATCAGCCAAGGCGTCAAGCAAAGCGATTTAGACGTAGACTCGTTAGCTTACTCACGAGCAAAAGATAAGTCAGACAAGTCGCTAGAGACGTATAAGTTTTACATCAACGCTCTCTATGTCGCCGTCACACGAGCAACCACCAACCTTTATGTGGTAGAAGGCAATCATCACCACCCTCTTCTAGCATTATTGGATTTAGAGCGATTCAGTGGGGATATCGAGATAGAAAAACAAGCCTCATCGGTCGAGGAGTGGCAAAAAGAAGCCGTCAGACTTGAGCAACAAGGCAAATTAGAACAAGCACAAAATATTCGCCACACTATCTTAAGTGAACAAGCCGTCCCATGGACACCACTGACAGGAGAGGCTTTAAGTACATTACGCCACCAAGCACTGGAAGAAAGCAATAAGAAAGCGCAACTTCTGTTACTGGAATATAGCGTAATGAATCAGTGTCACGCCACAATTGAACAGCTATCGAGTGCTGGATTCAAAGCGGCAACACAAGCTCAGAAGCAGCCGTCCAAGACACTGCCTCTCATCTATAAAAAGCACGGCGTCATTTACGACTTTAAGCATGTAAAAGGGTTAGAGCGCGAAATAAACAAGTATGGTATCAATCACCGAACCCGCTTTAATTTTACGCCCCTCATGATGGTGACCACAAAGGTTAATCTGCCACAAATTCACGCTCTAGCTGAAATGGGCGCAGATAATACGCTATGGGCAAACAATGGTCTTAACGCTTGGCAAATGTATCTAGGGGCATACTTGCAACAACAAACACCATCGCCCCAAGAAATCAGCCTGCTTCACCCGCTCCTCGCTCCATCGTCTGTCTCTATCCAAGTCGACGGCAAATTAGAAAAACTCGATGAGCACAGCATGTATGGTTTTTTACTCAATGTTTTTATTAGCTTATGGTACGACTACCTACCAAACCTTTTAGTCAACCGCTCAAGCGCGTTCACGGCAGCGGATTTAAAAGAAATGCTGGACACAATTCCAGACAATGTCTTATCGCCAATGAAGAAAAAACAAACCTACATCAGCCGTTACTTATCCAGCAACGAGTGTACAAAAGAAGGTCAGTACAATAAAAAACTCTTCTACCGCATTAAACGCGGTCACTATGTGCTAAACCCTGCACTCAAATTCAAAAATGGGGACCAATGGGTAAGTCTGAGAGAAAGGCTTGACCCGATGCAGTGGGCACCGAGTCTTCCTGAGGTCTATTTTGATTATTATGACTCTCAATATCTGCAACGTTTACAGCATTATCAAAAATCCGCACTAGAGCATCATCAACGATTCTACCAAGATGATGAAGCGCACTTAGTACTCGGCAAGCGTACAGTCCAAACAGTGTGAAGACTTCATAAGACGTATTTTGGCTAGCAAGGTCGCTGGCCTCTATTACAATCATGTCCACCAGCTCGCAGAATAATGAAAAGGTTAACAAACCCGAAATAGCACGAGGTTCGAACTTTGGCCACAAAAACTGATTTTCAATTTACGCTTGATCTCGTTCAAGACTTCTTTAAGCAGCCTAAAATACAGCAGCGCTTACAACTCATTACCCAACGTAACATTACTGGATGGGAAATTTGGTTCCAAGTTGAGTTTGCTTGTTTTATTGATGAACATGAGGAGATTGATGAATGGTATCGAGAGTGGCAATACACAGTAGATAGACGGCGCACTAAGACTCGTCAATGTATGGCAATTGATTTCGCATTTCGCCGCAAGCGCACCAGCAAAGACAAGTACATTGCTTTAGAAGTAAAACAAAACCTCAATACAACTCAGTGCATTCACAATATGTTCAAAGATGTTGATAAGGTATGGCTGATGAAGTCCTCTGAAGACGACCTTCGAAGTATGTGGTGTCTAGGTATTCATCCAACCACCTCCCAAAATGATCTTCAAAGTATGGTTGAAAAATATTCTGGTCAATATGGTTTTGAGCTTGACGCAAAGTGCACTCACCATGAAGAAATTGGAGACACTGCTTGGAGTTTTACGTTGCTCTAGTTCTTTTCTACAGAGGACATCCTAACAAGCATCTCAAACCTCAACAAGCGTTAGATTCAAGCTAGGTAGGCAGTTATAATACCCATCAATTGCACCATTAATGAATTTTACAGGAATAAACATGACAAGTACCCAACAACGTGCCGCTCTGCAACGCCAAATCTGGCAAATTGCGAATGATGTCCGTGGAGCCGTTGATGGCTGGGATTTTAAACAATACATACTCGGCACCCTATTTTACCGCTTTATCAGTGAAAATTTTGCGAATTACATTGAAGGCGGAGATGACAGCGTTGATTATGCAAAATTACCAGACAATGTGATTACTAATGAAATCAAAGATGACGCAATCAAAACAAAAGGCTATTTCATCTACCCAAGCGAGCTCTTTGCTAACGTCGTGGCGGATGCAAACACTAACGAACACTTAAATTCCGATTTGGCGGATATATTCAAAGCAATTGAGTCCTCAGCTAGTGACTACCCATCAGAAAACGATATCAAAGGGCTATTTGCAGACTTTGACACCACCAGCAACCGTCTAGGCAATACCGTCAAAGACAAAAACTCTCGTTTAGCAGCAGTACTTAAAGGTGTGGCAGAGCTAGATTTTGGTGATTTTGAAGACAGCCAAATTGATTTGTTTGGTGATGCCTACGAATACCTTATCTCTAACTATGCGGCTAACGCAGGTAAATCTGGTGGTGAGTTTTTTACCCCTCAGCACGTATCTAAATTAATCGCACAATTAGCGATGCACAAGCAAACCAGCGTTAACAAAATATACGACCCTGCGGCGGGCTCTGGCTCTCTGCTTCTTCAAGCGAAAAAACACTTTGATGCCCATATCATCGAAGAAGGCTTTTGGGGGCAAGAAATCAACCACACCACTTACAACTTGGCTCGTATGAATATGTTCTTGCATAACATCAACTACGACAAGTTCAATATTCAGTTGGGTAACACGCTAACCAATCCACATTTTGGTGACGACAAACCATTTGATGCCATTGTTTCAAATCCACCTTACTCAGTGAAATGGATTGGCTCTGAAGATCCGACTTTAATCAATGATGAACGCTTTGCGCCAGCTGGGGTTCTTGCTCCCAAATCAAAAGCGGATTTTGCATTTGTCTTACACGCCCTCAATTATCTGTCCAGCAAAGGGCGAGCTGCCATTGTCTGCTTCCCTGGTATTTTCTACCGTGGCGGGGCCGAGCAAAAAATCCGCAAATATCTTGTTGACAACAACTATGTAGAAACCGTGATATCACTGGCACCAAATTTGTTCTTCGGCACCACTATCGCGGTAAACATTTTGGTTCTGTCAAAAAGTAAAACAGACACCAATACGCAATTTATTGATGCGAGCGGTCTATTCACAAAGCAAACGAACAACAATGTTCTTACTGATGAACACATCAAAGACATCATTCGGTTGTTTGACAGCAAAGAGAACATTGAGCACTTAGCTCAGTCGGTGCCTTTTAAAAAGGTCGTTGAAGCCGATTACAACCTATCCGTAAGCAGTTATGTGACGGGTAAAGATACTCGTGAGAAAGTAAACATAACAGAACTCAACGCTGAGATAGCAGTGACTGTAGCTAAAATCGACCAGCTACGCACAAATATCGATGCGATTATTGCGGAGATTGAGGCATGAGTAATTTAGGTTTCATGGAAAAATTGTTGGATGGTGTTGACATTGAGTGGAAATCATTAACAGATATTTTTCAATTGAAAAATGGTTATACGCCGTCTAAGTCAAAGAAAGAGTTTTGGGAGAGTGGAACTGTACCTTGGTTTAGGATGGATGATATTCGAGAGCGTGGAAATATTCTAAATGAGGCCCTGCAAAAAGTATCAGAGAGTGCAGTTAAAGGGGGAAAACTGTTCCCCGCAGGCTCAATAATTATTGCAACATCTGCCACTATTGGAGAACACGCTTTAGTTAATGTCCCTTTCTTGGCGAATCAGAGGTTTACGAATTTAAGCTTAAAACCTGATTATCAAGGCGTATTGAATAATAAGTTCATTTTTTACTATTGCTATATTTTGGCAGATTGGTGTAAAAAAAACACAACTAAATCTAGCTTTGCATCAGTTGATATGGATGGTTTTAAAAAATTTCAATTTCCAATTCCATGTCCTGACAATCCAGAAAAATCGCTGAAAATTCAAGCAGAGATTGTACGAATTTTAGATACATTTACCTCGCTTACCAACGAGCTTACTGCTCGTAAGAAACAATACAACTACTATCGTGATAAATTGCTGAGTTTTGGTGACGAGAACGTAGAGTGGAAGACGTTAGGTGATGTCGCAGTGATTGGTACTGGTAAGCACGATACTAGAGATGCTATCGATGGCGGTGAGTATATATTTTATGCTAGAGGTAAAGTCCCATTAAAGCTAGATACCTTTAACTTTGATGAAACAGCAATAATTACCGCTGGAGATGGGGCTGGAGTGGGTAAAGTGTATCACTATGCTCAAGGAAAGTATGCTTTACATCAAAGAGCTTATCGTATAGTACCCGATGAAACATTACATCCACGATTTTTATACCATTATATCTCTGCATTCTTTTATGACTATATCCAAAAAGTTTCTGTGAGTTCTTCGGTCACATCTCTTCGTAGACCAATGTTTATAAAATTCCCTATACCTGTTATCCCACTATTTGAGCAGGAGAGAATAGTTTCAATTTTAGATAAGTTCGATACATTGACAACTTCAATTAAAGGAGGTCTTCCTAAAGAGATTGAACTTCGCCGAAAACAGCATGAGTATTACCGTGACTTGCTATTTAGCTTTCCAAAACCAGACATAACAGAGGCAGTGTAGTATGAGCAAATCATTAACTGAGATAGCACAAGACCTCAAAGCTTCGACCAAGAAAATACAGTTGCTCTATGCCTTCAATGGTACAGGCAAAACTCGCCTTTCCAGAGAATTTAAAAACCTACTAGCAACAGATATCAACACTGAAGTCGATGGCGGCGTTTTTCAAGATAGTTGTCACTAGTTGCTTGTTAATTAAGCAACCTCTTTTTCTGGATTTAGATGAACGTTACCAACTGGTTTGCAGTTCCTGATTTCTCCTGACCAACGTTCAGGATTTTGCTCTCGGCGTACCTCTAGGACTGCTGCTCTTTTTTGTAAGATCTCACTATCTTTACCCGCATGTCTTTCTGATGGCGTCACGTAGTTCAGGCCTCGATGTTTATGCTCATTGTTGTACCACTCTACGAACCTGTCTACCCAAGCTCTGCTCTCTTCTAAGCTTGCAAAGCCTTTCGACGGCCAGTTCGGGACGTATTTTAACGTCCTGAACAACGATTCTACATAGGGGTTATCATCGCTTACTCGTGGGCGACTGTAAGACGGTGTCACACCAAGTTCTTCCATCTTGGCTTTCATTGTTGAAGACTTCATCGCACTCCCGTTATCCGAATGAAGCACAAGCGCCTGATTAAAGCATTGCTCTCGCATGAGCGTTCGCTGCAAGAGCTGAGACGCTTTCTCACCACTCTCTTGCTCATAGACTTCATAGCCCACGATTTTTCGACTGTAGATGTCTTCAATAAGGTACAGATAGTAGTGCTGGCCTCTAACCGCTGCTGGCAAGTAAGTGATATCCCACGTCAGCACCTGTTTCGGTGCCGTCGCTGTATAGCTGCTCGGCTTGGCCACTTTCTTGCGAGCACGTTGACGCCCTCGGTGCTCAACCTGACCTGCCAGTCTTAAGGTTCGATAAAACGTAGACTCTGAGCCTAAATAAACTCCCTTATCAAGTAACGTAGGGACGATTTGTGTTGGAGGAAGGGCGGCGTATTCAGGCGCGTTGCATACGTCCAATATGGCTGACCTTTCTTTCTCCGTTAACTTGTTAGCCGGCTCTGGGCGAACGACCAGTGGGCGCAGATCTTGTTGGATTTCTCCGCCTCGATACCACCTTCGATAAGTTCTTAGGTCGATTTCCGTTTCCAAGCATGCATTCGGCAGACGACTGCCGTTGTCGACCGCTTCATGTATAAGACTTATCAGTTCTTGCCTTTCACTGGTTGGCGTTAATCGGCCTCGTCCTCTTCCCCGTAAAAGGCTCTCAGCTTTTTTCGCAGAACTAATAGCGCACTGGTTTCGGCTAAGGCTTTCTCTTTGTATCGAAGCTCTTTTTTCAGAGCTTTGATCTCCAGTTTGTCCGCTCGAGACTGCTGTTTCGCTTCAGCGTCTTTTTCCTTCGATGACCTAAAACCGTGTAAACACTCTTCACGCCAAGTGTGAATCTGCTCTGGGTAGAGCCCCTTTGAACGGCAGTACGTACTGAGTTCATGCTCGGTCATCGTGTAAGTTTCAGCAACGACAGCGAGCTTCGTTTGTGCTGACCATTGTTCTGGCGATGTTTTCTTACTAGGCACTGCGGCCCCTTTTTCTCTCAATGCTTTACGCCAATTGTACAGTGTCGCTTCAGGGATGCCTTCTTCTTTTGCCACTTCCGAAATGGAGCGAGGATATGGCGGCAACAATTTCTTGAGTATGGCTTCTTTTCTTTCTGGAGAATAACGAGACAAATGAATTCTACTTACGCCCTAACTGGTTAATTTTTAACAGTGACAACTATCCTGCCAGAGGGGGATGGTGATAAAGAAGCATCAGAGCTATCTAACAAGAATATCCTCTACTACAACGCGTTCACTGAAGATTTGTTCTATTGGGATAATGACTTAGCGGGAGATGAAAATCGAAAGTTAAAAATCCATCCAAATGTATTTACCAAATGGGTATTGGAAGATCAGGGCCAAGATCAAAATATAATCGAACACTTTCAGAGGCTCACTGATAGCTCGGTGACACCTAAGTTTAATGCTGAATATACAACTAAAGCTCAAAATGATCATGATGTTGTTGTAAAAGCTTTTTCAGAGATCAGCTTTTCACTAGCGAGCGGTGATGACGTTTCTACTAATCTAAAAATATCTAAAGGTGAAGAAAGCAATCTTATTTGGAGCATATTCTACAGCTTACTTGAGCAAGTGATCGCGGAACGAAACACTTTAGATGCAGGCGAAAGAAGTACAAACGCTTTTGATAATTTGGCGTATGTTTTCATCGATGACCCCGTCAGTTCATTGGATGATAACCACCTTATTCAACTGGCTGTTGACCTAGCGGGGCTAATCAAAACGAGTGACTTTACCAATGGAAAGGGGTTGAAGTTCATTATAACCACTCATAACCCATTATTTTATAATGTCTTACACAACGAGCTTGGGTTAAGTAATAAAAGGAAAAAAGACGGTTGCTATCTTCTAGAACGCCTAGAAGATGGGACTTTTGACTTGAACGTTAAGTTTGGTGATTCTAATAAGAGCTTTTCTTACCACCTGCACTTGAAGCAAATCTTGGAACTAGCTACAGAACAGAATAAAGTTGAACGTTATCACTTCACTTTGCTGAGAAACTTGTATGAAAAAACGGCAAGTTTTTTAGGTTACCCACACTGGACAGATCTACTGGATTCTGTAGAAGGTTCTAAACAAGCTTACATGCATCGTATTATTCAATTCACAAGCCACAGTACGTTATCAAACGATACCTTTTCAGCTCCAAGTACACAAGAAAAGCAAATGGTCAAGCTATTATTGGATAATTTGGTTAATAACTATAGTTACTGGCAGCAGGAAGCTCAAAATGACTGATCATAAAACCATCGCAGAATCTCAGAATTTTATCGTCCTTGACAAATATGTTAAAAACTGGGAAACAACAGATAGCTACCAAAGCGAAAGTGATTTGGAGCGAGAGCTTATCCAAGACCTCGTGAGCCAAGGGTATGAATTCCAGCCTGAAATCAAGACACCAGAAGCAATGCTCAAGAATGTGCGTAAACAACTACAGGCGCTCAATGATGTCACATTTCTTGATGGTGAATGGCAACGTTTCGTAGAGGCGTACCTAGATAAACCGAGCGAAAACATCGTAGATAAGACACGTAAAGTTCATGATGACTACATTCACGATTTTATCTTTGATGATGGACACATAAAGAATATCGCCTTATTCGACAAAAAACATGTATCTCGTAACAAGCTACAAGTTATCAAGCAGTTTGAACAAAAAGGCTCACTTGCAAACCGCTATGATGTCACCATCTTAGTCAATGGACTTCCATTAGTTCAGATTGAGCTCAAAAAACGTGGGGTCGCTATCCGTGAGGCGTTTAACCAAGTACATCGATACAGTAAAGAAAGCTTCAATAGTACGAATTCACTGTATAAATACTTACAGTTATTCATTATCACCAACGGTACTGACAGCCGCTATTTTGCAAACACGACAAAGCGTAACAAAAACAGTTATGACTTCACGATAAATTGGGCTAAGTCTGATAATAGTCGGATCCGTGACTTGAAAGATTTTACCGCCACGTTCCTCCAAACTAGAACACTACTTAAGGTATTACTCAATTACTCTGTGTTTGACGTCAGCGACACCTTGTTAGTCATGCGCCCATACCAGATAGCCGCTATCGAACGCATTCTTTGGAAAATTGAGTACGCAAATAAGTCGAACAAATGGAGTTCCACAGACAGTAGCGGCTTCATTTGGCACACCACAGGCTCAGGTAAAACGTTAACCAGCTTTAAAGCGGCTCGTCTAGCAACGGAATTACCTTACATCAATAAAGTGTTCTTTGTCGTTGACAGAAAAGATCTTGACTACCAAACGATGAAGGAATATCAACGCTTTTCTCCAGATAGTGTCAATGGTTCGGAAAATACGGCTGGACTTAAACGTAATATAGAGAAAGACGATAATAAAATTATTGTTACGACAATTCAGAAGCTTCACAAGCTAATGAAGTCGGAAGCAAACCTTACGATTTATGATAAGCATGTCATTTTTATTTTTGACGAGTGTCACCGCAGCCAGTTTGGCAAAGCTCAAACTCTGCTGACGAATAAATTCAAAAAGTACTGCCAGTTCGGTTTTACTGGAACTCCAATCTTTCCACAAAATGCTTCGGGTGCAGATACTACAGCGAGCGTATTTGGGCGAGAGTTACACTCCTATGTGATTACTGATGCTATTCGTGATGAAAAAGTACTAAAGTTTAAAGTTGACTACAACGATGTCAGACCTAAGTTCAAATCTCTTGAAATGGAGCAAGATGAAGAAAAACTAAAGGCGGCAGAGAATAAAAAAGCGCTACTGCATCCAGAGCGTATCAACGAAATATCACAATACATTCTCAAGCATTTCCGACAAAAGACGCACCGGTTACAAGTAGGTGGGCAGGGTTTTAATGCCATGTTTGCCGTCAGTAGTATTGATGCTGCAAAATCGTATTATGACGCTTTTAAAGAGCTTCAAAAAAACAGTGAACGTCCAATAAAAGTTGCAACTATCTTCTCATTTGTACCGAATGAAGAACAAGACGCCATTGGCGATGTTACCGACGAAAGCTTCGATGCAACAGCATTAGACCTGACTTCTAAAGAGTTTTTGACCTCAGTGATTGAAGACTACAATGCCGCTTTCAAAACTAACTACAGTGTTGACAATAATAGCTTCCAAAACTATTACCGTGACTTAGCGAAACGAGTAAAAGCTCAAGAAGTCGATCTGTTGATTGTTGTTGGTATGTTTCTGACTGGCTTTGATGCTCCAACATTGAATACATTATTTGTGGATAAAAACCTGCGCTACCATGGGTTAATTCAAGCCTACTCACGAACCAACCGTATTTACAACGTAACTAAAACATTCGGTAATATCGTTACCTTTAGAGACCTAGAGCAAGCAACGGTGGAAGCCTTAAAAATATTTGGTGACAAAAATACAAAAAATATCGTCCTTGAAAAAAGCTACGATGAATATATGCAAGGCTTCACCGACGTCATCACAGGGCAAGCAAGACGAGGGTTTGTTGAGATAGTCGCTGAACTCGAACAGCGATTCCCTACTTCTGAGGAAATTGAAACGGAAGCCGATAAAAAAGCATTTACCAAGCTTTTTGGTGAATACCTTCGAGTTGAGAACCTATTACAAAACTACGATGAATTCACACACTTAAAAGCATTGCAACTCATTAACCCGAGTGATGAAGGTGCGCTAGAAAGCTTCAAATCAAGCAATAGCATCGATGATGAGAGTATTGCAACTCTACAAAAGATCCGGATGCTATCTGAACGTCAAATTCAAGACTATCGCTCTATCTATAATGACATTCGAGATTGGCAGCGTAAAGAAAAAGCAGCAGCAGAGACAGAAAAGTCCACGATAGATTGGGATGATGTTGTGTTTGAAGTAGACCTACTGAAGTCTCAAGAAATCAACCTTGATTACATCCTTGAGTTGATATTCGAACACAACAAAAAGAATCGTAGCAAAGCAGAACTTATCGATGAAGTGCGTCGACTCATCCGAGCTAGTCTAGGCAACCGAGCAAAAGAAAGCTTGCTCGTGGATTTTATTAATAACACAAACCTTGATGACATTCTCGACAAACCAAGCATCATTGATGCCTTCTTTGCTTTCGCACAAGCCAAGCAGCAACAAGAAGCTAAAGACATCATTCAATCTGAAGGGTTAAATGTTGAAGAAGCTAAACGATATATACTTACATCTCTAAAGCGAGAGTATGCAAGTGAAAATGGTACGGATTTAAACGCAGCTCTTCCGAAGATGAGTCCTTTAAATCCTGAGTATAAAACAAAAAAACAGAGTGTATTTCGAAGAATTGCTGCGTTTGTCGATAAGTACAAAGGCGTTGGCGGGCACATTTAGGTGTAAGATCAAGTCAAGTCTCAGCCGCAGAGGTATTTTCAAAGTCATGAGTAGTTGTAGAGGGTGTAAGGTATGTGGATGATCCTAGCGGGTGAACGTGCCTATTTAATTGACACATTCAAAGAACAAGGTTGTGTGAGTATAGGATGGAGTGAGCTTGGTGACCTGTCTGAAGTTACAAATGAAGCTGAATTAAGAGCTAAATATTTAGCAGAGTATCCAGATCAACACTCATCAAAATCAAGTAACGCCATTGCTATGGTGAAGAAATTTCGATTTGATATAAAAGTTGGCGACAGGACAATTTCTTACGATCCAGCAAGGCGTATATACTTAGTCGGAAATATCACAAGTGATTACCGTTATGAGAAATCGGAAATTGATGATAGCGATTTTAATCATATACGCAAGGTAGAATGGATTGGCGAAGTAAGTCGAGATGACTTATCCATCAGCACAAGAAACACGCTAGGCAGTACTTTGGCTTTGTTTACAGTAAATCATGAGGTTACTAAGAACTTTGAACTCATTCTTAAATCAGGACGACAACCCCACATTATTCAAAACGATGAACCTGATGACTTGCAAGAAGAAGAAATCAATCAGTCTCGTGAAGACGTTATAGAGCAATCAAGAGAGCTGATAAAAGATCGCGTCGTAAAAACTTCCCCAGAAGGTATAGAAGAGTTAGTCGCCGGAGTACTTCGAGCAATGGGATACCGAACAATAGTGTCACCGAAAGGAGTAGACCGAGGTGTTGATATTGTCGCTTCTCCTGATGGGTTAGGCCTAGAGTCACCACGGATAAAAGTCGAAGTGAAACATCGCAAGGGAGCAGTCGGCGCTCCTGAGGTCCGGAGCTTTATTGGTGGTCTAAGATCTGATGACAGAGCGTTGTACGTTAGCACTGGTGGCTTTACTAAAGAAGCAAAGTATGAGGCCGATAGAGCAAATGTTCCGGTTATGCTAATAGATCTTGATGCATTGCTCAATCTTATCATTTCACATTATGATGATTTTGATATTGATACACGTGTATTACTACCACTCGCAAAAGTGTATTGGCCTAAATAGATCTTTCAAATAATGAACTTTTTGTTGAAGTGGAGCCACTACTCTGCTTCAGTATTTTCGTATGACTTTATTTGCGATATTCCCCCTCACTTTTACAGCACTTGACATACCTACCTAAACCCTCACATTACCAGTCTTATCTTTCTTAAAAACCACCATTACCGGCACTAAAACGACCAATTACGACCAACTAACACCACCACCTCCCCTTCTTCACGGACATGAGAATAAGCGCCTTGGTTCACTTAATTGCTAGAATCTCCTGTTATTTGGTCAAGGAAACGGCAGCAATGAATCCCCTGCAACAAGAGCACTCAGTACAAGTTTATCCTCGAATTGGTAAAATTCACGAAATCCACTCAGACAAAACTCGCGTTAAGGTCAGTTTTCATGGGAACCCAATCGGTCAGCCTATATGGGCGGTCATAGGCCGAGCGTTTAAAGCTTCTGACATAGATCTCGCTATTGATAACCAATTGAACTGCCAAATTAACTTTATGGATGGCGATCTGAGCCTTCCTATCCTTGTTGATATCTTCACCTCTTTATTAGATGAAGACCTATTGATACTTCGAGCTAAAAACATGGTTATTCTGGGTGAAGAAAGTATCACTTTGCGCTCAGGAGAGGCGCAAGTATCAATGGCTGCGAAAAGTGGCACGGTAAAAACCACCGCCCAGAACATCAATACATCGGCGGATAAACTACAAAAAATTCAAGCGACGAAAGTACGCTTAAACTGAGGTTGAGGAAAGCACAATGGCAGCAACAATTGGCGCAAATGGTCTTAGTATCGTTCATAAAGGCTCAGGCGGTGAAGCCACCGCGTCGGTCCCCGATGTTTGTCTCACTACAGTAGGCAAAGCGACAAAAGAAATTCCCTACGGTAACAACGCAAAATCATCTGATTTAGTCGATGGCTCAACCAGTGTCACCGCCGATGGCGGTAACAGCATCGCGCTGCAAGGCAGCAAGTTTAGCACCAGCACGGGTGATGAAGGCGGGGACAAGAAAGGCGTCAGCTCAGGAACCATCAACGGTGAAGCGCAGTTTGTGACGTCATCGCCTAACGTGCTGATTGAAGGTCGAGGCGTAGCACGTCAAAGTGACCAAATGACCATGAACAATGGCAATACCATGTGCTTTGGCGTGCAAAATCCATCGGTCACCGTAGAGGAAGATTTAGAAGAGACCTTTATCATGGATGTTTGTGTTCGACATCCCAACGGTCAACGTTTGGTGAATGCGCCATTTAAGCTCAGTGATGAGCAAGGTTCGACGGTGTATGAGGCCACGTTGGATGAAAAAGGACGCAGTGATGCCGACCCGCTCAAGGGAGGGAAAGTCAAACTGTTGGTCGAAGAGAGTCAAGACCCGTTTGTGGTGACTCCGGTTCGTCGTGAGAACCCTCGCCATGTAGACAGCCAGTCGGATGAGGATTTTTTCAATATCGCCTCCAAAGGCCAGCGCGGTTTTTGGCAGCCAACCAGAATTGAGACTGTTGGCGCGGCTTGGGGCAGTATAGGCCAAACGTTGAGTAGCGATCGCTACTTCCAAGACATGGTCAGTACCGAGGTCATTCAGCACTTTACCCATTATCACCCTGATACAACGTTCGATGTATCAAAGACCTGTGAGGCTCTTATTGGCAACCTTGATCAACCCTTGCCACATACCACCGAATCGCTGCTCGCTTATACCTTGCCTCAAGTACTAGAAGAAGGGGAGCTATTGTCGGTACTGCTGAGGTTAGCCCCACACGAGACCACTGACCGAATGCTGGCGTACATGCGTGCGCGAGGAAAAGGCAACCCACAAACCTATTTGGCTGACTACGATTGGCAAGCGGCAGAAAAGAGCGTCAATAGTGAAGTTGATGCACTGTTGAATAAGCTGAAAAGTCGTTTAACCTTCTTACGTGATGAGGCCAGTAAACTGCAATACGCGTACCTGTCTGAGGATGTGTTCGATAAGCATATCGATACGTTAAGCTCGTACATGAAGCAGCTGCCTGAACTTATTTCTGGCGTGTTCAGTAAAATGCAAGCCAAAACCAGCGAACTGTTAGCGAACACGGATAACGTAAAGGTCATCAAAGCGGCAGACGACGTGCACTCGATAGAGAGTGAGTCGATTGAAGCCGTTGTTAACACCACCAAAACCATCGACACGGTCGAGCCATTCATGAACGAAGTGGCTGGCGTGATTGACAATGTCATACCGATTTATCCGGTGCGTTATGGCTACGCGAATTTCTTCGACGAAGTGATGCCTGCGCAAGCCCCGCCGAACATGACAGAAATGAGTAGCGCGACCGGGCTGAAAGACACCGGCGGCTATCTGCTTCGCCTTCTACGCGAGGGCTGGTTGTACATCAAAGAAGAGAGCGAAGAAGACACTGCGCCTTTTCACATCTTCAAATACGCGCAAACCCAAACTGCGACAGGAGTGATTGAAAAGTTTGAGAAATACCATTTCACCAATGAAGAAAACGCCCAAGGTGGTTTAACGCTCGATACCTCATCGGGCGCCACGTTCTATCCTTTTGCGTTTGTGACGCCGAAAGCGAAAAAAATCTCCATCGTCTACTCAGAGCACGAATGGTCTGCGGCCATCATTGATAACATGAACAGCGACGAAGAGCTGCGTAAAAAGGCGATGCAGCAGGTGGATTTGACAGCGCCGCAAACCGAGTTTAGCCAAGCGGCAACAAAAGAAAACCTTAGCGCCTTGGTGGAAGATTACCGCAATAACGATGAAAAGTGGTTGGCTGATAAAGACAGCGCGAAGCCGATGCCTCATGGCCTTGATTTGGCGACCTCCACAGTAAGTTATCACCTTACGGCTGAAGGCATTGTAGAAACCATGCAAAAAAGCCATAGCGAGCATAAAGACGGCGCTTTAGTGGCTTTGTTTGACCCAGTTGGTCGTCAGCGTGATATCTCAAAAGTTATCTCGAAAAATGTCGCAGAGCAACAAGCCTATGTCAATGTCAACAAATACCCTTTGACGATTGGTCAGTACGCACAGTCATGTCTTGAAAGCGATATTCCAGAAGTCAAAAAAGCAGCGGAGGAAAACCTTAATACGGAAAGGCTCCCAATATTTTTGAAAGCTTATCAAAGAGAAATCCATAATAAGAAGAAAGAACGTAAGAAGTTGCTCGCTCTAATGGACTACTTTGTTGCGGGTAAAGGTGCTGAAGATGAGGTTGGTTCGCTTACTTGTTATCTAAGACACTACTTTGATATTCGTCAGCAAGGCATTATCGATCCTGCTGCTGAGATGGGTAAATTGCTGCTCCTTCTTGGATCGCTTTTTGAAGGCGTGACCGCAAGTGAAGAAGGCATTGAAAACATGGATAGATGGGTTGGTGAAGCCTTTCATACAGAAGAGCTCACCCCATTAGATAAGGTGTGGGGAGTTTCTTTAAAGGCCATTCAGATCGTATTTCTTCAGCCTCAAGAACAAATAAATTGGCATCATGCTGTTCCGCCAGTATTAACTTCGATAGGCAATTACTTGGCTCGTATACAAGCTGAGTTCACTTATGGCACTAAGTTACTGGGAAATTCTGGGTTAGAGTGCTTTTATAGAGCAACCTTACCATCCTTATTTGATGCCTTATTAGGGGTTCGGTTTACGGGGAATCGACTCAACATGGCGATCGATGACATCGAAAACTTAATCGATAAACAAACAGGTCAAAAAAGGTCAATCAAATCAAACGTGCACTTTGGCGAAAAGCTGCTCAATTGGTCTGAAATGAAAGCAAACCAATCAGAGCAACGTATTTTCGAATTACTGGAAGCAGAGCCAACAGCATCAGCGCCTGAATGGCTCAAAAAGCTGGCCGATAGGCTCCCTACCAAAACACTTCTCCATTTCGCACAAGAAAGTGCAGGTTTAGGGCTGACCTATTGGTCGTATCAAGCAAATGTGAATACCATCAATGATCTTTTGGCTCAAACACAATTCGATACACTCGACCCCGTCAATGATGACAAAGAATATGCGTATCGTACGGTGAAAATGTTGTCCACGCTCGCGGCGATCACCGCAGACAGTATTACTCTCAGTCAGTTCAGCGCCAAGGGAGTAAATATTGCAGCACGTGAAGCTGAGAGGGCACTTCTTGCTCTTCAAAAGCAGTTACCGAATATGAGTAAGCAGTTAGCTGAAAAGCTCGGAGTGCGCAGTTTACAAGCTTACAGTCAGCGTTTAGATGCGCGTCTATCGGCAGCGCCGATAAAAGGACTTGTTGTCGGTGCAAACGTGGCAATGTCATTTGTTTACTTCTGGGATGTTTTTACTAGTTATCGGTCAGGCAATAAACAAGCTTCTCTGGGCTATCTGGCCGGTGGCGTCTCCAGTCTATTGGTTGCATTTTCGGCCGTCGGGGGCCCTGTTGGAGCCGTATTACTCGCCGTTGGTCTTACAGGACTTTTATTTAGTGCATATCAGATTGGCCGATATGGCAAAAATAGTTTCGAAAACTTGCTCTACAGCTCTTTCTGGGGAACAAGTGAGTATTATCCGTTTTGGAGTGATTTTAAAAAGCAAGAAGACATTAATACTGTTCAAGAGAGGCTGGATGTTATCACCGCTGTGGCATCTAATAACAACAAGGCTGTGACATCTGATAACATTAAATACTTTGATGCGGCATTGAACATCGAGTCTCAGGAGTTTTTAAACTATTTTTACGCGCCCAAACTCACTATTGTGGACAGCAGTATTCGTCCATATGGCTCAGAGCCGTATCGATACAAGCTCAGTTACGTATTCGTCTTGCCGGATTTTAAAATGAACGTATCTCAACTGCATGGCTCGATTTATCGTGAACTGAATGATGCCAAATACGCGGCTTACTCAGTACCTGAGCCCGATAAGGCCATGACCGAAAATTTCAGGAGTGCGTTGGCGGCGGCATTTGAAGATAGGACGTTATGTATCGCCAAAGAAGACGGTCTGCATGTCACGGTTAATGTCGAGTTTTCGCATCCGACTCGTCTGATCTGGTGTTACGAACCGACACCAAACACTGTTGTACCAAAACGCTATTTAACCAACAGCGGCTACATAAGCACGAGTCAAATAGGCATGCTTGATGAAAAACCAAACACTACACCTTGGGGAAAATAAATGAATCGCGGCTCTAAAGGAATATTTACAACAAAAGCGCAACCTTTTTCAAAGTGGTGGGCGCAATTTCGAGCAGAAGTGATCGTTGTTCCGATGGAAGACCCACTCGAACCTTTTATGAAGGTCAATGATAACCTGTTGACGTTAAGGACTGGCTATCATACTCGCCGTAATACCATTGTCGTGCCATGGATGCTGATGCTAACCGTGTTGACCCTGTATTTTATCTACGATTCTCGCTACCAATATGATTTTGAAGCTCACAAGGCTCAGGCAGGGCGTATGATCGAAAGTTATAGTGAAAACAAAGCCAGATACATAAGCTACCTTTCCGACGCTCAAAAGGAAGGGGATAAAGAAGAAGAGGATATTTTTCGGCGGGGGATAGCTCTCGCCGATAATGCCATTAAAGGCTACAGTATCTATTTTGAGCAAGACGGTGATGTGTCATTGTTTACACACATGAGAGCGCTGAAGCAACTTGGAGAGCTAGATCATTTCCTTTTCGGTATCGGCCTTTTTTCTTTCATGGGCGCTTTATCTTTAGGTATGTGGTTGCTTTTCTTGTTGAAACCTCAAGACGCGGAAGTTTACTTTGATAGAAACCGACAGATTGTCTACTCGTGGCGACATGGAAGGGTTGGCGCTGCGTCATTTGACAAAATGGGGATATTAGAAAATCACCTTGGCTTAAATATCGTATTGCAGTTTGAGAACAAAAAACAAACGGGCTATAGACCGATGGGGATCGTGGGCATCGATATCGGAAAGCTTTCTTTTCATCGAGAAAGCGATATGACTTACCCATTAGCTCAAATCTTAGCGTTTATGGAGCATGGTAAAGAAGCAGTGATTACAGGTGAGTCATTTACAAGGGAGCCAGCAAAATACTTCTTACGCAAGGATAAAAAGCCGGATAACTTTGAACAACGTGTTGAAGCCGCGCTTGCTGCTCAAGATGATCTCGTTTCCCACTACCAAACAAATAGGGTAAAAGGCCATGCGATTTAACGCTGAATGCCAAAGTTCGAGCAGGGTAAGGAAGAAAGGCTTCCTCTCCTGCCGACGATTTATTCTCTATCAATCCACTACTGCAAACTAGGCCATCTCTTTCTTATATTCCATATAGCACCACCAGATTGAAAAATCGAAGTGGTGCTCTCTTGCTATAACCATCTTTGTGATAATTTTCCTGCCCATTCACTGAAAAAGGGAACTTATGAACACGGCGCTTCTAATGGAGGGGATGTCCAATTCGCAGGAATACAGCCAACAACTTATCGAAGCTTTCAAAAGCTCTGTTTACTCATCTTATCATGCTTATGTTGCTGATATTTTTACGATGAGCGCCAATGAGAACACTCAATTTGCTTTGTCTTTTGAGAATAACCAAGACCTTCCTAGTAGAACGAAAGAACAACGTCAACTCATTCTTATCAAAAAAGTAAATGCCTCAATACGCCACAGTGAACACTTACGAAGAGGTGGCACGGACATTGGTTTTAAAAGCTCCATATCTGATGTTTTTAAAGCGTTAGGGTAGCAATAAATCCCTTTCGAAAGTGAAAAATCTCAAAAACGATCCCAAACTCAACTAGAACACCATTGGAAATAAAATACAGGAGCTTAACATGTGGAAAATTACCCTACCGATTTTAGCGATGATCAGTATGACCGTACATGCTGGCGTACTTGATCCTGAGTGTACGGCTGAGAAAGCGGCAAAGAGTACTGCGGCAAAAGCGACCGTTGGTGTCGGTGGGCGCTGCTCACCACAAGAAGCAGCAACCGATACAGCTAAAAGGACCGCAGAAGAGGCGCTTCCAGATGAAGGCGCAGCTGGAAAAGCTGTCGATATTGTGACGCCAGATAACGAGCCTCAGCCAATAAAAAATACGACGAAGAAAGTAATTAATTAGTACAAGCTACTTATCATTTAGGAGATGATTGTTTATGAGATTATTACTCGCCATTTTGATCCCATGGCTTCAGTTTTTCACGATAGGCCGACCGTGGGCTGGTGTTTTTTGTTTGCTACTTCAACTGACTCTTATCGGTTGGATCCCTGCCGCTATTTGGTCTGTGTACGCACTAATGAATTATGAGACAGACAAAAAAATTGAAGCAATGGAACCTCAACAGAAAGCGCCCGCGCACAAGATTGCCGAAAAAGCGCCTTCCTCGGATGATGGCGGCGGCGATGGTGATTAGATAAAGCAAAGGAAGAGGTGTCGGCTGAACGAACGTCACTCACCGCAAAAGGTATCAAGCGGTTTCGATACAACGATGTGGAAGCCAAAGAAGAATGAGAGCTTTGTGAGTGACGCTCTCTATTTTCCTACTTCTTTAGTGTAAAATCGGATTGTAAACCGCTGACATACCGTTCCATGGCATTAGAACATTCGCAACCACTATGCAGATCAAGAAAGACTTCGATTATTACCACAATCTCCATAACGTGGTCACTCATGCTTTACTCCACTTATTGTGCAAAATATCAACTTCTCCGCGTTTTATGCCCGTCCCCAAACGCAATGAAATACTCATAAAGTACCTCAAACCTAAACTCGCTGATAAATCTTTGTCAAACATCAAAAAAGACATGAAGTTGATGCTCAATGTAGCGAGAAAACAAGGCAGCAACTTAGAAATGCGCTTGTATGAGTTAAACTCACAAGCGAACCGAACTCAGCTTGTCGGAGCAGAAAAGCTCTATAATCTGTTGGTCCATCTGTATGATGAGGAAGGGATAGAATCACGCTTATTTGAAGAAGGTAGCGAAGCAGAGCCCGGCATTCTCTACATGCTATCCGAGCAGATCGAACACGGCTTTGATCAAGAGCATAAACAAGTTGCCCCTCTGTCCATGCTCATCCAACTAGAGCAGGCAACTGAACTTCCTAACGTAATAAACGCTCATGGGCTATTTACTGCTGAAATGAAAGAATGGAATGCACAAACGCATCAAGCCCATATCTTAGTTCACCCTACTTGAAACCACCTCGTCACTAACGCTAAGTGTCTGTCGTCTGTAAGTTTGACACCCACTTTTAGTGCTTTCCCCCCTCCACTCCACCAAGCTTATTGTTTCTGTAACCATCCAATAACTTGCCGCCAAAGCTGCGGATCGACAGTGGCAGGTATTGCTTGTTTATAGAAAAAGGCTTCTTGATATTGAGTATCTTCAGAAATCTTACCGAGTGTCGGATATTGCCGAAAGTGTTGTAACAGTTGGTGAGTTCTTTCAACTCTATCGTCATACACAAAGCAGCGGTTCAATACAAACGCCAATGCAACCTTGCGAGAGCTTAATATCCCTGAGTCAATCACAACAAAATCAGTATCGCGTTTTACTTTAAGTGTTGTAGCAATATTAGATAAGCTTCGCAGTGAAGGATTATAGGGCAGGGAACGGCCCGGAAGCACTTCTTTTGCCCAGTCGTGGCATGATCGTTGTCTGTCAAAGTCAATCACCTCAACGTTATATCCAAGGTGGATTAGATGGCTAATTAATGCCGCCGCGCACGTTGACTTACCGACACCACCTTTTTGGTTCATGACTAAAATTTTTTTAGCTTGACTGTAATGTAAGCTTATCGTGTCTTGTTGTTTACTGTACAACGGCGACTCCTAAACATGAAAGAATATTTCAATTCAATGCGTTAAGTGTTGTATAAGAAGCATACGAAGTAAAGAAACGGGACGAATAATGTTCTGCTTGTTCTGTAAATGCAGCAGATTGCATCAGTACAGTATTACTTTTATAGAGGACGGATGACTCTCATTGTGTAGATCCAGCTATTTAAGAAACAAACGAGCGCTCTCTGCTGACAGAAAGGAAAAACGAAGAAAAAGAAAAAGAAAAAGGAGTATTGAGATAGAGCTTTTCGCGCTCTATCTCAATATTCTGTTAGTCTGGGATCACCAGTTCCCCCATTGGCACATTACGCGCCTTTTGCTCATCATTATAAAAGACATGCTTTCGAACCGACCAACCATAACGAATGTACTTGGTGTCCGTCAGGTAATAACCATCCCCCGACCAATGCGTTTCGCGGTGTTCATTGCTTTGGGCTGGGTCATTTAAAAACGCCGTGGACGGATGATTCAAGCACGCCTTGCGAAGTTCAGAAAACAAGTTACGGGAGTGTCTGGACCACGCCAGTATCAAGGTTCTGACCGTTTTTGTTGCATGGTAACCTGAACGTGAGTCACTGCACTGGGCATCATAATCCGTGTAGGTGGCAACAATGACCGCCTTTGCCCACGGTGGAATAATCAATGATGCTTGAAACGCTTTCTCCTTCTCTTGCTGCTCTCTGTTTTGTCGTTCCCATTCTAGTTGCTCTGCTCGCGCTATCGCTTCATCTTCCGCTTTGGCGTTCATTTCCACTTGTTGAATGTTTTGTCTGGCTTTTTCTACAAACGTGTTATCGAACTCGTAGCTGTGAATGGCCTCGATAAGTGATAGGTGGTGCTGGTCATGCAACCATGGTTTATCTAAGTCGTATTGGTGGCGCAGATAATAAGCCAGCATGCTTAAGCAATGCTCTGCAAATCCCACATCATTACCACCACAACCTAAATCCAAGCGGCATTCGTACGTCTCTTCATTATCAAAGTGCACCGTGACCTTGGTTTTATCATAGCCACCTCGCGGATTGGTCTTGGCGACCTCTAGCGCTTTGCGCTCAAAGTCCATAAAGTCATACATCGTCTCTTCTTTAAACTCTGGTGACTCTGACCAATGCACTTTGACCGATATCGGTTTGATTTTCACTCCGGTAGAGAGTACTGAACTAACCTCATTCATATTTGCCTCTCCTGTCGTCTAATGCGTGCCGAGTACGTGTGTTAATGAGATATATTGCGGCTGGTGGGCAAGGTTGCTGTAGCCAATAAACACACCATCAGAAGCAAGTCGCAAACGCTCAGGCTTGACGTGTAAGCACTGCCCGATGAGTGTTAAGCGCATTACGCTCGACGATTCGATAGCTTGCTTAATGCGCTCCAAGTGAGGGACGCTATTTGGATTCAGGGTTGGTAGGTCAATGTCTATCTTAGATAGCCACTGCTGCTCTTTAGATGAAAGTTCAAGCAAGGCACTTTCAAAACTGGCTTGGTATTGCTTGGTAATAGAAGAAGGGAGCACGGGCAATAAATGGTCATGAAGTAAAACCAGTAATAGGGCATCTTGTGGTTTGGTTAACCATGGCAGTGTTGAGGCGCGTTTAAACGCATGCTGTCCTTGATACATTTCACGCTCTGCAAATCCCAAGTCTACAAGTACATTGAGCCAGCGCCTTATGGTATCGGGAGACTTTTCAATCCCCATATGTTCTGCTTGTTCACACAAGCTATCGAGGGACTTTGTATAGCGGCTAGGAAGCTGAGCAAGTAATCGAAAGACCGCCTCTATATTTGAAAATGACATGTTATTGTTCTCCTGTTACAAAGAAAAAGCCGCAACATTTCTGCTGCGGCTGGTGGTGATGACGATTACGCTTCGTCGTAGTTCTCGTACGTAATCAAAGGATGATGCTCTGGGTGGGAAGGTAACGTTGTAGTGGGTTGCTCCTCATCAATCGCTTTATCAATGAGAGCTGCGGTAGTACCGACAAAAGCGGACACCATAAATCCGCCTGCGGTGATGGTGCCAATCGCTCCAAAAATTGGCGCAGCCGTAATGACGCCTGCGACACTGGCTGTTCCTGCGACGGCCTTACCTACAGTTTGATACCAAGACATATTTGTCTCCTTTTGTTGTTTGAGTGATAGTAAAAAGGCCACCTCGCAATGAGATGGCCTTAGATGTCAATACAGATTGTTGTTGACTCGTTTTTACGATTTGGCTTGGCAGCCTTTGGGAGTGGGAATATCGGATGGCTCTGCTCCTTTTTGTTTGGCTTCTTTCACTGCTTGCGCATAGGTCACGCATTTTCCTATCTGCGAATTCACCGCGCCAGAATCGACGGCAGGATTACCTCCGAGCGTACCGCCCGCAAGAGCGACTGGCGAAGTTATCATCAACACAGAAATATGTATAAGGGTTGTCAGTTTCATGTTTTATCCTTTGAGATTAAAAGCCATCAACTTCTGGGGAAAGGTGATGGTCTTTGTGGGTAGTAAAATAATCTTCTGCTTTAAAATCAGAAGGGTAGGTAAAAGAGAGGGTGGAAACGTTCGCGTCCTCAATTAAAGGCAACGCCAAAGAACGTACCGGAGCGTGATTTGATGCTCGAAAGAGCAGCAAAAGCGTATCACGTAAAACCAAGAGTCCCAGAGGTTCAACCTGAAGACGCTCTTGCTGCAAAACTGGACTCGATAGCGTTAACAAACGCTCATGAAACAAGGCAGAATGCACTTGCTTTAAGACATGGCGCTGCGCTTCACTCCAATGTTGAATGTCGACCACATCAACGTGCACCTTGTTTAACCAAGCAATCACCTTTGAGCGCGAACTCCCAAACATCAGAGAGGGCGCACCGTCAGGTGTTGGTAATCCAAGTAATTCATCAGGCAATGCGGAGCCAAGGTATCGACTCAAGATTTTCTGACTAACGGTTTCCTTCTGGTCGTACTTTAATAAGTGATGGGACATTTTTCGGTATCGATGCGGCTGCGATGAGTCATCGCATTCCACATTAAATAGCTCAACAATCACCTCATCGAGGTAACGTTTGATGCTGCGCGTACTACGTTCAATCCCAACTTGAGCAAGCGCATGTTGCAATGCTTTGACATCGGTCCATCGTTGATAGGGAATGAACATCAAGGTATGCAATAGTGCAGACAGTCCTTCGAGTGAACTTTTGTTGCTCATAAAGACCTCATCACACCCAATGACAAATAATGTCGAAGCCTAATCAAGACATGGACAAATAACGTCCACGTCTTTTCCTGCTTTACTAAAGTGTGACGTTCTGCCGCATGATAGTTACACCTGCACACCGATATCGTCATACACGTCCATCTCAAGGTACGCCAGAAAGTTGCGCTCCCAGAGTTGATAAAGCTCATGTGCACTTTGCCGAGTGCGCTCTGGAATGCCACACGAGTAAGCGCCATGACTTTCAAAATCAAAATCCAAGGCTTTCTCAAGCTCAGGGTAATAATTCCCCATGTAGGCAAAATCCGTGACGTACTGATAATGCCACTCCCCACTTGAGTGTTTCACTAGGCAGATTTCAACCGGATGGAACCCGCCTTGCTCTGCGCTGTAATCCTTATCGCGAAAATTAAACACAATGGTGCGACAAGAAACCAAAGCGTCAGCAAGCGACGCATTCAGCGTGATTTGATTGGCTAGCGTTTCAACCAAGCGGGTGGTTAATAAATCCGACACCGGAAACGCCTTTCCTGAAATGTGGTGGGTTAAGAACCCGATTTGAGTTCGGATAGCAGATTGTTTAGACACAGTGAGTCCTCCTACGGACGTAAGATTAAATAAAGGTAGATAAAGGATATCCGTCATACTGACGGTATGATTTCGGTTTTGACCTAAACGTTTCGATTAAGAAAACCGACGTAAAGAAAAGACATCGCTTAAAAGCGATGCAGAGAAATAATCAGAACAAGTAAACGATGAAGATGATGGAAAAGTTCAAGATGGCACACCACTAGATTGCGTGCTTTTTCACCACACCGTAAGGTGGCTCTGTGCCATTTATCCAGCACTTCCCTTGGTAGCGGTAAATAAGTTGCTGAAATAGCCACATCTCAAACGCAGAGCGAGGTCTGATACTCACCTCATACCCCGCCTCATCAAGTCGCGTCTTTTCACACCACTTAGCGTCTAAGTCTGATAACATTCGCTTTAACGCATCAAATGCCACTTGTCTTGCATCCTCTTGCGGCGCTCGAACCCAAACCTCTAATCGAGAGCAAAACGGCATTCGATGAAAATCGTCAGCGTTAATCAATAACTGACGCATAGAACGTATCCACCCTTCGCCTTTAACGTTGCGCCCATACAGCTTGATGCATCCAGACTCCGCACTTGATGCCCAATCACACCCAAATTGAATCAACAGGTGATGAAACGTATCAACACCGCAAAACTGCCAACTGCGCGCACGCTTTTGCGTTTCGGTATCAAACAAGTTACTTGACCCAATCAACTGATGCAGCAGGTAGAGGTCAGCACTTAACGTACACTGGTAACGCTCATACAAGCGCTGATTTAAGCGAGAGAGTGTCATGACATCGACCTCTTTAAAATCCAAACGCATTAAGAACTGACGCATCTGCGCTTCAACGTCAGCCAGTGGCACACGCAAAGCCAACTGTTCGTAAACAATGTCATAAGACATGGTAATTTCTCCTATTACAGATAAAAGAAAAGCGACGCTCCAGATAGAAATGTCGCTTGATGAATCAACGTCATAATTTCACGGCCGTAACCCCAATGGTATCGAACTGACCATGATAGAGCGCTGAGCAAAATGCTTGACTCCAACTCGCCAGTAAAGAAGCCACTTCAGGGCGGTTTAATTCACACGTCTGAATATCAGGTTGATAGAACCAACCTCGCTTGAGATTAAAATACAACTCTGGGGATAAAGACGAATACGCGTCACTGAGATGCGCAAAGCTGGCGATAAACACCACGCTCCAGCACGTTTCAAGTCGCTCTAAGCGCACTTCAACGGGATGAGGCCCTTGGCGTGACGCATCATAAGCGGATGCTCGAAAATGCACCGACACTTGCTTAACACGCTCCGGAATACTCGCTTCAGATATCACGACATTCAATTCACCGATAAAAGCCGGTGACAGCAACATGGCTTCACAACCATAAGTTTGTTTCACGTTCATCACAGCCACCCTTTTTCTGCAAAAGACACACATTCTCCGCCTACCACAATGTGGTCGAGCACTCGGATGTCCACCAACGCCAGCGCATCAACCAAACGTCGTGTAATGCGTCTGTCAGATTGGGAAGGGTCTGCGACTTTAGAGGGATGGTTATGTGCAAAAATCACCGCAGCGGCATTGTGCTTAAGCGCCGCTTTGACCACTTCACGCGGATAAATCGAGGCAGCATCAATAGTGCCTTGGAATAGCTCTTCAAAAGCAATCAATTGGTGTTGGTTGTCTAAGAACATTACGCCAAAGACCTCGCGCTCATGACGCGCAAGTTTGCAGCTAAGGAAAGACTTAACAAGATTAGGGTTGGTGTAGACATCACCTTGACTAAAGCTTTGCTCAAGAATTTCAGCGGCTTTCTCGAGAATTTGCAGAGCGGTGACAGGTTCTGAAAACTCGTAGGTAATGGTGGGCAGTTGAGTTGACATAGGTTCAATCTCCTAAGGTTCAAACGTAAAAAAGCCCGCACTGCATAAAGCAATACGGGCGATTAAAGATAGAAATACACCTAGGTAATATAGACCTGTAATTTTTTGATATTACGATACGTAAGCAACATCAACCCCTGCTGATGTATCATCAGACTCACTTGATTTACTTTCTTCCGGTATCGCTTGTATTTGACGCAAGATAGCAATATAAATCACCGCTGGAACGGTCACTCGATACGCAGGCCCCGCGATGTCGACTGCAGCCCATGCTCCAGTCAACACCCACCCTACCGGTCCAACCAAAACTTTAGCGGCTTGAGCAAGAATAGGTCCAGCAGCAAACGGTAGTGTTTTCTTAAACACTTCTCTTGCGATAGTGTGGGCAAACGTAATTAATATTTGGTATGACTTAAAACCGCCAAGCTGGAACAATCGAATGAAGGCCGCAGCAGAAGCAGGACCAATAGGTAGTGATGAATATTCCCCACCAATACTTTTAAAAAACGCCTCTTTTTCACGAGGTTTCATTTTCTCAATCGTTTCTGTTAGTACCGTTTCAAGGATGTTCTTTTCCATTCGTTCAACATCATGACTGTCGTTATAAGGCGCTTTAACTTGCTTTGCGACCTCTCGAACCAGTGTTTTGTAACTTGGCCCATGGGAACGATAAAGATTCATCAAGGAATTTCCGCCCATTCGACGAACCTCTGAGGCGATCACTTCTGGATAGGCACTGTGCTGAGGCGCGCACGCCTTGAAGCGCTCATTATCAGTAAGCGATTCGGAGAGTTTGGTTTTGAGCAGTTCAACGAGAAAATCTAACTCTTCATCAGAAGCAGCTTCAAGAACAGGATTTAATTGGGGATCATAGTGGCTCATGATACTTTCTCCTCGTTAAAAAGAGTAAAGCACTGAGACATCAACAAGGCGGAGCTCGAATAAAAAAACGACATGTTCGGTATCCTTTGGTTTTGATATAGAAATCACCACCAAAGAGGTACGAATCTCGAATGGTGGCAAACTGAACAAGATTCGTACTACCGCAACCAAAGAAACGGCCTCCCGAGGGAGTCTCATCCAGCTTGCCATAATTTGAGTACAGCAAAGCTCCACCATTTACGCGAAGAAATGGTGGCAGTGGTTGAAACGAGGTACGAACTCGACGTTAGATTTTGCTAACGTGAAACGGATGGTAGAGCGTTGAAATGAAAAATTCAATGCTTTTTTGTTTTGCCTTCTGCGCACTAAGAAAAGCAATAGTGCGGCCTTCAATCAATCCATATCTCTAACGTATATCGTTTGGACTGGTAGTGCCTCTAATTCACGAACGACTTAGCGACAATAGTGAGAACGCGACAATGGTCGCCATAATTTCACAAACTTACCTTTCACTACACAACTTCTCACTTAGAAACTTGCTGACTATTCTCTAACAAAACGGTGGCACCTTAAGAGGTATCTTATTATTGCAATATGGCCTCCGCCATAGCGTTGTATTGCATCCCAACATTTTGATAGCACTAAAGCGTAAGCTATCACTTACTCCATGTTCTCCACACATGTTCAACTCTCGGTTTGTGTGGAGTTTTTTTGCCCATTTTTTTTCACCAAAAGCTTATTTTGCTCGATGTCAAACCATACCGACCACCTACCTAATGAAAAAAGAGAGGCCGCTATAGACTGGCGCTCACACTCACGGAGAGTTTGGCAACACCTGGTTGCCCATAGAGACAATCAACAACTCTTTCTCCACGAACTCGCTCGTGAAGTAGAGATAAGTCCTCGCCATTTGAATTATCCGCTTTCTTACATCATGGAATTTTGTGAAAGACTGTCCCTTCCCCCGTTAACTGGTATCGTGCTAATTAAACAAAGGACTGTGCGATTTCAACGTGAATGCCCTAGCGCACATTTTCGGCTCAAACATCAAGGACAATTCTATTACCCTTGCAATGCATCTTTCGACCAACTCTATCAGCAAAAACTGACAGAGATAAGGGCGTTCAATTGGCAGAACATCCATTATGAACCGACAACACTGACAACGCTTGAACTTCAAAGACAATGGCAGGAAGCGAAAAATCAAAGAACCCAAGAAGCACCTTGTCACATCAGCCTTGCGCAACTGGCTAAACGTATTCACCAATGAAAGTGCAGAACGCATTCAAAACAACAAAGAGCCATCGGACAAGAAAGGTGACTACTAAACACAAACCACGGAGTAATATCAGGAGTTAGCTCATGAACATTAAAGCGTTTTCAACCTTGGTCGATTTATCACCTCATACTCTTCGGTATTATGAAAAAATTGGTTTGTTGAAAAACATTCACAGAACTAGTAGCGGTAATCGAACCTATACATCGAAAGACTTAAAATGGATCACGTTCGTAAAACGCTTAAAGGAAACCGCAATGCCCTTAGAAGATATATTGAAGTATGCAAGGTTAAGAGAAATCGGAACAAATACAGTCTTGCAACGCCAAAAGTTACTGGAGCAACATCAAGAAAACTTAAAAATTCATATTGCTCAACAGCAAGCGCATTTAACCGCTTTAGAAGACAAAATTAACCTTTATAAAAACGGAAACATTAATTGACTTAGAGCCGACTCTAACTTGTAGACTGTTCCCTCCCCCATTAAAGACAGGAATATATCAATGGAAAAGTCACGTTTTGATACAGGATTAGAACTCTTAACAAGTATAGACGGTAAAGCAGGTCAAAATGTTATCGATAGTTTACAAGACATTTGCCCTGATTTAGCGAAATATATCATTGAATATCCGTTTGGTGATATTTATGCACGCACCAACTTAAACGTAAAATACAGAAAGATTGCAACTGTAGCTGCATTAACCGCGCTAGGTAATTGCACGCCTCAACTTAAAGTACATTTGAATGGCGCACTTAACGTTGGCTGTAGCGAAGAAGAAATAAAAGAAGTCATACTTCAAATGTCCGTTTATGCAGGCTTCCCATCTGCTTTAAATGGCATGTTTGCATTAAAAGAAGTACTTGCAGAACGAGAGGTACAATAAGATATGGCGCGTTAATATTCATTGAGCTTTCAAGACAAACCTTTCACTAGCAATGGTTCATTTAATTCCATTCCCCAAGTAAAGCGTTCGTCGTTGCCTACATAACTTACGCAGGATTTACTCGTTGGATGAATGGCTTATCACCTAAACCAGAAAAACCAAGGTCATCAATACTAATAGTCAGCATTGATGGCCTAACACCGTTCTGGGTTAATTTATTTCGCTTTACTTTTCTAACACTTTTCTAACCCCAAAAGAACATTGAGGGTGTAGGTTGAAATGGCATGTAAAATATTGCACATAACCACATACGATGCATACATACATTAAACTCAAGCAAATAGACACAGATTATATATAGGCATTGATATGAAAAAACTATTGATTTTCTCTACTATGATGTTGACGGTAAGTATGGCTCATGCGGGAGATGGTTCATATACAGGGGAAATAGCACCTCAGAAGCTTGATAACAACCAAATAGAAATTACGCACACCCAAGAAAAACCGACGTTAAAAGGACGCAATGACCACGCTCTTGAAGACATAAAGTTGAAAGACGTTGAAAATACGCATAAGGATGTTGACCCAAATGCTGTTGTAAACGGCATCGATATCCGCGGTCGTAGCGAATAACCGTTTAACGTAGAGTGACTGGGCGCTCAAGGGGATAATATTATTGATAGAACTCCCCTTTAATCGATGAAACTTTAGATGCATTAAGGCTTGGTAAATAATGAAAGGTATTGTTCTTTATACACTGGTTGTCGCTCTAATTTCTGGTTGTTCAACCTCTACTCTGACTCCAAATCATAATGATGATTTAGATAACGCTAAAGTAATATATGATGAATGTGCTTTAATGAAGGATGTCAACTGTGAAGAGTCGATGGAAGAAGAAATGTAAAGCTTTCAGCGTTGAGCCAAGCAAAAGATTGGTTGAACCTTTACTATCCCCCCAATACACTCTTTATAAAAACTGACAAACCTCTGACGTATAACTAACCTATCAATGCCGTTTTTGATTATCTTGTTTAGGTGTCTTTGTTGCATCCTATCGAGACATCACTACGAAAATCATGGACGATTGAGAGACGCCCTTTGTTTAAAAGCAAAGGGCGTTTTTCTTTAAGCTACATACTGCCACCTAAGCGGCTAAATAAGACACTTGACCTCTTCCTGCTAACTCAATGTGCTCACTCCACCATTGCATCATTTCTCGACGCTGCTCGATATACTGACTGCGGTTGTAAGCAGCCCTCACTTTATCTTTATCCACATGCGCAAGTGCAGCTTCCACCAAATCACCGGCAAACTGAGGCCGTTCGTTTAGAATAGTGCTCCCTAATGCTCTCAATCCGTGAGAAACCATCTTTCCTTTATAACCCATACGCTTGATCGCCATATTGGCTGTTTCACTGCAACAGTGACGCGTGGCGTCTTTATAAGAAGCAAAAATGAACTCACTCACACCATGCCCATTGATGGCTTTCATCTCTTCTAAAATGGAGAGCGTTTGCTTGGTCAGCGGTACAACATGATCGCGCTTTCTCTTCATACGCTCAGCAGGAATACACCAAAGCTGATGTTCCCAATCAATTTCATCCCAACGCGCGCCTGCTGCCTCTCCGGGACGAGCCATGGTATGAAGCTGCCATTCAATCAAACAACGCGTTGTGAAGTGAATGCGGGCACGAGAAAGCACAGACAAGAACGTAGGTAACTCTTCAGGAGAAATGGTTTTCATATTCTCAACTTTAGGCTTTTTGAATACATCTTTAATATCAGTGAGCACATTAAAAGTGATCAGGCCATTATTACGAGCAAACCTCATGATTTCATTCAGTCTTTGACATAGACGGCGCAAGGCTTCTAAGTTGCCTTTACGCTCTAGTGGTTTCAGTGTTTGTATTGCAAGCTGCGGAGTAATATCAGAGATAGGAACTTGTCCTAATGATGGGAGAACATGCAATTCTAGAGAACGTCGAATGTCATAAACATGATCTTCAGAGACCGAGTCACGCTTAACCTCAAGCCAGAGATGCATAACGCTTTCTAATGTAGACGTTAATCGACGTTGCTCTTGCTGGATGCTCTGGTCACGACATGTCTTTGGATCTTTGCCTTGTTCAATGAGTTCACGAGCTTCACGTGTTTTTTCGCGAGCAACTTTTAGAGAAGTATTTGGATAAGTACCTAACGTGAAATTAACACGTTTAGATAGAATAGGGTGGGTATAATTAAGGAGCCATGTTTTGCTGCCATTCGTTTTAACACGAAGACGCAGGCCGTTGCCGTCAGAAAGGATGTATTCCTTTGCTTGAGGCTTAGCGTTTTTGATTTGAGTTTCAGTCAGTGGTTTTACTTGTTTTGCCATGATGGTACACCGTTAAATAAAAGACAGTGACAATGTACCCAATGGTGTACCATTGAAACCAAGTCACAGAGCGTCTTCATTCGCCGTAAAGCGTCAGACAAGCCTTGTGAACACTGGATTTCAGGTATAAAAAAAGACGTCCTAAGACGTCTTTCTTCAATGGTTTGGCGGAGCGGACGGGACTCGAACCCGCGACCCCCGGCGTGACAGGCCGGTATTCTAACCAACTGAACTACCGCTCCGCACTGGTTAGACATTTAAGTCTAAATTTAAAGCCTGGCGATGTCCTACTCTCACATGGGGAAACCCCACACTACCATCGGCGCTAATTCGTTTCACTTCTGAGTTCGGAATGGAAATCAGGTGGGTCCAAATCGCTATGGTCGCCAAGCAAATTCTTTAATCTGGAAAGCTGTTTTTCGTTCTATTTACACATTCAATGTTCTTGCATTGAGTCCATCAAAACCCCTTGGGTGTTGTATGGTTAAGCCTCACGGGCAATTAGTACAGGTTAGCTCAACGCCTCACAACGCTTACACACCCTGCCTATCAACGTTCTAGTCTCGAACAACCCTTTAGGATACTTAAAGTATCAGGGAAGACTCATCTCAGGGCTCGCTTCCCGCTTAGATGCTTTCAGCGGTTATCGATTCCGAACTTAGCTACCGGGCAATGCGTCTGGCGACACAACCCGAACACCAGAGGTTCGTCCACTCCGGTCCTCTCGTACTAGGAGCAGCCCCCTTCAATCTTCCAACGCCCACGGCAGATAGGGACCGAACTGTCTCACGACGTTCTAAACCCAGCTCGCGTACCACTTTAAATGGCGAACAGCCATACCCTTGGGACCGACTTCAGCCCCAGGATGTGATGAGCCGACATCGAGGTGCCAAACACCGCCGTCGATATGAACTCTTGGGCGGTATCAGCCTGTTATCCCCGGAGTACCTTTTATCCGTTGAGCGATGGCCCTTCCATTCAGAACCACCGGATCACTATGACCTGCTTTCGCACCTGCTCGAATTGTCATTCTCGCAGTCAAGCGGGCTTATGCCATTGCACTAACCTCACGATGTCCAACCGTGATTAGCCCACCTTCGTGCTCCTCCGTTACTCTTTGGGAGGAGACCGCCCCAGTCAAACTACCCACCAGGCACTGTCCGCAACCCCGATTAGGGGTCAACGTTAGAACATCAACACTACAAGGGTGGTATTTCAAGGACGGCTCCACAAATACTGGCGTACTTGCTTCAAAGCCTCCCACCTATCCTACACATGTAGGGTCAATGTTCAGTGCCAAGCTGTAGTAAAGGTTCACGGGGTCTTTCCGTCTAGCCGCGGGTACACTGCATCTTCACAGCGATTTCAATTTCACTGAGTCTCGGGTGGAGACAGCGTGGCCATCATTACGCCATTCGTGCAGGTCGGAACTTACCCGACAAGGAATTTCGCTACCTTAGGACCGTTATAGTTACGGCCGCCGTTTACCGGGGCTTCGATCAAGAGCTTCGACCGAAGTCTAACCCCATCAATTAACCTTCCGGCACCGGGCAGGCGTCACACCGTATACGTCATCTTACGATTTTGCACAGTGCTGTGTTTTTAATAAACAGTTGCAGCCACCTGGTATCTGCGACTCTCGTCAGCTCCATCCGCAAGGGATTTCACCATCAAGAGCGTACCTTCTCCCGAAGTTACGGTACCATTTTGCCTAGTTCCTTCACCCGAGTTCTCTCAAGCGCCTTGGTATTCTCTACCCGACCACCTGTGTCGGTTTGGGGTACGATTCCTTACAATCTGAAGCTTAGAGGCTTTTCCTGGAAGCATGGCATCAATGACTTCACTACCGTAGTAGCTCGACGTCGTGTCTCAGCCTTAAGAGAAACCGGATTTACCTAATTTCTCAGCCTACGCACTTGAACCTGGACAACCGTCGCCAGGCCCACCTAGCCTTCTCCGTCCCCCCATCGCAATTGTAAGAAGTACGGGAATATTAACCCGTTTCCCATCGACTACGCCTTTCGGCCTCGCCTTAGGGGTCGACTTACCCTGCCCCGATTAACGTTGGACAGGAACCCTTGGTCTTCCGGCGAGGAGGTTTTTCACCCCCTTTATCGTTACTCATGTCAGCATTCGCACTTCTGATACGTCCAGCATGCGTTACCACACACCTTCAACCGCTTACAGAACGCTCCCCTACCCAATGCACTAAAGTGCATTGCCGCAGCTTCGGTTTACTACTTAGCCCCGTTACATCTTCCGCGCAGGCCGACTCGACCAGTGAGCTATTACGCTTTCTTTAAATGATGGCTGCTTCTAAGCCAACATCCTGGCTGTCTGAGCCTTCCCACATCGTTTCCCACTTAGTAGTAATTTGGGACCTTAGCTGGCGGTCTGGGTTGTTTCCCTCTCCACGACGGACGTTAGCACCCGCCGTGTGTCTCCCGGATAGTACTTACTGGTATTCGGAGTTTGCAAAGGGTTGGTAAGTCGGGATGACCCCCTAGCCTTAACAGTGCTCTACCCCCAGTAGTATTCGTCCGAGGCGCTACCTAAATAGCTTTCGGGGAGAACCAGCTATCTCCAGGTTTGATTGGCCTTTCACCCCTAGCCACAAGTCATCCGCTAATTTTTCAACATTAGTCGGTTCGGTCCTCCAATTGATGTTACTCAATCTTCAACCTGCCCATGGCTAGATCACCTGGTTTCGGGTCTATATCCAGCGACTGAGTCGCGCAGTTAACACTCGCTTTCGCTACGGCTCCCCTAGATGGTTAACCTTGCCACTGAATATAAGTCGCTGACCCATTATACAAAAGGTACGCAGTCACACCACGAAGGTGCTCCTACTGCTTGTACGTACACGGTTTCAGGTTCTATTTCACTCCCCTCACAGGGGTTCTTTTCGCCTTTCCCTCACGGTACTGGTTCACTATCGGTCAGTCAGTAGTATTTAGCCTTGGAGGATGGTCCCCCCATATTCAGACAGGATATCACGTGTCCCGCCCTACTCGATTTCACTTTAAATGCGTTGCCGGTTACGGGGCTATCACCCTGTATCGCACAACTTTCCAGAAGTTTCACCTGACGCATAAAAAGCTTAAGGGCTAGTCCAATTTCGCTCGCCGCTACTTTCGGAATCTCGGTTGATTTCTTTTCCTCGGGGTACTTAGATGTTTCAGTTCCCCCGGTTCGCCTCGCTGCGCTATGTATTCACGCAGCGATACTTACTTATGTAAGTGGGTTTCCCCATTCGGAAATCCCAGACTCAAATGGTTTTTACTACCTAATCTGGGCTTATCGCAAGTTAATACGTCCTTCATCGCCTCTGACTGCCAAGGCATCCACCGTGTACGCTTAGTCACTTAACCATACAACCCGAAGGAGTTTCGAGTTGATGTTCAAATCACCAAAGTTGTCTCTCATTATTTGAATGAGCGAGAGACATTTCGATTTTGCCGGACTCAATTTCGAATAATCACTGTAAAGTGATATTCCCAAGAACACTTGAATGTGTTTTTTGGTGTTTGTCTTAAAGACAAACATTGAGAACTTTACAAACAATCTTAAAGATTGTTTTGTCAGCTTTCCAAATTGTTAAAGAGCTAATCACTTCCTAAGAAGTCATTTTCTAAAGACTTTCAGAGTCGAAGATTCTAACCACGTACGTTTTACTGAAGTGGTTTGGAATTCCTATCCAAAAATACTTAGAGAATGGTGGGCGATACCGGGCTCGAACCAGTGACCCCCTGCTTGTAAGGCAGGTGCTCTCCCAACTGAGCTAATCGCCCACATAAGTTTTGATTCTTCGTGGAGAAGAATGGTGGGTCGTGCAGGATTCGAACCTGCGACCAATTGATTAAAAGTCAACTGCTCTACCAACTGAGCTAACGACCCAATGGTATCCCGTAGGGGAGTCGAACCCCTGTTACCGCCGTGAAAGGGCGGTGTCCTAGGCCTCTAGACGAACGGGACACTGGATTGAAGATATTGGGATATCTTCGTCTCTTTTACTTATAAACCGTATCAATCTGTGTGGACACTCATCGTGTATAATCATCGTTTAAGGAGGTGATCCAGCGCCAGGTTCCCCTAGCGCTACCTTGTTACGACTTCACCCCAGTCATGAACCACAAAGTGGTAAGCGTCCTCCCGAAGGTTAAACTACCTACTTCTTTTGCAGCCCACTCCCATGGTGTGACGGGCGGTGTGTACAAGGCCCGGGAACGTATTCACCGTGGCATTCTGATCCACGATTACTAGCGATTCCGACTTCATGGAGTCGAGTTGCAGACTCCAATCCGGACTACGACGCACTTTTTGGGATTCGCTCACTATCGCTAGCTTGCTGCCCTCTGTATGCGCCATTGTAGCACGTGTGTAGCCCTACTCGTAAGGGCCATGATGACTTGACGTCGTCCCCACCTTCCTCCGGTTTATCACCGGCAGTCTCCCTGGAGTTCCCGACATTACTCGCTGGCAAACAAGGATAAGGGTTGCGCTCGTTGCGGGACTTAACCCAACATTTCACAACACGAGCTGACGACAGCCATGCAGCACCTGTCTCAGAGTTCCCGAAGGCACCAATTCATCTCTGAAAAGTTCTCTGGATGTCAAGAGTAGGTAAGGTTCTTCGCGTTGCATCGAATTAAACCACATGCTCCACCGCTTGTGCGGGCCCCCGTCAATTCATTTGAGTTTTAATCTTGCGACCGTACTCCCCAGGCGGTCTACTTAACGCGTTAGCTCCGAAAGCCACGGCTCAAGGCCACAACCTCCAAGTAGACATCGTTTACGGCGTGGACTACCAGGGTATCTAATCCTGTTTGCTCCCCACGCTTTCGCATCTGAGTGTCAGTATCTGTCCAGGGGGCCGCCTTCGCCACCGGTATTCCTTCAGATCTCTACGCATTTCACCGCTACACCTGAAATTCTACCCCCCTCTACAGTACTCTAGTCTGCCAGTTTCAAATGCTATTCCGAGGTTGAGCCCCGGGCTTTCACATCTGACTTAACAAACCACCTGCATGCGCTTTACGCCCAGTAATTCCGATTAACGCTCGCACCCTCCGTATTACCGCGGCTGCTGGCACGGAGTTAGCCGGTGCTTCTTCTGTCGCTAACGTCAAGTAATGCAACTATTAACTACACCACCTTCCTCACGACTGAAAGTGCTTTACAACCCGAAGGCCTTCTTCACACACGCGGCATGGCTGCATCAGGCTTGCGCCCATTGTGCAATATTCCCCACTGCTGCCTCCCGTAGGAGTCTGGACCGTGTCTCAGTTCCAGTGTGGCTGATCATCCTCTCAGACCAGCTAGGGATCGTCGCCTTGGTGAGCCATTACCTCACCAACTAGCTAATCCCACCTAGGCATATCCTGACGCGAGAGGCCCGAAGGTCCCCCTCTTTGGCCCGTAGGCATTATGCGGTATTAGCCATCGTTTCCAATGGTTATCCCCCACATCAGGGCAATTTCCTAGGCATTACTCACCCGTCCGCCGCTCGACGCCGTTATCGTTCCCCGAAGGTTCAGATAACTCGTTTCCGCTCGACTTGCATGTGTTAGGCCTGCCGCCAGCGTTCAATCTGAGCCATGATCAAACTCTTCAATTTAAGATTTTGTTCGGCTCAATGAATACTGAACATTACATAAGTAATGTTTGAATTGACTGTGCTGAATCTTTCGATTCAATGGTCACTTCGTTTCATTGAAACCTAATTTGAAGCCGAAGCTTCTAATTGGATTATCATCAACGAGTGCCCACACAGATTGATAGGTCTATATTGTTAAAGAGCTTTCCTATTGAGCTTTGCTCAAATCGGACGGCCATTTTAGCGAGTTAAAGTTTAGTGTCAATCACTTTTTTCAAACTTTTTTCAAGCGTTTCCGCTTGGCTAATTGGCTTGCTAACTTGGCTTCTTACTTTCGAAACCTAAGCTTCGAAGCGTTGCCGTGTCAGCGAGGTGGCATTATAGAGATTGCGATCACATTGGCAAGCCCTTTTTCTCGTTTTTTTTGATTTTTTTATCGTTCGGATAAATTTGCGTCAAAAGCGGTCAAAAGAGCACGTTATTTCTACAGTTCTTTGAATTTATCTGCGAAAAGAGCCACTTTTTCCCAATTGGTGTATTCCACTTCTTTGGTCGTATCGGTTTCACCACCTGTCATCGACATAATGAACTTAATCATCGTTTTGTCGAACCATCCGTAACGTGGGTAATAAAGAGCACCAGCAAAAACACCGATTAAGGTTGGTTTCCAAAGCGACTTAATTAGGAACTTACGAATGTAAGCGCTGCCTTCTGGCGTATCCTTTCCTTGGTCTTCTTTACGAGCAGTTAGGTTTACGCAGAAAAACGCTACTTTACTTTGTTCAAGTTGATTGAGGTTTCGCTCAATAAACTGGTACAGCTTCTTATTAAGATGACCATAACGAATAGACGCTCCAATCAGTACCCTGTCGTATTGGCTAAAATCAATCGTCTCAACATTATGTAAATCCACCAGCTCACATTCGAAGCCTGTTAGCTTCTCATCTATATAGTGGAGAATTTTTTTAGTCTGCCCTTCACGGGAGGAATATAGAAATAATGCTTTTGCCACGATTTCCCCTTAGCTACGCCAAAACGTCGGCGTAAGTAGAATAAGTAAGGTAAAGATTTCCAAACGTCCAAACAGCATAGAAACAATCAATACCCATTTTGCTTTGTCGTTCACATCGCCAAAGTGAAGCGCAACTTCACCCAAGCCTGGACCTAAGTTGTTGAGCGTTGCTGCAACTGCAGAAAACGCGCTTAGCTCATCCATCCCTGTAGCAATCAAGCCCAACATACAAACCACGAACACCAAAGCGTAAGCAGAGAAGAATCCCCAAACCGCATCAACGACTCTTTGCGGTAGCGCACTACCACCCACTTTGATGGTATACACCGCACGAGGGTGCACCAAACGCTTCAGCTCACGCGCACCTTGTAACGTCAGTAGCAGAATACGGATCACTTTCATGCCGCCGCCAGTCGAACCAGCACAACCACCTATAAAAGAAGAGAACAACAACAGCACTGGTAAGAATAATGGCCAATCAGCAAAGCCGGTTGTGGTAAAGCCAGCCGTAGTTGAGATGGATACGGTCTGAAAAAGCGCTTGATCGAATGCATCATAAGTTGAGTCGTAAGAATGGTGATTCAACAATAATAAGAAGCACACCAAGAACAAAACAACTTGTATAAAGATGAACGCGCGGAACTCTGGATCTTTCCAATAGTATTTAGGATGCACGCCGCCGGATGCAAACGCGGCGAAGTGCAAAGAATAGTTACATGCCGAGATTAACAAGAAGACAACGGTAATCATGTTGATGGCATAGCTATCGAAATAGCCCATGCTGGCATCGTGCGTAGAGAAGCCACCGATAGCAATGGTGGAGAAGCTATGGCTAATGGCATCAAATGGCGTCATACCAGCCAACCAAAATGCCACGGCACATGCGATAGTCAAACTCAAGTAGATGTACCACAGTGCTTTTGCCGTCTCAGCAATGCGTGGGGTCATCTTAGTGTCTTTTACTGGTCCTGGTATTTCAGCTCGATAAAGCTGCATACCACCGATACCAAGAACAGGAAGAATGGCTACCGCCAACACGATGATACCCATACCGCCAAACCACTGTAGCAGCTGGCGATAAAAGAGAATCGCTTTTGGCAACTCGTCGAGCCCGACAATCACCGTCGCACCCGTTGTTGTTAAAGCAGAGAAGGACTCAAAAAAGGCGTCAGTCACAGACACATTGGGGTTATCTGAGATCAGAAAAGGGATAGAGCCCGCACTGCCAAGTACAGTCCAGAAAAGAACAACAATAAGGAAGCCATCACGCGCTTTAAGCTCGTGTTTGTGCCTGCGGTTTGGGAACCAACAGATCCCACCGCATACAAGAAGTACGAAGAAAGTCGTGACAAAAGGTACACCCGCACCATCTCGATAGATAAGCGCAACCAGCGCAGGCGCGAGCATTGTGACACTAAAAAGTGCAAGCAATAGCCCGACGATTCGAATAATTGAACGAAATTGCATGGATTGATTGACTAGCGAAGCTGTCCCTGTGGCTTCCTATTTTTCATTATTGTCCGTCTAGTGGGGTGACAATTGCCTTTGCACCACTTTTGTTGATGATAGCTTGGGTAAACGCGCTCACTTCACGTAGCTCAATTTCCACCACTAATACCACCTGATCGCTGTATTCAGCATCCACTTCAACCGCACCAAACTGGGGCATAAGCGACTGTGCGATAGGCATAAACCCATAGTCTAACTCTAGTCGGAGTTTTGTGGTTATTTTTTTCTCAATTGTTTGAAGCAGCTTGAGCGCTTGTTGCACGCCGCCGCCATAAGCTTTAACCAAACCACCTGTACCGAGCTTGATGCCGCCAGAATATCGAGTCACTACAGCTGTAATCTCTCCAACTCCGGAGCCAGACAGCTGAGCAAGGATCGGTTTACCTGCCGTCCCTGAAGGTTCCCCATCATCACTAAAGCCCCACTTCATCGAATCTTCTGGTCGACCTGCAACAAATCCCCAGCAGTTATGTCTTGCATCTGCATGCTTGGTTTTGATCTGCTCAACGAATGCTTTCGCCGCTTCCACGCTTGGCGTGTGTGCTAAGTAAGTAATAAAGACACTCTTTTTGATCTCTTCTTCAAATTGAGCAGGCTGAGCAGGAATCAGATAAGGCAGGTCATTCATAGGATTAGGTCACTTTTCTCTTTGTTCAGAGTCTATCACGAGAGGTAATTGTGAGTCGCATAAGATCTGCCTTAGCGCACAATGTTAAACACTTGTTTAAAAAATGTATTGAAATTAACCAATCCGAAGTCCAAACTAACTTCACTGGTCTAACCAGAACAATAAATAAAACGACTTTCCTCTATATCTATTTGCTGCCTTATAGGCGCTCAGCCCGCAACAAATTGGTATACAGACAATCCAAGATTGTATGTCATGGAGATAGACAATGATTTACCAAGCCGAAACCCTACAGGTAAAGGAAGTACAAGATGGTATTGCAGAACTAAGCTTCTGCTCTCCAAAATCCGTTAACAAGCTCGATCTAGCGACACTAGAGTCACTCGACAAAGCCCTTGATGCACTAAAAGCGCACCAAGGACTGAAGGGCTTGATGCTCACCTCAGATAAAGACGCGTTCATTGTTGGCGCTGATATCACCGAATTCTTAGGTCTTTTTGCTAAGACAGACGCTGAGCTCGATCAGTGGCTGCAATTTGCTAACAGCATCTTCAACAAGCTGGAAGACTTACCGGTCCCAACTATCTCGGTACTAAAAGGCCACACGTTAGGTGGCGGTTGTGAGTGTGTGCTTGCAACTGACATGAGAATTGGTGACAAGACCACCAGCATCGGTCTACCAGAAACGAAACTCGGTATCATGCCGGGCTTTGGTGGTTGTGTGCGTCTGCCACGTGTTATTGGTGCCGACAGCGCAATGGAGGTGATCACTCAAGGTAAAGCGTGTCGTGCAGATGAGGCATTAAAGATTGGTCTTCTGGATGCAGTTGTTGATAGCGACGCACTTTACGAGTCAGCACTCAAGACACTGACCTCGGCAATCAACGAGAAGTTGGATTGGCAAGCTCGTCGCAAGCAAAAGACATCACCTTTAACGCTAAGTAAGCTTGAATCCATGATGAGCTTTACCATGGCGAAGGGTCTGGTGGCACAAAAAGCGGGTCCTCACTACCCAGCTCCAATGACAGCCGTTATTACTATTGAAGAAGGCGCTCGCTTTGCTCGTAACGAAGCACTCGACATTGAACGTAAGCACTTTGTAAAACTGGCTAAGTCTGAAGAAGCAAAATCACTGGTTGGTTTGTTCCTTAACGACCAATACATCAAAGGGCTTGCGAAAAAATCAGCTAAGTCAGCAAGTAAAGATACGCAACGTGCGGCTGTGCTTGGTGCGGGCATTATGGGCGGTGGCATCGCCTACCAATCTGCATTAAAAGGCGTACCGGTGTTAATGAAAGACATCGCGCAACCTTCACTCGATTTAGGCATGACTGAAGCATCTAAGCTGCTAAATAAACGCTTATCTCGTGGTCGCATTGATGGCTTTAAGATGGCTGGTATTTTAGCGTCTATCACACCAAGCCTACATTACGCAGGCATCGAAGAATCAGACGTGATTGTTGAGGCCGTAGTAGAAAACCCGAAAGTAAAAGCAGCAGTGCTGAGTGAAGTCGAATCACATGTCGGTGAAGACACGGTTATCACCTCAAACACCTCGACAATTCCTATCAACCTGTTGGCAAAATCGCTCAAACGCCCAGAAAACTTCTGTGGCATGCACTTCTTCAACCCAGTGCACCGCATGCCTCTTGTTGAGATCATCCGTGGTGAACACACCTCTGATGAAACCATCAATCGCGTTGTTGCGTACGCAGCGAAAATGGGCAAATCACCAATTGTCGTTAATGACTGCCCTGGGTTCTTTGTAAACCGCGTGTTGTTCCCATACTTTGGTGGCTTCAGCATGCTACTTCGCGATGGTGCTGACTTTACGAAAATTGACAAAATCATGGAGCGCAAGTTTGGCTGGCCAATGGGACCTGCATACTTGCTCGATGTTGTTGGTATTGATACAGCTCACCACGCACAAGCCGTTATGGCGCAGGGCTTCCCTGAGCGTATGGGCAAACAAGGTCGTGACGCGATCGATGCACTATTCGAAGCAAGCAAATACGGTCAGAAGAATGGCAGTGGCTTCTACAGCTACACCATAGATAGAAAAGGTAAGCCGAAGAAAACCTTCTCTGAAGAGATCTTGCCAGTGCTCGCTGACGTTTGTGCCGATAAGCAGGACTTTGACGATCAGACCATCATTCAACGTATGATGATTCCAATGATCAACGAAGTGGTACTGTGTCTACAAGAAGGCATCATTGCCACTCCACAAGAAGCGGACATGGCACTGGTTTACGGTCTTGGTTTCCCTCCATTCCGCGGCGGCGTATTCCGCTACCTAGATAGCGTAGGTATTGCTGAGTTTGTTGCAATGGCAAAACAATACTCAGAGCTCGGTGCAATGTACCAAGTACCACAGATGCTGATTGATATGGCGGCGAAAGGTGAAAGCTTTTACGGTGCACAACAGCAAGGTTCTATCTAAGGAGGGATTCTAAAATGACTAATCAAACAAGAAATGTTGTCGTAGTCGATTGTCTACGTACTCCAATGGGTCGCTCTAAAGGTGGTGCTTTCCGTCATACACGAGCAGAAGATCTATCCGCACGCCTAATGAAGGGTATTCTTGCGCGTAACCCACAGGTAAACCCAAGCGAGATTGAAGATATCTACTGGGGCTGTGTACAACAAACATTAGAGCAAGGCTTTAACGTTGCACGTAATGCCGCACTACTTGCTGGTCTGCCAATTGAGATTGGCGCCGTGACGGTTAACCGCTTGTGTGGTTCATCAATGCAAGCGCTTCACGATGGTACACGTGCCATCATGACGGGTGACGCTGAAATTTGCCTAATTGGTGGTGTTGAGCACATGGGACACGTACCAATGAACCACGGCGTGGACTTCCACCCTGGTATGTCAAAGACGGTTGCAAAAGCAGCAGGCATGATGGGCTTAACCGCTGAAATGCTGGGCAAGCTGCATGGCATTAGCCGTGAACAACAAGACGAGTTTGCTGCGCGCTCTCATGCTCGTGCACATGCTGCAACCGTAGAAGGTCGTTTTAAAAACGAAATCCTACCAATTGAAGGTCATGCGGCAGACGGCACCCTGTTCACTCTGGATTACGACGAAGTGATTCGCCCTGAAACATCTGTTGAAGGTCTGTCCCAACTTCGCCCTGTTTTCGACCCTGCCAACGGCACAGTAACAGCAGGCACATCATCAGCGCTGTCTGATGGCGCATCAGCGATGTTGATCATGAGCGAAGAGAAAGCCAATGAACTTGGCTTGAAGATTCGTGCACGTATTAAAGGCATGGCGATTGCGGGTTGCGATCCTTCCATTATGGGTTACGGTCCTGTACCTGCGACGCAAAAAGCGCTCAAGCGTGCTGGTCTTTCAATTGAAGACATGGATGTGGTTGAGCTAAACGAAGCATTTGCTGCGCAATCTCTACCATGTGCTAAAGACTTGGGTCTGCTTGATGTTATGGATGAGAAGGTCAACCTTAACGGTGGTGCGATTGCATTGGGTCACCCGCTTGGTTGTTCTGGCTCACGTATCTCGACAACTCTGATCAACCTAATGGAAGCGAAAGACGCAAAATACGGCCTGGCAACCATGTGTATCGGTTTAGGTCAGGGGATTGCGACGGTATTTGAACGACCATAGTTTGTTTAAGAAACGCTAGGTTGTAGTGATCAATCCAACAATCACGAGCAAATGAACCAATACTGAAAATTTTTAGTATTACACTTAAGGGCGGCATCTGATGTCGCCCTTTGTTTTGCGCCAAATATTGCTTACATGCACAAAAAGCATACATTAAATGCTCAAGTTTCATTTTATTCATAGACAAAGAAGACATACACTTAGCAGCAGTTGATATCTTGCTGCATGTGACCCAGAGTCACGCTACCGCACAATCGGAGAACCTTATGTTTAATGCTCTAGTTCTAAATCAAGAAGACAAACGTACTATCGCTAGCATCGAGCAAATCGATGAAACACAACTGCCTGAAGGCGACGTTCTGATTGACGTTGATTACTCATCGTTGAACTACAAAGACGGTCTTGCAATTACAGGTAAAGGTAAAATCATCCGTAACTTCCCGATGGTGCCGGGTATTGACCTAGCAGGTACGGTAGTAAGCTCAGAAGACGACCGCTACCAAGCAGGCGACAAAGTTGTTCTTACTGGTTGGGGGGTAGGTGAAAACCATTGGGGCGGTATGTCTCAGCGTGCTCGTCTAAAAGCGGATTGGCTAGTTCCACTACCAAAAGGTCTAGACAGCAAGAAAGCAATGATGGTGGGTACTGCTGGCTTCACTGGCATGCTATGTGTTCAAGCACTGCTTGATGCAGGCATCAAACCTGAAAATGGTGAAATCCTAGTAACTGGCGCAAGTGGCGGTGTAGGCTCAGTAGCAGTAACGCTTCTAGCACAGCTTGGCTACAAAGTTGCTGCAGTGACAGGTCGCGTAGAGAAAAACGGCCCACTACTAGAAAAACTTGGTGCTAGCCGCATCATCGACCGCGTTGAATTTGAAGAGCCAGCACGTCCGCTTGAAAAGCAAGTATGGGCAGGTGCCGTTGATACTGTGGGCAGCAAAGTACTAGCAAAAGTATTGGCGCAAATGGATTACAACAGTGCAGTCGCAGCTTGTGGTCTTGCCGGTGGCTTCGATCTACCAACCACAGTGATGCCGTTCATCCTACGCAACGTTCGTCTACAAGGTGTGGATTCTGTTTCATGCCCATTTGAAAAACGTACTGCAGCATGGGAAAAATTGGTTGAGCTACTACCAGACAGCTACTTCGAACAAGCTTGTACTGAAGTAGAACTAGCAGAAGCACCAAAATACGCTGAAGACATCACAAACGGTCAAGTAACTGGTCGTGTGGTTATCAAGTTATAAGCGTTAACTCTTCGATAGAATAAACAAAGCCGGGTCATTGCCCGGCTTTTTGCTATTTCGATTATCGGAAAAATCAGTCCAATCCCATATCTTCAATTCGCTTGGCAATAAGACGACTACATTCTTCACGAACTACCGCGCGCAACCATTCTTGAGCGGGAGAGTGCTCGCAACGTGCATGCCAAATCATCGAATATTCAAACGGCGTGAATTGGAATGGTAATGGCTTCACTACTAAGTCATAGCGATCAGCAACCAAGTACGCTAAATCGGCCGGTACGGTAATGATAATGGGCAGAGTATCGACAATCGCCAGCGCCGCTTCCAAGTGATAAGCGCGCAATACCATCTGACGTTGCGGCTTCTCCACCAGCGCTTGCTCAATCAGCGCCTTAACCCCATCACTGATGGCAATCATGGCATGCGGGTGACTGAGGTAATCATCCAGACTCATCTCTTTTTCGGCTAATGGATGTTGCTTGGAGAGCATACATAGCACACCGACTCGTCCTAACACTTCACTGCGTAGTGGCTCTACAGGGCCTGTAGGGCGACAAATCGCTAAGTCCGCGCCTTCATATGTTAGTTGATCAGATAAGCGGTCGTGTTGCAGCGGCAAGAAGTTAAACGACACGTTCGGTGCTTCTTGATAAATACGTGGCAGAGCAAAAGGCAGAATGGTTTGCATCGCGTAGTCAGTTGTCGCGATATTAAACGTCTGATCGCAACTGCGTGGATCAAACTCACGTGGAGAAAGCAATTGGCGTAGTGACTCCAAAGGCTCACCCAAAGAGCGATCAATTTCTAACGCTTTTTGAGTTGGGATCAAGTGCTGACCTTGACGCGTAAACAGCGGATCACCAAGCAGGTCGCGTAAACGCCCTAGCACACGACTCATGGCCGATTGGCTTAAATTGAGACGCGTTGCTGCTTTACTGACACTGCTCTCTTCGATCAGCACACGTAATGCGACCAATAAGTTCAGATCTCGACGATAGATGTCTTCTAATTCCACGATTTGCCACTTACCATATAGGGGATTTAGGTAAATTGTACTCTTCAGGCAAAAAAAATCCCGCCTTTCAGCGGGGAAGCCCAAGAAAAATGGGGATAGTGTCGGAATGAAGTGTCGTTAAACTTGGTGAGCGGTATATCAATAGGTTCCGATTACAGCAAGAAGCGCTAATTTTCTTGCTCAGATGCACCTGACCATTTGTGCATCTCAATCCAAATCCCAATAATCGTTGCACTCATGCCTACAAGAGGCAGCAATGAGGTTTCAGCTGGTGTTCTGAGTACTAATGCGCAGAACGAGATGAAACACAAAACCGAATAGATGGTTAGTCTGTCTAACGCTGTTAACATCGTGTCTCCTTACCAGTTGTTACCAAATTGTTAATTTAAGGTAAATCAAAAAATTCGGTTTGCCAAGTGGTTATTGAATATTTTTTCAACGAAAGTAAAATTCACCGCTCAGTTAGTTACGAGAATCACATTATGAGTTTTAATCCTGAACTGGCGACCAAGACATTAGAGGCGGAAGGATTACGCTGCCCAGAGCCAGTGATGATGGTCAGGAAGACAATTCGAAACATGCAAGATGGTGAGGTGTTGCTGGTTAAAGCGGACGACCCATCCACTACTCGAGATATCCCGAGCTTCTGCCGATTTATGGATCACCAGTTGATTGCGGCACAAACGGAGCAGCTTCCATACCAGTACCTAATTAAGAAAGGTTTGGAATAATCTCAGCAAGATCAAAAACGGCAGCCCAAAAGGCTGCCGTTTGTTTATTCATCGTATTCTAGTGTGCGAACTTCAGATTGTAGCTTGTTTAATTGTTTCCGCATTGCACGCATTTCCTCATGCATCGGAATGATATGAGCCACCCGAATCCACGCTTCTACCGTTAAGCCAGTAAGAATGAAGGACCCTGCCACAATCGGCAGCCACATATCAGTCAGCACCATTGCTAGTAAGCAAAGTGCCAAACCAAAGGTGAATAAATAACTCTGACTCTTTGGGGTCATCCCCATGTAACGTGTAAGCATACCTTTGCCCTCTCGCTATCATTCACACCATTAAATTACCATGACAAGTATGACACTAATATGTCATCCGTCACGGTCTTGAACGATTTTGAGTCAGAGTTTGACGTTGTGTATTACTGCTCTAGTTATTGATAATTCACACCATTTTACGTGCAACAAATCAGAACATTGCCGCTCCAATAGCTAGCGCGATAAACAGGAATGCGGTCACCTTACGAATCAACCCTAAAGGCATCTTATCGGCCGACAATTTACCAATCAGGACCACAGGTACATTCGCCAGCAGCATACCGATCGTGGTGCCAAGAATCACCCAACTCAACGCATCTGCGTACTGCGCACCCAAGATAGAAGTCGCAATCTGAGTCTTGTCGCCAATCTCCGCAACGAAGAAAGCAATAAAGCTGGCAATGAATGGACCACGGTTAGAGATCTGCTCGTCGTCATCCAGTTTATCTGGGATCAACACCCAAGCCGCCATGGCGACAAAACTGACCACCAGCACCCATTTGAGAACTTCAGGCGAAAGATAATCGGCCACCACCACACCTAACCATGCAGCCAAAGCGTGGTTGGCAATGGTTGCCAAAAAGATTGCTGCAATAATAGGGATTGGCTTGCGGTAACGACTGGCAAGTAATAGAGATAGCAATTGGGTCTTATCGCCAATTTCTGCTAACGCTACAGTAGTAATTGAAATAGCTAAAACGCTCACGACATGCTCATTGGGGCGGGATAATTATTTTTTAACCTAAGACAAATCTCACGCCCCACCCCGGTTCATGATGATTTGTCTAAGGTCTTGCTAAACTCATCGGGCTGATGAGTCTCGAACGCCATGGTGATTTTGCACCAATTATGTTGACGAACGAACTGGATGAAACAGACATTTCATCGAGTAAGCTACTCCCCAAAGACAGGCGCAATTCTAGCCATGTTTCCTCATCACCTCAAGAGTGAAAGCCAGTGAAAACTCCCTTTTAGGAAAAATTCAGCAGATAAAGCGGTAAAAATCCATTAAAGGAGAAAATTGCCCACGAATTAATCAAGATTAGCTCTACTCCCATGCTCAATATCTGGGTATACTTGATTGTTAATTTATTCAACCGTAATTACTTTGAATCGCCATTGTTGAGGCAAGAAAACCCAACAAAAAAGAGACGAAATCACGAGTAATAAGAGAATCGCGCGAACCTGACTTATGCAAAAATACGATATCAAAACCTTCCAGGGAATGATCCTCGCGCTGCAGGATTATTGGGCTCAAAATGGTTGTACCATTGTTCAACCACTAGATATGGAAGTTGGTGCGGGTACCTCTCACCCAATGACCTGTCTACGAGCACTTGGCCCAGAGCCAATGTCTACAGCTTACGTACAACCTTCACGTCGTCCTACTGATGGCCGTTACGGTGAAAACCCTAACCGTCTTCAGCACTACTACCAATTCCAAGTAGCGCTAAAACCATCGCCAGACAATATCCAAGAGTTGTACCTAGGTTCTCTAGAGGTTCTTGGTGTCGACCCACTTGTTCACGACATCCGTTTCGTAGAAGACAACTGGGAAAACCCAACACTAGGTGCATGGGGTCTAGGCTGGGAAGTTTGGCTAAACGGCATGGAAGTGACTCAGTTTACTTACTTCCAGCAAGTTGGTGGTCTTGAGTGTAAGCCAGTAACCGGTGAGATCACTTACGGTATCGAACGTCTAGCAATGTACATCCAAGAAGTAGACTCTGTTTACGACCTAGTTTGGAACATCGCACCAGACGGCAGCAAAGTGACTTACGGTGATATCTTCCACCAAAACGAAGTAGAGCAATCGACTTACAACTTCGAGCACGCAGACGTTGACTTCCTATTTGGTTTCTTCGAACAGTGTGAGAAAGAGTGTAAAGAGCTGCTTGAGCTTGAAAAGCCACTGCCACTGCCTGCTTACGAGCGCATTCTAAAAGCGGGTCACGCATTCAACCTACTAGACGCACGTAAAGCGATCTCAGTAACTGAACGCCAACGTTACATCCTACGCATCCGCAACCTGACTAAAGCAGTTGCAGAAGCATACTACGCATCGCGTGAAGCTCTTGGCTTCCCAATGTGTAAGAAAGAACAAGCGTAAGGGGTAGAGTAACATGGCAAAAGAATTTCTAATCGAGCTAGGTACAGAAGAGCTACCACCAACGCAACTTCGCACTCTAGCTGAAGCATTCGCAGCAAACTTCGAAGCAGAACTAAAAGGCGCTGAGCTTGCTCATGAAGGCGTGAAATGGTTCGCGGCACCTCGTCGTCTTGCACTTAAAGTAGCAGCACTAGCAGACAGCCAGTCTGACAAAGTTGTTGAAAAGCGTGGTCCTGCGGTTTCTGCAGCGTTTGACGCGGAAGGCAACCCTACAAAAGCGGCTCAAGGCTGGGCACGCGGTTGTGGCATCACGGTTGACCAAGCAGAGCGCATGGTTACAGACAAAGGTGAATGGCTACTGTTCAAACAAGAAGTGAAAGGTCAGCCAACGTCTGAGATCGTAGTTGAACTTGCAGCGAAAGCACTAGCAAACCTACCTATCGCAAAACCAATGCGCTGGGGTAACAAAACGACTCAATTTATCCGTCCAGTTAAGACGCTAACCATGCTAATGGGCAGCGACCTAATCGAAGGCGAGATCCTTGGTGTCGCTTCTGACCGCACCATCCGTGGTCACCGCTTCATGGGTGAGCAAGAGTTCACTATCGATTCTGCTGAGCAATACCCTGCGATTCTAGAAGAGCGCGGTAAAGTAATGGCAGATTACGAAGCGCGTAAAGCAATCATCCTAGCTGACGCACAAAAAGCGGCAGCAGCGGTTGGCGGTATCGCTGACCTAGAAGATGACCTAGTAGAAGAAGTAACGTCTCTGGTTGAATGGCCAGTGGTACTAACAGCGAAGTTTGAAGAAGAGTTCCTAAAAGTGCCTTCTGAAGCGTTGGTTTACACCATGAAAGGTGACCAGAAGTACTTCCCTGTTTACGATGAAAACAAGAAGCTACTACCTAACTTCATCTTCGTATCGAACATCGAATCAAAAGAACCTCGTTATGTAATCGAAGGTAACGAGAAAGTAGTTCGCCCTCGTCTTGCTGACGCAGAGTTCTTCTTCAACACAGACCGTAAGCGTCCGCTTATCGACCGTCTGCCTGAACTAGAGCAAGCGATCTTCCAAAAGCAACTTGGTACGATCAAAGACAAAACAGACCGCATCACAGAGCTTGCTGGCTACATTGCTGAGCAAATCGGTGCTGACGTTGAGAAATCAAAGCGTGCTGGTCTACTAGCAAAATGTGACCTAATGACCTCAATGGTGTTCGAATTCACGGATACTCAAGGTGTTATGGGTATGCACTACGCTCGCCACGACGGTGAAGCAGAAGAAGTTGCAGTAGCACTGAACGAGCAATACATGCCTCGTTTCGCAGGTGATGAACTGCCATCAAACGGTGTTTCAACTGCAGTTGCAATGGCAGACAAGCTAGACACTATCGTAGGTATCTTCGGTATTGGTCAAGCACCTAAAGGCAGCGATCCATTCGCACTACGCCGCGCATCTCTAGGTGTACTACGTATCATCGTTGAATACGGCTACAACCTAGATCTTGTTGACCTAGTTGCGAAAGCGAAGTCACTGTTTGGCGACCGCCTAACCAACGACAACGTTGAGCAAGACGTTATCGAGTTCATGCTTGGTCGTTTCCGTGCTTGGTACCAAGACGAAGGCTTCAGCGTAGACATCATCCAAGCGGTTCTAGCTCGTCGTCCGACGAAACCAGCAGACTTCGACCAACGAGTTAAAGCGGTTTCTCACTTCCGTGAACTAGAAGCAGCAGAGTCTCTAGCAGCAGCGAACAAACGTGTAGGTAACATCCTAGCGAAATTCGACGGCGAACTGGCAGCAGACATCGACCTAGCACTTCTACAAGAAGACGCAGAGAAAGCACTAGCAGAAAGCGTTGAAGTAATGACGGAAGCGCTAGAGCCAGCATTTGCTACAGGTAACTACCAAGAAGCCCTAAGCAAGCTAGCTGACCTACGTGAACCAGTTGATGCGTTCTTTGATAACGTAATGGTAATGGCAGACGACGAAGCACTTAAGAAAAACCGTCTGACACTACTGAACAACCTGCGTAATCTGTTCCTTCAGATCGCAGACATTTCTTTGCTTCAAAAGTAATTCATTACTATTCGAAGTGATTAAGAAATAAGTAAAAGGGAAGCAGATGCTTCCCTTTTTTGTTGCCTTCAAACCGATGAAGGTGACGCTTATTATTCATTTTGTGAACAAGACTAAAATTTGTAGGGTGAGACGCGTTTAACTTGTTGGTGTAGAGCTCGGATTGTAGAGGCACAGTTTTGCTATAACTGAACTGTTTATTCGGGGGAAGGACACAATGAAAAAAACAATTCTTGCACTCTCTATCGGTCTACTGAGCGCCTGCAGCCAGATTCCGGAAAATGCCATCGTATTAAGCGTTGGTGATGACACCGCAGTTTTTGAGGAAAACTCACAAGGCTTACTTGTCGCCGAGCAAAAACTCGAAAAAGGCAGTTATACCTTTACCATTGCTGACAGCAAGCAAAGTTGTGGCAGTAGCTTTGCCCTAGCAGAAGAAGATCGCATCAAGTTCAATCGTCCATTAAAAATGGATAACTGCGCCACTGATGCACAAATGCCGCTGCGCATCTTCAAAGCCAATACCTATCAATTTACGCTCAATCCGACCACCAACGAGCTGACGGTAAAAATCAAACCAAAACAGAGTCAGGACGTCACCTACTCTTGCCCTGTCGCAACTGACGCGCCAAAAACCATCAACGTTGCTCAAACCTTTAATGATGGCACTGTCGTTCGTGACGCCTTAACCGGACAAGAAACCACTGTCGCCAATGGCAGCGTCACCATGCAACCGGGTCCTATGAGCCAAGGTCTATTGCTGCTAGAAGAAGTTGAACAGCAAGCCGATAAACCATTCAGCTGGGATAATGCGACGGTGTACTTCGTCATGACCGACCGCTTCTACAATGGCAACCCAGACAACGACAACAGCTACGGTCGCAGCAAAGATGGAAAATATGAGATTGGTACCTTCCACGGTGGTGACTTAGCGGGTCTGACGAAAAAACTCGATTACATCGAATCACTTGGTGTCAATGCTATCTGGATAACTTCACCACTGGAACAAATCCACGGCTGGGTTGGCGGCGGCGATAAAGGCGATTTTAAACACTACGGCTACCACGGCTACTATCACCAAGATTGGACCAAGCTTGATGCCAACATGGGTACCGAAGATGAACTCAGAACCTTCGTCGATACCGCGCATCAGAAAGGCATTCGCGTGATTTGGGATGTGGTCATGAACCACACAGGCTACGCAACGTTAGCAGACATGCAGGAATTCGGCTTTGGTCAGCTTTACCTAGATGAGCAAGAAGCTAAAGAAGTCCTTGGTGAAAAATGGACCGACTGGCAGCCAAAATCAGGACAAAGCTGGCACAGCTTCAACGACTACATCAAATACGGTGATAGCGAAGCGTGGGATAAATGGTGGGGCAAAGATTGGATCCGCACTGACATTGGTGACTACGATGCTCCGGGCTACAACGACATCACCATGTCTTTGAACTACCTACCGGATCTCAAAACCGAATCGACTCAGAAAACCGGATTACCAAACTTCTTCCGCAATAAAGACACCAATGCGCAAGATGAGCTGCAAACCCCACGTGAACATCTGATTACGTGGTTATCCGATTGGGTGCGCGACTATGGCATTGATGGCTTCCGCGTTGACACAGCCAAACACGTTGAAATGGAAGCGTGGGCAGAGTTGAAAGCCAGCACCACCCAAGCGCTTGCTCAATGGAAGCAAAACAACCCGGACAAAGCCTTGGATGACCTACCTTTCTGGATGACAGGTGAAGTGTGGGCACACAGCGTAGTGAAGAGCCCGTATTTCGATAACGGCTTCGATTCCATCATCAACTTCGAGTTCCAATCTGATGTAGCACCAAAAGCGCTGAAGTGTTTCGCTCAACTTGATAATGATTACCACCGTTATGCAGAGCGCATCAATACCGATCCTGAGTTCAACGTGTTGAGCTACTTGTCTTCACACGATACACAGCTGTTTTGGTCCGCGCGCAGCCGCAGCTTTGATGACCAAGCACGTGCAGCAAATGCTCTGATGCTGGCTCCCGGAGCAGTACAGATCTATTACGGTGATGAGATAGCTCGTGATTTTGGTATTACTGGTTCAGATGCCCACCAAGGCACACGCTCAGATATGCCATGGGATAAGATTCATGGCGAGCGTGAAGATCTACTGCAACATTGGCAAAAGTTGGGTGAATTCCGTAAACGCCACCCAGCAGTTGCTCAAGGTAAGCACATCACTCGCAACCAGGAAGGTTACTACGCATTCGAACGCCAATACCAAGACGACAAGGTGCTGATTGTTTACACCGGTGAGTAAATCACACTCTCTCCACCAGCAAGGGAAGCATAAGCTTCCCTTTTTTATTGCTCTTTTTGCCTTTTTATCTCGTACCTCTGGTCTGATGACACACTTTTTTCTTTTTCGGCTTAATTCACACTTTGCGTTAATTACGCATTGAGGTAAGGTCAAGGATTACTCGATAAGCCAATAAAACATCGGCACAAACATACACAAAGCAATCACAATGAATTAGGTATAACGACAAATGCAGTTCTCTAAGTTTGGTGAAAAATTTAATCAGTATTCAGGTATCACGCAGTTAATGGACGATTTGAATGATGGTCTGCGCACACCAGGTGCCATCATGCTCGGTGGAGGTAACCCTGCCGCCATCCCTGCCATGCTCGATTACTTTCGCCAAGCCAGTGAGGAAATGCTCGCCAGTGGAGAGCTCGTCGCCGCCCTCGCCAACTATGATGGTCCGCAAGGCAAAGACGCGTTCGTTAAAGCGTTGGCTCAGTTATTCCGTGAAACTTACGGCTGGGATATTTCCGAGAAAAACATCAGCCTAACTAACGGCAGCCAAAGCGGCTTCTTCTACTTGTTCAACTTACTGGCAGGTCAGCAGCCAGACGGTTCGCACAAGAAAGTGCTACTGCCTATCGCGCCTGAGTACATAGGTTATGGTGACGCGGGCATTGATGAAGATATCTTTGTCTCTTACCACCCAGAAATCGAGCTGCTAGATAACGGGCTGTTTAAATACCACGTCGATTTTGAGCAGCTCACCGTCGATGACTCTATTGCGGCAATCTGCGCCTCTCGCCCAACCAACCCAACGGGTAACGTACTGACAGATGAAGAAGTACGTAAGTTGGACAAGCTAGCACGTGAGAACAACATTCCGCTGATTATCGATAACGCCTACGGTCTACCTTTCCCGAATATCATTTTTGAAGATGTCGAACCGTTCTGGAATGAAAACACCATCCTATGCATGAGCCTATCTAAGCTTGGCTTGCCGGGCGTGCGTTGTGGCATTGTGATTGCGAGTGAAGAAATCACTCAAGCATTAACCAATATGAACGGCATCATCAGCCTAGCTCCAGGCAGTGTTGGGCCAGCGTTAGCAAACCACATCATTGGCAAAGGCGACCTGCTTAAACTGAGTTCAGAGGTGATTAAGCCGTTCTACAAGCAGAAGTCGCTACGTGCAGTTGAACTACTCCAAGAAGCGATTACCGATGAGCGCTTCCGTATTCACAAACCAGAAGGCGCTATCTTCTTGTGGCTATGGTTTGATGACCTGCCAATTACGACAATGGAACTGTACCAACGCTTGAAAGCGCGTGGGGTCTTGATTGTTCCGGGTGAATACTTCTTTATTGGTCAGAAAAACGAGTGGGATCATGCACACCAATGCTTGCGTATGAACTACGTTCAAGACGATGAGATGATGCAAAAAGGCATTGCGATTATCGCAGAAGAAGTGGAAAAGGCTTATCGCGAAGGTAAATAGACCGATAAAACTCAGCCGCTTCTCTTTGAAATTGCGGCTTTGAAATAGTGGATTTGAAATCCCCAAACTAAAAAGAGCGCCCTTTTCCATAATGGAAGGCGCTCTTTCTCATTCTATAACCGTGTGGTTAACTGCAGTGTCATCAGCTGATTAGTTGTTTTCAATCAGGTTGTTACCACCGATAGCAATCTTACGCGGTTGCATTGCTTCTGGAATTTCACGAACTAAATCAACATGAAGCAGACCGTTTTCCATTGATGCACCGACAACTTTTACGTAATCCGCAAGTTGGAATTTACGTTCAAAATCGCGTTCTGCGATGCCTTGGTAAACGTAGTTTTTACCTTCTTCTGCTTTACGCTCGCCCTTCACGATCAACATGTTTTCGTTTTGAGTCAAATCGAGCTGATCTTCAGCAAAGCCAGCGACTGCCATAGTAATACGGTAGTTGTGCTCGTCTTTTTGCTCAATGTTGTATGGAGGGTAACCGCCAGAAGTGTTCTTCGCAGAGCTTGCTTCCATCAGGTTAAACAGACGGTCGAAGCCAATTGCATTACGGTATAGTGGTGAGAAATCTACATTACGCATAATCTATCCTCTTTTAAGCAATAGTCTTAGCCCAGATGAGGGTCATCCACGTGGCGCATTTATGCAAGAAAACGCCGAGCTAAGGGATCCGATGATTCATTCCTCTGACCTACTCTTTAGGTGCGGGGACATGATGTCGAATCTAGGGTCAAGTTGTGTGCTAATACTGAGTATCCTCTCCTGAGCGATCTCGTTTAGCGATTCCTGAGGCGCTGTTCTTCTCTTGTTGAGCAAGTTAGCCATCCCTCTTCATAACTAGATATAAGGTCGAAAAATGGGCTTTCAAGGGCTACGGTGAAAATATTTTTAGATCCCCGACTAAGTCATCCTTCCCTCTCGAAGCATTTCCATATCCATAGGGCGCAGCCGTTCTCCTATCTCGACTCTTTTATCTCGTTTCTACCCCATAAAAAAACGCCACCTCTTGCGAGATGGCGCTTTTAGTATGATTTGACTGAGTCTGTCCGACTACACGTCTAGGTTTGCAACTTTCAGCGCGTTCTCTTCGATGAAGTTACGACGCGGCTCAACTTGGTCACCCATTAGCGTTGTGAACAATTGGTCTGCGCCTACCGCATCTTCAATTGTTACTTGCATCATGCGACGTGTCTCTGGGTCCATTGTGGTTTCCCAAAGCTGATCTGGGTTCATCTCGCCTAGACCTTTGTAGCGCTGTAGGCTTAGACCACGACGCGACTCTTTGATTAACCACTCAAGTGCCGATGCAAAGCTTGATACTGGTTGAGTACGCTCACCACGCTTGATGTAAGCGCCTTCTTCTAGCAGACCGTCTAACGCTTCAGATAGATCCGCTAGCTTGCCGTACTCTTTCGAGTTCAGTAGGTCGATGCTTAGTGCGTAGTCGTGAGTCACACCGTGAGTACGTACGATGATCTTAGGTAGGTTTAGACCTAGCTCTTCGTGTTGCTCAACTTCGAAGCTGTATTGGCTTGCGCCTGCTTCTTTTGCGTTTAGCTGTTCAACTAGCTGTTTTGTCCACGCTTCTACTGCTGCAGCATCGTGACATTGCTCTGCCGTTAGACGCGGCGTGTAGATTAGCTCATGAACTAGCGCGCTTGGGTAACGGCGGCTCATGCGATCCGCTAGCTTGATACCTGCGTTGTATTGCTGAACTAGCTTCTCTAGTGCTTCGCCTGCCAATGCTGGCGCTTCTGCGTTTACGTGTAGCGATGCGTTATCAAGTGCCAAAGCAACTTGGTATTGGTTCATCGCGTCTTCATCTTTGATGTACTGCTCTTGCTTACCTTTCTTCACTTTGTAAAGCGGTGGCTGAGCGATGTACACGTAGCCACGCTCAATAAGCTCTGGCATTTGACGGTAGAAGAAGGTCAACAGTAGCGTACGGATGTGCGAACCATCGACGTCAGCATCGGTCATGATGATGATGTTGTGGTAACGCAGTTTGTCCGGGTTGTACTCGTCACGACCGATACCACAGCCTAGTGCAGTGATCAGCGTTGCTACTTCTTGAGAAGATAGCATCTTGTCGAAACGTGCTTTTTCTACGTTAAGAATCTTACCTTTTAGCGGTAGGATTGCTTGGTTCTTACGGTTACGGCCTTGTTTTGCGGAGCCGCCTGCCGAATCACCCTCCACTATGTATAGTTCAGAGAGTGCTGGATCTTTTTCTTGACAGTCTGCAAGTTTGCCTGGTAGACCTGCTAGGTCTAGTGCGCCTTTACGACGAGTCATTTCACGAGCTTTACGCGCTGCTTCACGAGCACGAGCTGCATCGATGATTTTTGAACAAACCATCTTCGCTTCTGTCGGGTTCTCAATCAGGAACTCAGACAGTTTCTCACCCATTGCTGATTCAACCGCTGACTTCACTTCAGAAGAAACCAGTTTGTCTTTCGTTTGGCTAGAGAACTTAGGATCTGGCACTTTAACTGACACAACCGCAGTTAGACCTTCACGAGCGTCATCACCAGATGTTGCTGTTTTCGCTTTCTTAGAGAAACCTTCTTTATCCATAAAGGTATTCAGCGTACGTGTCAGCGCAGCACGGAAACCAGCAAGGTGAGTACCACCATCGCGTTGCGGGATGTTGTTAGTGAAACAGTAGATGTTCTCTTGGAAGCCGTCGTTCCACTGCATTGCTACTTCAACAGCAATGCCATCTTCACGTTCAAAATCGAAGTGGAAGATTTTCTCAATGATTGGAGTTTTGTTGGTGTTTAGGTGCTCAACGAACGCTTGAATACCACCTTCAAACATGAAGTGGTCACTCTTGTCTGCTTCACGCTCATCAACCAGCTTGATAGAAACACCTGAGTTTAGGAAAGAAAGCTCACGTAGACGTTTTGCTAGGATATCGTAATGGAACTCGATATTTGTGAAGGTTTCAGCGCTTGGCCAGAAGCGGATCTGTGTACCCGTTTGGTCAGTATCACCAATTACTGCTAGTGGCGCTTGAGGCTCACCGTGATGGTAAGTTTGCGTATGGATATGACCGCCGCGGTGGATAGTCAGAACCACTTTTTCAGACAGTGCGTTTACTACTGAAACACCTACGCCGTGAAGACCGCCCGATACTTTGTATGAGTTATCGTCGAACTTACCACCAGCGTGAAGTACCGTCATGATAACTTCTGCTGCTGATACTTTTTCTTCTGGGTGCATTTCTGTTGGAATGCCACGACCATCATCCGTAACTGAAACCGAGTTGTCCTCATGAATTGTCACAACGATGTCTTTACAGTGACCTGCCAACGCTTCATCAATTGAGTTATCCACCACTTCGAAGACCATGTGGTGAAGACCAGTGCCGTCGTCCGTGTCGCCGATGTACATACCTGGACGCTTACGTACCGCATCCAGACCCTTCAGTACCTTAATACTCGATGAATCGTAATTTTCAGACATGAGTTTCTCTCTTCTAGTTTGACTCTATCCTGCCATGTTCCACATGAAACAATTTGCCCGTATCGTCCAACATATCGGCGATTTGGCTTTCAGTGATAGAGCTTACAAATACTTGTGCGCCCGTCTCTTTCAAGCAGTCAGCAAGACGCTTGCGACGTTGGCTGTCTAATTCCGACGCAAAGTCGTCAATTAGGTAAATACATTGTTTTCCGGTCATTTCGGTAAGGTGTTGTCCCTGCGCGACACGCAATGCACACACCATGAGTTTTAATTGACCGCGTGACAAAACGTCCTCAACGGGCGTTCCGTTCACTTTAATGCGCAGATCAGCCTTGTTCGGACCGCTAAAGGTGTAGCCCAACGACTGATCACGCTCGAAATTTTTTTCTAGTATCTCATGATAAGGGGTATCTTTGTCCCATCCACGATAATACTTTAATTGGATCTCAAATTCTGGCAAAAATGTCTGACAGATGGTTTCCGCTACGCTTTTCATCTGTTCGATGTAAAGCGCTCGCCATTGACTGATGTTTTCAGCCAAACGCGCCATCTCTTGATCCCAATAACTGAGCTCGCGATAACTTCTGGCGGTTTTAAGCAGTGCATTGCGTTGCTTGTTAAGACGCTTGAAACGTCCCCATGCATCATAGAAAGCAGGCTCGGTATGAAACACACCCCAGTCGATGAATGCACGACGATGTTTTGGACCATCCGTTAGTAGATCAAACCCTTCCGGATGTATCAACTGCAAAGGTAAAACTTGTGCGAGTTGTGCCAGTTTTTGCCCAGATTGACCGCCTATTTTAACCTCTGTTGAGCCATCACGCTGCTTATTAATGCCGATAGGTAGCTCAAATTGATCCGAGTTCAAAAAACGACCATGAACAAACAGTTCGTCACACTCATTTTGGATAACTCGACCCGTCAACGAACTCTTGAAAGAGCGTCCATGTCCGAGCAAGTAAATAGCTTCTAGAACACTGGTTTTACCGCTGCCGTTCGGCCCAATAAGAAAGTTAAAGCCTGCTGATAGGTCAATATCACAGGCTTTAATGTTTCGAAACTGCTGAATGATGAGGCGAGAAAGTGGCATTCAGATGGCTTATAGACGAATTGGCATCACCACGTACATGGCACTGTCGTCGTCTGCGTTTTCAATCAACGCACTTGCGTTCGCATCTGACATCGACACACGTACGTTATCGCAACGCAGTGTATTAAGCACATCAAGCACATAGCTAACGTTGAAGCCGATCTCGATAGCATCACCTTCAAAGGTCACGTCTAGCATTTCTTCTGCTTCTTCTTGCTCTGGGTTGTTGGCAGTAATGCGCATTTCACTGCCCGCAAGATTCACACGAACACCACGGAATTTTTCATTAGAAAGAATCGCTGCACGAGAAAACGCTTGGCGTAATTCATCACAGCTTGCTTCTAGTGTTTTGGTCGTACTTTGTGGCATTACGCGGCGATAGTCAGGGAAACGACCATCAACAAGCTTAGAAGTGAAGATAAAGTTGTTCACTTCTGCACGCACATTTGAGCTACCAATTTGTAGCACGACAGGTTGCTCTGGTGCGTCCATTAGCTTCACAAGTTCTTGCACACCCTTACGCGGCACGATGATTTGCTTCTGTGCGAAATCGGCACCGAGTTGTGTTTGGGATACCGCCATACGGTGACCGTCAGTTGCCACGCTACGTAGAGTAGTACCGTCGATTTCAAACAACATACCGTTGAGGTAGTAACGAACGTCTTGGTTCGCCATTGAGAATTGTGTTTTCTCGATCAGCGTACGCAGATCAGACTGAGTCAGTGATACTTCCACTTCACTCTGCCAATCTTCAATGTTCGGGAAATCGTTCGCTGGAAGCGTCGCCAGTGAGAAACGGCTACGGCCAGAACGAACTTGTACGCGATCGCCTTCTAGTACGAAGGTGATGATAGAGTCATCTGGTAGACCACGGCAGATATCAAGAAATTTACGAGAAGGAACGGTAATGCTGCCCGCTTCAAAGTCCCCTTCTAGAGCCACTTTGCTCACCAATTCCACTTCCAAATCGGTTGCGGTCATGGATAACACGTTCTCTTCTACTTTAATCAGTAGGTTACCAAGAATTGGTAGGGTTGGTCGGCCACCTAGTGCACCCGAAACCTGTTGTAGCGGTTTGATTAAATGACTACGTTCAATGGTAAATTTCATGCTTGGCTCTTTACGCTGTCAGCTCAATTAATGGTTTGCTTAGAATACTGTCATTCTAACCGATTACGAAGACAGGGTGCGAATCAAGTTAGAGTAATCTTCTTTAATATCGTGGCTCTCTTCACGCAGCTGCTCAATCTTGCGACATGCATGCAGCACCGTGGTGTGGTCACGACCACCAAATGCATCACCAATTTCAGGCAAGCTGTGGTTGGTCAGCTCTTTTGCCAGCGCCATCGCCAATTGGCGAGGACGAGCAACCGAGCGAGAGCGGCGTTTAGACAGCAAGTCCGCCACTTTAATCTTGTAGTATTCCGCGACCGTCTTTTGAATGTTGTCGATCGTTACCAGCTTCTCTTGTAGAGCAAGCAGATCGCGCAACGCTTCACGAACAAAATCAATCGTAATTGGGCGACCTGTGAAGTTGGCGTTTGCAATAACGCGGTTCAGCGCACCTTCCAGTTCACGAACGTTAGAACGTAGACGCTTGGCAATAAAGAACGCCACTTCATCCGCTAGGTGGATTTGGTGGTCTTCGGCTTTCTTCATCAAGATCGCTACGCGGGTTTCTAATTCAGGCGGCTCGATCGCAACCGTTAGACCCCAACCAAAACGTGATTTTAGACGATCTTCCACACCGCTGATCTCTTTTGGATAACGGTCTGAAGTAAGAATGATCTGTTGGTTACCTTCCAATAACGCGTTGAAGGTATGGAAGAATTCTTCCTGTGAACGCTCTTTATTAGCAAAGAACTGAATGTCATCGATAAGAAGCGCATCAACACTGCGGTAGTAACGTTTGAATTCTTCAATCGCATTGTTTTGCAGTGCTTTTACCATGTCTTGAACAAAACGCTCAGAGTGCATGTACACCACTTTCGCGTTTGGCTTGTTATCCACAATCGCGTTGCCCACAGCATGCAACAAGTGCGTTTTACCTAAGCCCGTGCCACCGTAAAGGAACAACGGGTTGTAGGCTGCGCCTGGATTATCTGAAACCTGACGTGCTGCAGCCAAACCTAATTGGTTCGACTTACCTTCCACGAAGTTGTTGAACTTGTGTTTTGGGTTCACGTTTGAGCGGTGGTTGATGTTCGCGATCGCTTGAGCGTCGTCATCCCACGTTTTATGCACAGGTTTACGAGCTTGCAATTGCGCTGGTGCTGAAGATTCAGCAGCCACATCAGCTGGCGTACGTGTCGGTGCCGGCTTAGGAGCTGCAACTGGGCGACTGCCCACTTCAAAGCGTAAGCTAGGGACGTCGTTACCGCAGTATTCCTGCAGTAGACGATTGATGCTGTTCAGGTACTTGTCGCGAACCCAATCCAAAACAAAGCGGTTTGGAGCGAACAGAGTGAGAGTATTGTCATTGAGCTCCGCTTGTAACGGACGAACCCACATGCTGAATTCTGTAGCTGGTAGCTCTTCTTGAAGCTGCTGCAAACATTGCAACCAAAGCGAAGATGACACGGTGCCCCCACTGAGTATTTGAATTATCGGAAAAGACTGGCAATTTTACCTGTTGATAACCAAGATCGCCAGCAATTGATCGACGATCCAGTGAATAAGATCTAAGTTATTCACAATTATTTCGCCCAACTAAGCGAGATCAACACATCTTGCCCCAAATTTGCCCACACATTGATCCACATTTGGGCAAAATCAGCTAGATCGAGCAATTGGTGATAACTCTGTGAATTAATTTTGGTTCATCGATTTTTTTCGATCGTCATTTCTGCTCTTTCCGATCGTTTTTTCATCATTTATCCCTATATCTTGGCTACTATCTATACCAAATAAGATCTTATTACTCTGAGGTCTAGGTTATTGCACTTGGTTATTTCTTTAATTGAGCTAACTGACAGTAGTATTTCCAACCATAAAAGTATGGAGATGTATTATGAAAAACTGGATTAAGGTTGCCGTTGCAGCCATCGCTTTGTCTGCCGCGACCGTTCAAGCCGCTACTGAAGTAAAAGTAGGCATGTCTGGCCGTTACTTCCCATTCACCTTTGTGAAGCAAGATAAGCTGCAAGGCTTTGAAGTGGATATGTGGGATGAGATCGGTAAACGTAACGATTACAAGATCGAATACGTAACAGCGAACTTTTCTGGTTTGTTTGGCCTTCTAGAGACAGGCCGTATTGATACCATCTCAAACCAGATCACCATGACAGACGCACGTAAAGCGAAATACCTATTTGCAGCCCCATACGTGGTAGATGGTGCACAAATCACGGTACGTAAAGGCAACGACAGTATTCAAGGTGTGGAAGATCTAGCAGGCAAAACCGTTGCGGTTAACCTAGGCTCTAACTTTGAGCAGTTGCTTCGCAGCTACGACAAAGACGGCAAGATCAACATCAAGACTTACGATACTGGTATTGAGCACGATGTAGCGCTAGGCCGTGCTGATGCGTTCGTTATGGATCGTCTGTCTGCATTAGAACTGATTAAGAAAACCGGTCTACCGCTACAACTTGCGGGTGAACCATTTGAAACGATTCAAAACGCTTGGCCATTCGTTGATAACGAAAAAGGTCGTAAGCTACAGGCAGAAGTGAATAAAGCACTTGAAGAGATGCGTGCCGACGGAACAGTAGAGAAGATTTCTGTGAAATGGTTTGGTGCCGACATCACTAAGTAAAACTTCTCTTCTTTTAGGACGCAGAGCTTTATCTCGCGTCCTTTTTTAACTCAATGACAAGGTGGAACTTCGTATTCCACCTTTTCTTTTCTCAAGGTAAGCCGTATGGGATTTGATTTTAATTACATGTTGGAACTGCTGCCGATACTGCTCAAGTATCTTGGCACAACCATGGAAATGGCCACATGGGGATTGGTCTTTTCACTGATTCTAGCCGTTATTTTAGCGAACATTCGCGTATTTAAGCTGCCAGTTCTCGACCAATTGAGCCAACTTTACATCAGCTTCTTCCGCGGTACTCCGCTTTTGGTACAACTGTTTTTGCTCTACTACGGCTTACCGCAAATCTTCCCATTCATGGTGGGCATTGATGCCTTTTCCGCGGCAGTGATTGGCTTAACGCTCCACTTTGCCGCTTATATGGCAGAGAGTATTCGTGCCGCCATCATTGGTATCGATCGCAGTCAGATGGAAGCGAGCTTGTCAGTGGGGATGACGACACCTCAAGCAATGCGTCGGGTGATTTTGCCACAAGCAACGCGCGTCGCACTGCCTTCTCTTATGAACTATTTCATCGATATGATTAAGTCCACTTCCCTCGCCTTCACACTGGGTGTGGCTGAAATCATGGCTAAAGCGCAAATGGAAGCCTCTTCTAGCTTCCGCTTCTTCGAAGCTTTCCTTGCCGTCGCTCTTATTTACTGGGGTGTGGTAGTGATTCTGACTCGAGTACAAATTTGGGCAGAGGCGAAATTGAATAAGGCGTACGTACGATGATCAAATTAGAAAATATCCACAAACGCTTTGGCGAAACAGAAGTCCTCAAAGGTATTGATCTCGATATCAAACAAGGTGAGATCATCGTTATTATTGGCTCAAGTGGCACGGGTAAATCGACCCTATTGCGCACAGTTAACTTCTTAGAACAAGCGGATGAAGGTCGCATTACCATCGATGACATCTCCGTCGATACACAAAAGCATACTAAAGCCGAAGTATTGGCTCTACGCCGCCGAACTGGGTTTGTTTTTCAAAACTATGCCCTATTTGCTCATATGAACGCGCGTCAGAACATCGCAGAAGGCTTGATCACAGTACGCGGTTGGAAAAAAGAAGACGCTCTCAAGCGTGCTCAAGAAATTCTGGATGACATCGGCCTTGGCGATAAAGGGGAAAGTTATCCAGCGGCTCTGTCTGGTGGCCAACAACAACGTGTGGGTATCGGCCGTGCGATGGCGCTGCAACCGGAATTGCTGCTTTTTGATGAGCCAACTTCAGCGTTGGACCCGGAATGGGTTGGAGAAGTTCTCTCATTAATGAAGAAGTTAGCCAATCAACATCAAACCATGTTAGTGGTCACGCACGAGATGCTGTTTGCCAAAGAAGTGGCGGATAGAGTGATCTTTATGGCTGAAGGCAACATCGTTGAACAAGGTTCTCCACAAGATATCTTCGATAATCCACAAGATCCTCGTTTGAAAAAATTCCTTAATCAAGTTGGAATAGAGTAAAGATCAAGCATCAAGATCAATCGATCCTTGAGATTTTACTCACACTACGTATAATCGCCCGGCCGGAATTTCGTACTCATGAGTCATTGACACATTATGTGAGTGTGATTACAATTCCGCCTCTTTGTTGAGAGGCGTCGGTTGTTCTTCTTTAATAAAGAGCTTCTTTATATAAAGAAAGCAAAATGCCCACGCCGGGTTTAACAAGAACCTAAAACTACTGATCAGTAAAGGTAATTATCATGAAACGCACTTTTCAACCTACAGTTCTAAAGCGCAAGCGTACTCACGGCTTCCGTGCTCGCATGGCAACTAAGAACGGTCGTAAAGTTATCAACGCACGTCGTGCAAAAGGCCGTGCGCGCCTATCAAAATAATCGCTAGTTTATTTTGAACACGTACGCGTTTAATCGGGAGTTACGCTTGTTAACTCCCGAGCATTATCAAAACGTCTTCCAGCAAGCTCATCGAGCTGGCTCGCCTCATTTCACCATCATTGCACGCAATAACAAACTTTCTCATCCTCGATTAGGTTTAGCTGTTCCGAAAAAGCAAATCAAAACTGCTGTTGGTCGTAACCGCTTTAAGCGTTTGGCTCGTGAAAGCTTTCGTAACAATCAACATCAACTTCCAAATAAAGATTTTGTTGTGATTGCGAAGAAAAGCGCGCAAGATTTAAGCAATGAGGAATTATTTAAGTTGTTTGATAAGCTATGGCATCGCCTGTCTCGCCCTTCACGTGGATAGCCATTGGGCTCATTAATCTATATCGCTGGTTTATCAGCCCTCTGATTGGTCCTCGTTGCCGGTTCACTCCAACTTGTTCCACTTACGCGCTAGAAGCTTTGAGAGCTCACGGTTTTGTAAAAGGATGTTGGTTATCAGGCAAACGTCTATTAAAATGCCACCCTTTGAATGAAGGGGGGTATGACCCCGTTCCACCAGTCCAAAAACAAGACAGAGATAACTAACGATGGATTCTCAACGTAATATCCTGCTTATCGCTCTGGCACTGGTTTCTTTCTTGCTGTTTCAACAATGGCAAGTAGCAAAGAATCCAGCACCTCAAGCGGTTGAACAGGCTCAATCAAGCAGTACTCTACCTGCACCATCTTTTGCTGATGACTTGGATCCAGTTCCTGGCCAACAGCAAGCTTCTGCAAAAACTATCACAGTAACGACTGATGTTTTAACTCTGTCGATCGACACCGTTGGTGGCGATGTGGTACATGCCGACCTGAACAAATACGCTGCTGAACTTGATTCATCAGACCCATTCGTTCTGCTAAAAGACACTAAAGGCCACCAGTTCATCGCACAAAGCGGTCTAGTGGGTCCTCAAGGTATCGACCTTAGCAGCACTAACCGTCCTCACTACAACGTGAGCGCAGACAGCTTTACTCTAGCTGACGGTCAAGACGAACTACGCGTTCCAATGACATTCACTGCAAACGGTATCGAATACATCAAAACTTACGTATTCAAACGTGGCAGCTACGCGCTGAACGTGGAATACGATGTTGTGAACAACTCTGGTAACAACGCAACATTTGGTATGTACGCTCACTTGCGTCAAAACCTAATGGACGCTGGTGGTAGCATCACAATGCCGACTTACCGTGGCGGTGCTTACTCAACAGAAGACGTTCGTTACAAGAAATACAGCTTTGAAGATATGCAGGATCGTAACCTGTCTATCAACCTAGCAGATGGCCAAGGTTGGGCAGCAATGATCCAACACTACTTCGCTGCAGCTTGGATCCCACGCAACGAACCAGGTACTAACCTGTACACTCGCGTGATTGGTAACCTAGGTGACATCGGCGTACGTATGCCAAACAAAACTATCGCAACGGGTGACCAAGCGAAGTTTGAAGCAACACTATGGGTTGGTCCTAAGCTACAAAAAGAAATGGCTGCAGTAGCACCAAACCTAGACCTAGTAGTGGACTACGGCTGGCTATGGTTCATCGCTAAACCACTTCACTCATTGCTTGCTTTCATCCAAAGCTTCGTGGGTAACTGGGGTGTGGCAATCATCTGTTTGACCTTCATCGTTCGTGGTGCAATGTACCCACTAACGAAAGCGCAATACACGTCTATGGCGAAAATGCGTATGCTACAGCCTAAGCTGCAAGCTATGCGTGAGCGCATCGGTGATGACCGTCAGCGCATGAGCCAAGAAATGATGGAACTGTACAAGAAAGAGAAAGTGAACCCACTGGGTGGCTGTCTACCTCTTATCCTACAGATGCCTATCTTCATCGCGCTTTACTGGGCACTAATGGAATCGGTTGAGCTACGTCACTCTCCATTCTTCGGTTGGATTCATGACCTTTCAGCGCAGGACCCTTACTACATCCTGCCTCTACTGATGGGTGCGTCAATGTTCCTAATCCAGAAGATGAGCCCAACAACAGTAACGGATCCAATGCAGCAGAAGATCATGACCTTTATGCCGGTTATGTTTACCTTCTTCTTCTTGTTCTTCCCATCAGGCCTAGTTCTATACTGGTTGGTGTCGAACATCGTTACGCTTATCCAGCAAACGTTGATTTACAAAGCGCTGGAGAAAAAAGGCTTACACACTAAGTAACCTTGATAGAAAAGCATAAGAAAGGCGGCCAAAAGGTCGCCTTTTTGTTTTTGGCTGATTACAATTCAGCTAATTAATTGGTTCTGGCTCCCTAGGGGTGTAAACCCTATAGCCCAGCTCAAAAGGCAAGATTATGACTACAGATACGATTGTCGCTCAGGCTACCGCACCCGGTCGTGGTGGTGTCGGCATTATTCGTGTTTCTGGCCCTAAGGCCAATCAAGTGGCGCTAGAAGTCACAGGTAAGACGCTAAAGCCTCGCTACGCAGAGTATCTGCCATTTCAAGCGGAAGATGGCACCGTGCTAGACCAAGGCATTGCCCTGTACTTCCCTAACCCACATTCGTTTACAGGCGAAGACGTACTTGAACTGCAAGGCCACGGTGGCCCTGTGGTAATGGATATGCTGATTAAGCGTATCTTGGGTATCGACGGCGTACGTGCCGCTCGACCTGGTGAGTTCTCAGAACGCGCCTTCTTAAACGACAAGATGGACCTAACTCAAGCAGAAGCGATTGCCGACCTGATTGATGCCAGCTCAGAAGAAGCAGCAAAATCAGCACTGCAATCATTGCAAGGCCAGTTCTCACAACGCATCCAAACGCTGGTGGAATCTCTGATCCACTTGCGTATCTATGTGGAAGCGGCCATTGACTTTCCAGAAGAAGAAATCGACTTTTTGGCCGATGGTAAAGTGTCTGGTGACCTACAAACAATCATCGATAACCTCGATGCAGTACGTAAAGAAGCCAACCAAGGCGCGATCATGCGTGAAGGCATGAAAGTCGTGATTGCAGGCCGACCTAATGCTGGTAAATCAAGCCTATTGAACGCTCTATCTGGCAAAGAATCCGCTATCGTTACAGATATCGCCGGTACTACGCGTGACGTATTGCGTGAACACATCCATATCGACGGTATGCCTTTACACATCATCGATACCGCTGGTCTGCGTGATGCTTCTGATGAAGTAGAGAAAATCGGTATCGAGCGTGCATGGGATGAAATCGCCCAAGCAGACCGTGTTCTGTTTATGGTTGATGGCACCACAACTGACGCAACGGATCCAAAAGACATTTGGCCAGACTTCGTTGATCGCTTGCCAAACAGTATTGGCATGACGGTGATCCGCAACAAAGCGGATCAAACGGGCGAAGATATGGGGATCTGCCATGTAAACGATCCGACACTGATTCGCCTTTCTGCAAAAACCGGCGCAGGTGTGGATGCTTTACGTACTCACTTAAAAGAGTGCATGGGCTTCTCAGGCAATACCGAAGGCGGCTTTATGGCTCGTCGTCGTCACCTAGATGCGCTAGAACGTGCTGCTCAGCATCTTCAAATCGGCCAAGAACAGCTTGAAGGCTATATGGCGGGGGAAATCTTGGCAGAAGAGCTGCGTATTACTCAGCAGCACTTGAATGAGATTACTGGCGAGTTCAACTCTGATGACCTCCTCGGCAGAATCTTCTCCTCATTCTGTATCGGTAAATAATCAAAACGCGCGGTGTTAAGCATAAGTTTAACGCCGCGTTTCTTTTTGTACTGACGCACAGTGGTTACCCAAGGCGTGAGTATGGCTCAATAAAGGAAGACACATGATCCACATTATTACAGGTAGTACGTTAGGTGGCGCAGAATACGTAGGTGATCACCTGAGTGATCTGCTCAATGAAAACGGTTTAGAAACGACGATCCACAACCAACCAGAGTTGTCATCGATCGGGAACCAAGGCACTTGGCTAGTGATCACTTCAACTCACGGCGCAGGTGAATACCCAGATAATATCCAACCTTTTATTGCTGCATTACAAAACACACCGCCTAAGATGGCCGATGTGAAGTTCGCGGTGATTGCGATTGGAGATTCAAGCTACGATACATTCTGCGCTGCAGGTCAGCATGCTTATGACCTGTTAGAAGACATTGGTGCAACGCCTATCACAGACTGCTTGAAGATTGATGTACTCAGCCATGATGTACCTGAAGACGCCGCAGAGGTGTGGTTGAAGGAGAATCTGGCACGCTTTACCGCTTAATACCTCTCTTACAGAGTCGCATCGCGGCTCTGTTTCTCCTCTTTGTGAATAACTTCCCACAAAACTTTTTGTTCAACCGCTCAAAAAACACCCAAACTCGCTGTGGATAAGTAAGGTAAGATCCGGTGACTTTCCTTTAGTTATCCCAATAACAACTTTGATCCGTTTTACCCCCTGTGCATAACCCCGCATTTTGATCTCAGGAAATCCTCGATCTGATCAAGTCATGATCACAAGATGTGATCCAAAGAAGATCCATGATCTTGTTGATCATTTTCTAGTTATCCACAGAAACGGTCGATCCTAATAATAGATCCAATAAAAGATCATATATATAGATCTTATATATATAGTCTTAGGGACTAAAATTTGAAAAGCGAGAAAACGATTCTCTCTCACAGAGAAAAAAGGTAAAATACCGCTCTTTTTTATCTGTCCATTAAATCCTTTGAATACCTGAGGTCAGTTCATGCTTTATCACGAAAACTTTGACGTCATTGTTGTCGGTGGCGGACACGCAGGAACGGAAGCCGCGCTCGCATCTGCACGCACAGGACAAAAAACACTCCTTCTTACCCATAACATCGATACATTAGGCCAGATGTCATGTAATCCGGCGATTGGTGGTATCGGTAAAGGTCACTTAGTAAAAGAAGTGGATGCTATGGGCGGTCTGATGGCAGAAGCCATTGACCATGCGGGTATTCAATTCCGAACGCTAAATGCCTCTAAAGGTCCAGCAGTTCGTGCAACTCGCGCGCAGGCTGACCGTGCATTGTACAAGGCGTACGTACGCAACGCGCTAGAAAACGCTCCAAACCTAACTCTGTTCCAACAATCGGTTGATGATCTGATTGTTGACCAAGATCGTGTGGTTGGCGTTGTGACTCAAATGGGTCTGAAATTCCATGCAAAAGCTGTGGTTTTAACCGTAGGTACATTCCTTGGCGGTAAGATCCACATTGGTATGGAAAGCTCTTCAGGTGGTCGCGCTGGGGATCCACCATCGATCGCATTGGCGGATCGATTACGTGAACTTCCATTCCGTGTGGATCGTCTGAAAACGGGTACACCACCACGTATCGATGCTCGCAGTGTCGATTTCTCTGTGTTAGAAGCACAGCACGGTGACAACCCAACACCAGTATTCTCATTCATGGGTAAACGTGAGCATCAGCCGCGTCAAATCCCATGTTTTATTACTCACACCAATGAGCAAACTCATGATGTGATCCGCAATAACCTTGATCGCAGCCCAATGTATGCAGGCGTGATCGAAGGTATTGGTCCGCGCTACTGCCCGTCTATCGAAGACAAAGTGATGCGTTTTGCGGATAAAAACAGTCACCAAATCTTCATTGAGCCAGAAGGCCTAACCACGCACGAGTTATACCCGAATGGTATTTCCACCAGCTTGCCGTTTGACGTGCAAGTACAAATCGTTCGTTCAATGAAAGGTTTTGAAAACGCACACATCGTTCGCCCAGGTTACGCGATTGAGTACGATTTCTTCGACCCACGTGATTTGAAGCAAACTTACGAGACCAAGTTCATCAGCGGTCTGTTCTTCGCGGGTCAAATCAACGGTACAACTGGCTACGAAGAAGCGGCAGCACAAGGTTTGATGGCAGGCTTGAACGCAAGTTTGCACAGTCAAGGCAAAGAAGGCTGGAGCCCACGCCGTGACCAAGCTTACATGGGTGTGCTGATTGACGACTTGTCGACCATGGGGACCAAAGAACCGTACCGTATGTTCACATCTCGTGCTGAATACCGTCTGTTGCTGCGTGAAGATAACGCCGATCTACGTTTAACGGAAAAAGCGCGTGAACTAGGTTTGATTGATGATGCTCGTTGGGCACGTTTCAACGAAAAAATCGATAACATGGAAACCGAGCGTCAACGTCTGAAATCGACGTGGATGAACCCGAACTCTGCGGGTATCGATGAGCTGAACAAGCTATTGAAAACACCAATGGCACGTGAAGCAAGCGGTGAAGATCTTCTTCGTCGTCCAGAGATCTCATACTCACAATTGACGCAACTGGATGCTTTTGCTCCTGCTCTAGAAGATCAACAAGCATCAGAGCAAGTTGAAATTCAAGTCAAGTACGATGGTTACATCAAGCGTCAGCAAGAAGAGATCGAAAAATCACTGCGCCATGAGCACACTAAGCTCCCTGCGGATTTGGATTACAAAGACGTGAAAGGTCTATCCAACGAAGTAGTCGCTAAGCTGACAGAAGCGAAACCAGAAAGCATCGGTATTGCATCACGTATTTCTGGTATTACGCCGGCTGCGATTTCGATTCTGCTTGTTCACCTGAAGAAGCACGGCTTGCTGAAAAAAGGTGAGGAAGAGTAATGAGCGCTTTACGCACAAGATTGGATGCTCTGATCGCCCAAACTGATTTGGAAGTGTCTGAAAAACAACGCGAGCAGTTAGTCGGTTACGTCGAACTGCTCGACAAGTGGAACAAAGCATACAACCTAACGTCGGTTCGTGACCCACTTGAGATGCTAGTGAAACATATCCTTGATAGCATCGTCGTTAGCACTCACTTACCAGGTGAGCGTTTTATCGATGTTGGCACAGGACCAGGTTTGCCAGGAATTCCATTGGCGATCATGAATCCAGAGAAGACCTTCTTCTTGCTCGATAGCCTTGGCAAACGCATCCGCTTTATCAAGCAAGTTGTGCACACGCTAGGGCTGAAAAATGTGACGGCAATTCAAAGTCGCGTCGAAGAATTCCAGCCAGAAGAAAAATTTGATGGCGTTTTGAGTCGAGCTTTTGCTTCAATGACGGACATGGTGGAATGGTGTCATCATCTGCCTAAACAAGATTCTGGGGTGTTCTTGGCTTTGAAAGGTCTTCACCCTAAAGATGAAATAGATCTGCTTCCTGAATGGTGTAGTGTGACGGAGATCATATCTTTAGCTGTTCCTGAGTTGGAAGGTGATCGTCATCTAGTAATCTTATCGCGCAAGGAAAATTAGCGAGGTAATCGTGGGTAAAATTGTAGCAATCGCCAACCAGAAAGGTGGGGTCGGCAAAACAACAACGTGCATTAACTTAGCAGCTTCGATGGCGGCAACAAAGCGCAAGGTTTTGGTGATCGATCTCGACCCTCAAGGCAATGCTACGATGGCCAGTGGCGTCGACAAGTACATGGTTGACGCGACGGCGTATGATCTTCTGGTTGAAGATACCCCGTTTGATCAAGTGGTTTGTACTGAAACCACAGGGAAATACGATCTGATTGCAGCGAACGGCGACGTCACTGCTGCAGAAATCAAACTGATGGAAGTATTCGCGCGCGAGGTGCGTCTGAAAAACGCCCTTGCGTCAGTTCGCGATAACTATGATTTCATCTTTATTGATTGTCCTCCTTCTCTAAACCTTCTTACAATCAATGCTATGGCCGCAGCCGACTCTGTGCTGGTGCCGATGCAATGTGAATACTTTGCGTTAGAAGGTTTAACTGCTCTTATGGATACAATCAGCAAGTTAGCGGCCGTGGTCAATGAAAACCTCAAAATCGAAGGTTTACTGCGTACCATGTACGATCCACGTAACCGCCTGTCTAATGAAGTATCCGATCAACTTAAAAAACACTTTGGTAGTAAAGTTTACCGTACTGTGATCCCACGTAATGTGCGTTTGGCCGAAGCGCCGAGCCACGGTAAACCTGCAATGTACTATGACAAGTACTCTGCGGGCGCCAAAGCGTATCTTGCTCTAGCGGGCGAAATGCTCCGCCGCGAAGAAATCCCAGTTTAACTCTCTAACCTAAGGAATTCCTCCTATGTCTAAGCGTGGTCTAGGAAAAGGACTGGATGCGTTGTTGTCGACCAGTTCGTTGGCTCGTGAAAAACAGCACATTGCATCGCAAAGCCAAGCATTATCGGCAGACGGTGAACTGACTGATTTGGCGATTGGTCAATTGCAGCCAGGTGTTTACCAACCGCGTAAAGATATGGCGCCAGAAGCGCTAGAAGAACTCGCAGCTTCAATTCAATCGCAAGGCATCATTCAGCCGATCGTGGTTCGCCAAGTTGCAAGTGGTCAGTTTGAAATCATCGCTGGTGAACGCCGTTGGCGCGCAGCAAAGCAAGCCGGTCTAAAACGAGTACCTTGTTTGGTGAAAAAGGTCGAAGACCGTGCCGCTATTGCGATGGCTCTTATCGAGAACATTCAACGTGAAGATTTGAATGTGATTGAAGAAGCTCAAGCGCTTGAGCGTCTACAGGATGAATTCACGCTAACGCATCAGCAAGTAGCCGATGTGATTGGTAAATCAAGAACCACAGTAAGTAACCTATTACGTCTAAATCAGTTAGAAATTGATGTAAAAGGTCTGGTTGCAGACAAAAAATTAGAAATGGGTCATGCTCGAGCTCTGTTAGCCTTGGAAGGCGAGCAGCAGGTTGAAGTGGCTCAACAAGTGGCTAAGAAGCAAATGACCGTTCGCCAAACCGAACAGTTAGTAAAAAAGTGCTTAGCCCCACAAAATGAGCAAAAAGCTCAACAAGAAGATACCGAAGCGGAGCAAATGTCGCATAAATTGAGTCAACTGCTTGATGCTAAGGTTTCTTTGGTCCGTTCTGCAAACGGCAAAGCGAAAGTGACGATAAGTCTTGATGAGCCTCACAAATTGGATCAACTGATTGCCAAGCTAGAGGCCTAAATGAGATAATTGATTTAGGTCAATTAATTAAAATAATCGAATTTTGTGTGAAAGTTGTCGGATTGTAAACAAAACTGTAAGTTTTTGATGCAATATAATTGCATTCAATTGTTCGCACCGTATAATTTTCGCCAATTTCCCTGCACAGAGAGTTTAGTGCAAAGTGGATATTACTAGAGGTACGAATACATGGTAGCTGCGTTAGCTAGACCAGGACGAGAGCTCGCAAAGCAATTGTTAATGATCCAGTCTGGCGCGGTTATTTTTGTGGCTGCAGGAATGGCGATAGCCGTGAATCCTGAATGGGGAATTTCAGCGCTGGTAGGTGGAGGCATCTTTGTTGTTGCCAATGCTGTCTTTGCGCTATGTGCTTTTATGTTTAGTGGGGCTCGCGCTGCCAAGCGTATCGCGGCGTCTTTCTATACAGGCGAAGTTCTGAAAATCCTCATCACGGTTGTGTTGTTCTACGTAGCCTACATGTATATGCAGGTGGAACTTGTTCCCCTCAAACTAACCTATTTGCTGGTACTAGGTATTAATATCTGTGCACCAGTGCTATTCATTAACAACAAAAAATAGGATGAGTTATGGCTGCGCCAGGTGAAGCGCTAACATCGTCCGGTTACATTGCCCACCACTTATCAAACCTTTCTTTAGCTAAGTTAGGCTTGGTAGCGGATGAAGCAAGTTTCTGGAACGTACATATCGATAGCCTGTTTTTTTCTTGGTTTACTGGTTTAATCTTCCTCGGAATTTTTTACAAAGTAGCGAAGAGAACAACAGCGGGTGTACCGGGTAAGCTTCAGTGTGCTGTAGAAATGATCGTTGAATTTGTCGCGGAAAACGTCAAAGACACGTTCCATGGACGCAACCCACTGATCGCGCCTTTAGCACTGACTATCTTTTGTTGGGTATTTTTGATGAACGTGATGGACTTAGTCCCGATCGACTTCTTACCTTACCCAGCAGAGCATTGGCTAGGTATCCCTTATCTTAAGGTTGTACCGTCTGCTGATGTGAATATCACCATGGCTATGGCTCTAGGCGTTTTCGCATTGATGATTTACTACAGCATCAAAGTGAAAGGTCTAGGTGGATTCGCAAAAGAACTTGCACTACATCCATTCAATCACCCACTAATGATTCCGTTTAACCTACTGATCGAAGTGGTATCGCTACTAGCGAAACCTCTTTCTCTTGGTATGCGTCTATTCGGTAACATGTTCGCGGGTGAGGTTGTATTCATTCTTTGTGCGGCAATGCTACCATGGTACTTACAATGGATGGGTTCACTACCGTGGGCAATCTTCCATATCTTGGTTATTACGATTCAAGCCTTCGTATTCATGATGTTGACAATTGTTTACCTGTCAATGGCACACGAAGACGCTGATCATTAATTTTTTAAGCTTTTTATTTGGGCACTAAGCCAACAACTATAAATTGGAGATAGTAATGGAAACTTTACTGAGCTTTTCTGCAATCGCCGTAGGTATTATCGTCGGTCTTGCTTCTCTTGGTACAGCGATTGGTTTCGCACTACTAGGTGGTAAATTCCTAGAAGGTGCAGCACGTCAACCAGAAATGGCTCCTATGCTACAAGTTAAGATGTTCATCATCGCAGGTCTACTTGATGCGGTTCCAATGATCGGTATCGTAATCGCGCTACTATTCACTTTCGCAAACCCATTTGTGGGTCAACTAGCAGGCTAATTAACAACTCTGTTAATTGTATTTTTGTAGTTGATTCTTAAAAGGGAGTAGCTGTTGTGAATATAAACGCAACTCTGCTAGGTCAAGCAATCTCGTTCGCACTATTTGTGTGGTTCTGCATGAAGTATGTATGGCCACCGTTGATGCAAGCGATCGAAGAACGTCAGAAGAAAATTGCTGACGGTCTTCAAGCAGCAGAACGTGCTGCAAAAGACTTGGATCTAGCACAAGCCAACGCTTCTGATCAGATGAAAGAAGCGAAGCGCACAGCAACTGAGATCATCGACCAAGCGAACAAGCGTAAGTCTCAAATTATTGATGAAGCTCGCGAGGAAGCTCAGGCAGAACGCCAGAAAATCCTAGCGCAAGCGGAAGCAGAACTTGAAGCTGAACGTAATCGTGCACGCGATGAGCTGCGCAAACAAGTTGCTACTCTGGCTGTAGCTGGTGCCGAGAAAATCCTTGAGCGTACTATCGATAAAGACGCTCAGAAAGATATTCTCGACAACATTACTGCAAAACTTTAAGTCTGGGGGCGCATATGTCTGATATGACTACAATCGCACGCCCCTATGCTAAAGCAGCTTTTGACTTTGCTGTAGACAAAGACCAATTGGACCAATGGGGCCAAATGTTGTCTTTCGCTACTGAAGTTGCCAAAAACGAACAAATGAATGAACTTCTAACGGGTTCTGTCTCTGCTGACAAGTTGGCGGAGATTTTTGTTGCAGTTTGTGGTGAACAAGTTGATGCACACGGTCAAAACCTGATTAAGGTTATGGCTGAGAATGGTCGTCTAACGGCCCTTCCAGATGTTTGTGAGCAATTCTTCTTATTGAAGAAAGAACATGAGAAAGAAATCGATGTTGAAGTCATTTCAGCAAGCGAACTTTCTGATGAACAGCTAGCAAACATTGGCAGCAAACTTGAAGTGCGTCTTGAACGCAAAGTGAAGCTGAATTGCAGCGTAGATGAGACCCTACTTGGTGGGGTTATTATTCGAGCCGGAGACCTAGTCATCGATGACTCAGCGCGAGGTCGTTTGAACCGCCTGAGCGATGCATTGCAGTCTTAATGGGGATTGGAGCATGCAACTTAATTCCACGGAAATTAGCGATCTAATCAAACAGCGTATCGAATCTTTCGACGTTGTTAGTGAAGCTCGCAACGAGGGTACTATCGTATCGGTAAGCGATGGTATCATCCGCATCCACGGCCTAGCGGACGTGATGCAAGGTGAAATGATTGAATTACCGGGTGGCCGTTATGCACTAGCACTTAACCTTGAGCGTGACTCGGTTGGTGCGGTAGTAATGGGCCCATATGCTGACCTTAAGGAAGGCATGAAAGTTACAGGTACTGGCCGCATTCTTGAAGTGCCAGTTGGTCCAGAACTTCTAGGTCGCGTAGTGAACACACTAGGTGAGCCTATCGATGGTAAAGGTCCAATCGAAGCTAAATTGACTTCGCCTGTAGAAGTAATCGCACCAGGTGTAATCGACCGTAAATCGGTAGACCAACCTGTACAAACTGGCTACAAATCAGTTGACTCAATGATCCCAATCGGTCGTGGTCAGCGTGAGCTTGTAATCGGTGACCGTCAGACTGGTAAAACAGCAATGGCGATCGACGCGATTATCAACCAGAAAGACTCTGGTATTTTCTCAATCTACGTAGCAATCGGTCAGAAAGCATCGACTATCGCTAACGTAGTTCGCAAACTAGAAGAGCACGGCGCGCTAGCTAACACTATCGTTGTTGTTGCATCGGCTTCTGAATCTGCAGCGCTACAATACCTAGCGCCATACGCAGGTTGTGCGATGGGTGAATACTTCCGCGATCGCGGTGAAGACGCACTGATTGTTTACGATGATCTATCTAAGCAAGCGGTAGCTTACCGTCAGATCTCTCTACTACTAAAACGTCCACCAGGCCGTGAGGCATTCCCAGGTGACGTATTCTACCTACACTCGCGTCTACTAGAGCGTGCAGCTCGTGTAAACGAAGAGTACGTAGAGCGTTTCACTAACGGTGAAGTGAAAGGTAAGACTGGTTCTCTAACTGCTCTTCCTATCATCGAAACTCAAGCAGGTGACGTTTCAGCATTCGTACCGACTAACGTAATCTCGATTACCGATGGTCAGATCTTCCTACAAACTGAGCTATTCAACGCGGGCGTACGTCCAGCGGTTGACCCAGGTATCTCAGTATCTCGTGTAGGTGGTTCAGCTCAGACGAAAATCATCAAGAAGCTATCTGGCGGTATCCGTACTGCACTAGCTCAGTACCGTGAACTAGCGGCATTCGCACAGTTCTCGTCTGACCTTGATGAAGCGACGAAGAAACAGCTAGACCATGGTCAAAAAGTTACAGAACTAATGAAGCAGAAGCAGTACGCTCCAATGTCTGTATTTGACCAAGCACTAGTAATCTTCGCGGCAGAGCGCGGCTATTTAGCAGATGTTGAACTAAGCAAACTGCTAGATTTCGAAGCGTCTCTACTATCGTACGCTCGCGGTCAATACGCTGAATTCGCAGCTGAGATCGACAAGACGGGTGCATACAACGATGAAGTTGAAGCTCAGTTGAAGAAACTGACTGACGACTTCGTAGCAACCCAAACTTGGTAATTAGGTCGGTGGCAGCTTCTGCCACCAACTAACGGAGAGTAACGATGGCCGGCGCAAAAGAGATACGTAATAAAATCGGTAGTGTTAAAAGCACTCAGAAAATTACGAAAGCGATGGAAATGGTAGCAGCTTCAAAAATGCGTCGTTCTCAAGACGCAATGGAAGCTTCTCGTCCATACGCTGAAACAATGCGTAAAGTGATCGGTCATGTGGCTAATGCAAATCTAGAGTACCGTCATCCGTACCTAGAAGAGCGTGAAGCTAAACGTGTTGGTTACATCATCGTTTCGACAGACCGTGGTCTGTGTGGTGGTTTGAACATTAACGTGTTCAAAAAAGCCGTTACAGACATGCAATCATGGAAAGAGAAAGGTGCTGAAGTTGAACTGGCTGTAATTGGTTCAAAAGCAACAGCTTTCTTCAAACATGGTGGCGCAAAAGTTGCGGCACAGGTTTCTGGTCTGGGTGATAGCCCAAGCCTAGAAGACCTAATCGGTTCTGTTGGCGTAATGCTTAAGAAATACGATGAAGGTGAACTGGATCGTCTATATGTGGTGTTCAACAAGTTTGTGAACACTATGATTCAGCAACCAACGATCGATCAATTGCTACCTTTGCCTAAATCGGACAGCGAAGAGATGCAGCGTGAGCACTCATGGGACTACATCTATGAGCCTGAGCCAAAACCTCTATTAGACACACTTCTAGTGCGTTACGTAGAGTCTCAGGTATACCAAGGTGTGGTTGAGAACCTTGCTTGTGAGCAAGCGGCTCGAATGATTGCGATGAAGGCTGCAACGGATAACGCAACCAACTTGATTGAAGATTTAGAACTTGTGTACAACAAAGCCCGTCAGGCTGCGATCACACAAGAACTATCGGAAATCGTTGGTGGTGCATCTGCGGTTTAAGCTTAGGTAAAACGAAATAGTTTAGAGGATTAACGATGGCTACAGGTAAGATCGTACAGATCATCGGTGCGGTAGTCGACGTAGAGTTCCCACAGAGCGAAGTACCAAGTGTATATGACGCTCTAAACGTTACAGAATCTAAAGAGCGTCTAGTTCTTGAGGTTCAACAACAGCTAGGCGGTGGCGTAGTTCGTTGTATCGTAATGGGTAGCTCTGATGGTTTACGTCGTGGCGTTGAAGTGGTTAACACTGGCGCTCCAATTTCAGTACCAGTAGGTACTAAAACTCTAGGTCGTATCATGAACGTCCTAGGTGACGCGATTGATGAGCGTGGTGAGATCGGTGCAGAAGAGGTTTACTCTATTCACCGTGAAGCACCAAGCTACGAAGAGCAATCAAACGAAACAGCACTTCTAGAAACTGGTGTTAAAGTAATCGACTTGGTTTGTCCATTCGCTAAGGGTGGTAAAATCGGTCTATTCGGTGGTGCAGGTGTAGGTAAGACCGTTAACATGATGGAACTTATCAACAACATCGCACTTCAACACTCAGGTCTATCAGTATTTGCTGGTGTTGGTGAACGTACTCGTGAAGGTAACGATTTCTACTTCGAGATGCAGGAAGCGGGCGTTGTAAACGTTGAGAAGCCTGAAGAATCTAAAGTAGCGATGGTTTACGGTCAGATGAACGAGCCACCAGGTAACCGTCTACGTGTTGCACTGACTGGCCTAACAATGGCAGAACGTTTCCGTGACGAAGGTCGTGACGTACTTCTGTTCGTTGATAACATCTACCGTTACACGCTTGCAGGTACTGAGGTATCAGCACTTCTAGGTCGTATGCCTTCTGCGGTAGGTTACCAGCCAACTCTTGCAGAAGAGATGGGTGTACTACAGGAGCGTATCACGTCAACTAAGCAAGGTTCTATCACGTCTGTACAGGCGGTATACGTACCTGCGGATGACTTGACTGACCCGTCTCCAGCAACAACGTTCGCGCACTTGGATGCAACGGTTGTACTTAACCGTAACATCGCAGCTATGGGTCTATACCCAGCGATCGACCCACTAGATTCGACTTCTCGTCAGCTAGACCCACTAGTAGTTGGTCAAGAGCACTACGACACAGCTCGTGGCGTTCAGCAGACACTTCAGCGCTACAAAGAGCTGAAAGATATCATCGCGATTCTAGGTATGGACGAGCTATCTGAAGAAGATAAGCAAGTTGTATCTCGTGCACGTAAGATTGAGCGTTTCCTAACTCAGCCTTACCACGTAGCGGAAGTATTTACAGGTGACCCAGGCGTTTACGTACCTCTTAAAGAGACACTACGTGGCTTCAAAGGTCTACTAGCTGGTGAATACGATGACATTCCAGAGCAAGCGTTCATGTACTGCGGTACGATTGACGATGCTATCGAGAATGCGAAGAAGCTATAAGGCTAACTAGGAGGCGATATGGCACCAATAACCTTTCACCTAGACGTAGTAAGCGCTGAGAAACGTATTTTCTCTGGTCGTGTAGAAACGTTTCAGGTGACCGGTAGCGAAGGTGAACTGGGTATTTTCCACGGTCACACTCCGCTGCTGTCCGCTATTAAGCCTGGTATGGTGCGTATTGTGAAACAGCACGGCCACGAAGAGTTCATTTATGTCTCTGGTGGTATGGTCGAAGTTCAGCCTGGTACTGCTACAGTACTGGCTGATACTGCGATTCGTGGTGAAGATCTAGACGCAGCGAAGGCAGAAGAAGCCAAGCGCCGCGCTGAGGAGCAAATCCAGAATCAGCATGGTGACATGGACTTCGCACAAGCGGCCAGTGAACTGGCTAAAGCCATTGCTCAGCTACGAGTTATCGAGCTGACCAAAAAGCGTCGCTAAGCTCAATTAGCAACGTTGCATGAAAAAAGGCGGCCAATTGGTCGCCTTTTTGATTAATTTTAGTTGGAAATTTACATCTCACCATTAACTAATCCTTCCAAGGTGTTTAAAATAACGCCCAATTAAAATAGAACGTCAATAGGTTATTAATGAAATTCAGTGCTGTGATCCTTGCTGCGGGTAAAGGTACCCGTATGTATTCAAACATGCCTAAAGTGCTACACACTTTGGCAGGGAAGCCAATGGCAAAACATGTTATCGATACATGTACAGGTCTTGGTGCACAAAACATCCACCTAGTATATGGTCACGGTGGTGATCAAATGCAGCAAACGCTAGCAGAAGAGCCGGTTAATTGGGTACTGCAAGCGGAGCAACTAGGTACAGGTCACGCGGTTGATCAAGCGTCTCCGAAGTTTGAAGACGATGAAAAAGTACTGGTGCTTTACGGTGATGTTCCACTGATTTCAGCTGAAACGATTGAAAACCTATTAGATGCACAACCAACAGGCGGTATTGCACTACTAACAGTGATGCTAGACAACCCAATGGGTTACGGTCGTATCATTCGCAAAAATGGTCCAGTAGTGGCGATCGTCGAGCAAAAAGACGCAACAGAAGAGCAGAAGCTCATCAAAGAATGTAATACCGGTGTGCTGGTGGCGACAGGTGGTGACCTGAAACGCTGGCTTGCTGGTCTAAATAATGAAAACGCACAAGGCGAATACTACTTAACAGACGTTATCGCGGCAGCACACGATGAAGGTCGCGCGGTTGAGGCTGTGCACCCAGTAAACGCGATTGAAGTAGAAGGCGTTAACGACCGTGCTCAACTGGCTCGTCTTGAGCGTGCATTCCAATCAATGCAAGCACAGAAGCTATTAGAGCAAGGCGTAATGCTGCGTGATCCAGCACGTTTCGACCTACGCGGTGAACTGCAATGCGGTATGGATTGTGAAATCGATGCAAACGTGATCATCGAAGGTAAAGTATCACTGGGTGATAACGTCGTAATCGGTGCTGGTTGCGTACTGAAAGACTGTGAAATCGATGATAACACGGTGGTTCGTCCTTACAGTGTGATTGAAGGTGCAACAGTTGGTGAAGAATGTACAGTTGGTCCATTCACACGCCTACGCCCTGGCGCAGAAATGCGTAACGATTCTCACGTAGGTAACTTCGTAGAAGTGAAAAACGCACGTATCGGCGAAGGCTCTAAAGCGAACCATCTGACTTACCTAGGTGATGCTGAGATCGGTCAACGTACTAACATCGGTGCAGGTACCATCACTTGTAACTACGATGGTGCGAACAAGTTTAAGACCATCATTGGTAACGACGTCTTCGTTGGCTCAGATAGCCAGCTTGTTGCGCCAGTGACGATTGCTGATGGTGCAACGATTGGTGCTGGTACGACATTAACCAAAGACGTTGCAGAAGGTGAGCTTGTGATTACTCGCGCGAAAGAGCGCAAAATTACCGGTTGGCAACGCCCGGTAAAACAAAAGTAAGCCTTTAACCGAAATAAACCAAAGCCGCTCAGATGAGCGGCTTTGTTGTATCTAGTGCTGTGAAAGAGAGAGTTTAGTGACTTGGGATCGCTATGCGCTTCTCTAGCCAGCGCACCGCTTGAGAGACCAAAAGAATCAACACCAAATACTCTAAGACGAGAAATGTATAGATCTCTAATGGTAAGTACTCATTCACGACTAACTCATTCGCTCGTCTCGTTAAGTCACTTAAACCTATCACGCTGACCAACGAACTCATCTTAAGGATATAAACGAATTGATTCCCCAGCGGCGGCAAGATTTGGCGAAATGCTTGGGGAAGAATAACTAAGCGCATTTTTTGCCAGTAGTTCAACCCGAGTGACTCCGCTGCTTCGTGTTGTCCACGACTGATGGCTTGGATTCCCCCTCTAAAGACTTCCGCCATAAAGGCACTCTCTGCAATGGTTAGCGCAATCACACCTGCCCAAAAGTGGTTTAGGGACACATCGAGTAGCGTTGGCATTCCGTAATATACCCAAAGCAGCAATACCAAGACAGGAATGGAGCGGATCACTTCCACATAAACACGGTTGATCCACTTGAGCACTGGAGAGTCTGAAAGGGCTGGTAGGGTAATGATCAAACCAATCGTCATCGCAAAGAGCATACTTAGCAGTGATACTTGGATCGTGTCATTAAAACCGGCGATCAGAAACTTGATGTTTGTTAGCCCTTGCTCAGTCGATGGATCAAGAACATACCAGCCCCATTGGTAGTCGGAGCAACCGGTGAGAAAAAGCAATGAAACGAGGCATAGATGTCGATAGTTCACATTTACTCCCTGAACTGACTAAAAAACTTCCTTTGTTGCTGCTATGTTATCAATGAAGCTGTACTAATGGTTAATAATTAAAGGGAATATCTCCTACCGTCATTCTTTTAAGGGAATAGAAAATGAAAAAAACGTTGTTTGCGCTAGGAATGTGTCTGCTTGCGATGACTCAAGTCGCTCACGCAGAAAGTCGTCTACAAGAGATCTTGGATAAAGGTGTGTTGCGTGTCGGGACGACAGGGGATTGGAACCCGATGACGATGAAAGATCCTGCGACCAATAGTTATCGTGGTTTTGATATCGATGTCACCACTGAGCTTGCTAAAGATCTGGGCGTTAAGGTGGAATTCGTTGCGACCGATTGGAAAACACTGGTCAACGGTATTACGGCCAACAAATACGATATTACTGGTAGCGCATCATTGAACATGTCACGTGCAAAAGTAGCAGGTTATAGCCAACCGTATTTCTATCTAGCGTTTGTACCTGTGGTGCAAAAGAAAGACCTAGCAAAATTCTCTGATTGGGCTGATTTCGATAAGCCAGATGTGAAAGTAGCGGCAACGCTGGGAACGGTTCAAGAGAAGTTGGTCAAAGATTTCTTTCCATCTGCGCAGCATATTGTGATTGAAGCGCCAGCCCGTGACTTCCAAGAATTGCTAGCTCGCCGTGCCGACGTATCGGTTACATCAAACGTAGAAGCGGCTACGCTGGTGGAGAAGTTTAAACAGTTGGCGATTGTTCCAGTTAAAGAGCCGCGTAAACCAACTCCAATTGCGATGCTTTTGCCGCAAGATGATCAAGTATGGATTAACTACATCAACCACTGGGTTGAGCTTAAGAAGACTCAAGGCTTCTTTAAGCAAACCGCTGAAAAATGGGGTTTGAAGAGTATGTAAGCTCTTATTCATCGCTATCCTAAAAAAACAAAGAGCCGCATAGTGCGGCTCTTTGTTTATTGTTTTTTAGACTGAGCTTAAAGCTCGTCTTCACTTACCACTCGAGCATTGTCAGGTGTTGTGAAGTGCTGAGACAGTTCACGGTTAGATAGAATGTAACCCATCCACAGACCACCCATACAAATCACAATCGCAACACCTGTCACCATTTGCGCTTGGCTCGCCATTGCTGCAACCAGTGCGCTTGATAGGCTGCTCACGGTAATCTGTAGACTGTTTTGTAGGCCTGCAGCCGTCGCTGGACTTTGCTGAGCACTTGCTAATGCGCGGTTTACTACGATTGGGTAAAGAGCACCGTTAGCAACTGCAATCAAACAGAATGGTGCTAGGATTGGCCAGATCGAGGTCAATTGCCATTGTGACGCTGCGAAGATAAGCAGTGCAGCAACACTAAATAGGCCAATCAACTGACGCAGAATCTTTTCATCACCATATTTACGAACGCCAACCTTACCTAAGTAGCCACCAACCATGAAAGCAATAGTTTGTGGGATAAAGCTCAAACCGATGTCTTTTGCTTCATAGCCGAGTTGAGACATGATCTCTGGCATACCAGTTAGGTAAGCAAAGAAAGCCGCAGACGCAGTAGCAAACATAAACACATTACCTAGGTAAGTTTTAGAACCTAGTAGTGATTTTATGTCTGAAGACATACTGGTTTGTTTCACTTCTACTTTTTCATCTTTTTGCGCCATTGTCGCAACGACAAGCAGTACGCCCATCAGCGTCAATGCAACAAAAATACTGTGCCAACCGAAGTTGTTTGCCAACAACACACCTAGCTGAGGGGCTAGTGCTGGAGACAGTGCTACAAGCGGCATGATAGTGGCAAAGATTTGTTGGCTTTGGCTAGAGTGGCGTTTGATTACCATCGCTTGCCAAATAACGGCTGGTGCACATACACCGATAGCCTGTACAAAGCGCAGTGCTAATAATTGCCATACTTGCTCACTGAATGCGAGACCGAATGAAGCAACAGTAAACAGCGCTAAACCTGCGGCTAGGGTATTACGATGACCAAATTTGTCTGAAGCCAGACCCCACATCAACTGACCAAAAGCCATACCAACAAGAAAGACGGTCAGAGAAAGTGCGATTTGTTCTGGACCTGTAGCAAAGTCGATTTCCATCGCTTTGAAGGCAGGTAAGTACATATCGGTGGCGATAAAGCCGAGCATAGATAGGGCTGCTAGATAAACAAGCTGTAGTTTTGATATTTTCATGATTCAACCAATCAAATTATTTAATCATTTTTTGTTCAGTATCAGTTGGCGCCAACCCTGATTTATTTACCTCGCCATTCTATTTTTCGATTTTGAGAAAATAAAACGCTAAAATTGTTGGTTATCAATCAAATTTTTTGAAAGGTCGACATCATGTTCTCCAAGTCTTCACTGGAAATGCTCGATACCGTTGCTCGTTTGGGTAGTTTTACTGCGGCAGCAGAGGTGCTGCATAAAGTGCCTTCTGCAATCAGCTATGGTGTGCGCCAAGTCGAGCAAGAGTTAGATGTGGTTTTGTTTCGTCGATTACCGAGAAAGGTTGAATTGACGCCGGCAGGTGAGTTGTTTATCGAAGAGGCGCGTTTATTGCTCAGGCAAATGGCGGAAGTAAAAGCGCAAACTCGCCGCGCGGCACATGGTTGGCAATCAACACTCAAGCTCACACTGGATAACGTGGTTAAGCTCGATAAGCTCAAGCCTCTGGTTGAGGATTTCTATCGAGAATTTGAATTTGCAGAGCTACAAATCAATATGGAAGTGTTTAACGGCTCTTGGGAAGCGATTGCTCAAGGGCGTGCTGATATTGTTGTTGGAGCCACGTCAGCCATCCCGGTAGGCGGTGATTTTGAAGTCAAAGATATGGGGATGTTGGACTGGGCATTTGTAATGTCTCCTGCACATCCTTGTGTTCGCCAACAAACCCTAACAGAAGAGTTTGTCAGTCAATTTCCGGCGATCTGCCTCGATGATACCTCTAACGTGTTGCCAAAACGTCACACAGGGCACTACCCCAAACAGAGACGCTTATTGCTGCCTAACTGGTACAGCGCAATTGAATGTCTAAAAAACGGAGTCGGAGTGGGTTACATGCCACGCCATATTGCGATGCCTCTTATTCATGAAGGCGTGCTGGTGGAAAAAGTTCTGCAGGATGATAAGCCATTGAGCCAATGCTGCTTGGTATGGCGTAAAGACGATAATCACAAGTTGATTCAATGGATGGTGGATTATCTTGGTTCGTCAAGTCAACTACATCGAGATTGGCTACAACATTCATAAAAATGGAAATTGCTTTAAACACCTGTTGACAACATGGTCAATTTATTAACAATCAAAACAAAGTTCGGTAAATTTAGGATGAAGGATTATGTCAAAGCTAGTGGATCGAAAATGGCAAATCTTACCGATCATTGCATTGTCTGTGTTTATGTTGGTGGGGCTTTACGGTTTTTATATGACGCTTGAGCGTTCTGTGCATGATTCAGTTCAGCGCACTACCGAGTCATTGCTCACTGACGTTATTTATGAAATTAAGGAAGACAACCCTCACTTTGCTAGTGAGTCGGATATCGACGACTACATTGGCGATCTCACGCAAGCGGATGCGGACGCTCGTATTCAAGTGATAGATCAGCAAGGGACGGTGGTAGGCGATACCGCACTTTCTGATCGTGCTCTGATTGGCTTGGAGAGTCACAGTGATCGCCCTGAGTTTATTCAGGCTTGGGAAAACGGATCTGGCTACGATGTGCGCTTTAGTGAAGTGCTGTCGGTCGACCTATTCTACGTTTCACGCAAGATTGAATTTGATGCTCAGGAATTTGTGGTCGTGTTGTCCGTACCGATGCATCACCTTAAAACCATGACTTCGGAGTTAATGGCAATCTTAGGTGTGATGGTTGTGTTGAGTATTGGTTTTCTTATTGCGACCTCGATCTTCAGTCACCGCCAAATTATCCATAAAGTCTCTGAAGAGCAGAAAAAGCAGGACGAGCGTATTCGTCAACGCACTCTAGAAATTGAGCTGATGCATCGCCTAGCGAATATGCTGGCAGCTTGTAATAACCTAGTCGAAGCGCAAATGGTGGTGGAAGACATAGTGCCGCGTATCCTCGGTAAAGTGAATGGCAGTATTTCCCTGATGCGCTCTTCGCGCAACCAGTTGGTTACTCAACTTGATTGGGGAGAGAGTTGGCCGGGCAGTCGTTCTTTCGCTCCGGATGAATGCTGGTCATTGCGCAAAGGTCGCAGTCACTTGTCGATTGAATCTTTCCATAACCTAACGTGTGAGCACATGGCATCGGTTGAGAATAACCAGACGTTGTGTATTCCTCTGACAGCACATGGTAACACTATTGGCATTATGCATTTGTACTTTGGCCAAGGTGATATCAAAGTTGATGAGATGACCATGCAGCTTGCTTATAGTGTAGCGGAGCACCTTGGTTTGGCATTGGCTAACTTGAGTCTGCAAGAAAAACTGCGCTCGCAAGCACTGAGCGATCCGTTGACAGGTTTGTACAATCGTCGCTTCTTCGAGCAGAAGCTGACTGAACACGTGAACAACTCGGCAACCAGTACAGAAGATATGTCTCTATTGATGCTCGATCTCGACCATTTCAAGCGATTTAACGACAATTTCGGCCATGATGCCGGTGATTACGTGCTGAAAGAGATCAGTGCATTGCTGAAGCGTACTGTGTCAGAAGATGAAACGGCGTGTCGTCTCGGTGGGGAAGAGCTAGCCGTGATTCTACCGCATTGCGATATGGCGTCTGCGACCGATTATGCGCAAAACATTGTTGACCAGATTAGAGCGTTGCATCTTGAGCACAAAGGTTTGTCGTTAGGGCAGTTAAGTGTGTCGATTGGTGTTGCAACGTATCCAGAACCGGCTTCGGATATTGAGGGACTGGTGAAGATGGCGGATAAGGCGCTGTACCTTGCGAAAGACCAAGGCCGAGACCGTGTCGTCAACTATCAGCAATACAGTGAGTTCAAGGCGCCAGAGCCGGAAACCGCAGAGATTGCGTTGATTCAAAGTTGATAAAAAAAATCCCTCGTCAAACGAGGGATTTTTTATTGCATGATACTGGTTACGACAAGAAGAACTTGTAAGACGGGTTGTCTGTTTCGTCTTTGCATTGATAGCCAAGTTCGCGCAAATGCGCAGAAAACTGAGCTAAGTCGCTTTCATCTAACTCGAAACCACATAAAACGCGTCCGTAGTCAGCGCCGTGGTTACGGTAGTTGAACAAGCTGATATTCCAATGAGTACCGAGTGTGCTTAAGAACTTAAGTAGCGCTCCCGGATATTCTGGGAATTCAAAGCTGTAGAGGCGCTCTTTAAGCGGCTTAGACGGCTTACCACCAATCATGTAGCGCACGTGCAGTTTCGCCATTTCATCATCAGACAGGTCAACCACAGGGTAGCCACCATCACGTAAATCATGAATGATGTTTTCTAGCTCTTCCTGACCGCCTTGCAAACGAACACCGACAAAGATATTCGCCAGGGCGTCATCATTGTAACGATAGTTAAACTCCGTTACGGCGCGGCCGCCAATGAGGTTGCAGAACTCAAAGAAGGCACCTTGACGCTCAGGAATGGTGACAGCAAGCAAACCTTCACGTTTCTCACCAAGCTCGCAACGCTCAGAAACATAACGTAAGCCATGGAAGTTAGTATTGGCACCAGACAGTACAGTACCTAGATTCTTGCCTTGCAGTTTGTTTTGCTCAGCAAACTTCTTCAAACCCGCCAGAGCAAGCGCACCCGAAGGCTCAGCAATTGCGCGAGTGTCTTCAAAGATGTCTTTTACTGCTGCGCAGATTTCATCGCTAGAGACCGCAATATGGCCATCAATGTACTTCTGGCACAGACGGAAAGTCTCTTCGCCAATGCGTTTTACAGCGACGCCATCGGCAAACATACTGACTTGGTCTAGTACCACTGGCTCACCAGCATCCAATGCTGCTTTTAAGCATGACGAATCTTCTGGCTCGACCGCAATTACTTTGATTTCTGGCATTAACTGCTTCACAAGCACCGCTACGCCTGCGGCTAAACCGCCACCACCAACAGGTACGAAGATGTAATCCAGGTGACCATTTTGCTGTAGCATTTCCATGCCGATGGTGCCTTGACCTGCAATCACCAGTGGATGATCGAAGGGAGGGACAAAGGTGTACCCGTTTAACTCGGATAGGCGCTCAGCCTCGGCTTTGGCCTCATCAAAGTTACTGCCGTGCAGCACCACGTTGCCACCAAAGCCACGTACCGCATCGACTTTGATGTCTGGTGTGGTTTTTGGCATCACGATAGTGGTCTTGATGCCCAACTTAGTACCAGAAAGCGCCATGCCTTGAGCGTGGTTACCTGCGGATGCAGCGATGACACCTGCGGCTTTTTGCTCTTCAGATAGGCTTGCCACCATGTTGTATGCACCGCGCAATTTGAACGAGTGCACGGGTTGGCGATCTTCGCGCTTAATTTGCACATTGTTGCCAATACGAGCAGCAAGACGAGGCATCTCTTGCAAAGGTGTGACAGTCGCGACTTCATATACAGGAGCACGCAAGATCTGGCGCAGATAATCTGCACCAGATTGGTTTTCCTGTTTTAAGGGAAAGGGTTGACTCATAAAGCTAGCCCTCGAGCTTAGATTTGTCTCGTACTGCACCTTTGTCAGCACTGGTCGCCATACTTGCGTAAGCTTTGAGTGCAAATGAAACTTCGCGTTGGCGGTCTACCGGTTTCCAGCCTAACTCATCTTGTTTCGCACGGCGCTCTGCAAGTTCTTGTTCAGACACTTGAAGTGAAATTGAACGGTTTGGAATATCAATCGCAATAATGTCGCCTTGCTTCACCAAGCCAATCGCACCGCCGTTTGCTGCTTCAGGAGAGGCGTGGCCGATAGACAGGCCAGATGTACCGCCAGAGAAACGGCCGTCAGTCAGAAGTGCACACTCTTTGCCAAGGCCCATCGATTTTAGGTAAGTGGTTGGGTACAGCATTTCTTGCATGCCCGGGCCACCTTTAGGACCTTCGTAGCGGATAATTACCACGTCGCCAGCTTTTACTTTGCCACCCAAGATGCCTTCTACGGCGTCTTCTTGGCTTTCAAATACTACGGCTGGGCCAGTGAACTTATGAATGCTCTCATCAACACCAGCTGTCTTAACGATACAACCATCCAGTGCGATGTTGCCTGATAGAACGGCTAGGCCACCTTCTTGGCTAAAGGCATTTTCTTTGGTGCGAATACAACCTTCTGCACGGTCGTCATCAAGGCGATCCCAGCGGCAATCTTGTGAGAACGCTTGAGTAGTACGAATACCCGCAGGGCCTGCGCGGTAGAACTTCAGTACGTCTTCGTCTTCAGTTTGGATGATGTCGTATTTTGCTAGCTGCTCTTTCATCGAAAGACCAAGTACGGTGCGCGCATCATTGTGCAGTAGACCTGCACGGTCAAGCTCACCAAGAATCGCCATTACGCCACCAGCGCGGTGTACGTCTTCCATGTGATATTTCTGGGTAGATGGTGCCACTTTACACAAGTGTGGTACTTGGCGAGACAGGCGATCGATATCTTCCATATCGAAATCCACTTCGCCTTCTTGCGCTGCAGCCAATAGGTGCAAAATGGTGTTGGTCGAGCCACCCATTGCAATATCCAGCGCCATTGCGTTTTCGAACGCATCAAACGTAGCGATGTTGCGAGGTAGTGCTGATTCGTCATCTTGCTCGTAGTAACGACGAGTCAGTTCAACGATACGACGACCTGCATTGAGGAACAGTTGTTCACGGTCAGCGTGTGTTGCCAGCATAGAACCGTTACCCGGTTGAGAAAGACCCAGTGCTTCCGTTAGACAGTTCATTGAGTTTGCAGTGAACATGCCTGAACACGATCCACACGTTGGACATGCACTACGTTCGATCTGCTCGCTTTGCTCGTCAGACACTTTTGGATCCGCACCTTGGATCATTGCATCAACAAGGTCTAGCTTGATGATCTGATCAGAAAGCTTGGTTTTACCCGCTTCCATTGGACCACCAGAAACAAAGATAACAGGGATGTTAAGACGCATAGATGCCATCAACATTCCCGGAGTGATTTTGTCACAGTTAGAGATACATACCATGGCATCGGCACAGTGCGCGTTGACCATATATTCTACTGAGTCTGCGATCAGTTCACGTGAAGGCAGTGAGTACAGCATGCCGCCGTGACCCATTGCGATACCATCATCAACCGCGATGGTGTTGAATTCTTTTGCGATGCCGCCGGCTTTTTCGATTTCACGTGCTACAAGCTGACCCATGTCTTTTAGGTGTACGTGACCCGGAACAAATTGAGTAAACGAGTTTACGACGGCGATGATTGGTTTACCGAAGTCTTCTTCTTTCACACCCGTTGCACGCCATAGTGCTCGTGCACCCGCCATGTTACGACCATGTGTTGTGGTTGCTGATCTATATTTTGGCATTTCCTAATCCTTCTTACTTCTGTTCTGGGTACACATAGTCTAACCAGCCCCACTTATCTTCCGTGGTGCCGTTAAATAGGCCAAAGTAGGCCGCTTGTAGTTCTTTAGTGATTGGGCCGCGTTTACCGGTGCCCACTTCAATTTTGTCGATGGTTGCGACTGGCACAACTTCAGCTGCGGTACCTGTCATAAAGACTTCATCGGCAAGGTAAAGCGCTTCACGTGCAATATTGGCTTCACGCACTTCATAACCTTTATCGCGTGCAATAGTCATGATCGAATCACGAGTGATGCCCGGCAGAATCGCGCTGGTTGCTGGTGGTGTCGTGATCACGCCGTCTTTGATAACAAAAATGTTTTCACCGGCGCCTTCCGATAGGTAACCATCTACGCTCAATGCGATACCTTCGTCATAGCCGTGACGACGGGCTTCACCACCAACGAGCAGTGAAGATAGGTAGTTACCGCCTGCTTTAGCTGCAGTTGGAATGGTGTTAGGCGCAGCTCGATTCCAACTAGAGATCATGGCATCAACGCCAGCTTCTAGCGCTTCTTCACCGAGGTAAGAGCCCCAAGGGAATGCGGCAATGATCAGGTCCATCTCAGTACCAACCGGTGGGCACACGCCCAAGCCCACATTACCGACAAAACCCAATGGACGAATGTAAGCGCTGTCGAGCTTGTTCTGGCGCAGTGTTTCGCGTGTTGCTTCCATGATTTCTTCCACTGTGTATGGAATCGGGAAGCGGTAAATCTTGGCAGAGTCTTTTAAACGTTGTGCATGCTCACGGTGACGGAAGACAATTGGTCCTTTTGGCGTGTTGTAGCAGCGTACGCCTTCAAATACAGAGGTGCCGTAGTGCATTGCGTGAGTCAGAACGTGAACGTTCGCCTCTGCCCACGGAACCATCTCGCCATTAAACCAAATGAAATCTGCAGTTTTCGTTGCCATTTATTGCCTTCCTTATGCACTCACGTGTTGTTGTAAGTTGTGATTTGGGAGTTCATCGTTGCGGATCTTAAGTACCTCAACGGTACGAATGTCCCACAACTTCTCAATTTGATTGACCAAAAACGAGATAGGTCGATCGCTGTCGACGATGATCTCTACGCTGGCTACTTTGCTTTCGTGGTTTTGGGTAGCCGCGACTTGTTTGATCACAAAGCCTCGGTGACGAATCACACGAAGAACGCGCTCCAACAATACCGGTTTATCGTCGGCTTTGATGTCGAGTAAATATCTGTCCATGCGATTGTCTCCTAAGTGTTTTCCAACATATCACTGTTTGATGCACCAGGTGGTACAAGTGGCCACACGTTCTCTTCTTCGTCGATTAAAACGTGAAGCATGTAAGAAGTCTTACTTTCTAGCATCTCTTTGAGAGCCGGTTCGACTTCTTCTTTCTTGGTGATGGTTTTGCCCGGGATATCGAACGCTTTGGCAAGCATCACGAAGTCTGGGTTGTCATCAAGAATGGTTTCGCTGTGGCGGCCGTCAAAGAACAATGACTGCCATTGGCGAACCATGCCAAGACGTTGGTTATTAAGAAGGACAATCTTCACTGGAATCTGACGACGCTTCAGCGTGCCCAATTCCTGCACGTTCATCATAAATGAACCGTCACCTGTAATAAGGATAGACTGATCATCAGGACGTGCGACTGCAGCGCCCATCGCCGCCGGTAGGCCAAAGCCCATAGTACCAAGGCCAGCAGAAGTGATGAAGTTTTGCGGGTCGCGCGGTTGGATGTGTTGTGCTGCCCACATCTGATGCTGGCCGACGTCAGTCGAGACAATTGAGCTATCCGGCATCATGTCTGACAACTGTTTAAGTAGCAGCGGAGCGTAGATCAACTCGCCCGGGTGGTCGTAACGCCATTTGAATCCGCTGCGCAGGCTTTCACTGTGATGTACCCAAGGGGTGATATCTTGAGTTAGCTCTAATTGAGGAAGAATCTTGCTGATCTCACCACGAAGAGGTGCATTGGCGTGGCGAAGCTTATGGATTTCAGCGGCATCGATGTCGATATGAATGACTTTCGCGTTTGGCGCAAATGTGTCGAGCTTACCGGTCACGCGGTCATCAAAACGTGCCCCAACTACAATCAAAAGGTCACATTCTTGAACCACAAGGTTTGCGGCTTTGGTGCCATGCATGCCCAGCATACCTAGGTAGTGTGGGTCGTGACGTTCAATAGTGCCCAAACCTTTTAGCGTGCTTACCGCTGGCATTGGGTTTAAACGTAGGAACTCGCGTACTGAATCTGTCGCTTTGGCAATCTGTACGCCACCACCGACGTATAAAACTGGACGAGTTGAAGCGGCAAGCACTTCATGAGCGCGCTGGATATCAGCATCAGTGACTAAAGGTGCAACTGGTGGAACAAAAGGAGGCAGTAATTCGGTTGGTGCTTGAGCAAGCTGAACGTCTTTGGCGATATCAACAATCACCGGGCCAGGACGACCTGTTTTTGCTACTTCAAACGCTTCGGCCAGCGTTGGGGCAAGGTCTTCAATCTCAGTCACTAGGTAACTGTGTTTGGTACAGGCTAGAGACATTCCGATCACATCCATTTCTTGGAACGCGTCGGTACCGATATGAGAGCTAGCAACCTGACCTGTGATGGCTACTAGAGGAACGGAATCGAGGAAGGCGTCGGCAAGGCCAGTAACAAGGTTGGTGGCGCCTGGGCCTGAAGTGGCCATACAAACGGCAACGTCTTGCGTCGCTCGAGCCATCCCGATGGCGGCCATTGCAGCCCCTTGCTCATGACGGCATAAGATGTGTTCTACACCTCCGTCATACAACGCATCGTAGATTGGCATGATGGCTCCACCAGGATACCCAAACACCGTCTCGATGCCTTGCTGTCTTAAAGCGGCTACGACTAGTTCTGCACCGGTCATCGTAAACCTCCTTTGCTACGTTGTGGCTCGTAGCTATCGCCATGTGTTTTGCACTTCATGTGCACTCCCATTCTTCCCGTTAAGCTGTCTAAGGGTTAGACAGATGACAACTTGTAGTTGTAAAAAAACCCCCGGACTTCTCAGTGCGGGGGTTTTTTGTAATTTGTGGTTATTTTTCGCCCACAATCCCCCGCGCGGTGCCAATAATGACCACGATAATCAGGGCTAGCAGTGAGTTGATGTGAGCGAATAAGTTCATCTGTCTGTCGTTCTGTTTTCGTTAATAAGTATTGTGTAATGTTCTACGAAAATGTTTGCGTCACTAGTGGTAACACACAAATCTGCTGCATGACAAGCAAAAAGTCATTCTTTTTTCACATTAAGTACCAATCTGGACAGGCTATATAACATATCCATATAGAAAACATCTGGTTATATAACGTACAAAAATTTGAGGAAATTATGGGGCTGGCAATCATTCATAGTCGAGCAAGTGTGGGTGTGCAAGCGCCGTCGGTAAGCGTGGAAGTCCACATCAGTAATGGGATGCCGGGCTTTACGCTAGTAGGTCTACCGGAAACTACAGTAAAAGAATCCAAAGATCGCGTCCGCAGTGCGATCGTCAATTCCAACTTTCAATTCCCTGCCAAGCGAATTACGGTAAATTTGGCACCTGCGGATCTGCCCAAAGAAGGTGGACGCTTCGATCTGCCGATTGCATTAGGGATTTTGGCAGCTTCAGAACAAATCGCGACAGATAAGCTCAAAAACTACGAATTTGTTGGTGAATTAGCCCTTTCAGGTGGACTAAGAGCTGTAAAAGGCGTGCTGCCAGCGGCGTTGGCTGCGAACAAAAAACAGCGCCGTTTAGTGGTGCCTCATGCCAATGGTGATCAAGCGGCATTAGTGGGTAAAGAGCAGCATAAATCAGCCCAATCACTGCTTGAGGTGTGTGCCGAACTTTGTGGTCAGCATCAATTGAATTTGTATCAAACCCCGAAGAAAAAAGAGATCAAAAAACACGGCCGAGATTTGCAAGACATCATCGGCCAACAGCAAGGTAAACGCGCTCTAGAAATCGCTGCAGCAGGCAATCACAATCTATTATTTCTTGGCCCGCCTGGTACGGGGAAAACCATGCTGGCATCACGCCTGTGTGACTTGTTACCTGAGATGAATGTTGAAGAGGCAATGGAAACGGCTTCTGTGGCATCACTAACCCAAAGTGAAATCAATGAGCACAACTGGAAGACGCGACCGTTTCGCGCGCCGCACCATTCAAGCTCAATGGCAGCGCTTGTAGGGGGCGGTTCTGTGCCTAGGCCGGGTGAGATTTCATTAGCGCACAATGGGTTACTGTTCCTCGATGAGATGCCTGAGTTTGACCGTAAGGTGCTCGACTCTTTACGTGAGCCATTGGAGTCTGGTGAAATCATTATCTCTCGCGCGCAGGGTAAAACCCGCTTTCCAGCTCGATTCCAATTGGTTGGCGCATTAAATCCAAGCCCGACAGGGTATTACGAGGGCAATCAAGCTCGGACAAACCCGCAAGCCATCCTGCGTTACCTTGGTCGGTTATCAGGCCCGCTTCTTGACCGCTTTGATATGTCGTTAGAGATTCCTGCTTTGCCAAAAGGCACACTTGCTGAAGGGGGCGATCGAGGAGAGCCTACCGCTGTGGTTAAGCAAAGAGTCAATCAGGCCAGAGAAAGCATGGTGCAACGCAGTGGTAAAGTGAACGCATTATTGGGTAGTCGAGAGATTGAAGCCTTTTGCCCGCTGCAAAAAAGCGACGCTGAGTTTTTAGAAAATGCGCTGCATCGCCTTGGATTATCGATTCGTGCTTACCATCGCATCATCAAAGTCGCGCGTACTATTGCTGATCTGGAAGGCTCACCGCAAATTGAGCGAACGCATCTTGCAGAAGCTTTGGGTTATCGAGCAATGGATAGGCTGCTCAAGCAGTTGACGGCTCAAGCGGTATAAGGAATAAAGAAATCGCAGTGAGCGGCTTTGCTCACTGCGATTAACGTGTCTAGAAGTCGTAGTTCAAACCGACAGACAGTAGGTACTCTTTCTCATCGTAGAAGGTGATGTTGGAGTCGTTGTTCCCGTAACCTGCCAGAGATATGAGTGACCAGTTTTGCCAATCGAATACATTCTTGTACTCGTAGGCCGCAAACAAGCTGAGCTTACCGTCATCACGTGTCTTATCGAATGTGTCACTGGCTGCTTCGTAGTTTTTCAGCGTGTAGCCTGCTGTAACTGCAAAACGATGGCGATTCACGAACTGGAACCAGCTTAATTCGAATCGGTAAGAGTCGAAGGATTCCGCTTCGCCATCTGCATCTTGGTAGACATAAGTAAATGCGGGTTGCAGCATCGATGTGCGGCTAAGCGGGATACGGTAGTCGCCTTTGATGTGGTAGATCTTTGCATCACGCAGTAAAGATGAATCGGTCACGGTATCTTTCTCTACGTCTTTATCTGCGTACGCCAAATCAAGATTAAAGTTGTCGTCTAAGAAGCGATTGATTTGGAGACGAAACGCATTGCCGCCTTCATCGGTGGTTTTTCTCGACTGTCCCGTTAAGTACGGATCTTGCCAAGTTTCTCCCTCCAAGATGGTTGGCAAGTAGGAAAAGTCGAGCACAGTGCCCGAAGCCAGTTGGTATTTGTAACCAAGTTGGAAGGCGAGAGTACCGATCGCAATATCGGAACGAGTGGTACCGGCATACACTTGGTGATTGAGTTTGTTACCAAAGGTATACGCTGCGCTGCCTAGCGGTGCGACGATAAAAGATTCATCACTTTCGGCACGCTGATTCAATGATGTGATCGTGCTGTTGCTGTCTGTATTGAAGTTGGATTCTGATGAGACGAAGCCTGCGTTCAACGAAATCTCACCGCTAAAACCTGCTGTTTCTGCAAGTTGAGCTTGTGCTGAACTGACGATAAAGGCCAAAGGCAGTAAGGTTAGCCTTGGATTCATTCGCTTTCTCCTTGTTTGTCGAATGAAAGATGTTATTTGAGCGTTGGTCCAGTTTTACAGTGAAACAAATCTGACCATTCTTACAAATGTTTCAATGTGGCAACGGATTCGTATAATTACACGCTGTTTTATTACTCACGCGCTATAGTTACTGATTGGTTACCATGTTGGCATATTTGTTACTCATTTTTAACGCTTCTTTTGTGATTATAAATTCTGCGGTTTGTTCCATCGCAATTTGTATCATCGCCATTTTTAAGCTGTTGCTTCCAACTGCGAAGCTCAAAGCCAAAGGCACCGAGGCTGCCAACAAAATGATGTGGGTGTGGGCAACGGTCAACGCCGGTATTCTTGCGCTCTCTAATCGCGTTGAATGGGATGTTCAAGGCGGTGAAAACCTAAAGAAAGACGGCTGGTACTTACTGATCAGTAATCATCTTAGTTGGACTGACATTGTTGTACTGTGTTGCGTGTTTAAAGATCGTATTCCGATGCCAAAATTTTTCCTAAAGCAGCAGCTATTATATGTGCCTTTTATCGGAATGGCATGTTGGGCGTTAGATATGCCGTTCATGCGTCGCTATTCGCGAGAGTATTTGCTTCGTAATCCAGACAAACGTGGGCAAGATCTGCAAACCACGCGCCGTTCATGTGCCAAGTTTAAACATACGCCAACCACAGTGGTGAACTATGTAGAGGGCACACGCTTTACCCAAGATAAGCAACGTAAGAGCCGAGCGGGTTATCAACATTTATTACAACCTAAATCTGGTGGCATTGCTTATACGTTAGCGGCCATGGGGGATCAGTTTGAGAACATCATAGATGTGACCTTAGCGTACCCAGAAAACACCAATAAACCCTTTAAAGATATGCTTATGGGGCGTATGACTAAAATTGTGGTGCGAGTGAAGGTTCTGCCAGTCGATGAGCGAGTGTTGGGTGATTATTTCAATGACAAGCCGTACAAACGTCAGTTTCAACAATGGTTAGGCGATGTTTGGCAAGAGAAAGACCAAGTGCTGCAAGAGATTCATAAATAGAAAGGGGAGCAATGTGCTCCCCTTTTTAATGATGGTCTGAATTACTTCAGTGTCAGCAAGTAGTTCACTAGCGCAAAGTACTCGTCAGTAGACTTAATACCCTGTGCTTGAACTAGGTATTTGTTGTTAACGATAACCGCTGGAACACCAGTTAGGCCGCTGTTTTCAAATTGCTTGTCCATACGGCGAACCATTGAATCAACCGCGAAGCCTTTGAATGCAGCATCGAATTTCTTCGCATCTACGCCTTCATCTAGGAAGATTTGACGAAGTTCTGCATCGTCACGTGGTGCTTTACGCATGTTGTGAATGCGGTTAAACATCACAGGCACCATCTTGTCTTCAATTTTAAGCGCAACCATGGTCGCGTATGCTTTGCTCATTGAAGGACCCATATTGCCCCCCATGAATGACACATGGTTCTTTTGCAGTTTCACACCTTCAGGTAGCTGCTTCTTCAGTTGCTGAATGATCGGCTCGAAAGAATGACAGTGTGGGCAGTAGAAAGAGAAGAACTCAGTTACTACAGGCTTTTTCGATGCCTCTAGATCCAATACTTTGTAATGTTCACCTTCTTTGAATTGCGCTGCATGTGCCGAAAGGCTTAGCATCAGCATAGAAAACAGTGCGAACAGCTTTTTCATTTAATTATCTCCATTTTGAATTGTTCGGCCTGACTTACCATTGAGGCATTAAAGATAGCGGTGCTTCTTCTAAGTTGGCAATCTGCTCTTTAAATGCCAGGACCTGACCTTCCCAGTATTTTGGCTCATTAAACCATGGAAAAGCGAGCGGAAATGCCGGGTCGTGCCAACGTTTTGCTAGCCATGCCATATAGTGCACCATTCGTAGACCGCGAAGTGGTTCGATTAGTTTCAATTCTGCCGAGTTAAAATCGCAAAACTCTTGGTAACCTTCTAAAACAATATCTAATTGCATTAGCTTGTCTTGGCGTTCGCCATTGAGCAGCATCCATAAGTCTTGTACTGCTGGGCCGTTACGTGAGTCATCCAAATCGACAAACATTGGGCCATCGCGCCATAAGATGTTACCCGGGTGGCAATCGCCGTGCAGACGAATGGTGTTGAAGCCTTCTTGCCAGTGGCTTGCAATCGACTTGATCAGCATATCCAAATCATTGAAGAAGCTGTTCTCCAAATGCATCGGAATCATGTTGGCGTTTTGCAGAATCTCTCTTGGTTGATAGAGGTATTCTTGCAAGCCTATGGTTGGTCGGTGTTGGAAGGCTTGGCGGCTACCGACTTTGTGGATGCGGCCAAGGAAACGACCTACGCCTTCGAGCTGATCTAAGTTGTCGACTTCATACTGACGGCCACCCACGCTCTCAAACAAAGCAAAGCCATAACCTTGATAATGATGCAAGGTATGACCATTAATGCGAACGGGTGGAGCGACAGGAATTTCGTTATCGATCAATTCAAGCGTGAAATCATGCTCTTCTTGAATCTGCTCGTTGCTCCAACGTTCAGGGCGGTAGAACTTCACCACGTAGCGCTGACGCTCTTCGTCTGTGAATTGGTAAACGCGGTTTTCGTAGCTGTTGAGTGCTAGAAAGCCCGATTCTGCTCGAATGCCGATGCTCTCTAGCGCGTACCACATAAAGTCAGGTGTGAGGGCATCAAAGTTGAAAGTACCTTGGGACATATAAATAAAAAGGCTCATTACTGAGCCTTTTTCCATTGGTCATCGAAGTTATAGCTTCTTAATAAATCGGCTTTCCACTTCAATGGTGAATTCGTTGCTCTTATCGGTGAGTATAAACTGAATTGTCGTGATCGCAGAGTCTAGCTTGTCAGGATCTGCGCCAAGGCTCATTGGTAAGTTCAATACTTCTCCTGGTTCAACTTGAATGGTTTGTTTGCCATACCAGCTGACATCACTCAAACCTTCGACGTTCAAGTCGTACTCTTGAACTTGTTGGGTCTTGTTGATCACTTTCAAGGTATAGGTGTTTTCTACTTCACCAGAGCTGTTCACTCGGAACAATTGGTTACGGTCACGTAGAACACTCATGCCTGCTGGATCAACCGATGCGATTTGTAGGAAGAACAGACCAATCATGACTAAGAGCACTGCGCCATAACCAAGCAGTTTTGGACGCATGACCTTGGTACTCTTGCCTGAAAGACGATGCTCCGTGGTGTAGTTGATAAGACCTTTCTCGTAACCCATGCGTTCCATGGTGTTGTCACACGCATCAATACATGCACCGCAGTTGATACACTCATACTGCAAGCCATCACGAATGTCGATGCCGGTCGGACATACCTGAACACACAAGTCACAATCGATGCAGTCACCTAAACCAAGCTGCTTTGGATCGGCTTTGCGTGAACGAGGGCCGCGTTTTTCACCACGTTTGGTGTCGTAACCCACGATGAAGGTGTCTTTGTCGAACATCGCCGATTGGAAACGCGCGTAAGGACACATGTGAATACACATGATAGAGCGCATCCAGCCTGCATTGCCGTAGGTACAAATGGCAAAGAACATCACCCAGAAGACTGGCCAGAAGTTGGCATTAAAGGTGAAGAAGTCGATAACCAGCTGCTTCATTGGCACGAAATAACCAACAAAGGTGAAGCCAGTGGCGAGGGCTATCGCAAACCACGCTATGTGCTTGAGGGTTTTGCGCATCGCTAAATTGGCCGTCAGCTTATTGGAGTCTTGCTTACGGCGTTTATTAGCACTGCCTTCGAGCTTTTCCTCAAACCAAATATAAATGAAGGTCCACACGGTTTGCGGGCACAAGTAGCCGCACCAAACCCGCCCCAAGAAGGTGGTGATAAAGAACAACCCAAACGCGGCGATTACAAACAGCAGTGCGAGTAGGGTAAGGTCCTGTGGATACAGCGTTGTGCCGAAAAAGTTGAACTGCTGGTTACCGATGTCCAGCAAAATGGCTTGGCGCTCGCCGTAAGGAATCCATGGAACCAATGCAAACAACAGCAACAAAAACCAACCGCCATAACGACGCAGCTTTTGGAACGTGCCTTTACTCTCACGTACATAGATTCGATTACTTGGGTTGAAACGATCCCCGTTCCCTTTGTGGGTTTTCGGGTTAAAGGTCTTTGGAGTCACATCTTTGATATCAATCTTATCCTGACTCATGCACTCATCCTTCTTTAGGCTTTCTTATAATGTACGGCGACATTTCTAATGATGTCACTCGATGACATTGCTGCTTCGCCCATATCATTATTCATGACTGGACATAATTATTTTAGTAAATACTGATGAACGGCGATTATACAATCAATAACAATTCCGTTTCTTTAACGCAGTCAACGTTTAACAACAAAAGTCAGTACAGTTAACCTGATAAATGACTGAACAGTTATAAATACCTTTTTGAACTGTTTGATTTAGTTATAAAAAAAGCGACTCAAATGAGTCGCTTATCAATGCTGGGTGTTGAGCGGCTTACTTGATGATACCGCGTGCGCGTAGGATCGCTGTTTTGAAATCATCTTCTTGGTCTTTCTTAAGACCTGGGATCATTTCATCTTTGCCGCTGTTGCGCATTTTTAGGTGGTAGATCAGCACGTCGTCGGTGAGATCTTCCAGTTTACCTTCGTAACCCGCTTCGTTTGCCAGTTTCATGATGAACTGTAGCAGGTTCATTTCTTGGTCTTTATGCCACTCAGGCTCTAGTAGCTCAAGCAGCTCTTCAATACGATGACACTTCATTTCTTTCTCCACAGAATTTATAGGTGTTATTTGCTACTAAAGGTATCAAATTGCTTGGCGAACACCAAATAGGAAAGGGCGGAGAGAAAAGAAAAAAGCGCGGTGATTGCCGCGCTTTTTAATTAAGCTGCTTTGATAACTTTGTTTGGAACACTTGGCACAATCGCTGTCTTCTCAACCAGAGTCATTGCTGGCGCAACTAGTTTTGCCTTTGGCGCAGTAGTAAAACCACTGCGACGGCGCATTGCACTACGATTTGTATGTGCGAACCTGACTGTTGTTGGGCGCATTTAGATACCTAACTGCCAGGCATATCCATTGCCAATGTAATGGCCTAACTCACTATGAGTTGAGCTTCAACTGCTTGAAGGGTGGCTCTTCTGGCTCTCGCCAATCCAAATAATGAATCAGGAATAACGATATGCATGCATATCATGTATAGGTTAGCACTCCTGTCATAATTGGTCGATAGTTGAGCAGTTGAATTGTATGGAATTTATGGTTTTCTGTGCGAATTCGAGACGAAAATTTGTTTTGATCCCATGATCAGCAGTAGTAGTATGAGATCTCTACCAAGGAGGTGCATATGTCATTTTTGAAGAAGACACTTGCGAGTTTTGGGATCGGCAGTGCCAAGGTCGATTCGATCCTAAACCAAGACGTGCTGTTTCCCGGTCAGAGTGTGGATGTTTCTATCCACGTTTATGGCGGAGCGACCGAACAAGCGATCGATAACATCGATCTCAAGCTGTGTTGCCGTTATATCGCGGAAGCGCCAGACGATCGCGGAGCAAGAGAAGGGCACAGCATGCGACGCGTACCCCAAACGCATGTTCTGGCAAAGTGGAACCTCCCATACGCATTTACTATCCATCCCGGCGAAGATCGAACCTTCGAAGTTAAACTCGATGTGCCGTGGAATACCCCTGTCACCATCGGTGATGCCAAAGTCTGGTTAGAAACGGGTTTGGACGTTGCGATGGCTCTCGATCCTACCGACAAAGACATTCTCACCGTTAGACCTGACCCACTTATGGATGCCGTTTTGTCTGCTTTTGAATCGCAAGGTTTGCGCATTCGCCAAGTAGAGTGCGAAGAAGTTAAAGGCTTCGACCTACCATTTGTACAAGAGTTTGAAATGGTGCCAACCGATGGCCCATATCATGGCGTATGGCGAGAGTTGGAATTTGTTGCTCACCGCGACGAGCAAAACCTCAAACTGTGGTTTGAAGTAGACCGTACCCGCAGTGGAGCAAGTGGCATGCTGGCGAGCTTACTCGGGAGTGGCAAACTAAAACGCGAACTGAGCATTCCGGTGAACACGAAACTGGATGACGTTGGTCCATTAATCCTGAATTACCTCGAACAAACCACGGCTGCACACGAGTCTTAATTTAAGCTTACACGTGTACGCTTAATGTGCCATACTAGAGTGAATATTCAAAACTCTAGTATAGGCACGTTCATGTCCTCACCTCAGAAAGCACAATACAGTCAGGGCGAAGAACTGGCCAACTCCATTACCCATGGTATCGGAATGATTTTCGGTATTGTTGGCTTGGTACTACTATTGATTAAAGCCGTCGATCACCAAGCCGACGCGTTAACCATTACCAGTATGGCGATCTATGGTTTAAGCATGATTGTCCTGTTTCTGGCCTCTACGCTCTACCATGCGATCCCATATCCAAAAGCTAAGCGTTGGCTGAAAACCTTCGACCACTGCGCCATCTATCTTTTGATTGCGGGTAGCTACACACCGTTTCTATTGGTGAGCCTGCGCACCCCATTGGCGATTGGGCTGATGATTGTGATTTGGACCATCGCGCTGATCGGCATCATCATGAAAGTCGCGTTTGTCTATCGATTCAAAAAATTGTCTTTGATGACGTATCTGGTGATGGGGTGGTTATCGTTGATCGTGATTTACCAACTGGCGATAAATCTGGATATTGGTGGTTTGACGCTTTTAGCTGCAGGTGGGTTGGTGTATTCGATCGGGGTGATTTTCTACGTTGCCAAGCGAATCCCATTTAATCACGCAATTTGGCACGGATTTGTGTTGGCGGGTTGTGTGTGTCACTTCTTCGCGATTTATTACTTTGTCGAGCCTATCTAACTGATAGAGATAAACCCGACAAAGCATGTCTTATCGTATTAGCGAGTTTTCACTTCTAATACTTCTGCTGAGAACTGGTATTGCTGCGACTGTGGTACTGCCAGTTTAATCGCTTTACCTTGCTCGGCCTGTTGTGGGCGAAGGTAGGTATCTGCCATGCGTTTGATAGATTGCCAAACCGTGATGTTTTCTTTCGCCAATTGTTTGCCGGACATATCGAATACCTGCACTTCCACTTCTACCTGAATCACCGATTGTGAGCTTTGGTTCGTGATAGAAGTAGGGAAGATCAGTTCACCATCCTCGTAGCTTGCCGAGCCAATCAATACATCCACACCTGAATCAGATAGCTGCATGGTTGGCTTCTTCGCGTTTACAACAACGGTGGTACCGACTTTCTTGGTCACAACTGGAATTGTCGCCATCTCTGTTGTTGCAGAAGCTGAAGTTGCCACGGCTTCAACGGCGGTGGTTGAGGCTACGACAGCCGCAGCTTCTACTGCTTCAACTTTCTCTAGTGTGGTCTCTGCGGCTTTTGGTGTGGCCTTTTTCACGACATATTCCCACGTGAAGTCGTCGTTCAGTTTTACTTCGCGTCCATCCGCCAGTTTCACAACTTCGGCTGCGTAAACCGATGAAGAGGCGAGTAGGGTCGCCAGAGTGATCCATGTTTTCATTGTTATACCTTTTATTTGAGTCTGTTTAACGGCGCCAAAACGCAGGGAAGAACAGTACAAGAATAGTCAGAATTTCCAAACGGCCCATCAACATACCAAAGCTTAGTAGCCACTTAGCTGCGTCTGGTAAAGGTGCAAAGTTACCAGTTGGGCCAATCACGCTGCCCATACCCGGACCCACGTTCGCTACTGCGGTAATGGAACCAGAAATACTGGTCACAGGATCTAGGCCAAGTGCACTTAAGCAGCCTGCGATAAAGATGATGGTGATAAAGAACATCAAACCAAATGCCACCACTGAACGAACAATATCGTCATTCACTGGGCGTTGGTTGTAGCGCTGAACGAACACGCCAGATGGATGAATCAGTTTCATGATTTGCTTGTTAAGCAGCGTCATCGCGATCTGGAAGCGGAAGATTTTAATCCCGCCGGAGGTCGAGCCCGAACACGCGCCCGCCATCATTAAGAAAGCAAACAGCGTGGTAGGTAGAGCGCCCCATGCGGTGAAGTCTTCTAGACCAAACCCAGTTGTCGTCACCACCGATACGATGTTGAACATTGAAACGCGCAGTGCATCCAAAATGGTGTAACCATCGCGAATCACCAACCAAGCAGAAACCACTAAGCTAGAGAATAAGAACAGGTAGGCAAAACCGCGTACCTGAGCATCTCTTATCAATACTTCGACACTGCGCTTGCGTAGCGCGGCAACAAACAACAGGAATGGCAGGCCACCAAGAAACATAAAGGTGGTTGCGACCCAGTGCGCACCATTAGAGAAGTGGTTCATCGAACCATCAGACGTTGAGTATCCGCCCGTAGACAGGGTTGTAAACGCGTGGTTGATTGCTTCAAACAGGTTCATGCCAGTCAGCAAATAACCCACAATACACAAGCCTGTCAGCATCAGATACACCAATACGATGTTCTTCGCGACGGTCTTGGCTCTCGGGCTGCTCTTATCAGACCAATCAGACGATTCGGTTTGGAACAGCTTCATACCACCAACGTTAAGCATTGGTAGGATAGCTACCGCCATCACGATAAAGCCAATACCACCCAACCATTGCAAGATGGAACGCCACAACAAGATACTCGGCGCCATGTTGTCTAAACCACTGAGTACAGTAGAGCCTGTGGTGGTGATGCCAGACATGGTTTCGAAATAGGCGTCGGTAAAACTAATGTGGTTGATAAACACAAACGGCAATGCAGCAAACGCACTGGCGATGGTCCATACCAAACTGGTGATAAGGAACATATCACGCACACTGAGTTTGAACTTGGCGGTTCGGCCAATCGTCAAACAGATGAAAGCGGCTAGGTGGGTGATCACAACGGCTTGGGCGAAATCGAGGAATCCGCCCGTACCTGTGAAAAACGCGACCAAAGTCGGCACGTACATAAAAAGGGCCAGTTTGGATAAAACCAGCCCGATAACAAACAGTACGGGACGTAAGTTGACCATAGGAAAATCCTAGAGGAAGAATGGACTCGGCTGGAACAGCGCTTCGACGTCTGGTACGTACTTTTTGTCGACCAGGAACATCACTACGTGGTCATCTTGTTCGATGACGGTACGATCGTGTGCGATAAGAACTTCTTCGCCACGAACGATAGCACCAATGGTGGTTCCTGGTGGGAGTTTGATATCACCAATCGCGCGACCCACCACTTTCGATGTGGTTTCGTCACCGTGCGCAACGGCTTCGATGGCTTCTGCCGCGCCACGACGCAGAGAAGATACGTTAACGATGTCAGCACGACGAACGTGCGTGAGTAGAGCAGAAATCGTCGCTTGTTGTGGTGAGATCGCCACATCAATCACGCCGCCTTGTACTAGGTCGACATAAGCGCCGCGCTGGATCAGCACCATCACTTTCTTCGCGCCCATGCGTTTTGCCAACATCGCTGACATGATGTTGGTTTCATCCTCGTTGGTTAACGCGATGAACACATCTACTTGGTCGATGTTTTCTTCGGTCAGCAGTTCTTGATCCGCGGCATCACCACAAAAGACGATGGTGTTTTCTAGCTGCTCAGACAGTTTTTCTGCACGCTGATAGTTACGCTCAATCAACTTCACACTGTAAGCTTGCTCAAGACGTTTTGCTAAGCTGGCACCGATGTTACCACCACCGACAATCATGATGCGGCGGTAAGGTTTCTCAAGGCGCTGAAGTTCACTCATTACCGAGCGAATGTGGTTACTTGCTGCAACAAAGAAGACTTCATCATCGGCTTCTATGATGGTGGTGCCTTGTGGGCGAATAGGGCGACCTTGACGGAAAATTGCAGCAACACGAGTATCGATGTGTGGCATGTGTTCACGCAGAGCGGATAGAGCGTTACCAACCAGTGGGCCACCATAGTAGGCTTTTACTGCGACTAGGCTGACTTTTTGCTCGGCAAAGCTGACTACTTGCAATGCGCCAGGGTATTGAATGAGGCGTTCGATGTAGCTGGTTACCAGCTCTTCTGGTGCGATAAGGTGATCGACAGGGATTGCACCAGATTTGAATAGCGCTTCTTTTTCTGCCAGATACTCTGGAGAACGAATACGTGCAACACGGTTTGGGGTATTGTACAGAGTGAAGGCAACCTGACACGCGGCCATATTGGTCTCATCGGTGTTGGTCACCGCAACTAGCATGTCGGCGTCTTGTGCACCTGCTTCACGCAACACATCTGGGTGACTCGCGTGACCATTAACAACACGAAGATCGTACTTGTCTTGCAACTCTCGCAGTCGGTCGCCATTTTTGTCGACGATGGTGATGTCGTTATTCTCACCAACGAGGTTTTCTGCCAATGTGCCGCCAACCTGACCAGCACCAAGAATAATGATTTTCATACTCTTTACTCGTTATCTGAAAAAGGCGATTGAATTCGCTTCAATCGCCCTATTTAGCATGCTGTTACGCGTGTTTTTTCGTTAGCACTGCGTAGTAGAAACCATCCATATCTTCTTCACCTGGTAGAATTTGACGACCAGGTTGTTCGGGATCCGAGTCCACTAGTTGCGCATTCGCAGTACGTGCTAAGAACGCTTTTACTTGCTCCACGTTTTCTTGTGGTGTGATTGAGCAAGTCGCGTAAACCATGGTGCCGCCCGGTTTCAGTTGCGTCCACATTGCATCAAAAATTTCGCTCTGTAGTTCCGCCAGTGCGGCAATATCATCAGCACGACGTAGCCATTTGATGTCTGGATGACGACGAATTACGCCCGTTGCAGAACATGGTGCGTCCAGCAAAATGCGATCAAATTGTTCACCTTGCCACCATTCTTGAGGATTACGCGCATCGCCGCAAACCACTTTTGCCTGAAGGTTGAGACGCTTCAGGTTTTCGTGCACACGCTTAAGACGTGTGTCGTCGCAGTCAATCGCTACCACTTCGCTGCCAGACGTACGCTCAAGAATATGCGCCGTCTTACCGCCCGGTGCTGCACAGCAGTCTAGGATCAGTTCGCCATCTTTTGGTTCAAGATAGTTAATCGACAGCTGTGCTGCCGCATCTTGCACCGATACCCAACCTTTTTCAAAGCCCGGCAGTTTCATCACATCGCATGGCGCGGCCAATTTTAGGGCGTCCATTGCTTGTGTGTGTGGCGTGCTATCAATGTTTTCATTTTTGAGTAGCGTTAGGTATTCATCACGAGTGTGGTGCTGGTGGTTTACACGCAGCCACATTGGCGCTTTTTGGTTGTTGGCTTCAACAATGCTTTCCCACTGCTCTGGGTAAGCTTCTTGCAGCAGTTTAAGTAACCAGCTTGGGTGGCCATACTTGCCCGCATTGTTGCTGACCGCCATTTGGTCTAGTTCTTCTTGGTTGCGTTGGTAGTTACGCAATACCGCGTTGATAAGACCGCGCAGACGAGGGCCTTTCAGCTCTTTAGTACCTTCAACTGTTTCACCGACTGCAGCGTGCGCAGGAATACGCATGAAGCTTAGCTGATAAATGCCTACCAAAATAAGGTGATGGAAAACGCGTTGTTTGCCTTTTAGCGGCTTATCCATCAACTGGTTTGCAATCATTTCTAGGCGAGGGAGGTAACGTAGAGCGCCGTAACAGATCTCTTGAAGAAGAGCGTGGTCACGTGGTCGTACGTTTTGTTGAGCCGCTGGAAGAGCGCTTGAAAGTGAGTGGCCCTTGTCGACGACAAGATACAAGACGTTGGCAGCCGCAGCGCGAACATTCATGATGAGTACCTTAAAGTAAAGGAGGGCATCTCTGCCCTCTAAAAGTTCGTATTATTGGTCTTTGACACTATTGTCTGGCTTTTTAAACCAGTTGGGTGCCAACTTCAAACCAAGATGCACGTGAGTTCAGAATATCTTGAACTGACATGGCTTTTTTACCCGGAACTTGCAGTTGTTCCAGTACCAGTGTGCCATTGCCTGTCGCAACATAAATACCAGTTTTATCTGCTTGCACAATAGTGCCCGCTGGCTTGTCACTGGTTTGTTCCGCCACACGGCTTTGCCATACTTTGATGCTGTTTTCAGCCGCTTCAAAGTGGCTCATTGGCCATGGGTTGAATGCGCGAACGCAACGCTCAATGTGTGCCGCGTCGTCATTCCAATTAATGCGCGCTTCTTCTTTGCTTAGCTTCTTCGCGTAGTTTGCAAGCTCGTCATCTTGCTTCACTGGCTCAGCTTTACCTGTTGCGATGTCTGCTAGGCAGTCAATCAGTGCATCAGGGCCTAAGCCTGCAAGTTTTTCGTACATAGATGCGCTGGTGTCACTTGCTTCAATCGGCAATGTTGCGATTTTCAGCATGTCACCTGTATCCAAGCCAATGTCCATCTGCATGATGGTTACACCTGTTTCTGCATCACCAGCCCAAATTGAGCGTTGGATAGGAGCTGCACCACGCCAGCGAGGAAGAATCGAACCGTGCACGTTAATACAGCCCAATTTAGGCGTATCTAGCACGACTTGTGGAAGCAATAGACCGTAAGCCACAACCACCATGATGTCGGCGTTCAGATCAGCAAGCTCTTGCTTGGCTTCATCTGATTTGAAGTTTTCTGGCTGGTATACCGGAATATCGTGCTCAAGCGCGATGGTTTTCACTGGGCTGGCAGTAAGCTTCTTACCACGACCTGCTGGGCGGTCTGGTTGAGTGTATACCGCAATTACTTCGTGCTCCGAAGACAACAACGCCGCCAAGTGACGGGCGGCGAAATCCGGAGTACCTGCAAAGACAATACGTAAAGACTGACTCAAGGTAGGCTTCCTTCTAATTAAATTGTATCGAGATTAAGCGTTTTGCTGTTTCTCGTTAAAGCGTTTGATTTTCGCTAGCTTGTCTTGAATACGCTTACGCTTAAGTGGCGATAGGTAATCAACGAACAGTTTACCCATTAGGTGGTCTAGTTCGTGTTGAACGCAGATTGCTAGCAGATCGTCAGCGTCAAATGTGTATTCTTTGCCGTCGCGATCTAGGGCTTTAACCGTAACTTCAGCAGCGCGAGGCACAAGTGCGCGAGCACCTGGTACCGATAGACAGCCTTCTTCGATGCCGTCTTCGCCACGCTTTTCCAGAATCTCAGGGTTGATAAGCACCATCGGCTCATCGCGAGTCTCTGAAATATCGATAACTACGATACGTTTGTGGATATCAACCTGCGTTGCAGCCAAGCCAATACCTTCTTCGTCGTACATGGTTTCAATCATGTCATCGACGATTTTTTGAATCTCAGGTGTCACCTCTTCTACAGGTTTTGCAACGGTACGCAGGCGATCATCTGGGAATGTTAATACTTGTAATACAGACATATTCACTCGAAATATTGAACTGTGCCGTAACAGCACAAACCTTGTTGGCTCAATTCTAGACATTTTATGACCTAAATGACAGCATCCTGATACCAATTTCCATTCTGGTAACTGCCTAATAGACCAAGGACGAGGGTCATGAATCGAATTTTCCGCAACGTTTCTCGTATTACGTTGCCGTTACTTTTCTCTTTCAATGTTGTAGCAAATACGGACTCCCAACCACTTACCGTTAAAGATGATGCACCCAAAACTTACGTTGTGGTGAAAGGTGATACGCTTTGGGATATTTCAGCGATGTACCTTGATAGCCCTTGGTTGTGGCCTCGTTTGTGGCAAGTGAACCCAGAAATCGATAACCCGCACCTGATTTATCCGGGAGACAAGTTATCGCTGGTGTGGATTAACGGTCAGCCAGTCTTGAGCTTAAAACCCGTCAAAAAACTCAGCCCTAAAGCTCGCATCACTGAAAAGAAAGCGGTACCTACCGTAGCCGAAGGTTTGGTGATGCCGTACTTAAAATCCGATCGCTTAGTGGATGATGAGACATTAGAAAACGCGGCGAAGGTGATGGGTAGCAGTAAAGGCAGTAAATACCTGACCGCAGAAGACACGCTGTATATCAGTGGCAAGCAAGCATGGACAGATTGGGCAATCTATCGACCTGTGGAAACTTTCTCTCGAGATGATGTATCACAACAAATCACGGCATTACGTTTGATTGCCAAAGGTGAGTTGATCGAGGCGTCGGATGAATTTTCAGGACTGAAAATCACCACTCAACTGCAAGAGATTATCCGTAATGATATTGCTTTGCCGGTTCAAGCATTAGAAAACGGGGATTTCACGGCCACCTTCTATCCATTACCTTCGCCGCAAGGCAGTTCTGCTAAGTTATTGGGGAATATTGAAGGCATTCGTTTTAGTTCGACTAACCAAGTGGTGGTGATCGATAAAGGCACATCGGACGAACTTCGCCAAGGCAGTGTGTTCGATCTTAAAGAAGATGCGCATCCTGTTTATAAAGATGGCGATGACTTTGCCAAGGACAACGGCTTTCTCGATTCCAAGATCACCTTGCCACAGAGTAAAGTTGGTGAGTTACTCGTGATTCGCCCTTATAAATATTTCAGCCTTGCTTTGATCACCAATAGCACCAAACCAATCAATAAAGAGGTATCTGTGGTTTCTCCTCTGGTAGAGGAATCAACCACCAATGAAACCACACAATGATACGGATCTCGCCGCCTGGTTAAAGCTGAGTTGCTTGCCAGGTATTGGCGGGGTCAAGCTGAGTAAGCTACTGAGCAAAGACACGCCGAGTAATATTGTCCAATATTCCACGGAGCAGCTTCAGCTTTTAGGTTTAACGGCGAAACAACTGCAAGCGTGGTCGAAGGTCGATAAAGAAGTCGATGCTTGTCTGACTTGGGCTGCTGCATCTTCTCATCATCATATTCTTACTTTTGCGGATGCTTTGTATCCGCCACTTCTCAAACAAACCGTCGCACCGCCTCCTTTATTATTCGTAAAGGGAGACGCGAGCTGCTTGTCTCAGCCACAAATAGCCATGGTTGGCAGTCGTAATGCCAGCGTGGATGGACTACAACATGCAAGAGGCTTTGCATCAGACTTGGTACAACACGATCTGATTGTCACCAGTGGTTTAGCATTAGGTATTGATGGTCATGCTCATGATGGCGCGCTTTTAGCTGGCGGTAAAACCATCGCAGTGCTTGGTTCTGGGTTGGAACAAGTGTACCCAGCAAGACACCGAGGTTTAGCGCAGCGAGTGATGGAAAATGGTGCGCTTGTCTCTGAGTTTCGTCCTGATACTAAACCTCGCGCAGAAAACTTCCCACGTCGTAATCGAATTATCAGTGGTTTGTCGCTGGGTGTTTTGGTGGTGGAAGCCGCTGAAAAAAGTGGTTCCTTAATCACTGCTCGCTATGCCCTTGAGCAAGGTCGAGAAGTTTTCGCTCTGCCAGCTTCGATTAATGCTCCTAACGCCAGTGGTGGTAATCAATTGATTCGTAACGGAGCTTGCCTCGTACAAAATACTCAAGAGGTGCTGAATGAAATACAGTCTTTACTCGACTGGTCTATTAATCAGAGCTTAGATTTATTTTCTGCGCCAATTGATGAAGAAGAATTGCCATTTCCTCAGCTGTTAGCTAACGTAGGAAATGAGGCTACACCAGTTGATATTCTTGTAAGCAGGACCAATATACCTGTCCAAGAAGTCATGATGCAGCTCTTAGAGCTTGAGCTTTCAGGGCATGTTGTTGCAGTATCCGGTGGCTATATTCGAAAGGGGAGGGGCTAGCTATGATGATGGATATACTTATGTATCTATTCGAAACCTACATCCATAGCGATGCAGAGTTACAAGTCGAACAAGACGAATTGGAAGATGAATTGCTTCGTGCAGGCTTCCAGCAAAAAGACATCTACAAAGCCCTTGTCTGGTTAGAAGAGCTGGCGGCATTGCAACAAAGCGATGAACATTCAGCCATTTCAACCTGCATTGCATCGGCATCGACACGTATCTATACCGCATCTGAGATGCAGCGACTGGACCTCGAATGTCGTGGGTTCTTGTTGTTCCTAGAGCAAATCAATGTTCTGACCACCGAAACACGTGAGATGGTTATCGACCGTGTAATGGGGCTTGAAACCAATGAGTTTGAGCTTGAGGACCTTAAATGGATCATCCTTATGGTGCTGTTTAATGTTCCAGGCAACGAAAACGCCTACACGCTGATGGAAGAGCTGCTGTACACCAAGGAACAAGGTATTCTTCATTAATATCTTCGCTTGAGCGGTGAGTATGAGTAGTAAAATCGATCACAACCTTTTCTCGGCACACGAGCATGCGCTTGAGCGCGAACCTTGCCCTAAATGCGGTGGGGAAGTTTCGCTTAAGCACGGTAAACACGGTCCTTTTTTAGGTTGTAGCCAATACCCAAGTTGCGATTACATTAAGCCGCTACACAGCAATGACGGTCACATCGTGAAAGAGTTGGGTGTGCCTTGCCCTGAGTGTGGCAATGAATTGGTACTCCGCCAAGGGCGCTTCGGTATGTTCGTTGGTTGTAGCCATTACCCAGCATGCCATCATATTGAGTCGATTAACCAACCTGAGCCAGAGCAGCAAGCGAAAGAGCAACACGCTTGCCCTGAATGTGGTAAAGGGCATTTGGTTGAGCGTAAAACCCGATTTGGTAAAACATTCTACGCGTGTGATAACTATCCGAAGTGCAAGTTTGCAGTGAACTTACCACCGGTAAGGGGTCGCTGCGAGGAATGTGGATTTACCTTGTTGGTAGAAAAGAAACTGGCCAGTGGGATTAAGCTACAATGCGCGAGTCGTAAGTGCCAGCATACCCAATCACAATAACCTTCAGTACGAATTAAAAAGGGCCGCATCATGCGACCCTTTTGCTATTTATTCCGCTGCTTTTCTAGGCTTGCCACTGCTTGGCAAATTCATGTACGGCAGGGAAAGCCTGTTCATCCAAAACATCTGCTAATGCACAAAGCTTGCGATTAAGTTCGCCAGTGTAGTCACCACATACGTTGATGTGACCCATCTTGCGACCCGCACGTTTTTCTTTGCCGTACCAATGAATGTGGCAACCATCCATCGCTAGCAATGCTTCTGGTAATGTGTCTTCACCAAGGATATTAATCATCGAGGTCTCACGAACCAGCTTAGTGCTACCCAAAGGCATGCCGCACACGGCGCGTAGGTGGTTCTCAAACTGACAGGTTTCTGCACCTTGTTGAGTCCAGTGACCAGAGTTGTGTACGCGTGGTGCGATTTCATTAACTAGCAAAGTGCCGTCAACGTCGAAGAACTCCAGCGCTAGCACACCAACGTAATTCAAGCTGTTGGCAACGGCCGTGAACATCTGTTTTGCTTGCTCTTGCAACTCTGGTGCATCAATCGCGGTAGAAAGGCTCAATACACCATTGGTGTGGACGTTCTCTGCCAGAGGGTATACTTCAACGCTGCCATCTTTACCACGGGCACCAACCAGTGAAACTTCGCGGTTAAAAGGGACAAATTCCTCAGCAACAATCGCTTGAGTTGGTGTTGCGGCAATGCACTCTGCCATCTCAGCCCAAATGTCTTCGACGTGAGAAGTTTCTTTTAAGCGCCACTGGCCTTTACCATCGTAACCACCTAATGCACTTTTCAGAACCATTGGCATACCAACGTGTTCAATTGCGCGGTCAAAGTCTTCACGAGTTTCGATTACGTAGTATTTCGCGTTACGCACGTCAGCATCATCAAGCAATGCCTTTTCAAGGCGGCGATCACCACCTGCTTTGATGGCTTGCGTACTTGGTAAGAACTTACCGCTCGCTTCGCAAACATCGAGCACGTCATGTGGGATATGCTCGAACTCAGCAGTAATGACGTCGACTTGTTCAATTGCATTCTCTAAGCCGTTGCCTAGTACGTGCTGAGTCAGTGGATGAACGATGTTACCGCTGCCCACATCGTAAGCTGATATTTGAATATTCAGTGGCGCACCAGCCAGAGACATCATACGAGCTAGTTGACCCGCACCAAGAACCAGTACATGCATCTGATTAATCCTCAGCAGGGTTTGGGTTCGCCAATACGGTTTCCGTTTGTTCGTTACGGAACGCTTCGACTTTTGCCATGATCGCTTCATCATGTGTACCAAGGATTTGAGCTGCTAGGATGCCAGCGTTTGCTGCGCCTGCTTCGCCAATCGCCAATGTACCAACCGCAATACCCTTTGGCATTTGTACGATAGAAAGCAGTGAATCCATGCCTTTCAGTGCACGAGACTGAACTGGAACGCCAAGTACAGGTACGCTGGTAAACGCTGCTGCCATGCCTGGTAGGTGAGCGGCACCGCCAGCACCCGCAATGATGACTTTAATGCCACGTTCTTTCGCGCTGCTTGCGTAATCAGCCAACAATTGAGGAGTACGGTGAGCTGACACCACCTTTGTTTCGTAAGACACGCCAAATTGATCCAGCATGTCTGCTGCTAGTTTCATGGTTGGCCAATCTGATTTAGAACCCATGATGATACCGACTTTCATCTCAAACTCCTTCAAGCTGCAAAATTAGGTGAGCTGATAAATTTGTGCGCATTATACGGGGATTTTTACCTCAAGCAAACGTTTGCGTGTGTTTGTAAATGGTATTGATACATTTTATAAACAAATTGATTTAGTCTCTGAGAATGAATATTTGTACACTTAGTGCAAACACAACAGATAAGACTATCAGGAAGTAATTGGTGGATAACTTTGAACAGGTGCTTGAAGCACTACAAAAAGGCGAAGTGATTGCCTATCCAACAGAAGGCGTATTTGGTGTCGGCTGTGATCCAGATAACCCAGAAGCGATTCAAAAGTTGCTAGAGCTAAAGCAGCGCCCAGTAGAGAAGGGGCTCATACTTATTGCGGCTAGTTACGAGCAGCTTTTGCCTTATGTTGATGAATCTCAGTTGACTCAAGAGCAGTTAGATAAAGTCCATGCGACGTGGCCAGGGCCATACACGTGGATCATGCCAGCGAGTGACAAAGTCTCTCACTGGGTATCGGGTCAATTTGATTCGATTGCAGTACGTGTGACTGATCATCCTTTAGTACAAAAGATGTGTAATGCATTCGGAAAGCCGCTAACCTCTACCAGCGCGAATCTTACTGGTCTGCCTCCTTGTATGACGACGGAAGAAGTTGAAGAACAGTTAGGTGACCGACTTGTGGCGATCTTACGTGGTGAAACCAGTGGTCGTGACAAGCCTAGTGAAATCCGTGATGCTAAAACCTCGCAAATATTAAGACAGGGCTAACCCTGCTAGTCAGCAATCAATAGGTACTACACGTATGTCAGCAATCGATAAGCACGCCGTAAAGCAGTTCTTGATGTCACTTCAGGATTCCATTTGTCAGCAACTAGAACAAGAAGATGGAAAGGCCGTCTTTGTCGAAGATGCTTGGCAACGTGAAAAAGGAGAGCGTCTTGGTGGCGGTGGCCGTACTCGCGTATTGCGCGATGGTCATATCTTCGAGCAAGGAGGAGTGAACTTCTCTCATGTAGAAGGTAATGAAATGCCAGCATCAGCGACAGCACATCGTCCAGAGCTAGCGGGTCGTCGTTTTGAAGCGATGGGGGTTTCTTTGGTTATTCACCCTAAAAACCCTTATGTACCGACTTCGCACGCTAATGTCCGCTTCTTTATTGCAGAGAAAGACGGTGAAGACCCAATTTGGTGGTTTGGTGGTGGTTTTGATCTAACGCCTTTCTACCCATTTGAAGAAGATTGCCAATCATGGCACGACACTGCAAAACAGCTTTGTGCACCATTTGGTGACGACGTTTACTCAGAGCACAAAGTGTGGTGTGACAAATACTTCTTCCTACCACATCGTAATGAAACTCGCGGTGTCGGCGGTCTGTTCTTTGATGACCTAAACCAATGGGAATTTGATAAGTGCTTTGACTACATCAAAGCGGTTGGTGAGGGATACTGTCAAGCTTACCTTCCGATCGTTTCTCGTCGTAAAGACATTGAATTTGGTGAGCGTGAGCGCGAGTTCCAACTGTACCGACGTGGTCGTTACGTAGAGTTCAACCTAGTGTATGACCGTGGCACTCTGTTTGGTTTGCAAAGTGGTGGTCGTACCGAGTCGATTCTAATGTCGATGCCACCACTTGCGCGTTGGGAATACAGCTATGAGCCGCAAGCTGGTTCACCAGAGGCAGAGCTTTACGAGCAATACCTAACGCCCCGAGAGTGGTAAGCGCTGAATCTCCTTTTCTATATAGATAGATAGTGATAGGGTCATCTGTAATCAGGTGGCCCTGTTTTTTCTATATAAGTAAGGAATAAAGGTAAGGAAATGACTCAGCAAATTGATCGCTATGCCGTGTTTGGTAACCCTATCGGACACAGTAAGTCGCCATTCATTCACACCTTGTTTGCCCGTCAAACCAATCAGTCTTTGGTGTACACCGCAGAAAGTGCACCTGTTGATGGCTTTATTGACGCAGCGAAGGTGTTTTTTGCTGAAGGTGGCAAGGGGTGCAACATTACCATGCCATTTAAAGAAGACGCTTATCAATTTGCTAGCCGTCTGACTGAGCGTGCTCAGTTGGCGGGCGCAGTGAACACTCTCAAGAAGTTAGATGATGGTGAAATCATTGGTGACAACACCGATGGGGCAGGTCTAGTGCAAGATCTGCTTCAACACCAAGTTGTATTGGAAGGTGCACGAATCCTAATTATTGGTGCTGGTGGTGCTGCTCGTGGTGTTATTAAGCCACTACTCGATCAAAAGCCGACTTCTTTAACCATTACCAACCGTACCTTTAGTAAAGCACAGGAGCTTGCAGAGTTGTTTGTCTCTCACGGCCCTATCGTAGCGAGAGAGATGGAAAGTATTGATGAAGAGTATGATGTCATCATTAACTCCACTTCCGCTTCTCTTAGTGGTGAACTGCCTGCAATCTCTTCCTCTATCTTTGCCGCCAACAGCACAAGTTATGACATGATTTATGGAAAAGGGGTGACGAGCTTTAACTTATGGGCAAGAGAAAATGGTGCCGCTCATGCGTATGACGGTCTTGGAATGCTAGTTGGGCAGGCTGCAGAAAGCTTCATGCTCTGGCGTGGCTTACGTCCTGGTGCCAAACAAATTCTCAGAGAACTAAGAAAGAATCTTGAAGGTCAGTAATCAATGAATCAATCTATCCTATTCCCTGACATGCAGTCTTGGGATGAAGCCTCGCAATCGGTAAATTTTGCTGCGCAGCAATCTGGTGCGTTGATTGAGTGCTATGTAACAAAACAAAAGCTAGAAAAGCTTAGTGGTTCTCTGATTGAAACTGAGCAAGCGGCAATCAAAGTGTTTACTGATTACCGATTCGATCTAGAAGAAATCGCCGAAGAGCTAATAGAAGATGAAGCCTTCGATGAAGAAGGCCATATCATTATCGATTAGCTGACGATTCCTGGCTACTCTTTGATGTCTTCTACTTCGTTCATGTAGTCGTCTTTGTTCTGCACATAGTTGTTGGCAGACTTTTGCAAGAAAGCTCGTTCTTTATCTGATAGAGGGCGAGCTTGCTTAACAGGGCTTCCAACATATAAATAACCACTTTCTAATACCTTCCCTGGTGGCACCAAACTTCCTGCACCAATCATCACATCTGATTCCACCACCACGTTGTCTAAGACAATAGCGCCCATACCGACTAATACGCGATCGTGGATCTCGCAGCCATGCAACATCACTTTGTGACCTATGGTGACATCATTGCCAATGAGGAGTGGGTAGCCATTGGGATTTTCTGCGTTCTTATGAGTTACATGAAGTACGCTGCCATCTTGAATGTTGGTTCGCTCTCCGATGTGGATGTGGTTTACATCCCCCCGAGCTGCGACCAATGGCCAGATACTAGAATCATCGCCAATTCGGATATCACCGACTAAAACAGAGGTTGAGTCGACATATACACGTTCGCCCAACTGAGGACGTATACCTTTATAACTTCTCATTGAACTCATCTTTACTCCTTATAAAGCGTTAATAACGGTGATATCTGGTGAGAAGAGTAGCAAAAACTCGCCTTTTAGAATAAAAAACATTCAAACGATAAAAAAATCAAAAAAAACGAGAAAAAGGGCTTGCCAATGTGATCGCAATCTCTATAATGCCACCTCGCTGACACGGCAACGCTTCGAAAGAAACGAAAGCCAAGTTAGCAAGCCAATTAGCCAAGCGGAAACGCTTGAAAAAAGTTTGAAAAAAGTGATTGACACTAAACTTTAACTCGCTAAAATGGCCGTCCGATTTGAGCAAAGCTCAATAGGAAAGCTCTTTAACAATATAGACCTATCAATCTGTGTGGGCACTCGTTGATGATAATCCAATTAGATACTTCGGTATCAAATTAGGTTTCAATGAAACGAAGTGACCATTGAATCGAAAGATTCAGCACAGTCAATTCAAACATTACATTATGTAATGTTCAGTATTCATTGAGCCGAACAAAATCTTAAATTGAAGAGTTTGATCATGGCTCAGATTGAACGCTGGCGGCAGGCCTAACACATGCAAGTCGAGCGGAAACGAGTTATCTGAACCTTCGGGGAACGATAACGGCGTCGAGCGGCGGACGGGTGAGTAATGCCTAGGAAATTGCCCTGATGTGGGGGATAACCATTGGAAACGATGGCTAATACCGCATAATGCCTACGGGCCAAAGAGGGGGACCTTCGGGCCTCTCGCGTCAGGATATGCCTAGGTGGGATTAGCTAGTTGGTGAGGTAATGGCTCACCAAGGCGACGATCCCTAGCTGGTCTGAGAGGATGATCAGCCACACTGGAACTGAGACACGGTCCAGACTCCTACGGGAGGCAGCAGTGGGGAATATTGCACAATGGGCGCAAGCCTGATGCAGCCATGCCGCGTGTGTGAAGAAGGCCTTCGGGTTGTAAAGCACTTTCAGTTGTGAGGAAGGTAGTGTAGTTAATAGCTGCATTATTTGACGTTAGCGACAGAAGAAGCACCGGCTAACTCCGTGCCAGCAGCCGCGGTAATACGGAGGGTGCGAGCGTTAATCGGAATTACTGGGCGTAAAGCGCATGCAGGTGGTTTGTTAAGTCAGATGTGAAAGCCCGGGGCTCAACCTCGGAATAGCATTTGAAACTGGCAGACTAGAGTACTGTAGAGGGGGGTAGAATTTCAGGTGTAGCGGTGAAATGCGTAGAGATCTGAAGGAATACCGGTGGCGAAGGCGGCCCCCTGGACAGATACTGACACTCAGATGCGAAAGCGTGGGGAGCAAACAGGATTAGATACCCTGGTAGTCCACGCCGTAAACGATGTCTACTTGGAGGTTGTGGCCTTGAGCCGTGGCTTTCGGAGCTAACGCGTTAAGTAGACCGCCTGGGGAGTACGGTCGCAAGATTAAAACTCAAATGAATTGACGGGGGCCCGCACAAGCGGTGGAGCATGTGGTTTAATTCGATGCAACGCGAAGAACCTTACCTACTCTTGACATCCAGAGAACTTTCCAGAGATGGATTGGTGCCTTCGGGAACTCTGAGACAGGTGCTGCATGGCTGTCGTCAGCTCGTGTTGTGAAATGTTGGGTTAAGTCCCGCAACGAGCGCAACCCTTATCCTTGTTTGCCAGCGAGTAATGTCGGGAACTCCAGGGAGACTGCCGGTGATAAACCGGAGGAAGGTGGGGACGACGTCAAGTCATCATGGCCCTTACGAGTAGGGCTACACACGTGCTACAATGGCGCATACAGAGGGTAGCAAGCTAGCGATAGTGAGCGAATCCCAAAAAGTGCGTCGTAGTCCGGATTGGAGTCTGCAACTCGACTCCATGAAGTCGGAATCGCTAGTAATCGTGGATCAGAATGCCACGGTGAATACGTTCCCGGGCCTTGTACACACCGCCCGTCACACCATGGGAGTGGGCTGCAAAAGAAGTAGGTAGTTTAACCTTCGGGAGGACGCTTACCACTTTGTGGTTCATGACTGGGGTGAAGTCGTAACAAGGTAGCGCTAGGGGAACCTGGCGCTGGATCACCTCCTTAAACGATGATTATACACGATGAGTGTCCACACAGATTGATACGGTTTATAAGTAAAAGAGACGAAGATATCCCAATATCTTCAATCCAGTGTCCCGTTCGTCTAGAGGCCTAGGACACCGCCCTTTCACGGCGGTAACAGGGGTTCGACTCCCCTACGGGATACCATTGGGTCGTTAGCTCAGTTGGTAGAGCAGTTGACTTTTAATCAATTGGTCGCAGGTTCGAATCCTGCACGACCCACCATTCTTTAAGAATGACTCTCAAGATGGGGCTATAGCTCAGCTGGGAGAGCGCCTGCCTTGCACGCAGGAGGTCTGCGGTTCGATCCCGCATAGCTCCACCATTCTTGACGTCTACCACAAGACGAAAAACTTATGTGGGCGATTAGCTCAGTTGGGAGAGCACCTGCCTTACAAGCAGGGGGTCACTGGTTCGAGCCCGGTATCGCCCACCATCTTTAAACATTCTCTCTTGAGAGTTTTTAAAAATGGTTACTTCATAAGAAGTGATTAGCTCTTTAACAATTTGGAAAGCTGACAAAACAAACTTTTAAGTTTGTTTGTAAAGTTCTCAATGTTTGTCTTTATGACAAACACCAAAAAACACATTCAAGTGTTCTTGGGAATATCACTTTTAAGTGATTATTCGAAATTGAGTCCGGCAAAATCGAAATGTCTCTCGCTCATTCAAATAATGAGAGACAACTTTGGTGATTTGAACATCAACTCGAAACTCCTTCGGGTTGTATGGTTAAGTGACTAAGCGTACACGGTGGATGCCTTGGCAGTCAGAGGCGATGAAGGACGTATTAACTTGCGATAAGCCCAGATTAGGTAGTAAAAACCATTTGAGTCTGGGATTTCCGAATGGGGAAACCCACTTACATAAGTAAGTATCGCTGCGTGAATACATAGCGCAGCGAGGCGAACCGGGGGAACTGAAACATCTAAGTACCCCGAGGAAAAGAAATCAACCGAGATTCCGAAAGTAGCGGCGAGCGAAATTGGACTAGCCCTTAAGCTTTTTATGCGTCAGGTGAAACTTCTGGAAAGTTGTGCGATACAGGGTGATAGCCCCGTAACCGGCAACGCATATAAAGTGAAATCGAGTAGGGCGGGACACGTGATATCCTGTCTGAATATGGGGGGACCATCCTCCAAGGCTAAATACTACTGACTGACCGATAGTGAACCAGTACCGTGAGGGAAAGGCGAAAAGAACCCCTGTGAGGGGAGTGAAATAGAACCTGAAACCGTGTACGTACAAGCAGTAGGAGCACCTTCGTGGTGTGACTGCGTACCTTTTGTATAATGGGTCAGCGACTTATATTCAGTGGCAAGGTTAACCATCTAGGGGAGCCGTAGCGAAAGCGAGTGTTAACTGCGCGACTCAGTCGCTGGATATAGACCCGAAACCAGGTGATCTAGCCATGGGCAGGTTGAAGATTGAGTAACATCAATTGGAGGACCGAACCGACTAATGTTGAAAAATTAGCGGATGACTTGTGGCTAGGGGTGAAAGGCCAATCAAACCTGGAGATAGCTGGTTCTCCCCGAAAGCTATTTAGGTAGCGCCTCGGACGAATACTACTGGGGGTAGAGCACTGTTAAGGCTAGGGGGTCATCCCGACTTACCAACCCTTTGCAAACTCCGAATACCAGTAAGTACTATCCGGGAGACACACGGCGGGTGCTAACGTCCGTCGTGGAGAGGGAAACAACCCAGACCGCCAGCTAAGGTCCCAAATTACTACTAAGTGGGAAACGATGTGGGAAGGCTCAGACAGCCAGGATGTTGGCTTAGAAGCAGCCATCATTTAAAGAAAGCGTAATAGCTCACTGGTCGAGTCGGCCTGCGCGGAAGATGTAACGGGGCTAAGTAGTAAACCGAAGCTGCGGCAATGCACTTTGTGCATTGGGTAGGGGAGCGTTCTGTAAGCGGTTGAAGGTGTGTGGTAACGCATGCTGGACGTATCAGAAGTGCGAATGCTGACATGAGTAACGATAAAGGGGGTGAAAAACCTCCTCGCCGGAAGACCAAGGGTTCCTGTCCAACGTTAATCGGGGCAGGGTAAGTCGACCCCTAAGGCGAGGCCGAAAGGCGTAGTCGATGGGAAACGGGTTAATATTCCCGTACTTCTTACAATTGCGATGGGGGGACGGAGAAGGCTAGGTGGGCCTGGCGACGGTTGTCCAGGTTCAAGTGCGTAGGCTGAGAAATTAGGTAAATCCGGTTTCTCTTAAGGCTGAGACACGACGTCGAGCTACTACGGTAGTGAAGTCATTGATGCCATGCTTCCAGGAAAAGCCTCTAAGCTTCAGATTGTAAGGAATCGTACCCCAAACCGACACAGGTGGTCGGGTAGAGAATACCAAGGCGCTTGAGAGAACTCGGGTGAAGGAACTAGGCAAAATGGTACCGTAACTTCGGGAGAAGGTACGCTCTTGATGGTGAAGTCCCTTGCGGATGGAGCTGACGAGAGTCGCAGATACCAGGTGGCTGCAACTGTTTATTAAAAACACAGCACTGTGCAAAATCGTAAGATGACGTATACGGTGTGACGCCTGCCCGGTGCCGGAAGGTTAATTGATGGGGTTAGACTTCGGTCGAAGCTCTTGATCGAAGCCCCGGTAAACGGCGGCCGTAACTATAACGGTCCTAAGGTAGCGAAATTCCTTGTCGGGTAAGTTCCGACCTGCACGAATGGCGTAATGATGGCCACGCTGTCTCCACCCGAGACTCAGTGAAATTGAAATCGCTGTGAAGATGCAGTGTACCCGCGGCTAGACGGAAAGACCCCGTGAACCTTTACTACAGCTTGGCACTGAACATTGACCCTACATGTGTAGGATAGGTGGGAGGCTTTGAAGCAAGTACGCCAGTATTTGTGGAGCCGTCCTTGAAATACCACCCTTGTAGTGTTGATGTTCTAACGTCGACCCCTAATCGGGGTTGCGGACAGTGCCTGGTGGGTAGTTTGACTGGGGCGGTCTCCTCCCAAAGAGTAACGGAGGAGCACGAAGGTGGGCTAATCACGGTTGGACATCGTGAGGTTAGTGCAATGGCATAAGCCCGCTTGACTGCGAGAATGACAATTCGAGCAGGTGCGAAAGCAGGTCATAGTGATCCGGTGGTTCTGAATGGAAGGGCCATCGCTCAACGGATAAAAGGTACTCCGGGGATAACAGGCTGATACCGCCCAAGAGTTCATATCGACGGCGGTGTTTGGCACCTCGATGTCGGCTCATCACATCCTGGGGCTGAAGTCGGTCCCAAGGGTATGGCTGTTCGCCATTTAAAGTGGTACGCGAGCTGGGTTTAGAACGTCGTGAGACAGTTCGGTCCCTATCTGCCGTGGGCGTTGGAAGATTGAAGGGGGCTGCTCCTAGTACGAGAGGACCGGAGTGGACGAACCTCTGGTGTTCGGGTTGTGTCGCCAGACGCATTGCCCGGTAGCTAAGTTCGGAATCGATAACCGCTGAAAGCATCTAAGCGGGAAGCGAGCCCTGAGATGAGTCTTCCCTGATACTTTAAGTATCCTAAAGGGTTGTTCGAGACTAGAACGTTGATAGGCAGGGTGTGTAAGCGTTGTGAGGCGTTGAGCTAACCTGTACTAATTGCCCGTGAGGCTTAACCATACAACACCCAAGGGGTTTTGATGGACTCAATGCAAGAACATTGAATGTGTAAATAGAACTTAACATCAGTTTTCCGAATTAAAGAATTTGCTTGGCGACCATAGCGATTTGGACCCACCTGATTTCCATTCCGAACTCAGAAGTGAAACGAATTAGCGCCGATGGTAGTGTGGGGTTTCCCCATGTGAGAGTAGGACATCGCCAGGCTTTAAATTTAGACTTAAATGTCTAACCAGTGCGGAGCGGTAGTTCAGTTGGTTAGAATACCGGCCTGTCACGCCGGGGGTCGCGGGTTCGAGTCCCGTCCGCTCCGCCACTTATTTAGAAAGCCTTGCTAGAAATAGCAAGGCTTTCGTCGTTTCTAGAGTTTTCAATCTCCTACTTGCTCTAGCCTTATTTACCATTAAGCTCCCTCCTTCTTAAACCGATCTCTTTTACTTGCTTGCTATACGTGTGTAGGTGCTCACTATCTTGTTAGTGGCCATTAAGTATAGATCTTCCTTTATAATATCTGAATCTAAGCATTATGACTGCACATCTTTAAAAGATAACTGAGAATCATTATTAATATTTAGTTACACTCACATCAATTGGAATAATGAGTGACTAAATACATGGATATATCTCGTCGACGCTTTCTTCAATCTTCCCTAGCGATCTCTGCGCTTACCGTTCTGCCTGCATGTTCTCTATCTAAGAGCACTAACAAACAAGGTCAGCGTATATACGACATCACTGCAGAGCCTTCTACTGCTGAATTGGTACCAGGTTTTACCACGGATGTACTTGCGTTTAATGGCTCGATTCCAGCGCCTACGATTCGTTGTCGCCAAGGCGAGAAAGTTATTATTCGGTTTACTAACAAGCTTTCAGAGCCGACTACAATCCACTGGCATGGCTTGCGAATCCCTATTGAAATGGATGGTGTCCCTTTCTTGAGCCAGCCGCCTATCATGCCGGGTGAAACATTCGTTTATGAATTTACACCGCCAGATGCCGGTACATTTTGGTATCACCCACATATGAATAGTGTAAAGCAGCTTGGTATGGGCTTAGTTGGGCTAATCATCGTTGAAGAGGCAGAGCCTGATCAGTTTGATGAAGAGCATGAAGTCGTCCTCAAACATTGGCATATAGACAAGCAAGGTCAGTGGAAGAACCTTATGGTGCCGCGCTTGAGTGCTCGTATGGGAACCCCAGGAGAGTGGAGTAGCGTCAATGGTGTTCATGAACCTGTTTATGCGTTGAAGCAGAATGCAACAACGCGACTAAGAATTGCTAATGTCGATAACACCATTACTTACCCGATCGCTATAGAAGGTGCAGAGGCTTGGGTTATTGCTATAGATGGTAATCCTGTTAAAACGCCTTATAAGCTCACTCAGCACAAAATTGGTCCGGGAATGAGGTTAGATGTCGGATTGATTGCTCCGAAGGCTGGAGAACGTGTTTATGTGCGTCAAATGAAAGGACGCTTCCCATTCCCTTTGTGTGAGTTTGATATTGTTGAGTCTGACCTGCCGAGTAATCAGAAACTGCCTTTATTGCCTCTTAACCCTGTGCCTGATCTTGATTTGGAAAATGCTGAGCAAATTGATTATGTGTTTGAATGGGAGGGGGCGGTCACTCCTGCCGATAAATCGGGCAAAGCGATACCTAAGTTTTGGCTGATGAATAAACGAGCTTGGGAGGGAATGAGTAAAGATAATATTCCAGCACCGCTTTCAACATTGGAGATGGGAAAAACCTATATTTTCAACCTTAAGAACGTCACCCAATATCATCATCCTATTCACCTTCATGGACACACATTTACTGTTCTTGAGTTAGATGGCAAAAAACTCGATGAACCGTTTCATACCGATACGGTCTTGCTTGGAAAAAACGGCAGTGCGAAAGCGGCATTTGTTGCAGATAACCCAGGACGTTGGATGTACCATTGTCATGTGATCGAACACATGAAGACGGGGTTGATGGGTTATATTGAAGTAAAGTGACTCCTGTAACTTTTTAAATCTTGATAAGTTTTAAGCGCTATACTTTGCTGAATTCTAAGATTGTATAATCACTATTGCCGTAAATTTGATTACAATGTCGCCATTAACTTTTCTGGGGGAATTATGGGACAACTATCCGTTTTGGGTTTTATTGCATTGGGTGGCGCATTTGGTGCATGTTCTCGTTACTTAATTTCTGAACTTTGTGTGATGCTACTCGGTCGTGGCTTTCCGTACGGTACATTGACCGTGAACGTTGTTGGCTCATTTATTATGGGTCTACTGATTGCTGCGTTTGAAACTGAGTTGATGGTCACTGACCCATGGCGTCAAATCATCGGTCTTGGTTTTTTGGGCGCATTAACCACATTCTCTACTTTCTCGATGGATAACGTGTTGCTTATGCAGCAGGGCGCTTTCTTTAAGATGGGATTGAACGTACTACTGAATGTCGTGTTAAGCATTTCAGCTGCGTGGATTGGTTTCCAATTATTGATGCGTAGCTAGCAAAAATACTCAAATCTTAATCAGGTCGGCTTGGTTTAACCAAGCCGTTTTTATATACTGATTTTACTTGTCGGAGTGCCATAAGGCTGAGACCGTTAATTCGGGATCCGTTGAACCTGATCAGATTAGAATCTGCGAAGGGAACAAGAGAAGATATCTACACCAGGGTTCTATCTGGTTGACCTATCAAATAGTCGAATGTTGTTATAGACGAAGAGTACTTGCTCAATCTGTCCTTAATTCGATTCCTCTTGTCGCATCTATCCGCCAAGCATTTTTATCCCAATACTTTTTATCTAAGCATAACAAAGCAAGGAAAAATGCTATGTCGAGTCGCAAGCAAGCGAGACTGGAAGCAAAACAGTTCATTGATACACTCTCGGTACAACCGTACCCAAATTCAGCCAAAGTCTACGTAGAAGGTTCACGTCCTGATATTCGTGTGCCAATGCGTGAAATATCACTCGCTGATAGTCTTATCGGAGGCACAAAGGAAGCGCCTATTTTCGAGCCTAATGAGCCAGTACGCGTTTACGATACCTCGGGTGTATACACAGATCCAGAACACACCATAGACCTCTACAACGGCTTACCTAAGCTGAGAGAAGGGTGGATTGAAGAGCGTGCCGATACTGAGCTACTTAATGAAGTAAGCTCGGTATACGCCAAAGAGCGCCTAGAAGATGAAACGCTAGACGATCTTCGTTACGGTAATCTACCACGTATTCGACGTGCTAAAGATGGGCAGTGTGTGACCCAGTTGCACTACGCTCGCAAAGGTATTATCACCCCAGAAATGGAATACATCGCTCTACGTGAAAATATGGGCCGCGCTCAATACCGCGATGAAGTGCTGAATCAACAACATCCGGGTCAAAGCTTCGGAGCGAATCTTCCAAAAGACATTACCGCCGAGTTTGTGCGTAAAGAAGTCGCCGAAGGTCGCGCTATTATCCCTTCTAATATCAACCACCCAGAATCCGAACCAATGATCATTGGACGTAACTTTTTGGTCAAAGTGAACGCCAACATTGGTAACTCATCGGTCACTTCTTCGATTGAAGAAGAAGTAGAGAAACTTGTGTGGGCGACACGCTGGGGTGGCGATACCGTTATGGATCTCTCTACTGGACGTAATATTCACGAAACTCGTGAGTGGATTCTACGTAACAGTCCGGTTCCTATCGGTACCGTACCTATGTATCAAGCGCTTGAGAAAGTGAATGGTGTTGCTGAAAACCTTAACTGGGAAGTGATGCGCGATACTCTGATTGAGCAAGCAGAGCAGGGTGTTGACTACTTCACTATCCATGCGGGTTTACTACTTCGCTATGTGCCAATGACTGCAAAACGCGTTACTGGCATCGTCTCTCGTGGTGGTTCTATCATCGCGAAATGGTGTTTAGCGCATCACCAAGAAAGTTTCTTATACACCCATTTCCGAGAGATCTGTGAAATCTGTGCTAAGTACGATGTCGCACTATCTCTTGGTGATGGTCTGCGTCCTGGCTCGGTTGCTGATGCTAACGATGAAGCGCAATTTGCAGAGCTTCGTACTCTTGGCGAATTGACCAAGGTTGCGTGGGAATACGACGTACAGGTGATTATTGAAGGCCCTGGTCATGTTCCAATGCATATGATCAAAGAGAACATGGAAGAGCAGTTAGAGCACTGTCATGAGGCTCCTTTTTATACCCTTGGTCCATTGACGACAGACGTCGCTCCAGGTTACGACCATATTACTTCAGGCATCGGCGCTGCCATGATTGGTTGGTATGGCTGTGCAATGCTTTGCTACGTAACTCCTAAAGAGCACCTTGGTTTACCAAACAAAGAAGACGTGAAAGTAGGCATGATCACTTACAAGCTTGCTGCGCACGCCGCTGATTTGGCGAAGGGACATCCTGGTGCACAAGTTCGTGATAATGCGCTTTCTAAAGCTCGCTTCGAGTTCCGTTGGGAAGACCAATTTAACTTGTCGCTCGACCCAGATACTGCTCGTGCTTTCCATGATGAAACCTTGCCTCAAGAGTCCGGCAAAGTTGCTCACTTCTGTTCGATGTGTGGACCAAAGTTCTGCTCGATGAAGATCTCGCAAGAGGTACGAGAGTATGCGAAAGACACTGAGCAAGTTGCTGCGGACCAAGCTATATCGATCAAAATGCTGGATGATCCTCTTGAGGGGATGCGTCAGAAATCGCAAGAATTTAGAGAGTCAGGTTCTGAGCTATACCACCCAGCAGCACATGCCGAGGTAAGTGACTAATGAGCAAAATCCTTATTCCGTCATCATTGATTGAACTGACTGGTTTAGTTCAGCAATGTTTGTTGTTGGCGAAAGAACAGGGTTTTAGCATCGAAGACATTGAGTTGGGTGTGAGCCCAACTCAATCTATTCAGCTTGTTCGCGACCAACAGACCACACGCATAACGACAGACCTTATTGATGGTTATGACTCTGAGAATGAGAGTTCATTTGTGCTCTATTACCGCTCTGCTTTATCGGTAGAAGCGTGTGCTAAGCAACCGTCGAAAGCGATTTATATTGGCATTGCTGATACGCAGGTTTCCGATGAAAAGGAGAAAGTGCTTCAGCTTGATATCTGGCGTCACCCAATTAACAACGAAGTGAGAGCGCTTTCCGTTAAGTCCAAATTCAACGCAATGTTCGCTCCCAAATATCACCTTGCTTGGATAGTAACGCTGACAGTACTCGATTTTCCTATCGAAGATGCGTTAACACTTGCTCGAGGAATGTTAACTCAACAAGCGAATGTTTCACGTGAAACACTGTTGAATGACAATCTTGACGAGGGAAGATCTACTCAGTGGGCTGACCAATTTGATGATTTCCCCACACCTGTACTGGAAGATAACCGACTAGGTATTCAAGTTGGTTGGTCTGCACAAGGCGAGAGCGTTAGCTTTCCAACTCTGACTAAGCAAAGTTTAGGGCTCTATCCAGTCGTTGATGATGTTGCTTGGATTGAACGTCTATTGCCACTAGGCATCAACACTATTCAACTGCGAATCAAGAACCCACAACAAGCCGATTTAGAACGACAGATCATTCGAGCAATTGAGCTAGGTCGTCAGTATCAAGCACAAGTGTTCATCAATGACTATTGGCAGTTGGCAATCAAGCATGGCGCTTATGGCGTTCACCTAGGACAAGAAGACATAGAAGAATCGAATTTGGCTCAGCTAACTAAAGCCGGTATTCGTCTTGGTCTTTCTACTCATGGTTATTACGAACTACTGCGCATCGTACAAATTCATCCTAGCTACATCGCGCTAGGGCATATTTGTCCAACCACCACAAAACAGATGCCATCGAAACCACAAGGCTTGGTGCGCTTGGCACTTTATCAAAAGCTGATTGATAGCATTCCTTACGGAAACACAGAGTCGGTTTTCCATCCTGCAAAAGAAAAAGCAGATAGTGACTATGTGCTTGGCTTTCCGACGGTCGCGATTGGTGGCATTGACCAATCTAATGCAAACCAAGTTTGGCAAACAGGTGTTTCTAGTTTGGCAGTTGTGCGTGCTATTACGTTGGCAGAATCACCTCAATCGGTCATCGAGTTCTTCGCACAACTGATGAAGGAAAGACAGCTAACGTTTACTGATCAGAATAGTGAATTGGCGGATACCAAGAGAGGCGAGCATGCTCACGGATAAGCAGTTCCTTCGCTATCAGCGCCAACTCGCTCTGCCTGAAATTGCCGAAATTGGGCAAGAGCGTTTGAGCAAATCGCATGTGCTGATCATCGGTTGTGGTGGGTTAGGGAGCGCAGCGAGTTTGTACTTGGCATCAGCGGGTGTTGGTAAATTGGTTGTGGTCGATGACGATGAAGTTGATAGCAGTAACCTACAACGTCAGATCATTTATCGTGAACAAGACCTCCAAGTTGCGAAAACAAAAGCGACTGTAAAGCAACTCAATGAACTTAATTCTATGGTCCAAGTTCGTGCTCTCAATAAGCGATTAGACAAAGCACAGCTCCAGCTTGAGGTGATGCTGGCGGATGTGGTGCTCGACTGCACCGATAACATGCCAACGCGCCAGCTAATTAACCAAGTTTGTTTCGAGCAAAATACGCCGCTCATCTCGGCGGCGGCAATTGGTTGGCAAGGCCAATTCGCTGTCTTTGATTACCAAACACCAAGTGAACAAGAAGCGCAGAGTAAAGCCTGTTACCGCTGTTTGTATCCGTTCGACGAATTACCGCAAACGCAAAAGTGCAGTGAGAGCGGTGTCGTCGGTCCGGTGGTGGGTACACTTGGCAACTACCAAGCGATAGCGGCAATTCAAAAACTGGCGACGGGAAAGTTTCATGTCGAGACGGCCAAGTTACACCTGTTCGATGGATTGAAGCTGCAATGGCAAACCATGGCGATAAGTAAAGATAAACAGTGCCAAGTGTGTGCTCAGATTTAGTTTACGAGTAATGGGCAGAATTAAGAGAGTTGGAAGCGATGACGTTATCAGAACAACAAACAACACAAATGACCGCTGCTGACTTAGATGTGATCACTATTGTCATCAATGACCAGTCACATCAAGTTGCCAGTGAGTCAAATCTACAGCAAATCATTAGTCAATTTGCGCTGCCTGAAATGGGCTGTGTTTTTGCAATTAATAACAATGTTGTGCCGCGCAGTGAGTGGGCTAGCACAGTTCTTTCACAGGGAGATAGCATCTCTTTGTTTCAAGCGATCGCAGGGGGTTAAAGTCGATGCTTAAAATTGGTGATAAACAATTCGAATCAAGACTGTTCACGGGAACAGGGAAGTTTGCCAACAGCCGATTAATGGCAGAAGCGATTCAAGTATCGGGTTCTCAACTTGCGACCATGGCGTTGAAGCGTGTGGATGTGAACGACCAACAAGACGATATTTTGCTGCCGTTAGTACAAGCGGGCGTGAACTTATTGCCGAACACCTCAGGTGCAAAGAATGCTAAAGATGCTGTGTTTGCAGCACAATTGGCGAGAGAAGCGTTAGGTACAAACTGGCTAAAACTGGAAATTCATCCAGACCCGAAGTACTTGATGCCCGATCCAATTGAGACACTTGCAGCCGCTGAGCAACTGGTTCGTGAAGGCTTCATCGTCCTTCCTTACTGTCATGCTGACCCGGTTCTGTGTAAACGATTGGAAGAAGTAGGCTGTGCCGCGGTCATGCCATTAGGTGCGCCGATCGGTTCCAACAAAGGGATAGTTTCTCACGATTTCCTAGAGATCATCATCGACCAAGCTAATGTTCCAGTGGTTGTTGATGCGGGTATCGGTGCACCTTCACATGCCGCGCGTGCGATGGAAATGGGAGCGGATGCCGTGCTCGTCAATACTGCGATTGCAGCTTCGAGCGATCCCGTTGCGATGGCAAAGGCATTTAAGTTGGCGGTAGAGTCGGGGCGTATGGCTTATGAAGCCGGACTTGCTGGTAAGGTTTCTCATGCGGTTGCGTCCAGTCCACTGACGTCATTCCTAGATGAGCTTTAGTCCTAGATTGGTTTAGCTATTAAGCGAGGAAAACATGAGCTTCGTTGAACAATTTAAGCAGCTGAATTGGGATGACATTTCGATGTCGATCTACGCGAAAACGGCACAAGATGTCGAGCGAGCATTGAATAAACCCAAGCGTGATTTGGAAGACTTTAAAGCGCTAATTTCACCAGCGGCTGAAGCGTACTTAGAGCAAATGGCGCAGCTGTCATACTCGGCAACTCGCAAGCGTTTTGGTAATACCATGTCGCTTTACATTCCACTGTACCTTTCTAACTTGTGCGCCAATGCTTGTACTTATTGTGGCTTCTCAATGGAGAATAGAATCAAGCGTCGTACCTTGAATCGGGACGAAGTGGCAGCAGAAGTTGAAGCCATCAAGCGCATGAAGTTTGATAGCGTATTGCTGGTGACTGGCGAACACGAAACCAAAGTGGGCATGAAATACTTCCGCGAAATGGTGCCGATGATTAAGAAGCGTTTTAACTACTTGGCGATGGAAGTGCAGCCGCTAGATCAAGGCGAATACGCAGAGCTCAAGACATTGGGTTTGGATGCGGTGATGGTCTATCAAGAAACGTATCATCCTTCGACTTACGCCGAGCACCATTTGCGTGGCAACAAGATGGATTTCGAATACCGATTGGATACACCCGATCGTCTTGCAAAAGCGGGTATTGATAAGATCGGTATCGGTGCTTTGATAGGTTTGGAAGAGTGGCGTACCGATTGCTTTTATGTGGCAGCGCACTTGGACTATCTAGAGCGCACATATTGGCAGACTCGTTACTCGATTTCTTTCCCGCGTTTACGTCCTTGTGAGGGCGCGCTCCAACCAAAATCAGTCATGACGGATAAGCAGCTTGTTCAGTTGATTTGCGCTTATCGTTTGTTGAATCCAGAAGTTGAGTTGTCATTATCGACTCGTGAATCACCGAAGTTCAGAGACAACGCATTACCGTTAGGTATTACCAGTATGTCTGCGGCATCGAAAACTCAGCCGGGTGGTTATGCGATGGATGATGTTGAACTCGAGCAGTTTGAGATCAGCGATGAGCGAAGCGCGGGTTCTGTGGAAGATATGATTCGAGCGAAAGGATTTGACCCAGTATGGCGAGATTGGCACTCAGCGTATTCTGGTTAAGTAGCAAAGAAAGCCACTGGTCATCGTTATGTTTCACGTGAAACATAGGCAAAAAAAGAGGGTTGATGCAAAACATCAACCCTCTACTTTTTTCTAGCTTCTAGCTTCTAGCTTCTAGCTTCTAGCTGTGTGCTACTGGTAGCGTTGCTTGACGAAGCCACTCTTTCACATCACCTTCAACTAGCGGGCTGATCTCATCCCATACCTTCTGATGGTAATCATTCAGCCAAGCAAGTTCTGGACGAGTTAGCATATCAACGTTGATGTTGCGCTTGTCGATTGGACAGCGTGTTAGCGACTCAAATGATAGAACAGGGAAGTCACCGTTAGTCGGAGTTTCAACAACAAGCTCTAGGTTCTCGATACGGATACCAAACGCATCTGCACGGTAGTAACCTGGCTCGTTGGATAGCACCATACCTTCTGTTAGAGGCACATCGATTTGCTTCTTCGAAATGCTCGCTGGACCTTCATGAACACTTAGGAAGTGACCAACACCGTGACCAGTACCATGATCGTAATCGTAGCCTTCCGCCCATAGGTGCTGACGAGCTAGCGTATCGATTTGGTAACCACGAGTGCCTTTCGGGAAACGTGCACGTGCAACACCGATGTGACCTTTTAGTGCGAGAGTGAATTGTTTAATCATCTCTTGTGAAGGCTGACCGATCGCAATTGTACGCGTGATGTCTGTCGTACCATCTAGGTACTGACCGCCTGAATCCACTAGGTAAAGTGTGTTCAGTTCTAGCTTGCCAGGTTCAGGTTGGTTTTCGTGGTTGTAGTGACACATTGCCGCGTTGCCGCCCGCAGCTGAAATGGTATCGAAGCTAAGATCCATAAGTGTCGGGTCTTCGCTACGGAACGCTTCCAGTTTGTCTGCCAGCGTCGCTTCATCATGCAGGTTACCAGCAACGACTTCAGCATCTAACCAAGATAGGAACTTGCTCATCGCAACGCCATCACGGATATGACATGCTTTCATGCCTGCGATTTCAACTGCGTTCTTCGCCGCTTTTGGCATTAGGCATGGGTCAGCTTTACTCACCACTGATGCGCCAGCATTTTGTAGAACCAACTTAAACCATGCGTTACTTGTCGCAGGGTCAACCAGTACATTCTTGCCAGTTAGAGTTTCTAGTCGTGCTTGTAATGCTTCTGGGTGATGAACTGTTACGCCAGAACCAACGTGAGCGTCAAACTCAGCAGGTAGACGTGCTGGATCTAGGAAGTATTCCACGCTTGAGTCTGAATGCAGAATCGCGTGAGAAAGCAGAACTGGTAGGCGTGATACATCAAGACCACGAACGTTGAGCAACCAACAGATAGAATCAAGTGCTGTGATCACTGCGCTGTCTGCGCCGGCTTTTTTCACGAGCTCTGCGATTTCTTGGCGCTTGCTTTCACTTGATTGACCAACCGCTTCTGTTGCCATTAGGCGAACATCAGAAACCACAGGTGCAGGGCGGTCGTGCCACAGCTCATCAATTGGGTTGCTGTCGAGAATCTTAAGCTCAAGTGCACCTGCAAGTTTTGCTTGTGCCATGTCTAGCCAAGCAGAGTTGTGCATGCGAGGGTCGATTGCAACAGACGCGCCTTTTGTAAGGTGGTCTTTAATCCAATCTAGTGCAGGCTCTTCAATCAGGTGACGGTATTCGAATAGATCAGCAGGAACCTGCTTAGTGACTTGTACCGTGTAGCGACCATCAACAAAGATAGCGGCTTTGTCTTTGGTGATCACCGCAGCACCAGCAGAACCGGTAAAACCAGTTAGCCAGTGTAAACGCTCGTTGTGCGCTGGTACGTATTCGCCCAAGTACTCGTCTTCATGTGGGACAAGTAGGGCATCAATATTATGTTGTGCTAGCCATTCGCGAATTGCATTCACGCGGCTTTGGGTATCGTTGTGCATCTGTGTTATTCCTTCAAATTACCGCTCCTTCATGCTCAGGTGTGGGAGCTGTTTCCATCTGCTTCATGCAGTTTACGATTCCATTGAGGTTCGCAATCACTTCAATAGAGTCGGAGTACAACAGGCCATAGATGAGCCAAAAAGGACTATCGACTGTTAAGCTACTCATTTTACCGTAAGAGCGCAAATCACGTCCGGGATTTTTATCTAAGATGATCGGTTTTTTGCGTGATCATGGTACGTAGCCAAGTTAAAGCTGGGTCATTTTCTCTGTCTCGGTGCCAGAACAAAGTGTAAGCCATTGGCGGGAATTCGAGTGGCAGCGGTAGTAATGCCATGTCGTGTTGTTTGGCAGCCAGCTTCACAAAGTGGCTTGGCGCGGTAAACACAAAATCAGTGTAAGAACACAAACTGGCGGCACTGTTAAAGTCCGGTACGGTGACTGCGATATCACGTTCGCGACCAATGTCGGCTAAACGATAGTCGAGCAACCAACGGTCGTTGCCATCACAACGCACCTGTACATGACGCAGGGCTAGATAAGCCTCTAAGTTCCAATTACCACGCAAAGCCGGGTGGTCTTTACGCACGATACACATTTGGTGGTCACGATAGATCTCCTGTTCACAAATGTCATCTGGCGGCAGCATAGTCAGCTTAGCGTCGTTGATGTCGATATCTCGACCTGTCATGCCTAAATCGATTTCACCGCGTTGAATCATCTTGAACGTTTGTTCCGACCAAGAGTGGGTGCTTATGGTCACGCCTGGTGCTTGTTGGAATATTGCTGGCAAGAAGTGGGGCAGAATGAGCGGGTAGACACTCTCCACTGCTGCGATTTGAAAACGGTACTCACTGCTTTGTGGCGAGAACTCTTCGGGTTGAGTCAGTACCTCAAGTTGGTTTATCAACAGATCCAGTTTCGGTTTAAGGAACAATGCGCGCGGTGTTGGCGTCAATCCGTGTGAGTTTCGAGTGAATAGGGGATCATCAAATTGGGTACGTAATTTCGCTAAGGATTTGCTTACAGCAGACTGACTCAAGCACAGTCGGTGGGCGGCTCGGGTGACATTCAACTCTTCAATCAGCACTTTAAAACAGACCAGCAAATTGAGGTCGATGCGTGCCAGTTTCTCTACGTTCACAGTGATTTTCCCTATTGGAATAATGGTCATGAGTATACATCATTTCCATTCATATCATCAGATGATTAAGCTTTGCTCAAAAGTTCTTGTTCAATTTGGAGTGTTTTGTGTCTAGCCATATTACAAATAGCAAAAAACAGATGGCGCTGTTGACCATGTTAGTTCTGTTCAGTCCGCTTGCGATTGATATCTATCTACCTGCTTTGCCTCTTATCGCGTCCACTTTTCAGGTAGAAAATGCATTGGCACAAGACACCATCACTTGGTTCCTATTTGCTATGGGTGTTGGTCAGCTATTCGCTGGTCCCTTGGCAGATAAACTCGGACGTCGAACTGTTGCATTGGGAGGCATCACCATCTACGCATTGAGCGCTTTATTGGCGTGGAGTGCTCAAAATATTGAGTGGATGTTGGCGGCTCGCTTGCTACAAGGCTTAGGTGCATGTGCAACATCTGTAGCAGCCTTTGCAACAGTTCGCGATATCTTTGGTCCGGAAAAAAGCGGCAAAATGATCAGCTACCTTAACGGCGCGATCTGCTTTATCCCGGCACTGGCACCGATTCTTGGTAGCTGGTTAACCCAACAATTTGATTGGCGTGCAAACTTCAGCTTTATGGCCGGTTTCGCTGTGATTGCGGGTGCGATGATGTTCCTTGGAATGAAGGAAACCAACCCTGCAACAGAAAAGCAGGCGGTATTTAAACTAAGCCGCTACTGGGCAGTCTTGAGCACACCATCATTCATCTTCCACGCTTCACTGTGTTTGATGGCGATGGCAGTCATTCTTGCTTACGTGACTTCAGCTCCTGGCGTTCTAATGACAGGCATGGGCTTGTCGATGAATGAATTCACCTTCTGGTTTGGTCTGAATGCAGCGTTCAACATTGCGGCTTGTATGCTTGCGCCTAAGTTCATGGATCGTTGGGGCACACACAATTCACTGGTTGTTGGTATCAGCTTACTGGCGATTTCTGGTGTGATCATGATGGTGATGAAAGAGCACAACACGGCGCTGTCTTTCATGCTACCAATCTTTATCTCATCGGTTGGCTTTGCTTGGATTCTTGGCGCGGCAGCTGGTAAAGCGTTAGAACCGTTTGGTGATAAAGCGGGTACTGCGGCTGCACTACTTGGTTTGTTCCAAATGAGTGGATCTGGTTTGTTGGTGGGTACGCTACAGCGTTTATCACTGGATCCACAAACTCTGATCGCGATTCATATGTGGGTATTGCTTCCAGCTTTGGTGATTCTGTTTAGCAAAGCAGGTAAGAACTGGCATGCGAAATTGGCGAATGCGTAAAACTCGGTAATTTAGTATTTTCCAATGTACCTAACGCGTGTATATTTGTCGTTCAAACTTTTCTCGACACCATAACGGAACTCATAAAGTAATGTCGTTAACCACGTATGAAATGGCTCGTATCCTAGAGCAAATGGAAGAGTCACCAGAAAAGGTGATGTTTGGTAAGTTGCTTAACGAATTAGGTAACCAAAGCTCTGAGCGCATTCGTAGCGCGGCAAAACAAGTTCCAGTGCCGGTATTACGTGATCTTGTGTATCAATTTCAGCAAGTGATTGAATCACGTAAAGGCGAGCAAGTAGAGCAGATGGCAAAAGACCTCGCGAAGCAAGGTATCTCAGCTGAAGAGCTACTGGCTTACTTGAACAAATAATAAAAAAATCCCCGCATCATGCGGGGATTTTTTTAGTGAGTGATTTTCTTCTTCAGTATGTGGTCGAGGGACAATGGCCCTGGTCCCCACACAATCACTACAAGAATCATCAATCCCCAAAGTTGGTGATCATAGAAACCTTTCTCCCACAACAGTGGGTAAGAGACCACGGCGATGATGTTGAACACAAACAGAATCGCAGCCATCGGACGGGTAATCAATCCTAGTGCCAAGAACACCGGTAGAACCAATTCCGCAGCCGTACCTAGGTAAGCCGCCAATTCCCATGGCAGTATTGGCACTTGGTATTCCAGCTCAAATAAATACAGTGTGCTATCCCAAGACGAGAGTTTGATTAGCCCTGAATTGAAGAACACCCATGCAACCCACAAGCGACAAAAGAGAAGTAGTAAAGGGACAAAGCCAGCTTGTAGGGTACTGATTAAATCGTCGTACCGATTCACTAAGTTTTTAACCGTATCCGTCATAGAGTGCTCCTTAGATTGATTTCAATGTAAAGCCGTCAACGAGATCGAGTGCCGTGATGCTATTGAGATGAGCGAGTAAAACTTCAGGTATTTCGCTCAAACTCTGTTTCTGCTCTAAACATTGCAGCAGTTGGAACACATCGGCATCGAGTGCGTGACACAAGGCTTCTCCATTGGCTTGAATCGAGATGACACCTTGCTGTAATTGGTTGATATTAAGTTGTTCGAATTGCCCAGTTTGAATCGCGCTAAACAAATCAAATACTGCGTAGCTGGAGTCAAAGCTGCGGCAGCCTTGTTTAAGGTGCAAAACCAAAGCGGGTTGTTGCTCTTCACTCACTTCGCCAAGTAACGCAAGCGGTTTTAATTGTGCCGCATTGGATTGTTCATACTGTGCTTGACGAGCGAGGTCGATATGCCACTCGAAGCGTGCGACTTCAGGGCTGTAAGGTGCTTGTGCGATCACCTGACTAAACTGCATGATGGTGTCTTGAAAGCCTTCGCCATAATGCACCACATTTCCTTCTTCTAATGGATAAGTGAGAACGTGCTGACGAGCCATCTGTTCAAAGCACTCTTCACCAAGCAGCGCTTCAACCATCGGGTAGGTCGCGGATAACACCTCGCTTAAGCTGACGATAAAGTTATTGCGGTAAATCTGCATGCGTTCATCAGCGGTAAACTCATCATTGGCAATATCGCAATCTTCACCGAGTGCTTGATAGTGTAGGGCTTTAGCAAACTGGCTTTGTAAGGTGGCTAGATTCATGATGCCTTCCTTGGTTCGCTTTGTTCACTTGGAAGTGTGCCTTGCAACAGCAGTTGCGATGCTTTCTGCGCTTCTCCTAATAAGATTTCTGGCGCGGGGATATCCAAGTCCCATTCAATCAATGCATGACGTGGACCATGTTTTTTTGTCCACTGCGCGAACAGTTGCCAAACTTCATCGCTAACTGGGCGGCTATGGGTATCAATCCATATCTCACCTTTGTCGAGTTGTTTGATGGTAAAACCTGCCAAGTGAATCTCATCCACTTTGTCGGCTGGAATTGCATCTAGGTATGTGTCGCAATCAAAACCGTGGTTGAATGCCGAAACATAAACATTGTTTAGATCGAGCAATAAACGACAGCCAGTGCGCTTTTGCACTTCGGTAAGGAACTCCCATTCGCTGATGGTCGAATGTTGAAACTTCACATAACTAGATGGGTTCTCTATCAAGATCTCGCGTTGCAAATAATCCTGCACTTCATTTACGTTACGAGTGAACACTTTGAGCGCTTCTTCCGTATACGGAAGTGGAAGCAGATCATTAAAGTAGTGACCGCCGTTTTCACTCCAACTCAAATGGTCAGAAACAAGAATCGGGTCGATTGAGTGAATCAGCGCTTTAAGTTGAGCAAGGTGCTTTTGATTCACACGTTCCACCGAACCTAGTGACAGACCAATGCCGTGGCAGCTAATTTGATACTGCTCGCGTAACGCTTGTAATTGATTGCGCTCTGCAGCGTTGGGCTGAAAATAGTTTTCACTGTGGATTTCTAACCAAGATAACACGGGTTTGTTTTGGCTAAAGTAATCGAGGTGAGGGGTTCTCAATCCAACTCCAACAAGGTCGTGGAAGGTGTGGTGTTTCACGTGAAACTCCTTTTCAAAGCGGGCGGGAAGATAAGGATGCGCCGGTTGAGCGTCAACGCATCCTTGCAGTAGCTAGCGATAAAAGATTATGAAGAAGAAGTGCTACCGCCAACGAGCTTGTCACATAGACCTTTTGGTACGACTACGAATGCGTCTTTTTGGTTATCTTCTTTAGAAGTACCAGCGCATGAGCTGCTTTTCGTTGCACAGTCGTTTTTACCTGCTTTAGAAACGCCGTAGCACTTCTCTTTATCAGCAGCGACAGCTGGAGCTGCAGTTAGCATTGTGCCACCAAGAGCTAGAAGACCAGTAACAGCAGCAGTAACAGCTAGATTCGACTTTTTCATAATAAATTCCTCTGAATGATTTCCTTTACTTTAAGTTGGCAAGATGAATCGCCTGTTTTGGCGTTTTTGTTATCAACTTGCTTAACTTAAAAGATAGGAAACTGGCTAAAAAACTTTCAGAAAAATTTTCGAAACAAATGGTTTTAAAGAATGGAATTTATATAACTTATTGATGTGTAGAGTAAAAAAACGACGAATTTTTTATGAATTTTTGTCTAATCTGAAGAGGTTGTTTAGGTTATAATCTATTTTTATGTATAAATAACCAGTAGCTCTCATCATGATGGATCCATCTCTATTACTCGACGGTTTGAACGACAAACAACGTGAAGCCGTTGCAGCACCTCTAGAAAACTTGCTCGTCCTTGCTGGTGCAGGGAGTGGTAAGACACGCGTTCTTGTTCACCGTATCGCTTGGTTGATGTCGGTCGAGCAATCATCTCCGTTCTCAATCATGTCGGTAACCTTTACCAATAAGGCGGCGGCAGAGATGCGTGGACGTATCGAAGAGCTAATGATGGGCAGTGCAGGCGGCATGTGGAATGGTACTTTCCACGGCATTTGTCACCGTATTCTGCGTGCGCACTATCTTGATGCCAAGCTACCGGAAGATTTTCAAATCATCGACAGTGACGACCAACAGCGTCTACTAAAGCGTTTGATCAAAGCGCAAAACCTCGATGAGAAGCAGTGGCCGGCACGCCAAGTGGCATGGTGGATTAACGGTAAGAAAGACGAAGGTCTGCGCCCTTCGCACATTGATGCGTACCACGATCCAGTGACCAAGACATATCTGCAGTTGTACACCGCTTACCAAGAAGCGTGTGATCGTGCTGGTTTAGTCGATTTTGCGGAAATCTTGCTGCGCGCACATGAGCTACTGCGTGATAACAAGTTCGTTCGTGAACACTACCAAGCACGCTTTAAGCATATCTTGGTGGACGAGTTCCAAGATACCAACAACATCCAATACGCTTGGCTACGTATGATGGCGGGGCCTGAGTGTCACGTGATGATCGTAGGTGATGACGATCAGTCGATTTACGGCTGGCGTGGTGCAAAAGTCGAGAACATTGAGAAGTTTACGCTGGAATTCCCAAGCGTGAATACCATTCGTCTTGAGCAAAACTACCGTTCAACCAAGACCATTCTAGAAGCGTCCAATGCTCTGATCGCGAATAACACCGAGCGTATGGGGAAAGAGCTTTGGACAGATGGCGTTGTCGGTGAGCCTATCTCGATTTATAGCGCTTACAACGAACTAGACGAAGCCCGTTTTGCGGTAAACAAAATCAAAGAGTGGCAAGACAAGGGCGGTGCTCTGAATGACGCTGCAATGCTTTACCGTAATAACGCCCAGTCGCGTGTTCTTGAAGAAGCACTAATCCAAGCTGGTCTGCCTTACCGTATCTACGGCGGCATGCGATTCTTCGAACGTCAGGAAATCAAAGATGCCTTGAGCTACATGCGTTTGATTGCCAACCGTAATGATGATGCGGCATTTGAACGTGTAGTGAATACGCCAACGCGTGGTTTGGGTGATAAGACGCTTGAAACCATCCGTTTTGCGGCTCGTGACCGTGGTTGCACCATGTGGGAAGCGAGTGTGGCTATGTTGGATGAGAAGGTGCTTGCAGGTCGTGCTGCTGGTGCTCTGAGCCGTTTTATCGAGCTTGTTACGGCACTAGAAGACGACACCATCGAGATGCCACTGCATCACCAAACTGACCATGTGATCAAATACTCGGGCTTGTTCGCGATGTACGAGCAAGAGAAGGGCGAAAAGTCTAAGGCGCGTATTGAGAACTTGGAGGAATTGGTGACCGCAACTCGCCAATTCGAGAAACCAGAAGAAGCGGAAGACATGTCCTTGCTGACGGCATTCCTAACCCACGCAGCATTAGAAGCGGGCGAAGGACAAGCGGATGAGTTTGAAGATGCGGTTCAGCTCATGACGCTGCACAGTGCGAAAGGTCTGGAGTTCCCGTTGGTGTTTATGGTTGGTGTAGAAGAAGGCATGTTCCCAAGCCAAATGTCGGCAGAAGAAGCAGGGCGTTTAGAAGAAGAGCGTCGTCTGTGTTACGTAGGCATGACCCGTGCGATGCAGAAACTGTACATCACTTATGCTGAAATGCGCCGCTTGTACGGTCAGGATAAGTACCATAAACCGTCTCGCTTTATCCGTGAACTGCCAGAAACTTGTTTAGACGAAGTACGCATGAAGGCGCAAGTTAGCCGCCCTGCAAGTAGTGGTCGATTTAGCCAAACGGCGGTGAAAGAGAGCTTCAATGAAACTGGCTTTACGCTAGGTTCTCGTGTGATGCATCCTAAGTTTGGTGAGGGCACCATCATCAACTTCGAAGGCAGTGGTCCACAGAGTCGCGTACAGATTGCCTTTAATGGTGAGGGCATCAAATGGTTGGTGACTGCTTACGCACGACTAGAGAAACTGTAAGGCTTGACCAAAACTGATCAACTTAAGAGCTGCTTCGGCGGCTCTTTTTGTTTGTGCTGTTTTTGTGTCGCTAATGCAGTAAAAAATGGAATGATAAATGGAGTGCGAAAGCGCGATTTAACGATGCTGTTTGAAGGGAAAGTTTGGTGTTGTTGGTGAATGTCTGTTTTCAGCAGAGCTAGCTGCTGAGAAAAATTTTAGGCAAAGAAAAACCCCGAGGGCTTGCGCCCATCGGGGTTATAGTCTTACTCGCAGCAATCCGGCTACTAAGAGTGCTCCATGCATCTAATCCATGATAGTGTGCTGAATCCGTCAGCTTAATCCTTACGTCGCCTTCCTAGCGGTGTCCTTAATGACCTTATCCTGGTCTGCTAACCATCCTCGTTAGCTCTCATCACTTGTTCCCTGAGCGGTGTCCCTGACATCATCCTGATGTTCAAATCCTTGCCTCGTCCAGAGGTGTCCATTTCCCGTCCTTAGTAGCAACCATCCTAGTCACTATTGATTCCGTTCAATGTCCAATTTTGCAATCCATGCCCGACTATTCATCCTGAACAACCGTTTCTTCTTCCTGAAGTTCACCAAGTCCGTGGTGTTTCCTGTTCCGTGTCAGCATCCTTCCGACAGGTTTAATATTACGTGTTTAACGATTTCCAACAACGGGCTAATCTCACATTTTTTCACTCTCCTTGCGTTCAAAAAAGATACATAAATATTAAATTCAATGACTTATGTTCTTTGTTGTACGGTTTTACCATTAAAAAAGAGAGGTTTGCTCAACCCTTTGTGAGAGATCTCGCACAAGGGGTCGAGCGAAAGACTCTTACTGCCCGATAGCTGCACCTTCACGCCTTGGATCGGCTGCGCCCTCAAGACCGTCTTTTGTTATACGTATCGCATGCAGTCCAGAGTTCAAATCGCGAACATCAGTTTTAAAACCCATCTTTTCCAACTCAGGCTGTAAGCCTTCTGCAGCGGTACCTTGCTCAATATCTAAGGTACCAAAACGGTTCAGTAATCGTGGCTGATTAATCGCGCTTTGGATGTCCATATCCCATTGCGTGTGGGCGATAATGGCTTGTGCGACGTAACCAATGATACGGCTGCCACCCGGTGAACCAATTGCCATGTAAGGTTTGTCATCCTTCATCATAATGGTCGGAGCCATGGATGAACGTGGGCGTTTGCCCGGTTCTAAGCGGTTCGCGATTGGCACACCATCTTGATGGGTGCGGAAAGAGAAATCGGTCAGTTCGTTGTTGAGCAAGAAGCCGCGCACCATCAAGCGTGAGCCAAAAGCGTTCTCAATGGTCGTTGTCATTGAAACCACATTGCCTTGCTTATCAACGATATTGAAATGGCTGGTGGAAGGCAGCTCGATTGATTGGTCCATGCTTAGGTTCATCGCGTGTGACCAAGGAGGATTGCCGGCTTCAACCTTACTCAATGCTTTACCGATTTGAATGAGCTCAGCGCGTTGTTTGAGATAATCTTTATCAAGCAAGCCTTCGGTTGGCATTGGTACATAATCTTGGTCAGCCATGTATTTACCGCGATCCGCGAACGCAAGACGAGATGCATCAGCGATCACTTGCCATGATTTTGCGCTTTCGGCTCCCCAACCTTTCAGATCGTATTGCTCGGTGATCGCTAGAATCTGCCCAACCGTCAATGCGCCAGAGCTAGGTGGTCCCATGCCGCAGATGTCATAGCTTTGGTAAGCCGCACAAACCGGTTCACGTTGCTTGATTTGGAATGCATCAAAGTCAGGTTGTGCCAATACGCCAGGATTGCCCGGTGCATTCTGTACTGTCTTGATGATGTCTGTGGCGATATCGCCTTGATAGAAAGCTTTTGCCCCCTGTTCTGCAATTGCCGTCAGAGTTTGCGCGTATTCAGGGTTCTTCAACAATGTGCCTTCGGCTTTTGGTGAGCCATCTGGATTAAAGAAGTAAGCCTTAGTCGCAGGGAAGCGTGATAGGCGCTTGGCATCTTTCTCAATCAGACTCGCGAGGCGAGGACTTACTTCGAAACCTTGCTCAGCCAAGGTAATCACAGGTTGGATGATCTTTTTCCATTCCAACTTGCCGTATTTCTGGTGCGTGTCCCACAGTAGTTTCACAGTGCCAGGAGTGGCAACGGAGCGCCCACCGACAACCGCATCGTAAAACTGCAGAGGTTGTCCTTTGTCATCTAGGAAGAGTTTCGGTGTCGCGGCGAGCGGTGCAGTCTCGCGTCCATCATACGTAGTCAGTTTTTGTTTCTCACTGTCCCAATACACTAAGAAGGCGCCACCACCAATGCCTGAAGATTGCGGTTCTACCAAGCCCAGCATCAGTTGTACGGCAACCATGGCATCAATAGCATTACCGCCTTGAGCAAGGACATCCGCCCCGGCTTGGGTGGCAAGTGGGTTGGCTGCGGTGACCATATAGTCTTTGGCTTTGACCAATTGCTTTTGCTCGAAGCCAGTGCTGTGCTCCGGCGCAACGGCATCTGCTGCTTGGTTAGCAAAGGCTGAGGTAGATAAGACGAGTGGGGAAGTAAGAAAAAGACCCGTGGTCACGAGTCGGTTGAACGTCCAATGCATGATGACTCTCCATGTTGCCAGTTTTGTGCTTTCAGCTTGGCAGTCATGAAGAGTCACGTCGAGTCAGCAATCTTAGAAATGTCGATTGTGCTACGCTTTTAAATCAGTACTTTATCCGATAAAAGTGCTGATGGTTTGGTACAAAATACTGCCGCCCACGAGAGTAAATACCACGCCACACAGACCGTCGATGTAGATGCCAGCTTGTTGCAATTTACGTTGTAAGCGCTGCGTCGACAGCATCCATGCAAGGCTAGAGAACCAGAATAGCGACAAGCCAAACAGGATGACCAAAGCAATACCTTTGCCAGTGATCGACATACCTGCAGGGACTAAGCTCGACATCAAACTGATAAAGAACACCAAGGCTTTCGGGTTAAGGATGTTAGTTGCAAATCCTTTCGCAAATGCCTGACGCTTATTGCTGATCACTAGGTTGTTTTGCTTCTTAGGTTGATCCGCCATTGGATTTTTGATCATTGAGATCACGGCGCGCAATGCACCAATACCTAAGTAGAGCAGGTAACTACCACCGAGCAGTTGCACCACCGAGTACAACACTGGGTGCTGGTGGACGATATAACTCACGCCTGTCAGGCTGAACAAAGAGTGCAGCAAAATACCGACAGACAATCCCAGCGCAATGTACAAGCCAGTTTGACGACCATGACGCGTCGCGTTTTGTACGACCAGCGCAAAGTCGGGACCGGGACTCATTAGGGCAATAAAGTGAATGCTGGCGAGCGTCAGCAATATGGTGGATTCATTCATAACACATCTCAAATATAACCAATACGGCTATTGTCGTGGCAAGTCACCTGTGGCGCTTGTAAAAAACTGACAGCTTTCTCGGTAAATGAAATTAACGAGTCACTTGAGAAGGGGAAACACCGTAGGTCTGCTTAAACGCTTTGCTGAAATGCGCTTGGTCGTAGAAACCGATCTGATGGGCGACGTCGGTACCACATTGACCTGATTGCAGTAACTTCATGCCTTGCTCAAGGCGCAGGCGTGCGAACCATGCATAAGGCGTCATGCCAGTTTGCGCTTTAAAGTGGCGCTGGAACTGAGTTGGGCTCAGTTGGCACAGTTCTGATAGCGAATCCAAACGCACTGCTTGGTCAAGGTTTGCCATTAGATAATCTTTTAACGTTCCAAGTGATTGATTTCCTAACGGCACAACTTTTTGTCGCTCAAGCGATCCGTAGCGATCAAAAAGCTGGTTAAATCCTTCAAAAGGAAGGCAATCTTTGGTGAGTTGGCTGAGGTTTTCACGACGAAGTAGCCCATGTAAGTTACTAAGTTGTGAAAATATCTGTGGATCCGAGATGATCAGTTCGTTGAAGTGTATTATTTGACCGTCTTGCTTAAGATCAGCCAGATCGCTCAATAGGTGAGGTTCGATCGCAAATACATTCACTTCATAGCCACTTTCGAGCTTAGATTGTCCGTCGTGCAGCTCATCTGGCGGCATTATCACAATTTGCCCGTGACCAACTTGGTGGCTGTTACCTTGGTATTGGAACTTCTGCGCACCATGCGTGATCAGACCGAGATGAAAATCCAGGTGGTAATGCCTTTGAAAAGCAAATTTCTGGTATTTCGCCTCTATCAGACTCAAGTTGTCATGGTCGGTTGCGTAGTACTGAATATGTTCCATTAAATAAAAAAAGCTTGGTCACATTATGACCAAGCTTATCCATCAATTTCTTAAATGTCTTGTAAAAAACGATCAGGCTGCTTGAGCCGCTTTGCGTGACTTGCGGTTATTACGCAGACCATCAAAGCTAAACACCACCAAAGCACCCCAAATAAAGGCGAAGGTAATGGCTTTATCGCTGGTGAACGGTTCGCCGTAAATCAGCACCGCAAGCAAGAACATCAAACTCGGACCTATGTATTGGAAGAAGCCCAACGTCGATAGCTTTAGACGGGTTGCTGCGCCAGTAAAACACAGTAGCGGCAGGGTAGTGATCACGCCTGCAGCAATCAACAAGGTATTCAGCTGCATTGGGTTATCTAGCATGTTGGACGTCGGTGAACTCGCAATAAACAGCAAGTAAATTGCTGCAGCAGGTAACATCACCAGGGTTTCAATGAATAGTCCGGTTTGTGCTTCCACACTGACTTTCTTACGCAGCAAGCCATAAAAGCCGAAACTCATTGCCAGCGCTATAGCGACCACAGGCACCGAGCCAAAGACGATCAGCTGAACCAATACGCCACAAGCCGCAAGGACAACCGCGAACCACTGAAGCTTACGTAGACGCTCGCCAAGGAAGACCATCCCGAGTAAGACGTTGATCAGTGGGTTAATGTAATAACCTAAGCTGGCATCGAGCATGTGATTCGAGTTCACCGCCCAAATGAAGATCAACCAGTTTGCACCGACCAAAATGGCAGTAGAAACCAGAAACATCATCTTGGTTTTGTTTTTAATGATGTCGCGAACCGAGCGCCAATGGCGACCAAAATGGAGGAGTGCGGCTAGCAAAAAGAAAGACCAAATCACTCGGTGGCTTAAGATCTCTAGTGGCGAGACTTCAGCAATCGATTTGAAGTAAATGGGTGCGATGCCCCACATGGTGTACGCGCCAATAGCAAGCAAGACGCCTTGCCGTGAGCGTTGTTGTTCTTCTGGTGTCATGGGATGTCACCTAATTGAGTTTTTATAGAGCAGAAAATCAGTATACGAGTCGTGAGCTGAATCACCTAACAATTTGCGGTTTTATTCACCATGAAACCCCATTACAATGTGCCCTCACTTTGCGTGCTAGTGGCATGCATAAGCACCTCTTTTTAAGACCCAATCTGAGATTTTTCATGACCTCTACCTTGTTAGCCGAACAATCAGACTCGCCTGTAACGCCTCAACGTGTGTTGGAGGATGTGTTTGGTTACCAAGAGTTCCGTGATGGTCAGCAGTTGGTGATTGACGCTGCAGTAGAAGGTCGCGACAGCTTAGTTATCCTGCCTACTGGTGGCGGGAAGTCGCTGTGTTATCAAATTCCTGCTTTGGTTCGCTCTGGCATTACTTTGGTGATCTCTCCGCTTATCTCGCTGATGAAGGACCAAGTGGACCAGCTTAAAGCCAACGGTGTAGCGGCTGAGTGCATTAACTCGACCATGCCTCGTGAAGAGCTGCTCAGCGTGTATAACCGCATGCACACTGGTCATCTTAAGTTGGTGTACGTCTCGCCAGAACGCGTATTAATGCGTGACTTCATTGAGCGCTTGGAAAACTTGCCGCTATCGATGATTGCTGTCGATGAAGCGCATTGTATTTCCCAATGGGGACACGACTTCCGTCCCGAATACGCCGCGCTTGGTCAACTTAAGCAGCAGTTTTCCCATGTGCCATTTATGGCGCTGACGGCGACGGCGGATGACGCAACGCGCCGAGATATTCTTGAGCGTCTGCAACTGAATAATCCAGAGGTTTATCTAGGCAGCTTCGACCGTCCTAACATTCGCTACAACTTAGTTGAGAAGCACAAGCCGGTTTCGCAAATCGTTCGTTATCTTGAAACCCAAAAAGGTAATTGCGGCATCATCTATTGTGGTAGCCGTAAGAAAGTTGAGATGGTGACCGAGAAGCTGTGCAACAACCACATTCGTGCTGCTGGTTATCACGCAGGTATGGACGCCGATGAGCGCGCTTACGTTCAAGAAGCTTTCCAACGTGATGACATCCAAATCGTAGTGGCGACTGTGGCATTCGGTATGGGCATCAACAAACCAAACGTGCGTTTTGTGGTTCACTTTGATATCCCGCGCAATATCGAATCCTATTATCAGGAAACGGGTCGTGCAGGGCGTGATGGTTTGCCTGCGGAAGCCATGATGTTGTATGACCCAGCGGACATCAGTTGGCTGCGCCGTATGTTGGATGAGAAAGACGATGGTCCACAGAAGCAGGTGGAAACCCATAAACTGAATGCGATGAGTGCCTTTGCTGAGGCGCAGACTTGTCGTCGTCAGGTGCTACTGAATTACTTTGGTGAGTATCGCGAGAAGCCATGTGGCAACTGTGATATTTGCTTAGATCCACCGAAACACTTTGATGCCACGGAAGAAGCACGTAAGGCGTTGTCTTGTGTGTACCGTGTTAATCAGAGCTTTGGTATGGGCTACGTGGTAGAGGTGCTACGTGGTATGCAAAACATTCGTGTACGTGAAAACGGGCACGATAAGATTTCTACCTACGCGATAGGGCGCGATCACAGCCACGATTACTGGGTGAGTATCTTCCGTCAGTTAATTCACAAAGGGCTGCTGTTCCAAAACATTACGCGCAATTCAACGCTGCAACTTACTGAAGAGGCGCGTCCGCTGTTGCGTGGTGATGTGACTCTGGAGTTAGCAGTTCCGCGTTTAGACACTGCAGCACGTGCGGCGAAATCAGATAAACTGACCAGCAAGAACTACGACAAAAAGCTGTTTGCTAAGTTACGTAAGCTGCGTAAGTCGATTGCTGATGAAGATGGTTTGCCACCATACGTGGTCTTCAGTGACGCGACTCTGATTGATATGGCGGAAATTCTGCCAACGTCTTACGGCGAAATGCTGGCAGTTAGCGGTGTTGGTCAGCGCAAACTGGAGAAGTACGCCGACCCATTCCTCGATTTGATTCAAGAACATATTACTCACCACGGATAAGGAACCAAGATGCAAAAGGAATTTGGCTTAGCGGACTACCTGGCACAAGAAGGGCGCTTAATCATTACCGCGCCGAGCTTTGACCTTGATAGCTTTCCTGCCTTAGGTGAGCGTTTAGTCGGCTTGCTTTCTGCAACTGTGGTGGAAAAGCAATGGGATGCGGACATTCACTCTTGGCTGATCGACTTTGAAGGTTGCCAACTGTTTATGAAAGCAGAGCATTACAGCGAAGCGATTTGGTTTGAAGCGTTAGCGATTGAAGAGAGCAGGGAAGAGTTGGATTATCTTGCAGGATTGTTCCAGCGCGGCTTCTAAAAATAGAATTTTTTTAGAAAGGGTGTTTCACATGAAACACCCTTTTTTATGCTCAAACGTTTGCGTAAAACAGACGACTTGCGGCGAAAAGTGGTTAATGTATAATCGCCCACCGCTTCGCTCAGAATGAGCCAAGCCAGTTTATTTTTCATTTTACATTGTTGGTAAGAGCCACTCTATTCAGTGACTCGATTTGGGTTCCCTCACCCCCAAACCAAACTAAAAAGGTATCGCATGAGTAACTTTACCCCTGCGCAGCAGCGCAACGCCCTTATCTATCTGGTTCTATTCCACCTAGTCATTATTGCATCTAGCAATTACCTAGTTCAGCTACCGTTTACTATTTTCGGTTTCCATACCACTTGGGGTGCATTCACTTTCCCATTTATCTTCTTAGCGACTGACTTAACCGTGCGTATTTTCGGTGCTCAGTTGGCGCGTAAGATTATCTTCTTAGTGATGTTGCCTGCTTTGGCAGTGTCTTACTTCTTATCGGTGGTGTTCTTCGAAGGTCAATTCCAAGGTTTTGGTCACCTAGGGGAGTTTAACTTATTCGTTGCTCGTATCGCGATTGCTAGCTTCATGGCGTACCTACTTGGTCAGATCATGGATGTGCACGTGTTCAACCGCCTACGTCAAATGAAGCAATGGTGGGTGGCACCAACGTGTTCAACGCTTTTCGGTAATGCACTTGATACTATCGCTTTCTTCGCCATTGCGTTCTACCAAAGCCCAGATCCATTTATGGCGGAGCATTGGACGGAAATCGCGCTGGTGGATTACGGCTTCAAACTGATTATCAGTCTTGGTCTTTTCGTTCCTATGTATGGCGTACTACTGAATTACCTAATTAAGAAGCTGACTGCGGTGAACCCTGACTTTAAGGTGACGACAAGCGTTCAGTCTTAATATCAGTGGGAACCCCGAAAGCCGCTTGCTTAAATCAAGCGGCTTTTTTGTACCTGTTTACTTGGGTTTAGAGCGTTTTGTACAGCGTGGGGAGTAATTAGATCATGAGTGTCCAAAAGCTCCCTAAGCTGTACGAAGGTAAAAATGAGCAATAAAAAAGGTCCCGAGTGAGACCTTTTAATCGAAGATACGGAACGTAGAGGAAGTTCGCTGGTGAAATGGCTAACGGAGCATCTTCTCAATCAAAATGGCTTTTTGCGCATCGAAGGCGCCAAGTTGCAGGCCGTTCTCCCAACTGATGCTTTGATTGAACATCGCCAACATCAAACCGACACTGCGTTGATTGGCGTCCTGCCAGCAATCAGATTCGCTGTACTCTCCATTATTTATTGCATTGCCATTAACGAGAATGGGCTCGAAACGCCATTTTTCGCCGACACGGTAGTAGCCTTTACTGGTTAAGGTCTGGTTGGATTGAATCGTTAGAATGTGCTCGATGCCCGGCTCACCTGTTAATTCAAATACAAACCTTAGCTGGTGGTCGCCACATTGCAGCTCAACGATCAGTTGGCCGTTTTCCTCAATCAGTGTTGATTGAGAATAGTCTCCGAAGCAGTGCAGCAACCAAGAAATAGGGTGACTGGCTGTTTCAAGAAACCACTCTTTGAGTGTGAAGGTGCCCGGTAGGTTTACTTGGGTGATTAGATTGACCACACAGGGTTGGGTTTGCGAAGTGAGCCACTTCTCTATCGTCTTGGCTGTCTCTAGCTGAGCAAAGGCGTAATTAACCAATAGGTTGGCGTTCGGTTGCTGCCAGTGAGTGATGTCGAAATTCAATCCCACCAAGGGCTTTTCACAAATCAGCTTGGTTGAACCCAACGTCTTTATGATCTCTGCATGAGTATGCGCAGGTGTCGCGATTGTCACGACATCGAGTTGTTTGAGTGCGCTGACGTTCGTTTCTGCCTTTAGGATTGCTTCTTCACTGCACGCTTGCTGAAGCGGTTCTATTTGCTTGGCACATAACGTCGTGACCGCAACACCATTGTTTCGATAGTGGGGAATGTGCGTGCGTCCCCAGTTGATTCCTATGATGCCGGCTTGCTGGATTTGCTCTGGCTTGTTGAAACGTTCACTCAATGGCGGCAAGGCAATTCGTTCATCTGTTAGACGTTGGTCATGGTGATAGTCATTGCTTGGCAGCACTTGCCATGGCTTGTTGTAATGCTGCTTGAGTGCACAAACGAGTTCGTAGAAATTCCACTTATCCTTTAAGTTGCTATCAAGGTGATATAAACCGGCTTCGTTCCGCTCAATAAGCTGCAAAAAGGCGAGTGCAGTATCGTCCATATGAGAAGTCGCGGGATACCAAGCCGTGCTAGCGGTAATAACGCCGTTCTCTTCATGTTGGCGGTCGAGATGCGCCAACATGTTATTGCCTTCTGCTTGGTGATGGAGTTGCCAACCGATTCGAGCAATCATCGCATCTGGATTTGCTTGCCAGATTGCATCTTCACAACGAACTTTGTATTTGCCGTAATCATCTTGGGTGTTTCTTTCTTCAAAGATGCCATAAGGCCCATTTTTTGGGGCATCAAATACCATTGCTGTACTGACAAATAGGTAAGGAATGTTGCGCTGTTTGCAGTGCTCACCAAGCCACGCTGCCCACGCTTCACTCCCCATCGCCATATGGCACACCGCATCAATATGGTGCTGTTGCCAAAATTGCTCACTTTGCTGTAGATCATCCGGCGGGATTTGATGGTGATTCCATTCCAATACATTCCAGCCGCGGAGGTGGAACTGATGAGCAACTTTAGGGGCGAGGGTGCCAGTTAAGCCAGTCATTAAAACGGTTTTCATTATGGTGCATCTTGGTTGGCTAAATCGTATTTATCAATAAAGCATGGCTGTTTTTCGATGTAGAGCGGAGAAGCTAAGATTTTTGCTGAGCAGCACGTTTTGTTGGGGTAAAAGTTCGATACAAAAAGCCCAAGCGAGTGCTTGGGCTTAATACGTTATGACAGAAGTGGTCGATTATATTGCTACGACGCTTAACGGCCAGCCGATGTCTGTCTGACGGTTGGATTCAATTTCCAACTCAGCGGCAGTCAGTGGATTTGCCTCTAGCCACTGCGCATCAATGTTGAGCATCAGTTTGTCGCCTTCTGCTGTTAGAGTCACATTTGGCTCCAGATCAGGGTTACGACGATGGCTGAGTAGAACCGCGAGACGCAATAAACGCAGCACGCGTTTACCACTGGTGCCTGACAGAGCATGTTGCTCCGGCAGTGAGGTTAGCTGTTCACGGTAACGGCGAGCAATTTCACCGATAAAGAACTTTTGTGCGCGCGTGTAACCAGGCAAATCCAAGTGCTGAAGCAGGTAAGCACTGTGTGCACCACCTTTTTTGAAATCGATCGTCAGACCGATTTCATGCAGCTTCGCTGTTGTTTCTAGCAGCACTTTACCTTGAGGTTCTGTAACCCACGCTTCACCGCCAACTTGCTCAAGTAGTTTGCCTGCAAGCTTTGCGACTTGTTCGCCGTAATGGCAATCGAGTTGGTAACGACTTTGTACGCTGCAAATAGTGCGTGCACGGATGTCGTTTTGACGAAGCTCGTCAACCATCTCGTACACCAAGCCTTCACGTAGCGCGCCGCCAGCCAGTGTCATAGCATCGATTTCTAGTAGCTCAAAGATCGCAATTAAAATGGATAAGCCACTTGGGAATACCAAAGCACGTTCTAGGGTAAGGCCTTCAATATCGAGCTCTTCCAAGTGATCAGCAAGCATCGCCTGCTTTTGCAGACGCTTAAGTTTGGAGTGAGTAATCACTTCGTCCATACCTTGCGCTAGCATTATCTCTTGTAGTGCTTGAACGGTACCCGATGCCCCAACACACACATCCCAACCTAGGTTGGTGTACTGTTCTAAGATTGGCATCAGAGTTTGCTTCGCACCTTCAATTGCGGCTTCGAAGTTACGTGCATTTAATTGGCGGTCTTTAAAGAAGTTCTCTAACCAAGTCACACAGCCCATTTTTAGACTGGTTAGTGCTTTGGCTTCGAAACCTTCACCGATAATCAGTTCGGTACTCGCACCGCCGATATCGACCACAAGGCGACGACCGCTGCCACCGGAGGTGTGAGCAACACCTTTATATATAGTGGCGGCTTCTTCTTCGCCAGTAATCACTTCGATAGGCTGACCTAAGATTTGGTTCGCCTTCTCTAGAAAAACATCCACATTGGTCGCGGTACGCAATGTCGCGGTACCCACAATGCGGATGTTCTGTTTAGGAATATCCTGCAAGCGTTCTGCAAATAGACTTAAGCAGTCCCATCCTCGCTGCATAGCTTCCATACTAAGAGAGTTATGTTCATCTAAGCCCGCGGCTAGACGAACTTTGCGCTTAATTTTAGCCATAGTTTGAACGCTGCCATCGATGTGACGCACAACGAGCATGTGAAAACTGTTCGACCCGAGGTCGATGGCGGCGTATAGCGGTGATGATCCTGCTTGACTCATAAACGACTTCAGTTTCCTTTTATGATTGTTTTGGCGCTGATTGACGCGGCTGACGAGGACGACGTCCTTGCGGCTTGCGGTTACCAGAGCGAGTGCCACCTGTGTTGGTGCGACGTTGCTGAGTACGAGGCGCGCGCATACGAAGTGGTGCAGGCAAGTCTTGGATTAGAGCCGAAGCATCGTAATCAGAAACTGGAATTGCGTGCTCAATGTATTCTTCGATTGGTGGCAGGTTGATTGCGTAATCTTCACAAGCAAAGCTAATAGAGTGACCACTTGCGCCAGCACGACCAGTACGACCGATACGGTGAACGTAATCTTCACAATCATCTGGTAGGTCGAAGTTGAATACGTGTGTTACTTGAGGGATGTGTAGACCACGAGCTGCAACGTCGGTTGCTACGAGTAGGTCAACTTCACCACGAGTGAATTGCTCAAGAATCTTTTCACGCTTCTTCTGTGGTACATCACCAGTCAGTAGACCAACACGGTGACCATCAGCTGCTAGGTGACCCCAAATCGACTCACACTTGTGCTTTGTGTTAGCAAAAACGATCGCACGGTCTGGCCATTCTTCTTCAATAAGCGTTTGAAGCAGTGCCATCTTGTCTTCATTAGAAGGGTAGAAAAGCTCTTCTTGGATGCGGTGACCGGTTTTTTGCTCTGGCTCAACCACAACATGCTCAGGGTTGTGCATGTGTTCGAATGCCAATTCTTGTACGCGGTAAGACAACGTTGCTGAGAACAGCATGTTCAAACGCTCTTTTGGCTCAGGCATACGACGGAACAAGAAGCGAATGTCTTTAATAAAGCCAAGATCGAACATGCGGTCTGCTTCATCCAGAACAACCGCTTGAATGTTGTTTAGGTTGAATACGCGTTGCTTGTAGAAATCGATGATACGGCCTGTGGTGCCGATAAGAATGTCTACACCATCTTGCAGTTTAGCAAGTTGCTTGTCGTAGCTTTCGCCACCGTAAGCTAAAGCGGCTTTAAGACCTGTGCTCGCGATCAAAGGTTCAGCATCGTTAAAGATCTGAATCGCTAGCTCACGCGTTGGTGCCATAATGATCGCGCGCGGCTGAGTTGGCTTGCGGCCTTCGTGCTCTGGTGTCGTTAGAAGGTGGTTGAAGGTAGCAGTAAGAAACGCGAGGGTTTTACCAGTACCCGTTTGGGCCTGGCCTGCAATGTCTTGGCCGGTGAGCAGTACCGGCAACGCCAAGGCTTGGATAGGGGTACAATATTCGAACCCTTTTTTTTCCAATCCTTCAATAACTTGGGGCTTTAAATCCAAATCGGCGAACTTTTGCTCTGTGATATGCGTCTTTTTCATAGCGATAGAATATCAGCTAAAGCTTGCAATAAGAAAGTAAATACATTCCAATAGGGCATCTATTTACTGGTTATCATCCAACCAGTTTCGAAAAACACATTGGAGTGGAAGATGAGTGATAAGATTTTGCAGCTTACTGATGACGGTTTTGAAAACGATGTAATCAACGCTGCAGGCCCGGTTCTAGTTGATTTTTGGGCAGAATGGTGTGGTCCTTGTAAAATGATCGCTCCTATCCTGGACGAAATCGCTGACGAGTACGAAGGCAAACTCACTATCGGTAAACTAAATATTGACCATAACGCAGGTACACCACCTAAGTTTGGCATTCGCGGTATTCCAACGCTACTGTTATTCAAAGACGGTAACGTAGCGGCAACGAAAGTTGGTGCTTTGTCTAAGACTCAACTAAAAGAGTTCCTAGACGCAAACCTATAATCACCAAGTGATTACAAACAAAACCGTGCAATATGACAATGCGCGGTTTTGTTTTTCTAACTCTGGACTAGAATATTAATTAGTGCTAACTTATCGCGCGTTAATTGAACAAATTTCTCTTCTTGGTCGATCCTGAGACCAAATCCATCTTAACTAGAAAACAGATCTTATTTTGACTAAACAAGCATCCACCACCATGAATCTTACTGAACTGAAGAACAGACCTGTGTCTGACCTTGTAAAGCTTGGCGAAAGCCTGGGTCTTGAGAACCTAGCTCGTCTAAGAAAACAAGACATCATCTTCGCAATTCTTAAAGCGCACGCAAAAGGCGGCGAAGACATCTTTGGCGATGGGGTTCTGGAGATTCTGCAAGACGGCTTTGGTTTCCTACGTAGCGCGGACAGCTCATACCTTGCTGGTCCAGACGATATCTACGTTTCGCCAAGTCAGATTCGTCGCTTCAACCTACGTACTGGTGACTCAATTGCTGGTAAAATTCGCCCACCAAAAGACGGTGAGCGCTACTTTGCCCTGCTAAAAGTCAACACAGTTAACGACGACAAACCAGACAACGCTCGTAACAAGATCCTATTCGAGAACTTAACGCCTCTACACGCTAACGAGCGTATGGTAATGGAGCGCGGTAACGGTTCTACAGAAGACATCACAGCACGTGTTTTAGACTTGGCATCGCCAATTGGTAAAGGTCAACGTGGTCTGATTGTTGCTCCGCCTAAAGCGGGTAAGACAATGCTTCTGCAAAACATCGCTCAAAGCATCGCATACAACCACCCAGAGTGTGAGTTGATGGTACTTCTTATCGACGAACGTCCAGAAGAAGTAACAGAGATGCAGCGTCTAGTTAAAGGTGAAGTAGTAGCGTCAACGTTCGATGAGCCAGCTTCTCGCCACGTACAAGTAGCGGAAATGGTAATCGAGAAAGCAAAACGTCTTGTTGAACACAAGAAAGACGTGGTTATCCTGCTTGACTCTATCACTCGTCTAGCTCGTGCATACAACACCGTAGTGCCTTCATCAGGTAAAGTACTAACTGGTGGTGTGGATGCAAACGCACTACACCGTCCTAAGCGTTTCTTCGGTGCAGCACGTAACGTAGAAGAAGGTGGTAGCCTAACTATCCTTGCTACTGCTCTAGTTGATACTGGTTCGAAGATGGACGAAGTTATCTACGAAGAGTTCAAGGGTACTGGTAACATGGAAATCCACTTGAACCGTAAGATCGCAGAGAAGCGTGTATTCCCAGCGATTGACTTCAACCGCAGTGGCACACGTCGTGAAGAGCTTCTAACTAAGAACGAAGAGCTTCAGAAGATGTGGATTCTACGCAAGATTGTTCACCCAATGGGCGAAATCGATGCAATGGAATTCCTAATCGATAAGCTAGCGATGACGAAGACTAACGACGAATTCTTTGATGCAATGCGTCGTCAGTAGTCTCAGATAAGTAATTCTGCGAAGGGCCACCGTATATCGGTGGCTTTTTTATTGCTTTCTCCCGATAGAAGTATCAGAATGAAGGAAATGTTATCGGGAGGTTAACATGCAACAAGGAATGTTGTCGTCATTACTCCTGAGCTTGTCACTTATCACAATACCCGCGACGTTATCTGCCAAGGAAATGCAGGAAACCGTAGTAGAACAGTGGCTTCAGGATACCCATATACAGACCAAAGTATCTGAATTGCTCGATTATGCAGTCAGAGACGAAGTCGACTCTCTCAAATTCGCCCTCGACCGATTGGCTTTTCCTCAACAAGAAGTCGTTCGTTTCCTATTGCTCGAAAAACTAGAGCAGCAAGAAATCATCCTCACGCCGAGAATGGCTATTTTTGTCGAATCTCAGATCAGTATTACGCCGACTTACCAAGTACTTGAACGTGGCGATGGTTACGAGTTTAGTGTGCCTGCGTTTAATTTCCCTGCGATCGCCAGTCGTCTGATTAAGCGCTGGAAGCAAGACCAAAGTACGTTGGAGTTTGTTTTAGCGGCAGAGCGACAAGAGCTTGATTTGAAAGATTGGCTTACTGGTACGTCACAGCAAGTGCAAACCAGAGAAGCGTTACTTATTCGCGAGCTAGACAGCTTGTCTCCCAACGCACTTGAAGCGCTCACCAAGCAGTTAACCCATGCAAACGTCACCAGCTGGTTACCTTCAACGGCCGTAGTGGTGCGTTTGGCGCAAGTCAGCCAAGATGAGGCCATGTATGATCTGCTATGGCGAATGCGCGCAGATTACAATAGTCAGACAGAGCTTGAAAGACTGGCTGAGGTGAGCGATGAGTTCTCACTACAACAATTGATGAATGCCACCGTCAATCCAACCTTAAAACCTTACGCGATTGAGTTGCTCACAAGATCCAATCCACTTACTCCGAACGTAAAACAATTCCTAGTAGCCAAGATGGCGCTTTCAGAAGAAGCTACTTTGGTTGCAAGGGAGCTAGCGAAGCAAGGGCATCAATCTTGGTTGGAAGAGCTTGTCTCAAGCAATCGCCAAGTGAAGGCGCGGCAAATTCAGGAATTCTTGAAGTAATGACACTTCAAAAGACCGTTTCTTCGTGTTGTTTCTATTGAAGCAATCTAGCTCACATACCCACACAAAATAGGAGGATCTTAGCGTCCTCCTATTTGTTATACTGCAAACAGTTTAATCAGCCAGCATGAAGGCCTATGAGTTTTAAGGATTTACGCGAATTTATCGACCACCTAGAACAGAAAGGTCGACTTAAACGCATCACTCACCCCGTCGATCCCGCTTACGAAATGACAGAAATCAGTGACCGCACTTTGCGTGCTGGTGGTCCTGCATTGTTGTTTGAGAACCCAATCGGCTACGACGTGCCTGTTTTGACGAACCTATTTGGTACGCCAGAGCGTGTCGCAATCGGCATGGGACGCGAAGACGTTAAAGAATTAAGAGAAGTCGGTAAGCTGCTGGCTTATTTAAAAGAACCTGAGCCACCAAAAGGCTTCAAAGACGCTTTAGAAAAGCTGCCTGTGTTCAAGCAAGTATTGAACATGCCGGCTAAGCGTTTACGTAAAGCACCATGCCAAGACATTGTTTGGCAAGGTGATGAAGTCGACTTGGATAAGATTCCGGTAATGAGCTGTTGGGCAGAAGATGTTGCGCCGCTGCTTACTTGGGGCTTAACCGTAACCAAAGGTCCAAACAAAAAACGCCAGAACCTAGGCATTTACCGTCAACAGAAAATTGCCAAGAACAAAATCATCATGCGTTGGTTAGCCCACCGAGGTGGTGCGCTTGACCTGCGCGATTGGATGGAAACCAATCCAGGTAAACCTTTCCCCGTTTCGGTCGCGTTTGGTGCAGACCCCGCCACCATTCTTGGTGCAGTAACACCAGTGCCAGATACGCTATCGGAATACGCATTTGCAGGTTTGCTGCGTGGAAGCAAAACGGAAGTCGTGAAGTCAGTCAGTAATGATTTGGAAGTGCCAGCGAGCGCGGAAATCGTGATGGAAGGCTATATCGACCCGAACGAGTTTGCTGATGAAGGCCCTTACGGTGACCACACTGGCTACTATAACGAAAAAGAAAAGCACCACGTATTTACCATTACGCACATTACAATGCGTAAAGACCCTATTTATCACAGCACCTACACAGGTCGTCCGCCAGATGAACCAGCTGTATTGGGTGTGGCATTAAACGAAGTGTTTGTGCCGATTCTGCAAAAGCAATTCCCAGAGATTGAAGACTTCTATCTACCGCCAGAAGGTTGTTCGTACCGAATGGCAGTCGTCACCATGAAGAAGCAGTACCCAGGACATGCCAAGCGCGTAATGATGGGTGTGTGGTCTTTCTTGCGTCAATTCATGTATACCAAGTTTGTTATTGTGTGCGATGAATCGGTAAACGCACGAGATTGGAATGATGTCGTGAAAGCCATGTCAGAGCATATGGATCCTGTGCGTGATACTTTGATGATAGATAACACGCCAATCGACTCGCTCGACTTTGCTTCACCTGTGGTTGGGCTTGGCTCCAAAATGGGCTTAGATGCAACCATTAAGTGGGATGCCGAGCTGGCGACACGAACCGAGGTCACTGAACGAGACAGCAAAGCGATTACCGAAGCAGAGCTGAATGAGTTGAAACAGCTGCGTCCTGAAATTGTCGATGTCTACCTACCAGCCACAGCAAACAACCAATTTGCTGTTGTAACAATGAAGAAAGACCAAGCCGGTCAATCTAAAGCATTGATGGAATACTTATGGGACTTCTTTGCTCAGTACACGGATAACAAATTCATTATTTTGTGCGACGATGACGTCAATGCACAAGATTGGAATGACATCATTTGGGCTGTGACAACTCGAATGGATCCAGACAGAGATACCACTCAAGTTCGTGGTAAGGCGGGTAGTTCATCTAAACTTGGGCTCGATGCGACCAATAAGTTTGAATCTGAAGCCACGCGCGAGTGGGGCACGCCTATCAAAAAAGATCCTAAACTTGTGGCTAAAGTCGATGAGATTTGGGACCAGTTAGGTATTCTATGAGTCATCAAATCCACCTTCTACCAATGGACGTTACGTTCCGAGTAAAAGAAGGGGAGACGGTGTTGGAAGCTGCGCTCAACAACAATATTCGCTTCCCGCACCGTTGCCAAGTTGGCGCTTGCGCCATGTGCATGTGTAAAAAGCTAACGGGAGAGGTGAGCTATCACCTCGAACCTATGCTAACCGAAAAAGAGCAACAGCAAGGCTGGATATTCCCTTGCCAAGCCTATACAGAAAGTAATTTAGTGCTTACTTTTGACGAGTAAGCGAGAGGAACACCATGACCATCCAATGTAAAGTAAAGTCTATTCAGCCGTTAGCTTGTAATACTTACCAAATCCTTCTTCACCCAGAATCACCAGTGCCTTTTAAAGCGGGTCAGTACCTAATGGTCGTGATGGGTGAAAAAGACAAACGTCCTTTCTCTATTGCGAGCAGTCCTTGTCGTCATGAAGGTGAGCTTGAACTGCACATCGGTGCGGCGGAACACAATGCTTATGCACTAGAAGTTGTTGAAGCAATGCAAGCAGCCCTAGAAACTGATGGTCATATCGAGATTGATGCACCACATGGTGATGCTTGGGTTCAAGAAGAAAGCGAACGCCCGCTATTATTGATTGCTGGTGGTACTGGCTTTAGTTACGTGCGCTCGATTCTGGATCACTGTGTTGCACAGAACAAAACCAACCCAATCTATTTATACTGGGGTGCACGAGACAATTGCCAGCTTTACGCTAAAGAAGAACTGGCCGAGATTGCCGATAAGTTTGCTAACGTTCACTTTGTTCCAGTAGTAGAAGAAGCACCTGCAGACTGGCAAGGTAAGGTTGGTAACGTGCTACAAGCAGTAGCTGAAGATTTTGAAAGCTTAGAAAACTACGATATCTATATTGCAGGCCGCTTTGAAATGGCAGGTGCAGCACGTGAACAGTTCACTCAGAACAAGAAAGCGAAGAGCGAACGTATGTTCGCAGACGCGTACGCATTCATTTAAATACGGCTTTTGAGGCAGAAAAAGAGGGTTTTTTACCCTCTTTTTTGCTTTTTTGATGAAATAGTCATCGAACAGTCAGTTTTTTCCATTTTTTTTCAAAAAAGGGTTGCGAACGGATCTGAGTTCCCTATAATGCGCATCCACCGACACGGCAGACGCGATAAGGCTTCAGCAGGGTCGGAGAGGTGAAAAGCTTCTGAGAAAATAAATTGAAAAAAGTGTTTGACACTCTCAATTATATCGCTAGAATGCACCTCCGCTTTGAGAGAAAAACTTCTCGATAAGCAAGCTCTTTAACAATATAGACCTATCAATCTGTGTGGGCACTCGTTGATGATAATCCAATTAGATATTTCTTTCTTAACGGAAAGCGGTATCAAATTAGGTTTCAATGAAACGAAGTGACCATTGAATCGAAAGATTCAGCACAGTCAATTCAAACATTACTTATGTAATGTTCAGTATTCATTGAGCCGAACAAAATCTTAAATTGAAGAGTTTGATCATGGCTCAGATTGAACGCTGGCGGCAGGCCTAACACATGCAAGTCGAGCGGAAACGAGTTATCTGAACCTTCGGGGAACGATAACGGCGTCGAGCGGCGGACGGGTGAGTAATGCCTAGGAAATTGCCCTGATGTGGGGGATAACCATTGGAAACGATGGCTAATACCGCATAATGCCTACGGGCCAAAGAGGGGGACCTTCGGGCCTCTCGCGTCAGGATATGCCTAGGTGGGATTAGCTAGTTGGTGAGGTAATGGCTCACCAAGGCGACGATCCCTAGCTGGTCTGAGAGGATGATCAGCCACACTGGAACTGAGACACGGTCCAGACTCCTACGGGAGGCAGCAGTGGGGAATATTGCACAATGGGCGCAAGCCTGATGCAGCCATGCCGCGTGTGTGAAGAAGGCCTTCGGGTTGTAAAGCACTTTCAGTCGTGAGGAAGGTGGTGTAGTTAATAGCTGCATTATTTGACGTTAGCGACAGAAGAAGCACCGGCTAACTCCGTGCCAGCAGCCGCGGTAATACGGAGGGTGCGAGCGTTAATCGGAATTACTGGGCGTAAAGCGCATGCAGGTGGTTTGTTAAGTCAGATGTGAAAGCCCGGGGCTCAACCTCGGAATAGCATTTGAAACTGGCAGACTAGAGTACTGTAGAGGGGGGTAGAATTTCAGGTGTAGCGGTGAAATGCGTAGAGATCTGAAGGAATACCGGTGGCGAAGGCGGCCCCCTGGACAGATACTGACACTCAGATGCGAAAGCGTGGGGAGCAAACAGGATTAGATACCCTGGTAGTCCACGCCGTAAACGATGTCTACTTGGAGGTTGTGGCCTTGAGCCGTGGCTTTCGGAGCTAACGCGTTAAGTAGACCGCCTGGGGAGTACGGTCGCAAGATTAAAACTCAAATGAATTGACGGGGGCCCGCACAAGCGGTGGAGCATGTGGTTTAATTCGATGCAACGCGAAGAACCTTACCTACTCTTGACATCCAGAGAACTTTCCAGAGATGGATTGGTGCCTTCGGGAACTCTGAGACAGGTGCTGCATGGCTGTCGTCAGCTCGTGTTGTGAAATGTTGGGTTAAGTCCCGCAACGAGCGCAACCCTTATCCTTGTTTGCCAGCGAGTAATGTCGGGAACTCCAGGGAGACTGCCGGTGATAAACCGGAGGAAGGTGGGGACGACGTCAAGTCATCATGGCCCTTACGAGTAGGGCTACACACGTGCTACAATGGCGCATACAGAGGGCAGCAAGCTAGCGATAGTGAGCGAATCCCAAAAAGTGCGTCGTAGTCCGGATTGGAGTCTGCAACTCGACTCCATGAAGTCGGAATCGCTAGTAATCGTGGATCAGAATGCCACGGTGAATACGTTCCCGGGCCTTGTACACACCGCCCGTCACACCATGGGAGTGGGCTGCAAAAGAAGTAGGTAGTTTAACCTTCGGGAGGACGCTTACCACTTTGTGGTTCATGACTGGGGTGAAGTCGTAACAAGGTAGCGCTAGGGGAACCTGGCGCTGGATCACCTCCTTAAACGATGATTATACACGATGAGTGTCCACACAGATTGATACGGTTTATAAGTAAAAGAGACGATACTGGGTCTGTAGCTCAGGTGGTTAGAGCGTTCGCCTGATAAGCGAGAGGTCGGTGGTTCGAGTCCACTCAGACCCACCAATTTCTTTTGAAGTTGGTATGCAGTATCGATACCTTGATGGGGCTATAGCTCAGCTGGGAGAGCGCCTGCCTTGCACGCAGGAGGTCTGCGGTTCGATCCCGCATAGCTCCACCATCTTTAAGCATTCTTACGAGTGTGTTTAAAAATGGTTTTCATCAGAAAATCTAGCTCTTTAACAATTTGGAAAGCTGACAAAACAATCTTTAAGATTGTTTGTAAAGTTCTCAATGTTTGTCTTTAAGACAAACACCAATAAAACACATTCAAGTGTTCTTGGAATTTGAGTCCGGCAAAATCGAGTCTGCATCATGTATAAAAATTGCAGACAACTTTGGTGACTTGTTCATCAACTCGAAACTCCTTCGGGTTGTATGGTTAAGTGACTAAGCGTACACGGTGGATGCCTTGGCAGTCAGAGGCGATGAAGGACGTATTAACTTGCGATAAGCCCAGATTAGGTAGTAAAAACCATTTGAGTCTGGGATTTCCGAATGGGGAAACCCACTAGCATAAGCTAGTATCGCTGCGTGAATACATAGCGCAGCGAGGCGAACCGGGGGAACTGAAACATCTAAGTACCCCGAGGAAAAGAAATCAACCGAGATTCCGAAAGTAGCGGCGAGCGAAATTGGACTAGCCCTTAAGCTTTTTATGCGTCAGGTGAAACTTCTGGAAAGTTGTGCGATACAGGGTGATAGCCCCGTAACCGGCAACGCATATAAAGTGAAATCGAGTAGGGCGGGACACGTGATATCCTGTCTGAATATGGGGGGACCATCCTCCAAGGCTAAATACTACTGACTGACCGATAGTGAACCAGTACCGTGAGGGAAAGGCGAAAAGAACCCCTGTGAGGGGAGTGAAATAGAACCTGAAACCGTGTACGTACAAGCAGTAGGAGCACCTTCGTGGTGTGACTGCGTACCTTTTGTATAATGGGTCAGCGACTTATATTCAGTGGCAAGGTTAACCATCTAGGGGAGCCGTAGCGAAAGCGAGTGTTAACTGCGCGACTCAGTCGCTGGATATAGACCCGAAACCAGGTGATCTAGCCATGGGCAGGTTGAAGATTGAGTAACATCAATTGGAGGACCGAACCGACTAATGTTGAAAAATTAGCGGATGACTTGTGGCTAGGGGTGAAAGGCCAATCAAACCTGGAGATAGCTGGTTCTCCCCGAAAGCTATTTAGGTAGCGCCTCGGACGAATACTACTGGGGGTAGAGCACTGTTAAGGCTAGGGGGTCATCCCGACTTACCAACCCTTTGCAAACTCCGAATACCAGTAAGTACTATCCGGGAGACACACGGCGGGTGCTAACGTCCGTCGTGGAGAGGGAAACAACCCAGACCGCCAGCTAAGGTCCCAAATTACTACTAAGTGGGAAACGATGTGGGAAGGCTCAGACAGCCAGGATGTTGGCTTAGAAGCAGCCATCATTTAAAGAAAGCGTAATAGCTCACTGGTCGAGTCGGCCTGCGCGGAAGATGTAACGGGGCTAAGTAGTAAACCGAAGCTGCGGCAATGCACTTTGTGCATTGGGTAGGGGAGCGTTCTGTAAGCGGTTGAAGGTGTGTGGTAACGCATGCTGGACGTATCAGAAGTGCGAATGCTGACATGAGTAACGATAAAGGGGGTGAAAAACCTCCTCGCCGGAAGACCAAGGGTTCCTGTCCAACGTTAATCGGGGCAGGGTAAGTCGACCCCTAAGGCGAGGCCGAAAGGCGTAGTCGATGGGAAACGGGTTAATATTCCCGTACTTCTTACAATTGCGATGGGGGGACGGAGAAGGCTAGGTGGGCCTGGCGACGGTTGTCCAGGTTCAAGTGCGTAGGCTGAGAAATTAGGTAAATCCGGTTTCTCTTAAGGCTGAGACACGACGTCGAGCTACTACGGTAGTGAAGTCATTGATGCCATGCTTCCAGGAAAAGCCTCTAAGCTTCAGATTGTAAGGAATCGTACCCCAAACCGACACAGGTGGTCGGGTAGAGAATACCAAGGCGCTTGAGAGAACTCGGGTGAAGGAACTAGGCAAAATGGTACCGTAACTTCGGGAGAAGGTACGCTCTTGATGGTGAAGTCCCTTGCGGATGGAGCTGACGAGAGTCGCAGATACCAGGTGGCTGCAACTGTTTATTAAAAACACAGCACTGTGCAAAATCGTAAGATGACGTATACGGTGTGACGCCTGCCCGGTGCCGGAAGGTTAATTGATGGGGTTAGACTTCGGTCGAAGCTCTTGATCGAAGCCCCGGTAAACGGCGGCCGTAACTATAACGGTCCTAAGGTAGCGAAATTCCTTGTCGGGTAAGTTCCGACCTGCACGAATGGCGTAATGATGGCCACGCTGTCTCCACCCGAGACTCAGTGAAATTGAAATCGCTGTGAAGATGCAGTGTACCCGCGGCTAGACGGAAAGACCCCGTGAACCTTTACTACAGCTTGGCACTGAACATTGACCCTACATGTGTAGGATAGGTGGGAGGCTTTGAAGCAAGTACGCCAGTATTTGTGGAGCCGTCCTTGAAATACCACCCTTGTAGTGTTGATGTTCTAACGTTGACCCCTAATCGGGGTTGCGGACAGTGCCTGGTGGGTAGTTTGACTGGGGCGGTCTCCTCCCAAAGAGTAACGGAGGAGCACGAAGGTGGGCTAATCACGGTTGGACATCGTGAGGTTAGTGCAATGGCATAAGCCCGCTTGACTGCGAGAATGACAATTCGAGCAGGTGCGAAAGCAGGTCATAGTGATCCGGTGGTTCTGAATGGAAGGGCCATCGCTCAACGGATAAAAGGTACTCCGGGGATAACAGGCTGATACCGCCCAAGAGTTCATATCGACGGCGGTGTTTGGCACCTCGATGTCGGCTCATCACATCCTGGGGCTGAAGTCGGTCCCAAGGGTATGGCTGTTCGCCATTTAAAGTGGTACGCGAGCTGGGTTTAGAACGTCGTGAGACAGTTCGGTCCCTATCTGCCGTGGGCGTTGGAAGATTGAAGGGGGCTGCTCCTAGTACGAGAGGACCGGAGTGGACGAACCTCTGGTGTTCGGGTTGTGTCGCCAGACGCATTGCCCGGTAGCTAAGTTCGGAATCGATAACCGCTGAAAGCATCTAAGCGGGAAGCGAGCCCTGAGATGAGTCTTCCCTGATACTTTAAGTATCCTAAAGGGTTGTTCGAGACTAGAACGTTGATAGGCAGGGTGTGTAAGCGTTGTGAGGCGTTGAGCTAACCTGTACTAATTGCCCGTGAGGCTTAACCATACAACACCCAAGGGGTTTTGATGGACTCAATGCAAGAACATTGAATGTGTAAATAGAACGAAAAACAGCTTTCCAGATTAAAGAATTTGCTTGGCGACCATAGCGATTTGGACCCACCTGATTTCCATTCCGAACTCAGAAGTGAAACGAATTAGCGCCGATGGTAGTGTGGGGCTTCCCCATGTGAGAGTAGGACATCGCCAGGCTTGCTTACTGTTTTTAGATTTTAAAAAATCTAAAGGCAAAACTGAGATTTAGCATTATTTAAGTAAGACTAAATTTTAGTAACAATTTGTGGAGAGATGGCTGAGTGGTTGAAAGCACCGGTCTTGAAAACCGGCATACGTTAATAGCGTATCTAGGGTTCAAATCCCTATCTCTCCGCCACTATTAAGAAGCCTCGCTAGAAATAGCGAGGCTTTTTTCATTTCTGACGTTTGAGAATTAGACGGGATTTGCATTAAGTCCGAAGTCAGTCGCGACTTAGGATTAATCGTCCTCGAACTCAGTCACTACAAAGAAAGCCCGCTGAAAAATCAGCGGGTTTTTGTCGTTTCTGGAGCTTGCAAATAGGTGAAGCGATTTGAATCAACCTCCTAACCGAGTACAGCTCCAAACTAGCGCTTCTGCTCTCCACTCAATAAGCAGCCCAGTGTTAAGCCGTACTTTGAGGCCTTCTATTTTCTTTGTCTTGAAGGGTTATAGAAGCCACCGTCTAGCGAAAGTGATTGAGCTTTCTCCTCGCCATTCCTATCCCTATCCTCTCAACAAAAGAGAGTTTCTACTCGCTGTAGTATTCAATGTGTATTAGCGCTTCTGAGCTCCTTCTAATACTTACTACCGATGAACATGACTCATTGCTCTAGCTCTTATAACAAACGCTATCCAAGCGCTGTATGGGCCCTTTCTAATTGAAATGAGTGCATAACATTACTCTAATTATTTCTTTTACCATTACTACGCTTTACTGTGTTCTTGAAGGACTAACCATTTAGAACCAATCTCTCTATCTTGTAGGAAGTGCTCGCGGGGTTCCTAGTCACACGAAGAAGAGCAGCTTGGAATGAACGACAGAAGCTTTAAAGCTTATTTCTAATCAGGTGTAGGCAGTAGAGGGTTCTCTGCTCTTGGGGGAGCCAGTTGGTTCGATGATAGGGCATGAGGAATTGCAGGCAATAAAAAAGCCGACAGTAAACTGCCGGCTTTCTATTTTCTGAATCGCTTAGTTGTTTTGAACTAGCGTTAGCGCTTTACGAGAGACCTCGTGAGCCGCTTTTGTCAGGTTTTGCTTCTCTAGTGTGTCTGCTAGGTAAGCATAGTCAGAAACGTCTGAGCGAAGTTTTAGCGCAACCTCGAAGTGCTCTTGTGCTTCTTGCCATTTTTCTTGGCGGAAGAAGAAGTGCGCTAATGCACTTTGTGCCGCTGCGTTTTCTGGTTCACGCTTCAAGACACCTTCCAAGAATACGATGACTGGGTGACTGTCTGGTAGGTTTAGCTCTGGCAGTAACTGGTACAGCTCTGGTGTTGGGCTTTTCTTCAGTGCTTCTTTGATTACTGTGAATGCTTCATTATCTGCTTTACGTGAGATGAGCTCGTGAGCAAAACAACCGATCAAATGAGCGTCTTGTTTTACCTTACGTGACAAACCGTTCCAGTGTGAGATAAGACCTTCGCTGCCTTGCTGCTGAGCCACTTCGTGTAGCAAGCCGCATTGTGCTTTCTGAACCAGATCCGCTTGCTCTTCCTCTGTTACCAGCTTGGCTTTGCTTAGTTGAGGCATCAGATCGATCAGTGGTTGCCATAGCTTAAGTTGCATGTAAGTGGTTTTAAGCAGGTTAAGAACAATCGAGTTATTCGCGTACTGACCTTTCAGTGCTTGCAGTGTGTCGAATGCAGATTCGAATTCGTTATCACGAATAAACTGTTTTGCACGAGTCAGTTCTACTGCTAGGTGCGCATTTTCTTGCTGGCTTGCTAGCTCTAGGTACTGGTCACGCTTCGCTTTGTCACCTTGACCTTGTGCTGCTTCTGAAGCCACTAGGTAACACAGGAGAGGCATGTCGTGGTGGTTTGCCCAACGTGTCACTTTCTTCTCTGCACCTTTCCAGTCACCTTCAAGTAGCTTGATGATGCCTTCGTTGGTGTAACGACGAGAGCGACGCATTTTGCGCACACTAAAGTAGTTCCAAGTGCTTGAGCTTGCGTACACCAACTTCTTGACTAGGTACTCTAAGAAGAACAACGCTGCTAACGCGGCAATCACAAAGATCACTAGAGTAGTGACACTCATCTCTATCGTTGTATTCGCGATTGAGATCAGGACATAACCTTGCTGACCTGAGAACTGAGTGCCAACGAATAGACCAGCACCAAGAACAACAAATAGGAAAATAAGACGAACCATTACTTATCCTCCGTACCTGTCATAGTGGTCACTTCACGACGTAGGCGTTCACGAATCACGTCAGAAAGTTGGTTTTGGCTTTCTAGCTTCGCAGGGTATTCAACTTGAATGTCTTGCTTGCTCAGTTGGCTCAGTGTCTTGTTGAATTCTTTCACCGAGTTGTCATCTTGGTTGAAGAATGCTATTGCCCACTTGTCTGCTGTTTCTAAAGAGGTGGTGTAGATTTCACCTTGCTCTTGGTAAACTGCTTTAATTGCCGTCTCTAACTTCGCTTTGATGTTTTCTTTCAAGTAGAAGTGCTGTTGTGGTGACAATAGAGGGATTACGTTGCCGTCACGAGTGCGGAAGGTGATGAAGTTTTCTGAGAAGTCTTTTAATGACGTCATCAGGTTATCTTGCCAGTTTGCAATATCTTCAGACACTTGTTGCTTCTCTACCGCTGCTGCTTCTGGTAGCAAAGCATTCGCAAGTGGCAGTTTGTCGACTTGCTGTTGTAACGCGGTTAGACGCAACACCAAGCCATCACGGTCTACTAAAGGAACAACACGCAACTTAGTAATGTCGTTTGCCATAGCTTTACGCAGACCGACCAAGCTTGGATCGTTGAGTGCGGCGATACGTTGGTCCGCGCTTTCCATCAATTGAGTCGCGCTTTCTACATCGTGCTCTAGGAACAATTTACGACCTGCCAGTTTTACTAGGTAGTCAGCTTCTGCCAGTAGCCAGTCGTTTGGACGACGACCTTTCACATCAGCGACAGCCAGTTGCAGGCTTTCGATGCTCTTTTGTTGCTGACCCAGTACCACTTCTGCTTTATGAGTGACAGTGGTCGCTTTTTCAATGGTTTCTTCTTTTACTTGGCTAAGCTCTTGCTTCATTGCTGATTGAGCTTGTTCAAGTTGGCTTTGAAGCTGTGCGATCTGAGTTTGGTATTCAGATTGCTGCTCAAGCATTTTGTAAGTGAGGCCGCCACCAAAAATCAGTGATAAGACGATAGCGACAGTTCCCAGCTTCACGCCGCGTTTGCCTTGCTTCTCTTCAAATTCAACTTTGTTTGGTTCTGCTGGTTTGGTTGGCTCAGCAGGCTTAGATTCTGCCTTGCTTGGTTCAGATTCCTTCTTAGGCGTGTCTTTTTCAGCTAGCGGTGCCGATGTGGTTTCTTCGGAAAGGTTTTTATCGTTATTCTTTTGGTCGTTATTTTTACTTGTCATGCCTATATCCTGTGTAGCTAGGGCTGGAGAGCAGCCAGTAATTCTTGGTTGGATGCGCTTCCTGTGCACCTGACCTGAGTGAAGCCCCGTTGAATTGCGATGTCAGCGATTCGCTGACTGGGGATATACAACTCTTGTTGATTAAGCCAAGTCAATTGCTCTGACGTCAATTGGCTGCACAAATAATCCAGTTGTTCACCACTGGTGACGATAATCTGGTCGATTTGTTGGGTTTTCCATAGTGAGACACAGCTTACTGGATCGAATGGGATAAATTCTCTCTTATAAGTCTCACTATAGTGAACTTTTGCTCCACGTCTCACCAATGCATCTTTTATCAGCTCTCTACCACCATTGCCACGAAGGATCAGAACTGTTTGTTTTTCTACATTGTTTAGTTCGGGAAGCTGCAACAAGTGCTCACTATCACTGACTTGTGGATAGTGTACTTTCTGTTGGGTACATTTGCTCAAATAGTGTGCTGTTTTTTGACCAACGGCAAGGTATATAGCCTGCTTAGACCATGATTTAGCGTGGTTCTGCAAGATTTGCTCTGCGCATTGCACCGCATGTTGGCTAACAGCAATGATGATTTGAGCGGTTTCAATGTATTTGGAGAGTTGTGTGTCGCTGAGATCGGTGACGATGTCGATCAGAGGATGATGAATTGCAGTTTTGCCGTGCCTTTCGAGCAGAGAGCAAAGCGCCATGCCTTGCTCTCCCGGACGAGTGACCAACACTGCCATGATTATTCGTGGTCTGCGTACAGTTTGGTTAGGATGTCGCGCGCACCGTTTTCAAGTAGCTCGTTAGCCAGTTGAACACCGAGCGCTTCGGCATCGTTGCGGTGACCGCGAATTTCACCACGCACAATTAGGCTGCCGTCTGGTTCGCCAACCAATGCGCGTAGCCAAATGTTGTCACCATCAAGCAGTGAGTAACTGCCGATTGGCACCTGACAACCGCCTTCAAGGGTGAGGTTCATCGCGCGCTCACAGCGTACGCGATCTGCCGTATCTTGGTGGTTTAGTGGCTCAAGCAGTTTAAGTAGACGTTCGTCATCCACACGGCACTCAATACCTACTGCGCCTTGACCTACTGCTGGCAGTGATTGCTCTGGTTCGATAAAGCTACGGATGCGCTCTTCTAGCTCAAGGCGTTTCAGACCTGCCGCTGCAAGAATGATTGCGTCGTATTCACCTGCATCTAGCTTACCTAGACGAGTACCTACGTTGCCACGCAGCTCTTTGATAACTAGGTCTGGGCGGTATTCTTTTAACTGACACTGACGACGCAGGCTACAAGTACCTACCACTGCGCCTTGTGGCAGTTCATCAATGTTGTTGTAAGTGTTAGAAACGAATGCATCACGTGGGTCTTCACGTTCACAAATCGTTACCAAGCCAAGACCTTCAGGGAAGTCTACTGGTACATCTTTCATTGAGTGCACCGCAAGGTCTGCGCGACCTTCAAGCATTGCCACTTCTAGCTCTTTCACAAACAAGCCTTTACCACCGACTTTGGCTAGCGGTGTATCCAAAATTATGTCGCCTTTGGTCACCATAGTAACCAGCTCAACTTCCAGACCTGGATGAGCGGCTTGAAGTGCGTCTTTTACATAGTGAGCTTGCCACAGGGCAAGAGGGCTTTTTCGAGTTGCAATGCGAATTGGCGTAGATTGTGTCATGGTCTTCTCAATGCTGTTTTAGTTTTGCCTAATCCTACCACTCAACGCGTGAAAGTCTTAATGTTAGTTAGGCTTCTCTTGGTGTCATGAATCGAATTACATGACGTTATGAAAATAGTGTGACTGGATTCTCATTTAGGCTAAGGACTATTATTAGTTATAGGTGAATACAAGCGACACTACTGCGCTATCGATTTTTGCGACTAGTGTGGGGTTTTCAGACCACAACTATTTGCGGGTGGAAATCTTTACCAACCCTGATGAAAGTGTTAAATTGATCACGTTTTTACACCGTTTTGGTTTAAAACATCAGCAGATTTTCGTGATTGTTCAACCAAGGAACTTCCCTTGCAGGCTTACACCCAAAAACTTATTCAGCGATTAGATAACCTGAACCAGCAACGGATCGACCGTGCGCTGGCGCTTATGGATTCGCAAAGCCAGCAAGTCTTCCACTTGATTCCTGCCTTGTTGAACTACAACCATCCTGTTATTCCCGGCTACTATGATGCAGACGTCCCTTATGGTGTGTTTGGTCTAGAGCTGAACGATCTCCAACAGCAATTCCTTGATGATACCCAACTGACAATCGGTCAACCGCTTAAGACGGCAGAGCAACCTGCGATCTTAGGTTTGTATACCATGGGCAGTACCTCTTCTATTGGTCAAAGTACTTCAAGTGATTTGGATATTTGGGTGTGTATCTCACCGGAGATGGATAACGACCAACGTGAACTGCTGACCAACAAATGCTTGCTGATCACCGATTGGGCACAAAGCCAAGGTGTAGAAGCGAACTTCTTCTTAATGGATGAAGAGCGTTTTCGTAGCAACCGTTCTGAAGAGATGACCGGCGATAACTGTGGTTCTTCTCAGCACCTATTACTGCTGGATGAATTCTACCGTTCTGCGGTTCGTCTGGCAGGACAGCGTTTGTTGTGGCAAATAGTGCCACCAGAAATGGAAGAGTGTTACGACGAGTACGTTGCACAGCTTTGTAAAGATGGCTACATCAACTGTGATGAGTGGATCAACTTTGGTCAGCTTAACCGCATTCCTGCTGAAGAATACTTCGGTTCGAACTTGTGGCAGCTGTACAAGAGTATCGATTCCCCTTACAAGTCCGTGTTGAAAGCGATCCTGCTTGAAGCTTACTCGTGGGAATACCCGCACACACAACTTCTTAGTATCGACACCAAACGTCGCTTCTTTGCCCACGAGCCTGACTTGTACGGCATGGATGCGTATTACTTGATGCTAGAGAAAGTAACGCGTTACCTAGAGCGAATCCAAGACGACACACGTTTGGATTTAGTTCGCCGCTGTTTCTACCTTAAAACCCATGAAAAACTGTCTCGCGAACCTGATGTAGGTTCTGTAGCTTGGCGTCGTGAAGCCTTGAGCGACATGATTGCGAAATGGGATTGGGATGAAGCGGTATTAGCAGAGCTCGACGATCGCCGTAACTGGAAAGTAGAGCAAGTGAAAGTGGTGCACCATGCATTGTTGGATGCTTTGATGCAAAGCTACCGTAACTTGATTCAGTTTGCGCGTCGTAACGACATTACTTCGGCGATCAGCCCGCAAGATATTAGCATTCTTGCTCGTAAGCTGTACGCGGCATTCGAAGTGCTGCCAGGTAAAGTTACCTTGCTTAACCCTCAGATCTCGCCAGATTTGCACGAACCCGACTTAAGCTTTATTGAAGTAAAAGAGGGTGGGGTAAACAAGTCAGGTTGGTACTTGTACAAGCAACCACTGATTGCGCACCGTATTCTTGGTCAACCTTGTCTTGAGCATCATGAGTACTTGAGTAAGTTGGTTTCTTGGGCGTTCTTCAACGGTTTGATTACCGAGTCAACACGTTTGCACGCGGTGGTGCGAGAGGCGCAGTTAGACATCGACAAGTTCTACCAAATGGTAAGCGATCTACGTAACACCTTCTCATTACGCAAGCGTCGCCCAACTATGCAAGCGTTGGGTAGCCCGTGCGAAATTAGTCAGATGGCGATGTTCATCAACTTTGAAAATGACCCGACTGCAGAGCTGTCTGGTCGCTCACTCAAAGTGGATGTGAAGAACACCGATATCTTCAGCTTTGGCCCTGAGCAAATTAACTTGGTCGGCAGTGTCGATTTGGTTTATCGCAACTCATGGCACGAAGTGCGAACCCTGCACTTCAAAGGTGAAACCGCGATGTTGGATGCATTGAAGACCATTCTTGGCAAAATGCACCAAGATGCGATTCCGCCAGAGTCGGTGGATGTATTCTGCTACGCGAAGAACATGCGTGGCGTGATGCGCAATATGGTGTATCAGTTATTGGCAGAGTGTATCGACTTACGTTTGAAGCCGGTTGAGCAAGAGAAACGCCGTCGCTTTAAAGCCATGCGTCTCGCTAACCAAACTTACGGTCTGTTCTTTGAGCGTCGTGGTGTATCGGTTCAGAAACTGGAAAACTCGGTCGATTTCTACCGCAGCATTTCAACCAACAAGCTGAAAGGTTCACCGCTGTTGATGCTAGACCGCGAACAAGAGTACCAACTACCAGAAGTAGTGGATGGCTTTGCCAGTGAAGGTTTGGTGCAGTTCTTCTTTGAAGACACTGACGATGGTTTCAATATCTACGTATTGGATGAGTCAAACCAAGTTGAGGTTTATCATCAATTCAGTGGTTCGAAAGATGAAATGATTGCGTCAGTGAACAGCTTCTACACCTCGGTGAAAGATGATAACCGTGTATCGTCGAAGTTTATTAACTTTAATTTGCCGCAGTACTACCAAATTATTCATCCAGAAGAAGGGAACACCTACATTATCCCTTACCGTAATGATGGTTATACGCCGACTCGCCCAACCAAAGCGGTGAACGCGTAAAATGAATAACAAAAAAGAGCACCTCGGTGCTCTTTTTTCGTTTAGGTGACTGGTCGTCAAGAAGACCCATTTGGCTTATGCCCAATCGATCGTTTCACCAGCGTGTTTTTCACACTCTTCTTTCACCATTTCAAACAGTTCCATGCCCGTTTTAGAGCAAGTCCATTTGTTGTCGACTAGCTTGAAGTGGAAGCCACCAGACTTCGATGCCAACCAGATCTCATGCATTGGCTCTTGGCGGTTAATGATGATTTGGCTGCGGTCTTCAAACTCTAATGTCATTACGTTGCCAGTGACTTCGTAGTCAATGTCTGCACCTGAATCATCGATGGATTCTTCGATGAGTTGCATCTGCGCATCCACGAGTTGATGAAATTCAGTATCGTTCATCCGTCTATCCTATTGCTTTTCCTGAGTGTGGTGCGATTATAGGGGGCATTGGTTTAATAATCACGATATGCAAAATGAAAAAATTACTTACTGTGTTGTTTGTGATGGTTGCAGCGACACTTGCTGGTTGCGGTCAATCAGGTTCACTTTACATCCCAGATGACGCTCAGCAGAACGAGCAGTCACAATAATTAGCCACCCTTAGGGTGAAATCAGGGTTTAGCAGTCGAATTAATTAAGGGAAGCAAATTTTGGATTACTTCAACTATCAGGATGATGGCCAGCTTTGGGCCGAAGACGTCTCACTTCAAGCTCTTGCCGAGCAGCATGGCACTCCTCTTTATGTTTACTCACGCGCGACGTTAGAGCGCCATTGGAATGCGTTTGACAGCGCTGTGGGTCAGCATCCTCATCTTGTTTGTTACGCAGTAAAAGCAAACTCAAACCTTGGCGTATTGAACGCACTGGCTCGTTTGGGCTCAGGCTTTGATATCGTATCTGGTGGTGAGCTTGAGCGTGTTATCGCGGCTGGCGGTGATGCGAAGAAGGTGGTGTTCTCAGGTGTTGGTAAAACGCCTGCAGAGATGAAACGCGCACTGGAACTGGGCATTAAATGCTTCAACGTGGAATCAGAACCTGAGCTTGAGCGCTTGAACAAAGTCGCGGGCGAGCTAGGTGTGGTTGCTCCGATTTCTCTACGAATTAACCCTGACGTAGACGCAAAGACTCACCCTTACATTTCGACTGGCCTGCGTGACAACAAATTTGGTATCGCGTTTGACCGTGCGCCTGCGGTATATAAATTTGCTCAGAGCCTACCAAACCTAAACGTTCAAGGTATCGACTGCCACATCGGTTCTCAGCTGACTGAGATTGAACCTTTCATCGACGCAACAGATCGTCTACTAGCGTTGATTGATGCTCTGAAAGCACAAGGCATCAACATTCGTCATCTGGACGTTGGTGGTGGTCTGGGCGTGGTATATCGTGATGAATTGCCACCACAGCCTTCTGACTATGCGAAAGCGCTGTTAGGTCGTCTTGAGAACCATCAAGACCTTGAACTGATTTTCGAACCAGGCCGTGCGATTGCAGCTAACGCTGGTATCTTGCTAACGCGTGTGGAATTCCTAAAGCACACAGAGCACAAGAACTTTGCGATTATCGATGCGGCAATGAACGATTTAATGCGTCCTGCGCTTTACCAAGCGTGGCAAGATATTGTTCCTGTTGCACCACGTGAAGGTGAAGCACAGACTTACGACTTAGTTGGTCCTATCTGTGAAACGGGCGATTTCTTGGGCAAAGATCGAGCACTAGTGCTGCAAGAAGGTGATCTACTCGCGGTTCGCTCTGCAGGCGCCTATGGTTTTGTGATGTCTTCGAACTACAATACTCGTACCCGAGCGGCGGAAGTGATGGTGGATGGCAATCAAAGCCACCTTGTTCGCCAGCGTGAGGAGCTGACCAGTTTGTGGCAGCTGGAACAGATTCTACCGGAGTAACACACAACAAATGCATTTCCACTTTTCCAAAATGCACGGTTTGGGCAACGACTTTATGGTCGTCGACTGCATTACCCAGAACGTGTTTTTCTCGCAAGATTTGATCCGTCGTTTGGCGGATCGTCACACGGGCGTTGGTTTTGACCAATTGCTCGTGGTTGAAGCGCCTTATGATCCTGAAAGCGACTTCCATTATCGCATTTTTAATGCCGATGGCAGTGAAGTTGAGCAGTGTGGTAATGGCGCTCGCTGTTTCGCACGTTTCGTCCGTTTGAAAGGCTTGACCAACAAGTACAGCATCAGCGTGAGCACCAAGAAAGGTAAGATGATTCTTGATGTTGAAGACGATGGTGAAGTTACGGTGAACATGGGTGTACCTGAGTTCGAACCGAACAAGATCCCTTTCAAAGCGAAGCAGAAAGAGAAAACCTACATCATGCGTGCAGGTGATAAGACCCTGTTCTGTGGCGCAGTGAGCATGGGTAACCCGCACGTGGTGACCGTGGTTGACGATGTGGATACGGCAGAAGTGGAAACACTTGGCCCGCTACTAGAATCACATGAGCGCTTCCCTGAGCGTGTGAATGCGGGCTTTATGCAAGTTGTGAATCGCAATCACATCCGCCTGCGCGTGTATGAGCGTGGCGCGGGTGAAACGCAAGCTTGCGGCAGCGGTGCCTGTGGTGCAGTTGCGGTCGGCATCCTGCAAGGTCTATTGGATGAAAACGTGAAAGTTTCACTTCCTGGTGGTGACCTACGCATCTCTTGGCAAGGTCCAGGCAAACCGCTGTTTATGACTGGCCCTGCAACTCACGTATTTGATGGTCAATTGTCGTGCTAGTTGAAGAGCAAGAAAGCCAAATCTCAGAAGGTGAAGCGGATGCGCTGACTGCAGAAGTGGTGGCGCAATATTTAAAAGACCACCCAGACTTTTTTGTTCAGCGTCCAGAGTTGGTCGATCGCCTATCTTTGCCACACACAGATTTAGGTACGGTTTCTTTGGTTCACATTCAAATGAACCGCCAGCGCCAGCGTATAGAAGAGCTAGAAGAAGAAATCACGACTCTGATGTCTTTGGCCGCGAACAACGATCGCACCTTCTACGAGTTCATGGATCTGCAAGGGCAAATCCTTAAGTGTGGTGACTTCAAGCAAGTCATCAACGCCATTGAACTCAAAGCCAAAGACCTTGGTTTGAAGGCGTATGTGCGTCTATTGAGCCAGTGTGATGCTGCGACTCAATTGAGTAAGGAAAGCTACCAACGTTTTGCTACCAACCACTTAAACGGCAAAGAGGCGTACTTAGGTCGTCTGCGTAAAGTGGATCGTGAAGCGTTGTTTGGGGATATGGACGTTCCAGAAATGGGTTCCTATGTGGTGTTACCGCTTGTGAAAAAACAGACGCTTGGCGTACTGGCATTTTCTAGCGAGGATGGCGGTCATTTCCAACCAGATATGGATACCTTGTTTTTGCGTCACCTATCCTTAGTAGTGGCACATCTCGCTCAAACATTGGTATGGCAAAGTCACGATGACGACAACTCCCAACACTCCTCTGCCAAATAGTCTTCAAAAGCCTCTTGAACGCTTCTACGAATTCCTGCGAAGCGAAAAGGGGCTTAGCCTGCACACCCAACGCAACTACAAACAACAATTGGAAACCATGGCTCACCACTTGGCTGAGATGGGTTTGAAAGATTGGTCGCAAGTCGATGCGGGTTGGGTGCGTCAATTGGCAGGTAAAGGCATGCGTGAAGGCATGAAAGCTAGCAGCTTAGCGACGCGCTTATCTTCTCTACGCAGCTTTTTCGATTTCCTGATCCTACGTGGAGAAATGTCAGCGAACCCAGCCAAAGGGGTTTCGGCGCCACGTAAGAAACGTCCACTACCAAAGAACCTCGATGTGGATGAAGTAAACCAATTGCTCGAAGTGAATGAGGACGACCCGTTAGCGGTGCGCGATCGTGCCATGATGGAGCTAATGTACGGTGCTGGTCTGCGTTTGGCAGAACTGGTTAGCGTTGATGTGCGTGATGTTCAGCTACGCAGTGGTGAACTACGAGTGATTGGTAAAGGCGACAAAGAACGTAAAGTGCCGTTCTCTGGTATGGCAACTGAATGGGTTGGTAAATGGTTGCGTGTGCGTGGTGATCTAGCCGCGCCGAGTGAACCTGCACTGTTTGTTTCCAAGCTGGGTACACGAATCTCACATCGCAGTGTGCAAAAGCGCATGGCGGAGTGGGGGCAGAAACAGTCCGTTGCGAGCCACATTAGCCCGCACAAATTGCGTCACTCGTTTGCAACGCACATGCTGGAGTCGAGCAATAACTTACGTGCGGTGCAAGAGTTATTGGGGCATGAAAACATCTCCACCACCCAAATCTATACCCACTTGGATTTCCAACATTTAGCGCAAGCTTATGATCAGGCGCATCCAAGAGCGCGTAAGAGAAACGACGACAAGTCGGATTAACCAAGGAATCCCATGAAATTCTACCGCCGTATTGCGCCTGTAAAGGCGATGACGTTTGACCTTGATGACACACTCTATGACAACTACCCAGTGATAGTTCGTATGGAGCGTGAGTTGTTATCTTGGCTTAAACACCATCATCCGGCGGTCGCTCACATGGATAAAACCGATTGGTTTGCACTCAAGCAACGTGTCGTTCAGCAGCAACCTGAGCTGAAGGGTGATGTCACTTTGTGGCGTTTAGTGCAGCTCAAGCAAGCTTTCTCTCAAGTTGGGTACGATAACGAAGCGGCGCATACCGCTGCGCAAGCCGCAGTAGAGGTTGCTTTAGATTGGCGTAACCGTTTTGAAGTACCACAGCAAAGCCTCGATGTACTTGCTGAACTCGGGCAAGAAATCCCGCTGGTAGCAATCACCAATGGCAATGTGGATTTAGATAGAATTGGTCTTACGCCTTATTTCCAGCAAGTACTGAAAGCAGGGCCGGATGGCAGCGCGAAACCTGCGTCGGATATGTTCACCAAAGCGCAGCAGTTTTTGGATTTGCCAAGTGAGAATATTCTTCATGTCGGTGACCACTTAGTAACAGACGTTCAAGGCGCGAAACTCGCGGGTTTTGCCGCATGTTGGTTCAATGATATGAATAAAAATGTCATTACTCAGGCAAAAACGCGAACGTTACCTGACATTGAAATCAATAACTTGCAGTCGTTACTCGCGCTTTTGTAATCGCTTTCGCATTAATCCATGCAATCTTAATTCTGACCCTAGAAAAGCCGCCTAAAGCCACGTAAATTACTCTCATCAAAGTAAAATAATAAGACCACTTTCATGTGGTGTGGCTTGATGACGGCAGTGGTAGGGTAAATGCGAGCATTCTCTCAACTGGTTCAAAATGTGGATCAGCTTAATGACTTTTTAGTCACTTTTCAGTGTTGTGCAGATAAACGTTATCTGGTGCAACTCTTATCCACCCAATCACGCGACTCCGCCGTCTCGCTCGCACGGGCAATACTCGAAAGATTACCCAACACGCATATCATCGGTCACAGCACCCGTCACGTTATCTTGGAAGGTGAAATCATCAACCATGGCTGCTTAGTGTGTGTGATGGAGTTTGAACAAACCACACTCACGTCTGCGGTTCAGCATTATTCCTTCTCGCCAGATATCGATGGCTACGATCTCAAGCAAGCTTTACAACTGCAAGATAACTCCAAAGCCATTATTAGCTTTTCTGTCCAAATCGAACGCCGTGATTATCCGGTGTATCGCGTATTTGATGCCGACGGTCCGAAGGTTTCTGGCGGTTTGGCTCAAACCATAGATGACGGTTGTTGGGTTCTGCATCAAGACCAAGTTTATGACGAAGCGGTTGTCGCGGTTGCCTTGCACAGCGATACCTTGAAAACATGGACGAGTGCATATTCTGAGTGGAACCCAATTGGTATGCCGCACAAGGTTACTCACGCCAAAGGGACGCGTTTGTATCGTCTAGGAGAGCGAAAAGCGTTGGAAGTCTACAAGCACTATCTTGCTGACGGGCACGACCTGACGCTTAGTCAACTGCTGAATTTTCCACTTTATCGCGAATCCATTGGGCGCAAAGAGGTGTGTGCCGTGACGGAAATCCATCCCGACGGCAGCATGAGCTTCGATCGCCCTTGGTGCTTGGGTGATGAAGTGCAGTTCTGTTACAACCATCCTTCGTTAACGCTTGAGCAAGTTCGCCATGGGGTGGTGGAGCTTTCCATGCATCAGCCTGAAGCTGTGATGATTTATAACTGCGCATCGCGACTTGATTTTATTGATAGCAGTGATGAAGTTCGTGCCTTCACGGACATTTCCCACACGTCGGGTAGTTACTGCATGGGTGAGTTGTATGGCGAGAATCACCAACAAGAAATTCTGCACCATAGCCTGACTTACTTAGCGATGCGTGAAGGGGATGAAGTTACTGCGCTTAACATGCCACAGCAAGAAGTGAGCACTTCAATCTCTCCCTTGTTTAGCCTGATCCGCAATGCGATTGGCGACCTAAATAACATGAACGCTCATATGGGGTATCAACTCGATCGCCAAGCGAAAAAACTAGAACAGAGCTTCCGCCGAGATAGCCGCACAGGATTACAAAATCGTGTTGCGCTGCAAGAGCGTTTGATCAGCATTGATACCGATGAGCATTTACTGACGCTCAAACTGCTTAACTTTAGCCATATCAACGAAAAGTACGGTTATCGCGTTGGCGACCAACTGCTGAAAGACTTGTCGATGCACTTTAGCAATCGCCTGCGCAAACGTCTTGGTAAACCGGCCGCGCTGCAACTTTATAGCATTGGTGTCGGTGAGTGGGCGTTCTTATTCAAAGCTGACGGAAGCAGTGAAATGATTAAGCAACACTTCACTCGCTTTGCTGATGCGGTTGAGCAAACCAACTTTGAGCCAAGTGGCCTACGAGACATTGATTACCTTTCGATTTCATTGTGTGGTGGCTTAGTTAGCCGTCGTGATTTTCCAACGGCATCGCCAGATGAATTGCTCCTCAAAGGCATCGAGGCGCGAAGAGCTGGGGTGCGCAGTAATACTCACATCTGTAATGCCAAAGATATTGAGGTCAATGAAGATGTGCGAAAAGAGCAGTTGGGTTGGCTAAGCTGTGTGAGCCGCGCCATTCTCAAGCAGAACATTATTACCTACAGCCAGCCAATTGTGCACGCTTATAACCATCGTCCTGCGAGCCAAGAGTGTTTGGTACGCATCATGGAAGAGGATGGCAGCATCATTGCGCCGGGGCGTTTCTTACCCATCATTTCTGATACGCATTTGTACACGCGTTTGAGTCGTCACATGATTCGCTCGACGCTCAACTACATGAGGGACAAACAAGGCGACTTCTCAATTAATTTGTCACCTCAGGATTTACTCAGCGATAAAACCTTGATGTTGCTTGAACATGCAATTACCCAACTGAACGACCCAAGACGGATTGGTTTGGAAGTGTTGGAGTCGGAACAGATTAAAGACTACGGCCGAATGATTGAGGTGTGCAGCCACTTTAGAAATTTAGGGGCTCGCATTATTGTTGATGACTTTGGTTCGGGTTACTCCAATATTGATGAGATTCTCAAGTTAGAGCCTGAAGTGATTAAGCTCGATGGCAGCTTGATTCGCTACATCGACAAAGACCAAAAACAGCGCAAGATTGCTTCGCAGTTAGTGCGTTTGTGTCAGGTGTTTAATGCCAAGACCGTCGCGGAGTTCGTGCACAATAAAGAGGTGTGCGACATTGCGCAGGACATGGGTGTGGACTATCTGCAAGGTTATTACTTAGGTGAGCCGACACGTTTGTTTTAATGTGCTTTGCTCTAATTATGCTTAAGTGCCCTGGAGTTTTGTTTCACGTGAAACAGCAGCCAATAAAAAACGCAGCGTTAAAGCTGCGTTTTTTGATTCTTAAGAGCGCTAGGCTTTGAACTCATGACCACTTTTCTCGGCTTGGAAACGAGGAAGGTATTGCTCGAAGAAGTCCTGCATCTGTTGCTGGTTTTGCTCTTCACCGAGTTGCCCCAGCAATTGCGCAGCTACTTCAAAGGTACATAAGTTGCCTTCTTGTTGGTTGCGGCGCAGTTGATATTGGGAATCGGCTTGAGTGGTTAAGCCCATCATCGCGACGCCTTCTAGCCAACGGCTTTTATTGATCATCTTGCGTGCTTCTTGCCAAGTCGCATCAAGAATGATGTACAACGGTTGTCTGTCTTGCTCGGTACTTTGTTGCTGCACTTGTTCAAGCGTTAGGCTTTCTTCACTTGGGAATAGCAGTACTGGCAGCAGGCTTGGATTCGCTAGTGTTTCTAACAACTCTGTTGGTGGCGTTTTACGATCCCAAACGACTTGAGTGACATTCAGTTGGCACTGAGCGAGCAGTTTGCCAGTGTTGGTATCGCGCGTCAGTTCATTGGGGTGCATCAACAGCATCAGCGTATGTTCACTGTTTAACTTAGGCAGCAATGAACAGATGCAGTTGAACTGGAAGCCACAATGTGGACAAGGTAGCGCCATTACAAGCGCACTCCATCACGAACAGGGCTGATACCATCTGAGAACAGACGCACGCCGCTGACTTGCTCTTTGCTCGCTTTTGGCGCCAAGCTTGGGTTGATTGGGTAGCTCACGCCTGTGTATTGCATCACGTGTTGTCCCGGTGTTGCACCACCGCCGCTGACATTGAAAATCAGGTCACGCCAGCCGTGCGAGGTTTGTTGACCAAGCATAATTGGGCTTTGTACTAGCGTCATACGGCTGTTGAAACGCCACTCTTTTTCGTAGTTTTCGAAGACGAGTAGAGTACAACCGCCAGAACCACACCAATCAAGTTGCACCAGTAATTCTTCATCACCATCGCCATTCAGATCATAGGTCAGCCAACGGTATTGGTTATTGCTTGGGTTGGTTTGATTAATGAAAAAGTAGTTACGTACCGCCGCATCCACTTTTGAATTAAATTCGGCACTGGATGGAATGTCCGCAGCTGCAATTGGCGCACTACCGCGTTCAGGAGCCGCTTGTTCAATACCTGAGTTACGCACTGTTGCTGGGTATAGCACTAAGCCGCCATCGGCAATAGGATAAACCAAATTGCCCACTTTCTCTTTGACTGCTTTCAGCTGGTTGCCTTCGCGAGTAAATAGGCGCTCGGTCATTAAGCGTTGTTGCTGGTGGTGAGTCATCAATACTTGTACTTGCGATGGGCTCAGTTGTTGCCAGTAGCCGCGTTCAATCAATGGCGGTTGCCCGTCTGAATAGCTGTATTTGGTGATGGCACTGTGGTCGCTGTTGAGTGTCATCTGCACTTCGAACCCTTGCGATTGGGTTGATGTTGCCACGTAAGTGTTCACCCACTCGAGTGTTGAATCTACGTTGGCCGCCATACCGCAACCTTGGTAGGTTTTATCGTCATGCTCTAGTGTCGCTTTCCAGCCGTAGAGAGAGTTGCTCATGGTATCTGAACACAAGTTCTCGGTCATGCGCAGTTCACCATCGTTAAGTTGGTAGGTACGTTGGCGAGGTTGCAGTTTGCTGCTGTCGATTTCGAGCGTTTGTGTCGACTTGCCCATTTGCTGGAACTTGAGTGTGTTGCCTTCAAAGCTGGCTGACCATGATGGCTCGTTACCGAAAACTCGTGTTGGTTTACTGGTTTGTTTGCAGCGTTGTGGGTTTTCTGTGGTGAGGAAGTTCACTTGTTCTACCACGAAGTTCGCGTCGAAATCTGCAGAGAAACCATCAACACCAGGAGGATTGAGGTGACCAATCACTTCTCCATACATGGTTTGATAAGGCTGATTGGTTAATGCGATGGCTCGTTGCACCTGTTGTGGTGACAGTTGCAGCCAGTATTGTTTGTCGCTGCCACAAGGTGTGATGTACTGGCTTTCATGCCCAATCACGACTTCACCACGCAGCATAAAGGTTTGAGGTAAGATGGTTTCTGGCTTATCTAAGGACGCAGGCGGAGTCGTTGGGGCGTCTGCATCGGACTGCTGTGGTTGCATGCTACATGCTTGCAGCACCAGCAGTGTGGCTAATGCCACTGGGTTTTTCAAAGCCTTCATGTTATATCTTCCTCATTACTCAATCTGCATCGGATGGCATTATGGCATATTGGTTATTTAAAACAGAACCAGATACCTTTTCTATTGACACGCTTCGAACCCAAAAGGTTTCATGTTGGGAGGGAGTTCGTAATTATCAGGCGCGTAATATGATGCGTGACCAAGTCAAATTGGGCGACTTGGTGCTGATTTACCACTCTTCTTGTAAGAACGTAGGTGTGGCTGGTATTGCCAAAGTGACCCGTGAAGCGTATCCCGATCATTTCCAGTTTGACCTTGAGAGCGATTACTACGATCCGAAATCCGACCCAGACAATCCGCGTTGGATCATGGTGGATATTGAGTTTGTACGTAAAACTGAACGCTTAATTCCGTTATCGGTTATGAAGGCGATGCCAGAGTTAGAAAACATGCCATTAGTGAAACGCGGCAATCGCTTATCGATCATGCCGGTGAGCGAAGAAGAGTGGCAAGCAATCCTCGGCAAAGAGAAACTGCCGAGTCAACGATAAAAGAAAAAGGGCTGCATAGTGCAGCCCTTTGTGATTTTGCCGATAACCTGCTGTTGGTAGCCAATACAGGTTATAGCAGATGATCTTGCAGGTAGTGTGCAACCGCATCGTCGGCGTTGCTGCCGATCACTTCATTGTTTGGTAGTGCTTTCATCACTTTCTCGTGAGAGGTGCCCATTACCAAACCTTTACCCGCCATCGATAGCATTTCTACGTCGTTCATGCCGTCACCAAACGCAATGGTGTTTTCTAGCGTCAAACCAATTGATTCTGCCACTGCTTTTAGAGCATCACCTTTAGAAACACCCGCACTCATTACTTCCAGACACCAAGGTGTTGAGAATGCGATGTTTAGTCGATCGCCAAACTGTTCACGCAGCTTCGTTTCGAAGGTAACAAGATGCTCATGGTCTTGCGCTGGGTGGGTGAAGAAAACTTTTGCAATGCCGTCTGTTGGCGCATTGTCTTGGTCGTACAACTTGTAAGTGAACTCTTCGTGGAAATCACGCAGTTGTTCGTCGTCTTTGTTCAGCAACCAGTCGTCGTTTTGGTACATGTGGATAAGTATTTCAGGATCCGTTTTGATCGTGTCGATCACTGGCTGCACCAAATCTTCCGGTACGTTCTGGCTGTACATCTCTTGATCATTCTGGTCATGCACACGAGCGCCGTTTGAAGTGATCATGTAAGCCGGAATACCTACCGTGCGACGAATGCTTGCGACGTCTACGTGGTGGCGACCCGTTGCAAAGACAAATGTGTAGCCTTGTTCATGCAGCGCTTTGAGCGTCTCTTTCGAGTAAGCGCTTAGCTGGTGGTTTGGTGCGAGTAAAGTGCCATCCAGATCTGAGGCAACGATTTTAGTGATCTCTTTGCAAGGTAGCGATGTGCTCATGAAGCCCTCGTAAACGGTTCGGATAGAGTAGAACAGGTTGATTGCACACGGAGCGCAGTAGATTGACTAGGTCGTACTGCTCCGAGTGCGGGGAACATGATGAAGTTTACGCCAAAATAAGGAGGAAAAAGAGGGTAAATCGCAGACCTCGTATTTCCTCTTTAATTCATTTTATGCGCTTTGAGCACGCATAAAGGAAAAGACAGCGTCCAGAGCTTGGTTACGATACTGGTCTTTTTCGAACAAAATTTCGTGCTCTGCACCAGCTATCGAAACTAGGCTGGCATTGGGGTTGGTCTTACTTAGCTTATCGATAAAGCGTTGCTGCGCGGCGTTACTCACAATGCGATCGTTACCTGACTGAACCAATAAAACCGGAACTTTAATTTGGCGTGTCAGCAAAATACATTGCTTAGCAGCCATTAAACCTTGCCAAACCCAGCGAGTGCTTGGCCCACCGACTTGTAGTTCGGGTTTGTCGTTGTATAAACCACGGAACCAATGATAACGATCGTAGCTTTGGCTAAGGGGGTTATCTTCAAACGGTTTTGTGTAATACGCCTTATGTCCCGGAGCATAGCTAGGTTTTGTCGAAACTGCCGCTAAGATTTGGCTGACCGGAATCGCGATAGGGCTGAGATACCACGGTAGGTTAATACCAAACATTGGGGAACTCAGAATCAAACCATTAAAGTTATGTTCTGGATGCGTTTGCAGGTAGCGTGTGGCGATCGCGCCGCCCATAGAGTGGGCAATGATAAAGCGCTGTTGGTATCCGCTTAAATCAAGTTGCTGCAGCACCAATTCCATATCTTCAATGTAATCATTAAAGTCATAGACGTGACCCATGTCTGAGTCTGGAATTAGGCGATCTGATAAACCTTGTCCTCGGTGGTCAAACGAATACACGTCATAACCCTGTCGGTACAGGTCGTAGAACAGTTCTTGGTATTTCCAGGAAGCTTCAATGCGACCGTTAACGATCAGCACGGCTTTTGTGTGCTCAGGATTGGTGAGTTTGCACCAGTAGATTTTCTTTTTCTCTGTCCCTTTTACAAAGCCTTCTTGGCGTTCTTGCCAAAGTGCTGCGATCGGACCACCTATTGCTTGCTCAAATAAAGTCTCTTGAGTATAAGTCAAAGGTGAATGGTTAATAGCCATTAGTCGATTACCTGAAGATACGTTGTTTACGCGATGTATCATCGAAGAATTATTGAGGAAATGCAATGGATACCCACGTTTGGTTAGCCTATGTGGTAACAGCAATCGTTTTTAGTCTGGCTCCGGGATCTGGTACCGTCAACTCAATCAGCAATGGTTTGAGTTACGGTACGCGCAAGTCATTGGGTGCTATCGTTGGTTTACAAATCGGTTTGGCGATTCATATTGCTCTGGTTGGTGCTGGTATCGGTGCGTTGGTCGCGCAATCGGCAACGGCATTTACCGTGATCAAGTGGGTGGGTGCGGCTTACCTTGTGTGGCTTGGCATTCAAAAGTGGCGTGATACGTCCGGCTTGGTTGCAACCGAGAGCCACAAAGCCATGTCAGGTACTTCTCTGTTGTACAAAGCCATTCTTATTAACCTGACAAACCCAAAATCGATCGTCTTCTTGGTGGCACTGTTTCCACAGTTTATCGACCCGGCGAAAGACCAGTTGACGCAGCTATTGGTATTGGGTGTGACCACAGTAACCATTGATGCGTTTGTGATGCTGGGTTACACCAGTTTGGCTGCACAAATGGGGCGCTTTATTCGCTCAGATAAGATCATGGGCAAAATTAATAAAGTATTCGGTTCAATGTTCATGGGATGTGGTGCATTATTAGCGGCAGCTAAGTAACAAATTATAAAAAGCACAATAATTTCGAATGAAAAATGCGTATGTCGCCCGCCAGCCTATCTTTAATCGAAAAAGACAGACGCTGGGATATGAGTTGTTGTTCCGTGATGGTGAAAGTAATGCCTATCCTGCACACATCGATTCAAACAGGGCGACATACCGATTGATAGTAGAGAACTTTCTCTCTGTCGGAACCAACCCTCTGATTGCATCTTCGCGATGCTTCATCAATTTTCCTCACCAAAGTTTGTTGCGTCGGCTGCCAAGAAGCTTGCCGAAAAACAAAATCGTGGTTGAGGTACTCGAAACCTGCCAACCAACCGATGAACTGCTTGAAGCCATTCGTGAACTGTACCGTGAAGGCTACTTGATCGCGCTCGATGATTTCACTTTGACTGACGAATGGCGTCGTTTTCTGCCTTATGTTCATATCGTGAAACTCGACATCATGGCGATGGGGCTGAAAAATGCGTGCGATTTAGTTAAGAAGCACACCAAAAAGCGCACCAAATACCACTTCTTGGCTGAGCGGGTCGAAACCGAAGCTGAGTTTGAAGCGACCAAAGAGGCGGGCTTTAAATTCTTCCAAGGCTACTTCTTCAGTAAGCCGGAAGTGATGCAGACTAAATACGTGAGCCCCGAGCAAGTACTGGCGCTTAAGTTATTTAGAGAAGTGTGTGTTCCCGATCCTGACTTCGATCGGATTGAAAACATCATTACTCAAGATGTCACGCTGTCTTACAAGTTACTGCGTTTTGTAAACACGCAATCGACCACGCTAGAAGTGACCATTACTTCATTCCGCCAAGCTTTGATTTACCTTGGGCAAGAGAAGCTCAAAATGTTTGTCTCGCTGGTGGTGGCGTCTTATATCTCCAGTAAGAAGCCGCGTGAGTTGTACAACTTATCTTTGCAGCGCGCTCAATTCTGCGAAGCCATGTCGCGCTATCAACCTCTTTCGCATCTCAACGAGCAGGGTTTTATGGTTGGCTTGTTGTCGATTCTCGATGCCATGCTCGATTTGTCTGTCGAATCTTTAGTTGGCCAGTTACCGTTAAGTCCTTCCGTGCAGCAAGCTTTGTTGCATCGCCAAGGTGAATACGGCGCGTTACTGGCAATTGAAGAGTGCTACGAGCGTGCAGACTGGGCAGGCGTGGAGCAATTCTCCCAGCAACTCGGTCTTTCTGTCGATGACGTGAAGTCTGAACTTGGCGAAGCCGTTCGCTGGAGTCAGACCTTTTCTGGCGCCTAATCTGATCAAATATTAAACTTTTATTACAGTCGAGCACGATCGCTTGACGGCATCCTATTTTTAAATAACCATATACGCATATCCATATATAGGTATGTAAGTATGCTTCCACATCAGTTCTTCAAACTTCTTTCCGACGAGACTCGTGTGCGTTGCTTAATGCTGGTGGTTCGTGAAGGGGAAACCTGTGTTGGTGATTTAGCTCATGCGCTACAAGAAAGCCAACCAAAGATTTCTCGCCATCTGGCTCAGCTAAGATCAAATGGTATTTTAGTTGATAAACGCCAGGGGCAATGGGTGTACTACGAGCTGTCAGATCAATTACCGGGATGGATGCAAAAATTGATTGATGACTTGGTGGCCTCGAACTGCTTAAAGCAAGAGTACCAAGACGATATTTCACGTTTGCAAGACAAAGCTCGTGCAGCGTGCTGTTAACCAGCGAAAGCTTAAAGGTAGAAGATTATGACGATTAAAGTAGGTATTAACGGTTTCGGTCGAATTGGTCGTTTGGCATTACGCGCAGCGTTTGATTGGCCAGAGCTAGAGTTCGTACACATCAACGATGTAGCGGGTGATGCAGCGACGCTTGGCCACTTACTTGAGTTCGATTCAGTTCAAGGTCGTTGGAACCATGAAGTGCAAGTTGAAGGCACAGACATGGTGATCAACGGTAAGCGCATCACGACTTCACAAGAGCGTGATATCGATGCTGTGAACTGGGGTCAATGTGATGTTGTGATTGAAGCAACGGGCGTTCATCGCAAAACCTCATTCCTAAACAAATACCTAGAACAAGGCGTAAAACGTGTTGTTGTTAGCGCACCAGTAAAAGAAGACGGCGTAGCTAACATCGTCGTGGGTGTGAACGACCACATCTTCGACCCAGCGCAGCACCGCATCGTAACCGCAGCGTCTTGTACAACGAACTGTATTGCACCAGTAGTGAAAGTGATTCACGAGAAACTGGGCATTGAACAATCGTCATTCACAACGATTCACGATTTAACTAACACACAAACGATTCTGGATGCGCCGCACAAAGACCTACGTCGTGCACGTGCATGTGGCATGAGCCTAATCCCGACCACAACGGGCAGTGCAAAAGCGATTGTTGAAATCTTCCCTGAGTTGAAAGACAAGATTAACGGTCACGCGGTTCGTGTTCCTCTAGCAAACGCCTCACTTACTGACATCATTTTTGATGTGAAACGTGACACCACGGTTGAAGAGGTTAACGCACTACTGAAAGAAGCTTCTGAAGGCGAGCTAAAAGGCATCCTTGGTTTTGAAGAGCGTCCGTTGGTTTCTATCGATTACAAAGGCGACCAACGTTCAACGATCGTTGATGCGCAATCAACCATGGTTGTGGGTTCTCGTATGGTGAAGATTTACGCTTGGTACGATAACGAAATGGGTTACGCGACGCGTACTGCAGAATTGGTTCGTAACGTTGGTATGGCATAAGGAGTTTTAAGATGTCTCATCCTACATGGCAATTAGATTTAGAAACGGGCGCTTTAGTACTGACTCCATGTCCTGGTACCAAAGGTGTTGAACTGCAAGCTTCGTTAGAGCAGCTAAAAGCACAAGGCGTAGAAGCGATTGTTACTGCACTTGATAACGCTGAATTAGCAGCAAAAGACGTGTCTGCGTTGGGTGAATTGACTCAACAACTGGGCATGAAATGGTTCCAAATTGAGATTGAAGATGACTGTGCTCCGGGCGAAGAGTTCGCGGCAAAATGGTCACAAGCGAGTCCTGAACTGCACGCGATTCTTGCTCAAGGTGGCAAGGTTGCAATGCACTGTATGGGTGGCTCTGGTCGCACAGGTTTGTTCGCTGCGCACCTACTGCTAGAGAAAGATTGGGCGCTAGAAGACATCGTACGTGAAGTGCAAGCGCTGCGTCCTGGTGCTTTCACAAAGCCAGTACAAGTTGAGTACATCGAGCGTGTGGCTCAAAACGCTTGATCAGCTTATCGGGCTTTTGGAACATCATGATCTAAAAGCTCTCTTTATGCCGTAATGGCTTACCAATTTATGTGATTCTTGTTTATTGGTTTTGTATTTAAATTATTGTTTATTAATAAATAATATTTAAATTCCTCATCAGTTCTTGTTTCACAATTTAGCGCCAGTACTGAGATGGCTCAATGCTGGTGTTCAGGTCATAGAGCATTTGGAACATCATGATCTAAATGCTCTAAACGCTGTACATCTGAGGTCGTTATGATTTCAAAACTAAGTAAAAGTATCCGTCAGTATATGCTGGTGACGTTCAACTATTGGAACTTCACTGTGACGGATGGTGCACTCCGTATGCTGGTGGTGCTTTACTTCCATGACTTAGGCTACTCAAGCTTAGCCATTGCTTCGCTGTTCCTTTTCTATGAATTTTTTGGCGTAGTGACCAACTTGGTTGGTGGCTGGCTAGGTGCTCGACTTGGTTTGAACAAAACCATGAACGTCGGCTTAGGGATGCAGATTTTTGCCTTGCTGATGTTGGCAGTGCCCAATGCTTGGTTGACCATTCCTTGGGTAATGGCGGCGCAGGCAATTTCAGGCATTGCCAAAGACTTAAATAAGATGAGTGCCAAGAGCGCGATCAAAACTTTGGTGCCAGACGAGCAGCAAGGTGCACTTTATAAGTGGGTTGCGATCTTAACGGGCTCGAAGAATGCGCTGAAAGGTGCGGGCTTCTTCGTTGGTGGTTTGCTGTTGTCGGCGTTTGGTTTCCAAACTTCGATGGTCATCATGGCCAGTGTGCTGGCTGTTGTGTTTGTATGCAGCTTGATCTGGCTAGAAGCGGATATGGGTAAGGCGAAGAGCAAACCTAAGTTCCGTCAGATTTTCTCTAAGTCAGAATCGGTGAACATTCTTTCCGCTGCACGTATGTTCCTATTTGGCGCTCGTGATGTGTGGTTTGTTGTTGCACTCCCGATTTATCTTGGCAGCGTGTTTGGTTGGGATCACCTGATGGTGGGGGGCTTCTTGGCGGCTTGGGTGATTGCTTACGGATTCGTTCAAGGTTTTGCGCCTCGTATTACCGGTAAAGCGCAAGGTCGAGTGCCAGATGGCAGCGCGGCATTAATTTGGGCAGGTATCCTTGCTGTCATCACTGGTGCGATTGCTTATGGCGTGCAAATCGGTTGGCAACCAGAGCTTGTTATTGTGGTGGGCTTGATGATTTTCGGCGCTGTGTTTGCGGTGAACTCATCTCTGCACTCTTACCTGATCGTTAGTTATGCGAAAGGCGATGGAGTATCACTGGATGTCGGCTTCTACTATATGGCGAATGCAATGGGACGTTTGATCGGTACGGTTCTGTCTGGTTGGATTTACCAAGAAGCGGGTCTAGCGGCATGTTTGTGGGTGTCATTTGCTTTCTTAGCACTAACAACGCTAATTTCTATCAAGCTACCAAAGGCCAAAGTGGCTACGGCTTAAATCGGCTTACGAGTTAGAAATAAAAAATGGCTCCATATTGGGAGCCATTTTTGTTTTTACGATTCAGTATCGCAAATCAGCGAGTTTTGTTTATGGGCAAAGACGACCTTGTTGTGCAGGTTGCGTCATTTCCATATCACCTTTCAGTGAGCGGTAAACGATGGTGTTCCATACTTCACCATTGTCCATTTCGAATTCAATGGCGTAGTTAAGACCATTCACTACTTGAGTTCGTACGCTTAAGATCTCTTTTAGCTTAGCCGCGGTATTCATCTGACCAAGTACAAAGTCGAGTGCTTGCTGAGCTTCAGGTGTTACTTCACCTTGTGACCAGCCGCCAGCAAGGTTTTCAGCGCTGCAGATAGGGTTCGCTTCCGGTTGCGATTGTGTTGGTGCCACGGTCTCTTCCTTTTGATTACATCCAGCTAAAGCCACTACACAAACCAGTGACGCTAATAATGTTTTCTTCATAAAGACCTCTCTTAATAATCTGTCCAGCATCCTAATGGAATAAAACGGTTAAATCTGTTTCATATCCGAGAAAGCTTAGGGGTGCTGATCCTATTTGTACAATAGGATTTATCGCTAACCATTGTGCAAATCAATGATATTGGTGCGTCATCGCTGAGTTAAAAATAAGCAAAAACAGATTGTTAACTATTTAACTGGATGAAAATTACCCTATGCTATAGACGTAAAGCCAATCAAAGTAGGTAAGGGTATGAGAGAAAGGGTTCTGTTTTTCGACTTATTACGTTGTGTCGCTGCGGTCGCGGTGATTGCCATTCATGTGTTAGCGCCATATCGTAATGAGTTGGGAGTGATTCCATTTGACCAATGGTTGACAGCGGTAGGCGTAAACAGTGTGACTCGCTGGGCGGTGCCCGTATTCATTTTGATCACTGGTGCGCTGATGCTCAGTGATACGCGTCCTTTTGATGCCAAGTACTACGTTAAACGGCGTTTGGGTAAAGTGTTGGTACCTTTCTTAGTTTGGTCGATGTTCTACGCCTATCTATCCGGTTGGACAGCGCAAGGTTTTGATTTCGAGACCGTCAAAGAAGTCGTTGGTAATAGCCCACATCATGCGACTTACTACCACCTTGGATTCTTCTACTACTTTATCCCGCTCTATTTTGTTATTCCGTTATTCCAATGGGTGGTCCGCAATTGCGATGATAACGTCCTCTATGCGTATCTTGCTGTTTGGCTGCTGACCAGCACTTTGTTCCTGTTTAAGATTGATGGTCCTTGGAGCAATCAATACTGGCTTTACATGGGGTATTTGCCGCTCGGCTATGTGCTATTTAAAAAGATGCCTCTCAGTCGTTCTACCGTTTCGATCTTTACTGGCTTAGGGTTAGTCGCTTTGGCCGTGACTTTCACCATGGTGGTGACCAACAGTTTGGAATTGGATAAGTACACCGTAGGGCGCTGGTTCTCTTACAAAACATTGAATGTGATTTTAGCGGCATCAATGATCTTTATGTTATGTCGCTACTTCGGTGAAGGTTTGGCTCCGAAGACACAAAAAGTAGTGAGCTTTATTAGTCAGCATAGCTTAGGGATTTATTTGTTACACCCAATCTTCTTGTGGCCGATGAAAGCGTTTGGTTGGTATGAAGGTCACCCTGCATGGGTGATTCCGGTGTGGATTGTTTTGAGTGGTGCAGGAGCCTTGGGGATGAGTTATCTATTCTCGAAATCCGCCAAGACTCGTTGGCTGTTGCCGTAGGCTAGCGTTTTAGGGCGAAGTGTAAAAACTTGTCGCCACGGTAGGTCAGTGTGCCTTTATCACCAGGATTCAGCGCGTGGTAATAGTGCACACCGATTTGGAATTCGCGCTTAGGGCCAATAGCGCCACGTTGAACGTAGATCCAATATTCTTGGTCGTCTTGACCTAACTCGGCATCCGGAACTTCTATGGCTTGCTTGTCTAAGATGGTCACTTGCGCGCTTTGTTCTGGCGCGTCTTCACCAAAGTAATGTTTGCTATAGAAGCGGAAAAATGCCCATGCACCGAGTGCGATCAGGGCGAACAGAGCCAAAATAAGTGAGATTGGCATGATAACCTCCAATGTTTCATTGGTGCCTATTTTACAGAACTCCCTGATTAAACTATGAGTTGAGATAAATTATTCGTGATCTAGTAAAAGTGTCGTAGATTTTATTCGGCGCACTTCACATTTTATATGCGTGCAAGAGCACAATTTAAAAGGAAATTTGCACCTAACCGCTCGAAAAAGCTCTAAATTTATAGAAGAATGAAATGACGGACAAAGGAAAGGTCAGTAAGGAGGGTTACGATGTCAGATATTGAGAAAGTAGTCATGCGTACCCGAACGATCGAAAAACTTCTGCGCACGCAATACCATGCAGAAGGGAAAGGGCTACATCAATTGATCACTAGCTGCGAGGAGCGCTTACCACATGATGTGGTAGCAAAGCTGCGTTTTATCGCAACAGTGCGGAATAAGGTTGTTCACGAAGAGGATTATAAACTGGACGATCGAAAAGGCTTTTTAGCGGCATGTGATGCATGCGAAAAAGAGCTGACACCGAGAAGTTCACGCTTTATTTGGCGAGCGGCGATTTTGTTAATGGCCTTGATAACGCTTGCTGCGCTCGGTTTTTACTACATGCATTGGGACATTCTAGTTAAGCATTTGTAGACAGTAAAATTTGAATAATAAAAAAGGGACGCGAAAGCGTCCCTTTTCTATTGGAAACAGTAACTTAGTACATCATTGGCAGTGTCATTAAACCAACAACCACTGCAATCATTACCAGCCCTTGTTTTTGAGAAGAAGAAATCATAACACTACCCCTAAAATCATTGATGAACTCGATGTAAATAATATAGCACTGTTTTTGAGCTTTGATCAACTTCAAAGCGGAAAAGTTTTCAAAACTCGCACTTAACTTAAGTGTTTTTACCCTGAATTGACTAATAAAACTGTGTTTTTTGTGCTGTTCTTTAAGTGTTCGACTTGTTGTTTTTATCTTCTTTTGTCTTTTAAGTGTATGATTTTTATGTGTTAAATATGAGTAATCTTATGATGAAATAGTGTTTCTTGTGTCAGTGGGGAGGTTGGTTGGCTATTTTTACTGAATTTCTCAAAAGTTGAGAAAATTCGCTTTTATGCTAATGAGGCTCACATTTATGGACGTCCATCTTGTTCGCTTTTTCCTATTCAATGAGAAAATCTCAGCACCAAAAGGGTTTAGCTTTAATCCACAATAGCTAAGGTTGGGTTTTTATTGTTTTTCTGGATTATGCTTTGTTATATCAGGTAGTTAAGTGTGATTGTTTGAATTTTTACTCTACACAATTGTTGAGCCAATAGTTGTTTATCTTGTTATGGGACGGTGTTTTTACCTTTCTGAGTGGTCAGAGGTGGTAGATCTGGCTTTTGTGTCGGTTATTTGCTCATAACGGTTGTATGGCGAACAGATTGGCGGTTTGTTTTTCAATTTCTGAAGGTTAGGTCTTTTGATGAAATTATCCATAACATTCAAAGTCAGATAGTTGGGCTCAATAATTGTGAGAAAAACGATAATCACTAATTGAGTAAGATCCGTTTACAAAACGTCGTGATTCGCTATCGAGATCCAACTTTCACTGATTGTGTCTTTACATCAAGATTGGTCTACCTAGACTAGCGGCGAGATTACGTGAAAGGTGTATCGGCATGTGGAGTTGGTTAGCGATAGGGCTATCAGGAGTATATTCCGTGTTGGGGGCAAAGCAGGCCAATCCGACACAGTCTCTGGCATTTAAAATCTTTACTCTGCTATTGCTGCTGGTTCTGGCGCTCACGGAGGGGGCTTCGGCACCTCACACCTACTGGATTGCTGGTGGCTTATTGGTATCAATGTTCGCCGATACCCTCCATTCGTTTAAATCTCGTAAACCTCTCTATTTTGCCGGTTATCTATTGGCACAAATCTGTTACAGCAAATCGTTCTGGGTTCAGCTCAATGGTGACATCGTTTGGTGGCTGTTAGCTTTGCTTCTTGCAGCGAGTATCGTGGCCTTCTTCTTGTTGCTCCCTCAACTGGATTCTATGGTCTTTCCTGTTGTTATCATGGGGATCATGTTGGTTCAGCTAGCTTGGGCAGCAGGAGAGGTGTGGTTACAAGTGCCGAGTTTTGCCAACGCTCTCGGCTTTAGTGGCACTCTAGTCATGATTTATTCCGCCTTAGCCTACGCGATACATGGATATCGTAAACCGATGAAGCGGGCGTATGTTTGGGTGAGTGGCAGTTACTTTTTGGCTCATGCACTTATTGTTGCCTCTATCATTTACTAACTTAGGTCAAAGTCAGCGGCTACGTTTTGAGTAAACTGAGTGGATTCCATTTAATGACTGGAGTCGATAATGACTGAAATTCATGCTCACAACTTACTGAACTTACTTCGTGAAACCCCAATGAATCGTGATGAGCTAGCGGCTCACTTCGGTAGTGAAGTGCGTTTTCATACCTGCAAGCTGAATGATCTAGACTTAGATGCATTGCTAGAGTTTTTACTAAAGCGTGAAAAAGTACGCGAACTGGAAGGTAAGTTTGTCGTCAATATGGCGCGCGTTTGTAATCACTAGGCGGCTCACCCATCATCAATGAAGGCGATACATTCATTTCGCCTTCAACCATATATTCACTCAATCACTTTGTTATACTGGCCGCCAATTTTTCCGTCGAGGTCAGAACATGGACATTCTTTCTGCAGCGACCATGCTGTTTCTTATTATGGATCCGCTCGGTAACTTGCCGATTGTGCTCTCCATTCTTAAACACCTTGATGCGAAGCGTCGCAGAAAAGTATTGATCCGAGAGTTGCTGTTCGCTTTGATGATTTTGATGCTGTTCTTGTTCGCAGGACAAAGCATCATGAGCTTCCTTCATGTTCAGCCTGAAACCTTGAGTATTTCTGGCGGTATCATCCTGTTTATCATCGCGATTAAGATGATTTTCCCAAGCGCAGGCAGCATTACCGGGCTTGCGGCGGGCGAAGAGCCGTTTATTGTGCCGATGGCGATTCCGATGATTGCGGGGCCGTCTGTGATTGCAGCGTTGCTTTTGCTTTCCTCTCAACACCCAGACAAAATTATGGAGCTTTCCGCCGCGGTATTGATTGCGTGGGGGGCGACGTTCTTTATCTTGATGTTCTACAGTTTCTTCCACCGTATTTTGGGTGAACGTGGCTTAAAAGCCGTCGAGCGATTGATGGGCTTGCTGTTGGTCATGATTTCTACCCAAATGTTCCTTGATGGTGTGAAAAGCTACCTAGGCTAGCGCCAAACAAATACAAAAAAGCCGCTCTTGTGAGCGGCTTTTGTTTATCTGAGGCTTTTACATCATATGCTTGCGACGAATGTCGAGCAGAGCAAAGATGCCAAAAATCAAAATCGAATACTTTTCCCATGCGCTCATCTTAATCTTGTCACCAAATGCACCAATAAAGATGGCCATTTGCAGACCGTGCATGATGAACAAGAAAGCGGTCATGATGTACAACGCAATCGCCGCTTTACCAGGGAATGGCATAAAGAAGTTGAGGATTAACACGAACCATACGAAGGCGATGGCCGCTTTAGCCAGTATCAATAGTGCTTTCATTTAACTATCCTTTTAAATCGAGGCTTTACGCTGGTGAGCGTTCGTATAAACGATAACTCACTTGGCCTGCTGTTTTTTCACGGTGCAAGCGCCAGCTTTCTGGCAGCCCAGCAATGCTTAGCTCTTTTTCCGTTTCAATATAAATCATCGCATCTTCAGCAAGCCAGCCGTTTTGCTCCAGCAAGGTCACGGTTTCATCCAATAATCCTTTGCGGAACGGCGGATCGATGAATACTACGTGGTGCGGTGTCCCCGGTTGCTTCAAAAAGCTGAGAGCGTCGGTGTTCACAACGTGAATGTTATTGGCATTCAAAGAGGACACATTTTTTTGCAGTTGCTGAAATGCTTGAGGGTTTAGCTCAATCATAGTCACAAGTTCGGCTTGGCGAGAAGCGGATTCGAAGCCAAGGCCACCAGAGCCAGCGAACAAATCAAGACACTTCGCTTGTGGGACATCTTGAGCCAACCAGTTAAACAGAGTTTCTTTTACGCGATCCGTGGTTGGGCGTAAGCCTTCTGCATCATGAACAGGGAGCTTTCTGCCTCTCCATAAGCCACTAATAATGCGCACAAAGCCTGTTGTTGGCTTTTTTTGTGATGAGTTTTGCTGGCGACGTCTTACCATAGATTTTTTGACCGCTAATAAAGTGATACTATATCCAATCGCCCAAGCTTTGAGCTTGGATACAGCCCAGAATATTCAAGATGACAGAGTGTAACACTAATAAGATTAGATTCACCTAATTGGAAAGTTTTCATAACTTTGTCATTCGCCTTTTCAGTAAAGATAATAATCTTGTCAGAAAAGAGTCATTAATAGATAAGAAGACAATCTAGGATAGCCCCAGATGACGGAAAAAAAGAAGCGCGGATTACTTTCGTGGCTAGGTTTTGGTGATGAAGAGCAAAGCCAAAAACCGACAACTGAAGAATCAGTAAAAGAAGAAGCAGTGGAAGCACCTGCCGCCGAGCAACAACCAACAGAAGACGTTGCCGAGCAAGCAGAAGAAAAAACAACGGTTGAACAAGAACCAGAGAATGTTGAGGCTGTCCTAGCAGAAGCAGAAGCAGAAGCAGAAGCAGAAGCAGAAGCAGAAGAGCCACAAGTGCCGGTTGCGCCTCGTGTCCAAGAACAAGAAAAGCCAACCGAAAGCTTCTTTGCTCGCCTTAAGCGCAGCCTAAGTCGCACTAAGGCAAACATTGGTGCGGGTTTCTTCGGCTTGTTCAGCGGTAAAAAAATCGATGAAGACCTTTTCGAAGAATTAGAAGAACAGTTGCTTATCGCCGACGTGGGTATGAATACCACCACGAAAATCATCAATAACCTGACAGAGAAAGCCTCTCGCGGTGATTTGAAAGATGGCGAAGCGCTTTACGGCTTGCTAAAAGAAGAGATGGCCGAAATCCTATCTAAAGTAGAGCAACCGCTTGAGATCGATACCAACAAAACGCCTTACGTTATCTTAATGGTCGGTGTGAATGGTGTTGGTAAGACAACGACAATCGGTAAGCTAGCGAAGCAATTCCAAAGCCAAGGTAAAAAAGTCATGCTTGCAGCGGGCGATACTTTCCGCGCTGCAGCTGTAGAGCAACTACAAGTTTGGGGTGAGCGTAATAACGTTCCTGTCATTGCTCAGCACACAGGTGCTGACAGTGCTTCCGTTATCTACGATGCAATTGAAGCAGCAAAAGCACGCGGTGTGGATGTCGTTATTGCCGATACGGCAGGCCGTCTACAAAACAAAGCCAACCTAATGGAAGAGCTGCGTAAGATCGTGCGTGTGATGAAGAAGATTGATGACTCTGCACCACACGAGATCATGCTGACGCTAGACGCAGGTACAGGTCAAAATGCGATTAGCCAAGCGAAACTTTTCAGTGATGTTGCCCCTCTAACCGGGATTACATTGACTAAGCTGGATGGTACGGCGAAAGGTGGCGTTATCTTTGCCATTGCTGATCAGTTCGAAATTCCAATTCGCTACATTGGTGTAGGCGAAGGCATTGAAGACTTGCGTCCATTTGAAACTCAAGAGTTCATTGACGCTCTGTTTAGTCGCGAAGAATAACAAGAGTTAGAGGAAATCAACGGTGATCAAATTTCAGCAAGTGAGCAAAGCTTACCGAGGTGGTCGACAAGCCTTGCAGAAAGTCGACTTTCACCTTCGACGCGGAGAAATGGCGTTTTTAGGCGGACATTCCGGAGCAGGTAAAAGTACCTTGTTGAAACTGATATGTGCTATAGAGCGTCCAACCGATGGCAAAGTCCATTTTAATGGCCACGACATCACGCGTATCCCAAACAAAGACATTCCGTTCTTGCGTCGCAACATCGGGATTGTTTTCCAAGATCACCGCTTATTGATGGATCGCAGCGTCTTCGACAATGTCGCGCTGCCAATGCGCATCGAGTCGATTTCTGAAAACGAAATCAAACGCCGTGTTTCTGCGGCGTTGGATAAAACGGGCTTGCTTGATAAAGCCCGTTGTTTGCCAAGCCAGCTCTCGGGTGGTGAACAACAACGTGTTGGTATCGCACGCGCTGTCGTGAATCGACCAACCTTACTGGTGGCGGATGAGCCAACTGGTAACCTCGATCCAGAATTGTCTAACCGTGTGTTACGACTATTCGAAGAATTTAACCGTGCTGGCGTAACGATCCTTCTTGCGACGCACGATATCGGGTTAGTAAACACTCGCCCACAATATCGCCATTTTGAATTGAACCAAGGCTTCCTAAGTGAGGTAGAAGACTATGGTAGGTAACAAGCGCACCCAGAAAAAAGGGAAAGGTCGCAGTGCCAAGCGTGCAAATACCGATGGTTTTTTCTCTGTCCATGTAAAACAAGCAAAATCTTCTTTTGGAGCATTATGGCGTCGTCCATTAGGTAACATTCTTACCTTAGCCGTCATCTCAGTAGCGTTAGCGATGCCGGCTTGCTTGTATTTGCTGGGTAAAAACGTGGCGAGTGCTGCGCAAGACGTCGCGTCGCCATCCCAAGTGAGTGCTTACTTAGTCGAAGGCATGCCTGATGCGCGTGTGATGGTGCTAAAAGATCAGATTGAAACTTGGCCTTTGGTAAAAGAGGTGGAATATATTTCGCCGCAACAAGGTCTATCTGATTTAAGCCAATATGCTGGCTTTGACCAAGCGTTGAGCTTATTGAGTGGTTATGCGCTCCCTGGTGTGTTGGTGATTACGCCAGATTCAGAACAAAAAAGTGATATTCAGTCGCTTGCTAAAGAAGTTCGTGAGCAACAAGACGTTACCGACGTTAGGCTCGATGAAGACTGGCTAGCGCGCCTTGATGCGATAAAAACCCTTGCTAGCATTATTGTCATCACCCTGACAGTGCTGATGTTGGGTGCTGTATTTTTAATCGTCGGCAATACATTGCGCTTTAATGTGCTGGCGAACAAAGAAGAGATTCAAACCATGAAGCTGATTGGTGCAACCGACAGTTTCATTCTGCGCCCTTACTTATACACTGGCATGTGGTTCGGTGTGCTTGGGGCAAGTATTGCGTGGCTAGTCACGGCATTGATTACGGTTGTTATGAACAATGCGGTTGAGCAATTAGCCTCGCTTTACGACAGTCAATTCCGCTTGATTGGCTTGAGCTGGGATGAATCTCTGCTACTAATCATGACTGGTAGTCTTTTAGGTTGTATTGCCGCTCGAGTATCTGCGCAGCGTCACCTGAAAGAAATTGAACCAGTTTAGGTGATAAAGGTCTTATACTTGGAATTTATTAGCACAAGCTAATTTTTACCCCTTGTATAGACTATTTGTTTATGGATAATTACTCGCCCTTCTTGAAACTTGTTCATTTTGAGTTCAAGATGGCCAAGCTAAATTGCAATGTAATGCTCCAGATCAGAGATTGATGAGGAATTGAATGACAAAAGAAGCGTATCCGATGGCTCTAGTCACGCAAGATAGCCTTGATAGCTATATCCGTTCTGTAAACAGCTACCCAATGCTGACACCAGAAGAAGAGCGTGGGCTGGCAGAAAGATTACACTACAACGGTGAGATAGATGCGGCGAAAGGCCTGATCTTGTCACACCTACGATTCGTTGTTCACGTTGCTCGTGGCTACTCAGGCTATGGCTTGCCAATGGCAGACCTAGTGCAAGAGGGCAACATCGGCCTTATGAAGGCTGTTAAGCGCTTCAACCCAGAAGTGGGTGTGCGTTTGGTGTCTTTCGCTGTTCACTGGATCAAAGCTGAGATCCATGAATATGTACTGCGTAACTGGCGTATCGTTAAGATCGCGACAACCAAGGCACAGCGTAAGTTGTTCTTCAATCTACGTAAGTCGAAAAAGCGTCTAGGTTGGTTCAACAACGGTGAAGTAGAAACTGTTGCACGTGAGCTAGGTGTAGAGCCTTCTGAAGTTCGCGAAATGGAATCTCGTCTAGCGGCTGTCGACTCGACGTTTGATATGCCAATGGACGATGACGACAGTGCAAACTCGTACACAGCACCAATGGTGTACCTAGAAGATAAGTCTTCGGATGTTGCCGATAACATTGAAGCTGCAAACTGGGAAACACACACCAATAATCGTCTAGGTCATGCACTTGCAAGCCTGGATGAGCGCAGCCAGCGTATTGTTCGTTCTCGTTGGTTAGATGACGAGAAAGCAACTTTGCAAGACCTTGCCGATGAGTTTGGTGTTTCTGCTGAGCGTATTCGTCAGCTAGAAAAGAACGCGATGAAGAAATTGAAACTTGCTGTTGGTGAGTTCTAACTTTCGCTTCTAATCTCAAGTAAGATTTTCATAGAAAGCCGAGATCATGTGATCTCGGCTTTTTTATTTTCGATCGAAAATAGACAGCGTTTGCGATCTAATTTATCTGTGCTACCTGTGTATAACTCTGTGAAGTAATTATTCATCAACTGTTCGAAAGCCGGACAAAATAAGGCTTTGAAGCAGTTTTTGGTTTGGGGATAGTTGTGAATATACACACAGTTAGATCAAGATCATTACTACATATTGTGGATCAAATGATCCAAATACACTTTATCAACGCAATTCACAGATTTATCCACAAACGGTGCGAATATGTACAGCGTTTAATGCCCTGACTATCTCTGTGTCTAAGTTTGGCTTTGGATAGGTTACAATGGCGTCAATAACGAAAACGACATAGAGAAAGTAAATGGACCAGTTTCAACATATCGATGTACAAGGCGCTCAAGCATTGCTCGAACAAGGTGAAGCAAAGCTTGTTGATATTCGTGACCCACAATCTTTTGCTGTGGCGCATGCCGAGTCCGCTTTTCATCTGACTAATGATTCGATCGTTCCTTTCATGAACGATGTGGAATTCGAACAACCAATCCTAGTGATGTGCTACCACGGCATCAGTAGCCAAGGTGCGGCGCAATATTTGGTTAACCAAGGCTTCGAACAGGTGTACAGTGTGGATGGTGGCTTTGAAGCCTGGCAACGAGCAGAACTACCGATAGTGAGAAGTTAATGAAGAGATTGGTAACGTTAAATAATCCACGTATGGCGCAAGCCTTCATTGATTACATGGCATCGCGCAAGATAGATATCCAGATGATGCCAGAAGGTGAAGGGCAGTTTGCACTTTGGCTGGCGGATGCACAGCATGAAATTGAAGTCGAAGCAGAACTAAAGCAGTTTTTAGCGAACCCCTCTGCTTCGAAATACAGCGCCGCCTCGTGGGACGTTGCCGATACTCGTAAGAGTAAATTCCATTATTCCAGCCCAAGCATCATGGGCATGGTGAAAGCCAAAGCGGGCCCCGTGACCTTATTGATCATGGCTGTTTGTACGGTTATCTACTTTTTGCAGATGTTCGGTTTTGGTGATGGCGTGTTTGCTCTGCTCCATTTCCCAGCTTTCGAAGGACAACAGTGGCAGCTCTGGCGTTGGGTTAGTCATGCACTGCTGCACTTCTCTGTTACCCATATTGTGTTCAACCTCTTGTGGTGGTGGCAATTGGGCGGGGATATCGAGCGCCGTTTGAGTTCTGGTAAGTTACTGCAAATCTTCTTTATCTCTGCGGTACTATCTGGTGCTGGGCAGTTTTATGTGGAAGGGGCGAACTTCGGTGGTTTATCTGGTGTGGTTTATGCACTGCTTGGTTACTTGTGGATCCTTGGTTACCGCTGCCCACATCTCGGTTTAACACTGCCTAAACCTATTATTGGCTTTATGTTGGTGTGGCTAGTGCTTGGTTTTGTTCAGCCATTTATGGCGATTGCTAATACGGCACACTTGGTGGGTTTGCTTTCTGGGATGGCGATTGCGCTGTTTGATTCCGGTAAGCAGAAATATCAACAAGCCTCCTGAGTTAATGATTTATAGATACCAACAAAAAAGACCGCCAATCGGCGGTCTTTTGTTTCTCTGTCTTTCGCTTATAGAGATGAGCTCGTCAGCTTTAGCGGTTCACACTATTGATAAAGGTATTTGGTAAATAGCAAATCAGCAATGATGGTTTTGCCAGTCTCTGGCAGCAAGGTCTCGTTGAGCTCTTTCACCAGAGTTTTGCGCAGATCTTCACGGCCAGACAAAGACTTGATCGTATCTTCTGTTTGCTTGCCTAGAAGCTCAATCACCGCATCGCGGATCAATGGCTGATGATGTTCTACAACCGCAAGGTCTTGTTGGCTCATTACCATGATGTCGATACGTACTTGCACATAACCCAGTTTGTTGCCTTTGGTGTAGAAGTTTGTGGTCAAATCGGGTTCTAGCGTGAAGTAGGCTAACTTAGGTGCAGCTTCTTCTGATTCAGCCCAACTTGGTGCTGAAATAAGCAGACTTAGCGCGAAAATAATTTGGGCTACATAACGTTTGTACATATTTCTAACTTTTCTTTCTCTGGATCGCGATATTCGAATCGCTTCAGTCTTGATACAATAGACCGTCTAAAACAAATAACGGAACTTACGGTTTCAATAAGACGGTAAGTTGTTGCTTTATTGTACGCATAAAGCCTCCAATTGAATACTAGTATGAATCAGCCGACATCACTCTATCTTACTTCTTTATTGGAAGTAGAGTGGCAAAACCCCGAAGATTTTGAATTCCCTAGCGAATTCGCCAAGCATTGGCTTGAAGAACAGGGCTCTTTGTCACGTCGTTTAGGTCAGCATTGCCAACGCTTAACAGTGGAATTGCTGCACAATCAGATCGTCACAGCCAAGACGTTAAAACAGGATGAGAGCCAGCTATTGTCTGAGCAAGATTGCCTACTGAGAGAGGTGATTTTATGTGGCGACAATACGGATTGGGTCATTGGCCGCACGCTCATTCCTCGTTCAACCTTGGTCGATCAACAATATGACTTAGCTCAGCAAGGAGATATCCCGCTGGGTTTAACTGTGTTCAGCGCCGATAACGTTGAACGCGATGCTCTGCAAATGGGATGGGTTAGTTTGCCACAGGGGCGCTTTTTAGCGCGACGCTCAAGACTGTGGATGAATCACAAACCCATGCTGGTTGCTGAGTTATTCTTACCAAATTCACCAGTTTACGCTAAGGAGAAGGTGTAAATGTCCGCAGACAAAGCCAAAGCATATTGGCAACTGATGCGAATGGACCGCCCAATTGGCTCACTCTTGTTATTGTGGCCGACGGTTTGGGCACTTGTGATTGCCGCCCAAGGCATACCAAGTTGGAATGTACTCATCGTTTTTGTGTTAGGCGTGTTCCTAATGCGTAGCGCCGGTTGTGTGATTAACGACTTTGCCGACCGTAAAGTTGATGGGCATGTGAAACGCACCAAACAGCGCCCTTTACCATCGGGTAAAGTGACCTCGAAAGAAGCGATTGGTCTGTTTTTGGTTTTGGGTATCAGTTCTTTCTTATTAGTGCTGACCATGAACCCACTGACGATCAAGCTCTCCTTTGCGGGCATCTTTTTGGCTTTCATTTATCCATTTATGAAGCGTTACACCCATTTGCCGCAGCTGTTTTTAGGTTTGGCTTTTAGTTGGGCGATTCCGATGGCGTGGGCAGCACAAACAGGCGAATTGCCTTTGATTGTGTGGTTTGTGTTTGCGATTAATGCTTTGTGGACTATTGCCTACGACACTCAATACGCGATGGTCGACCGAGATGATGATTTAAAGATTGGCATTAAATCAACGGCTATCTTGTTTGGTCGCCACGACAAACTGGTGATTGGCGTTTTACAGCTGATTACCTTGGCGATGTTGGTGTTGCTTGGTCAGCACTATGAACTTGGCCAAAGCTACTACTGGACGATTCTGGTGGCTGCTTCATTGTTTGTGTACCAACAACATTTGATTCGCCATCGAGATCGCGACTTGTGTTTCAGAGCCTTCCTTAACAATAACTATGTGGGAATGGTGATTGCGGTCGGTCTGGTTATCGCTTTCTGGTAACGGCATAGTACAGACATCCAGATAGAAAAAAGGCATCCGATTGGATGCCTTTTGTGTTTTTGTCGAGATGAGTATCGAGCTTAAGCGAACTATGCTTGCAGCTGGTGGATACTCTCTTCGATGGTCAACTTCACTTCTGGGTAAAGCAGAGCAAACAGCAGTTTGGCAAATTGCTGTGTCTTCTCAAGGTCACAGTTACCGTCGCTATCTAGATATTGTTGCTCTTTCAGCGTATTGAACATTGCAGTAAATACGCCTTTATCGAAGAACTCTGGTGCGTTGATGCCGTGCAGACGACCCAAACGTTGTGCAATATCTTGGCTCTTCTGCTCAAGGTCAGATTTACCCAGCTCTTGGTCTGCCACCAGTAGGTTCATTGCGATAGAGTAGCGTTGCAGTGTTTCTGTGATAGTACGACCCAACAGAACCAATGATTGGTTGTTTGACTGGTTAATTTCCAGTTTGTCACCATCTTGGCAAACCATCTTCTGCTCAATGAACTCGTTCAAAATCTTCACGACCAACTCGTTCAACTCTTCTTCCTTGTAGCTTAGGAACAGCTCTTTTTTCAGGAATGGGTAGATTTGAGCAACGTTTTCTTGAATCTTCTCTACGGTCACGTTGCGTTGACGAATAATCATCTGAGCAATCAATGAAGGTAGGGCGAACAGGTGAATGATGTTGTTGCGGTAGTAAGTCATCAGAATCGACTGGCTACGATCCAGCGAAATGATGTCACCCATTGTGTCGGTTTCAATCACAAACTTATCAAGTGAGATAGCGTGATCTACCAACTCTTCAGCCGTTTCTGTTGGAACCGTTGAAGTGTTTGAGTATGGGTTGTTCTTAAGTAGCTTCAGGTAGCACTCTATCTGGTTGATCAAAGAGTCACGAGATAATGCACGCTGACGAGAAGCCAACAGCGCGGTCGCACATAGAGTTAGCGCGTTAGTCGCTGCCGCGTCGTTAATGTGCGTCATCATCTTGTTTGCCAGACCGTTCACCACAGGGTTCATCCATTGCGGTTTGCTGCCTCCCATGCGATCGATGTCTTTCGTCCATTCTGGCGCATGTTCGTTCAGGTATTGGTTTAGCTGAATTGGCTCACCGAAGTTCACGTAACCAAGACCAAAATTGCGCAGCTTACGCAGAGTACGCAGTACAAGACCTGCGTTTTCTTTCTCTTTGCGTGAGCCACGAAGCTCTTTGGCGTAAGTACCCACTTCCATTACGTGCTCGTAACCGATGTAAACAGGCACTAACGTTACTGGACGGTTTAGACCGCGTAGCATGGCTTGAATTGTCATTGCCAACATACCGGTTTTTGCTTGAAGCAGACGACCAGTACGTGAACGACCACCTTCACTGAAGTACTCAACCGAGTAACCTTTAGCAAACAGCTCTGATAGGTACTCACGGAAAATAGTTGAGTACAGCTTGTTGCCTTTAAAGCTACGACGAATAAAGAACGCACCACCACGACGGAAGATTGGACCCGCAGGGAAGAAGTTCAGGTTAATACCCGCAGCAATATGCGGTGGCACCATACCTTCATGGTATAGAACGTAAGAAAGCAGTAGGTAGTCCATGTGGCTGCGGTGACATGGCACATACACGATCTCATGACCATCTTGCGCTAGGCGACGAACGGTCGAAGCGTTGTTGATGTGCAGACCTTGGTACAGCTTCGTCCACAACCAGCCAAGAATACGATCGCCGTTTTTCACCAAACCATACGAGAAGTCCGCTGCAATCTCATCCATGATGTCATGGGCTTCTTTGCGTGCTTTCTCGATAGAAATGTTTTTGCTTTGCGCTTCGTCTTCAATTGCTTTTTCAATCGCTGGCGATTTCATTAAGCGTGCAAACAGCACTTGGCGTTGAGGCAGGTTTGGACCGGATGCCGCAAGCTTCTGGCGAGAGAAGTGGATACGTGCAACGCGCGCTAGCTTGTGTGCGATAGCGCTGTCGGTACCGTGAGAGTCTGCCATGTAACGCAGTGAAACCACTGGGCTAAAACGCACCAAACAGTCACGACCAGCTGCCATGACCGCTTTTGCTTTTTGCGGACCATTCATTGGTTGCAGGTACGGCTTGTGGTTTTCTTCTTTACCAGGTTTACGACCCCAAAGTACGGTTGCTGGGATCATTTGCACGTCTAACTCGCTGTCGAGTTTGTGCAGTTCTAGTAACTCTGTAAATAGAGAAACTGACTCGCTTGGTACATCGTTATCGTTGCTCATCACGGTTGGACGAGACGCGATAAACACGTAACGAGTTAATGTCTTTCCATTGATTTCCAATGGACTGAGCGGGTCAGGCAGACCAAGACTCAAAGCTTGTTTTTGCAGTGTCAGCAAATCCACGTTCGAACGGAACGGCAAGGCATACACAATCGGTTTAGTGAGGTCGATGTTGAGATCATCAATCGGATTCGATGGGATTGTGGTGCCCTTTACCATTACCGATAAAGGTAGTTTTAGTAATGAACGTGAAAATGATTGTCCAGAAGACATAAAGTTCACAGCCTCAATAGGTATTCAAACAAGCCTAACCTTATTTCAGTGTCCGCTTTGCCTTCTTCTAAAGAGAAGGTAATAGATACGGCTATAGAAATAAGCCTAGGCGATAAAATTTAAGCGCAGCAAGGATACCAGAAACTGGTCAAACCTTTTAATTTTATTGAGCGGAAATTAGTCGAACCCCTAGGTTGTTGCTTTCATTAGACGAATTGCTTATTGCGCGTTTAAAACGCATGCTCACTTGAGGTTTGTGGATGGGATCTGAAACTGGCGCAAATAAATTAAAAAACAACCAATTGGGTTTTCATTTGTCCATTTACTGGATATACTCACATTTAACTGTATAAAAAGACAGGTGACATATGAAGCCGTTAACGCCACGCCAACAACAAGTCTTCGATTTGATTAAAAGCAAAATCGAAGACACCGGAATGCCACCAACTCGTGCAGAGATTGCGCGTGAGCTTGGCTTCCGCTCTGCGAATGCCGCAGAAGAACACCTAAAAGCGCTTGCTCGTAAACAAGCGATTGAAATTATTCCAGGCGCATCTCGCGGGATCCGAATCCTACTCGAAGATGCGGCAAACGACGATCAAGGCCTGCCATTAATTGGTCAAGTTGCTGCTGGTGAGCCGATTTTGGCTCAAGAGCATGTGGAATCTCACTACCAAGTAGATCCTGCTATGTTTAAACCAAAAGCAGACTTCTTACTTCGCGTAAACGGCGAAAGTATGAAAGACATCGGTATTATGGACGGCGACTTGCTGGCTGTGCACAAAACCCAAGACGTGCGCGACGGTCAAGTTGTGGTTGCACGTGTTGATGATGATGTGACGGTGAAGCGTCTAGAGCGCAAAGGTTCTACGGTTCTGCTGCATGCAGAGAACGAAGAGTTTTCACCAATCCAAGTTGACCTAACGTCGCAACATCTGACGATTGAAGGTCTGGCGGTTGGCATCATCCGTAACACCGACTGGATGTAGGTTTTTACCTCAAGCATTCTAATAAAGCCCAGCGTTTTGCTGGGCTTTGTGTTTTCTGCACTTTCTATTCCATTTTTATTGTCTTCAAAGCATATTTCTTTTCTTCCGAGCATAGCTACGCTCGGCCTGATTCAAAGTGTTTGGTTGTTGCGTTAAAACTTGCAAGTGATATTGAGATTTATTATCATCTAATTCCATTTAACCATTTTCTTTTCGGCGCAAGGAAATGCCCATGTCCAAGCCTCAACATCACGTACCTAATCATCTGTTGAAACCGTTGTTTTTGCGTAGCCGCGAAAGCTTGGTCGATAACGGCTTGGTGTACGATCCGATCGCTGCAAAAGCGTGCTTGAGCTGCAAGATGGCGCCAGATTGCATCAGTGGCGACGTCGATCAGAAGCAGCTGCTGCATGTGACTTTAACTCAACTGTGCGATCAGCAGGTCAGCTACTTTCTTCAACAACACTCAGACGCTTGGATCATTAACGTTGGTGCGGGCTTAGATACGCGCTTCTACCGTTTGGACAATGGTCGTTGTCACTGGATTGAACTGGATGTCACCGAGAATCTGGTTTGGCGTCAGCGATTGTTCCATAAAAACGAACGTTACGAGCATCGTTGCGGCAGCGTAGAAGACATGAGTTGGTTAGATGAACTACGCATCCCTGAAAAAGCACCAGTATTGATTCTATGTGAGATGGCTTTACTTGATTGTGATGAATCGCGCGTTGCGACTTTCATCCAAACTCTGGGTCGTCATTTTGTATCGGCAGAAGTGTGCATGGTACTAGCAGGTGACTTAACCGAAAGTAAATGGGGTCAGAAGCTCGGCTCAGATACGTATGCACATGGTTTTGAAGCACCAGCACAACAAGTACTGCATTGGCTGCCATGGGCGCAATGGGTCAAAGCCTTCTCGCCATTCGACCGATTTTGCTCACGCTGGAAAGCATGGCAACGCTGGCTGAATAAGATCCCAATGTTGAAGCATCGTCTCACGCCAGTTCTCGTTCACATCAAGTGGTAATTGGCTAGGCATTAAACACTCAGGTACACTCGCTGATCTAAACAACGAGGTGCCTGTGACAAACTCTATCTTCTCTCCTTTATCGAATCCTCAAGTGCATCGCCAAGTGTTAGCGCTCGCTATCCCTATGGTGCTGTCGAATATTACTGTTCCACTCTTGGGCTTGGTTGACGCTGCGGTGATCGGTCATCTTGAACACGCTTGGTATTTGGGTGGTGTTGCGTTGGGCAGCACCATGATCAGCGTGACGTTTTGGTTGCTTGGCTTTTTACGTATGTCGACTACTGGATTAGCGGCGCAATCCTATGGTGGTGAAGACCGAAAACAACTCGCCTTGGTGTTTATGCAAGGCTCACTCATGGCATTGCTGTTTGCGTTAGTCTTCCTTATTGCCCATAACCCGATCGCGGATCTGATATTTGGTTGGAGTGATGCCAGTGCGGAAGTGAAGCACTATGGTATGCAGTATTTTGCTATCCGTGTATGGAGCGCCCCCGCAGCGCTGATGAACTTTGTGTTGTTGGGCTGGCTGCTCGGCACGCAAAACTCCAAAGCCCCAATGTGGATGGTGATTATCACCAACGTGACCAATATTGCGCTCGATTTACTGTTTGTTATTGGCTTAGGCTGGAAAGTAGAAGGCGCAGCGCTGGCATCGGTAATAGCTGATTACTCAGGCATGGCGTTTGGCTTGATGTGTGTATGGAAAACATGGCGTGCCCGTCAATTACCATCTCCTAAGAGCCTGCTAACCGATACTCAACATGGGCTAGGGCGGTTCGTAAAACTCAATCGCGATATCTTCTTACGCTCTCTATGTTTACAAGCTACGTTTAGCTTTATGACTTTCCAAGGCGCGAGCTTTGGTGATGATGTGGTTGCGGCCAATGCGGTATTGATGAGCTTCTTGATGATGATTTCCTATGGCATGGACGGTTTTGCTTACGCGATGGAAGCCATGGTTGGCAAAGCGATTGGTGCCAAAGACCGAGCGCAGCTCAGTGCATCATTGATTGGTACTTTCTTCTGGAGTCTGATCATCTGCTTAGGTTTGACTGCGGTATTTGGTTTGGCGGGATCGCACTTGATCGCCATGATCACTTCGATTGACGCGGTGCAGCAGCAAGCTTCGGTGTATCTACCTTGGCTGGTGGTCATGCCATTGGCGTCGATGTGGTGCTTCCTGTTTGATGGTATTTTTGTTGGTGCCACTAAAGGTAAAGACATGCGAAACAGTATGTTCGTAGCGACTTGTAGTTTCTTTGCGATTTTCTTTTTGTTCTCAGGCTGGCAAAACCATGCGCTGTGGTTTGCGATGACCAGTTTCATGGTAATGCGAGGGATTGGACTCGGCGCTATCTTTTTCTATCAATGGCGCAAGGGAAGCTTTCTTGCCTAGTTACACATAAAAAAAACAGCAGGTCGAAACCTGCTGTTTTTGCTTTTGGATCATGGCAACCCAATTGAATTAGAATAATCGGTTCAACCCGTTCAGTGCTGCTACGCGATACGCTTCTGCCATCGTCGGGTAGTTGAAGGTGGTATTGACGAAGTATTCAATCGTATTGGCTTCACCTTTTTGTTCCATGATGGCCTGACCGATGTGGATGATTTCCGCAGCGCGCTCACCAAAGCAGTGAATACCAAGAATCTCTTTGGTTTCGCGATGGAAGAGGATTTTCAAGCTGCCGATGTCTTTACCTGCAATCTGTGCACGAGCGAGATGCTTGAACGAAGAGCGTCCCACTTCGTAAGGCACTTTCGCTGCGGTCAGTTCTTGCTCGGTTTTACCCACTGAACTGATTTCTGGAATGGTGTAGATACCCGTTGGGATGTCATCAATCAGATTGCCGTCAGCTTGTCCTTTAGTGATGGCTTGTGCCACGAAACGACCTTGGTCATACGCTGCACTCGCTAGGCTAGGGTAGCCAATCACATCACCGACGGCGTAGATGTGTTCCACTTCTGTACGGTAGTTACCATCTACTTTGAGTTGTCCGCGAGAATCACCTTCAAGTCCAACCGCAGGTAAGTTGAGTTTGTCTGTGTTGCCCGTTCGACCATTAGCATACAGTAGGCAATCGGCTTTCATCTTCTTGCCAGATTGAAGATGCACGATAACACCATCTTCAGTGCCTTCGATTTTCTCGAATGTTTCATCGTTACGAATCACCACGCCACTGTTCCAGAAGTGGTAAGACAATGCGTCTGATACTTCGTTATCTAAGAAAGAGAGCAGACGGTCGCGAGTGTTTATCAGATCAGTCTTCACGCCTAAACCACGGAAAATAGATGCGTATTCACAACCAATCACACCCGCACCGTAAATGATGATGTGGCGAGGGTCGTGCTTCAGGCTCAGGATGGAGTCACTGTCGTAGATGCGTTCATGCAAGAAGTCGACGTCATTTGGTTGGTATGGACGAGAGCCCGTAGCGATAACAAATTTATCCGCTGAGTACACTTCTTCCGTACCATCGCTTTGCATGACGGCAATGGAGTAGTTATCGATAAAGCGCGCAGTACCAAACAACAGTGTGCATGAATTGCGATCATAAAAGCCCTGACGAAGTCGAGTTTGCTTATCAATGACCGATTTCGCATGACCTAAAATGTCAGAAAATGTTGCATGAAGGCTGGTGTTGTTACGGCAGAATAATGGGTTGCTATTGAATTCGATGATACGACTAACCGCATGACGCAATGCCTTGGATGGTATGGTTCCCCAGTGCGTACAACCACCACCAACACTGCTTTCCTTTTCTACGATGGCAACATTCAGTCCGGCTTTGGTCAATCCCATTGCCGCCCCTTCACCGCCCGGGCCACTACCAATTACGATCACGTCATAGTGATTAGCATGCGCCATGATGTCTTCCTTGTTATATTTGCTTAACATTGCTGTAGCGGGATTTTAACTCATTTACTCTATTGGGAACACGTAATGCCTGCTAGAGAGTGGAAGTGATCACGCAGAATCGCCCAAAAGAACTAATTGGTATGCTGTATGTCTACTATTTGAAGCGAGACAATTGCAATTGGGTGCATGGCAATAGTAACGTGCTCGCCGCTTATCGGCAGATAACGTCGCTTTATACGTGGGTGCGATATGCGTTATATTGAAGCTCTCGTACCCAACAGAAAAAGAGCAAGTTAAAGAATGAAATCGATGGGAATCCGCGCGCAGCAAAAAGAAAAAACACGTCGATCGTTGATCGATGCGGCATTTAATCAACTCAGTGCGGATCGCAGCTTTTCCAATCTCAGCTTGCGTGAGGTTGCCCGAGAGGCAGGAATTGCACCGACTTCTTTTTATCGTCACTTCAAAGACATGGATGAGCTGGGCTTAACCATGGTTGATGAAGGTGGTTTGTTGTTGCGACAACTGATGCGTCAAGCGCGTCAGCGTATTGTCAAAGAAGGCAGTGTGATTCGAACTTCAGTTGAAACCTTCATGGAATTCATTGAAAGTAGTCCTAACGTTTTCCGCTTATTGTTGCGTGAGCGCTCCGGCACTTCCTCTGAATTTCGTACTGCCGTCGCTCGAGAAATTCAGCATTTTGCGGCAGAATTAACTGAGTACTTAATGAGCACCGGTATGACCAAAGAAGAGGCGTTCACTCAAGCAGAGGCGTCGGTTACTTTGGTGTTTAGCTCTGGTGCGGAAGCTTTAGATTTAGATCGACGCGAGCGCGATGAACTCGCCGAGCGATTGATCATGCAATTGCGAATGATAGCCAAAGGGGCCTATTGGTATCGCAAAGAACGTGAACGTAACCGATTAAAAGGCGGGATAGAATAATGTCGAATGGAAATAAATCTGAAAAGAAAACGCTGATTTTGGCACTGGTTGCAGGTATGTGTGGTGATGCTTTGTTGTCATGGTTGACCATGAACGAAGTGTCTTTTTCAATCTTCCCTCTGATTGCACTCGTGCTAGCTGTACAGGCGCTGTACCAAGAATACCTTAACAACCCAGTATCAGAAGATATTCCACTTGTAGGTCTGGCGTGTTTCTTCGTTGGTGCATTTGGTCACTCTGCGTTTATTAAAGCGCAATACCCAGAAGCAGGTTCTAACTTCTTCGCAATTCTGGTTTCAATGATTCTCTTAGCGTGGATCGGTAAGAAACTGGGTTTCATGGAAAAGAAGACCACCGCTGAATAAGCAAAACGAATCCAACAAAAAGCGAGCCATTGAGCTCGCTTTTTTTATGCCTGAGGCTGGTGGATTACGCTTTGCGTTCCAACAGTACACCTGCTTCCATGTGGTGTGTGTAAGGGAATTGGTCAAACAGTGCAAAACGCGTCACGTTGTGGGTTTCACATAGAATGTCCAAGTTCTCTTTAAGAGTCTCTGGGTTACAAGAGATGTACATGATGCGCTCGTAGCCTTGCACCATTTTACAAGTGTCGACATCCATACCTGAACGTGGTGGATCGACAAAAATCGTGTTGCAGTTGTAGCTCTTCAGATCCACACCTGCATCTTGTAGGCGGCGGAATTCACGCTTACCTTCGATTGCTTGAGTAAACTCTTCTGCTGATAGACGTAGGATTTGTACGTTATCAATCTCGTTCGCGGCGATGTTGTATTGCGCAGAAACCACAGATGGCTTCGCCAATTCAGTTGCAAGAACGCGGTCGAAGTTTTGTGCCAACGCCAGAGAGAAGTTACCGTTGCCACAGTAAAGCTCTAGTAGGTCGCCAGTGCTTTCTTGAGTGCAGTCGACTGCCCATTCCAACATTTTCTCTGCCACTTTACCGTTCGGTTGAGTGAAGCTGTTTTCAACTTGTTGGTAGATGTAGCTTTGGCCATTCACGTCTAGCTTCTCGATCACGTAGTCGCGGTCTAGGACAATCTTCATTTTACGAGCACGACCAATGATGTTTAGGTTGAAGCCTTCATCATTCAAACGCTGCTTCAGGGCTTTCGCGTTTTCAATCCACTCTTCATCAAGTTGGCGATGGTAAAGCAGTGAAACCAGAATCTCACCGCTTAACGTCGATAGGAAATCCACTTGGAACAGTTTACGACGTAGCGATTCGTTGTCTTTCATCGCTTCAACCAATAGTGGCATCAGGTCGTTGATCAGACGGCTTGCTGCTGGGAATTGGTCAACGCGGTATTTCTCACGAGTTTCTTGGTTGAACATGATGTAGTAAAGGTCTTCACCCTCATGCCAAACACGGAACTCAGCACGCATACGGTAGTGCTGCTCTGGTGATTCAAACACTTCCAGTTCTGGCACGTTGTATGGCGCGAACATATCAGTGAGACGTTCGACTTTTTCAGCCAGTTGTTCTTGGTAGCGTTGTGGATTTACATCAAGAGTAGCCATGATCTTACCTTTTATGGTGCATTCAATTTAAGAGCGCAGATTTTATTCAATCTCAATAGGATGTCCAGTTTTGTGCCCCAATTGATTTAAAGATAGTGTGTTCTGTGTCAGTTGAGGTCGAAATGAGCCAAAACGTTACAATTGTGAGGGCTAATATTGGCTGGACAAATAATCAATAGCTTAATAGTATTTGCCCCAAGCTGGTGCTATCTAGCAATCTAGATGGCTGAAATGGGAATCTGGTGGAAATCCAGAACTACGGTTGGGATCTTTATTAGACGACGCAAGTTAATAAGTTGTGACTATAAAAAATTAGACATAATGGGTTTGTTAGCTTAGTGTAGTGCTATAAATGTTTGATTATTTGGTGCTGATTTGATTGAGCAGAGTGAGGTATTTCCAGAGGACTATGGTATTGATTACTGTCTTATGTGGATCAATACGGATAAATATCCTTCATTTACCAGTAGGGCAGCCCCTGATAGTGGTGAGATAATCCACGAAGTAAATGACAATTCAAAACCATTTATTTATAAACTTCCGATTTTAGTTGACCCAGATGGCATTAATGTAGTGCCAGTCAATTTATACCTGCACTCTCTATTGTCAAATCCAGATATATCATCCGTTGATACAATTGAATCTCATGCAAATGCGTTATTAAGCTTCTATCGTTGGATGAGTATGGAAATCCCAGAACATACTGACAAAAGAACAGGTGTCTTGATTGAAGAGAAGCTTCCATTAACAATATTTGACTGCACAGAGAAAGTAGAAGAAAGCCCAGTCGTTAGATATCGTGATTACTTATTAGAGAATCTTTATACCGAAGATGAAAATGGGAAAATCGGTGGTTCTCCAAATACGGCTTCTAGCTATGTACTAAAAGTAGTTGCTTACTACACCTATCTTCATCGCCAACGGATAGTCCCACTTAGCAAAACTTTTCGCCCATTTGAGTTTTCAGCCAAGAAAGTTCGTATACAGAACAAAAATAAGAGAGCGCAACATGACATGCTCTCACATCTCAATAGTTATCGCGGCGATATTACCGTGTATACGACGGGTCTCACCAAGCCATTTAAGAACAGACAAAAGCCTCAAAATGCTGATATCCGCGAGCTACGTCCCTTGCGTGAAGATGAAAAACAAGCCTTTTACCGATATATCGATGTGGAAAATTCGTCTGATACTAAGGACTTAATGTTGTACACGGCAACTGAGGTTGGGGTGAGACTTGAGGAACTGATAACTTTTCCTGCTTCTGTCGTAGATAGGCCAAAATCTAAAGTTATGAAAGTGCTAATTGGTGAGCGCATCAATGGTTGTCTTACCAAATACAGAAAAGAGAGAACGATCGAGATTCCAGACTACGTTATGGATCTTTTGTACGAGTACAAGCTAAGTAAGGCAAGGAAGGAAGCTATTGACAGTGGGTTATTGCGCCATAATCACTTATTCGTTCAATCTAATGGCAGTATTTACGCACCAAACACAATTCAAAAGCATGTGGAAGCTGTACGCAATGATATGATTCTTAGCGGGCTTGATATTTATTTTGTTACGCATGATTTAAGAGCTACTTTTGCGACCGATTGGCTGTACAAGAGACATATTGAAACAGGTAAGCCCTTTGAGGCACTGATCTCCGAACTAGCATACTTGATGGGGCATGAAAATACAGGTACTACTCAAAAATACATTAACTATCTAAATGATGATAAAACATGGTTTGAATTCTCTCAGCGAAAAAATCAATTTGCACAAGAAGTGTTGAGGTGAGCATATGGCAAAAAGTCGATTAGCCGCATCTAGAAATAAAAAAAAGCTCATTACTCAACCAAAAGCGAAAGATAACGTTACTTCATTAGATTTGAGTTTTAAATTACATCGAAAAGAGAATGCGTATGGTTATCAATTCAATCTTCTTGATTGGTGTCATGAGCAGTGCGATCCCCAAAGGCCATTAGTAAAACCATCTCGCTTGAAAATAATGCAAAAGCTAAGGTACTGGGTTGATCAAGAGAAAAAAAATAACAGTAGTGAAGGTTCTATATTTGCTAGGTTATCCATTTTAAAGCAGTACCTTGTTTTTTGTGACTTTAAAAAGAACTCCCCTTTTTGTCAGGCTGGATACCTTTCTTATGTTGGGAACGCTGGTGAATTGTGGCGTTTAGTTCATGAGGGGTGTGAGCAGAAAAAATATAGCTTTCAATACTATGATGGTGAAGAAGCTGGCATATTGGAATCCACTGCTTGTAGGAGAAAGATGTTCCTCGATAATCTTCTTTCGGTGCTTGGTGTTGATATATCTGAGTGGCAAGCTACGCTTAAACCTTTTTCTACTATGAAGGATGAACCATCAACACAACCTTATATATCAAGTGAGTGGTATGGATTAGTTCGACGCACTCAACTTTTCTTTTTTTCTTTGGCAACTCAACTTATTGCTTTAAAAGAGGAGAACCCTGAAGTACTTCCCCCTCGATGCTTAGAAGGTATTGTTGTAGATAGGGTAAATGGTTGTGACATTACAATTGAGTTGGGAGGCGGTGATGTAAAAGATGGAGCTGGGAGTCCTTTTAATCAATGTATGGCCGCAGCTTACACCTTATTTGCCTACTACACCGCATTTAATGACACACCGATTAAAGAGGTTCGTCATCCTATTAAAGTAGTAGTATCGAAGGTAGAAAATCGTACATCGAAAACAGCTCAAGTTCGCGCTTATAAAGGTCGCGCATCAAAAGACGTAAAGGCGTTGTTTTCAGGTACAGAAGAAAACTTGCATCCCGAAGCTAGTGAAAAAAGTGCTGGGTTTATTGTAGCTAATATTAATAAACGAGACAGTGTCGGTAAAGCCGATGGCATTACATTTCTTCAGACCTTTGAATTACTCTCAAAAACGTTCAGTGATGACCCGTTTGATACCTTAATATATTGTCTCAATAGCCAAGGCGAAAAAGCTAAGACGGATCTGGCACAGGCTCTAGTGGCGTTATCAAGGAACTTAAATTTACTTTCTAGTGACAGAGGTGAGCTAGCCGATCACCTAGTTAAAACCTATACCGATATTGTTGAAAATCAAAAGATGACCACTTTTAACTGGGTTCAGAGAGAAGATAACGCATGGGTAATGGACAGGCAGGTCATCGAACTAGGTAAAATAGTTGTAACACAAAGAGCAATTCCCATAGCTTACGCTGCCATCTCATGTATGACGGATGTTTCACTTCGAAACGTACTGATGCCACTTAGATACTCAGATAAAGATATAGATGGAAATATCACGATTTCTTTTAAATATCTTGATGGCTCAAAAGGCGATTTTACTGTTGATTCTAAATACCGCCGTTTCCTTCAATTAGTAGAGCGCTATGCAGCAACGAGAAACCCGATACCTGGTATAACGCGAGTTGGTCTGAGTAATCGGCGTAGTGGTGGAACCAAACCTCCTTTTCTACTGCCTTTGGGGAAGCAAAATCATACTTACCAGTGGTCCGAAGGAAAGGTGCCTATAAGCTCATATTTGTTGAATTTGTGCGGTATAGACCATGGAGACTACTTTTTAAATATAAATTCAAGTCGAATTCGAGTTACTCACTCTGACTTAGAGTACAAACCAGAAGAGCGTGGGTTGACTGCTCAAAAGATTTTGCAGCACAGCATTGAAACGGCTGATAGGCGATACCGAAATGGGCATCCTGTTTCAAATAGTAAGCAAATATCGCAAGGAATGATGGTGCTAAGTCACATCGCTGCGGGAAAGACACGCAATGAAGCTATAGAAACAGTTGAGCAAGAGCTAAAAATTCCTGTTTTAGAATACGAAATTTGGAAAAAACGTAACCGACCCACTAACCCTAACGGTGTTGATTGTGACGGTAAAGTTGATCTGAGTTCAGAAAAAGATTGGCATTATGCGGCGCGTAAATTTGCAGAAGAAAAGGGGATTATTGAAGAAGGGCAGGATATCACCTGTTATCAATACGATCTGTGCCCCTTTTGCAAAAGCGCCAAGCTTGTTGATGATCCCTACGCTATTTATAAATTGCTGAGTTTTCTCGATGCGCTAAGTGAAGGTATTGATCAATATCCAGAACGAGCGTCCATCATCCAATCGAAGATAGAACGCTTTCAAGTCCACCTTGATGACGTACCATTAGAAACAATTGAACAAGCTGAAGATTTGTTTGAAGAAAAAGGGCGTTATTTACTTTTCAACTCATTATCTTCTGTTACCCAATACCTATAAGGAACATACTTATGTTGTCTTTTGATAATTCGCAAGATTTAGAATTAACTTTAGATGCCATGCGCTCCATTGGTGGTCAAAAAGATTATTTGCAGCAAGTGCTTTTCCCTGCGCTACTGCGAGGTAATTGGGAAGAGTTGGACAAAATGGTGGTTTATCAAGATGAGAGAAAGACAATCTTGTTTGGGGAAGATGCTTGGATGTTTGCACAGTCTGCATATAAAGGGAAAAATAAGTCAAATATTTATTTTAATATAGAGTTAGAACAAGGCGAGAACGTCATTGTATTTCGTCAAAACGAACGTCATTTAGTTAATCAAGTGAAGTGTATCGCAGTAGCGAATATGTGGTTTTCAGGTCAACATATTGAGTTAGGTTCTCTCTCAAGCAAGATAGGTCTTTTGCGAAATTATATTGTTAAACTGTTTAAGCGTGGTATTACTTCTTTTGAAGAGTTAAACCAAGAGCATCTAGACATTTTGGTCGAAGATGGATTTTTTGACATGTCTAACTCCAAAGTGTTTACTGGGTTAAACTATCTTCCCGCTTTAAAAGGTTTACTGCCATTTACGGTTAATTTTAATCGCCTAACGCATAAAATGTTTAACGCAAGACCTGATGACACTGAAGGAACATTGGTTATTCCTCCGCGGATATATTTTGCGGCATTAACGGAGTACAGCGAAGGGATTGCAAAAGCCTATGGGTTAAGAGATGAAATCGAACAAGCGGTTGAGCAGATGCTTTTCTTTTATAAATATGAAGAAAAAAGGAGACTTTTAGATATAAGAAATGGAGAGATATATAAACCTATAAAGGGTTATGAGAAAAACTGGGAGCGATTCACTCAAGCATTAGAAAACGAGGGAGTTGCTTTAGTCGATAAAGGCAAAAATCCGCGATGGATGGAAATATTCACCTCTCTTAAAACTCGTATTCTCTTAAAAGATTCACAATTTCACCGTTTTAATGTGTATATCGGTGACACTTTCTATGACTGGGGTGAATTTAGACGGTATTTAGTTAGCCTCAGTGCAAAGGCCTCGTGGTTATGTTTGGCGTTATCAGGGATGAGGATAGATGAGTTGTATCGAATCAGTCCTGTATATGGGGCGCAGGAAAAGAAGTTTGATAAAAATGGCGATGAATCAGGTACCGGCAAGGAACAAATTTACTTTCTAACGACACGCCAATCAAAAATTACACTCAATAGTCAAACCAAAAATGATGTTTTTGTTACCACTGAAACTGGTTGGAAAGCCTTTCATGTGCTAAATGCCATTCATACACCTTATCGAAACAGGTTTGCAGGGAATGACAGTCATAGAATGTTCGCAAACTTGCAAAAGGTTACTTATTTCAAGTCTGTAGGAAAGTCTGCGTTGGGTAAAGGTGTCATAAATAATTTTAACAAAAACAACGTTGATTTTATTCTGACATTAGATGATATGGGCTATTTACAAACATCCGATCCAACCCAGACATCTTTTAAACTGGGTGACAAATTTCACTTTACGTGTCATCAGTTGCGACGTTCACTTGCATATTACCTAATTGGCTATGAGTTGTGTTCTTTCCCGGCTTTGAAGCAACAGTTGTCGCATTTGTCGATGGCGATGACACGCTGGTATGCTCGTAACGCCTTTTCATTTGAAAAAATTTACAGCGAAATTCAAAAAGAGCGGGTCACGCAACAGGCTAAGATCTTTGCTCGTATATATCAAAAAATGGCAAACCGTGAACGTATTGCAGGGGGTAAAGGTCAAGCAATCAGTCGTGAAGGTGAAAGCTATTTTGAAGATGGAGTAAATAAACGTAAGCTGTCAAAGGAGTACTGGATAGATCTGTTGACCAACGGTAAGGCTCATTTACATGCTGTGGCTCCTGGTATGTATTGTACTAACACTCAATGCTCAATGCGTATCAATATTGATTTAACTGAGTGTGTTGACTGTGAGTATGACTTTATTGAAAATGCTGTTTACGCTGAAGTGTCCCGTATGGATGCGATGAGAAATATTGAGTTTTTAAAAGAAAACAATGAGTTAAATTCAAGCGCTGCAACCAAATACTATATGCAAGTAAAAGCTGCTGAAGAAATAATGGATGACTTAGTGTTCGAGCATGATAAGTACGAATTTGAAGAAGATGTGTTGAGTTTGGTTATACCAACAAAAACGGTGGCGTAAGATATGACAGATGAAACTGGATTAAGCCCGACCGAGAGGCAGTTAAGAGACGCATTAGCACGCCTTGTTGCCAAAAGGCCAATCCACAGGGAGCTAAAACAGAAGCTTAAAGCCAATAAGTTGAAAATTACTGTTTCAAGTGTCGAGAAGGAAGCTGGATTATCGAATGGTGTAGTTAAACCTGAACGTTATCCAAAACTAAAGGAAGACATTCTGAGCGCTGAAGCTGCTCGTAAATATGGTCCTGTAAAAGATGTGTCTGATGAAGACATCCATAGGCATCCTTTATACATTAAAGCTAAAAATGATCTAGATAAAGCTAAGGCTGAAATAAAAATGATCAAGGCAGAATTAACGTCGAAAAACTCAAAGTTAGAGAGCTATAAAGAGCGTATAAAAGAGCAAGCAGTAAGAATGCATCAAATGAATGTTGCCATGTGGGGGCAGATTCCTGATGAAAAAAAATATGTTGAGTTGATGATTGATGTTCAAGATATGGGAATGAACAGTAACGTTTTAGACTTTAAAACGCGTGAAAAACTAGATTAGTTGTCAGAAGACAATATAGTTTGAACGAGTCCAATAAAGTCTGATCATTTACAATAAAGTTTGTCACTTTTCCTCTGTCAGTTCACTTGGCAGAGGTGTTGCGAACCGACTATAGCAAACACGCCTTTGCCCCTTTTCACGTTAGGGTAAAAATTCCTACAGTACTAGTTAACAGATTTTGCCCTACAAATTGTAATCCTCATCAGAGCGTAAATGCGATTCAATGTCACCAATAACTTGGGTTATCTATCGCTTTCAAGCATGTTGGTTTGCACACAACGTGAGGGACCGCTTCACCGACTAAAGATTGTGCAATCCAACCTTCAGGGTAGGACAAGTCCAACGGAGCTTGAATTACGTCCTGACTGATTGTAGCGAATCCTGTTTTTGAGTAAAAGTTGATATCCCCGTAAGTAATGGCAACGGTGACGCCTTTTTCTTTCAGTGTCGCTAAGCCAAATTTGATCAATCCTTGACCTACACCTTGCCCATGACAATCTGTTGCAACGGCCACGGGGGCTAAAAGGAAGATGTTTTCACCATTTGGAAACGATAGGCGAGAGAAAATGATGCTACCGACAATGCGTTCACTTTCATCTTGAGCAATAAACACATAAAGATCCTCATCTTTAGTTGGTAAAGTGAGAAAGTCTTCCACGAGTTTTGCAATTAATGCACCTTCTTCTTTACCTTCTGAATCCGAAAATGTGTCCTTGAACAGTGTAATGACTTCTTGAGTTTGTTCTTGTTTGTACAATGCGTATTTCATATCTCTATCTCTAGTTTGCAAGTTTTAAAATAAAGTGCTGATAGGTAAAGTCTTTTGCGGCACTGCGCTCGTAAACTGAAATCTCTTTCTTAATGTCCAGTAACGCTTGGGACGCAGGCATAACAGCTTGTAATTCCTCAACTCGGCTTTGCAGCGGTTGCCAGTAGTTTTGCCATGCATCGACGCCTAATGAGAAGTGTTCGATCACGTCGTAGCCATGCTTTTTGAACAGAGTGAGTCGTTTAGGTATCGATTGAATATCTGGGTAATCTGCCAGCCAAAACTGTTTTGTCTCTTCGTCGGGGGAGTCAGTGAGCCAAACCAAGTCACTTACCATCAAGACGCCATTATCTTTTAACAGAGGCTTCCATTGTTTTAGTGCGTTCTCCATTCCCATAATGTAGACGCAGCCTTCCGCCCAAATGGCATCAAAGCTCTTTGCCTGAAATGGCAGTTCCGTCATGGAGGCACAAACAGGAGAAATCCGCTCATGTAACTGTGCATTTTGGATTTTTTTATTGAGCTGTTCGATGGCGATAGGCTCATTATCCACGGCGGTAATGTGCGCGATACTATTATCGGCTAGCAGTAATGTTGAGGTGCCAGTGCCACAACCAATGTCTAAAATATCGGTCATTGTCTGAGGAGACATTAATGAAATCGCTTTTAAAGAGTCCTTGTGACTCCCTGGCCCCCATCTTTCTAATGTTGCAAAGACCGTCATAAAGTCTTTCATGTAACTCTCGTGTTCGTTCATATCTTTTGATAACCACTTTAATCTGAGCGCTTCTTTTTCACTGTAACCCTGCGTACTTAACCAGTTTAAGTAAGCGTTAGGTGCACTTTGACTCAGAGAATGGTGTAACTCTCTTTGTGGACGTTCCCCAAGTAACGCCAGTAGCAACTCACGAGCGTGGATTTTTTTATCAATATCATGGTTGAGTTGCGTTAGCCGATTTTCCAATAAGCTTCTACTTAACTTCGCGTCCAAGCATTGTTCGCACTCCTTCAATGAGAGTCCTGCGCTTTGAAGTTGCTGAATCAATAACAGTCGCTGCAAATCGTTTTCGCTGTAATAGCGATATCCATTGTCAAGACGCTGACCGTTAATCAGCCCTAACTTCTCGTAATAGAGTAAGGTGGTGCGAGAGATACCCGCCTTCGCTGCCAGTTCAGAAATCAAATACATGTGCGATTTGACCCAAGTGTTTTTAGTATTGGGATAGTATGAACTGTAGAGTAGTAGACAGGTCAAGTAGACTTGTTCGAATTTTTCGCCAACAGTGGTGGAAGTGAGGTGAGGGCTGTGGATTATTTTGAGTTATTAGTAGGTAGTTAGTAGCCAGTTTTCAATGCCAGAACTTATTTATGAATAGCTAAATTAGCAAACTTCCTAAAACAGTTTTATCCAGGGGGTTCTCAGCGCGTCCTAGCTAACAAACTCCTGTCCACGGATGATTCTGATCACCCTGAACGACTGCTTGATCGATGGCTATCAAGGCTGGAACAGTTTCAGTTTATAGCCAGACTTTATGTTGACCAATAATATCGAAGAGGAGGTCAACATGAGAAAGTTATCTTCGGGAAAATGCAGCGGCATTAAACGACCATTCAAGTTGGAAGAAATTTGGCGAATTAGAACTAGGCTAGAGCTTGAAAACGACCTAATGCAGCTTGCACTATTGAACTTAGCCATAGATAGCAAGTTGAGAGCGAGTGACTTGCTAAAGCTACACGTTTACGATGTTTCTTCGCAAGGAGTTATCTATGAAAGGGTTCAGTGCATCCAACAAAAAACGGGGACCGATGTCCATTATTAGATTACTCCGAGAACACAGCAAAGTATTAGCCGATGGATCTTTTCAGCATCCCTAGAGGCAAGTAGTTTTCTATTTCCGAGTAGCCGACGCTCAGGGCAGCCTATCAGCTACTCATTCTATCGCTCAATTATCAGAAACTGGGCTGCAAAACTGGGACTGAATGCTGACTATTATGGAACTCACTCCATGCGTCGAACTAAAGCTACTTTGATCTATGCCAGAACGAAAAACATTAGGGCGGTTCAGATTCTACTTGGACATTCGAAGGTAGATAACACTATTCGATACCTTGGCGTTGAGCTAGAAGACGCTCTGAGGCTTTCTGAGAAAACAGACTGCTGATAAGCACCTCTACAGGCTTTTCTTCGCGTCTGAAAAGCCTGTACCCCACTCTTTACATCATATTGGTGCTACTTGCACGCAGTACAACTTATCCACAAATAAGACAACCAAGCCGAGTTAGACCTAGGCTTGGTTGTTGTGACATTAAGTTCTAGTTCTAGGGTATAAGGTGATCAAACTCATGATACCGATTAATACCGCGGCAAAAACCGAAGTAAAACGCACGAGGTCATCTGAAATCGCACTGATACTTGTTGAAGTAATCCCATAGAATACTAAAACCACATAACTGGAATACATCAGTTGAATTGAGTTATAGCTAGCTTTCTTTGTAACGGCATGAATCCCCATAAATAAAGCACTGATTACAGCAACACCCACAGTTCCTACCAAATTGACTTGCAGCAAACTCATGATTAGAGGAGGAATGGCATACAGCACGCTCGCGTATGTTGTAAGCAGCCTTCTTAAACCATAATCTTTACCAATACTAGGATCAGGATCTTTAATCATTAACGCGACGATGATGGTAATAATCGTACTTTGCTCTAAGTCCAATTGTATCGTACATACCATCATGGTCATGACAATGCTCGCTTTGAGCAAGGTTTGCCAATCAAGCAAATATTTCGTTGTCGAATTGACAGGTGGCATGCTTATCGCGAGTGGCTCACCTCGTGGAAATAGTAGGTAGGCCAAATAGGCGGTGAAGCCAGCGATAAAAATATTTTTTAGCAGAGCCATGGGGATTTGCTCAACGCTAATCCCTTTTTGCTGCGTAAAAACAGCAATCATTGCGGTTGAGACAATCAGCAATATAGCAAATACATCTTGCGGATTTTTCTTGGTACGCTCCATGCACCAGTAAAAAATTCCAAACAAGAACAGATAGTAAACATGTACGTAATCAATCAATAGTTCACTCATTAGTGCCTGAAACCAAGCAGTAATGAATAAAATGCCCCCCATAACAAACACCATAATTACAGGCGGTGGTTCATGAGTTGTAGTGAGAAAAACCGCACACATCGCTGGAGCGAGTAAAGGCAAATCCGTCCCATATACGTATTGCCAAAACAGCAAAAGTACAGGGAATACCGCAACTCTTATAATTGGGTTAGCGGCACTATGATACATAGCTGATATAACTCCATGCCCAGATCCACAAATCTTGTAGTCTCTCACCTAGGTAGCTTTCATCAGGGTAGAAACCCACCACAGCTCGACCGCCGTATCTCAGATTAAGATCGGCAGGCAACTCCATGAACTCGATATTGACAGGGAAACGCTGTGCTTTTGAACTGCTTGTTGGTGACGTCATAAGGCCATTACTGGCATCTTGGGCAAGGCTACCATTACCGCTACTTCCCCAACCGATTGAAGAAATTTTTCCTTCATAGACCTCGCCAGGGTTTGCATCAAAAACAATTTTGACTTTATCGCCAGGCTTTAGATGAGCCAGTGAATTCTCTCTCACCATGGCCGTCAGCCATAAGTTGTTGTTATTGATAAAGGTAAGAAGTGGTTGCCCAGCAGCAGCATAATCGCCAACAGCAACATCCATATTAGTGATAACACCATTAGCAGGTGCCGTCAGTTTGGTGTGATTGAGGTTTAGTAGAGCCTGCTCTTGTCGGTTTAATACCGATTGGATTTCAGGGTTATCAATTCCTCTCGGGCCAAACTCTTGTTTCGCTTTTTCTAGTGCTGATGACGCTTGAGCCAACCCCGCTTGGGCCGTCTCTAGTTCGGCGATTATGTTATCCATTACCGCTTGACTTATCGTTCCTTTATTGGCAAGTACGCGATTACGCTCCACATTCTTCTTAGCATTATTGACCTTAACACGAGCTGCGACTTCATTTGCTTGAGCGACACTGATTGCTGCTGAATCCGCTTCATAAGACTGAGCTGCTTGTTGCAAATCAAATTTGGCGGCCTTAACGGCTAATTCAAAAGGACGCGGATCGATCGTGACGAGTTCATCTCCTGCCTTGACAATACTATTGTTAGTAATAAGTACTTGTGAAATAGGGCCAGAGACTTCTGGGCTAATGCGGATCAATTGGCCATTTACTCTAGCTTGATCTGTCATTGGCGTCATTCTGTCCGCCCATAAGGTGTAAAGCCAAAGAGCAGCAACTAAGGCAAAAATGTAGTAAGTGAAAGAGCGAGCTTGGCTAATTTTTTTATCGCTTTGTTCAGCACTAGTTTGGACATTGTTATCTGACATTTTCTGTTCCTACTGTCGTTTACTGAGGTTGTTCCAGTAAATTTATCTTTTTATAAATGATACTTTTCTTAGTTCGTACTTCGACGGCAATGGTAATGATGAATGCAAATAGGCCAACCAGTGCAACAGCACTTGAAGAAGAAACCATCACTTCGCCAGCGTACTTAGTCCAGATCACAGCTATAGCCACAAACCAGCCAAATAGCGCTGCTGCATGGGTGACTGCAATAGGAACAAGGTGAGACCAAAAACCACTCTGAAGTTGACTAATGTGTTGTGGGTGGGATTTGTTGAGCTGATGAATAAATAGCTTGGATGTGATCAACGACAAAATGATCCCTAAACCAAAAGTTAGAGATACCGCTTGTCCCCACACAGTCACTTCAGAATTAGTGATCACGTTAAGCGACATCGGTACGCTATCCATTCCTTTGAAATGGTGGCTCGCAATATAACCATTGATAACGCCGTTAATCACGCCACCAATCAATGAATCTTTCACTTTGATATCCACGTCTAGCACCTTCACTGTTGTACAATAAACTCTTACTGATTATAACGAGAATGTTCGAATAAATGCATATCAAACATGACCATTTTTGATACTGTTGTGGCTAGAGCATACTTGTGCGCCATGATAACTGTGGAAAGGAGTCAATCATGAAGCTCGATAAAGCGTTGTCAAATATTAGCGAGAAGAATAACTTCATCTACTTAACGTTAGCTTTAATCATGCTGTTAATTGCCGCCGCCCTCGTTCAACTACTACAAGACAATGTGATCGAATACGTCATACAGGGGATTATGGTAGTGATTTTTATTGTTTGCTTTGTAAGTTTGCGCTTTGATCGAAAGTGGACGCATTTTTTAAGAGGTTTAGCCGTGGTTTGGATAGCTGCTATTGCCGCGAAACACCTCTTTCATATCAAAGAAATGAGCATATTGATGCTTTCTCTGACTTTTGTCTTTTTCTATGGCACTTTCCAATCTTTAGTAAGAAAAATCTTGTTTTCAGGCCAAATAGACACCAACAAACTTATTGGTTCTGTAGCCCTATTCTTATTGCTTGGTTTAATGTGGGCGGTGGCTTACCTTTTGTTACTTGAGCTAGACCCTTTCGCATTTCGCGGGTTAGAAGCAATTCCTTGGGAAGATAATTTTTCTAATAGCGCTTATTTTAGCTTCGTGACCTTAACCACTCTCGGTTATGGGGATATCAGTCCAGTGACTCCAATTGCGAAAACGTTAGTCTATTTAGAGTCGGTTGTTGGTGTTTTTTATATGGCAGTAGTGGTGTCTAGTTTAGTCAGTTCGAATTTAGGTAGAAACACGCCTAGATAAATGATATCCCCTTAAGGCGTGGTCAAGTTATCGCTAATGACAATTGCGATATTTACACTGTTTCACAATGTAATAAAGGGCTGTTCCGAACCTTACTTTCTAATCAGTTTTGCCGTTTGAGTTTTGGATTAGTAAACGTTATGCCAAAAAGCAGTATGGTTTTTTAGCTCTAAATGATTTCTGTCCACAAATGTTTCGGTTCATGCTGACCGAATGTGATGACCGGACGTTATCGCTGCTGGAACAGTTCTAGTTGATCGCCAGACTCTATGTTGACCAACAACTTTGAGAAGGAGGTCAATATGAGAAAGTTAGCTTCGGGAAAATGCAGTGGCATTAAAAGACCATTCAAACTTGAAGAGATTTGGCGAATTAGAACTAGGCTAGAGCTTAAAAACGATTTAATGCAGCTTGCACTATTAAACCTAGCTATTGATAGCAAGTTAAGGGCGAGTGATCTGCTAAAACTGCATGTATATGATGTTTCCTCGCAAGGAGTGATCTATTAGAGGGTTCAATGCATTCAGCAAAAGACAGGTACTGATGTGCATTACGAGATTACTCCGAGAACACAACAGAGTATCAGTCGGTGGGTCTACTCAGCGCACCTAGAGGCAAATAGTTTTCTATTTCCAAGTTGTCGACGTAAAGGCCAACCCATCAGCTACTCCTTTTATCGTACGATTATCAGAAACTGGGCCGCAAAGCTTGGTTTGAATGCAGATTATTACGGCACGCATTCTATGCGCCGTACTAAAGCTACTCTGATCTACGCTAGAACGAAAAACATAAGGGCGGTGCAAATCCTACTTGGCCATTCGAAACTAGATAACACTATTCGATACCTAGGCGTTGAACTGGAAGACGCTCTGAGGCTTTCAGAGCAAACTGACTGCTAGAAGGGCTGATACAGGTTTTTCATACCTCTGAGAAGCCTGTGCCCCATTATCACTTTCGGTTATAACATTCACGTTCGTAGACAACCGGAATTTACCCAAATCATGCTCATGTACCGACAACAAGACTCATGCAGCAAAAATGATTTTCTATATCGGTAAGGTCGCTTCGGGAAAAAGCGAATTACTCCAACTATTTTAAACATTTGTGCTCCGAGATGTGTTACTACGTAGTTGGAGCAATTTTTAAACTTCAACTTTTCGCTGTACCTCTTTTAGGTTTTTTACCCTTTTTAAAACTAAGTATCTCATATATAGCATTTTATCTCCGGTGACTTATGTCACGAAACTTGAGTAGCCACTAAAGCTATCCTCTTCTAAACTTTATGCATATGAGAAAAAGAGGTGCTGGAAGGTGAATAAAACAAATGTATTGGTATGGGTAACATTAATTGTTTGGTTATTGATGGTTGCTTGCTTTTTTTATTATATTGAAAAAGAAAGCTTTATACCTGTTATCCATGAATTTCATCTGGAGGACTCAAGTGAATTATAAATACTCACAAAAGTTCAATGTTATGGAAGCTTTAATTGCGCTAGCAATAGGCATAACTCTCAGTTTTTTCTTTTCATTTAAAACTCAAAACTCCCTTCTAGAGGCCACTGAAAGCTCAATCGTTGCTCATTCTGCAAGCCTTGTCCACATGAGAAGCTATATACATTTAACTCAGAGAGAAGATGGTGACCACAAGATAAATAAACTACTTTCTGAAATACAAAAGCTAACCTCTGAGTTAAACACTTTAAAAGAAGCTAGCAACGACATTAACGTTAGATTTCCTCAAATGATTTGGGTAGGAAATCCCCTCCCTTCTGTAGTTGAGGAGTACGTAAAAACTGCGGATAAACAGTTGGTATTTCTTGATAAAATGCTTAAAGCAAAACAACAGATAGTACCAGAGGTTTCATTAATCGAATTAGAGAGGCAGGTGTTTTCAGAAGAGATGGATGAAGCAGCGGAACATGTTCATGAACGTTTGATGGATAACATCTTCTTAACCAGTAAAGCAGCCGTCTATACTTTAATACTATTCATTATTTTAATATTCTCTGCCGTTTTTCTTTATCTCAATCATTACATTATAGAGTTGAAGAAGACCAAGCTAGCATTACAGGTAGCTGTAAATAAGGCAGAGGAAGCCAACTTAGCTAAGTCTATGTTTTTAGCAACAATGAGTCATGAGATAAGAACTCCAATGAATGGTGTTATAGGAATGACACAGTTACTCATATCGGATAATAAAGATCCAAGTATTCAGACGCACTTAGATACGCTATTGGAGTCAGGTGAACACCTAATGGTGGTCATAAACGAAATTCTTGATTTTTCAAATCTAGAACAAGGAAGTTTAGTTTTTGTTCAGGAAGAATTTGAGCTAAGCAAACTATTGGTCCCTATAAAAAATTCTTTTCAACCACAGGCTTCTGAAAAAAAACTTCAGCTTATATTCGACACCAATAGCTTGCCTGAAGATCTAATTTTAGTTGGTGATAAAACTCGTATACGTCAAGTTATTTACAATTTAGTGGGTAATGCCATCAAGTTCACCTCTGATGGACAGGTTAAGGTTGTTTTAAAATATGAAAGTGATAAAAATGAGCTTTGTATTCAGGTATCTGATACCGGAATTGGCATACCATCCCATCGTTTAAAAGGCATTTTTAATGCGTTCGAACAAGCAGATGTTAGAACGATGCACGATTTTGGAGGTACAGGGTTAGGTTTATCCATCGTGAAAAAAATATGCTTATCAATGGGGGGGGATATTACTGTTACAAGTGAGTTAGGTTCAGGAAGCTGCTTTGTGGCAAAGGTGATAAGCCCAAGAGTAACCACCCTCCGAGATCAAAGAACGCTCTCAGGCGAAAAAGACTTTTCCGGTAAGTCAGTCCTTATCGTTGAGGATAACCGTGTTAATCAGCTTGTTGCTCAACGATTGTGTCAAAAGTTAGGGTTTACTACCTATATTGCATCTAATGGTATAGAAGCTGTTAAAAGGGTGCGCGAATGTTCTTTTGACGTAATCTTGATGGATCATCAAATGCCACAAATGGGGGGCATAGAAGCGACAAAATTAATACGAAATGAGCATGCTTTTCAGGGTATTATTCTTGGATGTACCGCTGATGTTACCAAAGATACAGCCATAGCATTCGTGGACGCTGGTGCCAATGGAGTAATAACAAAGCCCTTACAATTAGACTCTTTAGGGGAGTTAATAGCACGCAGCGTAACGCTGGCTTGTAATGCGAGTCGTGATCATCATGTCGTGTTGGAATAGATGTCAGTCCGACTCATATTGAATCAAAGAGTTGATTCTTTGAGTAAAAGAGATAGCCTCAATGCTAGAATGCGCTATTTTTTACGTCGTCTGTAGAGGGGAAATATCGGAACTGTTGTCTGAAGGGGGGATGCAGCTTAAATAGAATAAGGCAAAACATAGAACCTTGCCTATTAGTATTTATTCATTACTGATTTTCACATGTAGTGTGGGCTTGGCTGGTTCAGAATACATAAAGTAATGAATTGAGGGTTATTTAGACCATCGACCCTAAATGATTTCTGTCCAAAACCTTGCTAGAGGATAGATCAGACTTTATTGTCATTTCCATCGTGTTTCGGGTAGCAATGTACCTTAAAAATGATCAAACTTTAGTTTTTTATAGCCTACGAATCGCTTGAAAAAGCACGTTTCCGATCAAATTTTATTGTCCTCTGACAGTAGTTTTGCAAAACCTTATCTCTCGATTTCTCCAATAATATTTTACTTCCATAGGTGTTTATAAATTTTATAGTTAGGGTTTCCCTTATGGCAGCAAATCACGCACATCGCAACCAAGTATACTTGCCAACTGGTACGCTTTTTCTAGAGTGATGTTGACCTCTCCTCTTTCGATTCGACCGACATAGCTTCGGTCGATGTCTGCTGAAATAGCCAATTTATCCTGAGATATACCTTTAAGCTTACGCTCTCTACGTAAGTTATCCCCAAACCGTTTCGCTAAGTCTTTCATTTTTAATGGTACTCAAAATGAAAGAATATCCTTCATTGCGGATTTTATAGCCACGGACTATAATCCGCATTTTGATTCGTAGTTGAGCTCTTATGACGAAGAAAACAGCGATTAATGAATATATTTTTACCTTATTCATCGAGAAAGGACTTGATGGATTAACGGTTCCTGCCTTAAGGGACGAACTACTAACGATTACGGGAGAATTTGAGGATATAACGGAAGCGCGTAAATTTCTTTATCGTCAGTTATTGCCTTTAGAAAAGAAAGGGCTACTTTGGACTAATGGCCAAGGGCGGACAAGGACATACCACAAATCAGAGCAGTTTAAAGAAACTGTATTCAAACCGAAAAAGCGTAAGCAACAAAAGCTAAAAACAGTCGTAAAAAATTCGGATGAAGCACTTACCCTTGATGAGCTGACTTTGGAACGACGAAAGTATGAAGCTGAACTTGCGATAGCTTTAGCTGAGATCGAAGAATTTCAACTATTGTCTGAAAGGTTACCTTTACAGAAATCATCATTGTTAAAACTATCCGAAGAAACTAGAGAACGCTCTGTTAGATATCTAGCCAAAATAAATGTTCTTAATCACGCCCTAAAGCTTAGTAATTGTGGGGAAGTAAAATGTTAAGACTATGGCAAGAGGAGTGTGTTGGATCGGCTTTAGAAAAGTATCTAGCTGGACATTCACATTTTCAGGTTCAGGCGACTCCAGGGGCTGGAAAAACGGTGGCTGCTGCCGAAATTGCCAAAAGGCTGTATGACTTAGACAAAATTGACCTGGTCCTCTGTTTTTCGCCATCATTAACGATTGCTGATGGTATCAAAAATACCTTTTCATGGCGATTGGGATGCTCTTTTTCCGGTGGACTTGGTTCAATAGGTGCATCGTTTACATATCAGAGTATGAAATACCTTAGAGATAGCTTTTGGGAAACAATTAAAAAGCACCGCGTATTGGTTGTATTTGATGAGATTCACCATTGTTCAGGTGATGAAATTGAAAATGCCAATGTATGGGGTGAGCAAATTTTGAGACAAATTCAAGGGATTGCTGCGTTTACATTATCCCTATCTGGCACTCCTTGGCGCTCAGATTTATTGCCAATTACGTTAGCACAGTATTCTGATGCAGAAGGTCGTATCCACTGTGATTATCAATACGGTTTAAAGCAAGCGATTATCGATAAGGTCTGTCGCTCACCTAAAATTGTACTAATTGATAATGATCGCTTATCTATTTCAGAAAGTGGACAATCAAAGTCATTTTCGTCAATTCCTGACCTTTTAAAGCAATCAGCAACTCCGTATCAAAGCATTTTGCAAAATATTGATGCAATGACTTATGTACTTGGCCTTGGTTGCAAAAAGCTAGCAGATATACGTATGGATAACCCTAATGCCGGTGGTTTGGTTGTTGCTTCATCAGTAGGACATGCAATCGAAATTCAGAAAGTTTTGACTGAGACATATGAGCAAAGTACAGAGATAGTCACTTACTATCATGAAAATCCACTAGAAAAAATCAATGGGTATCGAAACGGAACGACTCAGTGGATTATCAGCGTCGGAATGATTAGTGAGGGAACCGATATCCCACGTCTACAAGTCTGTTGCCATTTAAGTTTTGTGAAGACAGAACTTTATTTCAGGCAAGTTTTAGGACGAATTTTGCGAACGCATGAATCCTCGAATCAGCAAGCTTGGTTGTACACTTTTGCTGAAGAAAGCCTAGTGAGTTTTGCTGAGCAGATCGAGCAAGATATTCCGGACTCATGCTTATTTATCAAACCAGATAATTGGCAAGATAGACCTCAAGCTTCTGTTTCGTTAAATCGAGCCTATTTCTCTGATCAACAAAAGAAAAAAACTGATATTGGGAAGACACAGCTTAGTTGGGATAAAGAACGTTTGGAAAAACCGTCAATCATAACTGCATACTCAGCTTCTTCTGGTCAATTGAACTTAGGAAATTTCAGAGAGCGTGTAATTGCTGCATTTCAGTAATAAATATTTTTAATATTAGACAATATGTTAGCGAGGTATTGATATGTTCTACATCGGTGTTAGCCATTATTACGCAACAGGTGAAGGCCTCACAATGTATGTTGCTAGCGGTAGCGAAGAATCAATACGGGCAGCCATTCCAGAATATTTTCATCTTGGGCTCACTATTTTAACACCTTCAGAGTGGCTAAAAGCTGCTGCAGGGGACTGTGAGGATGAATATCATCAATCGGAAGCGGAAGATCTGAAAGCCTATTTACCACTCTTATGGAAGCAAATTGAGGAAAGAGCGTTAGAAAGAGGATGTCATCTGGACTTTTTCATGAAGCACCATTTTAACTATGCCTAATACGAACTAGGTGGTTTCAGTGAAGGTTTTATATTTTGATACGCTTAGTTTGCTTTATTCGAATGAGTATTTTCAACGTAATGCAAGTGTGCACACTAAGTATAAAGAATGGTTCCATACTCGCACAAAGACACTGTTAGAAATGGTGGAACCGGATTTTCAAGCTATCGCAAAGCTAAAAAATGCAGCGTCAGAATCGGGGCTACTACTTTACCCGTTAGGGATTTTTTATGATCGTTCATACCTTATTGAACATGGTGTGTTTTCCGCTGATGAATTAGCGCCTGATACAGAATTACCCTTCAGGATGCAAATGGACGACAACGACCCTGTGCGTCGGATGATAGCCCACGCACATGGATTGAATGCCCAATGGTACGCCTGCGGCGAAATTGGATCTGAAGAACTATTACAACCCTATCCGGAACGTCACTTACGTTCAGAATTTGGAAAAGGAGTAACGAGTGAATTACTCGCCCAGATTCTAAGGTTAAAAGCGACCAATATGCCAAATTTGACTGATAACATTTTACGGGACAAATGAGGGTGTTTTTAAGAAAGAGCGGAACCGTAGAGCAGATTCTCGCTTCTATCAGGGGCAGAAACTACGTTGATGAATTTCCTTCTCCAGAAAGACTAAAGCTGTACGAACAGTGGAAACCAGGAATTGCTCAAAAGGTACGTGATGGCGTCTTATTGTCTCAAGAAAAGAGCATGCAGAGAGAGCAGGACGAACTTTATGAGGTAATTTATCAAACCTATAAGAGGGTACCTATAGTCTTTGCGATAAAACTGTCTGCAATTTTTATAGTCATGATAGTTGCAATTCAGTTCATTTAAAAATGAAAGTTGTGGGGTTGGTCTGACTTCATTCATTCGGTATCAAGCTTCTCAAAACGCCATTCGCCAAAAAGTTTACTTATTGATAAGTATAGGAAATTTAATGTTAGGTAACTCATCAAAAAATAGTGCTATGAAAAAAAACATCATGATTTCAGCTCTCACTTTAGCGATATCTGGATGCGCAAGCACTCCCAATGAGTCCATTGAATCTCAGGGTAAATATGCGGATGACTATGCGCTCAATGTGGAAGAATTTTCCGAAGCTACACGGTTCTACTATCCACTAAGATGGATAGAACCTGGACGTAATGCCAACAACTTAGACAAGTTTTATTACGATACAAATTCACACAAAGAACTGGCTAATACTTCTTCTGTGGCTACAGTTGTCGCCGCTGGATTAGGAAGTATCACCTCATTTGATGCGGTGATGGGATTACTAGCTCAACAAGGTTCGCGATCTGGCTATGATTCCCTTTTAGGCGAACAATATCTCTACACAATTATTCAAGTGGATAACAATAAAGACTTGGATACTCAGGCACAATACGTTAACCGAATTGCTGTAGATACCATAAAAATGGCAATGGGAAGTGAAGCGAAGGAAGAATATCAAAAAGTGGGCTCAGAAGGTTTTTATTTCTTGGACAGAATTAAAGTGACCAGTACTTCAGATGAGAGTTGTACTGCTGTCTATTCGCCTTGCTACTCACTCACAGCCAGAATTCCTATGCTTATCCGCGACAATAATGGTTATATCTCGCTAGTGCCGCAAGGTGGCGATTATATGGCTGCTAAGACTTACTTGCCGATTGGTTTTCCAATAGAGCAGATAAAATTTGCTAACGTTGCTGGGGTTGAGCAATTCCTTTATGTACCAGCTGTAAAAATGAATGGGCACAAAGACCTCTGGAGAAAGGAAAATCTTTCCTATTTTACAGGCTGGTATAATCAGCAGCGCATATCGATTAACCCGTATATTAAGCGATTAAGCGACGATACGGTGTTTTACTTCAACCCTAAAATTACTGCAAAACAAAGAGATCGCTACTCGTTGTACAGAGTCTTTAATCTTAGTGATTAAGAGGGTGATTAACGGCAGAGTCTTATTTTATCGCAAGGTAAAATCCAAGAAAAAACAGATAGATACAAAGATAGGTTGTTTATTAGGTTTAAAATAAAAAGGTGAATGTAATTTATGAAAAAGCAGGGGTTGTTTGTAATTGGGCTGTCTATATTGGCTCTCAGTGGATGCTCAACAACGAGCGAGAAAAAAGTAGCAATGTGTTTGGGGGAACCTTGTGTTCAAGCCAATGACAACACGTCGCCAAAGCCGATATTTTACGTGAATGATAAAGAAGAAAAGTTTACTCACTTTGATGATGGTTCGATAAGTTCTCATACACTGGAAAACGGGTTGTACCGGCTCAGTGAGTATTTCAACCGCGATGGTTCACTTCAAACGCGAAATGCAAGATTCGTTGATCCTGAACGTGGTTCATTGAATCAAAAGCCAACTGGTCGCCAGTTAAAATTCAACGGTGATGGATTCGTAGCAAGTGCGAAGTATGGATACAACTTAGAGTTCAACCGGCCGACACAACTGGATAGTTTTTGGATGAAAGAGTCACATTCATTTTATCCGGCATTCAGTGCTAATGACGATTTGATCGCTATTTTATATGCGAACCGAGAAAATCAATACACTGACTATGGTGTTCGATTTGGGGTTGTCAATTTAGAGAAACCAACATGTGAATTAGGCAAACTTAGAAGTCAGGCTTATGGTAAAGTTGGTGATAAACATATAACCTTTAGCCGTAAGTGTATGAAGATAGGTAATAAAGTAGCTTTGGTATATAAACCCGCTTCAAAATCTGATGCTCAAAAGATGATAGACGCGATTGTGATGCCAATTGCTCGTTCGAAAGCTGTTGTTGGTGCAAAGCTAGGTTATTTGCATATAGATATACAAGGTAAACAAGTTCCATTTGATACTCGTGGCTGGGACGATTATTACCTTAAAAACAGTGAGCTGAACGTATCTCCGTACCGATTATTTTGAATCTTAACTGTGTGATTCATAGATATGCTTTCAATTTTCGTCGTTGCAGATCAAGATTGCGATTCTGTTCTTGAAACCTCTATTCCTATATCAGGTAGTGTTAACCCAACATATTCAAACGTTTGATATTGGCAATCCCAAACTCCATTTTCTGCCTTGCAGATGAATTAGCGCTGTGAACTCGTATAACCGGTGGTTGAAAACCTTGAGTTGCAACCGCCTCTTCAATTCATAAAACAACATCATAGCCAGTGCCGTGTTCATCGTTGCCAAGATCATGATCGAGGCTTATTTCAGTAACATGTCCTTGCTTCAAAATGGCAATGGCCTCTTCAGGCCAGTAAACCCTATGCCATCCTTCCGGAGTTGGTCGTTCATCATCAAGGTAAACTTTCATTTTCTAGGTCTTATTTTATGGGGGGGCGTTCTGCAGCGCAAACCTGATTTTGGAGCAATCTGTTAGTTTTATTGAATCATGGCTTATAAATTAACAGATTGCATCGGCTTTGTTGCGTAATTCAGACGAGAAACCAAACCTCCTAAAGTTGAGCGACTGTTATACAATATACTGAGTTTCAGGCATACCAAGCCCTGTAAGTTTGTTCAGTGCTTTGATCATGGCGTAAGTCTCGCCAACCTGAGCGTTGTAATTTCTTAGACTTAATTTCCCACCTAGCAACTGTTTTACTCGGTACATTGCGGTCTCTGACAGAGAGCGCTTATGATAGCCATACCGCTTTTTCCACTTCTTGTTGGAGCCGTAGAGCTTCTGGCAACCTACCGCTAAGTTACGAGGATGCCCTTGTTCCCAGAAGGCTGCTCCTTCTCTTGGCGGGATGAGCGGAACAGCTCGCTTGATCCGTATGGCATCATGGCAATTCCTTGTGTCATAAGCGCCATCGCCTGATATCTCAATGATTTTACGACGTGTTTGCTTGAGTAAGTTGGGGAGCACTTCGGCATCAGTTACGTTAGATAAGCTCAGCTCTGCTGCGACTATTTCGTGGGTGCTTGTATCTACCGCGATATGCAGCTTACGCCAGACTCTTCGCTTCCCATCAGTTCCATGCTTCTTGACCTTCCATTCACCTTCGCCATAAACCTTGAGGCCAGTGGCATCAATGGCCAGATGTTGTATTGCTCCTCTGGTTTTGGTTTTAAATGAAACTTCAACTTCCTTAGCTCGGCGGCTTATACAGGTGTAGTGCGGGCAAACAAGCGGGATGTTAGCCAGCTTAAATACGGAGTCTAGAAAACCTTGCAGCGCTCTCAAGGGCATAGAGAAAACGCGTTTCACCATCAGTGCGGTAGTAATGGCTAAGTCGCTGAATCGGCGAGGTCTACCACGCTTGCCTTGTTTGTTTTGCTTCCACTCAGCTATCGCTTCCTCATCAATCCAAAAGGTCAGAGAACCACGGTTGATTAAGGATTTATTGTACTGCTTCCAGTTAGTTGTTTTGTAACGAGGTTTAGGCATGAGGCTACGACGATTGATGGGCGTAGCCGCTCAGATCGTAGTTTCTTGATTTAGTTCCATCGAATTACGCAACAAAGCCGATTGCATCCTACTTAACTTAAGAACACATTCTTCGAGATATATCGGCTAAGTCGCTGAACTGGCGAGGTCTACCTCGTTTATCTTGTTTGCTCTGCTTCCACTGGCGAATGGCTTCTTCATCAATCCAAAAAGTGAGTGAACCATGGTTGATTAAGGCTTTGTTGTACTGTTTCCAGTTCGTTGTTTTGTAGTGAAGTTTCGGCATGAGGCTAGGGAAATGAACTTACTTAACCGATCAGATCGTAGCCTTCTGATTTAGTTCCCTCGAATTACGCAACAAAGCCTTACCACTTCAAAATATTGGCGCAACCGTGACAGAAACGTATGACACGATAAACAGTGAGAGCATCGTTCGCTTCTTCTGGAAGCTCAAAAAGGAACATTACCCGTTGGAGCAAAAAGTACACCTAGTACTTGATGGTGCCGCCTATCATCAGTCAGAAATGGTAAGAAATGCGGCAAAAGTGCTCAATATCGAGCTTCATTACTTACCGCCATACAGCCCAAACTTAAATCCAATAGAGCGGTTATGGAAAGTGATGAATGAGTATGTGAGGAACAATATTTACTTCTCCTCGAAGGCTGAATTTACAACGGCTATTAATGAATTTTTCAATGTAACTCTGCCAAAAGTTGCAGGCTCACTGGTATCCAGAATTACGGATAATTTTCAGATTTTGAGACCTGCATCTTCAAGTTGAGCGGGTATAGTAATCAAAAAAATATTGTAGTATCAGATTACTACCACACTATAAAAAAATCGTTATAAAATAAAATTTTGGTTAAAAGAGTATATATCAAATGTCTCTGAGTATAACCCATGAGAAATCATTGATTGATAATTACATCTGGATTTTATTTGATAAAAGCAAAGCTATTGTTATTGATCCTGGTGAATCTGAAAAAATAATAAACTTCTTAGATAAGAACAATTTAACTTTAGAGTTTATTTTCTTAACTCATGGTCATTGCGATCATACAAAAGGAGTTTTTTCTTTAAAAGAGAAGTTTCCAAACGCTAGTCTGTTTGTACCAATTGGTTTAGAATTAGGTTTGGGTGAAAGTATAATTAAAGAAGGTGATGAGTTAAATTTATTAAATTCTACATTTAATGTTTTAGAGTTGCCAGGGCATACCGATAATCATATTGGAATAATGTATAAAGATAATTTGTTTTGTGGTGATGTTTTGTTTTCTGCAGGCTGTGGAAGAGTGGGAAGTAATTATAAGGATATGTATCTTTCATTGAAAAAAATAAAAAGCATGGATGACAAAACAAAAATATATTTCTCTCATGAGTATACGCTAGATAATTTGAAATTTGCGCATTATATAGATCCAAAAAATAAAAACATAATAAATTATATAGAAGTTTTCAAGGAAAAACCAGACACAGTGTCAGCTCCCACTACATTATTATTGGAAAAGGAAATAAATCCATTTTTAAGGTTATCTGAAAATATTGATATTAAAAATAAAATAAACAATGAATTTGATGCTTTTGTTTACCTTAGAAAATTAAAAGACAAATTTAATTCAATTTAAAAATATAAATAAAGGATAAAAATTATGAAATTAAAAACTATTATATTAATAATTGGTTTTTTATCATCTCCTAGTATTGCTTTTGCTAATGAAAATAAAGTTGATGTATATGATTTAGTTTCAACTAGTTCTAATGTCCCGACATTAGATACAGTAAAACTTATTACAGCTGATGGAGTATTAAACAAAGAGTTAAAAGAATTTATGCTTAAAAAGCATAATAAGCAAGTTTTGAAAGATAAAAAAATTGCTATATTAGCAACTGATGGGGTTGAAGAGCTAGAAATTTTGGTTCCATTAAATTATTTGAGAGAAGTTGGAGCTAATGTTACTATTGTTGCACCAAGAAAAAAAATTTACCCAGAAACATTGGGACTAAAAATTCCAGAAAATCGTCGTACACATATTATGACTGTAAGGCTAATGGAAAATTCAGGTTGGTTAAAAATAGACAAATATATCGATGAAGTTTCTTTTGATGATTTTGATGGTCTCGTTTTACCTGGTGGTGCTTGGAATCCAGACTTCCTAAGAACTGATGTTGAAGCTCAAAACCTTGTTAGAGAAATTGTAAATTCTAATAAGCCTCTTGCAACTATATGTCATGGTCCATTAGTTTTAATCAATTCGGGGTTAGTTAAAGATAGGAAAATAACTGGTTACTGGGCTATCATGAAAGATTTAGAAAATGCAGGAGCTAAAGTATATGATCAACCTGTTGTAATTGACGGAAATTTAATTTCTAGTAGATTCCCTTATGATTTACCTAGATTGATGAACTCATTCACAGAAAAATTATTAAATAATTAATTTCATAAATCTTTATGAGCTTATTAAGGATATTAATATGTGTAAATTGTTTGTAAGGGGAAATCAAGCCTTATGGTCAAGTGTAACGAGATCTTTACGAATAGATGGAGTGGTGACATCTATTCGTTTAGAAAATTTTTTCTGGAACACATTGGAAGAAATATCTCATAGAGAACAGATGACTGTAAATAAGATGATAACAAAGTTATATTTTGAATCTCTTGATGCAGATTTAGATATGGGTAATTTTACATCATTTCTTAGAGTTTGTTGCTCAAGATATTTATCTCTAATTGCAGATGGCGAATTAATTAGAGATGATATTTTTCTATTAGAAAATGTTGATGAAAATCATATCCTAATAAAAGAAGAAAACAATCTAAAAGTAAGAAAAAATAATTTAGTAAAATCATTATATATTAATTAATATTGATTGGAAATTTTAGGATTAATTATGGTGAAAATGATTCATACTATGATCCGCGTAAGCGATCTAGAGTGTTCTCTTAAGTTCTACCGCGATATACTTGAGCTAGAAATCAAGGATCAATACATATTCGACGGCTTTTCTCTTATTTACCTCGGGAACTCAGAAACAGGGTTCGAGCTTGAACTGACCCACAATCATGACCAAAGTGAACCGTACACTCATGGATCAGGTTATGGTCACCTTGCGGTTAACGTTGAAGATATTGAAGCTGTACATCGCCGCTTAACGTCACTTGATATTGAGGTCAGTGATATCAAGGTATTTAATTACCAGCAAAAACATTTAGCAACCTTCTTTTTCGTCACTGATCCTGATGGTTACAAAATTGAATTCTTACAACGACAAGGTCGTTACCTTTAATAGCGACAAAGGAGTAAACATAACTATGATTAATTTAACTGCAGCATTTCACGCGAAACCAGAACACACATCGACACTTAAGCAAGCACTAGAGGCTATGCTCGTGCCAACTCGCAATGAGAAAGGATGTGTGCGTTACCAACTTTTCCAAGACAAAAATGACATTTGTCAATTCTTGTTCCAAGAGCAATTCGCTGACCAAGCGGCTTTCGACCAACATTGTAATACTGAACATTTTCAAGCTTTGCTTAGTACTATCGATGGTTTGTTAGTTAGTGAACCCCAAATTACCTTCTTTGAGGAGTTATAAACGTTAAAATTATGGTCATGACTTCAATCGGTTGATTCAAAGATAGAAATTTCGTTCAATGAATGTTCCTATCACTTTATTGTGTATTTCTCTGATTTGGGAAACCGATTGTTCTATGTACTAAACATTTTAATCTGGAACACAAGAGCAGATTGGTTCGTTCAATCCATTGAGTGAACCTTTTTGCCCATAATATACTTTCCCCTCGGTGATTTTTATGTAAATGTTGAAGTCATTGGTAAAAAGAAGCTGATATCAAATGGTTTGAGTAATAATGCACTTATAGTGAGAGTCTTAAGCATACCAAAGCCAGCGTCGATTTTTCTTTTTACCAACTCATGACCATTACTTAGCAACTTCACAGATTAGAGAGAGATTTGCTTTGGCAAGAGTTTTTAAATTATGTAGCATGGTATTATAGCCAATCTTTAAGACTCAGCTTATTTTTCTAACACTAGAGCTACTCATTTTTATATCATAATTTGTTCTTTGAGATTAGGCTTATATGCAACGAAATTGCTAAATCCAGTTACATACTCACTGTGTTTACGTACATGTTCAGTTTGGTTGCAAAATAAATATTGAACTTAAATGGTAACTATGACTTCTTATTTGAGAGTTAAAAACTACCATTTTAACACGAATTATCGATGTCAGAACCACGGTAAAAAATTAAATCAGTTATCTAGGAGTTATTATGTTAACAACAACTATATTTCCAGGTCGTTATGTTCAAGGTAAAGATGCTCGAAAACAACTTGGAGTAGAACTCAATCGTTTTGGAAAAAAAGGTCTAATGATCTGTGACTCATTTGTTTATGATACATTATTTTCTGAGTTTGAACCTTATCTTGAGACCGTTGAAGTTGAAGTGATCCGGTTTGCTAGTGAATGTTGTGACGAAGAAATAACACGTCTGACAGCCATGTTGAAAAATTTTGAGGGTGAATTTGTGGTTGGATTAGGTGGAGGAAAAACCATTGATACAGCAAAAGCAACCTCGTATGAAGCGAGAGTCCCTGTGGCAATTGTGCCGACTTTGGCAGCGAGCGATGCACCATGCAGTGCACTATCCGTTATTTACACTCAAGAAGGAGAGTTTAAGCGTTATCTTTTCCTGCCTCAAAATCCGAATCTTGTCTTGGTCGACACACAAATTATTGCCAAGGCACCTGTTCGATTCCTTATAGCTGGGATCGGTGATGCGCTAGCAACATGGTTTGAAGCAGAATCATGCCAGCAAAGTTTTGCCTCGAATATGACAGGTTATATGGGTTCATTGTCAGCATATGCGTTAGCACGTTTGTGTTACGACACTTTGCTTGAATACGGCGTAATAGCTAAAACATCGAATGAACAAGGTGTGGTTACTCCAGCGCTCGAACGTGTTGTGGAAGCAAATACGTTGCTTAGTGGATTAGGTTTCGAAAGTGGTGGTCTTGCTGCTTCTCATGCGATTCATAATGGTTTAACAGTATTGGAGCCAACACATGTGTTTTTGCATGGTGAAAAAGTCGCATTTGGTTTGCTTTCTTCTCTATTCCTTACTGATAAACCAGCACAGACCATCGCAACTGTTTATGACTTCTGCGAAAAAGTTGGCTTGCCAACGACTCTGTCTCAAATCGGTTTAGAAAATGTATCCGATGAAGATTTATTGGCAGTGGCTGAAGCTTCATGTGCAGAAGGTGAGACCATCCACAACGAACCTCGAACTGTAACTCCAGATATGGTGTTTGCAGCAATGAAAGCGGCAAATGTAGAAGGGTTACGTCGCAAGAGCTAACACAGCTTATCATTACATTCATCCCCGCTTTTGTCTGCAAATTAATTGGTAGACTCTATGAGGTGGTTTATTCCTGAATTAGCTTCTATATGTCAAGAGAATCGAAGTTATATAGAGGTTTATTATAATGACAGTAACAATTACCAATCAAGGTTTAATTAAATGCCCATAAAAAAAAGATATGTTTTCTTGATTTTTATTAGCTTAATCATAAACGGCTGCAATTCAGAAGATAATTCATTGAATAATGTTAAAGAAAATGAAATAAGATCTATTCAAATAACTTTTTCACCAAAAACTAAAGGCATTAGTTCGTATTCAATAGCAAAAGGAAATTGCATTAAATTCATAGCTACTGCTATTTATTTAGACAATTCAAGTGTTGATGTAACAAAAGATGTAATTTGGAAAAGTGAAGCGTCAAATGTTTTAGCTATTGATAGTAAAGGTGAAGCAAAAGGAAAAGATATAGGGTCATCAAAAATACAAGCATCAATAGGAAATGTTCATAGTAACGCTGTAAACATAGAAGTTACTGATGCAATTATCACTTCAATTCAAATAACTCCAAGTGCAGCCTCATTAGCTAAAGGGCAAACACAACCTTTAACTGCAACCGCGATATTTAGCGATGATACATCCTTTCCTGTAACAGAATCCGTAACTTGGAAATCAGAAGATACTAATATAGCAACAGTTACAAATAAAGGAGTTTTAAATGCGATTAACTCTGGAATCGTTGAAATTTTTGCTAACAAAGATGGTGTAACCAGTAACGCTGTAAACATAGAAGTTACTGATGCAATCATCACTTCAATTCAAATAACTCCAAGTGCAGCCTCATTAGCTAAAGGGCAAACACAACCTTTAACTGCAACCGCGATATTTAGCGATGATACATCCTTTCCTGTAACAGAGTCCGTAACTTGGAAATCAGAAGATACTAATATAGCAACAGTTACAAATAAAGGAGTTTTAAATGCGATTAACTCTGGAATCGTTGAAATTTTTGCTAACAAAGATGGTGTAACCAGTAACGCTGTAAACATAGAAGTTACTGATGCAATCATCACTTCAATTCAAATAACTCCAAGTGCAGCCTCATTAGCTAAAGGGCAAACACAACCTTTAACTGCAACCGCGATATTTAGCGATGATACATCCTTTCCTGTAACAGAGTCCGTAACTTGGAAATCAGAAGATACTAATATAGCAACAGTTACAAATAAAGGAGTTTTAAATGCGATTAACTCTGGAATCGTTGAAATTTTTGCTAACAAAGATGGTGTAGCCAGTAACGCTGTAAACATAGAAGTTACTGATGCAATCATCACTTCAATTCAAATAACTCCAAGTGCAGCCTCATTAGCTAAAGGGCAAACACAAACTTTAACTGCAACCGCGATATTTAGCGATGATACATCCTTTCCTGTAACAGAGTCCGTAACTTGGAAATCAGAAGATACTAATATAGCAACAGTTACAAATAAAGGAGTTTTAAATGCGATTAACTCTGGAATCGTTGAAATTTTTGCTAACAAAGATGGTGTAACCAGTAACGCTGTAAACATAGAAGTTACTGATTTTTTGAGTAAGCACTTCTCAATTGATGTTTACGACACCAATAATAACACTTTCTCTTCAAGAGAGATTACTCAAAGTAATAACAATAAATTTAATGGTAATGGATTTAGCATTGCTCTTTTAGGCAATGAGTTTAAAGTAATCCCTATAAGTGACCAAAGAATAATAAGCGAACGCTCACAATCAATTTATGATGAGGATAATAGTATCATCGGTTTTATTGCAGAAGTCGCCGTATCTTCAGAAATTGACGATCCAAGTATAGATTATACTTATATTTCAATCTATGAAAACAGAACCTCCCAAAATAAATTAAATGGAATTTATTCAGGAAAATATTATTTCCGCCGGACTCCTGGAGCAAGAGCTAGCATTATTGACATTAGCTTTGATCTAAACAATGAAACATGTTTTGTTGATTATGGCGGTTTTCCATTTTTAAAATGCAGTGATGTATACATAACTAATGGTCAGTTAACTGCGGTGCTTGAATCTATCGATAACGGGTCTAAATTATTTTACGGTAAAATTCAAGCTAATATTTATGGTAAAAATAACAACAATATAAGTGGCTTTGTGATTGATAAAAATGTTGGGAATGGTGGAGTTTACAGCTCTGACATTTTAATTTTAAATAAAAATCGGTAACCCGTGATCATTGAAGTTTATTTATCTATAATCAGGATTATGTTATGCACCATGAAAATGTTACCCATATTTGAAAGTGTCAGCCACAAAGCCTGGTTAGAAATAGGTGGAAAACTTGAATGGACCTCTAGCTATATACTTATAACACGAGAAAGTCCGAACAGAGTAGATCAAGGAAAATATCACGTTAGGCGGGATTTATGCAGGACTTAATGGGCTTTGTTGCGTAATTCGATGGAACTAAATCAAGAAACTACGATCTGAGCGGCTACGCCCATCAATCGTCGTAGCCTCATGCCTAAACCTCGTTACAAAACAACTAACTGGAAGCAGTACAATAAATCCTTAATCAACCGTGGTTCTCTGACCTTTTGGATTGATGAGGAAGCGATAGCTGAGTGGAAGCAAAACAAACAAGGCAAGCGTGGTAGACCTCGCCGATTCAGCGACTTAGCCATTACTACCGCACTGATGGTGAAACGCGTTTTCTCTATGCCCTTGAGAGCGCTGCAAGGTTTTCTAGACTCCGTATTTAAGCTGGCTAACATCCCGCTTGTTTGCCCGCACTACACCTGTATAAGCCGCCGAGCTAAGGAAGTTGAAGTTTCATTTAAAACCAAAACCAGAGGAGCAATACAACATCTGGCCATTGATGCCACTGGCCTCAAGGTTTATGGCGAAGGTGAATGGAAGGTCAAGAAGCATGGAACTGATGGGAAGCGAAGAGTCTGGCGTAAGCTGCATATCGCGGTAGATACAAGCACCCACGAAATAGTCGCAGCAGAGCTGAGCTTATCTAACGTAACTGATGCCGAAGTGCTCCCCAACTTACTCAAGCAAACACGTCGTAAAATCATTGAGATATCAGGCGATGGCGCTTATGACACAAGGAATTGCCATGATGCCATACGGATCAAGCGAGCTGTTCCGCTCATCCCGCCAAGAGAAGGAGCAGCCTTCTGGGAACAAGGGCATCCTCGTAACTTAGCGGTAGGTTGCCAGAAGCTCTACGGCTCCAACAAGAAGTGGAAAAAGCGGTATGGCTATCATAAGCGCTCTCTGTCAGAGACCGCAATGTACCGAGTAAAACAGTTGCTAGGTGGGAAATTAAGTCTAAGAAATTACAACGCTCAGGTTGGCGAGACTTACGCCATGATCAAAGCACTGAACAAACTTACAGGGCTTGGTATGCCTGAAACTCAGTATATTGTATAACAGTCGCTCAACTTTAGGAGGTTTGGTTTCTCGTCTGAATTACGCAACAAAGCCGACTTAATGCTTAAGGTTCAGTCTGTGAGTGTAAATAAATCGGTCTTCAAACATAGAAAATTGTTGATAGTCAAATAAGTCCATAAAGTGCTCTATTTAATTTAAAAATACAAATTTGAGCACTATATGATATTTTTAGTTCCCTGACATGCGACAGAGCTCTAAAACCGAAATTGAGCTCCAAACATTAGACCGCTTGAGTCAAAGTCACTGTTTTTTGAATATACATATTCTACGTTTAAGCCGAAATATCTATAACTCCAACCAATACCGCCTGCCACTTCTCCACCGATGGTAGCATGGTCGATGTTTTTAGTTTGATCATTTACTTTATATGTATACTCAAGAGTATAGTATGTAACGCCGGCTTTACCGTAGAGTTCGAATCCTGAACTCAATGGGTAGCTCCCATAGCCACTCAAACGGAGACCTGAGAAACTAGCATCAGAGATTTGAGAAATCTGGTTAACGATTGCCGAACCAATACCATCAATCGCGCCTTTATAACCAGCTTCAATACCGAAATTATGCATTGTCATATATCTATAATAAATCTCACCGAGGAACATATCTCCAGATTCTTCACTTGTTGGTGCGCCGTAATTTACACCTCCATAGCCAATATTAGTACCAATAATATGTTTATTAGTCGTGGCATTAGCAGATAGAGAAAATATCGTCAAAATCAAAGTGGAAATAAATGAATAACGCATAGCGTGCTCTCCTTTATGTTAACGTATAATTATATAGGTCATTCTTTACCTAATTATCTAATAAATTCCGTGACGAGTAATAAAAATAACCTGCCTCAGTTACATCAAGATTTTGTAATTTTAAAGAAAGCGTCGGCATCTTCGGTGAAATAAATTCTATAAATAGCTACAAAATCTTGTATATATTAATTGTTTTTATTTACATTGGGTAGTATATGGATACTACAATAATCTAAATAAATTATACCAGCTCAACTTGAAGATGCAGGTTTAAATAATTGTCCGTAATTCTTGGGGTGAGACCGGGCTTTGTTTCGGCTTTGTTGCGTAATTCGATGGAACTAAATCCGAAAGTTACGATCTGATCGGGGGCTTTGTTGCGTAATTCGGTCAGAGAACCAAACCGCTTGCAATTGATTGATTCTTATACAATGCACTGAGTTTCGGGCATACCAAGCCCTGTAAGTTTGTTCAGCGCTTTAATCATGGCGTAAGTTTTACCAACCTGAGCATTGTAGTTTCTCAGACTTAATCGCCCACCTAACAACTGCTTCACTCGATGCATTGCTGTCTCTGATAGTGACCGTTTATGATAGCCGTACCGCTTTTTCCACTTATTGTTGGAGCCGTAGAGCTTTTTGCAACCTACCGCTAAATTCCTAGGGTGACCATTCTCCCAGAAGGCTGCCCCTTCTCTTGGAGGGATGAGTGGAACAGCTCGCTTGAACCGTATGGCATCGTAGCAATCCCTTGTGTCATAAGCGCCATCGCCAGATATCTCGATAATTCTTCGGCGTGTTTGCTTGAGCAAGTTAGGAAGGACTTCTGCATCGGTAACATTAGATAAACTCAGTTCTGCCGCGACGATTTCGTGAGTGCTGGTGTCTACCGCTAAATGCAACTTTCTCCAGACTCTACGCTTCCCGTCAGTAGCATGCTTCTTGACCTTCCACTCACCTTCGCCATAAACCTTGAGACCTGTTGCATCAATAGCTAGATGCTGTATTGCACCTCTACTTTTTGGTTTAAATGAAACCTCGACTTGCTTAGCTCTTCGACTGATACAACTGTAATGTGGGCAGACTATAGGGACGTTAGCCAATGAAAAAACAGAATCGATAAACCCTTGCAATGCTCTCAACGGCATTGAGAAAACTCGTTTCACCATAAGCGCAGTAGTAATGGCTAAGTCGCTGAACTGACGAGGTCTACCTCGTTTATCTTGTTTGCTCTGCTTCCACTGGCGAATGGCTTCTTCATCAATCCAGAAAGTGAGTGAACCACGGTTGATTAAGGCTTTGTTGTACTGTTTCCAGTTCGTTGTTTTGTAGCGAGGTTTCGGCATGAGACTAGGATAATTAACTTACTTAGCCGATCAGATCGCAACCTTCTGATTTAGTTCCCTCGAATTACGCAACAAAGCCGATAGATGCTGTAAACCCGTTTCATGGTGCTTATGAAATATTATCTAAGTCTGTAAATGCAGCAATGTTGAAGACGATTCAAGAGACGGTAAGAGCCAGTCAAGCCAAAGTCTCAGAAGAAGAAGCTGTGATGCTATGGCCTAGAATTAAAGCTTTCAGTAAAGAACATCAACGAGAACCATCATTAACTGCATCTGATCCTATTGAAGTCCGTTATGCGGAGGTGCTTGCTTATATTCGCAAGATGAAGCAACAGAGAATGGCAAAACAAGAGGGATAAGGTGTGATTTGTTTACGTTCTTCTAAGAAAACGCCAAAGCGAGACTTAGATGATATTTTTCCTGAAGATGATGACTTGGGGCTACTTGATGTAGCTCCTTTAAAGGCAAAAGCACCTGCTGGTAACCTAATCGCGAGCCAATTTGAGGAAATTACAACATTCTTTGAAAAGAATGGACGGATACCAGCTAGTGATGCGGATTCATTCGATGAAAAGCGTTTGGCCAGGCGTTTAAAAGCCTTTAAATCAAACGGTGAAAAGAGAGAATCTTTAAAAGAGTTTGATTCTTATGGCCTGTTAGCTGATGAGTCATCATATATACCATCAATTGAATCTGTCGGCTCTTCAACCTACGAAGTTCAAGAATCAACACCCTCATCTGAAATAGATAAGTCTGAATTAGTTACGTCTTTGGATGATATCTTTGACGATGATGATGATCTGCTAGAGTTTGATGCCCCTGACATTTTCACTATTCGCCATGAGCTAAAAATACAGGTTGGTGATTTTTTTATTCTTAATGGCTTGATGGGGTATGTTCATTCTGCTGGAGAAAGACTGGAAGGTTACAGTAGCTACAATGCGAGGCTGCATTTGGTCTTCGAAAATGGCACAGAGCTACATATGCTGTTTCAGTCTTTGACACACGGATTAGTTCGTGACGATCATGGATGTAAAGTTAATCGTGAGGGAGTATTGCTTGAGCCTGACAGTAACCCAGTTCCTACCGGGTTGGTATATGTGCTTGCTACTAAGAGTTCAGATAGTGTTCTAGCAACCTATAAGGCGAACCTTTACAAAATTGGGTTCACCGAAGGTAGTGTAGAAGACCGTATTAAACATGCAGAGAAAGATCGTACGTTTTTGGAAGCGCCTGTTTGCGTAGTAATGACAACCGAATGCTACAACATAGATGCTCATAAGCTAGAGACTTTAGTTCATGGTTTCTTAGGATACCAGCGACTGAATATCACCCTCAAAGGACATGATGGACAGGGCTACAAGCCTAGAGAGTGGTTTAATGTACCACTGGCGACAGTAGTTGAAGTAATAAAACACATCTTGGACGGAACGATCTCACAGTACCGGATGGATAATACTTCAGGGAAAGTTATGAAAAAGTAGGCAATTCTTAATCTTTGTTTTTATGTGTAAAGTGCAAAAAATGTAAGCGGGTCTCATTTACTCTCTCGTGTGGCTTTTATATAGTAAGACGATTGCATATTTATAATTATCTTCAAGGACTTTACATGGCAATCACTATTCATCGAGCTGTTGTGCATGAATTGATAAAAGAAAAAAATGAAGAACCTCAACCATTGCATTACCGACAATCCCTTCTACCTGTAGATAATGAGAGTGTACAGAATGTAATTGCTGGCGTTGTTAATATTTATGGAAGAAAGAATAACAGTGCCAGATATGGGGTTTTTCGGGACGATGAGGCCTCTGGAAGTGTACCCGATTCATTTTATGAATACTCAGAACTAGAAGATGTTAGTGATGAAGACTTCATGGTTCTATCAAAGTCAGTCATGCAGGAGTTATTTCGAGAAGCTACCGGGGTTGCATTCGCTACTGGTGGACATATCTTATTTTCGGATTATGAGAGTGATGGAGTTAGATTCTATTTAGCTGCGATGATCAAGCAAAAGTCAGGATTCGCATTCTCCGATACACTCGGTGTGGAAGATCTTGAATACATTGATTTAAGTAAGCTTCATCAAGCAATTAAAATTAATTTTTCTAAATACAACGCCTATCAAAACACTGATGATATTGAACGTCAGGACTCTACGTATTTAAGTTTTGTTAGTCCACAAACAAGTCAGTCAGCAGCTGGATATTTCATTCAGGCGATGGGATGTAAAGCTGGTGCACCTTCAGCAAAAGCAACTCAAGCGGCTGTTGATGAAAGTGTTGGTTTTTTCGAGTCTAAAGAAGATTTGAAAGCGCATGCTCCAAACTTAAAAAGAGCGTTGACCGTTTATCTGGAACAAAAAGCTGAATCTAATGAACCAGCAACTTTACCTGATATCGAAGGAATCGCCCGACGTTTTTTTCCTACCGATGATGAAGAGCAGGCTGATAGATATGCTGATGAGTTTGTTACATATTTAAACCGCGAAGAAAGTGGTGTTCCACCTGAGTTCCCTGTTAATAAGACAAAACTCAAAACAATGACTCATTTAGTCTACAAAGGTGACGATTTACACCTAGAATTTGATAAGGAAGATATAGGTGGTAATCCCAGTGCAAGGGTTTACTTCGATGGAGCTAAAGTTATAATCAAGGATCTTCCACAAGATCTGATTGATAAACTAAATCAGCAAATTAATGGGTAGCAACCAGTGTCTTTTTATCCTTTAGTTCAGTTACGCAGAGCAGCATCTCAGCATAGCTTTAATCGGCCTGTGTTTAGTTGCTCTGTTCATGTTACTGAGGGTATAGCTGAAATTCTTGAGCAATGTGAATACCTGCGTGAGATAAATGGTAGTGATATTGATGGAAATTTAGTCAATTTTAATGATTATATAGACCAAGAAATTGAGTTAACTTTTCGAACGCCTAGAACTAATGAATCTCAATTTTACCAAAACTTAAATGCTTTTCTTGATAACTTGACATTTTCTTATTCTGAAGATGTTGAATTGCCTGAATTTTATTTATTCGATGAAGATTTATATTATTCAACTAACTCAATAGAATCTGATTACGATGATATTTTTAGCCGGCTGAAATTACTAATTAGAAGTGTAGCTAAACTTGAAAACTTAGCTCATTATCATGATGAAAAAATGGGTGATTCTCGGACTTTAGTTTATCTCTCAGGTGAACATCGAACACCTATAGTTTTAAGTGTAAGTATTTCTGAAAATTTACTATCGAAAGACATTAATTTCTCTCTTTTGAATGAGTTGACTTCAGCCGAATCCGAATTGAATATGCACTACAGTGATAAACTGAGTGTTTTTTATGCTTCATTGCATGAATTTTTAGGTGGAGGTTATGCCCCAGATGAAGCCTTTAACAAATTGATTGATTCTTGGGGAGCATTCGTTGCTTTATATCAGAATAATCTGTCTACTTACTTAAGTGGTTTTTCGTTTCATAAGGCTAAAAAAGAAGTTGCTGAAGCTGAAATTGAGCTATCTGAAAAATTAACTAATCTGACTAGTGACATTGTTTTTAAGCTTTTTTCCGTCCCAGCCTCTGTTATGGCATTAGCCGCAATTATGCAAAAGGGTCAGTTAGACGCACTAGTTTTTGTCCTGCTAGTAATCGGAGTTATTGTTACGATTCTGCTTATGTACGGATTGCTTAAAAGTCAAAAGAATAAGTATGAATCATTGGAGAAAGCTAAAGATCTTGTATTTAGCTCTATTGATGGAAAAGAAGCTGAGTACCCAGATGAGTTAAATACTGAAATTATAGCAATGAAGAGTCGCTTAAACAAACATTTTAAGTCGACAGATAAATGGCTTGGTTACTATAAGGTCGCCATATTTTCTCCACTGATAGCACTTATATTATTTATAATCATCGCTTAAGAGTTATGAGTGGTACTAATTCCCGATTTCTAATTTTATCTCCAATTGCCCCCTGAATAGTTACTATTAATAAATTTCATAAACAACTTTATTTAATTTCAATAGATTAAACTGGTAATCAAGTTGGTTTTGATTAAAATCGATTTTTTTGGCAGGTTTAGGTTTTCTGTCCGTCTATGTTGCAGGGAAAGTAAGAACGCGAATCTCATGATTCTCAATGGTCTAATTGAATAAAAAGTTAGACAGACCATAAGAGAATGTGAAAAATTTAGACAGTGATACGGATTGGGCAGATATTTTCAGTTTTAGACGCACTAGCTCCCATTCTTAAAGGCTTTATCCTTATCTAATCTATTTTTTAAACGTATTCTTTCCCAACTGTAAGTCTGTGACGCGCAGCGGTAAAAGAGAACGAACGCTCATCAAGACACTGCATTAGTTTATGTGGGAAGTCGAGCAAGTAGGATGGTGTAACCTCGCTCTTAAGTCCGAATACCTGCCAGCAACTGAGCCACAGCACTGGACTGCTCAATACGAGTAGGGCTCAGTAGGAATTACGCGACTTAGGACAATACAATGAGAAAAACATTTCTTGCGATCACGTGTGCATCGCTGCTTTCACCTACCTTTTATTTACAGGCCCAAGAAGCCTCGGCAGACGAAACGGTTGTCGTTACTGCAAACCGATTCAAACAAGTTGATGGTGCGGTTCTCGCACAAACCGTTACGGTAACCAAAGAAGATATCAAACGCCTTCAAGCTGATAGCTTGTTTGATGTGTTCCGTACACTGCCGAGTGTTGAAGTTGCTCAGTACGGTGGGCGTGGTCAATCTGCATCCATCTACGTTCGAGGTGGTAGCTCGTCTCAAGTACTCGTTTTGGTTGATGGGGTTCGTATGCCTCGTGCAATCATGGGGGGTATCGACTTTAACCAATTTCCAATCAACTCTATCGAACGTATCGACTACATTCGTGGTGCACGTGCCTCTATCTATGGTTCAGAAGCGATCTCTGGCGTAATCAACATTATTACTCGTGCAGACATTGATAATGACGCGAGCCGTGTATCGGTCGGCTATGGATCGGATAATCACAAGAAAGGCACGTTTGTTGTCTCTAAGCCCGTAGGTGACGGTAAACACTTTAAGGGCGTGCTCGGTTACGAGAAAACAGATGGTTTTAATGTTAAACCTCTGCCAGGTGTGAACGATGGTGATGAGCATGGCTTTGAAACGCTCAACCTTAAACTAGGCTACCAACAAAACTTCTCTGATAACTTATCTGGTTACGTTGGGTTGAGTGCTTACAACAATGAATATGACTACGACAATAGTAGCTATGGCAACCCAGCTTGGGGCACGGTTGATAAGCACGAGAAGAAAACGGGTGAAGTAGAGTATGTCGGCGCCGACTTGTCGTTGGAATACAACAAAGACGTTTACTCATCTGAATTGAAGTTGGCTTATGGTCAACAAGACAACTACGACCACAAATCAGGTCAAAGCAAAACGGCGGGCGATCACGTTGCTATTGAGCAGTTCAATGCGATTTGGTTGAACTCGTACAGTGTTACCGAGGAACTCAGTGTTGGTGGTGGTTTGGATTACCGTACAGAGAAGCTCGCGAAGGGCTACATTGCACCAAGTGATTGGGGACCTTCTCAGAGTTACGATCCAGAAAAGAACCCAAGAACCAACTTCGGTGTTAGCGCTATTGCTCAATACGCTTATGACGTATGGACATTAGAAGCAAGCGTACGTAATGACGACAACAACCAGTTTGGTAACAACACCACGTGGCAAACTGCTGCGGGTTGGACGTTTTACGAAGGTTACGAGTTAACGCTTAGCCATGGTACCGCCTTCCGCGCGCCGAGTTTTGTTGACTTGTACTACCCGGGTTACGAAATGCCAAACCTAAAACCGGAAGAGTCAGAAAACACGGAGATTTCTGTCTCTGGAGGCGTATCAATTGTTGATTGGACGGTGACGGGTTACTACAACCAAATTGAAAACATGTTGATTTGGGAAGGCTTTGGTATGCAAAACGTGGGTGAAGCCGAGATCAAGGGTGTCGAACTAGAAGTGAAACTCGATACAGATATCGTATCTCATGAGTTCTACCTAGATTATAAAGACCCTGTCGATAAGTCTGGTGCAGAAGATACCCAACTAGCATACCGCTCTAAGCGTGGTGCTAAGTGGAACGCTTACGCGACGTTTGACCAATGGACGTTGGGTTCACAGTACCTTTACCAAGGTGAACGCTTTAATGGCAACACAAGACTGCCGAGTTACAGCCTATGGAACTTCACTGCGTCTTATGCGGTGAACCAAAACTGGGATGTGAATGCGAAACTAAGTAACGCTTTTGATAAAGATTACGAGATGTACACGGGTTACGCTACACCGGGTCGTCAGTACTTTGTCTCTGCGGATTACCGCTTCTAATTGATTCCAATAAGACCGCCATATCGGCGGTCTTTCTTATTGTGAGTCAGGTCCGGGTGGAAATAGGTAACAAGGAAAAAAGATGACAGAACCGAAACGTGTCGTGATCAGTTGGTCGAGTGGAAAAGACTCCACGTTAGCGTTAGAGCGACTAAACGAAAACCCGCACTATCAGGTAGTTGGTTTGTATACCACCTATGTAGATGAAGAAGTGCCTTTCCAAGCAACCCCGCTTGAGGTCGTGCAAATGCAGGCAGACTTACTTGGCCTTCCGCTCATAACTATCGAACTGCCTGAAGTGTTCCCGAGTAACGACATTTATCAATCAACTATCGTTAATGCATTACAAAGCAGCGGACTGAATGTAGAAGCGGTCGCGTTTGGCGATATGTTCTGTAATGGCATTGCAGACTATCGTCGCAGCTATATTGAACCTGCCGGTTGGGAGTGCGTATTCCCATTACTGGGGGAAGAGAGCAAGGCATTGGCATTTGAAATTGTCGAGCGTGGTATTCAAACCATGTTAATTACCACCGATGGAGAGGTGTTGCCGCCCGAGTGGTGTGGGCGTTGGTATGACAAAACGCTGATTGAGTCATTGCCCGGTCATATTGACCCCTGCGGAGAAGATGGAGAATTCCATACATTGGTGACATCAACCCCATCATTTCAAGGACATATAGAATTGACTAAGCTTGAAGTGGAAATAGGGGAGCGATTCAGCCATCAAAGATACCAAGCCAAAGCATTGCCAAAACAAATCTAACCAGTATGATCGCCGAGTCTCTAATTTGCAGGTAAGACTCGTGCGAACATCAAGTAAGAAAAAAGTCCTAGTGTTTGATTCCGGTGTCGGAGGGCTATCGGTCTTCCAAGAAATCCACCGACTTCTACCACACATGGATTACTTGTATCTGTTCGATAACGAAGCCTATCCGTATGGCGAACTCGATCAAGATGTGCTGATTATTCGCGTTAATAAGCTGGTGGCAGCATTGGTCGAAGAGCATCAAGCTGACATTGTCGTCATCGCCTGCAATACAGCAAGTACCATAGTGCTGCCATCACTGCGTGCGAATCTATCTATTCCAGTTGTCGGTGTGGTGCCTGCTATTAAGCCTGCCTCGTTACTCGCTTCTCAAGGTGTAGGACTCATTGCTACGCCTGCGACCGTAACTCGTCAATATACCCATGAACTTATCCGCGACTTTGCCCAAGGTAAACCAGTCGAGTTATTAGGCTCTACTCGATTAGTGGATATGGCAGAAGAAAAGCTACGTGGTGAAAGCATCTCTCTTCCAGAGCTGGAAAGCATTCTTCTCCCACTGCGTAATAAAGTGGACGTTGCAGTGCTAGGTTGTACTCACTTTCCTCTAATAAAAGACGAAATCCATCAAGCGTTAGGTGGAGAGGTTACGTTAGTTGATTCTGGTGAGGCCATTGCTCGTCGAGTAAAGGCATTACTAACAAGTGATATGAAGGAAGAGAGTAAAGAGGAGGGGAGCAAGAAGATTTATGCCAGTGCACCTCCTTGGCAAGAAGATGCACTGAATACCTGTTTGGCGAACTTAGGATTTAATCCTGTTCAGGTTTACCGCCATCCGGGTGTTTAGGGTCGTTAGCGATACGTACTTTAAGCGTACGATCCATATATTCCTTCTCATTGAGTTTAGCGATAGCAGGTTTTGCATCTGCCGCAGCCATCACTACAAAACCGAACCCTCTTCTTTTACCAGTGCGCTTATCTTTCATTAAGCGTACTGCATAAACCTGACCATACTCAGCAAACAAATCACGAACGTGACTCTCATTTGCCTTATAAGGAAGGTTGCCGACATACAGCGTTTTAGTTGAAGGATCGGAATCCGAAGATTGAAGAACAGGTGTTTTGCTAGAAAGTGAAAAAAGAAAAGCAGTAGCGACAACACCGATAACAAAGCTCAAGGCAGGTGGCACAGGTAACTGAGAGAAGATGATTCCCCCAATGACCGCCAACCCAGCACACAAGATCAGATTTTTTTTAGACGTCATTTTGATTACTACATATAGATGATAAAGAGATTGGCTGCCTATTAACAAAATAGACACATGAATCTTACGTATATGGTTGGTGTTTTTCCAACCAATTGCTGTGATATGTCTCAAATGTGACGAAGAAATATGCAGATATTACGCATTTGATGGATAAGTAACCGCTTGGAATGTTTTTTTCAAAAAAAGGGTTGCGCTCATTTCTGGATTCCCTATACTGCGCATCCACCGACACGGAGTGAGACGAAAGTCACACAGCGAGTCGGGAAGAGAGAAAAAAGAATTTGAAAAAATGCTTGACTCTCAAATTGGGAAGCGTAAGATACGCACCCCTAACGACAAGGCGCTGAGGCGGTGAGTTAGTTAGAAAAGTTCTTTAAAAATATAGACCTATCAATCTGTGTGGGCACTCGTTGATGATAATCCAATTAGATGTTTCTTTCTTAACGGAAAGCGGTATCAAATTAGGTTTCAATGATACGAAGTGACCATTGAGTCGAAAGATTCAGCACAGTCAATTCAAACATTACTTATGTAATGTTCAGTATTCATTGAGCCGAACAAAATCTTAAATTGAAGAGTTTGATCATGGCTCAGATTGAACGCTGGCGGCAGGCCTAACACATGCAAGTCGAGCGGAAACGAGTTGTCTGAACCTTCGGGGAACGATAACGGCGTCGAGCGGCGGACGGGTGAGTAATGCCTAGGAAATTGCCCTGATGTGGGGGATAACCATTGGAAACGATGGCTAATACCGCATAATGCCTACGGGCCAAAGAGGGGGACCTTCGGGCCTCTCGCGTCAGGATATGCCTAGGTGGGATTAGCTAGTTGGTGAGGTAATGGCTCACCAAGGCGACGATCCCTAGCTGGTCTGAGAGGATGATCAGCCACACTGGAACTGAGACACGGTCCAGACTCCTACGGGAGGCAGCAGTGGGGAATATTGCACAATGGGCGCAAGCCTGATGCAGCCATGCCGCGTGTGTGAAGAAGGCCTTCGGGTTGTAAAGCACTTTCAGTCGTGAGGAAGGTAGTGTAGTTAATAGCTGCATTATTTGACGTTAGCGACAGAAGAAGCACCGGCTAACTCCGTGCCAGCAGCCGCGGTAATACGGAGGGTGCGAGCGTTAATCGGAATTACTGGGCGTAAAGCGCATGCAGGTGGTTTGTTAAGTCAGATGTGAAAGCCCGGGGCTCAACCTCGGAATAGCATTTGAAACTGGCAGACTAGAGTACTGTAGAGGGGGGTAGAATTTCAGGTGTAGCGGTGAAATGCGTAGAGATCTGAAGGAATACCGGTGGCGAAGGCGGCCCCCTGGACAGATACTGACACTCAGATGCGAAAGCGTGGGGAGCAAACAGGATTAGATACCCTGGTAGTCCACGCCGTAAACGATGTCTACTTGGAGGTTGTGGCCTTGAGCCGTGGCTTTCGGAGCTAACGCGTTAAGTAGACCGCCTGGGGAGTACGGTCGCAAGATTAAAACTCAAATGAATTGACGGGGGCCCGCACAAGCGGTGGAGCATGTGGTTTAATTCGATGCAACGCGAAGAACCTTACCTACTCTTGACATCCAGAGAACTTTCCAGAGATGGATTGGTGCCTTCGGGAACTCTGAGACAGGTGCTGCATGGCTGTCGTCAGCTCGTGTTGTGAAATGTTGGGTTAAGTCCCGCAACGAGCGCAACCCTTATCCTTGTTTGCCAGCGAGTAATGTCGGGAACTCCAGGGAGACTGCCGGTGATAAACCGGAGGAAGGTGGGGACGACGTCAAGTCATCATGGCCCTTACGAGTAGGGCTACACACGTGCTACAATGGCGCATACAGAGGGCAGCAAGCTAGCGATAGTGAGCGAATCCCAAAAAGTGCGTCGTAGTCCGGATTGGAGTCTGCAACTCGACTCCATGAAGTCGGAATCGCTAGTAATCGTGGATCAGAATGCCACGGTGAATACGTTCCCGGGCCTTGTACACACCGCCCGTCACACCATGGGAGTGGGCTGCAAAAGAAGTAGGTAGTTTAACCTTCGGGAGGACGCTTACCACTTTGTGGTTCATGACTGGGGTGAAGTCGTAACAAGGTAGCGCTAGGGGAACCTGGCGCTGGATCACCTCCTTAAACAATGATTACTCACGATGAGTGTCCACACAGATTGATACGGTTTATAAGTAAAAGAGATGAAGATATTCTAATATCTTCGAAGTTTGGTTCTGCTTTTTAAAGTGGAAACAAATAGCAGTGTCCCGTTCGTCTAGAGGCCTAGGACACCGCCCTTTCACGGCGGTAACAGGGGTTCGACTCCCCTACGGGATACCATCTTTAAACATTCTCTCTTGAGAGTTTTTAAAAATGGTTACTTCATAAGAAGTGATTAGCTCTTTAACAATTTGGAAAGCTGACAAAACAAACTTTTAAGTTTGTTTGTAAAGTTCTCAATGTTTGTCTTTAAGACAAACACCAAAAAACACATTCAAGTGTTCTTGGGAATATCACTTTTACAGTGATTATTCGAAATTGAGTCCGGCAAAATCGATATGTCTCTCGCTCATTCAAATAATGAGAGACAACTTTGGTGATTTGAACATCAACTCGAAACTCCTTCGGGTTGTATGGTTAAGTGACTAAGCGTACACGGTGGATGCCTTGGCAGTCAGAGGCGATGAAGGACGTATTAACTTGCGATAAGCCCAGATTAGGTAGTAAAAACCATTTGAGTCTGGGATTTCCGAATGGGGAAACCCACTTACATAAGTAAGTATCGCTGCGTGAATACATAGCGCAGCGAGGCGAACCGGGGGAACTGAAACATCTAAGTACCCCGAGGAAAAGAAATCAACCGAGATTCCGAAAGTAGCGGCGAGCGAAATTGGACTAGCCCTTAAGCTTTTTATGCGTCAGGTGAAACTTCTGGAAAGTTGTGCGATACAGGGTGATAGCCCCGTAACCGGCAACGCATATAAAGTGAAATCGAGTAGGGCGGGACACGTGATATCCTGTCTGAATATGGGGGGACCATCCTCCAAGGCTAAATACTACTGACTGACCGATAGTGAACCAGTACCGTGAGGGAAAGGCGAAAAGAACCCCTGTGAGGGGAGTGAAATAGAACCTGAAACCGTGTACGTACAAGCAGTAGGAGCACCTTCGTGGTGTGACTGCGTACCTTTTGTATAATGGGTCAGCGACTTATATTCAGTGGCAAGGTTAACCATCTAGGGGAGCCGTAGCGAAAGCGAGTGTTAACTGCGCGACTCAGTCGCTGGATATAGACCCGAAACCAGGTGATCTAGCCATGGGCAGGTTGAAGATTGAGTAACATCAATTGGAGGACCGAACCGACTAATGTTGAAAAATTAGCGGATGACTTGTGGCTAGGGGTGAAAGGCCAATCAAACCTGGAGATAGCTGGTTCTCCCCGAAAGCTATTTAGGTAGCGCCTCGGACGAATACTACTGGGGGTAGAGCACTGTTAAGGCTAGGGGGTCATCCCGACTTACCAACCCTTTGCAAACTCCGAATACCAGTAAGTACTATCCGGGAGACACACGGCGGGTGCTAACGTCCGTCGTGGAGAGGGAAACAACCCAGACCGCCAGCTAAGGTCCCAAATTACTACTAAGTGGGAAACGATGTGGGAAGGCTCAGACAGCCAGGATGTTGGCTTAGAAGCAGCCATCATTTAAAGAAAGCGTAATAGCTCACTGGTCGAGTCGGCCTGCGCGGAAGATGTAACGGGGCTAAGTAGTAAACCGAAGCTGCGGCAATGCACTTTGTGCATTGGGTAGGGGAGCGTTCTGTAAGCGGTTGAAGGTGTGTGGTAACGCATGCTGGACGTATCAGAAGTGCGAATGCTGACATGAGTAACGATAAAGGGGGTGAAAAACCTCCTCGCCGGAAGACCAAGGGTTCCTGTCCAACGTTAATCGGGGCAGGGTAAGTCGACCCCTAAGGCGAGGCCGAAAGGCGTAGTCGATGGGAAACGGGTTAATATTCCCGTACTTCTTACAATTGCGATGGGGGGACGGAGAAGGCTAGGTGAGCCTGGCGACGGTTGTCCAGGTTCAAGTGCGTAGGCTGAGGAGTTAGGTAAATCCGGCTCTTCTTAAGGCTGAGACACGACGTCGAGCTACTACGGTAGTGAAGTCATTGATGCCATGCTTCCAGGAAAAGCCTCTAAGCTTCAGATTGTAAGGAATCGTACCCCAAACCGACACAGGTGGTCGGGTAGAGAATACCAAGGCGCTTGAGAGAACTCGGGTGAAGGAACTAGGCAAAATGGTACCGTAACTTCGGGAGAAGGTACGCTCTTGATGGTGAAATCCCTTGCGGATGGAGCTGACGAGAGTCGCAGATACCAGGTGGCTGCAACTGTTTATTAAAAACACAGCACTGTGCAAAATCGTAAGATGACGTATACGGTGTGACGCCTGCCCGGTGCCGGAAGGTTAATTGATGGGGTTAGACTTCGGTCGAAGCTCTTGATCGAAGCCCCGGTAAACGGCGGCCGTAACTATAACGGTCCTAAGGTAGCGAAATTCCTTGTCGGGTAAGTTCCGACCTGCACGAATGGCGTAATGATGGCCACGCTGTCTCCACCCGAGACTCAGTGAAATTGAAATCGCTGTGAAGATGCAGTGTACCCGCGGCTAGACGGAAAGACCCCGTGAACCTTTACTACAGCTTGGCACTGAACATTGACCCTACATGTGTAGGATAGGTGGGAGGCTTTGAAGCAAGTACGCCAGTATTTGTGGAGCCGTCCTTGAAATACCACCCTTGTAGTGTTGATGTTCTAACGTTGACCCCTAATCGGGGTTGCGGACAGTGCCTGGTGGGTAGTTTGACTGGGGCGGTCTCCTCCCAAAGAGTAACGGAGGAGCACGAAGGTGGGCTAATCACGGTTGGACATCGTGAGGTTAGTGCAATGGCATAAGCCCGCTTGACTGCGAGAATGACAATTCGAGCAGGTGCGAAAGCAGGTCATAGTGATCCGGTGGTTCTGAATGGAAGGGCCATCGCTCAACGGATAAAAGGTACTCCGGGGATAACAGGCTGATACCGCCCAAGAGTTCATATCGACGGCGGTGTTTGGCACCTCGATGTCGGCTCATCACATCCTGGGGCTGAAGTCGGTCCCAAGGGTATGGCTGTTCGCCATTTAAAGTGGTACGCGAGCTGGGTTTAGAACGTCGTGAGACAGTTCGGTCCCTATCTGCCGTGGGCGTTGGAAGATTGAAGGGGGCTGCTCCTAGTACGAGAGGACCGGAGTGGACGAACCTCTGGTGTTCGGGTTGTGTCGCCAGACGCATTGCCCGGTAGCTAAGTTCGGAATCGATAACCGCTGAAAGCATCTAAGCGGGAAGCGAGCCCTGAGATGAGTCTTCCCTGATACTTTAAGTATCCTAAAGGGTTGTTCGAGACTAGAACGTTGATAGGCAGGGTGTGTAAGCGTTGTGAGGCGTTGAGCTAACCTGTACTAATTGCCCGTGAGGCTTAACCATACAACACCCAAGGGGTTTTGATGGACTCAATGCAAGAACATTGAATGTGTAAATAGAACGAAAAACAGCTTTCCAGATTAAAGAATTTGCTTGGCGACCATAGCGATTTGGACCCACCTGATTTCCATTCCGAACTCAGAAGTGAAACGAATTAGCGCCGATGGTAGTGTGGGGCTTCCCCATGTGAGAGTAGGACATCGCCAGGCTTTATTTCGCACTTGCTTATTTAATAAGCAAGTCACCATAAAGTTCTAAATTATTTTAGAGTTTTATGTTGACTTTCAAAGTGGAAAGCGTATTATACGCACCTCGCTTAAGTGCTAAGGCACTGAAAGCCAAGCTCTTTAACAATATAGACCTATCAATCTGTGTGGGCACTCGTTGATGATAATCCAATTAGATGTTTCTTTCTTAACGGAAAGCGGTATCAAATTAGGTTTCAATGAAACGAAGTGACCATTGAATCGAAAGATTCAGCACAGTCAATTCAAACATTACTTATGTAATGTTCAGTATTCATTGAGCCGAACAAAATCTTAAATTGAAGAGTTTGATCATGGCTCAGATTGAACGCTGGCGGCAGGCCTAACACATGCAAGTCGAGCGGAAACGAGTTATCTGAACCTTCGGGGAACGATAACGGCGTCGAGCGGCGGACGGGTGAGTAATGCCTAGGAAATTGCCCTGATGTGGGGGATAACCATTGGAAACGATGGCTAATACCGCATAATGCCTACGGGCCAAAGAGGGGGACCTTCGGGCCTCTCGCGTCAGGATATGCCTAGGTGGGATTAGCTAGTTGGTGAGGTAATGGCTCACCAAGGCGACGATCCCTAGCTGGTCTGAGAGGATGATCAGCCACACTGGAACTGAGACACGGTCCAGACTCCTACGGGAGGCAGCAGTGGGGAATATTGCACAATGGGCGCAAGCCTGATGCAGCCATGCCGCGTGTGTGAAGAAGGCCTTCGGGTTGTAAAGCACTTTCAGTCGTGAGGAAGGTGGTGTAGTTAATAGCTGCATTATTTGACGTTAGCGACAGAAGAAGCACCGGCTAACTCCGTGCCAGCAGCCGCGGTAATACGGAGGGTGCGAGCGTTAATCGGAATTACTGGGCGTAAAGCGCATGCAGGTGGTTTGTTAAGTCAGATGTGAAAGCCCGGGGCTCAACCTCGGAATAGCATTTGAAACTGGCAGACTAGAGTACTGTAGAGGGGGGTAGAATTTCAGGTGTAGCGGTGAAATGCGTAGAGATCTGAAGGAATACCGGTGGCGAAGGCGGCCCCCTGGACAGATACTGACACTCAGATGCGAAAGCGTGGGGAGCAAACAGGATTAGATACCCTGGTAGTCCACGCCGTAAACGATGTCTACTTGGAGGTTGTGGCCTTGAGCCGTGGCTTTCGGAGCTAACGCGTTAAGTAGACCGCCTGGGGAGTACGGTCGCAAGATTAAAACTCAAATGAATTGACGGGGGCCCGCACAAGCGGTGGAGCATGTGGTTTAATTCGATGCAACGCGAAGAACCTTACCTACTCTTGACATCCAGAGAACTTTCCAGAGATGGATTGGTGCCTTCGGGAACTCTGAGACAGGTGCTGCATGGCTGTCGTCAGCTCGTGTTGTGAAATGTTGGGTTAAGTCCCGCAACGAGCGCAACCCTTATCCTTGTTTGCCAGCGAGTAATGTCGGGAACTCCAGGGAGACTGCCGGTGATAAACCGGAGGAAGGTGGGGACGACGTCAAGTCATCATGGCCCTTACGAGTAGGGCTACACACGTGCTACAATGGCGCATACAGAGGGCAGCAAGCTAGCGATAGTGAGCGAATCCCAAAAAGTGCGTCGTAGTCCGGATTGGAGTCTGCAACTCGACTCCATGAAGTCGGAATCGCTAGTAATCGTGGATCAGAATGCCACGGTGAATACGTTCCCGGGCCTTGTACACACCGCCCGTCACACCATGGGAGTGGGCTGCAAAAGAAGTAGGTAGTTTAACCTTCGGGAGGACGCTTACCACTTTGTGGTTCATGACTGGGGTGAAGTCGTAACAAGGTAGCGCTAGGGGAACCTGGCGCTGGATCACCTCCTTAAACGATGATTATACACGATGAGTGTCCACACAGATTGATACGGTTTATAAGTAAAAGAGACGAAGATATCCCAATATCTTCAATCCAGTGTCCCGTTCGTCTAGAGGCCTAGGACACCGCCCTTTCACGGCGGTAACAGGGGTTCGACTCCCCTACGGGATACCATTGGGTCGTTAGCTCAGTTGGTAGAGCAGTTGACTTTTAATCAATTGGTCGCAGGTTCGAATCCTGCACGACCCACCATTCTTCTCCACGAAGAATTAAAACTTATGTGGGCGATTAGCTCAGTTGGGAGAGCACCTGCCTTACAAGCAGGGGGTCACTGGTTCGAGCCCGGTATCGCCCACCATTCTCTAAGTATTTTTGGATAGGAATTCCAAACCACTTCAGTAAAACGTACGTGGTTAGAATCTTCGACTCTGAAAGTCTTTAGAAAATGACTTCTTAGGAAGTGATTAGCTCTTTAACAATTTGGAAAGCTGACAAATCAACAATTTATTGTTGATTGTAAAGTTCTCAATGTTTGTCTTTATGACAAACACCAATACAACACATTCAAGTGTTCTTGGAATTTGAGTCCGGCAAAATCGAGTCTGCATCATGTATAAAAATTGCAGACAACTTTGGTGACTTGTTCATCAACTCGAAACTCCTTCGGGTTGTATGGTTAAGTGACTAAGCGTACACGGTGGATGCCTTGGCAGTCAGAGGCGATGAAGGACGTATTAACTTGCGATAAGCCCAGATTAGGTAGTAAAAACCATTTGAGTCTGGGATTTCCGAATGGGGAAACCCACTTGCATAAGCAAGTATCGCTGCGTGAATACATAGCGCAGCGAGGCGAACCGGGGGAACTGAAACATCTAAGTACCCCGAGGAAAAGAAATCAACCGAGATTCCGAAAGTAGCGGCGAGCGAAATTGGACTAGCCCTTAAGCTTTTTATGCGTCAGGTGAAACTTCTGGAAAGTTGTGCGATACAGGGTGATAGCCCCGTAACCGGCAACGCATTTAAAGTGAAATCGAGTAGGGCGGGACACGTGATATCCTGTCTGAATATGGGGGGACCATCCTCCAAGGCTAAATACTACTGACTGACCGATAGTGAACCAGTACCGTGAGGGAAAGGCGAAAAGAACCCCTGTGAGGGGAGTGAAATAGAACCTGAAACCGTGTACGTACAAGCAGTAGGAGCACCTTCGTGGTGTGACTGCGTACCTTTTGTATAATGGGTCAGCGACTTATATTCAGTGGCAAGGTTAACCATCTAGGGGAGCCGTAGCGAAAGCGAGTGTTAACTGCGCGACTCAGTCGCTGGATATAGACCCGAAACCAGGTGATCTAGCCATGGGCAGGTTGAAGATTGAGTAACATCAATTGGAGGACCGAACCGACTAATGTTGAAAAATTAGCGGATGACTTGTGGCTAGGGGTGAAAGGCCAATCAAACCTGGAGATAGCTGGTTCTCCCCGAAAGCTATTTAGGTAGCGCCTCGGACGAATACTACTGGGGGTAGAGCACTGTTAAGGCTAGGGGGTCATCCCGACTTACCAACCCTTTGCAAACTCCGAATACCAGTAAGTACTATCCGGGAGACACACGGCGGGTGCTAACGTCCGTCGTGGAGAGGGAAACAACCCAGACCGCCAGCTAAGGTCCCAAATTACTACTAAGTGGGAAACGATGTGGGAAGGCTCAGACAGCCAGGATGTTGGCTTAGAAGCAGCCATCATTTAAAGAAAGCGTAATAGCTCACTGGTCGAGTCGGCCTGCGCGGAAGATGTAACGGGGCTAAGTAGTAAACCGAAGCTGCGGCAATGCACTTTAGTGCATTGGGTAGGGGAGCGTTCTGTAAGCGGTTGAAGGTGTGTGGTAACGCATGCTGGACGTATCAGAAGTGCGAATGCTGACATGAGTAACGATAAAGGGGGTGAAAAACCTCCTCGCCGGAAGACCAAGGGTTCCTGTCCAACGTTAATCGGGGCAGGGTAAGTCGACCCCTAAGGCGAGGCCGAAAGGCGTAGTCGATGGGAAACGGGTTAATATTCCCGTACTTCTTACAATTGCGATGGGGGGACGGAGAAGGCTAGGTGGGCCTGGCGACGGTTGTCCAGGTTCAAGTGCGTAGGCTGAGGAGTTAGGTAAATCCGGCTCTTCTTAAGGCTGAGACACGACGTCGAGCTACTACGGTAGTGAAGTCATTGATGCCATGCTTCCAGGAAAAGCCTCTAAGCTTCAGATTGTAAGGAATCGTACCCCAAACCGACACAGGTGGTCGGGTAGAGAATACCAAGGCGCTTGAGAGAACTCGGGTGAAGGAACTAGGCAAAATGGTACCGTAACTTCGGGAGAAGGTACGCTCTTGATGGTGAAATCCCTTGCGGATGGAGCTGACGAGAGTCGCAGATACCAGGTGGCTGCAACTGTTTATTAAAAACACAGCACTGTGCAAAATCGTAAGATGACGTATACGGTGTGACGCCTGCCCGGTGCCGGAAGGTTAATTGATGGGGTTAGACTTCGGTCGAAGCTCTTGATCGAAGCCCCGGTAAACGGCGGCCGTAACTATAACGGTCCTAAGGTAGCGAAATTCCTTGTCGGGTAAGTTCCGACCTGCACGAATGGCGTAATGATGGCCACGCTGTCTCCACCCGAGACTCAGTGAAATTGAAATCGCTGTGAAGATGCAGTGTACCCGCGGCTAGACGGAAAGACCCCGTGAACCTTTACTACAGCTTGGCACTGAACATTGACCCTACATGTGTAGGATAGGTGGGAGGCTTTGAAGCAAGTACGCCAGTATTTGTGGAGCCGTCCTTGAAATACCACCCTTGTAGTGTTGATGTTCTAACGTCGACCCCTAATCGGGGTTGCGGACAGTGCCTGGTGGGTAGTTTGACTGGGGCGGTCTCCTCCCAAAGAGTAACGGAGGAGCACGAAGGTGGGCTAATCACGGTTGGACATCGTGAGGTTAGTGCAATGGCATAAGCCCGCTTGACTGCGAGAATGACAATTCGAGCAGGTGCGAAAGCAGGTCATAGTGATCCGGTGGTTCTGAATGGAAGGGCCATCGCTCAACGGATAAAAGGTACTCCGGGGATAACAGGCTGATACCGCCCAAGAGTTCATATCGACGGCGGTGTTTGGCACCTCGATGTCGGCTCATCACATCCTGGGGCTGAAGTCGGTCCCAAGGGTATGGCTGTTCGCCATTTAAAGTGGTACGCGAGCTGGGTTTAGAACGTCGTGAGACAGTTCGGTCCCTATCTGCCGTGGGCGTTGGAAGATTGAAGGGGGCTGCTCCTAGTACGAGAGGACCGGAGTGGACGAACCTCTGGTGTTCGGGTTGTGTCGCCAGACGCATTGCCCGGTAGCTAAGTTCGGAATCGATAACCGCTGAAAGCATCTAAGCGGGAAGCGAGCCCTGAGATGAGTCTTCCCTGATACTTTAAGTATCCTAAAGGGTTGTTCGAGACTAGAACGTTGATAGGCAGGGTGTGTAAGCGTTGTGAGGCGTTGAGCTAACCTGTACTAATTGCCCGTGAGGCTTAACCATACAACACCCAAGGGGTTTTGATGGACTCAATGCAAGAACATTGAATGTGTAAATAGAACGAAAAACAGCTTTCCAGATTAAAGAATTTGCTTGGCGACCATAGCGATTTGGACCCACCTGATTTCCATTCCGAACTCAGAAGTGAAACGAATTAGCGCCGATGGTAGTGTGGGGTTTCCCCATGTGAGAGTAGGACATCGCCAGGCTTTAAATTTAGACTTAAATGTCTAACCAGTGCGGAGCGGTAGTTCAGTTGGTTAGAATACCGGCCTGTCACGCCGGGGGTCGCGGGTTCGAGTCCCGTCCGCTCCGCCACTTATTTCGAAGACCTCGCTTTTGCGAGGTTTTTTTGAATCTACAATGTGATAAACTGTAGTTTCTACAGGGGTGTAGCTCCAATTGGCAGAGCAGCGGATTCCAAATCCGCGTGTTGGGAGTTCGAATCTCTCCACCCCTGCCATATTTAAGGCTCTAGTCGTAAGACTAGAGCCTTTTTCGTATCTGGAGAAAAGAATTCCAGCCTATTGGAAGAGCAACGGATTCCTCTAATATCAAAATAGCGTGTAGTGGGAGTTAGATCGCCAGCCTGCCCTAATCTTTGAGTCTAACCCGTGAAATATTTGAGGCTCTAGCAGAAATACCGGAGTCTTTTGTTTCTGCCTCTTTCCTTGGTTGCTCTTTACCTGAAACCGTAAAATGAATCGGAGCCTTGGAGTTATCGCTTAGCTCCCCCGCGTAAAGTACTCAAGTCTCTCGGAAGCTAGGAAATACTAAACTTCTTCTTACTCGTTGGTTCGTCCAACAATTCCTTCCTAAAACAATTTAAGGCCATAGGTTAATAGTCCTTTTGAAAGGGTCAGAGGGAAGTGGACAGCTATGTTCTTTGGTGTTGCCGAGATAGAGTAGAGTGCTTACTGTCTGTTCTCTGTGGTGGTTTACTAATCCCTGATTAAGTAACAAAAAAAGCCCAGTATTTTCATACTGGGCTTCCTTATCACTTAAGTAGGCGTCTTAAAGAATACGTTTAAGCACGCCATCTGCTTTAATTCGTGTGATCTTACGAACCAACTTCTGAACGCTTACTGGATAGTCTTCAACTTTTTCTAATTGTCTATATGTACAGATAAGCTGAGTATGTTCAAGAATGTTTGCTACTTCTTGCTCAAACTTGTCGGTCATCTTCGCGTAGTTATCTTGTACTAATAGACCATTTTCTAGGTCTAGAGACCATGCACGAGGATTCAAGTTATTACCAGTCATCAGCATGTAGCGCTTATCAACCCAGATGCCTTTTAGGTGGAAGCTATTGTTGTCATGCTTCCAAAGGTGGATAGACAGTTTGCGTGCAGCAATGCTTGCCTCGTTGGCTTTCGCAAATCGACGTAAGTTGAGTTCGTATAGATATGGTAGGCCACCTATGGTCTTGAACTCTTCTTCCGGAGAGATGTAGAAGTCGTTTGCCGTTTTATCACCCACTACGATAGTGACTTTTACACCACGCTTCATTGCGCGTTTCACTTCGCGATTAATGGCTTTAGGGAAGTTAAAGTAAGGGGTGCAGATGAAAATTTCGTTCTGAGCGGCAGCAAGCAGCTTAACGATTTTTTGATTAAGTAAATTACGACGTTTGCCTAGGCCAACAAGCGGCGTGACTTTAACATCTTCTTCGCTAGCGAGTTCAGTTTCGAACTCATAGTTAGCGCGTGCTAATGAAGAGCGAAGTTGGCGGATGTCTGCTTTGATTTCTTTTGTTTCAGGCTTATCTTTGCCTGCTAGGTCGTTGACTGCAGGGTGAGCGATCATTTCGTCTTGGATGAATCTCACCATAGAGTCAGCTAATGTTTTGTGCTGAATGACATGGTAGCGGTCGAAGCGGTAACGATCATTGTAGTGTAAATACACGTTATTGAGGCTAGCGCCGCTGTAAATCACGGTGTCATCAACGATAAAGCCTTTAAGGTGAAGTACTCCAAAGACTTCCCTTCCACGCACTGGAATTCCGTAGACGGGAATAGAGTGTTGGTATTTCTTTGCAAACGCTTTGTAAAGTGCTGCGTTGCCTTCTGATGACTCTGCACCAATAAGACCTCGTTGCGCTCGGTGCCAATCTACACAGATATTGATGTCCAATCCAGGATTGCGCTGTTTCGCTTCATAGAGCGCTGTGAAGATTTCACGGCCAGCTTCATCATCTTCCAGATATAGAGCGACTAGGTAAATTCGCGACGTTGCTTTGCTGATCGCATCAAGAAGACGAGTTCTGAAAGTCTCTGCAGCATGCAGAACTTCGAAGTCTTCTGGCTTAACAGCGAGACTTGGCAACTGTTCGAATGGGTTCCTACTTACTATCATACCGGTGTGAGTACCTTAATTAAGTGCAATATTGCGAACCTGATATTTTACCAAAGATATGAATTCTATGGCTACAAAACCACGCTGTTTGGAGTGTCAGAAGTAATGAATTGCATTGGAATGAGATCTTTACCACTGTCTACATAGCGCAGATACGCCATTTTTAGAGAGTTGGGGAGTGCAGAGCTATCAATGGTTTTGAATCCATGCTGAGCGTAATAGTGTTCTAAATGGTTAAAAGCAAAGCAATAATCGCCATCGTTGAAAACTGTGTTTTCACAATGAGTAAGCAAGGCATTCCCTACGCCTGTCCCTCTGTATTCCGGGATCACGAGCATACCTGTCAATAAGCGTGATTGCTCAATGGTCTTCAATCTTAGTAAAGCAATGATACTCCCCTCTAAGGTGGCGGTTACGATCAATTCGTCTCGCTTTGCTCTCCCTGCGGGATAATGAGCTTTGTACAGCCTCTTGATGAGAGGCAGTTTGATCGGATTTAACACTTCTATGATTAATGAGCTAGGTATTGTCACTGCGGCTAAAAGATAACTAATGTAGAATGTTCATAGTTTAAGAGAATCTCATCTGGCGTTGCAAATCCACTATGGAAATTAAGAAACACGCGAGCCTTAAGGCTTTTCACACATTTGGTATAGAACAAACTTGTGCGTATTTAGCGATCGTTGAATCTGTTGACGACGTTATACAACTTTTCCAAGACAAAGCTTATCAAGACATACCTAAGCTCTTCTTAGGTAAAGGCAGTAATATGCTGTTCACTCAGCACTATGAAGGCATGGTTATAATCAACCGTTTAATGGGTAAAACCGTGACTGAAACGGATGAGCATTATTTGCTGCATATTGAGGGTGGAGAAGATTGGCCTGATTTGGTCGAATGGAGTGTTAAGCAAGAGATGGGTGGCATGGAAAACCTTGCGCTTATCCCAGGGTGCGCGGGCTCGGCGCCAATTCAAAATATCGGTGCTTATGGTTTAGAGCTACAAGATATTTGTGAATATGTCGACATTCTTGATTTGATCAGTTTTGATACTAAACGAATGAGTGCCGAAGAGTGCTTGTTTGGTTATCGCGACTCTATCTTCAAGCATGCACTATATGAGAAGTGTTTTATTACTGCGGTTGGTCTCAAGTTGCCTAAGCAATGGCAAGCTATTAATCAATATGGCCCTCTACAAAGTATTCCAGAAGAAGAGCTCACTCCACTCGCTATTTTTGAACGTGTTTGCCAAGTGCGCATGGAAAAATTACCGGATCCTGCAAAAGTGGGCAATGCGGGTAGTTTCTTCAAAAATCCAGTGATCAGCCAAGATCATTATGATCAACTCATTCAGAAACATAACAACATGGTGGCTTACCCAGCAAAAGAGGGGATGAAGGTTGCGGCTGGTTGGTTGATTGACCAATGTGGGCTCAAAGGCGTGTCAGTCAATGGGGCCCAAGTGAACCCATTGCAAGCTTTAGTATTAACCAATGTAGATAATTGCAGTGCTAGCGATGTGGTCGAGTTGGCTTCTTTAGTGAAGAAGACAGTTTGGGATAAATACCAAATTGAACTAGAGCATGAAGTCCGCTTTATGAATAGCAAGGGTGAGACCAATCTGGCTGAGATTGAGGCAATGCAATGAGAAAAGAACACTCAGTAAAACTGCATATTCTCAAGGCGCTCAGTGACGGAGATTTCCATTCAGGAGAAGCGCTAGGGCAGGAATTAGGTATCTCTCGAGCTGCCATTGCTAAGCATATCAAAGGGCTTAATGACTGGGGGGTGGATATTTACCGTATCCAAGGGCGAGGCTATCAGCTAGCCCAGCCTTTGCAGTTGCTCGATGAGACTCAATTGCAAGCCAAAGTAGAGACGCCAATAGAGTTGATCTCGGTTATTGACTCTACTAACCAATACTTGCTTGATAAAGTGAATGAGTCAGACAAAGGGCGAGTTTGTCTTGCAGAGTATCAGGCAAAAGGGCGAGGAAGGCGTGGACGCCAGTGGATATCTCCCTTTGGAACAAACCTTTACTTATCGATGTACTGGCGATTGGATGCTGGTATGGCTGCAGCGATGGGCTTGAGCTTGGTTGTTGGTATCGCTGCTGTAGAGGCAATAGAAAGCCTTGGTATCGATGACGTGAAGTTGAAGTGGCCGAATGACATCTATTACCAAGATAAGAAATTGGCGGGTATTTTGGTGGAAATGTCGGGTCAGGCCGGTGGAGCTGCGCATTTGGTGATTGGCATGGGGTTAAATATCGGAATGCCAGATATGCAGCCAGAAATTGATCAACCTTGGACGACTCTGAACCAAGTGAGTGATGGTGTTTTGATTGACCGCACTCAGCTAGCGATAAAGCTAATCGAGCATTGGAAGAACGCGCTAGAAGAATATGAAATGGCAGGACTGGCAGGTTTTGTTGACCGCTGGAATCGTTTAGATAATTTTATTGGACGCTCAGTTAAGCTGCTGATGGGGCCAAGAGAGATTCATGGAGTAGTGAAAGGCATCGACCAGCAAGGTGGGGTAGTGCTTGAAACTGAAAATGGATTGGAGACCTATGTTGGCGGAGAGATCTCCTTAAGAAAAAATGACTAGCCCCGTCATTAAGGATAAGGTTACTTTCTCAAAGAAACCTTATCCACCAAATGGCTTGGGCCTTTATGCAGAATCAGATGAGCCCTTTCACGAGTTGGAAGGATATTGTGTTCTAAGTTCAACCCGTTGATTGAATGCCATATGTCTTTAGCTTTATTTTTCGCCTCATCTACAGATAGCTGGGTATAGTGGCTAAAGTAAGAGCCTGGCTTAGTAAAGGCACCTCTACGAAACTTCAAGAATCTTTCTATATACCATTGCTCAATGGTGTCTGTTTCTGCATCCACATAGATAGAAAAATCTAGGAAGTCAGAAACAAATACGCGATGCGGATCGTGAGGGTAATCCATTCCGCTCTGTAAAACGTTTAACCCTTCAATGATTAACACATCAGGGCGATCCACTTTTTTCTTTTCGTCTGTAATGTCGTAAGTGATATGCGAATAGACAGGCACTTCTAAGTTAGGCTGGCCAGCTTTTACATCAGAAACGAATTCTACCAAGCGTTTGATATCGTAAGACTCGGGAAAGCCTTTACGATGCATGATGCCTTTATCTTCTAATACTTTCTTTGGATATAAGAAACCGTCTGTTGTCACTAAGGCGACTTTAGGGTGGTTCTCCCAGCGAGAAAGCAGGGCTTTAAGAAGTCTCGCTGTCGTGCTTTTTCCTACAGCAACACTTCCCGCAATACCAATCACGAATGGTGGAGCGTGCTCTTCCGTATTCAGGAATTCCTGTAGGACGGAGTTTCGACTTTGACGGGCTTGAACGTATAAATTCAATAGACGAGACAAAGGAAGGTAGATCTCTACCGCTTCCTCCATAGTGAGGTTTTCATTAATGCCTTGAAGCGCTTTTAAGTCGTCTTCAGAGAGTGTCATAGGAACAGAATTACGTAACTCTGCCCATTCAGCACGGTCAAATGACAAAAATGGACTCATGGATCTCTTTTATCCTTGGTTTCATAGAGAGCAAGAACATACAACAAGCTCCGAGCAAAGCAAACGACAAAGCTCGAAAGTTTGCTTTAAAAAGCGAGGTTTGTATGATTTTGCAGCAATCGATTCTAAAAAGTCGAATTTTACGATTTTTTTTAAAATAGCTATTGCAACCTAGAAAATCATTCAATAGAATGCGCACCACTTATGCCGACTTAGCTCAGTAGGTAGAGCAACTGACTTGTAATCAGTAGGTCACCAGTTCGATTCCGGTAGTCGGCACCATTCTTTCCTGTTTCATTAGAAGCAATTGTAGTAAGAATGGCATGAAATTTTGGAGGGGTTCCCGAGTGGCCAAAGGGAGCAGACTGTAAATCTGCCGGCACTGCCTTCGATGGTTCGAATCCGTCCCCCTCCACCATATTCTTTAGGAAATAGCTCTCAGAGTTACGTGTTGCGGGCATCGTATAATGGCTATTACCTCAGCCTTCCAAGCTGATGATGCGGGTTCGATTCCCGCTGCCCGCTCCACTCTAATTTGAGTGCTGATATAGCTCAGGTGGTAGAGCGCATCCTTGGTAAGGATGAGGTCGGCAGTTCGAGTCTGCCTATCAGCACCAGCTCTTAAAGTTATTTCCTTTTGATATAAGATTTACCAATTATCTTTTTTGGTTGCGTGGTCAATTCGGGCCACCTAAATCCGTACCTAGAGGGACTACTCATGTCTAAAGAAAAATTTGAACGTGTAAAACCGCACGTAAACGTTGGTACTATCGGCCACGTTGACCACGGTAAAACTACTCTAACAGCTGCTATCTGTACAACACTTGCTAAAGTATACGGCGGTGCTGCTCGTGACTTCGCATCTATCGATAACGCTCCAGAAGAGCGTGAGCGCGGTATCACAATCGCTACTTCTCACGTAGAGTACGACACTCCAACTCGCCACTACGCACACGTTGACTGTCCAGGACACGCGGATTACGTTAAAAACATGATCACTGGTGCTGCACAGATGGACGGTGGTATCCTAGTTGTTGCTGCGACAGATGGTCCAATGCCACAAACTCGTGAGCACATCCTACTAGGCCGTCAGGTTGGTATCCCATACATCATCGTATTCATGAACAAATGTGACATGGTTGATGATGAAGAGCTACTAGAACTAGTAGAAATGGAAGTTCGTGAACTTCTATCTGAGTACGATTTCCCAGGTGATGACCTACCAGTTATCCAAGGTTCAGCTCTAGGCGCACTAAACGGCGAAGAGCAATGGGAAGCTAAGATTGTTGAACTAGCAGAAGCGCTAGATTCATACATCCCTGAGCCAGAGCGTGCAGTAGATATGCCATTCCTAATGCCTATCGAAGACGTATTCTCAATCCAAGGTCGTGGTACAGTAGTAACTGGCCGTATCGAACGTGGTATCCTAAACGTAGGTGACGAAGTTGCTATCGTTGGTATCAAAGACACTACTACTACTACATGTACTGGTGTTGAAATGTTCCGTAAGCTTCTTGACGAAGGTCGTGCTGGTGAGAACGTTGGTGCACTTCTACGTGGTACTAAGCGTGATGAAGTTGAACGTGGTCAAGTACTAGCTAAGCCTGGTTCAATCACTCCACACACTAAGTTCGAGTCAGAAGTATACGTACTTTCTAAAGATGAAGGTGGTCGTCACACTCCATTCTTCAAAGGCTACCGTCCACAGTTCTACTTCCGTACAACTGACGTAACTGGTGACATCTCTCTACCAGAAGGCGTAGAAATGGTAATGCCAGGCGACAACATCCAAATGCAAGTTGAGCTAATCGCTCCTATCGCTATGGATGAAGGCCTACGTTTCGCTATCCGTGAAGGTGGCCGTACTGTAGGTGCTGGTGTTGTTGCTAAGATCTTCGACTAATTCTTAACGAATTAAACGAATGTCTTCGGAAAATCTTGAATTAGATTTGACGAACCAGTATCAAAAAGGGCATCATTTGATGCCCTTTTTCTGCACTCAATATTATTTTAGCTGTTTTCTTGTTCAAAATTTGGTTGAGAGTAGAGCAAGATTAAGCGGAGAGGCTTAATCTTAAGAGAGTAACGCTGATTTTATCAGCGATATGGAGTTTGCCCTGCAACAGCGGGGTTATTGTCGTCTATATTAAGACTTGTGACAGGTTGGTTTATGAAAGCAAATAATGCTGAAACTCCTGATAGCTCAAACGCAGCAGATACGTTTAAGTGGATTGCCGCTTTCGTATTGGCAGCGGCCGCTGTTGTGGGTAATTACCTGTATGGTGAAATGTCTGTAGTTGTTCGTGCTGCAGGCGTTGTTGTTCTTATTGCAGCTGCCCTAGGCGTTGCTGCGACAACGACTAAAGGTAAAGCAGCGATCAGTTTTGCAAAAGAATCTCGTATGGAAGTTCGTAAGGTTGTTTGGCCTACACGCCAAGAAACCATGCAAACGACACTGATTGTTTTAGCTGTAAGTATTGTAATGGCTCTAGTGCTATGGGGAATTGACGGCATCATGGTTCGTTTAGTTGCTCTAGCAACTGGGGTATAGAGGGTAGTGATTCATGAGTGAAGCTCCAAAAAAACGCTGGTATGTAGTTCAAGCCTTCTCTGGATTTGAAGGTCGTGTAGCTCAGTCTCTACGTGAGCATATCAAAATGCACGCTATGGAAGAGCTATTCGGTGAAGTACTAGTTCCTACTGAAGAAGTAGTGGAAATGCGCGCGGGTCAGCGTCGTAAATCTGAACGTAAGTTTTTCCCAGGCTACGTCCTTGTTCAGATGATTATGAACGATGAATCATGGCACCTAGTACGCAGTGTGCCGCGTGTCATGGGCTTCATTGGTGGTACCTCAGACCGTCCAGCACCTATCACAGATAAAGAAGCTGACGCGATTCTTAACCGTCTCGAGAAAGCGAGTGAGTCTCCTCGTCCTCGTACAATGTACGAAGCGGGCGAAGTGGTACGTGTTAACGAAGGTCCATTTGCTGACTTCAATGGTACTGTTGAAGAAGTGGATTACGAGAAGAGCCGCCTGAAAGTGTCTGTATCGATCTTTGGTCGTGCAACACCAGTTGAGCTTGAATTTGGTCAAGTTGAAAAACTTGATTAAAAAAACACCTTTTTAAGGGTTGTCTAAGGCGCGAATTATGACTATAATTTCGCGCCTTTTTACTTCTCATGAAGTAAAGAGATTTTACGTAAACGGGGAGCTGGTCAGCAGACTAGCGTTTGAACCCAAACTTTAGGAAATATCATGGCTAAGAAAGTTGAAGCTTACATCAAGCTACAAGTTGCTGCTGGCGCTGCGAACCCAAGTCCACCAGTTGGTCCTGCTCTAGGTCAACACGGTGTGAACATCATGGAATTCTGTAAAGCGTTCAACGCAAAAACAGAATCTATTGAGAAAGGTCTACCAACTCCAGTAGTTATTACAGTATACAGCGACCGTTCTTTCACGTTCGTAACTAAGACTCCACCTGCTGCTGTTCTTCTTAAGAAAGCTGCTGGCGTTAAGTCTGGTTCTGGTCGTCCAAACACTGAAAAAGTGGGCACTGTAACTGACGCTCAAATCCAAGAAATCGCAGAAACTAAAGCTGCTGATATGACTGGTGCTGACATCGAAGCGATGAAGCGTTCTATCGCTGGTACTGCTCGTTCAATGGGCCTAGTGGTAGAGGGTTAATAAGATGGCAAAACTAACTAAGCGCATGCGCGTAATCCGCGAAAAAGTTGACGTAACTAAAGAATACGAAATCAACGAAGCTGTTGCTCTTCTTCAAGAACTAGCTACTGCTAAATTCGTTGAGTCTGTAGACGTTGCTGTTAACCTAGGCATCGATGCTCGTAAATCTGACCAGAACGTACGTGGTGCAACTGTACTACCTCACGGTACTGGTCGCGAAATCCGCGTTGCAGTGTTCACTCAAGGTGCAAACGCTGAAGCAGCTAAAGAAGCTGGCGCAGACATCGTTGGTATGGAAGATCTTGCTGAGCAAGTTAAGAAAGGCGAAATGAACTTCGACGTAGTTGTTGCTTCTCCAGATGCAATGCGCGTTGTAGGTCAACTAGGTACTATCCTAGGTCCTCGCGGTCTAATGCCAAACCCTAAAGTTGGTACTGTAACTCCTAACGTTGCTGAAGCGGTTAAGAACGCTAAAGCTGGTCAGGTTCGTTACCGTAACGACAAAAACGGCATCATCCACACTACTATCGGTAAAGCAAACTTCTCTGCTGAGCAGATCAAAGAAAACCTAGAAGCTCTTCTAGTTGCTCTGAAGAAAGCTAAGCCATCTTCAGCGAAAGGTACTTTCCTGAAGAAAGTAAGCATCTCTACTACTATGGGTGCTGGTGTTGCTGTTGATCAGGCTAGCCTGAACACTCAAGCATAATTTATTTGCTTAGGCGCAAAATTTGTGTATAATTTTGCGCCTAATATTTGTGGTTGGGGCTGAACATTGGTTCTTTGAACTGTCTCCTAGTTCGAAATGAATTAAGACCCAGTCTCCGTCCAAGACCGTAGGTGTTTGTTCTCAAAACAAACTTAATCATCCTACGTAGATGGTGCCCGAACTGACAGAAAGCTCTATGTAAATAGTTAACTTTCTTCTGGGAATGCACCTAAATAGCTCTCACTGTCGTGATGATAGTGAGTGGTGTAACGACAACCAGGAGTAAATCCAAGATGGCTTTAAACCTTCAAGACAAAAAAGCAATTGTTGCTCAAGTCAACGAAGCTGCCAGTGGTGCACTTTCTGCAGTTGTAGCTGATTCTCGTGGCGTTGAAGTTGGCGCGATGACTTCTCTACGTAAACAAGCTCGCGAAGCGGGTGTTTACATGAAAGTCGTGCGTAACACTCTAGCACGTCGTGCGGTTCAGGGTACAGACTACGAGTGTCTAACTGACACTTTCACTGGTCCTACTCTAATCGCGTTCTCTAACGAGCACCCAGGTGCTGCAGCGCGTCTTTTCAAAGACTTCGCTAAAGAGAACAAAGATTTCGAGATCAAAGCTGCTGCATTTGAAGGCGCTTTAACTGACGCTGAAGTACTAGCAACACTACCAACTTACGACGAAGCAATCGCACGCCTAATGATGTGCATGAAAGAAGCTTCTGCTGGCAAGCTGGTACGTACTATCGCTGCTATCCGCGATCAAAAAGAAGAAGCAGCGGCTTAAGCCTTGCTTTTTACTGGTTGCAAAATAAACTTATTGTTGACTTAAAAGAGAATTGTTATGTCTATTACTAACGAGCAAATCCTAGACGCAGTTGCAGAAATGTCTGTAATGCAAGTTGTTGAACTAATCGAAGCTATGGAAGAGAAATTCGGTGTATCTGCTGCTGCTGCAGTAGTTGCAGGTGGCGCAGCAGGCGGCGAAGCTGCAGCTGAGCAAACTGAATTTGACGTAATCCTAACTGCAGCTGGCGGCAACAAAGTTGCTGTTATCAAAGCAGTACGTGGCGCAACTGGCCTAGGTCTTAAAGAAGCTAAAGCTCTTGTAGACGGCGCTCCAGCACCTCTAAAAGAAGGCGTTGAGAAAGCTGAAGCTGAAGCTCTTAAAGCTCAGCTAGAAGAAGCAGGCGCTTCTGTTGAAGTTAAGTAATTATTACTTAATTTCATAGCCTAACGGCTAATGGCTGGTGGTTTTTTAACCACCGGCCTTTTTGCGCTGTAGGGCATGAGCGAATTTTCCCGCTGTTTAAGCGTCTCATGTCCATGCAAAAAACATTTCATTCCTACGCAATGAGATGTCACTACAGTAAACAGCTATTTAGTCACTGTCCCTTACCCCCCTTAAGTAACTAGGTGCGGGCGGACGGTTTGGGTCACTTATCAGCGAGCTGAGGAACCCCATGGTTTACTCTTATACCGAGAAAAAGCGCATCCGTAAGGACTTTGGTACTCGTCCACAAGTTTTGGACATTCCATACCTGCTATCGATCCAGCTCGATTCGTTCGACAAATTCATCGAACAGGATCCTGAAGGTCAATACGGTCTTGAAGCTGCTTTCCGTTCTGTATTCCCAATTCAGAGCTACAACGGCAATTCTGAGCTGCAATACGTTAGCTACCGTCTTGGTGAGCCAGTTTTTGACGTTAAAGAATGTCAAATCCGCGGTGTAACTTACTCAAAGCCACTACGCGTAAAACTACGTCTAGTAATCTTTGATAAAGACGCGCCAGCAGGTACTGTAAAAGACATTAAAGAACAAGAAGTCTACATGGGCGAAATTCCGCTTATGACAGACAATGGTACCTTCGTAATTAACGGTACCGAGAGGGTTATCGTATCCCAGCTGCACCGAAGCCCAGGCGTGTTCTTCGACAGCGATAAGGGTAAGACCCACTCTTCAGGTAAAGTTCTATACAACGCACGTGTTATTCCTTACCGTGGCTCATGGTTAGACTTTGAGTTCGACCCTAAGGATAACTTATACGTACGTATTGACCGCCGTCGTAAGCTACCAGCTTCGATCATCCTTCGTGCACTTGGTAAAACGTCAGAAGAAATCCTAGATATCTTCTTCGAAAAAGTGAACTTCGAAGTGAAAGACCAAACTCTACTAATGGAGTTGGTTCCTGATCGTCTACGTGGTGAAACTGCGTCATTCGACATCGAAGCGAACGGTAAAACTTACGTTGAGCAAGGTCGTCGCGTAACAGCTCGTCATATCCGCCAACTAGAAAAAGATGGCGTTGATCACATCGAAGTACCAGTTGAGTACATCGTTGGTAAAGTTGCATCGAAAGATTACATCAACGAAGCAACAGGCGAGATCATTGTTAACGCTAACCAGGAAATTAGCCTGGAAGCACTAGCGAACCTATCTCAGGCTGGCCACAAATCACTAGAAACGTTGTTCACTAACGATCTAGACCACGGTCCATTCATGTCAGAAACACTACGTATCGACAGCACTGTTGATCGTATTTCTGCATTGGTAGAAATCTACCGCATGATGCGCCCTGGCGAGCCACCAACAAAAGAAGCTGCAGAAGCACTATTCGAAAGCCTATTCTTCTCTGAAGAGCGTTACGATCTATCGACTGTTGGTCGTATGAAGTTCAACAGCTCTATCGGCCGTGAAGATGCTCAAGAGCAAGGCACACTTGACGAGCTAGATATCGTTGAAGTGATGAAGAAGCTTATCGCGATCCGTAACGGTAAAGGCGAAGTGGACGATATCGACCACCTTGGCAACCGTCGTATCCGTTCTGTAGGCGAAATGGCTGAGAACCAGTTCCGTGTAGGTCTAGTACGTGTTGAGCGTGCAGTTAAAGAGCGTCTAAGCCTAGGCGATCTTGACGCAATCATGCCTCAAGACCTGATCAACGCGAAACCAATCTCTGCAGCTGTTAAAGAATTCTTTGGCTCTTCACAGCTTTCACAGTTCATGGACCAAAACAACCCGCTATCAGAAGTAACGCACAAGCGTCGTATTTCTGCATTGGGTCCTGGCGGTCTAACTCGTGAACGTGCTGGCTTCGAAGTACGTGACGTACACGTAACTCACTACGGTCGTCTATGTCCTATCGAAACGCCGGAAGGTCCAAACATCGGTCTGATCAACTCTCTATCTGCGTTTGCGCGTTGTAACGAGTACGGTTTCCTAGAGACACCATACCGTCGCGTTGTAGATGGCGTTGTTACAGACGAAGTAGATTACCTATCTGCAATCGAAGAAGGCCAATTCGTTATCGCACAGGCTAACGCTGCGCTAACTGAAGAAGGCGGTTTTGCAGATGAGCTGATCACAGCTCGTCAAAAAGGTGAATCTGGTCTACACCCTCGTGAGCACGCTCAGTACATGGACGTTGCGACAAACCAGGTTGTATCTATCGCTGCATCGCTTATCCCGTTCCTAGAACACGATGATGCGAACCGTGCATTGATGGGTGCGAACATGCAACGTCAGGCAGTTCCAACACTGAAAGCTGACAAACCGCTTGTTGGTACTGGTATTGAACGTAACGTAGCAGTTGACTCAGGTGTAACTGCAGTTGCTAAACGTGGTGGTGTAATCCAGTCAGTAGATGCTTCTCGTATCGTTGTTAAAGTGAACGAAGAAGAGCTAGTACCAGGCGAAGCTGGTATCGACATCTACAACCTGACTAAATACACACGTTCTAACCAGAACACATGTATTAACCAGCGCCCATGTGTGATGCCAGGTGAACCTGTATCACGCGGTGACGTTCTTGCTGATGGTCCTTCAACAGACCTTGGTGAACTAGCGCTTGGTCAAAACATGCGTATCGCGTTCATGCCTTGGAACGGTTACAACTTCGAAGACTCGATCTTAGTATCTGAGCGCGTAGTTCAAGAAGACCGTTTCACGACTATCCACATCCAAGAACTTACTTGTGTGGCGCGTGATACTAAGCTTGGTTCTGAAGAGATCACAGCTGATATTCCAAACGTAGGTGAATCTGCTCTGTCTAAACTAGACGAGTCGGGTATCGTTTACATCGGTGCTGAAGTTAAGGGTGGCGACATCCTAGTTGGTAAAGTAACACCTAAAGGTGAAACTCAGCTAACGCCTGAAGAGAAGCTACTACGTGCAATCTTCGGTGAAAAAGCATCTGACGTTAAAGATACTTCACTACGTGTACCTAACTCTGTATCAGGTACGATTATCGACGTTCAAGTCTTCACTCGCGATGGCGTAGAGAAAGACAAGCGTGCGCTTGAAATCGAACAAATGCAGCTTAAAGAAGCGAAGAAAGACCTAACTGAAGAATTCCAGATTCTTGAGGGTGGCCTTCTAAACCGCGTTAAAGCTGTACTGATCGATGGTGGTTACTCTGAAGCGAAACTAGACACGACTGATCGTAAGAAGTGGCTAGAACTAACGCTAGAAGACGATGCACTACAATCACAGCTTGAGCAACTTGCTGAGCAGTGGGACGAGCTAAAAGCTGACTTCGATAAGAAATTCGAAACTAAGCGTCGCAAGATCACTCAAGGTGATGATCTAGCACCTGGCGTACTGAAGATCGTTAAGGTTTACCTAGCGGTTAAACGTCGCATCCAGCCTGGTGATAAGATGGCGGGTCGTCACGGTAACAAGGGTGTAATCTCTAAGATCAACCCTGTTGAAGACATGCCATACGATGAGAAAGGTCAGCCTGTAGACATCGTACTTAACCCACTGGGTGTACCTTCGCGTATGAACATCGGTCAGATCCTAGAAGTACACTTAGGTCTGGCAGCGAAAGGTATCGGTGACAAGATCAACCAGATGGTTAAAGAGCAGCAAGAACTAGCGAAATTCCGCGAGTTCCTACAAAAAGTTTACGATCTAGGCGAAACTCGCCAGAAAGTAGACATTGCTTCTCTATCTGATGACGAAGTTCGTACTCTGATCAAGAACCTACGTGGCGGTCTACCAATCGCGACTCCAGTATTTGACGGTGCACCAGAAGCGTCTATTAAAGCGCTACTGAAACTAGCAGACCTACCAGAATCTGGTCAGCTAAAACTGTTTGATGGTCGCACGGGTGACCAGTTTGAGCGTCCTGTAACTGTAGGTTACATGTACATGCTGAAACTGAACCACCTTGTTGATGACAAGATGCACGCTCGTTCAACTGGTTCGTACAGCCTAGTAACTCAGCAACCACTTGGTGGTAAAGCTCAGTTCGGTGGTCAGCGTTTCGGTGAGATGGAAGTATGGGCACTAGAAGCATACGGTGCTGCTTACACTCTACAAGAAATGCTAACGGTTAAGTCGGATGACGTTAACGGCCGTACTAAGATGTACAAAAACATCGTAGACGGTAACCACAGCATGGAACCTGGTATGCCAGAATCGTTCAACGTACTGTTGAAAGAGATTCGCTCGCTAGGTATCAACATCGAGCTAGAAGACGAAGAGTAATCTCTTTTCTCTTGACCAAGGTTGAGAGAATCAAAAAGCGATTATTTGGTAGAAGGTGCTCACTTTAGCGAGTGAGCTCCTTTTAACTCCTTACAGGAGCTGATTGTGAAAGACTTATTAAACTTTCTAAAAGCACAGCATAAGACCGAAGAATTTGATGCTATCAAAATCGGTCTATCTTCTCCGGACATGATCCGTTCATGGTCTTTCGGTGAAGTTAAAAAACCTGAAACGATCAACTATCGTACGTTCAAACCTGAGCGCGATGGTCTTTTCTGTGCGCGTATCTTTGGTCCAGTTAAAGACTACGAATGTCTTTGTGGTAAATACAAGCGCCTGAAGCACCGTGGTGTTATCTGTGAGAAGTGTGGTGTAGAAGTTACACAAACTAAAGTTCGTCGTGACCGTATGGGCCACATCGAGCTAGCATCACCAGTAGCTCACATCTGGTTCCTAAAATCGCTACCGTCTCGTATCGGTCTACTAATGGATATCCCACTACGTGATATCGAGCGTGTTCTTTACTTCGAAATGTACGTAGTAACTGAACCAGGTATGACTGATCTAGAAAAATCTCAGATGCTTACTGAAGAAGAGTATCTGGATCGTCTAGAAGAGTGGGGTGATGAGTTCACTGCTAAGATGGGTGCAGAAGCTATCAAGGACCTACTAGGTTCTATGGATATGCACGCTGAAGCTGAACAAATGCGCGAAGAGCTAGAAACAACTAACTCTGAAACTAAGCGTAAGAAAGTCACTAAGCGCCTGAAACTGGTAGAAGCGTTTATTCAATCTGGTAACAACCCAGAGTGGATGATCCTGACTGTACTTCCAGTTCTTCCGCCAGATCTACGTCCTCTAGTACCACTAGATGGCGGTCGTTTTGCGACTTCAGATCTGAACGACCTATACCGTCGTGTGATCAACCGTAACAACCGTTTGAAGCGTCTTCTAGAGCTAGCGGCTCCGGACATCATCGTACGTAACGAAAAACGTATGCTGCAAGAGTCTGTTGATGCGCTACTAGACAACGGTCGTCGTGGTCGTGCGATCACAGGTTCTAACAAGCGTCCTCTGAAATCTCTTGCTGATATGATCAAGGGTAAACAAGGTCGTTTCCGTCAGAACCTTCTAGGTAAACGTGTAGACTACTCTGGCCGTTCTGTAATCACAGTAGGTCCATACCTTCGTCTACACCAGTGTGGTCTTCCTAAGAAGATGGCACTTGAGCTATTCAAACCATTTATCTACAGCAAGCTAGAGACTCGTGGTCTTGCGACTACAATCAAAGCTGCTAAGAAAATGGTAGAGCGTGAAGAAGCGGTAGTTTGGGATATCCTAGACGAAGTAATCCGTGAACACCCAGTACTATTGAACCGTGCACCTACACTTCACCGTCTAGGTATCCAGGCGTTCGAACCAGTACTAATCGAAGGTAAAGCGATCCAGCTACACCCACTAGTGTGTGCGGCGTACAACGCGGACTTCGATGGTGACCAAATGGCGGTTCACGTACCTCTAACTCTAGAGGCACAGCTTGAAGCTCGTACTCTGATGATGTCGACAAACAACATTCTGTCGCCAGCGTCGGGTGATCCGATCATCGTACCTTCTCAGGACGTTGTATTGGGTCTGTACTACATGACTCGTGACAAGATCAACGTGAAAGGTGAAGGCATGTACCTTTCTGGCCCAGCAGAGGCTGAGAAAGCATACCGCACTAAGCAAGCTGAACTTCACGCACGCGTTAAAGTACGTATTACAGAAACAGTTGTAGACGAAGACGGCAACAGCACAACAGAGACTAAGATGGTTGATACAACTATCGGTCGTGCAATGCTATGGCAAATCGTGCCAGCTGGTCTACCGTACAGCATCGTTAACCAAAAGCTAGGTAAGAAGCAAATCTCTAACCTACTAAACGAGGCGTACCGTAAGCTAGGTCTGAAAGACACTGTAATCTTCGCTGACCAAATCATGTACACAGGTTTCGCATACGCGGCACTATCTGGTGTATCTGTTGGTATCGACGATATGGTTGTACCGCCAGCTAAGTACACTGAAATCGCAGAAGCGGAAGAAGAAGTACGTGAAATCCAGGAACAATACCAATCTGGTCTTGTTACTGCGGGCGAACGATACAACAAAGTTATCGATATCTGGGCATCGACCAACGATCGCGTAGCGAAAGCGATGATGGCAAACCTTTCATCTGAAACGGTAGTTAACCGTGACGGTGAAGAAGAGCAACAAGAATCGTTTAACAGCATCTACATGATGGCTGACTCGGGTGCTCGTGGTTCTGCAGCTCAGATTCGTCAGCTAGCTGGTATGCGTGGTCTGATGGCTCGTCCGGATGGTTCGATCATCGAAACGCCGATCACTGCGAACTTTAAAGAAGGTCTAAACGTACTTCAGTACTTTATCTCAACGCACGGTGCTCGTAAGGGTCTTGCGGATACGGCACTGAAAACAGCGAACTCGGGTTACCTAACTCGTCGTCTAGTAGACGTTGCTCAAGACGTTGTTGTAACTGAACATGACTGTGGCACTCACGAGGGTGTTGACATGATGCCTCACATCGAAGGTGGTGATGTTAAAGTTGCACTAACTGAGCTAGCGCTAGGTCGTGTAGTAGCTGAAGACGTTCTTAAGCCAGGTACAGAAGATGTTCTGATCCCACGTAACACTCTAATTGATGAGAAGTGGTGTCAGATCATGGAAGAGAACTCAGTAGACAGCATGAAAGTGCGCTCTGTAGTTACTTGTGATTCTGACTTCGGTTGTTGTGCACAGTGTTACGGTCGTGACCTAGCACGTGGTCACCTAGTGAACCAAGGTGAAGCAGTAGGTGTTATCGCTGCTCAGTCTATCGGTGAACCGGGTACACAGCTTACGATGCGTACGTTCCACATCGGTGGTGCAGCATCTACTGCAGCAGCAGAGAACAGCATCCAAGCGAAGACAACTGGTACAGTTAAACTGCACAACGCTAAGTTCGTAGTCAACAAAGATAAGAAGCTAGTAATCACGTCTCGTGCATCTGAGCTAACTATCATTGATGAATTCGGTCGTACTAAAGAGAAGCACAAACTTCCTTACGGTTCGATGCTAAGCAAAGGCGACAACGACGCAGTAACAGCTGGTGAAGTTGTTGCTAACTGGGAAGCGCACACCATGCCAATCATCACTGAAGTGGCAGGTCGCATCCAGTTCGTAGACATGATCGACGGTGTTACAGTTTCTCGTCAAACAGATGACCTAACAGGTCTATCTTCAAGCGAAGTAACTGACCCAGCAGCTCGCCCAGCAGCAGGTAAAGATATGCGTCCAGCTATCAAACTTGTTGATGAGCAAGGTAACGATGTAATGATCCCTGGTACAGAAATGCCAGCTCACTACTTCCTACCTGGTAAAGCGATTGTAAACATCGAAGATGGCGCTGAAGTTGGCATTGGTGACACACTATCTCGTATCCCTCAGAAATCTGGCGGTAACAAAGATATCACCGGTGGTCTACCACGCGTAGCTGACCTATTCGAAGCTCGTAAGCCTAAAGAGCCTGCGATCCTTGCTGAGCACACAGGTACTGTGAGCTTCGGTAAAGAAACGAAAGGTAAGCGTCGTCTAGTTATCACTCGCGACAGCGGTGATACTTACGAAGAGATGATTCCTAAGCATCGTCAGTTGAACGTATTTGAAGGTGAGCGTGTTGAACGTGGTGACGTGATCGCAGATGGTCCAGAGTCTCCACATGACATCCTACGTCTACGTGGCGTACACGCTGTAACTCAGTACATCGCTAACGAAGTACAAGAAGTTTACCGTCTACAAGGCGTTAAGATTAACGATAAGCACATCGAGACTATCGTTCGTCAAATGCTACGTAAGTGTACAATTACTCACGCTGGTGACTCTGAGTTCCTACCTGGTGAGCAAGTTGAATACTCACAAGTTAAGATTGCTAACCGTAACCTAGAAGCTGAAGGTAAAGAGCCTGCACGTTTCGAGCGTGAGCTACTAGGTATTACTAAGGCATCTCTAGCGACTGAGTCGTTCATCTCTGCGGCATCGTTCCAGGAGACAACTCGCGTACTAACAGAAGCTGCGGTTTCTGGTAAGCGTGATGACCTACGTGGTCTGAAAGAGAACGTAATTGTTGGTCGTCTGATCCCAGCTGGTACTGGTTTCGCATACCACCAAGATCGTCAAGCTAAACGTGCTGAAGCGCAAGAAGGTCCATCTGCTGAACAAGCAACAGATAACCTAGCTGCACTTCTAAACGCAGGCTTCTCTTCTGACGAGTAATCGTTAAGAGCTTAAAAGAAAAGGCACCCTCGGGTGCCTTTTTTGTTTCTTGGAGGCCAAATAGAACGCTTACGCTCCGAGAGTCGAGAGCGCTTCGCTTTAGGAGTCGAGGGGTGTTTGTTGGAGGGGATTTACAAGAAGCTTACTCTCGAAAGGTGTTGACAGGACTTGTTCCTAAAAAGACAAAATAGAGCCGAATCCCGAATCCCGAATCCCGAATCCCGAATCCCGAATCCCGAATCCCGAATCCCGAATCCCGAATCCCGAATCCCGAATCCCGAATCCCGAATCCCGAATCCCGAATCCCGAATCCCGAATCCCGAATCCCGAATCCCGAATCCCGAATCCCGAATCCCGAATCCCGAATCCCGAATCCCGAAAAACAAAAAGGGTTGACGAACATACGCCAACCCTCAAGAATTTTCTCGCTTCTCGCTTCTCGCTTCTCGCTTCTCGCTTCTCGCTTCTCGCTTCTCGCTTCTCGCTTCTCGCTTCTCGCTTCTCGCTTCTCGCTTCTCGCTTCTCGCTTCTCGCTATGCGCCAGGCGGCATCGCTAAACTGTCGGCAATCAACTGAATCAAGTGGTCTTCTACAGCGAAACGTGTCTCAATGATTTCCCCAATCAAAGACATATCTTCGTCAAAATCAGCCAGTTCATCTTCGGCTGAAACATCAGAGTATTTGTCGGTAAAGTTCAACAACGGCTCAGTAGTGAGGACGATCTTCGCGTAAGTCTGGTTTATTTCATCTGTCGCGACAAAGCCAGTGGCTTTCCACTTATCCATCACCATATCGTAGATTTTAAAGTGACCTTCAGAGATATAATCAACAAGGTGTTGGCAGAAGTGCTGAAGTTCGTCAGGGGAAGGGAGTTCAATGACATTGGATTTCGAACAAGGTTGCAGTGCTGCAAGCTTACAATATTCGACAATCAGAGATTGTCTCGTTTCCAGCCAATGGTCAATAACGTCACTGGAACCGCCCCATTGGTCTTGTGTTTGTTTGAATTTTTTTAGCATGACCATGCCCTCATGATCTGATCGCCCATTGGCGAACGTATCCTTTGCAAAGCAAAGTTAGTAAAGTGATTACAAACTCTTGTCCTTACTAGAATTTATAGTTGCAAATTTGGCGAACGACAAACTCTGGTATGAAATTAGATTGCCAGTAAAATGAATGAACTTCAAGCAAAGGGACGCTGTAATGTTAAGAAAAGGTGAAGTTAACCGTACGAAAAACGCCTATTGGTGTGTTGTCTCAGGAAGCGATGTTTGGCTGGTGGATGGTGCTATACCATTTGGCAATGCAGAGCAGTTCTCACTGCCAGAAGCGAGTGCAAGGCAGATAGGTGAATACCAAAATGCCCCAGTGATGTGGGTAAATCTGTCGGATTTAGACCACGATTTAGAGCTGGTGTCTCTGCGTGATTGTCTGCATTTCCCAGAGACACTCTTCTTGCTGATCAGCAAAGCGATTCAATATGGGCACATGACACAAAGCCTTCGCTTTTGCCCCCAGTGTGGTGGTCGAAACTTTCTCAATAACAACCAGCTAGCGATGCAGTGTGGTGAGTGCCGAACTTTGCACTATCCGCGTATTTTCCCGTGCATCATTGTCGCTGTGCGCAAAGATAACCAGATTTTGTTGGCACAGCACCCTCGTCATCGAAATGGCATGTACACCGTCATTGCGGGCTTTTTAGAAGTGGGAGAAACCCTAGAAGAATGTGTCGCTCGTGAAATACACGAAGAAACTGGCGTACACGTTAAAAATATTCGCTATTTTGGCAGCCAACCATGGGCCTTTCCATCCAGCATGATGATGGCATTTCTTGCTGATTACGAGTCTGGTGAATTGAATCCCGATTACACTGAGTTGTCTGATGCACAATGGTTTGGCATTGACGAGATGCCGCCGGTTGCACCAGAAGGGACAATTGCTCGAGCTCTTATCGAGCAAACGCGACAAGATGTCGAATCTAATTATCTGAAAAATAGATAAAAAAAACCCTCCGAGAGGGAGGGGGTAAGTAAGATGTCGTTATGAGATGCTGAGTACCGGGTACTCAGTTTATAATTGTAGTTTTCGCTAGCGAACAAATTTTTAACACTGATACAGACTGGGTGCAAATTAAGCACTGATTTAAAAGTTAATAACTTGATCCAGGTTGCAAAGCACACAGCTATTAGCCTTAAATCAGTGATAGAATACCCCCTTTCAAAGAAAGCCTAACAATTGGAATTACGGAATGACTGAATTAAAAAATGATCGTTATCTGCGTGCCCTTCTAAAAGAGCCAGTAGATTACACGCCAGTATGGATGATGCGTCAGGCAGGTCGTTACCTACCAGAATACAAAGCAACTCGTGCGCAAGCGGGCGATTTCATGTCTTTGTGTAAAAACGCGGAGTTGGCGTCAGAAGTAACGCTTCAACCACTACGCCGTTTTCCTCTTGATGCAGCGATCTTGTTCTCTGACATCCTAACTATCCCAGATGCAATGGGCTTAGAACTTCGCTTTGCTGCGGGTGAAGGTCCGGTTTTCGATAAGCCAATCACTTGTAAAGCAGACGTAGAAAAGATCGGCCTGCCAGATCCAGAAGGCGAGCTGCAATACGTAATGAACGCAGTGCGTCAAATCCGCAAAGACTTGAACGGTGACGTTCCACTGATTGGTTTCTCTGGTAGCCCATGGACACTGGCGACTTACATGGTTGAAGGTGGTAGCTCTAAAGCGTTTACTAAGATCAAGAAGATGATGTACGCAGAACCGCAAACGCTGCATCTACTTCTAGATAAGCTAGCAGACAGCGTTATCGAGTACCTAAACGCGCAAATTAAAGCGGGTGCACAATCGGTGATGGTATTTGATACATGGGGCGGTGTACTGACTCCTCGTGATTACAATCTGTTCTCACTGCAATACATGCACAAGATTGTAGATGGCCTGATTCGTGAAAACGACGGTCGTCGCGTACCAGTAACGCTGTTCACTAAGAACGGCGGCATGTGGCTTGAGCAAATCGCAGCAACGGGCTGTGATGCAGTAGGTCTAGACTGGACGATTAACATCGCAGACGCAAAAGCGCGTATCGGCGATAAAGTGGCTCTACAAGGTAATATGGACCCATCAATGCTTTACGCTTCACCAGAGCGTATCCGTGAAGAAGTCGCGGGTATTCTAGAAGGCTTTGGTGATGCAGGTACTGGTCACGTGTTCAACCTAGGTCACGGTATCCATTTGGATGTGCCGCCAGAAAACGCGGGCGTATTTGTGGAAGCTGTACACGAGCTATCTAAGCCGTACCACAAGTAACTTCGATTTTTCGAAATCAAATACCGGCAATCAGTGCCGGTATTTTTTTATCTGAAACTCAAGGCTGTACAGCTCTGGTAGCATTTGGTCTACTATGATCTAATTACTATTTAAACTGTACATTAGATATTAAAGTTTATTATAAACAATGGCTTATGGTTATAGTTCTTGTGCGCTAATTTTCTTGTACAGATAAACAAGCAATTAGATCATGGGTAACCTAAAGCATCGAATGAACGCGTTTTTTAAGGTATGGCACAACGTCAGATTCAAACCAAGGATTCTTCTTTAGCCATAATGTGTTGCGTGGAGAGGGGTGAGGAAGCGGGATAAAGTCCGGTTCCCAATCCTGCCATTGCTGAACGGTTTGCGTGAGTGTCTTTGGTTTGTTTGTGAGGTAGTACTGCTGTGAGTACTGACCAATCAGCAGAGTCAGCTCTATATTGGGCAACTGCTCAAGAATCTGTTTATGCCAAGCGGGCGCACACTCTTTGCGAGGAGGCAAATCGCCAGAGTTCCCCTTGCCTGGGTAGCAGAAGCCCATCGGGACAATGGCTATTTTGTTTGGGTCGTAGAAAGTGTCTTTGTCGATATCGAGCCATTGGCGTAACCGATCGCCGCTTGGATCGTTCCAAGGTATCGAGGTTTTGTGCACACGTGTCCCCGGCGCTTGTCCGATGATTAAGATGCGTGCGTCTTTTGCAGCTTGCACGACAGGGTTTGCGCCCAAAGGTAAATCGTCTGCGCAGATCTGGCAGGCTCGTACTTGCTTTAGCAGTGTTTCTAAAGACATAAGATGGTTAATACCCTTTATCGAAATCGACCTGATTAGTTAGAGAGAAACCGTCCCTCCAACTCAAGTAGTTGTCTGCAAAAATGTCGACTACTTGCTCAGGGAAACTTAACGCCGCGATGTGAGGAGTGATGGTTACTTGCTGAAGTTTCCAAAACGGATGTTGCGGTGAAAGTGGCTCTTGTTCAAACACATCGAGAAAAGCATGTTCGACCCAGCGATTTTTTAGTGCGAGCAACAGACCTGCATCATCAATCACATCGCCTCTTCCAACATTAAATAGCAATGCCTGATTAAGATGGCTTAACACTTCACTATTGAGCAAACGTTGCGTCTCTGGCGTGCTCGGCAGCGTATTTACCACGATATCCGCTTGGTGAAAGGCGCTGGCGAGTTCATTGATATGAAAAGTTTGATTGAATTCACTGCCAGAAGTAGGGATGCCAGTACGATTGATCCCTATGGCTTTCATGCCCATCAATTGTGCCGCTTTACCCAAATGACTGCCGATGCTGCCGGTGCCGAGAATCACCATGGTTTTGCTTTGTAGCGAGGTATACAGATGCGGCTGCCATTGTTTGCTCTGTTGCTGCTGGTGGTATTGCATGAAGTGACGGAAGTGAGCAATGCTGTAACCAATCACGTACTCAGCAATCAATGGACCAAAAATACCGCGAACATTAGTCAGGGTATAATCTCGGCGTAAATTCGGCACCATCAGAGCATTCACCCCAGCAAATGTTGATTGCACCCACTCAAGCTGTGAAAACTCGTCTAACCTTTGTGATAGTAATGGTGGATCCGCCAGTACGATCTGAGCATCTTGAGGTTTGTTTGTGATGGCCAGATCGGGCAGATTTTTCTCCGCCAGTAACGTTTCGTAGGTGTCGCGATGCTCTGAGAGCAGGAAAATCTGATTTGGATGCTGCATTAACTTTTTTCCCTGTGATGAATCAAGTACACTTTCGCTGATTTTTTCTTCAATGATTGAGTGACTATGCTTAAGAATCCTCTTCAGGTTCGTTTGGAAAAACTAGAACCTTGGCAACAAATTACCTTCATGGCGTGCCTGTGTGAACGCATGTATCCAAACTATGCGATGTTTTGTGAGAATACAGAATTTGCTGAGCCACGTGCTTACCGAGCGATTCTTGATAGTGTATGGGAAATTCTGACGGTTAAGAACGCGAAAATTAACTTCGAACGTCAATTAGAGAAGTTAGAAGAATTGTTCCCAAGTGCAGATGAGTTCGATTTTTACGGTGTTTATCCAGCGATGGATGCTTGTCAGAGCTTGTCGACACTGCTGCATGGTCTGTTGGATCGCGACTACCTTTTCGATTCAATGCTTAAAGTGAGCCAACAGTCGGTACAAACCGTTGCTGACCTAGAACAAGCACAAGGCGCAGAGCCAATCACAAACGACAATCAAAAAGAAAATGAAGCCGTGTGTGAAGAGTGGGATGTTCAGTGGGCTATCTTCCGTCCACTACGTGAAGCGGTAGAGCGAGACATCAGCCTGATTAAAGATTTGCGTGAAGAGCTACGCGAAGAAGCCGTGAGCAACATCGGCATTGCACTTTAATTGTTGAATAGATAAAACAAAGGCATCCATGGTGGATGCCTTTTTCATTTATGCGTTTGAGCTGTTACGCCCAAGGCTGATTACGATTCTTTAGAGTCTGGTTTGGTTGGCTCTTGAGCTTCTGGCTCTTTGTCCTGTTTCTCCAGTTGTTCCTCTTCTTCATCGTCATCGCGGCTTTCAATTACGCCGTGCTTTTCTTTCCAGCTTTCCCAACGTTGGTAAGCCAGTTCTTGCATGTCTGTGCTCTTATCCGCTTCATCGATGATCTCTTCACCTAGTAGGTGCTCAAAGATGTCTTCTAGCGTCACAAGGCCTTGTACCGTGCCGTATTCGTCAACCACAAGCGCCAGTTGTAGGCGGTGAGTCATCATTTGGTCGAACACTTTTGGCAGAGCGGTGTTGTTCAGTACCACTTGGATAGGGCGCATGACCGAACCAAGTTGTTTTTGGCCGCTGCCTGATTGTTGCAGCTTGAACAGCTCTAGACGGTGTACAAAACCAATGATGTTGTCTTTCTGCTCGCTGTAAACCAGTGGGCGAGAGAAAGGCGTCTCCTTGTGTTTCTCTAGGAAGTCATTGATGGTCATAGTTGCGTCTACACGGAATACGACCGGACGCGGTGTCATGACTTGCGTTACTGGTACGTCTTGAATGCCTAGCAGGTTACTCAGAATTTTTGATTCACCCTCTGCAAACTCGCCGCTTTCTTTCGCCAGAATAGCCATTGCTGACAACTCATCACGCATTTTTGGTGCTTCGTGGTTACGAGCAAGACGTTTTGTGATTTGCTCTGAGAACCATACGAATGGTGTTAGTGCCCACACCATCCAGCGAAGTGAAACCGCTGCCGCTGGTGCAAGTTGGCGCCAGTATGTCGCACCTATTGTCTTAGGTACGATTTCTGATAGAACAAGAATTGCTAGTGTCAGTACTGCAGAGAAGATACCTAGCGCTTCGCTACCAAATACCACTGCCGCTTGCGCACCAGCCGTCGCCGCACCGATGGTGTGAGCAATGGTGTTAAGCGTCAAGATAGAAGCAAGTGGTCGGTCGATGTCTGCTTTTAGCTTTTCTAGCTGAGCAGAAGCCGGGTGCCCCTGTTGTTTGAGCTGCGCAATGAAGCTCGGACTGATACTTAGAAGTACCGCCTCCAGTACCGAACAGATAAACGAAATGCCGATAGCAATAGAGATATAAATGGATAACAGCAGCATAGTTGCCCTTGAATGTAATGTGATAGTCGGGATTTTAAGCGATTATAACCGCAAAAGTGCCTTATAAATCGGTCTTATTGCATTAGAAAGCAAGAGCTTTCCTCGTGCAAGTAGTAACAAATTGTGAGTTATTACTCATATTATGGCTAAAACTGCGTCAGAAAATCGAAAGATCGCTTACAAACCTTTGCCAGATGGGGCATTTATGTTTTAGAGTGAGATGAATTCGATAACATATGAGAAGGGAAACCTAATGAACAAGACCCAATTAATCGACTTTATTGCAGAGAAAGCAGACCTATCTAAAGCACAAGCTAAAGCTGCTCTTGAAGCAACTCTTGAGGGTGTTACTGGCGCTCTTAAAGAGGGTGACCAAGTTCAACTAATTGGTTTTGGTACATTCAAAGTAAACCACCGCGCTGCACGTACTGGTCGTAACCCTAAGACTGGTGACGAGATTCAAATCGCAGCAGCTAACGTACCTGCATTCGTAGCAGGTAAAGCGCTGAAAGAATCAGTAAACTAAGTTAAAATGCACCGAGGTATCCTGCCTCGGTGCAATTTCATGAAAAAACATCTACTCACTTCACTCCTACTATCAAGCCTTGCTCTTGTTGGCTGTTCTTCTGTAGAAACCCCAAACCTAGACCAATTTACCCATTTCTCTGGCGGGAAAATCATGGGTGATGCCACCAGTTTATATTGGATGACTGAGCGTCTAACGCGTGTTAGTACGGCAGCAGACTATGTCACGATGGGCGATTACGGTTCATATCAGAGTGATTATCGTTGGGATGACGGTGAACTCAGAGAGTTGATTCGAAAAGGTGAGCAACTCGATGCCAAACAAGGATTGGTGCCTTTTCAAATCCACATTCGATTTAATAAAGATGGCGACGCGATTTATCAACAGTATCGTGTGAATGGAAAAGTGTTGCCTTTACAACGTGATCAATTAGAGCGTTACAAGCAAGAGGCGAACGATGTCGTTACGTCTATCAAGAAACAATCTCGTGATGGCCAGAGCCTAATCCAAGGGTATTGGGATGGTGAAACCTTCGAAACCTGCAAAGGTCGTGAGTTTGCTACGCTGGAGTTTAACCAGACCCTGCCTAAGTTTGTGATTGATAGATTGGCGTCGGTGGACAGCTACATAGCGTTTATCGGTAAAGAGTCACGTAATACCGCTACGGTGGATGAATTGCTGATGCTTAATGATGATGACTTTGATTGTGTACCGCGACCGAAGTTGATCTCTGAATAAACATGGCTTCGAGCTGTCTCATTCTCAATTCTCGAACAAGAACAATAAAAAAGGCGCAGAGTGCGCCTTTTGTCGTTTTAGCCAACTGAAGTTGTTTTTATTTTTCTTGCTCACGTGCAATTGCACGGTAGCCGATGTCGTTGCGATGGAACATGCCATCCCAACTGATCTGTTTTGCAAGCTCGTAAGCACGCTGCTGCGCTTCTGATACGCTGTTGCCAAGTGCGGTTGCACAAAGAACGCGACCACCGTTTGTCACGATGTCGCCGTCTTTGTTATCTGTACCAGCATGGAAGACTTTTTCGCCTTCAATTTCAACTTGTGGCAGACCCGAAATTACGTCGCCTTTGTTGTACGCTGCGGGGTAACCACCGGCTGCTAGCACGATACCAATCGATGCTCGTGGATCCCACTTTGATTCTGCTTGATCCAGTTTCTCGTCGATTGCCGCTAGGCACAGATCAACAAGATCCGATTCCATGCGCATCATGATAGGTTGTGTCTCAGGATCACCGAAGCGGCAGTTGTACTCGATTACTTTCGGAGTGCCGTCTTTGTCGATCATCAGACCCGCGTAAAGGAAACCAGTGTAAGGGTTACCTTCAGCGGCCATGCCACGTACCGTTGGGTAAATCACTTCTTCCATAATGCGGTTATGGATTTCCTGTGTTACCACTGGAGCTGGAGAGTATGCACCCATGCCACCGGTGTTAGGACCAGTATCTTTGTCGCCTACGCGTTTGTGGTCTTGGCTGGTGGCCATTGGTAGAACGTTCTCACCATCCACCATCACGATGAAGCTTGCTTCTTCACCATCTAGGAACTCTTCGATAACGACACGACTACCAGCATCACCAAATGCGTTGCCTGCTAGCATGTCTTTGATTGCGTCTTCAGCTTCTTCTAGCGTCATCGCTACGATAACGCCTTTACCAGCAGCAAGGCCGTCAGCTTTTACGACAATCGGCGCACCTTGTTCACGCACGTAAGCAAGAGCAGGCTCGATTTCAGTGAAGTTCGCGTAGGCACCTGTTGGGATTTGGTGACGGGCAAGGAAGTCTTTGGTAAACGCTTTAGAGCCTTCAAGTTGCGCAGCCGCTTGTGTCGGGCCAAAGATTGGCAAACCTGCTTCGCGGAAAGCATCAACCACACCGATAACCAGTGGTGCTTCAGGGCCAACAATGGTTAGCTCGATAGCTTTCTCTTTTGCAAAAGCAACCAGACCTGCGATGTCTTCTACTGCGATGTTTACGTTCTCTAGTTTAGGCTCTAGTGCTGTACCTGCGTTACCTGGAGCCACGAAGATAGTCTCAACATTTGGGTTTTGTGCCGCTTTCCAACCTAGTGCGTGTTCACGACCACCTGAACCAATGATAAGAATATTCATAATATTTCCTTTGATTTCGCTCCTCCCCTTAACTAAGGGGAGGTTGGGAGGGGTAAGTCGTGTGCGTACAACAGACCCCCTCTAACTCCCCCTTGGTAAGGGGGAGGACCAAAACTGATTAGTGGCGGAAGTGACGCATACCTGTGAAGATCATCGCCATGCCGTGTTCGTCTGCTGCTGCAATAACTTCGTCATCACGCATAGAACCACCTGGTTGGATCACACACTTGATGCCTGCTTCTGCAGCCGCGTCGATACCGTCACGGAATGGGAAGAATGCATCTGATGCCATTACACAACCTTCAACCTGTAGACCTTCGTCTGCAGCTTTGATGCCTGCGATTTTCGCAGAGTAAACGCGGCTCATTTGGCCTGCGCCTACACCGATAGTCATGTCGCCTTTCGAGTAAACGATCGCGTTAGATTTCACGTATTTCGCTACTTTCCAGCAGAACAGTGCATCTTTCAGCTCTTCTTCTGTTGGCTGGCGCTTAGAAACCACTTTTAGGTCGTCTAGGCTTACCATGCCTTGGTCACGGTCTTGAACCAGTAGACCGCCATTCACGCGTTTCACGTCAAAGCCAGTTGTCTTAGTTGTCCATTCGCCACACTCAAGTAGACGCACGTTTTTCTTCGCTGCAACCACTTCAATCGCTTCAGCAGAAACAGAAGGTGCGATGATCACTTCAACGAATTGACGCTCAACAATAGCGGTTGCTGTTTCAGCATCTAGTTCTTGGTTGAATGCAATGATGCCGCCGAATGCAGATGTTGGGTCAGTTTGGTAAGCGCGGTTGTACGCTTCTAGAATGTCTTTACCTAAAGCCACACCACATGGGTTTGCGTGTTTTACGATTACACATGCTGGCTCGTTGAACTCTTTCACACATTCAAGCGCTGCGTCAGTGTCTGCGATGTTGTTGTAAGAAAGGGCTTTACCTTGGATTTGGCGAGCAGTAGAAACAGATGCTTCTTGTGGGTTTGCTTCAACGTAGAATGCGGCTGCTTGGTGGCTGTTCTCACCGTAGCGCATGTCTTGCTTCTTCTCGAATTGCTGGTTGAAAGTACGTGGGAACTTGCTATCTGCGTCACCTTCTTTGTTCTCACCGTAAGATGGAACCATAGTGCCGAAGTAGTTTGCGATCATGCCGTCGTAAGATGCTGTGTGCTCGAATGCTGCGATAGCTAGGTCGAAACGAGTTTCTAGCGTTAGAGATTTCTCGTTCGCGTCCATTTCAGCGATAACACGGTCGTAGTCGTGAGCGTTCACCACGATAGTTACGTCTTTGTGGTTTTTCGCTGCAGAGCGAACCATTGTTGGGCCACCGATGTCGATGTTCTCAACCGCATCAGCAAGCGTACAGCCTTCTTTAGCAACGGTTTCTGCGAATGGGTATAGGTTAACGACAACCATATCGATAGGGTTGATGCCGTGCTTTTCCATCACGTCATCGTCTTGGCCACGACGACCCAGCACACCACCGTGAACTTTTGGGTGAAGCGTTTTAACGCGACCATCCATCATTTCTGGGAAACCAGTGTAGTCAGAGACTTCAGTTACTGCGATACCTTGCTCTGCAAGTAGACGAGCAGTACCACCAGTAGATAGGATATCGACACCGCGCTCAACAAGAGCTTGTGCAAACTCAACAATACCTGTTTTGTCTGATACGCTGATAAGCGCACGGCGAATAGGACGAGCGTTATTCATGCTTCCATTTTCCTCAAATTCACGGAGTTAAAGATGTTTGCCAAAAATGAACTTGTTTTCACCTCTTGGGGTAAAATATTGGCCAGTTTTGGTAAAGACCTTTGCGGGCGTTTTCATGCTTAGAAAACAGTCTCCACTATTTGATGGCGCGTATTCTAACCAATTTATTACAAAAAAGCTCGCGCAATCGTTTGGCATCTCAAAAATAATTGCAAAAAACTCGATTTTTAGCTTTAAAGGTAACGAGATAGTTAATAAGGAAAGTTATGTTTCAGATTGGTGAACTGGCAAAACGTTGTGGTGTGACCGCCGATACACTCCGTTTCTATGAGAAAAATGCGTTAATAACACCCGCAGGGCGAAGTGAATCGGGCTATCGCTTATATAACGAAGAGAACCAGAAGCAGGTGCGCTTTATTCTAAAAGCGAAAGAGCTTGGCTTAAGTCTAGAAGAAATTAAAGAGCTGTTAGGGATCAAATTAGAGGCGACAGAACACAGTTGTGCAGAGGTAAAAGCCATCACTTCTGCAAAGTTAACTTTAATTGATGAGAAGATTGCTGAACTGAGCAAAATCCGTACTGCTTTAAAGAAGATAAACGACGCGTGTTGTGGGCATAACAACGACGATGCCAGTCATTGTTCTATCCTAGCAGCCCTTGAATAGTCTCATTTTTGCGTCATTTAATTTAAGTTTGCATTTTTGGCGGCTTGCTTTTCTAGGTTCAAGCCGTTTTCCCACCTATAATCTCGGCTTTAGTCGACTGTAAGAATGTGTAGTCCCCTCTATTCCTAAAGCGACGCTGTCTATCAGATACGAGAGTTTTCATACATGGTTGGAGTCTATTTTCAAATCAATGACTGGGTTTTGAGCGTTGATGAAAATAAGCTGTATCGACAAGACAGGGAAGTTACCGTTGAGCCACGCTTAATAAACCTACTGCATTTTCTTGCTGAGCACGCCAGTGAAGTGTTCAATCGCGAAGAGCTGATCCAATATGTTTGGGCTGGTGCGATTGTGACGGATCAAGTCGTAACACAGTCGATCTTCGAACTGCGTAAACTTCTGCGAGATGGTCGAGAAGAAAACATCAGCTACGTGATCACTGTGCCTAAACGTGGTTACAAGCTGGTGGCGAATGTGACCCCAATGACACACGAGGAATTCCTTGCAAGTCGTCATTGCGATGCCGAAATCCTTCCTCCTGTTGTTGAAGAAACAGAAGAAGAACTGCCAGAAGCGCCAGCACCAACTATCGCCTTCCCTGCAGGGCCTTTAACTCGCGCCGTTTGCGAGATGTCGAAAGAGAAAAAAGCGCCGCGTAAACCGAACAAAATCAGCCCGTGGCGATTGGGTTTCATGAACTTCATCTGGATCAGTATTTTGGTCGTGGTGATGGGGGTGTTTACCTATAAGCAGTCAGAAGTGCGCATCACGCAAGCCATTGATACCCACCTTATTGAGTTCAAGTTTCAAGATAACTTCAGCAAAGAAGGTCGAAGTTATGACTTAGCAGATGGCTTCGCGCAGAAGTTGATGGCTGATGTAGCTCAAGTGAGTGACTATCGTGTGATGCTCAAGAAAGCTTCGTTTACCACCGGTATCGTTCCGGGGAAATCAGTGGTCGTGCGCGTCAAAGAAAATGATGGTGGCAGCTTCCTTGAAGTGGAATACCGCAACAACTCTTCAGAGAAAGTGCTGTTTAGCCGTCAGTACGCATTAACTAACAGCCACTTAAAGTCCGTGATGCAACAAGCGTCTTTGGATTTGATGCGAGTGTTGAAAGTGCCAGATGCAAAACTGAAGTCCAAAGTGCTGGTGGCGGGTATGCCAATGAACCCAGACGCATTGGAGTTGTTTGTTGAAGCAAACCACTACTTGAACGTATCGGATGCGAATCAATTCCAGCATGGTATCGACTTGATGGAGAAAATCCTCGAGATTGAACCAGATAATGCTTATGTTCAATCGGAGCTGCTCATTGCTTACCATGTGCAAAAAGCACTCGATCCTGCATTGGAGCTAAGAAAGAGCAGGGTTCAGCAGTTAAGTGATAAGTTGGAAGCTAACGCTAAGATGATGGTTGGGCCTATTCAGCCACGTATTTATGAAGCATTAGCGTTGCATGAGACGATCACTGGTGACATTGATTTAGCTAAGCGACATTTGAATCAAGCATTAGACGTTCGTGATTCGGTATTGTCTTACGTGATTCGAGGTAAGCATGCTGAATTGGATGGTGATTTGGATTGGGCAAGTGAGTCCTACAGCGAAGCCTTCTATATTGATACATCCGTAGAAACTTACTTATTGTGCGAGAACTTGGTTTTTCCAAGTAACATGAAGGCGATTGATTACGCTATGTATCGCGCAGTACACCCTTCCGTGGTTCGTATGCTGTAAACAGCCACCATCTAACAAGTAAAGATATCTTTAGCCCTTCATTTCGGTGAGGGGCTTTTTTGTATCTGCCTCTTGTGTGTGCTTCTTACCTCTATTGCTACTAATAATGCTTGCTATAGAAGAGGAGAGGGCTTTTCATTCTCTATTCTCTATTCTCTATTCTCTATTCTCTATTCTCTATTCTCTATTCTCTATTCTCACCACCTTGGCATTCTGCTTCTTACTTCTTACTTCTTACTTCTTACTTCTTACTTCTTACTTCCTGTCTTAGTGCCGCTTCATATCGAACTTTTGGGTTTCGGCCTTAGCCTTGCGTATTTAAAACCGATCACAAACATGCAGTTGTTTATGTCTAATAACGCTTGTACTTATGCATCGCTGAGTAAAAGAGGAGGGGAAGTTTGATGTAAGTCAATTGGTCAATAAGGGTAGGAAAAGTCTGCATCAACAGTTTGGGTAATCAGCATAGGATTAGCTTGATGTTGATAGCGGTTGATAAGGTTGATGGAAAATTTGTTGAGGTTGATGTTTTTAGCTTTTCGACATGAATGCTTTAGTTTTTTATCTTAAGTTACTGTATATGCTGGCTTTATGTTTTTTAGTTTATCAGGTTTATCTCAACTTTATACCGATGGGCTAATTGTTTTATTGATAACCCCAAGTTTATTTTTTTCCCAGTTTTTGGGCGTAGTCTTCACTTCGAAATTTAGCGAGGTCGAGCAGGTTCTTCCTCATAGCATCTCGCTAATAACCATTCAGTTTGAGTCATGTTGACTCGAGTAGAATAGATTTGGAGATGTTATGTCATCGAATGCGAAAAAAATCGGCCTTATTGCCTGTACGGGTGTCGTAGCCGGTAACATGATGGGTAGTGGTATTGCACTATTACCTTCTAGTCTTGCCTCTGTAGGCTCTGTTTCAATCTTCAGTTGGCTGATCTGTTTGGTCGGTGCACTGAGTCTGGCGTTCGTTTACGCTCGTCTGGCAACCAAAAACCCACAAGAAGGTGGTCCAATCGCTTATGCTGGCGAAGTGTCTCCGGTATTTGGTTTCCAAACGGGCGTTCTTTATTACCACGCGAACTGGATTGGTAACCTGGCTATTGCCATTACAGGTGTTTCTTACCTTTCAGTATTCTTCCCTGTGCTTAATAACCCAATCCCAGCAGGTATTGCGACGATTGCATCGGTATGGATCTTCACTTTCGTCAACCTACTTGGTGGTAGCTGGGTAAGCCGTCTCTGTACGCTTGGTCTAGTTCTTATCCTTATCCCAGTTGTTGGTACAGCTGCATTTGGTTGGACGCACTTCGATACTGCGCTTTACAGCCAAAACTGGAACGTATCAGCAGGCACTGATAGCCACGCGGTAGTAACAGCGGTTCTTATCTGTCTATGGTCATTCGTAGGTGTGGAATCAGCAGCGGTATCTACTGGTATGGTAGAAAACCCTAAACGCACCGTACCACTAGCAACTATGCTGGGTACTGGTATCGCGGGTGTGATTTACATCCTATCAACTCAAATGATCAGCGGCATGTTCCCAGCGTCAGAAGTTGCGGCATCAGGTGCGCCATTTGCACTAGCAACCACTGAGCTATTCGGTAGCTGGACAGCACCATTCGTATCAGCATTCACAGCGCTAGCATGTTTCACTTCGCTAGGTTCTTGGATGATGCTAGTAGGTGAAGCAGGTAAACGCGCAGCAAACGACGGCAACTTCCCTAAAATCTACGGCGAAACCGACAAAAACGGTGTGCCTAAGAAAGGTCTAATCCTTGCGTCAATCAAGATGACTGCACTGATGGTTGTACTGATGTTCTTCAGCTCTAAAACAGCACACGCATCAGACCTATTCAACCAGCTAACAACTGACGCGGTTCTACTAACAATGCTGCCTTACTTCTACTCAAGCATTAACTTGATCCGCTTCGAAGGTATGACAACACGCAACGGCTTCGTAATGCTGTTCTCTGGTGTGGCTTGTCTGTTCTGCTTCATCGCACTAGCAGGTGCAGAGGGCGGTACGCTAACAGCAACCTTCATCGTGTCTCTAGTTATCTTGATGTTCTACAGCAAAAAAGCAGGTCTTGCTCAGTACGTGAAAATGCACGCTGACGACATGCCTGCCCAAGCAAGCAACTAATCCCCAAAACGCTGGCACTAAGGTGCCAGCCCTTAAAACCCAAATTCACGCGGCGCTCACCTTACTCATTGCCTGTAAATGGCAAAGAGCGCCCTCATTCGCCTTGGAGATGTCCAAATGAATATATTCGCTATCTTGAACCACATGGGTGTGTTCTTTAAAGAAGAGCCAGTTCGTCAACTTCACGCTGCTCTTGAGAAAGCGGGCTACGAAGTGGTTTACCCAGTAGATGATAAAGACTTGATCAAGATGATTGAGATGAACCCACGCATTTGCGGTGTGCTGTTCGACTGGGATAAATACTCACTAGAGCTATGTGAACGTATCAGCCAAATCAACGAAAAACTGCCTGTTCACGCATTTGCTAACGAACAGTCTACTCTAGACATTTCACTAACAGACCTACGTCTAAACGTGAGCTTCTTCGAGTACGCTTTAGGTATGGCTGACGACATCGCTATCAAAATCAACCAAGCGACTGAGGCATACAAAGATGCCATTATGCCTCCATTCACTAAAGCGCTATTCAAATACGTAGAAGAAGGTAAATACACCTTCTGTACTCCAGGTCACATGGGCGGTACTGCATTCCAGAAAAGCCCTGCTGGTAGCATCTTCTACGATTTTTACGGTCCAAACACATTTAAAGCGGACGTATCAATCTCAATGCCTGAGCTAGGTTCTCTACTAGACCACTCAGGTCCACATAAAGATGCAGAAGAATACATCGCACGTACATTCAATGCAGACAGCTCGTACATCGTAACTAACGGTACGTCTACATCGAACAAAATCGTCGGTATGTACTCAGCACCAGCGGGCAGCACAGTACTGATTGACCGTAACTGTCACAAATCTCTGACTCACCTAATGATGATGAGCGACGTGACACCAATCTACTTCCGCCCAACTCGTAACGCATACGGCATCCTTGGTGGTATTCCACAAAGCGAATTCAGCCGCGATGTCATTGCAGAGAAAGTGGCGAAAACACCAGGTGCAACAGCACCAACTTACGCAGTAGTGACTAACTCAACTTACGATGGTCTGTTGTACAACACACAATTCATCAAAGAGTCGCTAGATTGTAAACACATCCACTTCGACAGTGCTTGGGTGCCTTACACTAACTTCAACCCAATTTACGAAGGTAAATGTGGTATGAGTGGTGAACCGATGCCAGGCAAAGTGTTCTACGAAACACAATCAACACACAAACTGTTGGCAGCGTTCTCACAAGCTTCAATGATTCACGTGAAAGGCGACTTTGATAAAGAATCTTTCAACGAAGCATTCATGATGCACACTTCAACTTCACCTCAGTACGGCATTGTTGCTTCTACTGAAACTGCAGCGGCAATGATGCGCGGCAACACTGGTAAGAAGTTGATGCAAGACTCTATCGATCGCGCAATCCGCTTCCGTAAAGAGATCAAACGTCTAGAAGCAGAAAGCGACAGCTGGTTCTTCGATGTATGGCAACCAGAAAACATCGATACCACAGAATGTTGGAAACTAGACCCTAGCGATACATGGCACGGCTTCAAGAACATGGATGACAACCACATGTATCTTGACCCAATCAAAGTAACGCTACTGACTCCGGGGATGAATAAAGAAGGCGAACTAGAAGAATCAGGTATTCCTGCTTCGCTGGTGGCTAAATTCCTAGACGAGCGCGGCATCGTGGTAGAGAAAACAGGTCCATACAACTTGTTGTTCCTATTCTCAATCGGTATCGACAAATCAAAAGCAATGCAATTGCTACGCGGCCTAACTGAATTTAAACGTGGCTACGACTTGAACCTAACCATCAAGAGCTTCCTACCTTCGCTATACAACGAAGACCCAAGCTTTTATGAAGGCATGCGCGTTCAAGAACTGGCACAAGCAATTCATGACCTAACTAAGAAATACAACCTACCAGAGCTAATGTACAAAGCGTTCGATGTACTTCCAGAAATGAAAGTAACACCACACGCAGCATGGCAAGAAGAGCTTCGCGGTAACGTAGAAGAAATCAAACTGGAAGAAATGGTTGGCCGCGTAAGTGCGAACATGATCCTTCCTTACCCTCCAGGTGTGCCATTAGTACTTCCTGGTGAAATGGTGACTCAAGAGTCTCGCCCTGTGCTGGACTTCCTAGAGATGCTTTGTGAGATCGGTGCGCATTACCCAGGTTTCGAAACCGACATCCACGGTCTATACCAACAAAAAGATGGTAGCTACACCGTAAAAGTATTGAAGAACTAAGTTCCTCTCGAAGATGGCGTCATTGGGAATGCAAGCATGCTCCACTCTTACGAGCTCAATGCGTCATCGAACAATAACGACATTTAGATATACCCCTAACTAATCTGTCGTAAAGAGAAGGGCAAGGATGCTCTGATCTTTTCTTCTATATATAGAAGAAACACTTTTCCAAGGCTTCACCTGAAGTACCCCAAATAAAAAGCAAAGACCAAAAGAGCAGTTCGTCATCGTTCTGCTCTTTTTTTTCGTCTTTATATCGATAGAAAGAGAAAAAAGAACCAAGAGAGATAAGATCAGCAATCAAAATCACAAAGAAATCGGCGACCTTTTAATGCAGAAGTCAGGTGTTTCATCATGAAAAGATCCTCTACAACCCGAAATATTAGACAAGATCGTTGAGTATCTATGCAGAATGCTCGTTATTTGTGCGGTTGAAAGTTTTTTTGCAAAAAACGCTTGTGCTAATTTCTCAACCCCCTATACTGCGCATCCACCGACACGGAGTGAGACGAAAGTCACACAGCGAGTCGGGAAGAGAGAAAAAAGAATTTGAAAAAATGCTTGACTCTCTCACGGTGTGAAGTAAGATACGCACCCCTAACGACGAGCAACTAAGTTGCTGAAAATGTTAGGAAAGCTCTTTAAAAATAAGAACCTATCAATCTGTGTGGGCACTCGTTGATGATAATCCAATTAGATATTTCTTTCTTAACGGAAAGCGGTATCAAATTAGGTTTCAATGAAACGAAGTGACCATTGAGTCGAAAGACTCAGCACAGTCAATTCAAACATTACTTATGTAATGTTCAGTATTCATTGAGCCGAACAAAATCTTAAATTGAAGAGTTTGATCATGGCTCAGATTGAACGCTGGCGGCAGGCCTAACACATGCAAGTCGAGCGGAAACGAGTTGTCTGAACCTTCGGGGGACGATAACGGCGTCGAGCGGCGGACGGGTGAGTAATGCCTAGGAAATTGCCCTGATGTGGGGGATAACCATTGGAAACGATGGCTAATACCGCATAATGCCTACGGGCCAAAGAGGGGGACCTTCGGGCCTCTCGCGTCAGGATATGCCTAGGTGGGATTAGCTAGTTGGTGAGGTAATGGCTCACCAAGGCGACGATCCCTAGCTGGTCTGAGAGGATGATCAGCCACACTGGAACTGAGACACGGTCCAGACTCCTACGGGAGGCAGCAGTGGGGAATATTGCACAATGGGCGCAAGCCTGATGCAGCCATGCCGCGTGTGTGAAGAAGGCCTTCGGGTTGTAAAGCACTTTCAGTCGTGAGGAAGGTGGTGTAGTTAATAGCTGCATTATTTGACGTTAGCGACAGAAGAAGCACCGGCTAACTCCGTGCCAGCAGCCGCGGTAATACGGAGGGTGCGAGCGTTAATCGGAATTACTGGGCGTAAAGCGCATGCAGGTGGTTTGTTAAGTCAGATGTGAAAGCCCGGGGCTCAACCTCGGAATAGCATTTGAAACTGGCAGACTAGAGTACTGTAGAGGGGGGTAGAATTTCAGGTGTAGCGGTGAAATGCGTAGAGATCTGAAGGAATACCGGTGGCGAAGGCGGCCCCCTGGACAGATACTGACACTCAGATGCGAAAGCGTGGGGAGCAAACAGGATTAGATACCCTGGTAGTCCACGCCGTAAACGATGTCTACTTGGAGGTTGTGGCCTTGAGCCGTGGCTTTCGGAGCTAACGCGTTAAGTAGACCGCCTGGGGAGTACGGTCGCAAGATTAAAACTCAAATGAATTGACGGGGGCCCGCACAAGCGGTGGAGCATGTGGTTTAATTCGATGCAACGCGAAGAACCTTACCTACTCTTGACATCCAGAGAACTTTCCAGAGATGGATTGGTGCCTTCGGGAACTCTGAGACAGGTGCTGCATGGCTGTCGTCAGCTCGTGTTGTGAAATGTTGGGTTAAGTCCCGCAACGAGCGCAACCCTTATCCTTGTTTGCCAGCGAGTAATGTCGGGAACTCCAGGGAGACTGCCGGTGATAAACCGGAGGAAGGTGGGGACGACGTCAAGTCATCATGGCCCTTACGAGTAGGGCTACACACGTGCTACAATGGCGCATACAGAGGGCAGCAAGCTAGCGATAGTGAGCGAATCCCAAAAAGTGCGTCGTAGTCCGGATTGGAGTCTGCAACTCGACTCCATGAAGTCGGAATCGCTAGTAATCGTGGATCAGAATGCCACGGTGAATACGTTCCCGGGCCTTGTACACACCGCCCGTCACACCATGGGAGTGGGCTGCAAAAGAAGTAGGTAGTTTAACCTTCGGGAGGACGCTTACCACTTTGTGGTTCATGACTGGGGTGAAGTCGTAACAAGGTAGCGCTAGGGGAACCTGGCGCTGGATCACCTCCTTAAACGATGATTACTCACGATGAGTGTCCACACAGATTGATAGTTCACAAGCGAAAGCTTGTAGCTAACATAGCTCTTTAACAATTTGGAAAGCTGACAAATCAACAATTTATTGTTGATTGTAAAGTTCTCAATGTTTGTCTTTATGACAAACACCAAAAAACACATTCAAGTGTTCTTGGGAATATCACTTTTACAGTGATTATTCGAAATTGAGTCCGGCAAAATCGAAATGTCTCTCGCTCATTCAAATAATGAGAGACAACTTTGGTGATTTGAACATCAACTCGAAACTCCTTCGGGTTGTATGGTTAAGTGACTAAGCGTACACGGTGGATGCCTTGGCAGTCAGAGGCGATGAAGGACGTATTAACTTGCGATAAGCCCAGATTAGGTAGTAAAAACCATTTGAGTCTGGGATTTCCGAATGGGGAAACCCACTTACATAAGTAAGTATCGCTGCGTGAATACATAGCGCAGCGAGGCGAACCGGGGGAACTGAAACATCTAAGTACCCCGAGGAAAAGAAATCAACCGAGATTCCGAAAGTAGCGGCGAGCGAAATTGGACTAGCCCTTAAGCTTTTTATGCGTCAGGTGAAACTTCTGGAAAGTTGTGCGATACAGGGTGATAGCCCCGTAACCGGCAACGCATATAAAGTGAAATCGAGTAGGGCGGGACACGTGATATCCTGTCTGAATATGGGGGGACCATCCTCCAAGGCTAAATACTACTGACTGACCGATAGTGAACCAGTACCGTGAGGGAAAGGCGAAAAGAACCCCTGTGAGGGGAGTGAAATAGAACCTGAAACCGTGTACGTACAAGCAGTAGGAGCACCTTCGTGGTGTGACTGCGTACCTTTTGTATAATGGGTCAGCGACTTATATTCAGTGGCAAGGTTAACCATCTAGGGGAGCCGTAGCGAAAGCGAGTGTTAACTGCGCGACTCAGTCGCTGGATATAGACCCGAAACCAGGTGATCTAGCCATGGGCAGGTTGAAGATTGAGTAACATCAATTGGAGGACCGAACCGACTAATGTTGAAAAATTAGCGGATGACTTGTGGCTAGGGGTGAAAGGCCAATCAAACCTGGAGATAGCTGGTTCTCCCCGAAAGCTATTTAGGTAGCGCCTCGGACGAATACTACTGGGGGTAGAGCACTGTTAAGGCTAGGGGGTCATCCCGACTTACCAACCCTTTGCAAACTCCGAATACCAGTAAGTACTATCCGGGAGACACACGGCGGGTGCTAACGTCCGTCGTGGAGAGGGAAACAACCCAGACCGCCAGCTAAGGTCCCAAATTACTACTAAGTGGGAAACGATGTGGGAAGGCTCAGACAGCCAGGATGTTGGCTTAGAAGCAGCCATCATTTAAAGAAAGCGTAATAGCTCACTGGTCGAGTCGGCCTGCGCGGAAGATGTAACGGGGCTAAGTAGTAAACCGAAGCTGCGGCAATGCACTTTAGTGCATTGGGTAGGGGAGCGTTCTGTAAGCGGTTGAAGGTGTGTGGTAACGCATGCTGGACGTATCAGAAGTGCGAATGCTGACATGAGTAACGATAAAGGGGGTGAAAAACCTCCTCGCCGGAAGACCAAGGGTTCCTGTCCAACGTTAATCGGGGCAGGGTAAGTCGACCCCTAAGGCGAGGCCGAAAGGCGTAGTCGATGGGAAACGGGTTAATATTCCCGTACTTCTTACAATTGCGATGGGGGGACGGAGAAGGCTAGGTGGGCCTGGCGACGGTTGTCCAGGTTCAAGTGCGTAGGCTGAGGAGTTAGGTAAATCCGGCTCTTCTTAAGGCTGAGACACGACGTCGAGCTACTACGGTAGTGAAGTCATTGATGCCATGCTTCCAGGAAAAGCCTCTAAGCTTCAGATTGTAAGGAATCGTACCCCAAACCGACACAGGTGGTCGGGTAGAGAATACCAAGGCGCTTGAGAGAACTCGGGTGAAGGAACTAGGCAAAATGGTACCGTAACTTCGGGAGAAGGTACGCTCTTGATGGTGAAATCCCTTGCGGATGGAGCTGACGAGAGTCGCAGATACCAGGTGGCTGCAACTGTTTATTAAAAACACAGCACTGTGCAAAATCGTAAGATGACGTATACGGTGTGACGCCTGCCCGGTGCCGGAAGGTTAATTGATGGGGTTAGACTTCGGTCGAAGCTCTTGATCGAAGCCCCGGTAAACGGCGGCCGTAACTATAACGGTCCTAAGGTAGCGAAATTCCTTGTCGGGTAAGTTCCGACCTGCACGAATGGCGTAATGATGGCCACGCTGTCTCCACCCGAGACTCAGTGAAATTGAAATCGCTGTGAAGATGCAGTGTACCCGCGGCTAGACGGAAAGACCCCGTGAACCTTTACTACAGCTTGGCACTGAACATTGACCCTACATGTGTAGGATAGGTGGGAGGCTTTGAAGCAAGTACGCCAGTATTTGTGGAGCCGTCCTTGAAATACCACCCTTGTAGTGTTGATGTTCTAACGTCGACCCCTAATCGGGGTTGCGGACAGTGCCTGGTGGGTAGTTTGACTGGGGCGGTCTCCTCCCAAAGAGTAACGGAGGAGCACGAAGGTGGGCTAATCACGGTTGGACATCGTGAGGTTAGTGCAATGGCATAAGCCCGCTTGACTGCGAGAATGACAATTCGAGCAGGTGCGAAAGCAGGTCATAGTGATCCGGTGGTTCTGAATGGAAGGGCCATCGCTCAACGGATAAAAGGTACTCCGGGGATAACAGGCTGATACCGCCCAAGAGTTCATATCGACGGCGGTGTTTGGCACCTCGATGTCGGCTCATCACATCCTGGGGCTGAAGTCGGTCCCAAGGGTATGGCTGTTCGCCATTTAAAGTGGTACGCGAGCTGGGTTTAGAACGTCGTGAGACAGTTCGGTCCCTATCTGCCGTGGGCGTTGGAAGATTGAAGGGGGCTGCTCCTAGTACGAGAGGACCGGAGTGGACGAACCTCTGGTGTTCGGGTTGTGTCGCCAGACGCATTGCCCGGTAGCTAAGTTCGGAATCGATAACCGCTGAAAGCATCTAAGCGGGAAGCGAGCCCTGAGATGAGTCTTCCCTGATACTTTAAGTATCCTAAAGGGTTGTTCGAGACTAGAACGTTGATAGGCAGGGTGTGTAAGCGTTGTGAGGCGTTGAGCTAACCTGTACTAATTGCCCGTGAGGCTTAACCATACAACACCCAAGGGGTTTTGATGGACTCAATGCAAGAACATTGAATGTGTAAATAGAACGAAAAACAGCTTTCCAGATTAAAGAATTTGCTTGGCGACCATAGCGATTTGGACCCACCTGATTTCCATTCCGAACTCAGAAGTGAAACGAATTAGCGCCGATGGTAGTGTGGGGCTTCCCCATGTGAGAGTAGGACATCGCCAGGCTTTATTTCGCACTTGCTTATTTAATAAGCAAGTCACCATAAAGTTCTAAATTATTTTAGAGTTTTATGTTGACTTTCAAAGTGGAAAGCGTATTATACGCACCTCGCTTAAGTGCTAAGGCACTGAAAGCCAAGCTCTTTAACAATATAGACCTATCAATCTGTGTGGGCACTCGTTGATGATAATCCAATTAGATACCTCGGTATCAAATTAGGTTTCAATGAAACGAAGTGACCATTGAATCGAAAGATTCAGCACAGTCAATTCAAACATTACTTATGTAATGTTCAGTATTCATTGAGCCGAACAAAATCTTAAATTGAAGAGTTTGATCATGGCTCAGATTGAACGCTGGCGGCAGGCCTAACACATGCAAGTCGAGCGGAAACGAGTTATCTGAACCTTCGGGGAACGATAACGGCGTCGAGCGGCGGACGGGTGAGTAATGCCTAGGAAATTGCCCTGATGTGGGGGATAACCATTGGAAACGATGGCTAATACCGCATAATGCCTACGGGCCAAAGAGGGGGACCTTCGGGCCTCTCGCGTCAGGATATGCCTAGGTGGGATTAGCTAGTTGGTGAGGTAATGGCTCACCAAGGCGACGATCCCTAGCTGGTCTGAGAGGATGATCAGCCACACTGGAACTGAGACACGGTCCAGACTCCTACGGGAGGCAGCAGTGGGGAATATTGCACAATGGGCGCAAGCCTGATGCAGCCATGCCGCGTGTGTGAAGAAGGCCTTCGGGTTGTAAAGCACTTTCAGTCGTGAGGAAGGTGGTGTAGTTAATAGCTGCATTATTTGACGTTAGCGACAGAAGAAGCACCGGCTAACTCCGTGCCAGCAGCCGCGGTAATACGGAGGGTGCGAGCGTTAATCGGAATTACTGGGCGTAAAGCGCATGCAGGTGGTTTGTTAAGTCAGATGTGAAAGCCCGGGGCTCAACCTCGGAATAGCATTTGAAACTGGCAGACTAGAGTACTGTAGAGGGGGGTAGAATTTCAGGTGTAGCGGTGAAATGCGTAGAGATCTGAAGGAATACCGGTGGCGAAGGCGGCCCCCTGGACAGATACTGACACTCAGATGCGAAAGCGTGGGGAGCAAACAGGATTAGATACCCTGGTAGTCCACGCCGTAAACGATGTCTACTTGGAGGTTGTGGCCTTGAGCCGTGGCTTTCGGAGCTAACGCGTTAAGTAGACCGCCTGGGGAGTACGGTCGCAAGATTAAAACTCAAATGAATTGACGGGGGCCCGCACAAGCGGTGGAGCATGTGGTTTAATTCGATGCAACGCGAAGAACCTTACCTACTCTTGACATCCAGAGAACTTTCCAGAGATGGATTGGTGCCTTCGGGAACTCTGAGACAGGTGCTGCATGGCTGTCGTCAGCTCGTGTTGTGAAATGTTGGGTTAAGTCCCGCAACGAGCGCAACCCTTATCCTTGTTTGCCAGCGAGTAATGTCGGGAACTCCAGGGAGACTGCCGGTGATAAACCGGAGGAAGGTGGGGACGACGTCAAGTCATCATGGCCCTTACGAGTAGGGCTACACACGTGCTACAATGGCGCATACAGAGGGCAGCAAGCTAGCGATAGTGAGCGAATCCCAAAAAGTGCGTCGTAGTCCGGATTGGAGTCTGCAACTCGACTCCATGAAGTCGGAATCGCTAGTAATCGTGGATCAGAATGCCACGGTGAATACGTTCCCGGGCCTTGTACACACCGCCCGTCACACCATGGGAGTGGGCTGCAAAAGAAGTAGGTAGTTTAACCTTCGGGAGGACGCTTACCACTTTGTGGTTCATGACTGGGGTGAAGTCGTAACAAGGTAGCGCTAGGGGAACCTGGCGCTGGATCACCTCCTTAAACGATGATTATTCACGATGAGTGTCCACACAGATTGATACGGTTTATAAGTAAAAGAGACGATACTGGGTCTGTAGCTCAGGTGGTTAGAGCGTTCGCCTGATAAGCGAGAGGTCGGTGGTTCGAGTCCACTCAGACCCACCAATTTCTTTTGAAATTGGTATGCAGTATCGACACCTTGATGGGGCTATAGCTCAGCTGGGAGAGCGCCTGCCTTGCACGCAGGAGGTCTGCGGTTCGATCCCGCATAGCTCCACCATCTTTAAGCATTCTTACGAGTGTGTTTAAAAATGGTTTCATTAAGAAATCTAGCTCTTTAACAATTTGGAAAGCTGACAAAACAATCCTTGTCTTTAAATAGATAGGAGATTGTTTGTAAAGTTCTCAATGTTTGTCTTTATGACAAACACCAAAAAACACATTCAAGTGTTCTTGGGAATATCACTTTTACAGTGATTATTCGAAATTGAGTCCGGCAAAATCGAAATGTCTCTCGCTCATTCAAATAATGAGAGACAACTTTGGTGATTTGAACATCAACTCGAAACTCCTTCGGGTTGTATGGTTAAGTGACTAAGCGTACACGGTGGATGCCTTGGCAGTCAGAGGCGATGAAGGACGTATTAACTTGCGATAAGCCCAGATTAGGTAGTAAAAACCATTTGAGTCTGGGATTTCCGAATGGGGAAACCCACTTGCATAAGCAAGTATCGCTGCGTGAATACATAGCGCAGCGAGGCGAACCGGGGGAACTGAAACATCTAAGTACCCCGAGGAAAAGAAATCAACCGAGATTCCGAAAGTAGCGGCGAGCGAAATTGGACTAGCCCTTAAGCTTTTTATGCGTCAGGTGAAACTTCTGGAAAGTTGTGCGATACAGGGTGATAGCCCCGTAACCGGCAACGCATATAAAGTGAAATCGAGTAGGGCGGGACACGTGATATCCTGTCTGAATATGGGGGGACCATCCTCCAAGGCTAAATACTACTGACTGACCGATAGTGAACCAGTACCGTGAGGGAAAGGCGAAAAGAACCCCTGTGAGGGGAGTGAAATAGAACCTGAAACCGTGTACGTACAAGCAGTAGGAGCACCTTCGTGGTGTGACTGCGTACCTTTTGTATAATGGGTCAGCGACTTATATTCAGTGGCAAGGTTAACCATCTAGGGGAGCCGTAGCGAAAGCGAGTGTTAACTGCGCGACTCAGTCGCTGGATATAGACCCGAAACCAGGTGATCTAGCCATGGGCAGGTTGAAGATTGAGTAACATCAATTGGAGGACCGAACCGACTAATGTTGAAAAATTAGCGGATGACTTGTGGCTAGGGGTGAAAGGCCAATCAAACCTGGAGATAGCTGGTTCTCCCCGAAAGCTATTTAGGTAGCGCCTCGGACGAATACTACTGGGGGTAGAGCACTGTTAAGGCTAGGGGGTCATCCCGACTTACCAACCCTTTGCAAACTCCGAATACCAGTAAGTACTATCCGGGAGACACACGGCGGGTGCTAACGTCCGTCGTGGAGAGGGAAACAACCCAGACCGCCAGCTAAGGTCCCAAATTACTACTAAGTGGGAAACGATGTGGGAAGGCTCAGACAGCCAGGATGTTGGCTTAGAAGCAGCCATCATTTAAAGAAAGCGTAATAGCTCACTGGTCGAGTCGGCCTGCGCGGAAGATGTAACGGGGCTAAGTAGTAAACCGAAGCTGCGGCAATGCACTTTGTGCATTGGGTAGGGGAGCGTTCTGTAAGCGGTTGAAGGTGTGTGGTAACGCATGCTGGACGTATCAGAAGTGCGAATGCTGACATGAGTAACGATAAAGGGGGTGAAAAACCTCCTCGCCGGAAGACCAAGGGTTCCTGTCCAACGTTAATCGGGGCAGGGTAAGTCGACCCCTAAGGCGAGGCCGAAAGGCGTAGTCGATGGGAAACGGGTTAATATTCCCGTACTTCTTACAATTGCGATGGGGGGACGGAGAAGGCTAGGTGGGCCTGGCGACGGTTGTCCAGGTTCAAGTGCGTAGGCTGAAGAGTTAGGTAAATCCGGCTCTTCTTAAGGCTGAGACACGACGTCGAGCTACTACGGTAGTGAAGTCATTGATGCCATGCTTCCAGGAAAAGCCTCTAAGCTTCAGATTGTAAGGAATCGTACCCCAAACCGACACAGGTGGTCGGGTAGAGAATACCAAGGCGCTTGAGAGAACTCGGGTGAAGGAACTAGGCAAAATGGTACCGTAACTTCGGGAGAAGGTACGCTCTTGATGGTGAAGTCCCTTGCGGATGGAGCTGACGAGAGTCGCAGATACCAGGTGGCTGCAACTGTTTATTAAAAACACAGCACTGTGCAAAATCGTAAGATGACGTATACGGTGTGACGCCTGCCCGGTGCCGGAAGGTTAATTGATGGGGTTAGACTTCGGTCGAAGCTCTTGATCGAAGCCCCGGTAAACGGCGGCCGTAACTATAACGGTCCTAAGGTAGCGAAATTCCTTGTCGGGTAAGTTCCGACCTGCACGAATGGCGTAATGATGGCCACGCTGTCTCCACCCGAGACTCAGTGAAATTGAAATCGCTGTGAAGATGCAGTGTACCCGCGGCTAGACGGAAAGACCCCGTGAACCTTTACTACAGCTTGGCACTGAACATTGACCCTACATGTGTAGGATAGGTGGGAGGCTTTGAAGCAAGTACGCCAGTATTTGTGGAGCCGTCCTTGAAATACCACCCTTGTAGTGTTGATGTTCTAACGTCGACCCCTAATCGGGGTTGCGGACAGTGCCTGGTGGGTAGTTTGACTGGGGCGGTCTCCTCCCAAAGAGTAACGGAGGAGCACGAAGGTGGGCTAATCACGGTTGGACATCGTGAGGTTAGTGCAATGGCATAAGCCCGCTTAACTGCGAGAATGACAATTCGAGCAGGTGCGAAAGCAGGTCATAGTGATCCGGTGGTTCTGAATGGAAGGGCCATCGCTCAACGGATAAAAGGTACTCCGGGGATAACAGGCTGATACCGCCCAAGAGTTCATATCGACGGCGGTGTTTGGCACCTCGATGTCGGCTCATCACATCCTGGGGCTGAAGTCGGTCCCAAGGGTATGGCTGTTCGCCATTTAAAGTGGTACGCGAGCTGGGTTTAGAACGTCGTGAGACAGTTCGGTCCCTATCTGCCGTGGGCGTTGGAAGATTGAAGGGGGCTGCTCCTAGTACGAGAGGACCGGAGTGGACGAACCTCTGGTGTTCGGGTTGTGTCGCCAGACGCATTGCCCGGTAGCTAAGTTCGGAATCGATAACCGCTGAAAGCATCTAAGCGGGAAGCGAGCCCTGAGATGAGTCTTCCCTGATACTTTAAGTATCCTAAAGGGTTGTTCGAGACTAGAACGTTGATAGGCAGGGTGTGTAAGCGTTGTGAGGCGTTGAGCTAACCTGTACTAATTGCCCGTGAGGCTTAACCATACAACACCCAAGGGGTTTTGATGGACTCAATGTAAGAACATTGAATGTGTATAAATAGAACTTAACATCAGTTTTCCGAATTAAAGAATTTGCTTGGCGACCATAGCGATTTGGACCCACCTGATTTCCATTCCGAACTCAGAAGTGAAACGAATTAGCGCCGATGGTAGTGTGGGGTTTCCCCATGTGAGAGTAGGACATCGCCAGGCTTTAAATTTGAAGAAGCCCACTCGAAAGAGTGGGCTTTTTTGCATTTGGGGCAAAGTAAATTTGATTATCAAGAACTCTCCTATAAAGACACAGCATTTTCTAAAACCTGTATATCTTTCCTGTTTACTAAATTGATCATGAGATAGTGCTAACGCACTACCTAGTCTCTCACAATGTCACCGCCTCTCACGCCTCTAGAACAGCCTTAAGCTCGTTGTTAAAACATATTGGGCACGCCTAGCCTCATACTAGATTTAGGCATAAGCGCTGAGTGTGAGCGTTTTAAGGGAGACGTGGGACGTGGATAGTATGGATGATAAAGCAAAGGGGTTAAGAAACCTTTTGGATTCTTAAGTTGGTAGAGTGCTGCAGTTTGACGTCAGGAATATTGCCATGATACAGAGTGACTTGATTACGTCCGGAGTGTTTTGAGTAATACATGGCTTTATCTGCGTTAACCATCAACTCTTTTGCGCTCAATACTTGCCCGTCATACTCCGCGACACCAATGCTAACCGTTGTACTGATTTCGATACCATCTACTTTGCATGGCGCGTTTTGGATCGCTTGTCTGATCCTTTCTGCTACCTCGTAGGCTTGTATTGCGCTGGTATTGGCTAGGATTACGGCAAATTCTTCCCCTCCTAAACGACCAATAAAGTCAGTTCCACGGATTGCACGTTGGCAAATCTTGGCCACATGATTGATCACTTGATCGCCGGAGAAGTGCCCAACCTGATCGTTGATCTCTTTGAAGTGATCAATATCAATCATGACGCAAGTTAGAGTTTGAGATGGATGCGAATGCGCGCTCAGAGACCTATCTAGGCTTGTTAGGAATGCTCGGCGATTCAAGACACCTGTTAATTCATCTGTCTCTGAGAGCTCTTTGAGACGCCTTTCTAGCAGATGTGTTTTGGTGACATCACGCACGGACCAAATTACCAAGTTTTCACCACCTTGGAAGCTTTCTACGGGTTTGATGATTGCTTCAAACCACGTTTCTTCCGGGTTCTCTAATGCTTCTAGTTCTTCTATTGGCATTAAAAGGTGGTCTTGTAGGGCGATACTGTATTTGACGACCTTAGGCTCGTTAGAGCGAAGCACATCGTTAATATAACCGATCAACTCAGCGGCTTTGCTCGGCGATAAAACATCGTTTAACGTGAGGTTGGTATAGCTTTGTGCATTGAAGTGTTTTGAATGGTAAGTACCACCGAAACTTTCGATATAGCGGCCTTGTTCGTTGAGGATAAAGACATGATCAGGGAGGGTATTCAAAATGGCATGAAGCCAATCGTCCCTTTCTTTGTAAATCATGAGGTTAGTTCCTTTATCCAATGTAAGTCATTGATTATATCTGTTTGTATTGAGTTCACAATCAATACTGATCACAGTTCAAAGTATCAGACTTGACTAATGTTTGTACAAAGGTGATGGAGAAGCGTTTGGAAGAGTTGAAGTGTCGGGAGCTTGCAGCTAATAAAAAAGGCTTAGCCATTGCTGACTAAGCCTTTTTTACAAAATTACTGTATGAACTGATATTAGTTCATGCCGTACTTTTTAAGTTTTTTGCGAAGAGTACCGCGGTTGATGCCCATCATAGTTGCTGCGCGAGTTTGGTTACCGCGAGTGTACTGCATGATGGTATCTAATAGTGGCTGTTCAACTTCAGCTAGAACTAATTCGTATAGTTCAGTTACTTCCTGGCCGTTTAGTTGAGCTAGGTAGTTTTTAAGAGACGCTTTAACAGAGTCACGTAAAGGCTTCTGAGTAATCTGGTCTTGTGACGTTACTGTAGTTACTGTTAATGCTTCTGAAGTCAGATTTTGTTCGAACATATTCGGTCTAGCTCTTCTCTTAATTATGATGCAACGTTATCAAAATAACCCTCTAATGCCTCAAGCTGCAGCTCAGCTGCATCGATAGCATTGAAGGTACGGCGAAACTCACTCGCTTGTTCATGCTCTTTTAGGTACCAACCAACGTGCTTACGCGCGATACGTGGACCTAAGAACTCTCCATAAAATTCATGCAGAGCGTTAACATGACCAAGCATAATGGTTTTCACTTCCTCACTTGGAAGCTCATCCATTGTGGTGCCGTTTTCCAAATAGTGATGGATTTCCTGGAAAATCCAAGGACGACCTTGGGCAGGGCGTCCAATCATTAAAGCGTCTGCACCGGTGTACTCCAGTACAAACTTCGCTTTCTCCGGGCTATCGATATCACCGTTTGCGATAACCGGAATGGATATAGCGTGTTTAACCGCTTTAATGCTGTCGTATTCGGCCTCACCTTTGTACATACACGCTTTTGTTCTGCCATGCAGTGCAAGAGCCTGTATGCCGCAGTCTTCGGCTAATTTAGCGATGTGAACACAGTTTTTATTTTCTGTGTTCCAGCCAGTACGGGTCTTTAACGTCACAGGAACGTCTACCGCGTCCACTACCGCAGTCAAAATCTCTTTGATGATGTCTGGGTACTGAAGCAGTGCAGAACCCGCCAGCTTCTTATTCACTTTCTTTGCTGGGCAGCCCATGTTGATGTCGATGATTTGCGCACCGTTTTCAACACTGAATTGAGCCGCATCGGCCATAAGCTGTGGATCGGAACCGGCAATCTGTACAGAGCGAATGCCCGATTCGCCTTCATGCACCATGCGCTGTTTCGACTTTGACGTTCCCCATAGTTTCGGGTTAGCAGACATCATTTCACTGACGGCCATTCCCGCACCATAGCGAAGACACAACTCGCGAAACGGTCTATCCGTTACACCAGCCATAGGGGCTACGATTAGATTGTTCTTAAGTTGATAGTTTCCGATTTTCAAAACGTCATCACAGTTCTGTACCAGCAAGGGCGCGCATTTTACGCATTTTTTTACTGCGTGAAAAGACTAATATTTGAGCATTTACAAATTGTTTTTGTAATTTGTATGAAATTCAAACAATTAGCCCTGAAAACCTTGTCTAGCCTTGCTTACGACCGGAGATACGACACCATTCGCTTTGCTCTGCGATTGGATCAATGTGAAGCTCATCACGGTAATAGTTCGCTACGTCTTCTGCTTGAGTGTCTAAAACACCAGACATCGCTAGGTCACCATTTGGTTTAACCAAGCCTTTGATGATAGGTGCAAGTTCACGTAATGGACCAGCAAGAATGTTAGCAACAACCACGTCAGCGATTAGGCCTTCAGGTTGGTTTTGAGGAAGGTACACTTCTAATTGGTCAGCAACACCATTGCGCTCTGCGTTATCACGAGAAGCTTGAAGAGCTTGAGGATCAATGTCGATCCCGATAACTTTGCCTGCGCCTAGTTTGATCGCTGCGATCGCAAGGATGCCTGAGCCACAACCAAAATCGATAACTGTTTTACCAGACAGATCTAAACTCTCTAGCCATTCAAGACAAAGTGCTGTCGTAGGGTGGGTGCCCGTACCGAAAGCCAGACCAGGATCAAGCATAACGTTAACTGCGTCTGGTTCAGGAACATCACGCCAACTTGGACAAATCCATAGACGTTCGCCGAACTTCATTGGGTGGAAGTTTTCCATCCACTCGCGTTCCCAGTCTTTGTCTTCTAGCTGTTCTACTTTGTAAGCAAAATCGTCCGCTAGCATGCCGCTTGCTTTGATTTGAGTGATGATGAAGTTTGTATCTGCTTCTGCATCGTACAGTGCCAGAATGTCAGTATCGCCCCATAAGCGAGTCTCGCCTGGTAGAGGTTCGAATACGGGCGTATCCTGCGCGTCTAGGAATGTTACAGACAGCGCACCAGTCTCTTCCATTAGCATGTCGCCGATTTGCTCAGCGTTTTCATTGGTCGCGTTGAGTTTGATTTGAATCCAAGGCATTTGTTTTTGCTCTTAAAGTGAATGAAGTGGCGCAGAGTTTACCAGAACTCTACGATTTGTTTGAGTATAGACTTTATACAAAACAAAAATGCCCACAGATGCGGGCATTTATTATGAGGTTAGCAAAGGCTTATTGTAGGCCTAGCTTCTTCTCTAGGTAGTGAATGTTTGCACCACCGTGCTGGAAGTTCTCATCATTCATGATTGACTCTTGTAGAGTAACGTTAGTCTTGATGCCTTCAATGATCATCTCGCCTAGTGCGTTCTTCATACGTGCAATCGCTACATCACGGTTCTCACCGTAAGTGATCAGTTTACCAATCATTGAATCGTAATGAGGTGGTACTGTGTAGCCTGTGTAAATGTGAGATTCCCAACGAACACCCATGCCGCCTGGCGCGTGGAAGCGTTCAATCTTACCTGGTGAAGGTAGGAAGCGCTCTGGGTCTTCTGCGTTGATACGACACTCAATCGCATGGCCGCGGATCTTGATGTCATCCTGAGTGAATGACAGTGGCTGACCTGCTGCTACGCGTAGCTGTTCTTTAATTAGGTCAACACCAGTAACCATTTCTGTTACTGGGTGCTCAACCTGAATACGAGTGTTCATTTCGATGAAGTAGAACTCACCGTTCTCGTATAGGAATTCGAACGTACCTGCGCCGCGGTAACCGATTTCTAGACATGCACGTGTACAACGTTCACCGATGTACTTACGCATTTCTTCTGTGATACCTGGTGCTGGAGCTTCTTCAACAACCTTCTGGTGACGACGCTGCATAGAACAGTCACGTTCACCTAGGTGGATAGCGCCACCTTGGCCATCAGCAATTACCTGAACTTCAACGTGACGAGGGTTTTCTAGGAATTTCTCCATGTAAACCATGTCGTTGTTGAATGCCGCTTTTGCTTCTGCACGCGTCATAGCGATAGCTTGAACAAGTTCTGCTTCAGAACGCACAACACGCATACCACGACCACCGCCGCCACCAGAGGCTTTGATGATTACTGGGTAGCCGATACGTTTAGCGTGAGCTTTGTTTTTGTCTTCGTCGTTATCTAGTGGACCGTCAGAGCCTGGTACACAAGGAACACCTGCTTTTTTCATTGCGTTGATTGCTGACACTTTGTCACCCATCATGCGGATGGTGTCTGCTTTAGGGCCAACGAAGATGAAACCGCTGCGCTCTACTTGTTCAGCAAAGTCTGCGTTCTCAGATAGGAAGCCGTACCCCGGGTGAATCGCAATTGCACCCGTCACTTCTGCTGCAGAAATGATACGAGGGATGTTTAGGTAGCTGTCGATACCACGAGCAGGACCGATACATACTGTTTCGTCTGCAAGTAGTACGTGCTTAAGATCGCGGTCAGCTGTTGAGTGCACAGCCACTGTCTTAATGCCTAATTCTTTACAAGCGCGAAGGATACGAAGTGCAATTTCACCTCGGTTCGCGATGACTACTTTATCTAGCATAAGGCAAGCCCCGCTTATTCGATTACAACTAGTGGTTGGTCGAATTCAACTGGCTGGCCGTCTTCAACTAGGATTGCAGTTACAACACCTGATTTGTCCGCTTCGATTTGGTTCATCATTTTCATTGCTTCAACGATACATAGAGTGTCGCCAGCATTTACGCTCTGACCAACTTCAACGAATGATTTCGCGTCTGGACTTGGAGAACGGTAGAAAGTACCAACCATTGGAGAAAGAACTTGGTGACCTGCAGGAACTGCTGCTGGTGCTTCTGCTGCCATTGCTGGTGCGTCTGCTACTGGAGCTGCTGCCACTGGCGCAGGTGCTGCTACTGGAGCTGCTGCGTAATGAACTGGTGCTGGAGCAGATGCAGGGCCATTACGGCTGATGCGTACTGACTCTTCACCTTCAGAGATTTCTAGCTCAGCAATGCCAGATTCTTCAACTAACTCGATTAGCTTCTTGATTTTACGAATATCCATCTTTTCTTTCTCTTTTATCTTGTGATTAAGACAACCCCAAAGGGCTGCAGAGTGTTTGGTTTACTTTGCCTGCAATTTCGCGATTGCTGCAGACAGAGCGAATTCATAACCTTGTGCGCCCAAGCCACAAATCACCCCTTCTGCTTTATCAGACAGATAAGAATGATGACGGAACGGCTCACGTGCGTGAACGTTCGATAGGTGCACTTCGATAAATGGGATGGCTACGCCAAGTAGTGCATCACGCAGCGCGACACTGGTATGAGTGAAAGCCGCTGGGTTGATGATGATGAAGTCCACTTTGCCGTACGCAGCGTGGATAGCTTCAATCAGTTCGTACTCACGATTCGATTGCAGGTGTTCAAGTTCCACCCCAGAGTTGTGAGCTTGTTCAGTCAATGCATCAACAATCTGTGCTAGGGTGTTGTTACCGTAATGTGTCGGTTCACGCAGACCTAATAGGTTAAGATTTGGTCCGTTTAGAACTAGAATCCGTGACTTTGCAGACATTATGTTGCTATCTTCCTTTATCGTGAGTGGAACGTTTATATTCCCAAATATACGATAATTCAGCACGATTTTTTTGTTAAAACCGAGCAAATTTTAAAAAATCGACCAAGATTATAGCTAATTCACAGCAATTAGCAGCAATTTACTGGTCTAATCTCCCAATAGCCCCCGCCGTTTCTGTAACCAAGTTAACAAAAACAACATAATTGCCACGTGCTTTCTGTGGTTTATTTTGCGTCCACGCACAAAAAAGCCACCATATGCAATGGTGGCTTTTAGGGCTAGCGTTTAAAACAGGGGCTGGGTGTTATGCCAGTTCAGCCTTCTCTGCAATTAGCTTGTCTACAACACTTGGATCGGCCAGTGTTGAAGTATCACCTAGGTTGCTGGTATCACCCGTTGCAATCTTACGTAGGATGCGGCGCATGATCTTACCAGAGCGAGTTTTCGGTAGAGAGTCTGTCCAGTGCAACACATCTGGTGTCGCGATTGGACCTATCTCTTTACGTACCCAATCTTTCACCTCTTTGTGAAGCTCGGCTGATGGGAATTCACCATCATTAAGTGTGACGTATGCGTAAATTGCCTGACCTTTGATGTCATGAGGAATACCGACAATCGCCGCTTCTGCAATCTTATCGTGTGCAACCAGGGCTGACTCAATCTCTGCGGTACCCATACGGTGACCTGAGACGTTCAATACGTCATCTACACGACCTGTGATCCAGTAATAGCCGTCTTCGTCACGACGAGCACCATCACTGGTGAAGTACATGCCTTTGAAGGTAGAGAAGTAGGTTTGCTCAAAGCGCTCGTGGTCACCGTAAACAGTACGCATCTGACCTGGCCATGAATCAAGGATCACTAAGTTACCTTCTGCTGCGGTCTCTTCAATGATGTTACCCATGTTGTCCACTAGCGCAGGTTGTACGCCGAAGAATGGGCGAGTTGCTGAGCCTGGTTTCAGGTCTGTTGCACCTGGTAGTGGCGCAATCAAGATACCGCCTGTCTCTGTTTGCCACCAAGTATCAACGATAGGTGAGTTTTCATTACCGATAGTCTTGTAGTACCACTCCCATGCTTCAGGGTTGATAGGTTCACCTACTGAGCCCATTACACGCAAGCTTGAACGAGATGTTCCGGCTACCGCTTCGTTACCTTTTGCCATTAGTGCTCGAATCGCTGTTGGTGCAGTGTAGAGAATGTTTACTTGATGCTTATCAACCACTTCACTCATGCGAGCTGTGCTTGGGTAGTTTGGTACACCTTCAAACAGAATGGTCTTCGCACCGTTCGCCAGTGGACCGTAAATTAAGTAAGTGTGACCTGTAATCCAACCCACATCCGCCGTACACCAGAACGTTTCACCTTCTTGGTAATCGAACACGTACTTGAAGGTCATGGTCGCGTACACTAGGTAACCACCGGTGGTGTGCAGCACGCCTTTTGGCTTACCTGTTGAGCCTGAAGTGTAAAGAATGAAAAGAGGGTCTTCCGCTTTCATCTCTTCTGGTGGACATACGTCAGAAACGACAGCCGTTGCTTCGTGCCACCAAACGTCACGGTGCTCGTGCCAATCAATGTCGCCACCCGTACGTTTTAGAACGACAACTTTGTCGATGGTTTTTACTTCTGGGTTCGTCAGTGCTTCATCAACGTTTTTCTTCAGTGGTACTGCGCGGCCACCACGAACGCCTTCGTCAGCGGTGATAACGATTTTCGCATCTGAGTCGATGATACGACCGGACAGTGCTTCTGGCGAGAAGCCACCAAATACCACGGTATGAACCGCACCAATACGCGTACATGCCAGCATTGCGATAGCCGCTTCTGGCACCATTGGCATGTAAAGACAAACCACGTCGCCTTTGTGCACACCTTGCTCTTTTAGTGCGTTAGAGAACTTACACACTTCTTTGTGCAGTTCATTGAATGTGAGGGTTTTGTCGTCAGCAGGATCATCGCCTTCCCAGATGATCGCGACTTCATCGCCACGCTCGGCAAGGTGACGGTCAATACAGTTTGCAGATACGTTCAGCGTGCCGTCTTCGAACCAACGAATGTCGACGTGACCAGTATCGAAAGAGGTGTTTTTAACTTGAGTGAATGGCTTAATCCAATCGACAACTTTACCGTGTTCGCTCCAGAAGCCTTCAGGGTCGCTTACCGACTGCTGATACATGGCTAGGTAAGTGTCATTATCCGCATGCGTATGGTTTTTAATATTTTCTTTTACCGGATAAACGTGGGCTTCGCTCATGGCTTCTCTCCTTGTGCCTTTAATTCTCGACCTTCGTCTTTTGTAGGGCTGTTTCCGTTCTTTCGTCTGTGATTCATCAAGAACGTTGCTGTGCATATAACTGTCAGTCACAGCGCGTATTTCCACAATTAGACTTTAGGATGAGAGTGAGGAATGCGCCGCGATATTGCTGAATTTAAAGCGAATGTGGGAGGTGGATCGAAAGCTGAGTGTTGAACCTATTGGGTATAAGGCACGCTCAGGTTTGGTAAATCGCCTTTGGTTAGGCGCACATACACCAAGGCAGCGGATTTTGCGTCTTGTAGGGCGTCGTGTTTGTCTTGAATCGGTAGCTCGAGGTGCTTACAAATTGCATCAAGACTTAAGTCGAAGTAGGCGTTAGGCAAATGACGTTCGAGCTTGTCGTGATAAATCTGGCTTACTTCGATGAGTGGGTTAGGTAGTGGAAAGCCTAAGTGCCTCAGACAAGCGAGGTCGAGGATCTTTTTGTCGTAGCGAATGTGGTAGCCGACTAAAGGACGATTGCCGATAAAGTCGAGTAACTTGATGAGCGCTTCTTTTTCGCTGATGCCATCAACCAAATCTTGGTGGCGGATATGGTGAATTTTCACTGAACCTGAATCGAGTGATTGCGGGGCGCGAAGTCGAACTTCGAACGGTTTGCTGGTGATGATGCGATTGTCGATGATTTTGGTCGCAGCGATGGTAACCAGCTCGGCTCGATTTGGGTCCAAGCTGGTGGTTTCGCAATCGAGAGAGACAAATTCGCCTTTTTGCGGCGAACAAAACAGTGGCTGATAAGGTGAGCCCTTCAGCTTGTAATGCCAGTATTTCCTTTGTAGCCAATTCATCCCTGTTACCTCTCGTCTTATTTGCCTAAAAGACTCTAATCACGGATTTGATAATGGAAGCCTAAGAACTGCTTAAACTTCTTCACCACATGTAAGCTGTGGCGTAGCAAGTCTCGTTCTGTCCTGTCTAACTGTTTGATGTCGATGTTGTTCAATGCTTCTTGCTTACTCAATTGCTGGTTCAAACGAATCTTAAAGAACAGCTTTAGCGCCTCATTGAGGTTATCTGCGGTTTCTGGTTCTAAGATACGCTTGTTTCTCAGTGCTTCGATACGCTCGAAGGTGTTCTTCTCTTCAATCGCGTATTCCAATGCCAAAGTGCGAATGCCATGTACGATAGGGAAGATGCCGCCGCGTTTAATATCCAGCCCGTCCTTGGCACTTTTTACGTTACCAAACAGAGTAAGAGGCACGGAAAACTGCAGCGCAGGTCGAGTGAAATCGGACAGAATCAACATACGATCTTTCATGCTGTCTCTAAGGTGCTCGGCGATAGGCGTGAGCAACTCTCGATTGCCTGCGACCGCATGAGCATCACTGAAGATGGCTAAATCCATGATTTGTTCAGGCTGCGCTTTAGCAATCCAACCATCGAGCGTTTTAATCCAGTCTTGCTGCGTTCGAACCCACTTCGGATTGTTAACCATGACTTTGCCTGGGCAGAGTGGATAGCCCAGTTGCTGCAAGGTGTGAGTGAGGGTTTGCATGACTTCGGAGCAATGTTCCCATTCCAGCCCATCTTGGATGATCAGTGCATTGTCTTGATCGGTTTTGAGGATTTGCTCTCCACGACCTTCCGAGCCAAGCACAATCAGACAACAGTGATCGTGCAGTGCTGGTGGCACCACAAGCTCAAACGCTTTTTCGATGATTTGTTCGTTTACAGCAGAAATCAGCTCCATGATGAAGCGAGTGCGGATACCGTTAGTCAGCAAACTGTCCACCAACTGACGCTGCCGATTGGAAGCAAGGGCTAACTCTTCCACGCTGCTGGCTCGCGCTATGCTGAGTGTCAGTACGTGTGAGTGAGTGGAAAACGCACTGAGGATTTGCGTCATATCCAGCATACCGACCGCTTGATTGCCTTCGCACACCATTAGACGCTTCATGCGGTTGCGCGTCATGGTGATCATGGCGTTAAACAAGAAGTCACCATCATCCACGTGATAAACAGGGAAGGTCGCAATCTTACTCACTGGCGTATCGAGTGGGTGGTCGTCAAGCATCACGGCGTGGAGCATATTGGTTCGCGTCACTATCGCGTAGGGATGCGCCGATGGATATTGCTCTAGGCGTGGGTCATCTTGGTGTAGCTGAACCAAAGCGGCATCAATGCCATTGTCTTTGAGTATTTTGGTGACCTGATTAATTGGCATATCAGGCGCCAATAGCATCGGTGGATGATAGATACTGCTATCGACTTTAGTCAGAATGAATTCCGCGAGGTTTTGCTGCTGTTGAGCCGCTTCAATGAGGGCTTGGCGTTTCGATAGGTTGTTATCGAAGTAGGCAGCGAACTGTCCGTTCTCGTTATACAGCTCAAGAAACACTTCTTTGGGCAGCAAGTACGAGAGGGTATCTTCCAGTGCCACGTACTGATGGCGCACGCTTTCTTCAAACAAAGAGCGCACATCAAACATGTCGTCGTTAGCGTAGTGAGCAAACACTTCGCCTTGATCTTTTGAGCGCTCTTCTACGGCACCTTTAATCAGCACGTGCAGGTGAGGGTTGTCTTGCCCACAAGCTAAAATGACATCTCGCGTTCGGTAGTACGCCACATCAAGAGACGAGCGCAGTCGATTTTGCTGTGCGTCAGTCAGGCGGTCGAACGGTGGAGATTGCATATTAAATTTGTCAGGCATGAGAGCACCTAAATTTGGTGGGAACACATTCTAAGTCTGACAAATTTCCCTGCCGAAGCCAGACGACTTTGGTCTAAATCGTCACAATCTAATTTTGCATTTCGAGACCCTGTGCCATTGAGGAAACGGTAAGTTGCCGATTCTTCCCTTTTTCTATTACGCATTGCGATCCATAATTCCGCGTCCCAAACGTTTACGTGGCGGAAGTCGTTAGTTTTTGTCGTTTTTTAGGATGTCAGTGATGTTGAAACCCTCTCCGTATGGCTGGATTTCCCAGTACTTTCTCGGATTCTTTTTTGCGTATGGCGTGTATCTGCCATTTTGGTCGTTGTGGTTTAAAGAGCAGGGCGTTTCTCCAACAGATATTGGTCTGTTAGTGGGTCTAGGTTTAGCGACGCGCTGTGTGGCGAACATGGTACTTACCCCACGTTTGCATAAAGTCGAACACCTTATGCCTGCATTGCGTTGGTTGAGTTTTGCTGCCCTTATATTTGTTGGTTTCCACTTTTTCACTGGCGGCAACTTCTGGTTAATGGCACTTGCCACCGTCTTGTTTAACTTGTGTTGTGGTCCTGTCGTGCCTTTGTCGGATGCGATGGCGAACTACTACGCTCGTTTGAAAATGCTTGATTACGGTCGTACCCGTTTGTGGGGCTCTGTTGCCTTTATTGCAGGCTCGACTGTGGTGGGTTACTTGGTGGCAGAGTTTGGCTCTGACATGATTTTGTACACGGCAATGGTCGGTGTGTTTATCTCGCTCTTGTTTGCAATGCGTAACACCAACCCAATGCCAGTGACACGCGAAGGTCAACATTCTGAGCGTCCAAAACTCTCAGCGTTGCTGACGGATAAACCAGTCGTGAAGTTCCTTGTATTAATGGCGTTAATCCAAGGCAGCCATGCGGCGTACTACGGTTTTAGCGCGATTCACTGGAAAGCGGCTGGTCACTCAGAAGACGTGATTGGCTACTTATGGAGCTTGGGCGTGGCAGCTGAAGTTGCTGTGTTTGCTCTGAGTAAGCGTCTATTCGCTGGCTGGTCTTTGCGTACTCTGTTTGTGGTTGCTGCTGGTGGTGTGATGCTACGTTGGGGCATGACGGCGTCTACGACCTCTATTTTGGCGTTGGTGGTAGTGCAAATGCTTCACGGCGTGACGTTTGCCATGGCGCACATTGCTGCGATTCAATACATCCAAAACTCAGCCGAGAACAAGATGGTGGCATTGCAGGCACTGTATAACGCAATCCCACTGGGTGCGTTTATCGCGTTGATGACAGTGATTAGTGGTTGGGGCTACGAGCACTGGGGTGCGAATATCTTCTGGTTGATGGCGGCGATGGGCTTTATTGCACTGTTTATCAAAGTTGATCCTCAAAATGATGAAAGTCATGTGGTTGATCTCTCAGCCAATGCACCCGAAGCACAGAATTAAGCTTCTGTGACAGAGATTAAAAACTAACCTTTGTCTCTGTTGTGAAAGCAGTGTTAAATGAAACCTCTCCCTTATGGAGAGGTTTTTTTTATTCCTTGCTTTAAAAACAGCAAGAAAGGCAAGAAAAGTAAGAAAGGATATCGGATGCAAGGATGGCTAGTGATTCCCGTTTCTTTGGCGTATTTGGGAATCCTGTTTTTAATCGCTTGGTACGGTGACAAACAAAAGAGATGGTTAGCGCGTTGGCGACCATGGATCTACAGTTTGTCGATTGCGGTGTACTGTACGTCGTGGACCTTCTACGGCACGGTCGGACAGGCGAGCAACAATCCTTGGTCCTTCCTACCCATCTATATCGCGCCGATCATCGTGTTTACCATCGGCTGGCGCGTCCTCGCTCGGCTGATCTTGATTGCCAAGCGCGAGCACATCACCTCCATTGCCGATTTTATTGCCGCCCGCTATGGCAAATCGCAAGGCTTGGCAGTAGTTGTCACCTTAATCGCGGTGGCAGGCATTCTTCCGTATATCGCTTTGCAATTGCGCGGCATCACCATGGGATTGGAGATCATCGCACCAGATTTAGCATCCGATCTCAGTTACCAAAACTACAGTGTGTCTTGGTTTGTGGTCGGGGCGATGGCGATCTTCACCATGCTGTTTGGTACGCGTCATATCGATAACACCGAACATCACCGCGGCATGATGATGGCGATTGCGTTTGAATCAGTGCTCAAGTTGGTGGCGTTTTTAGTGGTGGGTGTGTTTATTGTTTGGCTCGCGATGGATACCGAGAGCTTCCACCTTGCCGATATTGCTGCAGAAACCTATGAGTCACCTAACATTCCGACCTTGCTGATTCACACCATTCTAACCATGCTGGCGATTGTCTGTTTGCCACGTCAATTCCATACCATGGTGGTCGAGAATGAACGCGCACAAGACTTACACGTCGCGCGTTGGTTGTTCCCGTTGTATCTGATTCTGATGGGCATTTTCGTTCTGCCAATCGCATGGGTAGGGCAAAGTCTACTGAGTGGTAGCCCTGCCGATACGTACGTGATCAGCGTGCCGATGGCGGTGGGCGCGAATGACATCGCCTTGCTGGCATTTTTAGGTGGTACTTCCGCGGCAAGTGGCATGGTTATCGTCTCGACCATTGCCTTAGCGATCATGGTATCTAACGATTTGGTGATGCCGCTGATTTTGCGCCGGATGAAGTTATCAAAACGCAATCATCATCACTTCTCTACGCTGCTATTACGTATACGTCGCGGGCTTATTCTGCTTCTGTTGATTGGTGCATGGGGCTTTTATCAGGCTTTAGATAGTATCCACTCACTCTCTGCGATAGGTTTTCTCTCGTTTGCAGCGATTACCCAGTTCGCTCCGTCTCTGCTTGGCGGTATGTACTGGCGTCAGGGCAACAAGAAAGGCGTGTATGTGGGTTTGCTGGTGGGTTTCACCATTTGGTTGATTACTTTGATGAGCCAAACCGACATGCTGGCAGGCGACGCAAGCAACAACTTGCTGATTTGGCTGATCACTCCGCCTGATTTATTGGCAGGTTTTGGTATTGCTGTTTCTGACTGGGGCATGATCCTCAGCGTAGTGGCAAATACCGCGTGTTTTGTTGCGGTATCACTAGCTACACGTCCAAGCATAAGTGAACGCTTACAATCAGCATCATTCGTTGGTACGCCGTTGCCTGAAAGTGAAAACATCAGCTTGTATCAGAGCCGTGTGACGGTCAGTGAACTGGAGATGTTAGCGTCACGATTTGTGGGACGAACGCGAGTGAAATCCGCCTTCCAAACCTATTGGAGTCAGCAACGCGAAGAACTGCTTCCCAATCAACAAGCTCCTTCTACCTTGATTCGACACACCGAACGCGTCCTTGCCGGTGTGTTTGGTGCCTCTTCAGCTAAGTTAGTACTTACTTCTGCTTTGCAGGGCAGAAACATGCAACTTGAGGAAGTGGCGACCATCGTTGATGAAGCCTCAGAGCTGTACGATTTCAGTCGTGGTTTGCTGCAAGGTGCGATTGAACACATTGGTCAAGGCATCGCCGTAGTCGACAAGCAACTAAGGCTGGTGGCATGGAACCAACGTTATCTGGAGTTATTTGTTTTCCCGCCGGGTTTGATTCAGGTTGGGCGTCCGATTGCGGATGTGATTCGTCATAATGCTGAGCAAGGTTTATGTGGTCCGGGTGACCCTGAAGATCACGTTCGTCGCCGTGTTTATCATCTTGAACAAGGTACGCGACATACCTCTTCCCGTGTGCGTCCAGATGGTCGCGTAATTGAAGTGCAAGGGAACCCAATGCCCGGTGGCGGTTTCGTGATGAGCTTTACCGATATCACCGTGTTCCGCGATGCAGAGCAAGCTCTGAAAGATGCTAATGAGACACTAGAAGAGCGCGTTCGTGCTCGTACTCGTGAATTGGAACAACTGAACAAACAGCTGGTGGCAGCGACGCAACGTTCTGAGCATGAGTCACAATCCAAGTCGCGCTTCTTAGCCGCGGTAAGCCATGACTTGATGCAGCCGCTGAATGCCGCTCGTCTGTTTGCTTCTTCCTTGTCGGAAGTTGCCAAAGACAGTGAAACCCAAAAGCTGTCGACCCACATTGAGAGTGCATTAGGGGCGGCGGAAGATTTGATTGGCGATTTGCTGGATATTTCGCGTTTGGAGTCAGGCAAGTTGGACGTTAATGTGCATGGTTTTGCGGTCAATGATGTGTTGGCAAACTTGAATGCGGAATTCAGCGCATTGGCGAAACAACAAGGCATTGAGTTCACCATGATCCCATCGTCTTTGATGGTGAAATCTGATCCGAAATTGCTACGCCGCGTGGTACAGAACTTCCTTACCAATGCGTTCCGATATAGCCCGAATGGCAAAGTGGCGCTCGGTGTGCGTCGCGTACAAGGGCGAGTGCGTATTGATGTATGGGACAACGGCATGGGCATCGAAGAAGAGAAGCAACAAGAGATCTTCGAAGAGTTTAATCGCGGTACTCAAGTCCGTTCTGACCAAGGTTTAGGGCTAGGTTTGGCTATTTCAAAAGGGATTGCTCAAGTGCTAGGGCATGAAATCTCGATGCGTTCTTGGTTTGGTCAAGGCAGCGTGTTCTCGATTACCTTAGATAAGGCAGAGAAGGTGCACATTCCGGCAGTCAAAGCAGTGAAGAGTGCACAATCTGACTTGAGCCATATTCGTGTGTTGTGTGTCGATAATGAGCCAGACATTCTGGTTGGAATGGAAAATCTACTCTCACGCTGGGGCTGTGATATTCGCATTGCGACCGACATCGTTGAGAGTCTGAAAGCGATCGAAGACGATTGGCTGCCGGATGTGATTTTCTCCGATTATCGTTTAGACAATGGTCGAACAGGATTAGAAGTGTTGCAGCAATGCCGCTTGCGTCTGGGTAATCGCTTTGAAGGGGTGATCATCAGTGCCGATCGAACCGATGACATGATGGAAGGCATTAAAGCCAATGGGTTCAGTTTTATCGCCAAACCGGTGAAACCTTTGAAATTACGTTCGGTACTCAATCGAGTCGCCTAGAAAAAAAAGACCTCCGATTGGAGGTCTTTTGCTTTAAGGGGGTGATAGGTCGGTGGCTTATTCTGCAACGCCGCCTTGAGTCAGTTTGGCTGGATCGAGCAATCTTTCTAATGTTGCGCGATCTAAGTCCGTTTCTTCTTCCGCTACATCAATGATAGCGCGACCTTGTTTGTAGGCTTTCTTCGCCACTTCCGCTGCTTTTAGGTAGCCAATCACAGGGTTAAGTGCGGTGACCAGAATCGGGTTCTTCGCCAGTGCAACATCAAGGTTGTCTTGGCGCACTTCAAACGTCGCAATGGCTTTGTCTGCCAAAGCAACGGCGCTGTTCGACAGCAGTTCAATGCTTTCTAATACATTGTGAGCTATCACTGGTAGCATCACGTTAAGTTGGAAGTTACCCGATTGACCTGCAACGGTAATGGTTGCATCGTTACCGATCACTTGGGCAGACGCCATGGCCGCTGCTTCTGGAATCACAGGGTTCACTTTGCCCGGCATGATAGAAGAGCCCGGTTGTAAGCCTTGCAGTTCGATTTCACCTAAGCCGGCTAGTGGACCTGAGTTCATCCAGCGAAGATCGTTTGCGATCTTCATGATCGCAACTGCTGCTGTTTTGAGCTGCCCCGATAGGGCGACGATCGCATCCTGACTGCTGAGATTGAAGAAGAAGTTTTTGCTTGAAGCAAACTCGATGCGCGTTGATTGCGTTAGGTTGTCGGCAAAAAGATCGGCGAAACGTGGATCGGCGTTGATCCCTGTCCCTACCGCTGTTCCGCCTTGGGCTAACGCTTTCACAGCTGGCAGTGTTTGTTCGATGGCTTGTTTGGCGTGCTCGATTTGGAATTGCCAGCCACCAAGCTCTTGGGCGAAGGTAATTGGCATCGCATCCATGAGGTGCGTACGACCTGTTTTTACCACATCTTTCAGAGCTTGCTGCTTGGTCTCTAGTGTTTCACTTAGGTGAGACAGTGCTGGTAGTAGCTGCTTTTCAATCGCAATCGCAGAGCTAACTTGAATCGCAGTAGGCACTACGTCGTTACTGCTTTGACCCATGTTGACGTGATCATTTGGATTGACGGTTCCGCCTAGGTGCTCAGACGCCAATGTTGCAATCACTTCGTTGGCATTCATGTTGGAACTGGTGCCCGAGCCAGTTTGGAATACATCGATAGGGAATTGGTCGAGGTGTTTACCATCAATGATGGCTTGCGCGGCATCGGCGATGGCATTGGCAATATCACCTTCTAGCAAGCCAAGTTGAGCATTGGTAAGCGCTGCGGTTTGTTTGATGTGAGCGAGTGCTTGAATAAACCCTGTCGGCATGGTGTGTTTGCTGAAAGTAAAGTTATCGACAGCGCGTTGAGTTTGGGCTTGATACAAAGCGTTGGCTGGGACTTTGACTTCGCCCATGCTGTCCGCTTCGATACGGAATTCCGTGGTCATGGTAGGTTCCTTTTGTTTAATCGAGTGGCGTCTGTATCAGACGTAATTGTTGTTGTAATGAGAGAAATTTCACGTCGCCATCCTCAAACTGGTAGTAGTAGCGTTTGAGACAAAGTAGCGGAGTGTGAATGGAATCGAGGCAGACTCGGCGGAAGATACGACTACGAGTAGGGTCTTGAATCGCGTCGAGAAGATGGAAGTAGACTTGGCGCAAATACAGCTCGCACAGCAACAGGTTTTCGTGCTCTGCATCGTGATCGTAGATGGACGACAGCACCATACCCCAATGGATGTAATCATGAATCACATCGGGTTCGAATCCGCTTGGCGCATACACATGAAGGAATCGGTCTTGCGCTTTAAAAAAGGCGTTGTAGATGGCTTGGCTGCTGTCCATAGTTACCTCGATATTTAAGATAATGATAATTATTATCAATTAATTGTCGATTAGCAACCACAGCTTTTTTAAGGAAATAACACAACAAAAAAAGCCGATACTCGGACTCAGTATCGGCTGAAGTGGGAGAGCTCAATCCCTACAATTAAGCTCGGTATTCTTTCGCGAGATAAGGTCGGCTCAAATGCGTCTTCAAGCCTTATGGAGCTGGTAAGTTATTTGTCCGTAAACAGGGTTTCGTATTTCACAAACGCCGTTTGCGTTTCACCGTAGTAGAGCGTGCCTTCAGATTGAATCGCAACACGTAACCAACTCTCTGCTGATGCAGGCTTAGGCAAAGTGATGGTCCAGTTTTGTCCGGCTTGATCCGCTGGCGTCATGTCAATTGGCTGTGCGTTTTGCTCTTGGCTATCCACGACTGAAAGCTTCACCCCTTCCAGTGGATAAGCCGCATGTAAAGACAACTCTAGGCTATCTTGAGTCAGCTTTTCTGAACGAAACTTCACTTTAAAGTCACCGTTCTCCATATCACACAAGCCACTGGTATAACGGCAATTCGACTTGCTGGCCAGTTTGTAGCTTTCCCCTTCTTTAGCTGCATGAGGCTTTTCACTCAGAGCCATGTCTGTACCGAAATAAGCGATTAAAGACAGAATTGGGGCGATCAACAGAGCGATAATAAAGTGCTTGTTTTTGAACATGTTGGCTTCCTTGCTACAACTTCATAAGGTTAAATTAACCTAATCTAGCGAATAAAAAAGCCCCAAGCGGGGCTTTTGTGGTTTGCGTTATGTTTTAGTGGTCTACCGCACCGCCAGCGCCTGCTGGTACACGTACGTGCTCGACTAGGTCTTTTACTTCTTGTGGTGTTTCTGCTGTTACTTTCGATACTGCAAATGCCACGACGAAGTTGAACACGGCACCAATTGCACCAAATGCGTTTGGTTCGATGCCTAGGAACCAGTTCTGACCCCAGCTTTGTAGGTAAGTCCAGTCAGCAACAAATAGGATGCCTTTGTGCTGGAATACGTAGAATAGCGTGATACTGATACCTGCAATCATACCCGCGATTGCGCCTTCTTTGTTGATGCTCTTACTGAAGATACCCATCATCAACGCAGGGAAGATGGAGGATGCCGCCAGACCGAAGGCGAGCGCTACCGTACCGGCTGCAAACCCTGGCGGATTTAAGCCTAAGTAACCGGCGACTGCGATGGCGACTGCCATGGAGATTCGGCTCGCGAGCAGCTCTTTCTTCTCGGATATGTTCGGATTTATCACACCTTTGATTAAGTCATGAGATATTGCGGACGAAATCGCCAGTAGTAGACCTGCAGCTGTCGATAGTGCTGCCGCCAGACCACCTGCTGCGACAAGTGCGATAACCCAGTTAGGTAGCTTAGCAATCTCTGGGTTTGCTAGTACCATGATGTCACGGTCAACTTTCAGCTCATTGGTTGCTGGGTTTGACGTGTACTCGATCAGACCGTCGCCGTTCTTATCATCAAAGCCTAGTAGACCTGTTTTCTCCCAGTTCTTGAACCAGTCAGGACGCTCATCATAAGCAAGGTGCTGACCCGGAGCTGGGTTAACAGTATCCATTAGGTTTAGGCGCGCCATAGCAGATACTGCAGGTGCTGTTGTGTAAAGGATAGCGATGAAAACTAGAGCCCAACCAGCTGATGTGCGTGCATCACGAACCTTAGGTACGGTAAAGAAACGGATGATTACGTGTGGCAGACCCGCCGTACCGATCATCAGTGACATGGTGTACACGAACATGTTTAGTGTGTCGCCACGAACTTGGGTGGTGTATTCACTAAAGCCGAGCTCGGTGACCACTTGGTCGAGCCTATCGAGTAGATAAACATCGGTGCCTTGTATGGTACTACCTAAGCCGATCTGTGGTAGTGGGTTACCTGTTAGTTGCAGAGAGATAAAGATTGCAGGAATAGTGTAAGCAAGAATGAGTACGCAATATTGAGCAATCTGCGTGTAGGTAATGCCTTTCATGCCGCCCATTACGGCGTACATGAATACGATACACATACCGATCAGTAGACCCGTAGAGTAATCCACTTCTAGGAAACGACCGAACGCCACGCCCACGCCTTTCATCTGACCGATAACGTAAGTCACCGATGCGATGATAAGACACACAACCGCTACGATACGTGCTGCGTTAGAGTAGAAACGCTCACCTACGAATTCTGGCACAGTAAACTTACCGAACTTACGTAGGTATGGCGCAAGCAGAAGTGCAAGCAGTACGTAACCGCCTGTCCAGCCCATCAGGAATACCGAACCGCCGTACCCCATGAAGGCAATCAAGCCTGCCATTGAGATGAACGATGCTGCTGACATCCAGTCTGCTGCGGTTGCCATGCCGTTAGCGATAGGGTTTACACCGCCGCCTGCTACATAGAATTCTTTGGTTGAGCCCGCACGAGCCCAAATCGCAATACCGATGTAGAGGACGAACGTCGCGCCAACCACCAGATAGGTAATAGTTTTCAAATCCATCTGAGTTACTCCTTACTCATCTACGCCGAATTCACGGTCGATTTGGCGCATCTTCCACGCGTAGTAGAAAATAATACCTAGGAAGGCATAGATGGAGCCTTGTTGAGCAAACCAGAATCCTAGTTTGTATCCACCTAATTGAAATTGATTAAGTACGTCGACAAATAAAATGCCGCAGCCGAAAGACACTACGAACCAGATGACCATCAGGGTAATCATGAGCTTCACGTTCTTGTCCCAGTAGGCTTTGGCTCTTTCTTCGCTTTCAAATGCCATTGCCGTCTCCTTACGATTGGTATTGTTGTTAAAAAAATGTTTCAACATGTACATTAGCAAGGCACTGGCAAGAACTCTTTTCAACTTTAGTCGGGACGCTAAAAAGCAAAAACGCCCGTTTTTAGGGCGTTTGAGAGGAGGTGGGAATAAAAATGTGATGTTAATTTGATGTTAAATTAGCCAAAGGTCTAAGAGTTTTATCAATTAACATAGAAATCTTTTATACCAAGCAGCAAATTATTCAGTGCAACAGCAGCAAGGATAAGCCCCATTACGCGGCTGATGATGGCTGCGCCTACGTTACCAATCACTTTTTGAATCGTGTTTGCACCCAGTAACAAGAATAGGGTAACCAGAAGTACCGCAATCATGACGCCTGCGGTCATTGCTTGGTCGATGAAAGAGTAGCGGTTGTTATCGGTGAGCATCACGATTGCCATCATTGCACCCGGCGATGCAATCGAAGGGATCGCAAGAGGGTAAACGGCTAAGTCAGCGAGATCGGAGTGGCTGACTTCTTCGCCCAGTTTTTGTTCTTGTTCTGGCTTGCTTTCACCAAAGATCATCGACAATGCAAACAGCAATAACACTAAGCCACCGGCGGCTTGGAACGCGGGTAATGGGATTTGCATTGCTTCCAGCAACAACTGACCGGCAATAAGGAAGAACAGCAACACACCCATTGAAATGGCAATGGCTTTCAACGCGACGAGCCGACGCTGTTTTGCCGTAAGGTGCTGAGTTTGTGATAGATAAACGGGTACTGAACCAATCGGGTCGATGACGGCCCAGAGTACGACGAATTGAGTGACGAGAATACTTAGCAAAGTATGACCTCCCAGAGTTAGCGGTTTAACAGAGGGATGAAAAGGCTGTGTGTGACAGCCTGTTTATTTTAACGTCTGTTGTTCTTTTTGCGTCATATAAATGTGAATTAGATATATTTACTAACACATTACTGCTCGGGTTCCATTTGCTGCAGTAGGATGACGGCTTGAGTACGGTTCTTCACACCCAGTTTGCGGAAAATCGCGGTCATGTGCGCTTTGATAGTCGCCTCAGAGACATTGAGTTCGTAAGCGATTTGTTTGTTGAGTAAGCCATCGGAAAGCATACCCAACACTTTGTATTGTTGAGGGGTAAGTGCGGCAATTTTCTCTGCCAAGTCATTACAGGCTGCGTTATTGGTGATCAAGCCTTCTGGGAAGTATGGGTCGCCATTAAGAACTTGGTTAAGGGCATTGACTAGCTCGCGCATGTCGCTCGATTTTGGAATAAAGCCGAACGCACCGTGACTCTTAACTTGTGTGACCACACTAGGCTCTTCGCTGGCAGATACCACCACCACAGGAAGATCTGGGTATTCAGCACGAAGGTGAATCAAACCCGACATGCCATTTGCGCCTGGCATCTTGAGATCTAACAACACCAAATCTGGCTCTTCTTCTTTTTCCAGCAACGCGAGTAGAGCGTCCAGCGTATCCGCTTCGAGAAGGTTGGCACCACTCACAGCCATGTGTACCGATTGGAACAAGGCATTGCGGAACAGCGGATGATCATCAGCGATGATAATGGTGTAGGTCGAATCCATGACGTTAAACACTTTTGACTATTTCGTTAATGGAATTATTGTCCACCTTTAAGAATGTGGACAATATTTATCCGCTAAAAGTCTGAACTAAATCGACTTTTATTAGAAAAATTGCATATAAACGCAACTTTCTTGGTTTTATTGAGACAACAAAAAACGCCAGTGAAAAATCACTGGCGTTTGAAAGATTCATCATCAGAATCGGTTGATATGCTCTAAGAAAGGCTCGGCTTGCATAAAGCCCGTCAAACGAGCGTTTGAAACATGTTCGCCATTGGCATCCCAGAACTCAATCGTTGGCAAACCAAGTACATTCATATGTTTAAGCAGCTCGATATCTTGCACTTGGTTCTTAGTTACGTCCGCTTGCAGAAGAACGAAGTCTTGCAGTTTGGCTTCGACGCTTGGGTCATGGAAGGTGTACTTCTCGAACTCTTTACATGCTACGCACCAGTCGGCGTAGAAATCCAGCATCACTGGTTTGCCGGCTTGTTTCGCCTGAGCAAGTGCAGCCTCAAGCTCAGCCACGTTAGCGATACGGGTAAAGCTCACGGTTGCTTGCTGAGTTTGTGTAGTGGTATTACCGCCAAACCAGTAGTTCAGTGCTGGTTGAGCAGAAGCAAACAAACCAAGCACAGCAATGATGCCCACTGCACTTTGCTTCCAACCGCCAAATTCTAGGCTGTTTTTGATGTGGTATAGCCAACCAAAAGCTGCGATACCCAGTGCTGACCACAATGCCGTAGCCCACATTTCTGGCAAGATGCGCTCAAGTAAGAAGATAGGTGCAGCCAGTAAAATGAAGCCAAATAGGGTCTTAACGCGATCCATCCAACCTCCTGCTTTTGGCAGAAGTTTGTTGCCGAATACTGCAACAAGAATGAGTGGAATACCCATACCCATCGCCAGTGCGTAAAGCGCGATACCACCCGTCAGCAAGTCACCGCTTTGTGCAACGTAAAGTAGCGCACCAGACAGAGGCGCTGTGGTACATGGTGAGCACACCAGACCAGAAATCGCACCCATCGCGAATACGCCTGCGCTGCTTCCGCCTTGTTGTTTGTTGCTGAGGTTGTTTAACCACGTTTGCACGCCACTTGGCAGTTGCAGGTTATAAACGCCAAACATAGACAGTGCGAGTGTCACGAACAGCACACTCAAACCAATCAGTACATAAGGGTGTTGCATCGCTGCTTGGAACTGCATGCCCGCAGACGCGACTACAAGGCCGAGTAGGGTGTAAGTCAGCGCCATGCCTTGTACGTAGACAAACGACAAGCCTAGCGCACGGCGTTGGCTCAGTTTGCCGCTGCCAAGCACGATGCTGGTCAGAATTGGGTACATCGGCAGCACACATGGTGTAAACGCCAAGCCCACACCAAGCGCCAAGAACAGAAGTGGTGTCCACCAGTTATCAGCTAGGTTTGCGGCAAGGCTATCTTGCTGTGTTACTGGAGCCGATGATGTGTCGCCAGACGTAGATGATTGCGCCGCTGGTGGCGTTACCGTTGGTGCTTGCTCTGCTTTTGGTGCAGTTGTCGCCGCTGTTGAATCTGAGTTCGACGAAGTAAACGCGCTGATAGGAATCACGCGAGTTTCTGGTGGGTAACAGAAGCCTGCTTTCGCACAGCCTTGGTATTGCACCACCACGCGTGCTCCATCTTGCCAGTCGTGCATTGGGACGTTAACGAACAGAGGCTGGGTGTAGATATGCACGTCACCAAAGAATTCATCTTTATGTGGCGTTCCGTCTTCCATTTGCAGTTCGCCTAACGATACTTTCTCACCCGCTACCGATAGGCGTTCTTGATACAGGTAATAACCATCGCGTACTTGCCAGTCCAGCATCAGTGTGCCGTCTTGTTGGTAGTAGTTGAATGGGAAAGCCTGATCGACAGACACAAAGGTATCGTTGCTGCTGCCAAAGGTGTTTTGGGTGTCATTGCCAAACAGCGCAAAAGAAGGCGCAGAAAAGGTAATAAGCCCTAAGAGTAAGACGGAGAGTAATGCACGCATAAAAGGTTCAATTCATCTTAGATAATTGCCGTTAGTGTAACTCAATCAGACCTGCTGGCTAGCCAATAAGTTTCATGGAAGTGAAGATTTGTTAAGCGCTTCCAATGCGACAGACAATAAAAAAGGGAGCCGAAGCTCCCCGAGTAAGACTCTGTTTCTACTAGATCAGTAGACCACCGAATGCGAAGCCAAGTGCTACCGCTGAAGCGATAGTAACCACACCTGGTACGAAGAATGGGTGGTTGAATACGTACTTACCGATACGAGTTGAACCCGTGTCGTCCATCTCAACCGCTGCTAGTAGCGTTGGGTAAGTTGGCAGTACGAATAGCGCACTTACTGCTGCGAAAGACGCAACTGCGGTAAGTGGTGCCACACCGATTGCTAGTGCTGCTGGCATAAGCGCAACGGTAGTTGCACCTTGCGAGTAAAGCAGCATTGAAGCGAAGAACAGAACAAGTGCTAGCATCCATGGGTAGTCTGCTAGTAGCGCACCAGCCACTTCTTTGATGCCATCAACGTGCGCGTTAACGAACGTAGAACCTAGCCATGCCACACCAAGAACACACACACACGCTGTCATACCAGAGCGGAATGTTGCTGCTGCTGGGATTTTGCCAGCGTCGATTTTACAGCTCATTACGATAGCTGCCGCAGCTGCTAGCATTACCGTCATGATAGCTTCGTTACGACCTAGAGCAGGGTTCTCGATAAGGCCAACAGAGCCAGAGATTGCTGCTGCGTAACACACTACGAATGCGATTGCGCCTAGGAAGATGAAAGTTGCTTTCTTCGCTGTTGGCAGGATTTCACGCTTAGATTCTGTGTTTAGCTTGATCAAGCCTTTTGCTAGACGGTCTTGGTATTCAGGATCGTCTTTAAGCTCGCTACCCATGAAGTTCGCTACGAATGCACCGATCATACAAGCGATGAACGTTGTTGGGATACAGATTGCTAGTAGCGTTAGGTAGTCAACGCCAAATGGGTGAAGCATTGCTGCGAACGCTACAACAGCCGCAGAGATTGGCGACGCTGTGATAGCGATTTGCGATGCCACTACCGCGATAGACAGTGGACGAGAAGGACGAACACCTTGGCCTTTCGCTACTTCTGCAATAACAGGAAGAGTAGAGAATGCCGTGTGACCAGTACCCGCAAGTAGTGTCATTAGGAATGTCACGATAGGTGCGTAAAAGGTGATGCGTTCGGGATGTTTACGCAAAAAGTCTTCCGCAACCTGAACCATCCAGTCCAAACCACCCGCTACCTGCATTGCAGCGATAGCAGTAATTACAGACATGATGATCAGTATTACATCGACAGGGATGAAAGACTGGCTTGTCGGGACACCTAGGATTAAAGACAATGCAATTACCCCAGCACCACCGGCAAAACCAATGCCGATACCACCGATTCTTGCCCCCAAATAAATGAAGAGCAGAACCACGAAGAGTTCGACCATTACCATATTGATACCTCTTTTAGTTTTTAATGATTCTGATTTTTTGAGCACTCAGGAACAGGAGTAAGTGTTCAGAAAATCAGAACCCGAGCGGCTTACGGCAATAAAAAGCGCATAAAAATTGTGGTTAACCGTATTCGAGCCTAAAAAAGGGCCCCCGTTAGGGACCCCTTTCACATGCGATTACTCGTAGCGTTTCGCTTTATAAGTCGGATGCATGAAGTTTTCAACCGATAAGATGTCATCTAGCTCTTCTTCAGTTAATAAACCGCGTTCTAGAACTACATCACGTACACTCTTACCTGTTTCTGCACAGATCTTACCAACGATATCGCCTTCGTGGTGGCCGATGTATGGGTTTAGGTAAGTTACGATACCGATAGAGTTGTAAACGTAGTTTTCGCAAACTTCTTTGTTCACAGTGATGCCATCGATACATTTATCGCGTAGGTTCACACATGCGTTGTGAAGTAGAGAGATAGACTCAAATACGCTTTGTGCGATAACTGGTTCCATTACGTTTAGCTGTAGCTGACCGCCTTCTGCTGCGAAAGAAACCGTGTTGTCGTTGCCTAGAACTTTGAAGCAAACTTGGTTTACTACTTCTGGGATAACTGGGTTTACTTTAGCTGGCATAATTGAAGAGCCTGCTTGCATTTCTGGTAGGTTTAGTTCGTTAAGACCAGCACGTGGACCAGAAGAAAGTAGGCGAAGGTCGTTACAGATCTTCGACAGTTTCACTGCTAGACGTTTCAGCGCACCGTGCGTCATTACGTAAGCACCACAGTCAGAAGTCGCTTCGATCAGGTCTTCTGCTGGTACCACTTCTAGACCCGTTACTTCTGCTAGATGTTTTACTGCTAGCGCTTGGTAACCTGTTGGTGCGTTTAGACCAGTACCGATTGCTGTTGCACCTAGGTTGATTTCTAGTAGTAGCTTAGACGTGTAATCTAGAGCACGAATTTCTTCGTTTAGTGTTACTGCCCATGCGTGGAACTCTTGGCCCACAGTCATAGGAACTGCATCTTGCAGCTGAGTACGACCCATCTTCAAGATGTCTTTGAATTCTTGTGCTTTAAGCTCGAATGCGCCTTTAAGGTATTCGATCGCTTCCATCAACTGATGAACACTGTTGTAAACCGCGATACGGAAACCCGTTGGGTACGCACAGTTTGTTGATTGGCTCTTGTTTACGTGATCGTTCGGGTTGATGAACTCATATTGGCCTTTTTCCTTGCCCATCAGTTCAAGTGCAACGTTCGCGATAACTTCGTTAGTGTTCATGTTCACTGACGTGCCTGCACCGCCTTGGAATACGTCTGAAGGGAACTGATCCATGCACTTACCTGTTTCAAGGATCAAATCACACGCTTCTAGGATGTAGTTAGCAACGTCTTTTGGAATTGCACCTAGCTCTTTGTTTGCTAGTGCAGCGGCTTTCTTAGTCATTACCATGCCACGTACAAATTCAGGTACGTCAGAGATGGTAGTGCTTGAAATGTTGAAGTTTTCGATAGCGCGAAGTGTGTGGATGCCGTAGTAAGCATCGGCGGGGACATGACGTTGGCCTAATAGATCTTCTTCAATACGAGTGGCTTGGTTTGCTGTCTTTGGAGCATCAGATAGTGTAGCCATAACAGGATCCTTAGATAATAATTCTGATATTTAAGTTATTTATTAGCCATTTCTGCAATCTAGAATCCATTCATCAGAGTTTTTGGCTGGAAAAACCGTCCTGACTTATGTGGCACATCATACTGCACCTAGCGCATAAAAATAGTAAGTGGATCACCTTTTTCGCTTTTGATGCGTCAATATTTTGCAAAGTATGAACGGGATATTAATAACCCTTTATGGGTAGGCGATTTTCCTCGACAAACATGGATATTAAGAGTCCGAAAATAGCACTTTTCAACGACCAATTTTTGTATATGCACCTTTATTCAAAGGGCATTTTTTGCACAACGCATTCTCCCTAGTATGAACACGCTTTTTTACAACGATTCGTTTGAGCTTAGTAGGCTTTTGCCATTACACTGAAATCAACAAAGGAGGGCGTGTGTTTCCTATCTTATTATTGGCGTTTATTTTCGTCCCGATCATCGAAATCGGCCTATTTATTCAGGTGGGAGGCTTCTTAGGTCTCTGGCCTACGATTGCTTTAGTATTGATTACTGCATTTGTTGGTGCGTCTTTGGTGCGTAGCCAAGGCATCCAGACATTGATGTCAGTGCAAGGTCGCTTAGAGCAAGGTGAGCTTCCGGCTCAACAGATTTTTGAAGGTGTGATGCTGGCAGTTGCAGGCGTATTGCTGTTAACACCAGGTTTCATGACTGACGCATTGGGTATGTTGGTGTTGTTGCCAGCACCGCGAGCGGCGATTGCGAAATACCTAATGAGCAAGATGGTGGTGAAGACCATGAATGGTGGCGGCTTCCAAGGTGGCTTCTCAAATCAAGGTCCATTTGAGCAAGACCCGTTCCGTCGTGACCCATTTGATTCTCAATCGGATAATGGCAACACCTTCGAAGGTGAATACGAGCGTAAAGACGACAATGATCGTAACAAGCTCAACTGATTCAATCGGTCAGTAAGAAAAGCAAAAGGGCGCATTGAGCGCCCTTTTTAGTATCTGTGATTTGCTGTGCTTACAACGCGCCTTCAAAGCCCATTTGACGCCATGCTTCAAACGCAATAATCGCAACGGCATTAGAAAGGTTCAGGCTGCGCGCATCCGGCATCATAGGAATACGAATACGTTGTTCCATTGGAAGGCTATCAATCACGTCTGCTGGTAGGCCACGAGTTTCTGGGCCAAACATCAAAACATCGCCTTCTTGATATTTCGCATCGACGTGATGACCTGTGGTCTTTGTCGTACATGCAAACAGGCGGTAGTTGCCTTGTTTCTCTTTCTCTAAGTATTCCAAGAATGCTTGATAATCTTTATGACGCGTCACGCGAGCCAAATCGTGGTAATCCAAACCTGCGCGGCGGACTTTCTTCTCTTCTAGATCGAAACCCAGTGGCTCAATCAGGTGGAGATTCGCACCACAGTTAGCACATAGGCGAATGATGTTGCCGGTGTTCGGCGCGATTTCTGGTTCGTATAGAGCGATATCAAACATGGTATTGAATTAGATTGGTCAAAACAGGCGAGCAGTATATACCCAAGTCACCATGAGAAGCGAGATTCAACATAATGACTGGGTATAGAAGAGGGCAACCACTTCAGTGTGTTGCCCTAATTAAGACAGATTAACTCAGAGCGCGAGTGTAGTTCTCTTCGACTGCGCGCCAGTTGACCACATTCCACCAGGCGTCGATGTACTCAGGGCGACGGTTTTGGTAGCTGATGTAGTAAGCGTGCTCCCACACATCCAATGCTAGAACTGGCTCACCTTGTACTGCAGCAACGTCCATCAGAGGATTGTCTTGGTTGCTGGTGGAGGTAATGTGAATCTCACCATCTTTTACGACTAGCCAAGCAAAGCCTGAGCCGAAGGTATTGATAGCTGCTTGTGCGAACTCGTCTTTGAATTTTTCGAAGTCACCAAACTTGTCGTTGATGGCCTCTGCAAGAGCACCTTGAGGCTCACCGCCACCATCTGGTGACATGCAGTTCCAGTAAATGATGTGATTGTAGTAACCACCGCCATTGTTGCGGATAGCTGGGCTGTGTTGAGAAATGCTAGCGAAGATGTCATCGAGGCTTTGGGTCTCGAGAACGCTGCCTTTTGCGGCAGCCATGAATTTATCGTAATAGGTTTTGTGGTGTTTGCTGTAGTGAACTTCCATGGTTTTCGCATCGATGTAAGGCTCTAACGCATCGTAGCTGTACGGAAGCTCTGGGAAAGTGTGCGACATTGTAAATCCTCCTTAATGGAGGATTTACTTTAATGTTAATGAAAATCATTATCAACATTGGTCTTTGTGGGGTTATTTTGCCTCACTGATCAATGGCAGGGTAATGGTGACGCGTAAACCACCCAATGGGCTGCGACTTGCGATAATCGAACCACTGTGCTGACGAATCGCACTTTCGGTGATGGTTAAGCCTAACCCTGTACCACCTGAATGGCGGTCGCGCGCGGTCGACACACGATAGAACGGACGGAAAATCGCTTCTAACTCTTCCTCTGGTACGCCTTCGCCGTTGTCATCCACCACAATGCGTAGCGTATCGAATGAATCCTGAATGTTGATTTTCACTTCGTCTTTGCCGTAGTAAATCGCGTTGCGGATGATGTTCTCTACCGCGCTCATCAACAGTTTCGGGTTACCTGAGATACTGCGTTCTGGCACAGCAGAGTAGCTAAGCGTTTTACCCATCTGTTCCGCTTCGAACTGTGCGTCTTTAATGATCTCTTCCCATAAGCTAGCAATCGGCTGGGTTTCACGCGTCATGTGACTGTTCACTTGCATGCGTGACAGCTCAAGCAGCTCGGCAATCATCTGTTCTAAGCGCTGGGCTTCGGTATCAATACGAGTCAGCTCTGGGCTTTCACCTTGTTTACGCGTCGCCAACGCACTTGCCATACGCAGGCGAGTGAGTGGGGAGCGCAGTTCGTGTGAGATATCTGAGAGCAAGCGCTGCTGGCCAGAAATCATTTGATTCACTGCCTCAACCATTTGGTTAAAGCTGGTACCTGCTTGGCGAAACTCCGTAGTGCCTTTTTCCAGATTAGGGTCGATGACAAACTCACCTTTGGCAACGCGCTGTGCCGCGGTTTCTAGTCGTCGAGCTGGTTGGCTCAATGCCCATGCAAGCCACAGCAGTAGCGGTGTGCTCACCAACATGACGGCGAGCAGCAATTGCAATGGGTGATCGAACAGGCGCAACATGATCGGAGGCGGCTCGTTCCATTTGAAACCGACGTACATCAGTAAGTCAGAGTTGGCGATTTTGATCGGGACTGGGCCTGCGATCATGTAGCGGCCGTAGAGTTTTTGTTTCGGCTGAGACTGATCTTCAATGCTAGTGACAAAGTTTTGCAGCGCACGCAGTTTGAAGTCTTTGTGGCTCGATGTAGTTAAGACATTGCCTTCGTGATCAGAAAAGAAGATACGCGGACGCGGATCATGCTTGCTGCGTCGCTGACCTTCGATGCTGAACAAAATCTTGCCAAGGTTATCTTGCTTGCGATACTTCTTCTCAATGCCGTCACGTATGTCAATCATACGCTGATAGTGGTCTTGCGGGATGTCGCGTGCTTTTCGTGGGTCAAGGTGTGGCAATGACAGCACCGCCATCAGAACCAAGAACATAGTGAACCAAAAGATGGCAAAGATGCGTCCATACAAGCTGTTTATCTTCGGCAGTTTGAAGCGTGGTGCTCGCATTAATCCTCCTCAATCAACATGTAGCCGCGCCCTCGTAGGGTTTTAATGCGTGGCTTACCGTTGCTTTGGTCTGGCAATTTTTTACGTAGGTTGGAGACGTGCATATCGATCGCACGGTCAAAGGCAGCAAGGCGCTTACCAAGCACATCAAGACTGAGGGTTTCTTTCGTCAGTACTTGGCCTGGGTTCTGCACAAAGTGTGTTAACAGCGCAAATTCGGTCGTGGTTAAATCCAGTAGGGCTTCTTCACAGTAGGCTTCTTGTTTACCTGGGTAGAGTTTGATTTCTCGATACTCAATGCAATCGCTGTTCTTGGTGTTCTTTTGGGTACTAGTGGTGCGGCGTAAGATAGCTCGAATACGCGCTAACAGTTCACGGTCGCTAAAAGGCTTTGGTAGGTAATCATCCGCGCCAAGCTCTAGGCCAATCACGCGATCGATCTCCTCACCTTTAGCGGTGAGCATCAAGACTGGTGTCTCCCAGTTTTCGCGTAGGCGTTTTAGAGTCTCCATTCCATTGAGTTTTGGCATCATGACGTCAAGCAGTACAAGATCGATCTCACTGTTAATCGCCAATAAGCCTGCTTCACCATCATTGGCTTCACTGACTTCGTACCCTTCAAAGCTCAGCACTTCTTTAAGTAGGCTGGTTAGCTCTGTGTCGTCATCAATCAAAAGAATGTTCGCCATTTGAATACCTATTTATCATCGTGGTTGCTTTAATATTACATGGTAATGACGAGGAGGAATGAGTGTAAAAATCACTCTTTACGATTCTTTACGGTCTCTATACGTCGCTTTACCTAGTAGGTCGTATTCTACACTCAAGCGCTGTGAGAACAGCTCAGAAGAATCACTAACCTGTGTAAGGAATCTCATTATGAAAACTGCAAAGAAATTAGTACTAGCGGCTGTTGTTCTACCTCTAACTCTAGGTACAGCGAGTGCATTCGCATTCGGCGGTAAAGACCACAAAGGTCATCGCGGTGAGTGTGGTATGGGTATGGACCGCGGCATCATGCGTCAACTAGACCTAACTGATGCTCAAAAAGACCAGCTAAAAGAAATGCGTGAAGCGAACAAAGCAGAAATGAAAGCGAAATTCGCCGACGGTCACGAAGCTCTCATGGCAGAGCGTCAAGCACACCACGACAAAGTACAAGCGCTACTATTGGCGGATAACTTCGACGAAGCAGCAGCAAACGACCTAGCGAAAGAAATGGTTGAGAAGCAAACTGAGCGTCGCGTTAAGATGATGGAGAAAAAGCACCAAATGCTGAGTGTTCTGACTCCTGAGCAAAAAACAAAATTTGTTGAGCTACAAAAAGAGCGTCAACAGAAGTGTGGCGAAAAAATGCAAAAACGCATGGAAAAGCACCACAACAGCTAATCGCTGAAAGATAAAGTAAGAGAGGTAGCCAGAGTGCTGCCTCTTTTTGATCTTGGCGATTTCATACTCATTAAATCATTCTCAAGGTATACTCAAAGCACGGTTTGAGTTAACTATTTGATTATGAAACAGCAATACGCACGTTTAGTGACGATGGCAGCTTGGACGGCAACCATCGTGGCGACGCTTCTTTTGATTGTCAAAGTCATCACTTGGTGGGTGACGGGCTCTGTCAGCTTACTTGCCTCATTAATTGACTCCATGTTGGATATTGCCGCATCGGTAGTGAACCTTATTGTGGTGCGCTATTCCCTCCAGCCAGCAGATAAAGAACACACCTTCGGGCACGGCAAAGCCGAGTCTTTAGCTGCGTTGGCACAAGCGATGTTTATCTCGGGCTCCGCGGTGTTTTTGATCCTAAACGGTATCGAGCGTTTCTTCCGTCCGCAAGATCTGCAATCGCCAGAGCTCGGCGTTTACGTTTCACTGTTTGCTATGGTGATGACATTTGGACTTGTGATGTTCCAAAAGCGTGTAGTGCGCATGACGGGCAGCCAAGCTATCGCTGCTGATTCTCTGCATTACCAAACAGACCTTTATATGAACGGTGCCATTATGGTGGCGCTAGGTTTGAGCTATTTTGGGGTAACGCAAGCCGATGCGGTGTTTGCGGTCGGTATCGGTATCTTTATTTTGTACAGCGCGTTCAAGATGGTCAGCGAAGCGATTCAAACGTTACTTGATAGAAAGTTGCCTGATGAAGAGTTGGAGCAAATTCGCCAAGAGTGTTTGAAGGTCGAAGGTGTGTTGGGTGTACATCAGCTCCGTACTCGCATGTCTGGGCCAACGCGTTTTATTCAATTGCATTTAGAGTTGAATGATCATCTACCTTTAATAGAAGCCCATCATATTGCAGATGAAGTGGAAGCGAATTTGTTAGCCTTGTTCCCAGAAGCAGATGTGCTGATCCACCAAGATCCGTTATCGGTGATATTTGGACCAGAGAAAGAGCAAAAAGCACAAGATTGGTAGCGGTCGAAAAATCAGACCAAGCGTGACGACAAATAGACGCTTATTGACTATCTTTCCATCACTACTTGCTAAGAATCGTGATCCTGATGTGAATCAACGAAGTTGCAAAGAGAAACTGTAATACTCTTACATAAGTAGAAAAGTTACATAAAAAAGTGTGTTTTCATTGGTATTCCTGTAGAGGAAATGTAACATAACGCACAGTTCTGGATTATGCAGGTTGCTTGGTAACAAGGGGCCTAAAAGAAAATTAAATAAATTGATTGCCAAAGATCGAGGGTGAGCATGATTAAGAAGATCGGTGTTTTAACAAGTGGCGGTGACGCACCTGGTATGAACGCTGCAGTACGCGGCGTAGTTCGTACAGCACTATCTGAGGGATTGGAAGTTTACGGTGTTTACGATGGCTACCTAGGTCTTTACGAAGACCGCATCGCAAAGCTAGATCGTTCTAGTGTTTCTGATGTGATCAACAAGGGTGGTACATTCCTAGGCTCTGCACGTTTCCCTGAATTCAAGGAAGTGGCAGTACGCGAACAAGCGATTGAGAACCTTAAAAAGCACGGTATCGATGCACTAGTTGTTATCGGTGGTGACGGTTCTTACATGGGTGCTAAGAAACTGACTGAAATGGGTTACCCATGTATCGGTCTACCAGGCACAATCGATAACGACATCGCGGGTACGGATTACACAATCGGTTACCTAACTGCACTAAACACAGTTATCGATGCAATCGACCGTCTACGTGACACGTCTTCTTCTCACCAGCGTATTTCTATCGTAGAAATCATGGGTCGTCACTGTGGTGACCTAACTCTGATGTCTGCAATCGCAGGTGGCTGTGAGTACATCATCACTCCAGAAACTGGTCTAGATAAAGAGAAGCTAATCAGCAACATCCAAGATGGCATCTCTAAAGGTAAGAAACACGCAATCATCGCGCTAACTGAGCTGATGATGGATGCAAACGAACTTGCGAAAGAGATCGAAGCGGCAACAGGTCGTGAAACTCGCGCAACGGTTCTTGGTCACATCCAACGTGGTGGTCGTCCAACAGCATTCGACCGTGTTCTAGCATCTCGCATGGGTAACTACGCTGTTCACCTACTAATGGAAGGCCACGGCGGCCGTTGTGTTGGTATCGTGAAAGAGCAACTGGTTCACCACGACATCATCGATGCAATCGAGAACATGAAGCGTCCAGTACGCAACGACCTATACCAAGTTGCTGAAGAGCTATTCTAAGCCTGCTTGATAAAGTCAAAATCTAAAAAAACCGCGGTTATCCGCGGTTTTTTATTATCTGAAATTTGTCTGAGCTGAAGTTTGCTTGAGACAGGTTTTGTGCCGAGTTAAGAACTAGCGTGCTCTGCTAACGTTAGGCGACGCTCGCGCAAGGCAAAGAGATAGCCTAACAAGCCGCCCAGTGTGTTACCCAGAGCAATACCAATAAACAAACCTTCGATGCTATAAAGCTGACTGCCTATCCATGCCGCTGGTAACGTAAAGACGAATAAGCGCATAAAGCTCCATTGAAAGGCGCGAAGCGGTTTGTGCATCGCGTTATAGCCACTCACCAACATCATCACAATTCCTTGGAAGCCGTAGCTAAATGGCACGACTAATAGGTAATGCCACAGCAAGTCTTTTACCGCTGCTTCTTGAGAGAAAAGCGCAGCAAGAGGAATGCTGAGAGGCACCATCATCAAAAAGATAAAGCCTTGGAACACCACCGCAAAGCGCATGCTCAGGAACCAGCCAGAGAATGCACGAGCAGGGTTATTCGCCCCAAAGTTTTGCGCCATAAACGGGGTGAGTGCAGAGGTCAGAGACATCAGTACCAAAATCAAGATTGATTCAATACGTTGCGCTGCGCCATAAGCTGCAACCGCTGCGGTGCCATGGCTAGACAAAATCATCATCAAAATCGCGCCCGATAATGGGTTCATTGCGTTCGAGAGTGCTGCCGGTGTGCCTATTTTTAAGGTTTGTTGCCAGTCTTGTTTGATGAGCGACCAGTGCGGTGCAGCAAGTAATTTCTCGCGTTTCACCAATACATAGAACGACCCGCACAACGCACCAAACCAACTGAATGCACTGGCAATCGCAGCGCCTTGAATGCCGAGCTCAGGAAAAGGGCCGTAACCAAAGATCAGCAGAGGATCGAGAATGCCGTTGATAAGCCCAGCGAGCATCATGATCTTGGCTGGGGTTTTGGTGTCACCCGTCGCCCTAATAGCGCTATTGCCTGCCATTGGGATCACCAGCAGGGGAATGGTCAGATACCAGACCTGCATGTACTGCTCAATCAGTGGAATCGAGTCTTCTTTTGCTCCGAGTAAGCTGAACAGTGGCTCAATAGTAAAGAAACCCAGCGTCGAGGCGATGGTGACTAAAACAACTGCCAGTAGTAAACCATGGCTAGTAAAGCGAGCTGCTTGAGATGCATGTCCTTGACCAAGCAGGCGGCCAATATTGGTCGACAGCCCCATGCCAATACCCATGGTGATGCAGTTCACCGCAAAGGTTACTGGGAAGGTATAACTGATCGCCGCGAGCGCTTGAGTGCCTAATAACGAGATGAAGAAGGTATCGACCAAGTTAAACATCAAAATCGCGATCATGCCCATGGTCATGGGTACGGTCATTTTGCGTAAGGTGTCGGGAATGGGGGCGGTCAACAAACCATGTTTGTCTTCGGCCTGGTTGCCCGGCTTATTCTTTTCCAACATTTTTGACGTCTATCTGGTGAGGGAAGGGCAAGGATACAAGAAAGCCATTGCCTCGGCGAGCGAGCATTTCGCACGCAAACCGTTGCTTAGCTGCTGGTTATTTTAACTAAGTCACAAAAATTTCACGTCTACCCCTTGGGATCCTTAGCTTTGCCCTTATATACAGATCACGTGCCCCTGAGCGGGCAATTATCAAATAATCATGGAAATTTTCAGGAGAGACGACCGATGAACATTCGTCCATTACATGACCGAGTTATCGTTGAACGTAAAGAAGTTGAATCTAAGTCAGCTGGTGGCATCGTTTTAACTGGTTCTGCTGCGGAAAAATCGACTCGCGGTGTTGTTCTAGCTGTGGGTAAAGGCCGCATCCTAGAGAACGGCACAGTGCTACCGCTGGACGTTAAAGTTGGTGATACCGTTATCTTCGCTGAAGGTTACGGCACTAAGACTGAGAAGATCGACGGCAAAGAAGTTCTTATCATGTCTGAAAACGACATCATGGCTATTGTCGACTAATAGCAATCGTTGAGTAATTTTTTGCTCTGATTCAAAACGCAATCAAAAACAGAATTTAGAAAGGAAATCAAAGATGGCTGCTAAAGACGTTAAATTTGGTAATGACGCACGAGTTAAAATGCTAGAAGGCGTAAACGTTCTAGCGGACGCAGTGAAAGTAACACTGGGTCCTAAAGGTCGTAACGTAGTTCTAGACAAATCTTTTGGTGCACCAACAATCACTAAAGATGGTGTATCAGTAGCGCGTGAAATTGAGCTGGAAGACAAGTTCCAGAACATGGGCGCACAAATGGTTAAAGAAGTTGCGTCTAAAGCAAACGACGCAGCAGGTGACGGTACAACAACAGCAACCGTACTAGCGCAAGCAATCGTAAACGAAGGTCTAAAAGCAGTAGCAGCGGGTATGAACCCAATGGATCTTAAGCGCGGTATCGACAAAGCCGTTATCGCAGCGGTTGAGCAACTAAAAGAGCTATCTGTTGAGTGTAACGACACTAAAGCAATCGCACAGGTTGGTACTATCTCTGCAAACTCTGACTCAAGCGTAGGTAACATCATTGCTGAAGCAATGGAAAAAGTTGGCCGTGACGGTGTTATCACTGTTGAAGAAGGTCAAGCGCTACAAGATGAGCTAGACGTTGTAGAAGGTATGCAGTTCGACCGCGGTTACCTATCTCCTTACTTTATCAACAACCAAGAAGCAGGCAGCGTTGATCTAGAAAACCCATTCATCCTTCTGATCGATAAGAAAGTATCGAACATCCGTGAACTTCTTCCAGCACTAGAAGCAGTAGCAAAAGCATCTCGCCCACTACTGATCATCGCTGAAGACGTAGAAGGTGAAGCACTAGCAACACTAGTTGTGAACAACATGCGTGGCATCGTTAAAGTAGCAGCAGTGAAAGCGCCTGGTTTCGGTGACCGTCGTAAAGCAATGCTACAAGACATCGCTATCCTAACTGGCGGTATCGTGATTTCTGAAGAAGTCGGTCTAGAGCTAGAAAAAGTAGCACTAGAAGACCTAGGCCAAGCGAAGCGCGTTGCAATCACAAAAGAAAACACAACCATCATCGATGGCGTGGGTGAAGAAGCAATGATCCAAGGTCGTGTTGCTCAAATCCGTCAGCAAATCGAAGATGCAACTTCAGACTACGACAAAGAGAAACTACAAGAGCGCGTTGCTAAGCTAGCAGGCGGTGTTGCAGTAATCAAAGTTGGTGCAGCAACTGAAGTTGAAATGAAAGAGAAGAAAGACCGCGTAGAAGACGCACTACACGCGACTCGCGCAGCGGTTGAAGAAGGCGTAGTTGCTGGTGGTGGTGTTGCACTAATCCGCGCTGCATCTAAGATTGTTGACCTAGAAGGTGACAACGAAGAGCAAAACGTTGGTATCCGCGTTGCACTACGTGCAATGGAAGCGCCAATCCGTCAAATCACGAAGAACGCAGGTGACGAAGAGTCAGTAGTAGCGAACAACGTGAAAGCGGGTGAAGGTTCTTACGGCTACAACGCAGCAACAGGCGAATACGGCGACATGCTAGAGATGGGTATCCTAGACCCAACTAAAGTAACTCGTAGCGCACTACAATTCGCAGCATCAGTAGCGGGTCTAATGATCACAACTGAAGCGATGGTTACTGACCTACCACAAAAAGACGGCGCAGGTATGCCTGACATGGGTGGTATGGGCGGTATGGGTGGTATGGGCGGCATGATGTAATAGCCAGCCTATCTCTTTGCTCTAAGGCTTGATAACAGCGTCGAGCATGCTCATTTACTAGCGTAAACTGCGCGTGCTCTCCTTGTTCTAAAACCTTATAGCGGTGAGCTAGACTACCGATAAAGTTCGATAAGCCGAGGTGAATGCCTCGGCTTTTTTGTGCCTATTACTTTGGTACTGAGCCTTTGTATGTAAGCTTGTAGGTTTATTCTTACTTTTTTCTTTTTAATCTGATAGTTAGCGAGTAATTATTACGCTTAATTTTTATCAGGTTAATTGGTTTAAAAATACGCAATTGTGTGGCTATTGTGCGCAAACGGTCAGGGAAAATGCAGAAAAATAAGTTTGATGAATTAATTGCTTATTTATTCAAGCAGTTAAATATGACTTCCCGCTAACATTTATTTGGTTAAAATGACGCAAACTTTGAACATTACAGTGTGTTGTAAACACTAAATTCCCCCATGGAGATAAAAATGAAAAAGCTAATGACGTCACTGGCTGTTGCAGCCGTTATCGCTTCACCTGTTGCTCTTGCTGATAGCTCACCAGTTATGTTTTCTACTATCGACAACACTAACGCACCTTCTAACTCTTCTGTTGGCGGTGTTCGTCTTGCGGTTCTTCACGGTCAAGTGAACGAAGTAAAAGGTGTCGATTTCTCTCTACTAGGTATGTCTGAAACAGACCGTACTACTGGTGTGAACTTCGGTCTTTTCTTTGGTGCGTCTAAAGTAAACCAAGAAATGAAGGGTGTTTCTCTAGGTCTATTCAACTGGAACCAAGGCCAAACAACGGGTCTTAACCTAGGTGCGGTAAACGTAACTAACAACGTTGAAGGTCTAAACTGGAGTGCTGTGAACTACTCTGAAGGTTACACAATGGCAGACATCGGTCTGGCAAGTATCTCTAAAAAATCTAACTTCCAGCTAGGTTTCTTCAACATGACTGACCAAATCGACGGTGTTCAAATTGGTCTTCTAAACTGTGCGGACAACGGCTTCTTCAAGTGTTTCCCAATCGTGAACTTCGCTAAATAATCAGCGAGCTTCGCCAAAAGTTAAGTCACCTTCCTAACTTAACGCCAGATACAAAAAGACCCCGGCTTGATGTCGGGGTCTTTTTTATTGTGCTTGATTACTTAACTAAACGCGTTGATGTTTTTCGTTGCTGCATTTTCTGGTGCACACCACGGCGCAATGCTTTGACGCGGTTTTCCGCTTTGTCCACACCGAGTAAAACGGTCAGTGCCAATACGGTAATGATGATCGACTGTGATAAGTAACCTAAGCCAATCATCAAGCCTAGCCCCGCCAACACCCAAATGACGGCGGCAGAAGTCACGCCGTGAATTTTTCCGTCTTGAGTCATCATCACACCGGCACCCAAAAAGCCGACGCCAGTAATGATCTGACCCAGTACACGGGCTTGATCTAATGTATTTGGCGAGAGCGATACCGCCATTGACATAAATAGGTAAGTGCCTGAGATAACTAAAATTGCGGTACGAATACCAACGGGTTTACCGCGAGTTTGACGCTCTATGCCAATCATCAAACCATTGATGGCACAACAAAGCAGCGCAGCCCAACTAAAAGGGCCAAGATCGAAAAGGTGTTCAAAAGTTGCTTGCATCTTAACCTCCAAATTTGCGGAGTATGCATAGATAAGACCGCCTGATCGAACAAAAGCTTTTGCTCGTAACGACAATCTTTATACGGTAAGCAACTTATTCTAGATGCAGATCCAGTGGTGTTTTACTTGGGCGACCACCAATTTCACGGGTGAGCTTTGGCACCAGGTAGCCAGAAACTCGCGTGATCACACCGCGCATGATTTCTTTGGCTTCTTCGTCGGAAACAAAGTAATGCGCCGCACCTTGGACTTTATCCAAAACGTGCAAGTAGTACGGCAAAATGCCAGCATCGAATAACGCTTCGTTCAGCGCAACCTGTGCTTCAACGCTGTTGTTAACGTCTTTCAGCAGTACACCCTGGTTTAGCAAGGTAACGCCAGCCTGCTTCAACTTTACCATTTGAGCGGCAAACTCAGCGTTGATTTCGTTGGCGTGGTTGATATGAGTTACCAAGATGATTTGCAGACGAGAAGCGCGAAGTAGTTGGCATAGTTCATCGGTGATACGTGCAGGGATCACTACAGGCAAGCGGCTGTGAATACGCAGGCGTTTGATGTGTGGGATTTTTGCGATGTGTTCAAGCAGCCAGTGAATTTCATCGTCTTTCGCCATCAGAGGATCGCCACCAGAGAAGATCACTTCATTGAGCTCTGGTTGCTGTGCCATGTACTCCAAGCACTTCGTCCACGCCTGTTTGCCACTCTTATTCTCTTGATATGGGAAGTGGCGACGGAAGCAGTAACGGCAGTTCACCGCACAACCACCTTTCACTATCATCAATGCGCGATTGCGGTATTTGTGCAGTAATCCAGGCAGCTCGTTGTCTTGCTCTTCCAAAGGATCATTCGAATAGCCTTCATGTACCTCAAACTCTTCGCTCAAAGGTAATACTTGGCGCAAAAGTGGATCGTAAGGATTGCCTTTTTCCATCCTATCGACAAAACTTTGCGGTACACGCTGTGCAAACAGCTTACGCGCAGCGAACCCGTCCTGCCACGGTGAAGGATCGATTTCCAACATTTCCAGCAATTTTGCAGGATCGGAGATCCCATTCGCTAACTGTTTGAGCCAGTTTTGCTCAACAGATTCGACTTTTCGGGTTATTATGTGCGGCATTGAATTTAGCTCTAAGAATGTAAGAGGAAAAAATGGCTACAGTTAGCACCAATGAATTTAAAGGCGGCCTTAAGTTAATGCTTGATAACGAGCCTTGTGTAATTCTGGAAAACGAATACGTTAAACCAGGTAAAGGCCAAGCGTTCAACCGCGTTAAAATTCGTAAACTTCTTTCTGGTAAAGTGCTAGAGAAAACATTCAAGTCTGGTGACACTTGTGAAGTGGCAGACGTAATGGATATCGACCTAGATTATCTATATTCAGACGGCGAATTCTACCACTTTATGAACAACGAAACTTTCGAGCAGATCGCTGCTGACTTGAAAGCGGTTGGTGAAAACGCTAAGTGGTTGGTAGAAAACAACACTTGTATGATCACGCTTTGGAACGGTAACCCAATTACTGTTACTCCACCAAACTTCGTTGAACTAGAAGTTACTGACACAGATCCAGGTCTGAAAGGTGATACTCAAGGTACAGGTGGTAAACCAGCAACACTATCAACTGGCGCTGTAGTACGTGTACCACTATTCATCGCAATCGGCGAAGTGATTAAAGTTGACACTCGTACTGGTGAATACGTAGGTCGTGTGAAGTAATTCACCTTAGACTTTCTGATTGAAAAGGTCGCTTCGGCGGCCTTTTTTATTGCCTGTCATTTTCCTCTCTTTGACTCCTCTGTGCAAAACATCGATATCCTCCGCAAATTTCTGATGATTTTGTATTATTCGTAAAAATCTTATTTATTTCATGAATCTTTCGATTATTTCTTAATGTAACAATTTGATACATTAGTCCTCGTTGTCAGCGAGTTGCATAGCAATTTGATTTTTATCGATTTAACTCAATGACAATCCAAAAAGGAGAACAAAATGGAAAGCAGAGGCTTAGGACGAGGTTTAAAGGTGGAAGAGAGACGTCAGTTACTACATAAAGGATTGAAAGCAGCCGTATTTGGTATTCCGCTGCTGGCAATAGGCTTAACGATTAACAGCTCAGTGCTGATGACCGATGCGGGTTACAGCTATGTGCATCAGAACAACATTACTGGTGAATTGGACGTATTCACAGAACCGGGCATTCATTTTCGCATGCCGTTTCTGTCCAAGATTACCAAGTATGACCAAGTGATCACCGTGTCATTTGGTAACAGCAAGGGCGAAGATTTTTATCAACGCCTTGATGCGATTCAGGTTCGCTTTGCCGATACCTACATTGGTCAGATCCCAGTGACATTCCGCTTCAAGCTGAGTAATGACCCAGAAGCGGTTAAAAAGATGCATAAAGAGTTCCGCAACAACAGCAACCTAATCGATGCATTGTTAGTGAAGAACGCACGTAACGTGACGGTGATTACCGCGACTCAATACACAGGTGAAGAGTTTTTCCAAGGCGGCTTGAACCAGTTCAAATCCAAATTGGGTGACCAACTGCGTGAAGGTATTTATCTGACTGAGCGTCGTCAGGTAGAAGTGGAAGAGCTAGATCTTGCTCCGGTGGGTGCGAATCAGTCGAACGCGAACCAACTGCAGCGTACTAACCAATTGGTTTGGAAGACGGTGCCGGTCGTGGATAACACAGGCCAACCAATCCGACAGGATAACCCGCTACAGCAATACGGTATTCAAGTGACGCAGGTGACCATCGGTGACCCGCAACCAGAGAAGCAGCTTGATCAATTGCTCGCAGATAAAAAGCGCTTAGTAGCAGACCGTATCCGTGCGATTCAGGAGCAAGAGACCTCCAAAGCACAAGCAGAGACTGAGCAGTTACGTAAAGAGATTCAACGTACCCGTGAAGTACAAGATGCTCAACGTAGTAAAGAGCTTGCGATCATCGCACAGCAAAAAGAAGTCGAAGTTGCACGTCAGATTGCAGAGCGTGAAATCGTCGAAGTCGAAAAAACCAAGCGACTGGCTGAGGTGGAAAAAGAGAAAGAGTTAGCGATTGCAGAAGCGAACCTAGCGATTCAAAAAGCCAACGCTCTATCAGCGGAATTTGAAGCAAAAGCGATTCTTGAAAAAGGCCGTGCAGAAGCGGAAGTCTTGAAAGCGAAGTACGCAGCACTGGGTGCAAACCGAGAAGTGTACTTGGCAGAGTTGAACCGAGATGTGGCGAACTCGCTGTACAACAACCTGCAAAACTTCCAAGTGCAGATGCCACAAAACTACATCGGTGGTGGTGAAGCGACGGGTCTGAAGACTAACCTCGATGTGATTACTGGCTTTGGCGCGTTGGGCTTAATGGACCAAACCAAGAAGGTCACACAGCAATAAGATCATGGGTGGTCAAAAGCTCAAAAAGCAAAAAGATCATAGGTGACCAAAAGCTCTGGTAGCTGTACAAACCAGAGTAATGCAGAGGCTGATACGTGTTATCAGCCTCTCTTTTTTGTTGGTGAAATGCGGCTGAATATTTGCGCTTTATCTCAATATCACATTGATTTTATGAAGATAAAAAGGCGAGGGCGAAATTTGTGGCTATAGTGAATCAATACCCAACAAGCGCAAGGAAGCACTATGTCGACTCAAGAACAACATCACCCACTCGCTGATTTTGTTGAATACCCTCCAGAGGAAATGGCAGCAAGAGCTGTACATAATTTTGAGCAACTCCAGCGCCGTCATTCGATTCGAAGTTTCTCAGATCGCCCAGTGGCGAAAGAAGTGATTGAGCACTGCATTCGAGCGGCAGGTACAGCTCCGAGTGGGGCAAACCATCAACCTTGGCATTTTGTTGCGATTAACAGTGCAGAAGTGAAAGGGCAGATCCGTCAAGCCGCTGAAGAACTAGAACGTTCTTTCTATGAAGGTCGAGCAGGGCAAGAATGGTTAGATGCACTGAAGCCACTTGGCACGAATGCCAGTAAGCCGTATTTGGAAAAAGCGCCGTGGCTGATCGCGGTGTTTTCGCAAAAGAAAGGCGGTATGAGCAACGATGGGGAACAAACCAACTATTACGTGCACGAGTCAGTCGGGATTGCGACGGGCTTTTTGCTTCAAGCATTACATAACGCCGGTTTGGGTACCTTGACGCACACGCCAAAGCCGATGAGTTTCTTGAGCAAGATTTGTGGGCGAGACAACGATGTTGACCGTCCGTACATGTTGATTGTGACCGGTTATCCGGAAGAAGATGCGACCATTCCAGAGCATGCGATGCACAAAAAGTCGTTGGATGAAATCGCGACCTTTATTGAATAGTGCCTGAAACGAATAGCACTGACGATAAACACAAATAGCAGGCAATAAAAAAGCTGGCGAGGTGCCAGCTTTTTTCATTTCCGTCGGTATCTTAAATCATGAAGATAAAGATAACGGCTAGTGCAGAGATAAGACCTGCAAACGCGTAACATGCGATTTTACCTACCACACCTGTGTGGAATTTAAGGTCGTGCATGCCGTGGTGTACACGGTGCATTGCATGCCACATTGGCAATGCTAGCGTACCGATGATGAACAGTGCGCCAATGATGCTAGTCGCGAATTCAGATACACGCTCATAGCTCATTGCTTCTGCATCAATGATGCCTAGTGGAACTAGGATACCCATTACGAGTACTGTGATTGGCGTGATCATCGCAAACCAAGTACCACCGGCACCAAATAGACCCCACCAGATTGGCTCATCAGAACGTTTCGGTGCTGTATTAACACTATAATTCGGTTTCATTACTCAAGCTCCTTACATCACGATGAGAACGATCAGTGAGATGAACGCTACCGCTGCCCACTGAGTCAGAACGATGATCTTCTTATCTACAGGTTTGCCTTTCAGACGAATTGGCATTACCTGTGGCATCATGCTGAAGAAAGTTTGTGCGTGGAATAGGCTACCTAGCAGTGCAACGATGTTGATCGCTACCACGATAGGGTTTGCCATGAACTCCAACCAACCTTGCCAAGCTTCAGGACCTTTCACTAGTGAACCTAGACCGAAAGTCAGGAAGATAGTGAATAGGATCAGAGGAAGCACCGTTGCTTCACGTACCATGTAGAAGCGGTAGAAAGGATGGTTCTTCCACCATGTGCGTTTTATTTCACGAACGTAAGGTTTACGGTTGCTCATCCTTATGCCTCCACTTTCTTTGGTGAACCATCAGGTTTCAACATCGCAATCACGAAGTCCATTGAAGACTCCACTTTGCCTTGGTTTACTGCCGCTGCTGGGTCAACGTTCTTCGGACAAACTTCAGAACAGTAACCTACGAATGTACAACCCCAAGCGCCGTTTTCACCATTGATCAGCTTCATACGCTCATCTTTACCGTTGTCACGGCTGTCTAGGTTGTAACGGTGTGCCAGAGTCAGTGCAGCAGGACCAATGAACTCAGGGTTCAAACCGAACTGAGGACATGCCGCGTAGCAAAGACCACAGTTGATACAGCCAGCAAATTGCTTGTATTTCGCCATTTGCTCTGGTGTTTGTAGGTTTGTGCCGTCTTCTGGTTTGCGGTCGTTACCAATGATGTAAGGTTTGATTGCTTCTAGGCGCTCGATGAACGGCGTCATATCCACGATCAAGTCTTTCTCGATAGGGAAGTTTGCTAGTGGCTCGATAGTTACGCCATTCGGGTAATCACGTAGGAAGCTCTTACAAGCTAGCTTAGGCACGTTGTTTACCATGATGCCGCAAGAACCACAGATCGCCATACGACAAGACCAGCGGTAAGACAGATCTTTATCTAGGTGATCTTTGATGTAGCCAAGTGCGTCAAGTACAGACATGGTTTCATCAAATGGAACTTCGAATGTTTGCGTGTATGGTTCCGCGTCCTTCTCAGGGTCGTAACGCAGAATGTCTACTTTTTGAATGCGGTTTGCTGACATTATGCTTGCTCCTCTGCGCTCTTCGCTTCTGCTTCAGCGGCTTTTTCAGCTGCTGCTGCTTTTTCTGCCGCTTCACCGTATAGGCGCGCTTTAGGCTGAGATTTAGTGATCTTCACGTTGCTGTAGTCGATGCTTGGTGCTGCATCTTCTTTGAAGAAAGCAAGCGAGTGTTTCAGGAAGTTCACGTCGTCACGCTCTGTACAACCGTCGTCTAGACGTTGGTGCGCACCACGAGATTCTTTACGTAGGATTGCAGAGTGAACCATCGCTTCTGCGACTTCTAGGCCGTAACCCACTTCGATAGCGTATAGGAGGTCAGTGTTGAACACTTTGCCTTTGTCTTTGATGCTGATTTTCTTGTAACGAGCTTTAAGTTCAGTGATCTTATCAATCGTTGCTTGCATCAAATCTTCTTGGCGGTAGATACCACAACCCGCTTCCATGGTGTGACCCATTTCAGTACGGATATCTGCCCAGTTTTCATCACCTTCTTGGTTCATTAGAGCAGCAATGCGATCTTCTACAGCTTTCACTTGAGTCGCGATAGACTCTTCGTTCCAGCCTTTGAATTCTGCCGCGCGTTTCACCGCTTGTTCGCCCGCAACGCGACCGAATACTACGAACTCAGCCAGCGAGTTAGAACCTAGACGGTTTGCACCGTGAAGACCAACAGACGCACATTCGCCAACTGCGAATAGACCTTTAATGCGAGTTTCACATTCGCCGTTGGTTTCAATACCACCCATGGTGTAGTGAACCGTTGGACGAATTGGAATTGGCTCTTTTGCAGGGTCAACGTTCACGTAAGCTTTCGCTAGCTCACAGATGAACGGTAGACGCTCTTGTAGGTACTCTTCACCTAGGTGGCGAAGGTCTAGATGCACCACATCACCAAGAGGGTGTTTGATGGTGTTGCCTTTCTGTTGTTCGTGCCAGAAAGCTTGAGAAACTTTGTCACGAGGACCAAGTTCCATGTATTTGTTCTTAGGCTGACCCACTGGAGTTTCTGGGCCCATGCCGTAGTCTTGTAGGTAACGGTAGCCGTCTTTATTGACGATGATACCGCCTTCACCACGACAACCTTCAGTCATCAGGATACCTGTGCCAGGAAGACCTGTTGGGTGGTACTGAACGAATTCCATATCACGTAGAGGAACGCCGTGACGGTAAGCCATCGCCATGCCGTCGCCCGTTACGATACCGCCGTTGGTGTTACAGTGGTAAACGCGACCTGCGCCACCTGTTGCTAGTACGACAGACTTCGCTTTAATCGTAACTAGTTCACCTTCAGACATGTGGATTGCAATCAGACCTTGTACTTCACCTTCATCAACAAGCAAGTCGACAACAAAATACTCATCAAAGCGCTTGATGTTGTCGTACTTCATCGACGTCTGGAATAGCGTGTGAAGCATGTGGAAGCCAGTTTTATCTGCAGCGAACCAAGTACGTTCAACCTTCATACCACCAAAGCGGCGTACGTTGACTTCACCGTTCTCTTTACGACTCCATGGGCAACCCCATTGCTCCATTTGGATCATTTCGCGAGTCGCGTTCTCTACAAAGTATTCAACAACGTCCTGTTCACATAGCCAGTCACCACCGCCAACAGTGTCGTTGAAGTGGTTGTCTAAGCTATCTTCATCCTTGATAACTGCTGCTGAGCCACCTTCTGCAGCAACCGTATGGGAGCGCATTGGGTAAACTTTAGAAATAAGCGCTACTTCTAAGTCCGGGTTTGCTTCAGCCGCTGCAATAGCAGTACGAAGACCAGCGCCGCCTGCGCCGATGACTGCGATATCTGTGGTGATAGTTTGCACAGTTATCCTCCAGTGTGTGATTGCGGAAATCCGCTTGTTATTGTGAGTGTGAGGGCACCATTTTTAGGCTATCCCTCAAAAGTAGTAGGGTTAGTGTAGGGGAGCCTTATGGCAGAAAAATTGATGTATTTGGGTTTTTTCTCCGGTAATGCACACGAGAGCATAGAAATTCTAGGTTATGTGACTGCTATCACGGCACGAAACAGTTGAGGGATAAACGTAAAGCTGCTCAATGTTACACAGGTGTTGCACGACATTACCCTCATTGATAATAGGGTAAGTTGTGAGTGTTTTTTGTACTGTAGAACGTGGAATGCTTGCTTCAATTCTGATCGAGTTTTATTCGTATTTAGACCAATGCAATTAAGATGAATCCCCCCTCGCCGAGCTAGGCAAAGCGTGCCAAAATTGCTATTTTCCTCGCTCACTTATGTATTGAGAGTCTTGTTATGCAAACGACCTGGCAACCTACTGCTTCTATGGAACAACTTCGTCAACGAGCCGCGTTGATCACCGCTATTCGTCAATTCTTTGCCGAGCGACAGGTGATGGAAGTCGACACGCCAGCCATGAGCCACGCCACGGTGACCGACATTCATTTGCATACCTTCCAAACAGAGTTTGTTGGACCGGGCTATGCCGACGGCAGCAAGCTGTTCTTTATGACTAGCCCTGAATTTCACATGAAGCGCTTACTTGCTGCAGGCAGTGGTTGCATCTACCAAATCAACAAAGCGTTTCGTAATGAAGAGAATGGTCGTCACCACAATCCTGAATTCACTATGTTGGAGTGGTACCGCATCGGCTTTGATCACCACAAGCTGATGGACGAAATGGACGATCTGCTGCAACTGGTATTGAAGTGCGGTGCTGCTGAGCGAATGACTTACCAGCAAGCCTTTATTGACGTGCTTGGCGTGTGCCCGTTAGAGGGCTCGATGCAAGAGCTAAAAGTAGTCGCGGCAAAGTTGGGTCTGAGTGACATTGCCGAGCCTGAAGAAGATCGCGATACTTTACTGCAACTGCTGTTCAGCATCGGTGTCGAAGCGAAGATTGGCCAGCAAGTACCGGCATTTGTTTATGATTTCCCTGCATCGCAAGCGGCACTGGCAAAGATCAATCCACAAGACAATCGCGTTGCTGATCGCTTTGAGGTGTACTTCAAAGGTATTGAGTTAGCGAACGGTTTCCACGAGCTAGATAACCCGAAAGAACAATTGGCGCGCTTTGAACAAGATAATGCTAAGCGTCTTGAAATGGGTTTGAAGCCACAGCCGATCGACTACCACTTGATTGGTGCGTTAGAAGCAGGCTTGCCAGATTGTGCCGGTGTGGCGCTCGGCGTTGATCGCCTGATTATGTTGGCTCTTGGTTGTGACCATATTGACCAAGTAACTGCTTTCCCATTCCCAATTGCTTAAGGATTGACGATGAATCTGACCGCTGCGCGTTTGGTGCTATTGAGTTACGCGACATTAATTGCTTACCTATCTTTGAGCTCTGGAGAGTTGCAAGATTGGGGGGATATTGCGTACTTAGATAAGATGCAGCACGCGATGGCGTACAGCGGTTTTGGCTTCTTGGGCTGCTTTTGTGTCGCAAATTGGCGTCAGCGTTGGACGGTGGCTCTGAGCATTCTGTTATTCAGCGCTGTGATTGAAGTTTTACAAGGTTATGTGGGGCGTCAAACCTCTTGGCACGACTTGATTGCGAACTCGATTGGCATTCTAACTGGTCTGCTATGTTACCGTATTTGGAGCCTCTATCGACCTAGGTTGGTGAAGTCGCTATACTCGATTCGATAATGAAGAGGGAATACGATAACCATGAAAACGCGCGACAAAATCGTCTATGCCGCACTGGAGTTGTTTAACCAACATGGTGAGCGCAATATCACAACTAACCACATTGCTGACCATATTGAAATTAGCCCAGGCAATCTTTACTACCACTTCCGCAACAAACAAGAAATCGTGCGTGAGATTTTCGCGCTTTACTCTGCGGAACTGTTAGAACGCTTTACTCCAATTCAAGGTTCTCAAGAGAGCCTGACCATGCTGAAAAGCTACCTCGATTCAATCTTCACTCTGATGTGGAAGTACCGTTTTTTCTACGCGAACCTGCCAGAAATCCTTTCTCGAGACGAGCAACTGCATGATGAGTACATTGATGTTCAAGAGAAGCTGCAAGCCAACCTCATTGCAATCATGCAAGAGTTTGTGTCGCTGAAGCTGTTGAATGTCGACCAAGAGCAGTTGAAATCCCTAGTTTGCACGCTGCACCTTATTGCGTGTAGTTGGTTAGCTTACCAATCGGCGATGTCATCAAAGACCGACATTACCGAGCTAATGGTGAAACAAGGCATGTTGCAAATGCTTAACGTGGTGAAACCCGTGGCGACCGAGCAGGGCATGGAACAGTTGCTTTTGCTTGAAGAAGCAGTGAGTCGTCTGCACAGTTAATACTATTTTCCCTCCTTATTCATTTCAGAAAATGAGAGTATGGCTCAACGCTTAAGGTTTAGAGCGCAGCTCTCATTTTCAACTCCTTCCTTGAGTTGACTTGCTGTGCTCATTTCGCACAATAGAACTCATGCTCTTCCATACTTTCTAGTGGAAGATGATTCTCGATAAAGGAACTATCGTTCAATGAATTACGACATTTTTAATGGTGATGCCGACGGTATCATCGCATTGCTGCAATTGCGCTTAGCGGATCCTATCAACGCTGAGTTGGTGACAGGCGTAAAGCGCGACATCAAACTGGTGGAAAAAGTGGGTGTGCAAGCGGGCGATGAGCTGACAGTGTTGGACATTTCAATGGAAAAGAACATGGTAGGTCTAGAGCAAGCTTTGGCTCAAGGCGCGCATGTTTTCTACGCTGATCACCACAAAGCGGGCGAGATTCCTCAACACGGTAATTTGGACGCGCACATCGATCTCGATGCCAACATGTGTACTGCGTTGATTGTCGATAAACTGCTTGATGGCCGTTTTCATACATGGGCGATTACCGCTGCTTATGGCGATAACTTGATCGCTAAAGCGGATGCATTGGCGGACAAAGCCGGACTTAATCAAGAGCAGAAAGCACAACTAAAAGAGCTTGGCACTTTAATCAACTACAACGGTTATGGCTCTAAAGTAGACGACCTTCATTTTCACCCAGCGGACTTGTACCAAGCGTTAAAACAATACGTTTCACCATTTGATGCGATTGCAGATAAAGCGTCACCTTACTACCAATTACAATCGGCTTATCAACAAGATATGGATGCGGCACAGGCGGTTCCTGCTACTCACGAGAGTGCGAAGCTCAAGCTATTTGAACTGCCAAACAATGCAGCATCACGCCGAATCAGTGGCGTTTATGGCAACTGGCTTGCAAACCAAACCCCAGACTCTGCGCATGCGGTGTTAACTGAAAATGCAGACGGTACTTACACGGTTTCTCTTCGCGCGCCACTGAATAACAAGCAAGGTGCCGTGGCGGTGTGTGGACAGTTCCCGACAGGTGGTGGTCGAGAGGCTGCGGCGGGCATCAATGCGCTAAGCAAAGATGATGTTAGTGCCTTTATTGATGCGGTCGAGACCTACTACGCATAGCACTTTCCAAAATATACATACAACAAAGGAGCCGAGTGGCTCCTTTGTTTTTTGTGTCGTGATAGTGCTGATTAGAACTGCGATGATAAACGACAGCTACATACGCTTTAACCAAGATTTCGGGTTTTGCGCTTCACTGTTACGGCGAATTTCGAAGTAGAGTGAAGGTCTGTCTTGACCACCTGTATCACCCGCAAGGGCAATTACTTCACCGGCTGTTACCTTATCGCCTTCTTTCTTGGTCAATGCTTGGTTGTAACCGTAGAGCGTCATGTCGCCTTTACCATGGTCGAGCAGAACGACTAGACCATAACCACGCAAGTATTCGGCGAATACAACGGTACCTGGGTAAACGGCTTTGACTTGTTGACCGTAGCTTGCTGAAAGCACCATGCCTTTCCAGTTTACTTGGCCAGTCTGTCTGGTGCCGAAGTTATGCAGGACTCGGCCTTTGAGTGGCCAAGGCAGTTTGCCACGTTGTTTCGCGATACCATCCATCGGTACTGCGTTACGTTTCGCTGCTTTCGCAATTTCCGCTTTTAGGCGGGTTTCGTTGCGTTGCAGTTCTGAAAGGTAGCGTTTGTCGTCTTTGATGCTTTTCTGAATCTTGCTTAGCGTGCCTTTACGTTTCGATTGCGTGCTTGCCAATGACGAGCGCTTTTCCGATTGCTGCTTAAGCAAGGTTTCTATCTGTTCTTTTTCTAATTCAAGTTGGTTTTTATTGTGTGCCAACTCTTGAGTAGTTTTGGTTATGGCATCAATCACCTCCGCACGTGCTTTCGCTAAGTGTTGGAAATATTGACTGATGCGATCCTCTTCAACCCCTTCATTGAGCAGATGTCCATTGGCTTTGGCGCGTTCCGTCACGTAGTAGGTTTGAATGAGCTGTTTTAGCTCTTCCTCTTGCGCTTGGCGTTGGCCTTCTTGCAGTGCAATTTTCTCTTCCAACTTATTAATGTTCTGATCGGCTTGCGCTAATTCCGCCTTAGTTTGCTTAATTTCTCTTTCTAGTTTCGAGATACCAAGCTCTTGGTCTTTAAGCGACTTTTGCAGATCGTTAAGTTGTTTTTCTTGAGAAGTGAGCGACTTGCGCTGACGGCTGATTTCGCTAGAAACGCCTTTTAACTCTTGCTGACTGGCAGCGGAAGAGGTGAGGGGATATGTGGCAGATAAAGCACAAGTTAATAAAATAGCCGAGCGTAGCACTGGGTGATTTTGTTTTCGCACTTGAGAGTTACCTACCACATTATTGTCAAAGGATCAGATGACGATTAAATACCATCTCCATGGATAAAGCTTTGCGATTTGCCATTAAAGCCTTGATCCATATCGAGAGAAGGTTTGTCCGTTTTCGGACGACCAACGATTTTTGCAGGCACACCAGCCACAGTTGTGTGGGGTGGCACTGCTTGCAATACCACAGAACAAGAGCCGATTTTCGCCCCTTGACCGACTTCAATATTGCCAAGAATCTTTGCACCTGCGCCGATCATTACGCCTTCGCGAATTTTCGGGTGACGGTCACCGCATTCTTTGCCGGTACCACCAAGGGTGACGTCCTGCAAAATAGACACGTCGTTTTCTACGACAGCCGTTTCACCAATCACGATGCCAGTTGCATGGTCTAGCATGATACCACTACCGATGCGCGCTGCAGGGTGAATATCGACCTGACACGCCACAGAAATCTGATTTTGCAGGTAAGTCGCAAGAGCGTGACGACCTTGCTTCCACAACCAGTTTGCTACTCGGTAGCCTTGCAGAGCATGGTAGCCCTTTAAGTACAATAATGGCATTGAGTACATAGAAACCGCAGGGTCGCGATTGACCGTGGCACAAATATCACAAGCTGCGCCGTCCGTGATAGTAGGATCGGCAGCAAATGCCTCTTCAACCACTTCACGCACTGCCATAGCAGGCATCGACGCAGTGTTTAATTTGTTGGCCAGAATATAGCTCAATGCGGCACACAAGCTGTCATGCTTAATAATGGTCGCATGATAAAAGCTCGCCAGCATAGGCTCTTGCTCTGACATCTCACGGGCTTCTGAAACGATTTTGTTCCAGACTTTTTGTTTTTCGCAGTGTTTCATTCTCAATATCCTGAGTGGTTCTTCCGTGACCCGACAACTTCTATTCTTCTCAGATGAGGTGCAAAGGGAGCTAGGGTGCTACTTTCCTTCGGCTTTTTTGTCACGAGCAAGTAAATCTTGCGCTGCCAGGCGTGCATCTTTTCCTTGATACAATACTTGATAAATTTGGTCAACAATTGGCATCTCTACGCCCATGCGGTGAGAGAGCATCCAAACTTCTTTGGTGTTGCGGTAGCCTTCAACGACTTGACCGATTTCTTCTTGCGCAGTGTCGACGTCTTTACCTTGACCTAGTGCCAAACCAAAACGGCGGTTACGCGACTGGTTATCGGTACAAGTCAAAACAAGGTCGCCCAAGCCAGCCATGCCCATAAAGGTTTCTGGTTGTGCGCCCAGAGCTGCGCCAAGACGACTCATTTCTGCCAAACCACGTGTAATCAGTGCGGTACGAGCATTGGCACCAAAGCCGATACCATCAGACATACCTGCGCCAATCGCGATAACGTTCTTCACCGCACCGCCAAGTTGCATGCCGATAAAGTCGTTGTTTGCGTAGACTCGGAAAGTTTTGCTGCAGTGAATTTTCTCTTGCAGGTCAGCAACGAAGTCTGCGTCTGGAGAGGCAACAGAGATGGCAGTAGGCATGCCCATCGCAAGCTCTTTAGCAAACGTAGGGCCAGACAGTACCGCTAGTGAATAGCTGTCACCGATGATGTCGAACGCCACTTCTTTTAGTAGACGACCGGTTTCTGGCTCAAGACCTTTGGTTGCCCAACAGATGCGAGAATCTTCACGTAGGAAAGGCTGACAGCTTTTTAGTACGATGCCGAAAACGTGGCTAGGAACCACAACTAACAAGTCACGGCTTGCTTGAACGGCTTTTTCTAAATCCGATTCAATGATCAAGCTCTCTGGGAAATCAATACCAGGTAGGAATTCGTGGTTGGCACGGTCTGCTTCAAGGCGTGCCATGTGCTCTGGCTCGTGACCCCAAAGGATGACGTTCGCGCCGTTACGAGCAAGGGAGATTGCCAAAGAAGTGCCGTATGAGCCAGCACCGATCACAGTCATTGCGATGTCTTTACCGTAAGCATTGTTTGTATTTGCTTGTGTCATGCTACCGCCTAATTGTCTTTCTACTAGTAGAATCTAGTTCATAATCGCTAGAGTTTACGCTCTCAAGGGGTTAGGAACTAGGAACTTTTATCAGAAATAAAAAATGCACATTGCATCACTGAGAGGACGCTTTGTGCATTTTCTTCAGGTATATGACGTGTGCTCATTCTCTATGAAGGACAACACGTCACTTACAAAACGTGAATTACGCTTCAGCTTCGCCTTGTTGAGCTTGCTGTTGTAGGTAGTTCATGAATAGCGCGTCGAAGTTAACTGGCGCTAGGTTCAGTTGAGGGAACGTACCTTTAACCACTAGGCTTGAGATAGTTTCACGAGCGTATGGGAATAGGATGTTCGGGCAGAATGCGCCTAGGCAATGTGCAAGTTGACCTGCTTCCATTTGCTCAGCAGTGAAGATACCACCTTGTTGAACTTCACATAGGAACGCTGTCTCTTCTTCGTTCTTAACAGTAACAGTTAGACGTAGAATTACTTCGTAAACACCTTCACCAAGCTCACGGCTTTGAGTGTCTAGGTCTAGTTTAACGTCTGGGTTCCACTCTTTTTGGAAGATTACTGGAGAGTTAGGCGCTTCGAAAGAAACGTCTTTTAGGAAGATGCGTTGAATTGCAAAGTTTTGTTGTGCGTCTTGTGGTGCTGCTTCAGCCATTTTTAAATCCTTAATAAACATTTGTTGGGTCTAGGATTATCTAAACCCAGAAATATGGTTTGTCCTGAGACTAACTGAGCAAATCTACCTTGACTAGATGAAGCGCTTATTACGTGCAAAGCATCACAACTTAGTGCTTCAACTGCTTTCTATTTGCTCAGTTTATATAAACGAGGCTGGCAAAATTGTTTTACCGCGACCTTATTTCTTACCACGTACTAGTGGAAGGTTCGCTTCGTTCCATGCAATCAAACCGTTTTTCAGTAGGCTTACGTTTTCGAAGCCTGCTTTCGCTAGTAGGTTTGCACTTTCTTGAGCGGTTTGACCCGTTTTGCATACCACAATGATTGGGTCTGATTTACGGTTTTCAAGGCTACCAAAGTTACCTGCTTTGATATCAGACGGCAAAATGTGAAGTGCGTCGGTGATATGACCTTGTTTGAACTCATCTTTAGAGCGGATATCCACCACAACGCCGTTTTCACGGTTCATAAGGTGAGTCAATTGGTTTACGTTAATCTCTTTGTATGCGGCTGTCGCTGATTTCACGAGGTTCATGATAAATGCGACAAGAAGACCTACCCAAACCAAAGATAGAATCATGTTCTGTTGGAAAAAATCAATGTACTCTTGCATGTCTTGAGCTCTTGCAATGTTGGCGGAAAAATAAAGCAGGAGTATAGCGGGGTTAGCCGTCTTAGGCGAGAGGGTTAAAATTTTCTAACGAATAATTGAGATCTACGCGCTTGCCCCAAGGCTTTTCTGATGCGCTATTCATGCAATCTTATTATCACTTCCTCCTATCAATTCAATCGGCGTAATTGACTTCACTTCTGGTCGAAAAAGCGCACAATGAGTCACAACAAAAAGTTTTTCACCAAAGTATTTCGGTGGTCGTACAAAGCGTCTTGAAAGTGACTATGCTTGTGGAACACGTTTGCTGACTGAGTCGGATTGCTTGCTAACTTGTAAGATAGCAACAATAAATCGCAAACATTATTTGATCTTAACCTACAGTTTTGGTTAAAAAGTGTAGTAAAATTACGCTAGTTTTGTTTCAAGGTTAGATAGAGCAGCGAAGCTCTACACCGAAAGTTACTTAAATTTGATGAGGTCATCACTATGTCTGCTAAGAAGCCATTGGCTCTAGTTATCCTTGACGGTTACGGTTACCGTGAAGACACAGCAAGTAACGCAATTGCAAATGCTAAAACACCAGTAATGGATGCACTAATTGCGAACAACCCTAACACTCTAATCTCTGCTTCAGGCATGGACGTTGGTCTACCTGACGGTCAAATGGGTAACTCAGAAGTTGGTCACACCAACATCGGTGCAGGTCGCGTTGTATACCAAGATCTAACTCGTATCACTAAGTCTATCGCTGACGGTGAATTCGCTGAAACAGCAGCACTAGTTGAAGCTATCGACTCTGCAGTAAAAGCTGAGAAAGCAGTACACATCATGGGTCTTATGTCTCCTGGTGGTGTTCACTCCCATGAAGATCACATCTACGCAGCGGTTGAAATGGCAGCAGCTCGTGGCGCTGAGAAAATCTACCTACACTGCTTCCTAGACGGCCGTGACACGCCACCACGTAGTGCTGAAAACTCACTACAACGTTTCCAAGACCTATTTGCGAAACTAGGTAAAGGTCGCGTTGCTTCTCTAGTGGGTCGTTACTACGCAATGGACCGTGACAACAACTGGGATCGCGTTCAAGTTGCTTACGATCTTCTAACTCAAGCTAAAGCTGAGTTCACAGCAGAAACGGCAGTTGCAGGTCTAGAAGCGGCTTACGCTCGTGAAGAAAACGACGAATTCGTTAAAGCAACAGCTATCAAAGCAGAAGGTCAAGAAGACGCAATCATGCAAGATGGCGATGCGGTTATCTTCATGAACTACCGTGCTGACCGTGCACGTCAAATCACTCGTGCATTCGTTCCTGCATTTGACGGCTTCGAGCGCGCTGTATTCCCAGCAATCAACTTCGTGATGCTGACTCAATACGCAGCTGATATCCCTCTAGCTATCGCATTCCCACCTGCGTCTCTAGAAAACACTTACGGTGAGTGGCTATCTAAGCAAGGTCAAACTCAGCTACGTATCTCTGAAACAGAGAAATACGCGCACGTAACGTTCTTCTTTAACGGTGGTATTGAGAACGAATTCGAAGGCGAAGAGCGTCAACTTGTTGCTTCTCCAAAAGTAGCAACTTACGACATGCAGCCCGAAATGAGCTCTCCAGAGCTAACAGAGAAGATGGTTGCGGCTATCAAGTCTGGTAAGTACGACACTATCATCTGTAACTACCCGAACGCAGATATGGTTGGTCACACTGGTGTTTACGAAGCGGCTGAGCAAGCTATCGAAGCACTAGACGAAAGCGTTGGTAAAGTGGTTGAAGCAATCAAAGAAGTGGGTGGTCAGCTACTGATCACTGCGGACCACGGTAACGCAGAGATGATGATCGACCCAGAAACTGGCGGCATCCACACTGCTCACACTAACCTACCAGTACCTCTAATCTACGTAGGTGACAAAGCGGTTGAGTTCAAAGAAGGCGGTAAACTGTCTGACCTTGCGCCAACAATGCTTTCTCTAGCAGGTCTAGAAATCCCTGCGGAAATGTCTGGTGAAGTGCTAGTTAAGTAATTAACTGACGATTCAGAATGATAAAAGCCCGAGTTTGACTCGGGCTTTTTTGTGTCTGCGATCCTGTGTTGGGTAAGGCGAAGAGTTATTAAGGTCAATAGACCCTAATTGAACCTGAATTATTGCACTAGGATGCCCGTACCAATAACCGCTAGTGCAGCGCCTAACCAAGCAAATCGATTTGGGCGTTTCTTGGTGTAAATCCACAACAATGGCAACAACATGATAGGTGTTGTTGAAGAAAGCAGCGCTACCATTCCCACGTTACCCTCACGCAGGGCGTAAAGAATCAATGTCATACCCACCGCCATAGCCAAAAAGCCGTTTAATGCGGTAATGCCAAAGACTTTCCATGTGATGGTTTGAGTCGCGCGAGCGACTTTGGCGCCAATTAACCAAAGTGCACAATGTGCGACGAAAGCACTGATCATACGAATGGCAGAGGCGGCGACAGGGTCAACAGTGGTTTGCATGACAGGTTTAGCGATGATGCCACCCAGAGCCTGACACATAGCGGCGGTTAAACCGAGCCCGACGCCAATCCAAACGTTGCCTTTGATTTCCTCTAGCGTGTTACTGGCTTGTCCGCGTCGGCCGTAGAAAATCGCCATGACGACACCGCTAAAAACTAATGCGGCTCCAATCAGCTCCATACCCGTCATGCTTTCGCTAAATAGAAAGTAACCTAAAATGGCAGAGAAGACGGCATGACAAGAAAACAGTAAGCCTGCTTGGCGTGGCCCCATGCGGTTCAAACAAGCGAATAACGCGGTATCGCCAATAAAGATACCAATCAAACCGGACGCCATCATCGGCGTAATGTGTTCCGCCGAGACACTGAGCCAACCACCCGTTATCCACGCCATCGTGGAAAGAATTATCGCGGTGCAGCCCATACGCCATCGGCTATAAGCAAACGCCCCGAGGTGCTGAGCGGGAACAACAGAAATTAAGCTAGAAACAGCCCATAGGAAAGCAGCGCATAGCGCCAGCCATTCATAACCCATGATTGCGAGACATCCTTGTAGAGCAGGGGAGAGGCTTTAATATGCATCAATTTATAGAGATGTAAAAGAGCATCTTATCGCTAATAAAAAAGCAGCTCGTTGAGCTGCTTTTGATGAAGAAGGTTACACTTTAAAGCGACTGATGTTCTCACGCATGGTATTGGCGGTATCGTACATCTGGCGTGCGCCTTCACTGCTCTTAAGCGATTGTTCGGCAATCATGTCGGCATCGTCTTTAATGCCTTGTGTGTTACGGCTGATGTCTTCGCTTACCGCGCGTTGCTCTTCTGCAGCGCTTGCGATTTGCATCGCCATGTCGTTGATCTCAGTGATCGAGTTAGTAATGCTGGTTAAGCTGTCGTGTGCTTGCTGAGCATAATCCACGCTAGTATCTGCCAAACTGGTGCTGGTTTGCATGCTATTGACTGCCAGCTTGGTGTTGTTTTGCAACGTTTCGATCATGGTACGGATTTCTTCCGTTGAACCATGGGTGCGCTGGCTAAGTACACGTACCTCATCTGCAACCACGGCAAAACCGCGACCTTGCTCACCAGCACGAGCTGCTTCAATTGCCGCGTTGAGTGCCAACAAGTTAGTTTGTTCGGCAATGCCTTGGATCGTCGATAGGATCTGGTTGATGCTTTGCGTGTTCGCTTCTAGCTCTGAAATCACGCTGGCGGCATCACTGACTTGTTCAGCCAGTTCGACAATCGCTTCACGGTTTTTCTGGATAACGTTTTGTCCTTCCATACAAGCAGATGCGGAGTTTTGTGAAGCGCTTGCAGTTAGTTCTGCGTGGCTCGCTACTTCTGCTGCTGTCGCTGACATCTCATGAATGGCTGTGGCAATTTGGTTGACGTCATTTTGCTGATGTTCAACACGACCTGCAGCCATCGCAGAAAGCTCATTTGCTTGATTAGCCTGCTCAGAAAGTTGCTCACTGTTTTCAACAATACTCTTCAACATGGTCTGCATTTGAGCAAGGAACTGGTTCACGTGAGTGGCAAGTTCCCCAATCTCATCCATGCGTTCGATCTTGATGCGTTGAGTAAGATCACCTTCGCCCTGTGATAACTCTGAAAGCGCATCAGACAGTGTTTGAAGTGGCTGCAGTAGGCGGGTGATGATGTAAGTGCTGATTGCCGCAATAATCAGGTACAACACAATCGAAGCAATAGCGGTAAACGTTACTTGCTCAGAGACAGACGCAAATGCCATTTGTTTGTCTTGCACAATACCTAGAGACCAATCGGTGTTAGGCACTTTAGCCACGTAAATCAGCTTATCGCCTTGGCTCGGCCATTGAATGGTGTCTAGCTTCGCATCGCCAGCTAGCGTCATCATCGTGCTATGAGTTAAGGCTGGGTTGAGTTCTGTTAGCGGTTTTTGGCTAAGCTTTTCATCTTTGTAAGCCACCAAGTTATTGTTGCCATCAACTAGGAACGCGAAACCATCGTTATCAAGCTGAATGTTAAGGACTTCTTTGATGATGTCAGTTACTGCTAAGTCAGCGGCAAGTACACCTTTTTTACCTTGATTGAATGCCTTAGCAAAGCTAACCACAATGCTGCCATCGAAATCTTGGTATGGCTCTGTGATGATCAACCCCGATTTCGCCATTGCATCTTGGTACCAAGGGCGAGTGCGAGGATCGTAGTCAGAAGGCCAAGATTCAGACTTATCACCGTAGGCAATTGAGCCGTCAGAGAAGCCAGCGTAGACCGATAAAAACTTACCAGCTCGCTTGGTCAGTAGCATCTCGCGATCGGCGTTATCAGTGCCAGCGATGATGTTTTCATTCGCGAGCATCATGTCGCTGCGAATCGCTAGCCAATCGCTGATGTAACGGTTGGTCGATTGAGAGATGTTTTGAATTTCTCGATTAAGGGTAGAAGTGGTTTCTTCGCGCAGTTGATTGACGGAAACCCAAGCTTGAACGCCACTAACAATGGCGATAATGACTGCAATCGCAATCTGTATTTTAAGTTTGATGGTATTTCTCATTGCCTTACCTTCATAAAACAGACAAAAAGATCAATGTCACGAGCCGTGACTTCAAAGGGTGTGAGACGATTCAAGCACTGAAAGTTACATGAAAGGCTGTAGCTAATTTATCGACGTTTTACGTAGAAACTTGAGATAAATAGCGTGATTTTTATTCAATATGTTGATTATAAAAGTGATTTTTCTGGATTCGAAAATCGATATAGATTTCGTAAATATCGCTATGGGTTGAAAGTGCTGGAAGGAAAGAGTCTGGGGTGGCGTGAACCACCCCGAAGTTAGCGTGTTAGAACAAGATAATCACAGCGCCATAGACGATGAACAGGCCAACCAAGCCGATAATCAAACCGACTTTTGCCATGTCTTTGCTTTCAATTAATCCTGTTGAGTAAGCGAGTGAGTTAGGTGGTGTAGAGACTGGCAAAATCATACCGAGCGATGCCGAGAAGGCGACCACAACCAACAAACCCTGCAAGCCACCGATAGCAACCAGGCTCGGCATAGAAGCCCCAATCGCTGCTGCAATCGGCATCAATAAGTTCGCGGTGGCGGTGTTGGACATAAAGTTTGCCATTAGCCAACACACGACCGATAGGGCAACGACGACCGCAAATGGAGAGAGGGACTCATAATCTATTGCATGAGCGAGTGCTTCTGCCAAGCCAGTTTTATCTAGTGCAATACCAATGGCGATACCACCGGCTACCAGCCACAGCACATCCCAGTTGATAAGCTTGAGCTCTTCTTTACCCATGATACCTGTTAGCGTGAACACAGCGAGTGGAATGATGGCGACGACATAGGTATTCATACCATGCACTTTGGTTGTCATCCACAGCAGAATGGTCATGGCGAAGGTGACGTAAACAACGATCGCACGCCAGCTCTTCTTGAACTTACCATCCAGACGCAGCTTCATTTCTGGTTCGCTAGAAGGGAAGAGCTTTTGCAATAAGAACCAAGCCAGCGTCAGTTGCACTAAGACAAAAGGCAAGCCCATCATCATCCAAGATAGGAAATCGATGCTGTTTTCTCCGGTTAAATATTGCAAGGCAATCGCGTTGGGTGGTGTACCGATTGGCGTTGCGATACCACCCGTATTAGCGGCAATAGGAATACACAAAACCAGCGCTTTGATCCCCAAGTCTCCTTTTGGTGCTGAAGCAACAATGGGGCCAAGGAGAGCTAGCATCATCACGGTCGTCGCAGTGTTCGACATAAACATCGAGAACACGGCGGTGATCAGCATTAAGCCTAACATGATGAACTTAGGTTGAGTGCCAAACGGTTTGAGCAGCACACGAGCAAGGTTGTTATCAAGCTCGTATTTAGAGGCAGCAATAGCGAGTGCGAAGCCACCCATGAAAAGGATGATGATGGGAGAGGAGAAGGCGGAGAAAATATCGGTGTAAGCAATCAACTCACCCAAATCATGTCCCGCTGGTGGATTGCGAAATAGGTGTAATCCCTTGTCCGATATCATGATCAATTCAAGTGCGATGATAAGAATCGAAGTAGCGAAGACGGGAACCGGTTCTAAAACCCAAAGTAGTGCAGCAAGAAGGAAAATAGCCAGAAGACGATGCTGAATTAAAGTGAGATCGTCAATTGGAATGGCATCTATCGGCATCATTAAGACACCGAGTGGAATCAAAAAACACACCAGTAACTTGACCAGTGTGTTCGCACTCATCTTTGGCATTGGCAGCCCCTTTTATAATCATCCCTCAACGCAGAATAATTGATTGCGCTTTTAGGTACTTAGAGGCAAGTACGAGTTTGAAAAAGAGAGGCGAAATTTCGAACAGAGTTTTGCTTTTTGTCAAAAAAGCCTCCGAAGATTAATAACGTCGGAGGCTAGGGGAAGAGGAAAATCTACTCGAGGATAGATCCCTTATCTTTACTTCGCTGATAAGCCTCTGCATAGGTAGAGAGATCAATAGGCTTTAGTACATTGATGCGAGGGAAAATCCAGTAACCTTCCTCAAAGCTTTCTTGATCATCGGTGTAACCTTGGCGCATGCTTGACTGCTCCAGAACAAGGTGGCGTCCATTTTCTAGAGTACTGATAGTCGTCCATGTGCGTTCTCGCTCTCTCATGTAGCCATACATGTCACTGGTACCTTTAAGAACGTATTGATGCTCTTCAGGTGATACCCATTGTTGGAAGCTAGTGTATTCCGTCATGAAGTACGGGTTATCTTCTTCGTCATAACTTGTCCAGGTCCAGGATGCTTGGCCACTTTGTGTAAATGTATAACCATAAACGGTATTGATATCCGGCAGCCCTGCATTACTCTCGCTGGCCTTCCAACTGTTAACCCAAGCGCCGAGTACATAAGGCATTTCTTGGAGAAAATCATCTTTAAGAGTGCTTTCTTCTTGAGAGAAAGGCGCTAACCAATTGATGGTGCTTTGCTCTTTACTGTCGACACTTACCGTGACCAACGCACTAATTAAACCCTCCTCAGAGCGATGTGGTAAGTATGTTACTTCCCAACCTTCAGAAGCTTTTATCGATAGCTCACCCGACTCAAAGTGCCACGTTCCTAGATTGTCTCCGTCTGAATCTAAAACAGTTGAGTTCTCTTCTAACGTTACTTGTTGGTGAATTAGGTAATCTTGTGCCTGTTCATCGTAGACTCCTTTGATGTCAGCAATGATAGGCAGTGCCCATGTGCCACTAGGGGCTTCTTTCCAAATCTCATTTTCGTTATTGGTTTTACTCAACACTGCGGTTGAATTCACCTCGGTGGTGGCAGTTAACAATGCTGAACCCGGAACATCAAGAATGTGTTGGTAAGTGAATGTCGTCGCGACTTTACTTTCAGTGCCTTTAGTTAACTTGGTTAGAGTGATGCCTCTTAGTGTTTGCTTCACCTCCAGCCATGTATCGAGACTTGGTAACACCTCTTTCACTTCATCTCCGAACAGTTGAACGATGTCTTCTCCAGACATAAAGCTAACGCTTTCAGAGCTGTTCAAGGTAGATATGTAGAGCTTTCCTGTTGGAGTTAGGTTCCAGTGCGAATCCTTGTCTGACGAGAGTTGATAAGGTGTCTGAGAATCACTTAGCCAGGCTTGGTTCTCTTCATCAATGCGAATGACCTCACCATACCCCGCAACCCATCCATTGGCGACTGAACTGTGCAGAAGGTAAGTGCCTTCAAGACCAACAGCATCAAAGCTTGGAGTCACGAGAGGATCATCGATAGTTTGTTGTTTTGCTTCTTCAATAGCTTTAGAAAACTCAGGAATAAGCTCACCTGATTCATCCAAAAGTTGATTGTTAGCGAAGTACTCTTCAAGCGCCTTTTCGACCCCTTCTTCTGATGAACTCAGAATATCCAGAATACTGCTTTCTTCCTCTGGCGTATAATCTGGGTTGTCAGCCAGAACTTTGATGATGGCACTTATTTCCAGTAGTTCCTCAACATCGACTTGCGATTCTGCAGCCACTAAAGCTTCGTCATTGGAAAGCTCTTGTCCTGATTGCTGACTTAAAAAGTGCATCGCAGTGCTAATTTGGGTAATAGCTGTTCTGGATGATTCCTCTTGCTGCAGCGTGTTATCGTCTCCTGCTTGCTCTAATAACATGTTAAAAGAGCCCAGTTGACCGATGAGTTCGATGTGTGATTGTTGACCTTCACCTTTCGCTGTTACTTCAACCATCTCAGTCCCCGCCAGCGAGCCTTCGTCATATTCGAAATCTAATGAGTAGTTTCCTGTCTCATTTGCCGTCGTTGTAACGGTTCTATCGCCAATTTTTGCTGTTATAAGCGCATTAGCGATAGGAGCATCGGTTGCAATGCCTTGAATGGAGAAGTTAAGTTTCGCGGGGGTGGAGGCCGAAGACGTCGAGTCGTCATCGCTACAGCCGCTAGCCAAAAGAGCAGTGAGCACTGCTAAGCCAACTTTGGTTAATCGCATTTTATATTCCTTGTTAGTGTGTCTTCCTTGTCTGAAGCTTTTGCTCCATTGATGCTTGATTTCCCAAGCAAAAGAGCAACCACTCTAAAAAGCAATTTGGTTTATATCAACCGTATGAATACTTAGTTTGTTGATTATTTGATCTTCGATCTTAACTTTTTTGTAACGTTGTTATTGTGTACATTTGGATAGGGATGGGGTTTAAGATACAAAAAAGCCCCCGCGAGCGGAGGCTTTAAAATCAGTTTGAGCGGAAAAGCTTACTGCTGGTGGGCGTAAGGAGTACCCATTACGGTTGGCTTGCCATTTTCCATGCTTTCATCGAATGCGATAGCATCTTTTGCGAACAGGTTGATAACGGTTGAGCCAAGCTTGAAGCGACCCATTTCTTCGCCTTTCTTCAAGATAACTGCTTTATCGCCTTCTGCAGGGTAATCCCATTTGTAAACCGAGTTTCCACGTGGTGGCGTGATAGTGCCAGCCCATACTTGCTCGATGCTACCTACGATGGTTGCACCAACCAGTACTTGTGCCATTGGACCAAACTCAGTATCAAAGATACATACCACGCGTTCGTTACGTGCGAATAGGTTTGGCACGTTCTCGGCAGTTAGTGGGTTTACCGAGAATAGGTCACCAGGTACGTAAATCATCTGACGCAGTGTACCGTCACATGGCATGTGCACACGGTGGTAATCACGAGGTGATAGGTACAAGGTTGCGAAAGAACCGTCTTGGAACTCTTCCGCTAGTTTTGCGTCGCCGCCAAGTAGTTCTTGTGCTGAGAAGTTATGACCTTTGGCTTGGATAAGCTGGCCGTCTTCAATTGGACCGAATTGGCTTACGCACGCGTCCGCAGGGTGAGTAATCACCGCATCGCCTTCAGCAATTGGGCGTGCGCCTTCCTTTAGCTCACGTACAAAGAACTCATTGAAGGTTTTGAAGTGTTTAGGATCGGAGTGCTTCGCCTCATCCATGTTCACGTTGTATTGCTTGATAAACCAGCGAATGATTGCTGTTGTTAGACCGCCAGCCTCTGCTGAAGCCAGTTTGCCCACTAGGCGTGTTAACCCATGTTGTGGGATCCAGTACTGCAGTCCAACTTTAATCTTGTCCATCTTTAATTCCGATACTTCTGTTTGATTCTCGCTTTAGGGCGCGTGATGTTACTGAAATTTAATCTGCTTGTCAGTATTAGGTGATGATTTCTTACACAGTTGCAGTCTTAACTCAGCTACAGATCCGCTTTCTTGCTGCGTGAGTACTGACGGTTTGCTTTGTTTTCACTCATGCTTTCTAGGATGCGATGGTAGTTTTCAAAACGGACTTCACTGACTTCGCCTTTTTCCACGGCTTCTCGCAAGATACAGCCAGGATCGTCGTTGTGCTTACAGTCGCGGAACTTACACCCACCAAGATAAGGACGGAATTCAACGAACGCTTTGGTCACTTCTTCTGCTTCTAAGTGCCACAGGCCAAACTCACGTACCCCTGGAGAGTCAATCAGATCGCCGCCAGTAGGGATGTGGTACAAGCGAGCAGCTGTAGTGGTGTGTTGACCCAAGCCTGAGTTCTCAGAGATCTCGCCTTCTTCAACTTCTTGCTCAAGTTCTGGCATTAACGCGTTCACTAGACTTGATTTACCTACACCAGATTGCCCAACGAAGATGTTGATACGGTCGCGTAGCTGCTCTTCAAGTTCTGCAATGCCCTCGCCTGACTGCTTACTTACAAACAATACTTTGTAGCCAATACGTTTGTATTCTTCTAGCCACTCTTCGTACATTGCTCGATCTTCTTCAGCAAGCAAGTCGATTTTGTTGAGTACCAACAGCGGGGCAATGTTCAGTGTTTCGGACGCCACTAAGTAGCGGTCGATGATGTTGAGTGAAAGCTCTGGCAAAACCGAAGAAACGATCACCATTTGATCGATGTTCGCGGCGACGGGTTTCAAACCATCATAGTAGTCAGGGCGAGTCAGCATGGATGTTCTAGGTTCAACGGCTTCAACAACACCAGAAATACCAGCCATTGATTCAAGACCTTCGCGCCATAGCACGCGATCGCCTGATACCAGTGATTCGATACCACGACGAAGGTTACAGCGCTGCACTTCACCAGTTTCTAAATCTTCGATGTCAGCGTGCTGACCGAAACGAGTGATAACGAGACCCTGTTTACTTGCGCCTAGCATGTTCTCATCCCACTGGATGGACTCTTCTTGCTTCTTTAGGCGTTTTTGTTGGTTGCTGCGTACGCGGCGCACCTGACCTTTGGTTAACTTTTTCTTTTTTGCCACAATCTTGTACTTAATGTGAGTTAACTCAGTTGATTAAACGGAATCTTCGTCAATCGAGTGAGTATCGTGTTTCAAGTATTTTCAGGTATAGTACCTCTTTTATCGATAAACAAATAGGCGGCGTAATCATGTCCTTTAGCGATCAAAACCTGATTTGGGTGGATTTAGAGATGACAGGACTCGATCCTGAAACGCATAAAATCATCGAAATTGCTTCTATCGTCACGGATAGTGAATTGAATATTTTGGCTGAAGGTCCTGTTCTTGCTGTCCATCAGCCAGAAGAAGAATTGGCTAAGATGGACGACTGGTGTACCAATACACATACGGCAAGTGGTTTGGTTGAGCGTGTTCAAAACAGCCAGATTTCAGAGCAAGATGCTGTTGCGCAGACCATTGAGTTTCTCGAAAAATGGGTACCAAAGGGCGTTTCTCCAATTTGTGGTAACAGCATTGGTCAAGACCGTCGTTTCTTGTACAAACATATGCCTGAGTTGGAAGAATACTTCCACTACCGCTATTTGGACGTGAGTACGCTAAAAGAGCTGACTCGCCGCTGGAAACCAGAAGTGTTAGACGGTTTTTCGAAGCAGGGCACGCATCTGGCATTGGATGATATCCGTGAGTCGATTGCTGAGCTAAAGTACTACCGCGAAACGATCTTTAAGATCTAACTGTTAAGGCTGCGATCCAAATTGTTGTAATTAATGAGCGTTTTGCTTGCTTTTTCATCTGTTGGTAAAAAAATAAAGTTTTTTTGAACGAAGGACTTGCATCACAAAAAAATGCTCTTATAATTCGCAGCCCTGAACGACGGAAACGTTGTTGATGCGACACTAGCTCAGTTGGTAGAGCGCAACCTTGCCAAGGTTGAGGTCACGAGTTCGAACCTCGTGTGTCGCTCCAAATTAAAAGGCCTTTCATCATGCCTTAAATGGTGAACTATGGACGCGGGATGGAGCAGCTTGGTAGCTCGTCGGGCTCATAACCCGAAGGTCGTCGGTTCAAATCCGGCTCCCGCAACCAATTCTCTTTTGAGAATATGCGACACTAGCTCAGTTGGTAGAGCGCAACCTTGCCAAGGTTGAGGTCACGAGTTCGAACCTCGTGTGTCGCTCCAAATTAAAAGGCGTTCATCATGCCTCAAATGGTGAAATACGGACGCGGGGTGGAGCAGCTTGGTAGCTCGTCGGGCTCATAACCCGAAGGTCGTCGGTTCAAATCCGGCCCCCGCAACCAATTCTCTTTTGAGAATATGCGACACTAGCTCAGTTGGTAGAGCGCAACCTTGCCAAGGTTGAGGTCACGAGTTCGAACCTCGTGTGTCGCTCCAATTTGATAGCTCTCATTGTGCTTAACAATGAAATACGGACGCGGGATGGAGCAGCTTGGTAGCTCGTCGGGCTCATAACCCGAAGGTCGTCGGTTCAAATCCGGCTCCCGCAACCAATGCGACACTAGCTCAGTTGGTAGAGCGCAACCTTGCCAAGGTTGAGGTCACGAGTTCGAACCTCGTGTGTCGCTCCAATTTGATAGCTCTCATTGTGCTTAACAATGAAATACGGACGCGGGATGGAGCAGCCTGGTAGCTCGTCGGGCTCATAACCCGAAGGTCGTCGGTTCAAATCCGGCTCCCGCAACCAATTCTCTTTCGAGAATATGCGACACTAGCTCAGTTGGTAGAGCGCAACCTTGCCAAGGTTGAGGTCACGAGTTCGAACCTCGTGTGTCGCTCCAATTTGATAGCTCTCATTGTGCTTAACAATGAAATACGGACGCGGGATGGAGCAGCTTGGTAGCTCGTCGGGCTCATAACCCGAAGGTCGTCGGTTCAAATCCGGCTCCCGCAACCAAATTCAAGACAGTTTGATCGTTATTTACATAACCCTCAGACCGTCGACGGATGCGCCGCCCGGATCAAATCCCGGCTCCGCAACCAATTCTCTTTGAGAATATGCGACACTAGCTCAGTTGGTAGAGCGCAACCTTGCCAAGGTTGAGGTCACGAGTTCGAACCTCGTGTGTCGCTCCACTTTTCTCAAGGTAGAAAGCGATAGCCCTCATTGTGCTTAACAGTGATATGCGACACTAGCTCAGTTGGTAGAGCGCAACCTTGCCAAGGTTGAGGTCACGAGTTCGAACCTCGTGTGTCGCTCCAATTTTATAGTCCTCATTGTGCTTAACAGTGACATGCGACACTAGCTCAGTTGGTAGAGCGCAACCTTGCCAAGGTTGAGGTCACGAGTTCGAACCTCGTGTGTCGCTCCAATTTGATAGCTTTCATTGTGCTTAACAGTGAATTGCGACACTCGCTCGTTTACAGAGCAAACTTACCAAGGTTGAGGTTACGCCTTTCTGTTATGGATAGGGAACTTCGTGTGTCGTTCCAATTCTTATTACTGCTTAAAGCAGTGATACATGGACGCGGGATGGAGCAGCTTGGTAGCTCGTCGGGCTCATAACCCGAAGGTCGTTGGTTCAAATCCGGCTCCCGCAACCAATTCACATCGCTCTTTTCATAATGCTGCGAAGCATGAACCCCTGAAAATCATATTTTAATCCGCATCAGTCGATGCCGGACGATTTCGTTTGTGTTTTAAACATGAGACGACTTGTCTGAGCAACGAATTATCTGGTGTTCGGAGTGCTTTCTGCCCTTTAATTAACAGAGTTATCCACATACATCATTCTGTGGATAAGTTGGTTGATAAAGTGTTTTCAGCTTGGGTTTAAAGGGCTGCAAAGAAAGATCTTTTCTTTATTCGACAACAATAAAAACTTCCCTTTGCGGCATAAGTGTATGTTATTTATGGGGAAAGTTGATTTTATTGCGGATCGGGTGCGTTAAATCAGGATCATTAATTTGTATTTTTTTGATCCTAATCATTTCTTCAGGTTGTGTTTAACTTTTTTCTCTTCCCTGAAATCTTTCGAGTCTTGACTTTTTTTCCACATTTCAGAATTGAGAACAAGGTCATGAATTGAACATGTAAAAAGTGTTTTCAATCTCTTGCATATGAGCTACGCGTTAGGCGTCTCTTGGAAGGCCTTTTTCGACGATTCTGATTAAGCGTTTCTTCTTCGTCTCGATAGAGTCTGATTCGTTGGTAGGAAATTGGCTGAATTGCTGCTCTAGAGCCCAATTGATATGTTCATCTAGTAATTCACTTTCACCACGACGGCTCTCTAAAGCGTCAATGGCCTTTTGGCTGTATTCTGCATTACCAAGTGCGACAGAAATATTACGCAACCATTGTAAGTGGCCAATTCGGCGGATCGCAGACCCTTCCATTTGTTTAAGGAACGTTGCCTCATCCCAATTGAACATAGTAACGAGATCTGGGTCTTCAAAACTATCACGGCGGTGAAAGTCTTCTTGAATTGTGACTTCCGCGTATCGGTTCCATGGACAAACTAACTGACAATCGTCGCATCCGTAGATACGGTTCCCCATCGGTTTGCGGAACTCTTCAGGGATAACACCATCAAATTCGATCGTGAGATAAGAGATACAGCGTCGTGCATCTACGATTTTATCGTCAATGATAGCTTGCGTCGGACAGGATGTGATACATGCTTTACACTTGTCACATTGATCGACGCTTGGTTCATCCACGGGTAATGGCAAGTCGATAAGCAATTCGCCAAGGAAGAACCATGAACCACAGTCTTTATCTAAAATGAGTGAGTGCTTGCCTGTCCAGCCTAACCCAGCTTTTTGAGCGAGTGGGCGTTCAAGGATAGGGGCTGAGTCGACAAAGGGGCGATAGCCATATTGTCCGACTTCTTGCTCAATAAGTTTGCCAAGTTTATTTAGCTGCTTTCTCACCAACTTGTGATAATCACGACCAAGCGCATAGCGACTGATGTAAGCATGGTTTTTGTTTGCCAAATTGGAAGCGAACTTAGCTTCAGGTGGCAGATAGTCCATGCGCACGCTGATGACACGTACGGTTCCCGGTAGAAGTTCATTGGGTCTGGCTCTCATCATGCCGTGACGAGCCATCCAATCCATTGAACCGTGATAGCCAGCATCAAGCCATTTTTGCAGAGCCGCTTCATGTTCACTAAGATCAACATCGCAGATACCGACTTTTTGAAAGCCGAGCTCTTTACCCCAAATTTTGATCTGTTGAGCGAGTTGTTCGAAGTTCATGTTTTATCACCGAGATAAAGGGGGGCGGATCTTACCGGATCTTATGAATTGGTGCTACCAGAAAGTCTAGATAAGTATTTTGAAACAAAGTCAGCAAAAGTTGACGTGGGCATGAGCAATTTTCCTTATGCATTCAATAGAATCAGGTAATTAGGATTTGTCTTTTTTGGTCATTTTTTCGCATATATGACATTTGAGAGCTTGTCTCTCAAAACCAACACAGTTTACTATTCCTGTTCTTTTGATTTTTATATAGTCAACGATCATTAGTTAGAGAAACATCAATGAGCACGAAACAATTTAATCTTAAAGATGAGCATGAAACGGTGGCACTAGGTACCGCATTGGCTCAGCTTTGTTCTCAACAAACCACCATTTATCTGCACGGTGATCTGGGTGCGGGTAAAACAACCTTCAGTCGTGGTTTTGTCCGTGCTCTTGGCCATCAAGGAAATGTAAAAAGCCCGACCTATACTTTGGTTGAACCTTATCAGCTAGATAAGTGGCAAGTTTACCATTTTGATCTTTACCGATTAGCGGATCCGGAAGAGTTGGAATTCATGGGGATTCGAGACTACTTCACGGATGATGCGATTTGTTTGGTGGAATGGCCAGAGAAAGGGCAAGGAATGCTGCCACAACCAGATCTTGATGTGGACATTCGTTACCAAGGCGAGCAGCGTGTAGCCGAACTAACGGCGAACAATGAATATGGTGTGCAGTTACTCAGTCGATTGGAGCTATGTTGAGTCTTCCTAAATTTAGAGTAGTGGCGGCGTTTGTCGCCACTTTTCTCCTTATCATCCCCAATTTAGCATTTGCTAACGTCGTAAAAAGTTTCCGAGTTTGGCCTTCACCAGATGAGACGCGTGTCGTCATCGATTTGAGCTCGGAAGCAGATTATTCATATTTTTCTTTGTCTGGACCAGACCGCTTAGTCGTGGATATTAAAAACACCACGATGCAAGCCAAATTGCCTGTCACAGTAACTGACAGCCCGGTTCTAAAGCGGGTTCGCAAGAGTTCTCCTCCGAGCAAAGGTACATACCGTTTGGTATTTGAGCTCAAGAAGAACGTTAAAGCTGAACTCTTTACGCTAAAGCCAACTGGGCAATATGGCCACCGTTTGGTTATTGACTTACCACATGGCGCGAAGACATCGACAGTAGCAACCAGTACATCAAAACCAAGTACCCCAGCAACACCAAGTAAAGACATGAGCTCGGTGAAGCGCGCACAAGAAATTCTTATTGTCATCGACCCTGGTCATGGTGGTGAAGATCCTGGTTCAATCGGCCCATCGCGTCGTAAATATGAAAAGGATGCGGTGCTGAGCATTTCTCGTAAGCTCTCGGCTCAGTTAGATGCGGTTCCCGGTATCAAAACTCGTATGACTCGTACTGGCGACTACTTTGTTAACCTCAACCGTCGTGTGGCGATTGCGCGTGAGAACAATGCCCACCTGCTGATTTCGATTCACGCTGATGCGTTCACCTCTCCAAAACCTCGTGGTGGTTCGGTATTCGTATTGAACACGCGTCGTGCAAACACAGAAATTTCACGTTGGGTTGAAAACCACGAGAGACAATCTGAGTTGCTTGGCGGGTCGGGTACGGCGTTTGTTAGCAACACTAATGATCGTAACGTGAACCAAACATTGTTAGATCTTCAGTTCAGCCATTCGCAGAAAGAAGGCTACAAGCTAGCAACCAACATTCTTGGCGAGATGGGTAAAGTTGCTCGCTTGCATAACTCGAAGCCAATCAATACCAGCTTGGCGGTTCTGCGTTCTCCGCAAATTCCTTCAGTTCTAGTTGAAACAGGTTTTATCTCGAACCCAACGGAAGAGAAGTTATTGTTCCAACGATCTCACCAAGACAAGTTAGCACGAGCTATCACCAAAGCGGTTGTACAATATCTGAAAGATAACCCGCCAGAAGGCACAGTGTTCTCGTCTTCTGCCAAGCCATCGATTCATACTGTGAAACGTGGTGAGTCGTTGTCAGTTATTGCTCAGAAATACGGTACGTCGACCAAAGCAATCATGAGCGCGAACAAGCTTAAATCGAGTGGTTTGGCGGTTGGTCAAAAACTGAAAATTCCTGGTTCTGGTGCGGCGTCGGTTTCTATTCCGAGCAAGCCAAATACCGTTGAAACTGAGACGATCACACACACGGTTAAATCCGGAGAGTTCCTTGGCAAGATTGCCAGTCACTACAAAGTGAAAATTGCGGATATTCGCCGTGAGAACAATCTGAAATCAGATACGCTTTGGGTTGGCCAGAAGTTGAAGATCACTGTCGCAGTGAAAGACAAACCAATCCGCAAGCACAAGGTTGCTCGCGGTGAATACCTAGGTAAGATTGCATCGAAGTATGGCGTTAGCGTGTCAAGTATTCGTAAGGCGAACAACTTACGTTCTGATGAACTAGCGGTTGGGCAGGTGCTGATCATTCCAAACAAATAAGTGAGCTGATAACTCATCATGACCATCAAGATTTTGCCAGCTCGACTGGCAAACCAAATCGCGGCAGGGGAAGTGGTTGAAAGACCCGCCTCTGTCGTGAAAGAACTGGTAGAGAACAGTCTCGACTCTGGCGCGACTCGTATTGATATTGATATCGAGAAAGGTGGCGCCAAGCTGATTCGCGTGCGCGATAACGGCAAAGGGATTGTGAAAGATGAGTTAGGTCTGGCGTTGAGTCGCCATGCTACTTCTAAGATCCACACATTGGACGATCTAGAAGCCATCATGAGTTTGGGATTCCGCGGTGAGGCGTTAGCGAGTATTAGCTCTGTGTCGCGCTTAACCATGACTTCTCGCCCGGCAGCGCAAGAACAAGCGTGGAGTGCCTACTCGGAAGGGCGTGACATGAAGGTTAAGCTCCAGCCGACGGCACACCCAATTGGTACCTCGGTTGAAGTCTTAGATCTGTTCTTTAATACGCCCGCACGCCGTAAATTCCTCCGCACTGAGAAAACCGAATTTGCTCACATCGACGAGCTGCTAAAGCGCATTGCGTTAAGTCGCTTTGATGTCACTATCAATGTTCGCCACAACGGCAAAATGATTCGCCAATACCGCGCGGCAAAAAATCAACTTCAAACAGAAAAACGCATTGCTGCGGTATGTGGCAATGCTTTTGTGCGTAATATGCTGCGCATCGAATTGGAGCATCAGGGTCTCAAGCTTCATGGCTGGATCACCACGCCAGAAGGGGCGAGACAGCAGAGTGATTTACAATACTGTTACGTGAATGGGCGTATGATGCGTGACAAATTGATCAATCACGCGATTCGTCAAAGCTATGAAACCAGCTTAAAGCCGGATCAGTTCGCCGCGTATGTCTTGTTTATTGAGCTCGACCCGCACCAAGTGGATGTTAACGTGCACCCTGCTAAGCATGAAGTGCGTTTCCATCAAGCCCGTTTAGTGCATGACTTTATCTATCAAGCTTTGGCAGATGCGCTTGCACAAAGCTCAGTGATTGATAAACCCCACGTCAACGAATCCGCGTTCCACCATGCCGATCCTGTTGAATCTTTTGAGGCGAGCACGGCAAATCAAGAACCAGTCAGCGCACCAGAGCCTGTGATCTCTCCTGTGCCAGAACAAGTCTATCAAGCGATTGATAACACTCCAGCTTATCCGGGGCGTTCAGACTATGAAGCGAAACCTCGCGATAGGGCACCAAGTGATTCTTCTGTGCGAGAAGCACGTCCGGCAGACTCTTTCAGACGAACAGATTGGGTTGAGTCAAAACCTGCGCCTAAACCAAGCTCTAACAGAGAACAACGTCATGCTGAGCCTGCGCCAAGTAAACAAGAAGTGCGCGCTTATCATGAATTGCTTCAAACGCCAGATTTTGAGCCTCAAAAAGAAGCTCCAAAAGCGTCAGTTAGCACATCGGGAGAAGCTGCTTTACCGCCAGTTACGGCATTAAGTAAAGCGCTGGCTGTGGTGGACGAGCAGTTTGTCTTGATGAGCAGCGATAGTGGTGCAGCTTTGGTAGCGTTGCCAAGAGCAGAGTTCTATCGAACCAAAGGTCAGCTCACACCAAGTGACGGAGCGTTAAAAGCTCAGCCACTGTTGGTTCCATTATCTGTTAAGTTGGAGCCGGAATTAGTGGAGCTTGCACGCGATTATCAGCAAGATTTTGCGCAGTTGGGCATTCAACTGAAAGCTCGAAATGACAAAGCGCTGATGGTCATGGGCGTGCCATCACCGCTGCGTCAACAAAACTTACAAAATTTGATACCAGATCTGTTATCTTACGCGCAAACTCGCGTGAGAGGAGAGGTGGCAACGGTTCAGCTGCTATCTGAGCTGATAGATTGGCTTGCTTTGCAGGTCACCACCGTTAAGAGCCACTATACTCTTTCCGAAGCCATTCAAATTATTGCGGAACTTGAACAGCTAAGACATGGTCAATTGCCATTAGAAGATACAAAATTTGTGTCTGCTGTTGATTTCTCTGCCACGATTGCCAAATTAAGACCATGACAGACAAACTACCTTTGGCGCTATTTTTAATGGGGCCAACAGCATCAGGTAAAACAGAGCTAGCGATTCGACTTCGCCAGAGATACCCAGTTGAGATCATCAGCGTGGACTCGGCGTTGATCTACAAAGACATGAATATCGGCACTGCAAAGCCAGATGAGCGAGAGCTTAGTCTAGCGCCGCATCGTCTCATCGATATTCTTGACCCGAGCGAATCATACTCTGCGGCGGACTTCCGTCGTGATGCACTACAGGCAATGGATGACATTGTTGCAGAAGGAAAAATTCCGTTATTAGTCGGCGGAACAATGCTGTACTACAAAGCGTTACTTGAAGGCTTATCACCTCTTCCTGCTGCAAATCCTGAAATTCGTCAGCAAATTGAGCAAGAGGCATTGACTAAAGGTTGGTCGGTGTTGCACGATGAGCTGAAAGAGATTGATCCTGTATCAGCTGCGAGAATTCATCCAAACGATCCTCAACGTTTATCTAGGGCATTGGAAGTATTCCGCATTTCAGGTGAAACTCTTACTGAGTTGACTCAAACGAAAGGCGACAGCTTGCCTTACCGAGTCAAACAGTTTGCAATAGCTCCCAAGGACAGGGCAGAACTTCACCGTCGAATTGAGCTGCGTTTCGATAAGATGATGGAAGCGGGTTTTGAAGAAGAAATGAAAGCGTTGTATGCGCGCAAAGATCTTTACCCTGATCTTCCTTCTATCCGTTGCGTGGGCTACAGACAGATGTGGGAGTACTTAGATGGGGACTGCACGCGCGACGAAGCCGTTTTTCGTGGCATCTGTGCAACTCGTCAATTGGCCAAGCGTCAAATCACCTGGTTACGCAGCTGGAATGATTTAACTTGGTTGGATAGCGATAACATTGAACAGGCACTTGAAACTATGTCAGAAGCAATAGCATCTGATTGAGATAGCTGTGTATAATGTGATCGTTTTTGCGTGAACGCACTCTCAAAGGATCTGTTATTGGCGGTTTTTATACTATGCTGCTAATTACTTAGGGTGCATTTTGATTCGTTTAGCTCAGATGCAAAAGCAGTATCTTTTGCATTGCACCACTAGCTAAATAATTACAACTACAAATTAAATAAGGAAAATAAAATGGCTAAGGGGCAATCTCTACAAGACCCATTCCTAAATGCGCTACGTCGTGAGCGTATCCCGGTATCTATCTACCTTGTGAACGGTATTAAACTACAAGGTCAGATCGAATCTTTCGATCAATTCGTGATCCTGCTGAAAAACACTGTAAATCAAATGGTGTACAAGCACGCAATCTCTACCGTTGTTCCGGCTCGTCCAGTGAGCCACCACAGTGGTGATCGTCCTCAAGGTGATCGCCCACAAGAGAAATCTGAAGATTAATTCTTCATTTAGTATTGCAAAAATAAGGAGTTGATTGCTTGTTTGACCGTTATGAATCCGGTGAGCGAGCCGTACTTGTTCATATCAACTTCACGCAAGAAGGTGAATGGGAAGATCTGGCTGAATTTGAAATGCTGGTTTCTTCCGCTGGGGTAGAGGCGCTGCAAGTTGTGACTGGCAGTCGTCAATCCCCACACCCGAAATACTATGTCGGAGAGGGTAAGGCACAAGAAATTGCTACTGCGGTACAATTAACTGGTGCTGAAATTGTGATTTTTAATCACTCCCTCTCTCCTGCCCAAGAACGTAACCTCGAAGCGCTGTGCAAATGTCGAGTCCTCGACCGCACCGGTCTCATCCTCGATATCTTTGCTCAACGAGCACGAACACACGAAGGTAAGCTGCAAGTAGAGCTAGCCCAACTTCGTCATATTTCTACTCGTTTAATTCGCGGTTGGACGCACCTTGAAAGGCAGAAAGGCGGCATCGGTCTACGTGGGCCAGGTGAAACCCAGTTAGAAACCGACCGTCGTTTATTGCGTGACAGAATCAAAGCTATCCTTCGTCGTCTTGAAAAAGTCGCGAAGCAGCGTGAACAAGGACGCCGTGCCCGAAACAGAGCAGAGATCCCAACGATTTCTCTCGTGGGCTACACCAACGCGGGTAAGTCGACACTCTTCAACCGTATTACAGAAGCTGGCGTTTACGCGGCAGATCAATTGTTTGCTACTCTTGACCCAACTTTACGTAAGATAGAGTTAGCAGACGTAGGACCTGCGATACTTGCAGATACCGTTGGTTTTATCCGACACCTGCCTCACGATTTGGTTGCGGCCTTCAAAGCAACCTTGCAGGAAACGCAAGAAGCTGACATTTTGTTACATGTTGTTGATGCCAGTGACGAGCGTTTTCGTGAGAATATTCAAGCTGTTCATGAAGTTTTAGAAGAGATCGACGCACATGAAGTGCCGACACTCGTAGTAATGAACAAGATTGACAATCTAGAAGAGCAGAAACCACGTATAGAACGTGATGAGGAAGGCGTGCCTCGTACGGTCTGGGTTTCCGCGATGGACGGATTAGGCATTGATCTTCTGTTTGACGCGCTGACCGAGCGTTTAGCGTCGCAAATGGTTGAGCATCAGTTGCGAATTCCTCCACAGTATCAAGGACGATTCCGTAGTACATTCTTCCAAATGAAGTGTATTCAACGTGAGGAATATGACCAGGAAGGTAACTTGTTGATCAATATTCGAATGCAACAGGTAGATTGGTCTAGACTTGAAAAAAGAGAAGGGGCAGTTTTAGTCGACTTTATAGTCACTTAAAGGACTGCTACAGTATAACGTCATATCAAATGATGGAGCTTTCTAATGGCGTGGAATGAGCCTGGAAATAACAACGGCAACAATGGCCGCGATAATGACCCTTGGGGTAATAATAATCGTGGTGGCCAGCGTCCTGGTGGCCGAGATCAAGGTCCGCCAGATTTAGATGAAGTGTTCAGCAAACTGAGTCAAAAGCTGGGTGGCAAATTTGGTAAAAAAGGCGGCGGTGGTGGTTCACCTATCGGCGGTGGTGGTAGTGCGATTGGCTTTGGTGTCATTGCAGTTATCGCGATTGCGGTGTGGTTCTTCGCTGGCTTTTACACCATCGGTGAAGCAGAGCGCGGTGTTGTGCTGCGTTTAGGTAAATACGACCGTATCGTAGACCCAGGTCTGAACTGGCGTCCTCGTTTTATCGACGAATACGAAGCGGTTAACGTGCAAGCGATTCGTTCGCTACGTGCATCTGGTTTAATGCTGACTAAAGATGAAAACGTAGTAACGGTAGCGATGGACGTTCAATACCGTGTTGCTGACCCATACAAATACCTATATCGCGTAACCAATGCGGACGACAGCTTGCGTCAAGCAACGGATTCTGCGCTACGTGCGGTAATTGGTGACTCACTGATGGATAGCATCCTAACAAGTGGTCGTCAGCAAATCCGTCAAACAACACAAGAAACTCTGAACCAAATCATCGATAGCTACGATATGGGCATCGTGATTGTTGACGTCAACTTCCAGTCTGCACGTCCACCAGAGCAAGTTAAAGATGCGTTTGATGACGCAATCGCAGCACGTGAGGATGAAGAGCGTTTCATCCGTGAAGCAGAAGCTTACAAGAACGAAATCTTGCCTAAAGCAACTGGTCGTGCAGAGCGTTTGAAGAAAGAAGCGCAAGGTTACAACGAGCGTGTAACTAACGAAGCACTTGGTCAAGTAGCTCAGTTTGAAAAACTACTGCCCGAATACCAAGCGGCACCGGGTGTAACTCGTGACCGTCTGTACCTAGACGCGATGGAAGAAGTTTACTCAAGCACATCTAAAGTGCTGATTGACTCTGAATCTAGCGGCAACCTTCTTTACCTTCCAATTGATAAGTTGGCTGGTCAAGATGGTCAAACAGACACTAAACGTAAATCGAAATCGACTTCAACGTACGACCATATCCAATTGGAATCTGAGCGTACGCAAGAAGACACTTCGAGCTCGCAGTCTCGTTCAACTGGTACACGTCAAGGGAGATACTAAGAATGCGTAAGTTAATGATCCCTGTACTGGTAATCGCACTGGCATTAATGCTGATGTCACTGTTTGTGATTCCTGAAGGTGACCGCGGTATTGTGGTTCGATTTGGTCGTGTCTTGAAAGACAACAACGACATCACTCGTATTTACGAGCCGGGCCTGCACTTCAAAATGCCTTTGTTTGACCGCGTGAAAACACTTGATGCGCGTATCCAAACAATGGACGGCCGTGCTGACCGTTTCGTAACGTCTGAGAAAAAAGACGTAATCATCGATACCTACGTGAAGTGGCGTATTGAAGATTTCGGTCGTTACTACCTGGCAACTGGCGGCGGTAACACGCTGACTGCTGAAGCGCTTCTTGAGCGTAAAGTAACAGACGTTCTACGTGCAGAAATCGGTTCTCGTGAAATCAAGCAAATCGTATCTGGCCCACGTAATAACGACGTACTTCCAGAAGACGCAAGCAGTGATGAAGTGAGCACAGAGGCAGCTCGTGAAGCATTGGAAATCGATGGCGAACGTGACCTAATCATGTCTGAAGTGTTGAAAGACACGCGCGACAGCGCAATGAAAGACTTGGGTGTTCGTATCGTTGACTTCCGTATGAAGAAGATCAACCTACCAGATGAGATCAGTGAATCTATCTACCGCCGTATGCGTGCAGAGCGTGAGTCGGTAGCTCGTAAACACCGTTCCCAAGGTCGTGAGAAAGCAGAAGTAATCCGCGCACAAGCTGAGCTTGAAGTAGCAACGATTCTTGCTGAAGCAGACAAAACAGCTCGTGTAACACGAGGTGAAGCGGATGCAGAAGCAGCGAAGATCTACGCAGATGCGTACAACAAAGATCCTGAGTTCTTCAGCTTCTTACGTTCTCTAAAAGCTTACGAGAAATCGTTCAGCTCTAAGAGTGACATCCTTGTTCTGGATCCGAAGAGCGAATTCTTCCAATACATGAACAACGCGAAAGGCGCAGAAGCGAAATAAGCTCCGCGTTCAAGCAAATTGAAAAGGCTCCGTTATGGAGCCTTTTTTGTATCTATTTTTTGCTGTGCCGATTGCTAACGGCCTGATAGGTCAGAGTTGGAACGATAGAGTGATTAACTCATCATGATAGCGATCACAGCGCCGGCTACGACCAAGCAACCGCCAATGCGACGCAGATGGTTATCAGGTTGCTCGCTCAGTTGGGCAACCATGTTGCGCCAGCCATTTGGGGCGACCAGAGGGCCAATCCCTTCAACAATCAATACTAGCCCTATCGCTAGCCAAATTGACTCAGACATTGCGATTCCTTGTGGATTTAAGAAAGGTAAATATTATCAGTGATGTAGTGATTTCGAAATGAACAACATCGGTGATGTTTGCATTCTAGTATCAACTCTGTGAACAAAAATGACTGCAAGAAGAGTGATTCGGTGCTAGAATCCATTTTTAACTAGCAATCAGACTTGGAAAGATGGGAAATAACGTAGTCGTTCTAGGCACCCAATGGGGTGACGAAGGTAAAGGTAAAATTGTAGACCTTTTAACTGAAGATGCAAAATACGTGGTACGCTACCAAGGCGGTCACAACGCAGGTCACACACTTGTAATTGACGGTGAAAAAACCGTTCTTCACTTAATTCCATCAGGTATCCTTCGCGATAACGTAAAATGCGTTATCGGTAACGGTGTTGTACTATCGCCTGAAGCTCTAATTAAAGAAATGAAACCTCTTGAAGAGCGCGGCATTCCAGTACGCGAGCGTCTTTTCATTTCTGAAGCATGTCCTCTAATTCTTCCTTACCACGTTGCAATGGACCAAGCTCGCGAAATCGCTCGCGGTAAAAAAGCTATCGGTACAACTGGCCGTGGTATCGGTCCAGCATACGAAGATAAAGTTGCTCGTCGCGGTCTACGCGTTGGTGACCTATTCGATATGGAAGCTTTCGCAGAGAAACTAAAAGAAGTAATGGAATACCATAACTTCCAACTAGTTAACTTCTACAAAGCTGAACCAGTAAGCTACGAAGAAGTACTTGAGCAAGCTAAAGGCTACGCAGATCTACTAACTTCAATGGTTATCGACGTAACTGACGAACTAGACGCAGCACGTAAGCGCGGCGATAAGATCATGTTCGAAGGTGCACAAGGTACTCTACTTGATATCGACCACGGTACTTACCCGTACGTAACTTCTTCTAACACGACTGCTGGTGGTGTTGCTGCAGGTTCTGGTTTCGGTCCTCGTCACATCGGTTACATCCTTGGTATCGCGAAAGCTTACTGTACTCGCGTTGGTGCAGGTCCATTCCCGACTGAGCTATACGACGGTCTAGACAAGCAAGATCCAGTAGGTAAACACCTAGGTGAAGTTGGTCACGAGTTCGGTGCGACAACAGGTCGTCTACGCCGTACTGGTTGGTTCGATGCTGTTGCTATGCGTCGTGCAATCCAAATCAACTCTGTATCTGGTTTCTGTCTAACTAAACTAGACGTACTAGATGGTCTAGAAGAGCTAAAAATCTGTACTGGTTACAAGATGGAAGATGGCTCTACGCTAGAAGTTTCTCCGATGGCTGCTGAAGCATTCGAAAAAGCAACGCCTATCTACGAAACAATGTCTGGTTGGTCTGAGAACACATTCGGTGCGAAATCAATCGAAGAGCTACCACAAGCTGCTCTAGATTACATCAAGCGCATTGAAGAGCTAACTGGCGTGCCAGTAGACATCATCTCAACAGGTCCTGACCGTAACGAAACTATCATTAAGGTTCACCCATTCGAAGCTTAATTGATACTCGTTAGAGATTATAAAAACCGGCTTTTATCGCCGGTTTTTTTGTATCTGTGAGTTGTGTTCACTATTGAAAAACTGCTGAAAAATGCGACTCGCTGTGGCAAATATTTGCCGTTAAGCTTAAGTAGGAGGCAAAAATTGCCTAAAGCTTAACTGACCTTTGCCGATAAGGTTATCAAGCAGAGGAGATCCTTGGCTGATCTTTGGTTTCTTAGATACCTTAAAGAGTACATTTATGAAGTTACGAACAGTGGCTGCTTCACTGTTATTGATGCTGAGTGCGACATCGGCTAAGGCAAATGTTGCCGATGTAGGGGCGCCTGTCCCCATCTACACCGAAGCAGAGCTTATAAAGCTTATTGAGCAGAATAAGCATCTAGAGCGCGTGCGCGCTGATAACTGCCAGCTAGTGGAAGATATCGTGGCACGTGCGACGCGCATTAACTTGCCGTCTTATGAATTCCTTTATGGTGATATGTTGGCGTGGGGCGTTTGTGTTGATCAAGATGTCGAACTTGGTCTTTATTACATGGAAAACGCAGCACACCAAGGTTTGCCTGCTGCACTAGAGCAGCTAGGTCGCTATTACTCTCGCGGTACTTTAGTCCAACAAGATAAAGAACGTGCAATCCCATACCTGCGAGAAGCGGCGGCAATGGGTAACTTGAATGCGCGTATTCATCTTGCTGAGCTATTGCTACGTGATTACGGTAGCCCGTTAGATTACGAAGATGCTTACCGTTGGTTATATAACTCGGTGACTGCCGACCAAAGAAAGCACAAACGTATTGCGATGCTGAGAAACGGTCTTGAGCAACGTATGCCACAAAACATTATTGCGCGCGCTAAGCGCCGCGACACCTTCTGGTAGGTGTACTCTTAAAACTCCAGTAACTTCATAAATCTCTGCCAATAGATACAACAAAGCCCACACCATGTGGGCTTTGTTGTTTTTCCCGAAGCGTAATCGCAGGCGATTAAACGACTTTGTGTGGGCCGAAGCACTCGTAATGGAACTGCTCTTGCGCTACACCAAGCTCAAGCAATTGTTTCGCGACGTGCTGCATAAATCCAACAGGGCCACAGAAGTAGACTTGTACGTTGTCTTGCTTAAGGGCTGCTTCAATTTCATTTAGGTTGACGAAGCCTGTGAAGTGGAAGTCTTCACCAATCTTGTCTTCTGCTGTTGGTTGGTTGTACCAAACCAACGAGTTCATGTTCTCTTTAGCATTCACGATCTGGTTTACGTGCTGTTTGAATGCATGTTGTTGACCGTTTTCTGCAGCGTGCACCCATGTTACTGGCGCTTGGTGCTCAGAAAGGCTCTCAAGCATCGATAGAGTCGGAGTTAGACCTACGCCCGCTGACACCAAAACAACCGGTGTAGTCGCGTCCACATCCATAAAGAAATCACCCGCAGGTGCGGCAAGTTGCACCTTATCGCCGATGTTCAATTCATCGTGAAGGAAGTTCGATACTTTACCGCCTTCTTCACGTTTTACCGAGATACGGTAAGTGTTCTCTTGAACCGCAGAGGAGAGGCTGTATTGGCGAATCTCTTGGTTTTCGAACTTATCACTGTTGATGTAGATACCTAGGTATTGACCCGGTTTGTACTCAGAAACCACTTCACCATCGGTTGGTTTGAAAACAAAGCTACAGATGTTTTCACTCTCAAGCTGTTTACCCACCAACTCAAATTCACGCAGACCACGCCAGCCACCTTGCAGTGCTGTATTCTCTTGGTAGATTTGCTCTTCACGCTGAATAAATACATTGGCCAGCACGCCATAAGCTTCTGCCCATGCATCAATCACTTCCTGACCCGGAGAGAACAACTCGTCGATCGTCGCAAGTAGATGTGTACCAACGATTTGGTACTGATCTTTAGTGATCATAAAGCTGGTGTGCTTGTGCGCGATTTTCTCTACAGCACCAAGTAGTGCTGGTAGGTTATCGATGTTGGTTGCGTAAGCGCAGATTGCATTAAATAGAGCTTCACGTTGGTCACCATTACGCTGGTTGCTCATGTTGAAAATGTCTTTCAACTCAGGGTTATGGGTGAACATGCGATCGTAAAAGTGCGCCGTTAACTTCGGGCCGGTTTCTGCAAGAAGTGGAGCTGTTGCTTTCACGATATCAATGGTTTGGTTGCTGAGCATAATGGCTTCCTATTTAAAGTTGTATTTGTAATGCATGTTTAAAGTTGTATCTCAAATGTATCTTTCGATCAAGAAAAGAATTACAATTTTGCTACTACAGAGGATAGCAACATGCAGTTAACTAGCTTTACCGATTATGCGCTCAGAACCTTGATTTACTTGGCTTCATTGCCAAAAGATGAGCTAACAAACATTACCGAAGTGACTGATTTATTTGGTGTATCACGTAACCATATGGTGAAAGTGATCAACCGTCTTGGTCAGCTTGGTTATGTGCATACGGTACGCGGAAAAAATGGTGGTATTCGATTACTGAAAGCACCTAAAGAAATCACAGTTGGTGGTGTGGTGCGTGATTTAGAGCCATTAGATTTGGTCAATTGCTCCGTAGAATTTTGTCACATCACGCCGGCGTGTCGTCTTAAAGAAAAGTTAGCAAAAGCGAAAATGGCGTTTTTGACTGAATTGGATGGTTGCACGATTGAAGAGCTGTTAAGTGACAATTCTGAACTGCTGATCTTACTTGCTCGTCCTTAGTCTTCTTAACGCTTTATAAATCTTCTTACTGACACTCTTTTTTAAAGCAATTTCTGTAGCTTATCGAGAGACTCGGATATACTAGCTCTATACCTTCCTTGCTAGATAGGCGTGCCTATGTCAGACAATATTCCAAACGATCCTTTCGCAGATCGTGAATCCAAAAATTACGAAAACCCAATTCCAAGCCGAGAGTTCATCACCGAGTTTCTACAGCAAGCTGGTGTGCCGATGAATCGCAATGATTTGTTCGAAGCATTAAAGCTAGAAGGTGAAGAACAATACGAAGGTTTACGCCGTCGACTGCGTGCAATGGAGCGTGATGGACAGCTCGTGTTTACACGCCGTCAATGCTATGCGCTACCAGAAAAACTAGAGATGGTGAAAGGTTACGTAATTGGCCACAAAGATGGTCATGGTTGGGTTCGTCCTGAAGGCAGTGTCGGCAAGGATAATGACATTGTACTGCCGCACCATCAGATGAAGCACATCATCCATGGTGACTACGTGTTGGTGCAACCAACTGACAACAGCAAGCGTGGTCGTCGTGAAGGTCGTCTTGTTCGCGTGTTAGAAGAGCGCAACACGCAGATCGTAGGTCGTTTCTTCCTTGAATACGGCTACTCATACGTTGTGCCTGATGACTCTCGCATTAGCCAAGATATTCTGATCCCAAATGAGCACAAAGCAGGTGCTCGTATGGGTAATGTGGTCGTTATTGAGATTACTGATCGCGGTTCTCGTTCACGTGGCATGATGGGTAAAGTGGTTGAAGTTCTTGGCGAGAACATGGCGCCGGGTATGGAAACGCAAATAGCAATCCGCACCCACCAAATTCCCCACGATTGGCCAGCAGCCGTCGATAAACAGATCGAAAATCTGGGCGAAGAAGTTCCGGAAGAAGCAAAAGAAGGTCGTGTCGATCTACGTGACTTGCCGCTAGTAACCATTGATGGCGAAGACGCTCGTGACTTTGATGATGCGGTTTACTGTGAGAAGAAAAAGAGCGGCGGTTGGCGTCTATGGGTCGCAATTGCTGACGTAAGTTACTACGTACGTACAGACTCTGCGCTGGATAAAGAAGCCATCAACCGTGGTAACTCAGTGTACTTCCCATCTCAAGTAGTGCCAATGCTACCTGAAGTACTATCAAACGGCTTATGTTCACTTAACCCACAAGTTGATCGTCTGTGTATGGTGTGTGAAATGACCATCTCAGAGACGGGGAAACTATCGGGCTACAAGCACTACGAAGCCGTGATGAACTCGCACGCTCGTCTGACTTACAACAAAGTGGGCGCGATTCTAGAAGGGGATGAAGAGCTACGCATGCGTTATCACGCTGTCGTTCCTCACCTTGAAGAGCTGCACGCGATGTACAAAGTCCTTAAAGAAGCGCGTGATAACCGTGGTGCGATTGAATTCGAGACCGTTGAAGCTAAGTTCATCTTCAACGCGGATCGTAAGATTGAAAGCATCGAGCCGGTAATTCGTAACGACGCACATAAGATCATCGAAGAGTGTATGATCCTAGCGAACATCGCTTCAGCGTCTTACGTTGAGAAAGCGAAAGAGCCAGCGTTGTACCGTGTTCACGAATCTCCGGGTGAACTGCGCCTGCAGGGTTTCCGTGACTTCCTCAGTGAGCTAGGTCTGGATCTGAAAGGTGGTCTAGAGCCATCACCAACCGACTACGCTGATTTGGTAAAACAAATCGCAGAACGTCAGGACAAAGAACTGATTCAAACCATGCTGCTGCGCTCAATGAAGCAAGCGGTCTACAACGCAGACAATGCCGGTCACTTTGGTCTCGCGCTGAAACGTTACGCACACTTCACGTCGCCAATTCGTCGTTACCCAGACCTACTGTTGCACCGCGCAATCAAGTACCTGATTGCTAAAGAAGAAGGTCGCAACCAAGATCGTTGGACACCAACTGGCGGTTACCACTACTCGTTTGACGACATGGACTTCTACGGTGAGCAATGTTCGATGACAGAGCGCCGTGCAGACGACGCAACTCGTGAAGTAGCTGATTGGTTGAAGTGTGAATACATGCAGGACCATGTTGGCGACGAGCTGGATGGTGTTATTGCCAATGTAACCAGTTTTGGTTTCTTTGTTCGTCTGACTGAGCTGCATATCGATGGTTTGGTGCACATTTCAACGCTAGCGAACGACTACTACCAATTTGATCCGATTGGTCAAAGACTTATCGGTGAAAGCTTCGGTAACATCTATCGTCTAGGCGATGCGGTGAAAGTGAAAGTGCTTGCGGTTAACTTAAATGACAAGCAAATTGACTTTGAATTAATCGAAACAAGCCGTAAGCTACGCGGCAAAGGTAAGACTGCGAAGAAACGCGCAGCAGATGCCAAACGCAAAGCAAAAGAGAAAAAGCGTGCGGCAACCAAAGGCGGTACTCGCGCGAAGCCGATGATTGAACCGACCAAGCACCCAGAACCTGCGGAAGCAGGCAGTGCTCGCAAAGGTAGCGCGAAACGCGGTGACGCTGAAGGTACGAAAAAGCCGAAGAAAGCACGCAAGAAAAAGCCACACAGTAAGCCGAGAAAGACTAAGCGTACTAAGAGCGACGCTGAGTAGGCTGAAGCGCTAATCTAGTCCGAAAAGGAGTAGATTGGTGAAGGCAAGACGACCAGAACAACAGGTTAAACAATGAGTAACGAATTTATTTACGGCATTCACGCAGTGAAAGCGGTATTAGAACGCGAACCAGAGCGTTTTATCGAAGCATACGTCCTAAAAGGCCGCCAAGACGATCGTTTAATGCCAATCCTGAATGACCTTCAGGTTTGTGGTGTTTCGATTCAACAAATGACGCGTAAAACGCTAGACGACAAAGCGCACGGTGCTAACCACCAAGGCATCATTGCTCGTGTTAAAGCTGCGAAACAGCTTAATGAAAATGACATTGATGGCATCCTAGCGCAGCATGAATCACCGCTACTATTGGTATTGGATGGCGTGACTGATCCACACAACCTAGGTGCTTGCCTACGTAATGCAGACGCAGCTGGCGTAGCGGCGATCATCGTACCGAAAGATCGTTCTGCACCGATGAACGCAACCGTAAGCAAAGTGGCTTGTGGTGCAGCTGAAGTCGTGCCATTGATCCGAGTGACTAACTTGGCTCGTACTATGCGTACACTGCAAGAGCAAGGTATCTGGTTTGTTGGTACGGCGGGCGAAGCAACGCACGACATCTACCAAGCAAAACTGACGGGCCCTCTTGCTATCGTAATGGGTGCAGAAGGTGACGGTATGCGTCGTCTAACTCGCGAAACCTGTGACGATTTGATTAAGATCCCAATGGCTGGCAGCGTTTCAAGTTTGAACGTATCAGTGGCGTCAGGTATTTGTTTGTTTGAAGCGGTTCGTCAGCGTATTGCTGCAAAGTAATTGCTAAACAAGTTTTAATAAACAAATAGTTACTGCAAATTCAGACATAATGATAAAAACAAAGGATGGGGTGCCATCCTTTGTCGTTTTCACCGATTTATAAATAAAAATCTTCAGGGAAGTTATGACTCAACAAGACATTAAATTCATTGCCTTTGACCTAGACGGTACTTTGCTTGATAGCGTGCCGGATCTAGCGGTTGCGGCAGACCAAGCCGTTCAAGCACTTGGTTTTCCATCTGTTTCAGAAGAGCAGGTTCGTGACTATGTTGGTAACGGTGCAGACGTGCTGATTGGACGCTCACTAAGCCAAAGCTTGACTATCAATCCAGAGTTGAGCGAAGAGCTTCGTGCAAAAGCGCGTGTACTGTTTGATGATTACTACGAGCAAAGCGGTCACAAGCTAAGTCACCTTTACCCAACGGTAAAAGAGACACTAGCAGAGCTGCATAAAGCGGGTTTTGTTATGGCGTTGGTGACCAACAAACCTTCAAAGTTTGTGCCTGACGTTTTGGAAAAGCACGACATCGCAAAATACTTCGTTGATGTTCTTGGCGGTGATGCATTCCCAGAGAAAAAACCAAACCCAGTCGCACTGAATTGGCTGATGGAAAAACACCAAATCCAACCTAGTGAAATGCTGATGGTTGGCGACTCGAAAAACGACATTCTTGCAGCGAAGAACGCAGGTTGCGCCTCATTTGGTCTGACATATGGTTACAACCACGGTGAACCGATTTCTGCATCAAATCCAGATTTCGTCGCTGACAGTTTGGCAGAATTATTGGACGTTGTAGCGGTTTCTGCATAACGGCTACAAAAGAGCTTCCAAAATACTCGTTAATGAGTACACTGAGTAAACCGTGCACCTATTACTGCACGGTTTTTTTCATTTAATTAGATTAAGAAGTCAAAGGAATCATTCTAATGAGCAAACCCATTGTATTGAGTGGTGTTCAACCTTCAGGTGAACTAAGTATCGGTAACTACTTGGGTGCTCTACGTCAATGGCAGCAGATGCAAGACGATTATGATTGCCAATACTGTGTGGTAGACCTTCACGCTATTACGGTTCGTCAGGACCCTAAAGCGCTGCATGAAGCGACTCTAGACGCACTGGCGATCTGTCTGGCAGTTGGTGTTGACCCGAAGAAGAGCACGCTATTTGTTCAGTCACACGTACCAGAGCATGCTCAACTTGGTTGGCTTCTTAACTGTTACACTCAAATGGGTGAACTGGGTCGAATGACGCAGTTTAAAGACAAATCTGCACGTTACTCAAACGACAGCTCAAGCCAGTTTGGTGATGTAAACGTGGGTCTGTTTGACTACCCAGTACTGATGGCGGCAGACATCCTGCTTTACGGCGCGCACCAAGTGCCTGTAGGTAGCGACCAGAAGCAACACCTAGAGCTAGCGCGTGATATTGCTAACCGCTTTAACAACATCTACTCACCAGAGCGGCCAATCTTCCAAGTGCCAGAGCCTTACATTCCGACGGTAAACGCGCGTGTAATGAGCCTTCAAGACGCAACGAAGAAGATGTCTAAATCTGATGACAACCGTAAGAACGTTATCACGCTGTTGGAAGAGCCTAAGTCGATCATTAAGAAGATCAACAAAGCGCAAACTGACACAGAAACACCACCTCGTATCGCTCACGATTGGGACAACAAGGCAGGTATCTCTAACCTAATGGGTCTGTACTCTGCGGCAACAGGTATGAGCTTTGAAGAGATTGAAGCGAAATACCAAGGCGTTGAAATGTACGGTCCATTCAAGAAAGACGTTGGTGAAGCTCTAGTTACTATGCTTGAGCCTATTCAAGCTGAATACCACCGTATCCGTGCTGACCGCGCTTACATGAACGAAGTCATGAAGCAAGGCGCTGAGAAAGCATCGGCACGTGCGGCTGAAACGTTGAAGAAAGCGTACGAAGCAGTAGGTTTTGTTGCTCGCCCATAGTTGCTAAAGAGCGTTCAGAATTTAAGAGCTCCACCATCGGTGGAGCTTTTTTTATACTTGTATTACTGGAATGGAGTGTCTTGTTCGCAGCGTTCCATATCGTAATACTCCACACGTCCTCTTTTTCCCAAGAACTCTGACTTTACGACGAGCCCGCGATCGACGAAATAGCTCAACTCAATACATGATATTTCATAACTGATTTCTTTTATCCTTGCGGGTTTCCAATAGTAGCCAGGGCCAGGCAATCGGGCGGTATAGGTGATTAAGCCATTATCACTTACTTTAAACATTTCGAACTCACTGAGTTCTTGCTTAGCCACTTCGACCAGATGCTCAGAGGTGCTTGGTTCGATGGGCTCACTCGAGGTCAATTGACACCCCGCCATTAACATTGAAGCCGAAAGGGCTAGCGCAATCTGCTGAAATTGTTTCATTTTCTTATCCTGATAGTCGTTATTGGAGACCTTGTTCTCTGTCTCTTGCGGGTTTTATAACGAGTGATTATGGATTTGGCTAGTGTTGTGTGGTGAAAATGATGTTTGATTTATAAAAATTTGAACTTAACAGGCTTAAATAACCAGAAAGCTTATTTTGATTCACACGGTAAAAAGGAAGGAAATAATAAGTTTTGTTATTCTAAATTAGCATTAATTAATATTTGGTTTGGGTTACTAGAATGAAGTGAATTCAAAATAAATATCCAGATATTCACATAACATGTTGAGAAATATAAAACTGAGTAATAAGTCTAATTCTAGCTCTTTATTGGTTTAGTTACTGTATTTGTTACAAAAACTGTTTAAATGAACAGCCCTGGCATAATTTTACGTATCCACATGTGATTTATTTCACGGCTTTTACTGGTCTTTCTTATTTATTTCATAAATAAACCTGATAGTAGGCGCAAATGGTGGGCTCTGCTTAGGGCTTAGTTTGCATTTAAATAAATATCAGGTACGACAATGGATACGTTAATCAAACCCTCTTTACTGGCACTGACGATTGCTAGCGCGCTTAGTGCTAACGCTAACGCAGAAATTATCATCTCTCAGTATGTAGAAGGTGGTTCATACAACAAAGCAGTAGAGATCGCGAACACAGGCGATGCAGCGGTAACGCTAACTGGTTACGAGCTAGCGAAATCATCAAACGGTGGCGGTACTTGGGGTAGCACACTCGATCTTAGCCAAGTGACGCTACAAGCTAACCAAGTGTATGTACTGGCGCATGGTGACGCGAGCGACGCCATCAAAGCTGTCGCAGATATCACAGATAAAAGCGTCGCGAACTTTAACGGTGATGATCCGATCGCACTGCTTAAAGATGGTGAAGTGCACGACATCATCGGTGTGATGGGTGACGTAGATTTTGGTAAAGACACCACATTAGTTCGTAACAGTGATGCACTAACCCCTTCTGCTACTTATGATGCATCTCAGTGGACGGCATTTGAGAAAGACAACATTGACGGCCTTGGTGAGTTAAATGCGACTGAGCCACCAGCACCATTCGCTTGTGAAGTAGACGGTCAGCAACCTAACTTCACTACTATCCAAGATATTCAAGGTGAAGGCGATACGTCTCCATTCATTGATGGTTACCCATACATTACCGACGAAGATCATTTCGTAACTGGTGTCGTGACTGCTGTTACCACTGGCCTAACCAAAGGCTTCTACCTACAAGCACTAGAAAGTGATAACAACGACAAGACCTCAGAGGGCTTGTTCATTCATACTGACGCGGCAGACACGGAGCTAAAAGCTGGTGACGTTGTTTGTGTGAAAGGTAAAGTTCAAGAGTACTACAGCAATACTCAGCTAGCTTCTGATGCTAACAGCTATGTGAAAACAGGCACATCGGATATTCCTCTAGTTACCGATCTTGTTATCAAAGAAGGTGAGACACTACGTGATGCGCTAGAGCGTCATGAAGGCATGCAAGTTGAACTGACCTCGGCAAGTGACCTGTTTGTAACTCGCAACTTCTCTTACGACTACGATTCACGTCGTAACAACATGATGCTGTCTCATGAAGCGCCACTGTTTAAGCCGACTCAATTGCACGCTGCAGAGAGTGATGCTGCCGTTGAGCTTGCAAAAGACAACGCAGCGAACCGCGTATACCTAGAATCTGATGGCAAAGCACCAAACGGCCAAATCCCTTACTACCCTGACTTTGCGAAAGATGCAGACCAAGATGGCTCTTCTGAGCAGCACATTCGCCTTGGTTCGCGAGTAGAAGGTCTGCAGGGCGTAGTGGCATACAGCTACAATGAATACCGCCTGATTGCGACCAATGAAGTTGATAACACCAACTTCGTGACTTCAGGTGAAGGCTTCGACGTGGCTCGTAAAGATGCTCCAGCGATTGCGGATTCAGATTTGCGTATCGCCAGCTTCAACGTACTAAACTACTTCAACTCTGTGGCTGACAGTGGCCATGAAAACCCAACCGGACAAAACCGTGGTGCGACTAACCTAGACGAGTTCCTGATCCAACAAGCGAAAATCGTTGCGGCGATGAACAAGATGGACGCTGACATTATTGGTTTGATGGAAGTCGAGAACAATGGCTTTGGTGACAGCAGTGCAGTGAAGAACTTGGTTGACGCATTGAATGCTGAAATCGAAGATGCAGAAGATCATTACACTTACGTTGAAATCGCGGATCAAGACAAATACCAAGACGAATACTTTGGTAGCGATGCGATCATGGTGGCGATCCTATACCGCGCAAACGAAGTGACGCCAAAAGAAGCTGCGAAAGTGATTGTGACGCCAGAGCAGCACATCGAAGAAAACACCATTACGCGTAATGACGGTGCGGAAGGCAACCCTGCTTACGACAAATACCAACGTCATAGCTTGTTACAAACCTTCACGGTGAAAGAGACAGGTAAAGATCTGTCTGTTGTTGTTAACCACTTCAAATCGAAAGGTTCTGAATGTATTGAAGAGTGGATTGCGGGTGTAGAAGACTCTGAGCCGGCGGATCTGCAAGGCAACTGTAACAACTTCCGTGTTTCTGCAGCCAATGTTGTGGGTGACGCTCTGAAAGGCATTGAAGGTGATGTGCTAGTAATGGGTGACCTAAATGCGTATGGCATGGAAGATCCTCTGCTTACACTGACTGATTACTCGAAAGAGAAATACGGCCGTGACATCTACACAGCTGCTTACACAACCATTGGTGGTGGTGAGCTTCAAGTCGAGAAGACCAAAATTGAAAAAGGCTACGGTTACCATAACCTAAACACGGTACTTCACGGCGCAGACACCTTCTCATACACCTACTCTGGTGAGCTAGGCAACCTAGACCACGCGTTGGCGAGCAACAGCTTGGCACAAAAAGTGGTGGCGATTGAAGATTGGCACATCAACTCACTAGAAAGTAACTTGTTCGAATACAGCAGCAAGTACACAGGTGATATGCCGAAGTACAAAGATGCGTTCTCGGCGTCTGACCACGATCCTGTGATCATCGCGATTGATTTCCCAGATACAGACATCGATCTACCAAGCTCAGGTGAAAACTTAGCAGTGGAAGTACGTCTGCCACCAAACGCAGTTGTGGGGGATATCGTGACAGTAAGCCTAACGGAAGCAACTCAAGCGGCGTCGTCAACGTCAGATGCTGATGGTTACGAAGCGAGTGCAACTCTGACACAAACGGACATTGATGCTCGTCGCGTGAGTGTGGAATTCGACAAAGCACCAACGGAAGGCCAGTACGTTCTAGAAGAGAAAGTGACAGATTCTACCGGTAACACGGTTAAGTTCAGTGATTCTCGCGATGTTACGCTAGAGCCGTCGAGCACTAACCCATCAGACGATGATGATGGTGGTTCATTTGGCTTTGGTGCGCTAATTGCGCTGCTAGGTCTAGGCTTATTCCGCCGTCGCCGCTAAGCGAATTTATTTCCTGACAAACAGTTCCTAAATAGCTGTAAAGACCAAAGGCCAGCCTATGCTGGCCTTTTTATTCAGCAAAAACTTGCCTTTCTTGCTTGGTATAGCAAAATACCGCCCTTGATTGTCACGAACGTGGCGATTCACTACGTAAGCATTGCCAAAACGGATTGGAGCAACCGACCCTTTATGTTGTTGATCATCGATAACTACGATTCTTTTACCTACAACCTTTACCAATACTTCTGCGAGCTTGGTGCAGACGTAAAGGTGGTGCGTAACGATGAAATCGACATCCAAGGCATTGAGGCGCTCAACCCAACTCATTTGGTGATCTCTCCAGGTCCCTGTACCCCTAACGAAGCGGGTATCTCTCTACAAGCTATCGAATACTTTGCTGGTAAGTTACCAATCTTAGGCGTTTGTCTTGGCCATCAGGCGATTGCGCAGGTGTTTGGAGGGGAAGTGGTACGTGCTCGACAAGTGATGCACGGTAAGACCTCACCAATTCGTCACAACGGTCGCAGTGTGTTTAAAAACCTTAATAACCCACTGACGGTAACCCGCTACCACTCTCTGGTGGTGAAAAATGGCACGTTACCTGATGCGTTTGAATTGACCGCTTGGACTGAACTGCCTGACGGAGCCATGGACGAAATCATGGGTTATCAGCATAAAACCCTGCCAATTGACGCGGTACAGTTCCATCCTGAGTCGATTAAGACAGAACAAGGTCACGAGTTGCTTGCGAACTTTCTTGCGCGCAAAGCGATCTGATCGCGATCACCTTTCTTAACAAATTCTTCATGTTTTTCGCCTGAGAATGGGAATGCAAAACTATGCGTTCTGTCTATTTGGTGGCGGCTATTCATTTTTCTCCTTTCTTTCTAAACCTTGCTATACATAACTTTTATAAAAAATCGCTTCTCTATTTACGTTTCTTGGTGCATAAATAATCATAGATAGTGAGTATGGGTGGTTGCGCTCTAAAGCGAAAAGAATAAATCACTATTGAAATGGTTAATTAAATGTAAATACAATGCCGCAATAGCTTAAATGCAAAACATTATTTGCTGGCAAAGAGTGCCGGTTAAATTCGCTTATCTGCTAGGCATGCGGTATCAAGAAGGAATGTGCAATGACAACGGAAAACAAAGTAGAGCGCGGTTTATTCGATGAGGTAATGGTACCTTGCTATAACCCGATGGAAATGATCCCTGTAAAAGGTGAAGGTTCACGCATTTGGGATCAGAACGGAAATGAATACATCGACTTTGCTGGTGGTATTGCGGTGAGCTGTCTTGGTCATTGTCACCCAGTTATGGTGAACGCATTGACTGAGCAAGGTAACAAGCTTTGGCACCTAAGTAATGTTATGACTAACGAGCCAGCATTGCGATTGGCGAAGAAGCTAACAGAAGTCAGCTTTGCTGAGCGCGTGTTCTTCGCTAACTCTGGCGCAGAAGCAAACGAAGCAGCACTAAAGCTAGCTCGTCGTTACGCAGCAGACGTTCATGGTACTGAGAAATCTGAAATCATCGCATTCAAACAAGGTTTCCACGGTCGTACTTTCTTCACGGTAACGGTAGGCGGTCAAGCGGCTTACTCAGACGGTTTCGGCCCTAAGCCAGGCGATGTGACACACCTTCCTTACAACGATATCGAAGCACTACAAGCACACATGTCTGACCGCACTTGTGCGGTAATGATGGAGCCTCTGCAAGGTGAGGGTGGCATCATTCCACCAACACCTGAGTTCGCTCAAGCAGTTCGTGAGCTGTGCGACAAGCACAACGCACTGTTGATCTTCGATGAAGTGCAAACTGGTAACGGTCGTACGGGTCACTTCTACGCATACCAAGGTCTAGGCATCACGCCAGACATCCTAAGCACAGCGAAATCACTGGGTGGTGGTTTCCCTATCGGTGCCATGCTAACGACGGCAAAACTGGCTGAGCACATGAAAGTGGGCACGCACGGTTCAACTTACGGCGGTAACCCACTAGCGTGTGCGGTTGCAGAAGCGGTTGTTGATGAAGTGACAAAACCAGAAGTATTGGCTGGCGTACTAGAGCGTGAAGCCATGTTCCGTGAAGGTCTGGAGAAGATTAACGCGAAATACAACATCTTCTCTGAAGTGCGTGGTAAAGGTCTACTGCTTGGTGCAGCACTGAATGAAGAGTGGCAAGGTCGTGCGCGTGACGTATTGGTTGCTGCAGGTAAACAAGGTCTCATGGTATTGGTTGCGGGTGCCAATGTCGTACGTTTCACACCATCACTCGTTATCACACAACAAGAAATCGAAGAAGGTTTGGCTAAGCTGGATAAAGCGATCGCAACGCTGGTTTAAGCGCGATCTCCGCTTATCGTCAACCTAGACACCCCCATCAAGGATCTCTGATGGGGGTATTGTTCCTACAATATAGTTAGGATCTTCTTGCATCTGGAGGGAGTATTGATGCTAGTAGTTCGCCCTATCGCAATGTCGGATTATGACGCGCTGCACACCTGTGCGGTTGAGTCAGGTCATGGATTTACATCTCTACCGGTTAACGAAGAACTGTTAACCAATCGAATCAAACACTCAGAATACAGTTTTGGCAAACCTGACGTGAAGGAAGCCGGTGATGAAGGCTACCTAATGGTGGGCTTTGAATCTGAAACTGGTGAAGTGGCAGGTACCACAGGTATTGAAGCTTCGATCGGCTGGGATGTGCCTTTTTATTCTTACCACATCAGCAAAGTGGTGCACTCGTCACCAAAGCTTGGCGTAAACAACGTGGTGAAGCTGCTGACGTTTGGTAATAACTACACGGGTAACAGCGAAATCTGTACCTTGTTCCTACGTGAGAAATTCCGTGGTGGCTTGAACGGGCGTCTGATGTCCAAGTGTCGTTTCTTAATGATGGCAGAGCACCCAGAACGTTTCTCGGAAACCATCTTTGCTGAAATGCGTGGCGTATCAGACGAGAACGGTAACTCGCCATTCTGGCAGTGGCTTCAAGAGCATTTCTTCTCAATCGATTTTACGCTTGCGGATTACCTAACTGGTATCGGCAAGAAAGGCTTTATCGCCGACTTGATGCCGAAGTTGCCAATCTACATCAACCTACTGAGCCCAGAAGCGCAAGCTGTGATTGGTAAAGTACACGACAACACACGTCCAGCATTGAAGCTGCTTGAGCGTGAAGGTTTTACCAACCGTGGATACGTCGACATTTTCGATGGTGGTCCAACGGTGGAGTGTGACTTACGTAATATCGAATCGGTACGCCATTCATTCCGCGCGCAAGTCAAAATCTCGGAGCACACCAGCACACAAGACTTCTTGATGTGTAACTCGTCATTCGAGAACTTCCGAGCAGCGGCAGCAAAAGCAGCGTATGACGCAGAAACGCAAAGCGTAGTGCTTGCACCAGAATTGGCGGATGCACTCTTGGTTGAGGAAGGGGATTTTGTTCGCCTTCTTCCGCAGTAACTGACGACAGAATTTAAGGATAGAAACAATGACACATTGGATTGCAGGTGAATGGGTACAAGGTCAGGGTGAAGCATTTACGTCTCTGTCACCTTACAACCAAGAAGTGATCTGGCAAGGTAGCGGCGCAACCGCAGAGCAGGTTAACCAAGCGGTATCTGCGGCGCGTGAAGCGTTTGTTGATTGGAAGAAGCGTCCATTCGCAGAGCGCGAAGCGATCGTGTTGGCTTTTGCAGAGAAAGTAAAAGAGAACAGCGAAAAAATCGCTGAAGTGATTGCCAAAGAAACCGGCAAGCCAATCTGGGAAACACGTACCGAAGCGGCTGCGATGGCAGGTAAAATTGCGATTTCTATTCGTGCTTACCACGACCGTACTGGCGAAGCGACACGTGAAGCCGCAGGCAACCAAATTGTATTGCGTCATCGTCCACTAGGCGTGATGGCAGTGTTTGGTCCCTATAACTTCCCAGGTCACCTGCCAAATGGTCACATCGTGCCAGCACTACTGGCTGGTAACACTGTAGTCTTCAAACCGTCTGAGCAAACGCCATGGGCGGGTGAACTTGCTATGAAGCTGTGGGAAGAGGTCGGTCTACCAAAAGGTGTGATTAACCTAGTCCAAGGCGCGAAAGAAACCGGTATTGCGCTGGCAGATGCGAAAGGCATTGATGGCGTGCTGTTCACTGGCAGTGCAAACACAGGTCATGTTCTGCATCGTCAGTTTGCTGGTCAGCCGGGCAAAATGCTGGCGCTTGAAATGGGTGGCAACAACCCGATGGTTATCTCGGATAACTATGGCGACCTAGACGCAACGGTTTACACCATTATCCAATCTGCCTTCATCAGTGCAGGACAACGCTGTACCTGTGCTCGTCGTCTATACATTCCATTTGGCGACAAGGGTGATGCCGTCATTACTAAGCTGGTGGAAGCGACACTCAATATTCGCGTAGACCAACCATTTGCAGAGCCTGCGCCTTTCATGGGACCGCAAATTTCGGTAGCGGCAGCTAAGTTCATCCTCGATGCTCAAGCGAACTTGCAAGCACTGGGTGGTGAAAGCTTGATCGAAGCGAAAGCGGGCGAAGCGGCGTTTGTTTCTCCAGGCATCATCGATGTGACGAACATTGCTGAGTTGCCAGATGAAGAGTACTTCGGTCCACTTCTGCAAGTGGTGCGCTACGAAGGGCTAGAGAAAGCGGTAGAACTGGCGAACGATACGCGCTTTGGTCTTTCTGCAGGTCTGGTTTCAACCGACGATCAAGAGTGGGAATACTTCGTTGACCACATTCGTGCTGGCATCGTGAACCGTAACCGCCAGCTAACAGGCGCAAGTGGTGATGCACCATTTGGTGGTCCGGGGGCGTCGGGTAACCTACGTCCAAGTGCTTACTACGCAGCAGACTACTGTGCGTACCCAATGGCATCAATGGAAGGACAAGAGACGGTCTTGCCTGCCACATTGAGCCCGGGTGTAAGCCTGTAATAGAGAAATACGAAGCGGTGACAAAGTATCACTGCTTCTCTGCCGGAGCTATTTACCAAGTTAGGATTCTGGTAAGCGCGCTGGCAAACGCCAAAGGCGAGCTTAAGACTCTCCAGAGCGTGTTGACTGACTGGCACTTATGCCACACATACCGTCACAGGTTGATGGCCGCTCGTTCGTGATTCTGGACAGCTTTAGGGCTGTGAACGAGCGGTCAACTTCCTCTTACCCCTAACTCTACATTTCATAACAAGGAGTCGTTATGACGCCCGATGTGTTATTTGAATCGCTATGGCAAGACTACATTCAACGTCTTTGCCCTTCCGCTGCTAAAGTCCATCAACTTCTTCAAGAAGATGAGCCTCTGATTAATGACCATATTGCGCTACGTACGTTTAATGTCGCTCCCCTAGGCATTGAAACGTTAGCGAAGCCATTCCTAGCGGTGGGTTACAAAGCCTGTGGTGACTACGTATTTGAAAGCAAAAAGCTGGTGGCAAAACATTTTGAGCACCCAGATCCGAAACAACCAAAAGTCTTCATCAGTGAATTGAAAGTGGATGAGTGCTCACCAGAGCTGCAAGTCATTGTTCATAAGCTGGTAGAGCAGGTTGATGCTTCTAAACTGACAGGCAGTGACTTTTTGTACGGCGGACGTTTGTGGGACCTCAGTTACGCTGACTTCCAAATCTTGGCGAAAGAGAGTGAATACGCTTCTTGGCTTGCCGCGCACGGTTACGGAGCAAACCACTTCACAGTGAGTGTGAATCAACTCAACCAGCATGAAGAAGTAAAGCAAGTGAACGACCACCTACGTACAGTAGGGTTCACCATCAACGAGAATGGCGGTGAAGTAAAAGGCACGCCAGAGGTGCTACTAGAGCAATCATCGACCATGGCAGACAAAGTGCCAGTGACCTTTACTGAAGGCGTTGAGGTGATTCCTGGAGGCTTCTACGAGTTTGCTAAGCGCTACCCAATGGATAATGGTGAGTTGTACCCAGGATTTGTGGCTGCATCGGCAGATAAGATCTTCGAGAGTACTAACGGGTAGAAAGAATCGAGAACGTGCTACGTACTAGAGATGCGGGAACGCTTCGCTTCGAGAGAGTTTGCATTCTGAAAAGCTGAATGTTTCTGCTTTGAAGGTTGGAGTTTGTTGGGATATCAGAACGGGCTATGACTTGTGGATTCGGAAACGCTTCGTCTTGGGAGAGTTGAAAACTCGAAATCTGAGAGGGCTTAATCCCGAAGGACGAAGTCCGATCCTGAAGCGCAGCGTTCCCGATTCTCGGCTCTTTGTCTTTTCATCTCGAAGGACGAAGTCCGCTCTCGGAATGCAGTGTTCCCGATTCTCGATTCTCGATTCTTTGCTTTCCGTTCCCGATTCCAAAAAACAAAAAAGCCACCAAACTTGCATTTGGTGGCTTTTAAATTTTTTAAACGTTAATCGAGATTAACGAGTCCCGTAAACAACGATAGTTTTACCGTGCGCAGAAATTAGGTTCTGCTCTTCTAGCATCTTCAAGATACGACCTACTGTCTCACGAGAACAGCCAACGATTTGACCGATTTCTTGACGAGTGATCTTGATTTGCATGCCGTCTGGGTGCGTCATCGCATCTGGCTGTTTAGCAAGGTTCAGAAGAGTCTGAGCGATACGACCAGTTACGTCTAGGAACGCTAGGTCACCCACTTTTTGGCTAGTAACTTGTAGACGACGAGCCATCTGCGCAGAAAGGCGCATTAGGATGTCTGGGTTAACTTGGATAAGTTGACGGAATTTTTTGAAAGAAATCTCAGCCACTTCACAAGGAGATTTAGCGCGAACCCAAGCTGTACGCTCTTGGTCTTCTTCGAATAGACCAAGTTCACCAATGAAGTCGCCCTGGTTTAGGTAAGAAAGGATCATTTCCTTACCTTCTTCGTCTTTGATAAGAACCGCAACAGAACCTTTAACGATGTAGTACAAAGTCTCTGCTTTTTCGCCCGCGTGAATTAGCGTGCTTTTTGATGGGTACTTATGAATATGACAGTGTGAAAGAAACCACTCTAATGTTGGGTCGGTTTGAGGTTTACCTAGAACCATAATATCTCACTTCCTCTGCAGGGTACGCTTGCGCTATCCATATTTTAGCTAAGCCTGAATTGGCCTACTAGAATAAGAGCACTTTTTATATGCTGCAAGCTCTCTTGTGTTTCGGTTAGAAATAGTATCCTTTTTCGAAAACGATTTCTTGATTTTAATCGTGCCATGATTGAGATTTTGTAAGCAAAACTGTGCACATGATCACGGTATGAAAAGTAAACACTCCAGTAGGGAGGTTTTTAGCCAATTTTCCCTGTTTCGATGAGTTGTTGCAGAATCGGCCTTACTATGAGCTCCATTGCAAAGCTCATCTTGCCGCCAGGAACCACAATGGTGTTATGGCGAGACATGAATGAGCCATCAATCATCGCCAACAAATACGGGAAGTCGACATTCTTGATACCGCGTAGGCGGATCACCACAAAACTCTCATCCAAACTTGGGATGCCTTTGGCGTTAAGTGGGTTAGAAGTATCGACGGTCGGTACGCGCTGGAAGTTGATATGTGTACGAGAAAATTGCGGGGTAATGTAGTTTAGGTAATCGTCCATCGAGCGCACGATCGAATCCATCACCGCTTCTCTTGAATGACCACGATCGCGCGTGTCACGAACAAACTTTTGAATCCACTCCAAGTTCACAATCGGCACCATGCCAATCAGAAAATCAACGTGTCGCGCCACATTGACATCACCATCTACCACGCCACCGTGTAAACCTTCGTAGAACAGCACATCGCTGTTTTCTGGTAGATCTTGCCAAGGCGTAAAGGTGCCCGGCATTTGGTTGTATGGAACGGCTTCATCAAAAGTGTGCAGATAGCGGCGCACGCTGCCAGTGCCATCTTCACCAAACTTACGGAAGAACTCTTCTAGCCCCGGAAAGTCATTAGCTTGTGGACCAAAGTAGCTGATGTGTTTGCCTTGCTCACGCGCTTTGCGGATTTCGACATCCATCTCTGGACGTGTAAAGCGGTGGAAGCTGTCACCTTCAACCCACGCTGGTTTGACGTTCATCATATTGAACATCTTACGGAAGGCTTCAGAAGTGGTGGTTGTGCCGGCACCGGACGAACCAGTAACCGCAATGATTGGGTGTTTCGCTGACATGACAAACCTTGTCGAAAATTACTTACCTGTAAAGTGCAGCACACGTATGCTGCACGGTCGATAACCCACTATAGCACGTAACAAGCCCTTGTCATCGAGTGGGATACGGTAAAATGTGAAGGGTCTAAAACTTTGCTTTTAGTTGGATATCAACCGTTTCATGAAGCTCAGAAAATACGATGACCGCTTCGCCTTTCTCTAATTGGGATTTGACCTGATCGATTTTACTCTGCAATGAAACTTCGACTGAGCCGTAGTCGGTGCCTTCGCGTAGCACGAACTCGCGGATCAGGTTTTCTAATGTCTCTGGCGCAATGTCTTGCCATGGAATGATCATAAATACCTCAAACTTTTATGATGTTTAGTGCGTGCAGAAGCCTTATGTCTGGCACGCCCAGTAGTTTACTGTGTTCGCGGTACGGATACAGCAGAAAGGTAGTCTGCGGCGATACTTTCGTAATATGAAGGCAAGGCTTCTTCCAACCAGAACTTAGGTTTTAATGCCGTGCCTGTCAGGAAGCCAACGTGACCACCGTGCTCATAAAGTCGGTAATCGATGTTGTCTGGCAACACGAATTTCGGGATCACCTCTTCGGTCATAAACGGATCGTCTTTGGCGTGAATGATCAAGGTTGGTAAGGTGATCTGTTGCAGCTTGCTTAAGCCTGAACACTGGTCGTAATAATCTTGCGCGTCTTTGAAACCATGCAAAGGGGCAGTGATCAGATCGTCGAATTCGTATAAGCGAGTCACGCGTTTGATCGAGTTATACGACAAGGCGAGTTCACCTTGGATTAAGTCGTGTTTTTGCAGCGCATTGCGTTTGAGCGAAGATAGTAGGTAGCGTTTGTAGACTTTGGAGAAGCCTTGCTCAATACGGTTAGCACAGGCTGCCAAATCCAGTGGTGCTGACACAATGGTTGCTGCGCTCAAGATTGGATCATCTTTGTACTGAGCTAAGTAGTTCGCCAACATGTTCCCGCCAAGAGAAATGCCGACCGCGACTTTTGGGTTATTGGGAAACTGCTGATTGAGCTGCTCAAGGAAGAAGCGAGCATCGGTCACTTCGCCAGAATGATAAGCGCGGGCTTTTTTGTTTGGCTTACCGCTGCAACCACGAAAGTGCATCATGACCGACAGCCAACCCGATTTAGAGAAGGCGTTCATCAAGCCGTTCGCATATGGGCTATAGAAGCAGCCTTCCAAGCCATGGAATAGGACGAAGATAGGTTTGTTGCGTGCGGCTTCTGAATCTGGCTGTTGTGACCATGCCAAATCGAGGAAGTCACCATCCGGTGTATCGAGTGTTTGCCAAATAGGCGTAAACAACGCTTTTTTGCGGATAAAGCGCGGCAATAGTGTCTGAAGATGCGGGTTTTTAATCCCGGCGGCTGCGAAAAATTGTGTCATACCTAACTGCTCTTATATGGTCCTTCAATGTTCGCTGAAGAACTTATTAATATAATCCTTTATAGCTTTAGTATAGATATTTTACTGGTTTATGACGGATTTATGGATGGTGAATGTTCGGAACGGGAATTGAGAACGCCTGTTGCAAATGCTCTCCACCCAATTGGCGGCAATATCTCAGCGTCAGTGGGTCACCATCGTTTTTGACTAATTGAAGTGAGTTAACACAGTCAACTAAGTCTGATTGCTGCTGCTTTTCGAGCTGCAATTCGAACTGTAATGCTTCACGATAAAGTGCGTCGTTGACTTGCGCTTTGAGGTGGCGACGAAGTTCGCGGTAAGAGTGGAGTAGGGTTTCGCTTCGACCAAGACAGCCTTGAACTAAATGCCAATCTTGTTCTTGGAAAATCACCTGCTGCTCATCGAGCCATCTGAGCAGCAGTAATAGGTTCACGTTGCCGTGGTAGTTATTTTGCAATGATAAGCACGCTTCCTTCACTTCTCGCACACCATAAAATTGCAGACTGAACTGCCAAAGGTGTTCTAGGGTAAGAGTGTATTCTGCGTGCTCGTTTGTCATTGATTAAACTCTAGCTCCATCTGCTCGAGTGTTTCTTGGGCAGACATCCATTCCATTTCTACTTCTTCAAGATCTGCTTTGCTAGATGCTTGAAGCGCCAACACTTCGTTAAGTTTAGCCTTGTTTTCGGCTTCATACAGCGAGTTATCCGCTAATTGCTCTTCTGCTTTCGCTAGAGCTTCACCTAACTTATCCATTTTGTTTTCTAACTGTGTCAGCGTTTTGCGAATTGGTGCGGTCTGCTTACGAAATTCTGCTTCGCGTCGCTTTTGCTCTTTTTTCGCCGCTGCACTGTTGGCGTTATCTTTAACTGGCTGAGCAGCTTGTGCTTCTTTTCGCTCGGCTTTTTGTTGCTCGGTCAACCACTTGTAGTAATCGCTCAAGTCACCGTCGAATGGTGCTACTTGGCGATCGTGCACAAGGTACAAATCATCTGTGGTTGCACGCAATAGGTAGCGGTCGTGCGAAACAATTACCATCGCACCTTCGAACGTTTGCAGTGCCATGGTTAATGCCTGGCGCATGTCCAAGTCCAAGTGGTTGGTTGGTTCATCGAGTAGCAATAGGTTCGGTTTCTGCCACACAATTAGTGCCAATACCAAACGTGCTTTTTCACCACCAGAAAACGGTGCGACTTTCTCAAGTGCTTTATCACCTTGGAAACCAAAGCTACCTAGGTAATCACGTAGCTGCTGCTCGGTTTGATCCGGTGCGATTTGCATCATGTGCTGCAGCGGTGTTTCTTCTGGGTGCAGTGTTTCTAGTTGGTGCTGAGCGAAGTAACCGATCTTCACGCCTTGCGAGTAAGTCAGATCGCCGCCTTGCGCTTTTAGCTCACCAGACAGCAATTTGATCAAGGTTGATTTACCCGCGCCGTTACGACCAAGTAGACCAATGCGGCTGCCCGGAACAAGGTTAAGGCGGATCTTCTCTAGGATCAGGTTGTCACCGTAGCCTGCTGACACTTCATCCATCATCATGATTGGGTTTGGTAGGGCTGCAGGATCGCGGAACTGGAAACTAAATGGGTTATCGAACTGCGCTGGCAGTACCTTTTCCATACGCTCCAGCGCTTTAATACGGCTTTGTGCTTGGCGCGCTTTTGATGCTTTGTAACGGAAGCGGTCGATGTAGCTTTGCATGTGCGACATCTGTTTCTGTTGCTTCTCGAACATCGCTTGTTGTAGCACCATCTTTTGTGCGCGTTGGTTTTCGAATGACGAGTAGTTACCCGTGTATTCGTTCAACTGCTGGTTCTCGATGTGAATGATGCGACCAACGATAGGGTCCAAGAAGTCACGGTCGTGCGAGATCAGAATCAGCGTGCCAGGGTAGTTTTGTAGCCAACGCTCTAACCACATTACCGCGTCCAAATCCAAGTGGTTGGTTGGTTCGTCGAGTAACAATAGATCAGAACGACACAAGAGCGCTTGAGCCAAGTTAAGACGCATACGCCAACCACCCGAGAACTGAGTCAGGTTCCAACTCATTTGCTCTTGGCTAAAGCCTAGGCCATCAAGCAGTTCGGCAGCGCGAGCGCGAATGCTGTAACCGCCAATGGTTTCAATCTTGCCGTGGATCTCCGCAACTAAGGTGCCGTTGTCTTTCTCTTCTGCAATAGCCAGTTTAGCTTCAAGATCACGGAACTCTCGGTCACCATCAATAACGTATTCAATTGCGCTGCGATCTAGTGCAGGGGTTTCTTGTGCTACCCATGCCAACTCCCAATGCTGCGGCTGACTAAATGAGCCCGCATCAATCGACAATTCGTCTTTCAGTAGTGCGAACAGAGTCGATTTACCACAGCCATTTTTACCAACCAGACCCACTTTGTCGCCTGGGTGAATGGTTGCAGAAGCTTGGTCTAAAAGAGGTTTACCGCCACGCAGTAACTGAATATCAGAGAAGGTAATCATAGAGTTTTAATTCACTTTGCGCAGTGCGCGTTTCTTGGTCGTTGATCTCGCGATGAATAGTAGGGGTATTGGCGGGAAAAGTCGATCTCTGAGCTTTAATTGCATTATGCTATACAAAAAAGTATAACAATCTGATAACGATAATTTTTACTAGGAAATCAACACAAGGACGACCATTTGGCTGTTGCAGCGTCTATTCCCCCAAGAGTTCTGGTTATTTATGCTCACCCAGAGCCGCAAAACTCCATTGCGAATCAAGTGATGATTAAAAAAATCGAATCGCTTGATCATGTCACGGTGCACGATCTTTATGGTGCGTACCCTGATTTCTTTATCGATGTTAACTATGAACACCACTTGTTGGCGGAACATGATGTGATCGTTTTTCACCATCCCCTCTATATGTATTCCTGCCCAGCGTTGCTAAAAGAGTGGATGGATCGCGTGTTAGGCAAAGGCTTTGCGTTTGGCGATGGTTGCGCATTAGAAGGTAAGTATTGGCGTAGCGTCATTACCACCGGAGGGAAAGAAGATGCGTTTAGTCCTATGGGCTACAACAAGTACCCACTTGAGCAAATTCTACAACCGTTCGAGTTGACCGCGGCACTATGTCAAATGCACTGGATGGAACCTTTAGTGTTGTATTGGTCGCGTAATGTTTCGGATATCGAACGTTATCAGCATGCAGAGCAGTATCGTCAATGGCTCAATCATCCCCTGAGAGAGTGGGGAGAGCAAGGAGGCCAACATGGCGATGACCAGTGAGTTTCTTCAAAGTAGCGTCGTTTTTCTTTCTGCCGCCGTTGTTGCCGTACCGATTGCTCAGCGACTTGGTTTGGGATCGGTACTTGGTTACTTGATTGCAGGTGTTTTAATTGGCCCTTGGGGGCTGGGGTTGATCAGCGATGTGGATGCGATTCTCCATTTTGCTGAACTCGGGGTGGTGTTGCTGCTGTTCTTAATTGGCTTGGAACTGAACCCCAAAAAATTATGGCAAATGCGTGGGCCGATACTCGGCTTAGGTGGCGCTCAAGTCATCGTGACCACGGCAGTGATCGGCAGTATCGTCAGCTTGTTTGGATTGAGCATGCAAGTCAGTCTCGTCATTGGTATGGGTTTGGCGCTCTCGTCGACGGCAATTGCACTCAAAGTGATAGAAGAGCAGGGGCAAGCCGGCACAGAAACCGGGCAGTCTGGCTTTGCGGTACTGTTGTTCCAAGACATTGCTGTTATCCCTATGCTCGCTATGTTGCCGTTACTTGCTGGTGGGCAAGGTGGCGGTGATTGGTTAGATGCTATTTGGGTACTAGGCAGTGTGGCTGCGTTATTAGTGGGCGGCCATTTCCTATTGCGTCCTCTGTTCCGTTTTGTGGTGATGAGTGGCGTGCGTGAACTTTTCACCGTTGCCGCTCTTCTAGTGGTACTTGGTATCTCTGTTGCGATGCAAAAGCTGGGGCTGTCGATGGCACTCGGCACTTTCCTTGCGGGCGTACTGCTGGCAGAAAGTGAATACCGTCATGAGCTAGAAATCGCGATTGAACCTTTTAAAGGTCTGCTGCTTGGCTTGTTCTTTATCGCTGTTGGTATGGCGGTGAATTTGGGCTTATTAGCACTCCAACCGTTCGCAATAATTAGTGCCGTGATTGCCCTTGTTGTCGTCAAAGGTTTGGTGCTGTATGTCTTGGCTCGCACTGCTCGAGTCCGTGCTAAATCACGTAGTCGTATGGCGGCGATTTTGAGCCAAGGTGGTGAGTTTGCGTTTGTGATTTTCACCGCAGCAAGCCAAGAAGGTATCTTAACTAAAGAGCAAGTTTCCTTCTTATTGGTTGTGGTGAGTTTGTCGATGGTGACGACACCATTGCTGCTCATGGGACAGAAAAAATGGTTTGCTCATACGCTGAATCAAGAAGAAGAGAGCGTGGCCAGCAATGTTGTTGATCGTCGACCACGAGTGATCATCGCAGGCTTTGGTCGTTTTGGTCAGATTGTTGGGCGCCTAATGTACGCTAACAAGATCAAAGTAACGGTGCTAGAAAGTGACGCGAGTCAAATCCACTTGCTGCGTAAATACGGCTATAAGGTGTTTTATGGTGATGCGACTCAAATTGATTTGTTACGTGCCGCAGGCGCGGATAAAGCGGAAGCCTTAGTGATCTGTACCGACTCACCAGATGAGGTCATGGCGATTGTCGATATTTGTCGTGAATACTTCCCGAAATTAAAAATCCTCGCCCGTGCTCGCAGCCGTGTGGAGGCGTATCAGTTGATGAATCATGGCGTGCAGAATTACTCGCGTGAAACCTTTTTAGGCGCCTTAGATCTAGGTCGCCAAGCGCTCGTAGAATTAGGCATGCACCCTTATCAAGCAAAGCGGGCAGAAGCACATTTTCGTAAGTTAGATAATGCTATGCTCAAGGACTTGTTGCCTCAGCACAATGAGGACAAAGAACTTGCTCAACGCTCAAAAGAAGCACGTAAAGAACTAGAAGAAATCTTTGGTCGCGAAATGGAAAGCGATCAACAGTCGCCAAATCATTGGAAGTAGTACCCGCGCAGCATCAAGCGGGAAAAGGAATAAAAGTGAAAGCCAAGAAACGTTTTATCGCGGGTGCAAGCTGCCCGAAATGCAGCCAGCAGGATACCTTACGCTGGTGGATCGAGAACAACATCGAACTGGTTGAGTGTGTTGACTGTGATTTTACCGAGCAGCGTAAACCGCAATCTGTAGAAAAAAATAAACACTCAGAACAAGAAATGATTGGGATTTTTAAGCCTGAGTAATTGAACTTCGTTAATTGATCCCCATAATACTACCATCTCGGTACTTAACCCCATTCTGGTTAGGTCAATTAATCTCCCTGGAGTTAGTATGAAAATTGAAAAGAACGTTGTTGCAAGCCTTGCATACAAAGTAATGTTGGAAGACGGTGTTGTTGTTGATCAATCAACAGCTGACGCGCCTCTTGATTACCTACACGGTCACAACAACCTGATCACTGGTCTTGAAAACGAACTAGAAGGCAAAGTGGCTGGCGACAAGTTCTCAGTAACAGTAGCTCCTGAAGATGCGTACGGCGACCACAACGATGCACTAGTGCAACGTGTTCCTGCAGACGTATTCCAAGGCGTTGACCAAATCGAAGTTGGCATGCGTTTCCTAGCAGATACAGACCAAGGTCCAATCCCTGTAGAAGTAACTGAAGTAGACGGCGACGAAGTTGTTGTAGATGGCAACCACATGCTAGCTGGCCAAACTCTAACTTTCGAAGTAGAAGTAATGGCTACTCGTGAAGCAACAGCTGAAGAGATCGAGCACGGTCACATCCACCAAGGTGGTGGCTGCTGTGGCGGTGACGACAAAGAAGGCGGCTGCTGTGGTGGCGAAGAGAAAGGCGACGACCACGAATGTTGTGGCGGCGGCGGTTGCGGTTCTCACTAATCGCACGCTCTTCACTAGATAACCTAATCTAGAAAAGCTTTGAAAAGCGCAAGTTGAGGTTTCAACTTGCGCTTTTTGTTTATCTAGGGTGTAGTGCAAATCATACAAGGAATAACAGTTGGACAAAGTGATGACGAAACCCTTCTCGATTGCGATTCATGGTGGTGCGGGCACTATCTTACGTGAACAGATGAGTGATGAACTGCAACAATCCATCTTGGCGGATTTAGAAGCTGCGGTAAAAGCGGGCCATCAAATTCTAGAAAAAGGCGGCGAAGCGTTGGATGCTGTGGTTGCTGCGGTTAAAGTTCTTGAAGACTCCCCTAATTTCAATGCAGGCAAAGGCTCGGTTCTTACCCATAATGAAATGGTAGAAATGGACGCCTCTGTAATGGATGGTAGAAACCAAGCGGCAGGTGCTGTTGCCGGTGTTCGTCATATTAAGAACCCCATCGAGCTCGCTCGTGATGTAATGAAAAACAGCAACCATGTGCTGTTAGTCGGCGAGGGCGCTGAGAAATTTGCTTTCGAACAAGGCCATGAGTACACCGAGCAAGATTACTTCTTCACTGATCGTCGTTATGAACAACTGATTTCTATGCGTGAGAAAGGCTTGTTTGCTCTTTCCGAGTCCCGTTACCCAGATGATCGTAAACACGGTACCGTCGGCGCTGTGGCATTGGATCAACACGGTAACTTAGCGGCAGCGACCAGTACTGGCGGTGTGACCAACAAGAAATACGGACGAGTGGGAGATTCCGCTCTGATTGGTTGTGGCACGGTGGCAGAGAACGGCGTTGTTGCGGTTTCCACTACAGGTGTCGGTGAGTTCTTTATTCGTAAACGAGTGGCGGAAGATGTCGCAGCCCGCATGCGTTACTTGCAAGAAAACGTCCATACTGCTTGTGAACATATCATCCAAGGTGAACTTAAAGAGATGGGCGGAGAGGGCGGTCTAATCGCTATCGATGCACAAGGTGAGTTGCACTTTGCGATGAACAGTTCTGGTATGTACCGAGCAGGGATCAACACTCAAGGTGAGTTGAGCGTAAACATTTACTCGGACGAGTAGCGATTCGCTTCTTAAAGACAACAAAGCCCAGATAAGAGCCTGGGCTTTGTGTTAGTTACTGCACTGGGATTCGGATGAATCAGTAGTGCGGTGGCGGTGTTTCTTCTGATGGATCGGCCAAATTCGACGAATCCATATTCTTCACTTTACCTACCACGTATTTCATCTGATCGAGCATCTTGGTGATTTGCAGTTGCTGCTGTGACAAGGCACCGTTCAGATCTTCAATCGTCTGTTCTTGGAACGCAAGCTGACATTCTAAGTCATTAATGCGTGCTTCCAATTGCTGAATGATTTTCTCTGTCATGATCCGTTCTCTAGCTGCCAAGCTTGGGCAATGCCCGCAGAAGTGGCAGTAATTACACGTTGCTTGGAATCAAAGGCTGCATCATACACGACCGCACGGGGAGGGCGAGTATCTTTTTTCGGCTCAACTTCAAATCTATCCACTCGTTTACCCGTGTGGGTATCCCATACCATCACGCGCCCTGAAGGCGTTCCTGTAACCAATAAGCGGCCATCGTCTGAGAATCGTGCCGTCGAGAAGATCAATTGACGAGACCAACTGCTGAGTTGTGTCACTTCTTCTCCAGTTTCTAAGTCCCAGATGATGGCTTGATTACCGCCATCGGACGTCATGGCCAGTTTCCCATCCCGTTGAAGCGCGACTCTTACCACGCGTTGTTCGTGTTCAAAGCTGCGCAGTACTTGGCCTGTTTCGGTATCCCACAGATACGCTTTGTAGTCGTTGCCACCTGTGAGAGCGAAGCGACCGTTGGGCGAGATAGCAACAGAATTGACTTTTTCTTGGTGCGCAAGGAACTCTAGCCGACGACCAGTGACTAAGTTGACGTAAATCGCTTTACCGTTGGACAGTCCAAGTAATACCTGTTCACCGTTACTGGTGATATCAACGTCTCGAATCAGCGCGTCATCGATAGACCACAGCCCTTCAGCTTGAGTCCATCCGAGATCCCACACAGCGAAGTTCATTTGGCTTGCTGTGACTGCATAACGACCATTGTCTGAAATGCGAATATGGGAGACCACATTGGCGGCTTGATCGAGTTCACCCAGCTTTGCGAGCTGTTTGTTTTGCTCCAAATCCCAAAGAACCAACTGGTGCTCTTTGGAGTACAGCAGCGCGAATCGACCATCTCGACTGAGCGCAAAGCTGGTGGAACCTTGTGGTTCGAGTGACCAACGTTGAACATCGCGATCGGTAAAAAAGCATCCATTTAACGTGGTGATGACAATTAAATATAGGAATAAATGAGAAATTCTTTGCATCACATCTAATAATCCGGTTTGTGTCTTAAGACATATAGCTAGTATATTGGTATAACGATTGTCTTCACTAGTCTCATAGAAGATTTGTGCACAACAACCAGTGGCTAAGCCATTATTGGGAGAATTTAATGAAATCAGTTTTAAAAGTGTCGCTACTTGCTGCAACAGTAATGCTAGCGGTAGGTTGTCAAAAAGAAGAAACAAAACCAGAAGCAGCACCTCAAGCAGAACAAGTTCAAGCAGAAACTGGTAAAGCAGTTCACTTTAAAAACGACGATGACAAAGCGGCCTACGCAATCGGTGTTTCATTTGCTAACTACCTAAGCACTAGCATTGAGAAACCAAGCGAGATTGGCATCGACCTAAACAAAGACCTAGTTCTTAAAGGTATCGAAGACGTATTTAAAGACAAAGCAGCGCTAAACGAAGAAGAAACTCGTGCAGCTCTAGAATCTCTAGACAAGCGCGTTGCTGAAACTATGCAAAAGCAAGCGGCTGAAAAAGCTGCTGAAGCGAAGAAAGCTGGCGATGACTTCCGTGCTGAGTTCGAGAAACAAGAAGGCGTAGTGAAGACAGATTCTGGTCTTCTGTACCAAGTTGAGACTCCAGCTGAAGGCGAGAAGCCAAAAGACACTGATACTGTTCAAGTACACTACAAAGGTACTCTGATCGACGGTACTCAATTCGACAGCTCATACGATCGTGGCGAACCAGCAACATTCCCACTAAACCGCGTAATCCCTGGTTGGACTGAAGGTGTTCAGCTAATGCCTGTGGGTTCTAAGTTCAAATTCGTTATCCCGCCAGAGCTAGCATACGGTGATCAAGACACACCAAGCATCCCTGCTAACTCAACGCTAGTATTCGAAGTTGAGCTACTAAAAATTGAGAACGACAACGCTGCTCAATAATTACAGTTAGCGATAACTTGATGAAAAAAGGTCCGTTTTACGGACCTTTTTTGTTCTAGGTCACTAGTTGGTGAGTTTGCTAGGTTGCCTTTCAAATTTTCTGATAAACTTACACCAATTTGTTGATTTTTCGCTCGAAGGCTTATGACAACTACAGAAACAATAAATGCGGAAATGTTGCTCGAAATGGAATCTGTCAACGTGATGCCATTTACCGAGCACGATAAAATCATCTTGAGATCTTACGAAGCGGTCGTGGACGGCATTGCCAGTCTGATCGGTCCTTTCTGTGAAATCGTTCTTCACTCACTCGAAGATCTCAATACCTCTGCAATCAAAATCGCTAACGGCGAGAACACTGGTCGTCAGGTGGGCTCTCCTATCACAGATTTAGCGCTTAAGATGTTGAAAGACATCGAAGGCTCTGAGCGTAACTTCTCGCGTTCGTACTTTACCCGCGCAAAAGGCGGCGTATTGATGAAGTCGATCACCGTTGCTATTCGTAACGGCGAAAACCGCGTGATTGGTCTGCTTTGTATCAACGTCAACCTTGATGCACCTTTCTCTCAAGTTCTTCAATCGTTCATGCCAACGCAAGAAGCGAAAGAAGCGGCGTCTTCTGTTAACTTCGCAAGCGATGTTGAAGAACTCGTAGACCAAACGGTTGAGCGCACGATTGAAGAGATCAACGCTGACAAATCGGTATCGAACAACACCAAAAACCGTCAGATCGTGATGGAGTTGTACGACAAAGGCATCTTCGACATCAAAGACGCCATCAACCGCGTCGCAGACCGTCTAAACATTTCTAAACACACCGTTTACCTATACATTCGTCAGCGTAAAACTGAGGACGAATAAGCGTGAGTGGATTAACTTACACGCTGGTCGTGAATGGTCCAGTTTACGGCAGTCAATCGGCACGCAGCGCATACCAATTCGCACAAGCGGTAATTGAACAAGGACATACTCTGGTGAGTGTGTTCTTTTACCAAGATGGCGTCACCAATGGTACGGCTCTGAGCGTGCCTGCCAACGACGAGTTTGACCTAACCAAAGCATGGCAATCACTCGTACAGCAACACGATGTTCGTTTGGAAACGTGCGTGGCAGCGGCATTGCGTCGCGGTATCATCAGCGAAGATGAAGCGAATCAACACGGTCTTGAACAGAACAACCTAGCTACAGGGTTCGAGCAAGCCGGTTTGGGGAGCTTAGCCGAAGCCATGTTAACCCAAGATAGAGTGGTGCAGTTTTGAGTCAGCTAACTTACCTATTTCGTAGCGCACCTCATGGTAGTAATGCAGGACGTGAAGGTGTGGATGCACTGCTAGCGGCATCTGCGTACTGTGAAGACATCACCGTTCTATTTGTTGGCGATGGTGTGTATCAGTTACTGCTTGGACAAGAGCCTAATGGCATCTTAAGCAAAGACTACGCACCAATGCTCAAGCTGTTCGACTTGTACGACATTGAGCAAGTGTTTGTTTGTGCCGATTCGCTTGCCGAGCGAGGCTTGGCTCAAGCCGATTTAGTCATTGATGCAGAGGCTCTAAACACTGAGCAACTAAAAGCTAAACTGCAACAAGCGGGCAAACTGCTGTCATTCTGAGGAAGCCATGTTACATATCATCAAATCCGTAGCTGCATTAGACGATGCAATGGCACTGTACCATGAGCAAGATGATGTCTTGTTGATTGAAGATGCCGTGTACGCTGCGAACCCTCAGCATAAGGCGTTCAGCAAGGTAAAAGGTCCATCAGTGTTTGCGCTGCAAAGCGATATTGAAGCCCGTGGTATGAGCAATCGTATCAGCCCATCTATTGAGGTGATTGGCTATGCTGGCTTTGTTGAACTAACAGCAAAACAAGCCAAATCTCTGACTTGGGATTAACCCTTCTTTCCTGTCGATTGAGCTTTACGGACTAATTACCCTAATTGAACAAAAAAGATCCGTATATTTCTTGACACACCTCTCACTGCTGCATAGAATTTTGCGTCCCTAACTGCCAACCGCTGTTAGGGATAGATTTTTCACAAAGCTTACTTTCAAGTAAATCAGGAGCTAGTTAATGGCAACTATTAACCAGTTGGTACGTAAGCCACGTGCAAAGCAAGTTGTTAAAAGCAACGTGCCTGCACTAGAAGCGTGCCCACAAAAACGTGGTGTATGTACTCGTGTTTACACTACTACACCTAAAAAACCTAACTCAGCACTTCGTAAAGTTTGTCGTGTACGTCTGACAAACGGCTTCGAAGTTACATCGTACATCGGCGGTGAAGGTCACAACCTTCAAGAGCACAGTGTTGTACTAATCCGTGGCGGTCGTGTAAAAGACCTTCCGGGTGTACGTTACCACACTGTTCGCGGTGCACTTGACTGTGCTGGCGTTAACGACCGTAAACAAGGTCGTTCTAAGTACGGTGTGAAGCGTCCTAAGTCTTAATGGATTCCGTTAAGTAAGGCCAAACACTAAATTATTTTTAATTTTTTGAAAAAACTGAAAAGTTTTGGATAAAACCTGAAGAAGACAACGGAGAAAATCCATGCCACGTCGTCGCGTCATTGGTCAGCGTAAGATCCTTCCAGATCCAAAGTTCAAATCTGAACTGCTGGCAAAATTCGTTAACATCCTAATGGTTGACGGTAAAAAATCTACTGCAGAGAAAATTGTTTACACTGCACTAGATTCTATGGCTGAAAAGTCTGGTAAAGACCACTTAGCTATTTTTGAAGAAGCTCTTGAAAATGTTCGCCCAGCGGTAGAAGTTAAATCTCGCCGTGTAGGTGGTTCAACTTACCAAGTACCTGTAGAAGTACGTCCGGTTCGCCGTAACGCACTTGCTATGCGTTGGTTGGTTGAAGCTGCGCGTAAGCGTGGTGAAAAATCTATGGCTCAACGCCTAGCTGCTGAAATGCTAGACGCGTCTGAGAACAAAGGTACTGCGGTTAAGAAACGTGAAGACGTTCACCGCATGGCTGACGCAAACAAAGCGTTCGCTCATTACCGTTGGTAATACCTTTTCAGTGCTGCAAGGTTCCTTGCAGCACTTCTTTAGTTCCTATGCATATGCTAGGAACTATTGCTATATCTAGGGGATAGCATTTTTTAGCTATAGCAATAGTCCCTATCTCTAAGTAAGAGGATTCAATCGTGGCTCGCAAAACTCCTATTGAGCGCTACCGTAATATCGGTATCTGTGCTCACGTAGATGCAGGTAAAACAACCACTACTGAACGTATTCTGTTCTACACTGGTCTGTCTCATAAAATCGGTGAAGTTCACGATGGCGCAGCAACCATGGACTGGATGGAGCAGGAGCAAGAACGTGGTATCACAATCACGTCTGCGGCGACTACTACCTTCTGGCGTGGTATGGAAGCACAATTCCAAGAGCACCGCGTTAACATCATCGACACCCCTGGACACGTTGACTTTACTATCGAAGTAGAGCGTTCTCTGCGCGTACTTGATGGTGCAGTTGTTGTGTTCTGTGGTTCATCTGGTGTTGAACCTCAGTCTGAAACTGTATGGCGTCAAGCTGACAAGTACCACGTTCCACGTATGGTATTTGTAAACAAGATGGACCGTGCAGGTGCTGACTTCCTACGCGTTGTGGACCAAATTAAAAACCGTCTTGGTGCGAATCCTGTTCCAATCCAACTGAACGTTGGTGCAGAAGATGATTTCCGTGGTGTTATCGACCTTATCAAGATGAAAATGATCAACTGGAATGAAGCCGACCAAGGCATGTCGTTCACATACGACGAAATTCCAGCAGACATGCAAGAGCTTGCTGAAGAATGGCGCAACAACCTAGTTGAAGCGGCAGCGGAAGCAACTGAAGAGCTAATGGACAAGTACCTTGAAGAAGGTGAACTGTCTGAAGCTGAGATCAAACAAGCTCTACGTACTCGTACACTAAACAACGAAATCGTACTGGCTACTTGTGGTAGTGCGTTCAAAAACAAAGGTGTTCAAGCTGTACTAGACGCAGTGATCGAATTCTTGCCGTCGCCAGTTGATGTTCCTGCAATTAAAGGCATCGACGAAAGAGAGAACGAAGTTGAGCGTCACGCAGACGACAACGAACCGTTCTCAGCACTAGCATTCAAGATCGCGACTGACCCATTCGTGGGCACGCTAACTTTCATGCGCGTTTACTCAGGTGTTGTGAACTCAGGTGATGCTGTTTACAACTCAGTAAAAGACAAGAAAGAGCGTTTCGGTCGTATCGTACAGATGCATGCGAACAAGCGTGAAGAAGTAAAAGAAGTTCGCGCTGGTGATATCGCAGCTGCTATCGGTCTGAAAGACGTTACAACAGGTGACACGCTATGTGACCAGAACCACAAAGTGATTCTAGAGCGCATGGAGTTCCCTGAACCGGTAATTCAGATCGCGGTAGAGCCTCGCTCTGTTGCCGATCAAGAGAAGATGGGTATTGCACTGGGTAAACTAGCGGCAGAAGATCCATCATTCCGCGTAAAAACGGACGACGAAACAGGTCAGACACTGATCTCTGGTATGGGTGAGCTTCACCTAGATATCATCGTTGATCGTATGAAACGTGAATTCAGCGTTGACTGTAATGTTGGTAAACCTCAGGTTGCGTACCGTGAAACAATCCGTGGCAACGCGGAAGTTGAAGGTAAATTTGTACGTCAATCTGGTGGTCGTGGTCAGTATGGTCACGTATGGATCAAACTGGAGCCATCTGAACCTGGTGAAGGTTTTGTCTTTGTTGACGAAATTGTGGGTGGTGTTGTTCCTAAGGAATACATCAACTCGGTAGCGAAAGGTATCGAAGAGCAAATGAACAGCGGTGTTCTAGCGGGTTATCCTGTATTAGATATTAAAGCCACTCTGTTTGATGGTTCTTACCACGATGTTGACTCTAACGAGATGGCGTTTAAGATCGCTGGCTCGATGGCATTCAAGAAGGGTTCATTAGAAGCACAGCCTGTTCTTCTTGAGCCAATGATGAATGTTGAAGTAACTACTCCTGAAGATTGGATGGGTGATGTTGTTGGTGACCTTAACCGCCGTCGCGGTATGATCGAAGGTATGGACGATGGTGTGGCTGGTATTAAGATCATCCGCGCTCAAGTACCACTATCTGAGATGTTTGGTTACGCAACGGACCTACGTTCTGCAACTCAAGGCCGTGCGTCTTACTCTATGGAGTTTAACGAGTACGCTGAAGTACCGAAAAACTTCGCAGATAAAATCATTGCAGACCGTGGTTACTAATTAAAACGCTTTGAGCTGAAAAAAAGTCCAGCTTTTTTTAAAGATCAATGCGTCCAAATATTGCGCTAACAGGCGTTGGCGCATAAAATAACAATTTCTGGCGCGTCGGGATCAATAATGATCACGGCGAATCATAACTAGGAAGGAACACGATTGTGTCTAAAGAAAAATTTGAACGTGTAAAACCGCACGTAAACGTTGGTACTATCGGCCACGTTGACCACGGTAAAACTACTCTAACTGCAGCTATCTGTACAACACTTGCTAAAGTATACGGCGGTGCTGCTCGTGACTTCGCATCTATCGATAACGCTCCAGAAGAGCGTGAGCGCGGTATCACAATCGCTACTTCTCACGTAGAGTACGACACTCCAACTCGCCACTACGCACACGTAGACTGTCCAGGACACGCGGATTATGTTAAAAACATGATCACTGGTGCTGCACAGATGGACGGTGGTATCCTAGTTGTTGCTGCGACAGATGGTCCAATGCCACAAACTCGTGAGCACATCCTACTAGGCCGTCAGGTTGGTATCCCATACATCATCGTATTCATGAACAAATGTGACATGGTTGACGATGAAGAGCTACTAGAACTAGTAGAAATGGAAGTTCGTGAACTTCTATCTGAGTACGATTTCCCAGGTGATGACCTACCAGTTATCCAAGGTTCAGCTCTAGGCGCACTAAACGGCGAAGAGCAATGGGAAGCTAAGATTGTTGAACTAGCAGAAGCGCTAGATTCATACATCCCTGAGCCAGAGCGTGCAGTAGATATGCCATTCCTAATGCCTATCGAAGACGTATTCTCAATCCAAGGTCGTGGTACAGTAGTAACTGGCCGTATCGAACGTGGTATCCTAAACGTAGGTGACGAAGTTGCTATCGTAGGTATCAAAGACACTACTACTACTACATGTACTGGTGTTGAAATGTTCCGTAAGCTTCTTGACGAAGGTCGCGCTGGTGAGAACGTTGGTGCACTTCTACGTGGTACTAAGCGTGATGAAGTTGAACGTGGTCAAGTACTAGCTAAGCCTGGTTCAATCACTCCACACACTAAGTTCGAGTCAGAAGTATACGTACTTTCTAAAGATGAAGGTGGTCGTCACACTCCATTCTTCAAAGGCTACCGTCCACAGTTCTACTTCCGTACAACTGACGTAACTGGTGACATCTCTCTACCAGAAGGCGTAGAAATGGTAATGCCAGGCGACAACATCCAAATGCAAGTTGAGCTAATCGCTCCAATCGCTATGGACGAAGGTCTACGTTTCGCTATCCGTGAAGGTGGCCGTACTGTAGGTGCTGGTGTTGTTGCTAAGATCTTCGACTAATTCTTACTGAATTAATCGTAATCTTGCACTCTTCTTCTTTTTGAAGAAAGCGCTAGAAAAAGGGAAGCTAAGGCTTCCCTTTTTTATACCTGCTATTCCTCTTTTCAATATGGTTATAAGCCCATCATTCTTAGTCATGCTTTTTATTTTTTAAAAACATGAGCTTAGTTCTACTCGATTTTCTCTTCTTTTTAGCCATCCGCTAAGTCACTGAAAACTGCTAAAACGGTCCAGATCGTTATAACAAAACGTTCTGTAATTCGCCTTAATACAACTGGTAACAATAACGATTCTTGTTTATATTTCATTCCAAAGTAAAATTTAAAGGTTTTGAATATGTACGTTTGTCTTTGCCATGGTGTCTCTGACAAGAAAATTAGGAAGTTGGCGATAGATGAAGGCGTAACCGACATAAAAGGAATCAAACGATGTACTGCTCTTGGTAGCCAATGTGGCAAGTGCATCAAGCAAGCAAAAGAAATTTTAGCTGAAACGGAATACTTAACACTGAAACAAGCTAGCTAATTATTAGTTAGGGCTTTTTGACACCTTCTCATTTGCTTCTACATTTAAATGAAGCCAAAGAGGAGGGCTTTGTCATGAAAGGCGATCCAATCATAATCCAACATCTCAATAAAGTGCTCGGCAACGAGCTCGTCGCTATCAATCAATATTTCCTTCATGCTCGAATGTATAAAGACTGGGGCTTAAAGCATCTTGCTGACAAGGAGTACCACGAATCGATTGATGAAATGAAGCACGCTGATCATCTGATCGAACGTATCTTGTTTTTAGAAGGGCTACCTAACTTGCAGGATCTCGGTAAGCTAATGATTGGAGAAGATACCAAAGAAATGCTTGAGTGCGACTTAAAGCTCGAGATGGCCGCGATTCCCGATTTAAAAGATGCGATTGCTTATGCTGAAGACGTTCGTGATTACGTATCTCGAGATCTTTTCCAAGAGATCTTAGAGGATGAAGAAGAGCATGTTGATTGGCTTGAGACACAACTTGGCTTGATCGAAATGTCCGGCATAGAGAATTATCTGCAAGCACAGTACGTTGATGAAGAGTGAGAAGATAACGCTGTTTTCTCATCTGAACGAAGTGATTCAAAGAGCACCTGACCTGTAAACTAGGTGCTCATCACTAATATCTGGTCTAATCTCTTTTATTATCGGCCTTTTTAAGGATATCGCTCGCAATCTAGCCTATGAAGATTGACTTCTATCCTTTAGAATTTATTCCCCCTTACCGAAAAAATAACAAAAGAGAAACGATCCATGTCTGAAGACAATCGCCAAGAAGTCACCCCAGAAGAAGAACGCCGCCAACAAGCATTGGATTACCATGCATACCCAACTCCAGGAAAAATTGCAGTAGAGTTGACTAAGCCTGCTGAAACTGCAAATGATCTTGCTCTTGCATACAGCCCTGGTGTTGCAGAGCCTGTACGTGAAATCGCACAGAACGCTGACAACGTGTATAAGTACACAGCGAAGGGCAACATGGTTGCGGTTATTTCTAACGGCACGGCTATTCTTGGTCTTGGTAACCTTGGCCCGCTAGCTTCTAAACCAGTAATGGAAGGTAAAGCGCTATTGTTCAAACGCTTTGCTGGTTTAGACTCAATTGATATCGAAGTAAAACACCGCACGATCGACGAATTTGTCGACACAGTAGCAAACATTGCTGATACATTCGGTGGTATTAACTTAGAAGATATCAAAGCACCAGATTGTTTTGAGATTGAAAAGCGTCTGATTGAACGTTGTGACGTACCTGTATTCCACGACGATCAACACGGTACAGCGATCGTAACGGCAGCAGGTATGTTGAATGCAATCGAGCTGCAAGGTAAGAAGTTAGAAGAATCAACCATCGTTTGTCTTGGTGCGGGTGCTGCGGCTGTGGCATGTATGGAGCTGTTGATCAAATGTGGCGCTATGCGCGAGAAGATCTACATGCTGGATCGTAAAGGGGTGATCCATACACGTCGTGACGACCTAAACGAATACAAACAATTATTCGCAAATAACACGGATAAGCGCACGCTAGAAGATGTGATTGAAGGTGCGGATCTGTTCTTGGGTGTATCGGGTCCAAACCTACTACCTGCAGAAGCATTGAAGCTAATGGCAGATAAACCAGTGGTGTTCGCATGTTCAAACCCAGACCCAGAAATCAAACCAGAATTGGCTCACGAAGTGCGTGATGACTTGATCATGGGTACTGGTCGTAGCGACTACCCGAACCAAGTAAACAACGTGCTTTGCTTCCCATTCATTTTCCGTGGTGCGTTAGATGTGCGTGCAAGCGAGATTAATGATGAAATGAAGCTAGCGGCAGTTGATGCGATTCGTGAATTGGCAAAAGAGCCAGTTCCAGAAGCGGTATTGAAGGCGGCAGGCGTAGACAAGCTAGAGTTTGGTTCTGACTACATCATTCCAAAACCAATGGACTCACGTCTATTACCACGCGTAGCAAAAGCGGTTGCACAAGCTGCAGTTGATTCAGGTGTCGCGCGTATTGAGATGCCTGAAAACTACATGGCTGAGTAATTAGTAGAGTAGACGCTTCAGATAAACAAAAGGGACGCCAGTGCGTCCCTTTTTCGTTTGGTTTGAAACTGCCCCCGGTGCAGGTTCTCATCTTGACGAATTTGTAAGCAATTATTCTTCGTCAAACGCTTCGAATTCGATGCCCATTGCTGTCATCAGTGCTTTCGCTTCCGTCGGAATATCATCTGGACGGTCTTTACGAAGGTCTTCATCTGTTGGCAATGGTTGACCTGTGTAAGCATGTAGGAACGCTTCACATAGTAGTTCACTGTTAGTCGCATGGCGTAAGTTGTTGATCTGGCGGCGAGTTCGCTCATCAGTCAGCACTTTTAAAACTTTTAGCGGGATAGAGACGGTAATTTTTTTTACTTGTTCGCTTTTTTTACCGTGCTCAGCATACGGGCTAATGTATTCGCCATTCCAGTCAGCCATTGCGCACCTTCATTAATGTAATAAGTTAGAGAAATAAATATAGGTGCTGATTTTAGCTGCATTTACTGCCATAAGCAAAGACATATAGACGTCTAGAAGTGTTGACGTCTCATTTTTAGACAAGTAAAGTGAGGTTAATAGTTAGGGAAGAGTGTTAATCAATTGAGCAATACAAGCTAGATATAGCGCATTCCCATTTAGATGTCACCACCCGTGAAAGGATACACCCATGAGCACCCGTAAGCCTGCGACCATTGCTGTACGCACTGGTATCGAGTCAGACAGTCAATATCACGCTGTTGTACCACCAATCTACCTTTCTACTAACTACGGCTTCCCTGCGTTTGGTGAAGTTCCACAATACGATTACACCCGTTCTGGTAACCCAAACCGAGGCTTATTAGAAAAAGCACTGTACGAGCTTGAATCAGGCAAAGGCGCGGTTGTCACTAACTGCGGTACGTCGGCACTAAACCTTTGGGTATCGGCATTTCTTGGACCTGATGACTTAATTGTTGCGCCGCATGATTGCTACGGTGGTACTTACCGTTTGTTCAATACTCGTGCTAACAAAGGCGATTTTAAAGTGCAGTTTGTTGACCAGTCGGATCAGCAAGCGTTGGATGCGGCGATTGCGAAAAAGCCAAAGCTTATCTTGCTAGAAACACCGTCAAACCCACTCGTACGCGTTGTTGATATTGCGGCTGTGTGTGAGAAAGCAAAACAAGTCGGCGCTTTAGTCGCAGTAGACAATACCTTTTTGACACCTGTGTACCAAAAGCCTTTGGAGCTTGGTGCGGATTTTGTTATCCACTCAACAACGAAATACATTAATGGTCACTCTGACGTGATTGGTGGTGTGGTGATCACCAAAAGCGAAGAGCATGCTGAAGAATTAGCATGGTGGGGTAACTGCATTGGCGCTACGGGTACGCCATTCGACAGTTATATGACGCTCCGTGGAATTCGCACGCTGGGTGCACGAATGCGAGTCCATGAAGAAAGCTCTCAGCAAGTGTTGGCGTATCTGCAAACACAATCTTTGGTGGCGAAGATTTATCATCCGAGTCTGCCAGAGCATCCGGGTCATGACATCGCGAAAAAACAACAATCAGGCTTTGGCTCTATGCTGAGCTTTGAATTTGCCGGTTCGTTTGAGCAATTAAAAGTGTTCGTTAAAGAGCTAGAACTGTTCTCCCTTGCTGAGTCGCTAGGTGGTGTAGAAAGCTTGATTTGTCACCCTGCTTCAATGACGCATCGTGCGATGGGTGAAGAAGCTCTAGCTGAAGCAGGTGTTTCTCAACAGTTACTGCGTTTATCAGTTGGCTTAGAAGATGCGCAAGATCTGATTGCCGATCTTGAGCAAGCATTCGCGAAAGCAGCACAGTAATTGGGAGAGAAAAGGTCATGAGTGTACAACGTCAGCTGCATAAATTTGGTGGTAGCAGCTTAGCAAACCCAGAGTGTTACCAACGCGTCGTGGGGATCCTGAAAGAGTATTCATCAGAAAATGATTTAGTGGTGGTGTCTGCAGCAGGCAAAACGACTAACCGCTTGATTGAATTTTTGGAAGGGTTGGACAAAGACGGCCGCATTGCACACGAGGCGCTGCAAAGCTTACGTCAGTTCCAGACAGAATTAGTCGAAGCTTTGTTAGAAGGAGAGGTACAAGCGCAAGTGCTTGCTTCACTTCAAGATGAATTCAGTACCTTAGCTGAGTTAACGGCTCCGCTAACAGAAGCACAAAAAGCCGCAGTGCTGGGGCATGGTGAAGTCTGGTCTTCACGTTTGCTAGCCGCATTGTTATCTCAGCAAGACTTGCCAGCAGTCGCTCAAGATTCACGTGCCTTTTTGCGCGCAGAAGCAGGTACGCAGCCAGAAGTTGATCGTGCTCGTTCTTATGCACTTATTAAAGAAGCATTAACTCAACATAACCATAAGCGCGTCATCATTACGGGTTTCATGGCTCAGAATAATGCAGGTGAAACCGTCCTGTTAGGTCGCAATGGTTCAGATTACTCAGCCACTGTGATTGGTGCTTTGGCGGAAGTAAATACCGTGACAATCTGGAGTGACGTCGCTGGTGTGTATAGTGCAGACCCGCGTTTGGTGTCGGATGCCTGCTTGTTACCTCTGCTGCGTTTAGATGAGGCCAGTGAGCTTGCTCGTTTAGCCGCTCCAGTATTGCACAGCCGTACGCTTCAGCCCGTTGCTCAAAGTGCGATGGATTTGAACTTAAAGTGCAGCTATCAACCAGAATCTGGCTCAACGCGTATTGAACGTGTATTAGCCTCGGGTCGTGGTGCGAAGATCATTACTTCCCTTGATGAAGTGCTACTGGTGCAACTGTCATTTGTGCATGGCCATGATTTTGAGCGAGCGCAGAAAGAAGTATTGCAGGCGTTAAAGCGTGCTCAATTAGAGCCACTAGCATTTGAAGCGCAAGAGGATCAGCAAACCTTGCGTTTGGCGTACACGGCAGAGATTGCTGGCGGTGCATTGACTTATCTACAAGAGCTCGCCGTTGAAGCAGAGATCAAACTGAAAGAAGGGTACTCATTGCTAGCGGCCGTTGGCGCTGGTGTGACGAAAAACGCAAACCACTGCTTTGGTTTTTACCAACAACTTAAGCATGCACCTGTTGAGTTTATTTCAGAGACGGAATCTGGCTTGAGCTTGGTCGCCGTACTGCGCCGCGCAGAAGTGGAAGAGTTAGTTCAACGTATTCATAGCCAGCTGTTTCAAGCGCAAAAGCGTGTAGCGGTGGCCTTGTGTGGTAAAGGTAACATTGGTTCAAGTTGGTTATCGCTGTTTGCAGAGCAAAAAGAAGAGCTCGAAAAACGCCACGGAATGAGCTTTGATTTAGTGGCCGTTGTAGACAGCCAGACTTATTGGTTCGATGAAAACGGTATTGATGCAGCAACGGTTGCCCAGCGCTTCGATGATGAAAGCATTGAGAATGACGGTCACTGGCTCAATAAACTGGGCGCTCTGCAAAATTACGATGAAGCGGTCGTGCTTGATGTCACGGCAAGCAAGGAGCTCGCTGCCCGCTATGTAGACATTGCACAGCAAGGTATTCACCTGATCTCTGCAAACAAAGTGGCGGGTTCAGCAGACAGCCAGTACTACCATCAAGTGCAAGATGCTTTTGCGAAGATCGGTCGTCATTGGCTTTACAACGCGACAGTGGGGGCTGGGCTACCGATAAACCATACCGTTCGAGATTTACGTGAAAGTGGCGATGATATTGTCGCACTATCAGGCATTTTCTCCGGTACGCTATCTTGGTTATTCCAACAGTTTGACGGTTCGGTACCTTTTGCGGAGCTTGTCGATTTGGCATGGCAACAAGGTTTGACTGAGCCTGATCCTCGCTCCGATTTAGATGGTTCTGATGTTATGCGCAAGCTGGTTATCTTAGCCCGTGAGTCTGGTTTAAATATTGAGCCTGAGAGCGTGAAGGTTGAGTCACTTGTTCCTGAGGAATTACGTGATTTGAGCATTGATGCTTTCTTCGACCAAGGTGATATTCTCAGCGAGATTCTTCAAGAACGTTTGACCAAGGCGCAGAGAAACGACCAAGTGCTACGTTACGTCGCGCGCCTAGAGCGTAATGGTAAAGCAACGGTGGGTGTCGAAGCGTTATCTCGTGAGCACGCATTAGCGAACTTGCTGCCATGCGACAACATCTTTGCCATTGAGAGTAAGTGGTACAAAGACAATCCTTTGGTGATTCGTGGTCCGGGTGCGGGGCGCGAAGTAACGGCTGGTGCGATTCAATCGGACCTTAACCGCCTAGCGGGCTTGTTCTAAATCTCGCTGAAGCAATTTTTGCGAACGACAACAAAACCTCGGACTGTCTCCGGGGTTTTTTATTATTTGGATAATGCCATACTGGATTGGGAGTTTTGGCTAAGGATTAGTCATACAGGAACTTGAACTATCCTCATCATGAACTTGAGAAAAATTCATAATCACAAGGTTGACATTAAATCACATTCAATACATTCTGTAGACATATAGACGTCTAAACGGCGATTTAAGGAATTTTGATTTCGTGGTGGAGTTGCCACAGGGAGAGTAAGATGGGATACACGCATGCAGGGCACATCGATGCCTTAAACCAGAATATCGCTGAACTATCAGACAATATCAACGTCTCATTTGAGTTTTTTCCACCAAGCAGTGAGAAGATGGAAGAAACACTGTGGAACTCAGTACACCGCCTTAAAACTCTTCAACCAAAATTTGTATCTGTTACGTACGGCGCAAACTCAGGCGAACGTGACAGAACTCACTCGATCATTAAAGAAATCAAAGCTGCGACAGGCCTTGTTGCTGCGCCTCACTTAACTTGTATCGATGCATCTCGTGATGAACTCATCAACATTGCAGATGACTATTGGAATAACGGTATCAAGAACATTGTTGCCCTACGTGGTGACATTCCACCAGGTGGCGGTGCGCCAGATATGTACGCTTCGGACTTGGTAGAGTTGCTTAAAGCGCGCCATGATTTCGATATTTCAGTAGCCGCTTTCCCAGAAGTTCACCCAGAAGCAAAAAGTGCTCAATCAGATCTGCTTAACCTAAAGCGTAAGGTAGATGCAGGGGCAAACCGTGCAATTACCCAATTCTTCTTCGATGTGGAGTCTTACCTACGCTTTCGTGACCGCTGTGTAGCGGCAGGAATCGACGTTGAAATTGTCCCAGGTATTTTGCCAGTCTCTAACTTCAAACAAGCCTCTCGCTTTGCGGCTCAGAACAACGTGAAAGTACCAGGCTGGATGAGTAAGCAGTTTGAAGGCCTAGATGATGACCCAGTGACGCGTCAGCTCGTTGGTGCAAGCCAAGCGATTGATATGGTTCGTGTATTAAGCCGTGAAGGTGTAAAAGATTTTCACTTCTACACATTGAACCGTGCAGAGATGACTTATGCACTTTGCCACACTCTAGGTGTTCGTCCACAAGTTGCAGTAGGCGCTTAATACGCTTTTCCTAAATAAACAAAAGGCTTGCCCATCGGCAAGCCTTTTTCGTTTCATTTAAAGTGACGAATTAGCCGATCACTTCAAGTTCTGTTAGCACTTCTTCTGCCCAGTTAATCCACGCTTCACGTAGCATTAAGTTGCGACGAAGTGTTAGACGCTCAAGACGCGCTTGTTTGTCTAGTGTTGATGGCGTTGCGTAGTACGCTGCTTCAATCTCTTTGTAGTGAGAAACCAGTTTGCGAGACTCTTCTACAAGCTCAGAAAGTTGATCGCGGAACGGCGTCGCTGGTTGCACTGCACAAGCCATTAGCTTTGCAGAGAACTCATCACGTACTGTTGGGTGTGCAGTTGGTTGATCAAACCACTCGCCCAGAGCGCTACGACCAGCGTCAGTGATTGAGTATACCTTACGGTCTGGTTTGCCTTCTTGAGGTTCTAATACGCAAGTAACCAGTTCTTTCTCAGCCATTTTATTAAGTTCACGATAAACTTGTTGGTGGCTTGCTTTCCAGAAGTAACCGATGCTAGCTGAGAATTCTTTAGTGATGTCGTAACCGGTAGCGTCGCGAGTGCTAAGTACAGTTAAAATTACGTGTGGTAATGACATGTCTTCAATCCAAATGGTCAATAAACTTGTAAACAAGCTATCTACACTTTCAGTTGCGCTCTTATTGGCGCTTGAGTTTTTTATGTGTAAATAGCACCAACAATGTTGGTCCTGTCACCTTAAAGCCGTTTATCACCTAGAGTGATGGGTGTTTCCATCGAGCTGGAGCTTATTTGATTGGACTTGTGAGCTTCCAGCAGGCAAGTAGTATATAAATAATAAGCATGAAGTGGAATAGTAGGACAAAATTACCCAAAAAAACTAATAAAATACTCAATAGTATTTTTGTGTAGTGATTTATTTTGTTTTTAAGAGACTTTTTGTTTTCTTTTTGGATTAATGAGCTGGTTGCGTATTGCTCAAATAGTAGAAGTGATTGGTGATTAGTAATAAAGGCTGAGCAAGAGCTCAGCCTTTTAATGCTTTTAGCGTAGCTAAGTTAACCTGTGTTACGCATACCTGCGGCAATACCAGCAATCGTCACCATCAATGCTTCTTCAAGATTTGCAGAAGCTTCTTCTGTTTGACGAGTACGGTATAGCAACTCTGCTTGAAGCATGTTCAATGGCTCTACGTAGATGTTACGTAGGCGGATTGATTCTTGGCCCCAAGGGTCGCTTTGCATCAGGTTCTCGTTGTTCTCTACGTTCAGTACGGACTTAATATCACGCTGAAGCTGTTCACGTAGTCGGTCACCTAATGGCTGAAGTGGCGTCTCAACTAGGCGTTGATCATAGTAACGAGAGATTTCCATGTTGCACTTGGTGTACACCATCTCAAGCATGCCTAGGCGAGTTGAGAAGAATGGCCATTCACGACACATCCCTTCCAGTAGCGCCTGATGACCTTTGTCTACCGAGTATTGAATTGCTTCACCAGCACCTAGCCATGCAGGTAGAACCAAGCGGTTTTGGCTCCAAGAGAAGATCCATGGAATCGCACGTAAGCTTTCTACGCCACCGTTTGGATTACGTTTTGCAGGGCGAGAGCCTAGAGGCAGTTTACCTAGCTCAAGCTCAGGTGTTGCTTGGCGGAAGTAAGGCACGAAGTCTGGTTCACCACGAACGACGCTACGGTAAGCTTCACAGCTCACTTCAGACAACACGTCCATTAGGTCGCGCCACTCTTGTTTAGGCTCTGGTGGTGGCAGTAGGTTAGCTTCAAGGATTGCACTCGCGTACAGGTTGAAACTGTTAACGGCAACATCAGGTAGACCCAGTTTAAAGCGGATCATCTCACCTTGCTCTGTTACACGCAGACCGCCTTTCAGGCTCTTAGGTGGTTGAGACAGTAGTGCCGCATGAGCAGGCGCACCACCACGACCAATCGTACCGCCACGACCGTGGAACAGTGTGAGTTCTACGCCTTCTTCTTCTGCAACTTTTACCAGTGAATCCATCGCGTGGTATTGCGCCCAGCCTGCTGACATTACGCCCGCATCTTTTGCAGAGTCAGAGTAGCCGATCATCACCATTTGGTGGTTTTGGATAAAGCCACGGTATAGGTCGATGCCCATCAGCTGTTTGATTACCGCTTCCGCGTTGTTTAAATCGTCTAGCGTTTCGAACAGAGGACATACGTCCATGCGGTAAGGGCAACCTGCTTCTTGCAGCAGTAGGTGCACAGCAAGTACGTCAGAAGCGGTACGTGCCATTGAGATAACGTAAGCACCAAACGCTTCACGAGGCTGCGCAGCAACAATCTTACAGGTATCCAAAACCTCTTTAACTGGCGCTGATGGTTCCCAGTCACGAGGTAGAAGAGGGCGTTTAGATGCAAGTTCGTTAGTTAGGAAAGCTACCTTATCTTGCTCGCTCCACTGCTCGTAGTCACCAATACCTAGGTAACGAGTCAGTTCAGATAGAACGTCGGCATGACGAGTACTTTCTTGACGGATATCGAGACGAACTAGGTGAATACCGAACGCTTTAACACGGCGTAACGTATCCAGCAGTGAGCCGTTAGCAATCACGCCCATGCCACATTCGTTTAGTGATTGGTAACACGCGTAGAGTGGCTCCCAAAGCTGCTCTACTTTTTGCAGTGGCGCTTTGACTGCCAGTTTCTGGCCATGAACTTTCGCGTCTAGAATGTCTTTCGTTTCGTTCAATAGTGAACGAAGCTGTTTTAGGATCGCACGGTATGGTTCGTGCTGATCATCACCGGCAAGCTCACGAACTTTGTCGTTGCACACTGTCATCGACAGTTCGCTGATCAGTTCGTTGATGTCATTGAGGTATAGGTCTGCCGCTTTCCAGCGAGACAGAAGCAGTACTTCACGAGTCACGCTGTGGGTTACAAATGGGTTACCGTCACGGTCACCACCCATCCAAGATGAGAAGTGCACAGGGCGGGCATCAATTGGTAGACCTTCGCCAAGGTAAGATTTCAGGCGGTCGTTCATTTCACGTAGGAAGTCAGGTACGGCTTCCCATAGTGAGTTCTCTACAACCGCAAAGCCCCACTTGGCTTCATCAAGAGGCGTTGGACGCTGCTGACGGATAACGTCAGAGTGCCAGCTTTGAACGATAAGTTGCTCAAGGCGACGTTCAGTTTTCTTACGCTCTTTGAAAGAGAGATCGCTCAGCTCTAGCTTAGATAGGCACTCGTTGATCTTCACGAGTTTGTTGATCATGGTGCGACGAGTGATTTCGGTTGGGTGCGCAGTTAGAACCAATTCAATGTTCAGGTCGCGAACCGCTTGTGCCGTGTCTAGCTTGCTCACATCATTTTGCACTAGCTTTGAGAACAGCGAGTTAATTGCGTCAGGTTCGCAGATGTGCTCTTCACAATGGCGTGAAATGGTGTGGTATTGCTCAGCAATATTGGTCAGGTTTAGAAATTGGTTGAACGCGCGGGTCACGGGCGTCAATTGCTCATCTGGTAGGTTTTTAATTTCTTCTATTAAGCTGTCTCTGTCAGCATTATTCCCAGCTTGAGCCGATTTGGATAATTTACGAATGGTTTCCACTTTCTCGAAGATTTCTTCGCCATGAGCATCACGAATTGTGTTACCCAGAAGGTGGCCCAACATGCGCACATTACTTTTGAGTGCGGCGTATTTCTCGTTCATTGTCATCCTGCCTCGTAAAAAAACTACATCCATTGTCCTTGTTAAGACTCCAATCTAGCGAAAACCACCAGTTCTAGTCAAATAAAGCAGAGTAAGTTTGCAATTATTCCACTGCTCTCCTGATTTAGAGCAAAATTAGGTCAGCTTATACCGCTTGAAGTGAAAATTAATTACAAAATCGCTCACTATAAGAAGGATATAGCGTGCTAGAAGATGAGTGGCGTAGATAACAAAATGCAGCCCAATCGAGCTGCATTGTCAGGAAAGTACAGAATGCGACTAACAACAATATTTCACCATCGCACGTGACAGCACATCGATAGTTGGGTCAATAAAGTCGAAAGAGAGGAACTCATCTGGCTGGTGGGCTTGGTCAATAGAGCCAGGACCAAGAACTAAGGTTGGGCACAACTGTTGAAGAAATGGTGCTTCAGTACAGTAGTTAACGGTTTCTGAACTGGTTTGGCAGATCTCTTCAACACCACCAATAAATGGGTGATCGTGTTGACATTCGTAACCCGGAATTGGCTCGTGCAGGGGAATAATTTCTAATCGCCCTGGCCATTTCGCTTCGACTTCTTTCAAGGCTCCGCGCAGCATGTTCTCTAAACCATCAAGGCTAATACCAGGAAGAGGACGCACGTCATAATGCAGTTCACAGCAGCCGCAAATACGGTTTGCACTGTCACCGCCATGAATATGACCAAGGTTTAGGGTAGGGCTCGGAATGGCAAAACCCGGATGGTGGTACTCTTTCACTAGCTTGTCACGCAGTTGCATCATGGCAAACATGACCTCATGCATGATTTCAATGGCGTTGACACCAAGTGCTGGATCCGATGAGTGACCAGATTTACCCGTTACGCGAATAGCATTTGCCACATGTCCTTTGTGACCACGAATAGGCACTAGGCTAGTAGGTTCACCAATGATGCAGTAATCCGGTTTAAACGGCGCGTTCTCAGTGAAATGACGCGCACCCAGCATGGTGGTTTCTTCATCACAGGTCGCCAACACATAAAGCGGCTTGGTCTGCTTACTCCAGTCGACTTTCTTTACCGCTTCATAAATAAAGGCAAAGAAGCCTTTCATATCCGCCGTACCTAATCCGTAAAAGCGGTTGTCTTTCTCGGTCAGCTTATGTGGGTCAAAACTCCAGCGTCCTTCATCAAATGGCACGGTATCACTGTGGCCTGCGAGAAGTAAGCCGCCTTCACCGTCACCCATACGTGCGATCATATTGTGTTTGCCTGGTTCCACTTCGATCACTTCAACACTAAAGCCAAGATCTTTAAACCAAGATGCCAGCTTCTCGATCACTTTGGCATTGCCTTGATCCCAACTTGGATCGGTTGAGCTTATCGAAGAGGTACTGATCAGTCCTTCGTAGACCTCTAGAAAACTTGGTAATTGCATGGATTCTTCAATTCTCCTGTTGACAGACAGAGCACAAAAATGTAAAACACATATTAAATCATATTTATTGAATAAAAAATCAAAATAAAGCAAAAATTAAATATGAATAATCACTTTGGGCCTTAAGTATATGGATGTCATGTAATGCTAAAAACCACGATTATCGGAGCCAGCGGCTACACCGGCGCAGAGTTGGCTTTAATGGTCAACAAACACCCTGAACTCAAGCTATCAGGTTTATACGTTTCCGCCAATAGCGTAGATGCAGGAAAGAATATTGCTCAATTGCACGGCAAGTTAGCGGGTGTGATTGATATGCCAGTTTCGCCACTGACTGACCCTGAGCAAGTTGCTCAAGCGTCAGATGTGGTCTTTCTGGCTACAGCACATGAAGTGAGCCACGACTTAGCCCCAATTTTCTTAGAGGCGGGCTGTCAGGTATTCGATTTATCCGGTACATTCCGTGTGAAAAGCGAAGGCTTCTACGACACCTTTTATGGCTTCGAACATCAATATAACAACTGGCTAGATAAAGCAGCATACGGCTTAGCAGAGTGGAACCAAGAATCAATAAAAAACACTCCTTTGATTGCAGTGGCAGGTTGCTACCCGACCGCTTCACAGCTTGCAATCAAACCTTTATTAGAACACGCATTACTGGATACCAACCAATGGCCTGTGATTAACGCAACCAGTGGTGTATCAGGTGCAGGGCGTAAAGCGTCCATGGTTAATAGCTTCTGCGAAGTGAGCTTGCAACCTTACGGTGTCTTTAACCATCGTCACCAACCAGAGATTGCTCAGCATTTGGGTTGCGATGTGATTTTTACTCCACACCTAGGTAACTTTAAGCGCGGCATTCTTGCCACTATCACGATGAAGTTGGCGCAAGGCGTCACGGAAGCACAGGTGGCGAAAGCGTTTGAACAAGCTTACCAAGGCAAGCCAGCGGTTCGCCTTAAAGGTGATGGTATTCCACGTATTCAGGATGTCGAAAATACCCCTTTCTGTGATATCGGATGGAAGGTACAAGGCGAACACATCATTGTGATTTCGGCGATCGACAACCTACTTAAAGGTGCATCGAGTCAAGCGATGCAATGTCTCAATATTCATTACGGTTACCCAGAACTGACAGCGTTGCTGTAGTCGTTGAAAGAGGGAAATGCGATGACGCAAACCAATCAAGCTCCTTTAGTCATTAAGCTCGGTGGTGCAGCTCTATCTTGCACTCAAACCTTAAGCCAACTGTTTGGCGCCATTGCGGCTTACCAAAAGTCGGCACAGCGACAAATCGCCATCGTTCATGGCGGTGGCTACCTAGTTGATGAGTTGATGGCAAAGCTTCAGCTTGAAACCGTAAAGAAAAACGGTCTTCGCGTGACGCCTTATGAGCAGATTCCTGTGATTGCAGGCGCGCTTGCAGGCACAGCAAACAAATTGCTTCAAGGTCAAGCGATTGCGGATGGTCTGAATGCAGTGGGTCTTAGTCTCGCCGATGGTGGGTTATGTCATGTTGAAGAACTTGACCCAGAGCTAGGCGCTGTAGGCAAAGCATCACCAGGTGATTCAACCATTTTACAAGCGGTGCTAAACGCAGGTGCACTGCCGATCATCAGTTCAATTGGTCTGACTGAAAAAGGCCAGATGATGAATGTGAATGCTGACCAAGCCGCGGTTGCTGTGGCCGGTGCATTGGATGCGGAGTTAGTGCTTCTGTCTGATGTGAGCGGTGTACTCGATGGCAAAGGGCATTTGATCAAAACGCTATCTGAGCAAGAAGCGGATGCGTTGATCCAAGGGCAAGTGATCACCGACGGCATGATCGTCAAAGTTAAAGCCGCTTTGGAGGCCGCCAATGATCTTGGCCGTCCTATTGAAGTCGCGACATGGCGTTACCCAGAGAAACTGACCCAGCTATTCGCGGGTGAAAGTATCGGAACGCAGTTTCTGCCGCAATAGAGCAGAAGCAAACCAGTTAAAGAATTGAACATTAGGAAGTGGTTGGCACTGACCGCCGAGAGCAGCGCCAGTTAAGTTTGGAGAAAAAACATGAGCAAAGTGAACGTAAATAAAGTGGTAGTCGCATACTCAGGCGGTCTAGATACTTCAGTAATCATCCCGTGGCTAAAAGAGAACTACGACTGTGAAGTGGTGGCTTTCGTTGCCGATGTTGGTCAAGGTGCCGAGGAGCTAGAAGGTATTGAAGCGAAAGCAAAAGCTTCTGGTGCTTCTGAGTGCTATATCGCTGACCTGAAAGAAGAAATGGTTGCAGACTACATTTACCCGACTCTAAAAACGGGTGCTTACTACGAAGGTAAATACCTGCTAGGTACGTCAATGGCGCGTCCAATCATTGCCAAAGCGCAGGTTGAAGTCGCACGTAAAGTTGGCGCAGACGCTCTGTGTCATGGCTGTACCGGTAAAGGTAACGACCAAGTTCGTTTTGAAGGTGCATTTGCAGCGCTAGCACCAGATCTGCATGTTATTGCGCCTTGGCGTGAGTGGGATCTAGTGAGCCGTGAAGAATGTCTGGATTACCTAGCAGAGCGCAATATCCCTTGTACGGCTTCTCTTACTAAGATCTACTCGCGTGATGCGAACGCATGGCACATTTCTACTGAAGGTGGCGTTCTAGAAGATACATGGAATGCACCAAATGAAGATTGCTGGGCTTGGACTGTAGATCCAGAGCAAGCACCGAATGAAGCTGAAACCGTGACGCTGAAAGTTGCGAAAGGTGAAGTTGTTGAGGTAGACGGCGAAGCGATGACACCATACAACGCGTTGGTTTACCTAAACGAAAAAGGTGCGAAGCACGGTGTTGGTCGTATTGATATTGTCGAAAACCGTCTAGTGGGTATGAAGTCTCGTGGTTGCTACGAAACTCCGGGTGGCACCATCATGATGGAAGCGCTGCGTGCGGTAGAGCAACTGGTGCTAGACAAAGCGTCATTTGAATTCCGCGAGGAGCTTGGTCTGAAAGCATCACACCTTGTTTATGATGGTCGTTGGTTCACGCCGCTATGTAAGTCTATCCTTGCGGCTTCTGAAGAGCTCGCGCAAGACGTGAATGGCGAAGTGGTTGTGAAGCTTTACAAAGGCCACGCAACGGTCACGCAAAAACGTTCGGATAACAGTTTGTACTCTGAAGAGTTTGCTACTTTTGGTGAAGATGAAGTTTATGACCAAAGCCATGCTGAAGGCTTTATCCGCCTTTACTCGCTATCAAGCCGTATTCGTGCGTTGAACAGCCAGAAAAAATAAGCCAATTTAACGCCTTATAAGATAAGAGACCTGCCACTATTGGCAGGTCTTTTTCGTTTTTGCTGACCTCATTGGCATAAAGACAAAATAATCATGAATAAATATGTAAAAATATTGAATTTCTACTTTATTTTTATCCGTGATTATCGTAACGTTGAGACATAAGAAAAAGTGAGCAAATGACCACCGATTTGGTCAACACTTAATGAAGAACACGTTAGCGTAAGCAATAGTCATCAGGAGAGACGCAATGGCATTATGGGGCGGAAGATTTACCCAAGCGGCAGACACCAGATTTAAAGACTTCAACGATTCATTGCGTTTCGATTACCGATTGGCTGAGCAAGACATCGTAGGCTCAATTGCGTGGTCTAAAGCATTGCTTTCTGTTGACGTGTTATCTGCAGAAGAACAACAAAAGCTTGAGCTGGCACTGAATGAGCTCAAGCTGGAAGTGATGGAAGACCCACATCAAATCTTGCGCTCAGATGCGGAAGATATCCACTCTTGGGTAGAGCAGCAACTGATCAACAAGGTCGGTGACCTAGGTAAAAAGCTACACACGGGCCGTTCTCGTAACGACCAAGTGGCAACCGACCTTAAACTTTGGTGTCGTCAACAAGGTCAGCAATTGTTAATTGCGCTTGATCGCCTGCAAACTCAGATGGTTGGCGTTGCCAAGCAACATCAAGGTACCGTGCTTCCTGGGTACACTCACTTGCAACGTGCTCAACCTGTGACGTTTGCGCACTGGTGTTTGGCTTACGTGGAAATGTTTGAGCGTGATTACTCACGTTTGAGTGATGCCCTTAAGCGTTTGGATACTTGTCCGCTTGGATCGGGTGCGCTTGCTGGTACCGCTTATCCAATCGATCGTGAAGAGTTGGCTCATAACCTTGGTTTCCACCGTGCAACACGTAACTCGTTGGACTCGGTTTCTGACCGTGACCATGTGATGGAGTTGATGTCTGTGGCATCTATCTCGATGCTGCACCTGTCTCGTTTGGCAGAAGACATGATCTTCTACAACTCGGGTGAGTCTAACTTTATTGAACTAGCCGATACCGTGACGTCAGGTTCTTCTCTGATGCCACAGAAGAAAAACCCAGATGCCCTAGAGCTTATTCGTGGTAAGACTGGCCGTGTATATGGTGCACTTGCTGGCATGATGATGACAGTGAAAGCGCTGCCACTGGCTTACAACAAAGACATGCAGGAAGACAAAGAAGGCCTGTTCGATGCACTTGATACATGGAACGACTGCATGGAAATGGCAGCACTGTGTTTTGATGGCATCAAGGTCAATGGTGAGCGTACGTTAGAAGCCGCGAAGCAAGGTTACGCAAACTCGACTGAGCTTGCTGATTACCTAGTAGCGAAAGGTATCCCATTCCGTGAAGCGCACCATATCGTTGGCGTTGCCGTCGTTGGTGCGATTGCCAAAGGATGTGCACTAGAAGAGCTGTCGATTGATGAGCTGAAAGCTTTCTCTGAAGTGATTGAAGCGGATGTGTATGACATCTTAACCATCGACTCGTGTCTTGAGAAACGTTGTGCACTAGGTGGTGTGTCTCCTCAACAAGTGGCTTACGCTGTTGACCAAGCAGACAAGCGTCTGTCTCAACGCGATACATCAGCAGTCAACGTTCGCCCTGCTCGCTTAACGGACATCGAAACGTTAGAAGGCATGGTGGCATACTGGGCAAACATGGGTGAAAACTTACCACGCTCACGCAATGAGTTGGTACGTGATATTGGCTCCTTCGCGGTTGCCGAGCACCACGGAGAAGTAACCGGATGTGCATCTTTGTATGTCTATGACTCAGGGTTGGCAGAGATTCGCTCTCTAGGTATTGAAGCTGGTTGGCAAGGCCAAGGGCAGGGCAGTGCGATTGTGAACTATCTGGTTGAGAAAGCGCGCCAAATGGCCATCAAGAAAGTCTTTGTGCTGACACGTACGCCAGAGTTCTTTATGAAGCAGAGCTTCTTGCCAACGTCGAAGTCATTGTTGCCTGAGAAAGTCCTGAAAGATTGCGATCAGTGTCCGCGTCAGCATGCGTGTGATGAAGTTGCACTAGAGATCAACTTGTTCGAACAATTGATCCAGAAAAGTAACGTAGCCTAGGTTGATGATTCTATTAGTATTTAAGAAAATACTAAAAAAATTGGAAAAAAACTTGGAACCTTTGAGAGGAAGCCCAGTCTATTAAAGTACCACTGCTTTTTCTTAGAAGAATCTAAGAGAGCCCCAAGACCGGTATTGGTTTTGGGGCTTTTTTCTATCTATCATCTGAGTGATGATCATCCTTACTTTCTTTTCCACGACGGCGTTGCCACGGCAAAACCACAAAGCGCATCCATAGGTGCAAAAACAGTAAGCCGTTAAATGCAAATCCGGCAAAGATCAGTGCGATCGATTCAATACTTTGCGGATCATCTTTAAACGCAAACCACCACACGATCCAACACAAAACAGAAAGTACCGTCAGTTGATCCATGCATCGTTGGCAACGTCCGATCTTTTTCCAAAACCAGTGCTCTTGGCAACTTCGACAAGCCATTGTTCTATCCACACTATCTATTTGTCCCTGATTATAACGGCTAACTCATGTTTGAGTTTCTCTTTGTCAGGATTCTATGTCGTGTCTATCGAACCAAAAATGGAAAATTAACTTGGTTAAAAATGTGTAGCACGTAATTGGTGTATGGTGCGCTGTCAGCCTGACAATAGGAAAAATTATAATGTCGACAGAACTTAAAGTAGCACTAGGCCTTGCTGGTGGTTTCTTCACAATTGGTTTTACTGCCATTGTGCTTGTAAGCCGTTATGCAATGATGACTGCTTAAACAACCACTTTGCTCAGTTTTGAACTGATAGAGTTGGAATGAGAAAGCCTCGTCATAGACGAGGCTTTTGTTTTTTGTGAGAAGCTAAAGAGAGTGAGTATTAGCAGCCAGGTCCGCAATCTAGGCAGTGCTTAATTGTCTCTGGACCTAAGTGAAGTTTCGCATTCAGGTCACGTAGCGCAGTACGAACGCCTTCTTCAATAACAGGGTGGTAAAACGGCATATCCAACATTTCAGAAACCGTCATTTTATTCTGATGTGCCCAAGCAAGTAGGTGGGCTAAGTGCTCGGCGTTTGGCCCCATCATTTCTGCACCCAAGAAGCGACCTGTACCTTGTTCACCGTAGACGTGCAGAATGCCTTTGTTTCGGAGCATCACGCGTGAACGTCCTTGATTTTCAAACGATACTTGACCGGTTGCAAAGCAGCCGCAGCTACCTAGACGAGCTTCCAACTGCTTAAAGGTTTCGCCTACCATTGCAATCTGCGGGTCTGAGAACACAGCAGAGATTGGTGAGCGACGTAGACCCGCACGAATATCTGGGAAACGGCCTGCGTTGTCACCAGCAATACGACCTTGGTCTGCCGCTTCGTGCAGCAATGGAATTTGGTTACTTGCATCACCTGCGATGAAGATGCTCTCTACCGAAGTTTGCAATGTATAGTGATCCGCCGTTGGTACGCCGCGCTCATCTAGTGCCACATTGGTGTTTTCAATCGCGAGTTTATCCACATTCGGGCGACGACCGGTTGCTGCCAATACGTAATCGACAATAAAGGTTTCTAGTTCACCATCGTGGTTGATGAATTGGATTTCGACTTTATCTTCACCGTCATTTTCTGGCGAAGTAATACGCTTCATGCTTTCGACTTTTACATCGGCATCAAGGTAAAACTCTTCTTTGAAGGCTTTATCGGCGTACGCCATCACTTCAGGATCGGTCAATGGCCCTACTTGACCACCAAGACCAAATAGCTTCACATTTACACCTAAACGGTGCAACGCTTGACCCAATTCAAGACCAATCACACCAGGGCCAAATACGGCAACGGATTCTGGCAAGTCATCCCAATCGAACACATCATCGTTAATCACTAAGCGGTCGCCGAGTTCATTCCATACCGCAGGGTAAGCAGGACGCGAACCTGTTGCGATCACAATACGCTTAGCTGTGATTTGAGTGTGGTCATCAACGATTAACGTGTTGTCGTTGGCAAACTTAGCGTAACCCGACACTTTATCTTCAGCAGGAATCTCATCGACGCCTTCCAACACAAAGCCTACAAAGCGATCACGTTCACGCTTTACTCGATCCATTACTTCACGACCGTTAATGTAAATCTCGCCTTGTGGGTGTACACCAAAGCCCGGTGCTTTCTCGATTTGATGTACGCTTTCTGCTGCGGCGATTAATAGCTTCGATGGCATGCATCCGACACGAGCACATGTCGTGCCGTAAGGGCCACCTTCAATCATCACAACACTGTCTGTATGTGCTTTTGCTGCGCGGTATGCGCCAAGACCTGCAGTACCACCACCAATAATTGCTACGTCGACATTTAACTGTTTCATAATGGATTCTCGTTTTTCCCAAACCTAGTTGAAGTGACTAAGTCTGGATGAGTGAATTTGAGTTCATTAATCTTGATAACTGGTCGAACGGTGAAGACGACCAGTTATCAAGACTAAGCATAGGAAGTGATTGAGAGGGATGGTCTCCCGGGCGAGGGATGCTCCGGGAGACCTAGGGCTGAGTTCTGGACAGCGAGATTGCCAACCCAAGCCCATTAGGCAAACTATTAACCTAGGTACGCTTCTAGCTCTTCGCTACCACCGATGTGTTTACCACCGATAAATACTTGAGGTACCGTTGTGCGACCAGAGATTGCACGTAGACTTACTGTTGTTGCGTCTTTACCCAGAATCACTTCTTCATATTGAAGACCGTGGTCAATCAGATTTTGTTTCGCCTTCATGCAGAAAGGACAACCTGGTTTGGTGAACACAGTGATAGATTCTTGAGTTTTGTACTCAGGTGCTACGTAGTTCATCATTGTGTCTGCATCTGAAACTTTGAACGGGTCGCCTGGCTCGTTTGGTTCGATGAACATTTTCTCAACCACGCCGTTTTTAACTAGCATGCTGTAACGCCATGAACGCTTGCCAAAACCGATGTCGTTTTTGTCCACTAGCATGCCCATACCGTCTGTGAACTCACCGTTACCATCTGGGATGAAGGTAATGTTTTCTGCTTCTTGGTCAGCTTTCCATGCGTTCATTACAAACGTATCGTTAACTGATACACATAGAATTTCATCCACACCGTGTTCTTTAAATACTGAGAACAATTCGTTGTAACGAGGTAGGTGGCTTGATGAACACGTCGGAGTAAACGCACCTGGCAAGCTGAATACGATAACCGTTCTGTCTTTAAACAGTTCTTCCGTGGTTACGTTCACCCATGCGTCACCTTTACGAGTCGGAAAAGTAACTTGTGGTACAGCTTGACCTTCTTTTGATGCAAACATGATGATTTCCTTTTTAAATTTATGAAATAATTCGTTTTCGAGCTTAGCGTTATTTGGCGCTCAGTTTCGTTTTGTTGAGCTCATTATTGAAAAAAAACTTTGATAGCTCTAATCGTTTAATGCTATGGTTTTGATAGATTATTTCTATCGCCAAACAAGAAGCGAATCGTACGTTATGAATATCCGAGATTTTGAGTACTTGGTGGCGCTTGCGGAGCACAAGCATTTTCGAAAAGCAGCGGAAGCCTGTTTTGTCAGCCAACCGACTTTAAGTGGCCAAATTCGTAAACTAGAAGACGAATTAGGTACGGCATTGCTGGAGCGCAGCAGTCGTCGTGTTTTGTTTACCGATTCAGGTTTGCAATTGGTGGAGCAAGCAAAACGTATCTTAAGTGAAGTGAAAACCTTTAAAGATATGGCGAGTGGTCAAAGTGGTGCTATGACTGGCCCGATGCACATCGGCTTTATTCCGACTGTTGGTCCTTATCTCTTACCTAAAATCGTTCCTCGACTAAAAGAAGAGTTTCCTGAATTGGAACTGTTTTTACATGAGGCGCAGACCCATCAGTTGGTTCGTCAGCTAGAAGAGGGCAAACTGGATTGCCTAGTATTAGCTTCAGTGGATGAGACGGCTCCATTTAAAGAGATTGAAGTCTACAACGAACCATTGAGCGTGGCGGTTCCTTGCGACCATGAGTGGGCTGGGCTAGATCATATCGATATGTTGGATCTTAATGGCCGAACAGTTTTGGCTCTGGGTGATGGTCACTGCTTACGAGACCAAGCACTTGGATTCTGTTTTGCGGCAGGTGCGAAAGATGATGAGCGTTTTAAAGCAACGAGCTTAGAAACGCTGCGCAACATGGTGGCAGCGGGCGCGGGTATTACTTTGTTACCTCAGTTGTCCGTACCTCATGAGAAGAAAAAAGACGGCGTGTGTTACGTTCCTGCAATTAACCCAACGCCTTCTCGCAGTATCGTACTGGTTTATCGTCCGGGGTCACCATTACGTACCCGCTTTGAAACATTGGCCGCAATGATCAAAGGTGTACTTGAGGCTAGAGAAGACTCTATCGCTGCTTGATAGCCTAAAAGCCAAATAAACAAAAGGGAGCTCAATGGCTCCCTTTTTAGTCTCTCAATGATGAGGTTAGAACAGCTCTTCTGAACCGCTGCCACCACCTGAGTAGATGCTATCTTCAAGGCTGTTACCTACGTACTCCGTAGGCTCAGTTCCCTTCTCGAAGTACTCAAACATCGATGAACCGTCGACTTTGTGTGTCAGTAGGCCGCTATCACGGTCGATACGAACACGTACGATGTCACCAGGGATGTTCTTACCTTGTTGTGGAGTACCTTCAAGAGCAACGCGCATGAAGTCAATCCACGCAGGCTCAGCCGTTTTAGCACCAGATTCAGCGCCAGAGATCTGGCCTTTACCTAGGTTGCTATTTACTGTTGTGCGGCCTAGTGTACGAGAGTGATCATCGAAGCCAACCCATGCAATCGCAACGATGCCAGGGCCGTAACCGTTGTACCAAGTGTCTTTCGAATCGTTGGTTGTACCGGTTTTGCCACCAATGTCACGACGCTCAAGCTTTTGTGCACGCCAGCCAGTACCATTCCAGCCTGTACCATCACGCCAGCTACCGCCACCCCAGATGTTGCTGTACATCATTTCACGCATCAGGAATGCGTTTTGCGCTGAGATAACTTGCTTCGCGTATTGCGGTGTGTCGTTTTCAAGTGCGTTGTCTGGAGCGATGTTCTCTGTCGCGACGTCTTGCTCGCCAAATTCAGCGGCAAACTTATCTTCTGCAGGAACATGTTGTTCCATTTGAGGACAATCTTGTTGGCAGATGACTTTCGGGTTTGCCTTAAACAACACTTCACCAAACGAGTCTTCAACATGGTCAATGTAGAACGGTTCTACATAGTAACCGCCATTCGCAAACACCGAGTAGCCTTGCGCCACTTTCATTGGCGTTAAGCTACCAGCACCAAGCGCGATAGTTTCTGAGCGTGGCACTTGGTCAATATCAAAGCCAAAGCGAGTTAGGTATTCGCGGGTTTCGTCTAAGCCAACTTCACGTAGCGTACGAACCGCCATAACGTTCTTAGATTGTGCAAGACCGATACGTAGGCGGGTAGGGCCGATGTAAGTCGGTGGCGAGTTCTTCGGACGCCATGCTGAACCAGAACCAGCATCCCACTTGTTGATTGGCGCATCGTTAACAAGTGAAGCGAGCGTTAAACCTTTGTTTAGTGCTGCAGAGTAGATGAAAGGTTTGATACTTGAACCTACCTGACGCACAGACATGGTCGCACGGTTAAACTTGCTGTGAACGAAGTTGAAACCACCAACCAGAGAAAGTACTGCACCGTTTTCTGGGTTCATTGCCACAAATGCAGTGTTGGCACTTGGTACTTGGCTTAGCTTCCAGCTGTTAACGGTGTTGCCTTCTTTATCGGTTGTGCTGATTTCACGAACCCATACTTGTTGACCTGATTCTAAAATCTGTTTTGCTGATTTAGGCACCGCACCTTGACGTTCATCCGTTAGGTATTTGCGAGCCCAGTTCATGCCAGTCCAAGCGATGGTTTGCTCATCGTTGTTCTTCACCCAAACTTGCGCAGTTTTGTCGTCAACTTTAGTCACGACTGCTGGGTAAAGTTGGCCGTAAGTTGGCTGCTTCTTAAGGTGTTTTTCAATTTGCTCGGTATCCCAAGCGTTTTCACCTTCTTTCCAAAGTACTTTTTCTGCACCTCGGTAACCGTGACGTTCATCGTAAGCAAGGATGTTATTGATCGCTGCTTTGTTTGCTGCGTCTTGCAGCTTTGAATCTACCGTCATGTAGATGTTCAAGCCAGAGGTGTATGCTTTTTCTGTGCCGTACTCTTTCACTGCCCATGAACGTGCTAGCTCAGCCACGTATGGTGCAGAAAGCTCGATTTCAGCACTGTGGTAACGAGCAACAATAGGTTCAGCACGCGCTTCGTCATATTGCTCTTGAGTGATGTATTTCTCATCGAGCATACGCATCAGAACGACATTACGACGGTTTGTCGCACGCTCTAGTGAATAGAGTGGGTTCATGGTTGATGGTGCTTTTGGCATACCAGCAAGCGTTGCGATTTCACTTAGCGTCAGTTCGTTCAGGCTCTTACCAAAGTAAACCTGAGCGGCTGCACCGAAACCATATGAGCGGTAACCAAGGAAGATCTTGTTAACGTAAAGCTCCATGATCTCTTGCTTAGTCAAAAGCTGTTCAATGTGGATCGCAATAAAGATCTCTTTGATTTTACGCATGATCTTCTTCTCATTGGAGAGGAAGAAGTTACGTGCTAGCTGCTGAGTGATGGTACTCGCACCTTGCTTAGCAGAACCGGATAGAGCCACGACGACAGCGGCACGAGTAATACCGATCGGGTCGATACCAGGGTGCTCGTAAAAGCGGCTATCTTCGGTCGCAATCAGCGCGTGAATCAAATCTTGTGGAATTTCGTCGTAGGTAACAGGAATTCGGCGTTTCTCACCAAACTGTGCGATCAGTTTCCCGTCTTGACTAAATACCTGCATAGGTGTTTGTAATTCAACATCTTTTAGAGTTGCAACATCTGGCAATTCAGGCTTCACGTATTGATAGAAGCCAAAAATTGTGGTGACTCCAAGAATTATGCAAATCAATGTTAAAAATAATAAACGCTTTATGAACTTCACCGGAGAATCCCTGATTGGTTGAGGCTGTGTAACGGCAAACCCTTGTACTCTTAGGTCAAAAATTTAGCACATAAGAGATATTAACTCTTATTTGGATGCTAATAACAACCTTTGCACGAAGAAAATTCTCTGGGTGCTATTTACAACCACACGCAGGAATTTCGGAGCGAGAGTAGAGATGGATAAGCTATTAGTTACGGGCATAGATATTGGCCATAACAGCCTCAAAGCCGTGGTACTTAAACCCAATGGCAACAGTTACGCTTTATTGGGTTACAAAGAAATAATACTTAAGGAACGTATTGTCGCTGAAAATAACACCATAAATCATCAAGAAATTGTAAAGACCCTTAAAGAGATGAGAAAAGAGCTCCCAATTCGAGCTAGAAAGGTCGCAATTTCGGTTCCAGACAATGCCGTGATCAGCAAAAAGCTACAAATAGAGCAGAACCTAGAAGAAAGCGAAAAGGAATTTGCGGTGATGCAAGCCTTTGCGCATCAGTCTCCCTTTCCGGTTGAAGAGCTCAGCCTCGATTTTGTAAAGGTTGATACGGATGAGCAGATGGGCGGTACAGACAGCTACCAAGTGTTTGCAACACGCAGAGAAGTGGTGGAAAGCCGAGTCGATACATTAACAAAGTCTGGCCTAAAAACCGTGCTGGTGGATGTGCACTCACAAAGTCTTGGTCATATATGGAAGCTAACCGCAGAACGTTTTCCAGAAAAGAATAAGCATTGCTTGTTGGATATTGGTGCGATGAGCAGCTCTTTCACTATGTTTACCGAGCAAGGTGAGCTATTCCATAAAGAGTTTCCTTGCGGTACTCGCACAACAAACGACTTGTCTCAACACGATCCACTCAGTGACGATATTCAAACCGCAACTGAAGAGTTCAATCGACAAATGGTTGAACGAGTTAAGCGTCAGATGCAGCTCTATACCTCGTTCAATGGTAGCCAAGATATCAAAGGCATTTGGCTTTCCGGAGAGGGGGCGGCTACGCCAATGTTAGCTGAGGAACTATCAAGTCAATTGGCACTAGAGTGTGAACTTCTCAATCCTCTTAGTTTGTTTGAAATGAAAGTCTCTAAACGTAAACGCCGAGCTGCAGATTGGCAGCATTTCACGGCAGCTGCAGGTTTGGCGGTACGCGGTATTCAGTGGTTGGGAGGTGACGATGTTGCATCACATTAACCTCCTCGCTTGGCGTGAAAATCAACGTGAAGAACATCGTCGACGTTTTATTGGTTTGATTGTTCTTGGTGTGATTGCTGCGCTTGGCGTGCAGTGGGGTATCGGTAAGTACTACCAATACCAACAAGACCAGCAGCAACAGCGCCTAGACTATTTAGCTCACTACATATCTCAGCTTGATAAGCGAATTGAAGCAATGAAGATTGCTGAGCAAGAGCACGGCAAGATCTTAGAGCGTTTAAAGATCGTCGAAGGGTTACAAAACGGGCGCAATAAAACTACAGAGTTCATGAACTTGATGCCATCAGTGATTCCTGAAGGCGTGTATGTCGACAAGATTAAGATGAATGACTACGAAATCGAGATCTCAGGAATTTCAGACAGTACGCCGCGTCTCGCGACGATGCTCGATAACATGGAGCGTTCAGCAAAATTGTTAGACGTCGAGATGCACTCCATTGTCCATGGTAAAGCCCGTTTCGGTAAAGAGTTCCAGACTTTCAAAGTCTCCTTCATGTTTAAAGGTGCCTCTATAAAAGAAGGAGGTAAACAGCATGGTTAATTGGCAAGACCTTGAAATGGATGAAATCGCTGAATGGCCGCTGGTGCCGCAGTTAGTGGTTCTCTTAATGCTCGTGTTGTTGATTCAAGGTTTCGGTTACTGGTTCTATTTAAAGCCAGAGCAAGCGCGTTTGGACAATTTGATTCAAGAAGAGCAAACCTTAAAAGTTGCGCTGAGAATCAAGGCCAATAAAGTGGCGGCTTTGCCTCAATTGCAATCACAACTCGATGAGCTCACCACACGCTACGAACTGCTACTGCAACAGCTACCTGCGCAAAAAGAGTTGGCCACCATGCTGGCTTCGGTGAATGAACTGGGCATCGATAACAAACTGACATTTACCCGCATTGATTGGGGGGAGAAACAGTCAGAGCATTTTCTCTATCGTCTGCCGCTGAATATTGAGCTCACTGGAGACTTTCATGATATCGGCCGTTTCTCTCAAGCCATCGCCACATTGCCGCGCATCATCACGTTTAAAGACGTGACTTGGCAACGAGTGAGTCAAGAAAGTGAAACTTTGCACTTCCGTGTAAAAGCGAATACCTACCAGTTCAAACCAGAGGAAAAGAAAGATGCGAAATAAATCTTTGCTGATGGTTTGTATTGCAGCGACGCTAGCGGGTTGCCAAGCCAATGATGAATCACTGACAGACTTTATTCGTGGTGTAGAAAACCAAGCGCGGCGTGACGTCGCTAAATTACAGCCCGTTGAAGACTATGTTGTCATCGGTTATGAGCCAGAGATTCTACGTGCGCCTTTTGAGCTCCCTAAAGAAGCCACCATCGCCACTCAACCTTTAGCCAGACAAGATTGTTGGCAACCGCCATCAAGAAAGCGGGTAGGTAAGTTAGAACGCTTTCCTCTCAATAAACTGCGCTTAAAAGGTGTCATGGGGATGGGGAGCAATGTTTCTGGTTTGGTCCAAGCGCCAAATGGCACCGTTTATAAGGTGAAGCCGGGTCAGTACCTTGGTCGTAACAATGGCAAGGTGACCCACGTATCCCACAACTATCTGTTAATTAATGAAACCTTACCCGACGGTTTAGGGTGTTGGCAAAAGCGCAAAGTTAAGTTGGCTTTGAGATAGGCATAGCAGCATTTATTTTTGATATTGAGTAATGATGAAAATGAGACAAGGATTAACACTGACACCAAGGAAGCTAGCAGGGATCTTCTCTTTGTGGTTCTTTTTACTTTTAGCCCCTTTTGTAGCAGCACAGGAAGTAAAGTCTAACTCGCTAAAGACCATCGACTTTCGCACAAACAAAGACAAAGATGCAGTGATAGTTGTAGAACTTGCTTCTCCTGCAGCAATCGTTGATATCAAGCGCGTACAGGAAGGGTTGAGTATCGACTTACTCAACACATCTGTAAAAGACGACCAGCTTTACCTTCTGGATGTAAAAGACTTTTCTACGGTCGTCGAGAGTATTGAAATATTCCGAGATACCTCAACCACACGTTTAGTTGCGTATATTGATGAGGAATACACTCACGATTACCGCCTGACAGGGCGTTACCTAGAGATCAAAGTCGGTAAGATAAAAGCCAACGAAAAAGCACCGGATAAGAGCATTCTAGAAAAAGAAGGGAAGCTGATTTCAATTAACTTCCAAGACATCCCAGTGCGAAACGTATTGCAACTCATCGCCGACTACAACCAATTTAACTTAGTGGTATCCGACTCCGTTGAAGGCAACTTAACTTTGCGTCTTGATGGTGTGCCTTGGCAGCAAGTGCTCGATATCATTCTTCAAGTAAAAGGCTTGGATAAGCGTGTTGATGGCAACGTGATTTTGGTGGCGCCGAAAGACGAACTGGATCTGCGTGAAAAGCAACAATTAGAAAAACAGAAACTTGAGCAGGAGATGGGTGAGCTTTCTTCTGAGATCATCAAAGTTAATTTCGCTAAAGCGTCGGACATTGCCGAGATGATTAATGGCGAGGGTAATATCAGTATGCTCTCGGAACGTGGCAGCATGACCATTGATGAGCGGACAAACTCACTCTTAATTAGAGAGCTACCAGAGAACATTGAGGTTATCCGAGAGATCATTGAGTCTTTGGATATTCCGGTCAAACAAGTTCAGATTGAAGCGCGAATCGTCACCATCAATGAAGGTAATATGGACGAACTTGGTGTGCGCTGGGGCTTCACCTCTATTAACGGCAGCCACACTGTCGGTGGTTCGATTGAGAATAACCTTGCGACAATCGGCCTGTACGATGGCGGCGGTGATGGCGAAGGTGATGATGGTGGCAGCAGTGTTGGTATTGATGACTTCCTAAACGTGAACTTGGCTGCAACCAGCCCGAATGCGACCAGTCTTGCTTTCCAAGTTGCGAAGTTAGGCTCAGACACACTGCTTGATTTAGAGCTTTCTGCGCTGCAACAAGAGTCCAAAGCAGAGATCATTTCGAGCCCGCGATTGATTACCACTAACAAGAAGCCTGCTTATATCGAGCAAGGTACCGAAATCCCATACCTTGAGTCTTCTTCTAGTGGCGCAACGTCTGTCACGTTCAAAAAAGCCGTATTGAGCTTAAAAGTGACCCCACAAATTACCCCTGACAATCGTTTAGTGTTGGATTTGAGCGTTACGCAAGACAGACCGGGCCAAGTTGTAAAAACAGGCACAGGTGAAGCAGTCGCGATCGATACTCAACGCATTGGAACACAAGTTTTAGTCAATAACGGTGAAACGGTTGTGTTGGGTGGTATTTTTCAACATAGCATCACAAACTCCGTCGATAAGGTACCTTTATTAGGTGATTTACCGCTGTTAGGGGCACTTTTTCGTCGAAGTTATGAAAATGTCGGCAAAAGTGAACTGTTGATTTTTGTCACGCCTAAAGTTGTGATTCAGTAGGCGCTCAGTGAGTAAAAAATCGATTAGATCAAAAATAAAGTTGCATTAGTGGCACCATGCTTGGATAATTTCGGGTCTTATCACGAATTATCTGTGAGGAATTGGTGCCACAAGCCTTGTGAAACAGCAGTTTGGCTGTGTTTTCTTGTGGCGATCTTATTGAATTAACGTTGTAAATTACCGCTAAATATGGCTGAGAAACGTAATATTTTCCTTGTTGGCCCAATGGGCGCCGGCAAAAGTACAATTGGTAGACATCTAGCACAGCAGCTGCATATGGAGTTCGTGGACTCTGATACAGTGATTGAAGAACGCACTGGTGCAGACATCTCTTGGGTTTTTGATGTAGAAGGTGAAGACGGCTTCCGCAAACGCGAAGAAGCAGTGCTTGAAGACCTGACTCAAGAGCAAGGCATCGTGCTAGCAACCGGCGGTGGTTCTGTGAAGAGCAAAGAAAACCGCAATCGCCTTTCTGCACGTGGTGTTGTTGTTTACCTAGAAACGACTATTGAAAAGCAACTTGCTCGCACTAACCGCGACAAGAAGCGTCCTCTACTTCAAACTGACAACCCTCGTGAAGTATTGGAAAGTTTGGCAGGCGAACGTAACCCTCTATACGAAGAAGTAGCGGATTACACGGTTCGTACTGACGATCAGAGTGCAAAAGTGGTAGCCAACCAGATCGTAAAAATGCTAGAAGAGAGATAAGCATTTATCTTTTTCAAATTGGAGCACACCGATGGAACGGATTACGGTCAATCTAGCAGAGCGTAGCTACCCAATCTCAATTGGCGCCGGGTTATTTGAAGACCCGGCGTACCTTTCTCAAATTCTTTCAAACAAAAACGCAAATCAGAAAGTTGTCGTGATCAGTAATGTCACGGTTGCTCCACTGTATGCGGAAAAAATTCTTGGTCAGCTTGAACAGCTCGGTTGTGATGCCTCATTACTTGAATTGCCTGATGGTGAGCAATACAAAAGCCTAGACACGTTTAATCAAGTCATGAACTTCCTGCTAGAAGGAAGCTACGCACGTGATGTAGTGATTATTGCGTTAGGTGGCGGTGTTATTGGCGATCTCGTTGGGTTTGCGTCTGCATGTTACCAACGTGGTGTGGATTTCATCCAGATCCCAACCACATTGTTGTCTCAAGTGGATTCATCTGTTGGTGGTAAAACCGCAGTTAACCACCCACTAGGCAAAAACATGATTGGTGCTTTCTACCAACCTAAAGCCGTTATCATTGATACCAACTGCTTATCAACGCTTCCTGAGCGCGAGTTCGCAGCGGGCATTGCCGAAGTCATCAAATACGGCATTATTTACGATGCGGATTTCTTTGATTGGCTGGAAGAGAACCTCGACCGACTGTACGCACTGGATGAAGAAGCACTGACTTATGCCATCGCACGTTGCTGTGAAATCAAAGCAGAAGTTGTGGCTCTTGATGAAAAAGAGTCAGGCATACGAGCGCTGTTGAATCTGGGTCATACCTTCGGTCATGCGATTGAGGCTGAGCTAGGTTATGGCAATTGGCTTCACGGTGAAGCGGTGTCATCTGGCACAGTGATGGCGGCGAAAGCTTCGCACTTACGCGGATTGATTTCGCAAGAGCAGCTGGATCGCATTATTACTATTATGCGCCGCGCTAAACTGCCAGTGCATACGCCAGAGTCGATGAGTTTTGATGACTTTATGACGCACATGATGCGTGATAAGAAAGTCTTATCTGGTCAGCTGCGCTTAGTATTGCCTACCGGAATTGGTAGCGCTGAAGTCATTGCGGATACACCGCAAGATATCATCAAACAAGCTATCGACTTTGGTCGTGACATTTAACCTTGTAATGGCGCCTTAGGGCGTCATTCTTGTAGTTTATTAAGGTTATTTAGATGAGTTTTGCTCACGTTCTTGAATTGGATTCACAAACCGAGTTACTAGACAGGTTAAGCTTATTAACCAACTTTGGTTCTAATTTGATCGCCGTGAATGGTCAATCCGGATATGGAAAATCTTGGATGGCACAGCGATACCTTGAGCTCGGTGCCAGTAACAAAAACCAATGTTTGTTACTTTGTCATTCCAATCAAGATGATGTGCAACGTCGTATGCTCATCTTGAGCCAGATAGTTTCCGATGCCTTATTCAATCAACAAGATACATTGCTTGATAGCTTAGAGCGTATCTTGGGTGATGAAGTGTGTGACATCGCCATTGTGGTTGATGACGCTCATTTGCTGAGTGAAACCCTAGTTTCAGAATTATGGATGCTAGTGCTAGCTGCACAAGCGAATCCAAAATGGAAAATCAACATCTTACTGTTCACTCAAAGTGGACGTTTGGAATCGGTATTGTCGCGTATTAGTTACGGGCAAGAGTTCAAGCCGGTTGAGCTTGATATTGAGATGTTGTCAGAAGTCGAAGCGCGTCGTTTCTTTGAATCTTTGGTGATTCGATATGTTGACGATGAGTCTGAAAAACGCGTTCGAGATGCATTTAAGAAAGTCGACCCGATTCCGGGAGACATCATGGCGTTAGGAGAGATGAAAGTGGAAAAAAGGATCATTATCCGCTCAATTGTAGGCTCACCCCTTAATATCGCGTTGGTTGTTTTGGTGCTGCTATTGTTGGCCGCTGGTGGTTATTGGTGGATGTACAATCAGCCAAGCCCAGACGACAAAGCACTGCAAATCACAGGTACGATTGAGCAAACTGCCATTCCAACCCTAACCGAGCCCGAAGTTCAAACCAGCGGCGCAGATTCCGCAATCAGTGACGCGTCAGATACGACAGAGCTTGCTGGTGCAACGGACGATTCAGATTCATTGCCGCCGGCCGTGACAGAGGAAGTTGCAAGTGTTGGTACTGAAGATAAACAGCAGCGTGTTGTGATTGAGTCGGATGTGGTGGACGCCTTACTTGAAGGTAAACCTGAAGAAGCCAATACCGATGAAATCAAACAAGTTGTGGAAGAATCAGTGCCTCAAGCACAGAGCAGTTCGAACTCTTCATTGATTAACGTCGTGCAAACAGGCGAACAACCTAAGGCAACACAAGCAAATTCAACGAAGCCTATCGTGAAGTTCTCTTTTGCTCGTGAAGAGCTAAAAGCGTTATCACCACGCGCTTATACATTGCAATTAGGGGCGATGACGGCAATGGAAGATGTGCAAACCTTCCTTGACGAGTACGACCTGAACGGAAAAGTAAGAATTTACCCGACCGTGCGCAGTGGAACAGAATGGTACATCATCACCTATCAAGATTACCCGACTATCCAGCTCGCTCGAGACGCGGTAGAGAGCCTGCCAGATGCGCTTAAATCGGTGAGTCCTTGGGCAAAATCCTTGGGTCAGGTACATCGTGAAATTGATCGCGTGAAATAATCCTGAGCTTCGTTGAAAAATATGTTACATTCCGCAGCCTTAATTTTTGGTCGATAGATAGAGCAGTAGATGAAAAAGCAACGAGCCTTTCTTAAGTGGGCAGGAGGAAAATACGGTCTGGTTGAAGACATCCAACGTCATTTGCCACCGGCTCGAAAGCTAGTTGAACCTTTTGTTGGTGCTGGCTCGGTATTTCTTAATACCGACTATGACCACTACTTGCTGGCGGACATCAACCCCGACCTGATTAATCTCTACAACCTACTGAAAGAGCGCCCTGAGGATTACATCTCCGAAGCGAAGCGTTGGTTTGTTGCAGAGAATAACCGCAAAGAAGCTTATTTGAGCATTCGCGCTGAGTTTAATAAAACTGACGACGTGATGTACCGCTCATTGGCGTTCTTATATATGAACCGTTTCGGTTTTAATGGCTTGTGTCGTTATAACAAGAAGGGCGGTTTCAACGTGCCGTTTGGTTCATATAAAAAGCCTTACTTCCCAGAAGCTGAATTGGAATTCTTTGCTGAAAAAGCGAAGAAGGCGACCTTCGTATGTGAAGGCTACCCAGAGACTTTCCGTCGAGCGCGCAAGGGAAGTGTGGTCTATTGTGATCCTCCGTACGCACCATTGTCGAATACGGCTAACTTTACTTCTTACGCAGGTAACGGCTTCACGCTTGATGACCAAGCGGCACTGGCTGACATCGCGGAGAAAGCGGCGACCGAACGCGGCATTCCTGTTCTGATTTCAAATCACGACACCACATTAACGCGTCGTCTATATCACGGGGCGGAATTGAATGTGGTCAAAGTGAAGCGAACCATCAGTCGTAATGGTAGCGGGCGCAATAAAGTCGATGAACTGCTTGCTCTCTTCCGTGCTTCCGACATGGATAATTCAGACTCATAATTCTCACACTATTGTCTCTAAGTAGTGGATATCCTGACTGGCTTCGGTAGAATTGCGCGCAACATTGTTTGTTGTTTGCTCGCCACTATTGAGGTCAGGTATGAAAGATTTTCTTATTGCTCCATCCATTTTATCGGCTGATTTTGCTCGTCTAGGTGAAGACGTAGAAAAAGTACTCGCAGCGGGTGCGGATGTGGTGCATTTCGATGTGATGGATAACCACTACGTACCAAACCTGACTTTTGGTGCGCCAATCTGTAAAGCGCTTCGTGACTACGGCATTACCGCTCCAATCGATGTTCACCTAATGGTGAAACCTGTAGACCGCATCATCCCTGACTTCGCGAAAGCGGGTGCATCGATGATTACTTTCCATGTGGAAGCATCAGAACACGTTGACCGTACACTACAGTTGATTAAAGAGCACGGCTGTAAGGCGGGTGTGGTACTTAACCCTGCAACGCCGTTGTCGCACCTTGAATTCATCATGGACAAAGTTGACCTAATTCTTCTAATGTCAGTTAACCCTGGCTTCGGTGGTCAATCATTTATCCCTCACACGCTAGATAAACTGCGCGCGGTACGTAAGATGATCGACGAGTCTGGCCGTGACATCCGCCTAGAGATTGATGGTGGTGTGAAAGTGGATAATATTCGTGAAATCGCAGAAGCGGGTGCAGACATGTTTGTAGCGGGTTCAGCGATTTTCGGTCACCCAGATTACAAGCAAGTGATCGACCAAATGCGTGACGAGCTAGCAAAAGCAAAATAAGCGTTGAAGCCCTAATCTTAAAAGGCTGCCACTTTGTTGGCAGCCTTTGTCATATCTAGGACCAGAGCGAAGAAAATATCGCCAGCGCGACGTAAATAATCACTTGCCTATTTTGCTTCCTTTCTGTACTATCCGTCTTCCTTAATTCTCGGTCATTTTTCTTTAGTTCCTTGCTTCCTCTGGACGACCGAGCCAATCGTGGAAGCTAATAATCCGTAAGGAGCAACCAATGCGTCATTACGAAATCGTATTCATGGTGCACCCTGATCAAAGCGAGCAAGTTGCTGGCATGATCGAGCGTTACACTGGTTCAATCACTGAAGCTGGCGGTAAAATCCACCGTCTAGAAGACTGGGGCCGTCGTCAACTGGCTTACCCAATCAACAAGCTTCACAAAGCTCACTACGTTCTAATGAACGTTGAAGCTGGCCAAGAAGTGATCGACGAACTAGAAACTGCTTTCCGTTTCAACGATGCAGTTCTACGTAACATGATCATGCGTACTAAAGCGGCTATCACTGAGCAATCTATCATGCTTAAGCAGAAAGAAGAGCGTGCAGAGCGTGCTCCTCGTCGCGAAGAGCGTGCTGAAGCTAAGCCAGAAGCAGCTGCTGAGTAATATTTCTTATGACCAATCGAATGGAGCTGAGTGGCACCATTGCCAAGCCGCCCATTCGTAGTAAAAGCCCTGGTGGCATTGAACACTGTCGATTTTGGCTAGAGCATCGCTCTACTGTTATCGAAGCTAATCTACCACGACAAGTTTATTGTCGAATGCCGGTAGTAGTTAGTGGGCTTGGGTCACAAGCATTAACTCAGAATTTAGTACAAGGCAGTAACATTAAGGTAGGCGGTTTTGTCGCTTATCAGACCGGCCGAAATGGCGTTGGGAAATTAGTGTTACACGCCGACAACATTACTCAAATTTAAGATCAGGAGATAGCCCATGGCTCGTTTCTTCCGTCGTCGTAAATTCTGCCGTTTCACTGCAGAAGGCGTACAAGAGATTGATTACAAAGACGTAGCAACTCTTAAAAACTACATCACTGAAGCTGGTAAAATCGTACCTAGCCGTATCACTGGTACAAGCGCTAAGTACCAGCGTCAACTAGCTCGCGCTATCAAGCGTTCTCGCTACCTAGCTCTACTACCGTACACTGACAAGCATCAGTAATCGGTTCGTTTTATTAAGAAAGAGGATTAAACAATGCAAGTTATTCTACTTGATAAAATCGGTAACCTAGGTGGTCTTGGCGATACAGTAAACGTTAAGTCTGGCTACGCTCGTAACTTCCTTATCCCTCAAGGTAAAGCAGTTATGGCAACTAAAGGCAACGTTGAAATGTTCGAAGCTCGTCGCGCTGAACTAGAAGCTAAAGTTGCTGAGCAACTAACAGCTGCTGAAGCACGTGCTGAGAAAGTTAACGCTCTAGAAGCAGTTGTTATCGCTTCTAAAGCTGGTGACGAAGGTAAACTATTCGGTTCTATCGGTACTCGTGACATCGCTGACGCTATCACAGCTGCAGGCGTTGAAGTTGCTAAGAGCGAAGTTCGCCTTCCTGAAGGTGCTCTACGTAACACTGGTGAGTTCGAGATCAGCGTTCAACTTCACTCAGAAGTTTTCGCTACTGTGAACGTACAAGTTGTTGCTGCTGAGTAATTCAGCACCAAGCGAAATAGTAAAAAGCACCTCTTAGGAGGTGCTTTTTTTATGTCTGAATAATATGAAAAGCGAGCCTTAGAAGGCAAACAGAAGGTTGACGGAAAACACACTATCCGCCTTGCTCAAGCCCTCTGGCACTTTATCGTGATATTGGCGAGAGTGCGCTAATTTAAGAGCAATGTCTTCGGTAATGTCGTTGGTCACACTCAGATCACTATCAACACGAGTGTTGCTTTTACCTGCTACTAAAGTGATATCGGCAGAGAGACTTAAGTTATCTAAAGCTTGCCAAGTGGTATTGATGTTACCACGCAAGATCCCTTCCTGAACTATGTCTGGAAAGATGATGTCATCATCGTCAATTTCATCTAAATTTGGCTCTTGGTAACGAAAACCAGGGCCGATCTCCGCTTCCAAAGTAAACTTTTCTGTATATGCGAACTGGTAACCTAGACCGCCAGAAAGGGTGTAATCTTTAAAGTAAGCACTGTAGCGTGAATCAACCCCTTTAAAGCTGCCATACAAGTAGGTTTTTGGACCTAACTTATAGTCGCTTTGCGCGCTGTAGGTGGAAGAGCGCTTGTCTTCCTCCCCATCTTTATAAAGGTTGTAGTACTTCCATTCGCCGCTAGAGCGGTGGCGACCAGAAGTGTATTCAGCACTCAGACGAGCATTCAGGGAACGAGAGTCCGTGTTACCTGTGTGAGCTTGATAGCCGAACTCGACCTCAGTTTGCAGAGGGTCGGGCACTTCAATTTCTTGCTCTGGCTGTACTGATTCTTCAGCGTACGATGCTCCCGTGCAAAGCAAGCTAAAGCCAAGTAACCAGTATCGGGACACAAATACCTCGAACGTAATAAAAAGGAGGGGCATGATACTGATACAGATGTTTTATTGGGTCAATGATAGGTTAATTTTTATTAGACCTAAGCCGGAGAAGCGTGGTGGGCGTTCTCATTTGCGCATCAAACTTAATTAACTGTCTGTTTCAGCATGAATTGGGGAGATTCTACCGCAATCGAGTAATTTCGCACCATAAAAAGCGAATTCTTAGCCATTCACTTGTTGAATTCTTAACAAGTAATTGTCGCTTCAGGGAAGCATCTTGGCTAAGTTTAAGGTTATAATCTCGGGTCATTAGTAGTTATCGAGCAAAGTCATGGCGGAAAACAGAAATCGCAAACCTTCAGACAGTCAGGTCGACGCAATCAAAGTACCACCTCACTCGCTAGAAGCCGAGCAATCAGTAATTGGTGGTCTCTTACTGGACAATGAACGTTGGGACACGGTCGCTGAGCGTGTTGTGAGCAGTGATTTCTATAGCCGTCCTCATCGTCTCATTTTCGAAGGCGTTAAAACTATTCTTGAACAGGGTAAGCCTCTCGACTTGATCACCTTGTCTGAGCACCTTGAGCGTCACGAACAATTGGAAGACGTGGGTGGCTTTGCGTACCTTGCGGATCTTGCGAAAAACACACCAAGTGCAGCGAACATCAACGCTTACGCGGACATCGTAGCGGAGCGTGCAATTGTGCGCGGCCTGATCGGTGTAGCAAATGAAATTGCGGACGCTGGTTATGATCCACAAGGTCGAAGCTCAGAAGACTTAATTGATATGGCGGAGAGTAAAGTTTTCGCCATTGCAGAATCTCGTACTAGCGAAAACGAAGGTCCACAAAACGTCGATAACATTCTCGAGAAAACGTTAGAGCGTATCGAGATGCTATACAAAACACCTCAAGATGGTGTGACAGGTGTGAACACTGGCTTCAACGACCTCAACAAAAAAACGGCAGGTCTACAAGGTTCTGACTTGGTTATCGTGGCGGCACGTCCATCGATGGGTAAAACCACTTTTGCGATGAACTTGTGTGAAAACGCGGCGATGGACCAAGACAAACCGGTACTTATCTTCTCGCTAGAGATGCCTGCCGAACAGTTGATGATGCGTATGCTTGCGTCCCTATCTCGCGTTGACCAAACCAAGATCCGTACTGGTCAGCTTGATGATGAAGATTGGGCGCGTATTTCTTCTACCATGGGTATCCTAATGCAGAAGAAAAACATGTACATCGATGATAGTTCAGGTCTAACGCCAACCGAAGTACGTTCCCGTGCTCGTCGTGTGGCGCGTGAACACGGTGGTCTGTCGATGATCATGGTCGACTACCTTCAGCTAATGCGTGTTCCTGCTCTCTCTGATAACCGTACCTTGGAGATTGCGGAAATTTCGCGCTCTCTGAAAGCTCTGGCGAAAGAGTTGAACGTTCCTGTGGTAGCACTATCGCAGCTAAACCGTTCCCTAGAGCAACGTGCCGATAAGCGCCCAGTTAACTCGGACTTGCGTGAATCGGGCTCTATCGAGCAGGATGCCGACTTGATCATGTTTATTTACCGTGACGAGGTTTACAACCCAGATAGCCCATACAAAGGCACGGCAGAGATTATTCTTGGTAAGCAACGTAACGGCCCTATCGGTTCGGTTCGCTTAACCTTCCAAGGTCAACACTCGCGTTTCGATAACTACGCGGGCCCTGCATTTGATATCGATGATGAGTAATGCAATGAGCTACATGAAAGCTGCGATGGCATGTATTGACTTGTCAGCACTGCAGCACAATTTACAACGCGTAAAAGAACAGGCGCCAGAAAGTAAAGTGATGGCGGTGGTGAAGGCAAATGGCTACGGTCATGGTCTTCGTCATGTAGCTAAACACGCTACGCATGCTGATGCCTTTGGCGTTGCTCGCATTGAGGAAGCACTTCAGCTACGCGCTTGTGGCGTGGTAAAGCCGATTCTTTTACTAGAAGGTTTTTACTCACCTGGCGATTTGCCAGTATTGGTGACCAATAACATTCAAACCGTTGTTCATTGTGAAGAGCAACTCGCAGCATTAGAACAAGCGGATCTCGAAACGCCAGTTGTAGTTTGGCTTAAGATCGACAGCGGTATGCATCGACTTGGCGTGCGTCCAGAGCAGTACGATGAATTCATTACACGTCTTAAAGAGTGCCCGAATGTGGCGAAACCTCTGCGTTACATGAGCCACTTTGGTTGCGCTGATGAGCTGGATAACAGCATTACCACAGAGCAAATCGATTTATTTATGTCGCTAACGGCTGGCTGTCAGGGTGAGCGCTCTCTAGCGGCATCAGCAGGTCTGCTTGCTTGGCCGCAAAGCCAGTTAGACTGGGTTCGTCCTGGTATCATCATGTATGGCGTATCACCATTTGATGATAAAACTGCGCAAGACATGGGTTACAAACCAGTGATGACACTGAAGTCACACTTGATCGCCGTTCGTGAAGTGAAGAAGGGCGAAAGTGTTGGCTATGGCGGTATGTGGACAAGTGAACGCGACACTAAAGTAGGCGTGATTGCTGTTGGTTACGGCGATGGTTATCCACGTACAGCGCCAAACGGCACGCCAGTGTTTGTTAATGGGCGCAAGGTACCAATCGCGGGTCGCGTTTCTATGGATATGCTGACGGTTGATTTAGGTCCTGATGCAACGGATAAAGTAAGCGATGAAGCCATTCTATGGGGTAAAGATTTACCAGTAGAAGAGGTAGCTAGCCACATAGGTACCATTGCTTATGAACTGGTGACCAAGTTAACTTCTCGTGTCGAAATGGAATATTCGAAGTAACTCATGAAGACAAGACTATTCTCTGTGCTGGCATTTTCTGCCAGCCTTTTTTTATCTCCGCAGTTGATTGCCAAAGAGAAAGATTCAGCGTTCGTCCCTTTCTATTTCAGTACGGAGACCATGGGCAGTACCATAGGTTTAGCGGGCGTTGCTAAAGGTGTTGGCCAACCCCAAGCTGCTCTGTTTGGTATGGGTTTATATTCTGAAAAAGACAGTTACGTCGGTTTCCTTTCTGCTTTTAACTACGCTTTGTCGCCAAACCTTTTGTTTAGCACGCAGATGTATCAAGCGCGCTTTAACGACAACCCTTATTACTTAGGTGACCAAGGTTCGAATAACTCTTCAACGGAAGATAAGACTGTAACCAACGGCGACGAAGAGAACTACAAACTGGAGTTCAAGTACCTGCTTCCTTGGGGTAATGTTCGTGAACACGGACTGCTTGGTGCATTCCAACCCGTGAGAGATGTGAGTTTTGCTTCTCCAGTCGATTCTGGTGTCAGTTCAATTATCTTCACTCCCTTCTATTCTTCTCGTGAGTTGGATATCTACAACGATAAGAAAGAAGAGGCGACCGGGTTTAGCCTGACATTTGACTGGGACAACCGCGACAGCGTGCGCAATACCACGCGAGGTTCTCATACGTCGTTTGATTTAACCACGGGTGCAGAAAGTTTGCAGTCGGAAGACTTATGGCTGAAGTGGGAATTCCAAAACAGTCAGTACTACTCGTTGGGTCCACTTGGTGATTGGTTCGATCAGCAAGTGCTCGCGTTTGATTTCTACACGGCGGATACACCGACATGGAACAAATGCGATGGTTTAATGTGCGCTCGTCCACCAGAGCAAGAGCAAGTTCGCTTAGGTGGTTTGTATCGTCTACGTGGTTATACCGCGGGTCGTTACCACGGCCGCAGTGCGATTCACTATTCTGCAGAATACCGGGTATTACCAGACTGGCAGCCGCTCGATGATATTCCTCTTATCAACTACTACGATCTGCCTTGGTGGCAATGGGTCGCGTTTGTTGAAGTAGGGCGAGTAGCAGACGACTACGACTTAAAAACTCTGCATGAAGACATGAAGTGGAACGTGGGTGGTGCAGTGCGCTTCCAAGTTGAAGGGATTGTAGTTCGTGCTGAAATGGCCAAAGGTGCAGATGAAGGCACCTTCCGAGTCATGATCAACCAACCGTTCTAAATCGATATAAAAACAAAAGCTAACTTTGTGAGTTAGCCTTTGTTTTATCTGATTTATTCGCCGTTGATGGTGGCGATAATGCGTCGACTTCCACCGTAATCTCGGTGCTCACCTAAGTAAATACCCTGCCATGTTCCCAAAGCTAACTGACCGTTTTGGATAGGAATCGTCACACTACTGCCAAGTAAAGACGCTTTAATATGGGCTGGCATATCATCATCGCCTTCATAAGTGTGCTGGTAGTAAGGCGCTCGTTCAGGCACAAACTTATTAAAGTGGGCTTCCATGTCCATACGTACTGTTGGGTCTGCGTTTTCATTTAAGGTCAGGCTAGCGGACGTATGTTGAATAAACAAATGTAACAAACCTACTGAAAGCGATTGGATTTGTGGTAATTGTTGTTCAATTTCATCAGTGACCAGATGGAAACCACGCTGACGCGCTTTTAATTGCAGTGTTTTTTGTGCCCACATATGCGTTCCTTTGGAAAAATTTGATTTGGCGTCTATCCTAATCCAATTAGAGCCTGTCATTACGAAATGATATGATTCTCAGCATCATAAATGAATTGTTTAAATTCGAAACAGGGAACGTGACCTAACTCAATGTGAGTGTAAAGGCACTCCGTCATAATTGATGGCTGAAAAAAAATTACAAAGACTTGTTTTGTGGCAATTCGCCCTAACATCTTATTTATATTCTATTTGCTAAATCGGGGATTCCGCAGTTTTCGCTAGACTGTAAGGAATGGAACCTACTGTAACATCGGGATAAAGACCATGTTGAAAAATATCAATCCAACGCAAACACAAGCTTGGAAAGCGCTAACTGCGCATTTCGAATCTGCACAAGATATGGATCTGAAAGAGCTATTTGCTCAAGACGCAGCGCGTTTCGACAAATACTCAGCACGCTTCGGCTCAGACATCCTAGTCGATTACTCAAAGAACCTAATCAACGAGGACACTCTGAAGCACCTTTTCGCTCTTGCTAACGAGACTGAGCTTAAGTCAGCAATTGAAGCGATGTTCAGTGGTGAAGCGATCAACAAAACAGAAGATCGCGCTGTTCTTCACACTGCACTGCGTAACCGTTCTAACAAGCCAGTATTGGTTGGCGGCGAAGACGTAATGCCTGCGGTAAACGCAGTTCTTGAGAAAATCAAATCATTCACTGATCGCGTAATTGGCGGTGAGTGGAAAGGTTACACAGGTAAAGCAATCACAGATATCGTAAACATCGGTATCGGCGGTTCTGACCTTGGTCCTTACATGGTGACTGAAGCACTAGCACCATACAAAAACCACCTAAACCTGCACTTCGTTTCTAACGTTGATGGTACTCACATCGTTGAGACGCTGAAGAAAGTAGATCCAGAGACAACACTATTCTTGATCGCGTCTAAGACGTTCACGACTCAAGAAACCATGACAAACGCGCACTCTGCTCGTGATTGGTTCCTAGAAACTGCTGGCGATCAAGCACACGTTGCTAAGCACTTCGCAGCGCTTTCTACTAACGCTCCTGCAGTATCTGAGTTTGGTATCGACACAGACAACATGTTTGAGTTCTGGGACTGGGTTGGTGGTCGTTACTCACTATGGTCAGCAATCGGTCTTTCAATTGCATTGTCTGTAGGTTACGACAACTTTATCGAGCTTCTAGACGGTGCTCACGAGATGGATAACCACTTCGTATCGACAGATCTAGAAAGCAACATCCCTGTGATTCTTGCTCTGATTGGTATTTGGTACAACAACTTCCACGGCGCTGAGTCTGAAGCAATCCTACCTTACGACCAGTACATGCACCGTTTCGCGGCGTACTTCCAGCAAGGTAACATGGAATCTAACGGTAAGTACGTAGACCGTGAAGGTAACGCAGTGACTTACCAAACTGGTCCTATCATCTGGGGTGAACCAGGTACTAACGGTCAGCACGCGTTTTACCAGCTGATTCACCAAGGCACTAAACTGATCCCATGTGACTTCATTGCACCTGCAATCAGCCACAACCCAGCAAGCGACCACCACCAAAAACTGATGTCTAACTTCTTTGCACAAACAGAAGCATTGGCATTTGGTAAGTCAGCAGAAACTGTGAAGGCAGAATTTGCGAAAGCAGGTAAGAGCGAAGAAGAAATGGCGTCTCTAGTACCGTTCAAAGTATTTGAAGGTAACCGCCCAACGAACTCTATCCTAGTTAAGCAAATCACACCTCGCACGCTAGGTAACCTGATCGCAATGTACGAGCACAAAATCTTCGTTCAAGGCGTTATCTGGAACATCTTCAGCTTCGACCAATGGGGTGTTGAGCTAGGTAAACAACTAGCAAACCAAATCCTACCTGAGCTAGCAGATGAGTCAGAAATCAGCTCTCACGACAGCTCGACAAATGGTCTAATCAATGCATTTAAAGCGTTCAAAGCCTAATGTTTGAATAGAAAAAGAAAAGGTCAGCAAACGCTGACCTTTTTTATTGCCTGAGGCAGAAACAAAATAGGTTGGCATTGACCAACCTATTTCTTCTCTATTATTCGAAGCAAATCTCGATGAAGGCATTTCCCCACTGTGAAGAGAAAGGCATGATGATGATTGAGCCTTCACACTTGTGGCGAATGGTGTGACCTCGACCTGATACCACAACCGGTGTTGCCATATCAAAATCAAATCCACTTTCCGCTAGAATGCGCTTCGCACCGCCTGTCACCATGTTCGTGATCTCACCAACCATGTCCGTCACTTCTTCGTTCAGTCCATTTGGACGTTCACCAAGCATGTTCTGCATGATTTCTAGTGCTAACGCTTCATCAAAGGTAATCGACATTGAACCACGAGTTTGTGGACCAACCATACCGATAAGGCCAGAAACGTCACCTCGTGCGATCTCATCTTTCTTGATTCGCGGTTTTTGTGGCTTCAATTCAAGCGAAGCCATGGTTTTTAGCACATTCATTAACGAAGCTAAAAACGGGTTTACAAATTCAGCGCGCATAACGTTCTTCTATCTTTCTTCTTTCGTCTCCGAGGAACATGCCTGGCACTCGCCATGGGTTTCGATAACTTGATTCGTCAGTTTGAATCCATGTTTCTCGGCGTTATTGGCTAATAAGGATATCAGCGTCTCGTCTTCAAGTTCAACGACATCGCCACATTTATCGCAAATTAGCAGTTGGAAAAAGTGCTGTTGAGTGTTGAACGAACAGCAAGTGATAAAGCTGTTGTTTGATTCCACTCGATGAATAAAGCCTTGTTCTAGAAGAAAATCTAATGCTCGGTATACCGTCGGTGGTTTAGCCTGAGGCTCACTCTCTTTCAATTGCTCCAATAGCTCATACGCACTTGAGGCGCGGCGATTAGAACAAATAAGCTCAAAAACGCGTCGGCGTTGCGGCGTCAATCTTACTCCGCGCTCAGCGCAGATTTGTTCAATTTGTTCAAGGATTGTTGGGTCCAAATCTTTCACCATAACTATCGGACGTGCTTTATGATAAACCATTTCTATACGAAGTTCGTTTAGAAAGACTCCATTTTACCCACTATCAGACCGAAAATCATGAATTAAAGCAAGCCAGTGCTCCTTAGAGCGCGCAACAGATATCACAGAACGAGACACCAATGCCGAAATGTGCTTATCAGTGATTGAATTCACAAGGCTCGCATCCACTGCACAGTGGGTATACAATACCCGACTTAATTTTTTGAGCGCACCTTCGCGCTCTACCTTGGCAACGTAAAAACGGGTGTTTATATCATGACTCATTCTTGCAGGCTCTCTGTAGCACCAATGTTGGATTGGACAGATCGTCATTGTCGCTACTTCCATCGCTTAATGACCAAAGAAACCCTGCTGTACACCGAAATGGTGACCACAGGCGCGATCATTCATGGAAAAGGGGATTTCCTTGCTTATAACGAAGAAGAGCATCCGTTAGCCCTTCAGCTTGGCGGTTCAAACGCAGCGGATTTGGCTACGTGTGCCAAACTCGCTCAAGAGCGTGGCTATGATGAAATCAACCTAAACGTAGGTTGTCCATCTGATCGCGTTCAAAACGGTCGCTTTGGTGCATGCCTAATGGCAGAGCCACAGTTGGTTGCGGACTGTGTTGCGGCGATGAAAGACGTGGTTGATATTCCTGTTACGGTAAAAACTCGTATCGGTATTGATGACCAGGATTCTTACGAGTTCCTAACGGATTTCGTATCTATCGTTTCTGAGAAAGGTGGTTGTGAGCAGTTCACCATCCACGCACGTAAAGCATGGTTAAGTGGTTTAAGCCCGAAAGAGAACCGTGAGATCCCACCATTGGATTATCCACGCGCTTACCAACTGAAGAAAGATTTCTCACACTTAACGATTGCGATTAACGGTGGTGTGAAATCATTGGAAGAAGCGAAAGATCATCTACAACACCTAGATGGCGTGATGATCGGTCGTGAAGCTTACCAAAGCCCTTACTTGCTAGCATCTGTGGACCAAGAGTTGTTTGGTTCAAATGCTCCAGTGAAAAAGCGCAGCGAAATCGTTGAAGAGATGTACCCGTACATTGAAGCGCAATTGGCAAAAGGTGCTTACCTTGGCCATATCTCACGTCATATGCTGGGTCTGTTCCAAAACATGCCGGGTGCTCGTCAATGGCGTCGTCACATCAGTGAAAACGCGCACAAACCGGGTTCTGGTCTAGAAGTGCTGCAAGATGCACTGGCGAAGATTCCAAAAGAATTGAACGTGTAAATTTCACCAGTGGTTGGTGAAAATCACCAACTTACAAATGGAAAAGCCAGAGTGCAGAAATGTCTCTGGCTTTATTTTTGCTTATAAATCATGGTTTTATTCTTTTTTTAATAAGTTGGTACAGAATCTGCTCTAGTAAAACTAAAACAAAGGAGAAGTGATTATGTTGGAGCTGATCTTTATTTTAGTATTTGCGGCAACTTTGCTCGTGACCGGTATTACGATGGTGACTGTATTTGCTGCGACTGGCATTGCATTGGTGGTGATGTTCTTATTGGGCATGGTTGGAGCTGTGCTAAAACTATTGCCTTGGCTAATAGTGATTGCATTAGGCATATGGTTTTTTAAAAACTTCGTCGCTCAGCCTCGTTATAAGTAACGGATTGTAGAGATTTAGTTGATGGTGGGCTGTGAGAGTATGTTAGTATTTCTCACATGCCCCTTAATGTTGAAATCAGCTATCTCGGAGTAAAAATTACATGACATATAAAGCGACCATCGCTTTAGCGACACTATCGTTGGCAGCATCTTACCCTTGTTTTGCAGAACAAGAGTCTTCTTTCACAACCACGGTTGGTGCAGAAGTTTGGGTTGCGGATACCAAAGTGAATGAAGTAAGAAGAGATAGCGATACAACGGGTACTTTCTACGCAGCGATTGAACATGACGTAAAATACGTACCAAACGCGCGTCTTCGTTACTCAAGCGTTGATGCCGATTACATGGGTTTCGACAAACTAGACCTCACTCTTTACTACCAAATTCTTGAACACGACTTAATGCACTTTGATGCGGGTCTGACCTTTAGTAATTTGAGTGACACAAAATACGTAGACGCAGGTACCAATGCTCGTACAGAAGATTTTGATGAGCTGATTTGGGCTTGGTATGGCTATGCAGAAATCACCGTGCCAAATACAAACTTTGATGTGATTGGTGAGATGAACTTTGGTGATAACAAGGGCATTAAGAGTACTGACCTAATGGCTGGTGTTCAGTACCGCATTCCTTTCCAAGAGTCTGAATTAACATTCCGTGGTGGTTACCGAGTGATCGACTTGGAGTCAGAAGAGTTTCTATCGAGCCTAGGTAAAGAGTTCATTTTTGCGGACGGTTTCTTCGTTGGCGCTCAGTACTCCTTCTAAACACATTTCTCTGAATCTCTTACAACGTCGCTTTATAAGCGGCGTTTTTTTATATCACTTCATTATATTAAATCGAATTTCTCGCCCAAGTATCAGACTTCGACCATGCTTATCTAGGAGCAATGTATAAAAGTTGGAGCAGGGATTGCGATGACAATAAATGAATTACGACATCTATTTCGTGACAACCAGCTAGTAGAAGCCATCATCGAACCTTCAATTCAAGAAGGCGGGTGGGTTGTTGAGTTTCGCCATGCACGCGGCGGGTTTGTCTGTCTAACGGACAGTCACGGGGAAGAGTGCCATTATGATGATCTCGATACGGCATCCAAATCGGCAATGGCCGTCGGCTTTCAGCAGGTTCGTATTGAAGATCGGTAAGTCTTAGCGCGACTTGCTTACTTCCAAAAAGTTATAAAACATTCTCTTCTATTCTTTCTTGTTATTAGAGAGAGTGGTTAATCTATCGTCACGCAATGAATAGGGATGTCGTGACAATGTCTTTTCAACAGAATGAATATTCTCACAAGAAAGTGTCGGAAGATAATAATGGGCAAGGTGGCAATCCACCAATCGCAAGCCCGCTTAATGACCAGCAATTTAACTCACTCCAGCAAACTGTCTCAGAGTTGTCTTCACAGCAACTTGCATGGGTCAGCGGTTACTTCTGGGGACTCTCTCAAAACCAACCAAGTGCAGCGGCTGCAACGCCTATCGCACAGGCGGCTGCTTCTGTTGCTGCAAAACCAGCAGGCAAGTTAAGTATCATTTTTGCTTCTCAAACCGGTAATGCGAAAGGCGTTGCTGAAGCACTAGAGCAAGAAGCCAAAGCAGAAGGCATTGCTGTAGAGCTGTTTGATGCTAGCGATTACAAAGGCAAGAACTTAGCAAAAGAGACTCACGTGATCATCGTGGCGTCGACCAATGGTGAAGGCGAAGCGCCAGATAATGCCATTGAATTGCATGAGTTCCTTCAATCTAAAAAAGCACCCAAGTTACCAAATCTACAGTACGCCGTGATTGCACTGGGCGATTCTAGTTATGAGTTCTTCTGCCAAACGGGCAAAGACTTCGATACTTACTTGGCTAAGTTAGGCGCAACTGCCTTCATCGATCGCATTGATTGTGATGTGGATTATGAAGCGCCGGCGGCTGAATGGCGTAAGCAAGCACTTGAACAAGTAAAAGAAGCCCTTTCTTCAGGTAACGAAGCAGAAGTTGTTCAACTACCTGTTGGTCAAGCAGCTCCAGGACATTCTGCTTATAACAAGCAAAATCCATATACCGCAACGTTACTGACAAGCCAAAAAATCACAGGTCGCGATTCGGGCAAAGATGTTCGCCACGTAGAGATTGACCTTGAAGAATCAGGTTTAACTTATCAAGCCGGCGATGCTTTAGGAGTGTGGTTCGATAATAGTTCAGAATTAGCCAACGCGATCTTAGCTAAGGCTGGTCTATCCGGTGTAGAAAGTGTTGAAGTGGATGGCGAAAGCCTTTCTATTCATAGTGCATTGGTTAGCAAGTACGAAATCACCGCATCAAACCCTCAGTTTGTCACTAAATTCGCAGAGCTATCTGGTAGTAAGAAACTGCAAAAGCTAGTGGAAGATAAAGACAAGCTTCGTGAATACACTGCAAATACCCAAGTTGTAGACGTGCTTGCAGAGAAGAAGACCAAGCTAAGTGCAGAAGAGTTGGTTGGTTTACTTCGTCGATTGACACCTCGTCTATATTCTATCGCTTCGAGTCAAACGGAAGTAGATGAAGAAGTTCATCTAACCGTAGGCTTGGTTGAATACGACAAAGGTGATGAAAAACGCTATGGCGGAGCATCGAGTTTCCTCGCTCAACGTCTAGAAGAAGGTGGTGAAGTGAAAGTGTTTGTTGAGCACAACAATAACTTCAAACTGCCACAAGATGACAACACACCAATCATCATGGTTGGTCCTGGTACTGGTATTGCGCCTTTCCGTAGCTTTATTCAAGAGCGTGATAACCGTGACGCGGAAGGTAAGAACTGGTTGTTCTTTGGTGACCGTACCTTTACTCAAGATTTCCTTTACCAAGTTGAATGGCAGAAGTACCTCAAGTCAGGTTTGCTGACTCGCCTTGATGTTGCGTTTAGTCGCGACCAAGCAGAGAAGGTTTATGTTCAACATCGCATCCTAGAAAACGCTGAACAAGTGTGGCAATGGATTCAAGATGGTGCCTACATCTATGTATGTGGTGATGCCACTCGTATGGCAAAAGATGTTCACGATGCGCTGGTATTTGTAGCCGAGCAACAAGGCAAGCTATCTCGTGAAGAAGCCGAAGCATTTATCAACGATCTACGTAAAGCGAAACGTTACCAAAGGGATGTGTACTAATGAGCGCGAATCAACAATCAAACAGCCAAGAAGTATTAGGTGAGGTGCTTGGTCCACTCTCGGATAATGAGCGCCTTAAAAGAGAAAGTAATTTACTGCGTGGAACGATTGAACAAGATCTGCAAGACCGTATTACTGGTGGCTTTACTGCAGACAACTTCCAATTGATTCGTTTTCACGGAATGTACCAGCAAGATGACCGCGATATCCGTAACGAGCGTGCTAAACAAAAGTTGGAGCCGCTGCACAACGTCATGCTTCGTGCACGTATGCCGGGTGGCATCATTACACCAAAGCAATGGCTAGCGATCGACAAGTTTGCAACCGAGCACTCTTTATATGGAAGTATTCGTCTTACTACTCGTCAAACGTTCCAGTTCCATGGCGTGCTAAAACCAAATATCAAGTTGATGCACCAAACGTTAAACAGCATTGGTATTGACTCGATTGCAACTGCGGGTGACGTTAACCGTAACGTGTTGTGTACCACTAATCCAGTGGAGTCGGAGCTACACCAAGAAGCTTACGAATGGGCGAAGAAGATCAGCGAGCATCTACTACCGAAGACACGTGCTTATGCAGAGATTTGGTTGGACGGTGAAAAAGTAGAAAGCACGGAAGAAGACGAACCGATTCTGGGTAAGAACTATCTACCACGTAAGTTTAAAACCACAGTGGTTATTCCACCGCAAAATGACGTAGATGTACACGCTAACGATCTTAACTTCGTAGCGATTGCAGATAATGGCAAGCTGGTTGGTTTTAACGTGCTTGTTGGTGGTGGTCTAGCGATGACGCATGGCGATACGTCAACTTATCCACGTAGAGCGGATGACTTTGGTTTTATCCCACTAGAGAAAACACTTGATGTTGCCGCTGCTGTAGTAACAACTCAACGTGATTGGGGTAACCGTTCTAACCGTAAGAATGCAAAAACCAAATACACATTAGATCGTGTCGGTAGTGATGTGTTTAAAGCGGAAGTAGAAAAACGTGCCGGTGTTAAATTTGAGCAAAGTCGCCCTTACGAATTCACGGAACGTGGTGACCGTATCGGTTGGGTTGAAGGTATTGATGGTAAGCATCACCTAGCACTCTTCATCGAAAACGGCCGTCTATTAGATTTCCCAGGTAAACCACTTAAGACGGGTGTTGCTGAAATTGCCAAAATCCATAAAGGCGATTTCCGCATGACAGCAAACCAAAACCTGATTGTTGCTGGTGTACCAAAAAGCCAAAAAGCGAAGATCGAGAAGATTGCTCGTGAACATGGTTTGATGGATGACGGCGTAAGTGAACAACGTAAGAGCTCGATGGCGTGTGTGGCGTTTCCAACATGTCCATTAGCAATGGCAGAAGCAGAGCGTTTTCTACCTCAGTTCGTAACCGATGTAGAAGGTATTCTAGAAAAGCATGGTTTACCTGAAGAAGACAATATCATTCTACGAGTAACAGGGTGTCCAAATGGTTGTGGTCGAGCAATGCTGGCAGAAATCGGCTTAGTTGGTAAAGCACCAGGTCGATACAACTTACACCTAGGTGGTAACCGCGGTGGTACTCGAGTACCGAAGATGTATAAAGAGAACATTACGGATAAGCAAATCTTAGAAGAGATTGATCAGCTGGTGGCTCGTTGGGCTGCTGAACGTGAAGAAGGCGAAGCATTTGGTGACTTCACGATTCGAGCTGGCATTATCCAAGAAGTGTTAGTATCAAAGAGGGACTTCCATGCTTGATTCTGTAGCGTCCAAACTGGAGCTAGCAGAGTTACTGACATTAACTAAGACGGAGCAAATCCTCCGTCTTGCTCAAATCAATGTCGAGCTCGAACAGCTTTCGGCACAAGAGAGAGTAAAGTGGGCATTGGATAATTTGGAAGGGGAGTTCGCTGTCTCATCCAGTTTCGGTATCCAAGCTGCAGTGATGCTCCATCTTGTGACCCAACAAAAACCTGATATCCCTATCATCCTAACGGACACAGGTTATCTATTTGCAGAGACTTATCAATTTATCGACCAGCTGAAAGCGCAACTGAACCTCAACCTTAAAGTGTACCGAGCAAAAGAAAGTGCCCATTGGCAAGAAGCGCGTTACGGAAAACTTTGGGAACAAGGCGTCGAGGGAATTGAAAAGTACAACAAGATAAATAAGGTTGAACCAATGCGACGAGCTCTGCGAGAGCAAAACGTTGGAACTTGGTTCTCAGGGCTGCGTCGAGAGCAAAGTCAGTCTCGTGCTGGTCTACCAATCTTATCAATCCAAAATGGCGTATTTAAATTCTTACCAGTGATCGACTGGACGAATAAAGATGTCCACTACTACTTAGAAGAACATGGCTTGAGTTATCACCCGTTGTGGGAGCAAGGTTACCTCTCAGTAGGCGATACGCATACAACGAGAAAGTGGGAACCGGGAATGTCAGAAGAAGAAACGCGCTTCTTCGGCTTAAAACGTGAATGTGGATTACATGAAGATGACGATAATGAACAAGATGGTTCTGGCATTTAGTTGTTAAGCCCGTAAAAGCCGTGTTCAGGTCTAGCAAAGAAAGCTGCTGCAAAGCAGCTTTCTTTGTTTATGGAGGCTAAAAATAAGGGTAAAAAGGATAACTCTGTGGATAAGTTGTTCGCTATCTATGGGTAAAGTTGGATAAATAAGGCTTTGATCGAAAAGTCGTCGCTTAACCATTGTTTTTGCAATTTTTGCAAAATAACGCTTGCCAATGTGAGCGCGATCTCTATAATGCCTCCTTGTCGACAGGGCAGAGCTCACAAGGCTTCAAAGCGAAGTCGACAAGGTCAGAAAGAAAAACGAAATAATTTGAAAAAGTGTTTGACACAGGAAATTATCTCGCTAGAATGGCCGCCTCTTCCGAAGTGATGTGAGTCACAAAGAAGAGT